>NZ_JACHXJ010000018.1 GCF_014192015.1 Paenibacillus rhizosphaerae | reverse complement strand
ATGTTGAGCAGGCTACAGTAGCCTGCTCATTTTATTAAGCTAACGGTCAGGATAGTTTAATGCGATATCGAAATATTTCAATTGAAGGAATGGAATGAAGGGAAGTACAGAGTTGAAGGAGGGTGCCGTCTGCAGGCAGCTTTGATTTCATTGTTATGGTATAATTCAGAAAGCGAAACACAACGCCTATTGGAGGACGATATGGCAATGGAAATTCGGTACTCTAGAGTATTTTAAAAACAAAATCCTTATAGAAAACGAACATCGTTATCAAAGGGTTTTAGTTACAGCGTATACAAGAACCGTATTGGAGCAAGATATATCTGATTCCCTCAAGATAGAACAGTTCAATAATTTGATGGCTGCTTGGGATGAACTGGGAAGAACTTAGGGTAAGAGGGTGAAAAAATGAATTTTTATTTAGATGATTTTGATCAAAAAGCCATTAGAATTGCTTTAGTTAGTCAAATTCAAAAATATGAGGACATTTTCTCAAATTCTACTAATGAGAGCGAAAAGGAATATTGGGCACGTGAATTAGAAAGGTCTAAAAATGCTTTCAAAAAAATCAGCGGCGGTGAGACAATTGAGGAATACCGTAGAACTAGTGAAGAATCGAAAAAATAGGTGTGGTTAAGTTCCGGATTACCTCCGTTTCTGTTAGGCGCGTAATTTTATAAAGAAGCTCTATATTTGCCACCTTATTGATAACGGTGCCAAGAATGCAAAAATTACTATCCATCGAGATGTCTTCGGTGATTTACCAAAGGATACCAAGATTAAGGCGCGCCTGGATTGGGTGCAATGTACGTCCGGATTGACCGGCCGATTAAGAATAAAATGATGGAAGCACCTGCAGAAAAGATCGAGGAAATGATGCTTAAAGCACATCGCCAGCTTATGCAGAAGGAAGTCGATCAGCTCATTAATAGCTTAGGAACTTAGACATGTCATGTGTTCAAATTAGACGAGCATGTTCGGATCAAACTTGCGAAGACCCGATGAGATTATCATCGGGTCTTCGCGTTGCTCTTCGATATAGATCCCCCTATACAAGGTAGCTGAAGAGATAAGGAACAGCCTTCCGTCTTAAGTGTGCAAACGAATGGCCGTTTTGAACTGTCGTCTTCATCGTTATAAATTAGTGAAATTTTTCGGACGATATATA
>NZ_JACHXJ010000017.1 GCF_014192015.1 Paenibacillus rhizosphaerae | reverse complement strand
CGTGCATGCGTATCGGGATGACACGATTCGAACATGCGACCCCCTGGTCCCAAACCAGGTGCTCTACCAAGCTGAGCTACATCCCGATATCTATTTAAAACAGTTAAATGGCGCGCCCTAAGAGATTCGAACTCCTGACCTTTTGATTCGTAGTCAAACGCTCTATCCAGCTGAGCTAAGGGCGCATATGGAGCGGACGACGGGAATCGAACCCGCGACCCTCGCCTTGGCAAGGCGATGCTCTACCGCTGAGCCACGTCCGCATAAAACAAATGGTGCGCGTGGAGGGACTTGAACCCCCACGTCAAAGACGCTAGATCCTAAGTCTAGTGCGTCTGCCAATTCCGCCACACGCGCAAAATCTGTAAATAAAACTGGTGAGCCATGAAGGACTCGAACCTTCGACACCCTGATTAAAAGTCAGGTGCTCTACCAACTGAGCTAATGGCTCTCACTGGCTGGGGATATAGGATTCGAACCTATGCATGACGGAGTCAAAGTCCGTTGCCTTACCGCTTGGCTAATCCCCAACAAGATTGTCATTTGAAAGTTATGGGGCGATCGATGGGACTTGAACCCACGAATGCCGGAGCCACAATCCGGTGCGTTAACCCCTTCGCCACGACCGCCATAAAGATGCCGGCGAGAGGACTTGAACCCCCAACCTACTGATTACAAGTCAGTTGCTCTACCAATTGAGCTACACCGGCATATGAATATTTTCAAAGCGATACCATCTATCGCGCAAGCAAAAAGTCATTGGGATTCTCATCCCTGAAGCAAGATAAAATGGCGGAACCGACGGGATTCGAACCCGCGATCTCCTGCGTGACAGGCAGGCATGTTAGGCCTCTACACCACGGTTCCACGGCCTTATGGATCTCCATCTTAAGGAGATAATTGCGGGGGCAGGATTTGAACCTGCGACCTTCGGGTTATGAGCCCGACGAGCTACCGGACTGCTCCACCCCGCGTCGTTAAAAGTATTTTGTTATTGGTACCCCCGAAAAGTATTCGGAATAAACTACGAAGGTTTCTGTTCACTTTTTGGGGATAATGGTGGAGGCTGAGGGGATCGAACCCCCGACCCTCTGCTTGTAAGGCAGATGCTCTCCCAGCTGAGCTAAGCCTCCATAATAATAAGTAACACCCCGACGAACCCTTTTTGGATTCTCATCCCTGTGATGATATTAATGAATGTGGTGACCCGTATGGGATTCGAACCCATGTTACCTCCGTGAAAGGGAGGTGTCTTAACCCCTTGACCAACGGGCCATATATATAAAGTCTAATTCTGTTTTCTGCAACAAAACATCCTTAGACGTTTTTTAAAGTGGCTCCCCGAACAGGACTCGAACCTGTGACAACTCGATTAACAGTCGAGTGCTCTACCAACTGAGCTATCAGGGAACGTTGCTACCATGAACCAAATTTGCCATATGTAGGTGACCATCAAGGCCAAAAAAAATACCACAAAAGTGGTTTTCCGCTTGGCAACGTCCTACTCTCCCAGGACCCTTCGGTCCAAGTACCATCGGCGCTGGAGGGCTTAACGGTCGTGTTCGGGATGGGTACGTGTGGAACCCCTCCGCTATCGCCACCAAACGGAGCATTGGTTATTAACCAAATGCATAATTCAGGTTTCAGCATCGCCAAATGCTGAAAGTCATGC
>NZ_JACHXJ010000016.1 GCF_014192015.1 Paenibacillus rhizosphaerae | reverse complement strand
TTAGGGGATCATACAAACCAGTAATGAGATCTATAATCGTACTTTTTCCGACACCGCTTGGTCCAACGATTAAAGTCGTCGAACCGGGGGTGAGGCTGAAATTAACATTGGTTAGACCCTCACTACGATTTGGATAATTAAAATCGACATGATCAAAACGTATGCCCATTTCCTTTTGTTCTAACGATACTTTCAAGGTACCTGAATTTTCTGCTGGAGTGTTAAAAATGCTATATATTTGGTCAAGGACAACCTTGACTCTTTTCGTACCCAATTGCACCCTTTGTAAACTCGAAACCGATTGAAACACCATAGGTACGTAGGCTAAAAATGCGACAATACTTCCAATATTGAGAACTCCATGGCGAATTTTTATGTAACCATATATAATGACGATACTTAAACACAGTGATTGGAATAAAATAAGAATGCCTTTTTCATTAAAATCACCAATCAGTCTTCTCTTCATCCAATAGAGACGATCTAGTGCCAACCAGTCTTTCCAAACTTTAAGCTCTTTATCGCTGCCTCCGAAAAGACGAATGGTCCTGATATTTTCTAGAGATTCCTGAAGATAACCGGCACTTTCTGATCTTATATCAACATATTTTTTTTCAACACTTTTTACCCTTGCTCCCGTTAATGCTGTTAATAAAACTGTAATTAATCCACATGCCATGATAACTAGGCTTAGAGAGATATCCATCCAGAACATAGAAGTAAAGATAAATAATAAGGTAAAAAAAGATAAAATGGCGGGTACTAATTCCCGATCAATATAGCCTTCTCCGACAATAATTGAATCCTGGATGAATTGATACATTTTACCCGGAGGGGTTTTGTCCAAATATTCCGTATGCAACCCCGACATACGATTAAACAGATCACCACGAAGTTTTTGTGTGATTTTTTGCCCTACACCAGATAAGAAAAAAGTTTGAACGTAAGAAATAACTGTCGCCAATATAGGAATTGAAATAAGCAGAACAACGTTCAGTAGAAGCGAAGAAGAGTATTCTTTTGAAAGGCTATTTATGAGATTTCTGATAACAAGGGGTTGCGCAACGCTAAGAAGTGTTCCGATGATCGATAATATAAGTCCGATTAGAATTGTTATCCATAAAGGACGAACGTAATGAACTAAAAGGTTCTTCAATTCCACCTCTCCTTGAACATTTTTTGCTGAACCGTTGATATGCAATTGAATTTCCCAATATAGATAGAAGAAAACACGTCCGCAACCTGATAATAACTTCCAAATAATACACATAATTGCCGAAATCGCTTTAAATCTCTTCCAAAAATCATAAAAAAGACTTTGTTTTCAACGGTCGAAAATGTATTTCAAGTTTCTAGAGCTTGTACCGATTGGATGTGCAACAAAAAGCAAGCCTATATATGGATCATAATCGAACCCCATGGGCGGAGAAGTATTAAGGAGCTCCGATCCCTTCATCACCGTGATCTTTCCCCGTCTCCATTCCGATGATGCACCTCTCCTTCCGTGGGACATGACGATGATTTGATTAAACTATCCTACCCGTTAGCTTAATGAATTAGTGCAGTGAAGTGTAGTTTGATGCTTATCTAATCGGTAATCGGATTATGTTCTTGTCCTTTACGGCAATCGGTACAAGTTCTTGTCTTTGGTTCGGGACAAGAACTTGTACCGATAAACAAAAAAACCGCTAAAATAGCGGCTTTCATTGGGACCATGTTCTTGTCCCTCGACAGGGGATCGTTCGCCTTACCCATGAACACTACTTTCCCATTCGCCTCAACCGATTTACGGTACCATTCTGAGCTCTGAAAGTCATATTGGTAGTTAATATTTGCATTATAAATAGAGCTTGAAAAAATTTGACCGTCACGCCGGTAAATGAACACGCTCTGCAAGTCTTCCCGAGGATTCCGGATCGGCTGTACCAGAAGCCCCTGAACTTGATTATAATCCGCGTTACTGACGTTTCCCGTCTCCTGCCATTAAACCTGTTAAACCATTAATCCCCCATTCGTGTTTATAGGGTATATATAATATTCGGTCTTTTGTACAGAAGTAAAGGAGCTGCACTGGCAGCTCCTTTAACGTTTAATACGTGTGATTCTTAGCCTCACTGGCTCTTCGAACGATAAATGGTTTCATGAATTCACCAAACTCCGGAATATACACCCTCTCCAATGGAGAGCAAAGGACATACCCCTCTCCACCAACACCAGCCGTAAAAGTGAAATATTCATTTAATTTTGTCGTTATGCTTACTTGAAATGGTCCTCCTTTTGGCAAAGGACCATGATATGGTTTGATGTCTTCTTTCCTTACTTTTCGCAACATGATGATAAGCGCATCAATTTCTTCACTATTCAGCGTCCAGCAAAATCCAGGCCCCCATTTTACATACGCTGTTTGAACATCATTTGCAGTCAACCTAAACACCTGCGCATGAGAATTGCTTCGGGATACTTTAGATGTAGACCCCTCAGCAATAGTAGCAAAGCCGTAAACCAGAAGGCAGATAACGAGCAACACGGACAATTTCCTATTCATTTTTCACCTCACTTTTTAAGATAAGGTTTCCCTTAAATGAGAAAAGTCATTTCCAGTAATCTGCCGGTTAGTTTAGAAAAGACAGCCGATCACAAGAAGCCGGCTGCCTTCAACTGTCTTTATCGAGCTATCATTTACCCTTGGCGTAACCGTTACATGTCAACCTGGATAGGCGCGAGGAGTTGGATTAGTAATCCGTCACCACACACTAGATGTTGAGTATTCGGTTCACCCCGTAGCTTCGCGTCAAGGGCTAATTCATCGGCAAATGCAGTGTTGTGGTTCCAAAAAGACTGCACTTCTATCTTACATCCCATACTTTCGCTCATAGGATATCTACAGGTATGCAAAATCGAGCTAACTTTTCACCACAATAACAAATGTTACGATCGCCGCCAAATCGGTCTTCGGCAGTGAATTCGGCGGGTTGTAGAGCGTTATATAGTACGTTCCGGGCCCCTTCCCTGGCTTGAATCGATACGAGAAAGCGCCGTCCTTCACCGGAACGGTGAGGGCCTTACTGTCAACTTTGTCCATATGGTAGCTGAGACGCAGCGAATCGAAGGAAAGCCCCTTCAGCTTGCCCTGAATGTCTACATAGCCGGATTCGTCCGTCTCTGCATACCCTGCAGGCCAAGCGATGCCGTCGGCAGATTGCAGCTTAAGCTCCGTCTTCAAGCCGTCATAATACGGGATACCGCTGTACCGAAACGGAATTTTATCCGGCGAAAGATCAGCCTTAATCGGCACGTTCGTTATGACCTGCTTCGTCTGCAAATCTTGCAGCACAAGCTCGTTGTCGCCGGGAAGCAGTGCAATGCTGATATCGGCAACGTTATATTTGAGGCTGTTATAGCCAACGGGCGGTTTGTGCTGCACGTAACTCCAGCCATTCCAGCTACCGGTCGAGCTGTAGCGGCTGTTGCTGTACGTAAAGGAAGGCCCTCCGACGCTGAGCACGGAGACCGGATAATCTGCCTGATCGCTCGTTTGCAACAGCCGATAGTTCACAGCCCAGTGGCTATAATGAACCGTAATTTGCTTGAGCGCGGCGTCGTAATCGATCGGCAGGCCGAACTGCTCGGTCATAAAACGGAGCGGAACAAGCGTCGTGCCTGCATCAACCCGTATCGGCAGGGTGGCGATCTTCTTGCCGCTGCGATCGACTTCACCTGTCTTCAAATTCAGCTTCAACTCGTTATGCCAACCGTTTTGCGATAAATAGACGGCTCCTTCATTGGTCACGTACTGGATCTCACCGCCGATCACATGCACGATGTCCCGCAGCGGCAGGAAGACGGAGCCGTTGTAAACAGCCGGTTTATGAGCTAGCTGTATAAATTGGTTTTCATAGGGCTTAAACATGAGGTCGCGTCCGATTTGCAGGTTAAGTTGCGTGTCCACCGGAAGCAAAATGACGCTTGCATAATCCAGCAAATTTATATCCGGCCGGAAGCTTGTCAGCATTGATGTAAAATCGGACGGAGCCGCTCCTTTTAGTACAAAGGAGTAGAACGTGGAACCATCCACCGTCCAACTCGCAGCATAGGTGACGGTAGAAGTCCCCTGTCCCGTTACAAGTACTGTGCCTTTAGCGCCGGCTACCGGTGCGCCTGATTTCGCTAAACCGCTAAACATTTGATAAAGTGGATTGGCCTGCGAATTGCCGCCACCCTGCGACGTTTGCCCCGCAGCCGTTCCCTCCGCATAGTAATTCCATCCGTCTTTATTGAGCAGGAGTGAGGCCGTCGAAGGAACTTGCAGTTTGGCCGATCCAGATTGTCCCGCCTTCAGCCGAAACAGAACATTAGGAGCTTGCAACTCTTGCGCAGAAGCCGCTGGCGCTGCAGGTACCGGCAGCGTGTCTTTGACCGCTTGCAGCTCCGGAGTCCGATAACCTACGATTTCGTACCCATCCGATGTCAGCCGGCTCTTGTAGCCGTAATACTGCCAAGCCGAATCGGGCAACCGGGTCGGCAAAAACGCGGTGACCGGGCTATGTAAGTATAGTTGCTCAGCCATCGGCCTCATAAAATAGTTATAATAGCCGAACCCGGGTTCTAGCATAACATGATCCTCCGGATTCTCCGTATAGCCTTGAATGCTGTCACCATTTGGTTCAGCATGTACAGACGCTTCGCTATACGCTTGAGTCGCAGCCAACAGCATGGCAGTAGCGATAGAAGCCTGCAACCACCGCTTCAC
This sequence comes from Paenibacillus rhizosphaerae, assembly GCF_014192015.1. Taxonomy (GTDB): domain Bacteria; phylum Bacillota; class Bacilli; order Paenibacillales; family Paenibacillaceae; genus Paenibacillus_AQ; species Paenibacillus_AQ rhizosphaerae. The sequence goes on along the minus strand of NZ_JACHXJ010000016.1, from coordinate 9,434 downwards.
GCTTTTCTTCCTCCTCATCGATAACCGCACCTCCAAAAAATAAACTTTCGAGCCTTCAGCCGATTGGGCCGAGCCGCCTTCTCTTTACGTAACACTGATCATATAGACGGCCATTCTCTAGCTTTGTTGCGAGATCGAAGAAAATAACAAAATCGATAACAAAGGCAATATTATATCTGATCCGTAAGAATCAAACAGCCCCTATCATGTGATCATGGGGAGGGTGTCTTAGGAGTTATCGCCATCAAAAAGTCTTCAAACTCATGTACAAGCAGCCAGCTGCCTTCAAATTCTTTATTGAGTTATCGTCTCCCGTTAGCTTAATCATCGCCTTTGCGTTTCTTTCTCAATAAGTAATATTCAACTAAAGCCACGCCAGTTGAGGCACCAAATGAGACTAAAAATGCAGTACCGACATCCACATCCGGTTTAAATATCACGTTTAGAATAAGGTTTCCGATAAAGAAGACCGAAAACAAGGCTATGAATCTAAGTCCTATTCGCTTCAAGGGGTTAACCTCCATCGGATTTATCTCAAGGTTGCGTTTTTTTGCTTTCCATTGTCCCCGATAACCGTTGTATCTAACCTGCCCGTTAGCTTAATGAACTAGTGCAGTGAAATGTAGTTTGATACTTATCTTATCGGTAATCGGCTCATGTTCTTGTCCATTACGGCAATCGGTACAAGTTCTTGTCTTGGGCTCGGGACAAGAACTTGTACCGATAAAACAAAAAAGCCGCTAACATAGCGACTTTCAATGGGACTATGTTCTTGTCCTTCGACAATAAATCCATAAATCTGACCATTATCAGAGCGTAAATTGGATATGGTTCTCCTGTGGCCCGCTTGCGCATGTCACGAGATGAAATCAACGATTACACAGATAATATGTATAAGGCTACGGTTCTCCACGCTGTCTGTAACGGCAAGATTTAGGGCCATCCTTTGCGGGATGGCCCTTCCAGAAAGCATGGTCGCTCTTTTAGATCCAACTATTTCTAGCGGACTTTAACAACAGGAATCCATAACTCAACTTCTTTTTCTTCGGTATACACCTGTTTTTCTAACCCCACCTCGATTTCAGGGCCGACTTGTATCATTGGACCCTCAACTTGCTCGTATCCTGAGGAAGGAAACCATTCTCCATAAATGCGGTGCCATTTCTCCTTTTCCCAAGGAACCTTTACTTCAAATACTACCCAGGTCATAGCTGGCACAATTAACTCCGAGAGGTTTTCTGGACAGGGTTCTGTTGAAGCAACTGCCATGTAATAATCATAATCACGCTTCACACGTACTCCTTCACCGAAGCTCACATGCAAAATTCCGAACGGTTCTACATTGTTACGTGATTTCAGTTGGGCATACGTTTCGTTATCAGTCGATTTCCAAACCTCTTCCACACCAGGATGTTCACCATAATCTATTGGTGTAACTCTATTACTTACCCCAATCACTCGAAAAGCGTCCTTTTGCTCAATTCTAAACTTCATTGGCTCACGACCTCCTATAGATAATCGAAAGATCATCGGAGGAAATGCTTTTAGTGAACGGTTGGCAATTCTCGCTTCTGTTGGTGTAATGCCATGTAACGCGTGAAAAGCTCGAGTAAATGCATCAGGTGAATTGTAACCATACTTAATGGCGATGTCGATCACTTTGAGATTTCTATCTTGCAAATCAAATGCTGCGAGCGTGAGACGTCTGCGACGAATATATTCTTGAAGCGGAATACCTGCCAAGTAAGAAAACATCCTTTTGAAATGGAAAATCGAACAGTAAGCACGTTTAGCTAACTCATGTTCATCAATCTCATTCTCAAGATTCTGTTCGATGTATTCTAATGCTCCGTTCAAATTTTCGAGCATATTCATCCAACGACCTCCTTTCATCTATAGAATAGCGGATAATTTAAGCATACATCCGGCACATCTTGTTCAATTTCTGCAGGGTTGTTGCAATGCATAATATCCCATTCATAGGAATTCAATTGAACTTTCAGTAATATATCATATTCGTGACCTAGACCAAGACCCCTTTTCCAGGGGTCATTTTCTTTATCAGGAAGGTATGTAGATCGAGACCCATCAAAACAAAGTTTGACATTTTCATCTTGCGTCGCGCGGTAGTGAGCGTTTTGTAGTTTTTCCCGTTGCAATAAGAGCCGCTACGAACGACAGTTTCCTTATTTCCCCGTTGTACTAAATCCTCTTTGAGAAAGTTGTTAATCACGTCTTTTATATCCTCTGCATTCAAGAATATCATCCTCTTCCTGTAACATGTTTCATTTACTTATTGAGCTATCGTTTCCCGTTAGTTCAATTCATTAACTATAACCTTTGGTAAGCTCCAAACTTCAATGAAATTTCTATCCAGGTCATAGAATGAAAATGATTGTCCCTGATATTCAAAAAATTCCCCCTACCCTGATTCCAATTTTTTTGCAATACCGATACGCGAATTCTGCATCATCGACCATAAACCCGTATGATGATTGTGCTGCACCATCCGGATAGTCGAATTGTGAAGTCAGGTTATAGTCATTTTGCTGGAACAGAATTTTAATACCGGGGTCATTTTGCACCTCTATGTAATTAGGATCTTCATTTATTACTTTAAAACCAAAATGATCCCCATATCACTTTACAGAGTTATTGAAGTTACTGACAGTGATGGTTAAATACGCAGAACGAAGTTTCAGTCCCACACTAAATTCCCCTTTCTCATTTTTGCTATATATATGATTTGTCCTGTGTGACTTGGTAAATGTCTGAATTGATGTAATAGCATTTCTAGAACGGTACATTGATTATTCAATGCACCAGAGTCGAATGGCGGGTAATGTAAATACGGCTGTTCCAGCAGTCGTTCAGGGTTTGCTTTCATCATTTCGAGAACCCCAATAATAGAATCATATGACTTCTTCGAAATATCCAGTGCTTGATCTTTCGACATTTGCAACCCTCGTTTGAATTCAATGCTCCTGTACTCATTCAATGGAGCGCCGTAGTAAGCGGCATCAAACCAATAATGTGCTGCCCCATATATGTGCGCTATCAAATTAGCTATGCTGTTGCTCTCAGGCGTCGGTGACCAGGAAATATCTTCTTCGGATAATTGCTCAATCACAATGCGAGTCCATTTCTGATCCGCTTTGTATTTAATTAATAGCAAATCAATAACAATATTTGAACTGTCCAAGTGGCGAACCTCCCATTTTTACTAAATTATAACAAACAAACGTTCGTCCGTGAAGGTGGGAAACTCCTCACTAAGGAGAGGAACTAGACTTATTTTTATAATGTCAATTGCGTTAACCTGCCCTTTAGCTTAATAAAATGAGTAGGCTGCTGCAGCGCTCCTCATCCATTTATGGTATTCAACTATCGTCTCCCTGTAGTTCAATACGTAAAGCTACAAGTTCTTCCAGAGTAACGTCCAATAAGACCAGGAATGGAAATACGCGGTGAATTCTTAGGATGATATCTAAGGCATGTAGATAATCGCCTGTACAGAGCCACGAGCATATCCCCGATTAGCTCCCGCCTGTCGGATGGGATCATGTTCTTGTCCCTCGACAACATACGGCAGCCGCGTATTTGAGTATTTGTAGTACTTCCTCATGATTTTACCCAATTATCGTTCTCCATTATTTATTAGTTTTCCTCTTGTAGAGCCTATCTATAAAATGAATTAAAATATGTATTATTGTAATAAGAGATGCCATCTGTATGGACTTTATTAAGCTAATCCCTACAAAGTAATAACTCATAAGCAAAGTTGCAAAAAAATAAACTCCCACTCCTAATATAAACTTATACATATTCACACCCCCCTACCTTCCCAATATTAACATTTATCACACTTTCTATATTGAGTTTAACTACCCGTTAGCTTAATGAATAGCTTTAAAATTCAGTTAGATATTTATCTAATCGGTAATCGGAACATGTTCTTGTCCATTACGGCAAAAGGTACAAGTTCTTGTCCTCGACTCGGGACAAGAACTTGTACCGATAAAACAAAAAAAGCCGCTAAAATAGCGACTTCCAATGGGACCATGTTCTTGTCCCCCGACACGCGGCTCTACAAGAACTTGTACCGATTAAACAAAGAGACGAGCATCGAGGCTGGATCGACATGGTGACCATTTGGAGCCAAATTCGAGGCAGCTAACTTCCCACACTTCACGATCATGTACTACCGATCCAACACTTGGGTCGGTAGTATGTTTGTTAGAAACTTATCTAATCGGCAATAGGTCCATGTTCTTGTCCTTTACGGCAAAATAGCCGCTAATGAAGCGATTTGAAGTCAATTCCTCTTAAAATTAACTCGTATTTAATTTTCATTAAATCATCAGTGTGGTACTCAATTTGCATTTCCAAATCGGGGCAGTGGCTATTCATTAATAATTCAGCTTTATCTTTGATTCGAATTTGATGTACTTTATAGAGGTATATCAATTCTGAGTCAGGGCTAATTTTGAATTTGTTATACATTTTTACTCACCTCCATCCTTTTCGTTTACCTTTTAACTATAGATTTCTGGAACCATAGAAAATACCACTTTTATGCCGAACCAAGTTCGACCTCGATCCTATAACCTGTCCGTTAGCTTAATGTAATTGCATGGAAACATAGGTCTTCGCCGACACCGTGCAGCACCGATTCCGCCGGCGCCTTCTCCATCGCCAAAAGTAACAAGCGCGCAACGTCGTCCCGATGTACCGAAGGCTACCATTTGGATCCCTCGCCGAGATAGCCAAAGATACTCCCTTCTCGCGTGCGATGCCGGCCAGTTATACATTACCTGAAAACTCCAGTTCAATTTTGGAGTTTCGAGTTCCACTCATAACCTTCCTTTTTTTCAAACCACCGCAATGTAAAATGAAATCTGCATAACGTATCGACATTTTGGATAAACATGTTAATAGCACATTTATTGGGGGTCATTCCTATGCAAAGACAAGATGGTTGGACATTGGAAGACGATATTTGTCTATCTGAAACAGTAATAAATTGTATAGAACAGGGTGAAACACAATTAAATGCTTTTAAATTGGTTGCGAAAAAAACAAACAGAACACCGGCTGCATGTGGATTTAGATGGAATTCTAACCTACGGAAGAAATATGAACAACAAATTAATCAAGCAAAATTAAAAAGAAAACAAGCTCAAGGCGTTCTTAAAAAACACCCTAAACTCTCCGTTTCGATCCCCTCTGTTAAAACATACGTACCGGAGATCGATATAGACCAAGTAATTAGCTCGCTACAGGCGTTGAAAGAACAACTTGAAGGCATGAGAACGATCATCTCAAGCCTGCAAAACAGAAATGTTGAACTAGAACAGCAGTTGAATTCCAAGCCATCAGATGTTACCGAGGACATGAGGAATTTGCTTGAGATTATCAGGAGAGCTGAAAAATTAGGTCTAACAAACAAAGAAAAACCTGCCATTTAAGGCAGGTTATTTTGAAGTTAACATTCTCCGTCGGACTTTTGCCGTATGTAATCAAAGAACAATTCAATTGCTGGTGGCCGACTGGAAAAAACACCGAGGTTAGATCCACTCACGACAAAAGCCATCTCAGCTAATCGCGATTGCCTTCGGGTTGTCCTCTGGATCGTGAGCAATCCGGAGGCGGGAAAAGGTTATCCGGATAAATAACAAGGACAAGAATCAGGAATGACGAAGACCCTGCTGGCTACGTGCTGGCAGGGTCTTCTTTTATTTTGAGGTATAGAATCAACCAAGATTACCCAAAATGGTATTTAGGTATGCTCCTATAAGCAGCATCTGTTTCTCCTCTTCCCGGCCGTCCTTTTGGGCGGCCTTTTTGTTTTGCCCAATATTTGTTAAAATATGGTAAAATTTTGGGGTGAGGTGAAACATGATGAAAAGCAAAAGATTTATGAAGCTTCTGACTTCCCCGATTCATTTCCATACCGCCATGATAGAGCAAATCCCTGTGGCTGTCTTTACCGGTCAAGAAATGATCGGCAGCGGGAAAATCCTTGAAATTACAGATTTCGCAGTGAAAATCGGTGACGAATTCTACGTGCGTGAAGCCTGCACGTTTAAATATGCAGTATAAAAAAGGAGCAGCTGGCGCCGGCGAATACTCCTTTTTCTTGAGCTAACGTTCCCCGTTAGCTTAACAATGTGCGTGCTTTCCCATTAACCCATTGTTTCGCCGTAAGCAGTTCACGCATAGTCTCAAGCTCCAACAAGCCCTTCTCTTCGGCTGCTTTTGCCGCATTCAGCCTAGCAATTGCTCGTTCGGCATGCACGGAATCGTTGGGAGCTCCTCCGTCCGGGAAAGGAAACATTTCATTTAATACCCCTAGCGATTGTTCAACAACCGCGTAATGTTCAGCCGCACATTCCGAGTGTTTCCGTACTTCTTGTTCCAAAGTGGTTACTCCGTTCCAATCGATGGCTAGACCGCGCAAAAAGCGGTAAGCATGCTTACGCGCATCATAGACAACCGACGTGTTGTAAGAATTACCAAATGCATCTACAGTCCGGTTTGTAAACGCTCGAATCCATGCTTCGTAAGCTTTTAGACCGTTTTCATATTTCGGCAAATCGTAGTTGTGCTGACGCCTACGGGCATGGTCAATGATCATATCGAGTGCTCCGGAAAGCATCATTTCTTTACTAATATCAAACGAATCTGTAAGAGTGAGCACAAACATCTCGGTAACCTGTCCTCGACCAAGTCTTTCATAGGAAAGCTTTCCATCCCCCCGTGGGTCCTTCACATGAAGTACATTCTCGCCGTCATCATATCCGTATATGATCCCGAACTCCGGTATAAGCAAATCCCACCCGACAGCAGGTATTCCCCGATCAATGCTGTCTTGGATCATTTCAAGTGCTTCGGCAAGCATCTCAGGTGTCGGCGGTGTAAAATTTGGAGTACGCAACCATTTACACCGGAATCCTAGATTCAACAATCCCTTCGGCAGAATGTCTTCCCATTCATAACCGGTTGGACCGGCGACATCGACATTGTCTCCATTGATGTTTATGCGGAACGCATGACTCGAGTACCCCATAAATTCGGTGAGGCTTAACTCCCTTTTCTTTACTATTGCCCAATGCACCGCACGCCCCGCTGATGTCCAGGTCCCTCGCAGTTCCGTCTTCCAATCCTCATTGGCCATGACCCAAAACTCCTTTTTATTAAAATCGATTTCCGAATTCGTCCAGTATCCGTTTTTTGGGCTTTCCAAGAGCCCGACGGAATTGCACGTATCCGGCAATATGGACTCGGATGTGCTCACGTTGCAGCTTGATACGAGAACGGAAGAGATGGTTGTTTACGTTCGTGACGGTCATTCGAAACAATTCAGCGATTTCTTTCGGTCGCAGCTGCCGGTAAAAATGCGCCTCAAACACGTCCCGCTCTCGTGGGCTGAGACAGTGTAACATACCCCGTAGACCGCGAAGCATTTCTTCACGAACAAGACGCTCTTCAGGGGTTAGATCCTGTCTTACCGAGACCGACCGAGTCAGGTGAAACAACACGGCTTCAGCGTCTCCCCAGTTGCCTTCACCGCTAGATGGATTATAACTAGAAAGAGGCTGTTCTTTGCCGTAGGGACCACCACGACGAAGGCGCATGTATGTCTGGTTCCGAACAATACGTTGCAACCACGGCCCGAAACGCGAGGGCTCGAGTAAGCTGCCGAGGCGTATAAATGCACCGACCAAAGCTTCCTGGACTATATCATCGGCTAAATAGGTGTCCTGCGACATCGAATATGCAAATCCGTAGGCTTTGGCTCGGTGACGGCGTACCAATTCACCAAAAGCTTCTTGATCGCCTGCCCTAGCGCGACAGACAAGCACATCGTCCGCTTCATTGCTTTGTTCGGCTCTCATCTTTTCACGTAAGCCTCCTACGCTGTTCCGCACGTTATCCCTCCATTTTCCGTACTTCTTATGCATTCCTCACCGGTGTCCGCCTTAATGATGCCAATCCTGGCAAAAACATATCTGCCTTGCAGAAAAAAATCTTCACTTTCGCGCCCCAAGTCGATTTTGTTATGTTCCCCGGTTGTTGAGAAAACGGCAGCCTTTTCACCTGCTGCCGTGTATTCTTTCTTATTGAGCTATCGTTTCCCGTTAGCGCAATGAACTAGCTATTTATCTTGTCCTCCGGAGAAAAAGTGTTTCCTCAACTCTTCCATTCGGTTTATATCCAGGAGCCAATATCCTCCGATGATCTTTACCACTCGCCGCCTAGTTCGTCAATAGCCGCCCATACATCGCTCGGTGGATGGGCGGCAGTCGGCGCAACGGTCCACATGCGCCTAATAAGCTTTGAAAGCGACGAAAATCGAACCGATCATCACGACAATGCCGCCGACCTTGCTAATGAAATAATAGAAGTCACTCGGTTCGGGGTTCTCGTACATGAGCCGCTGTGGAGATAGACGGAACATTAAGTTCTGGAAGGCTTGGTACCGGAAGCTGCACCAACCAAAGATCAACAAGCCGAGGGCAAGAACCAGAAACCCTGGCATGCCTCGTTTGACATGATAATCGGAGTAAGCCGCGCTTACGAGCGCCGACGGCGGAAAATCTTCTTCCCCTTCCTCCTTGATCCGCTCGCCGTTGACGTACGTATGAATAACCATGACGATATTGCCTTTGTCATCATAGCTCAAGAGCATGCCATTATTATCCTCGACGCTGTAGACATGGCCGTTCGGATAGGTCACGCGGAACTTGGTCGAGTAAGGGACGCTTTTATCCGCAATCGCATAGGACTGCTCGCCGATGATCAAAGTGCGGTGCAACTCGTCGTCGGTGCGTACTTGGATGGGACCGGCTGTACTGCTATGATAGGTGACTAGACTGTCTTGCTCCCTTGAGAATTTGTATGCATCCTCATTCAGGTAGAAAACGCGGTCCGTGAAATAGGGCCTCGAAAAGAAGCCCGTCAAGACGGACACGAGGAGCACGGAGACGAAGAAAATAGAACTAGGTGTTATCATTTTTCGGAATAAAACCGCACGGGTATAAATATGCGCTCATCCTTTCTGCTTTATCCCTTTTACGTCCTAATAAGAGAGGCGGTTGCAAGCATTTATGCAAGGATATAACGTGCTTACGTTTTATTATCAAGCTTACGGCAGCTGACCATCATGCCAGCTGCCATCTTAAACAAATGTCTCCTGATAACGTAACATAAAGGGTTATGGCAACTGACAACTCAACAGGTGTGTAAGTGAATGCATTCATTAGTCCATTTGAAGTAATCCACGCTTGAGCGTTAGGAGGCTTAGAAAACTGTATTGCCAGAGCTCATCCTTTTGCTAAGCCTACAAATATAAGTACTACACCTAAAAGCGCGAACACAAAGCTGCTTATAAAATGTTTATTAATAATTAACTCTCCTCTCAGGTTAGAGCC
>NZ_JACHXJ010000015.1 GCF_014192015.1 Paenibacillus rhizosphaerae | reverse complement strand
AGTATGATTTTTCATTTCAGTTACCTCCGGTTTTTGTAGTTTATTTATGTATTCATCATACAATGGCAACACTGACAACGTTATGTCAGTGTTGCTGTTGTATGATGAATAAGAAAAAAAAGTCATTTATCTTATGTCGAATCGACTCAAGGAGCAAGAAAAAAAGCGAGGCCCAGAATTTGCTTGGATTCAGGAATCGGCTACCTTGGACGAGAGAATGAAATCCTAGACTACCGCACCTTTATTGAACTATTGTTCCTCGTTAGCTTAATCCCGAAATCCGTCGGGCAGACCGAGAGGCAATAGCCCTATGCTTGAATATGGTGTTATCTGATGGATACGCGCCTTCTATGAAACACTCATCTCTCTTCTACTTAATTTCTTAAATGCTGAGTAATCCTGATCGGACTTAATAAAACTTAATATTTTATCGGCACATTCAACTGGGCTGAGTTCTTCCGTGTTCACTTCAAGATCATAATCATTAAAGGAATATATGTAGTCGAACTGGGAATGGGCAAGTCCAATCATCCGATCTCCTCTGATTTGCTCTCTTCTTGTGAGTTCTTCTTTCGAGCATATTACACCTACCTAATTCGGATAACAATTTAATCGTCGAAAGGTACACTGAGAATATGGAATGATCAATTATTTGCGAGACAACTTGATGATCTATTCCTCTTGGAGGTTCATCTGGAAATTTGTTATTAACAAAATCATTGTAATTACTAAAAAACTCATCAATTGATAAATGATAAAAAGGAATCTCTTTCTGATTTTTCAGTTCAGTCGATATGGAGGTCTTTCCAGAACTTGACGTTCCGTTCAAGAATACAATCAGTCCTTGCTTCAAACGAATCACCCTCACATCAGATTTGCGTATCTTTTAAATAACGTTATATTCACTAATTTCATTAATTATCCCTGATAAATATTCGAGAAACGATTGAACTATCCTGCCCGTTAGCTTAATGAAAAAAGCAGCCGGCTTTGGGGTCGGCTGCCTTCAAATGTTCTTCATGGAGTTATTGTTCCCGCAATTATCCTCTAGGGAGCTTAGAAGTCCAATTCATTATGGTTGAAAGATGCTCTGCGTAATGCTGATAAGTATTGTTTCCAAGTGCTCCGTCAACAGTATCCCCTAGCACCCGGGTGAATTCCCCGAATGATTCAAATGCGGATTCCGGCAGTTCTTCTACGACCATTACAACCTGTCTAAAGGAGGCATCCCATGCCAGAGTGATTTGTTCAAGAGATTGATTGCGCCGAGCTGTAACTGCCTGCTCGTTAAATATATTGATATCGGTATCCTCAGGCTCGTATTGCTTGCCTGCAAGCGCATAGCGGATCTCAGTCAAGGCGAACTGTTCATGAGCGATAAAATGGGAGATGACCTCTTTTATGCTCCACTTACCGTTCACACCGGGTGTTTCCATCTGCTCGGGCGAAAGCCGCTTGATTCCTTCATTGAATTCTTTATATCCATGATGAAGCCGACGCAGAAGTTCATCCTTGCCCACAAAGTCATCCATTACAATCCCCCCAACGTGTGGTTAACCTTAATATGATTTATCAATAGCTCCTGGAATTGTACCATATGTCTTTAGGGGCAGAACTACTTTATCTAAACTATACTGCCCGTTAGCTTAATGAGATTGCATGGAATTAGATACTTATCTTATCGGTAATCGGCTCATGTTCTTGTCCATTACGGCAATCGGTACAAGTTCTTGTCCTGGGCTCGGGACAAGAACTTGTACCGATAAAACAAAAAAGCCGCTAAACTAGCGACTTTCAATGGGACTATGTTCTTGTCCTTCGACCTTCTACATTTAAGGTCCTGGATCTTGTTATGCCGCCTTCTACTTTGCCTGCTTTAGGAGCGGGATCAATTGGGATTTCATAAAGTCGTAACTCGGCTTGTCGCCTTTCTTGGCGTAAAATCGCAGCCCATCGAGTCCCTTGAATAACTGGTAGCACAATAGCCTTTCCTCGAAACGGGCGATTTCTTTCCCCTTCTGTTCAAAAAATTTCCGAAGCCGATCCGGAAACCCGATTTGCGGAACCCATAAGTGCAGAACAGCTGCGTCGAACATAAAATCGCCGTACATCGCCATCTCCCAATCGACGATCGCCGTTATTCGTCCATTGTCCGAAAGCATGTTGCCGAGATGGAAATCGCCGTGAACAAGATACCGCTCCTTGGGCGCATACTGCGCAAGCCCGATCATCTCGGCATACGTTTGGTCGAATAAGTCTTTTTCTAGAAAGCTGCTTTCAAACAGCGACATCCATCCCTCGTAAAATCCTTCTTGCTCATCCTTGAAAACGGATGCGAGCCAATCGATCCAAGAGGTAGACGAACCTTCTCCGGAAGGCGTAATCCAACCGCTGCCGCTCGAGGGATCAACAGGAATTTGGCTCATAGCAGCGAACCGCTCGATCAAATCAGGTAAGGCACGGACGATCTCTTCTTTGGGCTGTGTAATGACTGGACTCCCGACCGCTTGCTCAGATATGGTATATGGCAATCCGTCGCAAATGCCTACCTTCACGATTCGCGGGATCGGCATTGCCGACGAGTAACGGTCGGATATCAGCTTGACTTTGCCCACAGTTTCGCTGTTGCTTTTAAAGTGAATGACGAACGATTGTGTGCCCAAACGGTAGCGAAACACTTTACTCAGTTCTCCCATTTCGATCGGGGCGATATCGGCGACGGTCTCAAATTCAATGGTCTGTAATAATTGTTCGGCACGTTCGATTGTCATTTCCGGCTTAAACGATTTCATTGGTGTATCCCTTCCCTCTGACATCAATATTTTGATAATAACCGCGACGGACAGTGGCCGGCTGCCGTCTTGTCATGATTGAGCTATTGTCCCGCTTTTACGGAATAGATTAGGTCTTAAAAACCACCTCTGGAATGAATGATTTGACCGGTAATCCAATGGGATTCTTCGGTTGCGAGAAAAGTGATCAGACGTGCTGCATCCTCTGGAAGACCGATTCGACCCATGGGGAATTGCGGCAGCAGCGCTTTTTTTATTTCTTCGGACATCCAGCCTGAGTCAGTAGGACCGGGATCAACAGCGTTCACTGTTATATGAAGCGGAGCCAATTCTGCAGCAAGCGATTCGGTAAAAGCAGAAATGGCACCTTTTGTAGCGGCATAGGCAAGATTTCCAGGCATGGGGCCTTTACCTTGACCTGAAGTTAGGTTGATGATTCGGCCACCGAATTTGCTAAGGGAGGAATAGGTATTCTGCTTAGCCTCAATCATACGCGCGAATTCAGCCGATAACATGAATGTCCCCCTCACGTTCACAGCACAGTGTGCGTCGATGAGAGCCTCGTTTAACTGCCGAAAATCTGCCCCGACGCCATAAGTAGCGTTATTAACAAGGATGGTCGGAAAACCAACCACTTTCCGTACTTCTTCTAGCAGAATGGTCCATGACCCAGGTAAGGCAAGGTCCAACTTCAAGTGTCCGACTTTTATATCCCATTGACGTAGTTCTTCAGCGAAAAGATCAGGCCAACATTCGTCGGCATCATTTGGATAGATGTTTTTATCGTAGTCATACAGGTGAGTAAAGAATAGGCTGGCGCCTTCAGCGGCAAATGCCCGGCAAATTGCAGCTCCTATACCGCCGGGACGACTCACCCCCGTAACTATGGCAATTTTTCCAAGTAATCTGGTCATTTAGATTTACCTCCCGTTATGAGAACACGAGAGCACCGTCATCGTATGGAGATGGGTAATTCCCGCCGCATAAAATAAAAAAACGGATACATCAAGTATCCGCGCAACGGTTTGATCAAACGGTTGCTCGCATCCCTTGAATGGCTGAGAATCAGCATGACGAATCAGGCCATTGATAATGCCCATGACCGAGTCATGCGATCAAATTCAATCAAACCATTACAAGGTTATCCACATGGAATAGCGAGTCCCCTTTCTTCCATCTCCAATAATTTCAGACTATGGAATAAATAACAGTTAGTCAAGATGCACTCCATGATTCAATCCGCATACCCCTACAATATCGCCGTTTTCTATAGCGATGAAGAGAGCTTCCCCATATCTATCAAATTTATTGGTTCCGGCTTCATAGTCAGCTATTAGCCGTTTGAGGTGACGAAATCCTTCGCGCGTACTTTCTTCAACGAGATGCATCAACTTACAGGTTTCTAGATGATTAACTTTATTATGAAAAACTCATTCACTGAACCATCCCCCGATAAAGCTAATTTAGGCCCACAACTCCAACCTCATTATACAGTAATTGGAAGTACCCTGCCCGTTAGCTTAATGAAAAAAACAGCCGGCTTTTGGGGCGGCTGCCATTGATCTATCGTTTCCCGTTAGCTTAATGATGAAATCGCAGAGAGCACTTTCCGAATGAATAAATGATTAATCTTCTTTATCAAACATTACAAAGACATGTTCGGTTGAATTTTTTCCACCGTAGATGCTGTCAATGTAAGCTATTCCAATAAAACCCAGTTTTTGTTCCCATGCACTTTCTTCTGAATTTGTTTCATAATTTCCGTAACGGTCAAATATCTGATTGAGATATATCATGTCTATGTAAGTTCTTCCATCTTTAAGGATTAACCATCCTTTTGGCCAGACAATTTGGTTTATAGAACCTTTAATATCTTTTGTAGTAAACAATATCCGCTTCCCGTTCTTAATAACTGTTGCGGTTTTGGTTTTATTATTCCATGTAATTTGCTCTGAAGTTTTCTCAAATAAAAATCGAATTGGAACGAAATTGTTTTTATAGGTTTTTGTCGTATTTTTTTTGTCAATACGGACGGTTACTTCAGTCGGACGATTGGCATTAAATTTTTGCTGTGCTCGCTGTTCAAAAGGATCTGTACTTGCAAATACAGAATTAACACCTACTAAGAATAATGCAACCATTAAGACTTTCACCTCACAGTTAATCAATTATTTTATACCCACCAAATTTAACGCAACTGCCATTGATTTGTTGCACTATCCTGCCCGTTAGCTTAATACTCTGTCCAATTGATATCAGGAAATTGGTCAGTATACACCACATTATGTAACCATCGTCGGGAATGAGATAATGTTCTTGTCACCCCGCAATTCATTACAGTAGTTGTTGTAGTGAACTTGATGTCATAAATGAGTTCTATACATTCACAAGTTCCAGGCATAATTCTATTTAGGCTTATTAAATTATCCTGTCCGTTACTTAAAGAAAACAGGGAGCAGCTGCCGCGTGGCGGGCTGCTCCCTGATTATCATGTTATCGTTTCCCACGGTAATTGCAATTGTTGAATTCCATATTACCAAAAAAGGCGGCTGGACTCTAACGCCTGCCGCCGTTTCTGACTTTATTGAGCTGATAGAGTTTGAAATAGCTCCAAATATTCACCATCCGGCCCAACAAAGAAAATGAATTTAGAGCCATTAGGTAATGTCGTAACCTCGGAACGTGACAGAGGAATTCCTATCGCTTGAAGACGTGTAATCTCATCATTAAGATCATCGACATTAAAAGCGATATGATGAACACGTCCGACCGGCATTTCCCTCGTACTATACCCCTGTATCTCCATCAGCTCTATTTCCGTTTTTAGTGAATTGGGAAAGCCCAAGAAGGCTAATTTTGCAGTTCCATCGGCATTCGATTAAGTACCTCAAGACCAAAAACACGCTCGTAAAATTGAATGGAATCTTCTATGTTTTTTACCATAATGCCTACATGATCTAATCTTTGAATTGTCATTGTAAATCGCTCCATTTTCTGTTTTTTTATTTACTTTGATTCTTTCTTTCCAAAATAACATTCCATCCCGTTAATACAACGGCTAGCAGTACCATAATTGCTCCAACCCAAGGCGTATGACTAAGTCCAATGGAATCAGTAACAACTCCGCCTAGGTAAGATCCTAACGTAATACCGGCAAAGAATGCAGCAATATTAATCGCGGAAACAACGTCAACGGCGTTAGGGACATAACGTTGTGCCAAGGTTACTGCATAGACTTGAAGTCCAGGTACGTTCATAAAAGCAAATAGTCCTAAAATAATAAGTGTGATCAATCCGGCTACTTTAAAGGGAATTGTAAATGCTAAAACAAATAGAATGATGGCTTGTGCCAAAAACATAAACAGCAGAGAACGAATAGTTTTTTTATTGGACGCTTTACCTCCGATTATGTTCCCAATAGTAATCGCTATACCGTACACGAGTAGAACCAAACTGATTGAACTATCATTTAAGTGCATAACATCTTCAAGTAGAGGCGAAAGGTACGTAAATACAACAAATGTTCCCCCGTATCCTAAAGCTGTTATGATAAATACTAATAACAGACGCCCATTAGTAACTAATCGAATCATGTCCATCAAAGAAGCAGGAGCACCTTTGGCCATCTTTGAAGGAAGCAATATACTGTTCGCGATCAAGCCAATGACTCCAATAATGGCAATACCAACAAAGGCAAACTTCCAACCATATAGCTGACCTAGAAATGTTCCGATTGGCACTCCCGTTATCGTAGCGACTGTTAATCCTGTGAACATGATAGCAATTGCACTAGCCCTCTTATTCTCCGGAACAAGACTAGCAGCTAAAGTCGCACCGATAGACATAAATACTCCATGTGACAATGCTGTAATAATACGGGCAAATAGCAGCATCGTAAAACTAGTAGAAAGCGCCGCAATCGTATTTCCAAGTACAAAAATGACCAATAATATCAACAATAATGTTTTTCTAGGTATTCTTGATGTCAGAGCGGTTAATATAGGAGCTCCAACAGTTGCTCCAAGCGCATAAAGAGACACCGTTAAAGCTGCAGTCGTTACGGATACACTAAGATCATTTGATACTTGTGACAATAAACCTACGCTAATAAATTCAGCAGTACCTATCCCAAATGCGCTAATCGCTAAGGCAAGTAAAGCAAACATGTTCCTTATATTTGACTGTTTTTTTGCTACAGTATGAGAACTTGAAATCATTTTAAACTCCTCCTATAGGAATCATAGCCAAGGGCCCTTCAGCTATAAACTTGGTGTCGACTTTACCTAATTATGCTCTATATTTCACCGGTGACAAGAACGCACTTATAAGTTCGATAAACACTTTTGAGGTACTATGGCACAAAAAAGTTCCTGTCTGATAGGCACTTCTATGTATCTATGTCACCTAAAAGTACGCACTTCAAAATCACTCCATATAGTCTCATTATTGGGTTGACCCTATTACCTTTATTGGAGGAATCATAATGGAACTTTATCTGCAAGGAAAGAAAGCGTTGGTTACGGGCTCTACGTCCGGAATAGGCAAAGCAATCGCAATCGCATTGGCTACAGAAGGTGCTCATGTCCTTATTAATGGACGAAATGAAGACAGCATTATTCAAACGATTAAGGATATACGGGACCGTCATCCCAGTGCAACTCTTGAAACTGCTGTCGCCGATCTGGGATCTGAACAAGGTTATGAGAGGATCATTTCGGAACATCCTGAGATTGACATCCTGATCAACAATGTAGGGATTTTCGAGAAGGTCAATTTTTTTGAAACGCTTGATTCTGACTGGTATAAATTTTTTGATGTTAACATCATGAGCGGCGTACGACTCTCCCGGTTTTACTTGCATCGTATGATCGAAAAACAGGACGGCCGAATCCTGTTTATTGGCAGCGAGGCTGCCGTCCCCCCCCCCGTGGATATGACTCGTTACAGCACTACGAAAGCAATGCAACTTTCAGTTTCACGAAGTTTGGCGGAACTTACTACTGGGACGAGGGTGACTGTAAATACGGTAATGCCTGGGTCAACGCTGACGGAAGGCGTCAAAAACATGCTAATGACTCTTTATCCTAATGACGCAATGACAATGGAGGAAGCAGAAACGAGGTATATGACGGAAAGTCGGCCAACCTCTATCATTAAGAGGTTTATTCGACCGGAGGAAGTCGCTAATCTTGTTACGTTCCTAAGCAGTCCTTTATCTTCAGCGATAAACGGCGCCGCACTAAGAATTGACGGAGGCTTGGTTCAACATATTATTTAACAAATAATTATGATTTAGGAATAATCCGTTATTCCTATTCACACACTTGGACATTTCGGAACACAAAAAGCAGGCTAGAATGCTAGCCTGCTTTTTGTATTATAGAAATACATTAAAACTCAAGAAGCATCGCGTTCTTGTCTTAATGGTTGTTCAGTATGCTCTCTTCAAGAAGCTCGTGGTTGCTTCCATGAACCTTCACGATATGATTCCCGCCCCACTTACACAACGAGTCCAGAATATCCTTAAGTGACCAACCATACTCCGTTAATGTGTACTCAACCATCGGTGGAACTTGATTATATACTTTTCGTTCAATTACACCATCACTTTCGAGTTCACGTAACTGCTGGGTAAGCATCTTTTGTGTGATATTCGGCATTAGTTTTTTTAATTGATTTGTTCTTCTTGTACCTAGGATCAAATGGCACAGAATGACTACCTTCCATTTGCCCCCTATAACCTCTAACGCGGCCTCTACTGGAATATTATATCTTTTCATATAAAGCACACCCTTAGCACTTTTTAGTTCCTATATTACCACAAAGTGTTTATGGCACTAAATAGTGCGTACTTTTTATTTTTTCATGATCCCTCTAGAATGATCACATGATCTAAATCGATCAACAAATTCTAAATCGGAGGTAATCAATATGAAGTTAGGATTAGAGAATAAACTGGTTCTTGTTACGGGATCTACGGGTGGAATTGGCAAGGGAACCGCTAAGAGCTTCTTGCAGGAAGGTGCTCGTGTCATTATCAATGGCAGAACGCAGAAGAGTGTTCAAGCCACTGTTGATGAACTTTCGGAATTCGGGACGGTTTACGGAGTTGCAGCTGATGTATCCAATGCTGAAGAAAGCCAGATTCTCGTGGAAAAAGTTAATAAACTGGGTTCGTTAGATGTTCTCATTAACAATACGGGGGTTTTTGAGGTAAAACCTTTTGCAGATGTTACGGATGAGGAATGGCTGAGCTATTATCAAACCAATGTACTTAGTTCCGTGAGGCTTTCCCGCGCATTCCTCCCTGGTATGATCGAGAAGAAATGGGGTCGTATCATCAATCTTGCCAGCGAAGCAGGTATTAAACCTTATCCGGAATTGGTTCCTTATGGGGTTTCTAAAACTTCCCTCATTACATTATCTCGGGGTTTGGCCGAGTTGGCGAAAGGTACTGGTGTTACTGTAAACTCTGTGCTGCCTGGCCCAACTTGGACAGAAGGATTCGCTAAATTCATTACGGACTTGGCTACTGAAAAAGGGCAAGAGCTCGAACCATTCATCCAAGAGTATTTCCAAGAAAGCACGCCTACATCCTTGATTCAGCGTTTCGCCACCGTTGAAGAAGTAGCTGATACAATCGTTTTTCTGAGCTCCGTGAACGCAGCTGCTATCAATGGCATCGCCCAACGAGTCGAAGGCGGTATTATCCAGTCTATTATTTAATTATAAGGAGAATAAAAGGATGACAAAAATATTAATGGTTGTGACGAATCATTCGGAGATTAAGCCAGGTAAAGCAACGGGGATTTGGCTATCGGAATTTGCCGAAGCTTATGAAGCATTTGAAAGACAAGGTTACGAGGTAGTTGTATCTAGTCCCCTCGGGGGCAAATCGTCAGTTGATCCAAATAGCATTGATGTTAATACTCCAGTAGAAATTTTAAATTCTCAAAAACACCTTTTGAACACCGTGCCACTAGATGAAATCTCTGTGAGTCAGTTTGATGCTATATTCCTTCCGGGCGGACATGGTACGATGTATGATCTGCCAAACAGCTCAAAGCTCCAACAGCTTTTACAACAGTTTTATGAAAGCAACAAAGTAGTATCCGCGGTTTGTCACGGCCCTGCGGGGTTAGTCAGTGCAACCTTATCAAATGGTAATCCGTTGATTGCTGGAAAACGGGTTAATGCATTTACTAATCATGAAGAAAGTCAGACTGGCCTTGTATCAGATTTACCATTTCTGCTCGAAAGCAAAATTCGCGAATTGGGTGCAATTTTTGTTGCTGCACCAAATTGGACTAGTCACGTTGAAATCGATGGCAATCTAATTACTGGCCAGAATCCCCAATCAACTCTTGCAGTTGCTGATGCCGTTATCAAGCATTTGAGCCATTGAAGATCTGATAAAAATCCTAGGCAAAAGATTGAACAAGTCAGTTAAAAAAACTAATGTCTGAAATCACGCAGAAGATGCTCCCTCAACAACTACGTGAACTGGAAAGTGATGGTGTAATTGAACGGAAAGTTTTTAACCAAGTTCCACCGATGGTAGAGTCTGGTCGCTAAAGGATATTCTGGATTCGTTGTGCAAGTGGGGAGAGCGTCATATTGTGAAGGTTTATGGAAACAAAGATGACGTTATTGAAATGAGCATGCTGAACCATTAATATAGGACACCATCCTTCAAATTTCAAAGTATTACTGAGAGCACCACAAAAAGCAGGCCAGGATGGTCTGCTTTTCACTTTATATATCTTAAATCTTAATTTCCCCTCTCTGTAACCATTCCTCGATTTGTTACCACCTATGCTTGAGAAGCTTTATAGTGCGTTTTCATTACAGATCCGGTAGATTTCCCGATTTTGTCCCACCCGGTAATGCGTTGAAACACCTTCATAATTAAACATCATGCTCATCCCCATGGAAGCATGCATCAGATTGTGGCAATGCATCATCCATAAACCAGGATTATCCGCTATTACATAAACCTCATATGCTTCCCCCCTTCTTGCGTTGCCAACGTATCTAGAATAACGGGGTTGCCACTCAGCGGGTAGCCATTCCGGCTTAATACCTGAAAAACGTACCCATGCAGATGAAAAGGATGATCCCCTCCCCCCTCATTGATAATCGCGAGCTTCACGCGCTGACCTTCTCTCACAACGACCGGGAGGATTTCATGGAAGCTATCCCCATTAACCAGTCGAACAGCGAATAATTGGAACGGGGCAGTGCTGCTCGCAAACCTGAATCGCTTGCGACGATGACCTTGCCTTCTTGTGGCATCTGCACGTGAAGATCGTAGCGTTGCCCCACCGCTATTTGGAATTGAACATTTTTCAGCACCCCAGGCTCATGAAGATCGTGGCCATCCATTGTGATTATGCTATAATGATTTACTCTGCGCTACCCAAAATCTCATTTTGGGATGGTTTTCAATAACCTCTATCCAAACTTCCAAAGGTACTTCATCCCAAGCTGCTCTAAGGTATTCTTCCGGGATCTCGCTCTCTCTCAGTCGTACAAATTCCTCTGCTGTATAGATCAATACAAAACAACTCTACCAATTATTTTTAATAAAAGTATTCTATGATTCTTAGCGCTATCCTGCCCGTTAGCTTATGGAGCGATGATGCCGAATATATTAATGCCTTACCTCCAACTGTTATAAACTTCAGTTTCTGCTTCTTGTGCTTCCTGATTTCCCTGTTCTTCGACTTCTCTAACCCGTCGGTAAAAAGTCGTCCTCTTCATATCAATTTGTCGCATAGCCTCGGTTGCAGTTATTAGTCCGCTCTTCCACTCCTGGTACACCTGAAGAAAACGATCATCGATTTCCTTCCGTGGTCTTCCAAATGTAACTCCTTCTGTTCGTGCAACCTCAATACCTTCCGCCTGTCGTTGACGGTTCTTCTTTCGCTCCTGCTCAGCCACGTATGCTAGGAGGCTTAAAAACTGATCCTCCATCACCCTCCCGAAGTCACCCATTGTTTTAAACTTCCGACTATCAAACAAGGTTTCATTATCCAGGCAGACAATGTCTGCGCCGACTTCGCGTGTAATATGTTTCCATTCCCTAATGATCCCATCATAATCTCGACCAAGCCGGTCAAGCGCATCTACATAAACCAGGTCGCCTTCACGGATCATCAGCCGCATCGCTTGATAGCGAGGACGGTCAAAATCCTTACCACTTTTCTTATCAATAAATATAAAACGATCCTCGATTCCCAATTCTCGAAATTTAACGAGCTGCCGTTCTGGGTTCTGATCCTTTGACGAAACCCGGCCATATCCGACCTTCATTTATGTACCCTCTTTACTATTTTTTGTTCCAAAATACCCATCTTACAAGTGGGATGTTTCTAAATATATTTTGGGACATTTTGGAACAAAAAAACAGTACTTTTCTTGCTGTTCCAAAAAGCATGCTTTATGAGACATTTTTAAAGCCAAGAAATACCTTTATGAAAAATAGTAACTAACAAAAAAACCTTCCTCTCTCCGAAAGAGATTGAAGGTTTTACGCAGCTTTAAATTTTTCTTGTTGAACTAACGTTCCCCGTTAGCTTAATCATCGCCTTTGCGTTTCTTTCTCAATAAGTAATATTCAACTAAAGCCACGCCAGTTGAGGCACCAAATGAGACTAAAAATGCAGTACCGACATCCACATCCGGTTTAAATATCACGTTTAGAATAAGGTTTCCGATAAAGAAGACCGAAAACAAGGCTAAGAATCTAAGTCCTATTCGCTTCAAGGGGTTAACCTCCATCGGATTTTTCTCACGGTTGCGTTATTTTGCTTTCCATTCTCCCCGATAACCGTTGTATCTAACCTGCCCGTTAGCGCAAAGAAGACAGCCTATCATCTAAACCGACTACCTTCTTTTTATGGTTAAACTTTCGTGTCCGATAGAGAATAAACAAGTAGAAATCCGATCCTAGCATACTGTTTCAATCACTACATCAAACGACTTCGCTACATGGATCATGGATTCGTGCCGATGTTTGAATTATGCCGCCAACAGGGGCTTGAGGGAATCGTCATTAAGCGGCGGAACAGCAAATATCATGTTGGAAAGCGTCCGGAAAACGTCTGGGAAAGGGTTGTTGTATACCAGCGTGAGGATTGCTATGTGACCGGGTACTCAAAGAAAGAAGTCTCGTGGGCATTAGGGGTTATGCGCGATGGAAAAATGATACCTGTTGGCATGCTGAAATACGGCCTTACAGATCCCGTTCGAATAAAGGCTTTTCCCATTCTGCTTAAGACCGGAATAAGGGAGACAAAAAGCTTTGTAAATGTAGAACCCACGATCCAAATCCAGGTTCGCTTTAGACACTGGACTGATGAGGGGAAGTTACGTCTTCCGGTCTTCGAAGCGTTTAACAATATATGAGCAGCTGTGTGTCTTACACAGCTGCTTTTTTGTCTTCTCAGTATGAACTTTTTATCATATTCATAACCTTCATACTTCTGAAGAATTCGGATTTGGCTCCGGGTGTATGCCAAACCTTATTTGCCCACCTCGTAACGCATTCTCATGGAGCCGCTGGTCTCATAATGCTGAGTACCAAGGAGCTTCAGATCGTTCTTTGCGGCAATGCCATCCAGGTATTTTTTGCCGCTGCCGAGTACGACAGGGTGGATGATCATATTGATTTCGTCCAGTAACCCGGCATTCAGTAAACTCTGTACAAGATCGGCGCTTGCTGGCACGATAATATCGCCTTCGATTTTGCTCTTAAGCTTGGCTGCGTTCTGGCTCAAATCTCCGGCGAGCAGAGATATTTTGTCACCGTAATCTCCCCAGTGCACTTCCGTAATCTCCGGATTGCGCGTGGCCACATACTTGGGAGTTTGGTTCATGGCATCGGCAAACTCCCCTTCCTGAAACGGCCAAAAGCCCGCAAAGCCTTCGTACGTGATCCGTCCCATCAGGATCGCACCGGCTTTCTGGAACATAACCAGATTGTCGCCTACGGAGTCCATAATTCCGGGCATCGCCCAGCTCGCCATGTTATTCACATCGTCCTGCGGGCCTGTAAAGATACCGTCTAGCGTGCAGCTTACCGAAGCAATAATTTTACCCATATATATCTCCTCGTTTCTTATTGGTTGGATTGACTTTTATTTTCCATATGATATATTGGCTCTGCAGTTACTAACCTTATGGAGCTTCCGGCCACGCGACATTACCCCAATGACAGGTGGCAGAAGGCTCCGGAGGTTTTTTTATTGCTGCATCTCGGGCAGAGTTGCCGCCAGCTTATCCAGCGACTGCTCCATCCCCATGATTGCATACTTCATCATTTCTCCTACGCTCCAACCGTACTCCGTAATCTTGAGCTCCGTCTTATCTCCATTGGCGATGAACTCGATCACGAACTCGACGTTCGCCGGGAAATCCGCAGGGACTCCAGCCTGAACCGGGTCGATGGCATTTCCTTCACGATCGGACAAGTATTGATTGAATTCAAGCCGCTGCATCGGCACGATTTTCTTGTACACGCCCGCCGAGTACGATTCCAAGCCGCCGTGCGAGTCCGGGGCGCGCATGCAGAAAACATATTTCCCGCCTTCGCGAAAATCGATTTCACAACGAGGCGACGTATAGTACGCGGGTCCCCACCATTTCATAACCAGCGTCGGGTCGGTCCACGCCTTCCACACGAGCTCCACCGGATAATCATACTCACGCGTAATGACGATGTCTTGCTTGCTGGAATTGGCATTCATCGGATAGTGCTCCTATTCCTTCTGAGTTTGTTTCAACTTTTCCATTTCGGCTTTCAATACGGTGTCCAGCGCATCCAGCCGGCTGCTCCAGCGTCGTTTCATGCTGATCACCCAATCTTCGAATTCAGCCATGGCTTCGGTGTTGATCCGATATATGCGCTGCTGCGCTTTCTTCTCCACATGCACCAGGCCTGCTTCACGAAGAATTTTCAAATGCTGGGAAACGGCCTGGGCGCTGACCTGGAATTGACTGTGTATATCCGATGCAGGAAATCCATCGTGGTCGGCCAGCATTTCCAAAATCTTTCGCCTTGTCGGATCCGCCAAAGCCGAGAATATGTCTACCGGCATATATCGTGTGCTCCTCCTTTCCTTATAGTTGTTCGTTCTGTCGCATAGTCACTTGATGTCTTCGTTTGTTTGTAGCCTTATAATACAACACTCCCTTTATAAAGTAAATGCTTTATAAAGAAATAAATTTATAAAATCTTGCCCAAAACAAACCGGATCTCATGAGCGTACGGATTTTCCGATTACATCTACTTTTCGGGCGGCTTCAGCTTTGCTGGTACTTCCCCGTATAAGATAAAAGACAGGAGCGAAGAGCGCCTTGGCCGGGAAAGTTCGATCCGGCTTAGGCGCTCTTATTATCGGGCTGGGTAACCCCAGCGTAACATATACTCTTCAGGTGTACGATGCACCTGAACTAAAATTAACCATTTACCAACCTCGCCAAGAGGGAGAAACAGAACAGAAAATGAAGCGCTTGTTAAACTGGTAAGTAGACTTAATAAAAGAGTGTTATAAACACGAACGTATTAAGGGGAATTCGTTTGTCTCTAATATAAGAGTAGGAACATTTTGCATGAATAAATTCCACACAACTAAGTTTGAAATGAAACAGCCGATTTAGCCCCAACTGACGAGAAGTACCAGGCCAATCTTCTCCAGCGGCATGTTTCTTTTGTTCCATACGAAATGATTCAATGCTTTAAAGCTTTAACGTATTACTTCACAAAGATAGGATTTTGTGTAAATATCTTTGCAGCATCCTTTCCGATACTACTAAAGAGAACAGCTATGTCTGACATTCCAGACACCACCTTAAGTTCCGAAGGGACGGCCGCGATGCCGGTTAGGTGGTGCGGGTGTGTCCGGATGAATTCACTTCTCTGCACCTGAAATGCCTCGCTGAATCCACTTCTAACTTCTACCGGACCGAGGGCCGAATGGCCCGAAGCGTGAATATGATGTTATACCTGTGCCACTCTTCTCGAATTCACTACAAATTCCTTCAATGGTCTTTCATTATTAAATCTAAACTTCCACCTAGACTAAAAGGAATTTCCTTGTCTCCTTCCAATACAGCCCCTTCGAAATTTATAACTGGGTTTTCAAAATCCAATAAGGCACTATCTCCAAACACATCTTTGATAGGAGCATATATATGAAAAGTTGTTTTCTCATTTGTTTCTAGTATTGTTGGGTTCATATCTGTTTTACCTTCAATTTTAAAAGGGTTAGATCTACTTCCATTGTCTTCTTTAATAGGGTAGTAAATATAAAGCTTTAAAAATCCGATTCTAAGCTTGCCAGTGTTTTGAACTTCTATGTCATAAACTAGATTTCCAAAATCGCTATATGAGTCGATTAAATTGAACTTAAGATCTTTATCATTAAATTGAGGCAATTCTTTAGCGGAACAAGAAGATAGAAAAACTATTGTCAGTAGTAAAAAAATAAATACTTTAATTGATTTCATAAATCCTCCTAAAAAATGTACTTGTGGCACTGCGTATAACGTCTTATCTACGAACTTCGTAAATAACTTCATATGTAGAGTATCGCGTCCAGCTCGTTATAAGCCTGCCGGAGTAGCTCTGCGGTCTTATACAGCTGAATTCTGGAGTACTGATCGTCTGCATTACGCCTGTAGGCCACTGACCAATCATTCTCGACCATGTACACCTCGTCGTAAAATGGTTTTAGGCTGGATTTTATACGTGAGGACTTGCTTAGCAAATCGGTAAGTTTAGCGCTTTTCGTATCCTTACTCGACCGTTCCCCAGTGGAGGACCGAGAAACGGTCGCAGCATAATGGTGTCTTTTTATTCTTGTCTACTTGACGGATTCTTTATACTTCTTTTGTATATTCAGTATTTTCAAATACCATCGTAAGACGCGGCAAAGGTATGCCTGCCTTTTTTGCTTCTCTCACAACTTCAAGTACCGCAAAACCTGCTCTACTATTGTTGTATTCCACAAAAAGCCGCGGTAAGCTGCCTTTTGCAAAAATAACCTTGTTAAAAAGTGTGCCGAGAAGTCCCGGTGGAATTTTAGTCAACAGGAGAGAAATGGCATCAAGCTTTGCACCTCTTGCTTTAAGTACAGGGACCATTTCCCTCATATGCTTACCAACATTTGCGAATGAGTCACTATGGTTCATGACCGCTGGAAAACTTCCCCGTTTTAACACCTCGGCTTCCATCGCTGCGTTCATGGCAAAGTGATTCCATAGCCAGTTTTGCATATCCTTTACCCAATTAATTTTAAAATGGGCACTTTCAAATAGTTCTTTGACCTTGTTGTTAATATGCTCAGTGCCTGCCCGTGGTTTTTCTAGAAATACCATTTTCAAAAAGCCGCCTCTAAGCTTATTGTCCGCGATGCCACCTCCTGCTCCAGGGAAGCCAAAGACAACATTGTTTATAGACAATGGTGCGATCGATGATTTCAAATTTTGCCAAATGTTATTGAATATGAGCATAGGGGTATTTCCTGCGGCAGTTGTTAGGAATTGTGCTACTTCTGGAAGTTGTTTCGTGTTGACGCTCACAATAATGAGATCATAATTTGGAAGGATCTCCTCATGCAGTTTGACGTTCCAGCTTTCTTTTATGAGCTTTTTCCCTTTTCGTGCGTCCCACATTTCAAGCTCGATACTGCTTCCTAAGGTTTCTTTCCTCCCCTTTCTAACGTAAAACTCAACTGTATGACCTGCCTGTTCGAAAGCCCACGCATATTGGGTCGATATTACACCTCTACCGAAGAATAAAATTTTCATGTTAGACTCCCCCAAAGAGTTGATATTCTTTATTGATGATCAAACAACGTGTTGTATAATAATATTGTATGGATTCACCATACAGTCATCAACCATCAGATTTTCAATATCTGTCGGATCATCTATTGAAACGGAAATGGAGGCAAATCATGAAAAAGCAACCTGAAATTACGGACAAAACCAGGCAGACTTTTATAAATGTGTTCTGTGATTTATATAGCCAAAAGCCAATTGAAAAAATATCTATTCAAGAGATTGCCAACAAGTCAGGATATAACCGCAGTACATTTTATCAATACTTTACAGATATTTATGAGTTGCTGAACTACGTTGAAGAGAAGGTTTTGAAATCCATTAACGAGGAAATGGCAAGCAGGGAGCTTTCTACGCATACTTTCCAAGATGCGCTTCAATGCTTGGAAAATACAGAAGAAATTTCTGTCCTAAAAGCCCTCCTCGGTGACTATGGTTCTGTTCATTTTGTTGAACGCCTGAAAAGAGAAATTCCCTTTGAGAGATTGATTGTGAATCTTCCAACAAATGATTTCTTAGCGCCATACCTGGTTGAGTTTTACATATCAACATTACTATCTTTGTTTCGCCTCTGGATACGTAACGGCAAAGATTTATCGTCGGAAGAATTGGTCAAACTGATCGATAGCCTATTTGCAAATGGGATAAAACCGTATTATATCTTTGGCGTAGTCAATGAAGGGTAAACGCGGATCAAAATGTATATATCGTCCGAAAAATTTCACTAATTTATAACGATGAAGACGACAGTTCAAAACGGCCATTCGTTTGCACACTTAAGACGGAAGGCTGTTCC
>NZ_JACHXJ010000014.1 GCF_014192015.1 Paenibacillus rhizosphaerae | reverse complement strand
GGCTCTAACCTGAGAGGAGAGTTAATTATTAATAAACATTTTATAAGCAGCTTTGTGTTCGCGCTTTTAGGTGTAGTACTTATATTTGTAGGCTTTGCAAAAGGAAGAGCTCTGGCAATACAGTTTTCTAAGCCTCCTAACACTCAAGCGTGGATTACTTCAAATGGACTAATGAATGCATTCACTTACACACCTGTTGCTTTAGGAATAACACTTTTAATTCTATCTTTGATCATCTTTACAATTACGTTTTGGTTTGAAAATAAAGATGGAGGCGGTGCCTGATATGGCTTCAAAATTCAAGCCTTTGCAGCAAGTAACGGCTCTTCAGGTAGGCTGGTAAACCACGAGTCACGAGTCTATTCGAACCAGTGATGGCACGACTGTGACGATCGTGACGCTTAAACTTGGACGTATTCAAAGCTCCTATTCTTTCTTCTCTAAGAGATGAGCAAAAAGATATTGATCAAATGATCATAATTCCTCCTGTCGTAGAGAGAAATACATCCGATAAAGAGGAAATCATAGACAAAGTCAAAGAATATCTCTCAGAAGACAGATATCATATTAAATTGGATGACATAGTGAATCAACAACTGAGACAAATGTTGACCTATCTCGGTGAAAACTTCTCTATAGAAGGCATTATTAGCCAGGATGAAGTCCTTGAAAAGTTGAAAAAATATGAGGATGCAAGTGAGAATTTACAAACGATAATGGCAGCTATTGCTTATTGGGGAGATGAGAGAAAAGAAGTAATTGTAAGGAAAGTTATCAGTCGCCTATCCGAAGCCAACGAAACTCGCTCAGGAAGTGTAGTTTTGCTTAATCTGAGGTGGTATCCTTTGATACTAATGTTGTATAGTACTGGAATCAGTGCTATAGCTACTGAAAATTATGGAATGCTTGCTACTTTGCTTACAACTAAAGTTAGAAATGAACGGCGTGGTAGAACTCAAGAAATTATAAAGGTTTTCCCTCACAATCGAGAATTTGAGGAAATATTTAAAGCAATTCCTGATCATGATCGTATGTATGTACCTAGAAGCGAATACTTGTTCAAGGAAATTCAACCTGTCCTTGATGACTTGTTTTTCATGGGAAAAAGTTATGAAGAAACCTTTGATAAATTTGAAGTTTTTTATGCCTTAGTCTACGCAGATATTTACTATGATGGTGAGGATCGTGTTTGGGGACCGCCAGGAAGATTCGCATGGAAACATTCTGCCTATCAAGACAGTGTTTTAAATGATTTGATAACAGAAGCAGAACAAAAGCAGAATGAATGGTTGCCGTTAAAAGCAGGTCTTTTCGGCGGTTCATATGAGAGATTTAAACTTATTAGTAGTAAGTATGTTTCGTTAATTGAAAAGCTCCATTGGTAATAGGAAGAAGCTGCCGCGCTGATGATGTCGAAGGACAAGAACATAGTCCCATTGAAAGTCGCTATGTTAGCGGCTTTTTTGTTTTATCGGTACAAATTCTTGTCCCGAGCTCAGGACAAGAACTTGTTCCGATTGCCGTAATAGACAAGAACATGAGCCGATTACCGATAAGATAAGTATTTAACATCCATGCAATCTCATTAAGCTAACGGGCAGGATAATGTAATGATTTCTAATATATTTCCATGCACAGGTTACAAAAATCCATCCTACATCTAATACACAAAATGTAAACTATTATTATGATTTATTTAAGTTTTATTTCTGATGGCTAGAAATGCAATAATAAGGGGTTTACTAAAATGGAGGGTGTGTAAATGGATTACATACAACATTTAAGGTCAATGGTAGGAAACGAGAAGGTTATTATGGTTGTTGCGGGTGCATTCGTTTTTGATATAAAAAATCGAGTACTGATGCAGAAACGTTCTGATACTGGTCAATGGGGTTTTCCAGGTGGGTTTATGGATTTAGGAGAAAGCGTTCAAGATACAGCGAGAAGAGAAGTCTACGAAGAGACAGGTCTTAAATTGGATGTACTTGAGTTATTTGGGATTTATTCTGGTCCTCAATATGACAAGACATTTTCTAATGGCGACCAAGTATCACTGGTTCTAATATCATTTATTTGTAAACAGTATAGTGGTGAGTTAGTTGAAAGTAACGAGGAGTCGATACAGAATAAATTTTATTCACTTAAAGAGTTACCAGAGAATATTTTCACCGAACATAAGATGCTTATCGATGATTTATTATCGAAAAAACAACTACCGATTATTGGGTAAAAATAAATTAATAAACGGATACAATAGCACCATGAGGAGTAGGCTGCCGGCAAGGATCGATAGCCGCGTTGCGCTTACGGGCAGGATAGCATAATATTTAGCAAGAATAGAGGTCAAAAGTGGGGGAGTAAATGAAGTTTTGCATAGCGTCCAGTCTACCGGGTACGGTATCAAGCCTTTTAACGTCGTATACGAAGATTTTATTCAGGACTATGAAGGAACCGTTATACGTGTGCTGGATTTCTTGGGCATCCAGGCGGATAACGTAAAGATTCACCCCCCTGCATTCGATAAACTTGCAGACGATACGACAAAGCAATGGGTGCAGATGTGTAGGCAGGAAAGCCAGAAGGGATGGGATAACGTGCGATAGTAACGTATATCATCCGCAACTCCATGGTAGGTGTAAGACAACAAAACCTGCACGCTTAATAACCGCGTAACAGCGGTTTTTTGTTTAAACGATATATGTTCTTGTCAAAATTCGACGACAAGAACATATATCGTTTGCCGAAGAAGACAAGAATGGATATGGTTAGCCAGCTGATTAAAGGGGGCAGTTAAACTTATATACATTGTTGGATTCATGTTGGCCAAATGAGAAATAAATTAGATAACTTTTTTTAAAAAATGCATTGCTTTTTATAGTAAATATAATTACTCTATAAAGTAAATACATTCTAATTGGGAGGAATAACCATTGTTACTTCAGAAAGCATCCTTGATCGATAATAATGAAGTTTCATCAAATGATCATTTGGCCGAAATGTTAAACCGATACGCTACAATAGAACCATATGTAAATGCTTTTGTTCGAGAAGTAGATCTTAGTGAGCGATTGCTTCTTAATATGGAGAATTTATTACATACATTTCCTGATGAGAAACCAGCACTTTTTGGTATTCCCTTCGCAATAAAGGATTTAATCCATGTCGATGGATTACCAACTCAGGCTGGTTCCAATTTGCCTGTAAATATTCTGACCAGGAAAGAAGGATCTTTTATTACGAATCTCCGTTCAAAGGGGGCCTTAATCGCGGGTAAAACCGTAACAGAAGAATTTGCATACCACAGTGTGACCCCGACACGAAATCCCCATAACATTGAACACACGCCTGGTGGTTCTAGTGCAGGATCTGCGGCTTCAGTCGCTGCAGGTATATGTCCGATAGCTGTTGGCACTCAAACCCTTCGTTCTGTCATTGCTCCCGCTTCGTTTTGCGGTGTAGTTGGGTTTAAGCCCAGTTATGAACGTATTGCATTAGATGGCGCTATTTTGCTTTCCCCTTCATTTGACACCATCGGATTTTTTACGCAAAACATAGAAAGCATGATTTATGCAGGTACTCATTTAATTCCTAACTGGCGTCCTTTTCACTCTAATCGAAAGCCAACTCTGGGTGTTCCAAAAGGCCAATATATGAGCCTGATGTTCGATGATGTTAAATGTGCTTTTGAAAAACAGCTTGAAACCTTGGAACGTGCAGGTTTTGCCATTCGTTATGTAGAGATGCCTTGGGATGAAGACTTTATAACGGGTGATGGCATGCTTCGAATGGTGCAAGGTGAGATGGCTCAAGTTCACGAAAGTTGGTTCCGACAGTATGAACATTTATATGGTTTTCCGGTTCAGTCAGCAATCCGAAAAGGCCAAACCGTACTATTGGAAGAATTAGAACGATACCGTGCTGGCCAATTGAAATTAAGGATGGATCTGCAGAATTCAAAGGTAAAGAACGGTATAGATTTGTGGATTTCTCCTGCTCAAGGAGGAGTGGCACCAAAAGGCTATAAAAAAACAGGATGGGCGGGAATGACTGCAATCTGGACATATGCAGGTCTTCCTACGATAAGCTTGCCTTTGGCAAAAATAGATGGAATGCCTTTAGGTCTCCAATGTATTGATACATATGGCAATGACGAGATTTTATTATTTTGGGCAAGAGAGTTAGTTTGGAATTTGCAGTCAGAGCAAAGGTAACGAAAAAGAAGGGTGTCGCGAGTTCTATGCAAGGGGGAACGATAGTTGAATAAACGACCAAGACTAAGCTGCCGGCGCTGATCGGTGGCTTCATTACGCTAACGGGCAGTTTAAGTTCATTAACATTTTGTAAATAAGGTACTTACGTATGAAGGATTAACAGTCAAGTTATCGAAAGAGACCCTGTAAAGAATGTCCTTTTTTAAAGACAGAAATATGCGAAAATCATTAAGTGAGGGTCGGTTATCAGGAATAGTGATTCACTATTGAGCAATGTATATGGAAGTATTCCCATGTCATAAAACAATTGATTATGGGGATTTAGATGATGATGGTATTCCAGTTAATAGGTCTGAAGAACAACATTGCCTCGATTCTATGGTATATTTACAGAAAGTAGGACGCCCACATGTAAGCCAGCGAAGAAGTTATCGTTTATCCTGTAAGTGCATACAAAAAATTGGACCTAATTGGTATATTTTAATATAAAGAAGGAGAAGAAAAGCTTATGAGTGAACCAGCCAAGCAACAAAGTAATCCATTCTCTACCGGTGGAGGTGGAGGGAACTTTGAGACACGTGTCCAAGCAGCGTTTGTTGTCCTGATGCTAACTGGACGAATAGCTCCCTGCCTACCGCCTTGGCCGATCACAAGAATAAAACTTCAAGGTCGTTACGCGGGTTTCCATACAGATGACTTCATTGTGTATACACAAGATCCACTATCTGGGACTGAGGCGAGATTACTAGCACAATTAAAACATTCTATTAGCATTACTGAGGGAAATGATACCTTTGGGGAAGTAATTCAGGCGGCTTGGAATGATTTCAATGATCCGTCTCTTTTCAATATTGAAACCGACGCTTTTGCTCTAATTACTGGTCCTTTAAGTGCTGCTGAAATCAATAACACTCGTACTCTTCTGGAATGGGCACGGCATTGTGTGGATTCAAAAGAATTTTTACATAAAGTCAATACTAGTGGTTTTAGCAATGAAACAAAGAGAAGTAAGTTAGAGGTCCTTAAATATCATCTGAAAAGATCTAATGGCGGGAACGATCTTTCTGATGAACAACTTTGGAAATTCTTAAAAAGCTTTCATCTACTTGGGTACGATTTGGATACGGAATCGGGAAGTTCACTTTCTCTTATACAATCATTGATCGCACTAAGTTCCACGGAGAATGCTTCTTTACTATGGTCAAGTATATTAGATGCAGTTCAAACAGGAAACCAAACTGCAGGGACACTCACCCTTGAAAATTTACCGGAAGGTATTAGAAGAGAATTCAACACAGTAAAGTACTCTGAATGGGATCAAGATCTTAAAAAGCTGAAAGCACATGGGGAGTACATTATCGAGGGAATCAAGTCGGATATTGGTGAAGTTCATATCAATCGTACTGAGTATTTCGACAAGATCATTGAGGTAACTGAAGGCGATAAGTTTGTTTTTCTAACAGGGGAACGTGGATGTGGCAAATCAGGCTTGATAAAGGAATTTGCAGAGCATATGAAAGATCGCGCTCCGGTTTTTTGTCTTCGTACAGAGGATTTGGACAAGCCGCATCTTGATCAGGTATTTTCTGGAATAGGCTTATCAAGCTCTCTAAATGAACTTGAGGCAGGATTCGCCTTGATCCCCAAAAAGTATTTGTTATTAGAATCTCTTGAAAAGCTACTTGAACTAAAGAATACTGCTGCATTTACAGATCTCATTCGATTTGTGCTGAGAAACCAAGGATGGACAATCATTGCTAGTGGACGTGACTATGCTTATCAGCAAATAATGTTCAATTACTTAAGCCCGGCAGGTGTGAAGTGCTCCTCATTATTAATAGAGAATTTTAAAGACGAAGAAATCCAGACACTTTGTGCTAGATTTGAACATTTGCAACCGCTTTCGCACAATCAGTTGCTTAAGAACCCATATTATGCAGAATTGGCGTATAGAGTTGTTGAAACTGGTACTCGCTTCTCTAGCAATGATGGTGAACGAGAATTTAAAATTGCGGTTTGGAGAAATGTAATCTCGAAGGAACAAGTCCGGATAGCTGGCATGCCATTAAAACGAATAAGGACGTTTATCGATATTGCTGTTAGCAGAGCGAAACAGATGGTTTATGGTGTGCCGGAAATTAGTTTCGATTATGATGCTTTATTAAAGCTGGAAGAGGATAATTTAATTCGTCGGGACTCATCGAATGGATTGGTCAGTCTGTCGCATGACATTCTTGAGGATTGGGGACTTGAACGTTACATCGATGAGGCTTTTCAAGCCAATTTCAGAAGAAGTGTTAGAGAGTTTCTTAATGCGATAGGACACGAACCTGCCATGAATCGGGCATATCGCTTATGGTTACAGCAGAAAATGAAATCTGGCGAAAGCGTTTCTCATCTTATTATTCCCATTTTGAATGATAAGACAATCGAAAGTTGTTGGCGAGATGAAACTATTACAGCGGTACTGCTTTGCGATAATCCTTATGATTTTCTAAATGAATTGAAAAACCAACTTTTTGAAAATGACGGCGAACTTCTGAAGCGTTTCTGTTTTATACTTCGCATTTCTTGTAAAACGCCAAATCAAGAATTGGTAAAACAGTTTCCAGATGAAATAGCAGGGAGATTAAGTGCGATGTTTCTTAAACCTTATGGAGTGGGATGGCAGGCCATTATTCGTTTCCTGTTTGAAAACCGAGTTTTCGTTGTACAAAAGTTTGTCCCCTCTGTAACGGCAGTTTTAAAAGACTGGTCTGCTTTAATTCATATCGATAAAGAACTACCTGATTTATCTCGAGAAGCGGGTTTGCTGGCTTTGCATTTACTCGATATGCTTAAGGATTCATATCGTGATGAAGGTGACAGAAAAAAAATACTCGGAGTAATCATCGGAGCTGCCCCAGTCATCTTTAATGAATTCAGTGAACTTTTAGATAGAGATGTGTTTGTTGATGTTGATGGGAGACGCCGAAAATCTTATGTTAAAGAATTACTTGAGTTGGCTTTAACGGGTATAGAAACAATCTATTTATGTAAGCATATTCCAGACACAGTGATCAGGCTTGCAAAACATGAATGGGCAATTAATGAAAGTAAACCGCATAATATATGGGATCAATTTAGACATAAAGACGTACCGGAATACTTTGGACTTGATAACAATAGATCACAAGCCTTTTCTCCTGCCAGCGGAGCCAAGGGACCTTTTGTGCATCTTCTTCGCTTCCATCCAAGGAAAGGATTAGATTTCATTATTGAACTTTTAAATTATAGCGCTGAGAAATATGCTCATTCTGATTTAGATTCACCAGAAGAAAAGTATTCACTTCTTCCTATAGAAATTTATCGATCAGATGTAGAACAAATCGAGTTCATATTGGATGACGGTACAACGATTAAACAGTACTCATCTCAAAGACTGTGGGATGCCTATCGTGGCCATTCTGTGGTTCCGGCTGTACTTCAATCTGCTCTTATGGCATTAGAGAATTGGTTGATCGCCACAGTGGAAGGTACAGATAATATGGAAGCGATCGAATGGATTTTCAACCATATTATGAGAAATAGCAATTCGGTAATGCCAACGGCAGTATTAGTTTCAGTTGCCACGGGTCATCCTGGTAAACTAGCAAAGGTTGCATTTCCTCTTATGAGAGTGCCTGAGCTGTATGAAATGGACTTGATTAGATCTGTCCATGAAATGGGAGAGAGAGGACCGAACTGGCATGCACTAAGTAGGGACACGCTGGCAAAAGTTTATTCTGAAGAACGGCGTACCGCGGCGTTGAGATCGTGGAGAAAAGAGCATCTTGAGAACTTGATAACGTGCCTTCAGTTTACTGAGCATAGGGAAGAGACGCTTACAATTATTGATGACCTTCGTTCGAGAGTATCTAGTGACGAGAGTTGGCAATTTAGGTTCCATCGAATTGACAGTCGAGGATGGGAGCCGGAAGTGGACGAAGAAAACAACCAGATAGTGTTTACCTCTAAAAATCTGGAACCTCATTTAAAAGAAATTCAACAAAAGAGCGAAGCACAGCAGGAAATTACTAACCGATTTATGGCACTTCTTCTGTGGTCAGAAAAGGTACTGAAGAATGAACCTCTTGAGAGTGAATATTTCTCCAACTGGAGTGACGCGCTAAAAGAGTCAAAAAGCTTGTATACAATTGTACTTAATGGTGAATTAAATGAGTTTTCACGATTGCACCCTGACGCTATAACAAAAGCGGTTACTATCTTCATTAGGGATCATTCTACAGAGATGGAAGAAGATGATCTATCTTGGTGCAAAGAGCTTTTAACTCAAGCAGTGTTGAAAAATGCAGATAATGAGGGCAGAGATGTCACTTTAGATAATACGGATCTCTATGGTGCTTCTGCAGCAGCTACAGTGCTTCCAAAGATTTTTGATTTTATAGAAGAAACTGATAAATATTTTGTTAAGAACCTGATAGCTGTTGCTCTCACACATTCGAATTCTTCTGTCAGAGTAGCTGCTTCGAATGGTGTAAAAATGCATTTATGGGTGCGTGATTCAGATTTTGCCGACAAATGTGTTGCAGGTGCTATCGAATTTTCCAAATTGGAGTCGGAGGAGCTTTCAAAAAATAGGAATCTTGCATGGGAAGATTTTAAAAATGATGAGGGCGATGAGGAATCGCTCTCTTGGGTAAAAAATTTCCGTAACCGGCTCGTAAGCGGAGATGTTACAGCTGATATTGAAAGTATTTCTTTCCTTACACATAGTCCGTGGAACATTTTAAACTCCTGTTTGATGATTCCGGATGGGTCTACTGAACCTGATCACATTTTGCTTTTTTCTCGAATGCTAATTCTCTTGTTTGAAGCTGAGGAAGCAAAGAGAGCACATCGTTATGAACAGGAAAATGAATTAAATATTCCTTACGAATTACCGATTAAGTTTGCAGAAAGGTTCGCTAACTACTTTTTAAGCATTTTTGATTCTAAAACAAATGTGTTTATTGAGGAGTTACGGTGTGGATGTGATTCTGCACCAGAATTTATGAGTTCGATTTTGCTCCACATAGAATACCAATCTGAAAAATTGGGCAATAAGGAAATTTATTGGAGACTTTGGAAACAGCTTTCCGACAAGGTTCAAGGTATTTCTTTAGATATTGCTAGTAAACAAGGTTTGGGCTACAGGGGTGATGATAGGACTAAATTGATCCGGAATATGCTGCATGTAGATCTTTCGTGGCAAAAAGTCGACTATGAAAGTCAAGACATTGCTCTTGGTAAGGAAGCGATAATAGAATTTGTTAAAAACACAGGTGTAAATTCTGATGTTTTTGAAGCAATGGCTTCCCTCATGTATCACTTCCCTTCAGTTTTCCTTGACCCTGGATTGTTAATTATTTCAAAATACCAGAGGGATGTAGGTGGAACGCAATTACTTTCTGGGGTGAATACAACTTATTACTTGCTAAGGTGTATTCAGCGGTTTTTATTAGTTGATAATACTGAGACGATATCAAGTGAATGGTATCAAGCATGTTTGATTTTACTTGATGCAATTGTGGAAATGGCTTCTTCGGAAGCATATTACCTCCGAGAGCATCTAATTAGGTCACGTAGAATTGTTAACGGTCTTGCAGGACTTTATTGAAATTAAACAGGATAGCCATAAGTAAAGCTCATATTGGTAATGTGAAAGGTGAACTTTGAGTCCCAATAATCATAAATGATTATCGGGACTTTTTTTATTTTCACATGGGAGGTGAGTGAGGCCGCTACACCATGGTCGGTAGGTGTTGGGTGACAAAAACATAGATAACATTCCCGACTGATGACAAGAACATGGTTACATTCCCGATCTGATCTCATCGATGGCGGCAGACGCCCTTTTATTAAACTAACGGGCAGGATAGTTACAATAAATGGTTGAATTATAAATGGAATAAGCAGCACTCCAAACATGCTCTAGGAGGTGTAAGCCATTTTGAGGTCATTATTTATATTTGGGGACATAGGTGATAATTTTGATGTTACTTCGTTGCCATTTATACAAGCCGCATCCGTTACTAATGAATCCAGAATCTGCGTGTTAGGAATTGGCGGACCATCCTGGGATACATATTTTCAGAGAGTTTTTTATGAGCGTTGGATTAGATTAGGGGTCAAAAATGTAACACCTATTACGCTAGATGTGAATTCTGAACCTTCGATAGATGTATATGAAGAACTTAGCAACTGTACAGGATTGCTGATTTGTGGTGGAGACACACGTGAGTATTATAAGACTTGTGTCTGCAATTCAGAAATGAAAAATAAAATCAATTCATTATATAGAAGTGGAATCCCCATTGCTGGAGTTTCGGCAGGTGCATTAATTTCTAGTTCACCATGTACTGTGTGGGGGAGTAAGGTAACGTCACAGGATAACGAATTTATTGTAAGAAGTGTCTATGATAATACAGTTCCAGAACAGGAGTTAATAACGGGTGATGGACTTGGACTTTTAACGGGCTGTCTTATAGAGCCTCATTTTAGTGAATACGGTGGTTTTCCAAGATTATTAGCTGCCATGCAGAAAACTTCAATGCAACAAGGGATTGGTTGTGATGAACCAATATGTCTTGAAATAAAAAATGAATTGCATGTAAAAATTTATGGAAGAGGTCGTACATACTTCATAAAAAAGGATACAAACATGAACCATCATACTGTCCAAGTTTTTGAACCAGGACAAGAGTTTTACCTGAGTAAGACTTTAAGAGGCAAGGTCGTTAGTGGGCAAGGTAACTTCTCTTACTGGATAAATAAGTTGAGTAGTTACTTCAAAGCTAAGACAGGAATGACCTTATATCCTGGTACATTAAATATCATGCTCGATGAACCTTATGATTTGCCTACAGATGTTATTCGATTAGAAAAAGAAGAATACGGCGGCTCCGTTTCAATCAGTATTCAAGATTGTGAATTTTTGGGGAGAAAAGCATTTATTCTTAGGACAGACGGCAATGCATCCGGAAATGGTGATCACCCTAAATCCATTATTGAATTGGCAACTGACATAAAATTAAGGGATTATTACAGTCTTATAGATGGTGACATTGTAGAGGTTAATTTAAACTACTGAGGAACGATAGTTGAATAACACTCGAAAATAGCTGTCGACGCTGATCGGCAGCTAATCGTTATTGACCAGTGAAGGGATGTTAAGCATAAACAATCTGTTAAACTAACGGGATACGATAGCTCAATAAAGACAAGAAACCAGCCGGTCACTTTGACCGGCTGGCTTCATTCAACTAACAGGCAGAATAGTGTAACTTCTTTTAGCATCGCTTTACTTACAGCAGTGAAATTCGCGTACCCGCCGGATCCGGTGAATATCATCGAGAACAGATTTGGGCAATACTTGTCGTCCGTTAGCACCACATTTGTCCTTGAATTCCATTTCACGTGCCTTTATGCCGGGAATCAAAACGCCTACACGGTGCCTTTTTGTTCGTCTGGTATCGTGTAGGTATTTTTTATTACGTCATAATAAAATTACGAGAGCTGTATCCAAAAAAGTCAATGATTTGAGCCACTCTGAATTTCGCTTTTCTTAATTGATCTTTGGACTCCCCTTGCATATTTCAACAGTTCATTATCTTCATAAGCAACATAAGCATCAGGTGGAAGAGGAGGATCAAAGGGTTTAAATCCAAGAGAGGCGACTTTTTCTATATAAACCTTTTCTATCTCAGACGCTAATCCACCCAACTTCATTGGATTGTCTAAACCTTCAACCAGTAATGTTCCTATCCCTTTACCAAAATCAGGCAACTTAGAGAACTCAGTATACAACCATTTTTCATAAGGAGCATATTTTTTACTTAATAAGAAACCGGATTTCATGGCATATTCCGCAAATCGCCCCCAATTAAACCGAGCCGAGGTAATATCACCCCGTATCACAGCTCTTTTAATATACTTGACGCTCCATAACCAGAGATTTGATAAGGTTTCTGACAACCTCATTTTCCAAATATCCTCAGGGTACGTAGCGAATTTTTGAAATCGTCGGCTTACCTCGCCACTCGCATCATAAAAAATCGGACGATGTGTAATTTCGAAAAGATTTTCTTCTTTGATGTTTAACCATTCCAAATCATTTTCTGGAGCGTCTTCATAACCGGTAATCTGCTTAATATATGAATTGATTTCGAATATAGGACAAGCGCGTTGAGCTCCTTTGGACCATTTGTAATTCAAGTACTCCTTGGGAAGTTTGTCTAATGTCTTTTGTAAACTTTCTCCATACAGGTCCTTATTTTCCTTGCTTAACCATACACCAAATCCTGGTCCCCATCCGTGATCTCTTGAGACTTCATCATCATTTCCATGACACTGAGATCCACCAAACAACCCAGCTGCTAAAAACGGCAAGACTTCAGGAATCTCTTTTTTTATTTGGGGGAGACCAATTTCAAAAAAGAATTTTTCGCAGATTTCAAGACCCTTCATAAAACACCTCATTTGATTGGATTTATGTCCATAGCCCAAGGAGATTTTAGTCTACGCCATTTATTATACATCTTCAGGTATGCCGGATTAGCGTTCGCGTCCATCAAGAGTTAATCCTGGGAAAACAGTATAGGATTTTATTACTTCTTTCCCTTTTACCCAAATGCCATCGATTAGATAAACACCTTTCTTATTAAAAACATCAATATCTAATTGAAGCTTCTCAAAATGAGTCGGGATTACCTCCATATTAGTGTACTTCACTACTTCCACGCGGAATTTAAACCTGTAGGGATCATCTAGAGTGCCGATAAATTTCGCATCGATAATGCGGTAGTCAATGATCTTGTCTTGGACCTTCGATATGATGGTTTTCGGGTCTACAAAATCACTTTTGAATGTTGACGTTACCAAATCATCGTAACCGGTTTCTTTAGTGTTATAATAGTTAAAATACGAATGGAATAAATTATCAATTTCGATGATATTAGTACTGATAAAATTTAAGTCATCGTTCCAAATATCTGGTTTCGAATTAATGATTACGGACTGCGTTTTCGCATTCCATTGGACACCCGACCCCAGTGCCTTCGAAATCGTACTGATAGGGACGAGAACACGCCCGTTTTCATTTTTGGGAGCAACATCCGCTGCAGCCTCTTTACCGTCGACGATGATTTTGATTTTACCAGTCGCCGCAAAAATTGTGCCGCACAATAAGATTGAAGCCATAAGAACGGTAATCCCAACAAGAATTTTATTTTTCAAAATGTAATCCCTCCGAAAAATGCCTTAATCTGAATCGTCTTACAGTATAAGAACGCAAACAAAAGAATAAAGTTACAAAACCCAACGGGCTTCATTTGAAACAGAATTTCTAAGTTTCGATTTAAAAGACCTTACATCCATTTATTACACTGGAAGGCAAAGTTCTTTATTTTATGGTAAAATTTACATATATGAAAGTATATAGTAATAAAATAAAAAGGGAAGTGTACTTATGAATAAAGTTACATTAAGCATTGCTACCCTAATATTTTCGGCAACATTTCTAGCGGCTTGTGGAAATCAAGAACAAGCAGTATCCAATAATACCGCAGAGTCTGTCACTCCGGATACAGGTTCCATAACAGAAACAGATAACAGATCTACACTCTCCAGTAGCGATAACGTCAAATGGAGTGAGATTAAAGATCCGCTAATTGATGATGCCATAAAAGAAAAGCTCAAGGCATCAATTGAGGCGATCGTCGCTAAGGATGTACAAGCGTTCCATAAGACGCTAAGTCCGAATATCGGTACCGAGCATGACTATCTCTTAGACAATCCCGTAAATTTCACGGATGTTGATAAAGCGCATGAAGAAGGCGGGCGCACTCTGGTGCAAGTGAGAGGAAAAGAACAAGGTGATGGAGCAAAGGAAATGGGATATACATTCTATTTTGAAAAAGATCAAAGTGGTGAATGGCAGATTATAACCATAGACTAAAGATTCCTATCAGACACTATAGGAAAGAATAAAGTAAGGTGAACAAGGAGGGGTTCAAATAAAAGCAGATAACTTTTTACCGGTTATCGGGTGGGCAACAACAACAACGGGGATATTATATTTCCCACCAATATTACAGTTCTTTTGGGGTGTAGAATCGGCGGAATTGAGCTTAATATGGTGTTTTATTCAAATCTTTTTGGGAATCGCGATATACTCAAAAGGTTGGCATCGTATGCGAAAGCCCATATTTTTACTTAATTTCACGTATCAGTTGACTTGGGGGTTTTTAATAATAGACCAAATGGCAAGAATTCCAGAAAGATATATTGAATACTCACCTTATCTGTTACATCTTGTAATCGCTTTTAGTTCAGGGTGGTATTACTGTAAGTACAAAAACAAATTATCCTCGTTAGGCTAACGGGAAACGATAGTTGAATAATCGACCAGGAAGAAGCTGCCGGTGCTGATCGGCAGCTTCATTACGCTAACGGGCAGTACAGTTTAATCCAAGGCACAAAAGTCAGAACAAACGTTCTTTACATATGTGTTGTTAATGGATAAAATTAACTTATTTGCATATCTGAAATGGAGGTTAAATAAATGAGTAATAAAGCAGCTTTAAGTTATGGTCAGACAGCAGAAGAAATACTGAAGTATAAAGAATTCGATGAACAACGTCTTCTTGAGCCAATAAGTGAGGGTAAGTGGTCAGTCAAGGAAATCATAGGACATCTATATTATTGGGATAAGTTCATTTTAGGGAATCATGTACCATATATGAATGAGGGTGCAAACTTGAACGCTTTCCCTGATCATGACTTACATAATAGAGAAGCCATCGAATACATAAATGTTTTTACAACAATAGGTTCTTTAATAGATGAGTTTGTCCTGAATCGAAGACTATTAATTGAAGCCATATCTGGAATCGACAGTAATGCTAAGTTCACAATTGGTTCTGGGAAACGTCAATTTACAGTTGATAAATACTTGAAGATATTCATTGATCACGATATCCATCACCTTAAACAAATGAATGGGCGACTAAGCTAACGAGAAACGATAGTTGAATAAACAAACGTTTGAAGAAGCTGCCGGCGCTGTTCGGCAGCTTCATTACGCTAACGGGCAGTTTAGTACAACAAGCCTGCTGCGGCGATTGGAAAATGAATTGATAAGTAGTGAGAACTTATTAGATACAATCATTTTTCGAAAAAATTCCATTGAAAAGAGGGGATTATTTACTTAGTGGAGAATGTATGTTTCCATTAATGGAAAATGGGGAGGAGGATAATGGTGAACAAGGTAACTGACAATGCATTGATCAGTGAAATGCTAGAAAACGATGAAATAACCGACAACTCGGATTCAAATATCGCATGTCACTCTAGGATTCAGACGATATGTAGGAAGAAATTTTTCTAGGAGATGCGAGGTAGATCACATATGAATCCCATTCGAATCCGAGATGCGAGACTCCATAACTTACAATCGTTATCCCTAGATATTCCAAAAGGGAAATTCGTAGTTATTACTGGAGTCAGTGGATCAGGGAAATCGACGCTGGCGTTTGATTTGCTCTATCGGGAAGGCAGACGCAGATATGAACGGGCTATTGGTTCGTCTCCAACGATGGAAGAGGAACTATACGATGCAATAACGGGCATCGTGCCAACCGTCGCTGTTGAGCAGGGGATCATTAGGCAATCTAATCCTCGAAGCATGGTAGGGACGCGGACGAGATTGCTTGGTCTGATGCAGCTTGTCTACTCGCTTGGTGGGCAATATCAGTGTACATGTGGGGAACGAACGGATCATTCCCGAATTTGCCACGCTTGTAGGCAACAGACGGAAGCACTATCTGTTGAGTGCTTTAACTTTCTTTCGCCGCAAGGCATGTGTCTGCGGTGCTTGGGTACAGGAAGCATCTCCACATTAACGGAAGAGCAGGCGCTAGTCGAGCGGCATTTCGAGCGGTATTCGATCATCCGGGGAACGCCAGGCAAGTTGAAAGATGGCTTGAGACGACTTGCGAAAGCCTATC
Source organism: Paenibacillus rhizosphaerae (assembly GCF_014192015.1). Lineage (GTDB taxonomy): Bacteria > Bacillota > Bacilli > Paenibacillales > Paenibacillaceae > Paenibacillus_AQ > Paenibacillus_AQ rhizosphaerae. The sequence goes on along the minus strand of NZ_JACHXJ010000014.1, from coordinate 26,056 downwards.
ACTTCGATCTCGATGACTCCTATTATCATCTAGCTCACGAAGTTCAACAAGCCTATCTCCATGGGGACCTATCTGTTGGATACGAAGGATTAATGCCTTTCCTGAGAAGGATCCAACTCGGGACAGACAGTAAGGCTAAGACAATCTGCACTTCTTGTCACGGCGCTAGAATCGGAGAAGAAGCAAGACAGGTAACTATTGCAGGACTGGATATTAGTGCGCTGGCCGAGAAGACATTGAATGAACAAGCCGATTTCTGGGAGGCACATGAATCGCGAATTACCAATGCGATTCCTAATCTCGCGCGTGTGTTGCAGCAAATTCGGAAACAGCTTCATGATCTCAGCGATCTAGGGTTGTCCCACCTCTCATTATATCGGCGTACACCTTCGTTAAGCGGCGGAGAACTCCAGCGACTGTTTCTTGCATCACATTTGGAGTCGGAGCTGGAAGGTCTCATCTATATTTTTGACGAGCCTACAGTTGGATTGCATGAGAGAGAGAAAGCGAAGGTCATCGATCGGTTAAAAGAACTTCAACAGCAAGGGAACAGCGTCATCGTTGTTGAGCATGATCTTGGTGTGATTCGGTCAGCCGACTGGATCATCGAGATCGGTCCGGGAGCAGGGACAGAAGGAGGCAGACTTGTCTACGAAGGAGACTTGGAGGGCTATTTGGAGTGCGTGACATCATCTATCGCACCTTATCTTCAAACGAAAGCTGGCACGATCCATGAAAGCTATTCTGTGTTTCGTCAAGGGATGCCAATTACCGATACAACGCCCAGACTGACAATCAAGCATGCTATAACCCATAATCTGAAGGATATAACTGTCGATATACCACTAGGGAGGTTGGTCGGCGTAGCTGGCGTTTCGGGAAGCGGAAAAAGCTCGCTGATCTCCGCAACGTTGGTCCCACTTCTCGAGCAATGCTTCACACGATCCAAGATTGCCGCTGAAGTGGAGATGGAGGAAGCACACTCTGATGAAGAGCAGCTGTTAGAAATTAATCATGCGGGAACAGCACTCGAAGGCCAATCCGACCTAGGCGGCGTATCTGTCGTTACCCAATCCCCAATCGGGCGGTCTAAGACATCCACGCCAGCAAGCTACATCGGGATCTTTGATCATATTCGTGGGTTTTTCGCTCATCTGCAATCGTCCAAGGAACAGGGATTCACTGTAGGGGATTTCTCGTTTAATTCCACTGGTGGATGTTCTGAATGTCAAGGTGAGGGATCCATTCAGAAGGAGACGCGTGGATATGTCTTTACATGGACTTGTCATGTGTGCGGGGGATTGCGATACCAACGAGATGTACTGGACATTAAGTTAAATGGTAAGAACATTGCGGAAGTGCTTGAGATGTCGGTTACAGAAGCGATCAACTTTTTCGCGCAAGAAACTCGGATTTCTGAACCACTTCATCTATTAGAGAAGATCGGCATGGGATATTTAAGGTTAGGACAGCCGGCGACAACAATTAGCGGTGGTGAAGCGCAACGGATTAAGCTTGCCAAAGCTTTAGGAAGAAGCCGTAGTGGCGGGATACTCTATATTCTGGATGAACCTACATCGGGACTTAGCTGCGCGGATGCAGAGCGGCTCATGGACGTATTGCGAAGCCTAGTCGATCATGGTAATTCGGTGTTGATTATTGAGCATGATTTGTCGGTGCTAAAGGTATGCGATTGGATCATTGAACTCGGTCCAAACGGGGGAGAGGAAGGTGGCAGAGTTATAGCTGAAGGTTCGCCTGCTGAGCTTATGCGTCAGCCAAATTCCATAATCGGTACATATTTCTAAGGAGGTCGCACCATGGAAGCTTCATCATGGGTTCAAGCAGATACGGAGATTATCGCGAAATATCCGAATGTCCTTAGTATGGTCATACTACGTAACGGTGCTATCGTTCATGAGCGTTATTATCGTAATACCGGGCCTGAGGATGCTTTCCCGGTGATGTCGGTCAATAAGAGCATTTTATCTGCCCTTGTTGGGATTGCATTGAATAAAGGGATCATCTCGGATCTTGATCGGTACGTATTGGACTTCTTTCCTGAGATGAATAGGAAAGATGTGGACCCTCAAACATCACGGCTAACACTGCGACATCTCCTGACGATGAGTTCAGGATTCTATTACCCGCGGTTAGCAGGAGACGCTCAGCCCATCTGGGAGCGAACGATGCGGAGTCGCCATTGGGTAGAATTCAGTCTAACCCTTCCAGTAAGAGACGTAATGGGTCAGCAAATGGTCTACAAGAATACGGATGCACTTCTCCTTGCAGCCTGTCTGTGCCGATCTACGAGTAGGAAGATTGGAGAGATCGCGCAGGAATGGTTATTCGAACCGCTCGAATTATCGATCAATCCTTGGCATGCAGAGGATCCACAGCAATTAGGGATTGGTATATTATCGATGACCGGACGAGATATGGCTACTATCGGTCAACTCTATCTGCAGCAGGGCATGTGGAGTGGGCGTCAACTTATTCCTAAGGAATGGATCCATGCATCGACAAGCCGGCAGATCGGGAACTACGGATTTTTATGGTGGGTCGAGGAAGACGGGTATTCAGCATCCGGTGCAGGTGGATCATTGATCCGCGTGATCCCAGAGCAGAGTATGGTGGTCGTATTCCAGACTAAACATCTCAAGCGATTCAAGGATCCAAGGGAAATCGTTGATCGATTGTTGAAATAAGGGGGCGGGGAGTCTGCCACATCTGCCGGCAACTTTCGGAGATGATTTTGCGGTGACAGTGGCGTTTCGTATCAAGCGCATCAATAGTTTCAGCGCATCCAGGTAGAACAGATGCAAATGGAGGCCAGTTGATAATGTGCAATGGACCGTCAACCTATACTATAATTGATTCAACACAGTAGGAGGATTGCCCGCTAGCCAATACAATGAAGCTTTCAATTAAAAAGAGCAGCACGCTGATTTAGCGTGGCTGCTCTTTTATATTTGGACGAATTCTTCAAACACCGGGAGCCTTAAATATCCTTCATCTGTCCAGTGTCTGAATCGAACCCTGACTTGGATTTCAGGTAACACAAAAACGAAGTTTTTGTTTTCGCTAACCTTGGTATTTAACAGGATCGGAAAAGCCTTTTTCCGAATGGTGTCCGTAAGACCGTACTTCAGCGTCCCGGCAGGAACCAGTTGGCCATTCCGGAGAACGCCGAGGGTCCAGGCAACTTCCTTTTTCGAATATCCGGTAATAAAACAGTCCTCACGCTGATAAACTACTACACGCTGCCAAAGCTCTTTAGGTCGCTTGCCCGCGTGGTACAGGCTGCTTCGCTGTTTTAAGACAATTCCTTCAAGCCCTTGCTGGCGGCAGAGCTCAAACAAAGGGACGAAGCCATGTTCCATAAAGCGAATCCTTTTGAAGATATCATTTTCTTGGACCGCCTCTTCGAGGAGCTGCTTTCGTTTCATTAGGGGGAGGGATCTTGTGGACTCTCCTTTGTATGAAAGTATATCGAACGCTACAAAGGTGAGTCCGGGAGTGTGTTTTAATCTCGGAGTACTCTGAAACCGCCTCATCGTTGCAGCAAAGTCAGGTTTCCCGCTCTCTGTATCACAGACGACCAGCTCACCGTCCAATATCGTTCCTGTTGCTACAGCCGATTCAGCTGCAGAAACTACTTCTTGAAATCGATAGGTGATCTCATTTTGATGACGGGTATATATGCGGGAACGCTGATTTCTTGAAATAATCGAGCGGATCCCGTCAATTTTAAGTTCAGCGATATGGTCCTGAGATTCAAAAGGTTTCTCTAAATCATCTAATAACATGGGATCAATATACATAGGTATCACCATATTTAGCGTATCATATGGCCTTTTGGTAAAACACAGGTAGATGTTACCTTGAACGAAAGGAAGGGGAGGGATTCCAGGTTTTAGGGAAAGCTCGGTTTCCCGAGCTAGCTTTAGTCACTGAAAAAGTGCTGAAGTCAGTTTCAAGTACACCAAGCGAGCCAATCCCGGATTACTTCTTTATGTACTGGCGGCTATGATATCGCCAAACTTAATCCATTCCCATTCATCTTGGTCTATGCTGAGCTTGATCTCCTTACGGAATGTATTAATGACCGTGACGAAACCTGTAAGATTCCTTATATTAAATGGATCAAATATGCTTAGGGTTACTTTCGCATGGTTATTAAATGAATCTTGAAGTAGCTGCCCAATCAGCTGCCACTCCTGCTCATCGAGGACTGGCTTAGCCAAGCGATTTAGTTCCTTCTGGTGAACCAGAATGGTCTCTTTATGCTGCGGTAACATCATTCGAGAGCTGTCAAACAGCCCATTATCGGTCAGTTTCTTGCTCATGGTTTACCTCCTCAGTTAATACATGGTCCAGTAATCTGATCCTCGGCTGATGTTTGGACTCCTGGGCGAAGCTGTATCTCTTTCCCATGCTTGCAAAATCATGATGTTTTCCACAGAGGATTTGTTCTCCCATCGGATACGTTCCTGTTTCTCCAGTTCTTTTAGCGTCTGTAATATTTGATCCTTACGCTTGCCGGCCATAGTCTCCAACTGCTCAAGGTTCGGCAGCTTATTGTGCCGGGATAGATAATTACTAAGGATCCGCAGTATCTTGCGCCCGATGTCTTTTAACAATCCTGATGACCCCATACACAAACATTAGTTCTCATAAGGCATTATAACCAAATGTGTGTTCGATTCTCAATGTAAAAATTCCCCCGCCTGTCCAGACAGCTCCTCGTCACGGCCTTGAGGAACATTGGAAATACAGAAGGAGCCAGATCGACATTATGGAATCGCCAATGGAGGACTGGCTAGGAAATTTTTAAAAGTAACTTCAAGTGTAAGGAGAGGGGTTGTATGAGGTATTTCAGCTCAAAAGACACAGTTGCTCCAATCGTCGAACAGCTACAAAGTTGGGATATCGGTCATATTATGTTTTATTTATTTCGAACCATGTCGAGGGACAAGTAGATGATTCCAAAGAAAGTCGCTAATTTGGTCATAACCCTGTAAAGTAGACAGTACAAAAAAGACATGATTTAAGCTGCGACCGTTTCTCGGTATTCTACTGGGGAACGGTCGTTTAATTTTTTTCTGGAATCGGTTCTGGTTATAGAACAGAATGTATTCATTCACTTGCTGTTCAACCTCCGCTTTGTTTCGGTCTTTAGATGAGAGAAGAAAGACTCGATACAGCCATTGTCCAGGCAATTTCCTCGCCTAGAGTGACCAAGAATCGTAGACCAAAGAATAACTTTAATTACATATACTTATAAACATCAAAAAAAAGATTCGATATTTATAAGTATTAATAATATCGGAGATGATAATAATACTAATAGAAGTTAATAGAGTATAAAGGAGAAAAGACAATGACAATTGGAAGAGTAAAGTTCGGTATAGCATTAGTAACAGCTAAGGGATTGCAATTTAATGAGAAACTTTATACAAACTCTCAAATGATAAGGCACCAATGGTTTGAACATGCAGCTAAATATGGGGAATGGGAATGTCCAATTGGATACATCGAATCTAACCTTGAATTTATTGTGCTGTTTGATAAAGAAGAAATGGAAGTGGCATCTAGTATCGAACTTAATGGAACACTCAAAGATGAAAATGTAATACAAGCATATTATGAAGGGATTAATAATTTAAAAGCAAGACTTATCTCAATACGGGATGATAAAAAATAATTTGATATTTGGCCTTACAGGAGGTGAGCCTTTTGGTTTTTGAAATAACAGAAGACATGAAGAAAAAAATAAGAGCGTGGGACACTTGTAAAGCAATTGACGTTAGCGGTGCCAAGTTTGCCTACACATTCATTCCAACAAGTATTGGATTATTTATAGTAGTTCATTGTGATGTTTGTAATAGAAGGTTGACTCTTTCTGATATCTCATGAAGTAAACGCTACATGTGTTGAATGCTAAGAACTATGAATAAAGCCTGATACTTGATTGTAAAAAAAGAAACACTTCTGCTTTGAATGAGGAAATGAAGATCCTTCCTATTCCTCATTCAAAGCAGAAGCTTTTTTTAGTCCAATAATATTGTAAGTATTTGATACTTCTCAGTTCCTTCTAAGTTTTCTTAATGCGAGCTGATTCTTTGTTTCAACAGCACTATTTTGCCCTTGATGTTTAATTCCAAATGAATGCCTTAACTGCCAAGTGGTAATTACATTTTCTCCGTACTTATTTGAATATTTTTAACCATTTTTTGTATTGCTGTTTTAGTTATCCGCTAACCAATACTTTGACCTATGCCCTAAAAACCATTGATAATATAACCAATAATTATATTAAAAGAAAAAAGTTAAGGAGCCTCAATCACCGTTATTCAACGGGGTAGAAGGCTCCTTATTAGTTAAAGTTATGTGAAAATTTCATCGATTAATCGATTTAATTTCCGTAAATCAGCTGTAGACATCCCAACTATTTTATTATGAATTTCACTAAGAAAAACATCCTTAGCGTTACTTTTTGAACGTATTATTTGCCCGTTATATATAAAGATTTCGTGCAGTGGAACATTGAGGGCTGCAGCAATCTTCTCAAGATTAAGAAGAGTAATATTCTTCTGACCGCGTTCCAATCCTCCAATATATGAGAAATGAAATCCCGCAAGTTCCCCAAGTTGTTCTTGAGAAAGATTATTCTGTTTACGAAGATCCCTAATTCGTTGACCGATTAGGGTAAGTACTGAATTATCCATGGATACACCTCATCCTCAGTGTAATCAATGGCTTAATCCAGATACATGCTTGTATATATATCATCTTCATATTTTAATACATATATGTATCATTTCATCTTTTTATGGGCAGAATATGTATTGATATAAAGATTAGTGGAAGAAATGGATAGATACATGCGGACTAGCTACAGTCAAAGTTAAGTATTACTATCCAATGTTTACTACTTAATTGCTAGCGTACATAAATCACAATTTTTTGCATTTGATGAACCTTAAGGTTGCTAACATTCCCGATACTTTATGAGGTAAATGAATATCTTCATATCATTTTAAGGGGAAGCGATCATCTGGACTTGCTTCGACGGTTGAGCATCATAATGATCCTACTGTTATTTAAAGATACCAGGAGGAGACTAGATGATTAAAGTTTCTGCTCTCTATGCTGCGAAAGCATTGACTCTACAAGATTTACAAATGATTCATCCAGAACAGTTAGTAATTCATAAAGCGTATATACACTTAAATGGTGCCTTCCTGTCTCAATATTGGAAAGGGAGGACCTAGATAAATGAAAATTATTACATATTTCGGATTGTGTTAAGCGACAGCTTTTTCGCAACTCTTTCAGGTATTGGCCAAGCCATCGATAAAATTCATCTTCGCTCACGTAATTCCCTCCAATCTATAAACCTATGAAACTATTATGTACTGATAGATTCACTAATATACAAGGAGTTTGTATAAATTTTGAGATTAATGATTATGATTATAAGCAAAAATGTTTGTAATGGGCATCAAAACCATTCTTTTGAACTTTGTGACATTGAGGTGAGAAGCCATTTATCAACCAAAAGTAATGCCTAGAAGTGCGAAGTACGGAAGTAATTACTGGAATACTGAAGGGCCCAAGGTAAACATGAGGGAAGTTGTATTATACAGCGACTTAGAATTTGATAACTGGGTTTTTGTTGAGTCAGATTCAAATGTCGAAACATATTGCGAACAATATCCCGAAATTTCCTATGTATACGACGGAGTTCTTCACACGAGTGTATTTGATATGTGGATTAAAAATCATGATGGATCCAAGATATATCGCGAGGTAAAGTATGAGGCAGAACTAAACGAGAATGATCCTCGCAATGAAAGAACTATACGCCAGATTAAAGCACAAAGGGCTTACTGCATTGAAAACAACTTTACATATGAGGTTGTAACAGAAAAGATGCTACGAAGAAGTCATCAAGAATTGGAGAACCGATTGAAGATAATTTCATTCATTAAGAATAATCAAAAACCAAAAGCTGCTGATCACGTACTTAGTCATATAAATAATAAGCGGCGCAGCCTGCAGACCATATCAGAATTAACTTCAACGCCTTACGCTTTAATCCATGATTCTTGTCTATGGCTTTATTATCATGGAGCAATTCAAATCAATTTAGATGAAACAATTATCTGTAAGCAGTCGGAGGTTTGGTTACATGAGTAGATTGAAAGTCATTCATAATGGCAGATTAGCCACTGCACAAATTGATCAAGATTTATGGATGAAAGTAGATGAAAGCTTGTTAGGGGAGGATGATCGAGCGATATTTTTGAAACGTAAAGAAGCTATAGATCTTTATGTGGCAAATAAAATAAGCTTAAACGAAATATTCGAAATAACCGGTATTAACCGAATTAATTTATTTCGCTTGTTTAATAGGTGCATTACATTTGATCCTTATGGTGTACCTTGGGGCTATCGTGGGCTCATACCGAACAAAAATCTAAAAAAATACGAGTTGAGTCCTTTAAATAACTTATTTAATGAATCAAGAAAGACAGGGGAATTTGGATTACTTTTAGAAAAATATCCGGCGATACGTGATGAAATAGATAATTTATTTTTTGGCAGAAAGAAGCTTTCAGAACCTGTCATGCGGCCTAAATATATACATAAAAAGTTTGCAAATAAATGCCGCGAAATCGGGATATCTAGAAGCGAATATCCCTTTAACACATCACATTTAGGCTATAGGGCATTGTGCAGGTATTTAGAAGGTCTTAAAAATACTCACTTTGGTAAAGCATCGTATCGCTATGGAAAAGATGCCGAACAAAAAGCAAAGAACTCAGGTACTGGTCAGTTAAATTACCCGCAAACCATAACACCATATCAACATGTTGAATTCGATGGCCATCGTTTAGATGGCATGTTTGTAATTAAAGTGACAACTAATCAAGGGGATGAAGCAATTCTTACTTTGGATCGACTTTGGTTCCTTAGCTTTATTGATCGTGCCACTGATACAGTAATAGGCAGACCGCATATTTGTATCAATAAGGAGTATAACGCTAGCGATGTAATGATTGCTGCTAGAAAAGCAATTATGCCTGTAACAAAATTAAAACTATCTATTCCTGGTTTGTGTTATCAGCCAACAGGGGGTTATCCTTCAGAACGTTTTCCTGAATTAGAATGGGCAGTATGGGATGTGGTCCATTTTGATAATGCTAAAGCACACTTAGCAACTATGGTACGTGAACGTTTTCGTAATTTAATCGGGTGTACTACATGCTTAGGGGCAGTAGACAGACCTATGAGACGTCCGCACATTGAGCGCTTTCACCAAACCTTAACTACAAGCAGTATTCAACGTATGGTTAATACAACGGGAAGTCATCCGAGTGACCCTCGACGTACAGATCCTGAAAAAATGGCTATCCGTTATGAAATGACTTATGAGCACTTAGAGGAGATTCTTGATGTTGTTGTCGCAAATTATAATGGCACTCCACATGGCTCCTATTTCTACAATTCGCCGCTTGAGGTGTTAGAGCAACGAGTAAACAAGGGGATGATACCCAGAGTGCTACAAGAATCCAAACGATCAGAATTTACTTTCACACAAGTTGAACAAGCAAAAACAATACGTGGCAATATTCGCACTGGTAAGCGCCCTTACATCGAATACATGGGGGTTGAATACCGAAATGAGTTGTTAGCCCAATCCGCACATATGATCAACACGAAGGTAACAGTACATGTGAATGTTGATGATCTGCGCACTATTCGAGTATACCTACCAGATGGGAGCGAATTCGGAGAGCTAGTAGCTGCTGGCAAATGGTCATTAACTCCTCATTCTTTACAAATGAGAAAAACGATTAATATGCTAAAAGCTAAGAAGTTAATTCATTTCACTCAATGGGACGACCCGATCTTTGTGTATCATGAGTATCTCTTGTCACAAACAAAGTACAAGAAAAAAGATACTGGTAATAAAATCGCTAAGGTACAACAAGTTATACGGAAAAGCAAGGAAGAAAAAGGCAAACAACAAAGTGAGGAATTATTAAAGCAGCACGAAGAAATCGATGCTTTAGATAAAGCCAGGGAGCAGCAAGAAAATCTCCAAAATGTGAATATACCATCAACAACTTCTGTCCGGAGGTTTAAAACAATTACTCTTTAGGAAGGTGGCAACTTCATTTAAGAAAAGTGTTTAATATGCTATCCATTTCAGTCAATGGGACGATCCGGTCTTTGTGTATCATGAGTATCTATTGTCACAAGCAGAGCATAAGAAGAAGGATATTGCTAATAAAATCTGTAAGGATCAACAAATACAAAATGAAAGGAAGAAAAAGGAAAACAACAAAGTGAGGAATTATTAAAGCTGCACGAAGAAATCGACGCTATAGATAAAGGGCAACAAGAATTCTCTTAAATGTGAATATACCGTCAACAACTACTGTCATAGCTTTAAAACAATTGCACTTTAGAAAGGTGGCAAACGTCATTGAGTAGGCCGATAATTCCATCAGGCACACATCCGATAGAACAAGGAATTTATGTTCTACCGACATTAGAGATCCACAGATTAATGGACAAGATCGTCCAAATCATAACGGATGGGGCGCCAGGAATGATTGTATATGGGCGACCAAGACTAGGTAAAACTAAAGCAACTACATTTGCTGTAAATTATTTGCCAGAAGTATTGGAATACAAACTTCCTGTTTTTGTAGCAGATAGCAAAAGCTATAAGGTTCCATCAGCAGAGAAGTTTTTCAGAGATATGCTTACAGATTTTAACTTTGGGTTTCCTACAAAGAAAGATGAAATTGTACTGAGGAATCAAATAGTAAGTATAATGCATGAGAAGGCTGAGCAGTGCGCTCATCGAAGAGTAGCTCTGATTATGGATGAAGCTCATAAGATGACGGAGTGGCAGTATGATTGCTTAATTGATATATATAATCAACTTCTTAGAAGAAACGTTAGGTTGACCACAATATCAATTGGCCAAGAACAGCTCGTGGAACGTCGCACATTTTTTTTAGCAAATTCTAAAACCCACATAATCGGTCGGTTTATGCCTTCTGAATATCGTTTTAGAGGGGTTACCAATCAAGAAGAAATGGAATTTGTACTTCAAAGCTATGATGAGTCTGAGTTTCCTGCTAATAGCGGGTGGTACTACACTAGATATTACTTTCCTGAAGCATACGAAGCGGGAAAGAGAGTTACAGACTTCTCAAAAACCTTATTCAATCTCTTTCTAGAAATCAGACAAGAGTATGGACTTTCCAGCAAAATGGTTGAATTACCAATGGAGTATCTAGCTTTCACAGTTGAGAATGTTCTAAAGATAAATGGTTCAAATGGAAAGAGGACGGAGTGGCTTTCTACAGATCAATGGAGAGAGGCTATTCAAAGATCAGGTTATATCGAATCAGAAATCTACATGGCGATTGCTAAGAAGGCGACTTAAGATGATTGTCTGGAAATCGGAATGGGTTAATGTTTACGAGACACCGTGGTCGATTTTTGAAAAGTTGTGTTTTGCTAACCATATTACACGTACAGACGTTATAAGAACACTCGGCAGCAAGGAGATACAACAAATTAAAAATGTGATAATTGGGGATAAATGGAGGGAACTAATTAAGTTAAGCGGGTTTGATCATCAAATGTTACATAACTACATTGGTTTTAACATAGCGGATCAAATTAATACTGACATAAATCTCATTTTAAAACCAATTGAGTACATATACGAAAATATACTTACTTGGTTTCCTAAAAGCATTCGTTGGTGTCCGGACTGCATGAGCAAAGGATATCATAGTTGGGTTCACCAGTTTACACTGACTCAACAGTGTCCGTATCATGCAAATAAAATTATTAATTCATGTCCCAATTGTTCAAATGAAATTCCATTTTTGTTGAGTGACCGTAGTATGGATGAACCATTTACTTGCACATGTGGTTATAAGTTGGCTGAGTTCTCACATTGGAGAGAATGGAATCAAAACATTGATATCAAAGATCCTTCTATGGCATATTGGTTGAAGGGAGCAGGTAGGAGTAACACAGAACGCTTTATATTTGATCCAATTACAGTAGGTTTAAATTTGTTTAACTCAAAACCAACCATCATGTACAAAACAATACATAGGGCAACTAACAAAAGAAGATATTTGGATCAATTATTTACTGAAAATATAAATTGTTTCAAAGCCATCGATCGGTATATCCATAAGAAATATTTAAAAAGACACAAAATGTGTATCTCTTCTTTTCAAGAACTTCTAAAGCTTGAGCAAGGAGACTTTCCACCAATTTGCCCCTACGCATACGCATATGTGTTATGGAAACATACGTTACTTCAAACATCTACGTTTTATAATAATTCTAAGCATGGTGACCTTAACGAATATGATGGAAAATCATATGTCACAAAGTTATTCAAAAAGAATATTGATTACATAAAAAAAATACTGAGTTCTCAATTGAATCTTTCTGATATTGATAGCAGGCCAGTATTTCATCAAATTCTGAATCGTTACACGACAGAATTACTTTTGAATTATTTCCACCAATGGTTAGCCATTGCTGAAAAAGGGGCAAGACTTGCTGTTGCACCAAAATGGAAACAGATTAATGAAATGATTGAAATGAGCTTACCGTCGATAATCTTTAAGTTAGATGCTGATTTAGGAAAGAAGATTGATACAGTTCAAGTCTATTATAAAAATAATAGACTTGATCTACCAATTAGTTTGGTGTGTACGAATAGTTCTAGCAATATGAAGAATGAAATCCGAAAAATGACATCGTTTATTCCATCAATGGTTGCGATGAGAATATTTGACAACCCAACACAAGAAAATAAATTACTACGTGAATACGTTGATAACTATGTAGACAGATTTTCATTTTAAAGTAAACAAACCATCATTCAAGAAATACAATGATGGTTTGTTTTTTGACTAATTAAATTATAATGTGAGAAGGAGCTGTGGGGAATGTTATCAAGATCTTGTCATTTATGTTATCAAGTTCTTGTCATCCGACATAAACGCGGTTGGTTGACTGGACGACAAAAATTAAGCTGGAATTATAATTACGTAAAATAATAATTTGACGAATAAATGTAAATGAGATATTCTGTACATAAGGAGGTTTAGCAATAAATGGATAAAAACATGAAGCTGCATTACATGAAACGGGTTGATGATAAATGTGCGGAGCTTCCTTGGTACGTGACCGAATACGTCGATAGCCGCAAACGCAAGCTGTCGCACACGACGCTGCTGAATTATTGCCACGATTACCTCATCTTTTTTGATTGGCTTGTGGCTGAGAAACTGGCTGCAGATGACCGTAAAGACATCGAACTGACTGTCCTGGAATCGCTGACCGTGCGTGAAATCGAAAATTTTCTTTCGTTTCTGGAGTATCAACTGGGCAACAACAAATACACGATCAACCGGAAATTGTCGGCGTTAAAGTCGCTGTTTGATTACCTGCAAAACAAGGCCGAAACGTCCGACCTCAAGCCGTACATCCAACGAAATGTGATGGCCAAGATCGACTTTAATTCCATTAAAGAAAGCCAGGAAACCGTCGCGAACCGTATCGAAGGCAAAATATTACGAGAAGACGATTTTGAGAAGTTTCGGCAGTTTGTAGCGCATGATTTCGGTGAACTGAACAGAACCAACAAACGCATGGTTCGTTTCCATGAATTTAACCGCGAGCGGGATACGGCTATCGTATCGCTGATCCTCGGTTCCGGATTGCGTTTATCCGAGGTAGCGGGAATCAACATTGAGGATTTGGATATGAACAAAGGCCAAGTGCGCGTACTGCGCAAAGGCAATAAGGAACAATATGTGTATTTTAGCCATCAAGCCTTATTGGACCTGGAAAGCTATTTGAAGATCCGGGAAACGCGATATGTACCGGAAAAATCAGAAAATTACTTATTTATAGCAGCGCCGATCGGCCGCAAAGGCAAAAGCCGGCGTTTAACACCGAGATCGATTGAAAAGCTGATCGAAAAATACGCTGCAGCGTTTGGCAAACCGGCGCTAACAGTGCATTCCTTAAGACATTCATTCGCAACCCGCTATCACCTGGAAAACAACGATGTGCCGAGGCTGAAGAATCAGCTGGGGCATTCATCGATCCAGACGACGATGATCTATACACATTTAACGGATGAAGAGATGAGAAAAGCCGTTAATAATATGGATAAGTGAATTAAGTAGAGAGTAAATGTAAATTAGATAAATTGGCCGTTATCCGGCTGTTTCTTTAACACATTTTCACAAAACTCGTATTTTGTACATATGTCTCACCACACGTTCCGTTCTAAGTGTGAAGCATTTCGTCGTACTCTCTTGCGATTCTTCTTAAACGACTTCTCTACATTGATCCGATTTCCACGAAAAATCCATTCTTGGAATAAAGTTGGCATGTTCCTCAGAAGTATTAAAGGGGATTGTAGGTAGCACATATGCATTCAATTGTCTTCCATAAGCGATTGCATATAATTCAGCAATAAGAGTATCTAAATGCATGGGCAAATACGGTCCAAATTGTTCCGTTGCTCCAACCGATAAAATTGCAGTATCAACCCCACTGCTTGAAATATCCGTTGTTGTGTTTCTAAAACTTAGCATAATAACACCCCCAAATAGGCTGACTTTTTTTCTTTATTGAGCTATCGTTTCCCCGTTAGTTTAATATCATCAATCTTTGCCTCATGGTAAGCTCCAAACTTCAATGAAATTTCCATCCAGGTCGTAGAATGAAAATGATTTCCCCTGATAATCAAAAAATTCACCAACCTTAATCCCTATTCTGCATCGTCCACCATAAAGCCATAGGACGATTGAACCGCTCCATTGGGATAGGTGAAATGAGAATTGAGGTTATGTTCATTTTGTTGGAGTAGGATTTTAACCCCTGATTCATTTTGTAATTCTACGTAAATCGCGTCTTCTGTTGTTACCTTAAAACCGAAGTGTTCTCCATACCAATCCGCAGAGTTGTTAAAGCTTACTGACGGGAATAGTTAGATACGCTGAATTAAGTTTCAACCCCACCCTAAACTCCCCTTTCACCTCCCATATTTTACTAAAATCATAACAAACAGATGTTCGTGTGTAAAGTACGAAAAAACACCCCTTTTTTGATTATGTATGAACATATTATTTTGAATGGTAATTACGTTATCCTTCCAGTTAGCTTAATGAATTTGTGAAGTGAAATGTAGTTTGATGCTTATCTAATCGGTAATCGGATTATGTTCTTGTCCTTTACGGCAAGCTTTAAAATTCAGTTAGATATTTATCTAATCGGTAATCGGAACATGTTCTTGTCCATTACGGCAAAAGGTACAAGTTCTTGTCCTCGACTCGGGACAAGAACTTGTACCGATAAAACAAAAAAAGCCACTAAAATAGCGACTTCAAATGGGACCATGTTCTTGTCCCCCGACATATCCTGCCACGTGATTGAGGAAAAGGCAGCCGGCTTTGGGGTCGGCTGCCTTCAAATGTCTTCATTTAGCTATCGTCCCCCGTTAGTTCAATAAGAATCAAAATTCCTATTAGTAAACGATTGTACATATTTGTTTAGATCTTCTCGAAACACTTCAGTATACTGGCCAGCGGTATAGTGGTTTACTACGTCCCGCCAAAAATGTATTGCTGGTTCATTCGTTTTCATCTGGACTACTTTCCAATTAGCACGGTATAGATTAAATGCTTGTACTGCCGCCAACTTTCCTAATCCTCTTCTTCGGTATTTACTTATGATCAAAAAATCAAAAATAACATGTGTTGGATCGGGGTCAGTATCGTAATTTTCAAAGAGGATAATTAAAAAACCAATAATCCGCTTTTCACTCCATATCAAAAAAGGATTCCACCGTGGATCTTCCCAATAATGTTCCAAGTCAATTTCAAAACGCCCTTCAAGGCCCAAATCTTCTTCGGAATACGGACTAAAATCATATTGGTAATATTGATAAAGATTATAGAGGACGTCTTTGTTTTCTATATCAACAGCCTTAAGTGTTATTTCCACGCTCTTTTCTCCCACCTTTAGAATAATATAGCCTTTAATAGGGTAGTAGTTGGAAAAAAATATCACTGAACTATCCTGCCCGTTAGCGTAATGAAGCTACCGATCAGCACCGGCAGCTTCTTCTTAGTCGTTTATTCAACTAACGTATCCCGTTAGTTGAATCAACAACTTCTAGGTATCAGTTGAAATGTAGTTTGTTCGAGTCCAGGATAAAAACCAAGATTATAATATAGTGCTTCCGCTGAATTTCCTATTGTGACAAAAAGACGAAGGACTTCATATTCTCCATTCAAAACAGTCAATGCTCTTCTTAGTAGCTTTGATGCAATTCGGTTTGAGCGGTATCTCGGGATTACAGCGATATTCGACACCAAAGGAATTTCTTCCCACAAGGAGATCAAGCAGACTGCAACCATTGCATTGCTCGATTTATCTATAACAAGGCTGGATGCGGCTGTAAGAATATCTGAATTGTTATTTTTGAAGTAATATTCTAATGCCGACCTCTGGTGTTCCATTGTATTTTCACCTGAATACCCAATGCTATCGGGACCCGAATATGATTCTAGCAATAACTCCGAAATCTTCTCTGTATGTTCAGAAGTAGGCGTTACTACCTCAAGTTCTTCTCCTAACTCTTGTGATTCAAATAATTCAGTTGGTCTCATCATTACCCGTCTTATTTCAGAAGGCAAAAAACCTAATCGAAAAAAGTGTTCCGTTTGATAGGGTAAAATCCCGAATGCATGAATTGGTTTGCTTAGATCTGAAATTTTCAATAAAAATAATGAGGATATCATATTCGGTTCGATGGAAACTCCACCGATTCGATTTCCTTTAAGTGAAATCCAGTAACAAGGGGTGTCTTCATTAAAAATAGACAGTCTTCTCTCCCAATTCTGTCTAAAAAAAATGTTTTCTCGATACGTTGAGTAGTGAATAGCGAATATCCTGTGGTTTGCTTTTACTAGTTCAAACTCATCATCAAGAATGTATATTGCATCAGTAGTCATTTTAAACCTCCCTTATTAAGTCACACTCTAAATGATTATATCAAATGTAATCCCAAGTTTTGGGGAGAGTTCCATTATAACTAACCTGCCCGTTAGCGTAATGAAGCTGCCGATGCTGACCGGCAGCTTCTTCCTATTCGTTTATTCAACTATCGTTCCGCGTTAGCGTAACGATGAATACCGAGAACCCATACATTCATCAAGTACGTCACGATGCCTTCAATCCTCTAAAATTTTCACATTCTTAGCTGTCCTGCGCTGGGAATCCGCTATGCTCGGAAATTCAAATAGCTCGAATGCAACTTTTTGGCCCTCTTTAAGAAACCGAAAACCGTTTGGTAACCTAATTGGGTCTGGTAGTATATCGCTAAAGTGAACAAATACATGGTTACCGTCCTGGCCGTCTAACATAATCCGCCCGTAACCTTTATCTTCTTTGAACCATTTGACAATACCCCATCGTCTTTCCCCCAAATCGGCACCTCCTTTGTCGCTTATTAAATTATCACTGGAATTCGGCTATCGTTTCCCGTTAGTTGAACGAAAGCAGCCGATCGTTTCTGGCCGGCTGCCTCCGTGAATGCATTGAACTATTGTTTTCCGTTAACTCAACGAAGTCGCTTAATAGGTTTTTATTTCGTATTAATCGTTGCTATCTTCTTTTCATTATCCCAACTAACTGTTGCCCCTACAGCTTCACTTATAAATCTAAGAATCACATAAACAGTTCCCTCAGGAGAGTCAAACGGAGTTTGAGTTAAAGTATATTCCTTTTCATTGACAGTTGCTTTAAAGCTCCCCAGAGCCATTTCAATTGTTAAATCATCTTTTGTTGCCGTAATATTCTTTGTTTTGGAATCCCAATTAACATTCATCTTTAAAGTTTCAAATAGTCGACGGAATGGCACCATCGTATTTCCATTTATCACAATCGGTTTTGCATCAAAGCTAAGGGGTTGTCCATCTAATATAACGGAACCGTTAACAGGAGGTGTTGCTGCATTAGCAATAGAAATTGAAAAACATGAAACAGCTGTCGTGATAACAAAAATTTTGATAAATAATTTTAATTTCATAATTCATCCTCCAATTAGTGGTTATTAGGAGGTTATATAGATACTTCAATAAAATTGACGTTCCCATGTCCTAAACTATAGCATTTTCTAAAAACAAATTCTGTTTGCTTCGTTGAATTTCATTAATAATCGGATGATTATATGAAGTTAACCTGCCCGTTAGTTGAGAACAAGGTAGCCGACCAAAATGCCAGCTGCCGTCCTGTCATGTTTGAGCTATTGTTTCCGGGAAGTTGATAGGAAATCAAAAATGTCCAACGGAGTATAGGCCAACATTGTTGGGCCAATCGCCTTAAGTCGTTCAAATTTACCCTCTCCCCAAAGTGCTGCAATACTCCTCATTTGTGCAGCATCAGCTGCTTTTATGTCTGAAGGTTGGTCTCCTATATATACACAATTCTCAGGGGAACATTTAAGGCGACTTGCCGCAAGCAATAGGGGATCAGGGTGAGGTTTATGTTGTAGGGTGTCTTCTTGGGCTATGATAACATCAAACAAGATGTCCAAAGCTTTTGACTTCAATTCATTCACAACATGAAAACGTCGTTTAGAAGATACGACTCCCATTCGATAACCTCTTTGCTTCAATTCTTTCAGTAACTCCGGGATACCTGAGTAGCAGGGGATTTGTTCTGCCCGTTCTTGGTAGTAGTGTGTTCCCGTATCAAGAATCTGTTTTGCTAGTACGTCATCAAACCATTCTTTGTAAACTACTGGAACAGGACGTCCGACAAGCTGAGCGAATTCGTCTTCCGTTGGCTCCCTACCAAGCACCTCTTTAAATCCATATCGCGTCCCTTCCTTAGCAAGTGACTCGCTATCTTGAATAGTTCCATCCAAATCCCATAGAACAATGGTGATCAAAAATAATCATCTCCGTTCAATAAAAGGAATTACTATGCATTCACTCTCTTAGCCTACTCTATATCATAAGGCAGCTGCTGATTAATGTAGGCAACCTTGTCTTAGATATTAATTAAGCCTTAGTCCTCGTTAATTGAATCATTTATCAGCAAGTGGATTACACGATAAATTTCTCAATTGCAACAGCAACACCATCATTATCATTTGAATCGGCTACGTGGGCTGCACAATTCTTCAGTTCAATGATCGCGTTTTCCATTGCGACCGGAAATCCGGACATATGGAATAGGCCTAAATCGTTAAAGTCATCCCCGAATACCATTACATTTTCTGATTTCACTCCGATATCGCTTAACACCCATTTCACGGCTTTTTCCTTTGAGGCTGATTTATGCATGATTTGAACCAATACTCCTTCATCGGTTGCTATTACGTTCACATGGTCACCGAACTGCTCGCATATATCCCCCCATGTGCTGCAACCTAGAACCAATATTTTGGTCGGGGAAAGTGAACTTATATAATCTTTATCAACAACTTGGGGTTTCGGGTCATTCGAGCGGATACCTAATTGAGCGTATTGCGAATCGGGAACTGGCCTACACGTATACCATGAATCATTAACCTCGTATGAGATTATCGATTGAGGTACTCGTAACTCGATGAATTTATTAATCTGTTGGCTAATCTCTATAGGGATACTAATATGCCGTTCATTTTGCTTAGATTTGCATGTAACTAAGGCACCATTGTAATAAACCATGTAGTTCACAAAAGGAAAATTTTTCAAAAATTGATTAGCCGCTCTAGGCGGCCGCGCCGTGGCAATAATAATATGAATCCCTGAATCAAAGCATCTTTTGACAGCCTGGATAATTCCTAGGAGATATTGATTTATCACTACCGAGCAAGGTTCCGTCCAAGTCCAGTACAATTGCCTGAATATTAGACATCTGTATCCTCCCCACAAAATAAGCTAAATTGGTAAAATAATACTACCCAATAAAGAGGTCGTCAACAGAAAGGTTGTGTTATCCTGCCCTGTAACTTAACAATATGAGCAGGCTACAGCAGCCTGCTCAACATAAAGTTTTATTCAACTAACGTTTCCCGTTAGCTTTAATCATCGGTTCTAAGGAGATATTAATTTATCAGGGTAAATTTTCTAAATATGATGGATCGTCTGACGGAATTTTAAGGCTCTCTTCTTCCCACGGAAATTATATATGCGGCATTTTGAATATTATCAAAACGTTGTGTGACAGTAAGTGAAGCACCTTTCTTTACCTCAGGCAGATCCGGATAAAACGGTCTGCTATAGGCGTCGGTAGAAAATCCACCATTGTTTTTAAAGGTGACCAATGGATGAATATCTGATTTTCCTTTTGGAATATCTAAGCCTGATATGTTATGAGCTGTAATAGACAAAGAATGGGGAGTCATTACAAAGGAACTTAAGTGAAACACACCATCATCATGACCGGATGTAACATCATTGTCTTCAAAATATGTAAATGGCTCCCCTTTCACCACTCGTTCATCCGTGATATGAAGCAATTGCAGTTTACTATCCCAATCATATTTTACATCTGTATAATCCAGAAATAATCGAATCGGCAAAAACATAGCGCCGCCTTTTAATACGGGTGTTGTATCCATTGTAATCGTTTTGCCGTCAACTATTGCAATTCTTGAAGCGATAGTTATTTGAAACGTATGGTTTAGTAAGGTTACAGTAGCCGTTTTTGTCGAACTCTCATATGAAACAACTCCACCCATCAAGTCTTGATTGGCTCGAAGCGGCAATAGTAAGCGGTTATTGGCATCAACAAAAGGAGAGGATGGCTGGGTATATAGAATATAATATTTATCGATTTTTAGATGGATCGGAATCCCACCTTGTCCTTCTGCCTGTACAATGTTTGTTCCTGTGAAGACAGCAATGAAGGAGAAACATAAAATAAACGCCTGTAGTACTCGTGAATTCATTATTCATCCTCCTTTTATTCCATGCAAATTGATGGTGTTGGCGCTAATCGAATGCTCTTGGATCTAGATCACGTTTCCCCACAGCTGATTAGACGAAACTAGCCTAATATTGTTGCGCTATCCTGCCCGTTAGCTTAACAAAAACAGCAGCCAATTACTTGCCGGCTGCTGTTTGTTGTTTTGAACTATTGTTCCCTCAGTCGACGTCCGAGATTTTCCACTCGCCATTTTCCTGCATGAACACGATTCCTGAAGTGCCCGTCTTATTGCCGTGCTGATCGAACAGGTAACTGAACGTCACATACGCCAGCAGTGCGCCGCCGGGACGGTCTTCGAACGTCACGGAGCGGACGCCCGTAATGAGTCGCTGGCCGATGATCTCGAACGAGAGCGCCGGCGTGCCGTTCTTCACGAACAGCCGGCCGAGCTCAGCGGCGCCGCGGCCATTCATGGCGTTGACATAGCCGTTGAGCAGTTTCGCGGCAGCCAACTTCTTCGCTTCTCCCGCATACGCGCCTTCATCGAGTAACTGTGGCCTGAATACGAGCAGCGCGCCGCGAACGCTTGGTGTCCACGTCAGCTGGAAACCGAACGCTTCCGCCGTCGCGCGCAGCGGCAAATAAACACGTCCCTTCACAATCACCGGTTTGGCGTTCGCGCCGGTAAGCTTCTTGCCGTTCACCCATAGCGACAACGCTGCGCCTTTTCCTGGGTTGATTCCCTGCGTATCCGGCTGTGTTGAAACGAAGGCGGCTTTATACGCGGCGTCCCATCTTACATACCAGCCGAACGATTCCGCAAGCGCGCGCATCGGCAGCAGCATGACGCCGTTCGAGACGATCGGCGCAAGCGCCGGATCGTTCACCGTGACACCGTTGATGGCCAGCGTAGGAACGGCTGGAGGAGCAACCATAACGCTGCGTATGGTTCTTCTCGAGCCGGTGTCGATGTAGAGGTCTTAAGTGCCAGGTGCGATCGGCTTGAAGGTACCGTCAATCGCCTCGCCGTAGGCCGGCATCGTGAATTGAAAATCGTACCGTGCTTCAGAGTAAGGCGCGGTATGGACGAGCAGTGCTCTTTTGGATGGATAATCCACGCCCTTAGCTGTCATATAGCCGCCGGATGAGCCGGAAGTCTCGACGAAGATCCGAACCGTTCCTTCATAGTTACTCGCGTCACTGCCCTTAATACGAACCGTCTGTCCAATGGTCGGCTTGAGCGTGCTTACATCGGTCTGCGGGGATACCGCCAGCAATTCGTAAAACTCTTTGAGGGCTGTGGCATCCTGGGCGATATAATTATCTTCGCCGATATGGATGAGAACGTGCTTCGAATCCTTGAATTGCAAGTAGATATCGGTCCCGTCGGTTAGCATGACATCGACACTAGTGGTGAAAAAGGCGTCCTCTCCGACCAACTGCTCCGTCGACGGCTTTGCGTTCTTAAGCAGCCGGTTAACGAAGTTAGCCGTCTTTGCAATAGCGCTTTGATCTGCTTCGCGCGAGGCGAACAGCGGCACCCACGCCAGATCGGCGTGACTCATTTGGACCCGCTGAACAGCATCCGCTTGAATGGCCGATGATGCCGGCACGGTCGCAATATCGTTTTCGGCGGCAGGCGGCACATTGGCGGCTGTTGACGCTGCCGCCTCAGCCTCCCACGAGGTCCCGCCCGACCAGTCGGGAACTCCGACGGTGAGCAGCACCGCCAGAGTGAACATATAGAACTGTTTCATTTTCATCTCATCGTCCCTTCCGTCAGGAAGATCTATAGGCCATGAAGTCTGTTATTCTTATAGACGGCTGGGGGAGCGAGAATGTTTCAGGCTCTGGGAGTGTATACTTTTATAGTTCAAAGATAAGACCTAGTGGCTATAAGTTAGCTACATAGAATAAAAGGAAAGAGAGTGAATTAATAATTCACTCTCTTTCCTTTTATTATTTCGATGCTATTGGTAAAGTGATCTCTAAATCAGGAATATATTCAATTTTTGGAGTTCCATTAGAGTTTAAATCAAGTTGAGTTCGATTTTTATCTTTATACAGATATTTAAATGTCTTAATGGTTATCGATCGTGGGATTGAGTTAAATGGTTCGAATCTGGAATCATAGATCAAGTAATTACCGCCAGTAGGATTCCATCCATTTCCATTTACTAACTTTAATTTGTTTCCCTTTTCGTCTAATATGTCGTAACCCAAAAGTGGAAGAGATGTTGCTATCTTAAGATTTTCCGGTATTTCAATACGTGTAGTAATAGCGGTGGTTATGGGTGTAAATTCAACCTTTTCCAATTTTAAGTTAATATCCCCGGATTTTCTGCTTATTGAAGGATTAAGAACAAGATTATCGTTTGTATTCTCCACAACTGGAAGATCAATTTTATATGGTTCCTCGATACCAGGTACTTTAATGTTTAATGTCAAATTGAATTTTTCAGGGAATTCCTCGCCTCCTTGGTTAAATCGATCCGAGAATTGAATGATTGCACTATTGTTATCTTTGCCAGGAATAGTATATGGATCAATCGAGTTGCTTGTGTTAACGGGCGCATATGAACTAATTGGTTCTCCGTTAATTGACAAACCAATATCACTAATCATTTCTTGAAAATTACTCCTTAAGTATTTTTGTTCCAAAGTCTCACGCTCTATTCCGATAGACACTCGCGTACCGTCAAACACTACAACAGGAACCTTTAGTGTCAAGTTATTATGAGAATCTGAGGCGTCAAGCGTCTCAGCTAGTCCTTTTTCATCTGCTGTCTTCAGCCCCAAATCCCCGGCGATTTGAAAAATTGTATTAATACCAGGAATTTGTTTAATTGATGAAGCCATTACAGGGGAAACAAATCCAGTTCCTATTGCGAGGGCGAAAACTGCAACGACTGACGCAGCAGTCACAATGGCCTTATTTCTCAATTTTATCTGGCGTATTCTTTTATTTTTCTTATTATTTGTACCAGAATAATATCGATTTATAGTTTTTTCAGCCAAATCAACTTCAATTGGAGTATCTCTTATCAGCCTTTTTAAGTGCATAATTTCTTTATCTTCCGAATGATTGCTCATATAACTTTGCTCCTTCCAATTCTTTTTGCTGCATTAGTTTTTTTCGAATTCGCTCGTATTTTTTTCGAACCGTAGTCGGTTTAAGATCCATAATCAAAGAAATTTCGCTGTAGCTATACTCTTCTAGGGAACGTAACAAAAGAATTTGCCGTTCTTCAAGAGTAAGATTTTCTAACAAATCATGTATGATGTCTGTATAGTCTGTTTGGTTAGGTTCCTGCCTTTGATATTGTTTTATGACATTGTTATGCTTGCTTCTGATCTTAATTAGATCGGTGCAATGATTGTGCGCTATCTTATAAAGCCAAGCAGAAAAGGATGCATTATAAGAAAAGCGATTAATATTTTCTAAACCTTTTATAAAGATTTCCTGAGTAGCATCTTCCGCCTCTTCACGATTTTTAAGTAGATAGTAACAATAGAGAAAAATTTGTTTTTGGAAGAGACGTATTACGTGAGTATAAGATTGGACATCTCCTGACTTCACCTTCTCCAATATAAATATTAGTTCTGTATTATCAACACTCGATGAACCCATGAGCAACCTCCTTTCTAAAATGTATAACTGAAAAAGAGGGTCTTTTGTGACAAAGTAAATAAAATTTTTAGTTACGTGATGATAAAGGCACCGGAGCCAAAGAAAGGATATTGGCAATAGTAAAAATCGTTGAATTTACAGATTGCGTTGTAAAAATTGGCGATAAATATGACGCATGAAGTTTTAAGTATTTATGCTAATTAAATAAAAAAACCTGCTCGCTTGTGCCGGCAGGTTACACATACTTCTTCACATCTTTTGTCCATCATCAACAGAAACGGAACTTTCCTTATCCTTATATCACTCTCTGAATTGAAACTAAGACGTCCTGTGTTTTCAATATAGCATCATCTCCTACAACGATCAATCAATAGGTCCCCCAAGCAACCTCCACTTCTTACGTGATCCATTCTCAAACTCACAGGAGTAACATAAAATGCTTCCCTTCCATCTTCCTCCGTTGAACAATATGATCTAAAAGTCAATGGAGAATCCAATAAGTTTTATTTTGATGTGAAAATGATGTGAAAAGCGATGCTTGAATTCGAAAATCCTTTGCTATTTATCTCTTACGGGTTCATGGCATTATTATCAGAAAGGAAAACTTTAGGGTCGCTTCCCATGGACGGTGCAGTGGAGAGTGTGGCTTTACTTACAGGGAATAATTTAAATAGACAGTAGCTCCTCAACCGAGGGGCCATTTTTCTTGGAGGAAGGAAATGTCTAATACCATTGGGCGTTCAATTCTCTATTACTCAGAAAACCTAGTATAATTAGTTCCATAATGCAAATGTATTAATTCTCCCTGCCCAAATGATGAAGGGAGTTGGTGAATAGTGACTAAAGATGAGATAGATCATTAGACGCACTACGAGAGGATCTACATAACTCTAACATCGTTTTTTTGCCATTACCAACACCATCCTCATGGAAGAATACTTTTTGACAGGAATAAATCAATTACTATAGCAAAATGAATTACTGTGTATGAAAATTCTATTTTTTTATATTTGGCAGTTTTCCGTTTTAGTTAAGTCAAGGTATTACAATGAAGAATAATAATGAGCTAATCGAAATTCGTTCAATTAGATGTTGATCCAATTATAACGAATCTGCATCACGTTTGGCCTCCTTATATTCTCTTTCATCTGGAACTGCTCGATTCCATTCTGTTTTTGAATACCTAGCATTATAATTAGCTTGTTTTATAAACATTCTTTTTGAAAAATTAGCCTGTTTCCGTTTTGCTCAGCTTTATCATATGCCTGACTCTTTGGCGCAGTCAATGAAGGGTAAACGCGGATCAAAATGGTATTCTATACTCTATATATCGTCCGAAAAATTTCACTAATTTATAACGATGAAGACGACAGTTCAAAACGGCCATTCGTTTGCACACTTAAGACGGAAGGCTGTTCC
>NZ_JACHXJ010000013.1 GCF_014192015.1 Paenibacillus rhizosphaerae | reverse complement strand
TTTTGAATCTGACGAGATTGATTTAATCTCCATTCGCTCCGGTCATAAGACCTTCGCGTTTATACTCACTCGTTGTTCAGTTTTCAAAGATCAAAACTTCTCTTTCAGCGTCGCCGCTTTATCTCAGCAGCAACTCTTATAATATATCATGTTACCCAGCAATTCGTCAAGCACTATTTTTAATTTCTTTTTTCTTTCGCTTCCTGCCGGTCTGGCAGGCTTGTACCTTTTCGAAAGGGGCGAGAATTAATGTACCACAGAATGCAACCACTCGTCAACTACCCCATTAATGTTAATTTTAAACCATACAGCAGCGCTACGCCAGGCAGTCCCAACACCGTTACTGTTCCTATCGTTGCTGGATTAAGGGGGATGTATACTTCGGACATCAGGCCTGAGAAATTTACCAGGTAAAGTCCCAGTGCAGCCAACACCAAATGCGCGCCGAACATCGTCAACCAGCCGAACCCCAGCTTTTTCTTGAAGACGATGAACAGAAGCAGAAACAGCGAGACGCCAAGCACACCCCAAATCAACATTTTAACGGTCATGGATGAATCTCCTCCCAATGGAATCGTTATAAATAAAATGATGACCTTCGCAATTTAATGGGACATCGTCCGGGTGCCCATCCCTCTGGCTGCCGCTGATGCTTCCCTTGTTATCATTTGCACTCGGTTGAGGCCGATGTCTTTTGCTTGCTTCAGATGCATTTGATACTTGCGCTCCGCTGCTTCCAACATATAAATGGCATAATCGATCTGATCTTGTCCGAGCGCCTCCTCAAACCGCAGCCTGGCCCGTTCCCATTCCGCATGAGCATTTTGGACATCGTTATAAACGATCCACTTCTCTTCCTGTTCCTCTTGGTACTGCCGGGCAGACATTCCTGATTTATTCTTTTTGAACCAAGTCATGTCCCAGACTCCTCCCTTGTCCACGAAAGATATGGGCGGCTAAAGCACAAAGCACCTCATACCGTCTCCATTCTCATACTTATTCAGGAAAGGGACAAACTTAGAACAAAAAAGAAGCCTCCGAGGAGGCTCCTTCTATTAGTGCACGATTCATTATGGAAATAATCATTTAACAAAAACGCTAAACACCAAGCTTAACATCAATTCAATTGACGGCGTCCTTCCAAAGCCTTCGACAAGGTTACCTCATCCGCGTACTCCAGGTCGCCGCCTACCGGCAGACCATGCGCAATACGCGTCACGACGATTTCAAAAGGGCGTACCAGCCGCGAAATGTACATCGCTGTCGCTTCCCCTTCGATATTCGGATTCGTCGCTAAAATAAGCTCCTTAACCCGTTCATCACTAAGCCGTGTAAGCAGTTCCTTCAGCCGAATGTCATCGGGACCGATTCCCTCCATCGGAGAGATGGCCCCCTGAAGAACGTGGTAATAACCGTTAAATTCCTTGGTCCGCTCCATGGCGACAAGATCTTTGGGGTCCTGCACTACGCAAATGACAGACGGATCGCGCGTTTTATCCTGGCAAATTCGGCACGGATCGGTGTCTGTAATATTGCAGCATACGGAACAGTAGGTGAGATTCCGCTTGACGCTGACTAGGGCCTTGGCAAAGTCAATGACATCGTCTTCTTTCATGTTCAGCACATGAAAAGCAAGCCGGGCCGCGGTTTTCGGCCCGATGCCCGGCAGTCGCGTAAACGCATCGATCAGCTTCGAGATCGGTTCGGGATAATACAAAGCGCAGGATCTCCTTCAGCTTTAAATTTAGAACAAGCCGGGAATTTTCATTCCGCCTGTAAATTTGCCCATGTCGGCATTCGCAATTTCGTCCGCTTTACTCAGCGCATCGTTCACTGCAGTCATCACCAGATCCTGCAGCATTTCCACATCGTCCGGATCAACGGCTTCCGGCTTAATCGTAATGGAGAGCAGTTTTTTGTGGCCGTTCATTTCAACGGTAACCACGCCGCCGCCGGAAGTACCTTCGACCTTTTTGTCAGCAAGCTCTTCCTGTGCCTTGAGCATTTGCTCCTGCATTTTTTTCACTTGCTTCATCATTTGATTCATATTATTCATGGGTCATCTCTCCTTTAATTAATTGAGCGCACTTCAAGGTGCGGTTAATCTTTTATGATAACGAGGTCTTCTCCAAATATCTGGAGCGCCTCATCAATCCATGGTTTTGAATTTGGATCTTTCGACTCATGCTCGTGCTCAAGCTTCAGCTCTTCCTTGGGCTGCGCAGCCCCTTCCATCGAGGCACTCCAATCCCGCTGCATCATGGTGACTAAATGATACGGTTTGCCGAGCACCGAGTGCATCACGCCTTCGATCACCTGCTTATTAGCCGGCTTCTCGGTCGTTTCCCGGTGGATATTGTTTTTAAAGGCGACCAATACGGCGTCATCGAGCACGGAGACCGGCTCCCCGTCCATAAACCAGGCATGGACCGTCACCTTCTCCTCCTTGACTCCTTGCAGGATGTGAGCCCACTGGCGCTGAATCTCCATGAATTCAGGACTTCCCTTACTTGCTACAAACTGATCCATATTCGCTGGAATCTTCGCGGCCGACGACATACGCGGGGCCGGCGGAGCTGCAGGCCTGGACGGTCCGCTAGCGCCGGCGGCCGGAGCCGCACCAGACTTGATGAAGCGCTCGAGCTTCTTCTCCAGAGAGGCGACCTGCTGCTTGAGCTGATTGATCACAGCCGAATCGGCCGCCGCCTCTTGAGGGCGATCACTGTCCCCCGCTTCACGGGGGATGCCGCACAGCTTGAGCAGCGCAACCTCAAACAACGTCTGCGGCTGGGAAGCATATTTCATTTCGCTCTGATAATGATTGAGCGTATCGATCATTTGGAACAGCTGCTTGCGGGAAAAGGCAGCGGCCATCTCCTTGTATTCTTCGGGGTGAAGGACACGGTCCGTGAGCTTGTCTGCCTGCGGAATCATCTGGATCATCAAAAGATCGCGGAAATAATACAGCAGGTTCTCCATGCATTTATCGGCGCTCTTGCCTTCCTGCATAAAGCCTTCCACCAGCATGAGCACCTGGCCCACGTCGCCATCCAGAATGGCCTGCGCAAGTTTGCCGAATTGCTCCGAAGCAATCCCGCCCGTCATACTCAGCACCTGTTCATAAGATACATGACCGCCGGTAAACGACGCAATCTGATCCAAGATGCTCAGCGCATCCCGCATCCCGCCGTCGGATAGCCTTGCTATATATTGAAGCGCTTCATTCTCCGCCTCAATGCCTTCTTCCTGTGAGATCTGTCTTAACCGATCCGTCTGCTCCTCCAGGGATACCCGGCGGAAATCAAACCGCTGACAGCGCGATATAATCGTCGCCGGCAGCTTGTGCGGTTCGGTCGTCGCCAAAATAAACATGACGTGCGGAGGGGGCTCCTCCAGCGTCTTAAGAAGCGCATTAAACGCCTCTGTCGTCAGCATATGCACTTCGTCAATAATATAAACCTTATGCCTTACTTCGGTCGGTGCGTACTTCACCTTCTCGCGAAGATCGCGGATTTCTTCCACGCCGCGGTTGGAGGCGGCGTCGATTTCCTGCACGTCCATCACCGCACCCGAAGTAATTCTGCGGCAGGATTCGCATTCATTGCACGGCTCCGCAGCGGGTCCACGCTCGCAGTTCACCGCTTTGGCCAAAATTTTGGCAGCGCTGGTTTTACCGGTTCCGCGCGGGCCGCTGAACAGGTAGGCATGGGAAACCCGCTGTTCACGGATCGCGTTCTGCAGCGTCTGAATGATATGCTGTTGTCCCACCATGTCCTGGAACGACTGAGGCCGCCAGGCACGGTACAACGCTATATGTTCCACTTCGCTTACCCTCTTTCAACTTCCACTAAGCGTGGGTTCGTTGCCTCATCATTATACTATAATCCGGCGCCATGCAAAACGTCCAACACGCATGTTGCTGCAGGGTTTTACCTGTCCGCCGCCTGCGTCCGTTACCGAAAGGCCGCCATGAGAACTTCCGGAATAAATAAAAAGCATCTTTACCACCTGATGGCAAAGATGCTGAAATAATTGTCAAGTTTAAGCCGTGCACCTGTTATTGATGATTGCGATCCGAGCGGCACCCCTGCGTAACAACTCGGGCTAGGCTATCCTCCGGCACAAGAGTGGGCTTGCTTATGGCTGCTTCCTTCCGGACCTGACCAGGTTCACAAGTACTCATTGCGGAGGACCCAGCCGTCAACATTGCACGTAGGGACCAAACCTCACATCGACAATACCTCTAACAGGAATTCAACCTCGCTACAGCGGATTGCGAGTTACAGGGCACCGCTACCTCCCCATCTAGCACGGTGAAAATAAGTATATCGCATGCCTGTACAAAAAGCAACCACCCGGCAGAAAGTGGATAAACGCTAAAAAATAAATCTATTATTCTCGTTCCTTATTCATCTAGCAAACGTTTATTGATATAGTGGTCCTATACCACAACCAATCTTACACATACGATTTAAAATGGAAAGGAACATCGCGCATGAATAAAGCAACCAAAACCGCATTGTGCCTGCTCATTGCAGCCACTGCCTGGAGCGGCATCGGCCAGAAGCCGGCAAGCGCCGCTGCACCCGTCAGTATCGTGCTGGACGGATATCCGCTGCCTTTCCCGGCCGCACCGAAAGTCGTTCAAGGAACGACACTCGTGCCCTTCCGGGCCATTTCCGAAGCGCTGGGCATCAATGTGCAGTGGAATGCCTCGGCCAAGCAGATCACAGCAGTAAAGACGGACAAGGATTCCACGAAAAAGGTCGTTCTGACCGTCGGAAGCCGCAGCGCGACCGTGGACGGGACCAAAACGGCGCTGACCGTAGCTCCCCAAATGTCCGGGGGAAGCGTCCTGATTCCGCTAAGCTTCTTCAGCCAGCAGTTCGGCGCCGGCGTCAATTGGGATCAGACGACGCATACCGTTACTATCGTGTCCCCCCAAGAAAAGATGTATACGCTGGCCTTTTACGCCCTCTCGTCATTTTCTGAGTCAAGCCTGCTTCCAAGCTTCGATGCAGCCGCCTTTGGCTGGAGCCGTATCGACGACCAGGGCCGGTTCACAACGACAGGACAGGATTTCAAATGGCCGCAAGCGGCTGGCGATGTGACGCCGGAGAGCCTTGTCAGCTCCGCTGCTGCAGCCGGCACAACCCCTTACTTGATGGTGTTCTCCGGCGATACCAAGCTGGAACTGACAAAGGCGACCCAGGATCCTGAGCTTCAGGCAAGCCTGATTCAGCAGATGGTAGATACGGCCAAAACCAATGGATTCCAAGGCATCCTGCTGGACCTGGAAGGCCTTGGGCTTACGGGGGACGCAGCGGCTGTACAGGCATCATATAATGCTTTCGTCCAAAAAGCAGCGGCCGCTACTCACGCCCAGGGCTTGAAGCTGTCGATCGCCCTGCCGCCTCTGAACGGTTCTTTTCATGGATATGATTACAAAAAGCTGGGTACGCTGGCCGATGAGCTCATCGTTATGGCTTATGCCTATACCGATGAGAAGAATCCGCAGCCTAACGACAAAGTGGATGCGGCCATCCAGCTTGCGCTCAAACAGGTACCTGCCGGCAAGCTGGTTCTCGGCGTTAACTTGGCGAGTGAAAACGAGAACACCGTGAACACCAAAATTGGCCTCGCCAAGCGGCATAACCTGAAAGGTATCGCCTTGTGGCGCCTCGGCTTTAACAAAACCAACGTATGGGCAAAAATCGGCCAATCGGTCGACTTGAACGATTAAGACGCGGAATACATGCATAGTGCGTAAAAGGAAGGTTTTTTACGGAATACAGGATCGAGTTTATGTCATTATACTGATCTCATTAAAGAAAAAATCCCCGGTTCATCGAACCGGGGATTGTCATTTGTTAAAAATATAACGGATCTATGCTGCCAGGCAGCGATTACATTCCGTATTTCTTCTTAAATCTATCAACACGGCCGCCAGCATCCAGGAATTTCTGTTTACCAGTGAAGAACGGATGGCAGTTGGAGCAGATTTCGACGCGAAGCTCTTCTTTGACCGAACCCGTTTCGAACGTGTTGCCGCATGCGCAAGTTACCGTAGTAACGTGGTATTTTGGTTGAATTTCTGTTTTCATGACTTTCACCTCTTTTTGCCCTGAGCCTCAGGCGGACCCAGAGTTATGTTGACACATAAATTCATTATAGCAGGGACACGCCTATAAATCAATGATTTCTTCGGGTTATAGGCACAGCCGGATTAAGACAGAATCGGCTTTTTCGGGCGGATCATGCCTGCAGGTGGAACATGGGTATACGAACCGATGACCACATCCGGAAGCTCCGCTTGAAAAATTTCAATCGCCTGCTTCATCCCCAAAATTTCGCCTTTGGCCGGAGGGATTAATTCCAAATAGCTCTCTGGATCAATGTTCAGGTTACGCAGCTGAATCAGCTTCAGATTGGTCCGGCGCGCAAACTCCACCATCGCTTCGATTTCCTCTTCGCGGTCGGTGACGCCAGGGAAAATCAAATAATTGATGGACGTATACACGCCCTGGTCCGACGCATATTTCAGCGATTTCTCCACATTGGCGAGCGTATATCCACGCGGCTTATAGTAGGCGTTATAATGATCGTCCAGCGCGCTGATCGTGCTCACCCGCATCAGGTCCAGACCCGCATCGACGATGCCGCGGATGAAATCCGTCAGGCCGGCATTCGTGTTGATATTAATATATCCCATATCCGTAATCGAACGCACCTCGCGCATCGCTTCAATGATGATTTTGGCCTGCGTGGAGGGTTCGCCCTCGCAGCCTTGTCCGAAGCTGATGATCGACTCCGGCGTTTTTAAATGCTCCAGCATAATTTGAACGAGCTCGTCCACTCTCGGTTTGAAATTCATCCGGGTCTGAGGCGCCACAAATCCGCTGTCATCCGGCTGTTCCGAAATACATCCGAAGCATCCGGCGTTACAGGAGTAAGATACAGGTACGGCTCCTTCCCAACGATTCAGAAAAGTATTGGAGGCCGTCAGACATTCATAACCGAGCGCACAATTGGACAAATGCTGGTACAGCCGGTTCTCCGGATACTTCTCCGTCAGGCGCTTCACGCCAAGCTCCAATTCCTCTATATCACAGTTCAGCGGATTCCACTTCTCCGGGTCATCCGACAGCCGGCCCGTCGTGTAAAATTGTCCATCCTTCCACACGACCGCCGAGTAACCAAAGAGCGGCAGCTTGTATTCCTTGTCCGTCTTCACATAGCCGGGCAGGCATAACCGGGTGTACCCCTGCGGAAGCAATGCCCCCACGGCCTGAGCGTCTCCCGGGAGCGCCGTCATCTCACCCGTTTCCGGGTCCATACCGATGGCACGGGTGTTGGGGAGACCGACCAGCGTCGCGCCTTCCGGCAGCGGAATCAGCTCATCTTCCATAATTTCGACGATCATATCCGCGCTGCGGCCAAGGCCGTACAGCGTTGGATGATCAAATACGTTGCCTTTTTCATCGGCATATACCAGATACATGATGTTCTCCTCTTTATGCTCTAAATTTAAGTCAGCGGCACGGAAGCCGTCGACGGGCGTGAGGTGCGCCGGTTGCTGCTGTGGCTGTTCGAGGACGAGGAGGAACTGCGGCTGTGGCCGTTTCCTGCTCCATGCACGTCAAAGGAAGCCAAAAATTCGGCATTGGTTTTGCAGTCACGCAATTTCTTCAAGAATCCCTCCACAAAGTCGGCGGATTCGTTCATATTTTTACGGATCGCCCAAATGGTATCGAGCTCATCCTTCGTTAACAGCACCTCTTCACGACGCGTACCCGAACGGCGGATATCGATGGCCGGGAAAATACGGCGCTCGGCCAGCTTGCGGTCCAGATGCAGCTCCATATTGCCTGTTCCCTTAAACTCTTCATAAATAATATCGTCCATCCGCGAACCGGTATCGATCAGCGCCGTGGCCAAAATGGTCAGACTGCCGCCTTCCTCCACGTTCCGGGCAGAACCAAAGAACCGCTTCGGACGATGGAATGCCGCCGGATCGATACCGCCGCTCAGCGTACGTCCGGATGGCGGAATGACCAGGTTGTAAGCACGGGCCAGACGGGTGATGCTGTCCATCAGAATGACAACGTCCTTCTTATGCTCAACCAGACGCAGCGCGCGTTCAAGCACCAGTTCCGCAACCTTGATGTGGTTCTCCGGCAGCTCATCAAACGTTGACGCAACCACCTCTCCTTTTACGGAACGCTGCATATCCGTCACTTCCTCAGGACGTTCGTCAATCAGCAGTACAAAAAGTTCAATCTCGGGATTGTTGGTGGAAATGCTGTTGGCAATTTCTTTTAAGAGGAGCGTTTTACCTGCTTTAGGAGGTGCAACGATCAAACCACGCTGTCCCAGACCGACCGGGGCGAGCAAATCCATAATTCGAGTAGACAAATGGTTAGGGGATGTTTCAAGCACAAGTTTCTTTTGCGGATAGAGAGGAGTCAGTGCCGGAAAGTGTAACCGTTCGGATGCCGTCTCTGGGCTCTCCCCGTTGACTGCATTGACTTGCAGCAAACCGAAATACCGCTCGTTCTCCTTCGGTGCGCGGCACTTCCCTGATACCAAGTCTCCCGTACGAAGGTCGAATTTACGAATCTGGGAGGCGGAGATATAAATGTCCTCCGTGCTTGGCAGGTAATTGATCGGCCTTAGGAAGCCGTAACCTTCCGGAAGAATCTCGAGCACACCTTCCATAAACATAAGTCCGCTCTGTTCGGCCTGCGCTCTCAAAATAGCAAAAATCAGTTCTTTCTTCTTCAACTGACCGTAATAAGGGATCTGGTATTTCTTCGCCAGTTTGTACAATTCGGTCAGCTTCATTTCTTCCAAATCGGCAATTTGTAAATCCATGTAATAACCACCTATTCAATTTTATAAGTCCTGACAAGAGCTTAGCATCAAATGGATGAAGACGCCAATCTATGAGTCTATGAAAATCCTCATTAGGATAGGATTACCCAAATTAGAAGGAGATATGCAGGTCATGATGAAAAAATCGGCTTCATTCAATCTATTTCCCGCATTCTCCTAATATTACAGCACCCTGATTATTGTTCGCGCCAAACATCGGCGCCAAGCATCCGCAGATTGCTGACGAGGTGGTCGTAACCCCTGTCGATGTACTCCACGCCGGTCACTTCCGTCACGCCTTCCTCTACCGTAAGGCCGGCGATCACCAGTGCAGCCCCCGCTCTGAGGTCGGAAGCCTTGACTTTGGCCGCATTTAGGCGGCTCTTCTCGATGACGGCCGAACGGCCCTCGACGCGAATTTTGGCGCCCATGCGGACCAGCTCCGGCACATGCTTAAACCGGTTGCTGTAGACAAAATCGCTGAGCACGCTTACGCCATCGGCCTGGGTTAGCAGACTGGTCATTGGCGATTGTAAATCCGTAGCAAATCCTGGGTATATCAGTGCTTTCACATCGACATGCCCATATGATGGACTCCCCATCACACGAATGCTCTCGTCCAGCTCCTCGATTTGGACCCCCATCTCGAGGAGCTTGGCTGTGACAGCTTCCAAATGCTTAGGAATAATATTGTCGATCAATACGTCACCGCGCGTTGCCGCGGCGGCAATCATATACGTTCCCGCCTGGATCCGGTCCGGGATGATGGAATGGCGGCAGCCGTGCAGCTCGGATACGCCTTCGATACGAATCGTTTCCGTGCCGGCGCCTTTAATAATGGCTCCCATGGAGTTCAGAAGCGTGGCCACATCTATAATTTCAGGCTCTTTCGCCGCATTTTCGATAATTGTGGAGCCTTTGGCTCTGGCAGCCGCCAGCATAATGTTAATCGTCGCGCCTACGCTGGATACGTCGAGGTAAATTTTTGCCCCGCGCAGCTCCTTCGCATGGAGATGAATCGCGCCATGCTCGTTCGTCACGGTCGCGCCCAGCGCTTCAAAACCTTTAATATGCTGATCGATCGGACGGGGCTCGAAATTGCATCCTCCCGGCAGGCCGACGACAGCTTCCTTAAACCGGCCAAGCAGCGCACCCATCATATAATAGGAGGCTCTCAGCTTCTTCACTGGCCCGTTGGGCATCGGAATGGATACGATCCGCGAAGGATCGATATTCATCTGGCTCCCATCCCAGGACACCTTCGCCCCAAGTTCTTCCAGTATTTCTGCATATACCGCCACATCACTAAGCAGCGGCAGGTTGTCCAGTATTACTTCGGACTCCGCCAAAATAGCCGCGGGAATCAGCGCGATGGCGCTGTTCTTCGCCCCACTGATTGAAACGGTGCCTTGCAGTGGGCGTCCACCGCTGATCATCAATTTTTCCATAAGCTAAGGTTCCCCCCACATACTTCGCAGCCGCAAAATAGTTCTGTGTCCATTTTGGTGTATGAAATGGAAAAACACCGGCTAAGCGGTGTGCTTTCCATTCCTTGCTATTCAATTGGGTGCCCCGGAGCGGGGCAGCCCTCTATATCATGAACCACACTGTAGGGCTGGGCCCTACTTCAAACCTTGTGTAACATTAAGCCTGGTTGTTGGATCCAAACTCGCGGATTTTGCCGACAACGGTTGCCTTGATGGCATCGCGGCCTGGAACGATGTATTTACGCGGATCGTATACGTCCGGTTTTGCAGCAAGAACTTCACGCACCGCTTTGGTGAACGAAATTTGGTTCTCGGTGTTGACGTTGATTTTGGATGTACCCAAAGAGATGGCTTTCTTGATATCATGCGTCGGGATGCCTGTACCGCCATGAAGAACGAGCGGAAGGTTCACCGCGTCACGAATCTCTTCCATTTCTTTGAAGCCGAGGTTTGGTTCGCCTTTGTAAGGTCCATGAACAGAGCCAAGCGCCGGAGCCAGTGTGTCGATTCCGGTTTCTTTGACGATACGCACGCAGTCATCCAGTTTGGCATACATAACAGATCCGACTACGTCATCTTCCTGACCGCCGACCATTCCGACTTCGGCTTCTACGGAAACGCCTTTGGAATGTGCGTATTCAACCACTTTGCGCGTCGTTTCGATGTTGGTGTCGATCGGGCTGTGAGAGTCGTCGATCATGACGGATGTAAATCCAGCATCGATCGCTTCCTTACATTTGTCGAAGCTAGAACCGTGGTCCAGGTGAATGGCTACGGGAACCGTAATCTTCATATCTTGAAGCAGGCCCTCCACCATTTTTACAACGGTATAGAATCCGCCCATATGACGAGCCGCGCCTTCGGATACGCCCAGAATTACCGGGGATTTCTCTTCTTCGGCGGCAGCAAGAATCGCTTGCGTCCACTCAAGGTTGTTGATGTTGAATTGACCAACCGCATACTTCCCTTGAAGTGCTTTGTTTAACATGTCTGTCATGGATACTAATGGCATGGTTCCAATCCTCCTAAAAAGTGTTTGTCTGATCTAAGGGTTTTAAGCCGAAATTCGCATTCAGCGCTATTATACCACATCATATTGTAAATGCTAAACAAGCATTTGAAATTAAGCAGGTATAGGAAGGACAAGGCAAAAAAAGAATTCTGCCGGGTCAGCAGAATTCCATCGCTTTAGCCAAATTGAACCGGGCTGTCTTTGAGCTGCATGTTCACCGCCACCCGCATCTCATCGATGTCGAACGGCTTCGTAAAGTGCATGAGCGCTCCAAGCTCGGTCGCTTCCTTGATCATATCGAGCTCTCCGTAGGCTGTCATCATAATGACTTTGATGGATGGGTTCATTTCCTTGATGTGCTTTAGGATTTCAAGCCCGTCCATTCCGGGAATCTTCATATCGAGCAGAACCAGATCCGGCGATTCCTTCTCCACAATTTCCAGTGCAATCTTGCCGTTGGCCGCCTGAAACGTCGTATAACCTTCACTGTTGAACACTTCCATAAGCAAAATGCGAATGCCGTTCTGGTCATCGACGATCAATACCTTTTTGTTATTCACTCAACTTACCTCCCAACAATCAGCTGCGTCCGAATCATACCCCTAGTTCCTAACTAAACTGTTAATTCCATACTCCTGCAATCTCCATTTAAAGGTATTCGCCTTCTAGATACAAATTCCTGCAACTTCATATAAATGAAAAATGGGTCTCCTAAGGGAGACCCATAGCTGTATATTAACGTTCTACTTGCAGCGCAGCCTTCACGAATTCACGGAACAACGGCTGCGGACGATTCGGACGAGACGTGAATTCCGGATGGAACTGCACAGCCAGGAACCAAGGATGGCCGGGGAGTTCCACAATTTCCACCAGGCGTCCGTCCGGGGACGTTCCGGAAATGCGCAAGCCCGCTTTTTCAACCTGCTCGCGGTACTCATTATTGAACTCATAACGATGGCGGTGTCTCTCATAGACGAGCTCGTCATTGTAGCACTGCATCGCCAGGGAGTCTTCGGCCAGCTTGCAAGGATACAATCCAAGGCGCATCGTTCCGCCCAAGTCTTCAATATCCTTCTGCTCCGGAAGCAGGTCGATCACCGGATACTCGGTAGACGGGTTGATTTCCGAGCTGTTCGCTCCTTCAAGTCCCAGCACGGAACGGGCGTATTCGATCACAGACACCTGCATGCCGAGGCAAATGCCGAAGAACGGAATTTGCTTCTCACGGGCGTAACGGATCGCCGATACTTTACCCTCAATCCCGCGGTCACCGAAGCCGCCTGGAACCAGAATGCCGCCGATGCCGTGCAGCAGTTCGCCCACGTTCTCATCGGTCACTTCTTCCGCGTTCACCCAGCGGATTTTCACATCGGCGTTTGCATCAAATCCTGCATGGGAAAGGGATTCAACCACACTCAAATAAGCGTCATGCAGAGCGACATATTTGCCGACGATGGCGATTTCCACCGTTTTCTCCAGCTTGTTGATGCGATCCACAAGGCTTTCCCACTCGGTCATGTCCGGCTTCGGCGTCGTCAGCTTCAAGTAGTTGACCACGATCTCGTCGAGTCCTTCATCACGAAGGTTCAGCGGTACCTCGTAAAGTGTAGATGCGTCTCGGCACTCCACGACCGCACTTTCGTCGATATCGCAGAACAGCGCGATTTTCGCCTTCATATCCGCAGACAGCTCATGCTCCGTCCGGCATACGATCACGTTCGGCTGAATGCCGATGCTGCGCAGTTCCTTCACGCTGTGCTGGGTCGGCTTAGTCTTCACTTCCCCTGCAGCTTTAATGTAAGGAATCAGCGTCACGTGGATGTACATAACATTCTCGCGGCCAATTTCACTCTTGATCTGACGGATGGCCTCAAGAAAAGGTAAACTTTCAATATCGCCGACGGTTCCGCCGATTTCCGTAATCACGACGTCAGAGCCTGCCTCGCGGCCTGCACGGAACACCCGCTCCTTAATTTCGTTGGTGATATGTGGAATGACCTGAACCGTTCCGCCCAAATATTCCCCGCGGCGTTCCTTGCTGATCACCGAAGAGTACACTTTCCCTGTCGTGACATTGCTGTTCTTGGACAGGTTGATGTCGATGAATCTTTCGTAGTGCCCCAGATCAAGGTCGGTCTCGGCGCCATCGTCCGTTACGAATACTTCACCGTGCTGGTAAGGACTCATGGTGCCGGGGTCCACGTTCAAATACGGATCGAATTTCTGGATCGTCACCTTTAAACCCCTATTTTTAAGCAGCCTTCCGAGTGAAGCGGCGGTAATTCCTTTACCCAAGGAAGACACGACCCCGCCCGTCACAAAAATATACTTTGTCACTGTAAAAACCCTCCTATTAAAGTCCAGAAATTCAGGCGACATATGATGTTTAGCGTAACCCAATTCACGTTTTTTCATCGGAATCGGGCCGAAACAAGTTTGTTGCTTTCTCTCTCTGTGAACAACAATGCGCCATTTGAAATCAAATGGCACAATTGGGTAATCGACATTATATAGATTGAACTAAAAAAGACGAATCATTTCCATTCCATTCCCAGTTCATCTACCCCCGCGGATATGATGGAAGGAGAGTTCCGCTTCCATGACATACCGCATTAAAAAACAAAAAAGTGACACCCGTAGTACGGGGCACTTTTTATTATTATACGCATATTTAAATCTCAATCATAAGCCCATGCAATAGTTTACTCTGTGCCTTGTCCCCTGTCAAGAGAGGATTGCGATTCTGCGAATGGAATTAATCTTCGTCCTCATCGAGGTTTTCTTCTTCTTCTTCTTCTTCCTCTTCCTCGTCGGCGGCATCTTCATCTTCCAGGTCTTCGTCGTCGAGCATCACGTCTTCGTCATCTTCCACTTCTTCTTCGGAATCGTCATCGGAATAGATGTCGTCATGATCTTCGTCGATCCGGTCGAAATCATCGTCGCTGTCCTCAGCAAACGTATCTTCCTCGTCCGTGAAATCGTCATCCTCATCATCGTCGTCATCGTTAATGATGCGCGGACGCTTGGCGCTGCTGATCGGATCTTCGGAGCGGTCGATCGGATACCAGCGCTTGAGTCCCCACAGGTTCGTTCCTACGCAGGCAAACCGGCCGTCGATATTAATTTCTGTATATAGCTGCGCAACGGTCTCTTTAACTTCTTCATCGGTTAAGCCGCGAAGCTTGGCTACCTCTTTCATCAGGTCGAGATAATAAAACGGCGTATTGGCCGCCTTCAAAACGGCAAAGGCCAGGTCGACCATTGGCATTTCCCGGATTTTCTCGGGATCCATTTTAAGCTGGAGTGAGTTACTCACTTACGGACACTTCCTCTCACGCAAAGTTCACCTTATATATCGTTACTTATAACAACATATCCATTATCAAAACTAAGTAAAACCTATTTATAAATAAAATGCAAGTTTTAAGTGCATAAAGGAAGGCTGCAAGGTTGTCCCAAAAAAGGCGAGTGAAAAGGCGGAGTATCCTCCGCCTTCCGACTGTATCCGCCCACGAAAGAGAAACTCCTCACGGGACCTGGAAAGAGACGCCCATGGCCTCTTCAGTCTATATTATGTCCGCCTCCGGCTTTTGACATCGGGGCAGGGCCTATTTCGTCAAAAAAGGGCATGTTCCCACTCCCGCTGCACTCCCCGCTCATACAATGCAAAAGCAGGGTTCATTATGAGGGGGACTGCCCAACATGGACTACACCGATTTTATCCAGATGCTGCTTGAAGATATGGAGAGTCCCGTATCGTCCGGTGAAAAAAATATTATCAGGTTTCGCGAACCGCGGCATTTCTATGCCTGCCAGGATCGGCTGCAGACGCTTCACCTTCGGTATCCGACAATGCCCGGCATCCAGGTATCCGATCTCCTCGAGGCCATTATCGCCCCTTTTCCGGTCAGCAGCAGGTTGATGTCCAAGTACCACGACGATCTTATTATTGAAGAAGACACCCAAATGAAGGTCCATACCTTGGTGAACAACAAAGTCAACCAAAGCCCGGGCATTCCGTACGGAGTCAAGCAAATTCAGGCTCCCAAGGCCTGGTCCACTTCGACAGGATATCGCATCCGGATCGGAGTGATCGATACCGGGGCCGACTATTACCATCCCGATCTGCGCCAGTCGCTGGCCAAAGGGATCAATCTGCTGCACCGGCATCTGCTGCCGCTCGATGACAACGGGCACGGTACCCATATTGCAGGAACCATTGCTGCCGCGAACGGTCCTGACGGCATGATCGGCGTCGCTCCGCGGGCCATGATTTTTCCGGTCAAAGCCTTTGACAACAACGGATCCGCCTATGTCTCGGACATTATCCAGGGAATCGACTGGTGCGTCCGCAACCGCATGCACATCATCAATATGAGTTTCGGTATGAAGACCAAAAGCAAGGCGCTGCTGGACATCGTCGGCAAGGCCTATACCGCCGGGATCTCGATCGTTGCCTCGTCCGGCAATGACGGGAAACGGCGAAGCATCGATTATCCTGCAAGGTACGGGCAGACCATATCCGTGGGGGCGACCGACCGGAACCGCCGTATTGCCAGCTTCAGCAACCGCGGCGACCTCATTGATATTTACGCACCGGGCGATAAAATTATTTCCTCCTGGACACGCGGCAAGTACCACGAGATGAGCGGCACCTCTATGGCGACCTCGCATGTCAGCGGATCGATCGCGCTGCTGCTTGCCCAAAATCCCGACCTGTCGCCGGCCGAAATCAAGGAGCTCCTCGTCGCAACCGCCACACCGCTGCGCCCGAGAAAAGGGCAATCCCGCGTCGTGCATACCGGTGAGATCAATGCCTACCGGCTGCTGCGCGAAGGCATCAAACGCAAAAACAATCCAAGCTAAACGATAGCGGCAGTGCCGCTCAGGACAAACGGAGCTTCTGCCCGCGTTCTTCATGCCAAACAACCACAATATTTAGCATTTGTTGAAAAAGGCCGCCTCCGGCAATAACCGGAGACGGCCTTTTATATGTTTGGCGTATTCAAAAAAAGGAATTACATCTTCTCCGGAGCAGATACGCCCACGATTCTCAGCACGTTGGCGATAACGGTCCGCACGGCGCCAAGCAGGGCAAAGCGCGCCTGCGTTTGAGCGGCATCCTCGGTGATAACGCGCTGCGCCTTATAGTAGCTGTGGAACAGCGAAGCCAAGTCATATACGTAGCGGATCATCCGGTGCGGCGCGTAGCCCGCTGCAGCAGTGGCGATTTCCTCCGGCAGCTCGCCGATTTTGCGGAGAAGGTCATACTCATGCTCCGTGTTCAA
Organism: Paenibacillus rhizosphaerae; assembly: GCF_014192015.1. Lineage (GTDB taxonomy): Bacteria > Bacillota > Bacilli > Paenibacillales > Paenibacillaceae > Paenibacillus_AQ > Paenibacillus_AQ rhizosphaerae. The sequence goes on along the minus strand of NZ_JACHXJ010000013.1, from coordinate 38,020 downwards.
GACCGTGAGGTCCACTTCAGACAGCGGGAGCAGCGCAACCCCCTGCTCTTCCGCCTGACGGTAAATGCTGCAAATCCGCGCATGCGCATACTGAACATAAAATACCGGATTTTCGTTAGACGTCGAAATGGCCAAATCCATGTCGAAATCGAGATGGGAGTCCATGCTGCGCATCGTGAAGAAGTAGCGGATGGCGTCGATGCCGACCTCTTCCATCAGGTCCTCCATCGTTACGGCTTTCCCCGTACGCTTGGACATCTTGACCTTCTCCCCGTTCTGGAACAGGCTGACCATCTGCGCGATGAGCACGGTCAATTTGTCGGGATCGTTACCAATAGCCTCCATGGCTGCTTTCATCCGCGGGATATAGCCGTGGTGGTCGGCTCCCCAAATATTGATCATGCGGTCATAGCCGCGGTTGTATTTGTCCCGGTGATACGCGATATCCGGAGTCAGGTACGTATAGGTGCCGTCGTTCTTCACCAATACACGGTCCTTGTCGTCCCCGTATTCGGTCGTCCGCAGCCAGGTGGCGCCATCCAGCTCATATACCTGGCCTTTGGCTTTCAGCTCGTTCAAGGATGCTTCAACAAGACCCTTCTCGTACAGGGAAGTCTCACTGAACCATTCGTCAAAATGTACCCGGAAGCGCGCTAAATCGCGTTTGATTTTGCCAAGCTCTTTCTCCAGGCCATACGAACGGAAGAACGCCGTCCGCTCGCCCGGATCCATGGACAGCAGGGAATCGCCTTTCTCGGCGACCAGTTCCTTGGCAAACCCCTTGATATCCTCGCCGTGGTATCCGTCCTCAGGCATTTCCGCATCTTGTCCGAGCGCCTGGAGATACCGGGCTTCGATCGATTTGCACAGGTTTTCGACCTGGTTGCCCGCATCGTTGATATAGTATTCGCGGGTTACTTCATACCCGGCAAAGTCCAAAATGTTGCACAGGGCGTCGCCCACAGCGGCTCCCCGGGCATGTCCCAGGTGCAGGCTGCCGGTCGGATTGGCGCTGACGAACTCGACCTGCACGCGCTGCCCTTGGCCAAGCTGCACGCGTCCATAGTCTTCGCCCTGCGCGTAGACCTGCTCGATCACGGGGTACAGATAGCTTTTGTTCAGCGTAAAGTTAATGAAGCCCGGACCGGCGATTTCGGCCTTCTCGATGGACGCTTTCTTCACATCGATATGCTCCAGGATCGCTTCGGCGATCTGGCGCGGGTTTTTCTTGGCAATTCGGGTCAGCTGCATGGCAGCGTTGGTGGCAAGGTCCCCGTGAGATTTATCTTTTGGCACCTCAAGCGTAATGCTGGGGAGCTCTTCACGGTCAACCAGTCCGGCGGCGACAACAGCGTCCTTGACCGCCTCCAAAACCAGCTGATGAATCTGTTCGAGTGGATTAAGTGTCATGATTGATTATCCTCCTGTATAAAAAAGCTGATGGTGAAATGCCCTGTGCATTCCTCGTATACATACAGATCGTACGCCCAGCTGATTTCCCCTGTCATTCCGTTCAGGTCCATCTTAAGGGAACGCGTATCCGTCGATAGGTTAAAGGACGTATATGGCGAACGGTAAAAGCCTGGAAGCCGCTGCCCCTCTTGAAAAGACTGCTCCGATTCCACGGCGCCGTGCCGGATCATTTTCAGGCTGTTTGCGCCTATTTTTACTGTCGTTTTGGTCTTCCGCCCCTGCAAATCCGCTTCCGGCTCCTCGTACATCACATAAAGAGCTTGTCCGCGGGCAAATACCTGCGCTGTCATCTCCTGGTTGACCTCCTGGCCGTCATGACGGCTGCGCAGACGGACGGTCGCCTTTCTGGCATCTGGCATTACGCAATACTCCAATCTATTCTTTCCTATTGTACTACTATATCCAGTTCGCTGTATCAATTCAATACAAACCGTGCCTGTCACGGACTGCCGCTACTGTACAGCTTTCACAGCGCCGGGAATTCGTATTCCGGGAAACCCTCGCCGTTATCGAAAAAAGACGGAACCGCCAGTGATAACCGGCAGTCCCGCCCTTTTGATCGTGATCTGTAACTTCATTCGTCCAGTGACGCTCCGTTTAAGGATTCAACGCTTCCTTAAAAGCGAACTTCCGGTTCCAGCTGGCACCGCCGTCATGGGTCGCATAAATCGATGACTTGGTGGCGCTGGTCACCACAAGCCAACCTGTCTTGCCGTCCGTAAAGGAGATCCGCGAATCGTAACCATTAATGGAGGGCTTTACGTTCTTCCACGTTTTTCCTCCATTATAAGTCACGCCGACAGACACCATACCGCCCGCCGGAGATCCGCCGGATAGAAAGGCCGTTTCCCGACCGATCAGCTGCATGTTGCCAGGGTGTCCGCCTGGCTGGGCCGGTCCCTGATTGACGACAGCCGCCCCGCTGCCGGGAGCTGGACCTCCGCCGGCCGTGGACTGGGCGATGACGCGCTTCCAATGTGCGCCTTGGTCCGTGCTGCCATACAGCGAGTAGGATACCTGGGACATGCCCGAGCCGCCATAGAACAGCGCCCAGACCTGATGGTCCCTGCTGTATATTTGTCCGCCCGCAGGATACGGGGAGTCATACTTCACATTCAGCTTCGTGCTCCAGCTGTGCCCGCCGTCGGCCGTGCCCAGCACTTTATAGCCCGAGCCGGGAACCACGACTAGGACATACCCGTTGTTCTTATCCTGAAACGCCGCATATCTCGTATTGGCCGGCGTAGGGATTTTCACCCAGCTGTTCCCGCCGTTATCGGTCCGGTAGGCGCCGTTTTGCGTATAGCCGTGCAACGTGTTCTTACTAAGCGCCTCCAGCCGGTTAAACGGCAGATTGGCCGTATACACCTCTTTCCAATGCGATCCGCCGTCCACCGTCTTGAGCAGATGCGTGGTCTGGTGGGAAGGAAGGGTGGCGATGGCCCATCCGTTCACATTGTCCGTAAATTGAATCTGGGCAAAATTCCATTTCCCCGTGTAAATTTCCTGCCAGTGGCACCCCGCATCCGATGTGCCGATCATAAACCCGGTTCCTGCCGCCCGGCCCGTCGACCCGTTCAGAAACTGAATGTCGGTAAAATGAAGCGGATCCGCGCCTTCGCCCATGTGCTGTTTCTGCTCCTGCTGAAGCAAGCCGTGATCGCCGCTTCCGCAGGGAACAGCTGCTGAGGCAGCAGCCGAAGTCCGCGCTGACGATAACCCCCAGCCCGCCGGCATTATCAGCATAAGTGCAGCGGCAGCCAAGGAAGATCTTCTAAGCAGCTTTTTCATGATCATAACGACACCTCCATATCGATTACATTACCCTCTTTGGTGACCTGCCACTCGCAAAAAAACGTCCTCTTCCTGATTCCAGAAGTAGCATGCGAGTGTTTGGATAGGTAAGCGACTTTGGCTTTGCGCACAGCGCAAAACAAGAGAGCGAAGCAAGCCAAACAGGAGCAAACACCATTCAATAGTGAAAGAATTTGTGCATCCTTCGCCTACAGGCATGGTTCAGAGCAGGATACAATGGGAGCTACTAAAAGGCGTGAGGTGATTGATTTTGAATGCACAAACGATACCTGCGGCGGACAAGGCCCCGCCGGGCAAAAACATGAAAACGGTTGCCAAAACGTGGAAAGGACGCTGGAACGCCCCGCTGGCCGGCTACCTGTTCATCGCTCCCTGGCTGCTGGGCTTTCTCATTTTGCAGCTGTGGCCCATTATTCAGTCCTTCTATTTATCTTTCACCGAGTTTTCCCTGCTGGAACCAGCCCGCTGGATCGGGCTCAAAAATTATCAGGATATTTCGCAGGACCGTCTCTTCTTTAATTCACTGAAGGTGACCTTCCTGTACGTCATTACTTCGGTTCCCCTGAAGCTGCTGGCAGCGCTGCTGGTCGCCATGCTGCTCAACCGGAATATCCGGGGAATTTCTTTCTACCGGACGATTATATATCTTCCGTCCCTGATCGGCGGAAGCTTGGCGGTAGCCGTGCTGTGGCGCAACATTTTCGGCCTCAACGGATTTATCAACCAGCTTGCGATTATGGTCGGCATCGCCCCGAAGAACTGGATCGGAACGCCCTCCACCGCCCTCGGAACCTTGGTGCTGCTGACGGCGTGGCAGTTCGGCTCGTCGATGATTATTTTCCTGGCTGGTCTTAAGCAGGTTCCCGGGGAGCTCTACGAAGCAGCCTCTGTGGACGGGGCCACACCTTTTCGCAAATTCGTCCGGATTACGCTGCCCATGCTGTCGCCCGTCATTCTGTTCAACCTGATCATGGGGATCATCAACGCGTTCCAGATGTTCACCTCGGCGTTTGTCGTTACCAACGGGGGGCCGGTCAATTCGACCGAAATGTTTGCCCTGTTCCTGTACAACAAAGCCTTCGGTTCGCTGCAGATGGGCTACGCCTCGGCACTGGCCTGGATCCTGCTGGTCATTATCGGCATCGCCACAGCGATTAATTTTATTGCGTCCAAATATTGGGTGTTCTACGAAACGGAAACGGAGGGTCGCAAATGACAGGCGTTCTGAAAAAACAAAACTGGCTGGTTCATATTCTGATGATCGTGTTCTGCTTTGTGATGTTCTACCCCGTGCTCTGGTGGATCGGCGCCTCTTTCAAATCGACAGCCGAGATCAGCCTGCCCTCCCTGTTCCCCAAAGTATGGCTGTGGCAGAATTATACGGAAGGCTGGAACGCGCTGCCCAAGTATACGTTTACACGCTTCTTCATGAACAGCCTCAAGCTGAACGTGGCGACCACGGTCCTGCACGTCATCTCGGCCAGCTTGGTGGCCTTCGGGTTCGCCAGGCTGACCTTTCCGCTGAAAGGGCTGTGGTTTTCCATCCTGATGATGACCCTGATGCTGCCGGGCCAGGTCACGCTCATCCCGCAGTATACGATGTTCCATTCTTTCGATTGGATCAATACGTATCTGCCTTTGATCGTCCCGTCGGCCATGGGCGGAGCCTTCTTTATTTTCCTGATCGTCCAATTTATCCGGGGCATTCCGCGGGAGCTTGACGAGTCGGCGAAAATCGACGGCTGCACCTGGTTTGGCATCTACCTGCGCATCGTGATGCCGCTGACCCTGCCGGCGCTGATTACGGTCATGATTTTCTCATTTATTTGGGGCTGGGACGATTACTTCGGTCCGCTGATTTATCTGAATACCGTGGACAAATATACCGTCCCGCTGGCGCTCCGAATGTTCATCGATTCCCAGTCGGCCGTGCCGTGGGGTCAGCTGCTCGCCGTGTCCCTGCTCTCCGTGCTGCCGCCGGTCGTGATCTTCTTCCTGGCGCAAAAGCATTTCGTCGAGGGCATCGCAACGTCAGGGCTGAAAGGCTAGTCATCCTGGAGCGCAATAAACGAAAACCACGGGGTACTCGCTCATTCCATGCTTTTCTTCCGGACCGTATCGTGAACGTAAGCCTCTCTCCCGGCGCGCCCTGGACGGCCGCTTTGGGTTAGCAGCGCGTTAACGCTATGGCCTCGCCGCACCCAAGAGGAGGGGAAAAGCCATGAATCCGTTTCGCATGTTCCGTATCGATTATGTGTTTTTCTTCAGCTTTGCCGCTTTTATCGCGGTCCTGATCACCATCATGATGATCGTCAGCTACCGGTTTTCCGCCAATGAGCAGGCGGACAGCGCCTCCATGTATCAGCAGGCGGTGCTGCAGCAGCTGAACAAGCAGCTCACCGACCAGATGAGCGCCGTGGAGCAGACCTCGCTCGCTGTGGCCATCAACTCCCCGCTGGTCAATTATTTGACGATGAAAGGAGATTATTATGCCCGCAAAACGGCCAGGGACGAACTGAACCGGGATTATCTGGCGCCGATGCTGAACAGCTCCCGCTCGATGTTCTCCTTTCAGATTTATATGAGCGAACCGCTGCAAGTCGACCCCAACGCCAACATTCAGTACCTTCCGCTCGCTTACGCCAGCCGGGAAAGCTGGTATCCGGCCGTCGACAAAGCCGACTTCGTCTGGATCGGACAGCGCGAGGTCGGCTCGCCCCAGGGGAAGCAGCAGGTCATCAGCTTTATCCGTAAAATCACGACGCTGGACGGGGTCAACCGGGGAATTCTGATCATCAATGTCCGCGTCAAATTTCTGCAGGATATCCTGACCGAGGACAATTCCTCGGCCAGCCGGCTGCTGCTCGACTCCGGCGGTCGGATGATCATGCACACCCGGATCGCTCCGCCTCCCGGAGAAATCGATGCCATTCTGAAGGAGGTCAGCGGAGATGCCGGTCATGCGCATCAGCTGCTGCAAGCGGCAGGCTCGCTTCCGGAGAAGAATATGCTGACCGTCTGGTCCCGTACGGCCCCCGGCAGCTGGATGCTGGTCGAGCTTACGCCATGGAAGGACATCACTGGCGGAAGTGTCCGCCTGGCATGGACCATGGCTGCAATCGGAGCGGCCGCCATCCTGCTGTCGGTGTTCTTCACGCTGTTCCTTTCGAGGAATTTCACGGTGCCGATCCGGAAGCTGGTTCAGCTGATGCAGGCATTCAATCCCGGAAAGCCGGGGCTGCCGCTGCCTACGGAATACCGCAACGAATTTGGCAGTCTCTTCAGCGGCTACCGCAAGCTGACCGAACGGATCGAGACGCTGTACCAATCGCTGGAGCAGCAGTACAAAGCGCAGCGCGAGGCGGAAATCAAGGCGCTGCAGGCGATGATCAACCCCCATTTTCTCTACAACACTTTGGATCAGCTAAATTGGATGGCGCTGGAGGCCGGCCAGGAGGAGATCAGCCGGGTGCTTGAACTGATGGGGCAAATGTTCCGAATCGGGTTGTCAGGCGGCGAATCCATGATCCCGATGCAGGATGAGCTGCTTCACGTCGAATGCTATTTAAAAATTCAGCAGTTCAAAAGGGGCAAGGGCTTGGAATGGGAGATCGACTGTCCGGAGGATCTGCGCCAGCTGCTGATTCCGAAGCTGACCCTGCAGCCCTTCGTGGAAAACGCTATCGTGCACGGCTTCCATGGACGCTGCCATGGCCGAGTCGTCCTGTATGCCGCACACGAGGACCGTGGCATCCGGATCCGGATCCGGGATGACGGCGTCGGCCTCCGGGATGACTGGAAGACCCGGCGGCGCCATCCGGCAGGCGGATATGGCATCCGTAATGTAACCGAGCGCATTCAAGTATTTTTCGGTCCGCCCTTCGGCGTATCACTACGGAACCGCACCGACGGATCAGGAACCGAGGCGGAAATTTATCTTCCGAAGCTGACGCAGCAGCTGGATTTGGAAGGAGGACGAAGTGATGTGGACGCTCGCAATCGTGGATGACGACCGGCAGGTGCTCGGGGGGATGTCGCGGCTCATTCCCTGGGAGCAGCTCGGCATCCGTCCCATCGGGGAGGCCATGGACGGTGAAGAGGGGCTCCGGCTGATCAGAACTGCCAAACCGGACATCGTCATTACGGACATCTATATGCCGGTCATGAACGGGCTGGAGATGATCGAACAGCTTCGCAAGCAGCAGTTTGACGGCAAAATCATCATCTTAAGTGGATATTCGGACTTTGATTATGCCCGTAAAGCACTGCGGCTGCAGGTCGACGATTATTTGCCCAAACCGGCCTCACCGGCAACCATCCGCGAGGTACTGCAGCGCGTAATCGCCGAATTGTCGGAGAAAAGAGCGGCAGAGCACCGCGAACAGGAGCTTCAGGACCGGCTGATGCAGTACGAGCCTTACCTGGAGCGGGAATGGGTGAAATCGGCCCTGACGGGCGGGACCTTTTCCCCGCTGACCGGGCCGTACCGGATGCTGGACCGGCTTGGCTGGAAAGGCGCCCAGTTCATGATGCTGGCTCTGGAAATCAAGCGGCAGGGCCGGACCGAGGGCATCTCGGCCCGGGACTGGCACCTGTTCCGCTTTGCCGTCGGTAATACGGTCGAGGAGCTGGCCAGGCAGGACGGGCTGAGGAGCTACTTTCTAGAGCTGCATAGTCATCATATGACCCTGCTGCTGTATAAGCCCCTCTCCTGGCCCGCAGAAGCGTTTCGCTCCGAGGTGCTGGCATTGGCCGGGCGCATCATTGAGACGGTGGACCGTTACCTTCAGGTCAAGCTGCGTATCGGGGCGGGCCTCCGGAAAGATGATTGGACGGCTATTGCGGATTCCACGGAAGAGGCCTTTCAGGCGTTGGCCGAGCGGCGCGAGCCGGATGCAAACCATCCCTGCGTCTACGTCTACACCGAAGGCGGTTTCCGGCACCCGGCAGCGCGCAATGTGCGGCCGGTCCGATTTTTTCAGGAAATGGCGGATGCAGTTCGGACCTTCGATGAGCCGCGGGCCCTGCTGGCGCTGGAGGATTTCGCAAGCAGCGACAGCGGCGTGGCACAGCTCTCCCCCGGCGAGCTGGCAGCCCTCGGAACACAGCTGTTTGCCATCCTCTCCTTCACGCTGTACGATTCCGGCCTCAAGCTTGACGACGAGCTGCCTCCAGCGGAGCTGTCCAAGGAGCTGGGATTGATGGAGAACGCGGAGCAATGGAAAGCATGGGTGGCGGAGAAAGTGAAGCGGATCTGCCGCCGGTTTACCCCCAATGAGAACCTGAAGCATAAGGAAACGGTGGATTTTATCATTCAGTACATTCACGAGCATTACGCCGAAAATATCCATCTCCAGGATGTCGCCGATCAGGTCTATATATCCAAAAATTATTTGAGCACCCTGTTCCGCCAGTTTACCGGCGAGACGTTCGGCGATTATTTAACCCGGGTCCGGATGGAAAAGGCCAAGAGCATGGTCCTGGAGAAGAAGCTGCTCATCGCCGAAATTGCCGAGCGGGTCGGATACCGCAACGTTCCGTACTTTACTACGCTGTTCAAAAAGCATACCGGCCGCAGTCCGACCGAGTTCTACCGGGCGTAATGCAGCCTCATGCCGGCGGTTCACCGATATTCGTAAAATACTGAAATGATTTGTTACATTGTCTGCTACGCGGGTGTCCCTAGGCTTGGTACCTTAGAGCAAGAAGGAGATCTGTTACTTAAGGGAGGTTCAATCGATGAGAAAATCATGGCAACGTCTTGCCGCAGGCACTGCGGCCGTCCTTATGCTGTCCCTCGTTCTGTCCGCCTGCAGCGGGGTCAAGAAGGAAGAAACCGGAGCTGCGGGCACCGGAAACGGCAAGTCCATCACGCTGCGGATCATGTGGTGGGGCTCGCAGGCCCGTCACGATGCAACTTTGAAAGCGCTTGATTTATACTCCAAAAACAATCCGGGTATCACGTTCGAGCCGGAATACCAGTCGTTCGACGGATACCAAGACAAGCTCTCGACCCAGTCCGCAGGTAAAAACACGCCGGATATTTTCCAAATGGATGCCGCCTGGTTCAACGACTGGGCCTCCAGCGGCCGATTGGAGGATCTCTCGTCCATTCCAACGGATAACATCGACAAGGCCTTGCTCGAAACAGGCACCTATCAAGGCAAGCTGTACGCGATGCCTCTCGGCAACAACGCCTGGGGTATGGTATACAACAAGACGATCATGGACAGCCTCGGGGTTCAGCCTCCCAAGACATGGGATGAGTTTTTCGCCATGGCACGCGACCTGAAGCCGAAATTGGCCAAAGACCAATACCTGACCCGGGATTTGACGGCAGACAGCGCATCCTACATGACCTATCAATTGAGCATGGGCAAAGGCTTCTCGATGAGCAAAGACGGAAAGTTCCACTATGACGAAGCCACCTGGAAAGATTGGATGAACAAATGGGCTCAGCTGCGCAAGGACCATCTCGTGCCCCCGCCGGATGTGACGGTGTCGGATAAATCGCAGGACGCGCAGATGGATCTGCTCATTCAGGAGAAAATTCTGCTCCGGGGCGCGCATGCCGCGGAATTCGGCGGAACGGACGCCCTGAAACCGGGCGTTATGGCGCTGACGACCCAGCCTCGGGGGACACAGGCGGGCGGATGGCTGAAAGCCTCCATGTATTGGAGCGTCAGCCCCAACAGCCAATACAAAGAGGAAGCGAAGAAATTTATCGATTGGTTCGTCAACAGCCAGGAAGCCGGCGATATCCTCGGCACTTCCCGCGGAATCCCGGTTAACAAGACCGTCGCCGATGCACTCGAGCCTAAGTTCACCGATGTCGACAAAAACGCCTTGGGCCTGATCAACGAAGTGTCCAAAGACGGGGCCGCGTTCGACCCGGGTCCAGGCAACAAGGGCGGCTGGGCCAATTTCACGAAGGAATACGACAACATCACACAGTCAATCATGTTCGGAAAAATCAGCATCGACGACGGCTGGAACCAGATCGTCAAGCTGAGCAAGAGCTTGGACTAACTTGCAGCTTCCCCCTAGAAGGAATTCGGATTACGCCTTCGTCCGAAGGCATAAAAAAGAAGCACCCGGTTATTAGCGGGTGCTTCTTTGCGTTCGATTATTTTACAAATCCGAGCAGCATCTCGCGAATCAGCTTTGCCGCCACGATCTGGGTCTGCTCCGAATGATCATAGACGGGCGCCACTTCCACCAAGTCGCAGCCCACCACGTTAACTTCGGAATTGGCGATCAGGTGCACCGCCTCCAGCAATTCCTTGGAGGTGATGCCGCCCGCTTCCGCGGTTCCCGTTCCCGGCGCCGCCGACGGATCGAGCACGTCGATGTCGATCGTAACGTATACGGGACGATTGCCCATTTGCGGCAGGGCTTCCCGAAGAGGAGCCGCCACGTCGAACGGATAGAAGTTGATGTTCTCACGGGCGTACTGGAACTCCTCGCGCGAACCGGAGCGGATGCCAAATTGGTAGATGTTCTTGCCGCCCATCAGCCCGGCCGCTTTGCGGACCGGCGTCGAGTGTGACAGCGGCTCGCCCTCGTACTGTTCGCGAAGGTCGGCATGCGCGTCGATATGGATCAGGATCAGATCCGGATACTTCGCGTACATTTGCTGGATGACCGGCCAGGTCACCAGGTGCTCACCGCCGAGCCCGATTGGAAATTTATCGTCACTGAGCAGTTTCCCCACGTACTCGCCGATAACTTCGAGACTGCGTCCTGCATTGCCGAACGGCAGCAGAAGATCGCCGGCGTCGAAGTATTTGAGATCCAGAATGCTTTTATCCAAGTAAGGGCTGTATTCCTCCAGACCCACGGAAGCCTGACGGATGTGCGCCGGACCGAACCGGGATCCCGGACGGAAGCTGACCGTGTAGTCCATCGGCATGCCGTAAATGACCGCCTTGGAATTTTCGTAATCGTCCGAGCTGCAAATAAATACGTTGCCCGAATAAGCTTGGTCTAGTTTCATGATGTTGCTTCCCCCTATTTCGTCAGATCTTCCACAAATTTAGGCAATACGAAAGCCGCCTTGTGCAGGCGAGGCGTGTAGTACTTCGTGTCCATCTCCGGAATTTGCGACTCGTCCACCTCGAGCGGATCGTATTTTTTGCTGCCCATCGTAAATGTCCATAAGCCGCTAGGATATGTCGGGATGTTCGCCGCATAAACGCGCACGATCGGGAAAATTTCCTTCACATCCTTGTTCACCTTCTGGATCAAGTCGGCCTTGAACCAAGGGTTGTCCGTTTGCGCCACGAAAATGCCGTCATCCTTCAGCGCTTCATAGATGCCTTGGTAGAAGCCGCGTTCAAACAAAGGCGCAGCCGGGCCCACAGGCTCCGTGGAGTCAACCATAATGACGTCGTATTCGTTTTTGTGCTCATGAATGTGCATGAAACCGTCGTTCACCAGCACCTCCACCTTCGGGTCTTCCAGTTTGCCCGCGATGGACGGCAGGTATTTCTTCGAGTACTCGATGACTTTGCCGTCGATGTCGACGAGCACGGCTTTTTCCACTTTCGAATGCTTGATGATTTCGCGGATCACGCCGCCGTCTCCGCCGCCTACGACGAGAACGTGCTTCGGATTCGGATGCGTATTCAGCACCGGGTGCGCCACCATTTCATGGTATACGAATTCATCCTTCTCGGTCGTCATGACCATTCCGTCAAGCAGCAGCATATTTCCAAACTCTTCAGTCTCTACCATGGCCAGATCCTGAAAATCGGTTTTTTCATTTACGTACGTTTGTTTGATTTTGGCAGTAATACCGAATGCGGGCGTCTGTTTCTCCGTGAACCACAATTCCATCGTCATTACCTTCTTTCTTTCCCAGGATAAAGGAGGGATGGATCATCCCTGCCGCATGTTCTCGAGTAGCGCGTACATCTTCTTTATTGTACCAAACTGCCGATGTATAAACACATCCTTTGAATTATACGCGATAGAAGAAATTCGTGTAAAGAAACACTTTCCTTGCGCTTCTCCCCCTGGCTAAGGCCGCTTCAGCACGGGCTTTTTATTCCTCCGGCGGCCTGTATGCCCCCCTCGCCCTGCATGACCGGGAGGCCGAACGCTTTTCCCGGGGATCCCGGGCCCGGCGTGAATATCTGCTGCCTGCATTTCCCATAATGAAAGTAGGAGAAAATGTCCTCGACGTTCTTTCATAGCAGACTGACCACGCTTTGGCGGAAGTTTCTCTTACGAAAAATAGAATTATTCAGCTCCGCTGAAAAATGATAAATGCCATTCTTTTTGTAAGGAAAGGGGCTACAGTACATGGCGAAACTATTCACACGGCGGCCCAAACGGAAAAACCGGTTCTTGTTGATGCTCAGGCTCTTCATCGGCATGGTCATCCTCCTCTTGATCGCGGGAGGCGTTCTGCTCGGCTGGCTGTATCAAAAAAACCTTCCGCTTGCCGATACGGACCGTAATTCCCGCCTTCTGGACAGTCAAGGCGACATTATCGCCACGTTTTCGGCCAGCGGGCGCAGCTACGAACCCATCAAGCTCAATCAAATTTCACCGCTGCTCGTGAAGGCAACCCTGTCGGTAGAGGACCGCAAGTTCTACGACCATTTTGGGTTTGACCTGGAGGGCATGGGACGCGCGGCACTCGTCAACCTGGAGCATATGGCCCGGGTTCAGGGCGCAAGCACCCTGACGCAGCAGCTTGCCCGCAATCTATATTTATCCCATGAAAAAACATGGTCCCGCAAAATCAAGGAAGCCATGTACACCGCTCAGCTGGAGATGAAGTATACCAAGGATGAAATCCTTCAAATGTATTTGAACGAAATTTACTATGGTCACGGCGCTTACGGCATCGAAGCAGCCTCCCTGATGTATTTCGGCAAGCCGGCCAAGGAGCTGGATCTGGCGGAAAGCGCCATGCTGGCCGGGATTCCCAAGGGGCCGACCTATTACTCGCCCTACACCCATTTGGATAACGCCAAGAAGCGGCAGAAGATCGTCCTGGGCACCATGGTGGCCACCGGCGATATTACCCAGAAGGAGGCGGACCAGGCCGCAGCCGAGAAGCTGGCGATCAAACCGCAGGGACAGCAGAAATCCAACCTGACGGCGCCGTATTTTCGGGATTATGTAAAAAATTTGGTGACCAGCCAGCTCGGCATCAGCGAGGACATGCTCGATCACGGCGGTCTCAACATTTATACGACCCTGGACCCGCATGCCCAGGCCGCGGCTGAAGAGGCCGTGGGCAAAGGAATGGACTCGGCCAGCGATTTGGAGACCGCCCTCGTGTCGATCGACCCGCGAAGCGGCTATGTCAAAGCGATGGTCGGCGGCAAGAACTACAAGGAGAGCCAGTACAACCATGCGCTGGCCAAGACGCGCCAGCCCGGCTCCTCCTTCAAGCCGATTATGTATTTAACGGCTTTGTCTTCTAAGACGATGACGGGTCTCACGACGTTTAACAGCGAACCGACCCTGTTTCACTACGACAACAACCGGAAAACATATCAGCCCAGCAATTATGGAGACAAATATTTGGGCGAGATTAACATGGAGCAGGCCATCGCGGCCTCGGACAACATCTATGCGGTCAATACGATGCTGAAGATCGGGGCGGATAACGTGATCGCCACGGCGCGCAAGCTCGGCATCGTCAGCCCGCTTGAGTCCGTCCCCTCTTTGGCGCTTGGGACTTCGCCCATCAGCCCGTTCGAAATGGCCTCCGCTTTTGCGGTTATCAGCAACAATGGTAAGCGGATCCCGCCGGTCGCCGTGCTGAAGATTACCGATGCCGCCGGCGAGGTGATCTACGAAGCCCCCAAGCCCGCGGGCGAGCAGGTCGTCGATCCGGCGGCGGCTTACGTGCTGACGCACTTGATGGAGAGCGTATTTGAATCCGGCGGGACCGGTAACCGGGTATCCTCCATCATGAAGCGTCCCGTGGCCGGCAAGACCGGAACGACCGATACCGACGCTTGGCTGGTCGGGTATACGCCGGAGCTTGCGACGGCTGTTTGGGTCGGTTTTGACAAGGGCAAGACGATCGCGACGACGGACGCCCACCGGGCAGCGCCCATTTTTGCCCAGTATACCGAGAAGGCGCTGGAGAACGTACCGCCCAAAATTTTCACGATTCCGAGCGGCGTCGTCAGCGTCTACATTGATGAAGAATCCGGCAAGCTCGCCACGGCCGACTGTCCCCACAAGAAGCTCGAGGTATTCATCGTCGGTACCGAACCGACCGAATACTGCTCGCTTCACGGCGGGGAGAAGGAACAGCCCGACGTGAAAAACAAAGCCGAGGAACACTCCTGGTGGTCCGACTTTAAGCGGTGGCTCACCGACTAAACGCAGCGTTCTACAAAGGTACGGGGCTGAGTAGGCTTGGTGCCGCCCGATAACAATACAAAAGAGGGAGCCGGTTGAGCCGCTCCCTCTTTTCTTTCTTCCGAAATGCATCGCTTTGCCCCGCTCCCAAGGAGCCCGAGTATACCGGAGCAAGGAGCCAAGCTCTGCTTAGCAGGATTACTCTTTGCCTTCCGCCCTGAATTCCGGTTATATATAGAATGAACTAACCCGACGAGGTGATCCTGATGATGAACCCGGATAACGAAGGCGGTCAGCTCATCTCCCCTTCGCTTCTATCCATGACCGCACTGGAGGCCGCGCCCCGCCTGCTCGGTCAGACGCTGGTCCGGGAGACCGAGGACGGCGAGATCCGCTGCCGGATCGTGGAGACCGAGAGCTACGGCGGCGCCGAAGACAAAGGGAGCCATGCCTACGGCAACCGGCGCACCGCCCGGACCGAGACGATGTTTGCCGCCGGGGGCTTGGCCTACGTGTATTTGATCTACGGCATGTACCACTGCGTCAACGTTGTCGTCGGTGAGGCGGACGACCCGCAGGCCGTGCTCATCCGGGCGGTGGAGCCGCTGAGCGAGTATGATGCCGAGCTGATGCGGCGGTACCGGGGCAGCGTCTCCGGCAAAGCCGCCAACCTGTGCAACGGCCCCGGCAAGCTGTGCCGCGCCCTGCGGATTGACCGCAGCCTGAACGGCTGCGCGCTCCGTCATACGGACAGCCCGCTGCGGCTAGAGTCCGGCGACCGGACCGATGGGCTCCCGATCGTCCAGTCTCCACGGATCAATATTGATTACGCGGAGGAGTACGCCCTCAAGCCGTGGCGGTTTTATATTGACGGCCATCCGTATGTTTCGGTCAAAGCCACTGAGCCGCTACCTTTTTCGCTAAGGGGTTAATTCCGTGCTGTATACGATGTCCCTGTCCCTTCATGCCATGCAAAAAAGGACCTGCCTTGCCGACAGATACGATACATCCGTCAGCAGGAAACAGGTCCTTTTGTTCTTATGACAAGGAGAGCCCGCGATTTACGCTATACCTCCAGCGCCTTCTTCAGCTCATCCGGCGAGTCTTCCCACCACTGTTCATTATGCGATACGAGCAGGTTTTTCAGCAGCGTCTTTTCTTCCGGCCCCAATTCGTCCAGCATAAATTTCCGCTTCAGCGCGGCATCCATCCGGTTTACGTGATCGGCAAGGATTTTCCAGCCCCGTCTCTCTTCTTCATCGATCCACATCTCGCTGGCCGTGGCACCGCCGTAGAATTGTCCATCCTCGTTCCGGTCCACCGCGACCCATACAATCCACACCTGGCGTCCGTTCGGGACTTCCTCCCGGTTCGGCGTAAAGCGAATGCGGCGCTCCGGCTTGCTCTTGGCATGCATCGCTCCGATATCGATGACGGCTTCGCCGCGGTCGATAATGACCGGAGAAATGTTGTTCAGATCGATGGAGCCTGCCCCAAAGCCCATCTTGTGCTTGCTCTTGCCGCTGACGATGTTCAGTGCGATGGGCTTCTTGCCTACCTGTTCCTTGTTGTCCATTTCCGATGTTCCTCCTATTTGAAAACAGAAACGCTGCTCTGCGCCTCCGCTATTTTTGGATACCCGTCCAACTTAATTTTATTTTAACTAATAATCGCTGGAAAGCCAACATATACATGCCTTAGATGCTTGTCAACGGGAGGTATTCGTATATGGCCCCAGCACGCGCCAAACTCGTCTTTTTATCCTTTCTCGTTCTTGTACTCCTGATTACGGGAACACTGTGGTTCGTCTTTAAGGATTCGCCCGAGTCCATGCCTTCCTACGCTCCGGATAAGGCCAAGCCTCCAGCGGCTTATAAGCCTCCGTCACAGATGGAGAGCGTCCAGCAGCCGACCGCGGAGGTGCTCAGCAAGCGGGTGGTGGAATATCACATCGATACGACCCTTGATCCGGACAGCCGGGTAATTAAAGGAACCCAGACCCTGACCTGGACCCATCCCGGCAAAAAAACGGTAAACGAGCTGTATTTTCACCTCTATCCGAACGCCTTCTCTTCCATGGACACGACGTTTATGAAGGAATCGGGCGGAAAGCTGCGCAATGACACGATGCCCGCGGACGGCTTTGGGTCCATGACACTGACTGCGATGAAGACGGCCGACGGTCTGTCGCTGATGCATCGGATTCAATACGTGCAGCCGGATGACGGCAATACGAAGGACAAGACCTTAATCAAAGTGCGTCTGCCGCGACCGGTGAAACCAGGCGAAAGCATCACGCTGACCATGCAATTCGAAGTCCAACTGCCCAAAATCTTCGCCCGAATGGGGACCGCCGGCAACTTTGTCATGGCCGGGCAGTGGTTCCCCAAAATCGCCGTCTACGAGCCCGTCGGAATGCGCGGCCGGACGAGCGAGGGCTGGGACCTGCACCAGTACCATGGAAATTCGGAATTTTACTCCGATTTCGGCATTTACAGCGTCCGCATTCACGTGCCAAAGACCTACACGGTGGCCGCAACCGGTTTCCCGGTACAGAACTCACAGATCAAGAACGGCGAGAAGATCTATCAGTTCTACGCCGACGACGTACATGACTTTGCCTGGGCCGCATCCCCCGACTTTATCGTCGCCGAGGAGCCCTTCGCTTCAGCGGAGGTGCCCGGGGTCCGGATCAAGCTGTATCTCGATCCCGCCCACAAGGATTTGAAGGAGCGCTATTTCTACGCCGCCAAGGCCGCGCTAAAATATTTCAGCAAATGGTACGGGAAGTATCCGTACTCCACCCTGTCCATCGTCGTTCCGCCCGAAGCGGGTAACGGGGCCGGCGGCATGGAGTATCCGACGCTGATTACGGCCTTCGGGGCTAAGGACGACTCCCCGGGCTACGACCTCGAGCGGACCGTCCTCCACGAAATCGGCCACCAGTACTTCTACGGGATGATCGCCAGCAACGAGTTCGAGGAAGCCTGGCTGGACGAAGGCTTCACCTCTTACGCCGAGGATAAGCTGATGGAGCAGGAATACGGCGTCATTCCCAATCTGCCGATCCAGTCCTCGCTCATCGCTTCACCTGCACCGTTGACCCAGGACTCCTGGAAATATACGTCGCAGAATCAATATGCGCTGAACGTGTATTACCGCGGCAAGATGGTTTTGAAAGAAATGGAGACGCTGACCGGCGCCCAGACCATGAAGAACATCATGTCCACCTATGCGAGGAAATACCGTTTCGAGCATCCTGCCACGGCTGATTTTCAAAAGGTGGTCGAGCAGGTAACCAGCAAATCGTGGCAGACCTTCTTTGATCAATATGTATACGGCAGCCAGATGGCCGATTTTTCGGTCGACGAGATTACGGTGCGCAAGGATAAGGACTCGGTGCAGCCCCGGTACGATTCTTTGGTGAAGGTCAGCAAAAAGGGCGGCGATCTGCCGCAGGTGCCGATTCTGTTCACGTTTACGGACGGGCATCAGATCAAAAAGGTTTGGGACGTAAAGAATGCCAGCACCCAGTTCAAGTTGACGTACAGTTCCCCGCTGGCCTGGGCCATGATCGATCCCGGCTATACGATCGTGCTGGAAAACAAGCATGTGAACAACTATCTAAAAGCGGACATGGATCATAAAGTGCTCCTCCGCTGGAACGTGAGCATTACCAAGCTGATTGAGACCCTGCTTGGAAGTCTGTCCTGGTGAGGTGAGAGCAGTGAAATCCTATATTGTTAACGGTTGGAAGAGTGTCAAAGACCAATTTTATGTCATCATCATCATGTTCCTGTACCAGCTGCTCTGGGGCTACTTCCTGTACCGTCTGATCGATTCGGCGGTCGTACCGCTGCTGATGCGGTATCCCGATCCCCCGCCGACTGAGCTCAGCCAGGTCCTCTTCTATGTGGAGGGACAAATGAGCCTGACCCAAAGCAGCACCGTGCATACCTACCTGTGGGTTCTGCTGGGGATGGTCGCCCTCCGTATGCTGCTGACCCCTTTTATCCACGCTGGCATCTTCTACGGCCTGCATCGAGAGCATCAGGGGGACCGCGGACTGTTTTTCTTCCAGGGCATGAAGCTGCACGGCAAAACCGTCTTTCTTTTTCACCTGATCGAATGGGTGCTTATCGCAGCTCCGTTATACTGGATCATCCCGAAGATGTATCCGATTCTGCTTAGCGCGATCCAAAACCACGCCCAGCTGCTTCACTGCATCCCGTACATGGCGGTCTGGCTTCTGTACTGCTATATCGTCCATCAGATGATTCTGTTCATGCAGTTCGGCAAAACCGGTGGAACCAGCATGTTCTCCTCGCTCTGGATCTGCCTGCGAAGCGCGCTGCCGGTTATCGGCATATCCGTTCTGCTGGGCGCGGTCAGCCTGCTTTTGTATGGCATTACCAGCAGCGTCTCCCTGATCTGGGCAGGGCTTGCCACCCTGATTATCCAGCAAGGCTATCATATGGTCAGCTGTATCTTTAAATTATGGAATATCTCCTCCCAATATGATTTGTGGCATCAGCAAACGAACCGTACGAAAAAAATATTTCGGAATAGTTAAAATTTTGTCATCACTTTAATCCATTGATAAAAGAAGAACCCCGTCTCTTTCTGTTGAAAAGAGGCGGGGTTTTTGTTGTAAAATGAGTGTTAACCATTTGCCAAAGTATAAATCCTCTGTTAAAATAATCCGAGTACGAACTTAGTAACAACTTTGTAATCTTTGCTGTAACGATTTTGACTTTGCTGTAACTGATTTCATCATTTGTCCGTTCATTTGATTGGTATGTAACAATTATAGGTAACTTGTCAGCATGTCCATTTCCGGTGCAATCATCACGAGCCGAATTCCCGGGCACCAGGAAGCGGGGGATCCAATTTTGGGTGAATTGATCTCGCTACAGAGGGATCATAGGGGACCTTCTACCGAATCCTTAAGCTAACCTCGCAGGCATTGGAAGGGGTTTATCTTTTTGAAGAAGAAGTTAGCAGCCGCAGCGCTGGGCCTTACACTTGCGTTCTCCATGGGCACCGGCAGCGTATTTGCGGATTCATCTCTGAACCACGTCATTAACAACACGATCGGCGTTTCTTACAAAACCGGCGGAACAACAACGAACGGCTTCGACTGCTCCGGTTTTACGCGTTACGTATTTCAAAAGTTGGGTGTAAGCCTCCCGCGTGTATCGGCTGCGCAATATAAAACAGGTACCGCTGTTTCCAAAAGCCAGCTGAGAGCAGGAGACTTGGTTTTCTTTAACACCCTGGGCGCAGGCGTATCCCATGTCGGCATTTACATCGGCAACGGAAAATTCGCGCACGCGTCCTCTTCGAAAGGCGTTACCATCAGCAAGCTGAGCCAAAGCTACTACGCCAACCGCTACGTTGGCGCCAAACGGGTCATGAGTACGGCCAAGTACCAAGCTGCGGTTTACAATTGATTATCTCTCAAAACAATGCATATCCAGAACAACCCGCGCCGCTGATTTTTGCCGAAATCGCCCCGCGGGTTTGTTGTTATTTATAAGACGTATGAAACAGCGAAAAGGTAACAGCATCTCGAAAATTTTTTTGCTCGAGTAAATCCACGGTTTTCTCCTGTTTTTTTCCACCCTTGTCATTTCTTTTAACCACTCGTCCAACAAATAAACATCATTTCCTATAATTTTTCCTACAAATCTTCTTTTTCTTTAGAAACAATTGCCAAAGTCCGATTCCTTTGTTACAATAGTCCCAGCGATAGTAACAACTTTGTAATCTTTACCTGATACAAAGTTGCGAACGAATAAGAAGTAACAGGGAATTATACATAGTGTAAAAAGTTCATGCCGAATTTCCTCACACTAAGGAAAGCGGGGGAACCAGTTATGGGTGAATTGATCTTGCTTCAGAGGGATCATAGGGGGCCTTCTACCGAATCCTTAAGCTAACCTCGCAGGCGCCGGAAGGGGTATTTTACTTGAAGAAGAAGCTTGCAGCAGCAGTCATGAGTTTCGCCATCGTGCTCACGGTCGGCACAGGAAGCGCTTTCGCGGATTCCAAGATGGATAAAGTGATCGACAGTGCTATCGGAACCAAGTACAGAACGGGCGGAACCACAACAAACGGATTTGACTGCTCGGGATTTACAATGTATGTATTTGATCAATTGGGCATCGATCTGCCCCATCAATCTGGTTCCCAGTTCAGCATGGGTTCGGCCGTATCCCGCAGCGATCTGAGAGCAGGCGACCTGGTATTCTTTAATACATCGGGAGCCGGAGTATCCCATGTCGGAATTTACGTCGGCGACGGAAAATTCGCACATGCCTCCACTTCTCGCGGTGTGATCATCAGCTCTCTGAGCGACAGCTACTACGTCAACCGCTACGTTGGCGCCAAACGAATCATGAGTACGGATAAATACAAAACCGCCGCCGTCGATTCCGAGGACGTCGATAACGTCCAGTAATGCAGGTAAAGCAAGGGTAAGAGATCCCGTAGAATGAGATTTTTGCCGAAATCTCCTTTTGCGGGATTTTTTGCGGACAGAAATGGGTAGCCTTTCCATTCCCGCCCGCTACTTCTCATTTACCCCTCTAGACCGGAATTAAACAGATATCTGCGGTAATCCGGAATATTTTTTCTCCAATGTTCAAATCCTACAGGGAGGTCTGGAAGGGAGATCTGTACATGAACCTCCAACATGAGAGCTTCATGATCGTTCCCATGACCCGGGAGCATGCTGAGACCGTCTGCGGCTGGGCGTACGACCCTCCATACGATTTATACGGCTGGCTGCCGTGGGATCAGATGGAGGCGCTTGGCGTCGAATTAGGCGATCCTGAGGTGAGGCATAGCCAGTATGTGTCCGTCCTGGATGCTGGATATACCCTGTGCGGGTTCGCGCAGTTCTTTCCCTTGGCAGGCGTGACCCGGCTTGGTGTTGGCATGAGGCCTGATTTATGCGGCCGGGGGCTGGGTAAGAGCTTTATGCGGGCTGTGGTCGGCGCCGCCCGTGAACAACGGCCTGGGGACGAAATCGATCTTGAAGTGCATACATGGAATAAGCGGGCTATCCGGGCTTACGAGAAATCGGGGTTTGTCATCGCCGATACCTACCCCAAGCTGACCCCCGAAGGAGAGCAGCTGTTTCACTGTATGGTTTATGAAGGGGTCTAAATTTATGAATTCCATCATCTTAAAATGGTACAAATTTGTGTATTTTTGGTGGCGCCAAGCTTGGATTCGTTTGCTTTTTTGACACAAACTATTTGATGTGATGGCTTGTTCCGTTATAATGAAGGAATGAAGAATGACAGTTTACATAGAAAGGACGAAAACGGATGCAAAAATGGATCATGAGCGGTGTATTAACGATCGCAGTGGTTATGGCAATTGTGCTCATGTTTACGCTTCCAGGCAAAGAGCAGGTGGCGGAAGAAGAGAAGCCGACCATGCCGGAAGTCACGATGGACGCCGCGGCGGCCGAAGCTACGGTTAAAGAGCAAGGCTGCATTAGCTGTCACGGGGATCAGCTTCAGGGTGCCGTAGGCCCGAACCTGCAAAAGATCGGAAGCCAACTGTCCGCTGAAGAGATTTACACCATTATCACTAAAGGTAAAGGCGGCATGCCATCCTTTAAAGACAAGTTGAAAGCCGAAGAGATCGCCAATGTAGCCCAGTGGCTGGCTGAGAAGAAATAAACGGTTGTAATCCATACAGAAACACGCTTTGGAGGAACGGAACGTTCATCGCAAAGCGTGTTTTTATTTGCTGCATTATTCTCTTTACCTTTTTTCACCGGAACGCATTTTTTCGAACAGTTCGTTAAACTGGTGGGCCTCCTTGACATCGAGGGACGTAATCCCGCCTTCATCCCATGAAGTCAAACGCAGCGTCACATTTTTATAATCAATCGTAATAAAGGGGTGGTGGCCAAAAGCCTCTGAAATGGCCGCAACCTCATCCACAAAGGAAATGCCCTTCATGAAATTGGAGAAAACGTATTTGCGCACGATCCAGCGGCCCTCTTCAAGCTCCCAGCCTTCCAGCTTAGACAAATGCGTTTCTACTTCTTCTTGCGTATATACCATTCTTCCGTTCCTCCCTGAAACCTAACATCCCCGAGGTTCATCAGGATGTTCATTAATGTATGCTCGGGCGAAAACCTTTACCCATTGTATTCATCCCTGAATGTAATCATGTCTCTCCAAGGAGAGTACATACGAATAATATCTTACCATGGACGGGTTTAAAAAATCCATCCGGCCCCAGGGACTATATCAGTGAGACTACGGTCAGCTCTTCGTCGCCGATCAAGAGGTTGATTCGATGATGGTCCTTGTCATACATCACGACACCGCTTCCAACGCTGATGACAGGTTCGGCTCCCAGCGCGTAGAACAAATCCTCAGCCAGCGCCTCATGCACCTCACGCTTCTCTTCGATGCCCAGCTGCATCCAATCCTGCTCCGCCATTTCAAAAAATAAATAACTGTCCGGAATTTCCCCGACAGCTGCCGTCAAATCGGTCAGTATGCCGTCATAGTCACGGCCATGCTTAACACCCATGCCATTCCCTCCAATTTCGAAGTTTAGTTACTCATACGATCTATAAGCGGTTAATGTGAATGGTGAATGCCCTGCTCCATGCGCCCTTGGGTCGGGGCCTCAAGTGGGCCATTCGTCACCCGTTTGAGCTGTAATTATTCCCTTCAGGGTATGCTGCTCAGACCTGATTTTGTAGGACAGATGAACCTTGTCATTTCATTATACCGGAAAATATCCCTTAAAAAAAAAGAGAATGGTGTCGATAAATAATATAAACCGTTTTTTGTGAAAGCGACCATGTTGCAAGGATGTAAACGCGGTCGATTCCGAAAGGATTCAATTCTATTTCTCATGGATGAGGTGTGCAATGGAAATTTCAACGATTGTTGGCCTGATACTCGGTGTGGTAGCGGTCTTAGTCGGTATGGTGCTGAAGGGCGCCCCGATCGTCAGCCTGCTGACGCCCGCCGCTTATGTCATTATTCTCGCCGGAACCGCCGCTACGTTGTTTATCGGCTTTCCGATGTCTGAGATCAAGAAGTTCCCCAAGCTGTTAAAAATGACCTTCGTCAAACAAAAGCTCATGGAGCGTCAAGAGCTCATCACTCTGTTCATGGAATGGGCCTCCATCACCCGCCGGGAAGGCCTCCTCGCGCTGGAGACCAAGGTCGAAGAAATCGATGACGCCTTCCTGCGCAACGGTATGCGTATGATTATCGATGGTAACGACCAGGAGTTCGTTCGCGACGTCTTGATGGAGGATATTGCGGCGACGGAAGAACGTCACCGTGCAGGTGCCCTCCTCTTCTCCCAGGCCGGTATGTATGCTCCCTCCCTCGGGGTTCTCGGTGCCGTCGTCGGCTTGATCGCCGCCCTGACCAAGATGGAGAATATGGCCGAGCTGGCCCACGCGATTGGCGCGGCCTTTATTGCGACACTGCTTGGTATTTTTACCGGTTATGTCCTGTGGCACCCGATTGCCAACAAGCTGAAACGCCTGTCCAAAAAAGAAGTGGAGCTCAAGCTCATGATGGTGGAAGGACTGCTGTCGATTCAATCCGGCGTATCCACCATTGCGATCAGCCAGAAGCTCTCCGTCTTCTTAACCCCTTCCGAGCGCGCTCAAATGAATGAGAAGGAGGATGGTTTGGGTGGCCAAAAAGACTAGACATGAACCGCATGAGGAGCATGCCGACGAATCCTGGCTTCTTCCCTATGCCGACCTGCTGACGCTGCTGCTGGCCCTGTTTATTGTACTCTATTCCATGAGCGCCACGGACGCCAAGAAATTCGAGGAAATGAGCCAGGCCTTCAACAATGCCCTCAGCACGGGAAACGGAGTGCTCAACTTCAGATCGAATTTGCCGATGGATAAAAATATGGATCAGGGCAAAAAGGACACTCAAGAGAGCATCGTCACGAATAACAATGATAAGAAACAGAAGGCTCAACTGGCCAAGCAGGAACAGGAAGACCTGGAGAAGCTGAAGAAGCAGCTGGATCAATATATCAAGACGAACGGCCTGACGAACCAGCTGGATACGAAACTGAACCAATCGCAGCTTACGATCACGATCAGCGACAACGCCCTGTTTGCTTCAGGCAGCGCTCAGGTGAAGCCTGAGTCACGCCAGCTGGCGCTCGCCATCAGCAGCATGCTGCAGCAGTTCCCGACGTATGACGTTGTCGTGTCCGGCCATACGGACAATATGCCGATCTCGAACAGCGAGTATGCGTCCAACTGGGATCTGAGCTCCAACCGGGCGCTCAACTTCCTGAAGATTCTGCTCACCAACAAGCAGCTCGACCCGGCTAAGTTCACCTCCACCGCCTTCGGCGAGTTCAGGCCGGTGGCTTCCAACGATACCGCAGCCGGACGGGCTAAAAACCGCCGCGTCGAGGTATCCATCATCCGGAAGTACCAGGATACCAGCGAGCAAATCCCGGTAACCACGAATAAAAAATAGCACAGCGATAACCAAATGAACAGGCTGTTCCCTTCGGCAAAGGGGAGCAGCCTTTTTTGAATAGTTTGAATATTAAAAGGTACACGCCTCAGGGAACCAGCTTGGCTTATATCGCAAGAGCCTCCTGCATAAATTCGATCTGGCTTGGCCCGCCCCTCTACCCGAGGCGGTAATTCAGCAGCTGTCCGAGCTCTTCCTTTTCCTGCGGCGTCAGATCCCGCCACTTGCCTTTGCCAAGGGGGCCCAGATGAATATTCATAATCCGGATCCGCTGCAGCCTGCGCACCTCATAGCCGAAGGCGCTGCACATCCGGCGGATCTGCCGGTTTTTCCCCTCGGTCAGAATGATCTTGAACACCCGCTCCGAGATCCGCGTCACCTTGCAGGGAAGGGTCATTTCCCCCAAAATCTTCACCCCGCTGGACATGCCTGTTAAAAAGGATGGCGTAACCGGCTTGTCCACCGTCACGATGTACTCCTTTTCATGCTTGCCTTCGGCCCGAAGTATTTTATTGACGATGTCGCCGTCACTGGTCAGCAGGATGAGGCCTTCGGAATCTTTGTCCAGCCGGCCGATCGGAAAAATTCGCTCCGAATGGCCCACGAAGTCCACAATGTTGCCCTTGATATGCTGCTCCGTCGTACTGGTGATCCCAACCGGTTTATTCAGCGCAATGTAGACATGCGTCTCCTTCTTTGACTGCAGGGGCTGGCCGTTAATGCGGACGTCGTCCCCTTCCTCCGCCTGGCTGCCCAGCACCGCCTGAACGCCATTGATCGTCACTTTCCCGCTCTCTACCAGCTTATCCGCTTCGCGCCGGGAACAATACCCGGTCTCACTGATATATTTGTTAATCCTCAAAGCTTATAACCCCATCTCTCATTATGGTTTACCCCGGACAAGTGTACGGGCTATTCCCGTTCTCGTCCTTCCCCATGCTCCGGCCGTGCCGCCGGCAGCGTTAGCGTAACGCGAGTGCCCTTGTTTACGGCGCTCTCGATCTGGATTGATCCTTTATGGCCCTCCACAATCCGCTGACTGACCATCAGACCAAGACCCGTCCCGTTTTCCTTGTTGGTGAAGAAGGGCTCTCCTACTTTCTCCATCTGGTGCTCAGGAATCCCTACGCCCTCATCCGTAATCGTAATTCCCAGGTGATTCGGATCCGGCCGGAACAGTTCGATATGGATGACGCCGCCCTCTGGCATCGCCTCCATGGCGTTTTTCAGCAAATTGATAAAGACTTGCTTCAACTGGTTCTCCTCGCAATGGACGTCCGTTTCGGCCGTCTGGGAGGCCATGATGAACTCAATGCCGTGCAGATTGGCCTGGCTGTTCAACAGCGACAGCACATCCTCTAAAATATCACGAACATTTTTATTTCGGAAGTGCACGGCCTGGGGCTTGGCCAAAATTAAAAATTCACTCACGATCAGATTGATTCTCTCCAGCTCAGACAGCATGATCTGGTTGTGCCTCGGATCGACGCGGTTGTTATACTCCTGCAGCTGCAGGAATCCCCGCAGCGTCGTGAGCAGGTTGCGGATCTCATGCGCCACGCCGGCCGCCAACTGCCCGACCGTGGTCAGCTTCTCGGACCGGCGGAGCAGCTCGTCCATCCGGTTTCTCTCCGTCATATCGCGCGAAATGCTGATGAATGATACGACTTTACCTGCCGGATCCCTGACCGCGGACGTGCTGATGCTGACCTCTACAGGTGTCCCGTCCTTCTTCATCCGGACCGTCTCTACTGCCGGCAGCTGTTCGCCCTGCATTAAAGCGTCGAGCCTTGTCCGAACCTCCCCTTCCAAATGGTCGGGAATCAGATGGATCCGCTTGCCGACCACTTCATGGCTTGACCAGCCGTACAGCTTTTCAAAAGCTTGATTGACCTGAATGATATTCCCCTCAAGGTCCGTCGTATGAATGGCATCCGCCGTCTGCTGGATAACAGATTCCAGATGCTCTTTCACCGACCGGTTCTCTTCCACGGCTTGTTTGAGCTGGTCGGTATAGCTGCTCAGATTATCGGTCATCGTATTGATTTTGGCGGCGAGCAGTCCGAGTTCATCCTTGCTGTTGATGACGAGCGGCGTATCGAAGCGTCCCTGGGCGACATTTTTCACTTTTCCCAGAATCGCATCGATCGGCCGAATGATAGATCCGGCCTGTTTATAGCTTACAATGACGAACAAAATCAACAGCAGGGCCGAAATCGATATATAAGAGACAAGCTGCTTTTGCAATACCTTGGATATTTCCGCATAATCCATGACGATGCTGATGATGTAGGATGCCTGGGAGGCACTATTCACAGGGATAAAGCTCTTTAACAGCTTCTTACCATCAATGCGGGTTTCATAAACGACGTTGACTCCCGTCTGTGCTGTTTTCTCAACGGCCCGTTTATCGTTATCGAGGTCGATATAGGTATAGGTACCGTAGCGTATCGGCCGGTTATGCAGCTTAGTCTTATCATGGACATATCCTTGTCCGGACATTCGGACGCCCGCAAAGGTCTGCGGATTGATGCAGCTGATCTCAAGAATTTCTCCGTTGATTTCCTTCGTTTTGTCGAGCACCTCCTCCGGACTCGGGATATGGGTGCCGATCTGATGGAGGGAGTCGGTGCGGATATAAGGATCAATGATATAATTTCGCTTGGCGTCATAATAATAACCCCATTTGTCGATCACGTTCGGTGTGGAATTGGAATATTCAAACGGTCCGGTCCAAAAATGGTCGGCGGCCGCTCCATACGGAATTGTTACCCGTTCTTCCTCGAAGAGCTGCTTAAACGCCTTATACCAGTACCCCCAGTCTTTTGTGGAAAGACCCAGCTCAGCGGGTTCTGAGGACTTGGCAATAATGATATCGTCACCGGTGCGTACAAGCAGGGCAATATGAGTGACCCCGACCTGCTTGCTCAGCTTGGTCAGCTGTTCATTCGTAATGTTCTGGATATCCGGGTCCAGCTCTTTAGCCGCCAATTTGGCGGCCACGTGCAAAAGCTCCCCGATTTGGCGTTCGACCATGCCCGCGCTCTCCTGGCTCTGCTCAATCGAAGCGGCTACCTGCCTGGCGGCAAGGAGCATTTTGCGTTCACTTTCCCGGCGTAAACTGGCTTGCGTTGTGTACAAACTAAGAATAATATTTAAAAGTAAAATCAGACAGAGTGAACCGGCCATGGTGAGGGACAGTTTCTTCTTCATTGACACATCGGGTCACCTCTTATCTTGCCTTGGCGATAATTGGAATAATCTATTCCATCATACTCTGTAGGCTGATATTTGAAAAGCTTGTCGAAAATGATCGGCATAACTCGAAATAACGCAGCATGTGCACGACTTATCAACATATTCACAGTACTATTTAATAAATTGGGGATAATTCTGTGTGTAATCAATAAGTTATCCACAAATTTGTGCACAGCATGTTAACAATAGAATACTTGTTCGCTGAATAAACCGAAATTCGGTACAGGGAGGCTCTTTTACATTGGAAAATCAAACGAAACATCCGCTTCATGTGGATGATTCTGTGGATAATGATCGACATGAGCACTGGATGCGCGAGGCGATCCACCAAGCCAAATTGGCGGAGGACTTGGGCGAGGTGCCCATCGGCGCGGTCATCGTCCGCAATGGGGAAATCATCGGACGGGGTTATAACTTAAGGGAAACGTCCCAGGATGCGACCGCCCACGCCGAGATTGTCGCTATCCGGGAAGCCAGTATAGCCGTACAGTCGTGGCGCCTGCTGGACTGCACACTTTACGTCACGCTGGAGCCGTGCCCGATGTGCTCCGGTGCCATCGTCCAGTCCCGCATCCCGCGGGTTGTTTACGGCACCTACGATCCCAAGGCAGGATGCGCCGGGACGCTGATGAACCTGCTGCAGGAGCCGCGCTTCAACCACCGCACCGAGGTCATTGCCGATGTGCTGCAGGAAGAATGTGCAGGGCTGCTGACCCAGTTTTTCCGCAAGCTGCGGGGCAAAGGCTGACAAACAAACAGCCCGGCCGGTGACCCTGGCCGGGCTGTTGTCACTTGTACGGGGTTTGCTTAGTAAGTCATAGCTCCCATTTTCTCCTGAAGCTGCTCCATCGTAATGACATCCGCTTCTTTTGGAATGCCAATACTGAAGGTTTGCTTCTCATTGATCTTGCTGTATTGGCTCGTCGCCTGCAGCGACAGCTTCATGTTGTCCTTTGTTTCCGGATCGTTCATTTCTACGTTCATAACCGCTTCCTGGTATGCAGGGAAGTTATCTTTATTGATGGCCGTGTTGACTTCGAACTGGTTCACTTTCAGGTAGTTCTTCAGATCGTTCAGACCTTTGCTGATTTCATCCTTGCTGTCCGTCGAGTTCAGATCCTTCTTCATCTCGTCGATGTCTTCCTGGTTGACGCCAAGCATTTCACGGTACTCATCCTTGCTGATAATATCAAGGATTTTCGGCAGCGCCTTGTTCACCAGAATGTCCGCCGCTTCTTTCACGTTGTCATTGGTTACATAGAATTGAACCACCTGCTTGGCATCCACGCCATCCGGGAGGTTCGCGTCTTTAACCGCAACGTCTTTGAAATATTTCTTACCGTCATATTCGGTAAACAGCGTATTCATAATTTCGCCGGCCAGCTTCTTCGTCTTTTCGGGATTCATCAGGTCGGGGTTAAAAGACGTTCCTTGCTGTTCTGCCAGCTCTTTCATATCGAGTACCAGGAATTTACCTACAACGTCTTCAGGCAGCGGCAGCATCGGGATGCTCGGCACTTTGACGTACAATTTATCTTGAGTCATTACCATCGGAATGTTAAAGCTCATGGACATGTCGCCCTTCAGGTTAATCCCGAGCGTCATCTCCGTTTGCTGCGGATCGTTCTGATATACCCCATCGATCGTCAATTCCGCGTTTTTCAGCATGCTCATCACTTGGCTGGTTGCGGCGTTGTCGGCACTTGCACTGGTAACCTGCAGATCTTTGATCGTTACCTTGCTCTTCATTTCGTACGATGTCATTTTCATTGCATTGACGGCCGAAGCCTCCAGCGCTTCCTTCGGTTCCTTCTTGCTGCTGCAGCCTGCAAGCACCACGGTCATTGCCAAGACCAGTGTAAGAATCAGGGCTGCCCATTTCTTCTTCATCACAATCTCTCTCTCCTCTCATCTCTAAAAAGCAAAAAATACCCCTTGTAATCATAAACGATATCTTCCCGTACCGGAACCCTTTTTTGGAAATCATTTGGTGAATTTTCATTTTTAACGCAAAAAAAGACATCCTGGCTTTTTGCCGGATGCCTCTTTTGACGAGCCTTACGACCCTTCTCTATTCAAATGACTAACATGATTCCGGTTTTTAACCTTCTTCGATCCCGACAACGGCTCCTGCTTGCCGGACCGCTCCCGGTCCCGGTTACGCGGCTGTTGCTCTTGCGCTTCAGGTACCGGAACAGCGTTTGGTTTACTCATCGGCGATTCCCCCTGTATACATTAGGATGGTTAAGAATGCGGATGCTCCAGGTCGACCGTGTGCTGATGATTGATTTCATCCCAGTGCCTGCGGTCGTTTCGCTTCTGCTGCAACTGATTTGCCTGATGGCTGTTCACTGCCGTTTGATCCAAATCCTCGACGACATTGCTGAGATTTTTGTCGACACCCGGTTTGGCTTTGGTCATCGTCGTCTCCCTCTTTTCTTAAGAGTGATGCGTCAAATCGTGAAGGGCTTGGGCGCACTCGTGAATTTGGCGGGTGTAATCCTGCGCCATATTCTGAATGACGTCCGTGCGTTCGTCTACCGTGCGTCCTTCGCGTTCTACATCCACCAGATCCACTTTAACCTCCCGTGTATCCACATAGGAGCACTGGAAGTCAAATGAATAATTCGACCGCCCCGCGGTATCGATATGGATCCGCAGCCCCTGGGGATTTGCCTCGTCGGCAAACACCTGAGCATGGTCGGATGAGTCAAGCGTTTGAGGAAGCTGGGATTGCCAAGCTTGGACCAATTTGTTTTGGTTCAATTCAAAATCTCGGTTCATGATTGAACACCTCCCCTGCCTTTGTTAATGTGCGGAGGATACGCTCTTTTTATGCGATGACGGGGTCTGGCAAAAACAAAAAAAGCCGTTCCTGCATAAGCAGAATCGGCTTTGACATTTGTTTTTTAAATGGCGGAGGGGATGGGATTCGAACCCATGTGGACTTGCGCCCTAACGGTTTTCAAGACCGCCCCGTTATGACCGCTTCGGTACCCCTCCACGTGGAAAATACATCAGTGTCACGCAGCGCGTAACAAAAATATATTACCACAGTTTAATGCTAATATCAACCCTGGTTTTTAGGGACAATAACTTTAACATTGCCCATGTAAGGCTGCAGCACATCCGGAACGACCACGCTGCCGTCCGCCTGCTGATAATTCTCCAGAATGGCCGCCACGGTCCGTCCTACGGCGAGAGCCGATCCATTCAACGTATGCACAAACTCAGGTTTGGCCTTTGGCTCAGGACGGAAACGGATGTTGGCACGCCGTGCCTGGAAGTCCTCCGTATTCGAGCAAGAGGAGATCTCCCGGTAAGCTCCGCTCTCGGGCAGCCAAACTTCCAGGTCATACGTTTTTGCTGCCGAAAAGCCCATATCTCCCGTGCTGAGCGCCATCACGCGATACGGCAGCTGCAGCAGCTGCAGAACGCGCTCCGCATTAGCCGTCATTTTCTCAAGCTCTTCGTAAGAGGAGTCCGGATGCACAAGCTTCACCAGCTCCACTTTATTGAATTGATGCTGACGGATCAAGCCTCGTGTATCACGTCCGGCCGAACCGGCCTCCGAACGGAAGCAGGAACTGTAAGCCACGAAGTGCTTCGGCAGATCCTCCACCGACAAAATTTCATCACGGTAATAGTTGGTGACCGGCACTTCAGCGGTCGGGATCAAATAGTAGTCCGTGTCACGGATTTTGAACAGATCCTCTTCAAATTTCGGAAGCTGTCCGGTTCCACGCAGGCTGTCCCCATTGACGATATAAGGCGGCAGCATTTCCTCGTAGCCGTGCTCGCTGCTGTGCAGGTCCATCATAAAGTTGATCAGCGCACGCTCCAGACGAGCACCGAGCCCCTTGTAGAACGTGAAACGCGAACCGGTAACCTTAGCTGCCGCTTCAAAATCAAGAATGCCCAGGTCCTGAGCCAGATCCCAATGGGCTTTCGGCGAAAAATCAAACGTCTTCGGCTCCGACCACCGGCGCAGCTCCACATTGTCTTCTTCGGATTGGCCGACCGGTACCGATTCGTGGGGAATATTCGGAATGGCCATCGTCAGCTCCGAAATGGACGCTTCCAGCTCGCGCACTTCCTCGTCCATCGCCTTGATCTGATCCGAAACCTGACGCATCTCCAAAATGAGCTCGTCAGCGTTCTCCCCGTTCTTTTTGCGCTTGGCCACTTCACCGGAAACGGTGTTGCGGCGGTTTTTCAGCGCCTCGCTCTCCTGCAGCAGCTCCCGGCGGCGGGTATCCAGCTCAGGAAATCCGGCGATCAAATCCAGCGACTTGTTCCGGTTTTTGAGTGCCTGCTCCACTCTCGCGAAATCACCGCGTAATATTTTCACATCCAACATTGGACAATTCCTCCTAAAAAGAAAAACGTCTTATGCGACGTACTTCCATGATGAGACCTGCTTGAATCAAAAAACAACCCTGACCCCTTGAAAGGACTCCTCAGACCGCCGCTGATGCCGCTATCCGAGGAATACCTTTTACCTAAAGCTTACCCAGGAGGCAGCCTTTAGATATCATCAAAAGAGTCAAGGTGTCATCGTGTTACCATCGTGTATCCTGCTGATTTAAGACGCTTGACTGGCTTTTACCATATCCACAAAATACTGATGGAGCCGGTAATCATCCGTCAGTTCGGGGTGGAACGAAGAAGCGAGCAAATGACCTTCACGCGCGGTCACAATCTCGTCATTATAGGAGGACAGTACGTCCACTCCATCGCCCACACTGCGGATCAGAGGAGCACGGATAAAGACGGCACGAACCGGTTCCTCAATCCCCTTGACGTCTAAATCTGTTTCAAAGCTTTCCCGTTGACGGCCAAAGGCATTGCGCGCCACGGTGATATTCATCAGCCCTAAGTGGGGCTCTTCCTGACCTTCGATCGATTTTGCCAGCACGATCAATCCGGCACAGGTGCCAAAAATCGGCTTGCCTGCTTCAGAAAATTGCTGAATTGTTTCAATAAACCCGTATTTCCGCATCAGCTTGCCGATGGTCGTACTTTCACCGCCAGGGATAATCAGGCCCTGAACTTGCTCCAGTTCCTCTACCTTTTTAATGGCGATGCCTTCGGCGCCGGCCAGCTCGATGCTGCGAATATGCTCTGCTACGGCACCCTGAAGCGCCAGTACCCCGATTTTCATATGTCCAGCCTTCTCTCTCTTACCAGCCGCGGTCCGACATCCGCTCAGCCGGGCTCAGCTTCGAAATCTCAATGCCTTTCATTGGCGCACCCAGGTTTTTGGATACCTCGGCAATCAGTTTGTAGTCTTGGTAATGCGTCGTCGCTTCCACGATTGCGCGGGCAAACTTCTCCGGACTATCGGATTTGAAAATACCCGATCCCACAAATACTCCGTCGGCTCCCAGATGCATCATCAATGCAGCATCGGCTGGAGTAGCTACGCCGCCCGCAGCAAAGTTGACGACCGGCAGCTTGCCGCTCTCATGAACACCAAGCAGAAGGTCGTATGGTACGCCCAGGTTCTTCGCTTCGGCATACAGCTCGTCCTTCGACATGCTTTGAACTTTGCGGATTTGGCTGTTGATCAGACGCATATGACGAACGGCTTCGACAATGTTGCCTGTTCCCGGCTCGCCTTTCGTACGGATCATCGACGCGCCTTCGCCGATGCGGCGGAGCGCTTCTCCCAGGTCTTTGGCGCCGCAAACAAACGGAACGGTGAAGTCCCATTTGTCGATATGAAATACTTCATCGGCAGGCGTCAGAACTTCGCTCTCATCGAGGTAGTCGACGCCGAGGGATTCGAGCACTTTCGCTTCCACATAATGACCGATACGGGCTTTCGCCATTACCGGAATCGATACGACTTTCATAACCTCTTCTACGATCGTAGGGTCAGCCATACGCGCTACACCGCCGGCAGCACGAATATCCGAAGGAACGCGTTCCAATGCCATAACGGCCGTTGCGCCCGCAGCTTCAGCGATCTTTGCCTGTTCGGCATTCATGACGTCCATGATGACGCCGCCTTTTTGCATTTCAGCCATACCTCTTTTAACTCTCGAAGTTCCCGTTTCCAATGGTTTACGCCTCCCGAAATATATATCATGTAATCCGCCCTTGCCTTATGGATGGCAGGATGGTTGCATACTCTACAGAGCTGCTTTTGTGGACTAAAGCAAAAATCTTATATTGATCTTAAAAAAGATTTTTGATTCCGTCAAATAAATCACCAAACATTTCCTTGATGGCCCGGAAGAACAGGCGCAGCCAGCTGCCCTTTTCCACTTCGTCCGATGTGATCAGATTGACGGTTTTTGTCTGAGGCTTTTCGATTCCATCTACTTTATAGGTATAAGTGATGGTACCGACCTTGGTTCCCTGCTTGATCGGAGCCACAAGCTTGTCCGCCGGTTCAAGCTGAGTCTTGAAGGTAACACCTTTGGCATCGGAGCCTTTAGGTACCATAAAGGAGACCGGAGCATCCGTGACGACCCCAACCGAAGTTTTGACGCCTTTTTTGACCTCAACGGAGTCCAGGCCTTCAACCTTGGATTTACCGGCCACAGCCTGCTTGATCTCAAAGTTGTTGAAGCCGTAATCAAGCACCTTCCGGGTCTCGGTAAAGCGCTGTGCTTCCGAGTCCGTTCCCATGACGACGCTGATCAGCCGCATCCCATCGCGTTCGGCCGTTCCCGTAAAGCAGTTTCCGGCGTTATTGGTATGACCCGTCTTAAGGCCGTCCAAACCCGGGTAGGCATAAGCCTTAAAGTTCGGAATATCCTTATTCGCTTCAAGCATCCAGTTCCAATTGATGATCGGATTTTTGTCGCGCTCACGGAACTTATAGGATTGGATCGCCGTATATTTGGAGAAATCCGGATGGTCCTGGACGATATGCTTGCCCAGGATGGCAGCGTCCATCGCGGACATGACCGTCTCCCCTTCTGCAGAAGGACGATACTTCTCAGGCATATCCGCACGGTCGAGCCCTGTGGAGTTGATAAAGTGGGCTGTCTTCATCCCGAACTTCTTAGCCGTTTCATTCATTAGCTTGGCGAATTCCTGTTCAGACCCGGCTGCATACTCAGCCAGCGCTACGGTAGCATCGTTCGCCGAACCCACCGCCATCGCTATGTACAGTTCCTCAACGGTATGTTGATCCCCTTGGGCAAGAAAAATACGCGAGCCAATCGTCTTGGCCGCATTTTCCCCAACGGTCACGACATCGTCCCATTTAAACTTTCCCTTTTTGACCATATCCGCGATAAGATACTCGGTCATCATCTTGGTCATACTCGCTGGCGGCAGTGGATCATCCGCGTTTACCGACAAGAGCACTTGCCCTGTCGTCGGTTCGATCAACACGGCGGATCTCACTTGAAGCTGCAGAGACGATACACTTGGCACCTTGCTTGCCGTAGTAGTCGCCGCCGTATTCGTAGTAGTCGTTGTTGCCGTTGTTCCCTCTGCTAAAGCCATAGCCGGCAGAGCGGACAGCATTAACATATTCAATAGCATAACCGAAGCTACGCTCTTTTTGACAAAGTGACGTTTGCGTTTGTGCGAAGATGGTTTCCCCAACTTGCTCCATTTCTTACTCAATGAATTGTTAACTCCCCTCTTGCCCTCAAATCTTACTTGTCTATTCTAACACAGGGTATACCGCAAAAAAAGACAGACAGGCCTAATTTAGGCCTGTCTGTACAAGAAGATGTTGGTTTTGTGCAAACCGTGTCGAATATTACAACGAGTAGTTTGGAGCTTCTTTCGTGATCTGCACATCGTGCGGATGGCTTTCACGAAGACCCGCACCCGTGATGCGGATAAATTGCGTATCTTCACGCAGCTCCTGCAGGCTTTTCGTTCCGCAATAGCCCATACCCGAGCGAAGACCGCCGATCAATTGATGAATCGTGTCGGACAAAGGACCTTTGTAAGCTACGCGGCCTTCAATTCCTTCCGGAACGAGCTTCTTGTCGTCGTCCTGGAAGTAACGGTCTTTACTGCCTTGTTTCATAGCACTCATGGACCCCATGCCACGGTATACCTTGTAGCGGCGGCCTTGGTAAATTTCCGATTCTCCAGGGCTCTCTTCCGTTCCCGCAAACAGGCTTCCCAGCATAACAGCATGGCCGCCGGCCGCAAGTGCTTTTGTAATTTCACCGGAGTATTTGATACCGCCGTCTGCGATGATCGGCACTCCGTATTCTTTGGCTACCGAAGCACAATCGTAAATCGCTGTGACCTGCGGTACGCCGATACCGGCAATAACACGCGTCGTACAAATCGATCCAGGCCCGATGCCGACCTTGACAACCGAGGCACCCGCCTCGATCAGGTCGCGTGTCGCCTCGCCGGTTGCCACGTTGCCTGCAATGATCGTTAGATCCGGATACAGGCTGCGAAGCTTGCGAACTGCGTCCAGAATATTGATATGATGGCCGTGCGCGGAATCGACGACGATAACGTCAACCCCGGCTTTCACCAGAGCCTCCGCCCGATCCAAACCATCCTTCGAAATGCCGATGGCCGCGCCCACCAGAAGGCGTCCTTGTGCATCTTTTGCCGCATTCGGGAACTGAATGGCTTTCTCAATATCTTTAATGGTAATAAGACCTTTTAATGTGTTGTTCTCATCGACCAGCGGCAGCTTTTCGATTTTGTGCTGCTGCAGAATGACTTCAGCTTCTTGGAGCGTCGTACCTACTGGGGCAGTTACCAGATTTTCGCGAGTCATCACTTCAGAAATCTTAATGCTGTAATCATGAACGAAGCGAAGGTCGCGGTTTGTAAGAATACCGATCAGTTTGTTATGCTCGTCCACAATCGGAACACCCGAAATCCGAAATTTCGCCATGACCTGTTCGGCATCGGATACGAGGTGATCGGCTGTCAGTGAAAAAGGATTGGTGATAACGCCGCTCTCGGAACGCTTAACCCGATCCACTTCCTCCGCTTGCTGTTCAACCGACATATTTTTATGAATAATGCCGATGCCGCCTTCACGTGCAATCGCAATGGCCAGGGCAGCTTCCGTTACCGTGTCCATCCCTGCGCTGATCAAAGGAATGTTCAGCTTAACCGAATCGCTTAGTCTCGTGGACACATCGACTTCCTTTGGCAGCACTTCGGACTTCCGGGGTACCAGCAAGACATCGTCAAACGTAAATCCTTCTTTAGCAAATTTTTGTTCCCACACTTCGTAATTTCCCCCTCATTTGTCATGTATTGTATTTGTTAAAATCCTTATACAGCAAGGCTTGAAAATCGTTTCTGAAAATATATTATTGCCATCTTAGCAAAGCCCACTCAAAGCTGTCAAGGTAATCAGTCTGGTAAAAATGAGAGGAATCGCCCTTGTCTTGCAGGGGGAAATACATGTCCACTTGAAGCGGACAAGTTATGCAACAGACACCCCATAGGTGGGATGTCCAAAATCCTTTCGGTTCATACATGAAACTGGGGGAGGAACTACCTTTAAGATGCTTTCACCTGAATTCTATCAAACCCCCAGCAATCCACCATTCCAAGGGGCTGAATAAAACAAAAAAAACCACCGTTGATATACATCAACAGTGGTCCTTCGCTTGGCAACGTCCTACTCTCCCAGGACCCTTCGGTCCAAGTACCATCGGCGCTGG
>NZ_JACHXJ010000012.1 GCF_014192015.1 Paenibacillus rhizosphaerae | reverse complement strand
ACATTCGTAACGTGTTTTCAAGCACGCATGACTAAATATATGTCTGTACGTGAGTTTCTCCGTCTTTGTTCACGTCGATCCGCTTGACCATTTGCATCAGCAGAACCCGTGTTTTCTCAACATCATCGTATGTTTTTAAATCGGTGAGTGCTTTCAGAGCGGCCTTGGCGTCCTTGATCACTTTCTCCCGATCAAGGCTACGGCGTTCGTTCGCTTCGATAATGGCCAGCCGATGCTCCGATTCGGAAATGTCTTTTTCGTATTGCTCTTTTTCAAATTCGTATTGAGCAGCTTCGATATCACCAAGCATATGCTGCCTTCTGATTTCAAACAGAAGCTTCCGGTTATCTTCGACCCGTTTCTCAAGCTTCTTCTTTTCCTTCAAGCTCGTACTCTCTGGCAATTGAGCCTGCAGCTCGTTGGTGCCCTTTTCCTCAAGGGCACGGATCGAATTCCTAACCCGATCCAGGATACCTTTGATAAGCTCGTCCCTGAAATCGTAGTATGGGATCCATTTCCCATTGCAGCAGCCAGCCTCACCTGTTCTTCGCCGGCGGGAACACATCAGGTAACGGTATGGTATGCCGCTCTTGTTGTTGGTTTTCGAACCCATTGATACCATGGCCGTTCCGCATTCGGCGCAAAATATAAACTTGGAGAAGACGTTGGCAAACGACCTTCTACCACCCCGCGTTCCACCTCCACGCAGGAGCCGGACTTCTTGAGCCTGGTCGAAAACTTCTTTCGAAATGATCGCCTCATGTGTCTGAAAGGTCGTCTTTTGCCACTCAGACTTTGGTTTCTGTACGAGCTTCTTACCGCGGTCCATGAGGTCAGACAAATCGTTATAGGAGACTTCGATCGTATGCCGGCCATAAACCGTGTACCCTGTGTAATTCTCGTTTTGTAGAAGACGCTGCACGCTGGTTAACCCCCACACGCCACCGCGGTATGATGGGATTGGCGTCTGGTCTTCATTTTCTCCGTTTAGATATTTGACGATGCTCTTTTCACCATTCCCGGTCAAATATAAGTCGAATATTTTTTGAACGATCTTGGCCTGCTCTGGAACTACCTCCAGGGTCTTCCGGCCATCGACGACCACCTTCCGGTATCCGTATGGCGGGATTGATCCGATGTAATTGCCTTTTGCAGCGGACTGCCGAATTCCCCGCCGGGACGATTGGCTGATATCCCCACTGGTGTTCTGGTTGACGACCGATTTAATACCGAACAGCAGCTCATCATCTTTCACCGCTGAATCGTAGCCATCCTCGATCGACACCACACGAATCTTCAAGGCGTTTACCAGGATCCGTTTCAAGGAGATCGCGTCTAGCGCGTCCCGGCTAAACCGTGAAAGAGAGGCGAACCAGAGTGATCTGATTTCGCCCCTTTTTGCATCTGAGATCATTTCCTGAACATCTTCTCGGGCCACGATGCTTGTAGCCGAATCACGGTCCTCATATACCTTGGCAATATCGATGTTCTCACGTTCTGCTCGTTCACGAATGAATGCTTCCTGATGCTCGGGGCTGTCTTTTTGCGAGTCTTTCAGCGTAGAGACCCTGACGTATGCTCTATCCTCTTTTATGACCATTACGCATTTCCTCCGAAATGTATTTGTGCAAAAGCTCATCCACATTGTACGCTACAGCCCCGTTTTTTTCTAGTGCTCGTATTACAGCCCGCCTTGCGAAGGCTCTTATAATTTCGTCTGACTTTTCCTGATCGCATACCCTCTCAAAGGTAATCGTGAAAGGCTTTTTGTTGTTCCCCATGGTTTCATCACCCACTAATATGCTATGAAGAGGGGCCTGGCTAACTTGCCCCTTCGTCATAATTCGGCTCCCTCTGCTTCTCCACCAGTGCATCAAAATGCGACGCCAATTTATAAAAAGCCTTCCAGCGGATCTTACTGTACTTCCCCTCGCTGATCGGCGGCTGAAATACATGATTGTAAACGTGCTGGTCAGTAATGTAATCATGTTCCATGGTCATGTATCTTTCCTGGATGAGGAATGCTTCCATGCGCGGCATTCGTTTGACCGCCCGTTCCACCCGTTCGCAGAAGTTTCTCTGTTTAGCGGGAGTGTCCACGTTGTATATGGCGATATTGGCCGTCTGGTCACTAGTCGTACCCGTGAAGCTCCTTGGAACGTCGCTGATACTCGATGTCGTGCTCGCTTCGCGCTCCTCAAAGGATAGGTACTTGTACATCCTATATCGCTCAAGGATCGACTCGACGGCCTCCTGGGTCCGTTTCCGGTCAATCTCTGGTAAGAAGCTCATTTGCCCCACCTATTTCTCACCTCACTGTATCCAGGGGGTTCCCCGGCCGAAGCCGGGGCTTGTCTGTCCCAATCAAAACGGCAAATCATCCTCATTGTCCGGCATCGGCGGCCCGTCTCCGTCTGCTTCTTCGCTGGCTGCCACCTCATCGATCGTCAGCTGGTTCTCATCGTCCACCACGTCGACCGTGCCGTCCTGGTTGATCTTACCGCGGACGCCTTCACGGTATTGCTCCTGTTGCTCCCGGAACTCGTCGATATCCATCTGAGACTCCGTAATCGAGAGCAGCACGTCGGAGCCGGCCATCTTGTAGAATTCGAACGTCTGGGCGGCCGAGGAATCACCTTTGACCTCGAACTCCAGGACTGTCTTTTTCGAATCCTTGGAGCACTTCTTGAATTCGGCGGTTAGCTCCACTCCGTCCAGGCCTTCGATCTGCAGGATCACGACCTCCCGGGTCAGCTGGTTTAGCTCCGGACGTTTTTCGTCCTCGCCGGTTACGTAGAATTGGACCTGTTCCTTTTTGGAGTCCTTCGTTTGTTTATTAAAATGAGCTTTGATTTGGATTTGCATTGGTTATTTCCCCTCTCGATTGGATGATAGTTTAATTGCTTGGCCTTGCGGTTTATCGAAAATTACCTTGAGCGG
The DNA here is from genome assembly GCF_014192015.1 of Paenibacillus rhizosphaerae. Classification (GTDB taxonomy): domain Bacteria; phylum Bacillota; class Bacilli; order Paenibacillales; family Paenibacillaceae; genus Paenibacillus_AQ; species Paenibacillus_AQ rhizosphaerae. The sequence continues at coordinate 53,146 of NZ_JACHXJ010000012.1, read as the reverse complement.
CGATAGTAGGCTGACCGTCATTTCAAACATCTCCTGCTGCTCCCTCGTGAGAGAGACGGGATACAGCGTGCCGTCTTTGCAATAGAACAGGACGGGCTGGTCTTTCAATACTCCCCACCTCGTTTCACGTACTTGCCGCTATACCCTTTCCGAGGAGCGGTGATCTCATATTGAAGCTCGCTGCCTTTCGGCGCCGGCGGCTTGTCTGCTCCAATTGCCTTGAGATGTGCGGCCAAACGCTCAGGCGACCAGATTTCGGTTTTCATTCCAGCATCCATTCCTCTCATAGCTTTTTCCCTCCATGCCGGATCGGCCGGGTAGCGTTGTAGGCCATCTTTTTCGGCGATTGATTGCACCAGGTCGATTCCGTAGAATGCAGCCAGCTTTTCAACGTTCTGGATGACAATGGCGAACCTGAAAGCTTGCCAGTCATCTGTTCGAGATAAATCGGACAAATTGTCATGAATGATGTTCAGATTCTCGGCAAAGGAGTTTTCTTCTCTGACTTCAAAACCCTCTCGAGGAGTTGCTTCCCCCACCCAGTTCTCAAACGCTTCTCCGAGCCCGTACCGCCCACAGGCGTCGAACACGCGGATCACGATGTCAGCCAACTCGGAAGGGATGCCACAGGGCTTCCAAGTGGGCTCAAGGAATAGCCCGTGTTTGACGACAAACCCTTCCTCTGTCTTTTCCTCATACCAAGCCTTGTCAGGCTCGTGACCGTTCCGGTGATTCTCCAGTGCCTCCGAGGCTTCCGAATGGATCAATGCCACGATCTCACCAAAGCTGCGCGGCTCGTCCCACCAGCCTTTTACCTTCGCATTCTCATGTGCTTCCTGCACCAATTCATTAATGGATTTGTTCATACCGTTCATCTCTCCCATTCATTTATTCAAATATTGTAAGAGAACAAGGCCTCTCTTTTTGCTTATACCAATGGTTTTCCAGCCTGCTGCCTTAAAGCAGCAGCCCGGATTTATACTACGAATTTTGGATGAATCAACATATGTGATGATCCCGCCTGGTGGCGGCCCTCCCCATTCCGAAAGTGTTGCAATCACCGCAGCGTGGATCATATCAGAACTCCGATGTTTTGATTCATTCCGGAATATTGTGCACTCCCAAGCATCTAGGCCGTCATCTCGTATCCCCGACCATGTAACCCATACCGCGTCTCCGTCGGCCGTTCTAAGCGTCAGATTCTTCCCAGGTCTAGTGAACATTGGATGCCCGGGATGCTGACGCGAGTAATGGCGATCTGCGAGCAGCCGGCATGATCTATTGCGGAATGTCCAACATAATCTGATTCACAGTGAAAACTCCATCTGCCCAGCTCCGACCGCTTCTTTGTAACGTTCCAACGTCAGTGCATTTCCGGATCCCGTGCAGAGCTCTGGAAGGTTCGTCCGGACCAGTGCCTCAGCGAATGGCGGCGGTACGGCGTTCCCGCAGCGTGCGACCTGTGCGCTCTTGGAATACTTCCGGCCGTCGGCATCCGTATCGATGATGTAGTTTCGCGGGAAGCCTTGGGCCGCGAATAATTCGTGCGGCTCCAGCATCCGCATGCCGACATCAACGATCTGATAATCTACTCCGTGGATCGTTACCAAGCCGAACCTGTCCTTTGTGGTGACCGTGTGCAGCGGTTCATCCAACTGCTGGCCGTTGTCGGCGTTGCCATAATATTTGAGTAGGAAGGCTCGAACCTCCCCGACGTGCATCCCGCCGGCGGTGATCGTAGGCATCGGCTCCGTGGCTGGCTGTCCGTCTTGGCAGGTGCCGCGCAGCTTGACCAAATGTGATGTAACAATGCCGGACTTTCCACCACCTCCAGCTGTCACCGTGCCGAGAGGTACGTCTGCCGAGCTACCTACCGACTCCCCGAAATGCCGGACGACGTGCGCCGTTACCAATGCGTTATGGTCGACTGTGGTCACCGTTGAGAGTGGTTCGCCCAGTTCCGTTCCTGGCCCGGTGTAATTGCCGCCGTAATGTTTCGCTAAGAAGGCTGCCACCAGTGCATGCTTTCTCCCACCAGAGACCACCGTTCCAAGTGGTTTATGGAGACCCGGAACCCTAGGCGCTTGGCCTGGTCCTTCGCCATATCCTATTTCGATAAGCGTCGGACTAACCAACATATGATGATTACCAGTGGTAACGGTGCGTAATGGTTCATTAGGCTGGCTTCCCGGATGGCCTGTTGTATTCACAGCCAATACAGGGGTTACGATTCCCCAGCCGTTTTTTGCTGTCACGGTTTGGAGTGGTTCATCGATTGCCTGCCCACGGAAATCCATGCCGTGATGATTAACCTTGATGACGAATGGGGCAATAAATGGATTTGGATTTTCCAAAATAAAGCGTTGCAGTCCTCGTGCTATCCGTCGTTCTGTATTCTCAGCCAGCGACTTCTTCCGTTCAAAGATACTCGGACACGGAATGGACCAATCAATGATCTCCGCAGCAGTGCGCCACGGTTTCCGTTTGCCTGCAAGCACTTCCGGGCTGTCAGGAGCGCCGTGCGTCGGCTCCGGCCAGACAATGGGGCGACTATCGCACCTAGCGACTAAGAAAAGACGTTTGCGTATCGTTGGGGCACCGTAATCACAGGCCCTCAGCTCTCGCCATTCAACTCGGTAGCCTTGCCGCCGCAAGGCATTGACGAAGCAGTTAAACGTTCGACCTTTCCGGTCAGGATCCGGATATCCATCTTTCATCAGAGGGCCCCAAGTTTTGAACTCCTCAACGTTTTCCAACATGATGACCCTGGGTCGAACCGTGGCCGCCCAGCGCACTGCAACCCAGGCAAGCCCGCGTATTCCCTTTTCGACTGGCTTGCCGCCTTTCGCTTTGCTGAAGTGCTTGCAATCGGGGGAGAGCCAGACCAGACCCACCTGGCGCCCGCTGGTGACCTCCCGAGGATCGACATCCCAAACGCTCTCGCAATAGTGCTCCGTATCCGGGTGGTTTGCCCGGTGCATAGCGATAGCTGCCGGATCATGGTTAATCGCGATATCGACGCTCCGGCCGGTTGCGAGCTCAATTCCAGTGCTCGCCCCTCCTCCACCGGCGAAATTGTCGACGATGATTTCAGTCAAACTTAAACCCTCCTATCGGCTGGAATTCGCTTCTGATCTAGGGGTTTCGTGGCAGCATTTTTATAAGACCAGCCACTTCTCACACGGTCCCGAAACCGCTCAGCGCCTATTCCGTTTTTTTCTGCCAATTCAATCATGTCTGCCGGGTATTTAACTTTTGGCCCAGGTTTTGCAACTGCTTTCCCCAGAGGCTCCGTCGCAGCTTTTTCTTCCACCCAACCTTTCCGAACCCGTTCATAGAAAGCACCACGATTGATACCATTTTTCTCAGCGATCGCGAGCCACTTAGTACGATCAGTCCGTCTCCTAACTGGCTGACACGTTGCCTTTGCCTTATTCCATCCATTTTTGTAGAACCTCTGCTTCAGCAGCTCTTTACTGATTCCGTTTGACTCGGCTAACGCGTAATCTTCTGGCATGAGTTCGTATTCCATGAAATCCTCGTCCATACCAAGTCGCTCCTCTCCTCAAAATAAGAACGGTTGTTCCGTCAAATGGGTGTGACTGCCCGCCGCCGCAGGCTTCCCTGGGCGTTTGTTCGATTTATGCTGTGGCTTCTTCGCTGCAGCCGGGTTGACTATTGAGGTAATAACCTCACCTTGATACATCCTGTATGATGCCAGTGTTGTTAGCCCCTTACGGACTCGGTACACCGCCTCCGCAATCTTGGCGATTATATAGGCGTCGGTCACGTTATCACTCGGGTGCTTGTATCCAAAATGCTCGAGGGCCGCGGCCGCCATCGCTTTCTTTTTCTCGTTGCTTGGAACCCGGCCGACGTTGACGTATTTCTTGGTACGCTGAGGGTTAACATCGACGTACTCCATTCCCTTTCGATAGATCATCGACCTGAGCCCGCCGTGGATCATTCCTGTCGTTACTCCCGACTGCGTACCCATGGCCGGCTGCTCTATCGCGATGATGTCGCCGGGCTTCAGCAGCTTATAGACTTGATTCTCCAAAGAGACCAGTTGCTCCGTCGTTAGCCCGCCGGGCATCTTTTTCCCCACCCCAATGACCTCAGTCTCCACCAGGACATTCCCCAACTCGTCCAGAGCAACGAAGCCCGTTTTGGTGGCCGGATCAATTCCAACGAACCTCATTGTTTATCCAACCTCCTATTCATCCAGCCAGGCCATAATTTTGGATGCTGGAGTTGTATCAGCCTCTGGCTGCTCCTTCAACGGCTCCGGCTTTTCCGGGGTATCATTGGTATCATTGTTTCCCGGTGGCTCCGTATCAACGCTCTGAGCTGCCTCCGGTTCCCGTTCTTGCCATTGATATCCTATCTCCTCGTACGCCTTTTTTAGATAGGGATACTCCAGGACGAGCCCGCCGCGCCGATACTGCATGATGAGTTCAGAAGTGCGGTCATATATCCGCTGCTTCTTTTCACGAACTTCTGGCAGCAACAGCGGGTCCAACAATTCCCGGGCCATTTCGGGAAGAGCCTGAAGTGCCTTCTCGTACTGCTCATCGTTTTGAATTACCTTGCCGCTCACGTTCTCTCACCTTCTCTGCCATCTTCTCTTTCTCTTCTTTGGTCATGTTGATAAAACGGCCTGTGTCCTTTTGGAAAACCATCTCGAAAGTCCCCGTACCGATATCCCGACCCTTGGCGACGATAAGTTCAACTATTCCTGGCTTGATCGTGTCGGCGTTGTAGTATTCATCCCGATAAAGGAAGACCACTACATCCGCGTCGCTCTCAATATCTCCGGATTCACGTAGATCGGACATCAGCGGGCGCTTGTCCGGGCGCTTTTCGCAGTCCCGACCGACCGCCGATATGGCGACCACACACACCTGCAGCTCCCGGGCAATTCCTTTAAGCACCTTCGTGATATAACCGATCCGCTCGTTGTTCTTTGAGAATTTTCGTTCGGTATTCAGGAACTGAAGGTAATCCACATACACGACCAATTTCGGATGCTTCTTCTTGAGCTGCTTAACCTGGTGCCGTACATATTCCACCGTGGCGCCCGGGGTGTCGTCGATATATAAGCTCCTGTTGGCGATGATTTCGACTGCCTTGCTGTACGAATCCCAATCGTTATCCGACATCAAACCGGATTTGATTTTCTTGTTTTTTATTCCTCCAATGGTGGACACTAGGCGTTCCACCATTTTCAGTGCCCCCATCTCAAGGGAGAAGATAACCGCAGTCCATCCGGCTTTTGTAACGGCGTCCATGTCGTTCAGAACATATTGTGTCTTCCCCATACTGGGCCGCGCCGCGTAAATCTCAAGATCCCCAGGCTGGTGACCACCACTCATTTGGCTGATGTCGTCATTGGCCGTCTTGGCGCCTGTCACTCCCATGCTCTGCGCACGCTTCATAATTGTCTGGCCGTGCCCTTCGAGGATTGACGCCATATGAACCGGACCCGATCCCTCCTGCCCGCGCTGCAGATCCGCCAACTCGTTCATTTTAAGGCGGAGTTCTGACAGGTCCCCTCCGCCACTTACAGCGATCTGCCGGCCGACCTCTTGGATTTCCCGCTGTATCCGATCAGCCCGGACGCTTTGCTGGTAATGGCCGAAGCTCGCTGTACTGGGAACAGATTGGCGAAGTTCCATCAACCGGCTCAATCCGCCGATCTTTTGCAGCCGCTCGCCCCATTTGGAAACCAAGAGTACCGGATCAAACGGTTCCTTCTCGCCCTCAAAATGCTCTTTGGCATACTGCAGGACCCTGTAAAGCGTCCGGTTCTCTTCGTGGTCTGTGAAGTCGTCCGGTGAAAGGTAGCATTCGTCCATCAGTTCATGGTCTCGTAGAAGGGAGCCCAGGACGGCGCGTTCAGCCTCAAGATTCATCGTTGTTCACCCGCATGCCGGCGAAGAGTTGGTCCAAGCGCCGTGCGATATGCTCCGGCATCGGTTTTACCTCTTCCCTTTCGTGGTACTCTTGAAGCTCAAGGAGCTGCTGCTCGTTCTCCCGCCGCTGAATTTCGTAGATAGTTAGAGATTGATTCTCCACGCATGCCTGATAGATTTCTGCGGGGGTAGGAGCGAACTGTTTGTTTATTCGGCACAGCTCCCTGGTCTTTTGCATCGCGAGCTCGTTTGGGATGTCCATCAGCAAGTCATGCCAGACAGCAACCTCTTCAGATGCCTGCTGGTCATCGGCCGTCCGGAAGCTGCGGTATGCCCCCGAAATGTACTTCATGAGAAATATCACGCCGGCGCGATCCATGCTCTTCCAACTCCTTTCGCAGTAATCTATCGAATGCGCTGCCCGAACCTTTTGAGTTCTCCGCTAACCCTTCCGGATCAACGACATTGTAGTCCTCATATCGTTTCTGGTTTAAATAGGTCGAAGGATGAGGTATGAACTTGGTTGCTGTTTTGAGCAGCTTGCATGTCTCAGCAAAGTTCCGTGTTTGCTCAATTGCCAGTGATGGGTTAAACCCTTCCTGTTTGCATAATCTGTTCCAAGATTCCTGAGCCTTTTTCTTACTCACTTTTCTTGGGTAGATTTCATAGAATTGATCAAAGAGAGCTATATTATCTTTAATACTTTTCTTTAAAAGATCTTTTTCTTTATATGGGGGAACAATACTTCCCCCCAAAACACCATCTTGAGGTGAAGGATACTTCCCCCCGGGGGTGAACAATACTTCACCCCTGGCCACATCATCAGGGGGTGAACAATCCTTCCCCTCGGTCATTGAAAATAGGTCATCTTGATGCACAGGATTATCACCACTTTTCGATATAGTCCATTGATCATAATCTTTGTTGAAAGCGAGCCTTCGTGCTGTGGTGCTGGTCTCTTGTTTTGTCACGATCAGCACCCTATCTTTGACCAGGGCTGCAATCTCCTTTTTTATGGTTCGATCGGATAACCCCGTTGTCTGTTGTAAAAAGCTGATTGAAAAATCATGGTCTTTTCTGCCATATCCGTATGTCAGTCTCCATATCTTGAGCACGATACGCAGCTGCGCGCCGTTAAACGTGTACTGGCATATCGTGTCTAAAATCTCGTTAGCGATTGGAGCGAAGCCGTGTTCCTTTTGGACGTTCGCCATTCCACCTCACCAAATTTCAGGATGATTTCTGCAGCACATCAATGATGCCGTCGGAAAGCTCGTACAATTCAGAGTCGGTCACATCGCCGGGAACTGCGTACCATTTCTCAATGAACTGCTTCACTTTGTCCCGCGGTTCGAGTTTGAAGGTATAGCCATTCACCAAGGCACAAATAAAATCCGGGAAATTGTCGGCGGCAAAGTTTGTGATTATTCCTTTGGTTGGGTCGGCTTGATGAGTGAATGAATCGTATATGACTTCTGGCCAGTCAGCGCCCTCAATCTTAAATCTTCTATCCAGTGCCTCCGCCACATTCCGCGGTAGTTCCACCTTCTGGTCGCTCCTTGCACGATCGACCTCTTGCTGCAGCCTCAGCTTTTCGTTTTGGAGATCAACGATGGTCTGTGCATGCCGGGCAAGGTCGTCGATTGCTTCGTCTCGCTGCCGAGCAATCATTTGGCTGTTTCGCCACAGGTTTGTCAATTCTGTTTCTGGAATCTCTTTGATATCGGCCAAATATGCCAACTTACCTTTATATTTTTCGGGCATGAAAATTTCTCGTGTTTCATCGTCATAAACAATGACTGTTTCAGAATCAATTGTTACTCCGCTGTTTGGTTCATACATGTTCCGATATACCATTGGAGCCTCAACTACCCCATATTTGTAACCCATCTATACCACCTCGATCGTGTAATGTTTTCCTGCTTCGAATCCCCGCCGCCGAAGCGCCGCTTTCACGGTCATCTCCGCCAGCTGCGGGGAGTTGTTCTCTCCTGACAAATGCGTCAGGTATATTTGCTCGCCGCGGCCCCGGACGACTTGCTGCAGGACTGCAGCCGTCTGTTCATTGCTCAGGTGTCCGATATCGGAGAGAATGCGAGCCTTTACAGAGTCCGGCCGGCTGCTTAGCGGGACCAGGTCCGGATCGTGGTTTGCCTCGATGATAATGATTTGGCTCTCCATCATGTCGATGATCTCCTGGTCAACGTGGCCGGTATCCAGAACGATACAGGCACGGCCGCCGCCGTCGTCTTCCACCGCATACCCGACAGGCTCGTAAGCATCATGGTGGACTTTGAAGGGATAAACATTTATCCCGCCAAGCTTGATCATTTCATATCGCCTGTACCTGGTTTCCGCAACGCGCCGCAGCTCATCATCAACGCCGGATATCCCTTTCCATTCCCCGTCCGTGGCCCACACTGGGATCCGGAATTTGTTCGCTAAAGGTAGACCCTTCACATGGTCGTTATGGGCATGCGTTATGAAAATTCCCTCAATGTGATCTGGCCGGATGCCAGCGGCCAGCAGTCGCTTTTCGATCTTCGTCCGCGCAATGCCGGCATCAATCAGGATGATCTGCTCGCCAGAGGTCACCGCGATGCAGTTACCGGACGATCCAGATGCGAGGATGTCTACCTTCATATCGCACGCTCCCTCATCGTTTTCTCTCGCCATTCCTTGTCAAAGGTGCATGTTTTGGCGGGCCATTCGTAATGCCGGCGCCCGAGAACGTAGGAGACGAACAATCCTGTCGCCTGCTCGTAATACACGCCGTTCAGTCGATTTTCGGCAGGGGCCGGAGGGAAGTCCAGGTCAACGCCGCCGAATAGATCCAGTTGTTCGGGTTTGTTTAAGCTTTCCACGCTCCCTGCCCTCCTCCAGTTCCTTTTTACAGGCGTCACATACCCGCATTTGGAAGAACTTCTTCTCAGCACCCTGGCCTATCTCACTGCCACAAACCTGGCAGTCCGGCGCCATCTGGTAGATTTCAACAGAGGTCTGCATGGCCTAGATCGGCAGTTCGTCGTCTGCGCTCTCTGCTGCCTGCTTCTCCTGAATTTGCATTTCCATGATCTTGAGGTATGCCGTGAGCTCTGCAGCGGTAGGTTTCTCACCTTTCACTTTGCAGAACTGCTGCATGTGTGCACCCATGGCTTCCGGATCTGTAAGGCCCAGCTTCACATAATTGCGCTTTACCTGGTCTTTAAGGGCCTTCAATCGACTTGCTTCATCCTGCGATTCATCAGCTGGTACTGTGGTTTGATTGACCGTTGCCTTGTCCACTTCCTCAGTGATATCTCTCCGCTCGTAAGATCGTTCTTCTGAAGAAGGAGCAGCTGCGCCAAATTCGTCCTCTGATACCTCAATGCCATACTGCCGTTTGAATGCACGCTTGATCGCATGCTTCACAATCATGTCGTCGAAGTAGTCCTTCCACATCTGTGAATTACGGCCTTTCAGTAGATGCTCGACCTGATCTCTCGTGATGATTACGGCGATGTTCGGCGCTCCCTCCCGGTAGGCAACGCAGTACGCTCCCACCGTTTGGCCGCGGTTCATGGATGTAATCCGATGTTTCGGTTCCCCCGTTACCATATCAATCTCGAATTCGTCCTCTTGCTTAACTTCTGAGGCGATAAAGCCTTTGTATTGTGGGTGTTTCTTGGCGAGAGCAACAATGCCTTCAACAGCAATCTGGATGCTCATTGTCGGTCCATGGTCTCGCGTGTTGTACACAATGCAGTAGATTTGATTGAGGAAAGGATCAAGTCCAGTTCGGACGCACGTTTGAATAAATAGTTGAAGCTGCTCATTGCTGGTGCCTTTTGCAATGGTGGATTTGATGATGTCGAGATGCTTCTGAGTAAAGTTACCGATGACTAACTCATCGGATACTGCCTGAAGCTGTGTATTTGAATTCCCCATGATAGATGATTCCTCCTAAGGTAAAATGATTGCGGTCCTGCCAGATGTCCGGTGGACGATGTGCAGCCTGTGGGCTTCGGCTTTAAAAATCAGCCAGTCGTTTGGTTCGAAGCCCGCAGCGTGGATGGCCTTCTTCTGCTTCAGTGTGGGGTTCTTACCGTTTTTCACCGGAGTCCTCCTTTGCAACGAAGCCGATTATTGTTGCTTTTGTTCCTTCAAATTCAATGGAAATGATGCTATGAACCTTAAAAGGGGGGATCCCTTCTGTTTGGAATACTTCTCCGACCTTGATTTGAGCTGTTCGAAGCATCGGAATCTGGAGCATAAATGGATGGCCTTTCCTCATCGAACAGCGACCTCCGTTTCGATCTTGAGCCTCTGACCTTTAACAGCTCGGGCTGTAATTACCTGGTCATATACCGCAATGTTGCCGGTATACTCGCCGATCCCGTCAATAAATGTAGGGGCGATCAGGCCTGATTGTTTGTGCAGCACCTCGATCAGCTCCAGCCCAGCTGTGATTTTTTCGCCAACCGACAGAGCCGCGTAATCCTTGCCGTCCATCTGGATACTGAATGCTGGCGTGTATTCGTTGCTGCTTTTGACGTAGTCAAATAAGCGAATGCTGAGTGAGGTAAATAAGGATTGCACTTTGCCAGCTTGAATTTCCGCTTCTTTTGCGCGGTACGCTTTGATTGCGTCCAGGATAAAGATGGACTCTTTCAGCCTGGTGTGGATGTCGACCTCGGATTGCTTGGCCGCTGCAACCTCTTCCTGGAGACGCTGGCGCTCTTTCGATATCCGGATCCGCTCTTCCAGTTCCCTGCGATTTGATTCGAGACCCTGAAGTTCTAGCTGCTCATCGTCGATGTCAACCGGCTCCAAGGCGGCCAGCTCGGCCTCAAGCTGCTTCCGCTTTGCCACAATTTCCGCATGTTCTCCCCGAAGCTGCTCCTTCCGTTTCTCCTTGCTGTCCGTTACTGCCTTAACTGCTTCGTCATCCAATGGACGCTTGCAGGCCGGGCAGGAATCATCGATTGGCTCGTTGTACACCAGCATGTATCTGTCCGCCGCTGCCTTTACCTGGGTACGTACAGCTTCGATTTGAGCCGATAGGAATGACCGCTTTCGATTTGTTTCCCTTGCGGCTTCCGTCCCCTGTTCGATAACCTTGATTCGATCCAAAAGTGCGGCATGTTCTAATCGCAGCGCCTCAAGGTTATCCCCGGTATCTGATAGGCGATCCAATTGTTCCTGGAGCGTGCGGGTCCGGCTCTGCGCAGCGATGTGCTGTTTCTCCAACTGCGTTTTGTCCTTTGAAAAAGTATCTTTCAGGTCATCCAGAGACTTTTTCTTCGTAAGCTCGTCCAATTTAGAAGCAGCCGGGTTCAAGCCGATGTCTTTTGTCTTCTGGTCAGGACTTGTCCGGCTCATTTCCTTGAATACTTCTGCTTTTGCCGGCGGGACAGTGTATTTCAATATTTGCTCCCGTTGCTTAGTCCAGTGCTGTGTAAAGAAGAATCCAGGGTTGTACAGTGCGAGGAAGTCTTCCTTATCGAAGAGAGCAGCGACTGCCTCTTTGAATTTTGTGGCGGACTTAGGGGTCCCATCGACTAGGTACACCGTGTCTCCACCGTCGATCCCTCGTTCGAACGTCATTTCTTCCCCATCAACACTGAGAGTCAGGATCGCCCGAACAACGTCGTATTCGTAGTTTGTAGGGGAGGGATTATGGGTCTTACCGAACAGGTCGCACCCCCATAGTGTCCAAACTGGACCTGTGCCAATTGATGATTTACCTTCTCCGTTCTTTCCAGAAAGTTTTGTAACGTCACCGTATTTAACGATCTCGCTTCGGAGCCCGGCGAAGTTTATTCCTTCCCATTGGATGAATCTGACGTGATTTGCCATTCACGTTCCTCGCTTTCCGTGATATGATGATTTCGATTATTTTCTTATTGACCGCTCTCTATTGGGCGGCTTTTTTTATGTCTCTAATAAGTCCGAGACTGATTGCAATGCTTCGGTCTACCTGTTCCATCCCCTTCACCGGCATCCGGCCCAAGCGATCTATGAGCCTCGATTTGTCGATGGTGCGGATTTGTTCAAGAAGAACTACGGAGTCCTTTTTCACTCCGGTTATTGCTCGGTCCGCTCTGATACAGACGTGCGTAGGAAGGTACTTCTTCTTGCCGTCAGTTATTGGAGCAATGATCGTTGTTGGCGCGTGATCGTTTCCTGTGTCGTTTTGAAGTATCAGCACCGGACGGTCACCAGCCTGTTCACTACCTTCTCCAGGACCGAGGTTTGCCCACCAGATTTGCCCGCGAAGGACTCTGATTGATCGTGACATTTTCTTCACCTCCCTCCATGAATTTAGCCTCCTCTCGATTTCTTCTTTGCTTCATTTCAGCGATGAACCACAGCCGATACGCCACCCAGAAGTTGAAGATAAGCAAGGCTGCTAACCCAAGTAGTACCTCTCTCATGGCTGCGGGCGGATGCCAATTTCACGTTCGAGCCTTGCCAACTCCATTTTCAGGAGGTCAACCCTGTCAAACCGAACGAGCCCACTATCGAGAAATCTTTGAAGATTGTTGCAATAGGCTTGAACTTCTGGAATTTGATTTTTACTGTCAAGCATTAGGAACTTCCTCCTCGTCCACCTCGTTACCGAATGGTAACGGTTCTTCAAAAATAAAGAGATCGTTGAACCCCATCTCTCTACATGCACTTAAGAGACCAGCGATAAATTCGTTGCCTGGCGCTCTCTGTCCGCGCAATACCCGATAAACTTGAACACGAGAGCAACCAATCTTATTTGCCAAGTCAGTTTCACTCCAACCTTTCTGATCCATGAATTCTAATGTCTTGGGAATGTTTAGCGTCAATCTCATTGTCATAATTCCTCCTTCCTATGAATATTCTGTTACCAAGTGGGAACACTAATAAGGTAACACATCATTACCATTGGGTAAAACCCCAAAAAACAGAATATTTGTTCTTATTCGACCGTTTGAGGCAAGTTTTACCACTCGGTAACGTTTTTTCACCGATTTTCTTTACCTAATGGGAATAATCATGTATATTAACATTTGTGAGATCAACGAGAGTCATCACTTGGCCGGGTTGATTGGATCAAAGAGAGGAGCTTATTAATGAGTTCAAGTTTCGGAGAATTTTTGAGAAAACTACGTGAACAAAAGGGCCTTAGCCTTAATCAGCTTGCAGCGAAATCAGGTGTGAGTAATGCACAAATCTCAAGGATAGAAAACGGATTGAGAGATACCCCGAGACCAGATACAATTAAAAAACTGGCTGAAGGCCTGAATATATCTCAGACGGAACTCATGGAAAAGGCCGGGTACTTTGAAGGGTTTGAAGATACGAAGAAAGCTGCGGTTTTGAATTATTTTTCAACTCATGAGGAAATCGATAAAACATTACAAAATCTAATTTCACGGTTTGATCACAATAATTTTCATGATGTAGGGTCTAATGTACTGGAAACATACTTCACCAAAGAAGACCTAGAAGACTTTGCAACAGACATGGGGAAAACTCCGGTAGAATCTAAAGAATCTTTCAAAGAATTTATTGAGTATATGGGAGCAACAACGGAGCTAAAGAAAAACATTGCCCATGCACTGGAAAATGAGCTCGGTACAATCAATCACTTTAAAAGCGACTCTGAATTAGAACTCGTTAGAATCCCTATATATGGTGAAATTAGAGCTGGATACGGTTCACTTGCACAAGAGGACATTATTGGCTACGAAGTCACCTCACGCGATGCTGTTAAGGACGCGGAATATTTCTATCTTATTGTCAAAGGTGACAGCATGATCGAAGAGGGGATTTATGAAGGTATGCGCGTACTTGTCCGAAAACAAAACCATTGTGAGAATGGTAAAATTGGTGTGGTTATTGTTGATGGAGAAGAAGGTACTTTAAAGCGAGTTTATTATGAGGATGACACTATTGTGCTCCGGGCATCAAACAGAAGAATACCTCCCCGGCACTATCCTATAGAAGAAGTTCTCATTCAAGGACAAGTAACAAAGGTGGAGTTCGATGTTTAATATTTCAGTCATCTACGATTATGAATCTCAAGGAATGTTGCCTGCATGGATGTTGATTAAACCAAATGATGGGTGCTTTGACTGGAAATCAGAGGCGTTTTATATTCCTATCGAAGCACCTTTTCAAAAGATTTCAAGGGAAGAATTAAATGATTATTCTCTCGGTCTTTCTGTAACACAAGCAGATCTGGTTATGAGTGTTAAGCATCCCAATTATTTCGGTATTTTTGTACCCCGTTTAAAGCAGAGAATCAACCAAATGAGAGGTGAAAAATATACACCTTTCTTTCACTTAGCAGATATTGAACATTTAGTTGTTCAAATGACCGACATCGAGATTGTTATGGAGATGAATGTGTTGTCTAAATATGCTTGGAGACCGTCTTTCTTAGATCCTGATTTTTAATGGTGAGACGTGGTTTCAATAATTTAGGGGGCCGCTACTCAAGGGTTTATTTTTCAAAATAAAAAAGAGGCCCGTTAGAGCCCCTATTCCCCGTAAATTGAATATTTATTATCAAGCAAATAGATCCGATCTGCATAACCATTTTCATTAAACATCGCGGAAATTACATAAGTGTTTGTAGCCTCTTCATCTGACAACCTCGGAGAGTTTTTGTCTAAATACTTCCCTGCCTTACTGTCATAAACATAATCCAAATTCGATTCTGATTCGTTAGGTAAATAACTATGCCCGTATATCTCTTCAAGCTTTGCTTTTAGCATGCCGACCTCAGCACCACGAGTCGTTTTGAACACACCCTTGGACTCGTCGCTCAACATTATTGCTACTACTGCATCATCTCTGTATGCTACAAAGACACCAGAACCATATTCAAACAGCCCCCTCGAACCCGACTTTTCCCCTGTTCCCAGAACTGCCTCAGCATCCACTCGGCTCATTCCATACGTGACCTTTTTACCACTGTCGATTTTTTCGATACCCATGTCATCCTTGGTGATTTTTTCAGTTTGTTTCCCACCGCTGCATCCACTTAAAATAAAGATCGTGATAATTAATAAGACAAATCCCCGTTTCACTTACATCCCCCTTGATCTGCTACCATTTCCCTAAAGTTTACCATGCTGAATACATTGATCAAGTCCTAATTCGCTTGACCATCTCCTCTACTGTGCTCTGAAAAATACGGTATGGACGGCCATCAACCTTATATCGGCCAACGCCTACGATCCACAGATATGGAAACAGCTTCTTCGCTGCCGGCTGCCAGGACTCCTTTTCCCACTCGCCGCCCACATAGTAAGCCTCATATCGCTTGAGTTTTTCATTCATGACCTTCTGGGTGAAGTGGGTCCGCTGGATTTCCACGTACCAAGGCACACCTTTCCAGATCATGAAGATGTCCGGTTCCGGAAGCCCCTTTCCTCCCAACTTCGGCTCCACCTGGAACAACCGCGGCTGCTCCACTCGCCGCAGCTGCCGATAAAATTCGGCGATAGCCAGGAAATGATTTGCTTTTTGCGAATCCGTTTTGATCGTTCGTTCCGCAGGGAAATAAATATACTTTCGCCGATCAGTCGAACATTTGACCAGGCCATCACGCCGCAGCCGTTTCAGAACCATGTTGGCGTGGGTGACGGGATGTTTCGTGCGAGAAAAGTGGAGCTCCGCTATATCATCCCTAGACAGGCACCGGAACCGCTCCAGATCGGCCAGAATAGCCTTGTCGCGGTCGATCATAATAGACCCACCTCCACGTATTCATCCTGCTCCTCTGCGGTCTCCCGGGGCGCCTGCGCTTCGCTTGCAGTCGGCTCCAAATTTTTATACGGTTCAAGCATCTCCCTGGCTGCAGAAAGCTCCAGGTGCGGACCTTGAACGTATCGGCATCCGTCTAGCTTCAGCACAAGGCGGCCTTTTTCACTTTGTTTGATGGCAGCCGCCTCCCCGGTGCCGATCGTAATCCGACTGTTTATCTCATCAGCATGTCGGAAAGCCATCCGGACGGTCAGGTTATTTTTGAGCTTGCCGTCAAGAACGTCGGCATCCGGCCGCTGCATGGATAGAATCAAAAATACCCCTAGAGCGCGGCCGATCGTCGCGATCTCCTCTATTCCCTCCATGATGTCTGCTTTCTTCTTGAGAAGAGCCACCTCATCCACGGCTAGGATTATGTACGGCGGCCGGTCCCATGCCGGCAGGTCGTTTACGTGCGCGACCTCGTAACGGTCCAGGAGGTCCCCGCGCTCACGCATCTGCCGACGCAGCTTCAGCACAATCCTCTGCAAGCCTGCCGCATCCATTACCACCTCCTGTGCGATCCCGCGGAACAAATGGAACTCGCTGCGCTTCATATCGGCGCAGTATAGCTCCAGTTCCGGCACCCTGCGGATCAATGTGGTCAGTACCGACCGGAGGGCTACTGACTTCCCGCTGCCGGTCTCTCCAGCAATCAGCAAATGTGGATGTTCAACCATGTCGTAGACCACGTCACCAGACCGACTACGGCCCACGTAGATGGGCAGATTCAGTCCGGGAATACATTCATCCACCTCAGCCGCGTCATACTCAAATGGAGCCACAGAGGTGCTATACACGCTCAGTACAAAGGTCTTTGCATCCTCGCTCATGGAGAGCTCCGCGCCCGCGCCGAACACCTGTCGGAAAAGCCATTCATTTTCGTTAATTCTTGCCGGGTCAATACCGACCGGGAGAACGAACGCTGCCTCCGTTCGGTCCAGGTATGATGACACTCGTTTAATTATTGGGTAGCTCCGGAGCTCCCGACCCTTATACCCGATGATCTTGTAATACAGGTTCCCGAATCGAAATAAATACATCAGCTTCCGCCTGAACACCTGCTCTGGCATACTCCGCCATACAAGCCAGGCTGCCGCCCCACTCCCGCCCGCGCCGGCCAGCTTTGCCGCCGCTGCTAACGTCACTCCGCTCACTACCATTCGCTTCGCTCCTAACACTTTTGATTTTTGGCTATGCGTCGGGCGTTTGGGCCCGTATTACTCGTGTAATGAAACATGTGCAAATACATGAGCTTCAGCATATGCAGCTGAATATGCCGTCAAGGGACGTGGACACCGAAAGCAATGCCAATCATCCGGAGAGCGATCCGCCACTGGTACAAGGCAATGCAGCCGTAAATTACATATGTCGCCATCTTGACGTAGACAACCCGGCCGCCGTGCCCAGAACGTTCAATTTTGTTTTCGATAAAGTGGGACGCTATTCCAACAACAGCCAACTGGACAAAAGGAACCAAGCTCATCATTCTTTACCACCACCTTTCGGGTCGAATGGTAAATACATATGTAGCATGGCTCGGTCAATTTGCTTCAACCAATGAATAAATTTTTCATAGATTGTCCACCCTGAAAAATAGGGGAGGCGATCGTGTTATGTATGGTTTGGGCAAAAACAGGTCCTTGCTTGGCCGATATCTTGACAGGAACAAAATTAAACAGGATTGGCTGGCGAAGGAAGCCGGTTTAAGCAGAAATGTAATAGGCAGGTTATGTGATGGGGAAAGAAGCGACGATAAAATTCAAGTACGATCTAAGGTATTGGTAATTTCAGCACTTCGTAAAAACGGGCACGACGTTCGAGCTGCGGATTTTTGGGAATAAAAAAAGGACCTCCGATCATTCCGGAAGTCCTTTTATGCTTTGCAATAAGTCAAACGGTTAGGATCACCCTTATACAGCTAGGAGACCATGAATTTGAACTTGTAAAATACCTTTTCCATTTTGCCCTTACTAAATCACGGCAAATTCATATGATAGCAACGTACCTTATAGATCAAGGAGGTAATGACATGGGCGAAGTAGGCGGCTTTGGCGGTCTTGGAACAAGCGTGGCAGCTATATTAGTGCTGTTTATCTTGTTGGTAATTATCACAAAATCGTTCTTCTAAGAATCTTTCCATTGGACCCCGTGGAAACGACTGCGGGGTCTAATTTCGGGTCTTCTTTACCTTTGTATGAACTATGACCACGTCTCTTCCTCGTTCCCCGTCTTTCCACTATAACGGTGGGAATGTGGAATTCTCCCGTTTACTGTTGTGAAACCTTCAAAGTAATGATAGTGCCCTCCACTTGGTAATGGAATCGCTGGTCCTGTTGTTCCGCGAATCAAATGCGCATGTTGGTCATCAACCGTGGTCTCTACATAATAGTTATGCACATGCTGGATACCACTTGGAGCTGGTTCTGTTTTTCCGGCATAGCGATGAAAGTGCCCTACATCGAAGGATGTTTCCCCTGAAAAAGGATGAACGTGCATTTTAACCGGCCTTCCATCCCAACTAGTAATAAACAGCATGTGATCATGTTCGGAATCGGAACCGGATCCACTATTTGAATGGATTATCAAACCGGTTATTGGTATTTCCATCAAGCATTATCCCTTCCGTTCTAGTTATAATCAAAACAGATATTTAAAAAAGTATTTCTTTCTTGTTCACTTTGACGCCTGACAACGATTTCTCAAACATATCGAGTATAAATAAGAACCGTTCTGCTTCACGGAATACATGATCAGCCAATAACGGATGAATAATACTTTTAATTCGGCATTCCGCTATTAAATCACGAGCTGTCTTTTTGAAATCCCGTAGCGATGTAACCGAGACCCGGTTTTCATCAACAAACTGACTTAATAAAGGAATGGTTTGAGACTGGGGGCGCATAGAACTCAAATCCAATGCTTGATACAAGAGGGTGTCAAATTCCTGGCTAAATTCTCTGGCTTGTTCTACAAGCTTCCGCTCGGAGGGATCGAGCAAGTGCCCGATAAATTTCGCATGGTCCGCCATGATTTTTAAGAAAAATACATTCTCATCAATGATTGCATCATGTACAGGCTCTAATCTTCCAGAGTTAAGTTCGTCAAGACGATTTCTGAAATAATTTGCCTCCCTGCTAATATGATCTACAAGTAGTGGGAAATTGTTCTGGCCAGGAAGTTTACACTGTAATATCAGTCCAAGGACCTTTCTTTTAAAAGCCCAAATATGTGCCGCTGCACTATAAACTTCTTTATTAAATTCTCTGATTGTCTGTGGATCAGTTTCTACAGAAAATGCATGTGCCCTTCGTTCTATATCATCAAATTGAGCTTGGAATTGGTTGGCTTCATTTATTAATTGCGTGTCTTCACATCTAAAACCCAACCTAAGAAATAATGAATGTTCTTTCATTATTCGTGACCAAAAGCGAATTTCGTCTAAAGATCTGACTACAAACGGATCAGACAAGTAAACACCTCCGTTACGTTATGATTACAGACCAGAAATTCGGCCAAAATCAATCTGAACTCAATATATGGTGTTTGCTTGTTCCAATATGCACGAAATGCAATTGGACAAAATACTAATTTTGAAGGCGTAAATAACATAGTTTTCCTCAAAATGACAAAAAAAGGACCTCCGATCGATCCGGAAGTCCTTTTGCTTTATGTACTGGCTGCGATGATATCGCTGAATTTAATCCATTCCCATTCATCTTGGGCTATGCTTAACTTGATCTCTTTACGAAAAGTATTAATCACCGTCACGAATCCTGTAAGGTCCCGGGTACTAAAAGGGTCAAACACGGTTAGTGTCACCTTGACATGGTCGTTAAATGAATTCTGAAGAGCCTGCCCGATCAGCTGCCACTCCTGCTCATCGATGACCGGCTTCGTCTCGATCTTCACACCCATTTGATGGGCCAGAATCGCGCTTTTATGCTGCGGCAACATCATCCGTGAACTGTCAAACAATCCGTTATCGGTTAGTTTCTTGCTCATGGTTTTTTTACCCTCCTCAATACATGGTCCAGTAATCTGCCCCGCGGCTTATGTTAGGGCTCTTGGTAGGGGCCGTCCCTCTCTCCCACGCCTCCAAAATCACAATGTTCTCTACTGACGATTTGTTTTCCCACTGGACATACTCCTGTTTTTCTAGCTCCTTAAGTGACTGAATAATTTGATCCTTGCGCTTGCCGGCCATAGTCTCAAGCTGCTCCATGTTCGGCATTTTATTGTGCCGGGTCAGATAATTACTGAGGATCCGCAACATTTTTCGTTCAGAATCCGCAAGCATTCAAACCCCTCCTTGCAAACATCTGTTCCTGTATTATACCCAAACAAATGTTCGATAATCAATGTAAAAAAAAGCCACTGGCTGTTTTTTGAATCGGTGGTTTTATTTTTATGATATAGTTGTAAAAATTACTGTTTTTGCTACAAATAAGGAGTGTTTTCATGAGAAGATTTGCTACGTTCTTACTAAGTGTAATAATTAGCGTAATTGTTTGCTATTCGCTTGCAGCAGTATTAGGAGAAAGTGGTACTGGAGATACAGGCCTTATTGTTTCATTATTAATTACAATCTCACTTCAAATATCATTCTTAACCGTTGTCTGCATTTTTAAAAAGCAATAGCAAAAAATTACTCGTTATACGAATGCTTTCTTTTATTAGTGATGCGACTGAGGAAATCAATGAAATCTAAATTTAGACGGATTCATAATTAAATGAATCGCAATTCCAGTAGTTCCCGCCCCTATAACGATTTCATGAGCGCTATAATCGGTTTGGGGGTGTTCTTTTGTTCATTGAACCTATGTTACTCGCAACTGCACCGAGTCCCTTTTCCCACTCGGATTATATATTCGAACCCAAAGTCGACGGTCACCGGCTCATATATTCCCAGCAATCCGGGGTTATCCGGCTGTACACCCGGCACAATAACGACTGCACCCGGCAGTACCCAGAACTACATTTTCCCTTCGACGACGATATTATATTGGACGGAGAGATTGCATGCGTCGATCCAGCCACCGGTATATCGGACTTTGAGGCAGTCATGACTCGGTTCCAGGCCAAGAAGGCAGACATGATAGATCGATTGCAACGAACTCTTCCTGTCACGTTCGTCGTCTTTGATATTCTGCAATATAAAGGGCGCGACCTCCGCAAGCTGCCGCTGACGGAGCGCAAGGCAATTCTCAGCAGTCTGACATTGCCGGGCCCATCTTTCGGTGTAGTTCCCTTTATTGAAGGCGCCGGAGAGGAGCTTTTCGAACAGGTGAGAGCCTGGGGGATGGAGGGCATGGTCGGAAAACGTAAAAATAGCCGGTACGTCAGCCGCCGGTCGGACGCATGGCAGAAGGTTATAAATTGGTCGTATGCTGAGGTATTTATCACAGGGTATCGTAAAGATGAGCTCGGATGGCTCACGGCCGTCCTGGATGGATCCGGAAAGCTCCGGCCAACTGGGATCATTGAGCACGGACCGGGGCCGAAGGAAAAGAAGGCTTTCTATGGGGTTAGCAAAGGAATTGTTTCAGGTGAGGACAAGAACTTTGTTTACCTTGAGCCGCTGATCCGCGCCGAGGTAAAAATGAGGAACTGGACCAAGGCAGGGCTGCTGCGCAGTCCAGTGTTCACACGATTTATAGTTTAACCCAGCAATGGAGCAGTTTGCCGTTGGCAACTGCTCCATTTTTCGTTAAGCTAATGGGCGGTTTAGCGCAGCCAAGATATTTGAGAATAAGATACGGTTCAACACGTAGACCATGTCTGCTCACTACTTTTCTTTAATTTTTTTCGAATGAAATAGCGCTAAAAATTTAAGCCCATCCTTACTAGTTCGTGCCTGATCGTACTTGATACCTGTTGCCTTATAGGTTTCCATTAGACCATAACGCATTAACTTTGGAGCTACGTTGTAGAACAGGAATATCCTCGTCTCCGTTGTATGTCTGCTATTGGATACGCCCGTAGCTAGTTCATTTTCAAATGTTATGAACAGACTCAATAAATTAATCTCTTTGCGACCAGTTGCTTCAGCCAGTTGACTATCCAATTTAACATTTTCCTTTAATAAAAGGCCTTTTAATTCTGTATATGCTAAGCCATTAAAAGTTTCATCAATTTTTAGCTTATCTTGAACTTTTTGAAGTTCATCTCTTAGTTTATCGTTTTCTTTCCTAAGTTTCATATTTTCCTCAGCGTATGTAACAACATTAGGGACATCCTTACCAGAAACCCAACCCGATAGGTCCTCCCGTCTTTCAATTTCCCTTAATGATTTGAAGATACTAAGCTCAATATCTCTGCTGTCATCTATAGCACTAACTAATTTTGACGAGAACAAACCATCCCTGAAGTCTTTATATTTTTGGGGGTGAGTAAGCTCCTGAACGTTCTGAAACCCTATTTCTTCAATTTTTGATTGTAATGATTTGTCGCTTAATACAACTGCAAACCGTGGCTTTCCAATCTCGCCTGCATAATCATATTCCCAATGTGTGTAGCTCTTCGACCCATCTGGTAGCATAGATCCATACCGCCCGCCAAGGATTAGCATATAAGCATCCGATTCTTCGATCCATCTTTTAATTATATCTTGTTGGGACTCATCTCCTGCTGTAAATAACTCCATACCAGCAGGGATGTGCCCAGCATTTAATATCGCTTTGACAGCTGTCTGCCTCTCTGGTATTAGATCTGTATAAGTTGATGACACAAAAATTTGGAGTTTCTTCTTCATAATGTCTCCTTTTTGAGTTTTGATAGAACACTATAACATTAGTTCAGAATACAATTCATTACAATATTGCCCCTTACTTGCGATAAGGTTCACCGTGTAATTATCTTACAATTTATCCATATTGAATACACTTGATTAATCATTGAACTTACGGGGAAACGTTAATTCAAGAAGAAAGAAGCAATTCGCCGGCGGCAACTGTTCCTTTCTTGAATTAAGCTAAGGTCATGGTAATTTATCTATGAATTTAGTCAGGGGGTATTTAGTTTAGACCGCATATTTAAACGTGCAGGCTTCGCGTACATAGAATTCATCGCCGATTTTTACAGCGAAATCTGTAATTTCAACAATTTTCCCGCTGCCGATCATTTCTTGGCCGGTAAAGACGGCCACCGGGATTTGCTCTATCATAGCTGTATGGAAATGGATCGGGGAAGTCAGGGGCTTCATAAATCTGCTGTTCATCGCATTTCACTCCCTAAATATAAATCGAAACAAAAAAACCGCCAAAAAGGACGGCCGTGATGACACTGGTAGCTACTAATTTATATATGTATTTAAGTGCTATATCACGCTTCCAGTTTTTTAATAATTAACTTAACATGAAAATAGTAGTTACAATCAACACCGAAATAATTAACAAATAATTTCTGGTGTCAGGAGCTAATTTTTTTATTTTAGGACCAATTATTTGGCGGTGTACTACAAATAATAAAATTAAGTCTGCTATTGCTAGAGGCACCATAAGACCCATTCTACCGTCGATTCTCAGTATTAATTTTTTTTCAATAAAATTCAAAACACATAATCCTAATAATAAGTAAATAACATTTCTAAGTACCTCAAAAAGAACACCACTTACTGTTTTAATTATGATAATCACCTCTCTTTAAGTAAGTCTCATTATACATTAAATGGCCAGAGTTGACACTTTTTATCCACCTGCCCATTCCCGAAATTTTACCATATTCCCACAAGGAATGGTTAAAACAAAAAAGGCCGCCCAAAAAGACGGCCGGGAGAGGAGCAGATCCTTTTTCGAATAAAGCGATTGGACCACATCATCTTAATCCTTTTTCATCACCCGGATACGAAATCTGTTCCAACACCCAAGGTTTTCCCTTTTCTTGACTATAAGTTGAAAAATACTCTTTGTCCTTTTCGATCAAATTCCAGACCATAGGTTCCCTAACAATAATTTTCATCGGATCTTTTTCTTCCGAATTGTATGGATTATAGGCCATAATCCAAGCTTCCTTATAGTCACTGGAGGTTTCTTTATCAATAACCTTGATATACGAGCTTGCCGATGTATATGATCCATCTCTATGGTGAGTACAACCCACTAGTGCTAAAACAAAAATGGTAAGAAGTAAACCCACTTTCTTCATGTTTGCCCCCCATTCCATACAATACATTCAACCGGAGTAGCAATTGCTCTAATTATGAAACAGCCATTACCCAAAACCAAGTTTAGTGTGGGGAAATTTAGGAGTCAACAAAAAAATAAGGATCCTGCCAGCGCGTAGCCGGCAGGATCTTCTCGTTTCTATTTAAGGTCCTCTTTCTCAATTTGCAGCAGGCGAGTTTCCAGGTCCTTAATCTCCTGTGTATTGCCGGATATCAACTTCAGCAAATTGGTCCGCAGCCGGTTGAAAATGACTGCTCCCTCTTCCCGCGTCATGGTAGCTCCTGGGCGCGTTCCATCAACATAGCCGTTTTGGGTCATCGCTTCCCAGGCATCGGCAGCCCAATCACTTACTTGGTTAATATCTCGTTCCTGTGTCACTGGCTTCTCCTCCATTCGCTCGAGTTCCAGATATTTAGCGATCCCAGCAACATGACCATCGATTAAAGCGTTAATGACTTCTTGACGTTTCAGTTTGGATGCATCGGATGCTACATCGATAAAGAGGTTTTCCGTCAACACAGCCGGCATTTTGCTCTCACGGCACATGTGGAGGTTTGCAGCCTTTTGGTTGCGATCGATGACACCAAATGGTTTAAGCCGTGACATGATTTCCGTGTGTAGTAAGTTTTGAAAAGCAGCAGAAGCAACTGACGCCGAAGTATACCGATAAGTCTCAAAGCCACCAGAGCCTCCACCAGCGTTACAATGGATGCTAACAAGGATATCTGCACCGGCTGCATTTGCCTTATCAGTTCGGTCCTTCAATTCAAGGAACACATCTGTGCTGCGGGATAAAAAGACTTGCACACCATCATATTTGGATTCCAATTGTCTTTTGACTGCAAGCGATAACTCAAGCACAACGTTCTTTTCTTGCAATCCGTTAGCAGATGCGCCCGGATCCTTACCGCCATGCCCTGCATCAATCCATACCTTTTTCATTCTGGTCAGCTCCAATCTGGGCCTGCTTCACAACCTGATGGCCAAACACAGCAAAGGCGCCGGCAAGGATACCCTGTATGACCGCCTCAGAGGTCCAGCCCAGCATCCAGACTGTGAGCACAACGGCCAAAATCAGTACAATATAAACGATACTCCAATTAGGTACCAGTGGTGTGTGTTTAAGTACATATCCAATCACCCAACATACGGCCACCACAATAAGCAGCTTAGGGTCAATCAATTGCCAAATCATATTCCAATCCATTTTTCATCAACCTTTCAATTTTATTATCCAATAAATTTAATTGCAGCGACGATAACACCAATTACGATTGTGATTACAGAACCGCTAACTGTTCTCCAAAGCCATTTCTGGCCGTCTTCAATTTTGTCCAACCGGTGATGAGCTGATTTGGCCGATTGCATGGCCTCTCTAGCCAAATCCCTGGTCGCTTCAAGCGTCGCGGTTAATGTCGGTACAGTTTCAAGTGTCTTCTCAATCCGGGCTAACTGGATCTGTATATCTACCAGCGCTTTTGTGGTTTCCTCCAACTCACTCACCCTTTCTTCTGGCACATCATTTCCCCCTTTGATCAATATCAATAAAAGATGCCCCCCGGACCACTCCCGAGGGCATAAAAATAGCGCTCCGTTTTTCGGAACGCTTTAGGCTGCTGTGCCAGTTATCACTTCAGTAACGACTTCTTTCAGGTTGAAAAGCTTCGGCACCTGCTCAAGTTTGTAATCGCCATTCATCACTAGGCCGACCCAAATCTTTACAAGACCACTGTCCTTTGTGTATGTCATGAAATTCACCTCCTTCCTAGCCTGCCATTACAGCGGCCAAGGTCATCGTTAGATCGGCAATGGCCTGCTTAAGCTCTGCATTTTCTTGCTGCAAAGCGGAAACCCTCGTTTCAAACGTTTCACGAAGGATGTAATCATAATACAGTTCCTTAGTTTCCAGGTTAACCCGGAGATAGGCGTCCATGTTCGGGATGTTCTCCCGCTCAGGATAGGTTAGGTCCTCCGTATAGAAACTATCCTCCGTGGGTTCTTCATAAATAGGATTCTGAACAATCATTGTAACGTTCCCGGTCGTATCCGAGATTTTTTCATATTTAACAAGGAATTTCATTTGAAGCACCTCCATCACATTAGTATACCAATTCCCTTGATATAGGCATCCCCGTTAATGGTGTTTGATCCGGCATTTCTAGGATTGTAAATATTATACCTAACAGAAATAACCCGCGGTCCATACCCGCCTGATAGATTCGACCACCCATTTTGGACTGTATTAGTTGAACCATATGAATATCTCCAACGCATATTCACTAAATCAACTTCGAGCATCGGGATATAAAGATAACTGTACCCGCCATTACTTGACGAATAAGCGGACAAAGTTGCTGATTCTGAAGACCCGTCCGGTGTTCGTATGGATAGAGATACGCTTAGATATTCGCCAGCATCTGAAAACGTCCCTGTATACGCCCTAAGAAACGTAACATCACCATTATCAGCAGGTAATAACGTGAAGGTTTTTCCTGCTGGAACGGTGATCATGTCTGTATAAGTAAGACCATTCCTGAAATAGCTGTCAGATAAATTGTAATACGTCCGTGATCCTGTGTTGATCTGCCCGATCTTCGTTGCTAGTTGAGCGTTTGTATCTGACGAGCCCGCCGCGACTCCCTTAGCTACAATGGCCGCTATGATGGCGTTTCGATCTGCTGTAGTTAGACGCTCTAAGACACCCTGTATTCCGAAAAGGCTCACATCTTTCGGAAAGTTACCAGAGATAAGGTCAGCATCCCCCAGGATCGTAATCGCGCCATCGTAAATACCGGCGGGCTTCACGATGTTCGATGTGCCTGGGGTTACGGTTTGAGCACCAGTCGCCTGCGTCACTAGCGTGCCCGTCACTTTTGCCGCGCCTTTATAGGCTGTTTTCCCTGAACGGATATCGCCCGCAGCAGCCGTTGCATCTGCCGTGAACCCGGCGGGAATACTCTTTACTCCCGTAACCAACTCATCATATGTCGGTACCCCATCCCCGTCCGCGTCCGCTACCGTCCCTTTCACGCCAGTGATGGCATCGCGGACCTTACCTTTTCCTTCACTGGCTGATGTAAAAGCCGCATCGGCCCGATCATATGCCGCTTTTACGGCCTTTGGCGTGGCTGCCATAGACTCGGACGTGCTATTCGTTGCGCTGGATAGCTGAACTTTCCCCTTCTCTGTGAGCGAGGCATCCGGAATATCCGGGTCCAGGCCAGCAAGGGCCTCATCTAATTCGTCATGCGTAACATAAGCGAGATTTTGATCGATGGTCAACGTGACGTTTGAGGCCGTCCCTACGTAAACCAACATATCAATTGTCTTATTGACCACATCCCCTGTGTTCGTCGGCGGGATATAGTCTGCTGTGTCACCGGCATTGGCGTACCAGTACAGGATCTCTCCCTCGTCTGGGTCCAAGGCGTACAGACCGAGCTCCCGAAAGTAAAAACCCGTCGCAACATCCTGATTAGAAAGAACAAACCCGACCATCGCCTGATCCGGCGGGTTCATCTTCAACCGACTTACCTCAACCGTTTTTTTTGGGCTTACCACGTTTATGAGTGTCGCGATTGACTGCCCGGCAAGTTGGCCGTCACCCAGCACGAACTTGGTGTATTTCAGCTGCGACCCTGCTTGTGCCTTTGCCTGCAGCACTCTCCCTTTATTGGTTAATCCCTTAGCTCCAAATGATGACATTTTTTCACCCCTACCTGATAATGATGTGTTCATTGACGACCATGCCGGTCCCGAAATAAAGCTGCAAAGATTCGGTTTGTGACAGGATAACCTCTTCCAGGTGTGCGCTTAGGCGCTTGACCGATTCAATCGCTCTGTAAAACTCCTGTGCGCGTTCCAGTGTTACAGCCGGGTTGTTCGTGATTACCCGAAACCGCCCTGGCTGCCCGTTGTACTCAAACCATTCCTCGACCTTCCCTTCCCCGAATAGGATGGTGATCAGGTCCTCGATCGCCGCGGGCGTCCCTTTCCGCCGATGGAATTTGAATGCGTTCTTTACAAGCTCGCGCTTCTGCTCGATCGGCAGCGTAGGGTCGTAAAAGTCGACGTGGAATTGCCAAGCCAGCTCGTCGGCTTCCTCGTCGGTCAACTCGTCAAGCCGGGAGAAGAGCGGCAGCTTGTACATCTCGTCAACGGCCACCCGGACTTGTTCGTCCAGCGCTTCCGCGATCGCGATCACCTCGGGATCGTATTTAATGCTCGTCGGCAGCAAGTCGAGCAGGGACATGTTTCTCACGTCAGTCATCGGCCAACCCTCCATAGGTGATATTTACGTTGCCCTCTTGAGCTACCTGCAGCTCGGACACCTCGATGTTCGTGGGTGCCGATACATCGACCCGCAGCGCCCCGGCCGACTTCACACGCCAAATAAGCTCCGATGGGTTAATGTCCCGCCCGAGCTTTGATTTTTGCCATAGCCTATATTCGTCGATAGCCTTGTTGACGGCCGCCTGGATCGTCGTCTCCGCCGCCACATTAGATGATGAAATGTAATAGGTCAGGGTGATATCGTAGGGCACCACCTCCGGCGCCTGCACGGTTACGTGGTCAGTGAGCGGCCGGACTGCCCGGTCATTCACGGCGGCGCTGACCTGATAAATGATGTCCTGGGTCGGCAACTCGCCGCCCTGCAGCAATGGTATGACCAGCACCTCGCGATCTGCCGGGGAGACAGCGGCCACGTCGATGATCGCTGGGCTGGCCGTCTTGGCCCAGTAGATGTATCCCTCCCGCGGCCCCGCTGCGCTAAAGCTTTCCGGCGCCAGGCGTATTCGCGTCCTTAATGCCTCATCAGATTCGACGTCCGCGCCGCCGGCACTCTCCGTCACATTGACTGCGCTCTGCACATACGGGAGTGGGTCCATGATCGTGTTTACCTGCCCAGGGATGAATCCATTCCCGGCTGTCCCTGTCACACTGGCAGCGGCAGAAATGTCCTTGACCGTGCCCCCTGCCGGAATCACGGCCGCCTCCGTCGTCGAGAAGTACATGGCGCCCCCGCTATTCTGGACACCCACCCGCGTCCCGGCCGGAATTGTCTGGGGAGAGGTCAGAGGCATCGACAAAGTAAATCGAATGGTCGTACGCGCCGCCTCCGCGTCGAGTCGGTATACATTATAAAAAGCGCCCAAATGTTCGAGCGCCCCGCCTCTTGCGTATTTCAGCAGATCCCCTTTCTTCACCTGGTCGATGAGAACCCGCAGCTGAATAATTTCGTCCACCAAAGCCAACATGAAAATCCGGTCCGGATCCGCCCGGTTCATCGTCCTGCCCGTCTTCGCTTCGATCGACGTGAGCACCGCGTCCTTGATGCTCTGGACCTGTTGGTCGGTGAATTGGATATCCGGTAAATTCACGAATTCCATCAGCCGGCCACCTCCTCTGTCAGCACAAATTTAATTGTGGGTATTAGCCTGGTCGATCCCCAGTTTAGGGTGATGTCAGTTACCGTCGCGCGCGGCTCGAATTCCTCAATAGCCGACTGGATGTTCACCTGCAGCAGGGCGCCCGCCGCCGGTAGCGCCTGGTCTATGACAACAGGGTCAACCCCAAGAGCCCGATCCAAGGGGCAGGTGCCGATCACGGTCGTGCAAATCAGGCGGATATTCTGTTTCACCGACTCCACCCCCGTCATGCCGAACTTAATTTCGGTGGAATCCACGGTAACCGTGTACGATGTCGTCATACGTATTCCTCCAATGTGAGCGAATAGGTCGCGCTGATCAGGTTGCCCCGGTTATCGAGCGTTTCCCAGTTTTGGGTCATGCTTGTGATCTTCACCCGATCCACGCCCATTCCTTTACCGCCTACTGTAAATTTCATGACTTTTCCCTCCCGGCTGTATTGAACCAGTTTATCCACCTCAGCCCGGGGATTCAGACCCAGCCTCGCGTCCACTCGGACCGTCAAGTCGAAGGTATCAAGCCCCGGACCGAGGAACTGACTGCGCGGCTTTTTGTGGATGATTTCATTATTGGCCCATCGATCATTCGAGGTCCGAGTGAGCCCTTCAAATGTCCGGACCTTGTATGATGTCACGATAAACACGATGTCGCCCAGGACGCCAACGCCATCAGGTAATGCCATATCCGTGCCTCCTCATTCAATGTTTGCGGCAGTTACATTCCCGGTTACAGCGAGGTCTCCGTCAATCTTTGCACCGCTTGACACAGTCACACGTCCGGTCACCGTGAGATCTCCGTCTATTTGTACACCGCTGGCCGCCTTGACCATCAACTTTTGCTGGGCCCGGTCGAAATAGACGTAGCTGCCGTCCTCGAAATAAACGCCTTGCTGGTCGGATGTACCCGGGACAGTGTCGGGTATGACGCCCAGGCATACCCCGTTACTCAGTCCGTTTCCAAGCATCAGACATACGACGGTGTCGCCTTCCTTCGGCATCCCGTTTCCCGCCCCGAATCCACCGGCGAAGATTACCGGAATGTCCCGGGTCACCGTGTTCTGCCGGTCTTGAAAAGTCACGGTGAGCGTACCCGTCTCATGATCAACGGTTGAGCATTCACCGATCTTGACCAACTCCGCGAGTAAATTAGCCGCCATTACCATCCCAACACCTTTCTAATTTGAATGTCCGTCGCATAAGCGCTCGTAGCATCAATGTTATGGTTTGCGTTCTCGATGATGTACTTCCCGTCAAAATAGCCCCAGCCTTTGATCTCGATGGTCTGACCGGCTGCAATGCTGGTATTTCCCTCGAGCGTGATCCGGGCTAAGCCGGACTTCTTGTTCTGCTCACGGAGTCGATTTTTCGCCAGCCGGTTCGCCTCGGAGACAGTGTCTACTTGTTCATTCACACGAAGCACCGGGAGGCTAACTGCTTTGGGGAGCTTATACGACCCTTTGATCGTCTTGGACTTGGAGGTCTTGGTCTTGGGTGCTGTGTACACGACCTCGCACGAACCATACGCCGCGCTCTCGCTGTTCATTTCGAATGAATAATCCAACACATTCGATATGCCAAGTTCGATCGGCATGACCGGATCCTTTTTCTCGTACGTTTCTTCGTCAAACATGATCAATTTCGAGCCGCTCACCTTCAGCGTAATCCCTTCCCGCTGGGCGAGGTCGAGCAAGAATTCAAAGTCCGTTTGCTCCGTCTGGTCCAACCTGTCATAGGTCGGGTTCGAAGATGATTCATACACCAGCTTCAACTTCGCACGATTGGCAATCTCTATGGCCACCGTTTGAAGCTTGATCTTTTCCCAGGACTTCGACCGTTTCTCTTGTTTGGAGGAATTCCCCTCCACGGGCAGAGCGCTTGCTTCCATCGTGACCACCCTGCCTGCATAGGTGAAGGATTTGAGATAGAACTTGCCACACGGCAGCTTCTTCTTTTCACCCGCCTTGTCCCAGTGCCATGTCACGATTTCAGCCTTGATTTCATCGCCGATGACCGGGACCCAGCCTTTGATCCAGCGGCCTTCCCGATCATCAAGATTAATTGTGATGTCGTCGGCCTGACCGGAGTATCCGTCGTTGTAGGCGAAGCTCATGAGATAATCCTGAAGGTCTTCATCTTTAACCTTCACGCCATTGAAAAAAAGAGAGAGGAAGGCGTACCGCCCATTTTCCACTAGGCTGGTCATACGTCTTCCTCCCTTCTCCACGGAGGCAATATATCAGCTGCTTGAATCACGACATCAGGGATATTCAGAATGATTCCCGTCGGAAAGATCACGATCTCAGCATAGTCGGGATTGGCCTGCATGAGCGGCGTCATGAACTCCTCGGTGCCCGCGATCTTATAGGCTATCCCGTCCCAGGTATCGCCCTGGATCGTTCTGTACGTACTCATTGTGCAAGGTTTCTCCTTTGCTGCTGCCGCTGGTACGCGGCCATTTTTTGCTCCCATCGTTTCTGGTCGTCATTTAATACCGAACGGATCACTTTCTCATCGGCATTGCCTTGGATCGTGATTTGAGGATTATAAACGAAACTGCCGCCGCCAGCAGGGGAGATACCCAGCGCCTCACCAGCAGCTGCATACAGCCCTCTGGAACGCTTGGAATTATTGACCGGGATGACGAACTCGTCGTCTCCGCCCTCGCCGATCCATGCCAGGGTTGGGCGAGTCACAAGGTCACCTTCTGCATATGCTGCGGGCTGGACGCCAGCAACCTTTATGCCGACATTTGCTTTGCCGCCAAGTGATTTCTGAGCAGCCTGGATGGCATCAAACCCGGCCTGCTTCCAAACGACGGAAAGGTCGATTTGCTTTGAGAGAGGCAGATCATCCATCTCGGAGTTTAGAGTCTGAATATCTCTCATTGCCTGGTCGAACCGTTTTTTCTCGGAGTCGCTAAGCTTAGCATATTTTGCCGCTTGGCTTTCGATCGTTTGCCCGCCCAAATCATGCAACTCGATAAGCTTCAATTGAGCATCATACGTTTCCTGATAGCTCTTTTTTGCCTCTTCCATGTCGCTTTGGGCAGCGTTAACCTTTTCCCTAGCCTTATCATATGTTTTGATAAAATCAGCAAGGTCAAATTCGAGAGTCCCGAGTTTATCCGTGTAATCCCTACCCGTTTGGCTTCGGATTTTATCGGCCAGTGCAGAAAGCTGTTTGGCTTGTTCTTCACTACCATCAGACGTTGAACTAAGGATTAAGTCCCGCTCATTGATGTATGCTTTATATTGCTCGCGGGATTTGAGCGCATCCATATATGCCTGATCATACGATTTGACGCTCTTTTCAAGGTCTTTGTACTCTTCCACCAACTGAGGTAACTGATCCTGCTTATCCATCACCTCGGATTCGAGATCACGGCGGGCCATTTCCTGTTGAGTTTGGTTGAGCTTATCCAGATATCCGAGCTGGTCCCTGAAGCTATCCTTTTTGGCGTCTTCTGCCTTTAGGATTTCGGGGTTAAGGTCAATCAGTTCTTTCTCCACATCGGCCAGCTTTCGGCGGGCTTCAGTCAACTCGTTTGCGGGGGTTTTCGTGTTGTTGATCTTTTCGGTCAACCGGTCGTACTCACGGATCAGGTTCTGCGTCCGCTTTGCTTGATGGTCAACGGCGCCATAATCATCAAAGGACTTTTGCAGCGTATCCCCCATGTTCAATAGGGCCTGCCGCGCCTCTTCCTGGTGATGTTTATAGGCAATGACGCCCGTTGTGATCAATCCGAGAGCGCCGACGGCAATTCCCACCGGATTGGTCATAAACGTAAGAGCTCTGCCGAATTTGCTGACCCCGTTCGTCGTGTCGAATAGCGATTTGCCGACCTTGGCGAAATCCTTGCCCATCAAGTAGACATTTCTGGTCAGCATGGCTGCCGGTACGCCGAGGGCCAGGTTCTTGACCAGATCCTTGTTGTCGGAAGCCCAATGAGCCACGTTGTTGAGCGCCGGCATAACGTCCTCGCCGATCGGAATAACCAGGTTTGTCATGAGCTCCCGGCCAAGCCCCTGCAGTTCCTTCTTCACGCTGGTGTATTTGACATTGGAAATCTGCTGCATGGTATCGAGAGTTTTGTCATACTCGCCATTGATATCCTGAAGAGAGTCGACAGCCGCACCCTTAAGGTCCTCGTACTGAGTACCAAACAACTCGACAGCGAGTTGGTTTCTGTACTGCTTGTCATCAATCTGATCGAGCTTTTTGATGATCTCATTCAAGGCATCTTTAGCTTGCAGAGACCCGTTTGATAAACCGCTGAGTATCCGACCGCTATCACCCATCATTTCGGTGATTGCAGCGGCAGCCGTCGAGTATTTCTTGGCTGATCCATTCAGGTCTTTAACCAAATCGTTAGCCGTATCTTTGTCGACATGTTTTAGGAGTTGGGCAAACTCTTTGGTCTTAGCTCCACCCTTTTTAAGGGCAGTAATAAAGTCCTCTATCCCGTCAGAAGCAAACAACGCCGACAAACTATCGTTGACATTTTTGTCTCCGCTGCGGATCCGGATATTGAATTCCTTCAGCAAATCCCCCATTTTATCTGCGTTAAAGGTCCCGTTTTTCAACCCAGAGTCCAATATGCTGAACATTTGCTCAGCACTGTACCCCGCATCTTTAAAATGGACGGAGTACTCATTCAAGGTATCGAGGAGGTCATCAGAACGGTTCAGCCCCCGCTGGCTGCCTTGAGCAATCAAGTTGAATGCTTGGTCTGCCGTAACCCCCATATTCCTCATAAGTGCGTCAATGGTACGGACAGACTCGTTCACGTCATATCCGAAGGTATCCCGCAGAATGAGCGCGTTCTTTGTCGCCTGCTCCAGCGCATCCCCGGCCAGTCCGGTAACCTGACGGACATTTACTAGGGAGTCGGCTATATCATCGAACCCCTCACCGTAATTGCTGTTGTAAATGTCCTGGATTGTATCCTTGAACTGGGCCATCTCCTGCTGCGTGGCCCCCGTCGCCGCACCCATCTGGTGAACAGAGTCGTCCAGCGCGCCGACCTCGCTGATCATGTTGGAGAACATATCACCGACTTGAGTGATAATAGCGTGTGCTCCTGTGAACTGCAGCGTCTTTTCGAATACCTCACCGAATTCCTTGACGTCCTCCCGCAGCTCGTGGAATGCGCCCTGTGCTTCCTCCGCGTCCTGGGTGATCTTCCGGAATCCCTTCGTCCGCTGCAGGCTGTTGAAGTCCCGGCCGAGCTCTGTGACATCCTTGGAAAGCGAGTCAAACGTCCGCGATAGTCGGGGGTCAATGTCGCCATTGAGCTCGAATGACATCTCATATTTTTTTGGCATCGGTTAACCCCCTTCCTTCGCCGCCTCTTTAATCTCGTTACGTTTTTTCACGAAACTGTTCCGCGCCTTCAGCCATTTCCTCAGCTCCCGGATGGATCGGGACATGTATTCGACCGGAGAGCCCCCGGCCTCAGCGATCACAAAGCAGATTTCCATCAGCTCAGCTGGGGGATCGTCGATCAGCCCCAGTTGTTCAAAAAATTTCGCGCAGCGTCCACCACAGTGTTAAAGTCCTTCGCAGGCAGTTTCTTCATAAAATTGAAATGGACACCCTGTGCCTTGGCAGCGAGTACCGCCAGGTAAGCAGGATGGTCCTTTTTAAATGCAGGGAGGAAGTTTCTGCCTTGGTTCATCTCCAAGAAATCACCTTCAAGGGAGATGATGTCGTCACCGGACAGTTTTTCAAAATCGAGGTTAAGTTCCTTATATTCGGTGTCCTCCCAAATAAAAGGCCGGGACAGTTTAACGACCGTCCCGGCTCCTTGTGTTTGCTGCAATTCTTCTTTTTTCGTCTCTTCCATAACCATGTTTTCTCCTCTCTATTAGGCCAAACCAAGGGCTTTTCTGACATCGTAAAGTGCGTCTTTTCCGTTAATTCGGAAAACATAGTTCAACTTATCCAGTTCGAACCAAGCGCTACCATCGATGAAAATTTTCAAGTAAGTCAATTCGACGGAGTTGGAGGTACCAGTGGTCGCATTTTGAGCTAACGTACCAAGATCGATCCCTTTGCTCTGTCCTTTAGCGACGATCTTCACGGCTTTGGTCACGTTACCTTTGCTTACCACATATTCCTGGAATGCCCCTCTAAATTCAAGGGAATTTTCTTCAGGGCCTGCAATTTCGAAGACTCCTTCGTTAATCGTCCGCCAGGCAATCCCAAGTTCCAATGAAGAATAGTGTCCCGGGGAAGGAAGATCAATCTCCCCAAGGATGCCCGCTCCGGATAACGTATCCGTCATTTGCGTAAGCGATGGCAGCGTAATGTCTGCAGTTGCCCGCTCCGTACCGTTCAAAAAGGATCGGAGCCCTACCAGTTTTACCGGGATTTGATTCATATATTATCAGTCCTTTCTTACGCCGCTGTCAGCGAAGCCAGATAAGAAGCATCGTAAGCGACAATAAATTCGATTTCCTGTGCCATTGATGGCGGCGTGACATACACCCGGTAGACCATTTTTCCGTTTCCGAGTTGATCAGATGGATTGTCGGAGGCAAGAAACTCCACCCGGCCGCCAAGCAAGTACCCGGCTCCTACCAAGCCGTTAAGCCAAACGTTGGCATCATCGACAACGGATTCAATCAATTGACGATTAAGCGGATCATCTACTTTCTGCCAAAAACGGAGGATCAGGTTATTTTTGATGTAACCAAACATCCGCCGGACTGGGATAAATGCCCGCTGGGCATCTGTAAACTCGGGATATCCGCCTGTTCGGTTCCCCCATGCCTTAAATCCATCCGGCCAACGGATCGCCGTTACAATCCCGTTTGCATTCAGGATGTTTGCTTGATCAAATGGAATGTTTACTGGAGTGCCATCTTTATAGACCGTACCGTCTGCCGTGATCAGTTTGTTCGATGGGGTTTCAACGGGCACACCGTCGTTTGACTGGTCCGTGGCTACCATGGCCGCCGTGATGAGCGTCGAGGCGTGGTATATGCGGCCCTTGTACGTCATCATCGGGTAGGTGTTCGCCTGCAAAGGATCGGTGTACCCGTTGTCCTCTTTCCAGGTCGCGATGTCCATGTATTTCTGACTCGCATCCAGGTCCGTAACGGCGAATGCCTCAAATAGCCCGTTGATGTTCTTCGCTTTGGCGACCATCAATGCTGCCACCGTCGGATCGTCCGAGAAGCCAGGGGCCACGATCAGGTTCGGCACAAATGATGTTTCCATGAACACGTCCTCGATGAGCTCTAGACCCGTCCGGACACCCGTCTGCGAGTCGGTCCCGCCGATGATCCGTGCAGCATTAATCGCAGAAGGTTTGAGGGCGTCATACCCTACCTGTAGCGACGTCGTGCCAGCCGGGATATCCCCTCCAGCCAGGATGGCAATCACAAGCTTGCCGGCATCGTTGAACGTAAGGGAGAAGTCCTTTCCTGCCACATACTCAGTAGTCCCGTCTTTGACGGTAACCGAGGCTTTCAGGACCCCCTCTTTTTCGATCGTATAAATGCCGTCAGTGAATTCTGCAGCTGCCGGCGCTGTCGCTTCTTTGTCGGTCACATCAAGGACGTTTACGAACGCGACCGGGGATTGCTCATTATTGACGAAATGAGCCTGCGCAGCCTCGCAAAGCGTGAAGGATTTCCAGTCCCATGAAAATCCGAGTTTCTTCTTGAAGTCTTCAAGGTTGTACGTCAGGATCACCTTGTTCACTGCGGCGGCCGGGTCCGCCACCTGGTTGATTGGTGCCGTGCCATAATAAACAGGCAGCGTGTTGGTTTGCACCACCGCTGCCTTAGGGGCGAATGTTTCCGATGCTTTTACACCGTGAAATTCTGCCATGCCTTACACTCCCTTCAGGGACAGGAGGGCGGCGTTCAGAGCCGTTCCTGTCTTCTTGATTTGTTTTTGTGCTTCCTGCAGCTTATCCACCGGAACGAACAACTCCTTGATTTGTGGATAAGCTGTGTATAACGGCTTGAAATACGCCGGGTGCCCGCCGAGAAAGGTCTGGTTCGTCCGGATTCCGACACCGCCTTCACGGAGGGGAGGGCCGATGTATATCAGCTGCTCCCGCTCCGCCGCCGCGGGCACCGTCTGGACCTCAGTATCGGCCGCGACCACGGCCTGCCGCTCTTCCTGCTTCTCTTCGTTCTTCTTAGAACCCATGCTTCCATACCTCCTCTTCAATCGATGGTACTTCCCATGTCGTGGACATGTAGCCCGTCCAGAATGGATCGGCCTGCTCTTCATCAAACCCCATTGAGAGCGGCCGGCTCAGCCGGAAGGACCATCCTTCGTATGTTTCTCGTAATAAAGAGGCCCGCACGTACTCCATGAGATGCAACACATCCATGTACCCGTCGGGACCTGTTCCTTCACAGCCAAATATAAAATCCATCGGGACTGTCCTGTATCCATCCTCGTTATCCTCTGCCGGACCAGTAAAAACGACGATAATGAACGGCCAGCGCTCATCTCGTTCCTCGGGCAGTGTCGACTCAACAGGAGGCGGTATATCCGTTTCCTGCGTCTCTGGGTCATAACCTGGCGTCGCCCGCGCGGGCAGGTCCACTTTGTACACGTTCGGCCGGAGCCGATCCGGTCCAAGGGCCATCTCCTGGGTTATGTCCTGCAGGTATTTCTGCAGCTGATCCATGATCATGCTTGGAGTCACATCTTCAGCCTCCCTAACGTGCGGTCAAGCTCATGCGGCAGGCGCTTCTGCATTTCCTCGCCGTACACCTGCTGCACATGCTCCCGGACCACTTCATTTCCGACCATCGAAGGTACCGCAGGCCCTCGCAGCTCCTTGATCGGCAGGCGCTTCTTTCCGACCCGCTCGAACACGCCAGTATGACTGCCGGCATTCGCGATGAACGCACCCGGAATCGGCTTCTTAGAGCCGCCCCGGTACACCGCTGCTTTCAGGGCTTTGGGCGCCCGCTTGAGCCGTCGTTTCGGGGAAACCGAGAACCGAATCAGGGGTATTGCGTGTCCCTGGGAAGTCATTGTCGCTTTCAGAGCACTGCCGGTCGCCTTCCGGATCCTGATCGTCTCCACGACTTCCTTCTGCTTGACCACATAACGCTCCCGCGTCTTCCGACCGGCTTCTGTCTTGGCCCGCTGCGTGGCCCGGTTGAGGCTGGACAGGACCGCCTGACGGACGGCCTTGTCCATTTGCTTCAATGACCGGTTAACCTGCTTGAAATTGTCCTTGATCTGAAAGAAGTCACTCATGGCCGCGTACCATTCGCCTGCAGGACAATCTTCAGAACACCAGTGTCATTCGACACGCCCATGACCTTATACCGCATAAGGTCCAAATAAAAATTCTGGTCCACCCGAGGGGTATAGGCCAGAATGTGAGGAGCAATATGAACGATTGCGTTATGGGCGGACACGCCGTCAGCACTTTGGATTGGTCTGCCGTCCAGAGTGAACTTCTCGATGATCATCGGGAGCTGCCGGTCTTTCCGGCCGGACTGCTTCTGTTCATCCGTAAAGGTAGAGACCGTGTGAAGCTCGGCGAACTCATTCGTATTCATAAACGTCTGCTTCACATCTTTCGCCATTTGTTCACGAAGATTCATCAGGGATCAGCTCCTTATTCGGCCTCATCCTTCGCTTTCTTCGCGGCAGCTTCTTTGATAGCCTTTGCTTCAGCTTCTGGGTCCTTGATCGCCTTGATTTTAAGCAGGCGGTCAATCTCCTCTTTTTTCATGTCCTTGGGGATTTCCTCCCCGATTGCGATTTTCTTACCGTTATGACGGATGTTCCATTCTGCGATATATGCCATGATTATTTATCCTCCCTTGGATTAAAGAACTTTAGCGACGTACCAGCCATCGACATTTACAGGAACGCAGATCGGACGGGACAGCAATTGAAGTTTCCGGCTTGGCGGCTCAATTTCGTTCAAAACCTGCGGGTAGATCTTAGCCTCGGCAAACACGAAATTACCGTTTTCATCAGCGACCAAGTTCGCTCCGTACAAGAATTCGAACGGTTGACCATCAGGCAGCAAAGCGAGCGTTCCCGCTGGGATATAGCTCACTTCCTTACCGTCCTCATCGGTGTAGGAGTTGGTGTACGACCAGATTTGCAAGTTGGCTTGACGCAGGTAACCGTGATAGACAACGCCCTCTGGCAAGATTTGTTGATTCAGATCGCCCATGTCCAGATTCTCTTTACCGTTCTTGATCAAATCTAGAACTGTTGGGTGACGCACGATGGTTTTAGCCACATCGTATGTGGTGAGAACTCTGCGCATTGTACGTCCACTCTTTGACATTACCTCCTGAACTTTTTCAGTGAGATATCCAATAACGTCGGTCTCTGGGTTGGAGAACAAGTCAGTGCCAGACAGCACTTCAATGTTCGTGAATCCCCAATCGAGAATCTGACTCACGCCCTCGCCGACCTGCTCGGTTTTACCCGTAAACATGATTTCGGAGAGCTGCTGCACTTTACGACGATCGATGGTATCTGTCAGTTCAGACAAATCCTTTACGATCAGTTCCTGATAACGTTCTTCAGGAGACTTAGGGTTCAACAGCGTTTCGCCGGCCTGCTTTACCTTCAGATCGTGGCGTGTGATGACGCGCATCGGCTTCAACAGCGCAGGCGTGTACGTCTTGGAAGTAAATCCAGTACGCAATACAACCTTACCTGGGAGCAATTCGTTCACATATGGGGCCAACGGACGATGGCCCTTTTTGGTTTGGATCTCGACTTCATCTGTCGTGAACGTTTCGCCTTCACTTGCGAATGTGTTCGTCAAGTAATACGAATCTTCAGGGAATGCCTCAACGACCTGGACCAGTGTTGGAATTTCTAAAATTTCGTGATAAGATGCCATGTTTTTTATCCTCCCTTATTTAACAACTCGTTTTGTGATCAGACCGATATTGCGCATAGCAACCTCATGTTGGGCCACTTTATCAGTACCGCCAAACTTGAGTGCATCGCGGTTGAATTCACCATCCAGGTAGGCAGCAGCGCGAGCATCGCCAGTTGTAGCGTCGACAACGGAGTCGGCCAGGATGCAATACGGTGTTTGTGACCCGTCCGTCTTGGTAGAATCAACCGGAACGACGACAGGAGTGCCAGCATACAGATCGGATTCGGGCAGTTGACTTACACGGCCCAAAACGGTGCCACGTGTCACTACACCGGCGCCGGACTTGATGATGATCGCCGTCATTCTCTCGGGCTGTACGCCCCCTGCAAACAATTCGTCAAACGATGGGCTTGTATACTCTGCCATTACTTACGACCTCCATTCTTAGATTTCATTTTTTGGGCCATAGCAATCATGTTTGCCGCCGCATTAACCTTTTGCTCTTCTTTGACAGCATCAGGAGTTTTAGCTTCGATTGCCGCCACGTCATCAACTTTGCTGTCTTCTGCATCAAGTGCGCGGTTTGTAGCTTCTTGGCTGGCGCGCTTCATCGATGCCTCCATAACCTTAAGGGCGACGTCCTGCACGGTACCGCCGTTAGCGATGGCTTCGATTACAAATTGCTCCGCTCCTGGTGCTTTGGCATAGGCTTGCAAAGCAGTAACTCGCTCGCGTTCGGCCGCTTTTGCTTCGCTAGTGATCTGCGCATACAGATCGGGGTGCTTTTCTTCCAACTCGTTCTTATCCATAATTTTTGTTTCCTCCTTGTTCTCAGTAACCGCCTTAATTGAGGCTGGTTTTTCCGGTTCCATAGATGCAGTTGGGGCTCCCGGAAACATGTTT
This sequence comes from Paenibacillus rhizosphaerae, assembly GCF_014192015.1. Lineage (GTDB taxonomy): Bacteria > Bacillota > Bacilli > Paenibacillales > Paenibacillaceae > Paenibacillus_AQ > Paenibacillus_AQ rhizosphaerae. The sequence goes on along the minus strand of NZ_JACHXJ010000012.1, from coordinate 12,127 downwards.
TCTCGGATCAATTTCGACTTGATCTTGTTCATAACTTCACTCGAAAATAATGGAGCTGCTGCAGAAGCAGCCACTTTCTCCGTTTGGGCAAACATAATTTCGTCTGCAAACCCATTTTCAAGTGCTTGCTGAGCATTAAGGAAGGTCTCTACATCCATCAAGGCAAGCAATTCCTCACGGCTTTTCCCTGTCTTGTGTTCGTAGGCATTAACCATTCCCTCGTCAACGCTGTTGAGCATTTGCGAAGTTTGATCAAAGGTGTTTTTGTTTCCCCACGCTCCCGTCGAGGAACGATGCACCATGATTTGTGCCGTAGGAGAAATCATGACCGACTTCGCACCGCACATGGCTACCGAAGCAGCACTTGCAGCAATGGAAACTACCTTTGCAGTCACATTACCGGAATACTCGCGCAGTGCTGTGTAAATTTCAGAGCCCGCCCACACATCACCACCTGGAGAATTGATGTACAATTCAACATCATCGCCATCTGCTTGTGCTAACTGGTCGGAAATCATACGAGGTGTGGTGTGGTCCATTTCGAACCACTCGTAAAGCCAAGCGTCATCACTCGCCACAATGGTCCCATACAGATTAATCCGTTTCGGCATTAGTTTTGTTCACCCCCTTCCTCGTCGTCATTGTCTTCGTCGCCTACATTAGAAGGTTCTGACGGTGTGACCGGGGCAGCCGCCCCTTCAGTCAGACCCAGTTGAGCAAGGCGTGCTTTCTCATAGGCACGCTGCTGAACATTCTGTTCCCACGAACCGCCGTTCAGTTCTGCCGTTTCGCGCTCTGCTGTCGACATGTTGTACTCAATCCGAGTAACAGCGGCGGCGACTTCCTTGGTCGGATCAAGCAATCCCTGAGACGGACCGTGCCATTCCGCTCGAGTGTAGGCAGCAAAAATAGCCGGATCATCAAAGATGCCGGGTGCGTCGATTCTTCCTTTGGATACTGCCTCCACAAACCATTCTTCATAGATCGGCTGGCAGAACGTTTTTGAAAGCCAAGCACGGCGCATGCGATACATTTTCCAAGCTTCCAGCAAGGCGCCACGAGATGCTGAATAGGAACTCGTGAACTGCTTTGTCAGGATCTCATAAGGAAGCTCGAGGGCCGCGGCCATCTGCTTAAGCAAAGCGCGCACGAACGCCTCATAGTTGGGGTTCGGTCTGGTCGGATCGGCAAACTTCACATCCTCGCCAGGATCGGTCCGCATAATAGCTCCTTGCCCGAGTTTAATTTCGTCGCCCGAGGCCCCAGGAGCATTTTCAACGCCATCCAGATCCTCGTCATCCATCCCAATTCCATCGAACGGACTTTCTCCCTCGTCATCAGCTGGTGTCGTAATAAAGACCGTGTACATGGACGTAATCACTGCGGCGGCGAGCTCGGCATTCGTGTACTGGCTGAGCTGCTTCAGCGATTCGATGATTGGAGCGATGACCGGGATGCCCCGGCGTTGTCCTGGCCTTTCCGCCTCAAACAAGTGCAGCACATTTACTCTACCAGTGCGTTTGCCGTATTTTCCAACCCGAACCCACTCGTTCGCCCCGCTCAGGTTGTATCCGCCTGCTCCAGGATGACGGTTGCTGAAGTGGTAAGCGACAACCATCCCATCGGCGTCAACTTCAACCCCGGATTGAATGCGTTCCTTGTCCAAGTTGACCTTATCAGGAGGGGTAGCGCATCTGTCTGCTTCGATCAGGTGGATTTTCAGGTCATACACCGACCAAGGACGAGGCTTGCTCGGCATCAACGCGAAAACATCGCCGCTCATAAGGGTTGAAATGAACGCCAAACCCTGAAGCTCATAGAAATCGTTCAGGCCGGCTGCGTCGCACTTTGTCGTCTCTGCCCACAAGGCCCATTCTCTCTGAATGGAGCTGCGCAGTTTCTCCGCCTGTTCCTTGGTTAACCCCAGGTATGAGGCATCGAAGGCCGGGTTCAGCCGCAAACCGGTTCCCACAATGTTGGTCCGCAACCCTTTGTGAGCTGCAGCGACGATATCCGAACCCATATGCAGATCCCGCGCCCTCTCGCGTAGCTTAGGGACGTTCTGGTGGATGTCGGTATCAGCATCGCCGACAGGGGTTTGCCAGAACAGCATGGACGACTTGGTTGTGCTGGCCCCATGCTTACCGTATCCCCGCCCGTTGCTCCCGGCACTCCCAATAAAGCTGTTCGTCACCTTGCGCACCGCTTGTTGCCTCACAACCTCCGTCCTAGCCTGCTCACGTTTGGCGGCAATACCAGGAGCGAATACATTTAGCGCCTTATCAATGATGTTCATCGGTCAACAGGGTAAAATCCCGACGTTCTGGAACGACGTCTTCCGCCATTCTCATAAGCGTCGACGATACGACCGTATTTTCTTTTCATCATCAGGACCGTGTCCATGTCGGCACGCGTTAACGATCTTCCCGCAATACTATAGGCTTTACCGGTTGCAATGGCATCCTCGGCCTCGTTCCACAATTGGTATTTCGCTTTGGCTTCCTCATAGGATATTCTCGGCATTTTCCCTTTTTCACCTCCTTCATAGGGTCTCAAATACTGCTAGAAACGTTCTTCTTCTTCGGCCTTTTTTGGCGTTTGGCGCCGGTTGCCACACTTCCCGGTTCAGGCAAAGGCAGGTCGAAGTTGGGGTTGATCATCTCAATCGCTGCCCGGTTGTATACCGCCAAATCAAGAGCTTCATTTCGGGCTCTTGTTTGCACCCACGCGGTGTATGGCTTGCCCTCTTTGTACCGAGTGACGAGCTGTTCGGACGTGAGCTGCAGGAAATATTCCTCGTCGTATACAAATGGATCAGGGTTGTCCGGGTGCGGCAGCGGAAAACGGCACGATCCTGGCTTACCTGGTTCCAAACTAAGTGATGAAAACACTGTTGCCTTACCTTCGGATACTCCGACGCGGACCACCGTTGCGCCGACGATGTTGTTGGTGCTGACCCCATTCAATAATGGAGTTTCCTGGCCGTCGCCCCGCTCCTCACCTTTCAGGGCGTATATATTTCGGCCCTGTCTGGGCTTGCAGAACTTGTACACCTTTAACGTGAAGTGGCCGCCGGAGTCAATCAAGGTTCGGACCGGACGGAACGAACGTCCGTCTGCATCCTTCCAGGTACGAGACAGGAATTCATCCAGCTCCTGCCACGGCTGCTGCTGGTTGAGGTCGCCGACGATGACGTGGCGCTGTATCCTCCAGCTGGAGTACCCTTTCCCCCAGCCGACCACGTCAATTTCGAACCGTGTATCTTGGGTATCGACGGCCGCTGTGATGTACCTGACCCCCTCGGGTACCCGGGCTTTGTACATTTCACGGCGGTTCAGCAGTATTTCATGCTCAAGCTTCTGCCCCTCTTCTTCCCACGTTTCTGCCAGCACGGTGTTGATGAAGACCTTTATGGCCTGTTTGCCCTCTTTGTTGGCCTGGATCCACTCCTTGACGGCCATCTTCCAAGTGTAATTGATGGTTGCAGCCAAGGCGCTGAGGTGGAAACCACGGGTTGTGGCATGCTTCTTGCCTGCTATCCACTTGGTTCGGTTCGCATAATCCCTCTTCCATTCATGTTCCTCGTGCATTGCACCGCACTTTTCACATGCATGGGTAACTTCAACGCACTGACTGGTTTCTTCGTCGTATTCGTATTTGATCCGACGCCAGGACAGCGTTTGTAGGTGGTCACAGCTCGGGCACATGAAGTGCAGCCGTTCCTGAGTGCTGTCCTCATAAAGCTTTTCGATTTTCGAATGACCCTTGATCGTTGGTGTCGAGACGAAAATCATCTTCCTGTTGTGGAATGTGGTTGTACGCTTGATTGCAAGGTTCAGCGGATCACCCTCGGTGCCGGCCGACTTCGCAAAGCGGTCAATTTCGTCTGCCAGCAGGATACGGATCGGCTTGGAAGCCAGTGAGGCCGGCGCATTCGAACCGGCTATGTTAATCCGTCCACCGGGAAAGCTCTTATAGTAAATCGTATTGCGGCTATCCCGGCTCTTTCCCTTCCCGAAAAGCCGTGCAAGCTGCGGCGAATCACGGTACATCGGTGTTAATCGGTCGTTGGAGAAGTCCTTTCCCACCCCTAAATCTGGTTGAACCATCATGATCGGGGAGGGGTCATGGCCCGTGTAATATCCAATTACGTTAAGTTGAATTGCCGTTTTCCCGAGTTGGGAGCCCAACATCATGACGACTGCATCGATTTCCGGGTCTGTCACGGCATCCATAATCTCTTTTTGGAATGGGGAACGGCTAGTTCTCCACGGCCCTGGCTCCGCTGAGTCTTCAGGCGACAAAACCCTGTTTTCGTCTGCCCATTCCGATACCTTTATTGGCTTGGGAGGCGCAACGAGTCGAAGCGTATCTTTTAAAAGGATCCTGGTCCGGCGTTTGCTGGCGTTCATGCCCCTTCACCGCCATACGGCGCATCACTCTCTTCGAGTGGGTCATATTTGGACAGCTCGATGAGCGCTTCCGTCAACCTGGACTCAAGTAAGGTTCTGATTTCCTTGGCGTCAGTCATATAAGTGAGCTCCCCGGCGAGTTTCGGAGGAAGAACCATGAGCATTCCACGGAAATTCACGAGCAAATCGCCCCATGCCTCCTGTACATCTTTGGTGGTATGGAGGTTTTTCCGCTTTTCCTCAAGCTCTAGCTGCGCGATTTCCTTTTTGATCTGCTCATGCTGCGCCTTCTCGTCGTTATAGCTGACCTTTCCCTCCTCAGCCACGCCTGTAACGTGCTTGATATAAGCCTGAACAGATTCAGCAAGGTTGTATTTTCCCCGCGATACCTGGGTGAGCACGCCGTCACGCGTCAACTGGCTGATCCACTGCTTGGTTTTGCCTACGATTGCGGCTAATTCGCTCGTTCCTACAATGCCTTCCGGCTTCTTATCTCCTTTCCTCAATTTCGTTCCCCCACTTTCCATTTTTCATCTATATTTTGACGGTGCTCTCAGGCCGATTTTAAGGCTGTTTTTAGGGATGCATAATTAGAAGCGATAAATTACACTCACCAAGCAAAAAGAGCCCTCAACGGGGCTCCTGTTAGGCGACAGACACATATAAAGGGAAAGTAATTTGCAAAATTAAAATCTAGCGGGAAATCGGGGTCGTTCGCACCCGCACTCAATCCGAGACCCCAGAAGGACCCATGACCGAGAATTTGCCACGTATTTGCCCTTGAATTTCCTCTCATGTCTTTTTATTCATCTTCACATCAAAACGCCTACAAGGGCCATTTCTGTCGTTCTTACGGTGTGATGTTAAACACCTCCATAATACGGTCGCCGTAAACTGAACCAATCCCGCCTTTGTCAAACTCCATTGGATTCATAACACCACCCTCTCCTCAAAATAAAAAGCCACTCATATTCGAGTGGCTAATCCATTCCCGTTTATTCACCTGGTCATCTTAACTGTTCTTAATCGCTTGACCCCACATTGGTAATTCTTATTTTGATATCGTCAAAGTCGTCATCGCCAATATAATCATCAAAGCCTATTTCTACTCCATTTTCCAGCACTTTCACTCTTGACTGCACCCATTGTGGCCGAGGCACAGGAAATAGACACCAACCTGTTATCAGGTATTCTGCTTCAATGTCATGGTATCCATGTAACTCTATAGTTTGTTGATTATCCCTGCTATGTTTGACTTTAAATTTATATTTATCCTCAGTATAAATGCAGACTGCCTGCTCAACATCTGCATTAACCGAGAAATGAAGTATTTTTGTTATTCCACTTGGCACTGTTATGGAAAAGCAATTTTCAAGTCGTAAATTTTCTGAAGTAGCTGGAATAGGTAGATTCGATGGCATTTTGGTTCACCCCAATTTTTTTATGGGTAGCATTCGAAAAACATCCACTATTTATTCAACCATAATTTCAAATCGCCTTGGTGCAGCATGCAGGAACGCAATGATATTCCCATTGTTAGTCTTCGGCAGTTTCTCGAAATGATCCCTCACCTCAGCCTCCCATTCCTCAGGGGTAACGCCGTATTCCTTCAGCTGCTCGATCTGTTCATGGATCGCCTGGTATTGCTCTACAGTCACTCTCATGTGCTGTTTTTTCTTCTTCAGACTGAAGTATTTCAGATACGTTTTTACGTATGATTCTTCACTGTTTGTAAAAGTGATGTATTTATTTAATCTTGTATCATTCGTTAGTATTTTATCATTAGTTACTAGCGTTGGATTTTCCACAACTGGAAAACCCGATTCTGGACGTAATGACGGGCTTTCGTATAAATCAAGTTCCCAGGACATGATCTTTCCTCGGGCATCTTTGACTGGATATCGATTCACGTACCCGAGCTGCTCGAGCTCCTTCATGCCGCTGCGGATGCTGTCTTTCTTCTCGGTTGTGTGGTTCATCAGCTCGTCCAGGTAGAACCGAAAATGATCCGGCTTGGTCAGCATGTAGGCGAGCAGGCCGCGGGCTTTGAAGCTCAGGCGCTCATCCTGCAGCATACTGTTGTCGATCCGGGTGAATGGCGGCGGGTGCCGTCCGGTCTTAATCACTCGATGGGTGGTCACAATGAAACAGCCTCATCATCCACTCTTGCTCAATCCCCAACCGCGTTGGTTTGTGTTCCTAAGTTTGCCAAGCGTGGCATTTGTAGTAGTGATCGTGTAATACCACCCTGCCCGAACATAAAACGAATATGGGAGCACTTGGCCTGCAGGCGCTCCAGCAGGAATGGACATATCCAAAATGGTTGTTGTATTTTCCGGGGAGGTGTCTGGTCCTACACTGATCGTAAGGGTCGCAGCTTCAGTGGATGTCGGGTTTAATGTGACGCTGCCTAACATGTGGCCGCCTTTCCCCATTTCATTCTTGTTACGGTTACCCGATGTGGGGACGTAATCTGTGAACGGCTCCCTCACGAATCCTAAATAGCCTCCCTCTGATACATCCCATCCCATCTGCCCGTACCAATTGTCCAGAATACCGATCCCACTTTCGAAATCTCCGTCGATGATAGTGCATTGAGCAGTGTTCCAGTCCCCATTCACCGGATGCTGTGCGTTGGTCGGACTAACACCTCCCAATCCTGGGAGCATGCTTTCGACGTTCACCTGGGGCCGAATCATCGTCACAAAATTCAGTTTGTCCGTCGTGGATTTAAGCCTGTATCCATCCGCAGATCCGCCCTGCATGAGAATGCCGTATGGATGCATTACTACGGTATTCCCATAATGCCATCCACCCGCACTGTCATTGTCAAAGCAAAGGATACCTCCACCATATCCCCTCAAGTTAATGAAAGTGTCATATAGCGGATTCACGATGTGAAATGCATAATGATTTCCATCGTGTCCGGCGACCTTGATGTTTTCCCAAACTGACGAAAACAAACCATGGTCATAGTGATCATCTACAGAAGGAGGTATGGCGTTAATGCCGTGACCGGTATCAACGAACTGCTTGTCGAACAGGATGCCAAAGTTCTTAAGATTAACTGATTGAGCACTGACCGTGATTCTAATAGCGTCTTTCCCCGATGCTGTCATCAATAGGATAGTTCCTTTTAAGAAAGGTTTCGATGATGGTCTATCTGTGTTGTCAAAGGTTTCCCAAGACCCGCCACCGGTAATAGTCAGGGGCTTGTTTATCAATAATGTATCGCTGAATGCGTATATCTTGTTCGGTGATAGGTAAACTTCTTTCCCAGTGGTCTCCGCGACCTGTATGGCTTGCCGTAATCCAGATGTGTCATCATGAACTCCATCACCTTTAGCCCCGAAATCTTCGGGAGAAACAAATGCTTGCTGTAGGGGTTTTGCTGCAATCTCAGCCGCCAACGCCATCGCTATTTTACCCAAATCCATCTACATCGTCACCGCCTTTCCTTTCTTGTTTAGGACAACACGCTTTCGATATTTGCCAGACTCTGCCCGCCGATGAAGTTGAATAACGCCTCCCCGATCAGTGGATTCGCTTTGGTCGGGTGCGGATGAATCGAGTCATTCATCAGGCCGGCCCCGTTCGCTGCCGTATAGTTTCCGATCACCCACCGGGTGTCAAAAATGAGAGCATCAAAGTCCAGGGCGATTTTCAGCATTTTCAGGCGGTAGGTTTCCAGCAGCGTATTCCTCGCGATGTCTGCTGTTTCATTCGGCATGACCAATAGAATGGCCGCGTTTGGATTGGCGGCCCTGACCCATCCAAGGATGGTCCGGATGTCTGCGTCCACGGTGCTCGCCGGGAAGGCAGTGGTGCCGGAGTCGTTCATTCCCGCGTTCAAAATAAAGAGGTCACAGCCGATGCTCTTCAGTACATCCGTATACATTCCGCCATCCAGCTGTGCGACCTGCCGCGTCTGAGTGCCGCCCTGGGCCAGCCGATGTACCCGGATGCCACTGTTCCCGTTCCGCAGGTCGACTCCCATGATTTGAACTGGACCGACAACACTTGATACCTGGGCGATGTTCCCCGTGGTCGCGGGCAACGTGCCGGTATACTCCACAAACTTGGCTGCCTTCTCGCCGTCTGAATTGATGGTCATTAAACCCGAAGCATTCTTCCCGTCGCCCCACTTGAAAGTCCCTCCACCTGGCTGTTGCAGGTACAGAAGCTTGGCCTTGGTGAACCGGTGGATTTTGTCCGTGAAATTGGCGTACCCGCCTGAGCCGGTGAATACCATCGAGAACAGATTGGGGCAATACTTGTCATCCGTCGCCGGGTCGAATGTTGCATTGGTCTTCTGGGTCGCACCAGTTATTCCTAATGTGCCGCCTTCGGCTACGACCGCCGAATTATTGGCCGCCATAAATCCGACCCCGCCGTCGCCCAGTATCTCCTGAAGCTTCGGTCGCAGGAAGTCTATCGGGCTCGTTCCTCCGGCCCCAGCCATTAGCGAATCGATCGCGCACACCACATTAAGCTGCTTCCCTTCCCGCCGCGCATAAGAAACGGCATAAAGCCATTTATTCAGCCCCGTACCCCACAGGTATTTGACCCGCGCCTGATTCGCCATGCTTAGCGCGACTTTTCCCAGGTCCATTTACGTCACCGCCTTGCCCTTGATCGTCACGTTTCCTCCAGCGACGGAGCTGAGGCGTGCCCGGAACGAATAGCCGGCTGGGACTTCTACCTGCCAGCTTTCCGGCGCTCCGTTGCTCCCTCCGGTCGTCTGCGGGCCGTACTTGGTGGGATCAGTCACGTTAAACGCTGTGGTCGGGATAAAGACGCCGCTAGGTCCTGCAATCTCAAACACCACCGTCCGGCTCGTGCTGGTGCCGGTGATTTCATATGTCAGCGTGTAATTGCCGTCCGTCGGTGCGAATGGTTTGCCGTCCCCAGCAGCCGTTGTAGCGTTCTGGAGAGTGACGTCCTGGGCGGTTGCCTTGATCTTCACTCTCTGTACGTCCCCTTCATATGTGTCTGCCGGGTTGACGATCTCACCCGCGCTATTAATTTGCTTGGACTGTGTTGGTGTATCGTAATACGAGCTGCTCATAATGTTGCTCACTCCTTCATCATTTTGTATAGAGACTGACCCAGGAGCTAGTTTTGCGTATGCCTGATATTCAGGGGTGCCCGACTGCTCCAATCTCCGCCGGATCGCCGGCATCAGGTGAATCGGAACTAGCAGCCTTTGCAGCGCTGCAGACACCCGAAGCATGTCGTACACCCTTCCTGGGATTCCATTAAAAAAGACCTGGTTCTGTACCAGGCCATCTTTTGGCAGCGTCGGGCCGATGTATATTGTTTGGTCGCGGATCATGTCGGGCACCTCCTATGTTTTGTTTTGAGTATGTAAAAATTAAAAAAGCCGCTCAGTTGAGCAGCTTTACGATTATTTCTTCTCCTGTTGTGATCTCCAATCCAAGTATTGCTTCAACACCTGATCCCCAGTTGTACCATGCTTTTCAGCAATTTCCCACCAGCCCTTCTGCAAATGAGGTAGGGCTTTATCAAATGGTACATCTTTATATTTTTCTTCTAGCTTAATGCATGCCTCTATGATTTCATTCATTTTAGTTACACCTCCCCTATCATCACGTTTCGACAGTAAGGAAGGGATTTCCTTTTTTTGTGTCGAAGGAACTAGTTCAAAGGGAGGTGAAATGCATGGCAGACAGATACAAACCAGGTCAAAAAACCCCTGAATCCGGTCAGTATGTCGAGAAGGGGCCACGAGGAGGAAAAGTCGGCAACACTGAAATAACGGGTGTACAAAACAAGCCTCTTCCTCCAACAAGTAAACCCGGAAACTCCTGGGAACTTGTTGATAAGACCAAACACAAAAAATAACCGGGGAGTTGAGTGCATGTCTCTTATTTCAACATTTAATTACGGCAATAAAAAGTATGCTGTTGGTGAAGAAAGATTTTCTGTTTTAGACTCAGACGGAAACGAATTAGTGACTTACCGATATGAAGAAACATATGGTGCAAGTGCTGTTCAAGGAAATAACGGTTACTTTGACTGCACTATTTCTTTGTTTAAGGATAATTCGGTTATCATAAAGTTACCCGACACACCGGAGGGGAACCAGTTTTATCTTGAATACCGCAAACAAAAGGACAAGTTCAATTAATTGTAGACCTGGCAGAGTCTGATTTTCTGCCAGGTCTTCAACTCTTACCACAATAATTCTTTTGTGGAAGTCCGCCGGAAGGGAGCTTTCACCACCAATAGAAAAGGCCGGCTCATTGGCCGACCTGGTAAGCAGGGCATTCATGCCCCTGTGGTGTCCTCTTCTCGATTTTCCATGATACAAATATATCACGTCTAAAACCTAATGGTTCACAAGCTTTTCGCAATATTTTCTTATTTTTTTCTTTTAACTAAACTTCTTTTCATCAACCCATTTCAATAAATCGGTAAATTCACTAAAATGCTTCAGTTCTTCATTTTTGATTAGCATATCCACCAAACTTCTGACTAGATTACAAGCATCGTTCAACTCTTCATTACTTATTGAGTGCGATCTTCCATGAGCAATAGCAGACCGCGTGCCATACAGATTCTTAACCATTCTAACAATACCTTTTCTTTCCTCACTACTTTCCTTCAAAACAAAAGCTGAAAATTCTGAAATTTGGTTGGCAATTGATGGGCTAACTAATTCTCCTCTTTTCTGATACGTGAATAAAGACTCTAATGCGAACATGTACTGAATAAATTTGTTTGAATGATCAACATCATTTATTCCTTTCCCAACCCACATAATTGCTGCCAATATTCTCGACTCCATATCAGTTAACCTAACGGCATCAATTTTGTTCCAAATCCATTTTGTTACTTCATTTTCAGTAAAAAAAGGTGTGCTCATATCAATTTGAGAAAAGGGAGCTGATCTTTGTGAATTATTATGAAAAGCACCATCTTCGTGACAAACTGCGTAAGTTTCTTTCCAACTATCCTTTGACTCAATTCGTACATCGAATATTGGATGTTCGCCAATCAGATACTTCATAATAATTTCAAACTGATTAAACTTTTCTTCGCTTAATTCAGCAGCTCTGTCACCACTTCTATTTTCAATGGTAACAGCAATGAAAATATTGGTTAAACTATCGAACATTGTAGTCATATTTATTTCATCGTTCATATAAGCCCGAAGGTGATCCGGTAATTCCTCAATAGTATCACTGTTTGATTTTTCAATTTTATAAAGGGTATATGGTCCAAATTCCAATTTATTACATTCATCCGGAATTGTAGCTCCAAAAAGGGGCTTGAGAACATCCCATTTACGAATCTTGAGATCTAAAATCTCCCTAAAAAAGGCATCATTATCTTTTGGCTCCGGTTTGAACTCCCTGCTTATTAAAAATGAAATCATTCTATCTTGAAACTCTTTATAAGTTAGGTTTGTATAAATTTCATTATTATAATTCCACAATTTTGACATGTATTCGTCATGCAACATTTTATCTGTACTGTGTATATAGAATTTTATACCTGGTCTCGTTATGAAGGTTCCTCCTATATCTTTAGGCGGAGGATCAAATTTTATAGTTCTAACGAGCTCACTAATGACTTCATCTTTATTAATTTTCTCCAAGAATGCTGCCCCCTTGTCATTTGTTTGCAGGACAAGTTTACCATAATTTATAACCAACCTGTTATTTGCGTGCTTCAAACTACACTACATT
>NZ_JACHXJ010000011.1 GCF_014192015.1 Paenibacillus rhizosphaerae | reverse complement strand
CCGAACACGACCGTTAAGCCCTCCAGCGCCGATGGTACTTGGACCGAAGGGTCCTGGGAGAGTAGGACGTTGCCAAGCGAAGGACCACTGTTGATAACATCGACAGTGGTTTTTTTGTTCCCCGCTCCTGTTGATAAGGGGCTTTTTTCATCCACAGCCTCTAATTTTTTGATCATCCCATCCTCTTAATTATGCACAGATAACGTTTTCGACTCCCCGATTCGCCAAAAAACCATCCACAAATACACAAATTGATCCCCATAACCCACAGAGGATCGTAAATAACCACGAAAAGAACCTAATCTTCAAATAAGTTGTCCCCAGGTAAACCGGATGGATTGACTTTGGACATCGATTTTGCCATACTCGTCTTGGAATTCAGTGGATATCTGAACAATGATGGTCTGACTGAGTTCGCAGGCACATCCTTAATAGGCGAGGTGGAAGCATGGAAATCCGGAATTTACGGGAAGATGAATTTGATCAAAGCACCCGGCTGAGTGAATATGCTTTTCAATACAAGATGACTCCCGAACGGAAGCAGCTGGCCAAAGAACGCTTTAGGCCTGAGCAGGTGTGGGGCATTTTTGACGAAGATGAACAACTGGCGGCTAAGCTGGTGTTAATTCCGTTTACGGTATCGGTTCTAGGTGAGAGTTTTCCTATGGGCGGGATTGCGAGCGTTTCCACATGGCCGGAGAACCGCCGGCAGGGTTATATTAAGCAGCTGCTGACGCACGCGCTGCAGCAGATGAATGAGAACGGGCAGGTCTGTTCCATGCTGCATCCTTTTTCCTATCCGTTTTACCGGAAATACGGCTGGGAAATGTTCAGCGAGTACAAGAAATATGTCATTTCGACCGATAAATTGCCGGCAAAGGTCGTAACTGAAGGTACGATCCGGCGGGATATCAAGGATCCGGATGTTTTGGATACGGTCTATGCTGCATTTTCCAAACGTTATAATGGATTAATGGTTCGAACCCGGGAATGGTGGACCCGTTCGGTAATGGACGAGGATGGGCATACGGCGGTTTATTATTCGGCTTCAGGTGCGCCGGAGGGATATGTTCTGTATAAAGTGGAAAACAAGGAGTTTACTATTGACGAACTCATTTATGTCACCGATGAGGCACGCCGTGCGCTATGGACATATATCGCCAATCACGATTCAATGGTGACGCAGGTGATCGTCAATTTCATGCCAATGGATGACAATCTTACATATCATTTGGCCGATCCGCGGATTAACCAGGAGATTATTCCATATGGGATGGCCCGTGTCGTAAATATGAAGAAACTCGTCGAAGTTTATCCTTTTATAGCCTCCAGCGAGGGGGAAACCGAGCGTCTATCTATTCAGCTGACGGATAGATATGCGCCTTGGAATGAAGGCGTTTGGAGCTGGTCGTTTTCATCGGACGGAACCGCTTCCGTCGCTCCCCTGGATTATTCTCAAGAACAGAAGGAAGAGGTGCTTAGCTGCGACATTCAGGCACTGACCGTCATGCTGACGGGATTCAAACGGCCGTCTGAACTATACCAGTCCGGACGAATTGTAGGCAGTGCCGAGGCAGTAAGCATACTGGAAGCGCGGATCCCCGCTCGACAGACCTTGTTTATGGATTTCTTTTGAACAATGGTATTGGTATTAAATTCCTTTCATTATAGTTCTTAAAGCGCCGGGATTTGTTCAGAATAGCAGCCCTCTGCACTCGTTGCAGGGGGTTATTTCGTATGGGCGCCGTATAAAAAGAAGCAGAACGTCAAAAATGAAGATACACCCTCTTGGCAAAACGTGAGAATATGTTATAATTTAGATCAAAGAAAGTCAAAGTCAACGTAAAATCAAATGTATGTTTGTCTACGGTTGAACTCACAATAGTGAATGCGCAAGGTTTAGATCAGTTATAACATATTCACCCGTGGAAGATCCAGATTCGAGCCCCTGACCATTGGTTAAGTTTAAAGGAGATGGTGTGGGTATGCGAACGGACTCACGAATGACCATGAAGGTCTTGACGTTTTAACGTAATGGAGGATGAACAATGCGTAATATCTCTGATATTATTGAACAATATCTGAAGGGTATTCTGCATGATAGTCCCGAAGGAATGATTGAAATTCAGCGCAACGATCTGGCTGATCAGTTCTCATGCGTTCCATCCCAGATCAACTATGTGATCAGTACACGATTCACGCTCGAAAAAGGTTATCTTGTGGAAAGCAAGCGCGGTGGCGGAGGGTACATCCGGATTCAGCGGATTGAGCTCCCGCAATACTCGGCGCTTCATACGCATCTCCACCAAACGATTGGGGACCGCATCGATCAGAACGTGGCCGAAGGGCTGATCTACCAGTTGGAGGAGGCACGCATCCTGAGCAAACGCGAAGCGAGCATTATGCGCGCCGCGATATCCAGAGAGTGCCTGATGATCAAGCTTCCTTACCGGGATGAGATACGTGCTCGGCTGATGAAGGCGATGCTGATTTCTTTGTTAGGCAAGTAGGCTTACGGAGAAAAAGGAGGTACATCGGTATGCTTTGCCAAGAATGTGGTAAGAGACCGGCGACTCTCCATTTTACCAAGATTGTGAATGGTGAGAAGACGGAGTTTCACTTTTGCGAATCCTGTGCCCGGGAGAAAGGGGAAATGATCCCCGGAACCTCTGGCGGATTTTCTATACACAGCCTGCTGTCTGGTCTGATGGACATTGACATGGCCGGCAAGGGAGCGGCAAGCAGCGCCAAGGCTGCTCAATCGCTGAGATGCGAAGAGTGCGGGATGACGTACTCGCAGTTTAGCAAGATCGGCCGGTTCGGCTGCAGCTCCTGTTACAAATATTTCGGCAGCCGCCTGGACCCTCTGTTCAAAAGAGTCCACGGCAGTACCGTACATGTCGGCAAGTTGCCCAAGAGAGGCGGCAGCAAAATTCAAGCCAAACGGAAAATCGACGGCTTGAAGCTTGAGCTTCAGCAGCGTATTCATGAAGAGGAATTCGAAGAAGCTGCGAAGCTGCGCGACCAGATCCGTACGCTTGAGAAAGAATTGTCGGAACAGTAAAGTTCACTCGAAGGAGGAGGAATGCGTGATGCCAAATCTCCGGTTTACCGAGAAAGCGCTGAGCGATTGGATGCGCGGCCAGGCCGATGCTTCCGAAATCGTCATCAGCAGCCGGGTTCGGGTTGCGCGCAACCTGCAGCATCTTCCTTTTCCGCTATTGGCCACCCGCCAGCAGTCGGAGGAAGTGCTCAAACGTCTGACGGGTATTCCCAGTGATCACCTTCAGTCTTTTGGAACTTTTTATACCGTGGAGCTCGACCACATCGATCCGCTGGACAAAAGGGTGCTGGTAGAGAAACATTTGATCAGCCCGAATTTGGCGAATGAATCCCAGCATGGCGCGGTGATCCTCAGTGAGGACGAATCGGTCAGCATTATGATTAACGAAGAGGACCATCTTCGCATTCAATGTCTATACCCCGGTTTTCAGATCCGCCAAGCCTGGGAGAAGGCCTCGAGCATTGACGATAAATTCGAGGAATACATCGATTACGCCTTTGACGATAAGCACGGGTACTTGACCAGCTGTCCAACCAATGTGGGCACAGGCCTGCGGGCTTCGGTCATGATGCACCTGCCGGCGCTGGTGATGACCCAGCAGATCAACCGGATTTTATCCGCCGTTTCACAAGTTGGGCTCACCGTTAGAGGAATTTACGGGGAAGGCAGCGAAGCAATAGGTAACCTGTTCCAAATCTCGAATCAGATTACCTTGGGGCAGACCGAAAATGAAATCATCGACAACCTTCACAGCGTCGTGCTGCAGATTATCGAGCATGAGAAAAATGCACGCACACGGCTTATGAACGATTCCAGACTCCGCATTACCGACCGCATCAAACGGTCCTACGGGATTTTATCCTACGCGGAAGTGATGGATTCGAAGGAGGCGGGGCAGCGTCTCTCCGACGTACGCCTTGGGGTTGATCTCGGGATTCTCGAAGGGCCTTCCATTCCGGTGATGAATGAACTGAATGTGATGACCCAGCCGGGCTTCCTGCAGAAAACCTACGGTCATGATATGAACACCGAAGAACGCGATATTTACCGGGCGAAGCTCATCCGGGAAACCCTTGGAAAGCGCTGAGCCTTTATGATATACAGCTTTACGATGAAGGACTTAATTAGAGAAGCGATGATAAAACTCATGGAGGTGCAGGAGATATGATGTTCGGAAGATTTACGGAACGTGCGCAGAAGGTGCTCGCACTGGCACAAGAGGAAGCGGTTCGTTTAGGGCATAACAACATTGGTACGGAGCATATTTTGCTCGGACTGATCCGGGAAGGGGACGGCATTGCCGCTAAAGCTTTAATCGGACTCGGACTTGGCCTTGAAAAAATCCAGGATGAAGTGGAAACGCTCATCGGGCGGGGGCAGGAACAGCCGACGAATATCGCTTATACCCCTCGCGCCAAAAAGGTGATTGAACTGTCCATGGACGAAGCGCGCAAACTGGGCCATACGTATGTGGGAACAGAGCACATCCTGCTCGGCCTCATTCGTGAAGGCGAAGGCGTGGCCGCCCGTGTGTTGAATAATCTCGGCATCAGCCTGAACAAGGCCCGCCAGCAAGTGCTGCAGCTGCTGGGCAGCAGCGAGGCCGTATCCAGCCATCACGGCAACCAATCCAACGTCAGCACGCCGACGCTTGACAGCCTGGCTCGCGACTTGACTGCGATTGCCAAGGAAGGCAACCTGGATCCGGTCATCGGCCGCAGCAAGGAAATCGAAAGGGTCATCCAGGTCCTTAGCCGCCGGACCAAAAACAATCCGGTGCTGATCGGGGAGCCGGGGGTTGGTAAAACCGCCATCGCCGAAGGCCTGGCTCAAAAAATCATTAACAATGAAATCCCGGAAACGCTGCGCGACAAACGCGTTATGACGCTGGACATGGGATCGGTTGTAGCCGGTACGAAATACCGCGGCGAATTCGAGGACCGTTTGAAGAAAATCATGGATGAGATCCGCCAAGCGGGCAACATCATCCTCTTTATCGACGAGCTGCATACGCTGATCGGTGCGGGCGGCGCGGAAGGCGCCATCGACGCATCCAACATTCTGAAGCCGTCGCTTGCTCGTGGCGAGCTGCAGTGCATCGGTGCCACCACGCTGGATGAGTACCGCAAATATATCGAGAAAGACGCCGCTCTGGAGCGCCGTTTCCAGCCTATCACGGTGGATCAGCCGTCTCCGGAAGAGGCGATTCAAATTCTGTTCGGCCTGCGCGACCGCTACGAAGCCCATCACCGCGTGAAAATTACGGATGAGGCGATCGTGGAAGCTGTGAAGCTGTCGGACCGTTACATTTCCGACCGGTTCCTGCCGGATAAAGCGATCGACCTGATCGACGAGGCGGGCTCCAAGGTAAGGCTTCACACGTACACCATTCCGCCGAATCTGAAGGAACTGGAAAGCCGGCTTGAAGATATCCGCAAGGAGAAGGATTCGGCCGTGCAAAGCCAGGAATTCGAGAAAGCGGCCGCCCTTCGCGATACCGAGCAAAAGATCCGCGAAGAGCTCGACGTCACGAAGAACCAATGGAAAGAAAAACAGGGCCGTACGGACTCCGAAGTGACGCCTGAGGATATCGCCCAGGTTGTGGCCAGCTGGACCGGTATTCCGGTCAGCAAGCTGAAGGAAGAAGAAACGGAACGCCTGCTGAATATGGAAACCATCCTGCACGAACGCGTTATTGGCCAGGAAGAAGCTGTCAAGGCGGTCAGCCGCGCGGTAAGACGTTCCCGTGCCGGTCTGAAGGATCCGAAGCGTCCGATTGGATCGTTCATCTTCCTTGGACCTACGGGTGTCGGTAAAACCGAACTGGCCCGTGCTTTGGCCGAAGCGATGTTCGGCGACGAAAATGCGGTAGTCCGCATCGACATGTCCGAGTACATGGAGAAACACTCCACGTCCCGGCTGGTCGGAGCGCCTCCGGGATACGTCGGCTATGACGAAGGCGGCCAGCTGACCGAGAAAGTACGCCGTAAGCCGTACTCGGTCGTCCTGCTGGACGAAATCGAGAAGGCGCACCCTGAAGTGTTCAACATTCTGCTTCAAGTGCTGGAAGACGGCCGTCTGACCGACTCCAAGGGCCGTGTGGTGGACTTCCGTAACACGTTGATCATTCTGACCTCCAACGTCGGTGCGGAAGCGATCAAGCGGAACTCCACGATGGGCTTCACGGCAGCCGCTGACGCCGGGGCCGATTACAACAACATGAAGGATAAAGTGATGGGAGAGCTGAAGAAGAGCTTCCGTCCGGAGTTCCTGAACCGGATCGACGAAATCATCGTCTTCCACTCGCTCGAAGAGAAGCACATCGCCGAGATCGTAACGACGATGACCGAAGAGCTGCGTAAACGCCTGCGCGAATTCGATGTCGACTTTACCCTCACGGATAAAGCCAAGGCATTTCTTGCGAAGGAAGGCTACGACCCGGCATTCGGTGCCCGTCCGCTCCGCCGGGCGATCCAGAAGCATATCGAGGACCGTCTGTCGGAAGAATTGCTCACGGGCCATGTATCCAAAGGCGACTCGCTGATCATCGATGAAGAGAACGGCGCGCTGACGGTCAACAAAAACGAAAATGTATCGGCCAATACGCAGTCGTAAATGAGCCGGTGACATCATACGAAGCCTGAAACAACAAGGGATTGCCCCGCCGGTTTTTATGGACCTGGCGTGTCAGTCCCTTTTAATGTTTTCTTACCCCTGCTAAATCAATGTAAAGTTTTTGGATAGACTTTACGATAAATCTTAATAAATGGTAAACTTAAAATAATGCCAAATTTCTGAGGTAACGACATAATTAGACAAATTGGGGGCAGCAAAGGAGAACGCATGGCCAAATCGAAAACGAAGTTTTACTGTACCGAGTGCGGCTATGAAGCTGCCAAATGGTACGGGAAGTGTCCAGGCTGCCAAGCCTGGAACTCGATGGTAGAAGAAACGGAAAGCATCATCAAGACGCAGGGGATGAATTCCCCGCTTTTTCATAGTAAAGAAAAGCCGCTTTCGATCATAAATATAGAGAGCAGCCAGGAAGCAAGGGTGCTGACCGGGATCGGCGAGCTGAACCGCGTTCTGGGCGGCGGGATCGTTCCCGGATCGCTCATTCTAGTGGGGGGCGACCCCGGCATCGGCAAGTCGACCCTGCTCCTGCAAACGTCGCACGCTCTGACGCAGTCCGGCCTGCGCGTGCTGTACGTGTCCGGCGAGGAATCGGTTCGCCAGACCAAGCTCCGGGCGGATCGCCTCGGCGCCCTGTCGCCGGAACTGTACGTTCTGTGCGAGACTAATATGGATCTGATCGAAGAGGCGATCGAGACTGTAAAGCCTCAGTTTCTGGTGATCGACTCCATCCAGACGGTCTATATTCCCGAGGTGACCAGCGCGCCGGGAAGCGTGGCGCAGGTCCGGGAATGCACGGCCCGGTTTATGCGGGTAGCCAAGGGGCTCGGCATCGCCACCGTCCTGGTGGGGCATGTTACAAAGGAAGGAGCCATCGCCGGACCGAGGCTGCTGGAGCATATGGTGGACTGTGTGCTTTATTTTGAAGGCGAGCGTCATCATACCTATCGGCTGTTAAGAGCCGTTAAGAACCGCTTTGGATCGACAAATGAGATCGGCATTTTCGAGATGAACGAGGTCGGGCTGGTCGAAGTCGGGAACCCGTCAGAGCTGTTTCTGTCCGAGCGCCCGCTCGGCGTGGCGGGATCCACAGTCGTGGCCAGCATGGAGGGCACCAGACCCGTCCTGGTCGAGCTTCAGGCCTTGATCTCTTCCACGCATTTTCCGTCACCCCGGCGCATGTGCACCGGGATCGACCATCACCGGATGGGACTCATCATTGCGGTGCTGGAGAAGCGGATGGGCATGTTCCTGCAGAATCAGGATGCGTACCTGAACGTGGCGGGGGGCGTCAAGCTGGACGAACCGGCGGTCGATCTGGCCATCGCCGTCAGCATCGCCTCCAGCTTTCGGGATATTCCGACAAAGCCGTATGACGTCATGTTCGGCGAAGTCGGCCTGACCGGCGAGGTCCGGGGCGTATCCCGTGTGGAACAGCGCGTCCGGGAAGCGGAGAAGCTGGGGTTCAAGCGGATTATTTTACCGGAGAAAAGTTTGAAAGGATGGAGGCACCCCAAAGGTATTGAAATCATCGGAGTGAGTACCGTTGCAGATGCACTAGCGGTCGCGTTAGATTAGGGGGCAAATGAAGATGAAAGAACCGAGCCAATTGGAGAAAATGAACGATTTATTGAAGCTCGTGGCACCCGGCACGCCGTTTCGCGACGGCCTGGAAAACGTGCTGCGCGCCAAAACCGGGGGACTGCTGGTGGTCGGCTACAGTCCCGAAGTGATGGAGGTTGTGGACGGAGGCTTCTCCATCAACTGCGATTTTTCGCCCAACTACTTATATGAGCTGGCCAAGATGGACGGGGCCATCATTTTGAGCGAGGACCTGAAGCGGATTCTGTATGCCAACACCCAGCTGATTCCGGATTCATCCATTTCTTCGATCGAAACGGGGATTCGGCACCGGACAGCCGAGCGGGTCGCCAAACAGACCGGCAAGCTGGTCGTGTCGATTTCCCAGCGCCGGAACATCATTACCTTGTACCAAGGCACGCTCCGCTACGCGCTGAAAGAGATCGGCGTCATTCTGACCAAAGCCAACCAGGCGCTTCAGACGCTGGAGAAGTACCGGGCGGTGTTGAACCAGTCGCTGACGAACCTGTCGGCTTCCGAATTCGAAGAGCTGGTCACCGTTCCCGAAGTGGTCAACGTCATCCAGCGTGTGGAGATGGTCCTGCGCATCAAAATGGAAATCAAGCGCTACATCAACGAGCTCGGGAATGAAGGGCGCCTGATCAGCATGCAGATGGAAGAACTCGTAAGCAACATGGAGGAAGAAGCCTGGCTCCTGTACAAAGACTATGCCCGTGACGACAGCGATGAGAAGATCCGCGAGATGATCGCCGGACTGAAACGGGCGACCGACGACGAGCTGCTTGATATCCACTATGTCGTCCGCCTGCTAGGATATCCGTTGTCGGCCGCGACCTCAGAAGAGTCTGTAGCGCCCCGTGGTTACCGGATCCTCAACAAAATTCCACGTCTGCCGAATGTCATCATCCACAACCTGGTGGAACGCTTTGAACGGCTGCCGCATATTATGATGGCTACGATCGAGGAACTGGATGAAGTGGATGGAATTGGCGAAGTCAGAGCCCGCAATATCAAAGAGGGACTGAAACGCTTGCAGGAACAAGTATTCATTGACAGACAAATTTAAATGCCATACAATCAATGGATGACATGGGGGTACTACGATATTTGAGGTGAGAAAATGTTTACGAAATCAATTCCGAACATGTGTACCTTGGGTAACTTGTTTCTCGGAATGGTAGGGATTATGCTGGCCCTCGACAACAAGCTGAGCTTGGCGGCCATCATGATTATCATTGCAATGCTTCTCGACGGATTGGACGGCCGGGTGGCCCGGGCGCTCAATGCACAGAGTGAGTTGGGCAAGGAACTGGACTCCCTCTCGGATGTAATTTCCTTTGGTGTTGCACCCGCTCTTATCATGTACATTTCTTGTTTCAACGATATGCATCACGCGCTGATCTGGACGGTAACCGCCGTATTTCCCATGTGCGGGGCGCTTCGGCTCGCCCGCTTTAACGTCCAATCAGGCAGCCCTGGATACTTTATAGGTCTCCCTATACCGGCAGCAGGCGGCGTGCTTGCTACATTATCTTTGTTTCGTGATGATATTTCCGCCCCCTATATGATCATCGCCATGCTGCTGCTGTCATACCTGATGGTCAGCACGGTCCGGTATCCGAATTTCAAAAAAATCGGCTTTCCGAAGAAAGCGATGATGTACGCGCCGTTCGTCATTCTTGCCGGAGTCGCGGTCGCCGTCACGTTCCCGGATCAGCTCTCCAAGCTGATTTTCCTGCCGCTGGTGCTGTATGCCGCTTACGGTGTGAAAGAGAACGTGAGAAGGTTGTCGCGCAGACGCCGCCGTCAACGCGAGCAGTCCGATAAAGTGTTCAACGACCACTCTTCATAAACGACGTCCTGTTTAATAGAACGGGATGCAAAAAATAAAAAGCATTTATTTCCTGCCCGGAGCAGCGAGATAAATGCTTTTTTTGATGTATAAAAAATCTTGTCGTTCTATGACATGTTAAA
The DNA here is from genome assembly GCF_014192015.1 of Paenibacillus rhizosphaerae. Taxonomy (GTDB): domain Bacteria; phylum Bacillota; class Bacilli; order Paenibacillales; family Paenibacillaceae; genus Paenibacillus_AQ; species Paenibacillus_AQ rhizosphaerae. Next base: position 53,097 of record NZ_JACHXJ010000011.1, on the reverse strand, counting down.
CAGCCCGAGGGTGGAGCATTTTTGCGATTCCTTCCGGACCACTTCATCCATATTGATATCGAGCAGATTGCACAGCGCCGACATATAGAACAGGTTCCGCCCCAGCTCGGTGCTGATCACCTCGCGGCAGTTCTCGCACAGCTCCCCTTGGACATGGGTCCGTACCGTTTCCTTGGCTTCCTCGAGGTTCAGTCCCGGAGCAAAGGTTTGTTTGGTGGCATGAAGTTCAATACAACCGCAATCGGTAATCGCCTTGGCGACGGACCGGTTAACGGAGGCACTGCTTTGTCCATTCTTTGACAATACATCCAGCAGACTGCGGTGACGGAGCAACAGTTCGGAAACCTGATCTTGAAAGTCTTGTAAACTTGGTGTGCCCATGTAACCTATTCACCTCTAACCTCTAGTTTTTTGAATTGAACTTATTATATTCCAGTCAATTCCCCATTTTCAACCAAAAACGAGACTTCTGTAGGATGGTACAAAAGAAAGGTTCAGCCGTCCAATAAAAATTGGAATATACAGGATTAGGTTGCTGCAAAATGGACCATACTGCTAATGAAATCTGCAACTATTAAAAATATGGATTTAAGGAGGTGAGGGAACTGATGCTGAGGAAATCGATCACGGCATTCGCCGGATTATGCGGGGCATGGATCGGGTACTCGCTGCATCATGCAGCAGGCTGGTCGTTCCCTGGAATTGGAATTGATGATTCGCTGTGGGGCAGCCTGATGTTCGCTGGGGTTGGCGCAATTTTATTTTTGTTGATTGGTTCCCTGTGTGCTCAAGCTGTATCGTATCGTCTGCATTCGTTTATCGCTTCGTTCTCGAACACGCCGATGAATGAGCTGGCGGCCGGAGCGTCGGGCCTGATCGGAGGACTGCTGCTGGCTCTATTAATCTACCCCAGCCTTGCCTGGATTGGACATGCCGGGGATTTGCTGGCTGTCGGTGTGACATTCGTGTGCGGTTATATGGGGCTGCGGATTGGCTTGGAAAAGAAAGAGGAGCTCGCGTCCCTGTGGACTTCAGGCAAATGGAGCCGGGGCGAGCTGCCGGAGGAACGCCGGATTGAGGAGCATAAAATTCTGGATACGAGCGTCATCATTGACGGCCGGATCGCGGATATCTGCAAAACCGGTTTTATCGAAGGAACGATCGTCATTCCCGAATTCGTTCTGGAAGAGCTCCAGCATATTGCAGATTCCTCGGACCTCTTGAAGCGCAACCGCGGACGCAGAGGACTCGATATTTTGAACAAAATCCAGAAGGAACTGGATGTCAGGGTGTTGATCTATGAAGGGGATTTCGAAGAAATTTCCGAAGTGGACAGCAAGCTGGTGAAGCTCGCCAAAGTGCTGCAGGGCAAAGTGGTGACCAACGATTTTAACCTGAACAAGGTATGCGAGCTGCAAGGCGTATCCGTACTGAACATTAACGATTTGGCTAACGCCGTGAAGCCGGTCGTCCTGCCGGGGGAAGAAATTATGGTGCAGGTGATCAAGGACGGCAAAGAGCATGGCCAGGGAGTGGCTTATCTCGACGACGGAACCATGATTGTGGTTGAAGGCGGACGCGACTATATAGGCAATATGATGGAAGTGCTGGTAACGAGCGTGCTGCAGACCTCCGCGGGGCGGATGATCTTCGCCAAACCGAAACTGTTGGAAAAAGCCCAGTAAACGCGGTATGATGGGGGTATACTCTTTTTCGGTCAGTTGTTGAGGAGGCTTTGCATCGACTTGGGCACAGAGAATCAGGTGGGCGTCATTGTGGTATCCGCGGGCCGCGGCTCCCGGATGGGGACGCAGGAAAGCAAGCAGTACCTTATGCTTGAAGACAAGCCCATCATTATGCATACGCTTGACATTTTTGAACAAATGCCGCTGGTGAAAGAAGTGGTCCTGGTCACCGGTGCGGACGATATTCCGCGCTGCGAGCAGTGGATCCAGGATTACGGACTTGGTAAAGTCACCAAGGTCATCGCCGGCGGAAGCGAAAGACAACAATCCGTATACAACGGCTTGATGGAAATCGGTACAGAATGGGTAATGGTTCATGACGGGGTTCGCCCGTTCGTGGAACCTGCGCACATTGAGGCATGCTACCGGAAGGCGCTCCAGGAAGGAGCGGCCGTGCTGGCGGTGCCGGTGAAGGATACCATCAAGCAAGTGAACGATTCGGGGACGATTCTGGCGACCCCTGATCGCCGGAGTCTGTGGGCCATTCACACCCCACAGGCTTTTCGTCTTTCCGATTTGAAAAGGGCTCATGAACGCGCCGCGGCGGACGGCTTTGCCGGCACCGACGACTCGATGCTCGTGGAGCGGCTGGGCATTCCCGTGGCGGTTGTGGAAGGCAGCTATACGAATATCAAAATTACGACACCGGAAGATTTGGAGTACGCCGTATTTATGCAGAAACGCAAGGGAGAGAAAAAGGGATGATACGTGTAGGACAAGGGTTTGACGTTCATCAGTTGGTGGAGGACAGGCCGTGCATTATTGGCGGTGTGACGATTCCGTACGAGAAGGGGCTGCTGGGACATTCCGACGCGGACGTGCTGCTGCATGCCGTGGCGGATGCCATTCTGGGTGCGCTTGCGCTGGGGGACATCGGCAAGCATTTTCCCGATACGGATCCGGAATTCAAGGACGCGGACAGTCTGAAGCTGCTGCAGCATGTGTGGGGCCTCGCCAAGGAGCGGGGGTACCGTCTGGGCAACATCGATTCGACCATTATCGCCCAGCGTCCGAAGATGGCTCCTTATATTCCGCAGATGGCCGAAGTCATCGCCAAGGCGCTGGATGCTGATGTGACGCAGGTCAACGTGAAGGCGACCACAACGGAGCAGCTCGGATTCACGGGGCGGGGAGAAGGCATTGCAGCCCAATCGGTTGTATGCTTGATCCAAGATGTGCTATCATCTTGAAGGATTTAGGCTGGAATAGGGTAAAGTATTTCTGAACGGACTTTATTGATCAATGATATGACGGAGGGGATCAGGATGAGCAAAGTGCGCGTACGTTATGCACCGAGTCCAACCGGACATTTACATATTGGCAATGCCAGAACGGCGCTGTTTAACTATTTGTATGCCCGCAACCAGGGCGGAGAGTTTATTATCCGAATCGAAGATACGGACGTGAAGCGGAATATCGAAGGCGGCGAAGAAAGCCAGCTGAAGTATTTGAAATGGCTCGGCATGGACTGGGACGAAAGCGTCGATGTGGGCGGGGCGTATGGGCCTTACCGCCAGACCGAACGTCTGGACATTTACAAGAAATACTGGCAGGACCTGCTGGACCGCGGCTTGGCTTACCGCTGCTATTGCACCGAGGAAGAGCTTGAGAAGGAGCGGGAAGAGCAGATCGCCCGCGGCGAGACGCCGCGCTATTCCGGCAAGCACCGCGACTTGACCCCGGAGCAGTGTCAGGCATTTGAAGCGGAGGGCCGGGTGGCCAGCATTCGCTTCCGGGTGCCGGACAACAAGACATACACGTTCAACGATATGGTCAAAGGAACGATTTCTTTTAATACCCAGGACACCGGAGACTTCGTCATCTTGAAAAAGGACGGCATTCCGACGTACAACTTCGCGGTAGCGATCGACGATCATCTGATGGAAATTTCCCACGTCCTGCGCGGGGAAGACCATATTTCCAACACGCCGCGCCAGTTGATGATTTACGAGGCGTTCGGCTGGGAGCCGCCGCAGTTCGGTCATATGACGCTGATCGTGAATGAGAACCACAAGAAGCTCAGCAAACGGGATGAGTCGATCATACAGTTCATCGAGCAGTACGACCAGCTGGGTTACCTGCCGGAAGCGATGGTGAACTTTATCGCCCTGCTGGGCTGGTCTCCGGAAGGCGAAGAAGAGATTTACAGCAGAGAAGAGCTGATCAAGATCTTCAATCCGGACCGCCTGTCGAAGAGCCCGGCCGTGTTCGATCAGAACAAGCTGGCTCACCTGAACAATACGTACATTAAGAATGCCGATACCGATCGGATTACGGCGCTGGCCATTCCGCATCTGCAGCGGGCGAGCCGTCTGTCGGCCGAATTGGATGAGGAGCAGAAGGCCTGGACGCGCAAGCTGGTCGCCCTCTATCAGGAGCAGATGACAGCCGCATCGGATATTGTCGATCTGTCGGAGGTGTTCTTCCGCTCTCATCTGGAAATCGATCAGGAAGCCCTGCCGGTGCTGGCCGAAGAGCAGGTGCCTACCGTATTGTCGGCGCTGCTAGCGAAGATCGAGGCTTCGGAGGAGTATACCGCTTCGCATATTGCCGCGCTCATCAAAGAGGTTCAGAAGGAGACCGGCGTGAAAGGCAAGCAGCTCTTTATGCCGATCCGCGTCGCGCTGACCGGCCAGATGCACGGCCGCGATCTGAACGAAACGATCTTCCTGCTGGGCCGCGGACGCGTTATCGAGCGGCTGAAATCGCAAATTAAGGGAGCATAAGTGGATTCTTTCTTGTAATCACGGCATATTCTAACCCATAAGCTCCCTGAAACACTTCTTGTCAGTAAGACGACTTATCGGCTATAATTACAAGCAAAATCAATTCGGCCCCGCTGTTCCAGGGAGTGTCGAATGATCCAATGTGCGATCAGCGAAGATCAGGAGAAGTACATTGATCAAGCCATTGACAGAGAGGGTGACCGAGAGGAAGGCGTAAGTCTTTCTCAAGGCTGGAAGTTACCTATTGGCCGGCAGTGGAAATGCACCTGTGAGCTGCACGGATGAGCGGAGGAGGATCTCCCCGTTAGACTGTGCCGGACGTCCGCCGTTATGAGGACAGAAAGTGGGGCTTGGTTTGCGATGCAGTCTGCCGGAATCACCGGTGGTACGTCATCAGCAGCTAGGCCCAAGCAGAGTGGGACCGCGCGTATAACGTCTCTGCAGCATGATGCTGCAGGGGCGTTTTTTGTTGGAAGATCTTTTGCTGAGCGTAGGTTGGCTTCTAGAATAATCGTCATGAATGTTTTTGTCGTCATTGCGAGAAGGGTGTTGTGCCTCCACGTAACGATGGAGAACAGAAGAAGCAAAGAGGGGAACGGATATGTTCAAGCACATGAAATCGGATATCCAAACCGTATTCGAGAATGATCCGGCGGCCAGAAGTCTGTTCGAGGTCATTTTCACCTATTCCGGACTGCATGCCATCTGGGCTCATCGGGTTGCGCATGCGCTGTACAAACACCGATGGTTTACGCTGGCGCGCGTGATCTCCCAGGTTAGCCGCTTCATGACGGGGATCGAGATCCATCCCGGAGCGAAGATCGGCAAGCGCCTGTTCATCGACCATGGCATGGGCGTGGTCATCGGGGAGACCTGTGAGATCGGGGACGACGTCGTTATTTACCAGGGCGTTACCCTCGGAGGCACCGGGAAGGAAAAAGGCAAACGGCATCCGACCATCGGCAACAATGTCGTAATCGCGTCCGGCGCGAAAGTGCTGGGTTCGTTTACGGTCGGGGACCAGTGCAACATCGGAGCCAACTCGGTCGTCCTGAAGGAAGTCCCCGCGAACAGCACGGTGGTGGGCATTCCGGGAAGAATCGTGAAGCAGGACGGGCGCCGGGTGGACCGTCTCAGCCACCAGCTGCCTGACCCGATCGTTGATTCGCTGCGCAGCATGCAGCAGGAGATCGAACAGCTTCGCGGTGAATTGGAAAGACTACAAACGGAAAACAACCGGCTGCAGCAGGAGGAGGAAACTCCGGCTGGAGCACGTTCGAAATAAAGAAGCAGCGAATTTCATGAATGAAAGGAAATGTGGATATGGCCCTTCAAATTTATAACACGATGATCCGGGCGAAAGAAGAGTTTGTGGCGAAGCAGCCGGGAAAGGTGAACATGTACGTGTGCGGTCCGACCGTATACGACTACATTCATATTGGGAATGCGCGTCCGATGATCTTTTTCGACGTCGTTCGCTCGTATCTGGAGCAGATCGGCAACGAAGTTAATTACGTGGTGAACTTCACGGATGTGGACGACAAGCTGATCCGCAAGGCCGAACAGATGAGCAGCACCGTGCCGGTGGTGGCGGACACGTTTATTAAAGCGTACTACGAGGACCTCGACGGGCTGGGCATCCATAAGGCGACGATCAACCCGCGGGTGACGGAGAACATGGATAACATCATCTCCTTTATCAAGGAGCTGGAAGACGAAGGCTTCGCTTATGAAAAAGGGGGCGACGTGTTCTACCGGACCGGCAAATTTGCGGGTTACGGCAAGCTTTCGCATCAGAAGCTGGAGGAGCTGCAGTTCGGCATCCGGATCGGCGTCGACGAGCGGAAGGAAAGCCCGGAGGACTTCGTGCTCTGGAAGGCGGCGAAGCCGGGAGAGATTTTCTGGGCGAGCCCTTGGGGCGACGGCCGCCCTGGCTGGCACATCGAATGCTCGGCCATGGCCCGCCGCTACCTTGGTGACACCCTGGATATCCATGGAGGCGGACAGGACCTGCAGTTCCCGCATCACGAGTGCGAAATTGCGCAGTCGGAAGCTTTGACCGGCAAGCCGCTGGCCAACTACTGGATGCATAACGGGTACATCAAGATCAATAACGAAAAAATGTCGAAATCGCTCGGAAACGGCATTTTGGTCAAAGATTTGCGCGCACAATATAAAAAAGAAGCGATCCGCTACTTTATGCTGTCCACGCATTACCGCAATCCGCTCAACTTCAACAGCGAGACGATGGATCAGGCGATGAAGAGCGTGGAGCGGATCGCCAACGCCGTCACGAATATGAAGCACCGCCTGGATACGGTGGCTCCGGACGGAAACGGTCCCGTCCGCGAATCCGTGCAGCAGAAGCTGGATGCGATTCTGGCTTCCTACTATGAAAAAATGAACGACGATTTCAATACGCCGGATGCGATTACCTCCGTATTCGAATGGGTCAGTGAAGCCAACCTGCTGCTTCAGGAGCCTGTGGCGAACCCTGCGGAACTGCAGGCGATGCTGGCGGCTTTTGACGAATTGAACGCGGTGCTGCGGCTGTATTTCGAGGAAAAGGCCGAGCTTCTGGACGAGGAAGTGGAGCAGCTGATCGCCGAGCGTGTCGAAGCCCGCAAAAACAAAAACTGGAGCCGTGCGGACGAAATCCGCGACGAGCTTGCGGCCAAAGGAATTCTGCTGGAGGATACGGCGCAGGGCATGCGCTGGCGCCGCAAATGAGCGGGGCGGACGGAAACGAACTGCTGCCGGAAAGTGCGGGGAGCTGGATGTTCAGCTACCCGCCTTCCAAGCCGGCCCGGCTGATTCCGCCGATCGTCCTGGCGTATATTGGCGATGCCATCTATGAGGTGGCCATCCGCCAATATTTGATCTCCAAGACGAACCTGCGGCCCAATCAGCTACACCGTTCGGCGACCGGACTTGTCTCAGCCAAAGCCCAGAGCCGGATTATCGGCGCGTTGGAGGAGATGCTGACCGAAGAGGAGCGCGACGTGGTCCGTCAGGGCCGCAACGCCAAGTCGGGCACCATTCCGAAAAATGCCGACGTGCTGGAATACCGGCATGCCACCGCGTTCGAGTCCCTGATCGGTTACTTGTACTACACCGGACAGTTCGAGCGGCTGCAGGAGTTAATCGACGCGGGGATCCGGTTCATAGAGCAGCAGCCCAAGAAGAAATAAGACAGCAGGCCATCACAGGCAATAAGAATCAGGAGGAAAATCGATGGAGGAAGAAATCATTGCCGGGAAGCATTCGGTCACCGAAGCGCTTCGATCCGGGCGGACGATCAATAAAATATGGATTGCGGAAAATGCCCAAAAGCATCTGACGCAGCCGATCATTTTCGAGGCCAAAAAGCTTGGCGTCGTCATTCAGCAGGTGGACAAGCGAAAGCTGGACCAGATGGCGCCGGGCATGCAGCATCAGGGCGTGGTCGCGCAGGCTGCGCCTTACGCTTACGCCGAAGTGGAGGACATCCTGCAGGCGGCGGAAGCCAAAGGCGAGGCGCCGCTCATCCTGCTGCTGGATGAGATCGAAGATCCGCACAATCTCGGCTCGATTCTCCGGACTGCGGACTGCACCGGCGTACATGGGGTAATCGTGCCGAAACGCCGGTCGGCGCAGGTCACCGCGACCGTGTCCAAGACGTCCGCCGGCGCCGCCGAATACGTCCCGGTCGCACGCGTAACGAACCTGGGGCAGACCATTGAAGAACTGAAGGAGAGAGGGATTTGGGTCGTAGGTACCGACGTTTCGGCTTCTTCCGAGATGTACGACACCAATGTGTTTGACGGCCCCGTCGCCGTGGTCATCGGCAACGAAGGGAAAGGCATGGGCAGACTGATTCGCGAAAAATGCGATGTTTTGGTGAAACTCCCCATGAAAGGTCAAATCAACTCGCTTAACGCTTCCGTGGCCGCGGGAGTCGTGATGTACGAAGTTCTGCGCCGGCGCCGCACCCAAGGTTAGCCGGAATGGCGGCTTTGCGCGATGTGCTTCTGGTCGATGGCTATAACATGATCGGTGGATGGCCTTCCCTTGCAGAGCTGTCGCAGATCAGCATGCAGGAGGCCAGGGACGAGCTGCTGGCCAGGCTGGCCGATTATCAGGCCTTTTCCGGAAGAAAAGTGATCGCGGTATTTGACGCCTACCGGGTGCCGGGGCTGGGCAAATCCTTTTCCCAGAGCAAGGTCCAGGTGTACTTTACGAAGGAGAAGGAGACAGCGGACGAATGCATTGAACGCCTGGTTGGAGAGCTGACCCGGAGAAGCAGGCAGATCTATGTGGCGACCAGCGATTTGATCGAACAGCATGTCATCTTTGCGCGGGGAGCGCTCCGCTTGTCCGCCCGGGAGCTGCTGATCGAAGTGGAGAACAGCGAGCAGATGATCCAGAAGCGGATCAAGGAAGATCAGGCCAAATCGACGCGCAATACGCTGGACAGCAAGCTGTCACCAGATATCCGCGAAATCTTCGAACGGTGGCGGCGGGAATAGCCAACTTTTGTATGAAATGACAAATATGCAGCTCTTGACAATTTTGCTATCGCTGTTCTTTTTTGGATAATCCGTGGTTGACGGCTCGGAGAGCATCATTTATACTGTTCGTATATTTCACGAGTAACGGGTACCTTGCGTTGCAGCCGGGGGGTTTCTTGGTGAGCGTCGACCTTAAAGAGTTAATGTTATCTGATTATGATTACAAGACGGATGAGGACGTAGTCGAATATTTCCGCGAGGGTGACAGTGAAGCGCTGGAGTACTTGATTAACAAGTACCGGAATTTCGTGCGGGCCAAAGCCAGATCTTATTTTCTGATCGGCGCCGACCGCGAGGATATCATCCAGGAAGGCATGATCGGTTTATACAAATCGATCCGTGATTTCAGAGGGGACAAGCAGTCCTCGTTCAAGGCTTTTGCCGAGCTGTGCATTACGAGGCAGATCATTACGGCAATCAAGACCGCGACGAGACAGAAGCATATCCCGCTGAATTCTTACGTGTCGTTGGACAAGCCTATCTATGATGAGGACTCCGACCGTACGCTGCTTGACGTGATTTGCGGCTCGCAGGTATGCGATCCGGAAGAGCTGATTATTAACCAGGAAGAGTTCGTCGGACTCGAGGACAAGATGTCCGAGATTCTGAGCGACTTGGAGCGCAAAGTGCTGATGCTGTATTTGGACGGCCGCTCCTATCAGGAAATTGCGGTGGATTTGAAACGGCATGTGAAATCAATCGATAATGCTCTGCAGCGGGTCAAGCGCAAGCTGGAGAGATATTTGGAAGTTCGCGACAACTGAACAGACGCTAAGGTGAAGAAAGGCTCGTAAGGAGTCTTTTTTTATTCACACCGGAAGTGCCGAGGTTTAACCTCTGGACGAATGAATCATACTGGTAAATGAATGCAGGCGGCTTATGATGAGAAAAAAGGCTTGAAACGACAGGGAATCGTGGTTTTTAAACGCGTATTGACAAGGCCATTCTTTCGTTGACATGGTTTGACCCTTGTGATAAAGTGTTTTAGGTAGGCCTAAATTCGCGTGTTTTAATGAATGAGAGAGCAAAGGCTTCGGCACTAGCTTAATCGTTCATTTCGCAGGAACGGTTTTTTTTCTTTTCAGCGATGAAAAGTTTAGGCTGTTTCCTACTAGGGATCAATATTGACTCTTCTGAAATAGAAGGACGTCTTCGGGAGGTGCACAGCATGCGGGTAATTATCACTTTGGCTTGTACGAATTGCAAACAAAGAAACTATACGACGACCAAAAACAAGCGAAATCACCCCGACCGCATGGAGATGAAGAAATTTTGCAAGTTTTGTAACGAGCAAACTCCTCATCGCGAAACCAGATAGTTTTTTGGAGGTGTAGTCGGCGTGAAAGGTTTCAAGTCTCTGTTTTCCTTTTTCTCTGAAAGCTGGGCGGAACTTAAAAAAGTTCGCTGGCCTAATCGTAAAGAGTTGACGAATTACACGCTTATCGTACTTGGCACCATTGCGATCGTCACGATTTATTTTTGGGTTCTAGATATCGGCATTTCCGCTGTGATCGAAGCGATTATTTAAGAAGGGTCCCGGGTGGCTTGATATGGAAAAAAGATGGTACGTAGTTCATACCTACTCTGGGTATGAGAATAAGGTCAAAGCCAATTTGGAAAAGCGCGTTGAGTCCATGGGCATGGAGGACAAGATTTTCCGCGTTCTTGTTCCGATGGAAGAAGAAGTGGTAAACAAGGACGGCAAGAAAAAAGTCGTCATGAGAAAGGTTTACCCCGGATATGTCTTGGTGGAAATGATCCAGACTGACGATTCCTGGTACGTTGTCCGCAATACGCCAGGGGTTACGGGTTTTGTCGGTTCAACGGGTTCGGGTTCCAAGCCGACGCCTTTGCTTCCGGAAGAAGTGGAACAGATTCTGAAGCATATGGGTATGGAAGAGCCGAAGCCGAAGATCGAATTCGATATTAAAGAATCCGTACGGATCAAAGTTGGTCCTTTTGCGAATTTTGTTGGCTCGGTAGAAGAAATTCTCGTCGACAAGAGCAAGCTGAAGGTACACGTCAACATGTTTGGACGGGAAACCCCGCTTGAGCTGGATTATACTCAGGTGGAGAAGATATAAAGTTCTTCAGGTTTCTTGTGGGAGGGCCCCGAGGCCCGCTAACCACTTTTGAAGGAGGTGTCTTACATGGCAAAGAAGGTAATCAAGGTTGTTAAACTGCAAATCCCTGCAGGTAAAGCGAATCCGGCCCCGCCAGTAGGTCCAGCATTGGGTCAAGCAGGTGTCAACATCATGGCATTCTGTAAAGAATTCAACGCTCGTACCGCTGATCAAGCTGGTTTGATCATTCCGGTTGAAATTTCGGTATTTGAGGATCGTTCCTTTACGTTCATTACCAAAACTCCACCGGCTGCAGTTCTGCTTCGCGTAGCTGCCAAAATCGAGAAAGGTTCCGGCGAACCTAACAAGAAGAAAGTCGCTACCGTTAAACGCAGCACTGTCCGTGAAATCGCTGAGCAAAAAATGCCTGACCTGAACGCCGCTTCTGTTGAAGCAGCTATGCGTATGGTTGAAGGTACTGCACGCAGCATGGGTATCACAATCGAAGACTAATCCGGTTTTTCTTGCGACACCCGGCCTATGAGGCCGGCACATGTGGGAGGAATATCCGCTAAAACCACAAAGGAGGAACAAACATGGCTAAACATGGTAAGAAATATGTTGAAGCTGCCAAGCTGATCGACAGCGAAGCAGTATACGAGCCAGCAGAAGCTGTAGAGCTTGTGAAAAAGGCTGCGACTGCCAAGTTCGACGAAACCGTTGAAGTTGCAGTTCGTTTGGGTGTTGACCCACGTAAACAAGACCAAGCCGTTCGTGGTGTTGTTGTCCTGCCTCATGGCACGGGTAAAACACAACGCGTATTGGTATTTGCGAAAGGTGACAAAGCGAAGGAAGCGGAAGCGGCCGGCGCGGATTTTGTTGGCGATCAGGACATGATCAACAAGATCCAACAAGGCTGGTTCGAATTCGACGTCTGCGTCGCTACACCTGATATGATGAGCGAAGTCGGTAAACTGGGTCGTCTGCTCGGTGGTAAAGGCCTCATGCCTAACCCTAAAGCAGGAACAGTGACGTTCGATGTTGCCAAGGCTGTTCAAGAAATCAAAGCCGGTAAAATCGAATACCGTCTGGACAAAGCAGGTCAAATTCACGCACCGATCGGTAAAGTATCCTTTGATGCGGCCAAACTGAATGAGAACCTCAAGTCTCTCATCGACGCACTCAACCGTGCTAAACCAGCTGCTGCAAAAGGTGTTTATCTGAAAGGGATCGCCGTATCCTCGACGATGGGACCAAGCGCACGCGTGAATACAGCAACCTTTAAATAAGTTATCGTTGACTCGTTCCGAGTTATCTGTTACTATATAAAAGTTGTTGTTTAGGTCCTTGTGACCGACCACTAAAGTTGAATATGCTTACCGTAGACAGTAGGTGCCTATTGGCTTAATTTCCTACCGAGGTGTTGTGATAGAATATATATGATTTTCCTGCATCTTGTCGGACAATCATCATTCATCAGGCCTTCGTAAATCTACGGAGGCTTTTTACTTGCCTATGAAATCGGAGAAGCCGAGAGTACTCAGACTCGAAGCGGATTCCGACGTAGATCGAACTGGCGGCCGGCAAGTCCGGCCGGACAGTCATTGAAACTTTCAGGAGGTGTAGACATTGGCAAACGCAAAAGTGATTCAAGCGAAACAAGAAGCTGTAGATGCGGTAACTGCGAAATTGCGCGGAAGTGCAACGACAGTAGTAGCCGACTACCGCGGATTGAACGTTGCCCAAGCTACCGAACTGCGTAAGCAGCTTCGCGAAGCGGGTGTTGAATTCCAAGTGTTGAAAAACACTTTGCTGCGCCGTGCGACTGCCGCTGCTGAGCTGACTGAACTGGACGAAGTATTGACCGGTCCTACAGCTATCGCATTCAGTGCAGAAGACGCCGTAGCACCAGCTAAAATCCTTAACGATTTTGCTAAGAAGAACGAAGCTTTGAAACTGAAAGGTGCCGTGGTTGAAGGCCGTGTAGTCAGCGTTGACCAAATCAAGGCGCTGGCAGAACTGCCATCCCGCGAAGGTCTCCTTTCCATGCTCCTCAGCGTGCTTCAAGCTCCAGTTCGCAACTTCGCGCTTGCAGTTAAGGCTGTGGCTGAGAAAGAAGAACAAGGAGCGTAAGCTTCCCGTTCTGACTGCTTAAAGTAAACAAAAATAATTTTATTATAAAATGGAGGTTCAACCATGAGTAAAGAGCAAATCTTGGAATCAATCAAAGGTATGACTGTTTTGGAACTGAACGACCTGGTTAAAGCAATCGAAGAAGAATTCGGCGTAACTGCTGCAGCTCCAGTAGCTGTAGTTGGCGGCGGCGCTGGCGCAGCTGAAGCTGCTGAGCAAACTGAATTCGACGTAATCCTGGCTAGCGCTGGTGCTTCCAAAATCAACGTTATCAAAGCCGTTCGCGAAATCACGGGTCTTGGCTTGAAAGAAGCTAAAGAACTCGTTGACAACGCTCCAAAACCACTGAAAGAAAAAGTGGCTAAAGAAGAAGCTGAATCCGTTAAAGCTAAATTGGAAGAAGCAGGCGCTACTGTAGAAGTGAAGTAATTCCTTCTCACTTGAAGCACATAGCAAACCCCTTGATCATTCAAGGGGTTTGTTTTTGTAAAACCGCATCCCTTGTGACTAAACGTCTAGAACCAGGGGATCCTGTGTAATGAAACCAAGGATTCGGAGGGAAAGCATGTCACAGCATTACTATTCCAACCAGCCTGAAGCCGGACATGACCGGCGGAGTCTGGAAGAGCGACTGCGGGGTGCAGTCTACAAGTTCACGAGCGATGCCGGGGTGTTTTCCAAGAAGGGAATTGATTTTGGCAGCAAGGTACTGATCGAAGCGATGGATATTCCGCAGGGGTCCGAAGTTCTGGATGTGGGCTGCGGGTACGGTCCCATCGGACTGGTGGCGGCAAGACTGGCCGGGGATGGGCATGTGACGATGCTGGATGTGAACAGCCGTGCGGTGGAACTCGCCAAGGAAAATGCCAGGCTGAACGGAATTACGAACGTGACGATTCTGGAGAGTGATCTGCTGCAGCAGGTAGAAGGGAAGGCTTTCGATGTCATCCTGAGCAATCCGCCGATTCGTGCCGGCAAGGAAACAGTGCATCGGATTTTCGAGCAGGCGTATGAGCATCTTCGTGAAGGAGGAGCCTTATGGATTGTGATTCAGAAGAAGCAGGGGGCACCATCGGCAAAGGCGAAGCTGGAGAGCTTGTTTGCACAGGTGGAGGAAGTCACCAAGGATAAAGGGTACCGGATTTTTAAGGCTACAAAATCTTTTCAATAATTTGCAATAGGACTATTGACTTGAAAAATCATGTGTGATATTATTATAAAATGTCAGTATTAGGATAGGCTTCTTGTCTTTAGTTGGCTGAAATGTCAATAGTTTTTATGCGGAGATATGCATAAAATAGGGCATGTCCACGTATAATATGTACATTTTGGGCAAATCTACTGGATATGAAGTCACTTCTATGTTTAGAAGGCAAGACCATGGATAAGTTGCTCTTTGTTCGAAAGCATTCGGGTAAGGGCTTTTCTTTATTTGTGGATGAATCCTCTGCATGAATCCATTATAAGGTTCCAAACAGAGGTTCGCAATCAATTTTTAAAGTGAGTAGACATGAGGGGTGAGTTAAAGTTGGCAGGACATCTTGTTCAGTATGGTCGACGCACTCGGCGAAGTTATGCACGAATTAATGAAGTACTTGAGATTCCGAACCTGATCGAAATCCAACAGAAATCATACGAATGGTTTTTGGAGGAAGGATTGCGCGAAATGTTCCAGGATATCTCGCCAATTCAGGATTTTACGGGCAATTTGGTGCTGGAGTTCATCGACTACAGCCTGGGCGAACCCAAATACACCGTCGATGACGCGAAAGAGCGTGACGTGACGTATGCGGCGCCGCTTCGGGTGAAAGTACGGCTCATCAACAAAGAAACCGGAGAAGTCAAAGAACAGGAAGTATTCATGGGAGATTTCCCTCTGATGACGGAGACCGGTACATTTATTATCAACGGTGCAGAACGGGTCATTGTCAGCCAGTTGGTACGCTCTCCTAGCGTCTATTTCAGCACGAAAGTCGATAAAAACGGTAAGAAAACCTATACTGCGACGGTGATTCCAAACCGTGGTGCCTGGCTTGAACTGGAGACGGATGCGAAGGACATCATGTATGTCCGGATCGACCGTACCCGTAAAATCCCGGTTACCGTTTTGCTCCGGGCGCTTGGTTTTGGCAGCGACGCCGAAATTTTGGACCTGCTCGGCAACGACGAATACATCCGCAACACGCTGGACAAAGACAACACCGATTCCACGGAAAAAGCGCTCATCGAAATTTATGAACGCCTCCGCCCGGGCGAGCCGCCTACCCTCGACAATGCGAAGAGCTTGCTGGTAGCGCGCTTCTTTGATCCAAAGCGTTATGATCTGGCCAATGTCGGCCGTTATAAAATCAATAAAAAGCTGCATATCAAGAACCGTCTGTTCAACCAGCGTCTTGCTGAATCGCTGATCGACACCGATACCGGTGAGATCATTGCGGAAGCCGGACAAATGGTAGACCGCCGTCTCCTTGACGAAATCCTACCGCATCTGGAGAAGAATGTCGGACACAAGACGTACCATGTTGCCAATGGTGTGCTCGATGCCGACGACATTCCGATGCAGAGCATCGACGTATTCTCCCCGATCGAAGACGGCAAGGTCGTCAAAGTGATTGCGAACGGTAATATTGATAAATCGGTTAAACATATTACGCCTGCTGATATTATTTCCTCGATCAGCTACTTTATTAACCTGCTGCATGGCATCGGCGACACGGATGATATCGACCACCTCGGTAACCGTCGTCTGCGTTCGGTCGGTGAACTGCTGCAGAACCAGTTCCGTATCGGTCTGTCCCGTATGGAACGCGTCGTACGCGAAAGAATGTCCATTCAGGATGCGAATGTCATCACGCCGCAAGCCCTGATCAACATTCGTCCGGTTATCGCGTCGATCAAGGAGTTCTTCGGAAGCTCCCAGCTGTCCCAGTTTATGGACCAGACCAACCCGCTTGCCGAACTGACGCACAAACGCCGTCTGTCTGCACTCGGACCCGGCGGTTTGACGCGTGAGCGCGCGGGCTTTGAAGTTCGTGACGTCCATCACAGTCACTATGGCCGGATGTGTCCAATCGAGACACCGGAAGGTCCGAACATCGGTTTGATCAACTCCTTGTCTACGTTCGCACGGATCAACGAATACGGTTTTATCGAAGCTCCGTACCGTTGGGTCGATCCGAAGACGGGTGTCGTGACCGACCAGATCGATTACCTGACGGCCGATGAGGAAGACAACTATGTGGTTGCACAGGCGAACGCAGTGCTGAATGAAGACGGCACGTTTGCTGAGGATATGGTTATCGTCCGGTACAACAAGCAGTCCGACAACATCTTGCCGATGCCGAGCGAGCGCGTGGACTACATGGACGTATCGCCTAAACAGGTCGTGTCGGTGGCGACAGCGCTGATTCCGTTCCTTGAGAATGACGACTCCAACCGCGCCCTGATGGGATCGAACATGCAGCGTCAGGCTGTGCCGCTTCTCGTGCCTAAAGCCCCGCTGGTTGGTACAGGAATGGAACACAAGTCTGCGAAGGATTCCGGGGTATGTATCGTTTCCAAATATGACGGTGTAGTTGAACGTTCATCCGCCAACGAAATCTGGGTGCGCCGCATCGAGACCGTAGACGGCAAAGAAGTCAAAGGCGACATCGTTAAACATAAATTACACAAATTTATGCGTTCGAACCAAGGCACATGCATCAACCAGCGTCCGATTGTGAAGAGAGGCGACATCATCAAGAAAGGTGACATCCTCGCGGACGGACCTTCGACGGAAATGGGCGAGTTGGCTCTCGGACGTAACGTCGTCGTAGCATTCATGACCTGGGAAGGTTATAACTACGAGGATGCCATCCTCCTCAGCGAGAAGCTGGTGAAGGAAGACGTGTACACTTCGATTCACATCGAGGAATATGAATCCGAAGCGCGCGATACGAAGCTCGGACCGGAAGAAATTACCCGCGATATTCCGAACGTCGGCGAGGAAGCTCTCAAGAACCTCGACGAGCGCGGCATTATCCGGATCGGTGCCGAAATCAGCGCCGGCGACATTCTCGTTGGTAAAGTTACACCGAAAGGCGTAACGGAGCTGACGGCGGAAGAACGCCTGCTGCACGCCATCTTCGGTGAGAAGGCGCGTGAAGTGCGTGACACCTCCCTGCGCGTACCGCATGGTAGTGACGGGATTATCGTGGACGTTAAAGTATTTACCCGCGAGAACGGCGACGAGCTGCCTCCTGGCGTAAACCAACTGGTTCGGGTGTACATCGCTCAGAAGCGTAAAATTTCTGAGGGTGACAAAATGGCCGGACGTCACGGTAACAAAGGGGTCGTGGCCCGCATCCTGCCGGAAGAAGATATGCCGTTCCTGCCGGATGGTACGCCGGTACAGGTCGTACTGAACCCGCTGGGGGTACCTTCCCGGATGAACATCGGGCAGGTTCTGGAAGTCCACTTGGGCTTTGCGGCCATGCGCCTTGGTATTCACGTGGCCACGCCGGTATTCGACGGTGCCAACGAATATGACGTATTTGACACCATGGAAGAAGCCGGTATGCAGCGCAACGGTAAGACGCGTCTGTACGATGGCCGCACGGGCGAAATGTTCGAACGTGAGGTTACCGTTGGCGTCATGCACATGATCAAGCTGGCCCACATGGTTGACGATAAAATCCATGCCCGTTCAACTGGACCATACTCGCTCGTTACGCAGCAGCCTCTGGGTGGTAAAGCCCAGTTTGGCGGACAGCGCTTCGGTGAGATGGAAGTTTGGGCGCTGGAAGCATACGGCGCCGCATATACACTGCAAGAGATCCTGACCGTCAAATCCGACGATGTGGTCGGCCGGGTGAAAACCTACGAGTCCATCGTTAAAGGCGAGAACGTTCCGGAGCCGGGTGTTCCTGAATCGTTCAAGGTTCTGATCAAAGAGCTTCAATCCCTCGGTATGGATGTTAAGATCCTGAGCGGTGACGAGCAGGAGATCGAGATGAAAGAGCTCGATGATGAAGACGAGGCAGCCGGCGATAAGCTGAGCCTCAACCTGGAAGGCGAAGAAGTCGGAGTGGAATAAAGACCGTATGAAGGCGGGCGGTGATACCGTCCGTCCTCATTCACGGTTCAAATCATTAGGACTAGGTTAAGGAGGGTTGCTCCTTGTTGGACGTTAACAATTTCGAATTCATGAAGATCGGGCTTGCATCCCCGGAAAAAATTCGTTCATGGTCCCGCGGAGAAGTGAAAAAGCCGGAAACCATCAATTACCGTACGCTCAAACCGGAGAAAGAAGGCCTGTTCTGCGAACGGATTTTTGGACCGCAAAAAGACTGGGAATGCCATTGCGGCAAATATAAGCGTGTCCGTTACAAAGGCGTAGTCTGCGATCGCTGCGGCGTAGAAGTTACCCGCGCGAAGGTGCGCCGCGAACGGATGGGCCATATTGAGCTGGCAGCTCCTGTATCCCATATCTGGTACTTTAAAGGCATTCCGAGCCGTATGGGTCTCGCTTTGGATATGTCGCCAAGATCTCTGGAAGAGATCATTTACTTTGCATCTTATGTAGTAACCGACCCTGGAGATACGCCTCTGGAGAAGAAACAGCTTCTGTCCGAGAAGGAATACCGCAGCTACCGTGAAAAATACGGCTATGGTTTCCAAGCGGGCATGGGTGCTGAAGCGATCAAGAAGCTGCTGCAGGATCTCGATATCGAAAAAGAACTCGAGTTTCTGAAGGAAGAGCTGCGCACGGCTCAAGGCCAGCGCCGTAACCGTGCGATCAAGCGTCTGGAAGTCATCGAGGCTTTCCGCAACTCCGGCAACAAGCCAGAGTGGATGATCATGGACGTGCTGCCGGTTATCCCTCCGGAACTGCGCCCGATGGTGCAGCTGGACGGTGGACGTTTCGCAACGTCTGACCTGAACGACCTGTACCGCCGCGTGATCAACCGGAACAACCGCTTGAAGCGTCTGCTTGATCTGGGAGCTCCGGACATCATCGTTCAGAACGAAAAACGGATGCTGCAGGAAGCGGTTGACGCCCTGATCGACAACGGCCGCCGCGGCCGTCCTGTAACGGGACCAGGCAACCGTCCGTTGAAATCCCTCAGCCACATGCTGAAAGGTAAACAAGGACGTTTCCGGCAAAACCTGCTCGGTAAACGCGTTGACTACTCCGGCCGTTCCGTTATCGTCGTCGGTCCGTACCTGAAAATGTATCAGTGCGGTCTGCCGAAGAAAATGGCGCTGGAATTGTTCAAACCGTTTGTCATGAAAGAACTTGTAAACAAGGGCCTCGCCCATAACATTAAGAGCGCCAAACGTAAGGTTGAGCGCGTAAGTCCGGAAGTCTGGGACGTTCTCGAAGAAGTCATTAAAGAGCATCCGGTTCTGCTGAACCGTGCCCCTACGCTTCACCGTCTCGGTATCCAAGCGTTTGAGCCGATCCTGGTGGAAGGTCACGCGATCCGTCTGCATCCGCTAGTATGTACGGCTTACAACGCCGACTTCGACGGCGACCAGATGGCGGTTCACGTTCCGCTGTCCGCAGAGGCACAGGCTGAAGCCCGTATTCTCATGCTGGCATCCGGCAACATTTTGAACCCTAAAGACGGTAAACCTGTCGTAACGCCTTCGCAGGATATGGTTCTCGGATCTTTCTATCTGACCATGGACAACAAGGAAGAGAAAGGTTCCGGCATGATCCTGAGCTCCGTGAACGAAGCCGTATCGGCTTACCAACGCGGAACGGCAGGTCTGCATGCACGGGTAGCCATTCCGGTAAAAGCGCTCGGCAAAACGAGCTTTACCGACAAACAGCAGGACGCAATGCTCTTGACGACCGTCGGACGCATCATTTTCAACGAAATTTTCCCGAGCAGCTTCCCGTATATTAATGAAGCAACCCGTGACAACCTGTTCAACGGAACGCCGGATAAATATTTCGTCTATGAAAAAGGCGCGGACATCCGCGAGCGCATGAACGACCTGCCTATAAGCAGCGCCGTTGGTAAAGAGTATCTGGGTCAAATCATTGCCCGCTGCTTCGAGATTTACCACACGACGGAAACTTCCGTTATTCTGGACAAAATCAAGCAGCTCGGCTTCACGTATTCGACGCGTGCCGGCGTAACCGTTGCGGTATCCGACGTTATCGTTCCTGATGAAAAGCAGGCGATCCTGAAGGAATCCGACGAGAAGGTTGCGGTCGTTACGAACCAGTACCGCCGCGGCTTGATTACGAACGAAGAACGGTACGACCGCGTTATCGATATTTGGTCCAAAGCGAAGGATGACATTACGGACATCCTGATGAAATCCATGGACCGCTTTAACTCCATCATGCTCATGGTTGATTCCAAAGCACGGGGTAACAAATCGCAGATTACTCAGCTCGGCGGCATGCGGGGTCTGATGGCGAACCCATCCGGCCGGATCATCGAACTCCCGATCAAATCCAACTTCCGTGAAGGTCTGACCGTCCTCGAGTACTTCCTGTCGACGCATGGTGCCCGTAAAGGTCTGGCGGATACCGCGCTGCGTACAGCGGACTCCGGTTACCTGACACGCCGTCTGGTAGACGTTGCCCAGGACGTTATCGTCCGTGAAGAAGACTGCGGTACGGATAAAGGCTTTACCGTCAGCCGGATTCAGGATGGTAAAGAGGTTATCGAGGATCTGTATGACCGTATTGAAGGACGCTACTGCTTCGAGACGGTTCGTCATCCGGAAACCAACGAAATTCTGGTTAACCGCAACGAGCTGATCGATTCGGATAAAGCGAACCTGATCGTCAACTCCGGCGTAACGAAACTGCAAATCCGTTCGGTACTCAGCTGCCGTGCCCGTCACGGCGTATGTAAGAAGTGCTACGGACGCAACCTGGCCACAGGCAAATTCGTGGAAATCGGGGAAGCGGTCGGCATCATCGCCGCGCAATCCATCGGTGAACCAGGAACCCAGCTTACTATGCGTACGTTCCATACCGGTGGTGTCGCAGGGGACGATATTACCCAAGGTCTTCCGCGTATTCAGGAACTTTTCGAAGCCCGGAATCCGAAAGGTCAGGCAACCATTAGTGAAATCGACGGCGTCGTGAAGGAAATCCGCGAAGCGAAAGACCGTCGTGAAATCGAAGTCCAAGGTGAAGCGGAAACGAAAGTGTACTCCGTTACCTACGGTTCCCGTCTGCGCGTAAGCGAAGGTCAGGAAATCGAAGCCGGCGACGAGCTGACAGACGGTTCCATCGACCCGAAAGAAATGCTGCGCATTAAAGGGATCCGCGGGGTGCAGAACTACATTCTGCAGGAAGTACAGCGCGTATACCGTAACCAGGGCGTAGAAATCAATGATAAGCACGTCGAAGTCATGATCAAGCAGATGCTGCGTAAAATCCGTATCGTCGATGCAGGAGATACACCGCTTCTTCCTGGATCATTCACCGACATTCATGAATACGAAGCAGCGAACAAAGATGCAATCCTGTCCGGAAAAGAGCCTGCGGTGGCCAAACCGGTTCTGCTCGGTATCACCAAGGCTTCCCTGGAGACCGATTCCTTCTTGTCCGCGGCATCCTTCCAGGAGACGACCCGCGTTCTTACCGATGCGGCGATCAAAGGCAAGGTTGACCAGCTGCTCGGCCTGAAAGAAAATGTCATCATCGGTAAATTGATCCCTGCAGGTACCGGTATGAACCGTTACCGCAGCGTCAAATTCGATGATCCGAACGGCGAAGATCAGGACTCCAAAGAGCTTGAAACGGCAACCGTAGAGTAATAGACTGTAATTCAGGCGGTTTTACGCGGAGGCGGCATGAAAAAAGGCTGCTTCCGCGAAAACTTTCCTGAAACATTCTTGACATCGCCTAATGCAAGTGCTAATATAGCAAAGGTGCGTGAGTAGTTAAGTATTCCTGTGCTTTTGGAGGATATCAAAATGTCTAATGATAAAGGATTACAGGATGCTCATGTCAAGATCGGTGCCAAACAAACGATGAAACTCGTAGAATTGGGCCAAGCCGCCGAAGTGTTTGTGGCGGAAGATGCGGAACACCGGCTCGTTTCAAAGGTCGAAGCTCTTTGCACTAAGCATGGAGTGAAGATCACCTATGTGGATACTATGCATCATTTGGGTAAAGCATGTGGAATTGAAGTGGGCGCAGCGATGGCCGCCATCGTTAAATCATAGTTGTAAGGAACGTTTTTGTTGGGGAAATCAACAGAGTTCTTCCGGCAAAGACTTTTCATTTGTTCTTTTATGAACCGCCTGGGTCTGTGGACTTAAAAAGAGGTTTGTAATGAGGATAAGTATTATGGGAAGGGGGTGGCTAACATGCCAACAATTAACCAGCTAGTTCGCAAAGGACGTCAAGCTAAGATCTACAAGTCGAAGTCCCCTGCATTGCAGAAAGGATACAACGCTCTGAAGCGTGAAGAGACAGGACTTAGTGCTCCTCAAAAACGTGGTGTCTGCACCCGTGTAGGTACAATGACTCCGAAGAAACCGAACTCCGCGCTTCGTAAATATGCCCGTGTTCGTTTGACGAACCGCATCGAGGTGACTGCTTACATTCCGGGGATCGGACACAACCTGCAAGAGCACAGTGTGGTATTGGTTCGCGGTGGACGGGTAAAAGACCTTCCAGGTGTTCGTTACCATATCGTTCGCGGTGCGCTTGATACTGCAGGTGTGAACAACCGGATGCAAGCTCGTTCCAAATACGGCGCGAAACGTCCGAAAGCTAAAAAATCGTAATTGATTCTATAAGAGTTCAAGAATTGAGAAAGGGGGATATCCATGCCACGCAAAGGTCCAGTTAGTAAGAGAGACGTATTGCCGGATCCGGTGTACAACAGCAAGCTGGTTACGCGCCTTATCAACCGCATCATGCTGGATGGTAAAAGAGGTGTTGCCCAAAGCATCCTTTACAATTCGTTCAAGCTGATTCAAGAACGTACGGGTAAAGATCCTATGGAAGTGTTTGAAGCAGCCATCAAAAATATCATGCCAGTGCTGGAAGTTAAAGCACGCCGTGTCGGCGGTGCCAACTACCAGGTGCCGATTGAAGTAAAACCTGAAAGACGTACGTCTTTGGGATTACGTTGGCTCGTGAACTACTCCCGCAACCGCGGTGAGAAGACAATGGAAGAGCGTTTGGCGGCTGAGATCATCGACGCTTCCAACAACACAGGCGCTTCCGTTAAGAAACGCGAGGACACTCACAAAATGGCTGAAGCGAACAAAGCGTTTGCTCACTACCGCTGGTAGGATTCAGCTCAATAAATTATACTTCAATTTTGAAGGGAGACTATTTTCATGGCAAGAGAGTTCTCCTTGAAAAATACACGCAACATCGGGATCATGGCGCATATTGACGCTGGTAAAACGACCACCACAGAGCGGATCTTGTTCTACACAGGCCGTACGCACAAAATCGGTGAAGTTCACGAGGGTGCGGCTACAATGGACTGGATGGAACAGGAACAGGAGCGCGGGATCACGATTACTTCCGCTGCGACGACCGCTTCGTGGAAAGGTCACCGCGTTAATATCATTGACACCCCAGGGCACGTTGACTTCACGGTTGAAGTTGAACGTTCCCTTCGTGTATTGGATGGGGCAGTAGGTGTTTTCAGTGCGAAAGAGGGCGTTGAGCCTCAGTCTGAAACCGTATGGAGACAGGCTGACCGCTACGGCGTTCCGCGGATCGCATATGTAAACAAAATGGATATTATCGGTGCCGACTATCTGAACGTTGTTAACGACATGCGCGATCGTCTGCAAGCGAACGCAGTAGCGATTCAATTGCCGATCGGCGCAGAGAACGACTTCGTGGGCATCATTGACCTGGTTGAGCAAAAAGCTCATATGTACAAAGACGACCTGGGTCAAAACATTGAGGTAGTCGACGTTCCAGCCGAGTTCCAAGACAAAGTCGAAGAACTTCGCGCTGAACTGATCGAAAAAGTTGCAGAACTCGACGAAGACCTGACAATGAAGTATCTGGAAGGTGAAGAAATCACTGTTTCGGAACTGAAAGCTGCCCTCCGCAAAGGGGTTTGCGAAGTTAAGATCTTCCCGGTTATCTGTGGTTCCTCTTACCGCAACAAAGGGGTTCAGCTGATGCTGGACGCTGTTATCGATTATCTGCCAGCTCCAGTTGACGTGCCATCGATTCAAGGTCACCTTGAAGACGGTACGGAAGTTGAGCGTCATTCTTCCGATGAAGAACCGTTCGCGGCTCTGGCATTCAAAATCATGACTGACCCTTATGTTGGTAAACTGACGTTCTTCCGCGTATACTCTGGTATTCTTCAATCCGGTTCTTACGTATTGAACGCTACCAAAGGCAAACGCGAACGTATCGGCCGTATCCTTCAGATGCACGCGAACAGCCGTCAAGAGATCAGCGAAGTTTACTCCGGTGACATCGCGGCTGCCGTAGGCTTGAAAGATACCGGTACGGGCGACACGCTCTGCGATGAGAAAGCTCCGGTTATCCTGGAATCCATGAACTTCCCGGATCCGGTTATCGAAATCGCAGTTGAGCCTAAAACCAAAGCCGACCAAGATAAAATGGGCGTTGCTTTGGGCAAATTGACAGAAGAAGATCCTACGCTGCGTGCTCATACAGATGAAGAGACTGGCCAAACAATTTTGGCTGGTATGGGTGAGCTTCACCTTGATATCATCATTGACCGTATGCGTCGTGAATTCAAGGTAGAAACCAATGTGGGTAAACCACAGGTTGCTTACCGTGAAACCTTCCGTCAAGCTGCTCGCGTTGAGGGTAAATTTGTTCGTCAGTCCGGTGGTCGTGGTCAATACGGTCACGTCTGGGTTGAGTTCGAACCTCTCGAAGCAGGTACTGGCAGCCAGTTTGACAGCAAGATCGTCGGTGGCTCTGTACCAAGAGAATACGTCCAGCCTGCACTGAATGGTATCGAAGAAGCCATGAAGAATGGTGTTCTTGCCGGCTTCCCGCTTGTAGACATCAAAGCTACAATCGTAGACGGTTCCTACCATGATGTCGACTCCAATGAAATGGCGTTTAAGATTGCCGGTTCCATGGCGCTTAAAGCAGCTAAAGACAAGTGTAAACCTGTCCTGCTCGAGCCAATCATGAAAGTCGAAGTTACAGTGCCTGAAGAATACATGGGCGATGTAATGGGCATGCTGAACTCCCGCCGCGGACGTATCGAAGGTATGGATAGCCGTTCCGGCGCTCAGATCATCCGTGCGAAAGTGCCTCTTTCCGAAATGTTCGGATACTCGACGACACTTCGTTCCGGTACCCAAGGGCGCGGCGTATTCTCCATGGAACTCTCCCACTACGAAGAAGTTCCTAAGAACATCGCTGAAGAAATTGTTTCGAAGTCCAAAGGAACTGACGAGTAATTTCTGCTTTTGAGTTTTAAACCCTGACCGGTACGATTACATCCAGAACTGCTTGCATAAACACCGGTCAGTTCAAACATAAAACCTATATTCAATCCATTTAAGGAGGAATTGTTCAAATGGCAAAGGCTAAGTTTGAACGTACTAAACCGCACGTTAACATCGGTACTATCGGTCACGTCGACCATGGTAAAACAACTCTGACTGCTGCTATCACGACTGTATTGTCCAAAACTTACGGTGGTGCTGCAGTAGCATTCGATCAAATCGACAAAGCTCCAGAAGAGCGCGAACGCGGTATCACAATCTCCACTGCACACGTGGAATATGAAACTCCTAACCGTCACTACGCACACGTTGACTGCCCAGGGCACGCCGACTATGTTAAAAACATGATCACTGGTGCTGCTCAAATGGACGGAGCGATCCTGGTTGTATCCGCAGCTGACGGCCCAATGCCGCAAACTCGCGAACACATCCTGCTCTCCCGTCAGGTAGGCGTACCTTACATCGTCGTATTCCTGAACAAATGCGACATGGTTGAAGACGCTGAACTTCTTGAACTGGTTGAAATGGAAGTTCGTGACCTGCTGAACGAATATGAGTTCCCAGGCGACGACACTCCAATCATCCAAGGTTCCGCTCGTGAAGCTCTGCAAAACCCAGACGGCGAGTGGGCACAAAAAATCATCGAAATGTTCAACATCATCGATGAGTACATCCCTCTTCCAGAGCGCGACACTGACAAACCTTTCCTTATGCCAGTCGAGGACGTATTCTCCATCACTGGTCGTGGTACGGTTGCTACAGGCCGTGTAGAACGCGGAACGGTTAAAGTGGGCGACGAAGTTGAAATCGTTGGTATCGCTGAAGAAACTAAGAAATCCGTCGTTACGGGCGTTGAAATGTTCCGTAAATTGCTGGATTCCGCTCAAGCTGGTGACAACATCGGTGCCCTGCTTCGCGGTGTAGACCGTAACCAAATCGAGCGCGGTCAAGTACTTTGCAAACCGGCTTCCGTTAAACCGCATACTGAGTTCGCTGCTCAAGTATACGTTTTGACTAAAGAAGAAGGTGGCCGTCATAAGCCTTTCTTCACTGGATACCGTCCTCAGTTCTACTTCCGTACAACGGACGTAACTGGTGTGGTTAACCTTCCAGAAGGAACTGAAATGGTTATGCCTGGCGACAACATCACTGTAACCGTTCAACTGATCGCTCCAATCGCGATTGAAGAAGGAACGAAGTTCACGATCCGTGAAGGTGGACGTACAGTAGCTGCTGGTGCCATCGCAACAATCAGCAAATAATTAAAAGGCCAACTGCCTTCCATATAGCAACGATATGCTGGAACGATTAACGCTGTGTTGTAAACGCAAGACATACAGAGGAATCCTCTCCTGGCGGGAGGATTCCTTTCTTTATATAGTAGGAAGAAAAGAACAATACCGCTTTTCATTTAAAGCTTGCATTATGCCCATACTTTATATATAATAGTGAATGTTGTTCTGAGACGTTGCGATGATGTGAGAGGTTACTGACACACCCGGCCCCTTTGCCATGGAGCGGTGGGTTAGAAAATTTTCACGGAGTATGTCCGATACCAAATTGGGCGATAGAAGGAGGGACTAAAATGGCAAAGCAAAAAATTCGTATTCGTTTGAAAGCTTACGATCACAGAATTCTTGATCAATCCGCTGAGAAAATCGTTGAAACTGCAAAACGTTCGGGTGCTGGTGTATCTGGACCGATTCCGCTTCCAACTGAGAAACAAATCATTACTATTCTCCGTGCGGTACACAAGTATAAGGATTCTCGGGAGCAATTCGAAATGCGCACACACAAGCGTCTGATCGACATTGTTAACCCAACTCCACAAACTGTGGATGCTCTTATGCGCTTGGACCTGCCGTCCGGTGTAGATATCGAAATCAAATTGTAATCCGAAATGAATTAAGACGGGAAAAGAGGTGTCAACATGAAAGGTATCTTAGGAAAAAAACTCGGAATGACTCAAGTATTTACTCCAGAAGGTAATGTAATTCCTGTAACGGTTATCGAAGCAGGTCCTTGTGTTGTTCTGCAAAAGAAAGATCTTGAGAACGATGGCTACGAAGCTATTCAAATCGGTTTCGCCGATAAGAAGGAGAAACGTGCAAACAAGCCAGAAGCAGGACATGCTAAAAAAGCTAATACTGCACCTAAGCGCTACGTTCGCGAAATTCGCGGTGTTGACCTCGGATCATTCGAGGTTGGCCAAGAACTGAAGGCGGATGTCTTCGCAGAAGGCGAATTTGTTGACGTAACCGGTACTTCCAAAGGTAAAGGCTTCCAAGGCGTTATCAAACGTTGGGGACAAAGCCGCGGACCAATGGCTCACGGCTCGCGTTACCATCGCAGACCGGGTTCCATGGGCTCGATCCAGGCTAACCGCGTTCCTAAAGGTAAGCGTCTGCCAGGACACATGGGTAATGCTACGGTAACGGTACAAAAACTTGAAGTTGTTAGAGTCGACGTAGAACGCAACGTTCTGCTCGTTAAAGGTGCTATTCCTGGACCTAAAAACAGCTTCGTTAAAATTAACGAAACGGTGAAGAAATAATCACCTAAGGAAAGGAGGAACACATAATGCCAAAAGTAACCCTGTTTAATGTCAGCGGTAGCGAAGTAGGAGAATTGGAACTGAACGATGCGGTATTTGGCGTAGAGCCAAACGTACACGTGATGAACCAAGCGGTATTGCTGCAAAGAGCGTCTTTGCGTCGTGGTACACATAAAGTGAAGGGCCGTTCTGAAGTACGTGGCGGCGGACGTAAGCCTTGGAAACAAAAAGGAACCGGCCGTGCTCGTCAAGGTTCGATCCGTTCACCACAATGGAAGGGCGGCGGTACTGTGTTTGGTCCAACACCACGCAGCTATTCGTTCAAGCTTCCTAAGAAAGTTCGTCGTCTGGCTATTAAATCTGCATTGTCTTCCAAAGTGATCGCTAACAATCTGATCGTTCTGGACCAACTCGCTCTGAACACGCCTAAAACAAAGGAATTCGCAGCGATCCTGAACAATCTGAAAGTAGAACGTAAGGCTCTGATCGTGGCTCCTGGCTATGATGATAATGTGGCTCTTTCCGCACGGAATATTCCTGGCGTGAAATTTGTTGCAGCAGACGGCATTAATGTTCTTGACGTACTTCTGTACGACAAACTGATCATTACGAAAGAAGCAGTTCAGAAGGTAGAGGAGGTGCTCGCGTAATGAAAGATCCTCGTGATATTATCAAACGTCCAGTAATCACTGAACGTACGGCTGAATATATGGGCGACTTGAAGTATGCCTTTGAAGTGGATATCCGTGCGAACAAGACCGAGATCAAACAAGCTGTTGAATCGATCTTTAAAGTGAAAGTAACGAATGTAAATACAATGCGCGTCCCTGCTAAGCCGAAACGTTATGGCCGCTACAACGGTTATACAACCGAGTGGAAAAAAGCCATCGTAACGCTGAGCAAAGACAGCAAAGCGCTCGAGTTTTTTGAATCTGTAGAGTAAGGAGGAAATCACGTGCCTATTAAAAAGTATAAGCCGACATCCCCGGCTAGACGTAACATGTCCGTGTCTACTTTTGAAGAGATCACGACAAATCAGCCGGAGAAATCGTTGCTTGCACCGCTCAGCAAAACAGCTGGCCGCAACAACCAAGGTAAAATTACGGTTCGTCACCATGGCGGCGGACACAAGCGTAAATACCGCATCATCGACTTCAAACGTACGAAAGACGGCATACCAGGTACCGTTGCTACGATCGAGTATGACCCGAACCGTACTTCCAATATTGCTCTGATCCACTATGCAGACGGAGAGAAGCGTTACATCATCGCTCCTAAAGGTCTGAAAGTGGGAGACAAAATTGAATCCGGTCCTAACGCCGACATCAAAATCGGTAACGCACTTCCAATGGAGAACATTCCGGTAGGTACTGTTATCCACAACATCGAACTGCAGCCTGGCAAAGGCGGACAATTGGTTCGCGCTGCCGGTACCGAAGCTCAGCTTCTTGGTAAAGAAGATAAATACGTATCCGTACGTTTGTCTTCGGGCGAAGTTCGCAGACTGCTTAAAGTTTGCCGTGCTACAATCGGTTCCGTTGGTAACGAAGACCACGAGCTGATCAAAATCGGTAAAGCTGGCCGCAGCCGCTGGCTCGGACAACGTCCTGAAGTTCGCGGGGTAGTTATGAACCCTAACGATCACCCTCACGGTGGTGGTGAAGGCCGCGCTCCAATCGGACGTAAATCTCCAATGTCTCCATGGGGCAAACCAACCCTTGGTTACAAAACGCGTAAAAAAGGCAAAGCTTCTGACAAATATATCGTTCGCCGCCGCACAAAATAATGCACGCTGTGCATAACTTTGTGAAGTGCCGAAAGTAACGAGAAGATTGGATGAAGGGAGGATTTTATAGATGAGTCGCAGTTTGAAAAAAGGACCTTTCATTGACGGGTACCTGCTGAAAAAAGTAGAAGTGATGAACGAATCGAACAAGAAGGCGGTTATCAAAACTTGGTCCCGTCGCTCTACGATTTTCCCACAATTTATCGGTCACACGTTCGGTGTATACGACGGACGCAAGCACGTTCCGGTATACGTAACGGAAGACATGGTAGGACACAAGTTGGGTGAATTCGCTCCAACACGTACCTACAAGGGTCATACGGACGATGACAAGAAAACAAGAAGATAATTTCTAAGCTCTTTGTTTGAGAGGAGGTAAAACAAATGGAAGCAAAAGCACATGCCAGATCTATTCGGATTGCTCCTCGTAAAGTCAAGCTCGTTGTTGACTTGATCCGCGGTAAGCAAGTTGGTGAGGCCATCGCCATTCTCCGCCACACTCCGAAATCGGCTTCCCTGGTTGTGGAGAAGCTGCTGAACTCAGCGATCGCCAATGCTGAGCATAACTACTCGATGGATATTAACAATTTGGTTGTGAGCCAGGTTTTCGTTAACCAAGGCCCAACAATGAAGAGATTCCGTCCACGCGCCATGGGTCGTGCGAGCCGGATCAATAAACGCACCAGCCACATTACTTTGGTGGTATCTGAAAAATAAGGAGGGATAACGTGTGGGCCAAAAGGTAAATCCAGTCGGACTCCGTATCGGGATTATCCGTGATTGGGAATCGAAATGGTATGCTGGCAAAGATTTCGGTAATCTTTTGCTGGAAGATGTAAAAATCCGTGAATACCTGAAAAATAAATTGAAAGATTCTGCTGTTTCTCGCATTGAGATCGAGAGAGCGGCAAATCGTGTGAACGTCACTATCCACACTGCGAAACCAGGCATGGTTATCGGTAAAGGTGGTTCCGAAGTTGAAGTACTTCGCAGCCAAGTTACGAAAATTGCAGGCGGTAAAAAAGTTCACATCAACATCTCTGAAATTAAACATGCTGACCTGGACGCTGTCCTGGTTGCAGAAAGCATTGCTCAGCAATTGGAACGCCGCGTTTCTTTCCGTCGTGCTCTGAAACAAGCGATCCAAAGAACGATGCGTTCAGGCGCTAAAGGAATCAAAACTCAAGTGGGCGGACGTCTTGGCGGCGCCGAGATCGCTCGTTCGGAAGGCTACAGTGAAGGAACTGTTCCACTTCATACGCTTCGTGCTGACATCGACTACGGTACGGCTGAGGCGCATACAACTTATGGCCGTCTCGGCGTAAAAGTATGGATCTATCGTGGAGAGGTTCTTCCTACGGCTAAGAAACAAGCTGCTCAGGAAGGAGGCAACTAATCATGTTGGTACCAAAACGTGTAAAACACCGCAAACAGCAACGCGGTCACATGAAGGGTATGGCAAAAGGCGGAACTGAACTGAACTTCGGTGAATTCGGTTTGCAAGCTCTGGAGCCAACTTGGATCACGAACCGTCAGATCGAAGCAGCGCGTATTGCGATGACGCGTTACATCAAGCGTGGCGGTAAAGTATGGATTAAGATTTTCCCTGACAAGCCGATCACTCAAAAACCTCTTGAGGTTCGTATGGGTAGCGGTAAAGGTAACGTTGAGAAATGGGTCGCAGTTGTCAAACCAGGCAAGATTATGTTTGAACTTGGAGGCGTGTCTGAGGAAATCGCTCGCGAAGCGATGCGTCTCGCCGCCCACAAGCTGCCGATCAAAACGAAGTTTGTGAAACGTGAAGAATTGGGTGGTGAAGCAAATGAAAGCTAATGATCTGCGTAACTTGACCACTGCAGAAATCGAGCAAAAGATTGCGGGCTTTAAAGAAGAACTCTTTAACCTCCGTTTTCAATTGGCTACCGGACAGCTTGATAACCCAACTCGGATCCGTGATGTACGCAAGGAAATAGCTCGTGCTAAAACCGTCATCCGTGAAAGAGAACTTGGGATTAGTTAATAGATCACAGCCGTGCTCGTCTGTAATCAGGAAGGAGGCTAACTATGAGCGAAGAACGCAATGCTCGTAAAGTGCAAATCGGTAAAGTTGTCAGTGACAAAATGGATAAAACCATTGTTGTAGCCGTTGAAACTTACAAAAAGCATGATCTCTACCACAAGCGCATTAAATACACGAAGAAATTTAAAGCGCATGATGAGAACAACACAGCACAAATCGGAGATACCGTTAAAATCATGGAAACTCGTCCACTCTCTAAAGACAAACGTTGGAGACTGGTAGAAGTCGTTGAAAAAGCGGTTATCATCTAAAGATAGAGATAGTTTTTCCGAAAGGAGGAAATTTCAATGATTCAACCATTTACACGTCTTCAAGTAGCTGACAACTCTGGTGCGAAGGAACTGATGTGTATCCGCGTGCTGGGTGGTACGGGACGTCGTACAGCAGCCATCGGTGATTTGATCGTTTGCTCCGTCAAACAAGCAACACCAGGCGGCGTTGTCAAAAAAGGTGATGTTGTTAAAGCTGTTGTGGTTCGTACGAAACGTTCTGTACGCCGCAAAGACGGATCTTACATCTCTTTTGACGAAAACGCAGCGGTTGTTGTTAAAGAGGACAAAAGCCCGCGCGGAACTCGTATTTTCGGACCAGTGGCTCGCGAACTTCGCGACAAAGATTTCATGAAAATCGTTTCCTTGGCACCGGAAGTAATCTAATAGCTGATTCCCGGACAGTGAGCTGTTACGGGATCCCGATAAATCGCTGACATGCAGTCATAGGAGGTGTAACAAAATGCCGAAAGTGAAAAAGGTTCTGGAATCGCACAGCAACAAACTGCACGTGAAGAAAGAAGATACGGTTATGGTCATCAGCGGTAAAGACAAAGGCAAAAAAGGCCGTGTCATCGCAGCGTATCCTCGTGAAAACCGTGTGCTTGTCGAAGGCGTGAACATGGTGAAGAAGCACCAAAAACCGAACCAATCCAACCCTCAAGGCGGAATTATCGAGCAGGAAGCACCGATCCATGTATCCAATGTGATGCATATCGATCCGAAGAGCGGCAAAGTAACCCGTATCGGTTACAAAACGCTGGATAACGGTAAAAAGGTCCGTGTTGCGAAGAAATCCGGAGAGGTTATCGACTAATCGAATCGTTAAGAAAGGAGGTTCATAATTCATGGCAGCAAGAATGAAAGAACGTTTTTTGAATGAAGTTACTCCTGCTTTGATGCAGAAGTTCAGTTATTCTACGGTAATGCAGGTACCTAAAATCGAGAAGGTTGTCATCAACATGGGTGTGGGTGATGCCGTATCCAACTCGAAAGTCCTGGATGCCGCAGTCAATGATATGCAGCTGATTGCTGGTCAAAAGCCGGTAATTACTCGTGCTAAAAAATCCATCGCCGGATTCAAACTGCGTGAGAATATGCCGATCGGTGTGAAGGTAACACTGCGCGGAGAGCGTATGTACTACTTCCTGGACAAATTGTTCAACGTTACCCTTCCACGTGTCCGTGACTTCCACGGCGTGTCTACCAAAGCATTTGATGGACGCGGCAACTACACGCTTGGCCTCAAGGAGCAACTGATCTTCCCTGAGATCGAGTATGATAAAGTTGATAAAGTCCGTGGTATGGATATCGTTATCGTAACGACGGCTAAAACTGACGAAGAGTCCCGCGAGCTGCTCGCTCAATTGGGAATGCCTTTTGCGAAGTAATTCGCAAATCCATTTCTCCGAAAATTTTTAGGAGGTGTCAGGCTAAGTGGCAAAAACTTCGATGAAAGTAAAACAACAACGTACGCCTAAGTTTAAAGTGCGTGCTTACACACGCTGCGAACGTTGCGGTCGTCCACATTCGGTACTGCAAAAGTTCAAAATTTGCAGAATTTGTTTCCGTGAATTAGCTTATAAAGGCCAGATCCCTGGCGTGAAAAAAGCAAGCTGGTAAGAAGTTTACAATCGGGAAGGAGGTTCACACAAAATGACTATGTCTGATCCAATTGCAGATATGCTGACTCGTATTCGTAACGCCAACACTGTGCGTCACGAAACGGTTGAAATGCCTGCTTCGACGATGAAAAAACAAATCGCTGACATTTTGAAGCGTGAAGGTTTCATCCGTGATGCAGAATATATCGATGACAACAAACAAGGGATTATCCGTGTTTTCCTGAAATACGGTGCCAACAATGAACGCGTCATCTCCGGTCTGAAGAGAATCAGTAAACCAGGTCTGCGCGTGTACACGAAGAGCAACGAAATTCCTCGTGTCCTCGGCGGTTTGGGTATTGCGATTATCTCCACATCCAAAGGAGTTATGACCGACAAAGAAGCTCGTCAATCCAAAGCTGGCGGAGAAGTTGTCTGCTACGTTTGGTAATATACGTCACAGAACAAGGAGGTGCAACACATGTCCCGTATTGGTCGCAAACCAATCGCAGTACCAAGCGGTGTGGATATCACACTGAACAATTCCGTTATTACGGTTAAAGGACCGAAAGGATCTTTGACTCGTGAACTTCATAAAGACATGAAGGTAACGGTAGAAAACAACGAAATCGTCGTTGAGCGCCCATCCGACAACAAAGCGCATCGTTCGCTTCACGGCACGACCCGCAGCGTTGTCAACAATATGGTGAGCGGAGTAACAGAAGGCTTTTCGAAATCTCTGGAATTGGTTGGGGTCGGATATCGTGCAAGCAAGACTGGAGATAAGATCGTCCTGAACGTTGGTTACTCTCATCCAGTTGAAATCACTCCAGAACCAGGCATCGAGTTCGAAGTGCCTGCTAATACGAAAATCATCGTTCGCGGTATCGATAAAGAGCGCGTAGGTGCATACGCCGCTAAAATCCGTTCCGTTCGCGAACCTGAGCCTTACAAAGGTAAAGGGATTAAGTATGAAGGTGAGCGCATTATCCGTAAGGAAGGTAAGGCAGGTAAGAAGAAATAAGCCATTATTTCTTAAGCCTTCTTTACCCCGTGCGTCTTAAAGTGAAGCTGTCATGGCAAAACTGAAAGGAGTGAAAGGGAAGACATGATTACAAAAGAGGATAAGAACAAAGCTCGTCTCAAACGTCATCTGCGTGTACGCAAGAAGATCGAAGGTACTGCTGAACGCCCACGTTTGAACGTATTCCGTTCTTCTAAACATATCTACGCTCAACTGATCGACGACGTATCTGGCGTAACCATCGTTTCGGCGTCTACAGTTGATAAAGAGCTTAGCAGTTCCGTGAAAAACGGCGGCAGCGTTGAGGCTGCTCGTCAAGTCGGCGAACTCGTTGCTAAGCGTGCAAAAGAAAAAGGTCATACTTCGATCGTATTCGACCGCGGAGGATACCTGTACCATGGACGGATTCAAGCTCTGGCTGACGCAGCTCGCGAAGCAGGCTTGGAATTCTAAGAATTTCTAAAAAGGAGGTAAACGACTTGCGTGTAGATCCTAACACTTTGGAACTGACTGAAAGAGTGGTTAATATTAACCGCGTTGCTAAAGTAGTAAAAGGCGGACGCCGTTTCAGCTTCAGCGCGCTGGTAGTTGTCGGTGACGGCAAAGGCTGGGTTGGTGCTGGTATCGGTAAAGCAGGCGAAGTTCCTGACGCCATCCGCAAAGGCATCGAAGATGCTAAGAAAAATCTGATTCACGTTCCTCTCGTTGGAACATCAATTCCTCACCTGGTCACTGGTCACTTTGGTGCTGGACGCGTTCTTTTGAAACCAGCGTCTGAAGGTACTGGAGTTATCGCCGGCGGTCCTGTGCGTGCCGTACTGGAGCTGGCAGGTGTAGGTGACATCTTGACAAAATCTTTGGGTTCTTCGAACTCCATGAACATGGTCAACGCGACTTTGGAGGGCTTGTCCCGTCTGAAGCGTGCTGAAGATGTAGCCAAATTGCGTGGCAAATCTGTCGAAGAGCTGCTCGGTTAAGGAGGGAATGTCATGGCTAAACTTCAAATTACCCTCGTCCGCAGTTTGATCGGCCGTCCTGAAACTCAGCGCACGACTGTAAAAACTCTCGGCTTGCGTAAATTAAATTCGACGGTGGTTCATAACGACAATCCTGCAATTCGCGGAATGATCAACAAAGTGAGCCACTTGGTATCTGTTACTGAAATTGAAGGTTAATTCTTGCGACAAGACTAACCTAGAAATATTAAGGAGGTGCAACGAACGATGAAGTTACACGAACTTTCCTCAGCTGCTGGATCCCGCAAAGAACGCAAACGTGTTGGCCGTGGAACAAGTAGCGGTACTGGTAAAACATCTGGCCGTGGTCACAAAGGTCAAAACGCTCGTTCTGGCGGCGGTGTGCGTCCTGGCTTCGAAGGTGGGCAAAACCCATTGTATCGTCGTCTGCCGAAACGTGGATTTGTTAATCCTACGCGGAAAGAGTATGCGATCGTGAACATCGAGGAACTGAACAGCTTTGCAGAGGGTACTGAAGTAACTCCTGAGTTTTTGGTGGAAAGCGGCGTCGTGAAAAACACGAAGAGCGGCATCAAAATTCTTGGTAATGGCGAAGTAACCGTAAAATTGACTGTAAAAGCAAACAAGTTCTCTCAATCTGCGGTAGAGAAAATCGAGGCTGCCGGCGGTAAAACCGAGGTGATCTAATGTTTAAGACCCTGAAGAATATATGGCGGGTTGAGGACCTACGCAAGAGAATCTTGTTCACCTTGTTTGTACTGATCATTTACCGTATCGGTTCATTCGTACCTGTTCCAGGCGTTGATAAAACGGTCCTGGAGCAAACGAATCAGCAGGGTAGCGAGTTGTTTGGTCTCTTAAACACGTTCTCGGGAGGAGCGCTTCATCAGTTCTCCATCTTTGCCCTCGGGATCGTGCCGTATATTACCTCGTCCATCATCGTGCAGTTGTTGTCGATGGATGTCGTCCCGAAACTTGCCGAATGGGCTAAACAAGGCGAGCACGGGAAGAAGAAGTCGGCGCAATTGACACGCTATGGTACGATAGTATTGGGCCTGATTCAGTCGTTTGCGATGGCCATCGGTTTTAACCGGTTGTACGGTACGCAAATGATTCCCAACGCCACCTTCGTGGATTACGTGCTCGTTGCGATCGTATTGACCGCAGGTACCGCATTCCTGATGTGGCTCGGTGAACAAATTACTGAAAAAGGAATCGGTAATGGTATTTCCATTCTGATTTTTGCAGGGATTGTCGCTAACATACCGATGTATATCCGGAGTACAGCGAGTTCCAACTTTATTCAAGATGGTCAGGTATTTATGAATACACTCAAGACGATCATCATACTTATTGTGATCGTGGCGATTATTGCGGGTGTCATCTACATCCAGCAGGCGATTCGTAAAATTCCTGTGCAGTACGCAAAACGTGTGGTAGGCAACAAGATGTATGGCGGACAGAATACGCATATTCCGCTCAAGATCAATGCTGCGGGCGTTATTCCGGTCATCTTCGCCGTCTCCTTGCTGCAGTTCCCTACGATTATTGCGAGCTTCTGGTCAACTCATGCTTGGGCCCAATGGATCCAAACAAACTTGAGATATGACTACCCTCTTGGTATGGTACTGTATGTTCTGATGATCATTGGTTTCACTTTCTTCTACACGTTCGTGCAGATGAATCCAAACCAAATGGCTGATAACATGAAGAAAAACGGTGGCTACATTCCTGGCATTCGTCCTGGTAAAGCGACTGAGAAATACCTGACCCGCGTAATGTCCCGGTTAACCATGACCGGCGCCATCTTCCTGGCCGCTATTTCTCTGCTTCCGATCGGCTTCGGTACACTTGCCGGTTTGCCGAGCTCGGTGAAAATCGGGGGAACTTCACTGCTCATCGTCATCGGTGTGGCATTGGATACAATGAAGACCATCGAAAGTCAATTGATTAAACGCCATTACAAAGGCTTTATCAATAAATAGTAATAGGTCCCGGTGAAGTCAACTGAACTTCCCGGTGCTTATTGCGTTGTTTCTTGTAACGGTAGTGTTTGGAGGGAGAGAGAAACGTGAACATACTATTCATGGGCCCTCCTGGGGCAGGAAAGGGAACACAGGCGGAAGTCATTGTCAATGAATTCGGCATTCCCCATATTTCGACAGGCGATGCATTTCGTTTGGCGATTAAGCAGGGAACTCCTATCGGGAAGAAAGCCAAAGAATACATGGATCAAGGATTCCTCGTACCGGATGATGTAACGATCGGCATTGTTGAAGAACGTCTGCAGCAGTCCGATTGCGAAAAAGGTTTTTTATTGGACGGCTTTCCAAGAACCCTTTCGCAAGCGGAAGCGCTGGATGAAATTCTTAGCAGACTGAACACGAAGCTTGATCATGTCATCAACCTGAAAGTTGACCGCGACAAGCTGATGGCGCGCCTCACAGGACGCCGGATCTGCAAGAACTGCGGTGCGACTTATCATGTGATTTTCAACCCGCCAAAACAGGAAGGTGTATGTGATAAATGCGGAGGCGAATTGTATCAACGCTCGGATGATAACGAAGAGAGCGTAGGTACCCGCCTGGACGAATATATCAACAAAACAGCACCGCTCCTTACGTTTTATGAGAACAAAGGTCTTTTGCGTCAGATCGATGGGGATCAGGAAATCGGTACGGTATCCGATGAAATCGTATCGGTACTGCGAGGTTAATTGTAATGATCATTTGTAAGTCCGAAACGGAACTTGGCTTTATGAGGGAAGCCGGACGGATTGTTGCGGAAACGCATCGCCTTATGGCCAAACACATCGAGCCGGGGATGACTACCGGAGAACTTGATCGGATTGCAGACCACTACATTCGCAGTCAACATGCGCTGCCGTCTTTTAAAGGCTACAATGGTTTTCCTGCCAGCATTTGCGCTTCAGTCAATGATCAATTGGTGCACGGATTTCCCGGCAAACGCAAATTAAACGAAGGCGACATTATTACGCTAGACATCGGTGCGCAGTACCGTGGTTACCATGGAGACTCCGCTTGGACCTATCCTGTAGGGAGCATTTCGGAGGAAGCCCAGCGCTTGCTGGACGTCACCGAAAGGTCTTTGTATGCAGGCTTAGAGCTTGTCAAACCTGATGTGCGCCTGTTTACGATCTCGCATGCCATTCAACGCGTGATTGAAGATGCCGGCTTCTCGGTTGTCCGGGAGTATGTCGGGCACGGTGTTGGGGCAGAACTGCATGAAGAACCACAAATTCCGAACTTTGGCACGCCGGACCGAGGGCCTCGGCTTAAACCCGGCATGGTGTTGGCGATCGAACCGATGGTCAATGCCGGATCAAGGTATGTTAAGACGCTGGAAGACAACTGGACGGTCGTTACGGTTGACGGCTCTCTGTGTGCCCATTTCGAGCATACGGTGGCTGTGACGCCGGACGGCATGGAGATTTTCACAAAACTGGATGTGTAGGTGATCGTTCTTGAGCAATCAAAGCAGCCCGCAAATCGGTCAAATTGTGAAGATCCTGAAAGGCAAGGATGCCGGACAGCTCGCCGTGGTCGTATCCATAGCTGACAGCAGATTTGTGTATATAGCTGACGGGGACAAACGAAAGTTTGACCAATGCAAGAAGAAGAATCTATTGCATCTGGAACCCCAAAAGTTTATCAGCAGTGAGGTTGTTGACAGTTTAAAAGAAAGCGGTCGGGTCACAAACGGAAAGCTGCGTTATGCAGTGATGAAGTTTATGAAGTCCACCGAATCCCAAGCTGAAGAGAAAGGAGACTGACTGTGGCCAAAGAAGATGTTATTGAAGTGGAAGGCACCGTTCTTGAACCATTGCCGAATGCGACGTTCAAGGTCGAACTGGAGAACGGTCATCAGATTCTTGCCCATGTTTCCGGTAAGCTGCGGATGCACTTTATCCGTATTCTCACAGGCGACAAAGTGGTCGTTCAGTTATCGCCTTATGATCTAACCAAAGGTCGTATAACTTACCGTAAATAGCAATTCCGTTTCCTCTAGGGGAAGCGTTCAGGATGTTAAACATCCCATTTGCAGCAGTTAACGTAGTGAACATTTTATCCGGACCTGGTCCGGTTGACTCCGAGTCATCCTACGAAGAGAGTTTTGCTTGGCAAAACTTGAGGGAGGTAATGAACATGAAGGTAAGACCTTCTGTAAAGCCTATGTGCGAAAAATGCAAAGTCATTCGTCGCAAAGGAACTGTAATGGTTATCTGTGAAAATCCGAAGCACAAACAAAAACAAGGTTAAGAGAAGGGGGTGTAGCGTAAAATGGCTCGTATAGCTGGTGTGGATTTGCCACGTGACAAACGCGTTGAGATCGCCTTGACTTATATTTTCGGAATCGGTAAAACGACTTCCCAGAAAATTCTGAGCGAAACAGGCATCAATCCGGACACTCGTGTTCGTGATTTGACGGAAGATGAAGTCAGCAAATTGCGTGAAACGATCGACAAAGGGGTTAAGGTTGAAGGTGACCTGCGTCGTGAAATTTCCTTGAATATTAAGCGTCTCGTTGAAATCGGATGCTATCGTGGTGTGCGTCATCGCCGCGGTCTGCCGGTTCGTGGACAACGTACTAAAACCAATGCTCGTACACGGAAAGGCCCTCGTCGTACTGTAGCGAACAAGAAGAAATAATAAGGGGGGATAAAAGACAATGGCTAAACCGAAAAAAGTCGTACGTACTAAACGTCGTGACCGTAAAAATATTGAATCTGGCGTGGCTCATATCCGTTCCACGTTCAACAATACGATCGTAACGATCACGGATCCTCACGGAAACGCAATTTCCTGGGCAAGCTCCGGCGGCCTCGGATTCAAAGGTTCCCGTAAATCCACTCCGTTTGCTGCGCAAATGGCTGCTGAAACAGCTGCCAAAGCTGCAATGGAACATGGTATGAAGGCAGTTGAGGTTATGGTTAAAGGTCCAGGTGCAGGCCGTGAAGCAGCGATCCGTTCTTTGCAAGCTGCTGGTCTGGAAGTCAACCTGATCAAAGACGTAACTCCAATTCCTCACAACGGTTGCCGCCCGCCAAAACGTCGTCGTGTCTAATTGATAGTCAACCTGGGAATGTGGTATAAAACCGGCACAATCTGCTAATAATGGTTGTTTAGGCATACTACATGGATACACTTGAACAAGGTGACAGTTTCATATAGGAGCGACGTTTGAAGGAGGGGTACTTGCGTGATTGAAATCGAAAAGCCGAAAATTGAGACCGTAGACGTCAGTGAAGACGGAGCCTATGGAAAATTTGTGGTAGAGCCGCTGGAACGAGGATATGGAACGACTCTGGGGAATTCACTTCGCCGGATTCTGCTCTCC
Source organism: Paenibacillus rhizosphaerae (assembly GCF_014192015.1). GTDB lineage: Bacteria > Bacillota > Bacilli > Paenibacillales > Paenibacillaceae > Paenibacillus_AQ > Paenibacillus_AQ rhizosphaerae. The sequence continues at coordinate 11,787 of NZ_JACHXJ010000011.1, read as the reverse complement.
TCGCTGCCTGGCGCGGCCGTTACATCTGTTCAGATTGACGGTGTGCTTCATGAATTCTCAACGGTTCCGGGCGTCATGGAAGACGTAACGGAAATTATTCTGAACCTGAAGGCTCTTTCCCTGAAAATTCATTCGGACGAAGAGAAAGTGTTCGAAATTGATGCTGAGGGCGAAGGAGTCGTGACGGCAGGAGACATCCGGGCGGACAGCGATGTGGAAATTCTTAATCCGGACCTGCATATTGCTACACTGGGTCCTGGATCGAGACTCCATATGCGTATTTTTGCTAACCGCGGTCGTGGCTATGTCCAAGCAGATAAGAATAAACGTGATGATCAACCAATTGGCGTCATCCCGGTCGATTCTATCTATACCCCGATTAGCCGCGTGAATTACGGCGTGGAGAATACGCGGGTTGGTCAAGTGACCAACTACGACAAATTGACGCTTGAAGTATGGACTGATGGCAGTATCAGACCAGAAGAGGCGGTAAGCCTCGGCGCCAAAATTTTGACCGAGCATTTGATGCTGTTCGTGGGACTCACGGACGAAGCGAAAGATGCAGAGATTATGGTCGAAAAAGAAGAAGACAAAAAAGAAAAAGTGCTTGAGATGACAATCGAAGAGCTGGATCTCTCCGTACGTTCTTACAACTGTCTCAAACGTGCCGGTATCAATACGGTGCAAGAGCTGACCACGAAGACCGAAGAAGATATGATGAAAGTCCGCAATCTGGGCCGCAAATCTTTGGAGGAAGTTCAAGAGAAGCTCGAAGAGCTCGGTTTGGGACTCCGTACAGAAGAATAGCATCTTAGGATTGTTAGCGAAGGAGGGGAAAACATGGCATACCAAAAGTTGGGCCGCGATTCCAGCGCACGTAAAGCTTTGTTCCGTGACCTGGTAACCGACCTGTTCTTATACGAGCGTATCCAAACGACAGAAGCGAAAGCGAAAGAAGTTCGCACAATCGCTGAAAAGCTGATCACGAAAGCAAAGAAGGGTGACCTTCATGCACGTCGCCAAGTGGCAGCATTCGTTCGTCGTGAAACGGTAGATGGGGAGCAAGACGCAATCCAAAAACTGTTCAGCGAGCTGGCTACACGTTACGCTGAGCGTCCAGGCGGATACACTCGTATCCTGAAACTCGGACCTCGTCGCGGTGATTCCGCGCCTATGGTTTATTTGGAACTGGTTGACCGCGCGTAAACTGATGAGGATGAGGAAAGGGTGGAAGGAATCCATGATTCTGATCAAACCCTTTTTTTCACTTCTAGGGACGTGTCTAAGGAGCTCCTGAAGGGAGCTCCTTTTTCTGAAAAGAAGCAGCTGGTGCATCCGAGTCAGAATACAGGAACGGCTCCGCCGTGATATCGCGGTGGGGCCGTTTTTGTGTAAAAATGTAGGAATGGATAGGATTCCCCGTTTATCGGGAAACCATGCGGTATCGGATTCAGGAGGTTTAAGAAATGCGCAACCTATGCATGAAGGTCAGTTATGACGGTACAGATTACTGCGGGTTCCAGACCCAGCCGGACGGCAGCACGGTCCAGGATGCCCTGGAGAAGGCGATCAAGCTTCTGACAGGGGAAGGGGTCAAGATTCACGCATCAGGGCGTACAGATGCCGGTGTGCATGCTCGCGGTCAGGTGTTTAACTTTATCACCTCTTCCGAGATCCCTGTCGAGCGTTGGTGTATCGCCCTTAACTCAAGGCTGCCCCAAGACATTATCGTCTGGGAGGCGGCGGAGGTTCCGCTGGAGTTCCACTCCAGAAGGTCGGCCAAACGGAAGACGTACCGGTATACCATCAATGCTAACCAGTTCCCGGATCTGTTCCAGAGACGGACCCAATTCCATCATCCCGTTAAGCTGGACATTGCGGCGATGGCAGTGGGGCTGAAGCATTTGATTGGGACTCATGACTTTACTTCCTTTGCTTCGCGCCATTCTACGAAGCCTTCCCATATCCGGACGCTGTATGAAGCCGAGCTCGTGGTAGATGATACCATGTGCCGTCCAGGGACGCGAGATCAGGGGCTGATCCATATTTACGTAACAGGGAGCGGTTTTCTTCAGCACATGGTCCGCATTATCGTGGGGACGTTGCTGGAGATCGGGAAAGGCCGCAAGAAGCCTGAAGATATGCCGGCCATCCTGGAAGCCAAGGACCGGTCCAAAGCGGGGCCTACAGCCGTCGCCAAGGGGCTGATTTTATGGAACGTCGAGTATGAAGCGGCGGATGAAAATAATTTAAAATCAGCTTGCGATTTGCCTGGGTTTACTGTAAAATAAAAGTTGTGTTTTCTTAATGGCTTTCCCACAGCCCCAGTTAAGAGATTCACATTCCTAACATGAAAATTAACTTTTTAACAATGACAATTGAACGAAGATAAATGTTTTCGGACGAAACCAAGGAGGAACTATTCATGCGTACGACCTATATGGCCAAGCCAAATGAAGTAGAGCGCAAATGGCACATCATTGATGCCGAAGGCAAAACGCTCGGACGTCTGGCGAGCGAAGCTGCGGCCCTGATCCGCGGTAAACATAAGCCACAATTCACCACTCATGTTGACACAGGTGACTTCGTTGTCATCATCAACGCTGAGAAGGTTCACCTGACAGGCAAGAAGCTTCAAAACAAGAAATACTACCGTCACTCCCTGCATCCAGGTGGTTTGAAAGTGACAAACGCTCAGGATCTGCTGAACAGCAAGCCAGAACGTGTATTGGAATCCGCTGTTCACGGTATGCTTCCTAAAACCCGCATGGGCGAAAAGATGAAGCTGAGACTGAAAGTATACGCAGGTACTGAACATCCGCATGCAGCACAAAACCCAGAAGTTTACGAACTTCGCGGCTAATTAAAAGGAGGACAGTTTCATGGCACAAGTACAATACTATGGGACAGGTCGTCGTAAACATTCGGTAGCTCGTGTTCGCCTTGTACCGGGTGAAGGACGCATTGTCATCAATAAACGTGATATCAACGAATACTTCGGTTTGGAAACCCTCAAGCTGATCGTAAAACAACCACTGACTTTGACTGAAACGCTGGGACAATACGACGTGCTCGTTATTGCCAACGGCGGCGGCATTTCCGGCCAAGCCGGAGCCATTCGCCACGGGATCTCCCGCGCTCTGCTGAAAGCAGATCCGGAATACCGTCCAGCTCTGAAAAAAGCAGGCTTCCTGACTCGTGACCCACGGATGAAAGAACGTAAGAAATACGGTCTCAAAGCCGCTCGTCGCGCGCCACAATTCTCGAAACGTTAATATTTACTTTTATGTACAAATCGCCCTGGCCATTACCGGTCTAGGGCGATTTTTTGTTGTCTTTGCCGTAAGGATGTATAGTCCCGCTCAGTCTTAAAGTGCTCCCGGCCGTTTTATTGGCTCAGCACGTTAATCGCGTCGTCCAAATTATGAATATCCCCCACAGCCGACTTGTGATATACCTCATTGTGACAGGTGGCGCATTCCACATGGATGTTGCAGTAATCCAGGCCATCATCATTTTTACCGTCCGTCCACCATACATTGAACTGATCGGACAGCTGGCTGCAGGTCTCGCAATACAACGGCCCGCTCACATTTTTCAATTGATGCGAAGACACGATCACCAAGATCACTCCTTCCCAATAATCTATTGTACATAGCCCAATATTTGCACCGGTGCCCGATGCCCTTTGTACGGAGCAGCGTATACAGCTTGTCAGCCCCAAATTCCTCTACCGGATTAGTATGTCATTCCCAAAAGTGCGTTTATGCATAGGGCGAATGCGTAGAAATTGGCATAGGGGGGACCTTATTCAAAATCTTTATTCCAAAATGATAATAAATACGACGAAAAGGAATTGACAACCAGCGGTTTTACTTTATACTTGTGATTAATCATATTATTTCAGTAGGGATTATAGTGAATTACAAACGATACTTTTATTCAGAATGGAGGCATCTTATATGAATTTGCTTGAAAAAGAACAATGGATCCAGAAACAAGCCGAAGAAATGGAGCATGCTACGGCTGAAGAATTGATCCGGCTTGCGGTGGAGACATTCCCGAACATTACGTTTGCCTGCAGCTTTGGCGCTGAAGACGTCGTGCTCGTTGATATTTTGCAAAAGGTAAGCCCGTCGACCGACATTTTTTACCTCGATACCGATTTCCACTTTAAAGAAACGTACGAAACCCGGGACCGCCTTGCGGCCAAATACGGCATTGAGTTTGTCCGGGTATCGCCGAAACTGACGCCGGAAGAGCAGGCGGCTGCCCATGGCGAAGAGCTGTGGAAATCCGATCCCAACGCATGCTGCAACATCCGTAAGGTAGAGCCTTTGACCCGGATCTTGTCCCAGTACGACGCATGGATTACCGGCATCCGCCGCGATCAGGCGCCTACCCGGGCTAACTCCAAGAAGGTGGAATACGACAACAAATTCGGACTGGTTAAATTCAATCCGCTGGCAGACTGGACATCCGACGACGTATGGCATTATATTCGTGAAAACCAGGTATTCTACAACCCGCTTCACGACATGAACTTCCCAAGTATCGGATGCGAGCATTGCACGCGTGCGGTGGCCCCTGGAGAAGATCCTCGTGCAGGACGCTGGGCAAACAGTGACAAAATTGAATGCGGACTTCATAAGTAATAAATAACGGACCAGAAGAAGGGGAGCGAAAAGATGACAGCGATTCAGCCTCACGGAGGTACCTTGATTAACCGTATTGCTGAAGGCCAGGCCAGAGAAGAGCTGCTGCAGGCTGCGGCCGGTTTTAAACAGATTCCTGTGAATACTTGGACGATTTCGGATATCGATCTGATTGGCGTAGGCGCTTTTTCCCCGTTGACGGGTTTTATGAACGAGCAGGATTACCAGTCGGTCGTCGACCGCATGAGGCTGGCGGACGGCACGGTATGGAGCATTCCGATAACACTGGCTGTGGACGATGAGAAGGCCGCGGAACTCACTGTAGGCGACAAGGCAGCCCTCGTAGGAGCCGAAGACGGGGTGGTGTATGCCGTTCTTGATATCGAGAGCATTTACAGCGTCGATCAGACCGCTGAGGCGACTAAGGTATTCAAAGCTAGCGATTCCGAGCATCCTGGTGTCAAGAAGCTGTTTGAGCGTCCATCGAACTATGTTGGCGGAAGCATTCAGGTGCTGAACCGTCCGAAACCGGCCAAGTTCGGCGAGTTTTATTTTGATCCGGCGGAGACGCGCCGTATTTTTGCGGAGAAGGGATGGAAGAAGGTTGTCGGCTTCCAAACCCGCAACCCGGTTCACAGGGCTCATGAGTATATCCAGAAGAGTGCGCTTGAGATCGTCGATGCGCTGTTCCTGAACCCGCTCGTTGGCGAGACCAAGTCGGATGACGTTCCGGCCAACGTCCGGATGAAGAGTTATCTGGTCCTGCTCGAAAACTACTACCCCGCCGATCGTACGTTCCTTGGCGTGTTTCCGGCCGCAATGCGTTATGCCGGCCCGAGAGAAGCCATTTTCCATGCGATGGTCCGCAAAAATTACGGCTGCACCCATTTTATCGTCGGCCGCGACCATGCCGGCGTAGGCGATTATTACGGCACCTATGAAGCCCAGGAAATTTTCTCGAATTTCACGGCGGAAGAACTCGGCATTACCCCGTTGTTTTTCGAACACAGCTTCTTCTGCAAAAAGTGCGGCAATATGGCATCCAGCAAAACCTGCCCGCATCCGAAGGAAGATCATTTGACTTTGTCCGGTACGAAGGTACGCGGTCTGCTGCGCGACGGCATTTGCCCGCCACCGGAATTTACCCGTCCTGAGGTCGCTAAGATTTTGATCGAAGGGATGTCCACACAAGTATCTTCATAAAGTACTATTTGTCCACCTCGCCCCATATAGATGTGTAGAGTCGATATGGGGAACGGAGGTGGATTTTTTATGTCCAAGCAGGGACGAAAGAAACAGGTGCTGTGGATCCGGGTAAGCACGGTCAAAAAGGCGCTGATCGGCCTCTGCCTGCTGATTGTTTTTATTGCGGTGGCTACCTACCAAATTCCTGCCGCAAAGACGACGGGTTCTTTGGGGCTGCCGCTGTCGGGAAAAGTGATTGCACTGGATGCCGGTCACGGCGGGCCGGACGGAGGCGCCGTCAGCAAGCAGGGCGTGATCGAAAAAGATATTAACCTGGCCATCGCCCTATATCTGCGGGATTATTTGCAGCAGGCCGGCGCAGTCGTGGTGATGACACGCGAGGGTGACTACGACCTTGCCGGTGATACGAGAGGGTATTCCAAACGTAAGACAGAGGATCTGAAGCAGAGGGCCAAGTTCATTGAGGACAAGCATGCGGACCTGTTTTTGAGCATTCACATGAACAGCTTTCCGTCGAATCAATATCGGGGGGCGCAGACGTTTTATTATCCGAATCACCCGGACAACGCAGGACTGGCTGCATTAATTCAGGATGAGATTAAGCGGAACCTCGAAAATACGGACAGGGTGGCCAAAACAGTGAATACCGTGTATCTGCTTCAAGCGCTGAAAATGCCTTCGGCTCTGGTGGAGGTCGGATTTCTGTCCCACCCGCAGGAGTCGGAGCTGCTCAGGGATGAGAGCTACCAACGCAAGGTCGCCGCATCGGTCTACAAGGGAGTTCTCCGGTATTTGTCCGGCGAGAAGGCGAAAGTGTCGTCAGAAAATCCGTGAGAATGGTATAATAGCACCTGAGGCTTTAGATGGAACCTTAGATGAAAACTATAAAGCAGAGGTGCTGCCAGCATGTTATCACGTGAGCAAGTGCAACAGCTATTACAGCCAATCGTCGAGCCTGTCACAGGGAAGAGCCTGATTGAGCTGCAAATGATAAGAGATATCGTTGTGAAGGAAAGCCGTATTTCACTGTCGGTCATCACATTAGACAAGCGTGAAGATTACGCCCAGGCGCTTGAAAAGGACATCCGGGAGCGGCTCCGGGACGCAGAGGGTACGGAGATTCACATCCGGATGCGGGAAGCCAACGAGCTGGAACGCGAGAAAATATTAGGGGAGTCGGCGCGCATGCGCCAGGAGGACGAGGATAAGCTCGTCAAAGGACATGCCGCCGGGCTGGAGCACAACCAGCTGCTGCAGGATCCGAACGTCCATTTTATCGCGGTCGCAAGCGGTAAGGGCGGCGTAGGTAAGTCGACGGTGACCGTCAACCTGGCTGCAGCCTTGGCCCGTATGGGCAAGCGCGTAGGGCTTATTGACGCCGATATTTACGGCTTCAGCGTGCCGGATATGATGGGGATCGAAGAGGGGCCCGTGGTAGAGGACAACACGATCATCCCTGTAGAGCGCTTTGGCGTCAAAGTGATGTCCATGGGCTTTTTTATCCGAGAAAATAACCCGGTCATTTGGCGCGGTCCGATGCTCGGCAAAATGCTGCATCAATTTTTCGGCGACGTCGCTTGGGGACAGCTCGATTATATGCTGCTTGACTTGCCGCCGGGAACGGGCGATGTGGCCCTTGACGTTCATCAGATGCTGCCGCAGAGCAAAGAGATCATCGTCACAACCCCGCACGCCACTGCTGCTTTCGTTGCCGCTCGTGCCGGAGCGATGGCGCTTCAGACCAATCATGACATTTTGGGCGTTGTCGAAAATATGGCTTATTACGAGTGCGCAGGCTGCGGTAAGCGGGATTACGTATTCGGAAGGGGCGGAGGCGGACAATTGGCGGAAACGCTTCATACGGAATTGCTGGCACAGCTGCCGCTTGGAGCGCCGGATAACCATGTCTCCGAGCCGGACTTCTCGCCTTCCGTATATAAGGCGGACACGCAGACGGGTCAGATCTACGGCCAATTGGCCGCATCGATTGTTACCAAGTGCGAGCAATAAACTGCATGTTTGTTTCATTACAGCAAAAAAGCCCCTATTGGGGCTTTTTTTTAATGCGGTTAACTTCCTCCACCGCCGCCTTCGCCATTTTCCTTATCTCCGCCTTCGCTGCTGCCTTGGTCTCCGCCTTCTTGGCCTTTGCTCTGGCTTTTCTTTTGCGATTTTTCGACCTTAGGCTGGAGCTCTTGGGTCACGACATCCTTGAGCATGTTCATGACTTCTATTTTGAACAACGGGTTCTGCATGGCTTCCTGCATGACGGTCATCGACTGCTTGCGGTATTCAGGGGATTTGGTAATATCCAGGAACATTTTCATGACTTCGGGTGACTTCATAATATCGGCGACGGCTTGCTGATAAGTAGGATCTTTGATCAACTGCATATGCAGCTGCTTGTTCTGCGAGCTGATCGCTTTGGCGAAATCTCCAGCAAACTGGGGATCCGTCATGATTTTTTCGAACTCTTTTTTATATTCCGGAGCGGTAATGGTGTCTTTGACCGCCGTTCGGATTTGGTCTCCGGCTTGAAGGGACATCATCTGCATGCCGAGCCCCGATCCTGACCCGGAGCCGCTGCTGCCTGATCCCCCGCCGCCCTTCAGGGCATCCTCGACTGCTTTCTTGCCTTCATCGCTCTTCAGGATATCGACAACCATCGTTTTCATCTCTTTATAATCGCTCTGGGGCGGGGCATAGCTCTGTTCTGATCCACAGCCTGTCAGAGCCGCGGAAATACCGAGAAAAAGCGCACATAAACCGATAACCGGCCACTTCATCAGTGTTGTCCTCCTTTGCTTCAGATCCTGTTTGTAGTATGGCATCCGAAAATTCGAAATATGTCGAGGCATGGATGGTTTTTTATTGTGAACGTTGGTAAAATAAAGTCTTGGGGGTGCAGAATATTTGAACTTAAAAAGATGGATGACATTATTTTGGAAAACACTGCTTGCCGGCTCTATAGCGGCGATCGTGGCCGGGGTGCTGCTGCAGTTTGGAAGCGGTATAATTAAATTTAAGGGGCCTGCCGATTACTTGTTTTATCTGGTCATTTTATTCGGATACGGCCTGATGGTCAGCGTCTATTCCCAGCTTGGCTTTTTCGCTTATATGATCTTGAACTACACGGCCATCGGGGTCTTCCCCAAAAAAGTATGGCAGTACATACAGCTTGTCCTGGCGGTCCTGGCACTGCTTGAAGTCATGTTTTTCCGCTCCTTTGTCGGGAAGGAGAACAGCCAGTTTTCCGACTTGATCGTCGGTATATCGATTCTGGTCGTTGCCGTCGTTGTAGCTTATTTCAAGGCCAAAGCAACCAATCCGACTGCTTGGATACCGACAATCTTCTTCATGACGGCGATCACCATCGTGGAGCTGGTGGGAGGACTCAAGATTGGCGTCAACAACGCCACCGTCTTTATTCTGGTTCCGCTGATCGTCTGCAATGCTTACCAAATTTTAATCCTTCATAAAGTGTTGAACGCAAAAAAGAGCTAAGATTCTTAGCTCTTTTTTCTGTGCTTATGATTACATGCCGGCTGCGTCTTCAATGGCTTGCTGCATCGCCGCCTGGTCGCGGATCTCTTTTCCCTTGGTATCCGCTTGACTGAGCAGGTCGGACACGGTTACGAATTCGTACCCCTGTTTGCGGAGTTCATCAATGATGACCGGGAGCGCTTCATGGGTCTGCTTGACTGAGTCGCTCGCATGGAGAAGCACGATATCCCCGGGGTGCGCCTTCGACACTACGCGATTGACGATATTTTGCGCACCGATGTTTTTCCAGTCTTGGGAATCGGTATCCCATTGGATGACCTTATAATTAAGGCTATCAGCGATCTTCAGCACCCGCTTGTCAAAATCCCCGTTAGGGAGGCGGAGGAGATTGGGTTCCTTGCCAGTTAAATCGGTTAATATAGAATTGGCTGTGATCAGCTGCTTGCGAATTTCTTCGTCGCTCAGCGTGCTGTAATTCACGTGCTTGTGGCCGTGGCTTCCGATTTCAAACCCGCTGTTTTTGATATCATTTACGATATCCGGATGGCTTTTTCCCCAAGGGGAGGATAAAAAGAAAGTAGCCTTCTGCACATTCTTGTCCTTCAGAACCTTCAGAATGGGCTCTGCCCGCTTTTCTCCCCAGCTGATATCAAATGTCAGGGCGATCACTTTCTTCTCGGTAGGGACGCTGTAAATGGCTGCTGGAGCCCCTTCAGAGAATACCGTGATGTTGTCGCTCTCGACATAGATGATACCGATGGCAAATACCGCTGCGGCCAGCACGAGAAACGTGCGTTTTATTTTCCTGCCATTCAGCACATAGAAAAATGAATTCATATGCTCGTAAGCTCCCCTTTCCATACATCAGCATTTTGCGCTGTCGTCCGTTATAACAAAGGGGTTTTATAAATAGGCTGTAACGGCCCCTTGAAACGAATCTCAGGAAAAATGCTCATGTAAAGCTTGTTTACTTCAATGTATGCTCGTACTTGGGACTTATTACTTTGAGGAGGGAATCGTTTGCTTCGTTTGAGTACATTTATAAGAGACTTAATGTCGATCAAAAAAACATTATTGTTTGCCCTATTGCTTTTTGCTGCCGGAGTGGCGGCCGGGTGGATCAGTACCGGGGCTTTGGCCGACCTGGTGGACCAGCAGCTAAGCGGGTTGAGGGAAGTCAGCGGTAATCTGCAGAACTCGGAGCATCCGCAGTGGAGCTTCTTCGGGTTTATTTTTCTCAATAACAGCATTAAGGGCGTACTGATCATTTACCTGGGTCTTCTGGTTGGGATTCTGCCAGTGATGTTTCTGCTGGTCAACGGAATGGTTATAGGTTATTTGGTACACAGTTTAAGCACCCAAGGAGAGAATCTGGCCGATTTAGTCGTCCGGGGTCTCCTGCCGCACGGAATTATTGAAATACCGGCTATTATTATCGCGTGTGCCTATGGCATCAGAATGGGGAGCTGGGTCATTAGCGGAATCAATCCAGGAAGGAGAGCACGGGTCAGAAAAGGTGAGGGAGTGCTGCGTAAATCGGTTACGGCAGCTTTTTGGGTCGTCATCCTGCTGTTTGTTGCCGCAATTATTGAGAGCACGGTTACCTATGCCTTGATGCAGAATTAGTATTTTGTAAATTGTGATTCATAAATTTCCCAAAAGTTGAGCATAACAGTAAGACGATAAAATCATAACCGATCCGTTCATGGACGTTCAGGGATAAATCTACAGGGGGGCCAGTTCCAATATGTTGGGTATGTTATTTAACGAGAAGGAATGTAAGGAATTAGATTATGTGCTGCGCAAGGAGCTGGACGAGATGCTGTTCGACTTAAGTGATCAGCGTTTGGATCAGGATATCCGTAATGCCATTGCGAACCGCTACAAGACTGTTTTTCGGATGTATGCCCGATTTGCTCCGCAAAAGGAGCTTTCAAAGTATGCGCGTAACAGCAAGCTTTCACAATTTAAACAATAATGCTTGACGGCACTGCCTATCTTATGATAAATTAATTTTCGCTTCAGTTTTGCGTTTTGAGTTGAAGCACAGGGCTTTTGCAAGGTTAATAGAAAGTGGTAAAAAACTTTTTAAAAATAACTCTTGCAAAGTACCTGGTGAGTATGATATATTATAAAAGTCGCCGCTGAGATGCGGTGATAACGAAAGAAAGAGATTTTGATCTTTGAAAACTGAACAACGAGTGAGTATAAACGCGACGGTTTTATGACCGGAGCAACTTGAGATTAAATCAATCTCGTCAGATTCAAAATGAGCTACAAACTTTCGTTGGAAAGCTACTCCCTTTGGGTGAGCAGATTCTTCCAATTTTCTTGGAGAGTTTGATCCTGGCTCAGGACGAACGCTGGCGGCGTGCCTAATACATGCAAGTCGAGCGGACTTGATGGAGAGCTTGCTCTCCTG
>NZ_JACHXJ010000010.1 GCF_014192015.1 Paenibacillus rhizosphaerae | reverse complement strand
CTGACGAGATTGATTTAATCTCCATTCGCTCCGGTCATAAGACCGTCGCGTTTATACTCACTCGTTGTTCAGTTTTCAAAGATCAAACTTCGTTTTTGTTACCGAGAGCTCATCGCCTCAACAACTTTTATAGTATATCATGTTCCGCCCAACTTAGCAAGCTCTTTTTTTAAATCTTTTTTTCAGATTTAGTATGAAGCTTGTGTTTTGATTCATGTAACAACCAAATCAATTGGCCGGAATAATAATATAACACGCATCCTTGTATTATGCAAGTCTTTTTCTGAAATTAATATTGAATTATAAAGGCAGGGTGCCGACTGTCTGCCTAACCATGTATTTCATAGCAGCGGCACCTACGATAAGTCAATAGCCTTTCCCCTTCCTCGGCCAAAGCGTATAACTGAAACTTATAACGAAATCAATGCCAACAATGCATGCCCAGAGTAATGGAACCCGTTTAAGCGCCTCGGTACGATCGGGGTCATTAACGACCACTATCATGAGATAAATCAGAATCGAGCCGATCAGCCAAGCCAACACATGCCTGAACCACCCTTGCCGCTCTATTCTGGCATGTGCCTTCCCGTATTTGGGTGCCTTTTTGGGTTTAACCCCGCCTCCAAAACGATAGGCAAACCGCTCGTCGGCCCAATGTATCATCCGGTGACCATAAGCAATGGTTACACCGATGTACACCGCAGCTAACCCATGCATGAATTCCGCCTCGGCGCCGCCGCGCAGATCCATAATCGTAAGAATGATCAAAAGAAGGTCGACTATAGGAGTCATCAACAGCAGAGCGGCACCGCCCTTTTTCCATCCTGCTAAATACCGGACGCTAAGTCCGGCTAATACCAGGACCCAGAAGGCAATTTCGCACCCAATAATCCATACACCGATCAACAATCCCACTCCTTTTTAATACAAATGTTCTAAAAACAATTTATCACAGCCGTACTAAATAAATCAAGCACGTGGTATAATGAAGACATGCCCAAAATTGTCGATCATGAACTCCAGAAAGCAAAAGTGGCTGAGGCCACCTGGCGCGTCATTCAGAAGCATGGTATCGAGCAGGCCTCCGTCCGAAACATCGCGGAAGAGGCTGGGATCTCCGTAGGCTCGATGCGCCACTATTTTTCAACCCAATCGGAGCTCCTGTCCTATTCCATGAAACGGGTATCCGAACGGGTATCGCAGCGAATATACGATACGGTCTTCTCCGGAGACCTGATGCAGGACATTCCTTCTCTGCTGCATGAGGTTCTCCCTACGGACAACGAAAAGCGGCTGGAAATGGAGGTGTGGTTTTCTTTTGTCGTCAAATCGCTGTCGGATGAGTCCTTGCGTGCGCTGCGCCATCAGGTGGACGATGAGCTGCGGTCAATTTTCGTTCAGGTATTTAACGGCTTATCGGAAAACCAGCTCCTGCTTCCCGGTCTGGACTTTGCCATCGAAGTGGAACGCTTCTACGCCGTCCTCGACGGACTGGCCATCCATGCCGTGATGCGCCCGGAGCGTGTGACCCCCGAGGTCATGATCGCGGTCATAAAACAGCATTTGTTGTCTTTATGCCAGCCGAATGTACCTTCCATGGTAAAGAAGCCCGAATCAAACGCAAAAAAGGAACAGCCGCGTGATACATGATCACGATAGCTGTTCCTTTTGCTTATTTCCCCTAAAAACCTGAAAACTACTCCTGACGATTCCGCATATGCGGGAAGAGCAGCACGTCACGGATGGACGGAGAATCCGTCAGCAGCATTACCAGACGGTCGATGCCGATACCTAGACCGCCGGTCGGCGGCATGCCGTACTCCAGCGCGGTGAGGAAATCCTCATCCATTTCATGCGCTTCGTCATTGCCCTGCTCGCGTTCCTTCAGCTGTGCTTCAAAGCGCTGGCGCTGATCGATCGGGTCGTTCAACTCGCTGAACGCATTGGCATGCTCACGGGCAACAATAAAGAGCTCGAACCGGTCGGTAAACCGCGGGTCCTGCTCGCTTTTCTTCGCAAGCGGCGAAATCTCCACCGGATGCCCGGTCACAAACGTCGGCTGAATCAGCGTTTCCTCAACAAATTCCTCGAAGAACGCGTTAAGGATATGACCGAATGTCATGTGCGGCTCGACTTTGACGTTGTGCTCTTTAGCCAGACGGTGAGCTTCCTCGTCCGTCATGTGCACGCTGAAGTCCACGCCTTTGACTTCCTTGACCGCGTCCACCATGGATACCCGGCGCCAAGGGGGAGTCAGGTCGACTTGATGCCCTTGATAGTTGATGACTTTGGTGCCAAGCACTTCTTGCGCTATATGCGCGATCATATTCTCGGTCAGATTCATGATGTCTTTGTAATCGGCATAAGCCTCATACAGCTCGATCATCGTAAATTCCGGATTGTGACGGGTGGAAATACCCTCGTTACGATATACGCGTCCGATTTCGTATACCTTCTCCAAACCGCCGACAATCAGGCGCTTCAAATGAAGCTCGATGGCAATCCGCATATACAGCTGCATGTCCAACGCGTTATGATGCGTAATAAATGGCTTGGCTGCGGCTCCGCCGGCAATCGCATGCAGTGTCGGAGTCTCGACTTCCAGGTAGCCCTGTGAATCCAGGTAACGGCGCATCGATTGAATAATCCGCGAGCGGGCAATAAATGTCTGTTGGACTTCCGGATTGATGATCAAATCCACGTACCGCTGACGGTAGCGGAGCTCCACATCCTTGAGGCCATGGTATTTATCAGGCAATGGGTAAAGGGATTTCGACAGAACCTCCACCTCGTTGGCCTTGATCGTCGTTTCCCCGGTCTTCGTCTTGAACATCGTTCCGGCGATGCCAACAATATCGCCCAGATCTAGCAGGCGGAACGCCTCGAACGCATGCTCAGGCACGGAATCCTGGCGCACATAGATCTGGATTTTGCCGCTCAGATCCTGGATATGGGCAAAAATGGCTTTACCCATGCCGCGCTTAGCCATAATCCGTCCGGCAACGCGAACTTCGGCGTGCTGCTCGTCCAGCTCTTCTTTTGTCATGCCGTCGTATTTACTCAGCAAATCGCCGGCCATGCTGGTTCTGTCATATTTTTTGCCAAAAGGATCGATCCCCAGTGCACGCAGCTCGTCCAGCTTGCTCCGGCGGATTTTCAGCATCTCGCTTAATTCAATTTCCTGTTCCTGGTTGTTCACTTCTTCTGACATGGTCAGTCTTCATCTCCTTCATTTCACTGCTAAACCTCTCCCGCCTATCCAAGCGGATGCCATCTGCCGTTTGCCGTCTATATCCGAAAATAACCCCATCAAGTGGGGCCTTTCCTTTGCCTCGACGTTAGCTCAGGGGTATATTCCATTATCTTGAAAAAAAGCTTCCTCAAGGAAGCTTTCTTTCAATCCTAAAGCATAGATATTACTTTTTGATATCAATGATTTTATATTGAATAACGCCCGCAGGAACGTTCACATCCACGACGGTTCCTTTTTGCTTGCCGATGATTGCTTTGCCGACCGGGCTTTCATTGGAAATTTTATTGTTCAGCGGATCGGATTCGGCACTACCGACGATCGTATATTCCATCGTATCGCCGAATTCCAAGTCCTGCACCGTTACCGTTGCACCTACGCCCACGATGTCCGTGTTGATCTCATCATTATTGATGATACGGGCATTGCGAAGCATTTTTTCCAAAGTAATGATCCGGCCTTCAATAAAAGCCTGCTCGTTCTTGGCGTCTTCGTATTCGGAGTTCTCACTGATATCCCCGTAACCGATAGCTACCTTGATCCGCTCTGCCACTTCGCGGCGCTTCACCGATTTCAGGTTCTCGAGTTCGTCTTCCAGCTTCTTAAGTCCGTCCTGTGTAAGAATGACTTCTTTATCGCTCATCTTAACCGATTCTCCTGTCATGTAAATAAATTAAAAAACATTCTGCTTCCTAATAGAATGAACTAAAGAAACTTACGTTCTTGCTCCGGTCAGGAGATGGCAATGCTCACTTTAGTTCAATCTATTTATATGCAAAACTATATGCAAAGTTTGGAGGATCAGAACATCCTCCTGCTGCTAGTTAAACGAAAAGTCGAATTTATACTGCAAAATTATATGGTAACCGTTTCAAAATGTCAATGACAGGGGTGTCAGCCGCAGTTGCCCATCTTATTGGGCTACCGCTTCCGCATCTCTTCCCTCGGCCTCCATCTCGGCACGCAGGTTCAGGTCCGCCACAAAATCATTCAATATTCTGACCATTTCGTCGCGCTTCGTGCCTTCCATAATTTCGTCCTTGATTCGAGCCGATCCTCTAAGGCCTTTCAGATACCATGCCAGATGCTTGCGCATTTCGCGTACCGCTACCGACTCGCCTCTCAGCGCGATCAGACGGTCCATATGAAGAATCGCGATGCGGATTTTCTCTTCAGCCGGTGGCTCAGGAAGCAGCTCCCCGCTCTTGAGGTACTCAATCGTACGGTACAGCATCCACGGATTCCCCAAAGCACCGCGCCCGATCATAACCCCGTCGCATCCGGTTTCGTCGAGCATGCGCCGCGCGTCTTCCGGCGTAACGACGTCACCGTTACCGATGACAGGGATCGATACCGACTCTTTAACTTGCTTTATAATGCTCCAATCGGCATGTCCCGTATACAGCTGTTCCCGGGTTCTGCCGTGCAGGCTGACTGCCTGGCCTCCGGCCCGTTCCACCGCCTGGGCGTTCTCCAATGCATAAATGTGATCGCTGTCCCATCCGGTACGCATTTTTACGGTCACCGGTTTATCGACTGCATCCACGACCGCGGAGACCATTTCATAAATTTTCTGCGGATCGAGCAGCCACCGTGCGCCAGCGTCCATTTTGGTCACTTTCGGGGCCGGACATCCCATATTGATATCGATGATGTCCGCGTTGGTCTGCTTGTCGACAACTTTGGCCGCCTGTACTAGGGATTCCCGGTCTCCTCCGAAAATCTGCAGGCTGAGCGGCTTCTCGCGCTCATCCACATACAGCATTTCCTGCGTGCGCTGGTTGCCGTGGACAATCGCTTTGCCGCTGACCATTTCCGCACAGACCAGACCCGTTCCGAATTCCTTGGCGATAAGACGGAACGCGGGATTGCACACGCCCGCCATCGGTGCCAGCACGACTTGGTTTTTCAATTCAATACCGCCAATTTTCAGCATCGCATCGTTTCCCCCCTTATTATTCATTGTATATACATAAGCAGTATTCCTGCTTCTTAAAAGTCTAACCGTTCCTCAGCTCCTGAACGGATACGCCCAGTGCTTCAGCTACTTTGATCAAAACCTGTTCTTCCGCACGACGGTTTCCCCGTTCGATGGCTCCCAGCACCGCCAGCGATATCCCGCTCTTGGCTGCGAGCTCCTGCTGCGTGTAGCCTTTTAGCTTCCGGAAGGCGCGGACGCGCTTCGCCAGCTGCATGTTTTCCAAAGCTGCAGACCTTCCTTTCCATCCAGCTTATCCATAGCTGTCTCTACGATCGTATATAAGCCGGAAGGCTCGTCGGGAGGAACAATATCGGATAAGGGAACCAGCACAAAGGCGCGCTCCTCCATCCGGGGATGCGGCAGCACCAGTTCTTCCGTGTTCTCCCTGCGGCCCTCCATCCAGATTAAATCCAAATCGACGGTCCGGGGCCCCCAATGGATCTCCCGAATACGCCCAAGCCCGTTCTCAATCCCCTGCATCACGTGCAGCAGTTCATGGGAATCCAAACTTGTGCGGACGCACACGGCCATATTTAAAAAGAGGGGCTGGTCCACATAACCCACAGGCTCCGTCTCATAAAGGTGGGAGCAGCGGACTACCGTAATGTGGGGATCCTCTTCCAGGCGCCGAATGGCTTCCATCAGCGTATGTTCGCGGTCACCCAAATTTGCCCCTAAAGCAATATAAGCCTCTGATAGCTCAGAGGTGAAATGTGCATTCATGGTGGAGTCTCACTTTCTTGTTCTATGCAGCTCCACCGTAACACCCTGAAAGTGGATGTCAAATGGAGGATGCGGTTTGGTCACTTTGACCGTCAGTGCATTGATACTAGTATAAGTGTCCAGTACAACAGATGCAATACGTTCGGCTAAAGCTTCAATCAGGCGAAAAGACTCGGTTTCCACCACGTTTTTGACCGTTTCGTGGACTTCGGCATAATTTACCGTTTGGGTGAGATCGTCGTTCTCCCCGGCTGCGCGTAAATCGATCTCCATGTCCAGATCGACGTAGAAGCGCTGGCCGAGCTTGCGTTCTTCCTCGAACACGCCGTGATACCCGTAATACTCCATGCGGTGAATGACCATTCTATCCATTTTCTACTCCCGCCTCCCCAAATATTCAACATCGTATCAAACGATCCTGTATAAAAAAACGTTTAATTTCGGCTCACAACCTCCGAAGTGTAGATCATCGCATCACACATTTTGACGGTTCGCTTGATCGATTTCACGTCGTGGACCCTCACCAGCTGGCAGCCCTGGGCGATCCCGAACGCCACCGTGGCTGCGGTGCCCTCGACCAAGTCATCCACCGGCAGATCCAGCACGCTGCGGATGAACTTTTTGCGGGACGTTGCCAGCAGCACGGGATAACCGATCTGATTCAGACGGTCCAGCTGGGTCATCAGCTTCAAGTTGTGCTCTCCATTTTTGGCAAACCCGATCCCCGGATCCAAAATAATATATTCCGGCTGAACTCCGGCCGCCAAGGCGAGGCGCACGCTCTCTTCCAGGTCGGCGACGACGTCCTCCACAATATTGGTATAGTCCATGTCGTGCCGGTTATGCATCAGAATGATCGGACAGCCCAGCTCGGCTGCCACCTTCAGCATGTCCGGATCGCCTTTGCCTCCCCAAATATCGTTGATGATGTGGGCACCGGCCAGAATGGCCTGGCGCGCTACTTCCGCCTTATACGTATCGATCGAGATGGGAATGTGCGGGGCCGCTTTATGGATCGCCTCAATCACGGGAATCACGCGGGCCAGTTCTTCTTCCGCAGATACCGGCGTATACCCCGGCCGGGTCGATTCTCCTCCGATATCGATCAGGTCGGCGCCGTCCAGCATCATTTTGAGCGCATGGCGTACGGCTGTGTCCGGGTCCACATACCGGCCTCCGTCAGAGAAGGAATCGGGTGTTACATTTAAAATGCCCATCACCTGGGTGGACTGTCCGAGCCTCAGCACGGCTTGCCCCATCGCAAAGTTACGTTCATAGATTGTCGTTTTCACTGTCAAATCCCTGCTTTCTGTCGGTACAAATCGAGCAGCTTACGGGTGATCGGGCCGGCGGCGCCGTGACTCACACTTCTGCCCGCTCCCTGCCTGTCCAGTAAAAGCGTAACGGGCACAAGCTCCTGGATGGAGCTGGTCACGAACACCTCATCTGCGGTCAGCAGATCTCCCCACGTATACAAACCTTCCGCGCAGCGGATGCCGGCCGCGCCGGCAAGCTCACGCACAACCTGGCGCGTAATGCCAGGCAGCAGCCCGGTAGATGCATCAGGTGTATAGAGTGCCCCTTCTCTCACAAAAAACACATTGCTGACGATGCCTTCGCTGACATGCCCGCGCTCATCGAGCATCAGGCCTTCCGCCTGGCGGGAACGCGGGTCACTCATCGCCGCCAGCTCCCTTTTCGCCAAAATATTGTTCATGTAATGGAGCGACTTCAAGCGGATTGGAGCTTCGGGAGAGTTGCGCCGCGTATCCAGCAGCTGCAGAGCTTTTCCTTGGGTGTAGAGGCTCTCCGGCACCCCGGGCAGCAACTTCACAAGCAGAACATGATTGGGACGGCTGTACTCCTCCCCGGGAAGCCCGAGAACATCAACGCCCGCGCTGACGGTATAACGGATGTAAGCCTCATCAAGGCCGTTCGCCTTCATCAAGGCTTCAATCCAACCGGGCATGGACGCAAGCGCATCCTCTACGGAAAAGGGAATGCCCAGTATCCGGCAGCCCTCCGCCATCCTCTTCAAATGCATCTCCAGCAAAAAGGGCCGGCCGCGGTATGTCCGCAGCGTCTCAAACAACCCCATTCCGTATAAAAAGCCGTGATCCATTACAGGTACCACGGCGTCGGCGGCATCAACGATCCCGCCGTTCAATCCTATCTTCTTCATGCTTTGGTGCCTGCGGTCTGCTTCAGGAAATTACGCAGTATTTGGTGCCCGTAATCGGTAATGATCGACTCCGGATGGAACTGGACGCCTTCAATCGGATACTCCTTATGACGCAGTCCCATAATCTCGCCTTCCTCGGTTTCTGCGGTGATCTCCAGGCAATCCGGCAGACTGTCCCGCTCCACCAGCAGCGAGTGGTATCTTGTCGCCGTAAATGGCGAAGGAAGACCTTCGAACACGGAAGTGCCGTGATGATGGATCGGCGACGTTTTTCCGTGCATCAGCCGTTCGGCGCGGATGACATTGCCGCCGAATGCCTGCCCAATGGCCTGATGGCCCAAACAAACGCCAAAAATCGGGATTTTGCCTTTAAAATACGCAATCGTCTCCAGGCTGATCCCCGCCTCGTTCGGCGTGCAGGGACCCGGGGAGATCAAAATATGGTCGGGCGCAAGCTCCTCGATACCGGACACGGTAATTTCATCGTTGCGGTACACCTTCACTTCCTGTCCGAGCTCCCCCAAATACTGCACCAGATTGTACGTAAAAGAGTCATAATTGTCGATAACCAAAATCATATGCTCATCCCCTTATCCAGATTTGGCGGCGGATTCCTCTTCGCTTGCGAGAACCGCCAGGATCATGCCTTTGGCCTTGTTTTGGCATTCCCGGTATTCCCGGTAAGGGTCGGAATCAATGACGATTCCCGCCCCGGCCTGGATATATCCCGTACCGTCCAGGACGGCCATCGTTCTTATAATAATATTTAATTCCATATTGCCGTTGTAGTCAATCCAGCCGATCGAGCCGGTGTAAGGCCCGCGCCTTACCGGTTCCAGCTCCTCGATAATTTCCATCGTCCTCACCTTGGGTGCGCCCGTGATGGTTCCTCCCGGAAAAAATGCCGCGATCACGTCGTACACCCCTTTGCCCGGAGCGAGCCGGCCTTCCACCTGAGAAACGAGATGCATCACATGGGAGTAATGCTCGACCGTCATCAGCTCCGGGACGTGCACGGAGCCGTACGCCGCCACCTTCCCCAGATCGTTGCGTTCGAGATCCACCAGCATGATATGCTCGGCTCTCTCCTTCTCGCTGCCTATCAGCTCGGCCGCCATGGCCGCATCCTCCTGCGGGGTAAGCCCCCGGCGCCTCGTGCCCGCGATCGGGCGGGTGCTGATCCGCTCCCCCTGAAGCTTCACCAGCAGTTCCGGGGAGCCGCTGACCAGCGTGAATCCCGGAGAGCGCAGAAGCCCCATGTAAGGGGAAGGGTTCAACAGGCGGAGCCATTCATAGACCTGCTCCGGGGGCGAATGCAGGTCCAGCTCCTGGCGGAGCGACAGATTCACCTGGAAGACGTCCCCTTCGCGAATGTACTGCTGGATGGAACGCACAGCTTGTTCAAAGGATTCCTGCGGGAATCCGGTACGCAGCTGCGGCCACTCTACCCGGGGAGTCAGCTCCTCCGCCTGCTTTCGCCGCCGGTCCGCTTCGGCCTGGATCCCATCGTTTAAGTTCACCATGGAGAACCACAGCGATTGCATGGACCTGGCCCGCTCGGCAGCTTCCTCGTAAAGCGCACACAGCCTTTGCCGGATCAGATCGCTGTCCAGTCCCTCTGCATCAAAATGCATATGGACTATGCAGTACACCTTCCGCCTGTCTGCATCATGCACCCACAACTCTTCCATCCGCATCCACAAATAATCCGGGAATGCCGGAAGATCGACTGCGGTGGACGGGAGATTTTCGAGGGAACGAACGATGTCATACCCTAGAAAGCCAACGCATCCCCCAAGGAAGGGCGGCAAATCTGGATCCGGCTGCTGCGCCGCCCGGTACGGCGCCATCCACCGCTGAAGCACCTGCAGCGGGCTTCCGTCCACCTTCTCAGCGCCCCCGCCCAGCAGGTTTGTCACGACGCCACGGTTATCCTTTCCGCAGAGGACCGACACCGGCCGCAGCCCCAGGTAAGTATACCGCCCCTCCTTGCCGCTCTCCAGTACGAAGGAATAGGGCGAAGCCTGTTCCCAGGCCGCCGTCCAAGCCGCCGGGAGCTTCCCTTCTTCCTGCCGGTCCAATCCTCCGGACGACAGCACATATGGAAACATCGTGATGCCCTCTGCGGCCCAAGTCATCCATTGATCCAAGGTGATCAAACCGCTCTCATTTCTCTTCATTTTCTGATCCCCTTTTAGTAACAAGACCCGTCTATTGGTTGTCAGTATACTTGGAGTCGGCAGGTTTGAAAAGACTTTTTCCAAAAAGTTGTCCTGATTTGACTGCTAATGAGCGGGCTGCATGAACAAAAAAAACCTGCAGCCGGATAAACCGGCAGCAGGGGCGAGAGTTGTTACAATGTATAAGACGCTAATTACGCCTCAAAGTTATACAGCGGCGTGCTCAAATAACGTTCGCCGTTACTTGGGATGACCACCACGACACGTTTGCCTTTACCGAGCTCCTTGGCTACTTTAAGTGCAGCGAATACGGCAGCGCCGGAAGAAATACCGGACAGAACGCCTTCTTCTTTGGCGACGCGTCGGGCCGTTTCAAACGCTTCATCGTTCTCCACGTGAATGATTTCATCGTAAATGTCACGGTTGAGGATATCCGGAATAAAGTTGGCGCCAAGACCTTGAATTTTGTGCGGTCCTGGTTTGCCTCCAGCCAGAATTGGGGAAGCCGCAGGTTCAACAGCCACGATCTTGATGTCAGGGAACCGATTCTTCAGCACTTCGCCGGCACCGGAAATCGTTCCGCCCGTTCCGATTCCTGCCACGAATGCGTCGAGGGAACCGCCGATGGAATCAATCGCTTCCACGATTTCCGGACCCGTTGTTTCACGGTGAATCTTCACGTTGGCCGGGTTTTTGAACTGCTCAGCCATGAAGTAATCCGGATTTTCTTTCACGATTTCCTCGGCTTTCTTAACAGCACCGTTCATACCTTCAGCTCCCGGTGTCAGAACCAACTCTGCACCGTAGGCGCGGAGCAGGTTGCGGCGCTCAAGGCTCATCGTTTCAGGCATGACGATCACAGCTTTGTAGCCTTTGGCTGCAGCTACCATGGCCAGACCGATACCGGTATTGCCGCTTGTCGCTTCGACAATTGTACCGCCAGGCTTCAGAAGGCCGTCCTTCTCCGCTTGTTCGACGATGCTGATCGCAATCCGGTCCTTAACGCTGGAGCCCGGATTCTGATATTCCAGCTTCAAGTAAATTTCCGCGCTGTCTTCCGGTGCAAGCCGGTTCAGACGGACAAGGGGTGTTCCCCCGATTAATTCCGTTACGTTGTTGACGACCTTAGCCATAGGTAAATCCTCCCTGTTTATAATGAATTTTAATGGATAACTGCTGTATACAAAATTCTAGAAAGAGAATCTGGCTGGCTTAGAATAAAGCTATATCCGAGTAAATAAGTAGGTATTTATACCTTCATCTTATCAACCTTCCACCTCAATGTCAATACGAACCCGGACGTAAGGCCTGGTTGTAAACAAAGAAAACATCCTGAAAACGTGTGTAAGCCAGGGCGCGTAATCTTGGCAGCCGCTTCTGTCGTTTCAGGATGCTTTAGATGGGGATATTTTGATCAAAATTTTGGCGTCATATTTGTTTCTCAACTGTTCTTCCAGCTGCGAAAGGGGAACGGCCTCGCTTAGGGCCAGCTGTTTGCGGGCCTCCTGAAGGATCTCCTCGCTGCTCTTGGTACTTCCGTTCTCTACGCTGATCAGCTGGACGACCGCATATCCGTCTTTTAACCGTACCGGGCCCGCTGCGTCCCCTGGCTTCAGGGTTGAGGCTGTCTGCAGTACTTCTGGAGCAATAAAAGGATCATCTTCCTCCACCGTCCCCAGATCGCCGCCTTGATCGCGCGTAAATTCATCCAGGGAATACGCTGCCGCCAGCGTGCCGAAATCCTCTCCCTGCTGCAGGCGGTCAAGCACCCGATTTGCCTCATCTTCCGTATCCGTCTGAATCCAGGCAAGATGATACGCCTTCTTGGCCGCAAATTCCTCTTGATGCTGGTCGATATAACGCTGTACCTCCGCATCCGTGATACGGATTCCTGCGGTGGCGATCTTTTGCAACGTGAGACGGTATTCGGTTTCCGCCCGGATCTCTTCGGGAGTGAGGTTCAACTGGTTGGCCATCTCCCGATAATAGTCTTCCGGCGAGGCGTATCCCTGCATCTCCCGGTTAATCTCTTCCGTCACTTCCTCCGGGGTCACCTTGATTTTCAGGGACTGGGCTTCCGCATATACCGCCTTGTGATTCAGCATCTGCGTTAACGCTTCCTCTCCGTGCGTCCGCTTCAACTCCTCGACCCAATCGCCTTCTGTAATAGCGCTGCCATTAAAAGACGCCACCGCATCCGCCCCTGTCTGCTTGTCTTCAGCCGGTGACGGCTCATCTGCCGGTTTAAGTCCACGGATGACAATCAGACTTCCCATAAACAACACGCCCGCTGCCAAAATAATGACCGCGGCCCACAGCCCCTTCTCCTGTCTGGTTATCATAACATCGAACCCGCCCCTTACTTCATGGCTTGTTCAAGAATCTGCTGCAGTTGGTCCCTGTCAAAATGATACGCTTCATTGCAGAAATGGCACACCACTTCCGCCTGTCCATCCTCCTCGATCAAACGCTCCAGTTCCGCTTGGCCCAGGCTGATCAGCGTTTGCTCTACCCGATCGCGGGAGCACTGACAGCGGAACTGGATATCCATCTCTTCGAGAACCTCTACATCCGGAAGCAGCTGCTTCAGCATATCCTCCAGCTCAAGCCCTTGGTCCAGCAGGGTGGTTACCGGTGGAATCGCGCCTACCGCCTGCTCGATCGCAGTGATTTCCTCATCGGTTAGCCCTGGAAGCAGCTGAATGATAAAGCCGCCGGCCACGAGGACGGAATTGTCGGGAGCGACCAGTACGCCCAGGCCAACCGCCGTGGGAGTTTGCTCCGATACGGCAAAATAATACGTAAAGTCCTCTCCGAGCTCTCCTGAGATAATCGGTATGCTTCCGCGGTAAGGCTCTTTGAGGCCCAGGTCCTTAATTACGTGCAGGTATCCCTCACGGCCGACTGCGCCAGCGACATCGAGTTTTCCCTGGCTGTTGCTGGGCAAATGGACATGGGGATTGGTGACGTATCCCGTCACTTCGCCAAAGGAATTGGCTTCGACCACGATCTGCCCGATCGGTCCGTCGCCCTTGACTTGAATGCTGAGCTTTTCCTTGCCCTTTAACATAGCGCCCATCATAGCTGCGGCTGTAAGCGTGCGTCCCAGCGCCGCTGTGGCGGTAGGCCACGTATCATGCCTTCTGCGAAGCTCCTCCACGAGAGCCGTCGTTCTCACCGCGAAAGCCCGGACGCGTCCGTTCATGGCCGTGCCCCGGATGAGGCGGTCCTGTTTGTTTTCCATTCTGTGTACTGCCTCCTTTATTGGATGAGCCGGGAAGGCTCCGCCTTTATTTATCTATTTTACCGCAAAACAGGCCATTTTGGTGATCCGGTTGATCCTTCTCGCGATTCAGCGGTTGCGTTCATAAATTATCCGGAGGCCATCGAGCGTCAGAAGCGGATTCACTTCCTGGATGACCTTTGTTTCACTGGCGATCAGATCCGCCAATCCACCCGTAGCGACCACTTTCAGGGAGGGCACCTGCATCTCGCCGCGGATCCGCTCAACAATGCCGTCAACCTGTCCGGCGTATCCGAATATAATCCCTGCCTGCATCGCATGGACTGTATTTCGTCCGATGACTTTTTTGGGCTTCTCCAGCTCAATCCGCGGCAGCTTCGATGCACGCTGATACAGCGCCTCGGTCGCAATGCCGATGCCCGGCACGATCAGGCCGCCGAGATAGGCGCCTTTGGGATCGATGCAGTCGAATGTGGTAGCCGTGCCAAAATCGATCACGACGAGCGGGCCCTGGTACTTCTCAACGGCGGCAACCGCGTTGGCGATCCGGTCAGCCCCGACCTCGCGCGGATTTTCGTAACGCAGATTGAGTCCGGTTTTAATCCCCGGTCCCACGATGAGCGGCGAATGGTGGATATATTTTTGGCACATCTCCTCAATGACATGCACCATAGGCGGTACCACCGAAGAAATGATCACGCCCTCAATGTCGCTGACCGGGATCCCGGACATCTGAAACATGTTCCGGAACATAATACCGTACTCGTCCGGCGTGGAATGATTGACCGTGCTGAGACGGAAATGATGCAATAGCTCTCGGTTTCTGTATATCCCCAGGACGATGTTCGTATTCCCGATGTCGATCACCAGAATCACGGGGGCTATCCCTCCTTCACCGCATTGAGGTCAAGGCTGATGTCCAGGCTCTCGAAGGAATACGTCAGTCTGCCAACCGAAATGACGTCGACGCCGCAGGCCGCGATCCCTTTTATGGTTTTCAAGGATACGTTGCCGGAGGCCTCCACGGTCACATGCGGGGACCTGGCCTTGATGCGCCGAACGGCCTCTTTCATCAGTTCCTGGCTCATGTTATCCAGCATGATGATGTCCGCACCGGCTTCCAGCGCTTCCTCGACCTGCTCAAGCGATTCCGTCTCCACTTCGATGGTCATCGTATGCGGGATAAACGCCCGGGCACGCTCTACTGCCTGGCGGATACCTCCGGCACCCTTAATATGGTTGTCCTTGATCATCACAGCATCATACAGCCCAAAGCGATGGTTGGCTCCCCCGCCGACGCGCACAGCGTATTTCTCCAGCATGCGGTGTCCCGGCGTCGTCTTCCGGGTGTCGACCAAGCGGGTAGGAAGGCCTTCCAGTGCGTCCACGAATGAACGTGTCCGGGTCGCAATGCCTGACAGACGCTGCAGCAGATTCAAGGCCAGCCGCTCCCCCGTCAAAATCCGGTGCGTGCTGCCTTCCACGACAGCGAGTACCGTTCCCTTCTTTACATAATCGCCTTCCGAAACCTGAGGTGTGAACGTGAGTGCCGGGTCCACGACTTGAAACACGAGTTCCGACACGGGCAGTCCGGCTACCACGCCATCTTCCTTGGCATGAATGATTCCCTTGGATTCATGTCCGGCCGGGATGGTCGACAGCGTCGTCACATCCCCCGATCCGACATCTTCTCTCAGCCATAGCCGGATGGATTCCACAAGACTTTCATCATATCCGTTAAACGTCATCGCTGATTTCCTCCACTATTCCTTGATCCCGCTGCTGCAGCAGATGCTTGCGCCAGCCTTCGTCATCCCGCAGGGGGAAGTCTTCGCGGTAATGCGCCCCCCGGCTCTCTTCACGGGATAGCGCCGCGCTGGTCACCAGCAGACAGCTGGTCAGCATGTTGGCAAATTCAAATTCTTCACGCTTGCTCAAACCAGACTGGAAAATCGGCAGTTGGCGCTTCAATTCATCCAGTCCCTTCAGCAGGAGCGTCTTATTCCGGCGCAGTCCAACATAACGCACCATGACCTTCTGAAGCTTGAGCCGACGCTCTACAATGGCCTGCCTTGGCGATTCCGAGCGCCCCTCATCGGCCCGGATATCCTTGGGTTCCCAGTCCAACGGGGACAATTCCCGCAGGCGGTTCACAATACGCCGTCCAAACACGATCGCTTCGGAGAGGGAGTTGCTGGCCAGCCGGTTGGCGCCGTGGACACCGGTTGAGGACACTTCACCGCATGCAAACAGCCGCTTGATGCTGCTCTCCCCGTTCAGGTCCGTTTTGACGCCGCCCATCATATAATGTGCAGCCGGAGCCACCGGAATCCAGTCTGTCGACATATCCAGCCCATAATTCATGCAGGTTTCGTATATGGTCGGAAACCGGTGCTTAAGCATATCCTCCGGCTCATGGGTAATATCCAGATAGACAAAGGTGGATTTCGTTTCTTCCATTTCATTGAGGATGGCCCGGGCGACAATGTCGCGCGGAGCCAATTCGAGCAGCTCATGGTATTTTTCCATAAAACGTTCGCCTTTAATATTCCGCAGAACGGCGCCTTCGCCCCGAACCGCCTCAGAGATTAAAAACCTAGGAGCACCGGGGTAACAAAGAGAGGTCGGGTGAAACTGAATAAACTCCATATCGCGAACTTCAGCCCCGGCCCGATAGGCAATCGCCACACCATCGGCGGTGGCCACTTCCGGATTGGTGGTATACCGGTAGAGCTGTCCCGCGCCGCCGGAACAAAGCACGGTCGCGTTCGCCTGCACAAACAGCCGCTGCCCGTCAGGACGCTGAACCAGTGCTCCCTTGCACTCGCCGTCTTCTGTAATGACGTCAATCACAAAGTGATGTTCCCATACTTCAATATGATCATGCTCCGCCACTTTCTCGGCCAGCGCTCTGACAATTTCGTAGCCGGTCGCGTCCCCGTTGGCATGCAAAATCCGCCGGTGGCTGTGCGCGCCTTCCTGGGTCAGGGCAAACTCCCCGTTCTCCAGGTCAAACGTCGTGCCGAGCCGGATCAGCTCCTTAACGCCCTCAGGGCCTTCATTGACCAAGAGGTCCACCGAGGAAGACGAGCACAGCCCTGCCCCCGCCATCAGCGTGTCCTGCCGGTGATACTGAGGGGAATCATTCTCTGAAATGACTGCGGCAATCCCCCCTTGAGCGTACCGGGTGTTACTTTCGAGCAGTGCCTTTTTCGTGATCATGATGACGTGCCGGTCCTCGCTTGCCTGAATCGCCGTAAACAGCCCGGCTATGCCCGAGCCGATGACGATGACATCCGTCTTGGTCCGGGGCAAAGTCTGCAGATCAAAATCAACCAGATATTGTGGAATCATGTCCCTGTTCACCTGTCTTAAGAGAAAGAGTAGCGCATGCTACTGTACTTGTAACATGCGCTCTAAAGAAGTTCTGGCTTTATCTGCAACAACCGGCGGCACGTAGATTTGCGGCTTCATGGTTTCCAGACACTTCACCAGTTTTTTCAGATTGTTCACCTTCATATTCGGGCATACCAAAAACTTGGTGGCGAAATGAAACTCTTTATCCGGGCTGTCGAGACGAAGCTGGTATCCGGTACCGTCTTCGGTTCCGACAATAAACTGTTTGCTGCTTGATTTTTTGCAGTATTCCAAAATCGCCGTGGTGCTGCCGACGAAATCACCCATGGCCACGACTTCCGGACGGCATTCCGGGTGTACGACAAACTCGGCGTCGGGATACTTGGCTTTCATCTCCACGACGTCTTTGACCGTCAGCATATCATGCGTATTGCAGTACCCTTCCCAAATGATGAGCTTCTTGTCGGTGTGCTGCTGCACATAGTGGCCCAAATTTTTGTCCGGTACCCAGATGATCTCATCGGAATCGACCGATTGAATCACTTTTACCGCATTGGAAGAAGTACAGCAAATATCCGTTTCCGCCTTAATCTCTGCCGAAGAGTTGATATACGTGACTACTTTGGCGTTAGGGTGCTGCGCTTTCAGTTTGCGGAGTCCGTCCACGTTGACCATATCGGCCATTGGACAGCCTGCACGCTCATCCGGAATCAGCACCGTCTTGTTCGGAGCCAGAATCTTAGCGCTTTCACCCATAAAATGAACGCCGCAGAAGACGATAACTTCCGCATCGGTTTGAGCCGCTTTCTGGGCAAGCAGGAAGGAATCGCCACGGAAATCCGCTACTTCCTGAATTTCATCCCTTTGATAATAATGCGCCAAAATAATGGCGTTTCTTTCCTTTTTCAGCTTCAGCAGCTTCTCCGTCAGTTCCCGCTTTTGTTCCTGCTTATGCTCCAGTGCCAGAGCTTCCACCAGTAACCCACTCCCTCTGAAATCCCATGATTTTACCCGGTTGATGGCTTCCTAACCTAAATAACATCATGAATAGTTTGTGAAAATTCTCCCAAAGTTGTCCGTTGCAACCTTGAGACCATCTTGTTTATCAACTAATTTACACAAGGTTCACGATACTGTCAATTGACTAAAATGATCTTTATATGATATCTAGCCAAAAGAAAGCAAAGCTTCCCGCCCGATTCCGTCCGATTTGGCCGCATCGCTTCCGTTTACCCGTATTTCCGGCAAACGACACAAAAAACCCGGGGACGGCTAACCGTCTCCGGGCTGTTGTTATATTTGTATTAGGATCTGGACTCCGGCGGTGTTCCACCTTGATCGGGTCCTTGATTTTTATCCGTTCCCCCATGATTGTTCGGAATGTCGCCCGGCGAATCGGTATTGATATCGCTTGGCGGGTCATTCGGCAAGTTGGATGGAACATCGTTCGGAATTTCTTCCGTCGGCAGGCTGGTGTTATCCTTGCCTTGAATACGTACCCGCACGTCACCGACATTGTCGATCACAGGGGCACCGCTCTCGGAAGGACCTTCGCCATTTCCGCCCTCTTTCGGGCCGTCTTCAGAAAGATAACCTTGCTCGATCAGTTCCTTGATCTGTTCGAGCTCGAGTGTTTCCTTCTCAAGCAGCGTGTTCGCGATGAGGTGAACCTCTTTCGAGTACTTGGTCAGCAGGTCTCTTGCCCGCTCGTAGCACTCGTTTGTCATGCGCTGCATTTCCTGGTCGATCTCATAAGCGATCGAATCACTGTAGTTCTGCTCGTGACCGAGGTCACGGCCCAGGAATACCTGACCTTGCGAGGACCCGAACTGAAGCGGTCCAAGCTTCTCGCTCATACCGTATTCCATAATCATGCTGCGGACGATGCCTGTAGCCTGCTGGAAGTCGCTGTATGCGCCAGTTCCGATTTCACCGATAAACAGTTCCTCGGAAACCCGGCCGCCCAGGAGACCCGTCACCTTATCAAGCAGCTCCTGCTTGGTCACAAGCATCCGGTCTTCCTTCGGCATCATGATGACATATCCGCCGGCGCGTCCGCGTGGAATAATGGTTACCTTGTGTACCATATCGGCATGCTCCAGGAAGTAGCCCACGATCGTGTGACCGGCTTCGTGGTAAGCGACAATCCGCTTCTCCCGGTCACTGATCACGCGACTGCGCTTCTCGGTACCGACAATGACACGGTCAATCGCTTCATCAACTTCTCTCATGGAGATGTCTTTACGGTTACGGCGTGCAGCAAGCAGCGCCGCTTCGTTCATCAGGTTCTCCAGCTCGGCGCCGGTAAAACCTGTCGTACGTTTAGCCACAACATCCAGCTTGACATCTTTGGTCAGCGGCTTGTTGCGTGCGTGAACCTTCAGCACCGCCTCGCGGCCTTTCACGTCCGGACGGTCGACCGTAATTTGACGGTCAAAACGGCCTGGGCGCAGAAGCGCAGGGTCGAGGATGTCGGCACGGTTCGTTGCAGCCACGATGATGATGCCTTCGTTGCCGCCGAAACCGTCCATTTCAACGAGGAGCTGGTTCAGCGTCTGCTCGCGCTCGTCATGCCCGCCGCCGAGTCCGGCACCGCGCTGACGACCTACGGCGTCAATCTCGTCAATGAAGATAATACATGGTGCGTTTTTCTTGGCGTTCTCGAACAAGTCACGCACACGGGATGCACCGACCCCGACGAACATTTCCACGAAGTCCGAACCGGAAATACTGAAGAACGGAACTCCGGCTTCACCCGCTACGGCGCGGGCGAGGAGGGTTTTACCTGTACCTGGAGGGCCTACGAGAAGAACCCCCTTAGGAATACGGGCACCTACTGCGGCAAATTTCCGCGGATCCTTCAGGAACTCAACGACTTCGACAAGCTCCTGCTTCTCTTCGTCGGCTCCCGCAACGTCTTCAAAGGTAACCCTTTTCTTCTCTTCATTATAAAGACGGGCGCGGCTCTTGCCGAAGTTCATGACTTTGCCCCCGCCACCCTGCGCCTGGTTGAACAGGAAGAAGAAAAGAATAAACATAATAACCAAAGGAATCAGGGAGGAGAGCAGCGTCAGCCAGACGCTTTCGCCTTCCATCTTCTTCTGGGTGAATTTCATGCCGGTTTTGTCACTGGCAGCTACCAGCTCATCGATTGCAGCATCTGTAGCCGGAGTGTAGGTCGAGAAATTCTCTGATTTAACGTCGGCCGGTTTATTCTTATATTTACCGGTTACCAGATAGGCGTAACCGTCGAATTGAACCGTAATTTCCGATACGTTACCAGCAGCGATTTGCTGGCGCAATTGATCGTATCTAGGGCTGTCAGCAGATTCACCGCTGTTGCTGACAAACTGGACAATGCCCACCACAACTAAAAAAAGAATCAAATAAAAACCAGAATTCCGGATGAACCGATTCATCCCCTACCTCCTCTCAAAACACTTTAATTATTTTACCATAGCCTGTCTGACCATCTCAAATAGAGGTGGTAAAGGCATGAGCGTAATTAAGCTCATGGGCTTGAGTAGCGCAATTAGTGGGTATAGATTTCCGGTTTCAAGATCCCGATGTAGGGCAGGTTCCGGTAATGCTCAGCGTAATCCAGACCGTATCCGACAACAAACGCGTCAGGGAGTACGAATCCGGTATAATCCGCCTCGAGCTTCACTGTTCGGCGGGCAGGTTTGTCAAAGAGCGTAACCACGCACGTCGATTTGGCATTGCGGCTCTTTAGCAGCTCAATCAGATGGCTCAGCGTGAGACCGCTGTCGATAATATCTTCGACAATCAGCACGTCACGTCCTTCAACCGGGACATCCAAATCCTTGATGATTTTGACAACGCCCGAAGACTTGGTCTGTGCCCCGTAACTGGATACGGCCATGAAATCGAGTTCCATAGGTACTGTCATATTTTTAACCAAATCCGCCATAAAAATAAACGCGCCTTTGAGTACACAAATGACAAGAGGGTTGCGACCCTCATACACCGAGCTCAGCTCGGCACCGAGTTCCTTAATTTTCTTCTGGATTTCTTCTTCGCTGATCAGAACTTCTTGAATATCGTTTTGCAACTGAGCGAACCTCCTACGTTATACTATGAAAGCCTAACAATGACCATTACAGTTACTCCCTACTCCCTGCATCCTCCAAGGAAAAGTGAAGCACCGTCGATGTATGCGCACCTACAGCGGCATGAATCGAACGCCTTACACCCGGGATCCATACAATGCTGCCTGAACCGTCAACAAGAACCGGTATGCGGGAGCGCATGGATGGAGGTATCTTCGCGTCAATGAAAATATCTTTTACCTTTTTGCTTCCGTTTAATCCCATGATTCTCATCGTGTCCCCTGGCTGTCTTGAACGGATCGTGAGCGGAAACTGCAGCTCATCGGCGTCAAAAACCGCTTGATGACCGTTTAGGGCCATCTTGGACAATTGATTTACTTCAGGCGTATGCTCCGCCATTCTCAGGACTTTCCTTATTTCTTGCAACCACAACTCCGGGACGATTGCATCCAACCGATATGTATAGCCAATCATCTTCTCCGGCATCCCGTGCATAAACGTAATCCAATCGTATTCGCGTATGCAGACCAGGCCGCAGCCCAGATCCAGGTGCCATGTTGTGCTGTCTTTCTGGTGAATCCCGTGCCGAATGGTTTCGATCTTGTGATAATCGGTGTTTTCGGAACCCGGCGACAGATAATTTAATATTAGTTTAATCAACCTCCGTTGTAAAGCGACATGTAAGGCCAAAAAGGAAGGCGCCCGAAAAGCGTGCCTTCCATGATTACACTGTACCAGTTCACGGTATGCGTTCACCGCTGCCTGTTCCACGAAGTCGTCTTCCGGGCCGATAATGTCAGCCATCTGATTGATCGATTGAACAATCCGACTATTATATTGCCCTAAATAAGGCAGGACATCCAGACGGATTGCATTCCGTCTGTACTCGGTCTGGAAGTTGGTCTGGTCGACAGCGTAAGGATAACCATGCTGCTCACACATATCCACGAGGTCTGTTTTGTATATACGTAAGAAAGGGCGGATAAGTTCCACATTTTTTTCCCGTCTTTTGAACCGGATTCCCCGGAGCCCCCCCGGCCCGCTTCCGCGCAGCAAATGCATCAGCACCGTCTCCGCCTGATCGTCGGCGTGATGGGCCAAAGCGATCGTGTTGGCGCCGCAGGCCTTCGCCGTTTCAAACAAAAATTCATAACGCTTGAACCGGGCCGCCTCCTCCACTCCCTTGCCGCTCTCCTTCATATATGCGGGAACGTCGACTCTGGCCATCTCAAACCGGATGCCTAATTCCGCGGCCAGCCGCCGGACCAGTTCGGCTTCCTCATCCGCTTCCGGCCGCAACCCATGGTGAGCGTGGGCACAAATGAGGGTAAGGGGGACCGCCGTTTCCGAAATGTCCTTCAGAACATGCAAAAGAGCCACAGAGTCCGGACCTCCGGATACTGCGACTACGAGGGTGTCATGGGGAGACCATAAGCGGTGCTCTTCCGCCGTGCGGAGCACTTGCTCTTTAATTGTGTTGAACTTCTGCCTGCTCTCCATCCATGTTCTCCTTTTTTCGCATTCATGCCTATGTATCGATATCTTCTATTATACAGCTCACCGATCTAACGTTGCTCATTTAAAAAATACAAAGTACACCGCAGCTCCCAGCATAATAACCGAAAAGGCAAAAGTATTGATCAGCCACCTCGGCGTCTTGCCCGGGGCTCTGCCGGAAACGGCCGGTGCATATATTTGCTGTTTCCACGCGGCCAGCGCCTCCCTGGAGCCCGAAAATTCACCTTGGACCGCTTTGCGCAGCCATTGGGCGTACGGCTTCAGCTTTGGGCTTCGGCCGATCAGGGTGAGCAGCTCCGAACGGTTCCGCGTTTGTGGAAGCAGCTGGGCGCAGGCTGTCTTTAGTCCCTCTTCATTCAAAAGCTGGATCATCAGCACGGCAAAGGCGAACAAGTCATAAGCTTCATCGCTGCTGCGGCTGCCGGCATTCCAATATCCCCGGTCATACCATTCCGTGAACTGCTTGACGCTGCGTCCAATTTTACTGACGCCGCCGTAGTCGATCAACTCCACCTGCCCATAATCCGATACCATAACATTGTCCGGCTTAAGGTCTCCGAATATAAACCCGAGCCGATGCAGGCCGGTCAGCTTTTCAAGCAGCCGGAGCCCTGTAATTCCCGCCCATTCCTGGCCCCGTCGGCGGATAAAATGATGGATCGGATTCCCCTCAATGTAACGCATCACGTAGAATGGCACTTCTTTATCCATCCCCGTAAAATCGTCCACTTCCAGCAGAAACGGAGTTTTAAAACTCCCCTTCAGCCCGTCCTGACGCCTGCTCTGTGACTGCAATGAGGTCAGCACATTGATCTCCGACTGCAGATCAAGCGTGTCATACCCCATTTTCAGCGCGTACAAATTCCGGTATCCGGCCTTGTGAACGAGGTACACGATGCCATTGCCGCCCTGTCCGAGCACTCGCCGGATCACAAAGCGGTTGTTATGCCATTTTCCCGTAATTACCGTTCCGGCCGGATATGCCGGTCTAGACGACGTAGTCACCGAGCATCCCTTCTCCTTCTTCGTCATTTCCCCGCCAGGTTTGTCCGTCTAGTGTACCATAACGGAAGAAATCAATCACCTTCAGTATCGCCGGTCCGGTTGGCGTGGCCCCTTTCATTTGGATTCGTTGGAACAGATTGCGCACTCCGCCAAGATCCTGGATCCAACCGGAATCCATGACGGCTTCCTCTCCGCTGTTCCGTCCGGGAAAATGGAATACGGCCAGTTCACTGAGGCCCTCTCTGGCCTGCAGGTTGAGCATCAAATCCCGAATGGCGTCCTCGACCGCAGCCAGCTTCGGCTTCATGCTGGCACTGGCATCAATCAACAAGGCAACCTGCAGCGGCGTCGTTTCGGTCAGCTCATCCACGACTTGAACAACTTGGGACCG
Source organism: Paenibacillus rhizosphaerae (assembly GCF_014192015.1). Classification (GTDB taxonomy): domain Bacteria; phylum Bacillota; class Bacilli; order Paenibacillales; family Paenibacillaceae; genus Paenibacillus_AQ; species Paenibacillus_AQ rhizosphaerae. Next base: position 40,050 of record NZ_JACHXJ010000010.1, on the reverse strand, counting down.
CTGCTGGGGCGGAAGCTCCTCCAAGGACCCGTCCCCTAAAATCGTCTTTAACTCCTTATTAACCGCCTGCTGTATCGTCTGAACCACTGTTTTGCGCGTCATCATCTGCATCGTTCGGGCCAGCTGCCTGGTCCCCACGATGTGGCTCACCCCCCCGCCGGCCTTGGCGATTTCAGCAATTTCTAAGCTGCCAAGCTCCCCAATCGTTCCGTAATCGATCACACCCGCGACATTTACCGTAATTCCCTCCTGCAGCGCATGAGCTGCGGCCATGACCGGGCTTGCACCGACATTGGAACAACCGTCCGTAATTAATAAAATTTGTTTCATGATGGCATCATTCCTCCCAAAAGTGTCTATCACCCTTTAGGTTCTAGTATTTCCACTTTTGAGAGATTCAAACGGCAGCCCGGCCTTACCATCCCATTTCCCGGGCAATGGGACGGCTAACAACGATAGTTTTACATGTTCACCTCCCGTCGTGCTCCGGCGAGGCGGTCAGCTGACCGTGCGCGGCCGCTCCATGCGGTCAACGCCCGGCACATGCAGAGTAGCCCACTCCGGTTGGTAATGCTCCACCTTTCCGACAACGACGGTCATGTCGTCATGAATTTGATTTTGCTGGTAACGAATCACCTTCTCAAGCAGGCAGTCGGCAATATGCTGCGGATCGTTGCTTTCGATCTCCTGCAGCATCCGCTTCATCCACAATTCCTTGTTCACGGCGTAACCGGGCGCATCGTAGATGCCGTCCGTCATCATAATGACGATGTCCCCCGCCTGCAGCTTCAAGGTGACCAGGTCCACCTCAATATCCTGAATAATGCCGATCGGCAGGTTGCTGGCCGAGACGGGAATCACTTCATTGCCCCGTTTGATAAAGCTTGGGGCAGAGCCGATTTTCATAAATGTCGTTTCCGCTGTATATTGATCAATCAACGCCATGTCCACCGTCGCATAAATCTCCTCCGGGGATCTCAGCATCAGAATGGAATTCACTGATTTGATCGCCAGTTTCTCCTCCATGCCCGACTGCAGCAGCTGCTCCAAAATGTTCAGCGCGGTGCTGCTCTCCAACCTCGCCCGCTCTCCGTTGCCCATTCCGTCGCTCAGCGCCACCGCAAAGGTGCCGTTGCCGAGCTCGACCGTGCTAAAGCTGTCGCCTGACAGCAGATCTCCTCCTTTGGCGGCCCCGGCCACCCCCGTCGTAATTTCAAACGTTTTGGCCGATCCGAACATGACGGTCGCAAGCCCGTCTTTGTTGCTGCTGAACGTTTCATTTAACACGGCCACATGCTCTTCCAATATATCGGACAGCAGCGGCGCAATAATTTTACGGCATTCATCGTACCCCCTTGTATACGCATGCACAACTTCGATTTCCACATGACCGGGATCCAGACTGATGATTTCGATCCCTTGGATCGACAGTCCCAGCTTCTCCAAAGCGTCCCGAATTTGCTCCTCCTGCCGGTACATCGCTTGTCCTTCCCGCTGAATTTCCTTAGCCAGGTCCTCCATCACCTGGGATACGCCCGATAATTGCTCGGCGACCAATTGCCGGCTGTCGTATATTTGCCGTTTCCACTGCATATCATGTTGGTAGAGATGATACTGCTGCTTCATAACATCCACAACGTCGCCGGTTTTGGCGCAAATTCTCTTCCATTCCTCCGGGACGTCCTCAGCCGACATCTCCGGATTCTCCTCCACCGAAGTCATCACGTCGGTCATATATTTATAGGTTTGATAGAACTTCGCGTCCCAGCAATGGTTTTTCTTGAAGCAGTTGGCACACGCCCCTTCTGTCACCGCATTCATAAAATGGTCCATTTCTTCGTTCCGTTTGCTCACCTCCTCCGTTCCGGACACCTGGCCGAAGCTCTGTGACAGCTGACGGAATACCTGGGAGAACTGGGTCACCCGCTCGGCGGTCAGATCCCTTACCCGCTTGGCATACTCATGCTGCGATTTGCTGTGATCCGTCGTGCCCGGCACATACTTGGAGATCACCGCAATCATCGCTTTCGGGGTCAGGAGAAACAGTCCGATGGCAATGCAGGTTTCCCATGTGGACTGCATGACGTCGCCCGGACCGCTGAAATAGATGGACAGAATGGAAGAGCCCAGCAGCATGCCGATGGATACGGCTCCTTTCCGCCCTTCCCGCAGCATGCCGGCGAGCATCCCGGAAAAGGCGAGCAGGCTCATCTGATAAATGGCCGATATATCCGCCAAGCTCAGAATCAACCCGGTTACGACGCCGACCGAAGCCCCAAGCGGCGCTCCGCCGACCAGCGCAAACACGAGGATCAGATACCTGGAGAGGACATGCTCCACGGACAAATTATAGATGCTCCACCCCACCGCGCCCGTCATGACGGATGCAAGCAGGATAATCAGGCATAGAATTTCTTCGTTTTTCAGCTGATAGTTCTTTTTCCTGTACGTAAACACCGGGATCGCCTGGATGAACACGAGCGTCAGTACAAAGCTGAGTACGGCGTCGACGGCGGTCATCATCAGGGAATACCACGTAAATGGCGGACCGATCAGCACCATGAATATTTTGACGCAGAAGGCGGAGACGAACACCATCAGCGGCGCGTAGGATAACTCGGCGTGGTCAAAGGCGTTCAGCCCTTTATACATCAGGTGGAAGATGATGAGCTCGGCGGCGATGATCAGCGGTGCCGGAAACGGAGCAAACAGGGAGCCCAGGATCACTGCCATCCCCACCGGCAGGATGTAATCCCGCCGCATGAAGGCGATGACTGCAAAAAAGGCGATCGCAAACGGCGACAGCTCGTCCAATATCATGGCTTTTCCGAGTAAGAAGCCCATAAAGGTCAGCAGCAGCATCCACTTCTTTGCTGCGAGGAACTGCATCGGCCGCTGTACCGCCGACATGTTCCGGATTCGTTCCGTCCAGCTCATTCCGTCCACGACCGCTTCCCCCTTGGCTGATTTCATGACAGGCACGTCCATCACATTCCATTTTTCCATGATCCAGGCACCACCATTTCGTAGGATTTGTTGGTACCCATTATAGAACCGGTGAAACATGAAAGTTTGTCAGAACAGCGGACAAGCGCCCAAGAAATTTCCGACAAAAAAGCCTGCGTTCCCGAATGGTCGGAAATCCGGGTCGACTGGTTGTCCCCCAACACTTCCAGCCGGTTTCCAGCCGGTTCGATCCGGGGCAATCTCCCGAATAAAATCACCGCTTCGACTAGCGATTGCGACAGAGATAGCTGGAATGGCGTTGGATGCTGTCGGTAATTTCTTGCAGAACGACAAAATTACCGAATGCAGCCCTTTGTCGGATGACAACTGTAAAACAGTGCCTGGCCTCCAACAAAAACAAAAAAACCGCAGAAGGCTGGATGCCCTCTACGGTTATCTGCTTCATACGGTTATCGTATGCTCTCATCTGTTAGTAAAAATTACATGCGTTTCGCGCCACGGCCTCCGCGCTTGGATTCCGTGTTCTTCTTGATCGACGATATGCGCTCTTCGCTGTCTTTTAGGAAACGAGACATTTTATCCTCGAATGAAGTCTTGTTGGCCGCAGGCTTATACGGACGCCCGCCACGTTCACGATTGTAACCTCCACCACCACCACCGCCAAAACGGTCTCCGCCGCCTCCGCCGGTACGTTCCGGTCTTGGTCCTCTTGGAGGCCGAGCTTCGGATGCCGGCTTATCAACAGCTTGTTTGATGGAAAGCCCGATCTTGCCGTCCTTATCGACATTGATCACCTTCACTGTCACAACATCATTGATCTTCAGGTGATCGTTGACATCCTTGACGTAATTATCGGCGATTTCCGAGATGTGAACGAGACCCGTGACACCTCCTGACAGATCCACAAATGCTCCAAAATGCGTTATGCCTGTCACCTTGCCTTCTAACTTGGTGCCCACTTCGATTGCCATAGAATAAAATGATCCTCCCTTAAAAATATACAACAAGATTTAAATAAAACCTTGGCTGTGGTGATTTGATTATACATAAAGCGCAAACCCAGGTCAACTGAGTAATAACCCACTTCAGCGCCTATATTATGGGCGGGTGGATTCCGCATGAATCGGGGTTTCCCCCGGCAAATACAAACCATAATTCTTTCTTGCCATCTGGCCGATATACTCCGGATCATTCAGCCGTTTCACATCCCGCTCAAGCTGTGCCTTCGTCTGAGTGGTCTGTGCCTCCAGCTTCAGCTTCTTCGACAGCTCGGAACTCTTGTCCGCAATTTGCGAATTCTGGTCGATAAAGGTGTAACCTGCCCACCCCATAAACAGAATCATGAAAGTCAGCCATAAAAAAATCCGCCTCCGTGCGCCAGCATGATGACCGGCAGGCTGCTTGTCATTCTTTTGTGTAGTCTGCGGGCGGGTTTGGGCTGGTGATGCAGCGTATTTTCCCATGAATGCCTCCTCTTTACAAATACGGAAATCGTTAACGTAACGGGCCGTTCTTAGAGGCCTTGTCTACTCCTTGGAGAACCATCGCTTCCACAGCTCTGCAGCTGCGGTGAGAAACTTGCTGAACCACTCGGGCATCTTCAGACGGGAGGTGATGGGGCGGAGCATCCATTGAAGCAGCTTCCAGAAAGGCGTGAGACAGCGCAGGATCACGTGGAGGAGAAACATCAGCAGGCTGCCGATCATGACGGCAATCCATTTCAACAGTTTCAAGAGCGCACGGATCGGAGCCCAGACGAGCGCCCGAAACAAACGCTTGACCACATCAATCACGTAACGTACTGTCCTTATTAACATTACCACAAAACGCTGGGTTGTAACACTCAAGATTAAAAAATATAACCATACCCCGATAAAGAGTCCCACAAATACATAAAACCGAAGCTGGCCGTAATTGCTGATATACAGCATCCGGAACACAAACAGGGCCGCAGCGCTCCAGTACAGCACGTCCAATATATGAAGGGTCCATTTCGGAAAGTGGAGCTGGCCCGACAGCACCCGGTAACTGTCATAGGCCACCCCCAAAGCCGCTCCCGAGAACAGCATCCACAGCAGGGTAATCCATTGGATCTGTGGACTCATTTAAATAGCTTGCCGAGCATTCCTTTGTTTTTGCTGTGGGAACCGGGATCCAAATAAACCAGGGAATTCACGTGGCCCTCGATCGAGAGCAGGCCTTCTTCCAGGTTTAAATTTTTAATATGTAAATTCTGGCCTTTGATGGTCAGGTGCCCTAGCTCGGTCTGGAGCAGAAACTCCTCGCTGTCAAAACTCTCCACATTGTTTACCCCCGTCAGGTGCAGCTGCTTGCGATTCAGCATATGCAATTCATGCTGCTTGTTTTTCGCTTGCTCGATCATGGCATGTACCCCTCCTTCTTATCAATAGCTTATGGAGCGGTTTCAGGGTTTAGAACCAGCCCCGCCGGGTGAACCGAAGGAACTTTAAGCATAAACTAAACATCGCGCCAAGCTAAAAAGGCATCCTCCGATCGTGATCGGAAGATGCCTTTGTGTACTGTATATGCCTTCTGGAATGCCCGCTTACCAGTTTAAACCGTTATCTTTGGCGATCGGTTCTTCCTTGACCAAGGTGTATAGGCTGGTTGCCTCGTCCTTGCGGGTTGTTTCGGCAAGCCGCTCCACCTTCACGGTCACCAGCTTCTGGCCGAACTGGACGGTGATCTCATCGCCCACTTTGACCGTGCTGCTGGGCTTGGCTTCCCTGCCGTTAATGAGGACCCTTCCCTGATCGGAGACGTCCTTCGCAACGGTACGCCGCTTGATTAACCTTGATACCTTAAGGAATTTGTCGACGCGCATCTTACTTTACGGCTTCTTTAAGCTTGTTGCCCGCTTTGAAAGCAGGAACGTTGGATTCCGGAATTTCGATGGTTTTGCCGGTTTGCGGGTTGCGGCCTGTACGACCGGAACGCTTGCGGGTTTCAAAAGTGCCGAAGCCGATCAGCTGAACTTTCTCACCGCTTGCCAGAGCTTCCTCAATTTCACCCAGGAAACCGTTCAGAACGGACTCCACGTCTTTTTTAGTCAAACCGCTTTTCGTGGAAATGTTGTTGATCAGATCTGTCTTGTTCATAAATTATAATCCTCCCAATATACAAAGAAATAAGTATTGGCGCGGCAGAGGAGCCTAGCTCCAAAACATACCGCTTTTGGCGCGTTCTGTATGATATTCTTGCTGTGCCGCCCGAATTCCTGCCTCAATCCGCCAATTTTTTATAATTTCCGAGGAAATCCTTGTTAAAATTAGCCTCAGGACGTCGTCTAACGGAAAATTTGCGCGAAATCGGAATCAAGAACACGAAAGGTTATTCATTCCTGATCGCTTAATCGGCTTCACTCTGCAGGCATTAAGGCGCCTCTCGTTCCCGCCCGGGACCGGAGATTTCATATCATACCTCATTTTTGGCCCGTTGCCAAATCGTCTCCATCTCATCCAGGCTGGCTTCCTGCAGCGTTTTGCCTTCTGCATGCAGCACATCCTCGATATAACGGAACCGGCTGACGAACTTGCGGTTCGTTCTCGACAGCGCTTCTTCCGGATCGGCATCCAGGAACCGGGCCGCGTTCGCCGCCGCAAACAGCAGGTCACCCAGCTCGCCCACCTGTTCGTCGACGCTCAGTCCCTCCGCCACGGCCTGCCGCAGCTCTCCGAGCTCCTCCTCGATCTTGTCGAAAACGCCCTCGATGGAATCCCAGTCGAACCCGACCTTCGACGCCTTCTTCTGCAGCTTGTAAGCTTTCATGAGCGCCGGCAGGTCTCTTGGAATCCCGTCCAGGGCGGACGTCTTCTCGGGCTCGAGTCCTTTACGGCGTTTCTCTTCGGCCTTCATGGCGTCCCAGTTCTGCAGTGCGGCTTCCGCATCCTTGGCCTTGTTCTCACCGAACACATGCGGATGGCGGAAAATCAGCTTGTCGTTCAAACCTTGAATGACATCGTACACGCTGAAAGTGCCTTCCTCTTCCTCCATTTGCGAATGCAGCATAATCTGCAGCAGCAAATCGCCAAGCTCTTCCTGCATATGCTCAGGGTCGTCATCGTCAATCGTCTCCAGCACCTCGTAGGTTTCCTCGATGAGATTTTTCCGGATCGACTCATGCGTCTGTTCCCGGTCCCACGGGCAGCCTTCCGGACTGCGGAGAATGCCGACGATCTCATGAAGCCGGGCGAAGGTCCGCTGGCGCAGGCTTTCGTCGTCGCTTCTGGGAACGTACACGAGCGAGAGGTTGCCGTAGCCCTCTACCCGGTCGAGCTCAAACAGCGGAACCTGAAGCACCTGCTCCTCTCCTTCGACACCAAGCGCATGTCCGACAACGACCTGGTAATCGTCAGGATAAAGCTCCATGAGGCACAGCTTCACTTCGGAAGCCGTAAACTCATCGTATACCTGCCCGATCACGGTGTGCAGCTGGGGCTGCAGCATGCTGCTGCGAATGCCGGTGGAATCGAGAAGCTGGAAGCCTTCGATCGGATCAAAGCCAAGACGGATAAAGGCCTCGTCGAGAAAGGATTCCCCGCCCAGGACTTCAAGGGAAATCCCGTTCTGCGGGCAGCGCTCCCTCAGCAGCTGGACGGTGGATTCCGCCACCATCGGATGCCCTGGTACCGCATAGACGATCACGCTGTGTTCTTCGCCGGCCAGGGCCAGCTCCAGCAGCCGCTCCGCGATGGAGGCGTAAACCTCTGGAAACGAATCATGCGCTTCGTAGATGTGGTCGAACGAACTGATTTCGAGCTTCAGCTCCTCCAGCATCGACATAACCGGATGTTCTTTCGTTCTGACGTAGATTTGTGATGCCTGCTGCAACGTTTTCACAATACCCACCGTCAGCCGGTCCGGGTTGCCCGAACCGAGACCGACAACCTTCAGTACTGCGCTCATATGTCATTCCTCCGCTCTATTTCCCATTCTTCCGGGAATGGGACATAAATATACTATATCACGGTTTCTTTTTTAAAAGAAAACCAGACGCGCTAGGCGGGTCTTCACTATGGCCCGGCCCTTTACTGATGCCTGTTCGGCGGATCCGTTAATCCACCCCCTTCTATCATTCTCCCTCTATGACGGCAAAATAGAAGATTCAACAGCCCCTCCGGCTATTACCGCAGCAGCCGGACCCGCTTCAGCAAGCCGGCCAGTGGACGGCCGATCTTCGGCAGCAACCCAAGCTCCTCTTCGGTAAGGAGCTTGGCCAGCACGGCGCCGGCGAGGAACACGGCGCCTCCGGCCGCGGCACCGGCGACACTTGCCGCGGCGGCCACGAGGCGGGCGGGCAGCCCGAGCGCGGACAGCACCGCGTCCGCCGCGAGCGCCGCAGCGCCCGCCACCACGGCCATGCCGGCCAGCATCAGCGCCGGCTTGGCCAGGGCGGCACCGGCGCGAATGCGCAGGCCGGTGCTGCGGGCCAGCAGCGCGATGTTGAGCGCTGCCGCCAGGAAGTGCGCGGCTACGCCGGCGATCGCCGCGCCGGTAATGCCCAGCTGCGGAACCAGCAGCAGGTTCAGCAGCGTCTTCGCCGCTGCCGCGGCCAGCAGGTGCACGGCCGGTGCACGCACGATGCCGACGCCCTGCAGCAGCGAAGCCGAAATGATGCTGAGCGCGCTGCCGACGGCAGTGAAGGCGATCCAGCGCATGACGCCGCTGCCCGCCGTGTCCTGGTACAGCGCGATATTCAGGGGATCGGCCAGAATGGCAATCCCCACCGAGGCGGCCAGTCCCAGCAGCCAGAACCATCGCAGGGACAGCCGGGTACGCTCGCTCACCAGCTCGCGGTCGCCTCTCGCCTTCGCATCCGCTAAAGCGGGAATGAACAGCACCGACAACGACGTAGCCAGCATCGTCACCAGCTGGACGATGGGAATACCGCGGTTATAGATGCCGAACTGGATCATCGCACCCGCCTCGCCGGCACCTCCGGCTTTAAGCAGCCGCGGTACGGTAAAGCTGTCCACCATGCCGATCAAAGGTACAGCCAGTGAACCGAGGCAGACGGGAATTGCGTACAGCAGAATCCGCTTCAGCAGGCTCCAGCTGCTCTCCCGCCCGGCTTGACGCGGCTGACCCGTCTGAACGGCAGACTCCTGGTGCGCCGGCACTGCGGCTCCTTCTGCGCCGGCAAAGCCCCGCCGAATCCGCCGGAACCTGCGCCAATAACCAAACATGACAATGAGGCCGGCGGCACCGCCAGCGGCCGATCCCAGCAGCGCCCCTGCTGCGATGGTCTCCGGCTTCGCCCCGATTCCCGTCAGGTAAATCAGCAGACCGATCATGACGGCCACCCGCGCACACTGCTCCGTGATCTGCGAAACGGCGGTGGGCATCATATTTTGGTATCCCTGAAAGAAACCGCGCATCCCGGTCATCACTGGCACGAACAGCAGCGCTAAGGACGCCGTCCGCACCGCCGGCACGACGCTGGAATTGTCGATCCAGGTCCCGATGAGCGGAGCGCACGTGTACACGGTGGCCCCCAGGACGATGCCAAGCAGCGCCAGCAGCACAGAGGACAACCTCATCACCCGGAGTCCTTCCCCTGCCCCCCCGACGGCTTCGTCCTCCGCCACGAATTTCGAGATCGCTGCGGGCAGGCCCGCGAGCGCGATCGTCATCATTAATGAATAGAGCGGATATACCGTGTTATAGATGCCGAACACCGCATCCCCGCCCATGTTTTGGAGCGGAATTTTTTGCAGCGTGCCGATCAGTTTCGACAGCACCATGGCCATGCTTAAAATCAAAGCCCCCTGCAGCATCTTCGATGCCGCACCTGTCTGTTTCATCCTCTTCCCTACTTTTGCCCGGATTCAGCCTCGATCATTTGGCGTTGCTTTCCGTTTTTTCAATACGAATACACCTATTATACCTGAGGAGAGCGGACACAAAAAACTCCCGCCTTCATTCCCGGATCATCCGTGAATATGAAGGGGGAGCTTCGTGTGCTCGGTGAAGAGCCGTACCGGCCTGCCGGTTTACTGCTCCATTTGCTTGCCAAGAAAAGCGGCGGCTGTTTCGGACATTTTGATTTCCAGCTGCGACATCTTGGTTGCTTCGTCCTTGCTCATCAGAATCACTGCGCCAATGGGGTCTCCGCCGGAAATGATCGGCGCGGCCACAAAAGAAGACAGGTTCTCCTGATGGTCCTTGCTGATTTCGTAGCTGCCTTGGTTTGTTTCCAGCAGCGTCTTGCGGCTGTCCATGCAGTTTTCGATCAGGGATCCGATCGGTTTCTCCAAGTATTCCTTCTTGGAGCCGCCTGCGACAGCGATAAAGGTGTCGCGGTCGGAAATGATGGTCGTATGTCCGGTGCCTTCATACAGCGATTCCGCATATTCCTTGGCGAAATCGCCAAGCTCGCCGATCGGGGAGTACTTCTTCAGAATGACTTCACCATCACGGTCTACAAAAATTTCAAGCGGATCTCCTTCACGGATACGCAGTGTACGTCTGATTTCTTTGGGGATGACCACTCTGCCCAGGTCATCGATACGGCGGACTATTCCAGTAGCTTTCATTAACATGTTGCCCCGCTTTCTAGAGAAGATTTTTCAACTACTGTTCTTATGGGAAGAGGTGAGTCCCAGGAATATAAGTTGTGATATCTGCCCATAGTATTCATCCATTCCCAATTCCTTATACATGATGTTGGAACTATTAGTTGCGGTTGTTTTGCACATTTTATCCAGTTCATTGCCGCAAAAAAAGGCGCGGGTCTGACCCGTGCCTTCCTTCATACTAACGATTCAAAACGGATTATGGATTACTTGCCCGATCCCGTGCTGCTATCTTTGGCATCTCCGCTGCTGCCTGTCGTGCCTGTACCCGCGCCGTCTCCGCTTCCGGAGGTACCGGAAGTAGAGCCTTCCGTGCCGCTGCCGGGGGTTCCCGTTTCGGTCGTGCCCGTGCCGCTCTTGGACGTATCCGCCGTTTTCGGCAGATCGATCTTCTTGATGATCTTCGTCAGGTCATTCTGCATGAACTGATCGATCTTCGATGCGCCCAGGTTACTCCGAATCATTTCTTTTTGATCGTTTGTCAGCTTGTCATAAGGCGTGTCCTTGCGGGAGTCGACCTTGATGATGCTGTATCCGAGATTGGATTCGACGGGAGCGCTGATTTTGTTCAGCGGAAGGGTCAGCACCTGCTCCTTGAACTCCTGCACGCTCCACTGTCCGACGGTAAAGTCTTTGTAGACACCGCCATTGTCCTTGGAGGAGGAGTCATCCGAGTACTTTTTAGCGAGCTCGGCGAAATCTCCCCCTTTGTCCAGCTGGGATTTGACATCTTTGGCGATCTTCAGCGCATCTTCCTTGGTCCGCTCTTTGTTATTCGAATCGGTCAGCCCGATCAAAATATGATGCACCGTGGCCACCATAAAATCCTGCTTGTTGTCCTCATACTGCTTCTTGATGTCATCTTCGGTCACTTTGGCGTTCATGTCCTCCATGACCGTCATCACCTGCACCAAATATTGCTTGAGCTCGTCCTCTTTGAGCTTCTGGTCATTGAGCAGCTGCTTGAACTGGTCATCGCCCACCTGCTTCTTCATTTGGTCGATTTGCTGGCCGGCCTTTTTCTCACCCTCCTTCTTGGCATCGTCCGTTGCCTTGCCGCTCAAATATTCAAAAGCAATCTTTTGCTTGACCAAATAATCTTGGAAATCCGCCATGTCCATAAATTGGGCATATTCCGGAGACATAAACGTCATGATTTTTTTCTGCGTCTCGAATTCATTTTCCGTGATCTCTCCGCCTTCGTAGGTTGCCACCGTTTTGCTGGCATCCTTCTCTTTATCGGAGCCGCCTTTCTCGCAGGCTGCCAGCACGGAAAGGGTTAATACGCACACCAAAGTCAGCAGAATTCCTCTCCATGCTTTTTTCTTATTGAACAACATCCTGAAGTTCCTCCTTCGATTTGAACAGCTCACGGATCGCTTCCAAGAATTGTTCCAGCAGATCGAGCAGCTGCTTGTCATCAAGCCCCTTGCCTTTGATTCGGATCGTCATTTGAGCATCCTGCTCAAATTGTACACGTCTCTCGAAGCGATTGCCAACCTGTGCAAGCTTCGCGGTGCTGACCGCCTTCTCCTGTCCCTCGTAAAATTTGAGGATCAGATCATCCCCACGGCGGTTGATGGAGTCGATACCGTACATCTTGCCGTATACCTTCAGCCGGGCGACGGTCAGCAGGTTCGTTACCGCCTCAGGCAGCTCCCCAAAGCGGTCCAGCAGCTCATCCTCCAGCTCCTTCCCGTCGTCGAACGAAGAAACTGCCGCCACTTTCTTATAAATTTCAATTTTTTGAATGCTGTCATAAATATACTCGGACGGCAAATATGCATCAATGCCAATATCGAGCGCGGTGTTCCACGTTTTCTCCGGTTCGACTTTCTCCCCGAGAACGGATACCTTCCGCTTCTGGATTTCCTCGGCAAGCATTTGCGAGTACAGGTCGAAGCCGACGGAGGCAATGAATCCGTGCTGCTCCGCTCCGAGCAGGTTCCCCGCCCCGCGGATCGCGAGGTCGCGCATCGCGATTTTGAAGCCGGAGCCAAGCTCCGTAAATTCCTTGATCGACTGCAGGCGTTTCTCCGCCACCTCGGTCAGCACCTTATCCCGCTGGTACGTAAAATACGCATAAGCAATCCGGTTGGAACGTCCGACACGGCCGCGCAGCTGATAGAGCTGGGACAGGCCCATTTTATCGGCATCATGCACGATGAGCGTATTTACGTTCGGAATATCGACGCCGGTCTCGATAATGCTCGTGCTGACCAGGACGTCGTATTCCCCGTCCAGAAAGTCGAGAATCGTCTTCTCCAGCTCCGTCTCCGACATTTGCCCATGGCCCACTCCAACCTTGGCCTCCGGCACCAGCGCCGAAATTTGGGCGGCCATTTCATGAATGCCTTGAACGCGGTTGTACAGATAATACACCTGACCGCCGCGGGCCAACTCCCGTTCGATGGCTTCCCTCACCAGCGTCTGGCTGTATTCCACGACATACGTCTGCACAGGGAAACGGTTTTCCGGCGGCGTCTCGATGACAGACAGATCCCGGACTCCCAGCATGGACATATGCAGCGTCCGCGGAATCGGCGTCGCCGTCAGGGTCAGCACGTCGACATTTGTCTTCAGCCGCTTCAGCTTCTCCTTATGCGTCACACCGAACCGCTGCTCCTCGTCCACAATCAGGAGACCCAGATCCTTGAACACCAGATCCTGGGACAACAAGCGGTGCGTCCCGATTACGACGTCGACCGTGCCCTGGCGGATCCCCTTGATCGTCTCGTTCTGCTCCTTCCGCGAACGGAACCGGCTCAGCACCTGGATGTTCATCGGATATCCCGAGAACCGCTCCCGGAACGTCTCGTAGTGCTGCTGCGCCAGAATCGTCGTCGGTACAAGGACGGCTACCTGCTTGCCCTCCATCGCGGCCTTGAACGCGGCGCGGATCGCCACTTCGGTCTTGCCGTAACCAACGTCTCCGCACAGCAGACGGTCCATCGGACGGTTCCGCTCCATATCCTTCTTGATCTCTTCGATCGCCCGCAGCTGATCGCGCGTCTCATCGTAAGGGAACATTTCCTCGAATTCCTGCTGCTCGGTCGTGTCCTTCTCAAAGCCGTATCCCGGCGTCGACTGCCGCTCGGCGTACAGCTTGATCAAATCGTCGGCGATGTCCTGTACCGAAGAGCGAACTTTATTTTTGACGCGTGTCCACTCGTTACCGCCCAGCTTGTAGATCTTCGGCTCCTTTTCCTCTGAACCGACGTACTTCTGAATGAGATCAATCTGTTCGATCGGCACGGACAGCTTATCGCCGCCGGCATACAGGATATGCATATAGTCCTTGTGGATGCCGTTAATTTCCAGTGTGCCAATACCCATATATTTACCGATGCCGTGGTTTTGATGGACGACATAATCGCCGACCTTCAGCTCGGTATAACTCTTGATCCGCTCGGCGTTATCAATGTTTTTGCCCAGCTTGCGGATCTTCCGCTGCTTCTGGGAGAACATTTCACCCTCGGTAATCACCGCCAAATGAATGGACGGCATCTCAAAGCCCGTCTGCAGATTACCCTGCAGCATGACCGGTTCCTCGATGTTGTAATCCTGGAGCACCCGCCGCATCCGGTCGAGCCGTTCGTCACTGCTGGCAAGCATCATCACCTGAACCCCGGACTTATGCCAGCGGTCCATTTCCGCTTTCAGCACGTTCATCTGCCCATGGAAATCCTGCATACCCCGGCTGATAAAGTTCAGGATGTTCTGAGGCTGGGTATGCGGAACCTGACGCAGGAAAATCGACATGAATATCGTCTGGAACGGACGCTGGTACAGCACCTCGTCGCCGTCAACGGACAAATGCAGCTGCGGCAGCGTCTTTCCGTTCTGCAGCAGATGCAAGTTCCACTCGGATTCGTCACGCTCCAGCTGTTTGGCCGTTTCAAGGAGGCGCGCCGGCTCGTCGAGAATGAGGACGGTGTCCTTGTGTAAATAATCGTACAGCGTCTTGTGCTCCGGATAGAGCAGAGAGATATATTTATAGATTTCCGGAAAATAGACATGCTCGCGAAGCAGCTCCATTTCCCGTTTTATTTCTTCCGTTAGACGCAGCTTCGCCTGCCGGTCGGTCATCTTGCCAAGCTGCTCCTCCAGCAGTTGAGCGGAGGCTGCAGCCGCCTGCTCCAGCCTCTGATGATCGGCGATGATCTCCTTGCAAGGCGTAATGGTGACTTCCTTAACTTTATCGATTGACCGCTGATCGGATGGGTCAAACGTGCGGATCGAATCGATTTCGTCGTCAAACAGCTCGACGCGGTAGGCCAATAGGGAGGTCATCGGGTAAAAGTCGATAATTCCCCCGCGGACGCTCATTTCGCCCTTGCCTTCTACCCGTTCGACCCGTTCGTATCCCATTTCGATCATTTGGGCCAGGAAAGCTTGGGCGTCCAGTGTGCCGCCATCTTGAATCACAATTTGGGCTTTGGCCATCACTTCTGGGGCAGGCAGAAACCGGCGCACACCCGAAAACGGTGCCACCACAATGCCCGAAAACCCTTGCGCGCACTTCATCAACACATCAATACGCTGCGCAAGGGTCTCTGGACTGGATACCGCGGATTCCGCCGCTACCAGCTCATTGGCCGGATACAGCAGCACACGGTCTGTTGAAAGCGCTTCCTGTAAATCCTCCGCGATTTTCTGGGCGGAAAACATGTTGTGAGTGACGACGAGCATCGGGCGTTTGATTTCTTCAAACAGTGCCGACAGCATAACCTGACGCGCGGACCCCGACAACCCGGAAACGAGCTGTTCCTTCATCCCGGCCGATAACCCGGCGGTAATCGACTTCAAATCCGGATCTTTAGAGAAAGCTTCTATAAGTGCATGTAACAAAGGGGGCACCTCTCTTATGCTTACTTGTTATCTTTTGAATGGTAGATTGAATTTTACCATAAAATACCTGACTGCGGTGATTTTTCGCTGTGCTTCACTAAAATATATCTACCGGGCGGACATCCCCTATCTTAGGGAGACTGGACAAAAGGAATACCTAAAAGAAGCCTCAGCAGCACTGCCAAGGCCCTTCCATTCACGGTATCTGTCCGCATTTTCGCGGTTTCGCGCACAACATTATTGAAGCGGGTTTGCCAACAGGCTCAGCTCCGGATTGTTCTCCAGCGCTTCTCTGCAATAATCGCAGATCACTTTGACCGTTACGTCGCCGCTTAAATCATACGCTATTATATCTCTACGTTCTGCCGGGGTCAAGGAATGGAACCCCAGCTGGGCGTCGGTAACCAGGGACGAATCTATTTTTCCGAGCGGCGTGCGGCAGTGCCGGCAAATATAATTTATTGCCATCTATATGCCTCCTGAAAGTCGTTTATACTTCAGTATGCCCGAAAAAACGTTCGTTTAGCCCCCGACTCCTGTTCCGGAGATCAACCGTTAAACTTGGCCATCGTTTGTTCAAAGGTATGGTTCAAACTGAATTCCGCGGCGTCGCAGGCTTGCTCAATCATCGTCTTCAGCAGCTCGTTCTCCTTTTTCGGAAAATTCGAGAGCACATAGTCGACGATCGCGTATCCCGGCTCAGGCCGGGAAATTCCCATCCGGATCCGGTCGAACACCTGTGTTCCCGTATGCTGAATGATCGATTTGATGCCGTTATGGCCTCCGGCGCTGCCCTGATACCGCAGGCGGATTTTGCCGGTTGCCGTATCCATGTCGTCATAAACGACGATCATGTCCTCGAGATTCGCCTTGTAATAATCCATATAGGCCCGCACCGCTTCTCCGGACAGGTTCATGTACGTCATGGGCTTGATAAGAACAACCTTGTCGGTTCCGATAAAGCCCTCGCCGATCAGCGCCTTGCATTTGCTTGGCCCAAACTTGATACCGTGCCGCTCCGCCAGCGCATCCAGCATCATAAAACCGACGTTGTGGCGCGTTTTTTCATAATTGGATCCCGGATTCCCGAGTCCTACAATCCATTTCATTGCGTTATTCGATCCTCCAAACCGGCTGCTGCCGCTACGCCTGTTGCGCAAGTTAGCATTAGCACCAAATTTTGTTACAATAGAGTATAGGATGCTGCTTGCTTCTTGCCATGGCATCCATGATCACCATAAGAAGGTGGTACGGTTCATGACTGAATTCGGCCAATTGCTTACGCTGCACCGGCACTTTCAGCAGCACCAGATCCACGGAATTCCCGTTCAGGTTCTCCGGCAGGGCGTACACGTGGACATTGGAACAATTACCTCATTCACCAAGCATTTCGTTGAAATTCAAGGTACGCTCTACAACCGGAATTTGTATACGTTTGTGTCGACTCCCGGATATTAAAGAGCATGCGCGAGAAGGGTTATATTTCCTGGAGCCAGGAAACATAACCCTCTCTTTGCATATACCTGCCCTTGCCTTATTCGATTTCGAACAGCTTGCTGATGGACAATTCCTCATGCACGCGGATGATGGCTTCACCCATCAACGGAGCTACCGACAAGACTTTGATCTTCTTGCTCGGCTCCGGATGCATAATCGGAATCGTGTCCGTCACGATGACTTCGCTAAGCGGAGAATTCTCCAGGCGTTCCATCGCCGGACCGGAGAAGACGGGATGCGTACAGCAAGCGTACACTTCCTTGACGCCACCTTCCATCAGGGCATTGGCCCCAAGCACGATCGTGCCGGCCGTGTCGATGATGTCGTCGATCAAAATGGCCGTTTTGCCTTCGATATGACCGATGATGTTCATAACTTCACTTACGTTCGGTTCCGGACGGCGTTTATCAATGATGGCCAGCGGGGCATTCAGGAAATCAGCCAGTTTTCTGGCACGAACCACACCACCGTGGTCAGGAGACACAACAACCGGATTCTCGATTTGCTTGGAACGGAAATACTGGGCCAGAATCGGCACCCCAAGCAGATGATCAACCGGAATGTCGAAGAAGCCTTGAATCTGCATCGCATGCAGGTCCATCGTGATGACACGGTGGGCACCCGCCTTTTCAATCAGATTCGCAACCAGCTTAGCGGTAATCGGGTCACGGGAACGGGCCTTACGGTCTTGACGCGCATACCCATAATAAGGGATTACGACGTTAATGCTCTTCGCAGAAGCACGCTTCAGCGCATCGACCATGATCAGCAGTTCCATGAGATTGTCATTTACCGGACCGCATGTCGACTGCACGACGTAAACGTGGCAGCCGCGAACGCTCTCCGATAATTTTACCTGAATCTCACCATCGCTGAAGCTGGTCGTATGCGAATCCCCCATGGGGATGCCGATATAATCCGCAATTTGCTGTGCGAGCTTCGGATTAGAATTGCATGTAAATATTTTTAACTTCGAATCACAATAAGTCATAGAATTAAAACCCTCCGTGCTGGTTCATTGAAATTCTGGCCTGCCTCCATGCCGCTTGAAACCATGTATCTCACACTCCCCGATAAGACGGGGGAGCTTTACGTTTATACCTGCTGCTTGCTTTCCTTCTTGGCTTTGGCCTTGGAGCGGATTTTCTCGGCATATCCCGGTTTATTCTCCTGGCGTTTTCTGGCGATGGCCAGGTCATTCTCGGGAACCGATTGGGTAATCGTCGAGCCCGCGACCACGTAGGCTCCTTTGCCCACCTTCAACGGAGCTACCAAGTTCACATTGCTGCCGATAAAAGCATCATCTTCAATTTCAGTCATAAACTTATTATACCCATCGTAGTTGACCGTTATCGCACCGCAGCCGACATTGACGTTTTTGCCCACCGTCGCATCGCCGACATAGCTTAGATGCGATACTTTGGAGCCGTTATCGATCGTTGCATTTTTCACTTCCACAAAATCGCCGATCTTCACGTCTTCCCCAAGCTTGGATTTCGGACGCAGGTATGCAAACGGGCCTACCGATGTTCTTGAACCCACTTCAGCCTGATCCAGCACCGAATGCTTGATGTTCACGCCGTCGCCGATCACGGAATCGCTGATTTCGCTCTGCGGACCGATTACGCAATCTTCGCCAATGACGGTTTTTCCCTTGAGTACTGTGCCGGGATAAATCACGGAGTCGGCCCCAATGGTCACGTCTGCGCCGATATACGTCGAAGCGGGATCAATGATTGTGACGCCGTTCAGCATATGGCGGATATTAATGCGTTCCCGCATTAATCCTTCAGCCTCTGAAAGTGCGCGGCGGTCATTAACGCCGATCGACTCCGCGTAGTCGTCGGTCACATAACCGAGAACGGTTTCTCCCTCGCCTACAAGAATCCCGATCACGTCCGTTAAATAATATTCCTGCTGGACGTTGTTGTTCGTTACCTTCTCCAAAGCGGCAAACAATTTCGCATTATCAAAAACATAAGTGCCTGTATTGATTTCACGAACCGCATCCTCTTCCGGCGTGCAGTCCTTCTGTTCAACGATACGTAGTACGCTTCCGTCCTCGCTCCGGATCACGCGCCCGTAACCCTGCGGCTGGTCCATGTAGGCAACCAGTACGGTGGCGGCAGCGTTGTTGCTTTCATGCAGCTGCGTCAGTCCCTGCAGTGTCTCGGCCGTAACTAGCGGAGTATCGCCGCAAATGACAATGGTCGAGCCTTCTTCCGAGCCCAGTAAAGCTTTGGCCTGCTTTACGGCATGGCCTGTACCAAGCTGCTGCTCTTGCAGCACGTATTCAGCGGCCTCACCCAGATAAGATTGGACAGCCTCTGCCCCGTGGCCAACGATGACAATGCTCCGTTCGCAGTTCACCTGTTTGACGGTATCCACCACGTGCCCAACCATCGGTTTGCCACAGACGGGATGAAGCACTTTGTATAGTTTGGATTTCATTCGTTTTCCCTGCCCTGCGGCAAGAACAATCGCCATTCTTTTCAAGGATCTTGACCTCCTACTCTAGAACTCGCTCAATACTGAATATATCGTATTATAAGCAAAAAGAAAAGAGAGCCATAGTCCTGGCTCTCCTTTCCTTGAACCCCAATTGTAAACTTAAGCGCCTTCCTCGATCACTTCTTCTTCACTGGCAGCGCGTTCATATTCCGCCAGGACGGCCGTTTGAATCTTCTCCCGGGTACCGGAAGAGATTGGGTGGGCAATGTCGCGGAATTCTCCATCCGGAGTGCGTTTGCTCGGCATAGCAACGAACATTCCATTATTTCCATCGATGACCCGAATGTCATGAACAACAAATTCGTTATCAATGGTAATGGATGCGATTGCCTTCATTCTCCCCTCGGAGTTAACGCGGCGGAGTCTGACATCCGTAATTTGCATGTGTGTGTTCACCACCTTTTTCCATCAGAGACTTGGTGTATAATTCCACACTGCATGCACGAAATCCTCTTTTTTAAGTTAACAAAATGTCCTAAAATCAGGAATTTTTTTATAAGAATGTGAGTGTCGACAGACTTCGGAACTATTCGCCGATAAAATATTTTTATCGACAAAATCCGCAGGCCTCTTCGACGTTAAGATGGGTCAAAATAATTCCCCGGGCTCACAAATATTTCCTTCGTCTTTGGATCGACCGCCGTCAGCGTCGCCAGGGACACATAATCGTGCAGGAGCCGCTCCTCCGATTCCACCGCTCCCGACTCGACCAATACGCCTACCCCTGCGACCTCGGCATCAAATTCGGCCAGCAAATCTACCATACCCTGGATGGTGCCGCCCGCTTTCATGAAATCGTCCACGATCAGGACGCGTGACTTTTCCTTCAGCGCCCGCCGCGAAAGGGACATTGTGTGGATGCTCTTATGCGAGCCCGACACGTAATTGATGCTCACGGCAGAACCTTCCGTCACCTGATGGTCCCGGCGCACGAGAACAACCGGCAGGTTCAACTGGGCCCCGGTGGCATAAGCCAGCGGAATCCCCTTGGTCTCCACGGTCATGACCACGTCGATTTCCTTGCCTGAGAAGGCAGTGGCAAAAATCTTTCCCGCCTCGTTCATAAGTGAAGGCTGTCCCAGCAAGTCGGACATGTACAAATACCCTCCGGGCAGAATCCGATCCTTCTGCTGAAGCTGGGAACAAAGATCGTTCGCAAACACCAGCGCCTGCTCCTTCGGCATTTTTGGAATATATTTCACGCCTCCCGCAGCCCCGGCCAGCGTCAGCAGGTCCCCGATGCCTTCCTCCTCAAACACTTCCTTGATAATGACCAAATCTTCGCTGATTGAGGACTTGGCGGCTCCGTATCTATCGGCAAATGTGGTGAGCGGGATCAATGTATGCGGTCTGGACAAAAGATACTGCGTCATCTCCACCAAACGCGCGCTTCGCTTTAATTTTTTCACGAAATACTCCTCGCTATCGCTGTATTCATCGGAATCCAAAGCAAAATTACCTAGAAAATCCGAATATTATAGTAAGAATATATCATTTTTGTACGGATATGTACAACATGGTTGGCGAAGTTAGGTCAATAGGCGCACCGCATACACTTCTTTGCAAAAGCCCCGCAGCCCGTTATAGATTCGTGCCACCTTCGATTCCTTGTACACCAGGCCGAATACGGTCGGCCCGCTGCCCGACATTAAGGCCCCGTCCGCGCCGAGACGCAGCATCCCTTCCTTCAGCTGCTGCACTTCGGGATGCAGCCTCAACGTCACATCCTCCAGCACGTTACCCAGGCGGCTGCATACGCCATGGAAGTCTCCCGCTTCGATCGCACTGATCATTCCTTGGGCTGACGGATGCTCCTTAATCTGTGCCGCTCGGAACTTGCCGTAGACCTCCGCGGTCGACACGTTAATCGGCGGTTTGGCCAAAATCACCCAGCACTGCAGCGGGTTCGCCACAGGCGTCAGCTTTTCCCCCCGCCCGGTAGCCAGTGCGGTGCCTCCAGTCACGCAGAACGGAACATCCGATCCGAGCTCTGCGCCCAGCTTCTGCAGCTCCTCTACCGGTATGTTCAGATTCCACAGCCGGTTCAGACCACGCAAGGTGGCAGCAGCGTCGCTGCTTCCTCCAGCCAGACCTGCTGCTACGGGGATTTTCTTATCCAGATGGATATGTACCCCGCTCTTGACGTCGTACCGGTCCTTAATCAGCCTTGCGGCCTGAAACGCCAAATTCTTCTCATCCAGCGGGATGTATCCCGCCTGGCTTGAAATAATAATCGTGTCCCGGGGCAAAGCCGACATCTCCAGCCGGTCCGCCAGGTCGACCATCGTCATAACCATTTCGACCTCATGGTACCCGTCTGGCCGTTTATGTAATACATCCAGCATCAAATTAATTTTAGCCGGTGCTTTTTCGTAAATTTTCAAGGCGTTCACCCACCCTCAAGATTCCCTCTATCTGGATTGACACAAGCCGCTTCGAATCCTTGGGCTCAATCCGAAATCTGGAATGAACCTCAAGCATTTTTTCTCTTGGGCTCAATCCAGAGATCTGCAACTTCAAATCATTATATCAAACTGAACCAGTCAAGTCATTTTCCGTTTACAGAGGGTGGAGCAGACACTACCTCCAACTCAAAAACGGAGAACCTCCCACTTGGGAGGCCTCCGCCGGCATTGCTGGTGTGAATTAGGATTTACGTGCGGCGGCCTGTTCGGCAAGCTGGATCGCTCTTTTTACCATGTTGCCCGCATCCTTGGCCTTAATACCTCCCCAGCCTTCCTGCTGGACGGTTTCGTAAAATCCCAAATCCTTTGCCAGCTCATTCTTCAGCTCATCCGACATGACACTGCGGCGTCTGCGGCTCATGAACATCCTCCTTTGGTTCCATCGGAATTAGGCTGCTGCCATAAGTATTATCCCGCTCACGAACATTCCTCATTCCCTATTCCCTTACCAACTAAAAGCAGCCCTCCATCAGGAGGGCTGCTTTGTCATTAAAGTTACGCTTTCTCCAACTCGATCCGGGTGCCGGTAGTATCATCGCAGATAATAACCTCCACGGATTCCGTAAGAATATCGGCATAGCTGTATGAAACACGTTTAAAGGTTTGATGCTCTTGATCCAATTTCACAATAAAAACAGATGGGTACGTTTCTTCCAAAACACCAGTACGCTCGACGGTCTTGCGACGACCACCGTTAGCCCGAAGCGAGATCTTCTGACCCACGTGAGCTTCGAGATTGCGTTTGATTTCCAACAGCGTATTTTTAGCCATTGTCGACGACCACCTCTTTCCTTGTCCATTATAACTCGAAAAGAGATTTTTGTCAAATCAAAATAATAATTATATCAGCATCAATTTTATGTTGTCAACGAATTTTTTTTCGGAACCTCAGCGCATTTCCGCTTACACCCGGAAAACAACAAAAAACCGCAATCCGCCGGCAGATTACGGTTCCTGCATTCCTCGTTTATGCTGTCAGTTTAAGTAGCATGCCACAGCTTTTCTCAACCGCGCTAAATGGCCGACGGCGTCACTTTAAGCTTGGTTAAGTCGTTCAGCCGGGGCAGGCCGATCCGGTAGCTTCCGCGGGTTTCAATGCCCCCGACGCCCTGCGTCCCGCTGATCGTATTGTGAAGCACATCCGTCATGTTGATCGTATCTCTCACCGATGTAAAGGAAGCCTTGGCGGCAACGTAGACCGGATCCAGGGCATGAATCAAGATGCGCCCCGGGGAGCTGGCAAAATTGGCTCCGGCCTGCAGCAGCGCCTCAAAGTGCGACTGGCATGCGCCGGCGATAATCGTCAGCTGATCGTAATGGCGCTCGAACTGGCGCGCCACCTGAATCGCCCTGACGAAGTTTTGCGAATTTTTATAGCTGTTCAAGCTGTACAAATCATGATTCTGGCGATGCTTCAGCACGCCGTCATGACCCGTGATCACCACAATATCCGGCCGGACCCGCGGCAGCAGCCGGTACAGGGCGTCCGCCATCCCCGCCTCATTCACATAATGGCCATCGGCCGGAACCCGAAGCTGCTCATACAGGTTCAGGCTCTTCTTCAAATAATTAGGATCTCCATCCAGATGAAGCACCTTCCCGGGGACTTCGAAATAAGCCGGCTCAGCTGTTCCCCATTCCCCGCTTCCGCTCAAGGTGGCCTGATTCCGCTGGGTCTGCTCCTGACGGTGACGTTTCAGCAAACTGAGTGACTCGTTTGCCCTAATATTTGCTTTTTCGGTTTTTTCACTTACCGGCGCATAAGGGACTCTTACCAGATCATCGAGCGGAGAATCCGCCAGAAGTCTGAACTCCGTTCCCTTAATCACCGCCTCTTCCCTGCGCAAATCCTCAACGCGGAACGCGATATCGCCGCCGTAGGATCTGCGCACGACCAGGTCTCCAATATTCATGAACATCACCCCTACCCCATGGTATGGGCGAATCCCCCTATTGGTTCATCTTTTGTTTAATTTAAGCCGATGCCTTCCTTCCGCAGCAGGTTGCTGAGCACGGCATATTCCTCAATGCTGAGCGTCTCGCCGCGGCGGGATGGATCGATTCCCGCTTCCTGCAGCAGCTGATCCAGACGCTCCCGCCCCTCTTTGGGGAAGAAACGGCTCTTCAAATTGTTCGAGATCGTCTTCCGCCGCTGAGCGAACGAAGCTTGTACCACTTCGAAGAAATGCCGCTCATCGTCCACCGCAACCGGCGGCTGTTCTCGCACCGCCAGACGGATCACCGCCGATTCCACGTTCGGCTGCGGGATGAATACCGTCTTCGGCACGATACAAACCAGCTCCGGAACGCTGTAATACTGCACGGCGATGCTCAGGCTGCCGTAGTCCTTCGTGCCCGGCCGGGCGGCCATCCGGTCCGCCACCTCTTTCTGGATCATCACGACGATGTTCTCCAACGGCAGCCGCTCCTCCAGCAGCTTCATCAGGATCGGCGTCGTCACATAGTACGGAAGATTCGCCACAACGCTGACTTTGGATACACCGGCAAAGTTGCTCTTAAACAGCGCAGCGAGATCCGTCTTCAGCACGTCTCCATGGTGAACTTTTACGCCGGGATAAGGGGCGAGAACCTCCTCCAGGATCGGAATCAGCCTCTGGTCGATCTCGACTGCCGTTACGGCCCCCGCCTGCTGGGCCAGCTTCTCGGTCAGGGCGCCGATGCCAGGGCCGATCTCCAAGGCTCCCTTGGTGGAATCGAGCCCAGCCGCGTCCACGATTTTATTTAAAATATTTTGGTCAATCAAAAAATTTTGCCCCAGACTCTTCTTGAACGAAAAGCCGTGGCGCTGAATAATTTCTTTGGTTCGCCTTGGTGTGGCGATGTCGTCCATGCCGTTCACGTTGTCCGGCCTCCTTCATCTTCGATACGGGCGAGTGCATCCGCAAATTCTTCGCGGGATATTTGAAATATAGCGAGTCGCTTATAAAATTGTTTGCCGTTGCAGTAACCGATACCAAGGAGGTTGCCCATCGCCATCCGCCGGGCGGCGGCATCCGGGTGCACCAGCAGCCCCGCCTCCATCAGATCCTCCATGTCGATCTGGCTTTCCGCCCCCTCATAAGAGGTATGAACCCGCTCCAGAGCTCTGCGGATCGCCTCAGGTGAGGCGTTCTCCACACCGATATCTCCTTTGCGGGTTGCGTCGGCCTCCGGGATAAACGCATGCTTGCAGCCGGGCACCTTGGCCGAAATGATTTTGCGAATCCTTTCGCCGGCGTGGTCCGGGTCCGTCAGCACAATGACTCCCCGCCGCTCTTGAGCCAGCGCGATCCGCTGGAGTATACGCGCATTGATGGCAGAGCCGCCCGTCTCAATCGTATCGGCATCCACCGCCCGCTTCACGGCCACGGTATCATCCCGGCCTTCCACCACAATGACTTCTTTAATCATGATTCCTGTCTTCCTTTCGAGTACATTATACCCGTCAATGCCGCCGGACAGCCAAGTATCCCTGCAAGTGGGCATAAATCGAGGTGCCTGTTCAGGTACTTAACGGGGTCCGGTATAGACAAACTGCTGTAAATTAACAACAAAAAGAAGAGGAGAGCTCCTCTTCTTTAGCATGACATTTTCATGATCATAATACTATAACATTAGAATGGCAAAGTAAAACGAAATTAGTTCAGCTCCGGTTTGACCGGACCGATCACGTACACTTTAAGGCCGGATTTACGGCCAAAGTTGCGTGCCTGCTGGACGGAATCGTAGTATATATCGATTATATTTCCCTTAATGGCTCCGCCCGTGTCTTCCGCACGACGGAAGCCAACGCCTTCAATGTAAACCCACCATCCCAGGGGAATGACGCTTGGATCAACTGCAATCGTGCGGCCTTCTGTGACGCGTGTTCCTGTGGCGGTGCGTGTGCCGACTCCGGACTCGCCAGACGAATAAGCGGTCATGGAGACTTTGATCAGCTTCTTGTAGGAGAAGTCAACGCCGGCTCGGCTGACCCGGTTGTTACTACTGCTGCTGCTGACCTTCTTCACCTTGGCAGGGGTAGAAGAAGCTTTGGCAACGGCTGTTTTGACTTCGGTCACTACAGGAACAGGCTTTTTCTTCGTGCCGACGGCAATGACCTTATCCTTGGTCACCGTCTGCACTTCTTTACCTACCATTTTCTTGGACACCAGCTTGCCGTCTTTGTACTGCTTCTCAATGTACTGCACCATGACGCCTGGGGATCCCTGCTGAATCACCCGCGACTCGCCTTTGTAAATGCTGGGATCGGAGGTTTTGACCACCCGGAAAGGGAGGGATTCATGACGCTGTACCACCTGTTTGTTCATCCGGACGATCCGGATGTCCGTGTTGGTGGAGACCGCCGTTTCAACAGCCGGAGTGACAATGTCCGTTTCCTTGACTTTGACGCCGGTTTCTTTCAGCACGTCGCCGACCGTTTTGGCCGTTGTATACAAATGCTTCGTTGCACCATCAGCTGTCACCTTCACAGAACTCGCGCGGTCGATGACGACCTTGTCGCCGTCGGATATGGCCCCGCTCAACGGCATCGATATTTGGTCCTCGGGTTTCAGACTGATTTCCTGCTCATCCAGCATTTCTTGAAGTAAAGATGTATTGGTCTGTACAGATTTCATTTGACCGTCTACTACCAAATAAACTTGTTTTCGCGATTGACTGTACACGAGCAGCAAGATCATCAGGGTAACCGCGATTGAAACGATAGCTGCAGTGGAGATCTGGCGCAAATTCTCATGCTTCCATCGCAATGCGTAAGACATGCTGGAGATTTTTGAATCATGGGTCTTCTCTGGTTGGAAAACGCCCACTTTCTCGATCCTCCTTCATAGCCTCGCCGTCTAGAGTTATGCATGATTGTATTTGACGCGACTATACTCAATTTTTTACAAGAACCCACAGAAAGCATGCGTTCCTGCACCATGAACCAATCTCCCCATCATGATTTGTCACCTCCTGTTATACAACAGTATGTTGACTGCCTCTCCTTTATTCAAAACAAAAGAAGCCGATAGAAAAGAGCTTACGAGGACTCTTTCGTGGCTTCCGGATGTCTGAATATCGGAATTGTCATGCACGAGGGTACCTCTCTTTATCCGCTTACGGGGTTAGCTGTCGGGTTCGGGCGAAAGAGAGCCGCCCTATTCGCGTCCTTACGCTCATGGCGTAAAGCCGTTCAATTCACCCCAGAGACCCAAGAAAGAAATCAAATACGCTTGCGAGCTTGGGACCGCTTCCGGTCCGTCATGACCCGCTCCAGTATTGGTTCCCCCGTTCTCCCTTGCGGGAGACTCAGCGAGACTGGTTCATGAAAGCTGCGAAGGTAAGACCTTAACGACAGCTCAATGATTCACTGAAAAGATGATATCCTGTTTTGATGCATGTTGTAAAGCGGTAATCAACCACGTTTATTTGAAAAAGTGGTTAAAAAAATGTAATATTCGGCGTTTTGTTTGTTAAAATTCTTTAATCATTCGCTCATGCTCATTTTTTCAGCTGTTTTTCTCCCGATTTCACACAATTCCAAATCGTTCCAGCCCATTTTGGGTGGTAATCTGGGCAATTTCCTCCAGATCAACCCCTTTAATTTGGGCTGCCGCCTCGGCGACCAGACGGACGTTGGCCGACTCGTTTCTCTTCCCGCGGAAAGGGTGCGGCGTGAGATAAGGTGAGTCGGTTTCGATGAGCAGCCTGTCCATCGGGACCTGTGCCAGCACCTCTTTGGGGACTCTGGCATTCTTGAACGTAATAGGTCCGCCAAACGAAAGATGAAAGCCCATATTGAGGCACAGCTTTGCGGTTTCCCAACTCCCCGAGAATGAGTGCATGATACCGCCGACCTCGCTGGCCTTCTCTTCCCGCAATATTTTCACAATATCCTCATGGGCGTCCCGGTTATGTATAACAATCGGCATGTTCAGCTCCCGGGCCAGGCCGATCTGCTGGCGAAGGACTTGGTGCTGCACATCCTTCGGCGAGGTGTCCCAGTAGTAATCCAGGCCAATTTCACCGATGGCTACCACCTTGGGATGACTGCATAAGGATGCAATCCACTCCAGATCGCCCTCCTGCATAAAAACGGCATCCTGCGGATGCCAGCCTATGGCCGCATATATAAAATCATAAGTCTCCACTAACTTCATCGTCGATGGAATCGTCTCCCGGTTAAAACCAACATTAACCATCCGGGTTACGCCGGTTTGTACGGCATGATCAATGACCCGCTCCCGGTCTTCGTCGAATTGATGCGCATCCAGATGGGTGTGCGTGTCGAACAGTTCCATGAATATGAACTCCTTTCTTGTCGGTAACACAGGTTCCGTTTCATACGGTATTTTGTCATTAAAGCTTGAAAATGCAGGAAATCGAAGGAGAAAGAGCGGTTATCGCCTTTTCCAATTTATCTTCCGGATAATACAAGTGATATTTTCCGCGGTGAATGCCGCTGATAGAACGGACAATATCCGACACCTCGGATATTTCCCGCAGCTGCTCCTGGCGGTCGAGCAGCAGGATCTGTTTCTGGCTCGACTCGTCACCCGGACGAAATACATCGTAAGGAAGATCGGTCGGAAAATCAATCTCCAGATCATATTCGGGGTTCATTCCGGCTTGTCCAAACTCCCTGCGGATTTCATCGATCATTTCCAAATCAACCGAATCCATTTCTACATATTTATACAGTTTGCGGTCCATAAATCGGGTGCACAGCTCGCTTAGTATACGGTCGTCCTCATAGGACCACTGGAGGAAGGCCGTTTGAATCAGGGCCTCGTCCAGCTTCAGGTAATCCTGCACGTCCAGCCTGTCTTCAAACAGCTGCGGCAGAGGCTCGACCATAAAGCCAAATGGATAACCAACATGGTACAGCTCCTTGGCCCGCCGGAAAATTTGACGCAAAATTATTTCCGAGCTGCGGGTTACCGGATGGAAGTAGACCTGCCAATACATCTGGTACCTGGACATCAAATAATCCTCCACGGCATGCATTCCGGACTCCTTGACCACCACTCTCCCCTGGTAAGGACGGAGCATCCGTAAAATACGGTCAATATCAATCGTGCCGTAGTTCA
This sequence comes from Paenibacillus rhizosphaerae, assembly GCF_014192015.1. Lineage (GTDB taxonomy): Bacteria > Bacillota > Bacilli > Paenibacillales > Paenibacillaceae > Paenibacillus_AQ > Paenibacillus_AQ rhizosphaerae. The sequence continues at coordinate 11,091 of NZ_JACHXJ010000010.1, read as the reverse complement.
CCCCGGTGTAATAAGCATCCCGAAGCAGGTAATCCATCCGGTCGGCATCCAGGGGGCTTGAAACAAGGTTCACCACGATCGGTTTGTCATAGGTTTTCGCGATGACAGCCGATACCTTGTCAGGGAAGTCCGGGGCAATCTCACTCAAAATGTCATTCACTTCCGTATCTCCGTTGACAATCCGGCGCGTCCAATCTTCATGATTCATATGAAACGCTTCTTCAATCGAATGGGAAAAGGGGCCGTGTCCCAGGTCATGCAGCAGCGCCGCACACAGCGTCAGCAGCCTCTCTTCCTTGGGCCAATCGGGATACCCGCTGCGCTCAAATTGCGAAATAATCCGCCGGGTAATTTCATATACCCCTAAAGAGTGGGAGAAACGGCTGTGCTCCGCTCCATGAAACGTTAAATACGAGGTCCCGAGCTGCCGGATTCGCCGCAAACGCTGAAATTCGGTTGTGTTAATGAGCCGCCAAATCGTGGAGTCCTGGACGTGAATATAGTTGTGAACCGGATCTTTAAATACTTTTTCCTCACTTAGCGGGTTCATGTTCAGGTCAACTCCGTTCATTTTGTGAAATTCGGGTTATTAAGTGTTTTAATTTTGAAATATTTTTGACAATTGGTGTCGATACATGTCGAAATAAGCAGAATTAATGTTTTCCAAATCGACATTATACTACCAACGAGATATAATTGGAAAAGAATCCTGATATGAGTGATTTCCTAGCTGTTATGCTATTTGTAAGGTTATTGAACCAAATTTACTGGTTGACTGTTTTGGGAATCGTTGGTATTATTGATATCAATAAAGAGAGAACGTTGTCGAATTATGACACTTTAAAACTATGGCGAGAGGAGCAATGATCAGTTATGATGAAATCAACTGGTATTGTAAGAAAGGTAGACGAACTGGGTCGCGTAGTGATCCCCATTGAACTGCGCCGTACCTTGGGCATTGGAGAGAAAGACGCACTTGAGATTTACGTGGACGGAGAACGTATTATGCTCAAGAAATACGAACCGGCCTGCATCTTCTGCGGCAATGCCGAGAATGTAACTTACTTCAAAGGAAAAATTGTTTGTCACGATTGTATATCAGAAATCCCAACACCTGTGACAAATTAAGATTTTTAGTATATAATAAGAGTAATTCAAATTGTTAATTCTAACCTTTTTCATATCTCCTTGGTGTCTCCTCGGCTTAGAACCCGGCCGTGGGAGGCATTTTTTTTGATTTGGCGCGATATAACCGCTCCAAGGAGAAGAGAAGCAGCCGCACAACACATCCTACCCGGCTGCTTCCATTTTGCCACAAATTCCCTATCCCCGGAGAAACTTTCATCCCTATAAAAGGCATCTGTTTTTTTGAAAAAGTGGTTTAACAACCAAATCTCTCTCCTGCCTGCTGCTCTCTCACGCATCATTCGCTACAATAGCGCGTTATATACATCCCTTTTGGAAACGCCGCGGTCGACGGCCGCCTTTTTCATGGCTTCTTTCCTTGGCAACCCTTCCGCTTCGTAATGCTGTACATGTTCCTCCACAGTCAGCTCCTGCCACCAAGCATCCCGCTGCTTCTGCTCCTCCTTCGGATCAGCACCTTCCAGTACGAGGCAGTATTCCCCAAGCGGAGCATGCTCCTCCAGATACTCAAGGCACTCTTCAATGGTTCCCCTGACGAACTCCTCATATCGCTTGGTCAACTCACGGGCGAGCACAATTTTTCGATTGCCGAGAATTTCAAGGATGGCCTTGAGTGTCTTCATTACCCGGTGAGGGGATTCATAAAACAGCAGCGTTCCGGATGCCGCCTGCAGCGGCCCCAGCACCGCTTGAATCTCTTTGCGTTCCCGGGGAAGAAAACCGATAAACGTAAAGCGCTCGGTCGGAAGTCCCGACACGATCAGGGAGGACAATGCAGCATTGGCACCCGGGACCGGAATAACGGAAATCCCGTGTTCCAACGCCAGCTGGACGAGGTCAGCCCCGGGGTCGGAGATCGCTGGCAGACCTGCGTCACTGACGAGAGCCAAATTTTTTCCTTCTATTATATAGCGTATTAATTCGGGTCCGCTTGCCGCCTTATTATGCTCATGATAGCTGAACAGCATAGACGGGGAAATGTCAAAATGGGTGAGCAGCTTGCGCGTCTGCCTGGTATCCTCTGCGGCGATGATGTCGCAGGAATTTAGCGTGTTCACCGCCCGAAACGTCATATCCTCCAAGTTGCCGATAGGCGTGGCCACCAGGTATAATGAACCCGGCGCGCCCTCTTCTTTTTCCTGAAAACTGCTTTGTATGCTCAGACTCATTCTTTTCCCTCTTTAGCTCCGTAATAAATATCCAGAATTTCCGGGCAATAGCTGTTATTCTCATTATATACAATGAGCGGCGGCAGCAACCGCACCTCCGGCTTGCCCTCCCTCATCGCCTCGATGAGCACCATATTCGCCTCTAAATGGGCCCTAGGATGAACGAATCGAATCCGCTTCGGCTCCAGCCGATGCTGCCGCATCAGCGATATAATGTCTGCAAGCCGCTGCGGCTTATGGACCATGCTGACCTTTCCCCCGGGCTTGACCAGCCTGAAGCAGGTCTGAATGACCTCTTCCAAGGTGCAGCTGATTTCATGGCGCGCGATTGCCTGGTGAGGGTTCAGCTTGATATCGCTGCCGTTCAGCGGCATATAGGGCGGATTCACCGTAATGGCGTCATATACACCATGCCCGGTCTCCTTGTGCAGCTCCCGCAGATCGCCTTCGCGGATGAGAACCCGGTCATTCAAGCCGTTCAGCTCCACGCTCCGCCGAGCCATGTCCGCCAGACGGGACTGAATTTCAATACCTTCTATAGCTGCCGCTGTACGGGTGGTGAGCAGCATCGGAATGACGCCGTTACCCGTACACAGGTCTAGCACTCTCCCCTTGGCCGGAATCCCCGCGAAACGTGCCAGAAGCACCGCATCCATGGAAAAGCTGAATACTTCATCGCTTTGGATAATATGCAAATCATGCGTCAGCAGATCGTCGAGACGTTCCGTCGGCCGCAGGCTTACCTGTGATTTATCGATTTTCATTCTTCATTTTCCTTCTCTGCAGCATAGGGTAACATTCCTTGGACTTTTACATAAAACCATTGTAAACCATAAAAACATTGAAAAAAAACCGTAGGGAGTTATCCTACGGCTTCATTTATTCAGAAAAGACAGGCAGAAAAGGCAATCGCCTTCTGTGCGCAAATGTCCATAATAGACGTTGCATATATGGAAACCTTCATGATACAGCCTCGCGAGGTTGTCGTATCCTTCCCCCACCACGTCCTCGATCTCATGCTCATGCTCTGCTGTGGCATGGGCCGGTTGTGGCAGCGGGGATCCTTCCTCCGGTATGGCTCCTTTTAATATTTTACGCAGCTGCTCATTCTCCAGGCTCAGGCGGTTGTTTTCCTCCAGCAGCTCTTTGATGAGAAGCTTCATTTCACCCAGATCACTGTGAACCTGCTCCATTTGTGTTTCCATCTCTTGAATGTGTGCAAAAATATTTTTCTTTTCCAAGTTTCCACCCCGAAAGTAACCTCTACGGTTTACTTGATGACAACATCATCCAATGGCAGTTCCTTGACCTTGCTGATTTCAAACAGCTGGACATGGACGCTTCGGCTGCCGGCATTGATACCGACCACTTTGCCTTCTCCCAACGATGTGATGACGATTTTGCCTACTGATGGCAGCTCTTCCTTCACACTTTCATAATTATCATGCTCAAATTTCAGACAGCACATGAGTCTTCCGCACAAGCCGGAGATTTTGGTCGGATTCAGCGACAGGCTCTGGTCTTTAGCCATCTTGATGGATACGGGCTCGAAATCGCCGAGCCAGGACGAACAGCAAAGGATGCGACCGCATGGGCCAATACCGCCCAGCATCTTGGCTTCGTCACGCACACCAATTTGTCTAAGCTCGATCCGCGTCCGGAAAATACCGGCCAGATCCTTGACGAGCTCGCGAAAATCCACTCTTCCCTCAGCCGTAAAATAAAATATAATTTTATTACGGTCAAACGTAAATTCCACATCCACCAGCTTCATCTTGAGGCCGTGATCGCGGATTTTATTTAAACAGGTGGCAAAAGCATCCTTGGCGGCCTGCTTGTTCTCTTCCACAACCCGTGCGTCGGAATCACCGGCAATCCGGATAACCTTCTTCAACGGGAGGACCACATCGGATTCCTGCACCTCTTTTTTTCCAACGACAACCTTGCCATATTCGATACCGCGCGCCGTTTCGACAATAACGCTGTTATCCTTCTCAATCGGGAAATCGAGCGGATCGAAGTAATAAATTTTGCCCGCCTTTTTGAAGCGGACACCCACTACACTGTACAAAAACTAACCCCCTTATATGCCAGAGACCATTGGCTAGCCTTGAAGCTATCCTTCCAAACCGATTAAAAACTGTTCAAGACAGAGTTGGCTATTCACATTGTAGCGCAATTTCTTCCTGCATTCTGCGGCTAAATCCATATAGGAAACCCATTGTGCCGTGCTGCGGGTTAAAGCATGTGTAGACAAAAAGTCCAACTGATCTATAAAAACGATACTTTCGTGCTTACCGTACTGGACGTGAAGCATATCTTTGAACCACAAATGAAACAAATTAAGCAGTGTATCCAAGTGATCGGATAACCCGGCTTTGAACACCTTCTGCCCTGCGGTCACCAGAGCGGAGCTGCCGCGGCCTAGAGCTTCCTTCCCTAATTGTAACACTACGTTTCTAATTTCTGCAAACCAATTCTGCTCCATCAGCTCACGGCATCCGTCCAGTCCCGATGATAGGTGAACAGCGCATCTGGCAAGCGGAGAAGGATAACCCCCTTCCACCAGCGTCTGCAGCATCAGCCCGGGGTTGAGCGGGGTAAAAGGTACCAGCTGCGCCCGCGACTGAATGGTCGGGAGCAGAGCCTGTCCATTCTCCGTAATCAAAATCGCCACGGCCGGAATGGGCGGCTCCTCCAGAAATTTCAGCAGGCTGTTGGCCGCCTGAACGGTCATCGTATCGGCCTGATCGATAATATATACCTTCGGATTCTTAGATTCCGAGCGATAGGAAAAGACCCGCTGTAAGTCGCGGATCTGGTCAATTTTGATAGACGATCCATCCGGAGCAAGAAGATGAAGATCGGGGTGATTGCCATGTTCCACTTTGCGGCATTCGAGGCATTGTCCGCAGGCGTCGTCCTCAAGCGTGGTGCAGAAGAGCGCTTGGGCAAACGTCCGGGCCGTCTTCATCTGCCCGCTCCCCGCTGGACCGCTGAATATATAAGCATGGCTGACGGAGTTTCGGCGAAGGGCGTTTTGCAGCATTTGCTTTGCCGCATCCTGACCCGCAATATCTGCAAAAGACATATTTCCTCTCTTCCCAATATCGATGGACCGGAAGACGGATCGCCTGGCCGGCGCATCGATGTTACAGTATGGCATTCTTCATTTATCTATAGTTTATCATGTACGAAGGGCTTTACCTATTCCTATTTCTACTAATCTATCAGAACATCAGATTGATCAGCATGCCGCGGATTTCCCCAATACGCTGCAGCAGTTCGATTTTCCCCTGTTCGCTCTCCAGCATATCGTCGGCCAGTCCCAAAAGGGCTGAGTCGATTTCATCAATTAAATTGTAGCGCTTGCTCCGGCCTCTGCGGTCCCAGCCACGCGCTTCCTTCATCCGGACTCCACGGCGGACCGTATCCTCCAGAAACCGTTTGACCAGCATACGGTAGGCTTTCAACTCACGAATCGTCATCGATCTGGCAAGGCGGTCTCCCTGCATCTGAATCTCTTTAAACCGGCGATCAAGCTCCTCCTGCGAAACTTTCTCGCCGTGCTGCTGCATGATATCGGAAAACGATTTGGGCCGAACCTGCTTCGCATTGCCCTCGTTGATCTGCAAATCGCTCTTTAGGGGTCTGAACCCCGGATTAATCTTCAATGGGAATCTCCTGCCTTAAAAATGTTCGAAACGGTCAACCGGCAGAACGAACACGGTGGCACCGCCGACCTGAACCTCTACGGGGAGCGGCAAATATGAATCGGTCGTACCGCTCATCGGGGTTACGGGAGTGACGAGCTGTTCCCGAACTTTACAGCTGCTGCGGATGACGTTCATCACGGCTTCAACCTGGCTGTCATCCACCCCGATCATAAATGTGGTGTTACCTGCCCGCAAGAACCCGCCAGTACTCGCCAGTTTCGTCGCCCGGAAGTTCGCCTTGACCAGCCCTGCCGACAAACGGTTGCTGTCCTTATCCTGTACAATCGCAACGATCAGTTTCATCTTGCATTCCCTCCTCGCTTATTTAGACCTGCCCATCCATATAGATTGAACCAAAGTAAGATGTAATAATCTTTTTAGATAACATCGATGTCCGCAATAGAGCATCATTGATTTAGTTCATTCTATATAGCTGCAGGCTGCTACTGTACTTATTTGACAAAGATCCTCAAAAATCCTTTAAAATCGCTCCTGAAGCACACGGATGATATCCTGCTCCACGGCAGACGGCTCTTTGGAGGCATCAATAACGACGATGCGCTCCGGAAAACGGGATGCGATGATATGATAACCTTCCCGTACCTTCTCATGAAAAGCTAAACCCTCGAGATCCAGGCGATTGACCTCACGCCCCTGATTTGCCGCAATCCTCTGCAGACCGGTCTCCGGCTCGATATCCAAATAAAAAGTGAGATCCGGCATCCGGTCATGAATGGCGAATTGATTAATGGCCCACACTTCATCCATACCGAGTCCCCGGGCATACCCTTGATAAGCCAGGCTGCTGTCGACGAATCGGTCGCAGATTACCGTGAGGCCTTTCTGCAGGGCAGGCTCCACCTTCTCGGCAAGATGCTGTCTTCTTGAAGCGGCGTACAGAAGCGCCTCGGTTCGGGCATCCATGGCCGTATGGGACGGATTCAATATAATCTCCCGAATCTTCTCAGCGATCTCAATGCCTCCCGGCTCTCGGGTCATCATATAGGGAATAGCGAGCCGGTCAAAGTGTTCCCCAATTTTTCCGATCACGGTTGTTTTACCGGACCCTTCGCCTCCTTCCAGCGTAATAAATGCTCCTGGACCAGTCATAATTGGCTTCCCTGCTTTCTGTTTTTCTTATAGACGATAATGGTTCGTAGATTCGGATCTGCAGCCCCCTGGCACTTCGCTCCCGCATCGGACAGGACGCGGAGCCTTGCTGCCGTATCTTTGGTAATTCGCTCTCCCGGATACAAGAGCGGGATTCCCGGTGGATACGGAATAATCATTTCCGCAGCGGTTCTGTCCGCGCAAGCGTGAAGAGGAACCGTCTCGGTATCTTCAGAAGGTATGGGCTGCAGTCCAAATGGAATGGGCTCTGATATGACGGCCTGGGCTAAAATGTTCCACGTGGAAAATTCAGCAGGGCTGCCTTGCGTCTTGGGCAGGCTGGACGCTCCCGTTAAACGTAAATCTTCTTCCGTCCCCTCTTGAACTGAATGGCGGCTTTCAGCTGCAGGTGGGGCGTCTGCTGATTTCTGGGCGTCCGCCTTCTCTACAGTTATATGCCGGAGGGCATCCAGAAGGTGACGGGTGTCTTCCTCGGTGGACCCCAAGCTGTACACCAGGACAACGTATCGGTCATCGCTCATCTCCGGTACGCAGCCATACGCCTCAAGCCGCTCCTGGAGCTCATAGCCGCTCAGGACGCCGGTGTCGTCATACATGACGACCTTGAAGGGGTCCTGCGTGGTGTATGCGGCTGCGGGGCGAGGAAGAGCCGCCTGCGCAGTGCTGCCCGCCGATGCGGCGCCGGCGGCGTCTTGGGGCTGCTGCCCCTGCGGGTGCAGCAGCTTGAAGCGCGGCAACTCCGCCAGGCCGCGCTCCAGGGCGTCCACGGCGGCGAGTCCCGCCGTGAAGGCGCCGGCGCCCTGCACATGCAGCAGGCGCCGGGCCAGGTCCAGCGAGCCCATAATCGGGTACGATGGGCTCGAGCTCTGCACCATGGCGAGCCGCTGACGGAGCAGGCCGCGGTCAATCCGCGGCCCCTGGACGTGCAGCATGGCTCCCATGGTGAGCGCGGCCAGCATTTTGTGCGTCGACTGGACGACGCCGTCTGCTCCGCTGGCCAAGGCACTGCCGGGCAGCCGCGTGTGCTGCCCGTAATGGGCGCCGTGCGCCTCGTCCACCAGCAGCGGTACCCCGTGCTGGTGGCACGCCTCCGCAAGCGGCGCCAAATCGCTGCCCATGCCGTAATAGTTCGGCATGGTGACCAGCACGCCCTTGGCCTGCGGATAGGCGGCCAGGGCGGCGGTGACGGTCTCTGCGGACGGGGCCACTGCCAGTCCGCTGACCGGATCGGGCTCCGGCTGGATAAAGACCGCCTTCGCCCCCGCCAGCATCAGTCCATGGATCACCGATTTATGGACATTCCGCTGGACAATCAGCAGATCTCCCGGCTTGCTGCAGACCGTCAGAATCAGCGCTATATTTCCGGATGTACTCCCGCCGACCAGGAAAAAGCTCTCCTCGGCTCCAAAACAATCCGCCGCCAATGCTTGCGCCTCCCGGATAACGCCCTCCGGGTGATGTAGATCGTCCGTTCCAGTGATTTCGGTCAGATCTGCCCGCATAACATCCTGCAGAAATCCAGCCCCCCCGGTTTCGGTATAGGCTTGTCCCCTTTTATGTCCAGGCACATGAAATGAAAAATTGGCCTTATCTTTCATCTCCTGCATCATCTCATATACAGGTGCTCGGTTCTTATTCACATGTTGCTTTTTCATCCCCAGCAATAATTCCTTCCGGTTTCAATCTCTACCCTATTTTATCGTAAATTGAATCATCCGGCTAACGGTCAACAAATAAAGTCACAACAAATAGAGGGTGATTTGCTCATCTAAACGTACAATTTATACAAACAGCATAAACAGAAACATCTATCGAGTTTACGTTTAAAGCAGCCAGAACACTTGTATCAATAGTTTCCCTTGCGATACATTGGCGTTCAGATTTTCCGCAGCTTATACGTTGCTATATCATTAAGAAGAATGTCCATCGACTACGATCGGAGTGGTAGGCCGTATTTTCCTAAGCAAAAAAGGGACAGCTTACCGCTGTCCCCTGTACAAAATACCTGCTTACGCGTTGGTCTGTAAATTGATTTGTCTCATCTGATGGATAAAATAATGGTATTTGGCGTCTTCGGCATTTGTATGCACCATTTCACATTCGCACTCTTCGCAAATGAATTGTGATATAATGGTGATTCCTTCTTCTTTGACTTGCCCGCAAATAATACAGACGTGTTCGGTTTGATTTTCCATCAACCATCCCACCTTATTTCATTAATTACTATCAAGTATGACTCATTTTCTATTATTTTAAACCTTTTCATAGTGGTTTCATATCCCCCTTTGATTCCTTACATACATATTCCCCTTGATCCCCGCGAGTGTCTGTACAGGAATTTTAAAAAAAGTCTTCCAATCAGCCGATATATGAATTAAAACCTCTAGGAGGTGGAGCGTTCTCCATGCCGGATGAGAATCACGTTAACGCAACCTTTTACCACTATAAACTCATTAAAAAAATACCGGTTTCCCGGCTGCTTGTGCGTCTATATTTGCTTCTTCCCTACATCGCGGTGATTTCATTCATGATCTTCATTTCCTGGACCAGCTGCTTCTATTTTGTTCTTGCCGCACCGGTTATGCTCTGGATTCATTATGTCATTTCCCGATCGGTTCTGCTCTTATCAGGAACTCCATTTCGTAAACGATGGAAATTTTCCCTGCGCCTGCCTTGGCTCGGATATATCACCGATCAACATATCAGCTATCGCTTGTTTCGGACAGTCTATACCTATATCACCGGATTGGGCTTGCTCCTCTTGGCTGTAATCATGTTTGGGTCACCGGTTCCCTTTACGCTGTCCTTGCTGTTCTGGCACCTCTGGTTCCTGCTTCCGCAATATTATGCCTTTCTTCACTTAATGACCCTGCGTAAAGACGGAATGATTAAACTTAACGCGCAGGACATCTCCTATTATCAGCAATAGCTGCTCTTTATCGTCTTCATCATCATGATTAACTTAAGGTCCCTCTAGATTAGAGGGGCCTCCGGCTGGTTACGCACAATTAAAAAACCTGCATCCTTAGATGCAGGTCACTATAAATCGGTATCCACACTTTCGACTGTCGCCTTTCCCTTGGTTAAAACGGTCACCGTAAAATAATCATTATGAATGGTTAAATTAATTACCCGACTTTGCTTCTCAAAAACGTGCGAGCTCCCTTCGGCCTCCTCCGTTTTTTCCTTCCAGCCCCACTCTTTAATCTTATTCAAGTAAGCTTCCGGAATCTGATCATCTTCCTTGAGACCTTTCATCGAGTAGCGTACATAGTCTAATTTAGAATTACCGGATGTCCGATCGGTACGGTTTGCTTCCTTCGGTACCGGAAAAGTTTTATCGTTCGCAGCTCCTTCAAAGGACGTCCACGAGGGCTCGCTTTTCATACAGCCGGTAAGCAGCAAACAGACGACTCCAAACACAAGAAGAGCATGCAGCCACGGTTTATTGAGCATGTATGTCCTCCTTATATCGTAAAAGTAATAATTATTCAGTTTCCTTAGGCACCCCCAAACATGTACATACATATTATACTGACTACTTCTTCGCTGTCGGTAACAAAAATGTTACTTCGTTTAGAGAGTATACAAACATTATGCATAATATCGGTATGCAACTGCGGTATCTTGAATCTCTCCTGATGACAAAAGATTCATAAACCCTTATTAGGTCCATCCCGATCCTATGTTATCTCAGGGCATCCCTACGGACAATTTATGATGCTGTCTAAGTTTACAGGATTCATTCTATAGATAAAAAATTCCTTCCTTCTTGTTAATGAATACGACAGGATTTGTATTTAATAACCCATTTCCTCTTATACACATTATTAAAAACAAAAAAACCACCGTTGATATACATCAACAGTGGTCCTTCGCTTGGCAACGTCCTACTCTCCCAGGACCCTTCGGTCCAAGTACCATCGGCG
>NZ_JACHXJ010000009.1 GCF_014192015.1 Paenibacillus rhizosphaerae | reverse complement strand
GTCCTGAGCCAGGATCAAACTCTCCAAGAAAGTTTGTAGCTCATTTTGAATCTGACGAGATTGATTTAATCTCCATTCGCTCCGGTCATAAGACCTTCGCGTTTATACTCACTCGTTGTTCAGTTTTCAAAGATCAAACTTCGTTTTGTTGTCATCGCTGTGTTTCAGCGGCGACTTTTATAATATATCATATTGCCCAGCTTTTCGTCAAGCTTTTTTTAATTTCTTCTAAAATCTTGTCGAATTATCAGGTTTCAAGGAAACCGTCATTGAATGGGGCGAAATATAATTTAACACATAAACAATAATGGAGTCAACCACCTTTTAAAATCCGCATGTCTTTTCAAAATTCCCCAATCTTCGTCTAACTATACCCCAGGAGAAGGATTTCATGGGATACACGGTGAACCTGCATTTCACGAACGCTAACTGCCATTGTCTTCGCCACTCTTCTTTGCCTTAGGGTAACAAAAAAAGAGGGACCATCCCCTCTCTTCCGAACCTTCATATATACACTTGTTAAAACAGTTACTCGGCGGAATAGCGTATCCCCTGATTACCGTAAGACGCCCCTTCGCTCCAGACCGCCGTTTCGCGTACCAAAGACCGGTTAACCAGCGTCCGCAGTACCAGCGGCAACTTGTTGCTGATCATATCGAGTTCGGGATGATGAACCAGCTCTTCCACGCTCCATGGCTTCGGCCGGCTTCTCAGGATATTCAGCAGCAGTACCGTGCACTCGGCCATTTTCGACATGACTGAAAACTCACAGGCAAGCATGACAAGCTCGACGCGTTGAGCGAGCGTTTCCGTACTCTGAGTTAATTCTTCATACAATTTATGAATGGCTGTGTTAAGTCCGCGCACCTGCTCCCATACGGCTTTCTCCGGGAGGACCTTCTGCTCGATCAGCTCGATCTTGGCCCAATGCTTCAGCGAATTCAGAACACTGTGGTAAGCATCTGTGTAAAAGCCTTCCTGTATATAGCGTTTGGCTTCGACGTACATCCACAGAAAGTGGGAAAATTCGTACAGCATCTTCCGGTCTCTCAGCGGCTGCCTGAATTCAATGAAATCTTGGCGGAGCTGGGCCAGCCGGGCATACGGATCGTGAACGATCTCTCCCTCCATAAAACATTTCACCAGGTCCCCCTTCTCGCCGGCCACCAGCCAACGCCGAAGCGAGCCCAAATTGACATGCAGCACCTGGCAGCGCAGTTCCCCTGCCATCGTATGTTCCACGATTAATGGCTTATCTTCTTGTTCATGTACGATTAGTATTATAAGATCAAAGTCATGAAGCAGCGATCCATCAAATTTATGACCCTCTTGGCGGAAAATAATAGTTCCCATGGCATCGACATAAACCGACTCTCCATAAAAAAAGGACAAATTGGACAAATTCACGTCTCCCTCCATGCATTCCTTGGCGAAAATGAGCCAATTCAGTTATAATATACTTCTACATGTCCATGTCAGTTCCTTCTTTTTGTAAATACAACAAATTTGATGATAGGAGCTAAAGATTCATGATTTTCAATCAAGCGAAAATTAATGCTTTCCGTCTTTGGGGCCTGCTGCTGACGATGCTGGGTATGGGTCTGATGGTTCTGGGGACGGCCGGTATCGTATTCTGGGGACATGCCGGTAAGGTGTTCGCAGCCATCGGTCTCGTGATTGGCCTGATTTCCATGATGGGCAGCCTCGGAATATATTTCTGGGCCGGCATGCTGTCGACCAGCGCGCTGCAGCTCGAATGTCCGGAATGTCACAAATTGACCAAAATGCTCGGAAAAACCGACCGCTGCATGTTCTGCCGCACGATCCTGACGCTGGATCCCAACCAGGCCAATACCACTCCCGAAGAGCTGCACGCTCAGCAGGGCCAGGGAGCCCAAGCAACGCCGCATCATCATTAAAAATACAAAAAACCGGTACGACCTGATCACAGGCTGTACCGGTTTTTTATTACATAAAGTATAAGTGCTGATTCAATAAAGTTAATTACTGCCGTATTCCTTTTAACACTTTCCAGGCATCTTCCGTCCCGAAGCTTCGCGTCCAGGCCGCCACGCCGCCCAATTTGAGCGACTTCGCCAAGTCCACTCTAGCCTGCAGGGACACCGCGTCCTCAATCCATATTTTTTTCAGGACTCCGTCTTCCTTATACTCCACATAGTGCTGCTTCACATCTTCCAGGTATTTCGGCTTCAGCTTCTTTTCGGCCAAAATATCTTTGACGGTCTTCATGCCGACCGCTTTGGAGGACACCTCCACTTTTCCGTTCTTGCTCGCTTCCGACCAGATCCGCGTATATAGCGGCACGGCCAGGATCAATTTCCGCGGCGGCACATCGTCTTCATCCAGGATCTTCCGGGCAGACGCCTCTGCCCATGGGAGGGAAGAAACCGAGCCGGCTTCCGGACTTGATGCCCAATGCTCATCGTAAGCCATCAGAATAATAAAATCCGCGGCTTCGCCCAGTGCACTCCGGTCCAGAAATTTGGACCACAGCTCGCTGCTGGATTTCGGCGTGACATCCACCGACAAGATCAAGCCTCGATCCTGCGCCAGCGGCTTTAATTCACGTACAAACTGCGTAATATTGGGGCCATCCTTCGTTTTTACATTTTCGAAATCGATGTTGATTCCGTCCAGATGATACATCTGTGCCAGCTCCAGCAGCTGGCTAATCGTATTAAGCCGCGTTTCATAAGTGGCCATCGCGCTCGTGGTAATGTCGGCATCGAAGCTGTTATTGATCAGCCCCCATACCTCCATTTTGCGCGCGTGGGCTTTGTTCACATAGGCCATGTCCGCATTGCTGCGGACGTTCCCCTTGCCGTCGATAATACTGAACCAGGTCGGGCTGACGACGTTGACACCGTCCAGTCCGTCCAATACGGCCGGATCGGGTTTGTTCTGGTAAACGGCTTCCCACGCCAGGTTGACGGGTTTGCCTTTCCAGCTGCGCTCCGCCCGGGTTGGCGGTTGAGGCGGAATTTCGATCGTCTTTTTGTCTCCAAGTAAGACCTCATCCTTGCTCACATACCCACTGTACCCGTTATCCATCTGGGCAAAATACCAGGAACCCTCCGAGCCCCAAATCCGCAGCGCGGTACCGCCTTTCATGTCAGCTAAAATCGGCGAATGGATGGAATCTTCCTTGCGGAGCTTCACCTTATCGTCGGGTTGGCCTTTGGCCGCCCCCATTTGTATGGTATCTCCGGCTTTCATCAAAATGACGGCTCCCGTAGCCGTATCCTCATGAATGTTAACCCCGTACAGTTCCTTAAGCGGCTGAATCGGCATGTACAGCACGCCGTCCTTTTCCTCCGGAGCAAAACGGAGCTCAACCGGCTTGTTGTTCAGCTGCGCCTTCTTCTGTCCCGTCTGCAGCCGCATGACCCGCACTGGCGTCGTCAAAATGACGGACTGGGTCCCTGATTCATATCGAATCGTCGGATCCAGCACCTTCTGCAGTACCGGCAGCGGAAGCATCAACTGTTCACCGGCTCCTTCGGCAGGTTCTGCCTGAAGCTTCCCTTCCACGAAAATAGGCTTGTCCATGCCGCGCCAATCCGGTTTTTCATGCAAAGGATTCGGTAGAATTTCGGTCACCGTCAGATAGGCCCCGGCAATGATCAGGCACAGGCCCAGGAATATCGTAAAGCGCCTCCCCGCTGAGGGGCGGCGTCTGCGTCTTCTTCTGTTCACTCGCTAATCCTCCGTCATTTTATTTAATTCTTGCCTTCCGGTATGTTGCGGATGATCGGAAAGTTCTGTCTGAAAAAAAAACGTGAAGAATCCTTTGCAGGAGTCCGCACGTTTCAAAAATCATTGTTCTTTGCAAGAACTGCATATCCCATATAGCTCCATCCTCAAGTCCTTGACCTTGAATCCAGTGCTCTGTTCCGCTGCATGTTCTACATCCTTCAGGGAAGGATACATGAAATCTTCAATTTTGCCGCATTTCTCGCAGATCACGTGGAAGTGATCCGATACGTTGGCATCAAACCGGCTCGAATTATCTCCATAGGTCAGCTCATGGACCATTCCCGCTTCCATAAACATCTTCAAATTGTTATATACGGTCGCGACGCTCATGCTCGGAAACTTAGGCTCGAGCGCGCGGTATATCTCATCCGCCGTCGGATGGTTCATGGACTCCATCAAATAGGCCAAAATCGCATGACGTTGGGGCGTAATCCGAACACCGGTTGACTTCAGTTGATCTAGTGCATGTTGGACTCGCGTAGACATGATTCCCACCGCCTTAAAGTTTTTACATAGTCGTTAATAACTTTATTGTACGTTTATCTGTTGAGCATTGTCAACGGACCCCGCCCCACAGAAGTCGTCAAGGCTTCCATGTTCATCCTGTTTTAATATTTATTCACATTCAGTTCACTGTTGCCTTCGACATGGATTGTATAATCACCGGTCCCGATCTCGCCGGTAATGCTCTTCTTATCCACGACAAACTCGGGGAACATGCTATGAATATCGCCGTAGCTGATCGTTCCGTCAATGGCGTAGCTGCCCTCCTCAGGCAGATCAAGGATCAGCTCCCCGACAGCGCTGTAGATGTCCCAGTTACCACCGACGAAGTTTGATCTTGCGGTAATATCGCCGTTAAGCGACTCTGCCGCAAAATCCGATTTGATATCATCCACATAGATGTTGCCGTTCTTGGTGCTTACATTGATTTTTCCCTGGGCCCGAACGACCGACAGATTCCCGACCTGGGATGTCAATGCAACGGAATCGGAAACATCGATCGCTTCCATATTCCCCCGATTGGTCGTGAGATCGACCGAACCGGTAACGTTCGCGGCCTGAACGGCCCCATTCAGCGTTTTCCCTTTAACCTGCCCAAGAATGTGGTTCAGCTTGAGTTCGCCATTTGCACTTTCCAGCGTAATTTGCTCAATGGCCTCTACATTATTCAAGGTAATACCGCCGTTCATCGTCCGGATGGAAAAATTAAAGCGGCGGTCTTCCGGCAGCGTAATGGTCAGGTTCATCCGCGGCTGCCTTTTGCCGGATTGCCCGTAAGCCTTGCCTTTGGTTTGGATCGTAACGGTGCCTCCGTCGCTGACGTCGACCGTGGATTCCTGCCCAATCACATCCGCTTCCGGCCCCGTAATCTGATCCACCCACATCTCAGTATCCACCCGAATGTCGTCCACCGGACCCCGCTGCAGCAAAATATCGCCGTTAATATTGTCAACGTTTACCGCTTGGGTCTCGAAGGCGACAGGAACCGAAATCGGCTCCTTCTCAAAGCGCTTCCCCTTCGCCTCGCTGTAGTCTACGCCAGCCGCTGTCAAATTCAGGCTGACCTTATTCCACAAGTGCAGATAGTGGCTCTGTTCGGTGACGACAAACACGGCAGCCGACAGCAATACGGCAACCAGCATTCCCCGGATATCCAGGCGGAAACGCCCCCAGCCGGGTGTATGCGATTTGCGTATAAACCAATACAGTACGATATATTCGGCACCCCAAAGGACGGCCAGCAGCGGCCACCACTTCAACAGGAGCAGCATGTATTCGGTACCTTGAACCGCGTCCGTCAACAGCAGTGCGCCGGTCACGACCAGCAGCAGCACGGCAGTAAATCGCCCCACCCGTAATTTGGGTTTTCGGTTCACGTTGTCGATCACCTCTTTCCACGCTGCATCACGGCCCTAGATCGGGCTGTGGCGCAGCGGTTCATCTTCCACGTCTTTGGTTTATAAACAGGAGCGTCTCCCGGAGCCCGAAAAACAAACCAAGAACGATCAACACGACCGCAGCAGCGGTTTGTCCGTACTGTTCAATAAAAGTACCAAGCCATTTGGGCTTCTGATAAAAGGCGATCATCAGCAGCCCGCCGGCAACCAGATATACGCCGAAAGCGATGCTGCGCTCCAAAGCAAACGGATGCGCCCGTTCCGTCTCCTCTTCATCCGTCATCTCAAGCCTAGCCCTTCTCCGGTGATAAATCACATAATCCGCGGCTTGAAGCACGTCATATACGCTGTAAAAGTAAGCGACAGGAAATAAAAGCGCGAGCAAAATAAGCAAGGGAACGTTGATCTGCATTCCGATGGAGGAAAAATAGAGCAGCGCCGACGCGTCCAGCATCAGCGCGAATATAAGAGAAATTCCTTTACGGTACAATCCCAGATAAATATGGCCGAGTCCCGGACAAATCGCTGCAAGAAGCCCTGCGGTAAATTTGCGCTTGCGGGAATACAGCCGGCGCTTTCGGACTCCCCGCTCCGCCTTGGAATTGATGCGTAAACGGCGCTTACCTTTCTGCGGTTCGTCCGCTGAATTTGTTGAGTGACGTCCGGCAGAATGCATGCTTGCAGCTCCTTTCATCAAATGGTTTTGGCCGAGTCCTTTTTTCTGATAGTACCCTATTCTGTCCCTTGATTAACAGGTCAATATCTGGATTACCCGGCCGGTCAAAGCAAAAACCCCCGGTTTCCCGGGAGCTTTCGGCGTTTTCATCAGTCTAGGGACACCAGTGTAATTCCTTCCAGCTTCCGGATTTGCGAAGCCAGATGCAGCGGATCAAAGGACTGCTTGATCAGGACGTGCATCGATATCTCAAGCGTGGTGGAGGGGGGCTCCAGCTCAAAAGGCGAGGCCGCACTCCGTTCATTGATCATCAATTTTTTCACGGCGATGCCTTCCGCCTGCACCAATTCCGAGATCGATTCAAGCAGCCCCGGAACCGAAACGGCGTGGAAAGTGAACAGGTGGAGCTTGCTCCCTTTGATATAACGCTGCTCCAGCTTATTAAACACGACGAGCGTCAGTAATATAAGCAGCGTGGCAGCGACGGACGCGAAATAAAACCCGGCGCCGACAGACAAGCCGACCGCAGCGACGACCCACACGGAAGCCGCCGTCGTTAACCCGGTAATGGATTTACCGGTAAACAGAATCGTTCCGGCGCCCAGGAATCCGATCCCCGTAATGACTGCCGATGCCAAACGGGCAGGGTCGATCCGGATGTTCACCTCGTGAACGAATTCGGAGAAGCCGTAAATGGACAGCATAATAATTAACGCCGATCCCATGCACACTAAAATATGAGTTCGGAGTCCAGCCGCGTGGTTGGACCGCTCCCGCTCCAGACCGACCAATCCGCCGAGCAGCATAGACAGCAGCAAACGCAGCAAAATATGCACATTATCGATATACCATGGATCCTGCAAGGGTCAACCTCTCCCATTCTGCTGAGGTATTTATTGTGACGAATCGGACGCTCTGTGAAAGGTCGTCAGTTCCACGCCCGGGGCTACCTCGTACCGGTCAAAAGGAACAAAGCCGTACTTGGTGTACAGCGCCACGGCCGGCGTGTTTTTGGTTCCCGTGGACACGATGAATAAGGGAACATCCGGATGAAGATCCAGCACGTGCTGAATCAGGCTGCCCGCAATCCCCTTGCGAAAATGATCGGGATGAACCATCATCCGGCTGATCGTCAGCGTATCCGGCGCTTCCTGCTCCGTCGCTACCGCTCCGATAAGTTCTCCGTCCTCATTTAAGCATCCGTAAAAATCCTCTTTACACTTGCGTATCGTTTCATGGGTATCCATCAGCGGCGGAATATCGCGAAACCCGATCCGCTCCGCCTCCAGCCGGTAAGCCATATGCTGCAGACGCCAGATCTGATCGACCATGTCCTCGTCATCCAGAAACAGTCTGTTTATCATATTCGGAACCACCTCAAGCGCATGCGCGAAAATGAAAATGAATGCTAAATCAAAGGGGCTTGTCACACGGACAAGCCCCTAGGGAAGCTCAAGCTTTTATTGGCTTAATATTTCAGCCAGCAGCTTGTTGACAAGCGCAGGGTTGGCTTTGCCCTTGCTCTCCTTCATCACCTGGCCGACCAGGAAGCCGATTGCTTTCTGCTTGCCCGCCTTGAAGTCCTCTACGGATTGCGGATTTGCCGCGACAACCTGCTCGACGATCGTTTTGATCGCGCCTTCGTCGCTGATCTGCACAAGCCCTTTTTCCTCGACGATCTGCTGTGGCAGCTTGCCGGATTCCAGCATTTCCTTGAATACCGTTTTGGCGATTTTGCTGCTGATCGTGCCCTTCTCGATCAATCCGATCATTTCACCGAGACCGCGGCCGGTAATTTTGAGGGCCGGCAGTTCCAGGCCGGTACTGTTCAAGTATCCAAGGAGGTCGCCCATAATCCAGTTGGAAACCGCTTTGGCATCCTTCGTATAGTTCAGGCTGTCCTCGAAAAAGTCCGCCAGCGGCTTCGAAGACGTAATGACGCCCGCATCATAGCTCGGGAGGCCGTATTCGGAAGTATAACGCGCCTGCCGGGCATCCGGAAGCTCAGGAATCGTCGCGCGGATGCGCTCCTTCCAGGCTTCGTCGATATGAAGTCTGACAAGGTCGGGATCCGGGAAATAGCGGTAGTCATGCGCTTCTTCCTTGCTGCGCATCGACAGCGTCTTGCCGGCCGCCTCGTCCCAGCGGCGCGTCTCCTGCACAACTTTACCGCCGTCGTCCAAGATTTCCGCCTGGCGGTACTCCTCGTATTCCAGACCCCGCTGAACGCCGCGGAAGGAGTTCATGTTCTTCAGCTCGGCGCGGGTGCCGAATTCCTTTTGTCCCACCGGACGGATACTGATATTCGCGTCGCAGCGCATGGAGCCTTCCTCCATCTTCACGTCGGAAACTTCGCAGTACTGCATGATCGCGCGGAGCTTCTCCAGGTAGGCTCTCGCCTCTTCCGGCGACGAAATGTCAGGTTCGGACACGATTTCGACAAGCGGCGTTCCGACGCGGTTAAAGTCGACCAGTGACGCATATCCTCCGTCGACGTGCGTCAGCTTGCCCGCATCTTCTTCCAGGTGCAGGCGGGTAATGCCGATCCGTTTGGTCTGGCCGTCGACTTCGATGTCGATCCAGCCGTTCTCGCCAATCGGCTGGTCGTACTGGGAAATCTGATAAGCCTTGGGCGAATCGGGATAGAAGTAGTTTTTACGGTCGAATTTGCTCACATCGGCGATCGTACAGTTCAGCGCCATGGCTGCCTTCATCGCATAGTCGACAGCCTGGCGGTTCAGTACGGGCAGTACGCCGGGATGCCCGAGGCAAATCGGGCATGTATGCGTGTTGGGCGGCGCGCCGAATTCGGTGGAGCAGCCGCAGAAAATTTTCGACTTGGTATGCAGTTCGACATGGACTTCCAGTCCAATGACAGTTTCGTATTTGGTTGATGACATATTGTTCTTGCTCCCTCCTGGTCCCGCCTGAGATTACAGCTTCGGCTGCAGCTTATGATGTTCGGTGTTCTGCTCGTACGCGTGGGCGACGCGCAGCACCGTCGATTCGTCAAAGGCTTTGCCGATGATCTGCAGGCCGACCGGCAGCCCGTCCGCCAGTCCGCAAGGAACGCTGATCGCGGGAACGCCGGCGAGGCTGACCGGAATGGTCAAAATATCGTTCAAATACATCGTCAGCGGATCATCCACCTGGGACCCCAGCTTGAACGCGGTCGTCGGTGCGGTTGGACCGATAATAATGTCGTAGTTCTCAAAGACGTTGTCGAAGTCCTGCTTAATAAGCGTACGGGCTTTTTGAGCCTTCAAGTAATAGGCGTCATAGTAACCCGAGCTCAGCGCGTAGGTGCCGAGCATAATCCGGCGCTTGACTTCCGGACCGAAGCCCTTGCTTCTCGATTCGTGGTACAAATCGATCAGGCTGCCCGCATGGTCGGCACGGGTACCGTAGCGGACGCCGTCGAAACGCGCGAGGTTGGAAGACGCCTCCGACGAGGCGAGAAGATAATACGTTGCCACTGCGTATTCAGTATGCGGCAGGGACACTTCTTCCCACACAGCTCCGAGATCTTCCAGCACCTTCAAGGCGGCGAGAATTTTCTCTTTCACGGCCGGGTCGACCCCTTCGCCCATATACTCCTTCGGCACCGCGATGCGCAGGCCGCGCACATCTCCGGTCAATGCGCTCAGATAGTCCGGTATATCGACATTTGCCGATGTCGAATCCATATGGTCATGGCCGGCAATAGCCTGGAGAACGTAAGCGGAGTCCTCTACGTTCTTGGTCAACGGGCCGATCTGGTCCAGCGAGGACGCGAAGGCTACGAGCCCGAAGCGGGAAACCAGGCCGTAAGTCGGCTTTAATCCGACCACGCCGCAGTAGGATGCAGGCTGGCGGATCGATCCTCCGGTGTCCGATCCCAGCGTAAAGTAAGCTTCGCCGGCGGCCACTGCCGCTGCCGAGCCACCGCTGGAGCCGCCAGGCACGCGGTCCAGGTCCCACGGATTGCGGACCGGTCGGAAGCTGGAATTTTCGTTCGAGCCGCCCATGGCGAACTCGTCCATATTCAGCTTGCCCAGCGTAACCGCATCCGCTTCACGCAGCTTGCGCGTCACGGTTGCGTCGTAGACCGGATTAAAATTCGCCAGGAACTGGCTGGCACAGGTCGTGCGCAGGCCTTCCGTCACGATATTGTCTTTAATTCCGGCAGGCAGGCCGAAGAGCAGACCACGCGGCTGACCGGACGCCAGTTTGTCGTCGAGACGGCGGGCTGTGTTCCGAGCCTCCTCCTCATTCAACGTCAAAAAGGCCCCGATGCGTTCGTCCCGCTCGGCGATGACTTGAAATGACTGGTCAACAAGCTCCTGCACGGACAGCTCCTTGGCGTGCAGCTTGTTATGTAATTCTTGCAATGTATGGTTAAACAGGCTCAAATGAATGCTCCTCCCTTCAATGATTAGCCGCTAATCCAAGACAGCCGGCACTTTAAATTGTCCGTCTTCCTCTTCAGGCGCGTTGGCCATAACCTTCTCGATCGGCAGACTGTCTTTCGCTTCATCCTCGCGCATCACATTGCTGAGGTGCAGCACATGCGTCGTCGGCTCCACACCGTCGGTATCAAGTTCATTCAATTTCTCGGCATATTGTAAAATGGCGTTCAGCTGCTCGGTCAGCATCTGCTCTTCTTCCGGTGTGAAATTAAGCCGGGCCAGCTTGGCCACATGCTGAACGTCTTGATTGGTAATACTCATCAGCGGTTCCTCCTTGTTCCTTCTTATCTAAGCATCCCTGCGGCATTCCATACGGATCCGATTCAGCGAGGCATCTTGTCCTGAAGCAGCCCGGAATTCGCGGCTCCATAGCCGCAAAACGCATGGATATGCCCTTGCAGACTGCTGGTGTTTAAAGGATTAAAGCCTCAGGATAACGTTTCTAATTATATTGTAGAACCGGGGAAGATTCAATGCACCCGGTCAAATTGGAACTCGCCGATTGTCTGCCGGACGTACCCTATCCCATTCCTTGGCCGAAAACACGTCCGGTATACATTCCAGGAAGCCAGACCGCATTTAGCGGAAATTTTCTTACGATAAAAAGGATGCCGTGTCTCCGAAGCTAACTTCACTTACTATATAGATTGAACTAAAGTTTTGGATCGTTCTATTTATAGAAGTCAAAAGTTGAAATGGATGAAAGGGAATCATATTGAAACGCAAAAAAGAGCCGGCTCGTAAGCCGACTCCTCTAAATCCAGGCGCGGAGATTTACCTGTTTGATAAATTCCGCCTGGGAGAGCACTTCAGGCGCAGTCTCTTCTTCCTTCTCATCCTGCTCAAGCTCGCCGTTCATAATCTGATGAAACAGCTTCTCGTTATATGTCGCAAGGGCGTAATCGATCAGCGCTTCCCGCGTGGTCATCTCAACTTCTTGCTGTATGAGCAACTCTTCTGGCTCAACATCACTCGATGGCACGAAAAAGTTACGATTAATCTTCGGTACCCGAATTACGTAATCAAAAGCATTATCCGGGTTCCGGTCATAGGCAATCAGATAACCGTATTCCCCAATAGGAAGGTTCTGCTCAAAGGCGTCCGCGACGATTACAATTTTCTCCCCTAATTGCAGCATCGTCTACCTCCTAGATGTATATGTCTTTCATTGTCTGTATAGTCTACTAAAAAAACATAGACATGTAAATGGAAAGCTGAAGAAAAAATATATATGGAGAAAAATAAAGTGTCATGAACATGAAAATCCGCAAAAAATAAAAGAACGCAAACCGGGATCGGGCCACAGCTTGCGTGCTTCGCGAAAGTAACAAGGTTCATCAAATTAATCACATTGTATCAATCTTGTAACCGGTTGTCCAGACAAATTTGCTCAGAAATTGTCGGAAATGCTGACTGCCTATCGAATCAACCCTTAACGGACATAGGGATTGTTCGCCCGCTCATAACCAATCGAAGTTTTGGGGCCATGGCCGGGATACACCTTCACGTCGTCCGAAAACGTAAACAGCGTATTTTGAATGGAGTCAAGCAGGTCCCTTTCTCTTCCCCCGTACAAATCGGTTCGTCCAACGCCAAGCTTGAACAGGACGTCACCGGAAAAGAGATCGTTTCCGCAGAGGAAGCTTACGCTTCCGGGCGAATGTCCAGGCGTATGGTAAACGGTGAACGTGCGGCCGATCAACTGCAGCTGCTGGCCACCCTCCAGGCTGTATTCCGCGGGATCGGTCGTCAGCGGCGGGGTTACCTGCGGCCAGTTCTGGGAACCGTTCATCTTCGGATTCACCAGCCACTCGCTTTCCAGGTCATGAAGATATACCGGCGCCTTGGTCAGCTTGCGGACTTCGTCGACGCCGCCCATATGGTCGAAATGGGCATGGGTCAGCAGAATGGCTTCGATCTCGAGACCCTCAATGTGCCGGATCAGCGGAGCGGGATTCATCCCGGGATCAATGATGATGGCACGGCCGGGATCGTCGCCTGTCAGGACATAACAATTGGTTTCCAGCGGACCGAGGCTAAAGGATCTAATATTCAGCATGGCCTAGGATCAAAATCCGGAAATCAGTTCACGCAGCTCTTTGATGATCGAGGCGTGAAACCCCGTTCCTTCCCCGTAGGCTTCGACGATCTGTTTGCGGGTAACCGCCAGGTTGTCCTGATAATCGGCAGCTTCCCGGTCCGGATTGTTCTGTTTGAATTCGACCATGAACTTTTGAACGTGAGCCGGACGCGGCCCCCAGGTGCCCAAGACGTATCCGCCTGTGTCCGCAAAAATGACCACCGGCACGCTCCGGCCGCCCATCGTCAAATACTGGTCCATCAAATCAAAATTCTCTTCCAAAATAAACACCTCGACCGGAATTTCCGCCGCTTCCAGCGCACGGAATACGACCGGAACGTTGCGTACAACGTCACCGCACCAATCAGCGGCCAGGATCAGTACGCGGAGGTCGTCGCGAAACTTCAGGCTTTCAAAAAACTCCCTGTCGCCTTCATCGCTCCACGCAAACTGCTCGTAACCGTTCTTGAAAGCCTCCTGATTTTTCTGCATGCCGCTCACGAACTGTTCGGGAGAAATCCCGCGATTCAAATAATCCGCCACATTTTTAGCCATTAGTGAACGCCTCTCTTCCTTCTGTTATTAATCCATTTAATCAGAAAATACACGATCAACAGTGCCAGTGCAATGAGCAGAATCGGCGTTATGTATGGAGCCGCCTTCTCATCGATATTTTCCCACTGGTCCCCGAGCAGGTATCCAAGGTATACAAACAATGCGGACCAAGGAATGACAGCCAGGGTGGTCAGCAGCGTAAAGCGCCCGAGATTCATCCGGGAGATACCCGCAGGGATGGAAATGGCATGCCTTGCCACCGGGATGAACCGGGCGGTGAAAATGACGCCTGTCCCGTATTTGTTGAACCATTCCTCTGCGTAATCGATATGTTTTTTATGAATGAAAATGTATTTCCCGTACTTCTCCAGCACCGGGCGTCCTCCGTAGCGGCCGATCCAATAGATGAAGAGCTGCGCAATCACGCCGCCGATCGTTCCAAAAACAACCGCGCCGATATAGTTAATATGGCCCGACGACACCAGAAACCCTCCGTACGCCAGCACGATCTCGCTGGGGATGACCTCGATCATCAGACCCAGCATAATTCCGAAATAGCCCAGACTTTGAATCCAGTCAAATAACTGATTAATGATATCCGATATTAAATGCACGCCGGCCCCCACTTCCCCATGGTTCTACTCTTCTACTTCAAAGCTATTCTAGCACAGGGATGGACATGACTTCTACTTGATGCCCAATCTGCACCGGCCGGTGTCTTCCCGGGAAAAGGCAGCATATGGTGTGGGTAAAGGAGTGAGTCAGATGCCCCAGATCCCGCAAAACAAAAAGGCCGCTCTGCCAACGGCACGCGGCATCCGCAGGAAATGCAGCAACGAGCTCTACCGGGCGATAAAGCGAATGAAGGTGCATATTCCGGCAGATCTGGTCAAACAGGGGGAAGCCATGTACTACCGCAAGGTGGTAGGCAACCTCCTATGGATTCATGAAAATCGAAGCAACCGCAAGGTGCAGTGCGACTGGTGGGACAAAGAAGTCTGTCCGGAGCTAGCCGAATTGTGGCAGCTGGATCCAGGCAGGCTTAGCGGCGCTTTCCGCGACGCTTACGGCGGGTAATGCTTGGTCAGCTCTACGCGCAGCCATCGGGGCAACGGGCACATTGGGGCAAGTCGGGCTTCATACAGCTGTCCCCCTTCCGGCACCGCAAGGAAATGCCCCTACGCACGCCTAGGAGAAGGCAGGGCGGTGACCACAAAGTGGGAAGCGGCCAATAGGGAGCATCCTTCTTCCCGCTGACTATTCATTCCGCCGCCCAGCGAGCCTTCCCGCCGGACAAAGCCGCAAGCTGCCTTCCCCATTCCCTGGCCTCTATAGTTAAGGCGAACTCCCGGTCATTGCGGATGACCCGGAGCCGGGTGTCCTCCGCAGCGCGGGCATAATCGTGATACAGCCCGAAGCCAAAGCGGGCGATGCGCCGGGCCTCTGCTCCATGCCCGGCGGTATACTCGGCCCGCGCGAGCTGCAGCAGGCACTCCAAGCTGCGCGTACGCTCCCCTGCATTGTATTTATCCTGGCGGAGCGCAGCACCGATCCAATAAATCGCCTCCCCCGCATCGCCCCGCCGGCTGGCATTGTCGGCCAGAGCCCACAGCAGGCCGGGATGATGCGGCGTATAGGCGAGGCTGCGGCGGAGAATGGGCTCGGCGGCCTTCGGCGGGACAAGCCCGGCCAAATCCAGGGCGGCCGAATAGTCCGCCGGATTCCACCGCAGCGATGAGGCGAGGCGGGCCGCTGCCGCTTGGTTATCGCGGCTTCTCAGCGCCTGCATATGCTCGGCGTGGCCTATATATCCGCGGTACGCCAGGCTGGAGCTCCCTACAGCAATGACAATCCAGAAGGAGAGCAGCACAGGGACGAGCCTCCGGATGCGCTCCGGCGGTGAAGCAAGAACGCCGGTCTTCTTCCCTACGGGGGAAGGCTCCGCCGCAGCCTGGGCCGCCAGCAAGAAAAACAGCATCCACATCATCCCGTAGCTCCAATCAATATCAACCGCGCCGTGCAGAAGGAACACCATATAGGAAGGCAGCAGGCGGCGGCACCTTTTGAGAATCAGCAGTCCGGCGGCGGCCAGTATGGACGCCAGCAGGACGAGTCCGGTCAGCCCCGTATTCAGCAGCACATCCACGAACCCGCTGTGCATTTGGCTCCCGACATAGGGGGACGATTGGACTGCGCGGTAGGACAAGCGCCACGTATCGCCCCCTTGGCCCATCCAGGGGGCATCCTTTACCAGCGCCCAGGCGTCTTGAACCATCGCCTGGCGCGCGGACATCGTGCCGAACTTGTGCACGATGCGCTCCCACACGGTGCCGAAGACGACGGCGGGAGCGGCGGCCAGCAGCGCGCCGCCTGCCGCCGTGCCCAGGCGGCGGCGCCACGCGCCTGCGGCTTCGCCGCGCAGGCGCACGAGCCATCGGCCGGCGAGCAAGCTGCCGGCCCACAGCCCGGCCAGCGCAAGCAGGCCGGGCCACGGCTCCGCCGCCAGCTTGGCCGCAGCCAGCTGGCGGTACAGCAGCGCCGCGCCGGCCAAGGGCGCGGCGGCGAGCACGAGCGGCGCGAGCATGCGCCGCCGCTCCACCAGCAGGCCGGCGGCGCATGCCGCGCTGGCCGCCAGCCAGGCGCCGCGCGACTCGCTGAGGAGGAGCGCGGCGGCGTACGGCAGCAGCGGCAGGCTGCCGAGGAGCACGCGGCCGGGGGCCGAGGCCGGCTGCCGCTGGAGCAGCGGGCCGAGCGCGAACAGCCGCTCGAGCAGAAACATCGCCATCACGGCACCGAACGTGTTGGGATACTGCAGCATGCCAGCCAGCCGCGCGCCGGTGGCGCTGACTTCAGGATCAGCCGAATAGACGATGGCGTACGGCAGCGGGAACCATCCGTATACCGGCAGCAGCGCGGTAATGGCTAGAAGCCCTCCGGTCATATGCCATACGGCCGCCAGCACTTGCCGTCCTCTTTGGGCCGAACCCTGTACCCATGCCACCACCGCAATTGACCCATAAAGACCCCAGCGCAGCGCCTGATTCCCGTCCCCAAGCACGGACACGGAACCGATCGCTCCATGAACGGCATAGAGAAGCATCATCAGAAACGGGCTGCACAGCACCCAGCCCGCAAGCGGCGAAGCTTCGGCCATTCCGGGGAGCAGCGGCCGTTCAGCCGCCTGGCCCTGGCAGAACCGGTACAGCCCCCATCCACCCGCCCCGGCGCAGAAAAGGCCAAAGCCAATCCATACCGGATACATGTCCGCCGAAAAATACAAGCCGGAACGCCACACCGCCACCGCCATGACGGCAAACAGCGCAGCCCCCATCATCCACCGTACACACTCCTTCATGCTCAACGCTTCACGCTCCCGCTTCCTGGTTCTGTTAGCCAGTATTTCCCCAAGCTAACTTGCCGAAACGGGCAGCACAAAAGCCGAGTCTTCGTGATGTGCACTGCGGTTATGGAAGCTGCGCTTCATATCGTCTGCCTATTTGATGCGCTGCATGTTTGTTTACGATTGGCGGGTGCCATTCTCTTCATGATCCTGCCGGAGTGAGCCTTCGGGCAGCAAATCGGCACACGCCTTCTCCAAGTAAGGAGAAGCGCTGAGCAAATCGCGGAAGGCGGTATACTCCTGCCACAATTTATCCCGGCTGCCGCTGCTGCCTTTGACCGCGCGGATCAAAATGTTCTTTGGCGTATGCTCCAGATCAATGAATTCCAGAAGCTGTGTCTTATATCCCATCAAGTCCAGCAGTTTGGCCCGGATGGCATCGGTCGCGAGGGCCGAGAAGCGCTCTTTCAGGATGCCGTGCGACAGGAGCGGCGACAGGGCGTCGTTCTTCACCTGGGAGAACAGCTCATGCTGGCAGCACGGAACCGACAGGATCACCTCAGCGTTCCAGCGGACCGCCTTTTCGAGCGCGGCATCGGTCGCCG
The DNA here is from genome assembly GCF_014192015.1 of Paenibacillus rhizosphaerae. GTDB lineage: Bacteria > Bacillota > Bacilli > Paenibacillales > Paenibacillaceae > Paenibacillus_AQ > Paenibacillus_AQ rhizosphaerae. The sequence goes on along the minus strand of NZ_JACHXJ010000009.1, from coordinate 92,934 downwards.
TGTCGCATGCATGCAGCGTGACGACCATATCAACCTGGTCCAATTCGTCATAATCCGCAATGTCGCCGACCAGAAACCGCAAATTTTGATATTCGAGCTTTTTCGCCAGCATACTGCAGTGTTCGATGACATCCGCCTTCAGATCTAATCCGACAACATTCAGCACCCTTCGCTCCTGGACCGCCAAATAGTGATAGAGGGCGAAGGTCAGGTACGATTTGCCGCAGCCAAAATCCACGATGGTAATCGGGCGGCCGTCGGGAAGAGAGGGAAGGATGTCCTCGACCATTTCCAGGAAGCGGTTGATCTGTTTGAACTTATCGTATTTGCGGGCATGCACCTTGCCCTGCTCGTTCATGATGCCAAGCTCGACCAGGAAGGGGACGGGTTCTCCATCTTCCAGCACGTACTGCTTCTTGCGGTTATGCGCCAGATCCGCCGCCGTTTTGGTCGGGGACTTGGTCAGGATCGATACTTTATATTTTTTGCTGATCAGAATCTGGTAATCCGCTTCGGGCGTGCAGATCAGCGCCTGCCGGAAGGTCTGCTCGAACAGCTCCAGGATCGTCTGCTCGGCCTCTGCGGCCGTCAGATTCTGATGCACTACTTTGTTGGGATGAACATAAGCCAGCTGGTAATGCACTTTTTTCTTTAATTCCACGGGTTTGATCTGAACTTTGGTGAAAGAAATCCCCTCACGTTTGCGAAGCTGGCTTAACGTCGCAGTAATCAAAGTCGACTCCCCGATGATGTCATGAATCAGTTTTCGTAATGCTTCCAAGAGAGTACATCTCGCTTTCAACTTAAGATAAGGCCCGCTTCACGCATTGATTCTGCGCCGCAGCGTCTCCATGCCTTCCAGCACTTCACTGCGCGGGAGCCCACCCTGATCGAGGGCTTCGTCATCCCGTTCAAGCAGCCTTTCATAGAAGGAAACGCCTTCTTCTTCGGTGATTTCCTGCTGATCGAGCAGTCGGAAGAGCACATTCTCGGCCTCGTCGAACCGGCCTTCCTTCTCCTCGTAGGACAGCAGAATTTTCTCGGTCTTGACCGGAAGACGGTATCCCTTCACTTCGTCCTTCAGCTCCGCCACACGGTCCCGCAGCTGCAGCATGGATTGCTGGGCCCCGTGCTGGTCGGCGTATATATAGAGGTGGAGCGATTTCATGTAACGTCTGAGCGCCTCATCCGTCTCTCCCATGTCTTTGTACACGCCGCCTTCCTCCTGCAGGAGCCGGGCTACGGTCTGCAGCTTGTCGGCCTCCACGCCGCCGCCCAGGCGAAACATATCAATAATATCTTCTACGGATAAGGAATTTAACAGACGGGTATTGAGGCGGAAGTTCTTGCTGAGCAGATCGTCGATTTCCCATAGGGCCTCGGCATATTTCTTCTGCTGTTTCAAACCGAACACTTTACCAACCATTTCGACCATATCTTCAACCATCTGTACGAGGTAATCTTTGCGGAACATGGATCGTCCTCCGTCCTTCCTTCAGATCAGCTTGTCAGCTTCCCTTTGATTGTAAGGCATTCGGGAGGTCAAAGCCAGTTCTTGCGGGATCCGCCGGGAAAAGGGAAGGAACGGCCCAGGGCCGGTATAGGCCGGATCCGGGAAAAAGAAAAACCGGAAGCCTGGGTCCGGCTTCCGGTCGAGTAATACGGATTATGCGTTTTTCGTCTGCTGCATATATTGAAGGATTACCCGCGCCAGTTCCTTCGGAGCTTCCATCATGCTCATGTGGCCGGCCCCTTTGATCACGGCTTGGGTCACGTTCGGCTTATCCACCGTGAATACTTTCTCCGGCGGCGCGACGGTGTCATATTCTCCGGCGACCAGCAGCAGCGGCAGCACCGTTGCCGACATGACGTCCCGCCGGTCCGGGCGCTCCCGCATGGCGAGGGCGGCCCCCGCCGCTCCCTGCGGCGGCGTCAAATAACCGATTTCCTTGGCCCGCTGGATCAGCTCGGGATGAGTCTGGTCTGCATCGGGTGCAAACAGCCCGGGGATCAGTCCGTCGATAAAAACGGTGACGCCTTCCGATTGAATTGTGCTGACTGCCTTCAGACGCTTCTCCTTGCCTTCCTCGGTATCCGGATAGCCCGTCGAATGGATGAGGCCGAACCCGTTCAGCCTGGACGCGTAACGCTGCGCGAAGGATAGCGTGACATACCCGCCCATCGAGTGGCCGAGCAGCGTCACCTTCGGCAGATCCAACTCGTCCAGCAGCTTCAGGACGTCATCCGCCATCTGCTCCAGCGAGTAGGCGCCGAGCGGGGCATCCGAGTGCCCATGGCCGCGAAGATCGACCGCGATGCACCGGTGGCTGCCCGACAGCAGCGGAACCAAAAGGTCCCAGTATTCGGAGCTTCCGCAGAAGCCGTGAAGCAGCACAATCGGCTCTCCTTGGCCATGATCGGTGTAACAAAGGGTATGACCGTCACAAATCAATTTTTCCATGATGACATCCTTCTTTCTATATCAGCTTGAATTTCACCGGTTGTGATCGTAATAGGATTGCAGAAATGAAGCATATTTATAATTATGTATATTATTAAGCCAAAGGCCATAACTTGAAACGGGCCTCTGCCTCCGCCCCGCCGAGTCCGAACCCTTCCGCCGCGGCGGACGCGATCTGGCCGGCCATCGACATGACCTGATACAGCGAGGTCATCTGCAGTGTCGAATACGGCCGCGGACCGTTGACATTGACGACCGCTGCCACGCTGTAATGCCCGACGGCCGGCAGCATACCGCCCACCGATCTGGCCGGGAGCAGCGGCTCATCCGACAGTAAATAGCTGCCGACCGAAGCCGGATGCCCCAGACAGGCGTCCACCGCCACGACGGTATGATCCGCCGGAATCTCTGCGATGGCCGATTCCAAATTATGCGCATCGCATGGAGAGGACAGCGTACCGATGACATTCGGGACCCCGCAAAGGACCAGCTCGCTTCCCGTGAGCGGGCCGAGGGCATCCCCCGTGGACCGGTCCGTGCCGATACATACAAAAGTGATTTGATCCAGCGGATGGCGTTCATGAATCTGCCTGAAAAATGCGGCCAGCCCCTGCGCGTTCATCTGCTTGCTGCGCTTGGTGCCGCGGATGTGATGGGGATCTTGAAATGACACGTCCGGCCTCCTCCCTGCTTCGCTTATTCTTCGTCGATAGAATGATTTTACTGCAAAATCATCCGGTTGGAAAACGGGAGCTTCTGGATGGGGCGAAAAAAACAAAGTAACGGACGTTAAGACATGCTACAATAGAACACAAGCTTAAGCACAGGAAAGGATGGCGCTTGACATGGATTTATCCCAAAAGACACCTGAAAATATAGAGTATATGATTGAAAGCATTAAATCGAAGCTGAGAATGGCCAGCGGCGCAGCTATGAATGCATCGGCCTTCTCCGTCGACCGGTACGAGGACATCCAGGACGTCTACGACCTGGTTATGTCCAAGGACAATCTGAGCATATCCGAGGTGGAAGCACTGGTCTCGGAGCTGGGACGCCTGCGTAAATCGTAAGGTTCCCCTATACATTTCGAAAGCCCCCTGATGTCCGGAACCGCTGTAAATCAGTCGATTCCCGGAACATCCGGGGGCTTTTCCGTCAAGGGACGCCAATTAAGGTATATCCACCAGTACAAATTCAGACTCTCCTTCACTGCTCGTTCCTTTAATATGAAGATCGCATGATTTTTTTACCCTGGCCGAGTCTCCGGGCTCCAGATGGAATGTCCCGTCGTCGCAGCCGATTTCCAGGTGGCCCGAAATCAGGAACAGGAACGTCCTGCGTTCTTCTTTCTGCGGGAACACGATCTCCTGCCCGGTCTCCAGGATCGGAAAACAGATGGACACGTCGGCATGAATCTGAAGCGCATCCGGGGACTTCGGCAATCCCTCCGCCGATCCGCTGACAAGTGGAACCAGCTTGTTGAGCCTGTCCTCCCTCGGGAAATGGTGCGCTTTCCATGCGGGCCTGTGTCCCGGTGTGGACGGCAGGAACCACATTTGCAAAAAGCGGACCGGCTCCTCTTCCGACGGATTGGTCTCGGAGTGCATAACACCGGACCCGGCGCTCATGGCTTGAACGGTCCCTGCCGGCAGCTGAACCTGATTTCCCATGTCGTCATTATGCTCAAGCGTGCCGGATATGACGTAGCTCACGATTTCCAAATCATGATGAGGATGTTTCTTAAAGCCTTGTTTCGGACTTAGCTGATTGTCGTTATGGGCCAATAAGCAGCCAAAATGCGCATTGCTCGGATCATCATAATCGGCAAACGAAAAGCTGAATTCGCTGTGGATCCATCCCCGTTCCGACGTATGGCGCTCCGCTGAAGTCACTACTTTAATCATTTCCATCCACCTCCATGAACTGCGTATGTTATTGGAATATGTAATTCTTACCCCCAACTTCGGGGGGCTAATCAATCCACCCTCTTTCAGCCGTCAAAGATAGGATAGACATGAGAAAAGCCCCTCGCTGCGCGCAGCGGGGGGCCAAGGGTTTCCTCCAGGGGGCATTCACTTGTTTCTATATATCCATCAACACATGCCTCTAGCGGGGCCGCTCCAGCGTAAATACGGTTTCGGCGTGACCCACCTTCCGGCCGGCATCATTGTATATGTCTTTCGTAAATTCGGATCGCAGGCCCTCCAACAGACGGCGGTTATCATACCCGATCTGCTGAAGAATGGACTCGACCACCCAGCCCCATTCTTCTTCCGATCCGTCCAGTATTTTTAGTGCGATGCCGAGCCGCTCTTTCTTCAGACCGAAACAGTACACGCCTTTGAAGCCGCCTTTGGCGACAATGTTCGGGTCCTGCAAAATGAACGTGTCCACCCGGCGGGTTCCGCCGACCATAGCCGGATAATGGTTCATAGCCGCTGTAATCGAACTTACGGCCGTCCGCGTCGGTTCGTCCGGAATGAGGTCTGGGCAGGCCAGCTTCACATAAGCGTTAGCCATGGAGGACAAAGGCAGCGCAAATACCGGAAAGCCGCAGCCGTCCGTTCCCAGCCCAATCCGTTCTGCTTCCATACCGCTCATCGTCGCGACCACGTCCAGAATTTCCTGCTGCGCGGGATGTTCCGGTTCGGCATACGTCTCCTCCGGGTTATGCCGCATCCGGCTGTAGCCCAGCACCCCCAAATGCTTTCCGGAGCAATTGTGGTACAGGCGCCGCTTGTGGCCTTGTTCGCGAATGGTGTGCTCTTTGCTGTCTTCACTTAGAGGGTATGTCGGGGCACAGACCATCTGCTCCTCGTCCACCCCGATTTTCCGCTGTATGCTCTCCAGCACTTCGATATGCCGGGGTTCTGCCAAATGGGAAGCGGCCATAATGGCGATTTCCTCCTCGGTCAGCCCGTAATAATCCGCGATCCCCGCCCGGATTCCGGGAATGGCCTGCAGCGGTTTGGCCGCTGAACGCGTAAAGGTGACAAAGTGGGGATTTCCCGCCGAGGCGTACACCTCACCTTGATCATTAACGATACATATATGCCCATAATGGGTACTTTCCACGATTCCGGCCCGATACTCTTTCACCAATAAAGCGTCCATACTGCCTCTCTCCTTTTCTTGTTGCCTACCTATGATACAACTTATTCAGATCATAATAAAGTTGATTGTCTACAGGCTATTTCCGGTTTGGAAAAGATGTGCACTCCACGATATTTGTAAAGCCACCTAAATGACCAAATCATTAATAATATCCCTCTTTCACAAAATAATTCTCCATATTTCGCTGATTATCTTCCTTTTTCACATCTGTTGTTTCACACCATTTCTCCCCGTTTATATACGAAGTAAGATCGACGCAATGACGCAATGTCACAGCAGGTTAGACCGCAATCAGCGGAACTTTTATCAAACCTTATAAAAAGGAGGCGATCGTCATGTGGGGTATTATCATCAGTATTGTCATGGCCGTCATTATCGGGATTATCGGTGATGCCATCGCAGGACACAACATGCCTGGAGGCGTGATCGGCGCTATGATCGCTGGCTTTGTTGGCGCATGGGTTGGAGCTTGGCTGTTCGGCGACTGGGGTCCTGTCATCGGTAACTTCGCCGTAATTCCGGCGATTCTCGGGACGGCGATCTTCGTCTTTATCCTTGGCCTGATCAGCCGTTTGTTCTCGCGTACCACCTAAATTCATATAAACCAACAATAAATAAGGAGTGATTGGCATGAATAAAACAGAGACGGAATATCCGGTTCAAAGCGGAAGCACGTTCTTCAAGGGCATATTTATCGGAGGTTTGCTGGGGGCGGCAGCGGCACTGCTGTTTGCGCCCAAGACCGGACGCGAGCTGCGCGGGGATCTCTCCGACAAGCTGAGCGTCGTTACCGACAAGACGAAGGAAGTCGCCTCTGTCGTGACGGAAAAGGCAACGGATCTGGCCAAGACGGTATCGTCCAAGACGACCGATCTCGCCAAATCCGTTAACGAAAGCAAAAATACGATTATGGAAAGCGTCAAGCAGGCTTCGGCCGACGTGGCGGATGACATGAAGAGCGAATCCGGTAACGTTGCAGACGATGTCAAAAGCGCTTCGAAGGATGTCATGGATAAATCAGCCGACGCATCCAGCGATATCCGCCGGGAGCTTAATAAGACTTCATACTAAGCTGCCGATTCACCCGATAGCCAGCTGATCAGCTGGCTATTTTTAAGATTATGGAATGTATAAATTTTCAGCGGAGCTGAACCATTCTATAATCGCAAGAAAAACTTCCTTTAGATGCGGTCTGTTTTCTTTGAAAGTATATCGATAGACGTTTTTCTTATGCACAGGTCCGTGATCATTAAAGCCGGAATACCGGGTGAAGAAGGAAGGGATACCGATGAGCAAAGCCAATCCTTATGATGTGGATGAACATCCTTTTGAGCTGCGGCACGAAGTGAAGCGGCTGAACAACCGCCTTGATCAAATTGCCGATTCCCTGGAGCGGTCCGAGCTTCAGGATATGATCGAGAACTATACGAACACCAAGAAGCGGCTGATCACCAACTTTACGGCAGGCTTGTCTCGCGGGCTTGGCCTATCCCTCGGAACCTTTGTGGTGCTTGGCCTGCTCGGATACGTCTTAAGCCTGTTTGTCGATATGCCGGTGATCGGCCAATACATTGCCAACCTGCAGGATTATATCAGCCAATACAAATCGCAGTAACGGATCGTTTACGTGCATACAAAGAAACGGATGGTTCCGGAAATCCCGGGGCATCCGTTTCTGGCGTTATGAAGGTGCCGGTTCCTCGTTCACCGCGAGGGTGACCGGCTCGATATCCAGAAAGGCGCTCGTCTCGGTTGACTCCCTCGCCTTCAGGCAGATCAGGGCGCTCCGCAGGCCGGCTTCGAGATCCGGGCCCGCCGCAGCCTGGCCGGCTACTATCGAGCGCATGGAGGAAGCCGGGATTCCAGTGGACAAATCGCTGGTCCAGGCCAGCAGCGGCGAAGACGGCTACGAGCTATGCGCCCGGATTCGATTTTGAATAGGCCATCGCATGGAGCAAATGAGCCTTCACTCTGCCTGCTCATCCCCATAAAGCTCCTGCAGGTGAGCAATGTGTTGGACTCCCCAGTCATTCATCGCCTGCAGCAATGGCGTCATGCGTTGACCGTAGTCTGTAATGGAGTATTCGACCCTTGGCGGAATTTCCTTGTAGACCTCGCGGTGCACGATATCGTGATACTCCAGCTCCCTTAACTGTTGGGTCAGCATTTTCTTCGTGATGTCCGGGATCGATTTCTGGAGCTCGCTGAACCGCATCGTCCCATGGTTCAACAGACGGAGTAAAATGACGGGCTTCCATTTCCCGATCAGGATATCCAGTGCTGTTTCAAACTTGCAGTAAGTATTCACCGTATCCTCCCATCCCCTTGATTGGCTTAAGGTATATTTTTCGATACTACGTTTATTTAAAGTGCCTACTTCCATCTTCCCACCCTTACTCCCTATTATATATCCATGGTTTGAGACGAAACAGAGCCAGGATAAGGAGCAGTGAGATATGAACATTGTACTTTGGATTTTGCAAGGAATCTTGGGAGCTGGATTCATCTATTCCGGTTGGATGAAGGCGTTTCAGCAAGAAAAAGCAAGAACGGCCTGGCCGTGGGTAGGAGACGTCCCTAAACCGCTCGCTTCGGGGATCGGAATGTTGGAATGGGCCGGTGTTCTCGGGGTGATTTTGCCTTTGGCCACGGGGATCGCGCCTGTATTGACGCCTATCGCCGCACTCGGTCTGGCCGTGACTGTACTCCTCGGTGCCGCTTTTCATGTGTTTCGGAAAGAATATAAAGAAATTGGCATCAATATCGCGTTTCTCGTGCTGGCGATCATCGTCGTCGTCGGACGTTGGTAGCGGCGTTAAATGAACCATCCCCTCCAAGTATACCGCCGTGCGCTTACTCAGCACTTGTCTGCTAGCAGGGGATCTATTTGTCAGGCGGAATGAATTGTTTGTTCGCCAGGTCCCGTTTTAGGATTCGGCGAGCCGCTAGATCTTTGAGTTTTTCGATTTAACCTTGAGCAAATCGCCGGTCCATCCCTTTCGGTGCATCCAAAGGTACATGATGGCGGTGCTCAGGAATGTGATCAGCATAATCCCGATGAATCCCCACGGCACCTTGATGCCCGGCAGGTTCTCGAAGTTCATCCCCCAGATTGCGCCTGCTACCGTAGCCGGAGTAAAAATCGCCGTCAGAATCGTCAGCGTCTTCATGATTTCGTTGCCGCGGAACGCTGAGATGGCATCATCGATCGATATCAGTGTATCAATCTCATCTTCATAATGGCGGAACGCCCGGTCCATGCGCTCGATCCGGTGCAGCAGCTGCATAAACGACCGGCTGTTCTCCAGCTTGTCCAAATATCCCTCTCTGGCGGCCGCGACCAGTTCCTGAAACGGAGTGAACAAATTGCTCCAATACAGCAGCGCAAACCGCGAGTTCAGGATTTTGTCCATCAAATACCGCTGGTTATCCATCTCCATCGCATGCTCCAGCTTGCGAAGGTTCGCTTCGAAATGATCCAGGCCGAGATGAAAATAGTGCAAAATCGTCCGGGCCAGCACAAACATGCCGTCCACCGCGCTGCGGCATTGATGCAGCATGGCCGTACGTTCTTCCGTGGCCATGATTTCGCGGGTATTCTGATCCAGGTTGATCGTAATCAGCTTGTCGCCCTGGACGTAAAAGTGAACCCGGTCAACGTAACCGCTGTCCTCCACTTCCGCTTTGACCGAATAGGGCAGCGTGCCGAACATGACGGCATCCACGCCGTTGGGAAACCGGACGGACATATAGTTCTGTTCGATATTCGGGATGATTTCCAGCCACTCCTCGATCAGGGGGCACGCCTCCTGCAGCTGCCTGAAGTCCTCCGATGACCAGTCCTCCACCACCAGATCATGCCATGTCCAGTGGCCCGCAAAGGATAATATATTGTTTGAAACCTCAGCCGCCATACGACCCGCCTCCTCTATCTCATCATCCATAACTCTGTTCACCAAAAAGGACACGCCGTATATTCTCAAGGGAGAACTGGCGTGTCCTTACGAACTTCCGGTTGACTCGTTACCTAACATAAGCTTGTCCGTCATTGGTATGAATTAGACATGATTTCTTTCAGCTTTTCCGTTGCACGCTTCTGAATCCGCGATACGCTCATCTGGGAAACCCCCAGCTTCTGGGCGATCGAGCGCTGGGATTCACCGTCCTGGAAGGCAAGCAGCAGCACTTTCTGCTCCTGTTCCTTCAGCTGGCTCATCGCCTGCTGGAGGTCCATCCGTTTTTCCACCGAATCATAGTCGTTGACGTCCGAGCTGATCAGTTCGCCGAGCGTTGCGCCCGTTTCCTCCTGAGACAGCGGGGAGTCCAGTGAAACATAATGGTAGCATTCGCGTCCGGCGAGGACCTCTACCGTTTCTTCCACCGACAGATCCAGGAATTCGGCGATTTCGCGGACGTCCGGCGAACGCTCCAGCTTGACGGTTAACTCATCAATGGCCTGCTGGACCAGTGCGCCCTTCTCCTTGATCCTTCTTGGAACCTGAATATACCAGGACTTATCCCGCAAAAAGTTTTTCATATGCCCGATCATGCTCTTCATGGCATACGGCTCAAACGGAATCCCCAAGCTGATGTCATACTGCTGCAGCAGCCGGATCAGGGCCATCTGGCCGACCTGGTACAAGTCTTCATAGAGGTCCGGGCGGTTTCGGGCGATTTTGCCCGCAGCCATCTTGACCATCGGTTCATATTTTTGGATAAGCACGGTGGCGATATCGTTGTCTTTCGTCTGCTGGTATTCCCAGATCAGACCGACCGCCTCGCTCATGGACTCTGGGGGAGTCACCTTATCATTCATACTTTCTCCTCACTTCTCATGAGCCGTTTGGTCATAACCACCTGGGTGCCGCGTCCGGCCTCATTATCTACCGCCACATCGTCCATCAGCGCCTCCATCAAGTAGAAGCCGAGTCCCCCGATTTCCACATCATGAAGGTCCTTGTCATGCAATGTCACGGTGTTTTCGGTACGGTCCATCCGGTCAAAGCTCTCCCCGTCGTCCTTGACTTTGATGGACAATTGGTCCCTGCCGATTTCGAACGTTACTTCCACCATGCCGCCTTCCTGACCATAAGCGTACAAAACGGAGTTGTTACAAGCTTCCGATACGGCTACCTTCATATCTTCAATGTCCTCATAAGAAAATCCCATCTTCGATGCGATTCCATATAAGTTCAATCTTACGATATCTACAAAATCAGCATTGGCCGGTAATGTTATCACGACTTTTTGAACTTCAGCATTCATACTGTCTTCGATCCTTTCCTATTGGGAATTCCTACTGGCGGCAAAAAACTTCGCAATACCCGTCATGTCAAACAGCCTTTGAATTTGGGAAGGAACCTCTTCCACGACAAAACGGGCATTCATCCCATGTCTAGCCTTCAATATTGACAATAGAATGCCGATCCCCGTGCTATCGATATATTTCAGATCCTTCAGGTTAATCACTAGATCGATTTCGGAATCCCCAACAAGCGGTTCCATGACAAGCCTGAAGTCAGGCGCCACGGATAAATCCAGCTCCCCGCTCAGGTAAACCGTGCAGGATCCTTCACGACGTTCTGTCGTTGCATTGAATTTTTCGTTCTTATTCGTATTCATAGACATTCTCTCCCGAATTTTTTGTTTTTCTTGTATAAGAACAGTTAACCCTAAAGGCCCCTGTTTGAATCAGCTTGTACGCAAGCTTGTGTTTGGTAATATTTGGGATACGCCTCACATAGAGTTGGCATCGGAGGTTTGCAGGCCTTGGCTTTGTGCAGGCACCGGATGCTTCATCAGGATCTCCTTTACCGATTTCATATTGACCGGCTTGCTGATATAGTCATCCATTCCGGCTTCCCTGCACCGGGTTCGGATGCCCTCCATCACGTTGGCGGTCATAGCGATGATAACCGGCCGGTACCCCTGAGGCTGCATCTCGCGGATGAGGGCCGTGGCCTCCAAACCGTCCATCACCGGCATTTGCAGATCCATGAAGATCAGCCGGTATACCGGATTGTTGCGGATTTTATCCACCGCCTGCCGCCCGTCCTCGGCCAGCTCCGCTCGCAATCCCAGCTTGCCCAGCATGCTCACCATCAGCTTCTGGTTGACCGGATGGTCGTCTACCACGAGGATCAGCGGTTCTGCGTCTTTTGCGGACGGCAGGGAAACATGCAGGTCGTCGCCCATACCCATCATGCCGTCATCGGATTCGGGCTCACTCGTCCGGATCGTAAAGATGAACGTGGCCCCTTTCTCCTCGGTCGATTCCACGCAAATGCTGCCGCCCATCATTTCAACGAGCGATTTGCATATGGCCAGTCCCAGCCCCGTGCCCCCGTATTTTCGGGTCATCGAAGAATCCAGCTGGGAGAACGGCTGGAACAAGCGATTTTGCTTATCCGGCGTAATGCCGATCCCGGTATCCTTCACCGCAAATTCGATCATGAGGCTGCCGTCTTCGGCTCTTTCCCGAAGTGATACCATCAGATAGACACCGCCCTGATGCGTAAACTTCACCGCATTGGAGATCAGATTGATCAGCACCTGACGGAGGCGGGCCATATCCCCGTAAATGATGGGCGGGATCACTTCATCGATAAAGTACACCAGCTCCAGGTCTTTCTTTGCCGCTTCCATGGAAAAGAGGCTGAATACTTCCTTGATGCAGTTTTGCAACTCAAACGGATGCTCCTCCATCTCCATTTTACCGGATTCCATCTTGGTAAAATCGAGGATGTCGTTGATCACCGTTACCAGCGCGTCGGCGCTTTTGCGGATGATCTCCGTATATTCCAGCTGCTCTTCCTTAAGCTCGGTTTCCATCAGCAGATCCACCATACCGATCACGCCGTTCATCGGCGTGCGGATTTCATGGCTCATCATCGCCAAAAATTCGGTTTTGGCCTTGGCGGCGATTTCAGCCGCCTCTTTGGCTTTAATGAGCTCCTGATTGGCTTTCTCCAGCTCCTGCGTTTTCTGCTGCAGCAGCATGGACTGGGTTTTATGCTTTTTGCTGGTCAAGTACATTTCCACAAAGCCTTCAATTTTGGACTTCAGGATTTGCGGGATAAACGGCTTCACCATATAATCAATCGCACCGGCGGAATAGCCTGCAAATAAATGCTCGGCTTCTTTACTGTTCGCTGAAATGAAGATGATCGGAATGTCCTTAGTTTTATCTCTTGCCTTGATCAATTTGGCTGTTTCGATCCCGTCCATACCTGGCATTTGAACATCCAGTATTATCACAGCAAACTCATCCTTCAGCAGACACCGGAGCGCTTCCTCACCGGAGGTCGCCTTCACAAGATTATATTGCTCACTCTCCAGCACTGCTTCCAGGGCGAGTAAGTTCTCCGGACGGTCATCAACCAGCAGAATATGAATCGGTTCTTGAGACCCCATGGAATCCTCCCACTTCTAGTTAATCTTCCTGTAGATTTTCTCCACACGATCCAGCGGTTCGTAAGAATCACTGTATTCCGTAAACTGTATCGACTCTTTGGCTCCAAGAACCAGAATTCCGAAGCGGCTTAAACTTTCATAAAACAGGCCGTGGACATGATCCCTGAGCGTGTCGTTAAAGTAGATCATCACATTACGGCAAAATATAACGTTAAACTCGTTAAAGGAGCTATCCGTTGCCAGATTATGCTCCGCAAAGATCATATTTTTGCTTAGAAAAGGCTGAAAAATCACTGAGTTATACTTGGCGGTATAATATTCGGAAAAGGATCGGGTTCCGCCCGCCTCAATATAATTTTTCGTATACAGCTTCATTTTCTCAATCCCGAAGATCCCCTGCTTCGCCTGCTCCAGGGAACGGTCGTTCATATCCGTAGCGTAAATCCTCGCCTTCTCCAGAAGACCCTCTTCATGCAGCAGGATCGCCATGGAGTAGACCTCTTCTCCGGTGGAGCAGCCTGCATGCCAGATCCGGATATACGGATAGGTTCTCAGTAGGGGGACGATCTTTTTTCGAAAAGTCAGAAAGAGATTCGGATCGCGAAACATCTCTGTGACGGGAATCGACAGATTATGAACCAGCCGCTCAAAAACGGGCCGGTGATGCAGCACCTTCTCCTGAAGCTGGGAAATATTGCTTAAACTTTCCGCACGTATAAAATGCCATATCCGGCGCCGGAGCGACGGGATCGCATAATTGCGAAAATCGTAACCATATAAACGGTGAATGCCTTCAAGAAGAAGCTCAAGCTCGATATCTTCCCGCTCCGTCTCGTCCTTTACGGGGATGTCCTGATCTGTATGACCCAAATCCATTCTCTTTCCTCCTGCTTACGTTTGCTTCAAAGATGAAAATGTAATGCTATTACCTATTACCCCGTTATTGCCCTTACGAATACAACCAAACCCTCATCAGGGACAATAACTGTTCCGTCTGGATCGGCTTCTTCACGTAATCGGAAGCGCCGGCCTCGATACACTTGGAGCGGTCTTCTTTCATCGCCTTGGCGGTCAAGGCTATCATCGGAAGCTTATGGAACTGAGGCATCTGGCGAATCTGCCGCATTGCTTCATAGCCGTCCATCTCCGGCATCATCATATCCATCAGCACCAAATCGAACGGCTGGCCCCCGGTCAGGATGTCGATCGCCTCGCGTCCGTTCTCGGCGAAGGTCACCTCCATGCCGTAATTCTCCAGAACGCTCGATAGCGCAAATACGTTCCGGATATCATCGTCGACGAGGAGGATTTTCTTCCCTTCAAACAGCGCTTCCCTGTTATGAAGCTTCTGCAAAATTTGACGCTTGTCCTCAGGCAGGTTGGCTTCCACCCGGTGCAGGAACAACGTCGTTTCGTCCAGAAGGCGCTCAGGCGACTTCACGTCCTTGATAATAATGGACTCGGTATATTGGCGCAGGCGCATTTCTTCCTTGCTGTCGAGATCCTTGCCGGTGTACACAATGATCGGCAGATAGCCCAGGCTCTCGTCCTGCTGGATCTGATCCAGCAGCTCAAAACCGGTCATATCGCTCAGCATCAAGTCGAGCACCATGCTGTCATAGCGTTTCTTCTGCAGCTCACTGAGCGCCTCCTTGCCGGTGGACACGGCGGTAATTGCCACATCATCATGATCTATAAGCTCAATAATCGAACGGCGCTGGATGTCATCATCCTCGACGATGAGGAGATGCTTCAGCGACTGCTCGGTATACGATTCAATACGCGAGAACGCATGCTCCAGGGACGATTTGGTCGAAGGCTTCTTCAAGTAGGCGATAGCCCCCATTTTCAGGCCCTGCTTCACTTCATCCGATACCGAAATGATATGGACCGGGATATGGCGGGTTGCCGAGTCTCCCTTCAGCTCGCCCAGGATCGCCCAGCCATCCATGACCGGAAGCTGAATATCCAGGATGACCGCATCCGGCAAGTACGTTTTGACCATCTGCAGGCCGACATCGCCCTGCATCGCCACGAGGGCCTTAAAGCCTCTCCCCCGCGCCATATCCATCAGAATGTGGGCAAATTTCCGATCGTCCTCAATGATGAGCAGGACTTTGTCTTTATCGGCGATATGCTCCCGGTCATCTTCCAGCGGCTCCGCTGCATTGATGGCGGATTCCTCTTCATCCACCATGTTCTGCGCAGGCTCGGGCAGCATCAGCTCGCTGGAAACGGCGGCCTCGTCCTGAACGGAAGAAGACGCCTCCGGCTTCTCCTCCGTGACCGGCAGATACAGCGTAAAGCAGCTGCCATGCCCTTCGACGGATTCGACCTCGATTCCCCCGCCAAGCAGACGGGACAGCTCACGGCTGATGGACAGGCCAAGGCCGGTACCGCCATACTTGCGGCTGGTCGTACCGTCCACCTGCTGGAACGCCTCAAAGATCAGGTCGGTCTTATCTTTCGGTATGCCGATGCCCGT
This sequence comes from Paenibacillus rhizosphaerae, assembly GCF_014192015.1. Taxonomy (GTDB): domain Bacteria; phylum Bacillota; class Bacilli; order Paenibacillales; family Paenibacillaceae; genus Paenibacillus_AQ; species Paenibacillus_AQ rhizosphaerae. The sequence goes on along the minus strand of NZ_JACHXJ010000009.1, from coordinate 77,461 downwards.
ATCTTTGACAGCCGCCGCTATATATTCCTTGCTCGGGTCCAGATAAGCCGGCAAGACTTCCGGATCCGCCCGGCGGACCGTGAACACGACCGAACCCTGGCTGGTGAATTTAAACGCATTGGACAACAGGTTGCGGAGGATCTGCTTCACCCGGTATCCGTCGGTAACGACGGAATCCGGCACATCGTTGTCCACGTGAACATGGAGCGCAACCTGTTTGGAATTGGCCAGCGGCTTGAAGTTCTGGTTGACAAAAGTCTGCCATTCCTCGATCGGCACCGTTTCCGAGTTGATCTCCATTTTGCCGGCATCGACCTTGGACAAATCCAGAATCTCATCGATCATCTTGAGCAGATCGGCGCCTGACATGTAAATCGTATGAGCGTATTCCTTCTGCTTATCACTCAGGTTTCCTTCCTTATTCTCGGACAGGAGCTGCGACAGGATCAGCAGGCTGTTGAGCGGCGTGCGGAGCTCGTGGGACATATTCGCCAGGAACTCCGACTTGTATTTGCTGGTCACCGCCAGCTGCATCGCCTGCTGCTCCAGTCTGGCCTTCGCATCCTCAACCTCGATGTTCTTCTCCTCAAGCTGCTGCATCTGCTCTTCCAGCGCGCGCGTCTTGCCGATCAGCTCGGTATTGTAATGCTCGAGCTCCTCCTGCTGGCGCTGAAGCAAATCCTCGGAGCGCTTGAGCGCTTCGGTCTGCTCCTCCAGATTTTCGTTGGAGCGGCGCAGCTCCTCCTGTTGGGTCTGCAGCTCCTCGGATTGGCACTGCAGCTCCTCGGTCAGCGCCTGGGACTCGCGCAGAAGCTCCTCGACGCGGACGCGGCGATTAATGTTATTAACAATGACGCCCAGACTCGCGGTGAGCTGGGACAAGAGCTGTCTGGCCAGCTCGCTGAACGGCTCGAACGACGCCATTTCAACGACGCCTAGCAGTTCGTCTTCAAACACGACAGGATAAATCAGCAGATGAGCCGGCTTCGCCGAGCCAAATGCCGATTCCACCGACAGGTAGTCTTCCGGCAGCTCGGTGACGATCGGTTTGCGGTCCAGGGCGCTCTGCCCGATCAGGCCTTCTCCGATTTCGATTCTCCCCCTCGCCGAGCGTTCCCCCTGGCCGGCGTATGTTCCGCCGAGAGACAGCATGTTTGGATTTTGATCATCGTCCTGAATATATATAGCCCCATAGGCCGCACCGATGATCGGAGCAAACTCGCTGATGAACATTTGGGACACCTGCTTGCTGGAATTGATGCCGCGCAGAAGCTCGGTGACCCGGCTAGCATTGGAATTAAGCCAGTTCTGGTCCTTCTGGGCCTGGAGGTAGTTCTGTTCCAGCTCCTGCTTCTCTTCCAGATCTTCAGCGATTTCCTTGAATACATGGGCCACCTGGCCGATTTCATCTCTGGAGGTAACCTTAATCCGGCGGATGGCCTGAATTCGGCCTTTGGCAAAGCTGTTGATCATCATGTTCACGACACCGAGTCCCCTCGTGATCGTCGAGATCACCCACAGAATGACGGCAAGTCCAAGCAGCAGCCCGGCAATCATAATAGCGGTCGTAATTTGAACGGACCGGTTGTATGCCGCTTTGACAGCATTGATCTGCTCGTCGACCAGCAGATCTTGATATTCGGCCAGTGCGTTGATGCTGTCTACCGCTTCCTGCTGAATCGGGGTTCCGCTGGCGTTCCGGTAGGCGTTGGCTTCATCCATCATCCCTTTGGTCAGCAAGGCGCTTTGCTTGCTGATGTATTCCTTGTAATCCGACCAAGCCTTCTGCACGCGGCTTAGCATTTGTTTTTCCTCAGGAGACGTAGTGCTCGCATTCAGCTTCTGCAAATTTTGTTCGCCTTTGGCGACCATATCGTCGATCTGCGAAGAGCTGTCCCCTGTCGCTACGCTGTGGTTCAGCATCATGCTCATCACGAGCCTGGACATGTCGTTCACTTCGCTTCGGATACTGCTGGAATACCGCACTTTCAGATACCGGTCCTCATAGATACGATCCATTTGCTTGTTCATATAATTCATGCGGTCGTAGCCGACCACCGTCAAAGCAATCAAAATCAACATGAGCGAACCGAAGCCGATCACCAGCTTAGTCTTCAGTTTCATTCTTCATTCGCTCCCTCTTTTAATGAAATCCAGACGAGGCATTTATCGTCTTCCCGCTCCTGGGTTCCGTGGTCTTCAAAAAATGCCTGGTACATCTTCTCTTCATCCCATTCATGCGAATGCTTCAGGTGGCTGACCAAAAAGTCGACTTGTTCGTCATGGTCGCCTTGGACCAGCTCCAGCAAACCGTCGGTGTACAGCGCAATATGGCCTTCGCCTTCGTAAAACAAGGTCTGCGGATCGATGTCCATCTTATCGAACAGGCCGACCGGGCAGCATGCCCGGTCAAGCAGGAGCATGTCTCCATTCTGCTGAAAAAATATAGCCGGGGGATGCCCGGCGTTGACGTAGTCAATCCGTTTCATCGAGGTATCCACAACCAAATAAATCGCCGTAAAGTAATATTGGACGAGCTGATTTTCGATGTAAAGCTGGTTGAACCGGCGATTCAGCTCCTGGATCACTTTCTCCGGCTCCACATAGGTTGTTACCGTATCCTTCAGGACCGACGCGATGAACATCGTAAACAGGGACGACGAGATGCCATGGCCCATCATATCCAATAGAATGACGCCGTAACGGCCGTTGCCGAGGGAATACCAGGCATACAGATCACCGGCAAGCTCGGCGGAAGGCTGATAAATGGCGTGGACCTCAAACAGCTCGTCCTCAATGGCGGGACTCAGCACTGCGTTCTGAACAAGCGCGGCCAATCTCAATTCCTCCTGAATTCGTTCATCGCGCTCCTTATGCCAGTCCTTCTCATGTTTTAACCGGAGTGCCAGGCGGATCCGGGCCATCAGTTCCACTTTGTTGATCGGTTTGGTCACATAGTCGACCGCTCCGGCATCCAGAGCCTCGGCTAACTTTTTGGAGTCCCCCACCGCGGTGACCATGATGATCGGTATATCCCTGAGATGCTCGTTTTTCTGGATCACCTGACAGGCTTCGATCCCGTCCATTTCAGGCATCATCATATCGAGCAGAATCAAGTCAAAATTGGACGCTTTCGGCTGACCCTCTTTGGCATAGCCATCCGCTCCCAAGATTTCAAACATTTCTTTTGCCGATGCGGCTTTATCGATATCCCGGTAGTTTTCTTTCTTTAAAATCTCCCGGATGATTATGACATTTGTCGGATTGTCATCAACAATTAATATTCTCATAACCCTCTCCTTACAATCCTATGAAATTGTTGAAATCTCTATTTATATACTATATACCATACCGTGTGAATTTTTCAGCATCTAAGGTCTATCAGTCATTGGAACTCAGGGCATGATATGCCACTTGTTCCAAAAACATAGATAAGGAATGGGAAGCGTTATCCCATTCCTTATCTATGTTTTTGACATGCATCTGTATGCGGGAAATGCCGGTCTCATGCCTTTTTGGCAACCACCAGCACCTTGCCCAGATCCAGTTCCTTTTCATAAAATTGAGCCTCGGCCTCCGTGAAGCCCAGCGAAGTGATTTTGGCCCGGAGCTCGTCTCCGCGCGAACGGAACAGATTAGCAAGAGCATCAAACATGCCTTCTTCTTTAATGCCAACCTCACTTGCCCCTGCTGTATCCGCAATCCGGTCGGTCCGGTCGCCGTCATGGGCCAGTACGAAAATATCATCGTACACGTAACCTGCGCTGCGCAGCTGGTTGACTTCTTCCACCGCTTGGACGCCGTTCTCCACAACTTTCGCAAATGATTTGGTATTGGTTGATGAGTTCATCGTTCTCACTCTCCTATTCTTTGTTGATCCCGTACATCTTCTAATTAACCTCTGCGGGTATAGATGAAACGCCGATTTCAGGAAACGCCGGGCTATTCACTCGCTTGGTCAAAAAAGTCGACACCCGCGAGCCTGCCCGTTTCCGGATCTATATAAACCTTGACGGCATGGTGTCCGCGAATATATACGTCACCATCCTCCGCCTGAAACTGCGGCTGTCCCAAAGCATTGGCAACCTGGAACTTGCTTAAAGGGATCCAGGAGCCGTTGATTTGGATCTTCCCCGCGGCTGCTCCCACATGAACGTAGTCCACGATGCCGTCGCAGAGCACGACCGCCGCGTCTTGGTAGACGTAGGCCGAGCAGCCGGTGAACGGATCAGGGGTCACTTTCAGCGGCTTGCCCTTGTGGGCGAGGACTTCCTGTTTGGTGTCGTTCAGGGAAACCCCATTCACCGTATCAAACGCGGCAACGCGATCAGGAGTTTGCTGGACGGCCTGCCGGACAGTCTGGGCATTCGCCGTATGGCCCGGATCAGACTGGGCACCGGACACGAAGGACAAGGGTGACAGCATTCCAAGCAGCAGCGTAATCATTTTCAACATGATTCTCATCCTTTCTGTTGTCAATGGATCCAGCCTGAGCCATAGGTCCTACCGGCGCAGTCTCTGCCAGACCGTTGCGGCGGTGTCGATCCATTTCACCACGTTAGCCGCAGGCTTGGCCTTTGCTCCCGATTCATATACAGCCGAATAGGATTGGATCGTGCGCTCTTCCGGCGTCGACGCGGAAGCAAGCATGCGCCGGGGACTGGACTCCACCTGGTGCTTAGGCTGCTTGAACTTGTGAATCAAGGTTGTGGAAGCCTGCTTCGCGGCCAGGGTTAACTCGCTGAGTACTTCTCCCAAATTTTTCACCGAATTCATGACCGGATCAATCTGTTTCATCTTATGCTCGACATCCGCCGTAATATCGTTGGCGTGCCGGACGATTTGCTTGATCTCATAGCTGAGTTCGTCGATCGTCGACTGAACCTCCTGCAGGGTTTGCGTCGTCTTCTCGAGCGAACTTTTCGCGGCCAGCAGCGTTTTAATGAGATAAACGACCAGGACCGCAAAAGCGACCGCGATTAACGCGACACTAAGCGACATAATCATGTGCATAACCTCTCTTTCTTGTCTCTTGCAAGATGCCTCCCATGCTTCCTGTAAGGCTCACTTAAGCGTTAGTTACCCTATCGCCCAAATGACGAAACAGCGCCGTTTTTTACCAAAAACAGAGCTTGTTTCATTCCCCTTTGGCCCGGTTAAGTATGACTACGAGGGTGAACGGGACCCGCTGATTCATCGGCGAACGTCCGGTCATTGATCACCCAAACTTTACAGGAAAGAAAGGTGAGCAAAATGTTGAAATGGTCGATTATTTTCTTAATTATTGCGATCGTCGCCGGAATCTTCGGGTTCTTCGGAATCGTATCAGCGGCGGCTACCATCGCCAAGGTGCTGTTCTTCATTTTCCTGGTTCTCTTTATCATCTCGCTGTTTACCGGCCGCAGCCGAACGCCTTAACGGCATAAGGGTAGCTGGTATAAGAAAACGAACAAGCCCAAAGAGATAAGAAAAAGGTTAGAATGAGCAAAAAAAACCAAGCGGTCCTTCGGATGAAGGCGCTTGGTTTTTTTAATGCCCGCTATCTTTTGTTTCATTAGAAGAGCGAAGGCAGATCCAACCAGTTCAGCTTGAACGTCAGCTTGACGCCGTCATCCAGGAACTGAACATCGTTCACTCTAAGGATGTCCGGCAAGTGCTCCTTGAGTGGCACGGAAAGGGTTCCGAACCCCCAGGTTTCCGCCGGCACGCGGATGGACTTGATCCTCGTGGATTCATGCTTCAGCAAAATGACGCTGCCGTCGGCATCCATTGTGAAGGTCAGCTCGGCACCAAAGGGAATAAACTCCCATTTGCCGTTAATATCCGCCGTAACCTCCTGCCCATGGAACTGAAAATCGGCTCCGGTCACGGTAACCTGCGGGGGCATATCGCCCATGTGCTTAATGAGCTCCTTCTTGGCCAGCTCATTCAATTCCTCGCTGTTCAGCGTAATTTCCGGCTTCTTCGTCTTCAGCATCTGCATCGCTTTATCCTCGATATTCAGATCCATATAGTTCAAATTCAGCTTGCGATCCGGAGCGATGTACCAGATCAGCACGCCGGCGGCGATAATGACCACGATGATGATCGTTATAATGAACCGAAACAAAAACTTCCCCAAGCGCATGTCCGCCCCCTTTCTGCCAGAAAAGGCAAGTTTACTCCACCATCCGGCGCATTTCTAAAGTTTCATTTTTGGCCTATTTCAAAAACAGGCAGCCGGGATTTTTGGTACCATCCTCCCTGACGCTTCTACCATATTTATGGTAAACTAAAACAATCTTTTTTTCTACGATCTACTAGATAACTTGGTTCATTTGTCCGTCAGAGGGTTATTTGGATAGTGTAGAAGCATACTATTCCAAGGAGGAACACAGTCAATGAAAAAAATTATCACTATTGCAGCAGCACTCGGATTAATGGCTTCCATGGGAACCGCAGCTTTCGCGGACAGCGCATCGACAACGGACAGCACTTCGTCCACGACTTCCGTCACGGGTACTTCGGAGACCGTTGCCGAACCTACCAAGCTGGTACCTGAGCCGATCATTTCGGCAGGTGAAGAAGTAACGCAGCCTACAGTGCCTCTCGTCCTAACGGTAAATACACCGTTCTACTTTGAACCCGGCGGTAAAGTCGCAAGCGTCCTGGCTCCGCAAGTGGTGAGCACCACGGGCAACCGCGTTGGTTCGCTCCTCGGTGAGTGGGTGGAAGTTTACACGTGGCTCGGAACGGCCTGGATTCTCGTAAAATAAGACATCCAAAAAGCAACATGCCAGCACTAGAAAGAACTAAAGGTTTTACTAACGGGTGTCGGCGTCATTTAGTTCCTTCTACATAGAATATCATCAAATCTTCCGTACAGCGAAGCCTTTGCGGGGGACAACAAAGGACCGGAGAATTCTCCGGTCCTTTGTATTTTAGGCGGCCTTTATTTCAGAACGCTGCCTCCATACAGAAATCTCAGCTTCCAAGAGCTGCTGAAATCCGATACCGTCACGCCACCGGCCTGATTGGAGTAGGTATGCAGCAGCTTGCCGTCGCCCAGATATACCGCCACATGAGTGATCCGCTGGCTGGACTTATCAACGCCTTGATAGGCGGAAGCGCTGGATCCGCGGTAACTCATAAAGAATACGAGGTCTCCCCGCTTCAGCTGGTCCGTGTTGTATACGGCTCCTCTGTTTTCCTTCACCCAGGAGCCCTGCTGTCTGGAATCCGCCGGGAGCACGACGCCGGCAGCCTCTTTGAAGATCTGGCGGGTGAAATCCGAACAGTCGAACGTTGAAGTCGTATTACGGTTAGAGCCAAACTCGTAAGGAGTCCCCAGATATTTCATGCCGGTCTGGATCACCTTTTCGATCATGGCATTCGTATTTTCCGCAGAGGCGGGCGGTGCCGTTTCAGAGGATCCGGTACTCGGCTGGGACACCGATCCGGTGCCCTTAACGGTTATGTATTTTTCGCGGGTGCTGACGTAACCAACCTTGCCCGACGAAGTCTTCACTTTATAATAATAAGCCGTGCTTTTCTCCAAAATCTGCACGGTCTCTCCTTTTTTCACATAACCGAGCACATTGCTGGACAGGGAAGGCTTGTCCCGAAGATTCACCGAGGCCTGGATAACGCCGACCTGGCCCTGTGCCTGAACCTGGCTGGATGCCGACGCCGCTTGAGCCTCATGTCCGGTCGGGATGATGACGGCTGCGGATATGGCAGCGGATAATAGCAGGCATCCGAGTAAGCTTTTCTTGATGTTAATCATTTCATTCCTCCTTGAGATGTCTGAGTCGCTTGTAGAAACCGGGGAACGCCGGCCCGCTTAGCGCTTGCTCTCATTATAGGCAGGAGGATCGAGAAACCGCATGGCCCTTTTTACACAAAAACATTCTCCAAATGTTGGTATAAAACAGGTCTATGGTCTTAATTACACCTGGTCCCTGGAAATCAGGGAACATTAAGGAAACGCCTGCAGCGTCCGGAATCCAAAAAGAAGAACAAGGCCGACCCTGTTCAGAGCCAGCCTTGTTCATCCATGTTTTCAACAGATGGACCTTTACCCGGTCATTCCTCTACTGCATTCTCAAGATCCGCCCCGCTATCCGTCCCGCCTTGATCCGGAAGGTCATTTCCGATTGGAGCAGCGGCGCGGACGACCTGGACCGAGGCAGCAGTTCTTCCCCCTCTATATTGGGCAGAGATCTGGGTCAATCCCGGCTTATGACCGATCAGATTTCCTTCCTCGTCCACCTCAGCGATGTCCGGATGACTGCTGCTGAATTGAACCTGCTTGGTAATATCCGATTTCGTCTGTGTTGAATAGTCATGCAAAAAGACCTTGATATCCAGCGTCGAACCTTCTGAAAGCGAGTATTGGAACGAATCCAGCTCGAGATAGCCGTTCAGGGGATCATACTCGTCCGTATCTTCCGGCAGCACAGTCACGTTCAATCTGGCTGTACAGCCCTCGTAAGATGCTTCTACATAGGTGTTCCCCGGCTCCTTTCCGGCGATCCTTCCCAATGCGTCGACTTCGGCAATCGCAGCGTCGCCCGAAACGTAGACCGCGGCGTTGGACAAATCGCTGCCGGTTCCGTCGTCATATACCGCTTGCAGCACGGTAGATACGCTGGAGCCCGTCTTCAATTTCTTTTCCTTTTCCAAAAACGCGATACCTGTCATCGTTCGCTCAGCAGGCGGCTGGTCCGCCGGCGGCGTAAGTTTCATCAGCTGGAATTTCGCTCCGTCCCCCCGCTGCACGGTTCCCGGGAATATATAACCTCCATCAGGAGTTCCCGATGGTGTTCCAACGCGATAGATCGGCGGCCCTTTGAACAATTCCCTGCTGATCAACCCTCCGTTCCGATCGACGCTTAACACGCCGTATTGGTGCTTCCACTCTGAGCTCCAGTCCAAGTATGTAACATGTTCCCCCAGCATCGCGTAGCCCTCTTCCGTCTGGACCAGACGATTGAAATTCTGGGAATTGGCACCATCCGGATATGTTTTCTCCCACTGCACCTGTCCGGTCAGATCCGCTTTGGTAAGAACCGGCACGCCGTTGCCGTTGACGGATTTACGGCTCAAAATCATATAGCCTCCGTCTTCGGCCGGAATGACCGAATAAGCTGTCCAGCCGCTGCGCGGCTCGACCGATTGCTTCGACCACACCTCTTTGCCTTGTTCATCGATCTTCATCACCAGCATCGCATCATGCTCTCTCGATTCATATTCCACCATACCCGCGTGGCCGACAGCGATGTAACCGCCGTCGCTCGCCGGAATCAGATCGGTGAAATAGTCGCTGCCCGAAAAATTATATTGATTGTACCATAGCGTATTCCCGCTTCGATCGATCTTTGTGATATAAGCTCTGTCATATGCAACCCAGTGGACGATCCCGCTGCCGGCGATCAAAAAGCTGCCGTCCTCCGTCTCGACGATGGACTTCGGGTTACTATCATACCCCTGGTTGTCCAGGACTTTCTGCCACACCACATTCCCCGATGCATCCAGCCGGATCAGGAACAGCTGCCGAATCGGTTCAAACTCTTCAGCCGTGTTCCCCGCGATGAGATAACCCCCGTCCTTTGTCTCAATGGCCCGGTATGCCGTACTGGACCCCCAGTCATAATAGGCCAGCTTCTGTTCCCATTCCACCTGCCCGTCTCCATCCAGCTTTACGACATAGGCCTTTTGATACGAGTCATAGATATCGCCCAGGGCTAGATAGCCGCCGTCTGACGTAGGGATGACCCCCTCCCCGCTGGACTGGCTTCCGTAATCCCTGGACCATTCGATCGCCGACCGTGTCGGTTCGGCAGCCGCAAGACTGAATCCGGGCAGAAGCCCGAACATCAGCAGCAAACCGGCAGTACACGCAGTCCATAATCGCCAGAACGTTCTGTTCACAGCCTCACTCCTTTCCATCGTAAGCATGATTTGACGCAGGAATTTGTAAAATCCCTCCATCTATGTCATTATTCATTGGATTTCTCCAACTGGATATCCCACAAACCTCATAATTACCTGCTACGTTGGAACTGTTTCCCAGTTTTTGTTTTCACGCTTCGTCAGACCCATGGCTGTGGCAATTCCCCTAACGGACGGACGCAAAAACAGCCACAATGCTTATGCATTGTGGCTGTTAAACCGAAGCTTATCTTGGACATGGGCTTTTCATAGGACACGGGAGCTTTTTAAAGGAACCGGCCTTACAAGCTTTTCTCCCGAGGCTCCACATGGACGTGGACATTCATGATATTATGAATTCTCTTCATCCGCTCTTCGATCTTGTCGCTGATGGCATGCCCTTCGATCAGGCTGAGGCTGGGGTCAACGACGATGACGACATCGACCAGGACATGATTGCCGTGAACCCTGGCCTTTACATCGTTGATTCCTTCAACGCCGGGTGTTCTGGCAATGGTGCCCCGCAGATCGCGGAGCTCCGCCTGATCGAATCCATCGGTCAAACGGTAAGTGGAATCGCGGAAAATATCCCAAGCCGTCTTGCAGATCAGCAGGCCCACGGCAAACGCCGCCACCACATCCAGCCATGGCAGGCCGAACTGGGCCCCGACAATCCCGACCGCCGCCCCGATACTGACCAGTGCGTCGGACAGATTGTCTTTGGCGGCCGCCATCAAGGCCTGGCTCTTGATCTCCTTGGCCAGCTTTCTATTATATAGATAGACGAACAGCATACATACAGCGCATACGGCCGCCACGCCGGCCGACCATAAATCCGGCGTGGACTCTTTGCCCATAAACAGGGATCTGACCGCCTCCACCAGCACCTGAATGCCCACCATGCCCATAATAAACGAAGCGATCAGCGATGCCACCGTCTCTGCTCGGAAATGCCCATACGGATGGTCTGAGTCCGGCGGTTTCTGCGATATCCGCAGGCCGATCAGCACGGCGGCCGATGCCACGATATCGGTCAGATTGTTAAACCCGTCTGCAAGCAGCGCACTGGATGCATAGAAGTAACCGCCGACCAGCTTGCCGGCAGAGAGGATCAAATAAGCCGCGATACTGATCCAGGCGCCGCGTTCTCCTTTTCGGATATCGTCATAAATATGATCCAAGTTCGTTGGCCCCTTTTCACCGTCTCATGCCAAAAGGCACTTTTTTATCCTAGCAAACGAAAGTCGTGTGGGTCCAGAGAAACATAGTTGCTTACAGTCAAGAGGTTTTGTCTCTCCCATCTCTTGTGGGGAGCCGCAAAAACAGCTAGAATAAGGACACAACCCCAAAGGGAGGAGCCCTACCCATGACGGAAAATCAGGACTCTAAAAAGGTCAATTTGGCCGACGCCATCCGCGCGAAGCTGGAGCAGAAGAAGCAGCAGAACAAGGGCGGCAAGCCCGGCGGCTTCCAAAGCAATGCTCCGCATGCGATGAAGAGCCAAAACACGAAAAAGCCCAATAATCAGCGCCGTCGCACCGGCGGGTCCTAAAACAAGCCACAGGCTCTACGGACAACACAAAAAAGCTGCCGCCCCGCTTAAGGGAATGGCAGCTTTTTTTCATGGCATGAAGTGTTAAACTTCCTGCGGATACATTTGCTCGCGCAGCGCCTTGATTTCATCGTTTTCCAGATACTCGTCGTACGTCATGACCTTGTCAATGATGCCGTTCGGCGTAATTTCGATAATCCGGTTGGCAATCGTCTGAATGAACTGATGGTCATGCGACGTGAACAGGATCGTGCCGTCGAAGTCGATCAGCCCGTTGTTCAGCGCGGTGATGGACTCGAGGTCCAAGTGGTTCGTCGGCTCGTCGAGGAGCAGCACGTTCGCGCCGTTCAGCATCATCTTGGCCAACATGCAGCGCACTTTCTCTCCCCCGGAGAGAACGCTCGCCTTCTTCAGTGCTTCTTCGCCGGAGAACAGCATCCGGCCCAGGAAGCCGCGCAGGAACGTCTCGTCCTGATCCTTCGAGAATTGGCGAAGCCATTCCACCAGGTTCAGGTCCACCCCGTCAAAATATTCGGAGTTGTCTTTCGGGAAGTACGCCTGCGTCGTCGTAACGCCCCAGGAGAACTCGCCCGCGTCCGGTTCCGCCTTGCCCATCAGCACTTCGAACAGCATCGATTTCGGCAGTCCGTTCGGGCCGACGAAAGCAATCTTGTCGCCTTTGTTCACGACGAAGCTCAGCTCATCCAGCACCTTCTCGCCTTCAATGGTCTTCGTGATGCGGTCTACCGTCAGCAATTGCTTGCCTGCTTCACGCTCCGGCTTGAAATGAAGGAACGGATATTTCCGGTTGGAAGGCCGGATATCGTCCAGCGTAATTTTCTCCAGCTGCTTCTTCCGGGAGGTCGCCTGCTTGGATTTGGAAGCATTCGCGGAAAACCGCTGAATAAATGCCTGCAGCTCCTTGATCTTCTCTTCCTTCTTCTTATTGGACTCACGCTGGAGCTCCAGCGCCAATTTACTGGATTCGTACCAGAAGTCATAGTTACCTACGTACAGCTGGATTTTGCCGAAATCGATATCCGCGATATGCGTACATACCTTGTTCAGGAAGTGACGGTCATGGGATACGACGATGACGGTGCCTTCATAGTCCATCAGGAAGTTCTCGAGCCACTGAATCGATTCGAGGTCCAAGTGGTTGGTAGGCTCGTCGAGCAGCAGATTGTTCGGACGGCCGAACAGGGCCTGCGCCAGCAGGACGCGGACCTTCTCGTTACCGGAAAGCTCCACCATCTTCTTGTCGTGCAGCTCGCGCGGAATGCCGAGGCCGATCAGGAGCGCAGCCGCGTCAGGCTCGGCGTCCCATCCGTTCAGCTCGGCGAATTCGCCTTCAAGTTCACCCGCACGGAGTCCGTCTTCCTCGGAAAAGTCCGCTTTCGCATACAGCGCATCCTTTTCCTTCATAATGGTATACAGACGGCCGTGACCCATGATGACGGTTTCCAAAACTGGATACTCGTCGTATTCAAAATGGTTCTGCTTCAGCACCGCAAGGCGCTCGCCCGGTGTCATGTGAACATCGCCCTGGTTCGGCTCGATTTCGCCGGAGAGGATCTTGAGGAACGTCGATTTGCCGGCACCGTTGGCGCCGATCAAGCCGTAGCAGTTGCCTGCCGTAAATTTTATATTTACATCTTCAAAAAGTGCGCGTTTTCCGTAACGGAGTGTCACGCCGCTTGTACTGATCATGAAGTATTACCATTCCTTTCGCTAGTAGGCTTCAGCACATTATAGCATAAATCAACGTGCGATCGAAGCCCATTTCATAATAGAAGAAACAAAGATTAGCCCGCCGATCCCGGCCGAGCCCGGGTATTCCTTTCCTGCCCGGAGGTTTGTCCTATGATTACCTATCTCTATCAATATAATCGTTTTTATCTATTTCTATTCCCGTTCGCGCTAAGAGATTATCGAGGGGACCCCCTAATGGAAGATAGGGGGCGTTGTCAAACCGCTCGAATTCACCATGGTGCAAGGGTCCAAGCGAAAAACACCGGAAAGAAGCCACCCTGCGGCCTTTCCGGTGTTCGTATGGATTCATCGACGTATCAAATACCGGTGGGGCATCCGGTACTACCTCCGCTCCGGATGGATCGTCAGCGTCTCCCCATAATGCATCACTTTAATCCGCTCCTCACTCAGACCGAGCCGGACCCGCTCCTCCTCCATCCGGTCCAGCGCCTCCCGGGCTGTATCGTCAGCCAGGCGGAACGTACCGTAATGCATAGGAATCATCATATCGGCCCCCACGTCCAGAAAAGCCTGCAGCGCCTCTTCGGGATTGACGTGCTGCGACGTCATAAACCACTCGGGCTCATACGCCCCGATCGGCATCAGCGCTACATGCAGGTTGAAGCGCCTGCCAATCTCTTTGAAGCCGGCAAAATACCCGCTGTCCCCCGCGAAATAGACGTTGGGCGGCAGCATCCTGGTGCCGTCTTCCGCTCCGGTGTTACCGGCTTCCCCTGTCTCATGCGGCTCCAGCACAAAGCCGCCCCAGTGCGAGGTGTTGGTGTCAAACGGCGTGCGGCGCGTCCAGTGCTGCGTCGGGACGAAGCTGATCTTCACTTGGCCGATGACCACATGATCCCACCATTTCAGCTCCCGGCAATTGTGGAACCCTTTGCGGACCATCTTCGCGCGGAGGCCGACCGGAACGATCAGCGTCGTGCCCGCCCCGTACAGCTTCCGGATGGAAGCCATGTGCATATGGTCATAGTGGGAGTGCGATATGAGAATGATGTCCACCGGCGGCACATCATTGATCAGGAGACCGGGCGCGCCGAGGCGCCGCTCAAAACCCATTCTTTTGGCCCAGACCGGGTCCGTCAAAATATTGAGACCCTCATACTGGATGAAAAAGGTGGAATGGCCAATCCAGGTAATCGACGTATCCTGTCGGTTGCCGTGCAAGTAATCCAGATCCGGCGGCATATTCGGGATTTGGAAGCTGTAGTCCTTTTTCTTCTGCCGCCGCTCCTGGCGCCACTGTCTGAACTGCTTTAACGTTTTGTCCGTACTTACATTATCCATGTTATTATAGCGGATCTTCGGCAAGAGTCCCCCTCCTTCCCGGGTGTAATCGCTGTTTATTCCATTTTACCCGATCCGAAACCCTGTGTACCACAAGAGCTGACGCTCGAATGCATCCTTCTTTCGTAAGCTTGATTACCGCTAAGTCTATGAATTATTCGTCATGCAGGTCGGAGTAATGAATGACGTACAGCGCCAAAAACATGAGGGTCACGACGACAATCAGCATCGGCGCGAAATAGATGTTGAATATCACGCGGCAGTACAGCTCCTTCTATGCAGCTTGGTAACCTCCTTGTCATTGTCGTCTTTCCATCCGTTTTCTATCCGCGGCAAAAGGTTTATGTTTGGGGGCAAAGTGAGGTAAACTGTAGTTTAGATGGTTTCATCTATATAGGAATGAGATGTATCATTTTTTCTTGAAGAAGAAGGAGGTCTTTACCTGTGAAGATCAAATTTATCGAGCCAACGCCGAGCCCGAACTCTATGAAGCTGCATTTGGATGAGAGTCTGGAGCCCGGCATCCGCAAAACATATACGCTTGACAATGAACGCTCCGCCCCGGCATGGATCCGGGAGATGCTGCATATCCAAGGGGTCAAGAGCGTGTTCCATACCCTTGACTTTGTCGCCTTGGAACGCCAGGGCAGCGCGGACTGGTCCGCCATCCTCGGCGAAGTGCAGGAGCGGTTCGGCCAGGAGGGCCTGACGAGCCAGTTCACGGAAGAAGACGCGGAAGCCGGCAGCCATTACGGCGAGGCGGAAGTGTTCGTGCAGTTCTTCCGGGGCATCCCGATGCAGATCCGCGTGAAGTCCGGCACTCAGGAGGTTCGCCGGGCGCTGTCCGACCGCTTTACGAAAGCCGTGATGGAAGTCACCGCTGCGACGATGATCAAGGAGCGCAAGCTGAAGGATTACGGCGTCCGCTACGGGGAGCTGGAGGACATCGCCGGTGAGGTCGAGCAGGAGCTGGAAGCGGCGTTTCCCGAGGATCGGCTGAAGCAGGTCATTGAGCAGGCGATCGCCCACGGCGCCAGCGAGCGCGAGTTCGAGGAGGAGCGGCGCGAGCTGAGCGACACCGAGCTCGCCGAAGCGATGCAGAGCGCCGACTGGAAGGTTCGCTATGCCGCCCTGGACGGCATGCAGCCGACCGAGGAGCGGCTGCCGATCATTCGTCAGGCGCTGCATGACGAGAAAATGCAGACCCGCCGCCTGGCGGTCGTCTACCTCGGCGATCTGCGCACGCCGGAAGCGATGGAGCTGCTGTACGAGGCGCTGAAGGACAGCTCGCCGACCGTCCGCCGGACGGCGGGCGACACGCTGTCCGACATCGGCGACCCGGCGGCCACGCCGGCGATGCAGGCGACGCTGAAGGACAGCAGCAAGATCGTCCGCTGGCGCGCCGCCCGCTTCCTGTACGAAGTCGGTACGGAAGAAGCGCGCGACGCCTTGGAGGAAGCGGTGAACGATCCCGAATTCGAAGTGAGCCTGCAGGCGCGGATGGCCTTGGAACGCATCGAATCCGGCGAGCAGGCCGCAGGCACCGTGTGGCAGCAAATGGCCAAGCGGAGCCGCTCCTGAAGGCTGCAGGGAACGGCTCTTCAAGAATTCCAGCATTAACCATTGCCTTTTTCCGGCGTAATACGCTACGATGTAACGTGTTTAATACATCAATACAAAGAAATATGTAAAAGATAACCTCATCCGTCCAAGGTGAGGTAGAGGTTGCGGAAGCGATGAGTAGCTGTCCCGAGGCGTAAGAGCCGCCGGTGAAGGACAGTGAAGGGCGCCTTCCGCCGAAGTGTGCGAACCCGCTCTACCGGTTGGCATGCTGGGTCTGTTCTCCGAAAGGGACAGAACTGTCGCGGCGTTCCTTCCTCCTGCAGGAAGACCAAGGCGCCGTGATGAGCTATCTTTCATGGAAGCACGGGTGCGGAAGCCATAGCGTCATTTATCGGGACCGCGGGTACTTCATACCTGGGGTCCCTTTTGGTTGTTCCCCTTCCACTCCATGAAGTCATATTCATATTTGAAGGGATGATTTCTTTTTATGCGTTTAAAAGAACCGGCAACGGCACTCAAACAGAGCCTGAAATCCCGGCACATGACGATGATCGCCCTCGGCGGCTCCATCGGCACCGGGCTCTTTCTGGCCAGCGGCAGCGCCATCTCCTCCTCCGGACCGGGCGGAGCGATTCTGGCCTATGCCGCCGTCGGCCTGATGGTATATTTTCTGATGACGAGCCTGGGGGAAATGGCTACCTATATGCCGGATTCCGGGTCGTTCAGCACCTACGGCACCCGCTTCGTCAGCCCGGCCTTCGGATTTGCCGTCGGCTGGAACTTCTGGTACAACTGGGCGATCACGATCGCAGCCGAGTTGTCCGCGGCGACCGTCATCATCAAATATTGGTTTCCGGACTCCCCCTCCTTTTTGTGGAGTCTGCTGTTTCTCGCCCTCATGTTTGCTCTGAATATTTTATCGGCCAAGGGCTACGGTGAATCCGAATACTGGTTTGCCATTATTAAAATCGCGGTCGTCATTATTTTCCTGGTCGTCGGCATTCTGATGATCTTCGGGATTATGGGAGGCAAGCCGGTCGGATTCGAGAACTTCAACCTGGGAGGCAGCTCCTTCCATGGCGGATTCTTTGCTTTCGTCGGCGTCTTTATGGCGGCGGGCTTCTCGTTTCAAGGGACCGAGCTGATCGGGGTGGCTGCTGGAGAGAGCGAAAATCCGCGGCAAAATGTGCCGCGCGCCATCAAGCAGGTATTTTGGCGGATCCTGATCTTTTATATTTTGGCGATCATCGTCATCGGCTTCCTGATTCCTTATACGAATCCGAACCTGCTGAAGACCGATCTGAACAATATCGGCGTCAGCCCGTTCACGCTGGTATTCCAAAAGGCGGGTCTGGCCTTTGCGGCGTCCGTCATGAACGCGGTCATTCTGAGCTCCGTGCTGTCCGCGGGCAACTCCGGCATGTACGCCTCCACCCGCGTGCTGTATGCCATGGCCAAGGACGGCCTGGCCCCTAAATTTCTGAGCCGGCTGAACAGCCGCGGCGTTCCCGTGTACGCGCTCTTGATCACCACGGCGATCGGCATGCTGGCGTTCCTGGCTTCCCTGTTTGGCGACGGGGTCGTGTACAACTGGCTGCTGAACGCCTCCGGCATGTGCGGCTTTATCAACTGGCTCGGCATCGCCGTCTGCCACTACCGTTTCCGGCGGGCTTTCCTCGCCCAGGGACATTCCCTGGATGAGCTGCCCTACCGGGCGCGCTGGTTCCCGTTCGGACCGATCTTTGCCTTTATCCTGTGCATTATCGCGATCCTGGGACAGAACACCGGGGCGTTTACCGGCAGCAAAATTGACTGGTACGGCATTCTTGTGACGTATGTCAGCATTCCGCTGTTCCTGGCCATATGGTTCGGGTACAAGTGGAAAAAGAAAACCAAGCTGACACCGCTGGAGCAGTGCGACCTGACCAGCCACGATCCGAGGTAATGTTAAAAAAGGAGACTCACAGATGAACGTGTGGGTCTCCTTTTTTTGTGCCGATGGGCTGCCATTACTTCTTAATCGGATAGTTGACTAATGTTATCAACATGTATATTATGGACTCATCAGATCCATTATGGATGATTTAAGTCCATTATAGGAGCGCAGTTATCCCAAGCAGGTTTTAATATCGCATGACCCAATTATGGATATAATACATTCATTATATCTGTAATAATAAACAAAGGAGATGGAAGAAAACATGAACATTTTCATTACCGGCGTCACCGGGTACATTGGAGGATCAGTCGCTAAAACCTTACTGGACGCGGGACACTCCGTTTATGGACTGACTCGCAGCACCGGACAAATGGGCGAGCTCAAAGATCTCGGCGTGGAACCTGTCGTCGGATCGCTTGAAGATACGCAACTCCTGACTGAATACGCACAACGCAGCGACGGCGTCATTCATACAGCAGACGTCGGCCACCGCGCGGCAGTCGAGACGCTGATCCGTGCATTGCGCGGGACAGGAAAGGCGTTGATTCACACCTCCGGATCGGGCATCGTGGGGGATGACGCTAAGGGGGAACATGAAAGCCATCAGATCTATAACGAAGAAACCCAAGTGTTCAGAGATCTAGAGCCGATTCGTATCAATGAGCTGGTACGTAAAGCAGGCGTCGAGCAAGGAGTGCGGGGCATTGTCATCGTCCCCTCCATGGTCTATGGAACTTCACTGGGACTTCCAAGAGATAGTATCCAGCTCCCGATGCTTATCCATAAATCAAAGGAACTAGGTGCTGGCGTCTATATCGGCCAAGGGCGTAACCGGTGGTCCAATGTGCATATTCAGGATTTGGCCCAATTGTACCTGCTCGCTTTGGACAAAGCACCGTCTGCCTCTTACTTTTTTGCGGAAAATGGAGAAGAATCGTTCGGGGATTTGGCCCGGTACGTAAGCAATGCTCTTGGTTTTGCCGGGAAAACGGTTCGTTGGACATTGGAAGAGGCTGTTGCCGAATGGGGTCCACTTGCCCAGTATACTCTGGCGACAAACTGCCGGATTCGTGCCGTACATGCTCGTCATTTGCTCGGCTGGAAGCCTGAAGGTGAATCCATCCAATCTTGGATTGCTAACCATGTGGAATAAGGGGGATTTCAATTGCAAAACACAGCTAATGGAAAATACGATGTTGTCATTGTAGGCGGTGGTCCCGCTGGACTTCATGCCGCCTTGGTGCTGGGGCGTTCACGTAGAAGTGTTCTGGTCATCGATGAAGAATTGCCGCGGAACCGGGTAACCAGGGAGTCTCACGGCTTCCTGACAAGGGATGGGATTACGCCTGCAGAATTTCGGAGAATCGCAAAAGAGCAGATATTAAAATACCCTTCCGTCACATTTCAAACCACTAAGGTGGTATCTGCGACAGGCCATGATGGGAATTTTCTACTTCACTTGGAAGAAGATATGATCGTCTACACCCGGAAGCTTTTATTTGCTACAGGGGATGAAGGACGTATTACCTGACATTGACGGCATTTTCGAGGTGTATGGAACCAGTGCGTTTGTCTGTCCCTTCTGTGATGGATGGGAATTGCGCGACCGACAGATCAGCGTGATTGCTCCGAATGATGTGGATTTGCATTTCGTGAAAATGATATCCGGATGGACCAAGCATCTATCTCTGCTCACCCGTGGCTCATTGTTCCTGTCTGCCGATCAACGCGTCGAATTGCAGCGTCATGGGATTACCGTTTACGAAGAGCAAATAAAGCGGATCGAATCGCTGCAGGGGTACGTGAATCAAATAACCTTGTCCAGCGCCCGTTCCGTGGAATGTGAGGGAATATTCTTTACTCCCACTTTAATGCAAAGCACGGATATCCCAGAACAATTGGGGTGCGTGTTGTCGGTCAACGGGCCCGTCATGAAGATTAATACAGATCCAATGGGAAGGACGAATGTTCCTGGCGTGTACTCGGCAGGTGATGCATCCGGTGTTCCATTCCAGTTAATATCTGCCGCATCGAGTGGAGCTACAACGGCTGCGGCGATTCAATTGGATATGCTGGACGCCGAGTGGAGTAAGGTATAAAAAAAATCCCCACCCAGAAGGCAAAAAGCCCCCTCCTGCAAGCTCCTGGGCTTCGCAGTGAGGGGGCCTTCCCTTCTGCCGCATTCCGGTGATATTTGCCCGTCAGTACACGCTCTGCCTATTTCCAAGTGACGTAAATTCTCAAATCCTCCGTCTCATCCAGCGGGATTTGCGTGTAAGAGATCGAGCTCACCCCAAGCCGATACAAATCCTGCAGGGCGCCGAGCAGCTGCTCCTTGTTCCCATGGAACCGGAAGAGCAGCGAGTTCCCTCCTGCGGCGACGACCGGTTTAGCCCTGGCGCTGAGCTGGGCGGAAGTCGATACGATCTGTGCCGGATCATACAGTGGGTACTCAAGCTGTTCCTGCAGCTTCTGGTAAAACGCCAGATGGCTTCCCCCTTGCCGAATCAAGCCGGACAGCGTATCGCGATACAAGGTCAAGGCAGCAGGATAGGTTTTGGTCCATGCATGGTCCTTCCTCATCTGCGCGTCCGTGCGCAGGTAATAGCCCGTACCGACCTCACCGGCCTTGTCCGGAGCGGGATCATCCCAGGTCGTGTCCAAGTGGTACCATTTGCCGTCAAGAAGCACCAGATTCCAGGCGTGCAGCTGGCTCACACCCGTATCCCTTGGAGCGGCGGTACCTTCTACAATCTTATTCGGAATTCCGGCTTCCTTCAGCATCTTGTAAGTCAGCAGCGAATACCCCTGGCAGACCGTGCTGCCCGAGCTGAGTCCGTCATAAGCGGTGTACTTCTGAAGGGTCATATCGTATTTCAAATGGAGCACCACCCAGTCATGAATCGCTTTGATCTTCTCATGATCGTTCATGCCGGGCCGGATCAGGCTGCTGAGCACCGTCTTCACCCGCTGGTCGACATAAGCCGTCTGCGCGGCCGTTTCCCGGTAGCGCAGCTGCACGCTCACCGTGGCCGATTTCGAGCTGCCACTGTAGGAGTAGCCATAGCTTTCGATGGTGTAATTGATGTAGGGATCGCTCTCCAGCGCCTGTTCGAGGGCGCTCTTCAGCTGGCTCTTGAGGGCTGACGTCTTGCCCTGGTACACAAACTGAATCTTCTCCAGGCGCTGATTCATAGCGGCCAGCAGCTTCGCCTGAATCGCGTCCACGGTGGTGACAACGTTCCCCGGAGAGGTCGCGGCCGCATATACCCTTTGCCAATCGATGCTCGGGGTAACGGCGGCGGCAACCACCGTTCCAAGGAGCAGCACCGAGACGAGCGAGAAGCGCTTTACAATCATATGGCCCCCTCCCTTCCTGACCATCATGCCGGTCCACACCTTTTACCACTTCCGTCATCCTATGGCCGTACGAGCCCATCCGCACATGAAAATGGCCCTTCCAAATGACTCTATTCCGTCCATGGGCAAGATATGACACAACCAGCTTCTACGCTGCTTGCGGCGGTTGGCGGCGGCTGGTGACCGGCTTACGAAAAACGATTCCAGGCAGCACGCCGGCAGACTTCTCACGGGCTTACAGCAGCACTTGCCGCTCCATTACTTGTCCGTCTACGTTCGGGCAGCCGCCTGAACAAACGCCGCAGCCCGTTCCCGGACGCCATCAACATTTCCCGACTCCAGCTCTGCCTTCGGCAGCAGCGAGCTGCCGATCCCGACTGCGCACGCCCCTGCTTCGAAATAATCGGCAATATTGCCGATCGTCACCCCGCCTGTAGCCATCAGGGGAATATGATTCAGCGGCGCGCGGATCTCTTTCAAATAGCCGATTCCCAGGCTGCCCATCGGGAACAGCTTCACCGCGCTCGCACCGGCCTCGTAAGCGGCCACAATCTCCGTGGGCGTCATGGCGCCAGGCCATACGTCGATGCCCTGCTCCAAAGCATAGGAGATGACGGCTTGATCGACATTGGGCGAGATCAGAAACTGTGCTCCAGCCTGAACCGCCTCTTTGGCCATAGCCAGCTTTAATACGGTTCCGGCGCCTACATAAGCCCGCCCGTCGTATGCCGAGCGCCAGTCTTCGATCATGTGCAGCGCCCCATCCGTATTCAGCGTGACTTCCATGAGCCGGACGCCTCCGGCGATCAGTCCCTCACCTGCCGTCCTGGCCTGATCCCGGGTGATCCCCCGGACGATCGCAACCATTCTTGCGGACAGCAGTTCCTGCATTGCTTGTGATGTATGCATCGGTTTGATTCCCTCCGAATCTTTTTTTAAGTATATTCGGACTTTACAAGCGTTTTCCTTCCCTGACATGTCAATTCGGCAGGATCTCTCATGCTTCCGTTTTTTTCGTCCTTAGCACAGGATTTGACGAAAAATCGACGTATTTTCCCACCGAATCTACGGAAATGCTGGGCCGGTTTCGTATATAATAGAAATGCTGATTATTTTTGGACGTTGGTAAACCCGATGACTTTACCTTAGGAATGGAGAGATTGTCCGTGACTTACGTGGATATTTCCAATATATCGGTCGAGGTATTCGTGACCGTGCTGCTGTTTCTGCTGATTATCGCCCCGCTGTTCAGCCTGGCCATTCTGCGCTTTTTTCAGGGCCGTCCCAAGGCTGGATTCACGCTCATCGCTACGGGCATTATCATCTACTTCGTGCTGCAGCTGATCGGGAAACTGTTCTTCTGACAGCTTTTTAAATGGAACTGCCCAAGGGATACCCCAAAGAGCGGCGAATCGCGGCCGGACTTTGACGGTCATCCCTTATTTTTTGGCCGCCCTATGAAAAAAGGCCGCCCCGGCGGCAGCATCTCTGCTTCCGGGACGACCTTTCAATCAGCGGTTATAGAAATGAACAGAACGATTATTGTTGATTCAAAAACTTCTCGAACTGGGTCGTGTTCATGCCCAGCACGCGGTTCTCGCCAATGACGGTCAAAGGAACGGCGCGAACGCCCATGTCCCAGACCTGCTGTGCATACTCATCGTTTGTCTCGATGTTGCGTTCTTCGAACTCAACGCCCTTGTCGGCCAGGTATCCTTTCACCTGACGGCAATGCGGGCAGTTGGTGCTGGTATATACAATCACTTTATCCATGGCTAGAGGTCACCTCGTATTGTAAAAATGTCGTGTATGTCAACAGGCTCTTGCGCCGGCCTGATCCGTCCAAATCATTCATCCATTACAGAGCGACTGCGCTGTGCTCCAGACTTTCAATATACTTCTCGCAATCGATCGCGGCCATACATCCGCTGCCGGCTGCCGTAATGGCTTGTCTGTAGCGGTTGTCCTGAACGTCGCCGCAGGCGAAGACGCCAGGGATGTTCGTTTCGGTCGTTCCCGGCTGCACCACGATGTAGCCGTTCTCGTCGAGCGTAATTTGGCCGCCCAAAAATCCGGTATTCGGGTGGTGACCGATGGCAACGAACACGCCGCTTGCTTCGATCAGTTCCTCTTCACCTGTCTCATTGTTCAGCACTTTGAGGCCTTTCACGCCGCGTTCGTCAGCCACAACTTCGAGCGGAGTACGGTTAAGTGCCCATTCCACCTTCTCGTTGGCACGCACGCGATCCTGCATGATCTTGGAGCCGCGCAGCTCAGTGCGGCGGTGTACCAGCGTCACTTTGGACGCAAAGCGTGTCAGGAAGCCGGCTTCTTCGAGCGCAGAATCGCCGCCGCCGACTACGATAATTTCTTTACCGCGGAAGAAAAATCCGTCGCAGGTCGCGCAGGTACTTACGCCACGTCCGACATTCTCCTGCTCCCCGGGAATGCCCAGGTATTTGGCGGTAGCGCCTGTGGACAGGATCAGCGTCTCGGTTTCGATCTGGCCGATGCCTTCCACGTCAAGCTTGAACGGACGCGCGCCCAGCTCCACGTTGTTCACCCAGCCCGTGCGGAATTCAGCGCCGAAACGCTCCGCCTGCTTGCGCATATTATCCATCAGTTCCGGTCCCATAACGCCTTCGGGGAATCCCGGAAAGTTCTCAACTTCCGTCGTCGTGGTAAGCTGGCCGCCCGGCTGCGGCCCTTCAATAATCAGCGGACTCATATTGGCCCGTGCCAAATAAATCGCTGCCGTCAATCCGGCAGGTCCTGTCCCGATAATTACGGATTTATACATAGGATCTCCCTCCAAGCTTCCCGTTCCCGGTGCATCGTCCCTTAGCGGGTTCGTCCGGGATCTATTTATCATTTAATTTAAAATAATTATTATATGATAATAATTATCATATATTTTTCATAAGATGTCAATAGATTAAGTATACATGCCTTTCACCTGAATTGTGAACAATTTAATTTTTACAAATCGTTTAACGATTTCCTGCCGCGCTAAAAAGGAACCTCCGATTCTCCTTCGGAGGTTCCTTCATTTCTGAGCCGTTGTGGTCTCTTCACTGCACTTACCGCAGCAGACGGAGTCCGTTCAAAATGACGAGAATCGTGCTTCCCTCGTGGCCGACCACGCCGAACGGAAGAGCGATGCCGGCGGCAAAGTTGCTGACCATCAGCAGCAAAATCACCGACACGGCGAACACCATGTTCTGCTTCACGATGCGCCGGGCGCGGCGGGCGAGCGTAATCGTCGAGGCGATCTCCTCAATGTTGTCGTTCATCAGAACGACATCCGCCACCTCGAGCGCCGTGCCGCTGCCGTTCATCCCCATACCCATGCCTACAGTAGCCGTGGCCAGTGCTGGCGCGTCATTCACGCCGTCCCCGACCATGATTACGTGGCCGTATTGCTCGCGCAGCCGTCTCACATGGTTTACCTTCTCTTCAGGCAGCAAATCGGCAAAGACGTAATCAACGCCAATGCTGCTGCCGATGGCATTCGCCGTCAGACTGTGATCGCCCGTCAGCATCGCGACCTTGACACCGATCGACTGCAGCTGCTTCACGGCAGCGGCAGCCTGGGGACGGATCACATCAGCGAGTGCGACCAACCCGGCAATCCGCTCTCCGTCCAGGATCACAGACACGGTTTTGCCAGCCGCGTTCAGCTCCTGACGCTGCCGCAGCCACGCTGCATTCATGCCGGACGGATCGGCCTGGTCCAGCATATCCGCCTTCCCGATGCGCCAGCGTCTGCCCTGAACCCAGCCTTCCATGCCCCAGCCGGTCAGCGAAGTGACCGATTCGGCCGAAGGCAGCATCGCTCCCTCCTCCTCGGCTTTCACCACGATAGCCTTGGCCAGCGGATGCTCGGACAGCTGTTCCACGGATGCGCAAATGCCCAGAAGCTCCAGGTGGTCGTATCCGTCCGCCGGAATAAAGTCCGTTACCTGCGGCGTTCCCAGCGTCAGGGTTCCCGTTTTGTCAAAAGCGACCACGGACGTCAGCGCCATGTTCTCAACATGCGCGCCACCCTTGAACAGAATGCCCCGGCGTGCCCGGTTGGATATGACGGACAGCATCGCCGGCATAATGGAAGACACCAGCGCGCACGGCGAAGCCACTACCAGAAACACCATCGCTTTATAAAAGGAGGTCCCAAAGCTCCAGCCCAGCACAAATGGAGTCAGAAAAATGAGGACCAGCGTCACCGCAACCACAATACGCGCATAAATCGCTTCAAACCGCTTCATGAAACGCTGCGAATCCGGAACCTCGGTCTCAGCTTCCTCTACGAGTTTTACGATTTTGGCGAAGACGGTGGATTCCGCCGAACGCGTCACCTCCACGTAAAGCACGCCTTCCCCGTTCAGCGTTCCGGCAAACACCTCGTCGCCCGCGGCTTTGTCGGCCGGGACCGATTCACCGGTGATGGACGATTGGTTTACCGAGGAATTCCCCTTTTGGATGATTCCATCCGCCGGGATCAATTCTCCCGGTTTGACCAGGACCAGGTCGCCGATGGCCAGCTCCCCGATCGGAACGAGTTTCATCTGCCCATCCTGAATCCGCAGCGCGGTTTCCGGTTTCAGAGCCATCAGCGACGAAATATCCTTTTTGCTTCGTTCGGTAGTGTAGCTTTCCAATGCTCCGCTCAGGGCGAAAACAAAGATGAGCATCGCGCCTTCGTTCCAGTAGCCGATGCTTGCGGCGCCCAGCGCGGCAGCTACCATCAGCAGATTGACATCCAGATCGCGCTCATGAATCAGCGTTTCGACCCCTTCTTTCGCTTTCAGCCAGCCGCCTGCGGCATAAGACAGAATATACAATACGATCGATACGACGGCCGGAGCGGACAGCCAGCTCGCTGCCCAGCCGCCCAACATAAGCAGGCCGCTCGCCAGCGCCGCCTGCATTTCCTGATTGCGGATCAGCGAACGCAAGTCAAAGCGTCCCTTCTTTCCGGGACCGGGACGGTTCAAATTGGCCGGACGCTGGATCGATTGAGCAGGAGCATTTCGTATGTTTTCCATGAGAATCACCTTCCTAATGAGAATGAATAGCATTATTAGTCCCCTTAAAATGGCACATGCTGCTCCGGACAAGCCGGAGCAGCATGGTATGCGGATGGAAACCGGCCGCCTCTGACGAGCCGTTCTTCCTTCGCGTTTCTTGTTTTCAATTGAGAATGATAATCATTTTTGCATCAATACAATAATTTTGTGTCAAGGAAACTTTTATTAATTACAGTATACGCGCTTTCCCATAAAAAGTAAACGGATATGCTCCTTTTCACGAAAAAAATAGGCTTTAATGAATCCGAAGCAAACCTTCCTGCTCCAGCAATCATTAAGCCTATTGATCATTTATCCTATAAAGTGCGATCTTACGTTCTTCCCTGCGCAGACCTGCGCCTTTGTTCGTGCTGCCTTTCCAAGAGCTCCCACTGCGCTGCGGCGAGCCGCACGCCCGGCAGCTCAGAGGGAACCGTGCTGACCGCGTTCAGCCCCAAACGATACACATAAACGAGATCCGACGGTTTTACCGCCCCGGAGAGGCAGATTCGAATGGCCGGCTTCGTCCGGCGGAAGCTGTGCACCAGCTCCTCCAGCACGCTGTACGGAATGCCCGCGCTGAGCACTTTTCCCCTCTCCTCTTCGCTGACCAGGTATTCCATCAGCCAAGCCCCTTCATGCTTCCCGTTGATCACGATGAAATCCGCGAACCTGGCGATTTCCGCAGCCGCCGTTTCGCGAACGTCCCAATCCAGCATCGCTCCGACCCGGTATTTTAAGGATCTGCGCTGGTGACAAAGGGTTTCTTCGCCTACCCGATCGATAAATTCATGAATCCTATGAAAAGCCTCCCCGTCCTCCGGATAAGGAACCACCAGTTCCAGACTGCAGTCGATCCTTTGCATTTGGCAGGACTGGGCGGCCCGAAACAGGGCTTCCAGCTGAATATCCCGGAGCATGTCAATGTCCAGCGCCGCGTCGCCTTTCAGCTTACGGTAGTCCTTCAGGCGTCCGGACACAAGAGCCACTGTCAGCGGCGCTCCCTGCAGGCTGTGCAGGAGATTCACCAGATGTCCCTTCCACCGGTTCATCAGCCGCTCCTGAATCTCCCGGTCGCGGCCGTCATCTCCCGGGTCCCGATTGAGCCACTCCGTATAAATTTCCTTCAGATGGCCGGTTCTCAGCCACTCTTCTTCCCGAAGCAGCACCAGACCGGCCGCTCCATCCAGGCGTTCGTTTTGCCGGTACAGGTAAGGAGCTTCTTCCGTATATACCCGTAAACTGCGCATGGAATCACTCCAATCCAGCAGCATTTCCGGGGTCGTGCCTTCCTCTGGCTTGGACCGGTATTCCTCCGCTTCCTGAAGGATCTCCCCAATCCGCTCGGAATCCGCGGACAGAAGCGCCTTCTCCCTTGTAATCGAGCCGATGGAGGCGAGCTCTACCAGGGATGCGATCTCGGGAAGGGAGCCTGCCCTTGCATAGTCTCCGGCATCTTCCAAGTGGGGGGCATCCGATTCCTGGCGGCCGTTCTCCTCTTCCCTGCCGGAACGCCGGTCACGAGCGGTCCCGCCCATTTGTCCGCATGCCGGCTGGTGAACCGCTTCCACACCGCAAGGTGCGGGGCAGGAGCCGAATTGGCAGAAGCTGTTCTGACACCGTTCACCCTTCATTTTTGGCTGTCCACCCTCTCTTCAGAGATAAATGAGCTTCCACTTGCGTAAAGTGCTACATAGAATGAACTCAAGAAATTCATGTTGAAGGGCTTGGATAAGCCGTTACAACGGGGGGCTTAATTCGAAACTTGAATTCAATCTATACCCTACAGAATATTAGCCGAAAGGGCGAAATATACGGAATTTGCGCGGTTTCCCAAGGAAAGCCTGCAGGCGGAGAGCCCCATTTGGTCAAGCCTGCGACTCCCAACACAAAAAGCCGCCTCAAACGAGACGGCTGATCAGGATAAGGACGGGATTTACTTGTATAGATTTGTATAGCTTTGGATGGCCTAAGCTTGCTGGCTGGCCGCAATGGCCTGCTCCAAATCGTGCAAAATATCGTCAATCGCTTCCGTACCGATCGACAGCCGCAGCATTTCCGGGTTCACTCCGGCGGCCACCTGATCCTCTTCCGACAGCTGCTGGTGCGTGGTGCTGGCCGGGTGGATGATCAGCGACTTCGAATCGCCGACATTGGCCAAGTGGGAGAACAGCTTCACGTTCTCGATCACCTTGCGGCCTGCTTCCGTGCCGCCCTTGATACCGAACGTCAGAATCGCTCCCTGTCCCTTCGGCAGATACTTCTTCGCCAGTTCATGCGAAGGATGGCTTGCGAGCCCGGGATAACTGACCCACTCTACTGTATCGTGGCTTTCCAGGAACTGCGCGACTTTCAGCGCATTTTCGCTGTGCCGCTCCATCCGCAAGTGCAGCGTTTCCAGACCTTGAAGCAGCAGCCAAGAGTTGAACGGGGAAATCGCCGATCCCATATCCCGGAGCAGCTGTACGCGCGCCTTGATAATATAGGCGATCGGGCCGACAGCTTCCGTATAAACGACGCCGTGGTAGCTCGGATCCGGTTCGGTCAGTCCCGGGAACTTCCCGCTGGCCGCCCAGTCAAACTTGCCGCTGTCGACGATAACGCCGCCGATGGACGTGCCATGGCCGCCGATGAACTTCGTTGCCGAGTGAACGACGACGTCGGCACCATGCTCGATCGGACGCAGCAAATAAGGGCTCGGGAATGTATTGTCCACGATCAGCGGAACCCCGTTCTCATGGGCGATGGCGGCAACGGCTTCCACATCAAGCACGTCCCCCTTCGGGTTGCCGATCGTTTCGGCGTACAGCGCTTTCGTCTTATCCGTAATGGCCGCGCGGAAATTCTCCGGGTTGCTGGCATCGACAAAGTGCACCTTAATGCCAAGCTTCGCCAGCGTGTTGGCAAATAAATTATAGGTTCCGCCGTACAGCGTCGAGGACGAGACAATCTCATCCCCCGCGCCGGCAATATTCAGGATGGAGAAGGTGATCGCCGCCTGTCCGGAGGAAACCGCCAGCGCTCCGGCACCGCCTTCCAGGGCTGCAACGCGCTGTTCAAATACGTCGGTGGTCGGGTTCATAATGCGGGTATAAATGTTGCCGAACTCCTTCAGGGCAAACAGGTTGGCGGCATGATCGCTGTCCTTGAATCCGTAAGACGTCGTTTGATAGAGCGGTACGGCACGCGAAAAAGTCGCAGGATCGATTTCCTGGCCTGCATGGACGGCGAGCGTTTCAATGGATAATGAGCGTTTCTCGGACATAGGTGGATCCTCCTTCATGTGACTGTGGAAAATGATTCCACGTGCGAATTTTTTCATATTTTCTCATACTTTGTGAGGTTTGAAAAGAAGGAAATTATTATAAATCCGATAAAGTTTATTGGAATTATATGTCCGAGAAACAGAGGCTCAAAAACAAACGCATGGACTGGCCGAACGAGAAAATCTAATATTCAGCAAAACCCCGGGAGATCAAATGCCGATCAGATCGGATACAAATGAACCCATCAGCAGGACGGTCATTACCGCAGCAGCCCATACCGCTTTGGCAGGATAGGCGCTTC
The DNA here is from genome assembly GCF_014192015.1 of Paenibacillus rhizosphaerae. Lineage (GTDB taxonomy): Bacteria > Bacillota > Bacilli > Paenibacillales > Paenibacillaceae > Paenibacillus_AQ > Paenibacillus_AQ rhizosphaerae. Next base: position 47,448 of record NZ_JACHXJ010000009.1, on the reverse strand, counting down.
CGGCGATTTCCGTCGCGTTCCGTGCTCTTAATCGCACTGACCGATAATACATGACCGCACCCACGATAATAAGAAGAACCTCCAAAGCGCCGCTGATGAAAGGCCATTTCCATATGCCGAACCCCATCAGAGGCAATGAGCCCAGATTTCCCGGCAGGATCGGCATGTCGCTCCGGTGCACCAGCAGATCGAGCAGCCAGTGGCTGAAGACCACGCCGCCGGTAACCCCCGCACTCCGCTTTCCCCACAGCTTCCAGGCTCCAAGGCCGGCAAGCAGGGCGATGATCAGTGCACCAACCAGGGAATGTGTATAGTCCGCATGGATAACAGCCCCGCCGTATCCTCCGCCATCCGTTTCTACGGATGTTTCAATTCCCGCAAGCAGCAGCGGCACAAAAATAACGTCCAGCAGCTGTGTGCCCAGCATGATCGCCCACAACGGAGTTTTGGGGCTTGCGGCTTTGGCCGCTGCGGCGAGTCCAAAATGACCTGCGAACATCTTACTTCCCCTCCTCTTTCGTCGTCCGGCCGATTCGGGAATCAAGCCAGCCGCAAACCACCGTAAACAAAAGCATCAGAATGATGAAGCTCATCCCAGAACATCTCCTTTGCGGATCTTTATTTATCCGGCGCATGTTGTGCGCGGAAGCCCAGCAGCAAAACCTCGATCGCTTCACGAAACGTAAGAAGCAGACGATCCATCAAATCCTCGGCCGATTCTTCGGACAGCTGATAGGTGCCCACAATGCCATGAAGCAGGTAAAAATAAATCCGGGTGGCCGATAGCAGCCGCCCGCTTCCCTCCGGCAAATTCAGACACTGCTGGACAGCCTGCATCAACAGACGGAACATCCCGTTACGGACGCGGTTAATCTCAAGTTCGGGCTCCGCTTCGTCCACCCGTATGGAGCGCGCCTCGAAAAAGATATGGTGCATATTGCGGTGAATCAGGCAAAAGCGGATAAAGTCCAGACTGATGCGCCTCAATGCTTCTTCCGGCTCCAGCTTCCCGGACACCTTTTCCTCGATCTGAAGCTGCAATTCCGTTAGCGCCGGTATGGACAGCTCGTGAAGCAGCGCCTCCTTATCTCCAAAATAAATGTAGATCGCCGTATGGGAGCAGCCGGCTTCCTTGGCCACCTCCCTCATGGTGACGGCATCATACCCCTTGGCGGCGAAAAGACGGCCTGCCGCATTCAAAATGTCCTGCTTGGTTTGTTCGGATCGAACTTGCTTTTTTCTGGGCATCTGGATGTTTATTCCTTTCGCTCTTTTTAAATAACCAATGGTTACTTTATCTGCATGACACAAATATAACCAATGGTTACTTTTAAGTCAATCCTTTTTTCACCCTTTTTTAGTACCCTTTCAAGTCTTTTCCCTGGCCGCTTAAAGGAGCTGGCAGGCAAAAAAAAGAGCAGCCGCGTCGCGACTGCCATAAAAAAGGAATCCTGAGAGTTATAAAGAGAGTAATCGATGTCGAATTAAGCGAATGAATGGTTGCACATTCGGATCACATAATCCTATCGATTGATAAGTAAGAGCTTATTGGAAATAAGCTTACTTTTAATAAGTGCATGAAAAAGTATATATCTTCCACAAGCGGTTTGTCAAGCACATCCCGCTCCACATAACCGTCCCGGCGGAAGTTGACGGTATCTTAAAATCAAACTAACATGTCATTAGGACCTATTAAATGCATGTACGGACGTTTCGAGCCGATCCGGCTTGTCCGTTGCCTCCAGGAGGGAGATTAATTTGCATTCTACATCTACAGAACTCGCGACCCGATACTTTGAATTGATGGACAGACTTCCAAGAATCATAGATTATGCCGGTCTGGTTCGCCAGGTAAAGCTAAGCACGACAGAATCGTTCATACTTCAATATTTGCAAAATAGCGGAAGCCAGCGCGGAACGGACATCGTCAAGGTCACCGGCCTGACCACAAGCGCCATTACGCAAATCTGCGACAAGCTGGAGCAGGAGGAGCTCATTGTGCGCAGCCGCAGCGAGCAGGACCGCCGGTTCGTTAACATCTCGATTACGGACAAAGGTTCTGCGCTGCTGAAAAAGCTGGCGGAAATGAGCGCCGTCCGCATCGTCGAGACGCTGGGGAATTTGACGGACGAAGAAACCGATCATCTGCTGGACACCATTCGTCAGCTTGGCGAGCTCATTCAGCTGCAGCGAGATGAGCGGCAGGCACAGTGATCGCCCTCATCCTGTGGATCCGAATTGACGAGTTCGAACCGAAGTGAAAGGGTTCCAGCAGCGCTATGGCTATGCCTTTCGAAAATAAACCGAATAAAGCACCCTGTATTCCGGCCAATTGTCGGCAAGACAGGGTGCTTTGTCGTTTATCCGGGCATGATTCTGCCACGCCGGGTGCATGCTCAAGGCAGCTTGCGGGAGGTCACCTTCGCCTGGGTGAACAGCAGCAGGTAATCATGCCCGCCCGCTTTGGAGTCGGTCCCGGACATGTTGAAGCCGCCGAACGGCTGGCCGCCCACGAGCGCGCCGGTACACTTGCGGTTGACGTACAAATTGCCGCAGTGCATGCGTTCCAGCGCAGCCGAGATCCGGCTCTCGTCCGTCGAAAAGAACGCGCCGGTCAATCCGAACTCGGTATCATTATAAATCTCGATCGCTTCCTCCCAATCCCGTGCCGGCACGACCGCCAGCACCGGTCCGAAGATCTCCTCCTGCATGATCCGTCCTTTGACGGGCACATCGGTAAAGATGGCCGGCCGGATATAGTACCCGGCTTCCCCGACCTGTTCCCCGCCGGTCACGAGACGCCCTTCTTCCCTGCCGATCCCAATGTACTCCAAAATTTTGTCCCGCGACTTCTCATCAATGACCGGTCCGACCGGCGCATTATCCTCCGCAGGTCCCACCTCCAGCAGGTTGGTCAGCTCCGTCACACGGGCAAGCACCTGATCGTAGACCGACTCGACGATGATCGCCCTCGACCCGGCGGAGCACTTCTGCCCCTGATAGCCAAAGGCCGAAACGACGATGGCCTTCGCGGCTGCTTCCAGGTCCGCCGTCTCGTCCACCACGATGCCGTCTTTGCCGCCCATCTCGGCGACGACCCGCTTGATCCAGATCTGCCCTTCGGCCTGCTCTGCAGCCAGCTTGTTGATCCGGAGGCCGACCTCCTTTGATCCCGTGAAGCTGATGAACCGGGTCTGTGGATGCGTCGTCAGGTAATCGCCGATGATGGCCCCGCTCCCCGGCACAAAGTTGATAACCCCGTCCGGGAATCCTGCCTCCTTCATCAGCTTGAAGAACTGGTAGGCGATGACGGACGTGTTCGATGCCGGCTTTAGCAGGACCGTGTTGCCGGTCACCACCGCGGCCGTCGTCATGCCGGCGCATATGGCCAGCGGAAAATTCCACGGCGGGATAATCATGCCGACGCCCAGCGGGATGTACTGCAGCCGGTTCTCTTCTCCCGGCACCCGCGGCAGCGGCTGGTGCAGCGACGTCTCGCTGAGCCGGACGGCCTCCCTGGCGTAATACTCCATAAAATCGATCGCTTCCGCCGTATCCGCGTCGGCCTCGGCCCAATTTTTACCGGCCTCGACCACCATCCAGGCGGAGAACTCATGCTTGCGCTGGCGCAGCAGGGAAGCCGCCTTGAGCAGCAGCGCCGCCCGCTCGGTGGCCGTCGTTCTTTTCCAGGTGGCAAAAGACTTTTGCGCCTGCTGCATCGCCTGTTCCGCCAGATCGGTACCGGCCTGGCTCATCCGGCCAACCACCTCCCGCACATGGCCGGGATTCCGCGAGACCAGCTCCTGCTCCGTGTATACCTCCCTTCCGCCGATCACGACAGGATAACGCTGTCCCAGCTGCCCTTTTACGGCGGCCAAAGCTTTCAGAAAAGCTTCGCGGTGCTCGGGCTGGTTAAAATCAGTGAAGGGCTCGTTTTGAAATGCCGCGCTGCGGGCAAACGAGTTCATGGCTGCCTCACTCCCTTTTTACTTAAAAGTATTTTTGAGCACAAACCAGACATTGGCCGGCCGTTCCGCCAGCCTGCGCATGAAATATCCGAACCAGTCCACGCCGAACGGGACGTATACCCGGAACCGGTAGCCCTCCTCGACAAGCTTCAGCTGCAGTTCCTCGCAGATGCCGTACAGCATCTGAAACTCGAAGCGGGAGCGCGGAATGCCCTCCTCTTCGATGAACCGCTTGGCCTCGCTGAGGATCCGCTCGTCATGGCTGGCGATCGCCGTGTAGCTGCCGGACTGCAGATGCATCTTGATCAGGCGAATCAAATTGTCGTCCACGTCTTCCTTTCGGGGATACGCGACGCTTGCGGGCTCCTTGTACGCCCCTTTCACCAGGCGTAGATTGACCCCTTGGGCGCCCAGTTCCTTCACATCCTCCTCCGACCGGTATAAATACGACTGGATGACGATGCCCACATTGTCATACCCGCCCCGCAGCTTCTTCAGCATGTCGATCGCCGGCTGGCAGTGGGCATGGTCCTCCATGTCGATCCGCACAAACAGCCGGTAGCTCTGCGCCCTGGCCAAAATTTTCCGCATCAGCTCAAAGCACAGATCCGGGCTCAGATCCAGGCCGAGCGACGTCAGCTTGAGCGACAGGTTGGCCTGCACCTTGGACCGGTGGATCGCATCCAGCGTCTTGAGGCACATGTCGGCCGTCTCGCGCACTTCCTCCTCGCTGCTCGTGAACTCCCCCAGGTAATCGAGGGTGGCCATCCGCCCGCTGGCGTTCAGCTTGCGGACGGCGTCGATCGCATGATCGATCGACTCGCCCGCAACGAAGCGCCTGGCCCCGAGCCGGAGTCCGTACCGTTTGGCCCAGCGGTTCGCCGCCCGGTTTTTGGCCAGCGTCAAAAACAAAGACTTCATGGCTTTCTCCAAGGAGACGCCTCCTTTCGCCTACAAAATCCGGCTGCCGAACAAGGAGCCGATCAGCTCCACCGCCAGCTTCGACGTCTGGCTGTTCCGGTCAAGGCTGGGATTGACCTCCACCATATCCGCGGACGTGATGAGGCCGGATTCGCTCATCAGCTCCATGGCCAAGTGGGCCTCGCGGTAGCTGAGCCCGCCGCGGACCGGCGTGCCCGTCCCGGGCGCCTCAAACGGATCGACGCTGTCGATGTCGAAGCTGACGTGCAGGCCGTCCGTGCCGGTCCCGGCGATCCGCAGCGCCTCCTGCACGACATGCTCGATGCCCAGCCGGTCGATCTCGTACATCGTGAAGCAGGTGATGCCCCGCGAGCGAATGAGCGTCTTCTCGTCCCGGTCCAGATCACGGGCACCGATGATGACGCAGTTCTCCGGCTTCAGTTGAACGGCGCCGGGCAGAATCTGCGTCAGCTTTAGCTGCGTCAGGCCGAGGGCGGTCGCCAGGGGAATGCCGTGCATGTTCCCGGATGGGCTGGTGATCTCGGTGTTCAGGTCCGAATGGGCATCCACCCAGATGACGCCCATGTTGGGGTAATGCCGGCTGAGCCCGGCCAGCGAGCCCATGGCGATGCTGTGGTCGCCCCCAAGCGTGAGGGGGATACTGCCGGTTGACGCGGCCGAAGCAGCCTCCCGTGCCAGCTGTGAGCAGACCGCCATGACCTGGTCCACATGCTTCATACGCGTAGTGGGATAGGGTGTTAAGCTTGTGGGCAGCTGGATCCTTCGTCCGGCGTCCACATCGTAGCCAAGCTGCTCCAGCTTTTTGACCAGACCGAACTTCAGGATGCTGTCCGGCCCTTGCTCACTCCCCGGTCGTCCCGCCCCGTAACCGAACGGTACGCTGATAATAGAAATGGTTGGTTGCCCCATACGTTTTCACGCCCTTCCTTGACCAGTGAATACCTCCCCAATTCGGCTGAGCGCAAATTCAAGTTCTTCTTCGGACAGGATGAGCGGCGGCGCAAACCGGATCGTGGTATCATGGGTTTCCTTGCATAACAGGCCGATGCGGGCCAGTGCCTCGCAGTAAGGTCTGGCCGGCACGGACAGCTGCAGCCCGATCAGCAGGCCGCGCCCGCGGACCGAGACGATATCGGGATGGGAGATCGTTGTAAGCTTTTTCATAAACAGGCGCCCCAGCGTGTCGGCACGCTCCGCCAGCTTCTCCTCCTCCAACACATCCAGCGCAGCGGCCGCCACCGTGGAAGCCAGCGGATTGCCGCCAAAAGTCGAGCCGTGCGACCCCGGTTCAAACACGTCCATGATCTCCCGGTCTGCCGCGACGGCCGAAACGGGCAGCACGCCCCCGCCGAGAGCTTTGCCCAGGATGTACACGTCCGGAACGACGCCCTCCCAATCGCAGGCAAAACGGCGTCCCGTCCTGCCGAGCCCCGTCTGAATTTCGTCGGCCATCAGCAGCACCTGATGACGGTGGCACAGTTCCTGCACTTGGGTTAAATAGCCTTCAGGCGGCATGAGGATCCCGGCTTCGCCCTGAATCGGCTCCACGAGAAAAGCCGCCGTATTCGGCGTAATCGCCTGCTCCAGCGCGGTAGCATCGCCGTAAGGGATGATCCGGAAGCCGGGTGTGAACGGCCCGAAATCCCGTTTATACGCCGCTTCGGAAGAGAACGAGGTGACGCTCAGCGTACGGCCGTGAAAATTTCCGGTACAGACGATGATCTCGGCTTGATTCTCCGGAATGCCCTTGTTCCGGTAGCCCCACCGCCTTGCCATTTTCAGCGCGGTTTCCACCGCTTCGGCGCCCGTGTTCATCGCCAGAATTTTGTCCTTGCCGGTATATGCCGCCAGCTTGCTCACGAAGATGCCGAACGCCTCGCTCTGAAACGCCCGCGATGTAAGGGTAACCTTGCCGGCTTGTTCCTGCAGCGCCTGCATGATTTTGGGATGCCTGTGACCGTGATTGAGGGCGGAATATGCGCTGAGCATATCCATATAACGATGTCCGTTCAAATCCTCAACCCATACGCCCTCTGCCTTGTGAATGACGATCGGCAGCGGATAGTAATTGTTGGCGCTGTGCTCATCCATCATTTGCAGAATCTCGTCTGTCGTTGCCATGGCTGCACATCCTTCTCTTGGCATCGTGTTCTCACCCTATGTGTATTGCTTTCCATTTCATTTCATGTTTGTAAAAAATCCCGTGCCGAGCGTATGACAAATAACCCGCGGGGGCGGGCTTTTCCACAAAGAAAAAGCACCCTCCGTCTTCACGTTTTATCGTGAATCGGGGGTGCTTGCCGATGGCTTCAGTTCCATGCAAATTATTGTTTGGACTCCAGCGTTTGAAGGTATTCCGATACTTCACCAGGCGTTTTGGCGAATTTGCTGTGGAGATGGGCGATTTTCTTCCCGTCCTTATACACGAGCAGACTTGGGATGCCGCGCACGTCGTTCTGGGAAGATACGTCCTCCAGCTGCTCTACGTCCAGTGCAAAAAATTTCTTATCCGGATGTTTGGCCATAATGTCCGGCATAAATTTATCGAGCGTTTTGCAGTCCGGGCACCAGGTTGCATCGTACTTGATCACCGTGATGCCATCCCCTTGAATCAGTTCGTTATATTGGGCTTCCGTTTGAATGCGTTCCATATCCCTATCCCCTTTGTCCATTAGTCGGTATACAGCGGTCCGGCAGTTGCCGGACACCCGGCGTTGTAAGTGTAACCAAAATCATTACAATTCAGCCGTTACCTGTATTGTATCCGTTTATGAACGATTTTGCAAAGGACTTACATGGAATGCATCTCATGTCCCGTTACCGGAACTTCTCCGGCAGGGACGGAATGGCTGAATATAGCTGCAGCGCAGAGGGTCACGACCGGCAGGATAATATAGAGCATCCAAAAGGACAACCGGATCGGCATCAGCCCGGGCACCTGTGCAGCTCCCTCCGTCCGCTCTTCTTCGTCCGCAGTCTCCCGGGCCTTGTATTTCTGGTTATGAATTAAATACATGACCATGGCGGTCATCGCAATAAACAGCGCATCCATAATAAACAGCATGACGTCCCACCTTGCCCGGGGAATCATCTCGCCGAGCATGGCTCCGTGCAGCCCGCCCATGATCCCCCCGCCGATGCCCTCAATGACCGCCAGGAGATGGAGCGGCTTGCCGACCAAGTAGCCGATGGCGAAGCAGAACAGCACCGACAGGCCGGTGGACAGCACCAGGTCGCCGGCAAACATCATGCCCAGGATGACCCCGATCGTCAAATTGGAGATCAGCCCTGTCGTCATCGCCACCATGTTGCCGGTCATGTTCAAAAGATGCTTCCGGTGAATTTGGACATATCCGATACATACCGCCGTATACACCAAAACCATCACCACGCTAATATTTAACAGCATGAAGCAAAACCCGCCTTCCCAACGCCTTTTTCCGATGTCTCAGCTATAAACAGCCTATTCGGAAGAGCATCGTAATATTCAGGAAGGAAGCGCTGCAACCCGTCATAGAACGAGCAAAGCCTCCGTCAATGACGGAGGCTTTGGCTGACCATTGCGTCGGAGGGCGGATGCCCCATCAAGGATATATTTTTTCTCCTTTTTTCAGCATGTCGATAAACTGGTCGATCCGTTTTGCCCTCGTTTCCGGCTTTTTGGCGCTTTGAACCCGGAATACGACGGCATATTTGTTCCGGCTGTCCAGCGTCGCAAAAAAGGCCGCCGCATCCGGATGCTCCTCGAACTTCTGCTCCAGATCCTCGGGAATTTGCGACCGGCTCTGGGAGGCATAGGCCTGCTCCCACTGGCCTTTTTGTTTGGCTTCCTCGATCGCCGCAAGACCCGCCGGCTTCATCCGCCCTTCGGTGATAAGGCGCTCGGCCTTCCCCTTGTTGATCCTAGACCAGATGCTCCTCGGCCCGCGCGGGCCGAACCGCTGAATCCAATACGTATCGTCCCAGGGCTCCTTGCGGCTGTCGATCCAGCCATAGCAGAGAGCAGCCTCTAACGCTTCATCATACGTGATAGACGGAATGCCGGACCCCTTCTTGGCCATCTGCAGCCGAATGCCGCGTGACTCGGCATGATGCGCTTGAAGCCACTCCTCCCACACCTGCTGACTCTCAAAAAAGATCACGGGCAGTTCTTCCCGCCCGCCGCCTGTTTTACTGGACATAAGTCGGTCTGCTCCTCCTTTAATCAGGAATTTGCCGGGCGCCTGCTTCCCTGCTTATTTCCACGCCCGCGGATGCGTGTCCTGGACCATATCGAGGTCCGCAGCGGCCGCGTTGGCTTCGACCTGCTCCGGGCTCTTGCAGCCCGGGATTACGCAGTCCACGGCGGGGTTCTGCAGGCACCAGGCCAAGGCCCACTGCGCCATGCCAACGCCTTCGGGCACCTCGGTCCGCTGGATTTCCTCCACCTCGCGGAGACGGGCATCGATGTTATCGCGCTCATGACCTTTGCGCACGTTATCCTGGAACACGGCGCCGGGCTTGTACTTGCCGCTTAGATAACCGCTGGCCAGCGGCACTCTCGCAAGCACGCCCAGATCCTGCTCGGTGCAGGACGGAAAGACGCGCTCTTCCGGTTTCCGGTCCAGCCGGTTGTACACGACCTGAATCGCTTTGGCGTTCAGCTCGGTCGCCCGGGAAGTCTGCTCCAGGTTATCGTTGCTGCCGATGGAAATGCCGAGGTTGCGGATTTTCCCTGCCCGCACCTGCTTGTCCAGCAGCGTCCACAGATCGTCATTGTTAAACACTTCATCCGAACCCGAGTGGAACTGGTACAGATCGATATAATCCGTTTGCAGCGCTTTCAGGGATTCGTCCAGCTGGTTGAGAACCTCATCTGCGGACCAGGCGTTCTCCCAGTGATCATGCCAGCGGTGGCCGAATTTCGAAGCCACGATCCAGTCCTCGCGGCGGTCCCGCTTCAAATAGTTTCCGATGAGGCTCTCGGACAGGTGATGCGGACCATAGCATTCCGCCGTGTCGATCAGGTTGATGCCGAGATCCTTCGCCTTGTGCAGTATGGCGTCCGCCTCCTGCTGGCTAAAATCCTTGCCCCAGTCTCCTCCAAACTGCCATGTTCCTACACCGACCACCGATACCTTCAAATCCGTTTTTCCTAGCCGTCTGTATTTCATTCTGAAAACACCTCTCTCTATGAATTGGTTTGCGTTTTTGGCCTGCACAGCTTCCGCTGGACGTTACTTATGTTATTTCTGAAAAACGATGCTGTAATACTTCTCCGACCACGGCTGCCTGCTGAGCACCTTGAGGCCAAGCTCCTCTCCCATGCGGGCCATGTCCGATGAGGAGATGCGGTGATCCGACAACGGTTCGCTGTCCGGATAAGCCCATTCGACGCAGAGCGCCTTGCCGCCTTTTTTCAGAACGCGCTGCACTTCCTTCAATCCCTGCTCATGCGGCTCGGCAATATGCAGGACGAGGGACAGGATCATCATGTCCACGCTTTCATCCCCGAGCGGAATCTGCTCTGCGGTTCCCTGGATCAGCCGAATATTTGTAACGCCCCGCTCTTCCGAACGGGTCTTCAGCATGTCCAGCATCTGCGGATAGGTATCCAGTGCATAGATCGTTCCGGAGGTTCTTGCCGCCGCCGGAAACGTGAAGTAACCGCTGCCCGCCCCCACATCGAGCAGGTCCTCGTGCCCGGCTAACTCCAGCAGGTCCAGCACCTTCTCCGGGGGAAGCTTCTCCAGGCGTTCCGGACTCTCCAGCCGCTCGATCAGCGTCGGATCGTACTCTTCTGCCGCCACTTGCTCATCCTCCTTATCGGATATCCCCATATGAGGTATCACCCTTATTTTCTTCATCCTACCACTATCAGCCATAGAGACACAATCGCCTAGCGGTGCATGTTCCGGAGATAACTCTGGATTGCCTCTTGCGTTGAACTCAAGCCGGGGAAATGAGATCAACTGAGATCGACTGAAAGAAACTTCGGACCCGGGCGGGTATTTTTGACGATGCAAAGGATGCAGAGGATGCAAAGGCAAAAGGCAGCCTCTGCAGGCTGCCACATGGAATTTTCTCCTGGTTTGCAAGTATCCCCTTTGTTAATCCAATTCGGTCTCCGAATGCTGTTCCGAATCACCGGTCTCCGCATTTTTCTGCTCCGAACCATCAGTTCCCGCATCCTCCTGCTCCGCACACGCAAAGCATTTCAACGACTGGTCATCCAGCACTACGCCATTCAAAAAGCCATTCTCGCAATAAATGTCCTTGCCGCAATCGCGGCATTTGCCGATCCATTCGCGCATAGGGCTATCCCTCCTGACCCCGCGGATTCATTCCGCGGCTGGTGTAATCCGCCTTTTCCAAGTTCCGCTAAGATCAGGTTACCTCGTTTGGAGTCCTTCGCGCAACGGATATGATGCAGAGATGCTCAGAATATGCTGTGAAATGCTTCGGACGTACAGATGATTTTGCATCTATGATCCCGAAACTCCCTTGTTTTCGCTCCGCATGGCCTGCCGTACGCCACTTTTACGACGTCTGCCGTCTCTTTCGCCCGATGTCCTTTTTACATCGTCTGCCCTGCATCCACCGTAATCACCTGCCCGGTCAGCGAGTCCTGTTCGACCACGGCACAGATCATATGGGCAATATCCTCAGGCGAAGAAATCCGGTTCAGCAGCAAGGAGCCTGCCAGCTGCTCCATCTGCTGCTCGCGCCCGGCCCACCATCGGGTGGCCACCGCCCCCGGCGCGACACTGCTCACGCGAATCTCCGGGGCCAGCGCCCGGGCGAGCGAGCGGGTGAGTCCATGCACCGCGGCCTTGGACACGGCATACGGCAGTGAAGAGCCGCTGCCCGTAATACCGGCGATGCTCCCCAAGTTCACGATAACGCCTTGTTTTTGCTTTTTCATCTCAGGAACTGCCGCCCTGGCGCAGTAGAACATCCCTTTCACGTTGACCTGGTAGAGCTCATCCCACGCCTCGTCGGTGACGGATTCCAGGTCATTCATGGCAATGTACCGGGTAATACTGGCGTTATTAATCAAAATATCGACCGAACCGAATTCCCTGGCGGCTCTAGTTACCATGGTCTGAACCTCTGCCTCCTTCGCTACGTTTGCTTGGACCGCAATAGCCGTGCCGCCGACCTCTTGAATGGTCCGGACCGTCTCCTCCGCGTCTTCCCGCGACCGGGAGTAATTGACGACCACGCGTGCCCCCCGCTTCGCCAACTCGATTGATACCGCTCTCCCGATCCCGGTTCCCCCGCCCGTGACGATCGCCGTTCTCTGTTGAATGTTCATGTGATCAGTTCTCCTTTCAGGCTCTTTAAACTTTTCCCAAATCCAATCACGGGACCATCTGCGCGAAGCCGTTGCCGAACGACCAATTCTCCGCCGTATTTTCCGTTAAAATGATCATGACGTCCTGCGGCCGGATGCCCGCCGTCTGCTGCAGCCCTTCCGCGATGGCGGCGTACAGTGCCTTTTTCTTCGCGAGCGTGCGCCCCTGCTTCAGCGTAATCTGTATAAACATCTGCCGGTCGGACCGTTCTACGTTTAAGTAACTGCGATCGTACAGCAGTTCACCAGCCCCATGCCGGGTAATGACCTGGAAATAGTCATCCTCCGGGACGTCGATCGTGTCGACCATCGCTTGATGAATGGTGCGGCTGATGACCGCCAGTTCCTTCTCCGAGGGCCCCTGCCCTATGTCAATGCGTACAAATGGCATGTTCCATAACCTCCTGTGGCTTCCGTTTTCTCTTTTTGCCGGCAATGTTATTGTAATCCCAGGGTACATATTTGTATAATTGAATTAAACAAACTTTGAATTCAAAAATATTGAACTATAGAGCAGGAGGCAAAAATATCATGGACCTGAAAGCTGTCAGAACCTTTCACCGGATCGTCGCCCTTTGCGGCTTTAACCGGGCGGCCGAAGAGCTGAATTACGCCCAGTCCACCGTCACGATGCAAATCCAAAAGCTCGAGTCGGAGCTCGGCGTCCGGCTGATCGAACGGGGGAAAACCTTTCAGCTCACGGAAGCGGGACGCCTTTTTCACGAGCAGAGCGCACATATCGTCAAGGAAGTGGAGCGGCTTCAAGGCACCATGAAGGAGCTGCTGTCGGGGGAAGCGGGCCATCTCCGTCTTGGCGTCGTAGAGCCCATTGCCAGCTACCGGCTGCCTGAGATCCTCGCTTCTTTTCTGCGCGATTACCCCAATATCCGGGTATCCGTAACGATTGCCAGCTCGCCCCAGCTGAACGAACAGGTGCTGCGGGGAGAACTGGACATGGCGATTTGTTCTCCTCCACAGCTTGGTGCCGGGCTTTATTATGAACCGCTGCTGACCGAAAATTTTGTCGTCCTCATGCCGGAAGATCATCCGCTGGCTTCCAGGGAGCTCGTCATGCCCGCCGATCTTAGAGGGCATCGCCTGCTGATTACGCAAGCCGACTGCCCTTACCGCCGGAAGCTTGAAATGATCATGCAGGAGCCTGGGGGTCCGCCAATGGATACGATGGAAATCGGCAGCATGGCCGCGCTGAAATTTTACGTGCAGAGCGGATTGGGCGCAGCCCTCGTGCCGCTGATCGTCCTGCAGCCTGCACCTGCCGGAACGGTGATCCGTCCGTTTAAAGGCAATGCCGTCAACATCACCTGCGGGATGGTGTGCCGGTCGGCTGAGTATCCGCCCCGCCTGGCCGCCTCCAGGCTTTATGAGGCACTGAAGCGGGAGCTGCCGCAGGCAGGAGCAGGTGAATCCTCCGAAGCAGTCCGGCGGAATGCGTAAATTTTATCCATGACAACAATCGAGCCCACGCCCAAAAGCCCATTTCCTCGAAATGGGCTTTTAACATGGAATCATCCGCTTCCGTCCCCGTCCTCCTCTTCAAACAGCTCGCTTAGCACACGCTTGCGGTTTTCAAGAAAACGGCGGGTGATGATATAGTGCATCGTATCTTCATATTGGACCTCTTGGGGAGGATGGACGTCAAAATTGATGATATCCGCATCCGGGTAGCCCAGAAGGATCGGCGAATGGGTCGCGATGATAAACTGGGCCTCTTTCTCCAAATCCTTAATCACCCTCAGCAGTGCCAGCTGCCTCGCAGGGGATAAAGCCGCTTCAGGCTCGTCCAGCAGGTAGATGGCCCTTTTTCCGAACCGGTGCTTAAACAGCGACAGAAAGGCCTCCCCATGCGACTGCTCATGCAGCGACCGGCCTCCGTAATAGCTTAAGCTGGCGGGCATGGTGTCCAGATGGCTGGCAAAATGGTAAAACGTCTCCGCGCGCAGGAAAAACCCGTTTGTCACTTTGGGCATCCAGGACAGCCGGATATGGTCGCCAAGCGCTGATTGCGAAGCATCCACCTCGTACGCGTTGTTTCTGCTCCCGCCTGCCGTGTTGAATCCGCATCGATCGGCGATCCCTTCCAGTAGCGTGGATTTGCCCGATCCGTTTTCCCCGACAAAAAAGGTAACGTTCCCCCGAAACGACAACGACTCCAAGTTCCGCAGCGCCGGGATGGAAAAGGGGTACTCGTTTCTCTTGGTATGTTCATTGCGCAGAATGGTCAAGCTTCGTAAAAACATTGGTCTCCTCCCTTCTTCATGGATCGTCTTACCCGATCTCCCGAATCACCTGCTCAATGCCGGATTGGATATCCGGCTCCTTGACGCTGGACACATTCAGCTTAAGAAACGGCTCTTTCACAAACGAATCAAGGTAACCCGTGTCTGCCGTTTCGACCCGAATAAACTTTTTCTGCAGCCGCTCGATCACCTGACGGGCACGGGCAGCATCCTCCAGCTTCAGATAGGTGTGGACACCCCGCTGCCGGGCCGGCTGGTAAGTAAAGTGAGACGATTGCGTACTTCCTGCATGTATCATGATCGTTTCATGCAGCAGGGCGGATCTGCACCCGTAGCAGCTGCGCATTTTTTTGCGGTGGCGCTCGAACATGCCGCTCTTGAGGTACAGCTCCAGGGCCGCCTGGGAGAGCATCGAGCTGTCGATGTCCGACAGTTTCTTAAATTGGTTGAAATCGTTCCGCAGTGTCTCCGGGAGCACGGCCACGCCGATCCGCAGGCCCGGGAATATGATTTTGGAATAACTCTTTAAATAGACGACATGCGAGGAGTCGTCATACGCATAGATCGGATCCTCTTTGGCATCCTGCTCCAGGTCGGCCATGTAGTCGTCCTCGATAATGTAGACGTCGTACTGGGCCGCCAGACGAGCGATCGCTTTCTTCTGCGACCGGGTATAGGATCCTCCCAGTGGATTGTGAAAGCGTGGCACCGTATAGAACCACTTGATCTCCCTGGTCTTAAACATCCGTTCCAGCTCTTCCAGATCGATCCCTTCGCCCGACCGCCGGATTCCCTCCGCATCAATACCGTACGTCTTCAGGTACTCCATCAGCAGCGGATAACACGGCTGTTCCACCAATACCCGATGCCTGCCGTTCGGAAATGGAATACGCGTCAGCAGTCCCAACGACTGCTGTACCCCGGACGTGATGAAGATGCCGCGCTGATCGGCAAACACCTGGTAAGAGGCCAACTGGCGCTGCATCTCGCGAATCAAGGACGGCAGCCCCTGAGGGGTGCCGTAAATGAACAGGTCGTTGCGGTACATATCGATCGCTTTATTGATGCAGTGCTGAAAATCCAGGTACGGAAAAATATCCGGATCCGGCGCGGCTGCCGTAAAATCGATCCACCGGTTTCCCGTATTCTGCTTTTTTCCGGACCGCTTCATCACGTAATAACCGCTCTTGGGGGCGGCATAAATCAAATGCTTGTCCTGCAGCTCCTCCAGCGCGCGGATTACCGTGCTTTTGCTGCAATCATAACGCTTCGACAGCTCCCGGATGGACGGTAGCCTATCCCCCTCCCTATAGCCGTCTCCGGCGATTTGGAGTTCCAAATCGTTGATCAGCTCGGCGTATTTATACATCTTAACGCCTCCCTTCCCGCTCTTTTGTACCGGTACAGATGATGAATAATGATATTGTAGCACAGCCGCGCCCCCCGTAAAATGAAACCATCGACAGGACCGGTCCATGAAGCGCGCGCAGTGATTAGGGAGGTCTGACTTTATGAATAGTTCTTCGAATAAAAAAGCGGTCGCGGCCGCGCTCATCAACGCATTGATCATCGGATTGTCTTTTATTTTCGTCAAAATCGCACTCAGCGTATCGGATCCGCTCGACACGCTCGCCCATCGGTTCACGCTGTCCTTTCTGGCGGCATCGCTGTTCGCCTTTCCCGGACGGGCCCGGCTGAAAGAAGCCATCCCGCGGACAGCCTCACTGCTTCCGCTGGCTCTTCTTTACCCTTCGCTGTTCTTTGCCTTACAGGCATTTGGACTGCTCTACGCCTCGTCTTCGGTAGCCGGGATCGTCCAGGCGGTCGTGCCGGTATTTACGATGATTCTGGCCGCGATCTTCCTTAAGGAGCACACGACGTTTGCCCAAAAAATGTTCACCCTGGTTTCGGTGGCCGGTGTCATTCTGATCTTCGCCGTGCCCGGGATCCGCATCTCCTCCGCCAGCCTTGGCGGTGTTCTGCTGATTCTCCTGTCCGCCCTGTCCATGGCGGGATATAATACAGGCGCCCGGAGGATGACCAAAACCTGGCGTCCAAAGGATATGACCTACATTATCACCTTCTTCGGCTTTGTGTTTTTCAACGCCATATCGGTGATTAAACATGTATCTCAAGGGACGCTCAGCCAGTATTTCACGCCGTTCCTGGAGCCTAAATTTCTTCTGGCCGTGCTGTACCTGGGTGTGTTGTCCTCCCTGGTGACTTCGTTTCTGACCAACTATGCTCTGTCCCGCATGGAGGCTTCCCGCGTCAGCGTCTTCGGCAGCCTCTCCACCGTCGTGACGATCGCCGGCGGCGTGCTGCTGCTGAACGAGCGTCTGGACTGGTACCACTGGGTGGGAGCTGTCCTGATTATCGGCGGCGTAATGGGTGTGAACCTGAAGCGGCGCCCGGGCGGACAGGCGGATCAGAACAAGCAGCTCGGGAGCTCCAAAGGATGATGCATCTTATGTGTTCTAACAGCAAAAAAACAGCTGCAAATCCTGCAGCTGTTTTTCAATACGGATGGTTTCATTTTTCTGAACGATGATTGCGCTGTTCTCACACCCTAATTCATGATACATGCCTCCAGCTTCCCCCTCAGCTAATCCTACCAGTCGCGCCGCAGCGTAAACAGGTCCTTCAGCGCTTCGGTCGACAGCTCGGTAATCCAGCTTTCCGTACTGGAAATGACATTATCGCTGAGCTGCTGCTTGCTCTCCAGCATCTCGTCGATCCGCTCCTCAAGCGTGCCGAGTGAGATGAACTTGTGCACCTGCACGTCCTTGGTCTGTCCCATCCGGTAGGCCCGGTCCGTCGCCTGGTTCTCCACGGCCGGATTCCACCAGCGGTCGAAGTGGAAGACATGGTTGGCCGCAGTCAGGTTCAGACCGACGCCCCCCGCCTTGATCGACAGGATGAACACACCCGGCTGCTCGGCTGCCGGCAGCGACTGGGACTGGAACTGTTCGATCATCCGGTCCCGAGCGGTCTTGGACGTGCTGCCGTTCAGATACAGCACCGGCTCTTGCAGCTCCTGCCCCAGCACCCGCTTAAGCATCTCGCCCATGCCGATATACTGCGTAAAAATCAGGCAGCGGTCGCCCTCTTCCCGCAGCTCCTTGACCATGGCCAGCAGCCGTTCCAGCTTGGCCGAGCGGCTGATAAGGCGTTCCGTGTCGAGCTGACCTCCTGAGGATTCAGCTGCAGTCCATGCAGCAGCCTCGTGCTCTGGCACCCTTGCTTCGGCTGAAGTTTCCGCAGCCAAGTCTACTGCATCAACTGTGCCGGCCGAAGCCCGTCGATCGCTTTTAGCAGCTTCGTTGCCCTCAGCTTCATGCTTTCCGGCAGGTTCCAAATCACCCGAAACTCCTGAAGCGGTCGATTCACTCAGGATACCTGAGTCAACCGCACCCGCCGTGCCAGAGACCGCGGCAATATCCGCGGGATCCACAAAGTTGTCGACCGATTCCCCGGTCAGGAGCACCGGATGGTCGCAGACCTGCTTGAGCTGGGTCAGGGCCGACAGAATAGCCCCTTTCCGCTGAATGCCTTCGAGCTTCTGCACCCGGTTCATCAGGTCGTTGACCGTCTGATCGTAGAGAGCGCTCTGCTCGGCGGTCAGGTGGATATAGGTTTTCATCTCGTTCTTTTCCGGCAGCTCCAGCTGAATGTGCGGGTCCTTTTTCTTCCGCCGCAGCATAAACGGCTTCACCAGCTTTTGCAGCTGCGCCGTCCGCTGCTCGTCCTGATCCCGCTCGATCGGCTGGATGAAGCGGACCTGGAAGCTCCGCAGGCTGCCCAAAAATCCCGGGTTCATAAAATCGTACAGCGACCACAGCTCGGAAAGCCGATTTTCGATCGGCGTTCCGGTCAGCGCGATCCGGTGTCTCGCCGGAAAGCTGCGGACAGCGCCCGACTGCTTCGTCTGGGCGTTCTTGATGTTCTGCGCCTCGTCCAGGCAGAGCGATTCCCAAGTGAACTCCTTCAGCAGGTCCTGGTCCAGCGTCGCGGTCGCGTACGAGGTCAGGACCACATCGGCCTCGCGTAGTTCTTCGCGGAGCGCCGCCTCGCCTGACCGGCGGCTGCCGTAATGCAGCAGCACCTTCAGCGAAGGCGCAAAGCGGCTGATCTCCTTCTGCCAGTTGCCCAGCACCGAGGTCGGGCAGATCAGCAGCGAAGGCAGGTGCCGCTCTCCAGCGTCGTCCGCCGTCTCCTTCAGGTGCAGCAAATACGTGATAAACTGGATGGTTTTCCCCAGGCCCATATCGTCGGCCAGGCAGGCGCCCAGCCCAAACCGGCGCAGAAACGCCAGCCAGGAAAAACCGTCGTACTGGTAAGAACGCAGCTCGGCCTGCAGCCCGGATGGAACGTCCAGCTTCGGCCAGGCCGACTTCTGGCTGAGCTGATTCATCAGCGTCAGAAGATGCTCGTTCAGCTCTACTTCGAGCTCGATCCGAGCCGCTTCGTCCGGATCTTCATCCGCCTCTTCTTCTTCGCCTTCCTCCCGCTTCCGGGCACCACCGGCATCCTCGTCCTTCCGCTGGAGATGCAGATGCAGAACGTCCTGAAGGGACAAGCCCTGCGAGCTGTCGACTCCTTCCATCATCTGGCCGATCTGCTTGATCAGGCTGGGGTCGAGCGTAATCCATTCGCCGCGGAAGCGAACCAGCCGCTCGTTGCGGGCGACCAGCTCCTTGAATTCGTCCTCCGTGATCTGGAGGTCGCCGATCGACACCCGCCAGTCGAACTGAATGATCGAGTCCAGGCCGAACAGCGAGCTGCCCTGCCCTTTGGCGGCAGCTTCCTCGCCCTCGCCGGCCTTGACCTTGGCCCGCAGCTTCGGCTTCCGCCGGCTGGCGGCCTCCCACCACGCGGGCAGCAGCACCTGCCAGCCCGCGTCCAGCAGACGGCGGCTGTCCGCCGTCAAAAACTGCCACGCCGCCGCGTCGGACAGCGGCTGGCCCAGCACGTCGCTGCGCTCCGCAGCCCGCACGCTTGCCGGCAGGCTGGCACGCAGATGCTCCGCCCACCCGGCGGAGCGCTCGCGGATGTGGGCCGTCCAGACGTCCGGCCACACGCCGGAAGCCTCTCCGTCCGCATCCAGACGGACAGGCACCAGCACCGACGGATCCAGCTTGTCCTGCAGCACAAGCTGGAGGCGCCAGACGGGCTCGGCTTCGTCCGGCTCCAGCAGCTGCAGCACGGGCCGGAACGGCGCCGCGTCTGCTTTCCAGCCGATCGAGATGAGCCACGCCTGCTCGGTCAAGCCGGCGACGGCCCCCTCTTTCGTGAAGAGCATCGGGTACTCGCGTCGCAGGTCGGAAGCCGTCGCTTCCGTTCCATAGCATTCGCTGAACACCAGCGAAGAGAACGCGGCGCGCAGTCCTTCGGCAAACTCCGGCCCCAGATCCCTGATCTCTTCCCGCGCTTCGGCATCCAGCCGGGATTCATCCCAGTTCCACTGAAGCTTCCCGGACTGAAATGCGGCCAGGCTCGGGTTGTACCGTTTATCACGAACGCAGGACAACAGCGCAGGAGCGAGCCGGATCAGCGTCTCCGTCCCTTCATCCCCCGCCCACTGGATATGGGCAAGCAGGTCCAGCTGAGCGAAGAACGCGATGACGTATTCGGCCGGCAGGATGACCAGCTCGATCTCCTGCACCTGCTGAACGTCCAGCTGCGTGCCGTACAGAGTCTCTTCATGCCAGGCGAACAGCCTGTGCTTCAGGTCGATGCCTGGCACGGTCCGGCGCGTTGGCGTCGAGCCGTAAATGAGCGCATCGCCGTACCCGCTGAGCCGGGTATGGATCGTGATGGTGTCGGTGTATGGAATCATGGGATCAACTTTCCTTTCCGAAGCTCTTCCTGAAGCGCACGCAGCCGGCTGTGGCGGCTGGAAAACACGATGATGAATTCCTCCCAGCGCTCCTCCCGCTTCAATTTTTTGTACAGCTTGGCCAGACGCTTGAGCAGCTTGACCGCGGCTTTGTAGCCGGAACGGTTCTTCAGGAGGACATGCCGCTCCACACCCTGATGGTAGAAGGGAAGCAGCAATTCCGGCGCCTGCTTCTCGATCGGCGCAAGCACGCTGACCCGGAACTCCAGCGGGTCCTTGCCGGAGCTGAGCTGCACGTCCATCCACAAGCGCCATTTTTCGTGGGCCAGCAGGGTATCTTCATAAACTTCCTTGGAATAGGGCAGCATCCCGGCGAGGGTATGCCACATCGTCTCCTCAGCTTCGGGTACATGCTGGACAAAGGTATTCCAATAGCCGGCATACTCGTGCAGCGGCTCCTTCCGGTGATTGCTGAACAGAGGCGCCAGCCGCACCAGCCATTCCTGCAGGCGGGCCCAATCCTCCGAAGCGGACAGCTCATCCAGAAAGGAGGTCAGGAATCCCTGCGGAATGATGGAGGCCTTGTCCGCCGCCTGCAGCCAGGACCAGGCCTGCCGGTCTTCCCCCATCAGGAAAGCAATCTTCGCCTGGGCGAGCATCCACGGCAGGCGCGTGAGCGTCTCACCAAGCTCCTCTTCGGCGCTTTGCAGCTTTCGCATCTCTTCCTCATGCTGATGGGTGTCTTGGACGTTCGGATGGATCCATTTCAACCAGAACCGGTCATAAATATCGAACAGATACCCTTGCTGCCCTGTTTCGGTCAGCATCTGCCGGCGTAGATAGTTCAGCGTTTTGGTCACGCGCGGCCACTGATCCGGCTCGGCGGCCAGATCGATCCCTTCACCCAGCAGCTGCAGCATGCCAACCCGTAATTCGTCCGCGGCCACTTGCACATGGTACCCCAAAAATGCCGCAGCCCGTCCGCCTGGCGCCATCGGCTTGATCAGCTTGATCAGCATATACAGCCTGGCATGGAGCTGATACAGCTGCTCCAAGGCCGGAGACAGGTTCGGCTTGACGGCATTGATCGCATGGATAGCGTTCCGGGCATAGTGCGAGTTCTGGCTACTAAATTCCAGCGGAGTGATGCACAGCTTGAAGAAAGCGTGCCATTCGGAGAGGCTCATCTCAGCCAAATGGGTCGCTTTCTCTCTCAACGCATCTGCCGCATTTCCGCGCTGCAGAGGGCCAAGGTCTTCTTCGGCTTCCGGCTCCGGCAGATGGTGCTGCAGCCTGACGGTCGTGTGCGCATTGACAATCGCATGTACGGACCGCCCCTGCCGGCTGACATACTCCAGGAGGGCGGCGATCGAATGCTTGCATCGTTTCCCGACCGGGCAGCTGCAGCGGCTGTCCTGAGGCGACTCGGGATTCAGGTGGACACGGTAAGCCTCCCCGCCCTTCACCACGGCCTCAATTTCGTCATCCCCGCCGAACGACAGCTCCGCCACCCGGCCCTGTTTATAATATTGAAATCCGCGTTTGATCGTCAGGTCGTCATAATACTCCGCAACGCTGCGGATCAGCTCTTGCCACTGTGTATCGTTTAAGGTTTGATTCACACTCATGTTTGTTCATCGTCTCCTGAGGAGCGTTAGGAAAAAGCGTGAGGGACCCCCCACGCTTTCCCTACAGCAGTTCGTTTCTTTTTTTCAAATACCGGTACAGCACGAAGCTGACCGCCGAGCAGATCAGGGCGCATAAGCCGATAAACGAATATCCGGCCTGCAGTCCCCGGACCAAGCCTTCGGGGGTGCCGGCACCAAAAATATGCTTCACGCCGCTCGTGATGGCGCCGATCAGATAATTGCCGATCACGCTGCCGACCCCCATCAGGGTCACGGTGAAGGTGATGGCCGTATCGCTTCCTTTCACGTAACGCTTGGCGATCACCGCCATGACGGTCGGATAAATCGGAGCAATGCCGATGCCTGCGGCCGCAAACAGGAACGCGCCCCCTTCCCCGCTGAAAATGGCGGCGAACGTGCACAGTCCCGAGAAGCCGGAGAGGATCATCAGCGACAGAATAAAGCCGATCCGGTCCGTTACCGGGCCCAGGAAAAGGCGGGCAAGCGAGAAACACAAGAAAAAGATCGAGAGCATGCCCGAAGCCGCGGTCTGGTCCCAGTGATAGCTTTTCTCCAGAAAATTCACCAGCCAGCTGCCCACGGCCATTTCCGAAATGACCCCGAAGGTCAGCAGCAGCACGATCATCCATAAGGCCCGGTCCTTGGTCAGCATCCACAGCGAAATCCGGTCCTCCTGGACAGTGTCGTCGCCCGGAAATCGGCCGAGCAGCGCCGGGATCATCGGAATTACCGCCAGCGCGAGCATCACCATATACATCTCACGCCAGCCGAGCGTCACGCCCATGATTGAAGCGGACATTAACCCTGAGGCGATCATCGGCGCCACGATCGAACTGAGCCCGTAGAAAAAGTGCGACAGGTTCATCATCGTCCCGGTATTGCGCACGAAAATCCGCGCTCCCAGAATCGCAAGGCCGATTTCCAGCATGCCGTTGCCGATGTACATAAAGAAATAGGACGCCGAAAAAAGGGGGTACGTTCGAGACAATAAGATGAAGACGCCCGAGAGAACCATCGATCCGAACGAGATCATGCTGACCCATTTGATGCCGATCTTGCGGGTAATATACCCCGTGAAGGAACAGGCCAGCAGATACCCGAGCGAATTCAGCGAGAGCAGGGTGCCAAGCTGCTGCTCGTCGAGTCCGAAATCCGCCTGAATGCGGGGAATCGCCGGACCCTTGATATTTTCCGAAAACCCAAAAATGATGAACCCGATAAAAACGGTCGCCAGCTGCAGCATATAGTTGCGGCTGGCCGGCTTGGCCGTCTTTAACTCGTTCAATTCCGTCTGTGTCTGCAATGATAAATCTCCTTAATCATAAAGTGGATGAACGTTTTATAGCATTAAACCCATTTGGGATAGGCATTCTCCAAATTCGCTCTGGACACCAGCCCCTTTTGCAGCATCGGGTGCGGCACGATCCGGTTATACGTTCTGATTTTGTCGTTAACCGCTTCGAGTTCGGCCCGAAGCTCGTGCTCCGAGCGGGGATTGTCAGCCAGGCGCTTCAGATCCGCGGCGATTTCCTTCCGCAGCTCGGCCCAAGGCGGCTGATAATTGTTTTTCTTCAAAATGCTGCTGAACACGTCTTCATCGTCGATCTTATGCGGCTTGCCTTTGCCGGGCAGATCGTCAAACCCGCCCCGCTTCGCAAAATCGTCAATAGCCGATTCCACCAGCCCGTACCGCGTGGACATGTTCTGGTAACGGTCTTCCGCTTCGGTCTTTTCGTCTTGATCCTCAGCTTTTTTGTTTTGATCTTCCCGTTCCACCCCAGTCACCTCTCCTTACCAGGATCGTCGATCCGTTATTTGGAGTCTATCGCATGTCGCATAACCCCATTGTAGCATACCCCGGTCTTTCCTCTGCATGTCGTATTTATAAAAGGCCGCAAATTACCGCCGGAGCTTTATAAATTCTTGATAATTGCCCGTTACTATAACCAATAACACCCAACAAGAGAGGAAGTTATCTATGAAAATAACATCTGTTCGCTCCGCGGCGTCATTCAGCATAACCGTGCTGCTGCTTACCCTGCTGGCCAATCTGTCCGGGAGCATGAATCTCGTCGCCATCAGCCAGCTTGCTCCCATGATCACCGTGCTTCTGATGCTGATCTTTGTATCCGGAAGAAGGGATTCTCTCCGTTCGTCGGGGCTTGGCACGTTTGGCGGTCTCCGCTGGTATTTTGCCGCCATCTTGTCCATCGTCCCGATTGGAATCGGGTTTCTTGCCGCGTGGGCTTTCGGGATCGTCCAACTTCCGTCGGCCGAATTCCTGAGCCAAGGCACAGCCCGTTTTACCGTTTCTGAATACGCCTGGTATATCACGAAAAGCTCCTGGGCTCCTCAGATGCTGATCAGCATGCTGATCTTTTCCTTCGGCGAAGAAATCGGCTGGCGCGGCTATTTGCAGCCCAAGCTGACGGAAGCTTACGGCATTCGGAAGTCCATTCTGATCACCGCCGCCGTATGGGCCTGCTTCCACTATCCATTTTATCTAAACCAATACAATACGGACGGGAATGTGTGGATCAGCCTGGTGCTGTTCACCGTCATGATCTTTCCGTTATCCGTGTATATGGGCTGGGTCCGCTGGCGGAGCCGCAGCATCTGGCCGGCTGTTCTCATTCATATGGTCATCAATTTGTCGCGGAGCTGGCTCGAGCAGCTGTTCTTTGATAAAGCTACAGGCTGGTCTTACGTGGCCGGGGAAAGCGGGATCATCACCATTGCGGTATGGGCGGCATGCGCGGCTGTAATCTGGATCAGGCTTGGAAAACGCGCCCGGGCTAAAAAGACTTCCGGTGAGCTTTCAGGCATGCATGCGGGTTAAGTTCGGGTTTGAGCAGGAAGCCTGTCACCGGTAACGGATTGTTAAACAAATCTGTTCAAAAAAAAGTGCAGGAGTAACAAAATAGGCGGTCTGCCCCATACCGGGTGCAGGCCGCCTATTGGTGGTGAAATGGTTCAAGCTGCTTAACCATCGTTCGTTCAGACCCTAAATCTTTCTGAAGGGGGATTCTTTGCCGAAAATCAAGCCTTAACTTCCCGCTCCCGGCGCTTCCCCGCCTTCGCCCGGTACATGCGCCAGCCCGTCAGAACGGCTGCCACGAGGCAGATGCAGGCCGACGTGCTGAACACGGCGTGCATGCCGCTTAAGAAAATGTCGGGATGTCCCGGCACCAGCCCGGTCACGCGCCGGCCGGCACGGAGGCTCATGACGTGGAACAGAATCGTCGTCGCGACGGTAATGCCGACGACCATGCCGACGTTCCGCACCAAGGAGTTGACGCTTCCGGCCGAGCCGAGCTGTGTGCGCGGAACTTGGGACATGACGAGCGAGTTGTTCGGTGACTGGAACAGGCCGCTGCCGATGCCAAGCATGGCGATCCAAAGCCCGACCAGCGCGAGTTGGCTTCCTTCATGCAGCCAAGCCAGGCCGAATTGGGCGATCACCATCACGACCAGGCCGGCAAAGGTGAGGAGCTCCGAGCCGATTTTATCCGACAGAGCGCCGCTGACCGGTGCCACGATGACCATGCAGATCGGAAAGAGCATCAGCAGAAATCCGGCGGCAAACGGCGATAAATTCAGCATGTTCTGGGCATAAAACGGCGCGATGATGTTAAAGCAGAAATTAGCCGTAAAGACGAGAAAGCCGCACAGAATGCTGATGGAGAAGAGCGGATTTTTAAACAGCGACAGATCCAGCAGCGCGTCCTTGCGAACCGCTTCGGTGCGAAGGAAGATGACCAAGGCCACCAGCGCGACGGCAAGGGAGAGTAGAATCCAGACGTTGCCGTATCCAGCCTGCTGCCCAAGCAACAGTCCCGCAAACAAAGTGATGATGAATACCGCAAACAGCGAGCTTCCTGGCACGTCGATCTTGGCCTTGACCCGGATCAAATCGGCCGGCAGCACCTTCCACCCCATAATGATCGCGATCAAACCGATCGGTACGTTGACCCAGAAAATGTACTCCCATCCAAGCGATGAAATGATGATGCCGCCCAGCGAAGGCCCGGCAATGCTTCCGAGGGAGACGAACGTGCCGATCAGACCCAGCGCTCTTCCCCGCTCCTTCGCCGGAAAAATATCGGTCAGAATCCCCTGGCTGTTTGCCATCGTCATCGAGGCTCCAAGCGCCTGAATGACCCGGGAGACGATCAGGAACGGCAGCGTCGTGCTGAACCCGCACAGCAGTGATCCGACAATGAAGATGATCGTGCCGATTTTAAAAATACGGATCTTACCTGCGATATCGCCCAGTTTACCGAAGAAAAGAATGACCGCGCAGATCGCCATCAGGTACCCCGTCGTCACCCATTCGATCTGGGCGATCGGCAGTCCCATCTGTTTGGACAGGACCGGCAGGGCGATGTTGACGATGCTACCGTCCAGCGTGGACATAAATGTAAATAAATTCAGAACAATGAGGATGATCCAGCGTTTCTTCTGGATATTCGCATCCTCTTGATACGTTCGCTGCATTGAACTCATGTGCTGCCTCCTGATCCTGTTCATAATTATTAGTTGCGCGCGCAACTAATTGGCAGTAACAGTGTACCTTAAATTAGTTGCGCATGCAACCATTTTGAGATAAAATATTTCCTGAATTACGTTTATCGTTCCCGTTGTCCCCCCACTTCATGATGAAAGAAGGTGCCGATGCATGCCGAACAAAGAACCGATTGGCAAGCTGATCTCGTACATCCACCGCCAAAACCAAAAAAGGCTCGCCAAGGAACTGGCTCCCTACGGCATCGGCGGCGGCGGACAGCACAGCTTCCTGAAGGTCATCCTGTATCAACCGGGCATTACGCAGGAACAGCTGACCCAGCAGTTGAAATTCGACAAGGCCACCACGGCCCGTTCGATCAAGCAGTTGGAAGCTTCAGGTTATATCGAGCGGAAGCCGGATCCGGACGACCGGCGTTCCCAGCTGCTGTATCCCACCTCCAAAGCCAAGCAGATGCGCCCGCAGCTGCATGCGATCCTGGATGATTCCAACCGGATTTTGACCAAGTATCTGACCCCGGAAGAGCAAGATCAGCTGATCTCTCTGCTGCACAAGGTCAGTTTGGCTCAGAAAGATGAGTAAAGGCAAAGGAGCCCCACGAGGATCGTGGAGCTCCTTTTTGATGATACAAGAAGGTATCAGCTTCGAAGATTCAGCTTCCTTACATCGCAAGTAAAACATCCGCTAAATGCGGTTCAATCCGATATTACGAATGCTGCGACTGGGCCAGGTGCAGCCGGCTGTAAATGCCGCCTGCCGCAATCAGCTCCTGGTGCATGCCCTCCTCGGCAATGCCATGCTCATTCACGACCATAATGCGGTCTGCATTACGGATCGTCGTCAGCCGGTGAGCGATGACCAGCGTCGTGCGCCCCTGCGACAGCTCGGTGAGCGCCTTCTGGATGGCGGCTTCCGTCTCGGTATCGAGCGCAGACGTCGCCTCGTCCAATATAAGGATCGGCGGATTCTTCAGGAACATCCGGGCGATCGACAAGCGCTGCTTTTGTCCGCCCGACAGCTTCACGCCCCGCTCGCCGATCACCGTATCCATGCCCTCTGGCATGGAACGGATCACTTCAGCCAGCGATGCGCGCTCCGCCGCCTTCCAAATCTCCTCATCGGTGGCATCCAAATTGCCGTACGCGATATTTTCCTTCACTGTGCCGGAGAACAGGAACACGTCCTGCTGCACGATGCCGATGTGCCGCCGCAGCGAATCCAGCTTGATGTCCCGGATATCGATGCCATCGATCGTAATCCGTCCTCCCTCCAGCTCGTAGAAGCGCGGCAGCAGGCTGCAGATCGTCGTTTTCCCCGCTCCGGAAGGACCGACGAACGCGACGGTCTCCCCCGCACGAATCGACAGATCGATGTTGTTCAGGATCGGTTTGGCCGGATCATAACCGAAGGTGACGCCCTCGTAACGGATATTGCCTGTAACCCGATCCAAGGCCACCGCATCCGGAGCATCCGCAATGTCCGGCACGGTATCCATAATTTCCAAATACCGCCGAAAGCCCGCAATTCCCTTCGGATAGCTTTCGATGACCGCATTGATCTTTTCAATCGGGCGGAAAAAGACGTTGGACAGCAGCAGGAACGCCATGAACTCGCCCAGCTCGATCCGTCCGCTGAGGAAAAACCAGGCGCCGCACAGCATCACGAACACGGTGACGAGGCGCATCATCATGTAGGTGACCGACATGCTTTTCGCCATCGTCTTATAAGCCATCAGCTTGGTCTGGCGGAAGTTCTGGTTGTCGACGTCAAACAGCTTCTTCTCATGCTCCTCATTGGCGAAGGACTGCACGATGCGGATTCCGCCGACATTGTCCTCGATCCGGGCGTTGAAATTCCCCACGTTCCCGAACAGCCGCCGGTACGTTGTCGTCATCCGGCCGCCGAAGTGAATGATCACCCAGGCCATAACCGGGATAATGATAAAGGTCAGCAGCGCCAGTTCCATGTTAATGGAAGCCATCAGCGCAAAAGAGCCGATCAGCGTCATAACCGCAATGAAAACATCCTCCGGCCCGTGGTGGGCCACCTCGCCGACGTCGTTCAGATCATTGGTGATCCGCCCCACCAAATGACCGGTTTTATGATTGTCGAAGAAACGGAATGAGAGCTTCTGGATATGGTCGAATAGCTTTTTACGCATATCCGTTTCAATGTTGATGCCCAGCATATGACCCCAATAGGTTACGATATACTGCAGCACCATATTAAGTCCGTAAATGGCCAGCAGCGCCAGACAGGCGATGACGATGATCGCCCAGTCCTTGCTGGGCAGCAGGTTATCGATAAAATGGCTGACGGCAAGCGGAAAAGCCAGCTCCAGCAGCCCTGCAAATACCGCGCACACGAAATCAAGGATAAACAGCCCCTTATACGGCTTGTAGTACGCGAAAAACCTTCGAATCATGGATGTATCACACTTCCTTGTTGTTATTTTACGGTTAGGCGTGAGCCAGGATATTGACTAGTTTACCAAAAGGGTCTCTTACATAGAAGCGGCGCACACCCCACGGTTCATCCGCCGGTCCGTATTCGATCCGAAAGCCCGCCTGCACCATGCGGTCCAGGGCTTCGTCAACGTCGTCCACTTCGATGGACAGATCCGGCACCGGGGTACCCGAGCCCCCTTCCGATGCCACGCTGACCTGAACATCCATTCGGGTATCGGTCCCGTATGTGGCGATCCATCCGTGGTCCATCCATTTCTCCAAACCGAGTACGTCCTCGTAAAAAGCCCGGGCGGCCGCAAGATCCTCAGCATAAATGTTCGTGACGATCCGCTTTACCTTCATGACTTCCATCCCCCTGTTCCTTTTACTTCCAAATTAATTATTCGACACCGATCGGGAACCCCCTGCCCGCATGCCGAATTTCCTATATTCTTCAGGCGGCATCCGCGAAGAGAACTTACTTCGATCACCGGGTCTGACGCCTTCATCGGGATTTATGTATTACGGACACGATTTTACCTTCCATTGATGCTCGGATAACATGTCTCCAACACTTCTCCCCCAAAATAAAAAGAACAACATGCATACAACATGTATTTTTCAAGACCAGAGGGGAGAACAATCACCATGATGAAAAAAACGATTATGCTGGGGACGGCCCTGCTGCTTTCGGCCACGCCGCTGTCGGCGGCCATGGCCAGCGCCGCTGCACCTGCGGGCAAAGCACCCGTGTCCGGCATTCAAGCCAAGGCCAAACAGAGCGGCTTTAGCGGGGCTACTGTGGAACGGGCCAAAGACGATACGCTGACACTGCGCTGGCAGACCACCGCCAATTTGGGTCCGGTTAAAGTTTACTGGAGCCCAGATCCGGACAGCGGCTGGAAAGAGCTTGCCCGGACCTACGCATCGTTTGGCGGCCTGCGAACGAAGGATCCGAATCCGGGCAGCCGCGTTTACTTTAAAGTGAAGGCGGCGAGCGGCGCCGTCATCCAAACCGCCGAGCGCCTGCTGCCGCTCCAAGGCGCCACCAACTTCCGCGATCTCGGCGGCTACAAGACTACGGACGGCAAAACGGTTAAATGGGGCAAGCTGTTCCGCTCGGACGAGCTGGCCGGGCTGACGGCAAGCGACATTGCTTATTTGCAGAAGAGCGGCCTGAAAACTATCGTGGACTACCGCACGGACGATGAAGTGAAGTCCAAGCCCGATCCGGTGATTCCTGGCGCGGCCTATGTCCGCAACCCGATCTTTGGCCAATCCGGAAGCGGCACCGACATCATGAGCTTTATGGCGAGCGGGGAATTCGACAAAATGGGCAAGCCCGGCGACGTACTGATCGCCGCCAACCGCGACATGGTCGACTCCCCTTCGGCTTACGTGAAATTGTTCGACATGATGCTGGATCCGGCATCCGCCGCGCTTGTACAGCACTGCACCGCAGGTAAAGACCGCACCGGCCTCGGATCGGCATTGATGCTGCTGGCACTCGGCGTACCGAAAGAAACTGTGGTACAGGACTTCCTGCTCAGCAACAAGTACCGCGAAGCATACAACAAGGCGGCTGTGGACGCCATGGTGAAGCAGTTTAACCTGACGGACGAAAATGCGATTGAAGTCATCACAGCGTTAATGGACGTCCGCCCGGAATATATCAACGCCGCTTTTGACGAAATGGCCAAAAAATACGGCTCGATCCAAGGCTTCCTGGAAAAAGGCCTGGGGCTGAGCAAAGACGAACAAGCGAAGCTGAAGCGAATGTATCTCGAATAGTCACATATCCGGTTCTTCCGGGTGCGAACCTAAAGACGACCTGTATGGCTGAAGCCATGACGGGTCGTCTTTTTTTCAGGGATAAGAAAGTACAACTTCCCCCTCTCCGGCGGATTTTGTCCTTTGGTGGCGCATGGTGATGAAACCTCATCGATTCGTTGAGACGGAGAAACCGGATTCACGTATAATAGAAAATAATTGTATGTTCCTTCTATATGGAATGAAGATGGAGGTTGAACGATGGGTTTGTTTTCTTTTATTAAAGGCCAATTTATCGAGGTTATTGAATGGACGGACAACACCAATGAAATCGTACATCAGTTTCCGGTATACGATAAAGCGATTAAGATGGGCGCGAGGCTGACGGTACGGGAATCGCAGGCCGCGATTTTTCTGAACGAGGGCCAGATCGCCGATGTGTTCGGCCCTGGCACGTATACCTTAAGCACGCAGAACATGCCGGTTCTGACGGCGTTAAAGTCATGGAAATATGCATTCAATTCGCCGTTTAAGGCTGATGTGTATTTTGTAAACACGCGTACTTTCACAGACCAGAAATGGGGAACGACCAATCCCATCATGATGCGGGATCCCGAATTCGGAGCCATCCGGATACGGGGATTCGGCAGCTACGCGTTCCGTGTACAAGATCCGGCATTGTTTCTTAAGGAAATTTTCGGGACGCAGTCCTCATTCGGTTCGGACCAAATCGGCGGTTATCTCAAGTCGGTGATCGTGTCCGGTGTGAGCGACCTGATTGGCGAGGCCAAAATTCCGATCATGGATCTCGCGCTGCAGTACGACGAGCTGAGCTCCGCGCTCCGAACCAAGCTGGAGCCGATTTTCAACGCCATGGGTCTGTCCCTGTCCGGATTTTTTATTGAAAACATTTCACTTCCGGAAGAAGTCGAAAAAATGATCGACCGCAAATCATCCATGAATATTGCCGGCAATCTCGATCAGTACATGAAGTTTCAGGCCGCCGAATCGCTTCGCGATGCAGCCAACAATCCCGACAGCGGGCTGGCAGGCGCCGGGGCAAGCCTCGGGGCGGGCATGGCCATGGGACAAATGTTCAATCAAGCCATGAAGCCTTCGGCAGGTGCTGCGGAAACGCCATCTGCCGCGCCTTCCAATCCGCCAGCCGTTGATACCGAGCCCTGCGCCCAATGCGGCCAAGGACTCAAAGCCACCGAGAAGTTTTGCCCGGAATGCGGTACGCCGCGGCCGGAGAAAAAATTTTGCGCGGAGTGTGGGGGCAGCTTGAGCAGCACGATGAAATTCTGTCCGAGCTGCGGCAATAAAGTGTAGAGGAGAGCGCTTATGTCCGTCGAAGCACCGATCCGCTTCCCCTGCTCGGGCTGCGGGGCGCAAATGATTTTTGATACCGAAACCCAGCAGATGAAATGCACTTATTGCGGAAGCCTGGCTCCCATTGAACAGCCCCGTTACCCGTTCGAGCCCATTGAATTCGAGCTGGATTTCGCGGATGAAGAAGATAAGGCTTTGAAAGACTGGGGGACCGAGCAGCAGGCCGTGCAATGCGAAAACTGCGGGGCCCAGATGCTCCTGCCTGCCGCGCAGACGGCGGCTCTATGTGCATTTTGCGGATCCCCCAAGGTCCTGCCTCAAGGGGATCCGGACAGCATAAGGCCCGAATCCATCATCCCCTTTCACATCTCGAAGGATGAGGCGAGCGCCCTGTTCCTGAAGTGGAAGAAGAAAAAATGGTTCGTGCCAAATGCCTTCAAAAAGCAGCAAACCCGCTCGAATGTTTCCGGCATTTATGTCCCCTTCTGGACCTTTGATGCCCAGACCGATTCCGACTATTCGGCAGAGGTGGGAACCTATCATTATCGCACGGAGACGCGTACCCGGACTGTTGACGGGAAAACAGAGACGTACGAGGAACAGGTCCGCTACACCGTGTGGCACTGGACTTCCGGCTCTTATGATCGGTTTTTCAACGATGTGCTTGTTCCTGCTTCCAAACAACACGACACCCGCCTCATGGAGCAATTTGACGATTTCAGCCTGGAGGACCTTCGACCATACAAGCCTGAATATTTAAGCGGCTTTGTGGCGGAAAGGTATACCGTGCCCCTGCGTGAGGGTTGGAGTGACGCCGTATCGCGGATAGACGACAGCCTGGAAGATTCGATACGCCGGCAAATCGGCGGGGACGAACTGCGCAACCTCAGCATCGATACCCGATATTCCGAGCGGACCTACAAGCATATCCTGCTGCCGCTTTGGAACGCTTCTTACACGTACAAGGAGAAGACTTATCGGTATATGGTCAACGGGGAGACGGGCAGCATCAGCGGCAAGGTCCCGCGCAGCGGATGGAAAATTACGTTCTTCACCCTTTTCTGCGTGCTTGTGGTCGCCGCCATTATTTTGTATTTTTATCAATACTAAGTTACCTATCGGACGGATTCTTAAAATCCGCAAATCATAAAATGGGAATAAAAAAAGAGTTCAGCTTGGCTGCTGAGCTCTTTTTTAGTTTCTCCACGGCTTACGTCATATGTTCGAGCTTGCCTGCTTCTCGGTCGATCCCTGAATGTACCGCTCTCCCCATTCGCACATCACATCGATGACCGGCCGAAGTGACTGGCCCAGCTCGCTCAATTCGTACACAACTTTCGGCGGGACCTGGTTGTATACCGTCCTGATGATCACCCCATCCTCCTCCAGCTCTCTAAGCTGCTGGGTCAGCATTTTTTGCGTGATGCCCGGGGTCAATTTTTTTAGCTCGCTCGTTCGTTTCGCTCCATAGGTTAAATGGCATAAAATGAGCGTTTTCCATTTCCCCCCGATGACTTCCAGGGTCGCTTCTATAGGTATATTAAAAGTTTGCGGCATACTCGTTTTCATGGCATTTTTCCCCCGCTCAAAATAGGTACTTTTGGGTTCCTATATTACCTTTTGGTAAAAATGACACAAAAAAGTGCGTACTTCTGTTCCTCGATTATATGATACATAATCTCCTTGTGCCAATAAGAAATCAGCAGACCCTATCCACTGGTTCTGTTTGGAATGATTATTCATGAGGAGGAGGACATATCAAATGAAGGTAAATGGTCAAATGTTTCAAAGTTCCGGCAAGCTTCCCTGGGGCTTATTGTTCGTTTTGTGCGGTGCTATTTTTCTGGAGGGGATCGACGTGTCGATGATGGGCGTGGCTCTACCCTCGATCCGTGCTGAACTGGGCATGTCGACCGGTTCGCTGCAATGGGTAGTCAGCGCCTATGTCCTGGGGTATGGCGGCTTCATGCTGCTGGGAGGCCAGGCAGCCGACCTGTTCGGGCGAAGAAGAATGTTTCTGGTATGGCTCGCAGTTTTCTTTGCTTTCTCCGGGCTAGGAGGATTATCGACCGAAGGCTGGATGTTGATCACCGCCCGGTTCGTTACAGGCATTAGTGCAGCGTTCATGACTCCGGCCGGCTTATCCATTATTACGACAAGCTTTGCGGAAGGTGCTGCACGTAACAAGGCCTTGCTTGTATATGCCGGGACAGCGGCTGCCGGGTTTTCACTGGGTCTTGTGGTTGGAGGCATCTTAAGCGAGATCAGCTGGCGGTGGGTTTTCTTTGGTCCCGTCCTGCTGGCATTCGTGATTCTTCTAGCCGCCATTCGCCTCATACCGGCCTCCGGTCGGCCGGAGGCCTCCTCCAAAGGCTTCGATCTGGCCGGTGCAACCAGCGTCACGGCGGCTATGCTGCTTCTGGTTTACGGTGTCGTGGAATCCTCCAACCTGGACTGGAGCTGGACCCCGGAATACTAGCCTGCAGTGCCCTGCTTTTTGGTCTCTTCGCAACCATTGAACGACACTCGGCTGCCCCCTTGGTACGCCTTGGCATATTTTCTGCCAGCTCACTCGTACGGGCAAACCTGGGTGCCATGTTGTTTGCCGGCTCTTTTTTCGGGTTCCAATTCGTGACAGTGCTCTATCTCCAAGAACTGCGAGGCTGGTCATCTCTGGAAACGGGTCTTGCCCTGCTCGCCGTCGGTGTCGATTCCATACTCGCACCTACCCTGACCCCCAAGCTGGTAAACCGTTTCGGCAATATCCCGGTGATTTTCGGCGGGTTCTGCCTTGCCGCTGTAGCTTACGCCCTATTCCTTCCCATCGGTTTGGATTGGACCTATGCAGCGATGTTCCCGACGATGATCCTGACGGGCCTCGCCTTTTCGCTGACTTACGGACCTTTAACCATCGCCGCCACGGACGGCATAGCGGAAGAAGAGCAGGGGCTCGCCAGCGGTTTATTGAATACCTCCTTCCAGTTTGGCGCCGCACTCGGTTTGGCAGTCGTAACCGCTGTACAGATCAGCGCTACAGGTTTCGACAAATCACCGCATGCGCTGCTCGACGGCTACCGCACGGCGATGATGGTTCCGATTGCCGCTTCCCTTCTCGGAATTGGTATCACCGCCCTCGGCCTTCGTAAACGCTCGCCGGTAGTGAACAGATAAATATTAAGTAGCTCCGTCCGCTGGATAAAAGAAACCAAGGGCAGATTCCTGCTCTTGGTTTCTTTTACTGATTTTTTGATTGATAGAATTTCATCTATGGGTAAACCACTAACGAGCCGTTTATAGATAACACTTATCAGTTTTGTCAATCTTCGACCTTTATCAGTTCTGCTTTGACAATATGGTATTTGCTCAATACAATTTTTCTTCCGTCAGGATCTTCCACTGCAACCAGATGTGCGGCGATGCCTGAAAGGTTCCATTCCAGCGAGCCTTCAATTCTAATGTTTTCAAGCAGTTCACCGTTTGATAATGTAATATGGTAGAAATGAACCCTTTTATCATCCTTCTTATTCAAAATGCATGCCTCCTCCTCTTGTCATCCCAATGATCAGCTTATTATGTATTTCTTCGTTTACAGATCATATCCTTTAACTTGATTCCTTGCAATCATGGATCTCTACGGTTTCTCAGCTCCACCATAGTGTTTAAAAAAGTACTTCCGATTGCACACCTAAAAATCCAGCTATATTCAACGGTTTATGTAACGCATTCAGGGTAGTAGCCGTTAGTACCCTCGTTGACCACGATACAAAGGCTACATCCAAAGTGTCCCCTTTCGGTCGCATGCTCTGGCACCTTTAGGAGTTAGAGCAAAATCTCAACCATCATTACAACGAGCTATCCCGCTATTAAAAAAACGAAAGGCTTCGTCCCACATTTTGAGGACGAAGCCTTTCGCTGTAATCAATTCATATCGATCGTCGTCGTATTGTTGCCTTTTCTACCCTTACTCCACCGTTACGCTTTTCGCCAAATTCCGCGGCTTATCGACGTCGTTACCTCTGGCGAGCGATGCGTAGTAGGACAGCAGCTGCAGCGGCACAACCGACAGGGCCGGCGTCAGCAGCGGCAGCGTCTTCGGAATCGCAAACGCCTGGTCTACCGACTTCAGCAGACCTGCGACATTTTCTTCATGGGTAATCGCCATGATGTCCGCGCCGCGTGCGCTCACTTCCTTGATGTTGCTGACCGTTTTCTCCAGAACGGCTTCCTGGGTGGCCAAGGCAATAACCGGAATGCCTTCCTCGATCAGCGCCAGCGTACCGTGCTTCAGTTCACCCGCTGCGTACGCTTCAGAGTGAATATAAGAGATTTCTTTCAATTTCAGCGAACCTTCCTGTGCTACCGCGTAGTCCAGTCCGCGACCGATAAAGAATAAGTGCTCATGCTTTGAAATATGCTCTGCATAGGCTTTAATGGCATCCGGCTTGGCCAGCATGCTTTCCACTTGCTCCGGCAGAGCCTGCATAGCGGCTACGATCTGAGCCACCGCTTCCGGCGTCTGCGTGCCGCGAACCTCGGCGAGATACAGCCCCAGCAGATAGAACGCGATCAGCTGCGACGTATACGCCTTGGTGGAAGCTACGGCGATTTCCGGTCCGGCCAGCGTCACGATGACGTCGTCGGCGTCACGGGCGATCGAGCTGCCCACCACATTGGTGATGGCCAATACGTGTGCGCCGTTCGCCTTGGCTTCACGCATCGCAGCGAGCGTATCCGCCGTTTCACCAGATTGGCTGACGACAATGACCAGCGTTTCCGGCGTTACGATTGGAGAACGGTAACGGTATTCCGACGCTACGTCCGTCTCTACCGGAATGCGTACCAGCGATTCAATCGCGCTGCGTCCCACGAGACCTGCATGGTATGCTGTACCGCAGGCTATGATTTGGATGTTGCGGATATTTGTGATCTGATCGGCCGTCAGCTTCAGCTCCGGCAGAACTACCTTTTTACCCGACTCGTCAATCCGTCCACGCATCGTGTCACGATAAGCTTTTGGCTGTTCATGGATCTCTTTCAGCATGAAATGCTCAAAGCCGCCTTTTTCCGCCGTCACTGCATCCCAGTCGACATGAATCATTTCCCGAGAAATAAAATTCCCCTCAATGGTCATCAATTCGACAGAATCCTGCGTCAATACGGCCATCTCACCGTCATTCAAAATATATACTTTACGCGTATATTGAAGAATTGCCGGAATATCCGATCCGATGAAGTTCTCTCCTTCACCAATCCCGATAATCAACGGGCTCGCTTGACGCACAGCCACAAGCTTATCCGGTTCGTACTCGGTCAATACCCCGAGGGCAAAGGCGCCGCGCATATAACCGGTGGCCTTCTGAACCGCTTTGACGATATCGCCGTCGTATTCACGGGCAATCAGGTGGGAAATAACCTCCGTATCGGTTTCCGACACGAAATGATGTCCCTGGCTGACCAGCTCATCCTTCAGCTCCAGATAATTTTCGACAATGCCGTTATGCACGACCGAAAATTTATGGCTGTTGTCCGTATGCGGATGAGAATTCACGTCCGATGGCTTGCCATGCGTCGCCCAACGCGTATGCCCGATGCCGGCACTTCCGACCAGCGGCGTTCCTTCCAGCTTGGACTCCAGGTTAGCCAAACGGCCTTGAGCCTTGGCGATTTGCAATCCCTGGTTGGTGAAGACGGCAATACCTGCAGAATCGTACCCGCGGTACTCCAACTTCTTCAGACCCTCGATCAATACCGCTTGCGTATCCTTTTTACCAATATATCCGACAATACCACACATAGTTAATATCCTCCGTTCACTTCTTCGAATTGGGTTTTAGAAGAGTACGGGAGCATAATGGTGCAGCATGGTGCCAGAATGTACAGGAAAACGAACATTGTATTCAGTTATACAAGGTGCATTCACGAATGTACATCCCAGCATCGCCGCATCTCTTATGCGCTTGCCCGCACACTCATGAAAAATGATCACTATTTTCTAACACCCACTGGAAACGTTGTGTGAACGGTCGCCCGTTCATTTTCCGTTTCGAGTTTACGGCTGTGGTGTATCACCGGGAGGTCCCCGCCGAACATTTCGAACACCTCCACCTCGTCAACTTGATGCTGCCGTGAATCCGAAGCGTCGTGCTCCTTCAGATTCTTCCCCGCGCAAGCTCAAGTTCTGGCGCTATTGTTGCTAACCTCACGACCCTCGCTTTCTGTATCGTAATGACATTTACTAATTATATTCATGTCATCTCCGTTTTGCAATCAGGCTGATAGCCCCAAATCGGAGTCCCCGTTATATACCCTGTAAAAAAGCCGATGAAACAGCACTTCTAGTCTCACCGGCCTATGGCATTTATGCTTTATTTTATAGGAAAAACCAACATTTACCTGTTATACGAGCTCCCGTTTCACGACATCAGCGATTTGAGAGACGTACTGATCCAGGTCCTCCTTATTAGGGCCTTCAGCCATGACGCGGATCAGCGATTCCGTGCCTGAAGGACGAACCAGTACCCGGCCGTTATCCCCAAGGATTCCCTCAACGGCTTGAATAGCATCCTTAATGGCTGCGTTGCCTTCAAACTTGCTCTTGTCCTCTACCCGCACGTTCACCAGCACCTGAGGGTACTTGCGCATCATCGTTCTCAGCTCGCTCAGCTTTTTGCCCGCGGCCTGGATCGTATCCACCAGCTGGATCGCAGTCAGAATGCCGTCACCGGTCGTATTGTAGTCCAGGAAAATAACATGTCCGGACTGCTCTCCGCCCAGGTTATAGCCGCCTTTACGCATTTCCTCCATAACATAACGGTCGCCGACAGCCGTTTTGGCCGTTTTCAGCGCCAGCTTCTCAGTCGCCTTATAAAAACCGATGTTGCTCATAACGGTCGATACGATCGTGCCGTTGTTCAGCTTACCCTGCTTGTTCATGGCGTCACCGCAAATGCAGAGGATAAAGTCGCCGTCGACTTCCTCGCCCTGATCGTCAATCGCGATCAGACGGTCCGCGTCGCCATCGAAGGCAAGTCCCAGGTCGGCTTTGGCCTTCAGCACTTCTTCTCTCAGCTTTTCCGGGTGGGTGGATCCGCAGTGGTCGTTGATGTTCAACCCGTTCGGCTCGGTGCCGATCGTGACCACCTCTGCCCCGAGCTCCTCAAACAGCTTAGGAGCCAGCTCGTAAGCCGCGCCGTTGGCGCAGTCGAGTACGATCTTCAGCCCGTCGAAGCTGTGGGAAATCGTCGTTTTCAAATACTCCAAATATTTATATTTCGATTCATTATCGACAATAACATTGCCCAGATCCTTGCCAATCGGACGCGGAAGCGTATCTTCAGCCGCATCCATCAGCTCTTCGATTTTCAGTTCGGTCTCGTCGGACAGCTTGAAGCCATCCCCGCCGAAGAACTTAATGCCGTTATCTTCGACCGGATTGTGGGAAGCCGAAATCATAACGCCGGCGTCCGCCTTTAACAACCGTGTAATATACGCCACCGCTGGCGTAGATACAACACCTACACGGATAACATGCGCCCCGATGGACAGCAGACCCGCAACCAGTGCCGATTCCAGCATAACTCCCGAAATCCGGGTATCCATACCAATGACAACCGTAGGTTTCTCCACGTCCCCGGTCAACACATAACCGCCGCAGCGTCCAATGCTGTAAGCCATTTCGGCCGTCAGTTCCTTATTGGCAACACCGCGTACTCCATCAGTTCCAAAATATTTCCCCATAATTGATCTCCTTTTTGAGTGCATCTCTAGTTACTATATGTGTTCGTTCATATCAGGGTGAGCCGGTATCTGTCTGTGGCTCCTGCCCTTCCGGCGGCGTGGTGTCACCCGCCGTTCCATTGTTGTCTGTTTCATCCACGTTCGTCGAATCCGTCTCGGACCCTGAATTGCCGCCTGTTCCTTTATTGCTGTTGTCTGTCGTTCCCTTGTTGTTATCCTCGGGCTTTGACTCCGGCTGGGTCGACGTTGCTGCAGCATTATCCTTGATCTCTATGGTCGCTGTCAGCGCATTTCCCTGATCCACCCGCGATACATAACGTGGGAGCACCACCTGCAGGTTTACCTGATGCGTACCGGGCTTCAGGTTACCAACGCTAGCGATGAGCTGAATGTCATCCTTTGTCAGACTGTTCAGCAGTCCAGGGGCGCCGCTCAGCTTAAGCGACATGGTGCCGCTTGCCGGGCTCTTGATCGCGGCCTGCACGTCTGAGCCGGCTCCGCTGATCGTAATCGGAATGTCGTCAATCACCCGCTGGGAGTTGGACACCGTGGTGATTTCAACCTCCATAGAGCTCGGCTCGATTTTCTCAAAACCCTGCGGCGGCGTCAAGTCCACAGGAAGTACCATTGTTCCCGCTTCCTTGATCTGCCCCAAATCCACATCGACGTCATTATAGGACTTTATTCCCGCAAGCGCATCTTGAGAACCGTACAGCTTCACAGTGGTTATGCTTGGCTGAGCCTTAGAAATCACGAGGCCGTCAGGCAGTTGGCCGGAATAGTGCAGTTCGATCGGCACTTCTTTGTACGGCGGCGTGATCGGTACGACCACGGAGATGGTTGACGGTTCAATCACCGCCCCCTCAATCTCCTTCCCCTGCTTGTCCAACGCGGTGAGCTTCACCCGCTTTTCCTTAATCGTTGCGTCTTCGCCATCAATGGATACCGATCCTTGAATCTTATCGACCCTTTTCAGGTCGCTTTCAGGCAGCGTAACCGACACCGTAGCCGGTTCCATGGTAATGCTCCCCATCTGATAACCGGCTGCCGGCTCCCCGCTCGTCACGATCGATACCGGGAAGGACGATGTGTCCCTTTTTTCAATATTGACGGTTACGGTTGGCGGCTGAACGTTGACCACCTCAATCCCCGAAGGGACGTCTACGCTCAGCGGCAGCGTGCTGGTTCCTACTATGGCTTTGCTCAGGTCCAGCCTCACTTTATAATCTTCCGAGTACATCGAGAGCAGGTCCGACTTTTTTCCTTTGACTTCGAGCTGGACCTGATCCGTGTCCATGGCGCTCAGGATGTACTTCTTCTCATCCAGTCCAAAAGCCTGTACCTTCACATTATCAATGATCCGTGAATCAATTTTAGCGGTAGGCGTAGGCGTTACATCGTTCAAATGAACCATGCTCCAGAGCAAAATACTTACGGCAAGCGCCAGCACTTTCGAAATATTGTTGTTATTGATCCACTTATTCATGATTATCATTTCCCTTCCGCTTCCAGAAAACAGGGCGTTTTTCTTTCGCAGAGGAATTTGGACGAAGCTCTTCATACAGTTTCGATATTAAGGATTCTTCTTTAATATCACGAACGACCTGACCGTTAATGGCCAGCGATATTTGTCCGGTTTCCTCCGATACGACGATGGACACCGCATCCCCTACTTCACTGATTCCGATTGCCGCCCGGTGCCGTGTGCCCAGCTCCTTGCTGATAAAAGGATTCTCGGACAGTGGTAAATAGCAGGCGGCAGCGGCGATCTGCTGGTTCTGAATGATCACGGCCCCGTCGTGGAGAGGTGTATTCGGTATAAAAATGTTAATGAGCAGCTGGGAGCTCACCATGGACTGCATGGGAATCCCGGACTCCGTATATTCATTGAGACCTGTTTCTCGTTCAAATACGATTAACGCTCCGATCTTTCTTCGAGCCAAATAGTTCACGGCCTTAATGACTTCACCGATCAGCTTATTGAGCTGTTCATCCTCCGCCGATGAGCGGCCAAACATCTTGCCCCGTCCCAACTGCTCCAGCGCCCGCCGAAGCTCAGGCTGGAAGATAATAAAGATCGCCAAAATGCCAAAGTTAAATATCTGATTCATGAGCCATTTGAGGGTGTACAGATCAAACCATGTACTGAGCGCCCAGATGATGACCAGGACCAATATCCCTTTCAACAGCTGAACAGCCCGGGTCCCCCTGACAAGCAAAATGACCTGATAAATGATATATGTAACGATGGCGATGTCAATGATATCTTTAATGGACTCTTTCCATGTTAAGTCCGCAAAATAACTCATACTTAGGCCCCCATACTCCCCTTCATGATGATGGGTCTCTATGTCATTTAATTTCCCCTATATTACCTAGGTTATAACGTACACCCTCAGGTTGCAAGCGGCCGCGGTTTCAAATTGGAACCATTTATAAATATTGCCAACAAAAAAGACGCCTGCTTTGTCCCAAAGAGGCGCCAATATCCACAAATATCAAGATTTACTAACGATAGGCGACATCAGAGAACATGTTTGTGATTTTATACCATATCCAGTCCATCGCCTGATCAATGCTCTTCACCTGACCCGAAATATGGGCGGTTGAGGCTTGGTACAGCGATCCATCAATGACCGTCAAATTGCCCTCGACGTCACCATAGATCTGAGTCTTTCCATTTTCCACCGTCAAATTGCCCGCAATACTCTTGCCTTCAGGCACGATGACCGTGTTCCCTTCAATGACAACCTGATCCAGATCACTGCCTTTAACCACTAGTTGGGTATCCTGATCCCAGAAGCTCACAGTACTAAACAGCATCACCAAGACAAATATAGCCGCGGCTGTAATGGCCGGATGTCTCTTGACCCATGTAAGCCATAGCTGCTGCTTCTTCTGCTTCGGGAGAGAACTCATGATCCGCTCAGTCAGCTCAAGAGATGCAGACGGCGTATGGTGCGTCAGCGAG
Source organism: Paenibacillus rhizosphaerae (assembly GCF_014192015.1). Classification (GTDB taxonomy): domain Bacteria; phylum Bacillota; class Bacilli; order Paenibacillales; family Paenibacillaceae; genus Paenibacillus_AQ; species Paenibacillus_AQ rhizosphaerae. The sequence continues at coordinate 4,674 of NZ_JACHXJ010000009.1, read as the reverse complement.
TACATCAGCATATCCGTCTGTTCCAGCTCTTTAAACTGCATCCGACAGTCAGGGCAGGACAGCATATGGGTCTTAAGCTCCAACTGCTGCTCCTTGGACAAGTCGTCATCTAAATAATCATGCATTAAAGAGACGGCTAATTTGCAATCCATTCTGAGCCAATCCTTTCATTAATATGAATGTATTCAATCTTCCCGCTTCAGGGGCATAGGTCAGTTTCATTTGTAATACGTACAGGTTCTGAAGAAGTTTCAAAACCGAAGCTCGTTTGCTACAATTTGGGCTCTAATTTTTTGCGCAGAAATTCGCGTCCCCGGTGCACCCTCGTTTTAATCGTTGTTACGGGCATGCCCAGCACATCGCTAATTTCCTGCAGCGACAAATCCTGCAAATACCGGAGGACCATGACCGACTTATACTTCGCCGGAAGGCTCTCGATCGCTTCGTAAATGATCTGCTGCGTTTCGGAGATCAGCGTCTCGCTCTCAGGCGTCCGGTTATCGCTCGGAATCATTGAATACCCGTCCATACCTTCCTGGTCGTTCATCTCAGCATCGAGGGAATAGGTCGGTTTCCTTTTCCTCAGCCGGTCGATACATAGATTGGTTCCGATACGGTAAATCCAGGTGGAGAATTTCTGATTCTGGTCATACCGGTCCAAGTTTTTATATACGCGCAGAAAAGTCTCCTGAACGACGTCCTCCGCTTCGTGGCGGTTGTTCAGCATCCTGTAAGCCAGATGATAAATTTTGTCCTTGTACAGTTCCACAATTTCGGCAAACGCCCGCTGGTCTCCTTTCAGAGCCAGTTTCGTCAGCCGGTTTTCTATATTTTCCATCAAGATTCCCCCAGACTTGCTGATGGGTACGACAACAATTTATTTTTCCATTCAAATCGTAAATGAAGTCTCTCTAAAAAGCAAGACAAGCCGTATAACAGAACAATAGGAAAGCCGCAGCACCTGGGGTTCAGGCGCTGAGCTTTCCTATTCTGGCTTCAGGGATGCTTATTGAAGTAACTGTATCATCAGCCTGTGTTCCGGAGTCCCGAGGCAATGCCGTTGATCGTGAGCAGAACCTCACGCAGCAATTCCGCATTATCCTCATCCTGTTCGCGCAGTCCGCGGAGCTCGCTGAGCAGCTGTACCTGCAAATAGCTGAGCGGATCCACATAAGGGTTGCGGAGGCGAATCGATTCCTGAATGACAGGCACATTATCCAGAATTTCTTTTTGTCCTGTAATTTTCAAAATCAGCTCTGACGTCAGCTTGAACTCTTCTTCAATCAGTCCAAAGATGCGGCGTCGTGCTTCATCGTTGCGGGCCATGCCGGCATATTCCTTGGCAATGACCATATCCGCCTTGGCGATCGCCATCTGAAGGGAATCGATCAGCGAAGTGAAGAAGGAGAACTTCTCGTACATCTCCTGCATCACTTTCAGATTCTCTTCCTTGTCCTGATAAAAGCTCTGAAGACCCGTACCCGCGGCGTACCACGCAGGAAGCAGGTAACGGCTTTGGGTCCATGAGAACACCCATGGAATGGCCCGCAGATCCTCAAAACGGTCGGTATTCTTCCGCTTGGAAGGACGTGAACCGATGTTCAGCTCTCCCACTTCAGGAAGCGGCGTGGATTCCTTGAAGAACGCTAGGAAATCCGGATCACGGAAGATCAGATCCTGGTACTTATTCCGGGAAACCTCGGACATCTCGCGCACGATGTCATCCCATTGGGCTTCGTTCACGTCATCCTCTTCCGGCGAACGCGCGTTGATCGCTGCAGTTACCAGTGCCGATGTTGCCTGTTCCAAACTGCGGTAAGCAATGCCCTTCAGCGAATAGCGCGAGGAAATGACCTCACCCTGCTCGGTGATCTTGATGCCTCCGCCGATCGTCGAAGCCGGCTGCGCCAAAATGCTGCGGTTCAGCGGCATGCCACCGCGTCCCAACGATCCGCCGCGTCCGTGGAAAAATTTCAGCTTGATGCCGAACTCGCTGGCGACAGCCGTCAGCTCTTTCAGAGCAACTCGCAGTTCCCAGTTTGCTGTAACCGCGCCGCCGTCCTTATTGCTGTCGGAGTAACCCAGCATAATTTCTTGAAGGTCGTTCCGGGCCGTAATACTCTGACGATAGATCGGCAGTTTGAAAAGCCGTCCCATAATTTCCGGAGCGGCGTGCAGGTCCTCTATGGTCTCGAACAACGGAACCGCCTGCAATGTACATTCTACGGTACCGTCCGGAATTTGCCGGAACAGCCCGACTTCTTTGGCGAAGACCATGACTTCCAAAATGTCACTGGCACCCTCAGCCATACTGATCAGATAGCTGGTAATGCAATCCTTACCGTAATCCTGCTGTGCTTCCTTGACTACCCGGAATACGTCCAGGCACTCTTTAGTGCTTGGGCTGTAGTCCTGGTATACCGATGAGATCGGTCTCGGTTCGTTCAGCAGCTTCGTGAGCAGCTCAATCTTCTCCTCTTCGGAAAGCGCTGCATAGTCCGGCGTAATGTTGCTCTTCGCCAGGACCTCTTTCATCGCATTCTCATGCTCTTGGCTGTGCTGACGGATATCCAGCGCCGCCGTATGGAAGCCAAACAGCTCAACCTGACGAATCAGTTTTTTGATATAAGTATCTGCTACATAGTCCGCAAAATGGAAGCGAAGACTGCGGTCAATAATACTCAGGTCCTCGATGAACTCCGCTGGCGTAGCGTAGGACTCGGCAGTTCCTTTTTTACTGTCGTCCAGAACGTTCGCGATTTTCTCCATCATATAAACCAGCTTGATACGGTATGGTTCCTTCTCATTGTTCCAAATATCCCTTTTTGTAACGGTTACATTTGCACGGTCCCGTTCAATGGAATCCTGAAGTTCTTTGGAAACTTCTACTATGGAAGTGCTGAAGCTCAAGTACTGCATATATTCAACTAAAATGCGCTGATATTCCCGAATAGCCAGCCTGCGCTGCATACGCAGCGTCTGCGAAGTGATTTCAGCCGTCACCGATGGGTTACCGTCACGGTCGCCGCCAATCCATGAGCCAAATTTCAGGTACGTAGGAGCGTGCCAGAGGTGTCCCGGATAATACTTGGTCAAGCAGCGTTCCAATTCCTGATAGACATCAGGCAGAACGTGGAACAGCGTCTCATGGAAGTAATACATTCCGTTCCGGACCTCATCCAGTACCGTAGGCTTACGGGCTCTCAGCTCATCCGTCTGCCACAGTGTAATGACTTCGTTCAGCAGCTTCTCCCGAAGCTGTTCGCGCTCGCGGAACGTAAGAGTCGGATTGTCCAGCAGCATGACATCTTCGGAAATCCGTTTATGAATATCCAGAATCGCTCTGCGCATTGCTTCCGTTGGATGGGCGGTCATAACCAGTTCCAAGGACAGGCTCTCAATAATGTCCTGAACTTCTTCGACCGTAAAGTTCCGCTCTTTCAGTTCCTTGATGGCCATCTCGATCGAATCAGGCTGAACGCTTTCTCCAGCCGAGCGCTCATAGTCCCGTTTTCTGCGGATCCGGTGATTTTGCTCGGCGATATTCACAAGCTGGAAGTAAATCGCAAAAGCACGAATCACCTGATGGCGAATATCCGGCTCAAGGGTTTCAACCATCTTTTTGAATTCTTCATACAATTCAGGCAAAAAAACAGATCGTAAAGATTTGCTCGTTTCACGGATCTTCTCAACGATATCTAAGAGTTCATTGCCCCCTTGATGGACAAGCACTTCCCCGAGTATGTTCCCCAAGAATCGCACGTCACGCCGCAGCAAGTTGTTTGAGTTGCTTTTGTTTGCGGTTACCGTAAGTTCAGTCATGCTACTCCTCCCGTCTCTATCCCGTTTGTATTGCTTTCTCTTTGTTCATACTTTCTTAACATCATACAATAAAACACATCGAAAATCTGCACTTTTATTAAATAAAGCGCAGATTTTCGCGTAAAAACACGATGTAAAATATGTATTTTCATTCAGTCATGCCTAATTCCTGACATATGGTTTACCAGAAGTTATATAGATAATATGTCCTTTTTCAGTCTTAATAAAATACCGCATTAGGTTTATTTATGCATATCGCAGATCGTATATCCACTATTTACCTCAAAGGTTAATTCATTAAACAAATCATCCGATTAATATTAAATATGAGTTCAAGTTACCGGAAAATGTCGTTTGGACTTTTCTCATTACGGCGGCTGATTTAACTCTGCTCTCTTGTTAATTTACAAATGATCGTTCATTGATCAACATAGAACACACTTGAAGGAACTTTACTGTCTATCATTGTATAGTGTCTTACTTGCTAGTTAAGCTTGATAGGCTTTTTTAGAATGAAATATGCGGGGTATTAACACTCCCCCTTTAAAGGGCCAGAGGCGCAGAAAGGCTGTTTTAAGGCCAACTAGATGAAACCAAAGGGATGTGCTCTGGGTCATCGTCGCAGCCTTCTGAAGGAGATCCTGACGCGCGTCCTGAACGGGTTCCTTCACGGAAGCACGGACGGTCGTACCCACGCTGCCTGGCTTCTCTCCCACACACCCACTCAAAAACAAAAAAACGCCTTTCGGCGTTATCTTTTTATGTATGGAGCGGGTGATGGGAATACTCAACATCCCGATTTAAAAAGCGTGCCTTCGGCCCGCCACAGAGGTAGATGTTGACGCGCGTCCT
>NZ_JACHXJ010000008.1 GCF_014192015.1 Paenibacillus rhizosphaerae | reverse complement strand
TGACGAGATTGATTTAATCTCCATTCGCTCCGGTCATAAGACCGTCGCGTTTATACTCACTCGTTGTTCAGTTTTCAAAGATCAAACTTCGTTTTGTTACCGCCTGTTGTTTCAGCAGCAACTCTTATAATATATCATAGACTCGATAGCTTTGCAAGACTTTCTTTGAAGAGGTTTTTTCTATCAAATCTCATTTCCCCTGGCCTGCTAACTGGTTAACTCGGCCGGACTTATAATTTATCACAGTTGTCACCGCTGCCGCAACACACAAAATATTCCATCAATCCATAGTATATTTTTACCCAGAACAAAATAAACTCTAACATAATTCAAGCATCTTTTTCATATATTCTTACTAGTTCTCATATAATGTTACAGTTTTCATAGAGTACAAATCGCCATTAATCGGATTTGCTCTTGCAGAAGTATGGATACAATGATACAAAGCTTGAACTCAATTAAAAGCAGGCATTCCGGCGATCACCTCGAAATGCCTGCTTCTGCTCAAATTGACCTGCTATCATCCATTAATCCATGGATTTTTACGCGATCTGTCTGCAGCTGTGCTTTTTCTATCCTTTTTGGCGGCGGGAGCTTTCGATTTATTAGCCTTCGCTTTATCCTTAGGGGTGGATGCTGTCTCGTCAGCCGCAGGCTCAACTCCCTCCACCTCGGATGTCTCATGGACCGCTGCCTCGTTGATGGCCGCTGTTGCTTGGGCTTCCTCCTCCCCAATCGGAGCTGGATAGGCGGGCGCCGGATTACGATCCCAGTACGCCGCGTTCTCGGCGGCCCCTACAAAAGGGGCGTTGGGCCCTCCATGCTCATAGGCTCCCAACGTCGATGGAACCCCCATTCCATAGGGCGACGGATAGCACCAATCATATGGAGTGGGATAAGCAAAATGCGGATAAGCATATGCCGGATCCACTTCTGGATAATGAGGCATCGGTGCGTAATTCGGATAAACCTCCGCTGGAGATACCATCGGCATTTGGTTCGGATAAACCTCCGCTGGAGATACCATCGGCATTTGGTTCGGATAAACCTCCGCTGGAGATACCATCGGCATTTGGTTCGGATAAACCTCGGCTGGAGATACCATCGGCATTTGGTTCGGATAAGCCTCCGCTGGAGATACCATTGGCATTTGGTTCGGATAAACCTCCGCTGGAGATACCATCGGCATTTGGTTCGGATAAACCTCGGCTGGAGATACCATCGGCATTTGGTTCGGATAAGCCTCCGCTGGAGATACCATTGGCATTTGGTTCGGATAAGCTGCTGCCGGACTTACTTGAGTATTAGGAAACATGGCATTCGCGTTTGGATATGCTGCTATCGGCTCACTATAGGGCTGAGCGTAGAATGGATCCATTCCCGAATATGGTGATACCACTCCTTGGCACCCACATGGACTATAAGGCGCAATTCCGGTGTGTACCGGATGATAAAACGCTGGCTCTACACTATGCGGGAACGCCTCATTCGGCTGGTAATGGGCCGGCCCCACATGGATGGGCTCATAAGCGACCGGATGCTCGTGATTTTCCCAATGCGGCGCATAGGCTGGGGATACACCCGTCGGATAAGCGTTGGGGGCCGGTTCATACTCGGTACCCTGAACGATTCCCGGATAATAAGGTGTTTTCTGCTTATTTTCTTTCATGGCGTGCTGAAGGTTCTCATTCTCGGCATTCGGCATGTCGTAATAGGAAGCGACTTCGTGCACGGGGCCTGGATACTGAATAAAGAGGTTGTGCGTAACTTCGCTGTAAATGGTCTCTTTGCTGTAGGCCGGTTTCTTCTCGGCTGCCGGCATCACGTTGGGTTGGTTTTCCACCGCAGGCATGATGTTCGGTTTATTCTCCATACTCGGCATCACGTTGGGCTGGTTTTCGGCAACAGGCATGACGTTAGGCTGGTTTTCGGCAATAGGCATAACGTTAGGCTGGTTTTCCGCTACGGGCATCACGTTTGGAAAGGTGTAATTCGGCGAGGTCATTTCCGGCATTTCCTGGTTCATCGACAGGTTGGGGAGCGGGGGCGGGGACGGTATGTTCGGCAGCTCGGGAAGCTGCTGCGGCAGCACCTGGGCATTGTTCTCTTCCTTATTTTCTTCCATAGGCGCGGTAAGCTCTTCTTTGTTCGGCTTTTCTGCCTCTTCCGGCTCTACGTTCTCCTCATTCGGTGCCGTCATTTCTTCTTTGGGACCGGTATATGTTTTGTTGCCGGGGATCGTTTTGGCATTTGCATTCCCGTCTACACTCTCGGCTGTTACGCCACCGACTTTAGGGATGTTGACCACTTCCCCTACAAGGAGCGCGTTCGGATTTTTGAGCTGCGGGTTGGCGTCGATCATATCCTTGAGCGTAACGCCCCAGGCTTTGGACAATTTCCAAAGGCTGTCTCCCTGCTTGACGACATGCTTATGGATGATTTGATCGTTGTTTGGAACCTGTATGGGTTCCGCAGGAATTTTGACTTTCTGTCCGACCGTAAGCTGATTTGGATCGGAGATTTGCGGGTTGGCGTCGATAATTTTTTGCAAAGGAACGCCGTATTTTTTCGAAAGCTCATATAATGTGTCGCCACTTTTGACCATGTGTATTTTCACGCGGCAAATACCTCCTAAACTTCTTGTAGGCGTGGGTTCGCCTCCATTCGTTACTACATCTTATGCAGGGGATAGGCGGATGACATCCCTTTAGACAAAAAAATCCTTCCACGAAGAAGATCGTGAAAGGATTTTAGAGAAAAACAGGTCATAAAAAGGCTGTCGGAATCAGGATTCCCAAACTTTGTAACCGTCCTGCGTAACGATTTTACGGAATTCTTCAAGAAGCTTCAAAGTGACCGGTCCAGCCTGTCCCTGTCCGATGACGCGTCCGTCGATTTCGCGAGCGGCGATCACTTCGGCAGCGGTTCCGGTAAAGAATACTTCGTCGGCAATGTACACATCGTGCATGCTGAACGGCTCTTCCTTCAGCTTGTAGCCCAGCTTCTCGCAGAGCTCGATAATCGCCATGCGCGTAATGCCTTCCAGTGCTCCAAGGTAACAAGGAGGAGTGTAGACGACACCGTTTTTAACGAGGAAAATGTTGTCGCCCGAGCCTTCGGTCACATATCCCTGCGCATTCAGCATGATCGCCTCGTCCGCTTCCGCGAAATTCGACTGGATTTTGACCAAAATGTTATTCAGATAGTTTAGGGATTTAATCTTCGGATTCAGCGCGTCAGGCAGGTTGCGGCGCTGCGATACCGATACCGCTCTCAGTCCGTTCAAATAAGCTTCCTCCGAATAAATCGCCAGCTGCTCCACAATAATCAGAACGGTTGGCTTCGGGCAGCGTCTCGGATCCAGACCCAGGTTCCCCACACCGCGCGATACGATCAAGCGGATATATCCGTTGCGCATATCATTCCGGCGAATCGTTTCCGCCATGGCGTCGCGCATTTCCTCGAAGGAAAGCGGGATGACCAAATCGATCGATTTAGCGGAATCATACAGGCGGTCCAAGTGCTCTTTGCATTTGAAAATGTTGCCTTCATAGATCCGGATTCCTTCAAAAATGCCGTCCCCATACAGGAAGCCGTGATCAAACACCGAAACTTTCGCGTTTTCTTTCGTTACAAATTCTCCATCTAAGTAAATCCACTGTTCTGACATCTGTTACCGCACCTCCGAATTTTGTTCCTGATCCTGATAAGTAAAGCTCGGGTAGGAGCCCAGCACGCGTACCTGGCAGCCCAGCGCTTCGATCTCGCCGAAGGCCGCCGTCAGCAGCACCGAATCCACGGATTCGAGCACATCGATATAAAAGTAATAGCTTCCCAGCTTTTTCTTGGTTGGTCTGGATTCAATCCGCGACAAATTCAAACGCCTCCAAGCAAAGGCTGCAAGCACCTGATGCAGCGCTCCCGCAAAATCTTCGGGCAGCGTCACCAGCACGCTCGTTTTTTGCTGTTCAACCGGCCGGTCGAGCGGCGGAAGTTCCTCATGGCCGATCAGAACGAACCGGGTAAAATTGTTATCGTGATCGGTAATGCGTTTGGCCAACACGTCGAGGCCGTGAGTTGCCGCTCCGAGTGTTGTGCCAATGGCGGCCCAGCCTTTGCCCGGATTGGCTTTGACGATGCCTACGGCTTCGGTTGTGCTGCCTGCGTTGATCAGCTCCGCCTGCGGGGCATGCTGGCGGATAAACTGCTGGCACTGCGCCGTGGCCACAGGGTGAGACAAAATTTTCTCAATCCGGCTGTAATCGATCTCCCCCGCCTCGGACACAAACTCCTGGCGGTCACCGATCAAATTTTGAATTGACGGATAGACCCACTCCACCCGCATCGGAATATCGACTTCATTCACCAACCAGTCCATATGCAGGCTTACCGAGCCTTCAATCGTGTTCTCGATCGGAATGACGCTATAATCGGTTTTGCCCTGAGCCGTCGATAAAAATACGTCGGAAATCAGCTTATGATATACCAGCTCCACCGGCTCTTCCCCGAGCAAATACGCCACCGCTTCGTGCGACACCGACCCTTCCGGCAATAATGCAATTCGTTTCATGCGCTTACTTCCCCTTTACCATATCCATAAATGAACGGGACGGCATCCCGGAAATCTCAACGACTCCCTCCACGTCGGGAAGCAGCCATTTGGCGGATGCGTTGATGCCCTCAGCCCTCATCGTATTCAGGAGGAAGGCTTCCAGTTCGTTCTTTCTGGATTGTTGGCGGTCCACCAAAGCGAGCAGCGTAGGACCCGCACCGCTCAGCGCCACGCCAAGCGCGCCGTGATTGCCCGCTTCCTCCAAAATCCGAGTCATGCCCGGAATGAGGGGAGCCCGGTACGGCTGATGCAGACGGTCCAACATCGCTTTGCCGATGAGGTCCATCCGGCCGCCGGCCAGCGCTCCGACCAAAAAGGAGGCCCGACTTACATTATACACTGCATCCTTACGGCTGATATGATCCGGCAAAACTTTCCTTGCTTCCGAAGTCTGCAGCTCAAAATCCGGAACAACCACCAGCACTTCCAGATCTTCAGGCGGATCGAAGCGGATGCATTCGGCATGAACGCCGTCCCAAATCGCCGTGATGATGCCGCCATACAGAGATGCCCCGACATTATCGGGATGGTCCTCAATCCCTGTGGCCATATCGAACAAGTCCGCTTTGCTCAGCGGTGACCCGATGAGCGCGTTGGCCGCAGCCAATGCCCCGACAATTGCCGTGGCGCTGCTTCCCAGCCCACGGGTCAAAGGGATGTCGGAATACATCGATATTTCGAGCTCGGGCACATGCACTCCCGCCCGCTCGAATACCTGCTGCGCAACTTGATACAAAAGATTGCTTTTATCCCGGGGAATTCCCTGCATTTCGTCTCCGTACAAATGAAATACGGTCTGCTCCGCTTCCTTCATCTCGATCCAGGCATACAAGGACAGCGCCATACCCAGCGTGTCAAAGCCCGGTCCGAGATTCGCGGTACTGGCAGGAATTTTCACCCGTACCCCGTCAGGCTGAATCATACCCGTTCCTCTTCCAGCTTCGCGATCGCCTCCATAACGGCTTCCTCCGTATCCGGAACGACGACGGGCTCAGCGTTGACCGTTTTCAGCGCCACGTTCGGGTCCTTCAGTCCGTTCCCGGTCAGGACGCAGACAACCGTCTCTCCACCTTTGAAAAATCCTTCCCGCTTCAGCTTGTACACCCCTGCTACCGATGCGGCGGAAGCCGGCTCGGCAAAGACGCCCTCACGTGCGGCAATGGTGCGGTATGCGCTCAGAATCTCATCGTCAGTGACGTAATTGATCTGACCGTTTGATTCCTCTGCTGCAGCGACTGCGGTCTTCCAGCTGGCCGGGTTGCCGATCCGGATGGCGGTTGCGACCGTTTCCGGTTCAAGTATCGGCTCACCCTTCACGATGGCCATTGCGCCCTCGGCTTCGAAACCGACCATGCGCGGCAGCGAGGAGGCTTTGCCGGCTGCGTGATATTCCTTGAAGCCTTTCCAGTACGCGGAGATATTGCCTGCATTGCCTACAGGAATGGCCAGCACGTCCGGCGCTTTGCCCAGCTGGTCCACCACTTCGAATGCGGCTGTCTTTTGTCCCTCAATACGGAACGGGTTGACGGAGTTTACGAGCGTAATCGGATGCTTGGCCGTAATGTCGCGGACGATCTCCAGGGCCCGGTCAAAGTTGCCCTCAATGGCAATGACCTTGGCACCGTAAATCATCGCTTGCGCCAGCTTGCCGAGCGCAATGTTGTTGTTCGGGATGAGAACGATGCAGTTCAAGCCGCCGCGCGCCGCGTAGGCCGCCGCTGCAGCCGAGGTGTTGCCCGTGGAGGCGCACATGATCGTACGGCTGCCTTCCTCCATCGCCTTGGCAACGGCCATGACCATGCCGCGGTCTTTGAACGAACCGGTCGGGTTCAGCCCTTCATATTTAAAATAAAGGTCGAGTCCAAGCTCCTCCGACAAATTTTCGGCACGGATCAGAGGGGTGTTGCCTTCCTTCAGCGTCAGGAGAGGCGTGTTGTCGTTCACGGGTAAATATTCCTTGTACGTTTGCAGTAAACCTTGGTATGGCATCGTAAGACTCCTTTTCTGTGTTCGAGGTAGTGATTTGAATGGGCGGGGTTACCCCTCAACCCGGTATACGCTCTTGATTCTGCGGATGACGTCCAGCCCTTCAAAATGCTGCAGCACCTTGTCCATGCTCGCTTTGCTGGCATGATGGGTGACGATGATAATCTCCGCCTCGGGATTGTGCTCGTTCGGCTGCTGTACGACGGATTCGAGGCTGACTCCGAATTCGGCGAACACCTGCGTAATTTTGGCGAGAACACCGGCTTTGTCGTCAACGTGAAGCAGGATAAAGTTTTTGTAACTGATCTGTTCATCGGTCTTCAGCTTCTTCGGCTTGTAAGGAACGATCGCTTTCAGGCCGTTGACGCCCAGTCTAAGGTTCTTGATGACGGCCATCAGGTCGGCCACAACGGAGGTAGCCGTCGGCATTTCGCCGGCGCCCGCGCCGTAAAACATCGTCTCGCCAACCGCTTCCCCGTACACGTATACGGCATTGAAGACGCCGTTCACGGAGGCGATCGGATGCCCTTTGCGCACCATCGTCGGTTGAACGCTGATGCTGAAATGATCGTCCTGCCGGTCCGCAATGCCAAGCAGCTTCATTTCGTAGCCAAGGCGTTTGGCATACGTAATGTCTTCCTTGGTCACCTGCGAGATACCGCGCACGCTGACGTCCTTCAGCTCGATGTTGGAGCGGAAGCCGAGCGTACCCAGAATTGCCATCTTGCGGGCGGCGTCCAATCCTTCGACATCGGAGGTCGGGTCGGATTCGGCATAACCCAGTTTTTGCGCTTCCTCCAGCACATCCTCATAGGACGCGCCTTCCTGGCTCATTTTGCTCAAAATATAGTTGGTCGTGCCATTCACGATCCCCATGATCTTCAAAATGCGGTCCGAAGAAAATCCTTCGATCAGCGTCCGTATAATCGGAATGCCTCCCGCCACACTCGCCTCGTAGAAAACGTCGCACTGCTTCTCCTGAGCCTTGGCCAAAATCTCCGCTCCGTGCAGTGCCATCAGGTCCTTGTTGGCCGTGACGATATGCTTTCCGCGCTCCAGCGCCTCCAAAATGTAGGACTTCGTCTCATCAATACCGCCCATCACTTCGACAATGACGTCAATTTCCGGGTCACGGATGACATCCCACGGATCTTCCGTCAATTTGCCTTGATCAACGGCCACGCTGCGCGTTTTCCCGGAGTTCTTCACCGCAATCCTTTCGATGATGACCGGAGAGCCTACCTGGCTGCTCAAATCCTCCTGATGGCCTTCCACGATCCTGACGACCCCCGTACCGACCGTGCCCAGACCCAACAATCCAACTTTAACCGGCTTCATTCTCATACCTCCCGTGAATCTCCAAATAACATTCTTTGTCTTTAGTGACGTCAGGCACGGACTTACCCCTGTCCGATCAAATTCGCCCGCTTGACTCCCGCTACGTCGCGCATGCCTTCCAGCATGTCCCCAAGCTCGTCGCCAAGTCGCGTCACTTCGACGGATATCACTACGTTCGCCATCCCCTGCAAAGGAATGCTCTGGTGGATCGTCAGCACGTTTCCGCCATAACCGGCCACCGTGCTCAGCACTTTCGACAGCATGCCCGCCCGGTGCTCCATATCGATGGAAATCGTCACGATCCGCTCGCGCTCCAGCTGGTTGATCAGGTGGATTCCGTCTTTGTATTTATAAAAAGCGCTGCGACTCAGGCCGACTTGTTCCACGGCTTCATGAACCGTCTTCGCATCCCCGGCCGCTAGCAGCTGTTTCACCTGCATCGTCTTGACAACGGCTTCCGGCAAAATGTCTTCCCGGACCAAATAATAGCGTTCTTTCACGAACGTCCTCTCCTCAAAGACTGATGTATTCATATAGTGGACATTATAAAGGAACCCTTGCCTGACGGTCAATAGTCCGACGCCTTTTTAATCTCCATCATACAAAAAAATGCCCGCTATGTAACGTAAAATGTCAGAAACACAGGAACCGCGCAACAAAAAAAACCGGACGCCGTATACGAAATATACGGTGTCCGGCTCCATGGATGTTTAATAGTAGCTGCTGCCTTCTACAAACTCGAATTCAAAATCGGCGATCCTCACAATCGTGCCCTCGACGGCACCACGTTTGCGAAGCTCATCGTCGATCCCCATATGGCGCATCGTCCGCGCAAGCTTCAAAATCGCTTCATGCGAATTCATCTGCATGCGTTTGAGCAGGCGCTCAATCTTGACGCTGTGGACCACATAAGCCTCGTTGTCTCTCGTAATCGTGAACGAGTTGTCCTCGGTCTTATCCAGCTTGTACACTTTTCTTTCAGCAATTTCCGGTACCTCTTCCAGCGCGGCTTCCACAGGAATCTGGTCCAGCAGATCCGCCGCCCGGTACAGCAGCTCCTGAACGCCCTGCCGGGTCAGCGAGGAGATCGGCATGATCTCCAGGTCGGGTCTGTCCTTGCCTACCTTTTCACGGAATTCGGCCAGGTTGTCTCCCGATTCCGGCATATCCATTTTGTTCGCCGCTACGATCTGCGGCCGCTCGGCCAGGTTGGCGTTGTACAGCTTCAGCTCGTCGTTGATTTTGACCCAGTCCTCGTACGGATCCCTTCCTTCGGATCCCGCCATATCCACCACATGGATGATGACGCGGGTCCGCTCCACGTGACGGAGGAACTCGTGCCCGAGGCCGACCCCTTCATGAGCGCCCTCGATCAATCCCGGCAGGTCCGCCATGACGAAGCTCCGGCCTTCAGCGACCTCCACGACGCCGAGGTTCGGCGTAATCGTCGTAAAGTGGTACGCCCCGATCTTCGGTCTCGCACCGGAAACGACCGACAAAAGCGTGGACTTCCCTACGCTCGGGAAGCCGACCAGACCGACGTCGGCCATCACTTTCAGCTCCATCACCACATACCGTTCCTGGCCTTCCTCCCCGTGCTCGGCGAGCTCGGGAGCCGGGTTGTTCGGGGTGGCAAAACGGATGTTGCCCCGTCCGCCGCGGCCGCCTCTGGCAACGACCACCTGCTGTCCATGACGCGTCAAGTCGGCAATGACTTCGCCCGTGTCATCGTCAATCAGCACGGTACCCGGCGGAATGCGGACGATCATGTCCTCCGCCCCTGCGCCATGCTGGCTCTTATTGCGGCCCTTCTCGCCGCGCTTGGCTTTGAAATGGCGCTGGTATCTGAAATCCATCAGCGTGCGCAGACCTTCGTCCACACGGAAAATGACATCTCCGCCCTTGCCGCCGTCACCGCCGGCAGGTCCGCCTTCCGGAACGTATTTCTCCCGGCGGAAAGCCACCAGGCCGTCACCACCGTCGCCGCCTTTGACATAGACTTTTGCTTTATCTACAAACATGACTTCACCTTCCTCATGCTCCACACGGCACGCGCAATTCAAATGAAGCCTGAGTCGGATCGATCTGCTCTGCTTTCATTTTCTTGCCTTGTACCACATTATATATTTGCTGCCGAAGCAGTTCCGGGTCCCCATGGGAACCTTCTTCCTCAAATCTCACGATCAGCTCGGTGCCTTCCTCATGAAGGCTCAGGAGCAGTTTACGGGACTCGCCCCGCGAGGACTTGCCGCTGTATTGATATGCCCGGATCGTTTGGATGACAGCCACGGCCAGGTTTGCCCCTTCTTCCTGGCTAAGGTTGTTGATCAGCGTCATCTGGTCATCCACGTGAACGTCCAGCTCCATATTGCTGCTGGTACTGCGAAAAGACTGGAGATAGAAAATAAGCGAAGGAATGCCCAGCTTGGCAATTTTGCTTTCGACAGCCATCTGCTCCTTTATTCTTTCCACACACTGAACCGCTTTATCACTTTTCCCGAGCTTGATATAACCATACAAAATTTGCAAATCGTTCATCCAGTCATGGCGGTGATGGTTGAGCGTCCGGATGGCCGTCTGCTCCAGACTGCGGACTACGGCATCATGATGACGCGAAGTACTTCGGCGAATCTGCGCATATCCGAGAAAAAGCACCGCTAATACCCACAGCGGAAAGATCATGTACCAAATCCATGAGCCGCCCCGGTATATAAATACTAACGGAATCACGATTGAAATGACCGCTGCGGCCATTATGCTCTTCTCAAATTTCATAGCACTCCCCATCCCGTCCCACACATGAAATTGTTAACATCATTGCCCAGTATACCATAATTGCCCAGTGATGTTCATCAATAATACACGGCCTACAAAATAACCCCACCAAGTGGGGCTTTTGCTCCAACGTATATTCAGGTTCTTGCAGGGGGGCGCCCGAGAATATGCTTTAATTCAAAAAGAGCCCCCGGCAAGCATTGCCGGAGGCTTCTTGTTCATTCTGCGTTCGCAGACAATTAAGCTTCTACTGCAGCCGCTACAGGAGCGACATCCACAGGATAAACGCTCACTTTCTTGCGGTCGCGGCCCCAACGTTCGAATTTCACAACGCCGTCCACTTTAGCAAACAGAGTGTCGTCTTTGCCGATGCCCACGTTCGTACCAGGATGAATTTTCGTTCCGCGCTGGCGAACCAAGATGCTTCCGCCAGTAACGGTTTGGCCGTCAGCACGCTTAACGCCGAGACGTTTCGCTTGGCTGTCGCGTCCGTTCTTTGTGGAACCAACACCTTTTTTCGAAGCGAACAATTGAAGATTCAGCTTTAACATGTTGTCTCCTCCTTCTGTTAGTAATGTATTTCTTGTATTTGAATATACTTCCCGTATGATTCTGCTATGGATTTCAGCATAACCACCATCGATTCCAGCAGCAACTGAACCTGTTCGTGCACGCCTGATTCCTCCATCGAAGGAACGTCCGCGCTCAGAAAACCGTTGTTCATTCTGCTGTCCATGACCGTTCCGGTTAATGCTTCTACCGAATTGACCGTTCCCACCGTGACCGCCGATACTCCGGCGCATACGATGTCTTCTCCAGCCTTCGCGTAGTTCGCATGCCCCTTCACTTCAAAGCCACGAATCTTGCCGTCTTCCCGGCGTAATATCCGTACGTTAATCAATTAGCGCACCTTCTTACGCTTGGATCTTCTCGATCGTAACTTTTGTGTATGGCTGACGATGACCTTGCTTCTTGTGGTAGTTCTTCTTAGGCTTGTATTTGTATACAACAACCTTCTGGCCCTTACCATGCTTCTCAACTTTAGCGGTTACGGATGCGCCGGCTACGACTGGAGTTCCTGCCACCAGACCGTTGTCACCGGATACGGCCAATACACGGTCGAAAGTCACACTCTCGCCATCGGCTGCGTTCAGCTTCTCGATGAACAATACGTCGCCCTCTTGAACTTTGTATTGTTTACCGCCTGTCTCGATAATTGCGTACATTTGCTTGCACCTCCTCATGTCTCAGACTCGCCTAATCCAGGTGGCCTGCCGTCTTAAACAGCGGCACTTGTAAACCCGACCGGAGCGGTTACAGCATGTGACAAGCAATAAATACTGGACACATACTCATAGATATTAACATATTCGTCTATCATAAGTCAATGCGCGCTCAGAAGGTTTATTTTCCCCGTACCGCCGCATGCTTCGCATGGTTTGGAAAACATAACTGCCGTGTCCTCCCTGACTTTCTTCCGGGTAAGCTCCAGCAGTCCGAGCTTGCTCCAGCCGACGACATGGCTTTTGGTCCGGTCCCGGCTCATGCCCGCCTCCAGCCGGTTGACGACCTCCTGCCGATTCTTCTCCTCTTCCATATCGATAAAATCGACGATAATGATGCCGCCGATGTCGCGGAGACGGATCAGCCGGGCGATTTCCTCAGCCGCCTGCAGATTGGTCTTCGTGACCGTCTCTTCCAGATTGCCGCCGCCGGTATATTTCGCCGTATTGACATCGACGACCGTCAGCGCCTCGGTCTGGTCCAGCACGATCGTGCCTCCGCTCTCCAGCGTCACCCTGCGCGCAAAATCCCGCTCCAGCTGCTCTTGAACGCCATGGGCCTTAAAGATGTGCTCGTGGCCCTGGTGCATTCGAACGGGCCGGTGCCCGCCGTGGGCAATCTCCTCCAGAAACAGCTCGGCTTCCCTCGCTTCCGGCCTGCTGTCAATCCAGAGCTCGTCCTGCCCCGGATCGAACACGTCGCGGATAAACCGCTGCACGATGCTGAGATCCCGGTGCAGCAGGCACGGTGCTGCGCAGGCATCGGCCTTCTCCTGGATGCTTAGCCACTGATCCCGCAGCGAATTCAAATCCCCTTCGATGGCATCCGGATGCTCATCCTCGGAGACAGTCCGCATAATGACGCCCTCACCGTTCCTCCGGAGGGAATCGCCCAGCACTTTAAGCCGGTTCCGGTCGTGCTCCCGGTAGACCTTCTTAGAGACGGCCACGTAATCCGCATGCGGCATATACACGATCCATCTGCCCGGAAGCGAATAGTGCGTCGTCACCCTCGGCCCTTTACCGCCAAGCGGCTCCTTCATCACCTGAACGACGATCTCCTGCCCGACGCGCAGCAGCGATTCGATATTCGGCTTGTCCTTCGGCTGCTTCTCCAAATGCGGATGCAGCACGTCGTCCACGTATAAAAAGGCGTTCTTTTTCTGGCCGATATCTACAAACGCGGCCTGCATGCCGGGCAGTACGTTGACGACACGCCCTTTGTAAAAGCTCCCGACCAGACTGTGCCCCTGGCTCCGCTCGGCAGCGAATTCCACCAGCTTGCCTTCCTCCAAGAGCGCCATCTGAGTCAGCTTCGGTTCGACGTGAACGATCATTTGTTTCATGGCTTCACCCCTGCCAGAAGACATATCCTTTTCATTGTACCATGAAATCTCCTTTAAATTAGCTCCATCCCTAAGTTAGGAGCAGCCCGCATTCACACCTTTTTCACGTTCGTTGTTCCTTGCGTATTTATATCCACGAAGTACGATCTGTCGCAAAATAAGCAGAAATAATGCGCTGCTCGGGAAGCACGGCAATGATATTTCCGCGCTCGTTCATCACATAAATAAGATGGTATTTCTCTCTTTTTAATAGACGCAGGATACTGTCCAAATGTTTCGCCGGATCGGCAACGATGGGCTGCGCGAGTCCACCGTCCGCTCTGGAGCGGGTGTACATCGATTCGCGGTGCATGAGAAATCTTGTAAATCGGTAAGGCAGGTTCCGGTAGTCGACCCAGTTCGAGTACAGCAGAAAAATACCGATCAGCAGCAGGTTGAGCTGAACGCTGCCCTTGCCTTGAAAAAGCGGTGCCAGCGCGCATATAATGACGATCGCACTCGCCCCAATACTGATCCTCGAGGACCAGAGAAGCGTACGGTGATAAGGGAAAAATAAGCTGGCGGCCGACTGTAATATTTTCCCTCCGTCAAGGGGTAAAATCGGCAGCAGATTAAACAATGCTATCATCGCGTTGCCATAAATTACATAAGACAGAAAGGCGCCATCTCCCCAGCCGGCCAGACGGAGGAGCAGCGCGAACAGGATCATCATTCCGTTTTGCAAAGGCCCCGCTGCCGCAATGACGATTTCCTTCCACGCGGTCAGCCGGCCCTGATCTTCGATTTCCACCACCCCGCCGAACGGGAGGAACTGAATGGATCGGATGCGCACGCCGTACATCAGCGCGGCCCCGGCATGTCCCAGCTCATGAATGAAGACGATCACGAACAGCGTAATCAGCTCAAGGAAATGCCCGGTAACGACCGAAAACAGCATCAGGATCACAAAAAACGGGTGCAGCGACAGGGTCATTCCTCGAACGTTAATCAATCGGGATCACATCGGCCGGATCCACATAATGGCCCCCTTCTTTGACCGCTAAGAACAGGGTCGGCGTTTCACCGTCATTCCCCTGTCCAAGCGACCCGACCGTGTCTCCGGCCTCGACCCAATCGTTCTTCTGCAGCTGCGTCTCCTGCAAATGGCTGTATGTCGCAACCAGGCCGCCGGAGTGCTGGATGGTCACCGAGACTCCGGTTTCCGGCGAATCCGACACTTCCATGACGCGTCCCGTTTCTACACTTTTCACCTGAAGCGCCGTATTTGAAACCTGGTCCGGAGCAATTTCCACTCCTTTTAAATTGACGGCGAAAGCCTGTACGATTTTACCTTCGATCGGTGGCACCATCGATTTGGAGGCATCGACTTTCAGCGGAGACACCGGATCCTGTTTGAAAATGGGGATAAAAGAGGGCGCTTTGCCGAAGTATGTTTCATACCATGCTTCGGCGGCCTGAAAATCCATTTCCCGGTTCAGCGATTGAACGACAAAGCTTTGTACTTTGCCGCTCCACGGCTGGTTGATCGGAAAGTGGAACACCCCCCACACTCCCGCAAAGACGATGGCGCTGAAAAACAGGCGCCACATGAAGCCGGAAACAAAATGGTGCTTTCTATGAAAGGGGCCGCCGGCCTGATAACGTTCCTTTTTCCACTGCTTTTCCGGATCAGGCTCGGGCACGTAGCTCGCGGGCAGTTTGCCCCGGCTCCACAGCTTTGGCTCGTCCCGCACAGGCAACGGCGAAGGTTGCGAAGGAGGCTGGATCGGCATCGTTTTTGACAAATCGTCGTCTCTGGTCAGCAGATCGCGGATCCGTTCTTCTCTCCGCTGTTTGATGGAAGATTTCATGTCCACTTGTGCTCATCCCCTTTTCGAGGCTTGTTTTATACCAGTTTATGTGGGAAAGTCCCGTTTTTAGAACAAGCCTATTCCACCATTTGATTCCATAGCATTGGCTATTGGCGTTGAGAGGTCTTCGCTGCTCCAATACCTATTCACACAGTTACGGAACACAAAAAAAGCAGCCCCGGGAGACTCCCGAGGCTGCTGTTGATTCCATTCCTCACACCTTCTGAATTTTAGGCGGTACCGGGGCGGCGCCCGACGACTTCCTTTTGCTCAGGTCCAGCTTCTTCTGCAGGGCGCCCAGCACGATATCCGCCACAATCGCCAGCAGCGCCGCAGGGATGGCCCCGGCGAAAATCCGCAGCGAGTTGTTGCTGTTCAGGCCCGCGTAAATTTCTCTTCCCAGACCGCTGCCGCCGACCAATGGCGCAATCGTCACGACACCGATCGCAATAACGGCGGCGATGCGGATCCCTGACATCAGATAGGTCAGCGCCAAAGGGAACCGGACTTTATAGAGCAGCTGAAACGGACTCATGCCGATGCCTCTGCCGGATTCCATATAGCTTGGGTCCACCTGCTTGAGACCGACGTACGTATTACGGACGATCGGGTTGAGCGAATACAGGAACAAACCGACCATCACCGTCTTCATGCCCAGGCCGAGCCACAGCATCAGGATGACAAGCATCGCCAGGCTGGGGATGACCTGCAGAATGTTGGTGATGAACAAAATGACCTTCGCTACCCAGCGGCTTCTGGAGCACAAAATACCAAGCGGTACACCGATGACGATCGCAAGCCCCAGCCCGATCACCACCATCAAAATATGCTGGATGAAATACTCCCATAATAGCCCGCTGTTCCGCGAGACATAAGATACGAAATCCATAAATGTTAGCTTTTTCTCGTCCATGCTAACCCTCCTCTAGCTCTTGATCAAACCTTTCTCCTTCAAATAGGCAATCGCGACTTCCCGCTCGCTTTTCTTCTCGATATCCACCTGGTAGTTCAGCGAAATCATCGTGTCGGCATCGATATGCCCGATCAACGGAGTAATGGCATCTTTGATTTCAGGATGCTTTTGGAGGATGTCCGTCCGGATCACCGGACTCGCGTCGTACGGAGGGAAGAACTGCTTGTCGTCCTTCAGCGTCTGCAGCTGATAGGCTTTCAAGCGGGAATCCGTGGAATAAGCCAGCACGATATCGACCTGTTTGTTCGCCACCGCGCTGTACACGAGGCTGATCTCCATCGGGAACACCTGCCCGAAATGGATGCCGTAAGCCTTGGAAAAGGCCGGGTAACCGTCCGCTTCCCGTTCCAGCCACGTCGTATCCACGCCAAGCTTCATGGACGCCATATCGTTTTTGACATCCGAAATCTTTTGGTAGCCCTTCGATTCGGCGAGATCTTTACGAACTGTAAAGGCATACGTATTTTCAAAGCCTAACGGGTCCAACCAGGTAAAATGAAAATACTTGTCAAAGCCAGCCTTGGCTTCTTCGAGCACTTTCGCCCGGTCCTTGGTCTCGCTGATCGGAAAATGGTTGTTGAAAATTTCGCCCGTATAGAGCGTGGACATTTGAATGTCGTTTCTTTTCATCGAATTGATGACGATCGAGCTTGAAGCCAGGTCCGGAATAATGTCGACGCTGACGTTGGTTTTATCTTCAATCAAGGCCTTGTACATTTCGGCCAGAATTTTCGTTTCGGTGTAGGTTTGGGTTCCGATGATCACATCCTGCTGGATCCCGCAGGCCGAAGTGATGCCTGTCAGTAGGATGGCACAGCATAAAAATAACGACAATTTGAACGTTTTCAGTTTCATCACGCCTCCTCGGATCAGTCTAAAGGGCTTCGTCAGCCTTGTCATACGGCAGCACTCCGGGTTTGACGGTAGCGCCGGGTCAGCCAGCCTTCCAGCAGCCCCAGCAGGCCGTCGGCCACCAGAGCCAGCACAACCGCACCGATGCCGCCGATAAAGATCATTTCCGGCTTGTTGACGCCGAGCCCCGAAACGATCAGCTGCCCGAGTCCGCCAGCCCCGATCAGGGAAGCGAGCGTTGCCCAGCTGATGATATATACCGTCGTAATCCGTACGCCAGACATAATATAAGGAAGCGATAAGGGAAGCTGGATTTTCAGAATCGTCTGGGCTGCACTGTATCCCATGCCTTTGGCGGAATTCAGCACGCCTTTATCCACCGACTGAAATCCGTCGTAAGTGTTCCGCAGAATCGGCATGAGGGAGTACAGCAGCAGCGCCAAAATCGCCGGCTTCACGCCGATGCCGAGCAGCGGAATCAGAATGGCCAGCAGCGCCAGGCTCGGGACGGTCTGGAACAGGTTCGCGATAAAAAATACCACGCTGTTGATCCAGCCGACCCGGTTGTATACCAGCAAAATGCCGATAGGGACTGCCACGATCGTCCCTAGGATGACCGCGGAAAAGGAGATGGTCAGATGCTGCCGGAGGGCCACCAGGATATCCGGGTACCTTTCGGTAATAAAGCTCCAAAATTCATTCACACCGGCTCCCCCTCTCCGGCAGGCTGCGGAGGGGCCAGGTTCGGATACACCTCGGCCAGATGCTTGACGACACTGCCCCGGGTCACCAATCCCAGGAACCGGTTATTTCCGTCGACCACGGGGACATTGCTCAGCTGGTGGCTGTCCATGAGCTCAATGGCCTGGGGCAGCGTGCTGCCCGAAGCTACCGAGAAGCGGACAGGGATCATGACGTCGGCAACCGTTTTGCCCTCTTCCCCATACATGTCGAGCACCCGATAAATCGAGACCGCTCCCTGCAGTTGCTTGTTCCGGTCCACGATAAACAGGGAATCTACGCGCTTGGACTCCATCATTTTGATCGCTTCCGCCAAGCCACGATTCGGGAATGCCGTCACGGGATTCGTAATCATGACGTCGTCGACGAGCGGAATTTCATAGGAAAGCTCGTTTTCGCTCTGCAGCCGTTTCTGGCCGATAAAGTTGCGGACGAAACCGTTCGCCGGATGACGCAAAATCGCCTCGGGCTTCCCGGTCTGAACGATTTGCCCGTCCTTCATCAGCACGATCGTGTCCGCGATTTTGATCGCTTCATCCATATCATGCGTCACGAAAATGATCGTCTTGTTCAGCTCCTGCTGCAGCCGGATGAGCTCATCCTGCAGCTGCTCCCGGCTGATCGGGTCCAGCGCCGAGAACGGCTCGTCCATCAGGATGATATCCTGGTCGGCCGCCAGTGCCCGGATGACCCCGACCCGCTGCTGCTGCCCGCCGCTGAGCTCGGAAGGATAACGGTTCCGGTATATGGTATGGTCGAGACCGACCAGGTCGAGCAGTTCGTTCACTTTCCGGTCGGTTTTCTCTTTATCCCACTTTTTCAAATGAGGGACGACCGCCACGTTTTTGGCGATATTCATATGAGGGAACAAGCCTACGCTCTGAATGACATATCCGATATTCCGGCGCAGTTCCACCGGGTTAAGCCCGGAGATGTCTTTTCCGTCGATCAGTACTTTTCCGGAGGAAGGGGTGTTCAGGGCATTGATCAGCTTCATGGTCGTCGATTTGCCGCATCCGCTCGGGCCGATCAAGACTGTAATTTCACCCTTTTTAAACTCAAGGTTGATGTCCTTGAGGGCATGAAACCCGTCATCATACACTTTGTTTACATGATCCAGTACAATCATTCAATCGCTCCTTTTGCCAGCTGTATTCATAGTATGTGGAGCATTTCGCATATCATCCGTCATCCGGTATAAACACAAGGTGCGCGAATGGAATCAGGTCCATCAGACATCGCTTCAAACTTCAAGTATCCGAGCTTGTTTCATAGATTAGGCTCATGGCCTGTTATGTAGTGGAAAAGCGGTTTTCCTTACGGGGAGTTAAAGGAATCATCCAAATACGGCATGCAACGTTGCCATTTGCAACAAATGGAAGAAGCAAAGCATCCGTGCATTCTTAGATTCACGCGATCAACAAACATGCCAAAACGCAAATAGACAAGCCTAACTCTTTTGGACCTGGACGGACGATGGACGAAATGCGACTGTGGATCCGGTTCCAAGTGAAAATTTGGGACCTCCTGCCTGGCTGGCTCACAGCAGGTTCCAGTTTATTACCCATTTTGCTGCAAAATGAAACAGGCAGGGGGAGCTTTTTTTACAAAAAGAAAATGAAGCCACTGCAGTACCGCCTCCCGATCCCGGATAAAACGTCTTCCAGCACTATTTTTTCGTTCCCCGGGTCCAAAATCCCCCATGCAGCATGACAGGCTCGGTGACGACAATGAATGCCTTCGGGTCAAGCTCCAGAATGGAGTTGTAGAGCTTCTTCTGGTTTTTCCGTTTGGCCAGCACTTCGAAGACCAGACGATGGCCGTCGCGGCCGCTGCCGATCCAGGAGGTGACGCCATACCCGATATTGCGCAGCGTGTTGGCCATATCGCTCTCGGGATCATTGACGATGACCTTCATCGTAATGTAGCCGAGCGCAATCCGGTTTTCGATCCAGGAGCCCACCAGAACGCCAAGGCCGTAGCCCACGGCATACACGATCAGAGAAAGCGGCTGATTGACATACTTCAGCACGATGCTGAGTCCGAGCACATAAATCGTAATTTCAAACATGCTGAGCACCGCGGCCAAATATTTTTGGCCTTTCAACGTCAGAATCATACGCAGCGTAAAGAAAGAGACGTACACAATTTGGATGACGAAAATAAAAATCAGTATTCCGAGCATGGTAAGCCCCCCTTGTCTATTCTCAAGTTGTCTTTGTAGTAACTTAACCCAATTCGCCAAGCCTCTATTCACGCCCGGGATGGCTGAGTGAAAGGATATGACCTACAGATCAAGGGGATCCGGAGGGGATCATGCGGAGTACAAACGCAGTAACATAAGCGTCTATCGACATACATTCACAGAAGACAGACCGCGTTTAGAGGAAGTTTTTCTTGCGAGATTATGAAGCGGAGGCTCCGAAACCTATACTTTCTGATCTATTAAAAAAGGGATGAAGCCGATTGGCTCCATCCCTTGTCTATTAGAGGTATTATCGTATAAAAAAATCCGGTCAACCCATCCCGAACAGCTTTTTGAAACGGGTGAACATGCTCTTCTTCTGGTCCAGCTGCATCAGCGGCACCGTATCGCCCAGGATGCGCCGGGCAATGTTGCGGTATGCGATCGCGGCCCGCGATTCCGGGTTCATCACCGTGGGTTCCCCGCTGTTGGCCGCTTTGATGACATACTCGTCATCAGGCACGATGCCGATCAGATCGATGTTGAGCACCTGGAGCACATCCTCAATGTCGAGCATGTCTCCGGATTTGACCATATTGGGCCGAATCCGGTTCACGACCAGCTTAGGTGACTCCACGGAAGAGCTCTCCAGCAGCCCGATAATGCGGTCGGCGTCGCGAACCGCGGCGTTCTCCGGTGTGGTAACGACGATCGCCTTGTCCGCTCCGGCAATCGCGTTCTTAAATCCCTGCTCGATGCCGGCAGGACAGTCGATAATGACATATTCGTACTCTTTCTTCAGTTCAAGAATAATATCCTTGACCTGTTCCGGCGACACCGCATTTTTGTCCTTGGTCTGAGCGGCCGGAAGCATATACAGCTCGTCAAAGCGCTTATCTTTCACCAGCGCCTGGTTCAATCGGCAGCGCCCTTCCGCCACATCGCATAAATCGTAGATGATCCGGTTCTCCAGACCCATCACGACGTCCAAATTGCGCAGGCCGATGTCGGTGTCGACCAGGCACACTTTTTTGCCAAGCAGCGCAAGCGCGGTTCCGATGTTCGCGGATGTGGTCGTTTTGCCCACACCGCCTTTACCGGAAGTAACGACGATAGCTTCTCCCATGTGTTACACCCCTTTAAACACGTTAAAATCCCGCCGTATCCGGACAATATTGCTAATTTTATCGATTTGCATGGCCCCGTCGCGCAAAAACGCAAATTCCATGCTCGTCTCCCGAATGTTCCATTCATCCGGAGGCCGGCTGATTCTCTCGGCAATCCGGAGCTGGGTAGGGGCAAAATGGGATGCCGCAATAATCGCTTCCTCATTTCCCTCAACGCCTGCATGGGCCATTCCACGCAGAGCCCCCAGTATATAAATATCACCCGTGCACAGAATGCTTCCTCCCGGGTTCACGTCGCCCAGGAACAGCAGGTCCCCGTGATGATGCAGCACCTGGCCCGATCGGACCATTCCGCTCATGACCGCATAGGCCGGCTCTTTCCCGGGCTCGTCTTCCCCCTCAGGCATCTCCACGGAACGGATCAGCAAATTCCCCTTCTGCTTCAAGATGTCCAGCATGGATTGTTTCTGGTCTTCCGATATACGTCTTGATCCAAGCTTTACGTCCACATGAATAATCGGTCCGGTCAAAATATTTTGATGAGTATGCTCCAGCTTGTACCTCAGCTCACCCAGCAGCTCCTCAAATTCACATTCGTCATCGAGCAGGAAAACCAGGCCATCTTTGATGCCCTTAATCGTCACATGATTCGATTTGACTGCCATGCCTGTCCCTCCCATCTCTATACATTTCGTTCCCGGAGACATAAGTTCCTGCCTGATTTTGCAAATTGTAAGGGCGGTTTACGCCGCCTTTTCCATTTTTGCGCGTTTACCAAGCTTCTCAAGCTGCTTGCGCAGCGGAACATAAATGATTAACCCGAAAACAAAATGAACGACCAGATCGGGCAGAATATGGTGCAGCAGGTTCCAGTTATACGGAACGGCCGTGAGCGAGAACACCCGGTAAATCCCGTACAGCAGGCTGTCAAACAGCAGGCTTCCCAAAATGATGACCGTCATCATGACCGGCATTTGGGCGCGCGGCATCCGAAAAATAAAGCCCATAATATAAGCTGTAACCCCCATAACAAAGGAGTACGTGCCAATCATATCTCCGTAAAAGACGACGTCATGCAGAATGCCGAAAATAATCCCGAGAACGAGCGCGGTATGGCGATGATGATAGACCGAAACAAATAAAAGGACGATAAGGACCAAATTCGGCGATATGACGTTCTGCCAGGAGCCCGGCAGCAACCACGGAACGATCGTCCCTTCGAGAAGAAAAAGGACGAACAGCAGCAGGATCAGCACTTGCTTGCGGACCATTATTGCGGTACCTCCGGTTGCGATACGACGAAAAGCAGCTTCCAATCCTGGAACTCCGCCGCAGGCTTGATCGTTGCCGTCTTCGTCTTCCCGAATGGGCTAACCTGTACCTTGGTGACTTCGCCGATGATCAGACCCTGCGGATACTTGCTCGGATCTCCTGCAGAAACGATGGTATCGCCTACCTTGATCGGATCGTCCTCTTTGATCTGGGTCATCTGCAGGGTCTTGCTGACCTCGTCATAACTTTCGATAATTCCAAACACCTTATGATTGTCTAAAGCCGTTGCCGAAATGCCGTTGGAATTCGGGTCCTTCGCATCCATCGTCGTAATCAGCTTGACGGTCGACGTGAAGTTGCTGACATGGCTGATCACTCCGACAAGGCCTTCGCTTGAAATGACAGACTGGCCGACCTTTATGCCGTCCCGCTCGCCCAGATCAATGACCAGGGAGCGGTTTACCGTGTCCGAGTTGACGCTAACAACCTGGGTAATATGATAAGTATAATTGTTCCGCTCTTTCTGGGCATTCGTAAAATGCAGCTTCTCTTCCAGGTTCTTATTTTCCTCTTCCATAAGATTATATTTGACCTTATCACGCGTATAATGGGCAAGAGCAATCTTAAGCTCCTCGTTTTCTTTGTAGATGTCCCGCATATTGGCAATATCTTTAAACAAGCCCGCTATGTAACCAGCGGGCTTATAAAAAATATTTTGGGCAAATCCGACTGTATCCCTCAAAAACTTCTCGGGCCAGGATAATGAGGCCCGGGGCCCCAACGTAAATCCCATGAGCGCAATAAACATAACCAGGCCAATCAATATGACAAACAATCGCTTATTGCCGAGCAGTTTAAACAGTTCTAACACCCTCTAACTTACTGATTTCTCTCCCATGATCAGGGGTGACCCGCCTTATAACCGCCTAGCGTTTGGAACGCACGGCCGAACTGCTGCGGGATTTAAATAGATGAATGTTCTCAAGAGCTTTGCCTGTGCCGATGGCGACGCAGTCCAACGGATTGTCCGCCACGATCACCGGCATACCGGTTTCTTGTGCCAGCAGCTTGTCCAAGTTACGCAGCAGGGCTCCGCCTCCGGTCAGGACGATGCCGCGGTCCATAATGTCGGCGGCAAGCTCCGGCGGACATTTCTCCAGCGTAACCTTCACTGCTTCAACGATCGCATTGACCGTGTCAGACAGAGCCTCACTAATCTCGTCGGATGTGATGGTGATCGTCTTCGGCAGGCCGGTTACGAGGTCGCGTCCGCGGATTTCGCTCGTTTCCACCTGTTCCAGCGGCAGCGCAGAGCCTACTTCCATCTTGAGCTGCTCAGAAGTCCGTTCCCCGATCATTAAATTGTATTGCCGTTTAATATATTGAATGATAGATTCGTCCATTTCGTCGCCGGCCACTCTGACCGAACGGCTCGTAACAATGCCGCCCAGGGAAATCACCGCAACTTCGGTCGTCCCCCCGCCGATGTCAACGACCATGCTGCCTGTCGGCTCCCATACCGGAAGGTCCGCGCCGATGGCTGCCGCGAACGGCTCCTCGATCGTGTACGCCTCACGGGCACCCGCCTGCTTGGTGGCATCTTCAACCGCCCGCTGCTCTACCGCAGTGATGCCCGAAGGTACGCAAACCATCACGTTTGGATGGCGCTGGAACATGGAGCGCTGCTTTTGCGCCTGACGGATAAAATATTTAATCATCGTGGCCGTCGTGTCGAAATCTGCGATGACCCCGTCCTTCATCGGACGGATGGCACGGATATTCCCCGGCGTGCGGCCGATCATTTTCTTGGCGGATTCACCAACAGCTTCAATACTCTTCGTGTCGGTGCGCAAAGCGACTACCGAGGGCTCCCTAACGACAATTCCTTTTCCACGGACATAAACGAGCGTATTCGCCGTCCCCAAATCAATACCCAAATCTTTCGTGAAGCTCCCAAACATGCTGTAATCTCCCTTTCTTCGTCAATCTCAACTATTATATTACATCAAGCCTTGCTCCTTCAAACTGACGTATCCTCCATCGCCGATGATCAAATGATCCAACACCTCTATGCCCACAATGTCTCCTGCCTCCTTCAACCGGGCGGTCAGGGAAATATCTTCTGGACTGGGGGTGGGATCTCCACTGGGATGATTATGCGCACAGACGACGGATGCGCTGCTGCACTTCATGGCTGCGCGAAACACCTCGCGGGGGTGCACGATGGAGGCGTTCAGACTGCCGATCGAAAGCGTCTCTTGAGCAATAATGTGATTTTTCGTATTCAAAAACAAACAGACAAAATGTTCCTTCTGCAAATACCGTAGCTGCTCCGACAGCACATTCGCGGCATCCTTCGGGCTCCGTATCGTTACGGGTTCATCTTTGCGCGCTCTGGATAAGCGCTGTCCAAGCTCGATTCCAGCCTTGAGCTGCAGTGCCTTCGCGCTGCCGATGCCCCGAATGGACATCAGCTCCTCTACGCTCAGGTCGACCAGATTTCGTAAACTGCCGACCTGCTTCAATATCCGCTGGGCCAAATGTACGGCTGACTCCTGGTGTGTTCCCGTCCGAAGCAGAATAGCGAGCAGTTCGGCATGGCTTAAAGCACTCGCCCCATATTCAAGCATGCGTTCTCTAGGCCGTTCTTCATGGGGGATGTCGCGCAGCAGATAAGTTTGCGACTCCATGGGTTCCCCTTCTTTCCCTTCATTCAAATAACATCCGCAAATTTCACAAAACGTCGATTCCGAACTCGCCCAGCATGTCCGAAAGCAAGGACAGCGGCAGTCCCACCACGTTAAAATAGCATCCTTCGATCCGTTCGACGATCGTTGACCCGAGTCCCTGGATGGCATATGCGCCCGCTTTGTCATCAGGCTCTCCGCTCATGGCGTAAGCCTCTACCTGGCGCCCGCTTAGCGGCTTCATCGTCACCGACGTTACCCGATGGCGCACCATCGTTTTGCCGTTCATGACATCAATGACGGCGACTCCTGTATATACCTTGTGGGTCCGGCCTTGCAGCGATGTCAGCATGCGAACCGCATCCTGCTTGTCGACCGGCTTGCCCAGCACCTGATTGTCCAGCACAACAACCGTGTCACTGCCGACGATCACAGCATCTTCCTTCTGACCGTGAAGCGAGGCATGAACGGCTTCCGCTTTGCGTAGGGCCAGTCCTTCCACGACCTGCTGCGGTGTCCAATCTTCGGGTGTATGTTCTTCAGCGTGACTGGGACGGATCTCAAACGGAATATGTAGAGAAGCGATCAGCTCCTGCCTTCTTGGTGAAGTTGATGCCAGAATAATGCGGCGTGAATGGTTTGATTTCAATGAAAGGATCTCCTTTGTCCGGTAGTTAAAGCCTGCGATACAGCCACACGGAGACAATGATGCCGATCAAACTCAGCAGGCTTAGTTTCATTTGAATGGTAATGTCGTAACTGATAATGTCCAAATTAGCTTGCGGTGACCATTTGATCATCGTGGATGCGGTCAGAAAAGAAAGAGCTTGTACAGGCTCCAGCGCTTTGGCTATCCATGCTCCCGCCAGCCAGCCAAGCAGCAGAAACAGCAGTAATATTCCAACATTCTTCTTCATTCTTCTCTTCCCTCGCCATAATTTGACACCCACATTATTATACGGTTATTTGGACGTCAATACAAACACAAATCCGGCATGGGGAAGTATTTCCATTTCCACGCCGGATCTTCGTGTTTTATGCTTTTTCCAGGGAAGCGACAAGCTGCTTCTGCAGCATGATGAATTCCATCATCTTGGACTGGATTTCCCATAAATGCCCCTTGGCCGTATTTTTGTTGTATTCCTCGACGGACGAAAGCGAGCTGTTCATCGCCTGCTCCAGCTGCTTGCCCATCTCCTGCTGATCCGTTCCCAGACCGGCCTGGAACGGCTTGGCCGCCTCCGTCCACTGCCGGTGAAGGTCGGTCAGACGGTTCATATCCTCGGTACCGATTTTCCCCGGAAGGTCCTTGCCCAGGAGGCTCGCCGAGGTTTGGCTCAACAGCGCAACCAGGTCGGCGCTAACTTGAAAGTATTGGTTAACGGCCTCTGCGTCTCCGTTAAAATGCAGGGAGGTTGCGGCCGGGAGATCCACCTCCCGCACATACAGCTCAACTCCTTCTGCCTTCAGCTGATTGCTGAGCAGCTTGGCCTGTTCGCGGTCTGTGGACAGGCCGGCATACACCCGGTTCTCCTCATCCGGATCGTTCCCTGCGGCGATGCCGTACTGCTCCAGCTCATCCTTCGCCTGCTGAACCCGGTCTGCGGTGCTGAAGACGCCGTACTGCAGCATATAGTAGGTTTGAGGTCCCACCTCGACGGCGACCGCCGGAACGGAAGCCTGATCTTCACCGGACTGCGCGGAGGTGCTTACAGCACTCGGGTTCCCTATGTCGCCGCCTGAATCCATCCCCGCCGATCCGTCCTTGAAAAAGGAGAGGACCACCAGACCGAACAACGCTCCGGTGACGATCGCTCCGGTCACCGTTCCGATGACCTTCCATAACGATCCCGGCCGATGCGGCCGATAGGAATACTCCTCGATGATTGGGCCGGGTCCTTCTTCATCGGGTCTGTTGTCCAAGCCATCGTAGGCATCGTAGCCCTCCCCGACCGTGTACCTATTATTGGCACGATCTAGGTCCCGGTGTTCCAGGCTGTCCGGATAACGATGATCTGGTCCGTCCGCTCCGGATTCATGCTCACGAGTTTCCTCTGCCCGCTCCTGAATTCCGTAACCCATCCTCTCTTCCAGACGCTCCCAGCTGTCCTCCCTGTTGAACGGATCACTCCATCCCTGCATCGAATCAGGCACAGCCGATATCGGAGTACGCTTTGTTTCGACATCAACGCGGCTGCTTCCGGAATTACGATCTTCCGCCCATGCAGGGCTCTTCGCAGCCGATCCCGCAATCGTCAGCTGCCCGCTGTCCTTCTTATCTTCAAGCTGGCGCCCTTGTTCTTCATCAAACCGGAACGTCATTCTCGCCTTGTTCACACCCAAACACCTCACCCTTGTCCTTATCTACTATGTATATATGATAGATTTCCAGAAGTTATGTTTGATTGTCCCACGAAAATGACAAGAGCAAAAAACCGCAATCCCCCTTCAAAAACAAGGAATTACGGTTTCTTCGGTTATGATCATATGCAGCCAGCGCCAAAGGCATCCCTTACATCGTCTTGGCGATTTCCGCCCCGACCTTCCAAATGTCGCCTGCTCCCATGGTCAGGACCAGTACCCCAGGCTGGAGCCGCGGCTTCAGATCGTTCAGGACATCTTCCTTCGTCGGCAAATAACGGGCACCCGCATTGCTGTTTTTGACGATCAAATCAACCAGCTTCGAAGAGCTCACGCCCTCGATCTGCTTCTCTCCGGCTGGCGAATAAATGTCGGTAATAATCACTTCATCGGCTCCGCCGAACGCCCGGCTGAACGCATCGAGCAGAAAGAAGGTCCGTGTATAGCGCTGCGGCTGGAACACGGCGATAATCTTCTTGCCCGTCGCCTTTGCGGCGCTGATGGTAGCTTCGATCTCCGTCGGGTGATGCGCGTAATCGTCGATGATCAGAATATCATTTTTCTCGCCGAGCACCTGGAAACGGCGCTTGGCGCCGTGGAACTTCGAAACGCCCGCAGCGATGGATTCGAACGGAATCCCGGCCTTCAGGCAGGCGATTACCGTGGCCATAGCGTTGTAGACGTTGTGGCGGCCCGGAACGGAAAGCTCGACGGGTCCCAGCGTCTGCCCATTATGCTTCATCGTGAAGGATACATGGCGGTCGCCCAGGACCAGATCTTCGGCGGTATATTCCGCATCGGAATCAATCCCGTAAGTGGCCACATTGCAGCGGATCGACGGAAGGATCGAGCGGATATTCGCGTCGTCAGCGCAGACGACAGCCGTGCCGTCTTCCTTGATCTGGCTCAAAAACTGGACATAGGCGCTCTTCAGCTTCTCGAAATCGCCGTCGTAGTTTTCAAGATGATCCGCTTCAATGTTCGTCACGATGCCGAGCCACGGATGGTACTGCAAAAAGGAGCCGTCGCTCTCATCCGCCTCAGCCACCACGTAGTCCCCTTTGCCGGCCTTGGCGTTCGTGCCCACGTTCATAATTTCCCCGCCGATAATAAACGTCGGATCCGCGCCGCATTCCTCCATGGCGAGTGCAATCATGGACGACGTCGTCGTCTTGCCGTGTGCTCCCGCAACGGCGATGCCTTTGCGTTCATTCAGCAATCTGGCGAGCATCTGTGAGCGGTGAAGGATCGGAATGTTCAGATGCTCCGCCTCTCTTCGTTCCACGTTGTCCTTGGGAAGAGCCGTCGAATAGACGACCAAATCCGCTCCGTGAACCTGCTCCGCCGTATGGCCTATATAAATTTTGGCTCCTTTGGCAGCCAGCTTTTCCGTTAATTCCTGGGCAGCCACATCCGAACCCGTGACCGTGTATCCCATTTCCAGCATAACCCGTGCAATGGCGCTCATCCCGTAGCCACCAATACCGATAAAATGAACATGTTCAGAATTCAACAGATTTTCACCAACCTTTTTCAGAATCGGTCTGACCCAGCAGGGCTGCCCGCACATCGGAAATCAAATACAGCGTGCCGGACACCACTGCCAAATCCCCCGGTTCTGTCCGTGACTTAAGTATGTCTAGCGCGTGTTTCCAATCCGGTTCTACGATGATCTGCAAACCTGGTTTGCCGTGAGAATGCTTCAGCCGCTCCACAATGTCCAGCAAAGCATCAGCGTCCATTTTTTTCCGGAAATCCGGCTCGGTCAGGATAAGCGTATCCACTATTGGAAGTATATGCTTCAAAGAGGACTCATGATGCTTATTTGACAGCATTCCCATCATCAAATTTAACTGTTTAAAGTGATAATGCCTTTGCAGGCTCTTGCTGAGGCTCTCCAGTCCCTCTGGATTATGCGCCCCGTCAAGAACGATGCGCGGAGAATCGCCCACTTCTTCAAGCCGGCCGGCCCACTTGGTATCCCGTAACCCCTTCAGCAGATCCTCATCGTCCATGACAAAAGCCATATACTGCCGCAGCACTTCCAGCGCCATCATCGCGCCGGCGGCATTGGCAATCTGGTGCTCGCCCTTCATCCCGATGCTCAGGTCCAGCTCGCGGAAAGGACCTTTGAAATGGAACGTCTGCAAGGAACCGTCCAGACCGGTATATTCGTAGGTGAACTGCTCTCCCGCCAAATACAGTGTCGCACGGCATTCTTCGGCTTTTTTCTTCAGCACCTCAATGACTTCCGGCTGGTCCACGCAGCTGACCACCGGAACGCCAGGTTTGATAATGCCTGCCTTCTCCGAGGCGATTTCCACAAGCGTATCGCCAAGAATATCGGTATGGTCCATCCCGACATTGGTGATGATGGAGACGATAGGGTGAACGATGTTCGTTACATCCAGCCTTCCCCCGAGCCCGGTCTCCCATACAACTACGTCAGGGTAGCATTCCTCGGCATAATACAAGATCGCCAGAGCCGTGGACACTTCGAACATCGTCGGCGAGCCAAGCTCCGTGGCCGCAATTTCCTGCACCGCAGGGTACAGGCGGTTCGCCAGGGAGAGCAGCACCTCCTCTGGAATGTCTTCCCCGTTGTACTGAAAGCGGTTCGTGAATTTGGTGATATACGGCGAAGTAAACGTACCTACCGAATAACCGCTTTGCAGAAGCACACGGGTCAAATAGGCGCATGTCGACCCTTTTCCGTTCGTACCGGCGACATGAATGAATTTCAGCCTCCGGTGCGGATTTCCGAACTTCTCCATTAACGCCTCGATCCGCTGCATCCCCGGTCTGATCCCAAACGGAATCAGACCGTTAATCCAATTCGCCGCCTCTTCATATGTGCGCAGAGAAGCCTCCCGTCCGGCTTCCATTTGATCCCCCATACCATTCACCTTCTGAATTTTAGTTAAGTTTCTGCTCCGTCGTGATCAGCCTCTCAGCTCTTCGATCCGTGCGATGACTTTGCTGCGTTTATCGGAATAGTCAGCCATCTTGGCCTTCTCCTCTTCAATAACTTTCGCCGGCGCTTTAGCCACGAAGCCTTCATTGGCCAGCTTTTTCTCCACCCGCTGCACTTCGCTGTTCAAATGCTGCAGCTCTTTCTCCAGCCGCGCGATCTCCTGGTCGATGTCGATGAGACCGGCAAGCGGCAGGTACAGCTCGGCTCCGGTAATCACGGCGGTCATCGCCTTGTCCGGGGTCGTCAGGTCCAGACCTGCCGTAAAGCTCGATGTGTTGCAGAAGCGCTGAACATATACTTCGTTCCGGTTCACGATCTGCAGCACTTGCTCGTCGCCCGCCTTCAGCATCAGCTCGATCTTCTTGCTCATCGGAACGTTCACTTCCGCGCGGATGTTGCGGACGGCACGGATGGCATCCATCAGCAGCGACATCTCGCCTGCAGCTTCGGCATCCTCGAAGGCAGGATCATACTCCGGCCATGCGGCAAGGGTGATCGTTTCCCCTTCGTGAGGCAGATGCTGCCAAATTTCCTCGGAGATGAACGGCATAAACGGATGAATCATCCGCAGCGTGCGGTCCAGCACATAGCTAAGCACCGACTGCGTCGTTTTCTTGGCGGCGGCATTGTCTCCGTACAAAGAGAGTTTGGCAAACTCAATGTACCAGTCGCAGAGGTCATCCCAAATGAAGTTATACAGGAGCCGGCCCGTTTCACCAAATTCGTAGGCATCTATTAGACGCGTAATGTCACGGGAAGTTTCGTTCAGACGGTGGAGAATCCAGCGGTCCGCCGTGCTGAGCTCTCCGCTTATGTCAATGTCGTCATATGTGAATCCTTCCAGATTCATCAGAGCGAACCGGGAGGCGTTCCAGATTTTGTTGGCAAAGTTGCGCGCCTGCTCTACGCGTTCCCAGCGGAAGCGCAGATCCTGCCCCGGCGTGCTGCTCGTGGAGATCATGTAGCGCATCGCATCTGCTCCGTACCGTTCGATGACGTCGAGCGGATCAACGCCGTTGCCGAGCGACTTGGACATTTTCCGTCCTTCGGAATCCCGGACCAGACCGTGCATCAGCACGTCTTTGAACGGGATTTCGCCCGTAAAATCCAGCGCGGTAAAGATCATCCGGGCTACCCAGAAATAGATGATGTCATAGCCCGTAACGAGTACGTTCGTCGGATAATAACGCTCCAAATCCGCCGTCTCCTCCGGCCAGCCGAGGGTAGAGAACGGCCACAGCGCCGAACTGAACCAGGTGTCCAGTACGTCGTTGTCCTGCGTAAGCTCGGTGCTTCCGCATTTGGAGCATTGGGTTACATCCTCATGCGCGACGTGGATTTCGCCGCAGGATTCGCAGTACCAAGCCGGAATCCGGTGTCCCCACCACAGCTGACGGGAAATACACCAATCCCTGACGTTTTCGATCCAGTTCAGGTACGTTTTCTCGAAACGCTCCGGAACGAAGCGAACCCCTTTGCCCGCTTTTTGCGCCTCAATGGCTCTTTCCGCGAGCGGCTGCATTTTAACAAACCACTGCGTCGACAAATAAGGCTCGACTACGGCGCCTGTGCGCTCGCTGTGCCCCACCTGGTGCACATGGTCTTCGATTTTGATCAGCACGCCGAGATCCTTCAAATCCTGAACGATCTGCTTGCGGCAATCGGCCCGGTCCATTCCTTCGTATTTCGCGGCCTGGTCATTCATCGTGCCGGTCTCGTCCATCACGATGATTTGCGGCAGATCGTGGCGCAATCCCACCTCAAAGTCGTTCGGATCGTGTGCCGGGGTAATTTTCACGGCGCCGCTGCCGAATTCGCGTTCTACGTACTCATCGGCGATAATCGGAATCTCGCGTCCGACAATCGGAAGCACGAGCATCTTGCCGATCATGTCCTTGTAGCGCTCATCTTTCGGATGAACGGCCACCGCCGTATCGCCCAGCATCGTCTCGGGACGCGTGGTCGCTACCGTAATATGGCCGCTGCCGTCCTTCAGCGGGTACTGCAAATGATACAGATGGCCGTTGACTTCTTTATATTCAACCTCAATATCGGACAAGGCGGTTCTGGCGGCCGGATCCCAGTTGATGATCTTTTTGCCGCGGTAGATCAGCTTTTTTTCAAAGAGTTTCACGAAAACTTCGCGAACCGCCTTCGACAGACCTTCGTCAAGCGTAAAGCGTTCTCTGGAGTAATCCAGCGAAAAGCCCATTTTGGCCCACTGTTCATGAATCGTTTCCGCATATTGGTCCTTCCATTCCCATACTTTCTCCAGGAACTTCTCTCGCCCGAGGTCGTGTCGGCTAATGTTCTGTTCGCGCAGCTTCTGCTCCACCTTGGTCTGCGTCGCGATGCCCGCATGGTCCGAGCCCGGAAGCCACAAGGCGTCGTATCCCTGCATCCGCTTCGTGCGGATCAGAATATCCTGCAGGGTAAAGTCAAGGGCGTGCCCGATATGGAGCATCCCCGTTACGTTTGGCGGCGGAATCACGATCGTGTACGGCTCCGCATCGGGCTTCTGCCCGGCTTTGAAATACTGGCCGTCGATCCAGTATTTGTACCATTTCTTCTCGGCCGATTTCGGGTCATACGTCGTCGGCATCCCGGTTGTTGCTTGGTTTTCCTGGTCAGTCATATTGTTCATCCTCCATCACAAGATCAGCTTTGCCAAAAATACAAAAAGCCTTTCGTCCTCAAAGGACGAAAGGCTGTTCTTTCGCGGTACCACCTTTGTTTTGCGACAAGCAGCACAAACACGCATGCCCCCCGCAACACTTCATACAGATAACGGCTGCAGCCGGCCGGCTCTACCTCCCGCGCCTTCTAACGCAGGTGCTCAAACCGACAACTTCCGGGCGACTTCGGACAGCTGCATCCTGCGGAATCTTCCAGCGCTGCAATTCCGCTCTCTGAAGGGCAATACCGCCTACTCTTCCCGTTCATCGTTTTTTTGAAGATGGTTAAATGGATTCATTTTCAGCGAAGCTGAAGCGATTCATATCGCAAGAAAAACTTCCGTCAAATACGGGATGTCTTCTGTAATTGACGTTCATTGATGTTTTTCTGCAAAACATATACTCCATAATAACGCGCTTCATGTCGATAGTCAACTTCCCTTGGCCCAAAGTGCAGGACCATTTTCCCGTGTTCAAGCAGGCCGCACCCCGGGCATAAAAAAAGAGCCCGGCGCAACAAAGCGCCAGGCTCTTCGGATTGCATCAAAAACGTTACGGGATATACAGAACTTGACCTTCCTGCACGGTCTGGTCCGCCAGCCGGTTGTACAGCACAAGCTCCCGCGGCGTCAGCTGATAACGGTCGGCGATCGTTTCGAGCGTCTCTTCCCGCTGAACGATGCACAGCCGAACTTTACGGAACGGGGTCTGCTCGGAGATACTGCCGAGGAACAGGTTCTTCCATTTGATATCTTCGGCCTCGGAAGCGGCAGCGCTGGCAATGGCATCTGCAGCCTGCTGTTCCTCCTGCGCCTGCTGGTACTCAAGCTCCTTGATGGACCGGCTCGAAGACAAGATCGAGGAGAAACCGATCGCTTCCTTCTCGCCGGACTCGGGTTCCTTCTTGCTTCCGAGTGCGATCCGCATTTCCCGGTCTTCAGGCGGTTCTTCCTGCTGAACTTTATCCTGGAAAGCTCCAAACGGGAAACTGGGCTCGCTGAACGGGTCTTTGCTCGCGGCGTTCAAATAGATATCTTCTTCCGGCTCCTCATCCGCCTGAATCGCCGTCGTTTCCGGATGCAGCAGCTCCGACTCCTCTTCATGCTCAAAATGCCACTTGTTCGGGTACTGGGGCTCCGCCGTCCGGTCCGCTGGTTCCTTGTCCGTATGTAAAGCGGATAATCCGGCTACCTGCGGCGGAGGCGCTGCCGCTTCCCGTTCAGGTTCGCGGGCAGATTCCCAGGCGGTTGACGGGGCGGTTTCGTACGATTCGGACGCCTCAGGCGCTGCCGCTTCATCCGGCTCGGACGGAGGGAGAGCGGCCGCTTGCCATGCGGCTTCCCAGGCTGCCGCTTCCCGTGCTTCTTCGGAGTCACCGGCTTCCGCGGCTTCGATCTGGACCTGTTCCGGCTGCTCCGCTTGAATTTGGGACTGAGGCGGCGCGAAGGACGGGGTCGGTGCAGTCCAGACAGGCGCAGGGTCGTCCTGCGGCGTAAATTCACGCTGCACCGGTTCTTCTTCGAAAGCCGGTGGTTCTTCCTCCCGTTCCTCTGCAAAGATGGCCGCTTCCTCCGGAATGTCCTCATCCGGTGCATGAACCACCGTGAATTCGTCTGCTTTCCAGGCGGGTGATTCCGCCGACTGGATCTCGATGCCGCGCAGGGAGAGTACGCCCGTAATGTTCAGGCTCCGCTTGGACAGCAGGTCGACGTCGAAATTTTCAATTTCCACCGCGATGTCGTCCAGCGAGGTTACCCGGTTTAAGGGAACCGTAATCTCCACCGGGATTAAATGCTCCAGCCGCTGCGTCCCTTCTTCCTCACCTTCGCCTCTGTACAGCCCCGTCAGGAGCAGATGACCGCGCAGACTGGCTTGTTCGTCCTGGCTGATCACTTGAATATGCGGAAGCAGCTCGATTTCCTCGAGTTCTTCGATTCCCACCACGTCTTCGTTTAAATGAATGCGTTCATAAATGTCAAAGCGCAAACCGTAGGACTGGTCAAACACAAATAACGTCCTCCTTTTCGGCATATTTCTAACCGTGGGCCATCCCCACAGCACGAGCCTAAATCGTTACTCGTTCTATTTATATGCTTTAAAAAGAGGAGCATGCCAGTTTTCATATGATACTTGGGTTTACGCTCTCACAAGGGCTTTGAGACGCTCCATATCCTCGGGCCACGGATCGCTCACCTCAATCGGCTCGCGCGTGAGCGGATGGGCGAAAGAGAGGCGCTCCCCGTGAAGCGCCTGCCTGCCGATCGCGGACGTGTTTCCGCCGTACAAGGTATCGCCCAGCAGCGGGTGGCCGACATGACTGAGATGAACGCGGATCTGATGCGTCCGGCCGGTTTCCAGCTCTAAGTAGACGAGGCTGGCTTTATGCCCGGCTTCTGCATGAAGAATCCGGGTCACCGCAGATTGTCCTCCCGGAGACACCCGTCTGCGCTGTTTGTGGTGGCGGTCCTTGCCAATGGGCAGGTCGATGACCTTCAAATCCGCAGAGATCCGCCCTTCGACAAAGGCGGCGTATATCCGCGAAATCCGCTTGCCGCTCATCTCCTTGTCCAGCACAAGCTGCGCCCAGTCATTTTTGGCGTACAGCACGGGCCCGGTGGTATGCTGGTCGAGCCGATGAATATGCCGGACCGCAATCTCTTCACCCTGCATCTGATAATGGGCGGCCACCGCATGATCCAATGTCGTTTCTGGGGAATGCCCGTCCGGATGAACCTTCATCCCGGCAGGCTTGTGAACGACCAGGCAGAAGTCGTCCTCGTACAGCACGGTCAGGTCCGCCCAGACCGGTTCGATCCCTGCCTTGCGGGCAGCAAAAAGGGCCAGCCGAAGCCGGTCCCCTTTCCACTCGATGCCGTTCGATGACTTAAGCTGACCAAGCAGCTTCTCCGGCATGCCCACCTCGTTCAGCAGCCATGCCGCGGCCGCCGCTTCGCGGTCTTCGGCCGATGCGATTTTTTTGCCCGGAGCCAGCTCCAGCCATTCCCCGCGCCGGAGCCAGTGGTTCAGGCTCACAGTTGCTTGAGGGCGTTGTAATTGGCTTCAATCGTCGCATCGATGTCTTCGATGCTGTGGGCAGCCGATACAAACATCCCCTCAAACTGGGAAGGAGCCACGCTCACGCCTTCCTCAATCAGATTGCCGAAATATTTGGTGAATCGCGGAATGTCGCTCGTCTTCGCCGAATCGTAATTCTCGACAGGCCCTTCCGTGAAGAAAGGACAAACCATGGAACCGACCCGGTTAATCGTCACCGGAACGCCGAGCTCCTTGGCATTGTTCACAAAACCGGCTTCCAGACGGGCCGCGCGCTCTTCCAGCTGGTCATATACGGCAGGCGTCAGGAGCTTCAGCGTCGTAAATCCAGCCGCCATGGCCAGCGGATTTCCGCTCAGCGTGCCCGCTTGATAAATCGGACCGGACGGCGCCACTCTCTCCATAATTTCGCGCTTGCCGCCGTATGCGCCGACTGGCAGTCCGCCGCCGATCACCTTGCCAAGGCAGGTCAAGTCAGGCGTAATGCCGAACCGCCCTTGGGCACAGTTCAAATGAACACGGAAACCGGTCATGACCTCATCAAAAATGAGCAGGCTGCCGTACTTCGTCGTAATTTCGCGCAAGCCCTCCAGAAAGCCCGGAAGCGGAGGCACGACGCCCATGTTGCCGGCTACCGGTTCCACGATCACGCAGGCGATCTCCTCGCCAAAGCGTTCAAAGGCAAGCGTTACGGACTCAAGGTCGTTGTATGCGACCGTGATCGTGTTGCTGGCCACACTTTCCGGTACACCGGGGCTGTCAGGCAGACCCAGCGTCGCTACCCCGGAGCCGGCTTTGATGAGCAGGCTGTCCGCGTGTCCATGATAGGAGCCTTCGAATTTCAAAATTTTGCTGCGTCCCGTATATCCGCGGGCCAGGCGAATCGCGCTCATCGTCGCTTCCGTACCGGAATTGACCATCCGGACGATGTCGATCGAAGGGACCCGCTCGCACACGAGCTTGGCCATTTCCGTTTCAATCAGCGTAGGCGCGCCGAAGCTCGTCCCTTTGGCCGCCGTTTCCTGCACCGCGGCAATCACTTCCGGATGGGCATGTCCCATAATCAGCGGTCCCCAGGAGCCGACGTAGTCGATAAAGCTGTTGCCGTCAATATCGTACACGCGCGATCCTTGGGCATGGTCCACATAAATCGGCGTAAGGCCGACCGATTTAAAGGCGCGGACCGGGCTGTTCACCCCGCCGGGAATATATTGCTTGGCTTCTTCAAAGGCCGACCGGGAAGCCTCCTCCTTGCGCTTTCCTGACATATTGCTCATGTCATTCACTCCAATCTGTCGGTTTAAATCACC
Source organism: Paenibacillus rhizosphaerae (assembly GCF_014192015.1). GTDB lineage: Bacteria > Bacillota > Bacilli > Paenibacillales > Paenibacillaceae > Paenibacillus_AQ > Paenibacillus_AQ rhizosphaerae. The sequence goes on along the minus strand of NZ_JACHXJ010000008.1, from coordinate 75,501 downwards.
CCGCTAAGCAGGGATTTGGCTCCGATGCTTCTTTAGGTACTTCGCGTTGATCCCGAAACATCTAACTAGGGATTGTTACCCCTGCTTGATCCACCGGGCCACGTCTTTGGCAAAATAAGTAATTATGATATCCGCACCGGCACGTTTCATGCTCGTCAGCATTTCCTGCACCACGGCTTTCTCGTCGATCCAGCCCTGGAGAGCCGCCGCTTTGACCATGGAATACTCCCCGCTCACGTTGTAGGCGACGAGCGGCAGGTCGAACTGATCCTTCAGCGTGCGCATAATGTCCATATAGGACAAGGAAGGCTTGACCATCAGCATATCGGCCCCTTCCAGTACATCGGATTCCGCTTCACGCAGCGCTTCGCGCGCGTTGGCCGGATCCATCTGGTACGTTTTGCGGTCGCCGAACTGCGGCGCCGAATCGGCCGCTTCGCGGAATGGGCCGTAGAAGGCGGAAGCATATTTTACCGAATAGGACATGATCGGTATATGCTCGAATCCGTTCTCGTCGAGCCCTGCGCGGATGGCCTGCACGAATCCGTCCATCATGTTGGACGGTGCGATAATATCGGCGCCGGCTTTCGCCTGGGATACCGCCGTCTTGACCAGCAGCTCCAGCGATTCGTCGTTCATGACGTCGCCGCACACATGGCCGTCCCGTTCGAAAGTATGCACCATCCCGCAGTGTCCGTGATCCGTAAACTCGCAGAGGCAGGTGTCCGCCACGACGAGCAGGTCCGGATACCAGGACTTGATCAGGCGTGTGGCTTCCTGGACGATGCCGTCTTCCGCAAAAGCCGAGGAGCCGATGCTGTCCTTCGTTTCCGGAATGCCGAACAGCAGTACGGCCGGAATGCCGAGGGACGCGATTTCGTCCAATTCCTCTTTCAGCCGGTCCAGCGAAAAATGATAGACTCCCGGCATGGATGAAATCTCGTTCTTTATATTGTCTCCATAGGTTACAAAAATCGGCATGATCAGGTCATTCACGTTCAGCACCGTTTCGCGCACCATGTTCCGCATCCCGGCGGACTGGCGGAGGCGCCGGTGTCTTACCATTGGAAAACTCATAGCTGTAAACCTCCTGTTAGTAGATATTGACGAGTCATGGCCAACCTAGACTCTTCTATTCTGAAGCGGCCGCAGCTTCCGCGTTCCACAGGCACAGCGAGCGTACAAGGCTGTCCAGCGTCGCTTCTTCGGCAATTATGCCTACTTCAAGTCCTGCGTCACGGGCTGTCTTCGCCGTAATTTCTCCGATACATGCAACTTCCACGTCCTTCAGCAGCGCCGCCGGGTCCTGAACTCCCATCCGTTTCAAAATCGAAAGCAGATTGTTCACCGTCGACGAGCTGGTGAACGTTACGGCATGAATCCCGCCCTCTTCCAGCAGCCGGATCAATTCGGGATCGTCCTCCCGCCCGGCGATCGTCTGGTACATCACCGCGCTGGTGACCTCAAGCCCCAACTCGGCGAGCTTATCAGGAAGCCAGTTTCGTGCCAGATCCCCGCGCGGAAGGAAGACCTTCTGGCCGGCAAGCAGCTGGCTGCCCAGCGACTCGATCAGTCCCTCCTGCTGGAAGCGGTCCGGCAGCTCCACGGGGATGATGCCCCGCTGGCCGAGCGCCTCGGCCGTGGCCGGGCCGACTGCCGCGATCCGCGCCCGGTGCAGCTCCCTAATGTCCTTTCCCTGCTCCTGCAAATGGCGGAAAAAGTAGTCGACGCCGTTGGTGCTGGTGAAGAACACCCAGTCGTACTCACCGAGCCGGTCGAAGGCGTCCCGGAGGCCCTGCTTTAGCTCGGGTTCTTCCGGATACACCGTCTCGATCACCGGAAATTCGTAAGGCTCCCCGCCGAGCTCCTCGATCCGGTTGACCAGATCGCTTGCCTGGGCTCGGGAGCGGGTGACCAGGATCCGTCTGCCGAACAGCGGCAGCGACTCCGCCCATTTGAGCTGCTCGCGCTGCCGCACGACATCGCCGACAACGATAACGGCCGGCGGCTGAAAGTCCGCCTGCTTCACTTTCTCCGCGATGTCGGTGAGCGTCCCGGCGAGCACCGCTTGCTCCGCCCGTGTTCCCCACCGGATCAAGGCCACCGGCGTGTCGGGTTTGCGTCCATGGCGGATCAGCTGCTCGGCGATATAACCGATCTTGGCCACACCCATCATAAAGACCAGCGTTCCGGTCGCGTTCGTGACCTTGTCCCATTCGATCATCCGGTCCAGCTTGTCCGGGCTTTCATGCCCGGTGATGATGGACAAGGAAGAAGCCAAATCACGATGGGTCACCGGAATGCCCGCGTACGCCGGGACGCCGATTGCCGCCGTAATGCCCGGCACGATTTCATAAGGAATGCCGTTACGCTTCAGCAGTTCGGCTTCCTCACCCACGCGCCCGAATATCGTCGGATCGCCGCCCTTCAGCCGCACGACCGTTTTGCCCTGCAGGGCGAGGTCCACCAGCAGCTGGTTGATCTCTTCCTGCTTCATCGTATGGCGGTCCGGGAGCTTGCCGACGTAAATTTTTTCCGTTCCCGGCTTGAGTGAATGCAGCAGCTGCGGCCCTGCCAGGCGGTCATAGACGACGACATCCGCCTTTTGCAGGCACTCCAGCCCTTTTACCGTAATTAATTTGGCATGCCCGGGCCCGGCTCCCACCAAAAATACTCTTCCCGCCATGTTCTCATCCCCTACTCCCTGGTCTGTTCCAGAATTCTCTCGGCTCCCTGGGCAATCAGCTTGTTGGCAACGTCTTCCCCAAGCCTCAACGGATCCGTTCCGGTCAGCGTTTCTTTTAATATGACGTCCCCTTCAGGAGATCCTACCATTCCCGTTAATTGTATAACGGGCGGAGTCTCTTGGGAATGCTCCGTTTCGGATGGAACTAGTACGGCGTGGGCCCCGATCGGCACCTGACAGCCGCCGTTTAATACGGCGAGAAACTTGCGCTCGGCAGCCACGGTCAACTCCGATTCCTTGTCGTTATATAAATCAAGAAGTCTGCGCAGATCCGCATCATCTTCCCGGCATTCGATGCCGAGTGCTCCTTGGCCAACAGCCGGCAGGCAGGTCTCCACCGGAATGTACGAGCTGATTTTATCCTCCCAGCCCATGCGGTACAGCCCCGCAGCGGCGAGAATGATCGCCTGGAAGCCTTCCGTCTCCAGCTTGCGCAGGCGCGAGTCAATATTACCGCGAACCGGCTCCAATTCCAGGTCCGGCCGGTGGGCCTTCAGCTGGCTGGAGCGGCGCAGGCTGCTCGTTCCCACTTTCGCTCCCCGCGGAAGCTCGTCAATGCTTTTCCCTTGGAGGGAAATAAGGCAGTCCCTCGGATCGACGCGGCGGGGCACCGCACCGTTCATCAGACCCTCGGGCAGAACCGAAGGCATGTCCTTCATGCTGTGCACGGCCATGTCGATCTCGCCGTCCAGCATGGCCTGCTCGATTTCTTTAACGAACAAACCTTTCCCGCCAACCTTGGACAACGTCACATCCAAAATGCGGTCACCTTTCGTGACGATCTTTTTCACTTCGAATTGAAAATCAAACCCGTGTTCCGCGCACAGCTGCTTCAGCTGGTCGATGACCTGCCCTGTCTGCGTTAATGCCAGTGCGCTTTGTCTGCTGCCTACTACGATTGTCCGCATCATGATTCCTCCTGGTTGTTCGCTATCCATTGCTTGATTTGTTCCGTATCCCACGGCTCAAACGTGCCCTTGCGGATTTCATCCAGCACCTCAAGCTCTGCCGCTTTCATTAATAATCTTTGCCGGGTTTCCGGGCGCGTAACCTGCCTCTTGATGCCGCTGCGCATCCGGTACATCCATTCGAGATATTCCTCGTATTCGGGGCCATATTCTTCCTCCAGCCTGTCGCAAATGTCTGCGGCCAGCGCCGGTCCCGCGCCCGATGTGGACACAGCGATCAGCAGTCTGCCCCGGCGAAGCACACTTGGGCTGATAAATGAACCCGTCCGGCTGCCGCCGGCCGCATTTGCCAGCACGCCCGTCTGTTCTGCTTCGTCGATCACGGCACCATTCACGGCAGGCGAGGAGGTTGCCGCATAGACCAAAAAGGCCCCCGCCAAATCTCCCGCCGCGTACTCGCGGGAAATCCAGCGGATCCGGCCTTCCATGGCAAGCAGCCGCAGCCCTTGCGTCACTTCCGGACTGATCACCGTGACATCGGCCGAGGCCGTAAGCAGGGAGTTTACCTTTCTTTCGGCCACAGTCCCGCCGCCCACCACGGTGCAGCAGCGTCCCTCGCAATCCAGCATTACGGGCAAATATACCGCCAAAGGCCTCACTCTCCTGTCCAACGGTGAAAATCGGACCACGAATTCAGTACGAAAATTAATATAATAAACGCATATCCGATCAGAATCCACTGGGCCATCACTTGACCGGAATGCTGTTTGGAATGTTTACGGATCAGAAAAAAATAATAAATGGCCAGTCCGGCAAGCGTGGCCACTACTTTCAAGTCCAGCAACAGGCTGAGCTTGCCTTCGGAAATGAGCGACAGCACCGCGACGATAAACGAAACGGATAAGAGCGGGGTTCCGATCGATGCGAGCAAGTACGTATACTTGTCCATCAGCTCAAGACTCGGCAGCCGGCGGACGGTGTCGCTCCATTTTTTCCCTTTCAACCTTCTGTGAAGAAACAAATACATGCCGGCAAATACGGCGGCAATGGTGTATACGGCGAAGCTTAGGTTGGCAAGCGTGATATGCAGAATGAGCAGGCCGTGTACCGTCTCCCAATGACGCAGCGGGTTATTCCCGGCCGCAAACCATAAACGGTTGAGCACCATGGCGCTGAATCCGATGATGCTGAGCAGCAGGACGGCAAATTCCGACCGCTGCACCCAGTTCAGGATCAGTGCGGCGATGACGATACTAAATGAAAATAAGAGCAAAAAATCGAACGGGGTAAAGATCGGCAGCATGCTCTCCTGCCACGCTCTGATCAGAAGCGCGCCTCCCTGCAAAACGCCAACTACAACAAGAAGCCCTGTACCCATCCGCTTTGCCCCCTGATTGCGTCGTATGCAATCCGAGATAAAAAACAGAAGGCTCAGGGCGTAGATATAAATGCCGGCATCGTAAAAACCAGTGAGCAATGTCAACTCCCCCTACCGGCTTACAGGCTTGCAGGAGTCAAAGAAACCTTGGACAGCTTCATGTCCGATGGGTTCTTGCTGATCCCTTGCGGGACCTTGCCGGATTTCTCCATGACGCTGCTGCCATGACCGGACGCATTCATGTCCTCTTCCAAAGCAAATATGTGTGTGAAAAACTCAAGTGCCTCGGTGCCTTCCTTGCCGCCCGCCATTTCCTTCAAACGGTTGATCGGATCGTGCATCATCTGATTGACGATGCTCTTGGTCAACCGGCGGATGACCTTGCGCTGATGGTCGTTCAGTTCAGGCAGCTTGTTAAACAGGCTTTCCAGCGTCTCTTCATGAATCGCCGTGGACTTCTCCTGAAGCGCACGGATCGCCGGCCGGATACCGAGCGTCTTGAGCCATTGATAGAACGCCGTCTTCTCCTCTTCGATCATCACTTCGATCTTCGCGGCTTCCGTCCGGCGCATTTCGAGGTTGCTCTCAACGATTCCTTCCAGATCGTCAATGTCATACAGGAATACGTTGCTGATCTCAGCGATAGCCGGATCAATGTCCCGCGGCACCGCAATATCAATCATAAACAGCGGCCGGGATTGCCGCTTCTTCATACTCTCGCTGACCTGCGCCGGCGTAAGGACGTAATCCTTGGCACCTGTCGAGCTGATCAGGATGTCCACTTCGTGAAGCCGGGCAATCGCCTGTTCCATCGTGCACGGCGTACCTTGAAACTTGCTGGCCAGCTCTTCCGCACGTGCCAGGGTCCGGTTGGCGACGATTACCTCTTCGGCTCCGTTCGCGTACAGGTGCTTGACGGTCAGCTCGCTCATTTTGCCGGCACCGAGAATGAGCACCTTCTTGTCGTTGAACATGCCAAAAATCCGTTTGCCCAGTTCAACGGCTGCGTAGCTCACAGACACTGCGCTTTCCCCGATGGAGGTCTCCGAATGGGCTCTCTTACCAAGGGTCACGGCCTGCTTGAACAGCATGTTGAACCAGGTACCCGTCGCTTTCTCCTCCTGGCTTTGCAGGAAGGCGCTGCGGACCTGACCCAAAATTTGCGTCTCCCCGATCACCATAGAGTCCAGACCGCAGGTCACCCGGAACAAATGGGAAATGGCCTGCTCGTCTTCATATATATATAAATGCTTCGTAAACTCTTCTCTTGGGATGTCAAACCATTGCTCCACAAAGCTGCGGATGAAATATCCGCACATATGAAGACGGTCCACCACCACGTATATTTCAGTGCGGTTGCACGTAGCCACAATCACGCCTTCCATTACACTTTTCGTCAGCATCAGCTGGCTGAGTGCCTTTGGAAGTTCGCTTTGATCAAATGTAAAACGTTCCCTCACTTCTACAGGCGCTGTACGATAGTTTAATCCGACAACGACGATGTGCATTACGTGTTCACCTGCCTATGTTTCATTTCAAAAAAAAATCCAGTTCAGGACGTTTTTTCTGACGTTACGTTCATTAACAACGTGTTCATTATATCACAATTGTCCTGCTCTCTCTGAACTATTTTTGAAATGTTTATGAAATTACATGTGATTTATTGTGTCACAAAGCACTGGGCTTTATACCCTCATTTATTGCGTTTCTTCCAGTGTTTTGGCGAGTTCTTTGCCGATTTTCTTCAACTCTCCCGCCTGCGAGGCGATCACGTGCCCGTCCTCGCTAATCAGCTTTTCGTATACAGGCGCGATACCTGCATACAACTCGCTGTACCGGAGCAGCATGTCCTTCTCCGCGTCGCTGAGGAGGCGGTTCCCGCCGATTTGCCACTCTGTGATTACATTAACCAGATCACCGACCGGTTTAAGCGGGTCCACGGCACCGTCCCCAAATGTTTTTGCCAGCCGGTCGTGAGTATACGACGCCGAATAAGCCGCCAGCTTAAGGGCGTTCAGCTCATCCGTCCGCGAACTGCCTGTCGCATCCGCCAGGGACGTTCCCAGCACCTGCATTTGAAACTGCGCCACCTCGAACAGCATCCTTTCGGCATTCTCTCCTTCGGTATGTGGCCACATCATCCGGTAGCCTTGGTAAACAAGGCTGACAAGCAGTACCAGCAGCAGACCGACAAACAGCAAATCCCTCTGTTTTCTCCTTCTCACGCTTAAGCGAACCTCCCTGTTCAACGAGCTTACTACTCATTGTATGGGAGTCCAAAAAAACAAATAACCATGGAGATGTCCATGGTTATGATTTACTTATCGTTATTCGTGCCGCGAAGTTACACCGGCTCGGTCTGTTTCAGTTCAGGGGTTTCTACCGTCAATTCACCCAAACCGCGCACCAGTTTCTTGGCGTAAGTTTTCTCAGGTTTCAATACGGATACCAGGTAATCAATGGCCAACTGTGGATCTACCGTCTCACCGCAAGTGTAGCAGTCGATCGCTGCGAATCCTCTCTCAGGATACGTGTGGATCGAGAGGTGACTTTCTGACAACAATACGAGTACTGTAGCGCCCTGTGGTTCAAACTGCTTGGATTGTACCGACATGACTGTAGCACCGCATGCTTCGGCTGCCTCAACCATCTGAGCCTGCAGAAATTCCGCGTCATTCAGCATGTCAAAATCTACACCCCAAGTGTCAACAGCAACGTGTCTTCCGAAAGTTGAATATTCCATCCTTCGGTTCCCCCTTCCTAGGAATAAAATGTTTGAAAATTTCATCCGCTAGGACCTACGTCATTCACTTCCCGAGGGAATAATCTCTCGCAACATTCAATGTCCTGAGTGAATCCTGGTTCCTATATAATTCTTTTCAACGAGATTAAAAATAACATCTATCCGCCCGAATTGCAACCCTTTTTTATCCTTTGTAAATATTTATTTTTAGCCTTTCATCCCCGCGTCAGCCGCCCCGTTTTAGAGGGCATTTCAGGGCATAAAAAGAACCCTTCGGTGATCGAAGGGTTCTTTTTCCTCCAGGCCATCTCAAGCCTCGAGTGCAAACCATTTATGTGTGGTGAGTCGCAGTTTCTGGTCAATAACAGCAATCTGTTCAGGGGTCACCGCTTTGTTCCGTTCATCCAGCCAAAAGTTAATATCCTGGTACAAACGGGATATTTCCTGTTCGACCGCGGTGAGCTGGAACATCCGCTGAAGTTCACCGGCCGTATGCTTATATTCATACACCAGCTTACTCTGGGAAGTCGTGACTTCCGCAATTTTGCGAACCGAGCCTTTTTCATAATAATACATCATCGTGAATCCTTGATAAATGCGATTGACGATTCCGTCTCCTTTGCAGGCGACGAACAGTTTGCGGACCGCGTTTGTCAGATGAGGGTTCACCAAGCGGCAAGACAATTCACAGATGTATAACGGACCTTTACGCTCCAGAGGGAGATGAACCGCCTCGCCGCTTTCGTCTTCAAGCACAATTTCTTGTCCTCCACCGTCCAGTACTTTCACATAAGGATGTACATGACAGCTTTCCGCCGAATGCAAAAATTGGTTCAATTGCTGCTCCGTCATTTGTAAAGTAGTTTTAACATACTCTGTGGCTAACCGCTGAGCCATAAAAATCTCCTCAATTCTTTTTTATGATTACAGAACGAATGTGCTCCGGCACGGTTCAATTCTATAATCGCAAGAAAAATTTCCGCCGGACACGGCGGGTGACGATTGTTAAGGACGCTCGAGGCCTCTTTAAACAACCTTTAGTATTATTATACAGCACATCTTCGAACATTGGCTTGCCGGGCGAACCATGAATTTCCTTCATATTTCATAAAAAAACGGATTAAACCGGATTGTAGCCAAAAAATCTTATGGGATGCTCACTTTCCTCCCGTGAAAAGTCTGAATCCCTATAACATACGGCGAATTTATCGCAATTCCGTTGAGTTAGCGGCGTTACGGGCTCTCCTGCTGCTGCCCTTCCTGCGGAACCGCCCCGGACAGCGGAGAATCGCCGTTTTCTATAAACGACTGGATGACGGACCACAGTTCTTCTTTACCCACACCCAGCTCCGAAGAAAACATGACGAACAAATCATTGCTGCGGAGAAGGAGGCTATCCTTCATTTGCTTGACGTGTTTCGGCCAGCGGCTCTTCGGTATTTTATCCGCTTTCGTGGCTACGACGCAGATCGGGATGTCGTAATGCTTAAGCCAATCATACATCATGACATCGTCCTTGGTCGGAGGGTGGCGAAGATCCACCACCATCAGGACCAGCTTCAGCGTCTGACGCTCCAGCATGTATTTCTCAATCATCTTGCCCCAGGCCGCCCGCTGCGTCTTGGACACTTTGGCGTAACCGTACCCGGGGAAGTCCACAAAATACAACCCCTCATTAATACGATAGTAGTTCATATGCTGAGTTTTGCCCGGGGTCGAGCTTGTTCTTGCCAGGTTCTTCCGATTGATCATCCGGTTAATAAGGGAGGACTTGCCGACATTGGAACGCCCTGCCAGAGCAATCTCCGGCAAGGCGTCCTCAGGATATTGGTCAGGGCCGACGGCGCTGATAATAAATTCTGCATTCGTAACTTTCATGTTAAATAAAACCCTCTCTAGTGCACTCCCGCCTGCTCCACCAGTGCATGCTTCAGCACCTGGTCCATATGGGACACCGGAACAAACTCCACTTCTTCTTTGACGCTGTCCGGAATCTCGCGCAGATCCCGCTCATTGTCTTTGGGGAGCAGTATTTTTTTGTAGCCGGCGCGGTGCGCAGCCAGCGATTTCTCCTTCAATCCGCCGATCGGCAGCACCCGGCCGCGCAGGGTGATTTCACCGGTCATGGCGATGTCTTTGGAGACATGTTTCTTGGTCAGGGCCGACACGAGGGCCGTGGCAATCGTAATGCCTGCTGAAGGTCCATCTTTCGGGATAGCCCCTTCAGGGATATGAATATGGATATCGTTCTTCTCATGGAAATCAGGGTCAATGCCAAGCTCATCGGCTTTGGCACGCGTGTAGCTGAAAGCGGCCTGCGCCGATTCCTTCATCACGTCCCCCAATTGGCCGGTCAGGGTCAGCTTGCCGGATCCCGGCACGACCGTAACTTCGATCATCAGCGTCTCGCCGCCGACCTCGGTCCAAGCCAGGCCGGTTACCGCACCGATCTGGTCTTCCAGATCGGCCACGCCGTGTCTGAATTTCGGACTGCCGAGGTAATCCTTCACCTGGTCCGGTTCGATGACGATCCTGTCGCTCTCTTCCGAAACGATGATCTTGGCCGCCTTCCGGCACAGTGCCGCGACCTGCTGCTCCAGGTTCCGTACGCCGGATTCCCGGGTATACTCCCGGACTACTTTCATGAGCGCCGCTTCCCCGATCTCCAGCTGGTCTTCGTCCAGGCCATGCTCCCGTTTCTGCTTCGGCAGCAGGTAGCGCATGGCGATTTGAAGCTTCTCCAGCTCCGTGTAACCCGGAATGTTGAGCACTTCCATCCGGTCCAGCAGCGGACGCGGAATGTTATGAATGGCATTCGCCGTCGTAATAAACATCACCTGGGACAGGTCGAACGGAATCTCGATAAAATGGTCGCTGAACGTATTGTTCTGCTCCGGATCCAGCACTTCCAGCAGCGCAGAAGACGGGTCTCCCCGGAAATCCGAAGCCATCTTGTCGATCTCATCCAGCAGGAAAACCGGGTTCAGTGCACCCGCGTTCTTCATGCCCTGGATGATCCGCCCCGGCATCGCTCCCACATAGGTACGCCGGTGACCGCGGATTTCCGCTTCATCCCGCACGCCGCCGAGCGATATCCGGACAAACTTGCGGTTCAGCGATTTGGCGATCGAACGGGCGAGCGAGGTCTTCCCTACGCCTGGAGGTCCGACCAGGCACAGAATCGGCCCTTTCATCTTCTTCACCAGCTTCTGAACCGCCAGGTATTCGAGTACGCGTTCTTTCGGTTTGTCGAGGCTGTAATGATCCTCGTTGAGCACCTGCTCCGCTTTATGGATATCCAGGTCATCCTCGGTCTTAGTCGACCAGGGAAGGCCAAGCAGCCAATCGAGATAATTGCGGATCACGCCGCCTTCCGCCGAGCTTGCAGGCATTTTTTCGAGACGGTCGATTTCTTTCTCCACCTTCTCTTTAACCCTTTCGGGAAGCTCCTGCTTGTTCATCTGCTCGCGCAGCTCTTCGACTTCCCCGGCTCGGCCTTCTTTCTCGCCCAGCTCCTTCTGAATCGCCTTCATCTGTTCGCGCAAATAATATTCCTTCTGCGTCTTCTCCATCTGCTTCTTGACGCGCTGGTTAATTTTGCGCTCCAGCTCCAGCACTTCGCGCTCATTATTCAGAATATCGAGGAGCTTCTCGAGCCGTTTGCCAACGTCCACAGTCTCCAATATATCCTGCTTATCCTTGATTTTTAACGACAGATGGCTCGTAATGACGTCGGCCAGCCTGCCGGGCTCATCGATATCGGACACCGCGGCCAGCGTCTCGGGCGTTACCTTTTTCGATAAATTAATATAGTGCTCGAATTGACTGAGTACCGTACGCATCAGTGCATCCACTTCAGGATCGTCGCTGTCTTCCTCCTTCAGCTCACGGGCCATGACTTCGTAATATTCTTCATTGTCCGTGTACTGAATGATCTCGGCGCGCTCCATCCCTTCCACCAGCACCCGGATGGTGCCGTTCGGAAGCTTCAGCATCTGTCTGACGTTGGCGACTGTGCCAACCCGGAAAATATCTTCCTGCGTTGGCTCTTCTATGTTCACCTCGGACTGAGAACAAAGGAGAATCAAATTATCTTCCACCATTGCTTTTTCCAGCGCTTTGACCGATTTCTCCCGGCCTACATCGAGATGCAGAACCATGCTCGGGTAGACTAGAAGGCCTCGCAAAGGCAGTAAAGGAAACCGGCGGCCTTTTGATTTACTGGGCCCCATCGCTTTTGCACCTCCAGCCGTTCTCAGGTTATGACATTCGATTTTATTTTAGCAAATGTTCACATAAAACACCAATCTTTGTGGCCTGATCAGCAGGAGCCGGCATCCGTTATTTGGCTGTTACGTGCAGGCTTGGCATGCAGGAAGGAAGCTGAAGCTGCAGGGAATGTCTCCGGTGCGGTGCCGGGTTCGATGGTTTCCTCAGCGCTGCTGTCGAGCTGACGATCCAGCTCGCTTCCGAAAATATGCCCAAACGCTTCCTGGATCGATTCCACCGGAATGACGCGCAGTCCGTTCAAATCCTCGAACAGGGTCTGCCAATTTTCCTTCGGAATGATCACTGTCGTCGCTCCCGCCTGGAAGGCTGCCTCGACTTTGGCGATAACGCCACCGATCGGCTTCACTTTGCCGTGAATGCTGATTTCGCCCGTCATGGCTAGACGATTATCCACAGGTATCCCTTTCATCGCCGAAACGATGGCGGTGGCCATGGCAACGCCGGCGGAGGGACCGTCAATCGGCGTTCCCCCAGGGAAATTGATGTGCAGATCATAATCACCCGGCGAAAGACTCATGGAACGCAGAACGGTCAGCACGTTTTCGATGGAACCCTTCGCCATGCTCTTACGGCGCAGTGTTCTGGAGCTGCCCCCGCCGATCTCTTCTTCTTCGACGACCCCGGTAATATTGTAGATACCTTGTCCTTTGGCGACAGGAACGGCAGTTACCTCAATTTCAAGCAGCGCCCCCATGTTCGGACCGTACACGGCAAGGCCGTTGACCAGGCCAATCTGCGGACGCTCCGGAACCTTCCGGTCCGGACGGGGCTGAAGCTGGCTGCTGCTTGCTACCCATTCCACGTCGGAAGCCGACAGGGAATCCCTTTTTTCCGTCAAGGCCAAACCTGCTGCCAGCTGAATAATATTGACCGCTTCGCGCCCGTTGGTCGCATACTGCTTCACGACCTCGACCGCCTCCGGGCATGGCTTCAGACCGATTTTTTGAATCGCATCCTCCGCAATGCGGCTGATCTCTTCAGGAAGCAGCGGGCGGAAAAAGATTTCCATACAGCGCGAACGCAGCGCCGGCGGAATTTCCTGCGGTGAGCGCGTCGTTGCCCCGACGAGGCGGAAATCGGCCGGAAGGCCGTTCTGGAAAATATCGTGCACATAGGCCGGGGTGTTGCTGTCCTCCGAATTATAGTATGCACTTTCGAGCAGGACCTTACGGTCCTCCAGCACTTTTAACAATTTATTCATCTGAATCGGATGCAATTCCCCAATCTCGTCGACAAACAAAATTCCCCCGTGCGCTTTCGTAACCGCACCCGGTTTAGGTTGAGGAATGCCGGCGACGCCCATGGAGCCCGCACCCTGGTAGATCGGGTCATGGACCGATCCGATCAACGGATCGGCAATCCCCCGTTCGTCAAAACGGGCGGTGGTCGCATCGATTTCGGTAAATTTGGCGTCGGCTTTGAATGGCGAGGCCGGATTTTTTTTGGCCTCCTCCATCACGACCCGGGCGGCCGCGGTTTTCCCGACTCCCGGCGGGCCGTAGATAATGACATGCTGCGGATTCCCGCTGCACAGCGCGGCCTTCAGCGCACGAAGCCCGTCCTTCTGTCCGACAATATCTTGAAGCGTCTGCGGTCTCGTTTTTTCAGCCAGCGGCTTGGTCAGCGAAACCGAACGCAGCTTGCGCAGCTTATCCATCTCTTTGCGTGATTCCCGATCCACCGCCGTGCGGTTCGTCTTCTGCCCGCGGAGCAAATTCCAAAAATAGACGCCGATGATGATCGCAAAGAAAAATTGTACCAGCATCATAATCATGGTTAAATCCATATTAAATCCCTCCCGATTCTCAGTTCAATGGCTTCTCTTCCGGCATATTTTCAGATTGAGATCATCTAGCCGGAAATAGGTTCGTTAGCCTGATACATGGTAGTATAGCCTTTTCATCCATGAGTAAACGGGATGGGCCGGGTTTTTTGCATCTTTTTTGGAAAATGTGCGCCGACGTGCAAATAAAGAAGCCGCGGCACTGCATAAGCAGGACTGCGGCTTCTTCCGGGAAATTAGTGTTTGCGCCCCGGAATTGCTCCGGTTTCTTCGTATACTTTGACGATGTTATCGATTTCTTTCTTCAATTCGTCCACCATCTCGGCTTCGGGCACTTTACGAATCATCTCTCCGTAACGGAAAAGCAGTCCCTCGCCGCGACCGCCGGCGATGCCGATGTCCGCTTCACGCGCTTCGCCCGGACCATTGACCGCACAGCCCAGCACGGATACTTTAATCGGTACTTTCAGCTGGGAGATGTAGGCTTCCACTTCGTTGGCGATGGAGAACAAGTCGATGTCCAGCCGCCCGCAGGTCGGACAGGACACGAGCGTTGCGGCGTTCGAAATCAGACCGAAGGTCTTGAGCAGCTCGCGTGCCACTTTGACTTCTTCCACCGGATCGGCGCTCAGGGAAATGCGAACGGTGCTGCCAATGCCCATCGACAACAGGGCGCCGATGCCCGCCGAGCTTTTGATCGTACCGGAGAACAGCGTTCCCGATTCGGTAATACCGAGGTGCAGAGGATAAGGAATGACTTCGGCCGCCTTACGGTAAGCCTCGATGGCCATCGGCACGTCGGAGGCTTTCAGAGACACGATAATATCGTGGAAGTCGAGCTCCTCCAAAATGCCTATGTGATATAGGGCACTTTCCACCATAGCTTCAGGCGTCGGATAGCCGTATTTGTCCAACAGATGGGATTCCAGCGAACCGGCGTTGACGCCGATCCGGATCGGAATTCCGCGCTCTTTACAAGCCCGGACGACCGCTTCCACTTTCTCGCGGCTGCCGATATTGCCGGGGTTAATCCGGACTTTATCGATGCCGTTCTCGATGGCCTTCAGCGCCAGCTGGTAGTTAAAATGAATATCCGCAACCAGCGGAATATGAATGCGTTTCTTGATCTCTTTGATGGCTTCTGCCGCTTCCACATTGTTGACCGTCACCCGAACAATCTGGCAGCCGGCTTCTTCGAGCCGAAGGATTTCCGCCACCGTGGCTTCCACGTTTGCGGTCTTCGTCGTACACATGCTTTGAATAATGACTTCGTTATTACCGCCAATCGTCAAATTGCCGACCTTGACCGGCCGTGTGTCTTGTCTCAAAAACATGATTGTTCTCTCCCATAACGCCAAGACTCCACCCCGTCCCCGCGAAGCAAGCGGCAGGGCGGAAGTGGAGAATCGGCACCTAAATTTGGGAAAATGGCGTCTGTTTTACAACAACAGTTACGCACTTTCCTCTTGTTTTTTATCTTTTTTGCTGATCAATTCCGGGATCATCTTCTCTTTGACAACCTGCTCCGTAATGATGCAGTCCTTGATATCCTCGCGGGACGGAACCTCATACATGACATCCAACATGATGCCTTCGATGATGGCCCGAAGTCCGCGGGCGCCCGTATTGCGTTTGATCGCTTCGCGGGCAATCGCTTCAAGGGCTTCCGGCTCGAATTTCAACGTTACGTTATCCATTTCGAGCAGTTTCTGATACTGCTTCGTCAGCGCGTTCTTCGGCTCGGACAGAATACGCACCAGCGTCTTCTCATCGAGCGGCTCCAGCGTCGAAATGATCGGCAGACGTCCTACGAATTCAGGGATCAGGCCGAATTTCAGCAGGTCTTCCGGCAGAACCAGACCGAGGTATTCGCCCGGTTTCAGATCTTTCTGGTTGTCGGTACCTGCGTTAAAGCCGATGACTTTCTTACCGATCCGGCGTTTGATCATTTGCTCCAGGCCGTCAAAGGCACCGCCGCAAATAAACAGGATGTTCGTCGTATCGATTTGGATAAACTCCTGATGCGGATGCTTGCGCCCGCCTTGTGGCGGAACCGAAGCAACCGTTCCTTCCAGGATTTTCAACAGCGCCTGCTGTACCCCTTCACCCGATACGTCGCGGGTAATCGAAGGGTTCTCGGATTTACGCGCCACCTTGTCGATTTCGTCGATATAGATGATGCCGCGCTCGGCTTTTTCCACGTCGTAATCGGCTGCCTGAATCAGCTTCAGCAGGATGTTCTCCACGTCCTCACCCACGTATCCGGCTTCCGTAAGGGAAGTCGCGTCGGCAATGGCGAACGGAACGTTCAAAATTTTGGCCATCGTCTGGGCAAGCAGCGTCTTACCCGAACCGGTTGGACCCAAAAGTAGAATGTTACTTTTTTGAAGCTCGACGTCTTCAATTTTGCTGCCGGTATTGATCCGTTTGTAATGGTTGTACACAGCAACAGACAGCGATTTCTTCGCTTGTTCTTGACCGATGATATACTGGTCCAAAATATCGCAGATTTCCTTCGGTTTCGGAATATCCTTCAGATCCAGCTCTTCCTCATGACCGAGCTCTTCCTCCACGATCTCCGTGCAGAGCTCGATACATTCGTCGCATATATAAACACCGGGGCCAGCAACAAGCTTGCGCACTTGCTCCTGGGATTTCCCGCAAAAAGAGCACTTCAGCTGCCCTTTTTCATCGTTAAATTTAAACATGTAAACACCCCTTTAAGATTTAATCGGTGAAGTGAGAACCTGGTCAATTATGCCGTATGCTTTCGCTTCCTCCGCGCTCATGAAAAAGTCACGATCCGTATCGCGCTCAATTTTTTCAAGGGGCTGACCCGTGCGCTCCACGTAAATTTGATTGAGCTTTTCCCTGGTTTTAATAATCCAGCTCGCATGGATTTGGATATCGGACGCCTGGCCCTGAACACCGCCGAGCGGCTGGTGAATCATAACCTCGCTATTGGTCAGCGCAAAACGCTTACCGGGTGCTCCGGCCGTCAATAACAGGGATCCCATGCTCGCCGCCATACCAACGCAAATCGTGGATACATCAGGCTTGATAAACTGCATCGTATCATATATACCCATCCCCGCTGTGACAGAACCACCCGGCGAATTGATATACAAATGAATATCTTTCTCCGGATCCTCCGCAGCCAGGAACAATAATTGAGCTATGACGAGATTGGCAACATCATCATCAATCGCACTGCTCAGGAAGATAATGCGGTCCTTGAGCAATCTGGAGTAAATATCGTACGATCTCTCGCCTCTATTGGTTTGTTCTACAACCATAGGTATCAGACTCATGTGTCCAACCTCTTTTCCATGTAAAAGATGTGATGCGTGCTTCAATCAAGTTTACAGCACTATTCTAACATGTTCAAAGCACGATGTCATTTTTTCACTCCACACCATTTAATACAGTGTATGAGTCTTCTAACAATTATAACCCGAAACGGACTCTTGAATCGAATATGTATGGAAACAAAGCATCCATTTTCATGCAAGATTTAGATATTAATGGATACTTTTAGTTAAAAATAAGGCACGCAGTGGATATACGTGCCTTATCTCTCTATAGGTCCCTTATGTCAGCCTCCGCACCGAGTCAGATGCAGAAGGCCGCGTCCGTTTCCTTCTTATTTTTCTTCAGCCGTTTCGGCAGCTTCTTCGGCTGCTTCCACTTCTTTGCTGTTCTCAACCAGGAGATCAACCGTTTTGCGAAGAGAAATTTCTTCACGCAGGCTTCCCAGCGAGCCGTTTGCTGTAAGGATGTTGCGGATCTCGTCAGCAGTACGCTTGTAAGATTCAGCCATCACTTCCAGCTCTTTGTTGATGTCTTCCTCAGTTACTTCAATGTTCTCTTCTTTGGCGATTTGCTCCAGAACAAGGTTGTTGCGAACGCGTTTATCGGCATCTTCCTTCATTTGCTCTTGCAGATCAGCCGTCGTTTGGCCAGAGAAGCTGAGGAACATTTCAAGGTTCATACCCTGATTGCGCAGACGGTTGTCAAAATCACGCATCATGTTTTGAATTTCGCTGTCAATCATCGCTTGCGGAATTTCCACTTCGGCGTTGGCGGCAACTTTGTCTACGACAGCTGCTTCCTTATTGCCTTTCGCTTCTTGTTCCTTGCGCTCCAGAAGTTGTTTCTTCAGGTCTTCCTTGTACTCGGCGAGCGTTTCGAATTCACTTACGTCTTTGGCGAATTCATCGTCCAGCTCAGGAAGCTGCTTGCGCTTGATTTCATGCACTTTCACTTTGAACACGGCTTTCTTGCCGGCCAGTTCTTCCGCATGATATGTGTCAGGGAAAGTCACTTCCACGTCCTTGAAGTCGCCAGTTGCCATGCCGACAACCTGCTCTTCAAATCCAGGAATGAATGTGCCGCTTCCCAGTTCCAGAGAATAACGCTCAGCTTGTCCGCCTTCGAAAGGAACGCCGTCAACAGAGCCGTCGAAGTCGATTACGGCGACATCACCGTTCTCGGCAGCGCCTTCGTCGATAACAGACAATTCAGCATGACGTTCTTGCAGACGCTTCAATTCAGCGTCAAGCTCTTCGTCCGAAACCTCAACCTTTTGTACCGGAACTTCCACGCCTTTGTATTCGCCCAAAGTCACTTCAGGCTTAACCGTTACTTTCGCTTTGAATTTGAACACTTCGCCTTTGGCGAATTGGTCAATTTCCACTTCAGGACGGTCTACAGGGAAGATGTCGGTTTGGTCGACAGCTTCTGTGTATACTTCAGGAAGCAAAATGTCGATTGCGTCTTGATACAGAGCTTCGACGCCATAACGGGCTTCGAAGATCGGCCGAGGTACTTTACCTTTACGGAAGCCAGGCACGTTAGCCTTTTTTGCTACTTTATTAAAAGCTTTGTCGAGGGCTGCAGCTACACGGTCTGCTTCCACTTCAACTTCAAGAACGCCAAGGTTCTTCTCTATTTTTTCCCAGGTTGCTTTCATTTTATGCTTTCCCCTCCAAAAATAATTCACATGTACTTAAGTTATCAGCACGCACAGAATAACCATTATAGTATAAACAACATTGCCGTGTTTTTCAAGGGCAAGCCCTTGGCAACTCTTCAGGTAAACGTTTCCGACCGCTTACTCCTGCATGCCGGCCGACACGAACTGCCTGAAGCTTCGGTAAGCCTGCTCAAAACGGAAGCGCATCGTGTCCGTGATCCCGTACATCGCCCGGGACTCCTCCTCGTTGCGGCTGCCTGTGAGGCTCTCGGTAACGATCTGATGCAGGGCGGCCGCCCAAATGTCGATCGTCGTGTCGTCCTCATCCAGGATCGACCGGTAATCCTCCGTCCCGTAGATCGCCATAATAAACTGCGACCACAGCTCCTGGGCGAAATAATACAGCGTCGGCTCCTGCACCTCGGTCTGCGCAGCCACGCGTTCCGCTACCATTGCCACCTGCGGCGGAAACTCCTCCGGCGTCAAAGGCACCGTCTCCATATCGACGCTTACCTGCTCCTGTCCCCGCTTGAACTGCACCGTGCCGTGCATGCCGCGCTTGCGCAGCGTTTGAAGCACCCTGAACTGCAGCAGCGGATGAAGACGGGCCTGCATCAGCCACTCCACCAGCTTGTCATCGATATCCGAGCCTTCCAGATAGGATAGCTGCTCGAGAGCGAGCATGGTCTGCTCCGATAAAGGCTCTTCCATGGCGGTGTGCAGCAGCTTGTCGGCGTAATGGTGGTCTTCGGCCAGCTTGGCTCGCACGTTCTGCCGCTTCATTTCTTCCTCGTTGGGCTCCTCTTCATGCTCATAAGAGTCCAAGCCTGTGCCCTGCCCGCCGCCGTGATTCATATATTGTGGAAAAGCGGCTTCCAGCCATTCCAGAAGCGCCTGCCATTCTTCATAATGCCTCTCATCCTGCCCTTGGCACTGCAGCAGGAAACGCAAAAGCTCCATCGCTTCCCCGTACCGTTCATTTTCCAGCATGACGGTCAGCTGAATCTGATAGAAGTCGAGCGTCTTTGGAAACAAAATGACGTTGTCCTTCGTTGGGGAAATATGTTCTTTAATATGTATTCCCTCCTTTCCCCGCTACTTGTTGCAAATAATTGTTGATTATAGCATACCTCTTTCAACTTGAAAAAAAACATGTGAATGGACGGGGAACCCATTCGTTCTATGAAAAACGTATAGAAACCATTAATAATATAAACGGGGATTGAAACAACTTTTTTCTTAAGCCCGGAGAACAGATTCGGGGGACGATGAGAAAGGAAAGAAAAACATGTTGATATTGTTCCAACTATATGTTATGATCTTCCTTGCTTGAATTTTTTATGTCCCAGTAGCTCAGCTGGATAGAGCAACGGCCTTCTAAGCCGTCGGTCGGGGGTTCGAATCCCTCCTGGGACGTATGAAAGCTCTCCATATTGGAGAGCTTTTTAGTTTCAGGAGGGAATTGAGAACCCCTTCAGGGGGTTCGTCGGAGCATACGCTTCGTTAGCATCTGCTTCGCAGTCCGCCCGCTAGGGCGGTATCCCGATCTGGGACGTATGAAAGCTCTCCATATTGGAGAGCTTTTTTTAGTTCCAGGAGGGAATGATGAGAACCCCTTCAGGGGTTCGCCGGAGCATACGCTTCGGTGGCATCCGCTTCGCAGTCCGCACGTTAGGGCGGTATCCCTTCTGGGACGTATGAAAGCTCTCCATAATGGAGAGCTTTTTTAGTTTCAGGAGGGAATTGAGAACCCCTTCAGGGGGTTCGCGGGAGCATACGCTTCGGTAGCATCCGCTTCGCAGTCCGCCCGCTGGGGCGGTATCCCGATCCGGGACGTATGAAAGCTCTCCATATTGGAGAGCTTTTTTAGTTTCAGGAGGGAATTGAGAACCCCTTCAGGGGGTTCGTCGGAGCATACGCTTCGGTAGCATCCACTTCCATAACTCCCCCTTCTCGCAACAGAACACAAAAAAAGAGGACCCCAAGGTCCTCTCTTCATACTTGTTACAGCTTCACGATCTTGCCGGTGTCCTGCGATTCAAACGCGCCCAGGATGACGTTCAGGGAGCGCAGACCTTCTTCGCCGGAAATTTGCGGCGGCGTGTTGGTCAGGATCGATTCCACGAAGGCGTCGATGACGCCGCTCGGTACTTGCTTTTCGTTCGTCGCCATGGCGCCGACTTTGTACGTTTCCACAGTGCCGTTGGTCAGTTCGACGATAACCTCGTCGCCTTCGACGGTACCGATCTTCATGCAGCCGTTTTCGCACCAGAGCACCGTGCCGTTGTCGCCGGAACGGTAGTGCGTCCAGCTTGCCATCAACGTGCCCACGGCTCCGTTCTTCATGCGGACGATACAGGTCGCGTTGTCGTCCACATCCGTACCTTCCTTATGAACGGTACCGATAAAGCCGGCGACTTCCACGATCTCATCGTTCAGCAAATAGCGGATGAAGTCGGATTTGTGCACGCCGAGGTCGCCCATGGCGCCCATGATCGCTTCATCTTTACGGAAAAACCAGCTGTCGCGTCCGTCAACACTCCAGCTTTCCGGACCACCGTGGCCGAAAGACGTGCGGAACGTCAGCACTTTGCCGAGCTTGCCGGAGTCCAGAATTTCTTTGGCCTTCACGTGCGGAGGCATGAGGCGCTGATTATGGCCCACCATCAGGAAGACGCCGCTTTTGCGGGCCGCTTCGATCATCTGCTCCCCTTCTTCCTTCGTGGTCGCCATCGGCTTTTCCACCAGGACGTGCAGACCGGCATTCGCCGCGTCGATGCTCATCGAAGCGTGAAGGTAGTTCGGCGTACATACGCTGACTGCGTCAAGCTTCTCGTTTTTCAGCAGTTCCTTGTAGTCGGTGTATGCTTTGGCACCATACTGTGCCGCCACTTCTTCAGCGCGCTCCTTGAGCGGATCCGCAAAAGCAACCAGCTCCACGTTCGGGTTCGCTGCGTATTCAGGAATATGTCTGCGCTGGGCGATGGCGCCGCAGCCGAAAACCGCTACTCTAATTTTACTCATGGATACAAATCTCCCTTTCTTCAGCTCTGATCTCAATCACATTAAAATTGGTTCAAGTAGTTCTGCTTCAGCCAGTTCATGCTGTTCTCCACGCTTTGCAGCGGAGGATTCTGGCAGACGTCCTGCTCGACGATCAGCCACTGTGTTCCGGCATCGGAAGCGGCCTGAATGACACCCGGCAAATTCACGTCCCCTTGACCAAGCTCAAGCGTCTTCATGTTGCCTTCGGCATCCTTGCTGAAGTCCTTCAGGTGAAGGAGCGGCAGGCGTCCGGCATATTTCGGGATATAGGTGAGCGGATCCTGTCCGGCAAACTGCACCCAGCATACGTCCATTTCCACTTGAACGGCTTCAGGCGAAGTGGAGGAGTACATAGCGTCGAATACAAACTCGCCGTCGATCTTGTCCGCGAATTCAAAATCGTGATTGTGATAACCGAACGTCAATCCTTGTTTGCGTGCCTCGGTACCTACTTCCTCCAGGAAAGTAAACAGTTCCTTCCACTGCTCAATGTTCTCGCGGTTCTCCGGTGCAACGTAAGGGCACATCATGGTTTTCGCGCCGATCGTTTTCAGGTAATCGATCTCTTTCTGCAGGTCGGCCCGGAGCAGATGCAGACCCACATGGGCGCCGATCGCTTGAAGACCAAGCTCTTGAAGAAGCGTTTTCATTTCTTCGGCAGGAATGTCACCGTATCCGGCAAACTCCACGCCTTCATACCCAAGCTCAGCCACTTTGCGAAGCGTTCCGCGGAAATCCTGGGCCGTTTCGTCACGAAGCGTATACAATTGCAAGCCAATGTTCAATTTTTTCATAAAAGGGCACCTCGTTTCCCAATAATTGATTGCTCTATCTGCTACTATCATACATGCAAGTAAGCTAAAATGAACATAAACAATATGATTGCAACATGAACTATCTGCTTGTTTTTTTTGAGAAAGGGGAGCACATGATGGAAGCCAGACTGCTGATATGCGATTATTCCTACCATTTCCAGCAGTTCAGCAACAGCCACCGCGCGGGTCTGACGACCTATTTATTCCGGCTGCAGACGGAAGGATCCTGCACCGTATTCTGCAACGGCACCGATTACCATGTCGAGGGCGGGGACCTGCTGCTGCTGAAGCCGGGGGACGAATACGAGCTTATGGTGCATGACGATGCCGGCGGGGGACGTGTCTCGAGCGGGGATTATTTTCTGTTTTGCGAAGGCGGCTGGATCGATGCCTGGTGGAACCGGATGAACCGGCCGGTCGTCAGCCGGATTGGCAGCGATGATCGCCTGCTTGGACTGTGGAGGCAGCTGCTGCTTGAAAAAAGGCGCGGCCTGGAGGGGGAAAATGTGGAGCTCACCGGTTACCTTCTGCGAAGCTTGTGCCTGTGCTTGGACCGGGCCATCACGGAGACGAAGCCGGCGAACCGCACCGCTTATACCGCGCTGAGGCTGAAGCGTTTTGTCGAGGAGCATGCCACCGTTACCTTTAAATTGGAGGAAGCCGCTGCCCATGTCGGCCTGAGCCTGTCCAGAGCCGTGAAAATCTTCAAAGAACAGTACGGCAAAACAATGATCCAGTACGCCTTGGAAATCCGGCTGAACGCCGCCATCGAACGGATGAAATACAGCACCATGACTCAGGAGGAGATCGCCGAAACCTGCGGTTTTGCCAGTTATTCCTACTATCACCGCGTGTTCCGGAATACCTACGGGATGTCCCCTGCCCAATACAGGGAAAGCTTCGCACCCGATGCCAAGCCGCAGCCGGACAAATAAACGGACAGGTCTATACTCATAGTTCAAAAGATCGCAGTGGATTTATGGTCAGCGGTCGTTTTTTGCGTTAAGGAAGCTGAGTCTCCAAAGTTTATCTATTTAATATAAAAAACGGGGAAAGAGCATCGCTCTCTCCCCGTTTCTATACATCCGACTCAGCCGTGTCGCCGGGCAGTCCCCGCATCCCGGGCTACTCTTCATCGGCCGCCTGCCGTGCATGATTGTACAGCTGCTCATAGTATCCGTGCATAGCCAGCAGCTCATCATGAGTGCCTTCCTCGATCGCCCGTCCGTCTTTCATGACCAGAATGCGGTCGGCATGCATGACCGTGGACAGCCGGTGGGCAATCACCAGCGTCGTCCGGCCGGTGGACACGTTCGCCAGCGCGCTCTGCACCAGCTGCTCCGTATGCGAATCCAGGTTGGCCGTCGCCTCATCCAGGATGAGGATCCTCGGCTCAAAGACCATGATCCGCGCGAAGGAGATCAGCTGCCGCTCCCCGGCCGACAGGCCGCTGCCCCGCTCCGAGAGCAGCGTGTCGTATCCGCCGGACATCCGCATGATCATGTCATGCGCACCGACGAACCGGCAGGCATCCATCACCTTTTCACGCGAGATGTCTTCCTGGAACAGCCGGACGTTATCCAGGACGGTTCCCGCGAACAGATAAGGCTCCTGCTGGATCAGTCCGACGAGACGGTGGAGCTGCTGCTGCGGAATATCGCGGATATCCGCCCCGTCGATCTTGATGCTGCCGGAATTGACGTCATAGAACCGGTTCAAGAGACTGATCATCGTGCTCTTTCCCGCCCCCGTCGTGCCGACGATGCCGACCATCTCCCCGGGCTTCAAATGAAGGTCCAGATGGGGAATGACAGGCTTGGATTCCGAGTAACCGAAAGAGATGTGATTGAAATCGACCCGGCCGCGGGCTTCGGACAAGCGCAGCCGGCACGTTTTGTCAGGATCCGGGTCCTTCACTTCGGGCTCGGTGCTGAATATTTTCCAGATCCGGTCCATCGATACGGTCGTCGACTGGAACGTGTTCCACTGCATCGTGATCTGGTTGATCGGCTGGAAGAACTGCCGGATGTAGCTCGTAAATGCGTACAGAACTCCGACGGCCATATGCTCATGGAATACCGCCAGTCCGCCCAGCCAGACGACCGTGACAAGGGCGACGTTGCCCAGTATGTCGAAGGTCCGGTTAAACAGTACGTTGGCGCGGACCTCCCTCATGTTCGCTTCCCAGTAGCTCTGGTTATTTTCGTTAAAACGCCGGGTCTGCTCCTCTTCCTGGCGGAAGGCCTGAATCAGCCCCATCCCGGACAAATTCTCCGCAATGAATCCGATTAACCGGGACAAGCGGCTCCGGGTTACCTGGTACGCCTGGCGTAAATAGCGGCGGAACAGGAAGGCCACGAGGCCGATGACCGGCAGGACGATCATCGAATACCAGGCCAGCGTCGTATCGAGCTGAAACATAAAGACAATGATCAGCACAAGCGTCATGCCGTCGCGGATCAAGCTGAGCAGCACTTGCGTGAAAAACTGGCTGATCGTCTCCGTGTCGCTGGAGACATTGGTCACCAGACTGCCGCGGTGAACGCGGTCGAAATAGGACATCGACAGCTTGGAAATATGCTGGAACAGATCCTTCCGGATCCGTGCTACAATGCTTTGACCCGCGTACTGCAGCAGGTTATTCTGCAAATACGTGAATATGAAGCTGACGACCGAAATTCCAAGATAAATGCCGCCGATCGTGGCGATATATCCCATGTCCCTGCCGCCGACAGCCAAATGATCGTCGATAACGATCTTGACCAGATACGGCTGGAGCAGATCGGCGGAAATGCCGAGAATCGCGCAGACGAACACGCCGGCAAAAGCCCACTTGTGCGGTTTGCCGTAAGCCAGTATCGCCCTGAAGGCTTCAAATGATTTTTTCTTATCCGCTGTATCCTTCGCTTGTGTTGCCTTGAGGGCAGCGGCTGAAGAATTAGGCATGCTGCAGTCCCTCCTGTTGGATCCGGTATAAAGATGCATAAGGCCCGTTCGGACAGGCCATCAATTCCTCATGGTTGCCCCGCTGGACAATGCGTCCTTGATCCAGCACGATGATTTCATCGGCATGCTGGACGCTGCTGATCCGGTGCGCGATAATGAGCGTCGATTTGCCGCTGCGCTCCCGGATCAAATTGCCGAGGATGCCCGATTCCGTCATCGCGTCGACGGCGCTCATGCTGTCGTCGAGAATCAAGAACTCGGGCTTTTTCATCAGCCCTCTCGCCAGACTCGCTCGCTGCCTTTGACCGCCGGACAGCGTAAGGCCCCGTTCGCCGAGCCGGGTCTCAAATCCCGCTTCAAAGGAATTGACGCTTTCCAGCAGCAAAGCCTGGGCCGCTGCCTCGCGGATTTGCTCGATGCCGGCGGAACGGTCGCTGAAGGCGATGTTGTCGGCGATATCGGTGCTGAACAAAAAGCCGTCCTGCGGCACATAGCCGATCTTGCGGCGCAGCGACTCCAGGGTCACGCGGGTAATGTCCTGGCCGTTCACCTTAATGCTGCCGGCCGGGGGCTCATAAATGCGCAGAAGCAGCTTCGCCAGCGTCGATTTGCCGCTGCCGGTGCGGCCGATGAGCCCGACGGTGCGGCCTTCCGGAATGGTGAAACTGACGTCCTTAAGCGCTTGTTCCGACGTCCCCGGATAAGAGAACGTCAAGTGGTCCACGGCGATCTCCCCGATGCGGGCAAGGTCCGAAGCGCCGTCCCTGTCCATCACGCTCGGCACCCGGGCCAGCAGCCTGTTGACGCGCTCCAGGGAAGCTCCCGAACGCTGCATCATGTTGATGACGTTGCCGATCTGCTGCAGCGGTCCCGTCAGCATCCGGAGGTAGAAGGTCAGCGCAACGAAGCTCCCGAGGGTCATCCTGCCCTGAATGGTCATATATCCGCCGACCAGCAGCGAGACGACCAGAGATAACGCCCCCAGAAAAGGAAGCAGCGCCTGGAACAAGGATGACATCCTCACCAGATGCAGCTGCGCGCCGCGCACCCCGTCGACCGTCTCGTCAAACCGGCGCTGCGCCGTCTCCTCGATCGCGAACGTCTTCGTGACGCGGATGCCCCCGATTTGCTCATCGGCGGATTCCGTCATCGTGGCCAGCCCTTCCTGCACATCCATCGACCGGTTCCGGATGCGGGGACCAAAATAAATGACCAGAAACGGAATGGCGACCAGCGGGCAGACGCTGACCAGAATCAGGGTTACCGGTATACCTGTAACCAGCATCATCACAACACAGGAGATGACCATGAATACGGCGTTGGTCGTCTGCGTGACTCCGAATGAAATCGCTTCCCGAACCGAAGTCACGTCGTTCATGACATAGCTGAGCAGCTTGCCGGTCCCCTGTTTGGAAAAAAAGTCCTCACTGAGGCGGGAAAACTGGGCAAAAATTTGGCCCCTTGTCAAAAACTCGAACCGCCGGCCGAGACGCATAATGGTAAACTGCCCCAAGCCGAACAGCACGCCATAGGACACGGCGATCCCTAGCAGGATCAAGCTGTAGCGGATGATGTCCTCGCGACCGATCGAACGTTCCTTCAGTCCATCGGTCACCTTACCGAGAATCTGCGGCAGCAGCGCCTGATCCACGTTGGACAGAATGATCAGGACGACGGCGGTCAGGTAGAGAAGCGCGTTTTTCTTCAAATAATTGGTGAGCAGTTCGAAGCTTTTCAAGAGTTCCATTCCCTCCTTTGGTTTCCATTGAATGATATTTCATCATTACCCGCTTCCGACCTATCCATTAAAATATACCACAGAAAAAAAAGATTGGGCTTTTCCCAACCTGCAGAGCAGCGAAAAAACCGTGTCCCGGAACGGATAAATTTTTTTCAAGGTCTTGCTTCTGCCTGCAAAAAACCCGCCGTTCATTAATTTTGCAGCACAGGATAAATGTCCACGATCCCCAGCCCCTTCCCGCATAAGATGGCAGTATGCGAAATTGCTATCATCAAAGGAGGAGGACCGCTTGAAGATTCGTAAAGCGATCATTCCGGCAGCCGGTTACGGAACGCGGTTTCTTCCCGCCACCAAAGCAATGCCCAAAGAGATGCTGCCGATTATCGATAAGCCCACCATCCAGTTTATTATCGAAGAAGCCGCGGCTTCCGGGATTGAGGAAATTTTGATCGTGACCGGCAAAGGCAAAAAGGTGATCGAGGATCACTTCGACTCGGCACTGGAACTCGAATATTATTTGGAGCAAAAAGGCAAGTTCGAGGAGCTCCGCAAAATCCGGGAATTCACCGGCATTGTCGACATCCACTACATCCGACAATCGGAGAGAAAGGGATTGGGGCATGCCATCGGCATCGGGCGCAATTTTATCGGAAACGAACCCTTTGCCGTCCTGCTTGGAGACACGTTCTTTGACGCCGACCCGCCGTCGTTAAAACAGCTTATGGATGGGTATGACCGGCTGAAGACGTCCATCGTAGGCGTGCAAAGCGTGGCGGCAGACAAGGTGTCAAGCTACGGCATCGTCGACGCCAAACCGCTGATCGATTCGTTTGCGTATGTCAACCGTTTGGTGGAAAAACCTGCGGTCGATGCCTCGCCATCGAGGCTGGCCATGGTGGGCCGGTACATTTTGACTGCATCCATTTTCGATATTCTGGAAAACCAATCCCCGGGAGTCGGCGGCGAAATTCAGCTGACGGATGCATTGAATCAATTACTTGCTAAAGAAGCGATTTATACATGCGAGATTAATGGCCGCTGGCATGACGTCGGCGATCCGCTGGGTTATGTGAAGGCCATTTTGGCACTGACGAAGCAAAGAGCGCATCTGAGGCAAAATCTTGAGGACGAAATGAACGAGCTGTTAAAAGAGGACCCGCAATCACCGGATTCCGGTTCCGGTGACCCTGCGCCGTGAGCCCAAGCTTCACTCGCGTGCCTTCGCGTGATGCAATCATGTAACGGAAAAACCAATTTTAAAGAGAGGTGTCACCGCAAATGATTGAATTGGCTTTAGCTTTTACGGATAAGGACGGAAGCTATTCCGAGCACGCTGCCGCCGCGTTGGCTTCGGTGTTCCGCAACACTTCCTCCGAGCTTCAGGTTCACATTCTCCATGACGAGTCGCTGCTGGAAGAAAATAAGAACAAGCTGGCCCAGCTGGCGGCGGGTTTCAAGCATCCGATCCACTTCTATCCTGTGACCCTGCCGGTCGAAATGATGGACGTTCTGTCGGGAACCGGCTCTATCGACCGATGGACGTGGGGCAGTCTTTACCGGCTGCTGCTGCCCGCCGTGGTACCTGCTGAACGGGTAATCTATCTTGACTGCGACGTGATGGTCAATATGGACATTACCGAGCTGTGGGGGATCGACCTGAACGGCGGCTACCTTGGGGCTATCCACGACCAAGGCATCCAAGGCATCGCAGAAGTCGTGGCTGTCCAGGGTTTAAACCCCGAAACTTATTTTAACTCCGGGGTCATTTTATTTGACCTCAATGCCATTCGGCAGCACGTGACCTGGTTTGAAGAAATGCTGAACTTTTTCCGCGCCTTTCCCGGCACCTCGATGCCTGACCAGGACTGCCTGAACCACGTATTCGGGGGAAACTGCCTGCTGCTGGATCAACGGTTCAACTGGTTTTACGTCCCGGGGGCCGAAGTGGATCTCCAGCAAAAAATCGTTCACTTTGCCGGTGACATGAAGTGCTGGGACCCGCTATCCCCAGGATATACCCTCTATCAGGATAATCTAAGACTAACGCCATGGAGCAATGAGCCAATACTCCCGGCGCCCATCAGAAGAAGCACGGACAGAAAAGCCCGGCATCTGCATATGAAGCGCAAAACCCGCAAGCTCTCGCCAAGAAAACCATCCTCCCGCCACCGGAGCGAAAGGGAACGGAGTGAAAGGGTCATCATGAGGAAGCGGAGAAAAGCGTCCCAGCACTCCCGGCACAAATCTGCGGCCGGCAGCGTCAGCAAGTCCCGCATTCTTATGATGCGCCGCAGCTCCCGGAGAAAGCCTTCCATGTACATTAGGGGCTTCAGCAGCGGCATTTATTTGTAACGGCCCGTCTCAAGAAAAATGCAAACAACCTCCGCCCTTCCGGCGGAGGTTGTTTGCTTTATTCTTCAATGTAAGTATTGTTTCCGGCACCCCAGCCGGCAAGCATATAGACGATGGCTACGATCAGCAGGACCAAGATCGCCGCTGTCCAGCTTCCGGTCAGATCATGGACAAGGCCAATCAGCATAGGTCCTACAGCGGCCAGCAGGTACCCGATCGACTGAGCCATACCGGACAATTCCGCAGCCTGTTCCGTCCGGCGGGTGCGGAGCATAAAGAACATCGTAACGAGGCCGAAGGCCGCACCGGTGCCGACGCCAACCAATACGACCGCGACCGGAACGATCGCATTCCATCCGCTAAGCAGAAGCACGAAGCCCAGAACAAAGCAGAGAAACGTGCCGACGACCAGTCCGCGCTGATTCTGGAAGCGTCCCGCCAGAATCGGCACGAAGAACGTGACCGGCACGCTGAAAAATTGCATCAGCGACAGCATCCAGCCAGCCGTCGAGCCGCTCATGCCCCGGTCGGTCAAAATTTCAGGCAGCCAGGACACGATCGAATAAAACACGAATGATTGCAAACCCATAACAATCGTGACCTGCCACGCCAGTTTCGAGCGCCAGATGCTGCTTTTCGACGAAATCCGCACCTCGCCGGTCCGATGCCGGTACCGGAGCTGCGGCAGCCAGACGAAGAGCGCGATCAACGACAGGATCCCCCAGATGAGCAGGGACCCCCGCCAGCCGGAAGCGAGATGATTCGACACCGGGAGGCTGACGCCGGAGGCGATGGCCGCAAAGATGTTCATCGAAACGGAATAGATTCCCGTCATGACGCCCACCCGCAGCGGAAAATCCCGCTTAATCAGGCTCGGCAGCAGCACATTGCTGACCGCGATGCCGAGGCCGAGCAGGATCGTGCCGGCAAATAAAGCGGCAACCGATGGTACGAACCGCAGGGCAATGCCCAGCGTTACGGCGGCCACTCCGCTAAACAGCGTCTTCTCCATGCCCCATCTCCGGGCCAGCTTCGGAGCAATCGGGGAGACGACGGCAAAAGCCAGCAGCGGGAACGTCGTCAGCAGCCCCGCAAGGGTATGCGACATTCCCGTATCGAGCCGGATCGTTTCAACGAGCGGCCCCACCGAAGTGATCGGCGCCCGCAGCGTCGTCGCGATCAGAATAATTCCAAGAACCAGCAGCAGCGCCTTCATCCCCGTGGAAACCTGGGGATTCTCCGCCGGCTGCGTAGACATTTCATACGTTTTATTCATGATGTTCTGTATTTCCTCCTTCAGACAAATCAAGCAAGGCATCCTGGGATGCCTGGATATACGATCGGACAATTTCGCCCGCCTCCGCCGCATCCCGGCGGATAATGGCTTCAAGCAGACGCTCATTGAGCCGGCTGTGCACAAGCACCAAATCCCAGCGCAAGCTGCCCAGCGAGAGGGAATTCGTCACGGATTCGCTAATGCTGTCATACAAATCGCTGAGCAGCCGGTTATGTGCTGCAGAGATCACCTGCTTGTGAAAGGCCAAATCCGCGATGATGTAAGCTTCCATATCTCCGGACTGTTCTGCGGCGCTGCATGCCGCAAGCGTAAGCCGGATCTGCTTGATATCATTCGCCGTGCTCCGCCGGGCGGCAAGCCGGGCGGCCTCCTGCTCCAGCGCAGCGCGAACCTCCAGCGTCTCGCTCAGCTTGGAGCGCTCCATCCGCCGCTGAAGAACAGGCCCGAGGCTGCTCGACGCGACGACGTACGTCCCGTCCCCCTGCCGTGTCCGGAGCAGACCCGCATGAATCAGGGCTCGGATCGCCTCACGGATCGTATTTCGGCTGACACCCAGCTTCTCCACCAGCTCCGGTTCCGGAGGAATGCGTTCCCCAATGGGCCACTGCCCTTCCTCAATCAGCTTCTCCAGTTGGGAAGCGACCTGCTCGACAAGCGTCGAACGCGTTGGACGCTGCAAGTTCATGACGAATACCTCCAAACATAGGATGTTTGGTTCATTGTAACACGAACTTTGGTTTCCCGCACATTTTTTTTCGTTTATGCGCCATGAGAGACCCTGAAACGCAGCAACGGCAGCCTTCACTTGGAAGACTGCCGATCCGGTGCAGCCGGGCTCTGTTAGAGCATGCTGCCTTATGCTTGAAGTTCCTTCCGCTGCCGTACTTTCTCCCGGCTGCGGAGTGCACCGGGCAGGACATAGATCACGAAGTGGTAGATTTCAACCATCGCGATCGCTGAAACGGCGTCCCAGAGGACATGCTGCTTCACGAACTGCGTCGAGGCGATGATGAGGATCGACATCGTGCTGACGAAAATCATGATCACGCGGTTCCGGGCCTTGCTTGTCAGAAAGAGACGCATGACCATGTAACTCGAGAAACAGTGAATGCTCGGAAAACAGTTATAGGGCTGATCCCGTTTATAAATAAATCGGACAAGCTCACTGAACGGATCGCTGCCGGTAACGACCGGCCTTGGCACCGTCGTTTGAAACACAAGATAAATGCCGTAGCATGTCATTGCGCATACCGTGTACAGTATAATGCCCCGGTAATATAAATTCCGGTCCTTAAAGAACAGGTAGACCAGGCAGGCATAGATATAGAAGATCCATACGCTGTAAGGGAGCGCAAAATATTTAATAAATGGAACAGCCAGGTCCGCTTGTGTGACAAGGGAGTACACGCGGGCATTCGGGTGGTTCACCAGCTGGTAAATCGACCCCAGAACGGGAAAAATGAGCATTAGTACTAGTGGGGCGAGAGGACGCAGCCTCTGCATGATTGCATTTACCTTCGTCACCATATCAAACCTTTCTCTGCCGGTTGCAAAAGATGTTAACGGAATTCCTTCGGGAACCGCTGCCTTATTTTACTGCTAGAACCGTTTTCCATCAACCATGTTTATGTATGAGGCAGAGGATTAAGGCTAAGTTAATGAAAACTGAAACAGATCCTGCAGCACGACAGCGGCCGCACCCATCAATTTGCCGTCATCCCCGAGCGAAGACTGCCCCACGACCAGATCGTCCTTCAAAATACGCATCGCGTACCTGGAAATATGCTCCTCAACCTTATGGAGCAAAATGGGATTGTCCTGAGCCACATTCCCGCCTAACACGATCGCTTCCGGATTGAAGAGGTTCACCAGGTTGACGATGCCTGCACCCAGATGCTCGGCGATCTCCTCAGTGATGTCCATGGCCAGCCGATCCTGTCTGGACAGTGCCTCTTTATACACCGCAGGCCCGATCCGGCTGAAGTCTCCGCCTGTCAGATCGTGGATGAGCGTCTGCCGACCCGAGGCCATCGCCGCCATCATTCGGGAGTGCACCGCAGGCCAGCTGACCGAGTTCTCCAGGCAGCCGACGTTTCCGCATTCGCAGCGGATTCCGCTCCGGTTGACGCTTGTATGGCCGAACTCGCCCGCTCCCCCCAGTTTCCCCCGGAGGATCATGTCGTTGACAAGGATGCCTGCCCCAATCCCATTGCCGACCATAATATAGATCAGATTGGCAAAAGAGCTGTAGCTCCCGAACCTTCGTTCCGCAAGCACGAGCGAGTTGGTATCGTTCTCGACCCATGTTTTAATCCCATAACGGCTTTCCACGATTTGCTTGACCGGGACGTCGTTCAGGCGAAGCTTGGAATTATAGTAGACAACCCCCTGCTCCACATTGACCACGCCCGGTGTCGTGACGGCAATGCCGATGCACGGGTCCATGCTGCCGGTTTCGGTGACGAATCGGTCGATCATGCCAAGCATCAGTTCAATGACGCCTTCTCCCTGCCGCATTCCGACCGGGGCGGATGCTTTGCGCAGGATGCTCGCCTCCAGGTTCAATTGGGCAACTTCAATGACCGTGTTCGAGATCGATGCGGCAAACAAAAAATGGTTATCCGGCGCAAATTGCAGCAAAATGGGCTTGCGCCCGCCGCTGGACTCTCCCCTGCCGATTTCGGTCACATAGCCTTCCCGGATCAGCTCCTGCACCGCCGCAGCTACGGTGGAAGGGCTAATTCGGTTTCCTTTAGCCAGCTCGATCCGGGAAATCGGACCATCCAGGCGAATTTTATTTAAAATGATCGACCGGTTCAGCTCCTGAATCAGTTTCCAATCGCCTTTTCTCATCGTTTTCAACCATCTTCCCCTTTCTTCGTCAAAATGCATCACTATATTCCATGTTATTCCATATTTGCTCTAAAATACAGTTCCCAATGCTCCATTCCATGTAACATATTCCAATGACCAAAATATGCGGAAACCGATACTTTCCACTTGAAAACGCCCTTTTCCTGCCGATCAAAAGTTTTTATGCAAATATTTATCAAACTATTGAAAATAACAATCACCAAATATATAATCTTACGCAAATAGATGCCATTCTTTTCCTGATAGCTTACATTGAATGGTCAGTCGGCATCTACTTATTTTGACTATTGGAATAAGTATGGCGAATGGATTTTCGCGAGATAAGGGGGGAAGATTCGTACATCATAGAAACTGCGGCAGATCAAAGAATGAGTGCAAGAACCATATTTAGAGGAGGTTATTGGAATGGCTAGAAAAATGTCGATCATCCTCGTGTTCCTGTTTCTGTTTACTGCTGTATTGACGGGCTGCGGCGGCTCTTCCGGAGAAGCCGGCGGCAAAAAAGTAATCAACGTGGCTCTGTGGGATGAGAACGTGAAGGACACCGTCAACAAATCGATTGAGCTGTACAAGAAAAACCACCCCGATGTGGAAGTCAAAGTAACATACACCCCTTGGGCCGATTATTGGACCAAATTGAAAACAAGCCTCGCCGGCAACAGCGGGCCTGACGTTTTCTGGATGAACGGCCCCAACTTCTACGCTTATGCATCCAAAGGCTGGATCAAGGATCTGCAGCCGCTTATTGATGAAAGCAAGCTCGACACCTCCGTTTACACGGACGCCCTCGTAAATTTGTACACCTACAACGATCATCTCTATGGACTTCCTTATTTCCTCGATGCGGTGGGACTCTACTACAATAAAGAACTTTTCGACAAAGCCGGCGTGTCTTACCCGGACGGCAGCTGGACATGGGATACGGTCGAGCAGAATGCCGCCAAGCTGACGGACAAGCAGAACGGCGTGTACGGCTACACAGCCTTGATCGACAGCCAGTCTGGATATTACGATCTGATCCATCAGGCCGGCGGTTACATTATCTCCGAAGATAAAACGAAATCCGGCTTCGATTCACCCGAAGCGCTGTCCGCTTTTCAGTGGGAGAAAAAGCTGATGGACCAGGGCTATTCCCCGAACGCCCAGCAGCAGCTTGAGACCAAGCCGCTCCAGCTGTTCGGCTCCGGCAAAGCCGCCATGTTCCCCGCCATTTCCGTCAGCGCTCCCGAGCTGTACAAATTGCTGGGAGACAAGCTGGGGGTTGCCCCGCTGCCCGCAGGCAAGCAGAAAGCGACGATCGTCCACGGCCTGAGCTGGACGATGAACGAAAAAACGAAGCATCAACAGGAAGCATGGGACCTGATTCAGGTGCTTTCCGGCAAAGAAGGCGAGCAGTACCTGGCCGAATCGGGCTTCAGCATTCCCGCCTATAAAGGAACGGAGGAAGGCTGGCTGAAGTCGATCCCATCCCTTGACCTCAAGGTATTCGTGGACAGTCTGGACTTTGCCGTGCCGTATCCGGTGTCCGAGCGGACGGCCGAATGGCAGGACGTGGAGACCAAGGAGCTTCAGGACGCTTTCCTCGGAAAAAAATCCTTTGAGGAAGCGCTGAAGACGGTGGCTGATAAAATGAACGAGATTCTCGCGGAAGAGAAGAAGGATTAAAGAAAAGTCGTATGCTTGCATCCACTTAACTTCAAGAGAAAGGATGGTGCTGCCGGTGAATACGCCGCTGGCCGTCAAGTCGAAAGACCCGAACCTGCCTGCAGGCCGGAAACGGAAAACTTCCAAGCTGGCCATCCGGGAAGCGGTCTGGGGTTACGTATTTATCCTCCCCGTCGCATTGGGTCTGGCCCTCTTTTATATGGTGCCTTCCGCCGCATCCCTGATTCTGTCGTTTACGAACTGGGACGGCATGTCCGCTCCGGCGTTCAACGGGATCGACAATTTCACCCAGCTGATGCAGGACGAGAAGTTCACGCGGTCCCTGCTGAATACGCTGCTCTATACCGTCGCGACCGTCCCGCTGTCCATCGTCTTTGCCACGCTGCTCGCCGTGCTGCTCAATCAGCAAATCAAAGGGATGGTCGTGTACCGCACGTTCTATTTCATCCCGGTCATCACCATGCCGATCGCGGTCGGGATGGTGTGGAAATGGCTGTATAATTCCGAGTTCGGCCTGATTAATTACGTGCTCGGGGCAATGCATCTGCCCCAGCCGAATTGGCTGTTCGATGAGAAATTTGCGCTCATGTCGATCGTCATTGTCAGCGTGTGGACCAGCGTCGGATACAATGCCGTCATCCTGCTGTCGGGGCTGCAGGGAATTCCGTCGAGCTATTACGAAGCGGCGTCGCTGGACGGCGCCGGCACGTTCTACCGCTTTTTCCGGATTACGCTGCCGCTGCTGACACCGAGCTTGTTTTTCGTGCTCGTCATGTCCTTCATCAACTCTTTCCAGGTCTTCGACCTCGTCTTCATCATGATGGGTCAGCAGACCTCCCTGCTCGATTCCACCCGCACCGTCGTGTACAGCATTTGGGAGGACGGCTTCAAGTACTTCAACATGGGCTACGCTTCGGCGGAGGCGTTCATCCTGTTTATCGTCATCCTGATCATCACCGCGTTTCAGATGTATTTCCAAAAACGCTGGGTTCATTATCAATAACCTTCATAAGGAGGAGAGGCTGTCATGATAACCCCAACTTCCGACCGCGGAAGACGGCTCGCCGTTCATATTCTGCTGATCGCGGGAGCCGTCCTGATGGTGACCCCTTTTGTCTGGATGCTGTCCACATCGTTTAAGTCCTTTGCGGATTCCATGAAGGTGCCCCCTACGCTGCTGCCGTCGGAATGGCATTTTGAAAATTACGCCAAGGTGCTGACCACCATTGATTTCGGCACTTATTACCTCAATACGATTCTGGTTACGCTGGGCCGCACGGCCGGACAGCTGCTGCTGTGTTCCCTGGCCGCATACTCCTTCGCCTGCCTGAAATTCCCGGGGAAAAACGTCATTTTTCTCGCCCTGCTGGCTGTGCTCATGGTGCCTTCCCAGGTCGTCATGATCCCGAGCTTTGTTATCATGCGGCAGCTGAATTGGCTGGATACGTTCTATGTCCTGATTATCCCCGGCATATTCAGCGCCTTCGGCACCTTTTTACTGAGGCAATTCTTCATGACGCTGCCGAAGGATCTGGAGGAAGCGGCCAAAATCGACGGCTGCAGCTATTTCCGGATTTATTGGAATATTTATCTGCCGCTGTCCAAGTCCGCGCTCGTCTCCTTGGCCATCTTTACGATTCTGGCAGCATGGAACGACCTGCTGTGGCCGCTCATCATGACCAGCTCGGAGGATATGCGCGTGCTATCGATCGGCATCTCTTCCTTCCAGGGTCAGCATTCGACCGATTATCCGCTGCTGATGGCCGGAGCCGTCATGGCTACGCTGCCGATTATCATCCTGTTCATTTTCCTGCAGCGCTATTTTATAGAAGGAATCGCCATGAATGGCATCAAAGGATAAGGAAACGAATAGACCTTTTACAAGTGTAACCGGTCCATCAAAAAAGGAGTTGAAAACCGTTATGATTCACGTTCTCGTTATAGGCGCCGGGGCAATGGGGAGCACCCATGCCGCAGCCTATGCCGATATGCCGAATGCGTACTTGGCCGGTATCGTCGACACCGACGCCGGCAAGGGAGCACGGGTGGCCGAGGCATGCGGCACCTCTTCGTTCACTTCCTATGCAAAGGCGATGGAAGCGCTTGACCGCGTCGATGTCGTCGATGTTTGCCTGCCGACGCCGCTTCACAAGAAGCATGTTCTTCAGGCGGCCGACGACGGCAAGCATGTCATCTGCGAGAAACCGCTGGCGCGCAGTCTGGCCGACGCCCGGGAAATGATCGACCACTGCCGTTCGCGTGGCGTCCGGCTGTTCGTCGGGCATGTCCTCCGCTTCTTCCACGAATACGCGCATGCCAAGCGGCTGCTGGATGATGGCGTCATCGGCAATCCGGCCGTCATCCGCGCGGGCCGCGGCGGGGGGTATCCGATCGGCTGGCAGCATTGGTACAGCGATTTCGGGGCCAGCGGCGGCATTACGCTTGACGCCATGATCCACGATTTCGATTTCCTTCGCTGGTGCTTCGGCGAAGTGGAACGCGTGTATGCCAAGGGACTCCATGGGAGGGTTCACGCCCAGCTGGACTATTCACTCGTGACCCTTCGCTTTCAAAGCGGCGCAATCGCCCACGTCGAGGGAACCTGGTCGCATGAAGGCTTCTCCATGAACCTGGAGATCGCCGGCACGCAGGGGATTATCGGCTATGACAGCGCCCGGGATCAACCGCTGCTGTCTTTTCAGCGCGGCGGCCATGCAGGCGGAGGCGGCGGCGTCCCCGTCCCGGAAAGTCCGGTTGAGGAAAACCCGTACTTTCAGGAGCTCCGCCATTTCCTGAATTGCATCGAGCAGGATGAAGAGCCGATCGTAACCGCGGAAGACGCCTATGAGGCACTCCGTATTGCGCTCTCGGCGCTGAAATCGATGGAGACCGGGCGGCCGGTTGATCTGGGAGCCGGCGCAGCCGACCTGAGCAGCAAAGGAGTGATCGGTTCATGAAAATCGGCATCGTCAGTTTTGCCCATATGCACGCTTACAGTTATGCAAAAGCGCTGATTCAATTGGAAGGAGTGGAGCTCGCCGGCATTTACGATCCCGATGAGCAGCGGGGTCAAAAGTTCGCCGGCATCCTTGGCACCAGCTATTACGGGGATTATGCCGAGCTTCTGTCCCAAGGCCTCAGCGGGATCGTCGTTACATCGGAGAACGCGAACCATAAGGAGCATGTCCTTGCGGCCGCGAAGGCGGGGGTTCATGTGCTATGCGAAAAGCCCATATCGACCAATGCCGCGGACGCCCGGGACATGATCGAGGCCTGCAAAGCCGCCGGCGTCATGCTGCAGACGGCCTTTCCGGTTCGGTATAACCGGTCCGTGATCCGGGCCAAACAAATGATCGATGAAGGCAAGCTTGGCCGGATCCTCGCCATGAAGGGGACCAACCGCGGGCAAAATCCGGGCGGATGGTTCGTCGACCCCGCTCTGTCCGGCGGCGGAGCGGTCATTGACCATACCGTTCATGTCGCCGATATCATGCGCTGGTTCACCGGCGCAGAGGTGAAAGAGGTGTACGCGGAAATCGGGCAGCTGATGTCCGCTGTCCCCATCGATGACTGCGGAATCCTGTCGATCGAATTTGACAACGGCGTCTTTGCCACGCTGGACTGCAGCTGGTCCCGGAATCCTTCCTTCCCTACCTGGGGCGACGTGACGCTGGAAATCGTCGGAACGGCCGGCACCCTGACGATCGACGCCTTCGGACAGAAGCTGAACGTATTCAGCGAGGAGCGTGGCTACCGGCACCACTTCTGGGGCGACGATATGGACTTCGGCCTGGTCCGGGATTTTGTAGCCTCGATCGCGGAAGGCAGGACCGAGGCGAACGTGACGGGCGTCGACGGGCTCAAGGCGCTCGAGGTGGCCCTGGCCGCGTACCGCTCGGCGGAGCGCCTGACCGCCGTTTCGCCTGCAGAGCTCTGAACCTAAACCTGATAAAGGGGTGTATGAAGCGATGCTGAAGTCAATAAATCAATGGGGTTTTCCGGAGGGAACCCCGCTCGAAACGATTTTTCTTCATGCGGAGCAGGCGGGTTACGATGCCGTCGAGCTGAATCTGTACCCGTCCGGCGGAACCGGGCTGACCATGGACACCACCGCCCAGGAGGCGGAGGCCGTGCTGGCTCTGGCTTCCCGTCACCACATTCAGCTGCGCAGCCTGTCAACCGGGATGCTGTGGAAATCCCCGCTGTCCGCGGCGGATCCGGATGTGCGCGCCGGCGGACGGGAGATCGTCACCCGGCAGCTGGAGCTGGCATCCCTGCTTGGGATGGACACCGTGCTGGTCGTTCCCGGGGCGGTGACGCCTTCGGTCACCTATGAAGAATGCTATGCCCGCAGCCAGGAAGAACTGCGGGAGCTCATTCCGCTGGCGGAACAGCACGGCGTTCACATCGGCATCGAGAACGTTTGGAACAAATTTCTGCTCTCCCCGATGGAGATGGCGCGGTATATCGACGAGCTCGAATCGCCTTGGGCCGGAGCCTACTTTGACATCGGCAACGTGCTGCTCTTCGGCTATCCCGAGCATTGGATCCAGACGCTGGGCGAGCGGATTCGCAAAGTCCACGTGAAGGACTTCAATCCGGCGGCCGGGCCGAACGGCTTCGTCCCGCTGCTCTCGGGCGGCGTCAACTGGAACGAAGTACGGCGGGCCTTGAACGAGATCGGCTACACCGATACCGTTACGGCCGAGCTCACTCCGTACAGCGCCGACCCTTATCAGATGGTGTATGATACTTCCGCACAGCTGGATATCATCACGGGCCGATAAGGGCAAACATGCTGACCGCCTTCAGCCTAAGTTTGGCTTGCCGTAATCGCAGGCGTTCGGCTTCGCTTAAATTCAGTCAAATTAAAAGGGCTGTCCCGCCGGCAGATTCATTCTGCCGGAAGACAGCCCTTTTTTCCTTGTTTCAAGGCGTATTCCGGTATGGATACGGGCAGGATCTATTTCTTTAGACGTCGGTTGCTCATCCACAGCGGAATGCGGAACAGCAGGTTCATCAGGAGGACGACGATGACCAGCACCGCGGCCAGGAAGGCCATCATGTGCAGCGCGTAATTCCAGGTGGAGTCAAACTCCACGTTGGAAATCTGCATGACGATGTTGCTGGTCAGAACCGAAGACGGCGTAAACAGGGACTTGGCAAGCTGTGCCGTGTTGCCGATGACCCGAGGCCATCAGTACCTGAAACATCTTATTTTTCTTCAACATCGGCTCATCCTTCTTCTATTAGAATAAGTGCTATAGACCTATTCTCTACTAGAAATGTAAAAGGCGGTCGATTGGAATTTTATGGAAAAGTTAAATATTTTATCGTTGTATTTTGCAAAAATAGCGATTATTCTAGTTAAAAATACAAATGCTACATCTATATTGAATGAACTAAAGAAATAAACGCCCTAGATAGCCGCGATACCAAAAATTTCAAGAAGAAACTTTAGTTCAATCTATCTTAATGTATCCGTAATCCAGACCAGAGACTTCTGATGAAACGACAGCAAACTGTAAAGCTAAGTATTGGAGGCCTGACCATTGTGTATGTAATTGGATTTATTGTGTCGCTTGTTATCGTTTTGGCTTTGATTCCTCCTTTAAGAAAGCTCGCGATCCGGGTTGATTTCGTCGACCGGCCTACCCATCGCAAAATACATAAGGAACCCGTACCGCATCTGGCAAGCATCGCCATCTTTCTCGGCTTTATGGTTCCCTATATCGTTCTCACCGGACACTGGGACAAAGAAATGGCCGGCATTGTGGCCGGCTCGCTGCTCATCCTCGGCATCGGCATGATCGATGACTGGTACAAGACGAAAGGCAAGGATTTCGCCGCTCTACCCAAAACGCTCGTGCAGGTAGGCGCTGCGGTGATCGTGTACTATTCGGGGATTTCATTCGAAGGGATCACCGTTCCGTTCGCCGGCCATATGGTCGTGTTTCCGGAGTGGCTGCAGTTTATACTGACAATTCTGTGGATCTTCGGCGTCACGACGGTCATTAATTTTATGGACGGGCTGGACGGGCTGTCCGGAGGCGTGGCCGCGATTTCGGCCTTGACGCTGTTTATCGTTGCTATCGCCAAAGGCCAGTCCCATTCCGCGATCATGGCGGTGCTGCTGGTCGGGGTGACGCTCGGTTATCTGAGATACAACAAGCCGCCCGCCAAAATTTACATGGGGGATGCAGGCGCGACGTTTATCGGGTTTATGCTCGGCATCATCGCCCTGGACGGGGCCTTTAAGCAGGTGACCGTCATTTCCATTCTCGTGCCTGTGCTGGCGCTTGGCGTGCCGATCTTCGATAATATTTACGTCGTGATCAAACGGTATCGTGACGGCAAGCCGGTGTACAAGGCCGACCGAAGCCAGCTCCATTACCGGCTGCTGTCCTGGGGGCTGAGCCCGAAGCAGGCGGTCGTGTTCATCTATTTGCTCAGTGCCTGCCTGTCACTGTCCTCGATTATCCTGATGTTGATCAGTTAGCCGGGACCGTTTACAGCTGGGCGTGGTTAACAAGGTAAGTTAAGCAGGAATCGTTCAATAGGAGCGATTGAAGCTATATGACAAAGGGGCTGTCCACCGTCGTGTATAACACGACAAATGGGACAGCCCCTTTTATTCACGGCTAACCGGCATGGCCTTATTTAGAGCGAATTAAGCTTGAGAAGCGGATTGAAGGGCACGGATGGACAAATCCAACTCCACCATGCCGCCCGGAAGGTCGCGCGATCCGGCAATCACCCAATTTACGGCCAGTGCGTTTTGCAAAGCTGCCAGTTGTTCCAAGGTGAGCCGCAGCCCGTGGATTACGCCTTCGCCCACCTCGAAGTCCTTATCTTCGTCCAGGCCAAAACGCTGCACCAGCCAATTTTTCAGCCCGTTCCGCGTGTTAAACGTCATGCGGTAGCCTTCCATCGCCGCCTGAGCCAGCGGCTCGCCGTGTTCCTCCGAGTAGCCGAACAGATTGGCATAACGCTCGCCCTCGAGCCCAGCCTGGGTAAACGGCTCCGCGTCCTTGTTATTGACTGCCTCGGCGATTGCGGCCCCGGACATCCCGGCCCGCTTCGCCTGCTCGATCAGCAGTGCGGTCCATTGCGATACTTTGATATCCTGATTCATCCGGTCTCTCTCCCTTCTCGCTGCACTTGCTTATAATCTAAAGAAAAAGCCCTCGAGTGAGGGCTTTCCTTGTACGTCCCAGGAGGGATTCGAACCCCCGACCGACGGCTTAGAAGGCCGTTGCTCTATCCAGCTGAGCTACTGGGACTTGCTATGTAATAAAAAAAGCGAATGCGTTATTTATTATACCGTATTTAGCCAATTTTTCAAGAGGAAAATTTGAAAACCGATTGGCGGGAAATACTATGGGTAATAACATTATAAAAAACGTCTATCGGTGACAGCCCACGTAAGCAGACTGCAGGTAGCGGCAGCTTTTCTTGCGGTATTCGGATCGCCAAACTAAACAAAATCCGTTGTAAAGGAGCATTCCCCATGCGACAGTTGTTATCTTCACTTTCCTACTTCAGCATATTTTTCGCCCCGTTTATCCTGCCGGTGATCGTATGGATCGCCGTTCGGGACGAATACGTCGCCCGGCATGCCAAGCGCGCATTGCTTTCGCATCTGCTGCCGTTCATCGCGGCCGTACCACTGCTGTTTTTTACTTTGGCAGCCCATCATGCCGGCTCGATCCTGGGCTATATTTTGCTGTTCTGCGTCATTTACTTCGGCACATTCGTCTATAACATCGTTAAAGGCATTCAGGTGCTTCGCGAATATGCGTAACAGCTAAGAACAGCTGAATAAACCTCCGGGCATTCCCGGAGGTTTGTTCATGGTTCAAGGAGGCTACTGGTTGCCAAAACGTCTTGGGTTATGGGGCACAGCCAAATTTCTCGAATTTCTGCTCGTCACACCACCCGCAAATGCGTTTTGACGGGCGTACTTGCTTCTCTTGCCTTTTTTGTTCGTGAAGTCCGCCATTTAGCTCACCTCCCCTAACCATAGTATGGGGCGGGAGGCTGCCGGCTATGTTCCTTAAATAATGGCTGCGTTTACTTTGCGAACCTGCTCCGCAGATCCTCCTCTACGCTTCCAAAAGAGATCAGGTCGCGCAGGAACAGATCCCGCTCCTCATCCGCCGTCAGAAAGAAGCCGCCTTCGAACGCCTGCATCGTCACATCGGTATATGCCTGATGCATACTGTTGTCATACCAGTCGAGCTCTGTGTCGGCATCGTTGCGGATCAGCCGGATCATGTCGTAGCAGCCCGGTGACGACTCGGCTACATAAGCCAAAAGCGTGGGATCATCGACCGCTCCGGGCAGCACACCGATTTCAGCGCAGCGGACCCCGTCCAGCTCCGTCATCCGCCGCACCTTGGCATCCTTAATATAATACAAGCTGCTTCCCTCCCTGGTCGGCCTGAATTCCGAAATCAAGTATAACCCAGCATTTTGTTCTCCGTCAGATGCTGGCGCGTTTCCGCCGTGCCGTATTCATAAATTTTCCGGTACAGCTGGTTCAGGCTTTGCGTATACTGCGAATTGACGTCATCCTCCGGCGTATCCGGCCATGGAAACGTATAGGCCAGGAAGGAGTCCTCGGCATGCTCCTGCATGTCCTCCATCATCTGCTGCACTTCCCTAGCCTGTCCCACCGTGCAGTACATCACCAGCTCGTAAGGAGCGGCGCCTTGTTCAGCGAGAACGCTTCTGCCGTGTACCGATACATAAAAATGCTGCTTATCCATGTCACATTACTCTCCTTTGTGAAGATCAAAAAAATTTATATAAGTTGTCAGCGGAGCTGAACCATTCCATGATCGCAAGAAAAACATCCGCTAAAGGCGGTCCGTCTTCTGTAGAAGTGCGTCGACAGATACGTTTTTCTTACACTGCCTTTCCTATAGTTT
This sequence comes from Paenibacillus rhizosphaerae, assembly GCF_014192015.1. GTDB lineage: Bacteria > Bacillota > Bacilli > Paenibacillales > Paenibacillaceae > Paenibacillus_AQ > Paenibacillus_AQ rhizosphaerae. The sequence continues at coordinate 31,010 of NZ_JACHXJ010000008.1, read as the reverse complement.
TCGTTAAAGGACAGACATTTTATGCCCCGTTTCGGCATATAACTGTATCACTTTGGCAGACAGAAAGGACAGCGAGTGGACAAACGACAAAGAGAGGATGACCCATCATGTGCGGAATAACCGGTTTTATACAATGGAGCGGCGACTTAACCCAGGATTCGCAGATCCTTGTCAAAATGACGGAAACGATGTCGGATCGCGGACCGGACGCCTCGGGAACCTGGATCTCCAATCCATGCGCCTTCGGCCACCGCCGTCTGAGCGTCATTGACCCCGAAAACGGCGCACAGCCCATGATCGTTCATGATGATGATGACGTGTACGCGATTTGTTATAACGGGGAGCTATATAACGCGGCCGAGCTGCGGAGCGAATTGGTCAAAAGAGGACATCACTTCCGGACCCATTGCGATACGGAAGTTCTTTTGGTTTCATACATCGAGTGGGGGCCGGCCTGCGTGGACCGGTTCAATGGCATTTTTGCTTTTGCCATCTGGGACAGCGTCCGGGAGCAGGTGTTTATGGCTCGGGACCGTTTAGGCGTTAAGCCCCTGTTCTACGCCTACATCGACGGCACGCTGATATTCGGTTCCGAGCCCAAAGCGCTGCTGCAGCATCCCAAGATGGAGCCTGTGGTCGGCCCGGAAGGACTGGCCGAAGTGTTTATTATCGGCCCGGCGCGGACGCCGGGACAGGGCGTCTATAAAGACATGAAAGAGCTGCGGGCAGGCCACGCGATGATCTTCAGCCGCGACGGGCTGCGCAGTTACGCCTATTGGCGTCTGGACAGCCACATCCACGAAGACAGCGTGGAGGAAACGGCGGCCAAACTGCGCGAACTGCTGCAGGATACGCTGGAACGGCAGCTGGTTTCGGACGTTCCGGTCTGCACCCTGCTGTCCGGAGGGCTGGATTCCAGCGCTTTGACGGCCCTTGCCGTTCAGTATTATAACCGGACCAACCAAGGGCAGGTCCACACCTATTCAGTTGATTACGTCGGCAATGAGAAGCATTTCAAATCGCATGCCTTCCAGCCGGGAGCCGACGCTCCGTTTATCCAGCGGATGGTGGAGGAACTCGGGACGCAGCACCATTACATTGAATTTGATACCCCCGAGCTCGTGGAATCGCTGAACGCCTCCACCCTGACCCGGGACCTGCCCGGTATGGCGGACGTAGACGGCTCGCTGTACTTATTTTGCCGTGAGATCAAAAAAGGCGCGACGGTGGCCGTCTCGGGCGAAGCGGCCGACGAAATTTTCGGCGGCTATCCCTGGTTTCACCGCGAGGAAATGCTCAATTCCGGCACGTTCCCTTGGTCGGTCGCACCCGACATGAGGGCCAGCCTGCTGTCTCCCGAAATCCGCGAATGGATCCGGCCGCTGGATTACCTCGGGGACCGTTACGCCGATGCGGTGCGGGAAGTTCCCAAGCTGCGCGGCGAGACCGGCCAGCAGGCCAAAATGCGGGTGATGTCCTACCTGAACATCACCCGTTTCATGCCGACGCTGCTGGACCGCAAGGACCGCATGAGCATGGGCGTCGGCCTCGAAGTACGCGTGCCTTATTGCGACCATCGGCTGGTTCAGTACGTGTGGAATATCCCTTGGGAAATCAAAATGACCGGCGGACGGGAGAAGGGCATTTTGCGCAAGGCGCTGGAAGGCGTGCTGCCGGACGATGTGCTCTACCGCAAAAAGAGCCCATATCCGAAAACCCACAATCCGGACTTCCTTGCCACCGTCAAGCAGCAGATGCTCGGTATTCTGGACGATCCGTCTGCCCCGATCCTGCCACTGATCGATAAGAACAAAATTCTCGAGATCGCCGCTTCCCCTGAAGCGTCCTCGAATCTGCCCTGGTTCGGCCAGCTAATGTCGGGACCACAGCTGTTTGCTTACCTGGCCCAGGTCAACAACTGGTTGAAAACTTACAATGTGGCCATTCGTTAACGTAAAATGAACATGCAAAAAGGGTATCCGACAGGCTCTATTCAGCCGGATACCCTTCTGTTTGTTTACCGCTGTGCATACGCGCTTCATCTTAGCCCGCGTTAACCTGCCGGCCCCTTTTTCCGACAGATTCCCCTTTGATCAGCGTGACGTAGATGCGCTCATGCTCCACTTCTTCACCGGATAAAATCTTGATCAGCTGTTCCGACGCGAGCGCCCCCCATTTCCGTTTGGAGTAGTTGATGGTCGCCAGGCGCGGCTGCATGTAGCTCGTCAGCTCAATATTGTCGAAGCCGATCAAATGCACATGCTCCCCGATCCGGTAATCGGTCTCTGCGAGCCGGTTGCAAAAACCGATGGCCATCTCGTCATTGAGGCAGAACACGGCAGCCGGGCCGGTATACTCCCCGATGACTTGTTCGGCAGCGTGTTCCCCTCCGCTTTTTTTGAAATCGCCGGGGATCTCGATCCACTCTACGTCTTCCGTGCGGTCCGCAACCATTTTGACCGCCTTCATGCGCTGAATGGAGTCAAACGAGTCATCAGGTCCCGTCACGACATAAATCTTCTTATGGCCCTGCTCGACCAAAAATTCGGTGGCCAGCGTAGCCCCTGCCTTATTATCCAGCAGCACCTGATTGATGTTGGGATGCTCGAGCTCCCGGTCCAGCACGACGATTTTGTGGTTTCGCTCGGCATATTTCAGCAGCTCGGCATTCGTAAACGCATGGTCCAGAATAATGGCCCCGTCGATCATCCGCTCCGGAAGCATCCGGTGGGCCTGCTTGCCGCTGCACACGATCAGGTCGTAGCCCTGGGCGTTGCAGACTTCCTTCATTCCGTCGAGTAGGTCGCCATATACGTCCCCTTTAAAATCGGTCAGAAATACCCCGATGATGCGGGACTCCCGCTTCTTCAGCGATCTCGCGGCCGCGTTCGGCACATAGTTCAGTTCCTTGGCGATCGCCAAAATTTTTGAGCGGGTTTCATCCGTCACCTTGCTGCTGCCGTTCAGGGCATATGATACCGTCGATATGGAAACCCCGGCTTTTTTAGCGATATCCTTAATACTAACCAATGTTCCTCGCTCCCCCATACCAAACCATTTCCTGGTCCAAAATTATCCATATTGCTGTTCTCATGGAAAAGGGCGATCCGTGAAGATCGCCTTAAACTGCTACATAAAAATCTCAACCACATTATGGCCGTCCGGCTTCATTCCCTGCTCGAACACGTCCTTCGAAATCCGCAGACCGCCCTCGCGGTACGGATTGCTCACCGCCGAAGCTTCCAGCTCCCGGCCGTTCAGCTTCACGCGGCGCTCGCCGGTGCCGTCCAAATGGTAAATGAAGGCCACATCCTGCCCGTCGTAACGGAAGTCAAAGCGCAGTCCGTCCAGCGTCTTCGGCAGCACCGGATCCACGATGAGATCCTGCTGTTCCTGGCGGATGCCCAGCGCGTTCGAGATCAGCTGATTCATGTAGATCCCAGGACCGCTGGAGTAGATACGCCATCCGCCCTTCACCTGCACGCCGCCGCTGCGCAGCTCATCGAAATGCGCCTGCGCGTCATAACGCGTGTTGAACTTGCCGTCGGAGCTGCTGAAATAAGCGTTGCTCTGACGCAGTTCGGCGTTCGGCACCACGCTCCGGATCCCGACCGGATTAATTACGTTCAGACCGTTCCATACATCATCCGCATGTCCGAGCTTCGCCATCGCTTCGATAAAGCGAATATGGGCGTGGACATACTGCAGGCCCACTTCGCGCCCGAAGTTTGACGCCTGCTCCGCCCGCTTGAAGTGCGTGCTGACGCCGCCGGCATATTGGGCCGGACGGTTCATCAGACGGACGCCGTCAGGGAAAAAGAGCTTTTCTTTGATCAGCTCATAATGGGCCTTCGCGCGCTCCGGATCCAGCAGCTCCGCAATCATGCTCCGGGTCATCGGCAGCAGGCGGTATTGAATGCCGGTCTCCTCGTCGGTCGGATGGAGCATCAGCTTCACTTCGGCCGGATTCTCCATGTAGAGGAACCCTGGAATGACATCCGTTTCGAGGATGTATTTTTCGTAATCACGCTTGATTCCCCGCGCCATGTCATGAAGCTCCGAAGCCAATTCCGGCTTGGCGGATTTCAGGGCGCCCGACAGTTGGGTCATCGTCTGGTACGTCAGGGCGACGGTCCAGCTGCTGACCATGTACTGCTTCAGCTGGGCGTTGGCCGGCTGCAGCGTATCGTCCCAATCCCCATCCCCGTAGGAGGACAGATGGGTCTCATGCAGGAAGTGGCTGCGGATGTAACCGATCTCCTTGTACACGTGATCCAGAATCGTGGCCGTTTCTTCGGTAAAATGGAACTTGTGCTTGACCGTATACGGAACCTTCTCCTCTAGAATGCCGAAGTCTTCGGTCGCCCGCAGGTAATCGCTGAGCACCTTCAGCGGCCATACGATGATGTCGCCGTGGCTCTCCTCCTGCTGAACCGTGAAGTAGTTGTCGAACATAAACCACTGCGGCCAGTTGCCGTCGTCTTCGTATTGGTGGGAGTACACCATTTTCAGAATGTCGCGGACCTGTTCAAACTTTTGCGTCGCCATAAAATACTCGGTCGGCCCCTGGCAAACGTCCCGTGTTCCCCAAGCCGCACCTCCGTACTGTTCCAAGCCATGCGGAACCGAATAATGAACCAGCATGTTATGCGTGTACCACCAGGCCAGGGCATTCACCTTAAAAAAGTCCTTGCCTTCCGTGCCATCCGCGCCGGTTAAGCGGAATCCGTTCATCACGTCCCGGAAGAACTCACGGTGCTTCGCAATTTCATCCTCTGCCCTGCGGCTAGCCTCAGGAAGGTCCTCTCCGTCCAGCAGCCCCTGCATCGTTAAAGTCCACTCCGCAGCAGCATCCAGCTTGAGCGTCACGACCGACGCTTCCCCAGCCTGAACGCCGCTTGTGAGTGCCGTTTCGTCACTAACGGCCGCCTTGGCGCCGTCGATCCGCATGGTGTATTTCAGGAGCGGATAGGCTTCCTTGCGGAGCGCGTCCTGGGCGCCGTGGAACGTCAGCACCCCCGCCGATTCCGTCATGCGGACCGGCGCTTCGAACTCATTGACGTCCATGGTGACCTGGCTGGTCACCAAAAATTGATACGCTTTGCCGCTCTCCGAGCGCACATGAAGGCGTATTTCAGGCGCATCCGCCGCCGCGAAATTGGTGATCACCAGCATGTCATCCGCCGTTTTGTAATACCAGCGCACGTAGTTGAAGCCGATCTCGAACAGGGACGGCATCGTCAGGAGACGGTACGCGCCTTCGATGTTCACGTAAATCCGCTGTCCTGCCGTCTTCGGCACGTTCAGGGCACTGCGGGCATTGCTCATCATTTTGTTGAAGTTGGTATTGCCCACCACCAGATGGGAGTTAAAAATGCCGTACATGTAAGAAGTCGTCGTCACGACTTTGGCCCCCAGCTTCACGCTGCCGCCGCTCATCAGGATATGTCCGTGCGGACGCTCCACCCGCAGCTCCTTCTCCTTCAGCACGACATGCTCGTAGGTATCGGTGAAGAACGCCAGAAGCTGTCCGTTCTCGGTTTCTTCTTCCTGTCTTCCGGCTGCCGGGAAAAGGGCTTCGAGCTCTTCCGCGGTGAGCGGAAGGGTATGCATCGGTTCGCCGATCTCCGGGTTCAGGCGGACCTGCGGCAGCTCGTGCAGCGGACCGTCCGCGGCAGCCAGGCTCTCCTGCACTTGAGCCCAGGCTTTCAGCACCTCGTCCTTGAATTCCAGCTCGGTTACCGCAGCCGCATGATCCGGCTTGAACAAGCCGTAGAACACGAAGCGTGCTTCCCCGTCCAGCGTTACCGCTTCGGACTGAAGCGCCGTGTAGGCGAACTCGTATTGGTAGACCTCGCACGCCAATTGAGGCTGGCTGAGACATGCCGGCACGTTTGTCTCTTTATAGGACAGGCCGAAGAACTGGAAGCCGTCCGTGGAGTACCCGGCGGCACGCGTCAGCGAACCCTGCTGTATGTAAGGGAACGCTCCGCCCTGCGGCTGGTTTTGGCGCGAGCACACCACATATCCGTGGTCTTTGTCATCGAAAACGGTATGGTCGATATATTGGGACAGGTACGCCTCGTTGCTGCGGACGGCGCCCGGATCCGCGTCCCCGATATCCTGGCCGTAAACGACGTCGATTTTGTGGCCCTGTCCGGTCGCCCGGACGTCCCAGAACCATACGCCGAGCGGGCTGAGCGCAAACGTCACGCTGTACGCCACCCCTTCGGCTTCCCCCGTCCAGACGAGACGTCCCTCGCCTGTGCTGACCCGGCTGTCCGAACGGATGCCCAGCAGCGGGTAGAAGCGGATAGCGGAATCGTCATGGATGCGAAGATACAGATTATTTAAGGCCCCGTCGAGCGGGCTGCTCATCAGCTGGTTGATCATCGTCTTGCCGCTGATGGCCTGGAACAGGTCACCGCTTTCCCAGAACGTAAAGGACAGATCGCCGGCCTGGACGTGAAGCTTGGAATTCGTAATGGTTGTCATGGTTGTTCATCCTCCTATCCCGGAAGCCGGCCGGAACCTGTCCGGTACGGCTTCGAGGCAGCTTTTACAGTATTTTTCATCCTGCATCGTCTAGATGGTCAGCTCTCTCCATTAGCCATGGCTGTTCTTTGTGTACGCGCATGGCGGCTTGTTCATTAAACCAGCCGGAACGACTCAGCAAGGTTGTCCCGGCTGTTCGGACCGACAAACACCTGGAACGTTCCCGGATCGCTGGCTTGCGTTAGGTCGGAATGATGATAACGGAGCTGTTCCTCCGTGATCGTAAAGACCGCTTCCGCACTTTCTCCCGGAGCAAGCTCGAGGCGGGTGTAACCTTTCAGCTCGCGCATCGGGCGGACCACCTCGCCGGCCACGTCGCGGATATACAGCTGAACCGTTTCGATGCCTGCACGGTCCCCGGTGTTCGTCACGTTCACGCTGACCTGAAGCGGCTGATCTGCCGTCATCTCGTTTCCGGATAAATTCAGGCTGCCGTATTCAAACGTCGTATAGGATAGGCCGTATCCGAACGGAAGCAGTGGATCATTCGGACTATCGATATATTTGGACACGTACCGCTCTTCCGTTTTGTCCGGATCCATCGGACGGCCGGTATTGTAATGGTTGTAATAGACCGGAATTTGACCCACCGAATGCGGGAAGGACATCGTCAGCCGCGCCGAAGGATTCACGCGTCCGATCAGAATGTCGGCGATCGCGGCTCCGCCCTCACTGCCCGGGAACCAGGCTTCCAGGACGGCGTCCGCTTCGTCAATGATTCCGTGCAGATCCAGCGGACGGCCGTTGAAGATCACCGCAGCCATCGGCTTGCCGGTCTTCTTGAGCTGCCGTACCAGCTCCAGCTGGGCTTCCGGCAGGCGGATGTTCGTGCGGGATCCGCCCTCCCCGCTCATGGCCGAATCTTCGCCCAGGGCGAGCACGATCACGTCTGCCTCTTGAGATGCGGCGATGGCAGCATCAATCTGCCCTTGATCCACGCTGACCACGCCGGAGCCTTCGGCAATAACCAGCTGTCCCTCAGCCAGCCTTTCCTGCAGCGCGGTTCCCAGCTTCACGGCGTCTTCCTTCACGCCGACGCAGGACCACCAGCCGAGGATGTCGTCGCTCTGGGCGAACGGCCCGATCAGGGCAACCTTTCTCCCAGGCGCAAGCGGCAGCAGGCCGCCTTCGTTTTTCAGCAGGACGCTCGACTTGGCCGCCAGCTCGTATGAAACGTTTCGATGATCCTGACAGAACACCACTTCGCGCTCGCGCTCCGGGTCGGCGCCTCTCAGCGGATTGTCGAACAGCCCGAGCTTGTCTTTCAGCCGCAATATGCGCAGCACCGCTTCGTCAACCAAGGCTTCGTCCACGCGTCCGCTCTCGACGAGGCCCGGCAGATGCTGCACGTAGCAAGGGGTCATCATCTCGATATCTACGCCCGCCCGGATCGCCCGGTAAGCGGCTTCGCAGTCGTCCTCCGCCGCTCCGTGCGCGATCATTTCGCGGATCGACGCCCAGTCCGAGATCAGGATGCCGTCAAAACCCCACTCATCGCGGAGGATGCCGCGCATCAGCTTCTCATTACCGGTAGCCGGAATGCCGTCCACGGTATTGAACGACGTCATGACCATTTCGCAGCCTTCGTCCAGCGCCGCTTTATAAGCCGGCAGATACTGCTCCCGGAGATTGCGTTCCGACATGTTGACCGTGTTGTAGTCGCGTCCCCCTTCGGGGGCGCCGTATGCGGCGAAGTGCTTCACGCAGGCAGCCAGCCGCTCCGGTTCCTCCTTCAGGCTCGCGCCTTGGTAGCCGCGGACAAAAGCGCGGGCAAACAGGCTGTTCAGGTACGGATCTTCGCCGGTCGTCTCCATGACGCGTCCCCACCGCGGGTCGCGCACCAGATCGACCATCGGTGCAAAAGTGACGTGAATGCCGGACACCGCCGATTCTCTCGCGGCGATTTCGGCGCTCTTCTCGGCCAGCTCCGTATCCCAGGAGCATCCGATCGCCAGCGGGATCGGAAAGATCGTTTTGAAGCCGTGCACCACATCGGCCATAAACATCAGCGGAATGCCGAGCCTGCTTTTGCTTAAATATGATTTCTGCACGTCGATGATCGACTGCGCTCCCGATATCCCCAGAACGGAGCCGCTAGCGGTCACCATCGATTCGGTGATCCCCATTTCCTCAAGCGGTCCGGTAATTTGGCTTTCTCCGTCGCCGCCTTCATGAAAATTGGCGGTCAGCTGGAGCAGCTGCGCAATCTTCTCCTCCAGCGTCATCTGATTCAACAGTTCGGTTAACTGCCGGTTGTCCATTCCATTCCCTCCACAACAAAGTCGTATGATGATTCAGGCCATCCGGACATGAAGGGTCCGGCTCTTTCAGACCCTTTCTCCTTTCTCAGGAGCTTGCACAAAACCTGGCTGATAAGGGCAGCAAGGATGAAGCCCGTCCTTGGCGCTTATCTTTTGTGCAAATTCCTCATGAAGAAAAGCGTCTATCGATATACGTTTGCATTCTATAATCTACAGAAGAACTCTTACCTGTTCCCCTCCCTGCGGCCAGGCCGGCCTACATATAATAGAAGAAACCCGGCCCGGCACCACCATGGAAGAGAAGAACCCGGCTGCATCAAATGTGCTGCACACCGGGTTCCTTAGACTCGGACTGCGTATCATGCTCAGTTCTTATCCTGATTTCAGAACGATTTGTTACTTGGCAAATTTGCTGTTTAGTTCATCCAGAACCGGCTGAACAAGGGACTGCTTGCTTTGTACCCACTTCTTCCAGTTTGCTTCCAGATCGCCGCTTTGCAGGATCAGGTTGGCATACTCGTTCTGGTAATCGAAGGATGCCTGGCTCTTCGCTTTGGAATCGTACAGCTGCACATCCCAGTCGTAGGTTGCCAGCTTGCCGCCTTCGCTGCCCAGCTTGGCTTTCTCTTTGAACAGCTCCACAGCGCGGTCGCGGTAATCCTTCTTGATGGCAGGGTTCACAATACTGAAGTCGTCGCCCAAAATATACAATCCTTCAAAACGTGCCGGATATTTGTCTTCCAGGGTCGTTCCTTCCGGAAGCAGGCTGACCGGCTCTTTGTTCTCGTCGTACTTCCAATCTTTGCCCTCAAAGCCCATGTTCAGGAGCATTTGTCCTTCTTTGGTTGTCGAATAATCGATAATATCCATGATGCGTTCGAACTTCTCTTTACTGATGTTTGGCGAGAAGATGAGCGCAGACCAGAAGTTCGGCTGCTCCAGGTTGCGGTATTTGCCGTCGTCACCCAGAACGATCGCCGTATGGACGAGGTCGTCGCTGCTTACGCCCAGGTTCTTCTGCATGTTCTTGTCCATGTCTTGTCTGTACGAAGCCAGACCGCCGAGGGACATCATCGCAGCGACGCCTTTGACTCTAAAGTTGTCGCTGCCCTCGTTGTTTTTCCAGGTATAGAATTCCGGATTGAGCAGGCCTTCTTTGTACGCTTTCTGCATCAGCTTCAGACCGGTCAGCGTCTCCGGATCAGCCGGTCCCCAATGGAACTTGCCGTCTTCTCCTCTGTAGAAAGCCGATTCGACGCGGGAATGCTCGCTGTTGGCCATGATGATGTTGGTCAAGGCGTCATCCGCGGTGTAAGACATCGGGACGAGCTTGGAACCGAGCTTTCCTGGATCTTTCTCTTTGACCAGTTCCGCATAATGGATCAGTTCGCTTGTCGTATAAGCGTCCTTCAATTCAAACCCGACGGCTTTAGCCCAATCCTTGCGGATCGCAATGACGCCGATTTGGTTCACAAGCGGATCGGCCGGTTTGTTTTGGAAGTACACCGGTTTCGGCAGAATGTAAGTGCCGCCTGTCAGCTCTTCCAGCTTGTCGCCGAGGCCGGTCAGCTTGTAGGCTGCCGCCACATTCGGCCAGCGCTCTTTCCAGTCATCCGGGAATTTGTAGAGCAAGCCTTGATCGACATAGTTCATGAAATCGCCGTGCACATAGTTCCAGCTGGCCACGTCAGGCAGGTCGCCGGAGTTGATCCACAGGCGAAGTTTTTCCGGCCAGGAATCCCACTGCACGTAGTTGTAATCCCACTCGACGTTGAATTTGTCCATCCAGTACTTGTGGAACTCGTTGTCGAGCACACCGTCTTTCACTTCCGTGGTCTGCGCGACGGAAATTTTCAGTTTGTCCTTGTAGCTTCCGTCTGCGTCTTTTTCGTTGCCGCCGGATGATGCCGAATCTTTCCCGCAGGCCGTGACCGTCAGCATAGCCGCCGACAGCGCGACAGCTAGAAGCGGCTTGAACAGCTTTTTGGTGTTCATGTTTTTTCCCCTCTTTTTGATCAGATTTTTTTCGTTAAAAAATCTATTGTGGTATCAGGTCTTGATAGCCCCTGTTAACACCCCTTTGGCGAAGTGCTTTTGCAGCATCGGGAAGAAGCACATGATCGGCACCATCGATACGAAGACCGAAGCCATCTTCATTCCCGTCGAGAAACCGGATTTGTTCAGGGCGTCCACGCTGGCCGCATTCGAAACGTTTGTCGACGATTCGACGATAATGGTCCGCAGGACGTTTTGCAGCGGAAGCATCTCCGCTTTTCGCAGGAAGATCATCGCATCATACCATCCGTTCCAGAAGGCCACGCCGTAGAACAGCGTAATGGTCGCCATAATCGGCGCCGCGAGCGGAAGGACGACGGAGAACAGGATACGCCATTCGCCCGCCCCGTCGAGCCTTGCGGATTCCATCAAGGACTCCGGCAGGCCCTGGAAGTAGTTCATCATCAGGATCATATTGAAGGCACTGAAGCTTCCTACCAAGATGACAGACCACAGGGAACCGGTGAGGTGCAGCGATTTCATGACCAGGTACAGCGGCACAATCCCGCCGTTAAAGATCATCGTGAACAGGACGAGGAAGAAGATTATCTTTTTCCCCGGGAACTTGTTGCGGCTGAGGCCGTAAGCCATCGTGCTCGTCAGGAACAAGCTCAGCGGCAGTCCGACCACCAGAATTTTAATGGTGTTCCAGAAGCCCGTCAGCAGCCTGCCGTCTTCGAACAGCGCCCGGTAGGCATCCAGCGTCGGATGCTTCGGCCACAGCAGCATCGGATTATCGGCATATTCCTTCTGTGAGGCGAGGGAGATCGCGATCACGTTCAGGAACGGAATCAAAATGATTAAAGCCAACACAATCAGCACGATAAACATGATGTAATCGAGAAGCGTCATTTTACCGACCCGGTATTTATGCCGTTTCTCAGCATGCGTACTCATCTCTCTAACACTCCTTTCCTAACGGAACAATCCGTCTCCGCCCATGAGTTTGGCCACGCGGTCCGCAGCAAGCAACAGAATCATGTTCACGAGCGAACGGAACAAGCTGACCGCCGTCGAGAACGAGAAGTCCGTCGAAGACTGGAATGTGATCCGGTAAATGTACACGTCGAGCACTTGGGACACATTCTGCGTCGCTGCATTCGCCAAGTTGAAGATCTGGTCGAAGCCGGCGGACATCAGGCCGCCCACGTTCAGAATGAACATGACCGTGACGGTCGGCAAAATATTCGGCAGCGTAATTTTGAAAATTTGCTGCATCCGTGAAGCGCCGTCGATCTGCGCCGATTCGTATTGGTCCTGGTCGATCCCCGAAATGGCCGCCAGGAAGATGATGGCCCCCCATCCGGTGGATTTCCAAATGTCCGTCAGAATCAGCATCGGTAGGAACATGGGCTCGGAGCCGAGGAAGTTGATCGTCGGAAGTCCAAGAAGCTGCAGTGCGCTGTTCAGCAGACCGTCATAGGAAAGGACGTTGATCACGATCCCCGAGACAATGATCCACGACAGGAACTGCGGAAACGTAAAAATCGTCTGGAACAGCTTCTTCGTCTTCCGCATCCGGAGCTCGTTCAGCAGGAGCGCCAGCAGAATCGGGAACGGGAAGGTGATGATCAGCTTGATAATGTTGATGTACAGTGTTCTCCACACCGCTTGGGCAAACGTCGGGTCGCGGAATACATACTTGAAGTTCTCCAGTCCGACCCAAGGGCTGCCCCAAATTCCCATGTTGGCTTTGTAATGCTTAAATGCGAGCGACAAGCCGCCCATCGGCAGATAAGCAAACAGGATCAGCCAGATGATGCCGGGAATAAGCAGCGTATACGTCATCCGGTGCTTCCAAATTTCCGTAAACAGATTACCGGTTTTGGAACGCTCCTTTGCATTTTTGTTCGGCCCTAAGGCTGCGGGTTTCAATTGGCATCTCCTCACTATTCTTGGGTCTTGTCTTCAAACAGAAAGTCAAAAGCGGTCTTCAAATGCTCTTCCCAAAAGAGCCAGTCGTGCGTTCCCGGTCCTTCAACGTACCGGAAATCGAACGGGCTGTGCTCCATGCGGCCGGCAAACTGCCGGTTCATCGCCACGAACGGATCTTCCGAACCGCAGCAGCACAGCACCGGCGGCAGCCTTCGGCCCTCGTCGATCAATTTCGCGGACAGCGCATACAAATCCTGATCCGGCTTCACCTCAAGCTCCGGTCCGAAGACGGCCTGCATCTCCCTGCGCATCCCTTCCGGCATCGCCGGATCGTTGAGACGCTGGGCGATGTCGGTCACGCCCGAGAAAGATACCGCTTTGGCATACCGCTCCGGGTAGGTGAGCGCGCATTTGAGCGCTCCGTAGCCGCCCATCGACAATCCCGCCACGAACGTGCTGTCGGGATCGGTATTTAAGTGCAGCAGGCGTCCGCACAGCTCAGGGAGCTCCTCTGTGATGTAGGTAAAATAATCCAGTCCATAAACCATGTCGGTATAATAGCTTCGTCCAACTTCCGGCATGATCACCGTGCAGCTGTGCCTCGCCGCAAACATTTCCACGGTCGTCAGGCGATGCCAGGTGCTGGCGTTATCCCCCGCCCCATGCAGGAGGTACAGCGTGCTTGAAGCAGGGACGCCGGTATCGACCGGAGAGATCACATGGATGCTGGTCGTCATCCGCAGCGTGGGCGAGCCGGTATCGATCGTTAAATGCGCCATATGTAACCCCTTTCACTTCAGTTCGACTGCTCTATCGAGTTGTCCGCCTTAGTCAGCGGCAGCCCCCTTACGGGAAGCCGGCCCGGCTGAGCCGATAACGGACAGTTTCGGCCCGTCATTGGTCCTTCTGATCGCCTCGCATTCCCGCTGTCCACGATCCGATTTCAGCCTTGTCAGACGTTATCGGTGGATGCTGCAGGAGCGCCAAAAGCGATGAAAGCGATTTTTTCGAATCGTTTCGATTAACATCATAATCCGGTTGTCTAAACCTGTCAACAACCTTTTTTACAAAGGCCCAGCGAGCTGTATTTTTGTGCAAATCCCTGATCTTGCTTACGTTAATGCGGCAAAATCTATACCAAAAGAGTCTCGGTAACCGCTTACAAAATGGGGTTGACATGAGGAAGGAATCTGTAATAATCTCAAGATTAACGATAATACGTGGAAACGTTTCTATAGAATTCATCCGATTCCTGACGGCGGGACCGGAAGCGGCATATGCTGTAGCCCGTTTCAGCCACTGGGATCAAGCGGAAGGAAGGCATAACGATGACTTTTCAAATTGACAGTTTTGTCGATGACATTAACAGCAGAAAACTGAACGTCTTATCCGTCCGGGTACTGCAACATGGGCAGCGGCTGGGGCAATGGGACCGGGATGGCGACGCCCGCCGGCTTCAGCATTCGGTCAGCAAGTCCTTTACAAGCATGGCGGTCGGACTTGCGGTTGCCGAAGGAAAGCTGACGCTGGATGCGCGGTTAAACGATTTTTTTCCGGATTACGGGAAGTTGGTGACCGATTCGCCCTATCCTCCGGGAGAGCTGACCCTCGGTCATCTGCTCCGGATGGCCTCCGGCCATGATGCCCCGCCGCTCTGGGCGGAAGAGCGGGAAACGCTGCAGGAGAAGGATTGGGCAAAATACTATTTGTCCCTGCCCTTGGACCGGATGCCCGGAGAGACCTTCACGTACAGCAGCGGCGATACGTTTATGATCTCGGCCATGGTTCAGGCTGCGGTCGGGGAGAGCGTGCGCGATTATTTAGTGCCACGGCTGTTCGAGCCGCTCGGCATCCGGGATGTCCGGTGGGACACGTCACCGCTCGGCGTTACGCTCGGCTGCACCGGGCTGTGGATCCGCTGCGAAGAGCTGAGCCGGTTCGGCCAGCTGCTGCTGCAGAAGGGGCGGTGGCGGGGCGTCCAGCTGATCCCGGAGGAATGGATCGGCGAGGTTACCCGAAAGCAAATCGATACGCCGGGAACGGCGGACTGGGGCGCGGGTTACGGCGGCCAATTCTGGCTGTGCACGCATGGAGCATACCGCGCCGACGGCATGCACGGACAGTTTTGCGTCGTCATCCCGGACAAAGAGGCCGTGATCGCCATCAACAGTGACGAAGATGATATGCAGGGCATTCTCGATGCCGTCTGGGCGGATATTATGCCCCAGCTCTAAGCTTGTTACGTTTTCGTGACATGTCAGAAAATACAATAAAACGGTGCTTCCTCTTAGACGAGGTGAGCACCGTTTTTTACTTGCTTGGGGGTGAGGAATCTGGATCTTTCGTATCTGTCATTCCATTAAGAAATGACCCCTTTGGACAAAATCAGGTTGCCGTACAACGCACGCTCTCCGGTCGCCACGACCGCATAGGCTTTCTTCGCGCGTTCATAAAATTCGAAACGTTCCAATTCGGTGAACTTGATGTCTTCCCCTTCCGTCTCATGCACGATCTTGCGGTATACTTCCCACACCGGCGTTTCCACCGGATCTCCCGGCACCACCTGCATCAGCATGACGGGGTACTCCACGTACCTGTTCAGGGGCAGCAGTTCAAGCGCAGCCTGGAGCAGTTCGGGAATGCCGTGGCCGTCCGCCCGAACCAGCCGCTTAGCCAGACTGGCGGAAGGGAAATTCCCGTCGGCGAATACGATCTCGTCCCCGTGCCCCATTTCGCTTAATATTTTCAACAGCTCAGGAGACAGCAATGCGGAAATTCCTTTCAACATGACAAAACCTCCTATTATGTTCCCACTTGGGGTGTCCTGAAACATAATACGACACGCGGCAGGAATATCCTTCCTAAAATAAATTTTACAATCGCATGAAGCTCCCGGATACACCGCTGTTGTATAATAGTGGAAAATGACCCCTAACACGAAACGGAGGATTTGTCGTCCATGAAAAAGACCTGGCTGCTTGGCTTCGGATTTTTCAGCATCAGCATCACCTGGGCGCTGTACAACGCGTTTGTTCCGTTTTTTCTCGATCCGTACCTGAAAAGCGCCGCATGGATCGGCTTCATGATGACCATCGACAACTATTTCGCCCTGTTCCTGCAGCCATGGATCGGTAACCGGAGCGACCGGACCGTCTCCCGTTTCGGCAAGCGGATGCCCTACCTCCTTATCGGGATGCCGCTCGCTGCGCTGTTCGTCATCCTGATCCCCTTTCACACCAGCCTGCTGACGCTGGTCCTGTTCATGATGCTGATGAACCTGGCGATGAGCCTCTACCGCTCGCCGACGATCGCACTCATGCCGGACATCATGCCGGAAGGGAAGCGGACCAAAGCCAACGGCGTCATCAACTTCATGGGCGGCGTGGGCGGTATTCTCGCGTTTGCCGGCGGATCGCTGCTGTACAACCAGAACCGCTCCTTCCCGTTTATCGCCGCGGCGGTCATCACCCTGCTGTCGCTGTGGATTCTGTACCGCTTCGTACCCGTTCGTGGAAGCGGCCCCACACCTTCCTCCGCGCCGCAGGAAGGAAGCCGGATCAAGCTGCGCGGCGAGCTGGACCGGACGACGGTGCTGCTGCTGATCGCGATCTTTTTCTGGTTCGTCGGGTATCAGGGCGTCGAATCGTTGTTTACGCTTTACGGCAAGCATCATATGGGACTGCAGGAGAGCGCCGCTTCCTTCTCCCTGACCTTCTTTTCGCTGTTCTTCGTCCTGTTTGCCATCCCAAGCGGCTGGCTCGGCAACCGATTCGGGAAGAAGCGGATCATTCTGATGGGCGTCGCCGGCCTGTTTCTCGTGTTCGCGGCCGTGCCGTTCATCGGAACCGTGGGACCGCTCCGCGTACTGCTCGCCCTCGGAGGCATCTTCTGGGCGTGCATCAATATTAATTCCTATCCGTTCATCGTATCGACCGGAAGCGAAGCCAGCATCGGAACCCGGACCGGACTGTACTACCTTGTGTCCTCCCTGGCGGCGATCACCTCGCCGCCGCTGCTGGGGCTGATCATCGACCAGTTCGGCTATGCCTCCCTGTTTGTCGTCGCGTCGGCCAGCCTGCTGATCGCCCTAATGGTCCTGACGATGGTTCGCCATGACGGCAAAACGGCCGGCGCAGGGTCCGGAAAAACTACGCTAAACGGATAAAGAGAGAAGCGCAACCATGCAAAAACATCCGCAGCTGACAAAGCCAAACGGATGTTTTTTTGCTGATGCGGCCGAAACCATATAATGACCTGACTGATAAATGCCAACACACAGCAAGTGCTAATCCCTAGGAGATCCTAATACATAGGAAATCCTAATACCTTAGTATGGCCAACGCCTGCTATACCAGCAGGTCGGCGACAACCGGAAAATGGTCGGACGGCATTTGGCCCTGGCGGTGATCGGTGATCACGCCAAAATTGCGCACCCGTACCCCGCCGGTCACGAAAATAAAATCGATGGCGCTCTCGAACTCGAGGCCATGCTCCACGCCCGAGTTCAAATACGCAGGGAACAGCCGCGCGGCCGTTTCCCGGGAGTCAAAGCCCTGGAAGGTGAACGCCGGGCCGAAATGCCGGTAATCCGCGCTGACCGCCGCATCACGCAGCATAGCCCTGCCCTCTTCTTCGCCGCAGAGGACGCGGTAGGCTTCCGAATCGCTGGTGACGTTGAAATCCCCGGTCAGCACCGCGGCGCCCTCTTCCACCATGTCCCGGATCCGGCTTTTGATCAAATGCGCGCTCTGCTTGACCGCCTCCACGCCGATGTGGTCAAAATGAGTGTTCAGATGGATAAATTCTTTTCCCGTATATGTATCCTGGAACCGGCACCAGGTCACCATCCGGGTGCAGGCTGCGTCCCAGCCCAATTTGCCCGGCTTCTCCGGCTCTTCGGACAGCCAGAAATGTCCATGCTCCTGCGGCTCCAACCTTTGCTTCAGGTAGAAGATGCAGGCGTATTCGCCGTCCTGCTTCCCGTCCTCCCGGCCGGCTCCGATCCAGCCGTACTCCGGCAGACGTTCTTCAAGATCGGTAAGCTGGTTATGCAGCACCTCCTGCATGCCGACCAAGTCGGCGCGGTGGAAGCGGACGATTCCGGCAACCAGGTCCCGCCGGCTGTCCCAAGTGTTCTCGCCTTCCTTGTCATAGTCGTTTTTGATGTTATACGACATGAACCGGAGCTCGATCTCCGGTTTGGCTGTGTTGCTCACATCAGCACCTCATTTCTCAAAGTTTGCGCACGCCCATTCTACCATAATCCGCCGGAAAGCGATCACAAAATTGGGTCCAAGGCATGAATCCCCCTGCAGGCGGGTTCATTGCTTGGATGTAATCGATGCTGCTTTGCGGGAACTCCCGTGTGGGGACGCGCAATGCTGGACACGGCTAAAAGGCCGCCCCCTTGGATCCGATTGATCCAAGGGAACAGCCTTTACCGGAATCACATTTATGATGGAGTCAGCTTGGCCATCAGGCTGCGGAGCGCCGCTCCCCGGTGGCTGATCGCCTGCTTTTCCTCCATCGTCAGTTCCGCCATCGTTTTCCCGTAATCGGGAAGATAGAAAAGCGGGTCGTACCCGAATCCGCCCGAGCCGGCGCGGTCGGCGGTGATCCACCCCTGAACCGAGCCGGAAGCCTCGGTGAAGCCGCCCGTTGCCGGATCGTACAGCACCAGCGTGCAGACAAAGCTCGCCGGGCTGAGCAGCGAATCCTGAACGTCCGCGCCCATCTTTTTGTCCTCCAGCATTTGCAGCAGCTTCTCGTTGTTCTGCTCATCCGTGGCATGCTCGCCCGCAAAGCGGGCGGAGTATACGCCCGGACGGCCTTCCAGCTCGTCAACGCACAAGCCGGAATCGTCGGCAAGCACCGGAAGCCCGAGGGCATCGCCTACGGTTTTGGCTTTCTTCAGCGCGTTCTCCGCAAACGTGCTCCCGTCCTCCACTACATCCGGAATGCCGGGATAGTCGAACATGCTTTTCACCTGTTTGCCCAGCGGGGCGAAGGCATGCTCAAACTCCTTGACCTTCCCTTTGTTCTTCGTCGCCACAATAATCGTATCACCCGCCGGAATCATGCTAGGCCTCTCTTCCGGCTTGTCCTGAGCCGATCATCAGCGCAATCGGGCCAAGGGCTTCCTTCTGCTTGATGATCAGCTCGCGGATGCCCTGCTCCCCAAGCTTCAGGAGCTCATCGAGCTCCTGCCGCGTGAAGGGGCTTTCCTCGCCGGTTCCCTGCAGCTCGACGAACGCGCCGCTGCCGGTCATGACGAGGTTCATATCCACCTTCGCCTTCGAATCTTCCTCATAATTCAGATCGAGCCGCGGCTCCTCGCCGACCACCCCGACACTGACCGAAGCCAGGAAGTCGGTGATCGGAAACACCGGCAGCTTATGCTGCTGGGCGATTTTGTTGATCGCGATGGCCATCGCCACGAACGAGCCGGTAATCGACGTCGTGCGCGTGCCCCCGTCTGCTTGAATGACGTCGCAATCCAGCGTAATGGTCCGCTCGCCCAGCGCCTGCAAATTCACAACGGAGCGTAGCGCTCTGCCGATCAGCCGCTGAATTTCCATCGTACGTCCGCTGAGTTTGCCGCGCGCGGCTTCCCGCTGGTTGCGGGATTGCGTAGCCCGGGGCAGCATCGAATACTCCGCGGTTACCCAGCCTTTCCCCTGTCCTTTCAAAAAAGGAGGAACCTTCTCGTCCACCGTGGCGGTGCAAAGGACTTTGGTGTCCCCCATTTCAATGAACACGGAGCCTTCCGCGTACTTGTTTACGTTCACTGTCAAATTCATCGGCCTAAGCTGATGGCTGCTGCGTCCGTTTGATCTCATCATTTCTGCCTCCTACTTCGTTCGCATCCTGTTTAAGCAACCTTTATTTTACCAAAATGGAGGGATAAAAACACCCTGAGCTGCCCTTAAAGCGGGATTTCGTTAATATAGTCGGGACGTGTGACCGGCTGGCTGTAGTCCAGATTGTCGGTACCGACGACCTTGGACTCCCCGTTCAGCTCGATTTTGACCTTGGGATTTCCCGCGTTTTCCGCCACCGTCAGCACGACGGACTGAAGCATTTCGGTCGGTACCGCATCGCCTTCGGCGAACATGTCTTCCTTCAAGGATACCGTTACCGTGCCGTCTTTCTCCTTCTTCACGGACTGCAGCTGCGTTTCGTCGGTCATGACTTGTTCCAGGCCGTCTGTTTCCTGCGGACCGCGGATCAATTCGGCGAGTGCCGACTGCAGCGCGTCCTGTCCCGGTTTGACAAGCCGCGTTACCGGAACATAATACTGGATACCGGCCGGCGATGCCGCCGAGAAGTAAACGGTGACCGGCGACGAATTCGTCAGCGTGGCCCCCTGCCCGACTTCCAGATTAATGCCCATGCTGCGGCTGAGCGGCTGATCCAGCGGAGTGCCCGCAACCGGCATTTCCGACAGCTTCTTGCCGTCCACCCACAGCTGGACCTTTTGCACATCCGCATTACCGGTCAGAGTCCAGGCCAGCGATTCGAGAATTTTGCGCTCATCCGGCGCTTTGTATTTCGTGAATGCACTGTTAAACTCGACAACAGCCAGCTTGTTATCCTTGTCCACCGTGACCTTCTTGACCTCGGTTCCCGCAGGCAGGACACCCGTGAAGCCTTCCGGAATATATTTGGCATAAGCTCCGCCGGAAACGAGCGTTTCCACCGACAGCTGAACCGAAGTTTTATCCTTCACTTCCGGCAGACCGAGGGTAACGGGTGCAAGCATTCCGTTTCCGTCCGCCAAATAGACGGTCGTCGGGGTGCCTGTGAGCTCGGCCTTGGCGCCTGTGGTGCCAGTGCCGTCCGACATATTGAGCATCTGCTCCTCGACCGCCTTCGGCGGCGCATCAAGGTCTTCCGAAGCCGAATGGGTTCCGAACAAACCGCAGCCGGACAGAATAACGGGAACGGCCAGCAATCCGGCGGCGGAAATGCCGCGAATTTTATTAAGCTTGGTCATAAGTCTGGTTCCTCCTAATCATTTTGTACAGTTTGTACTACCATGTATACGAGCCCCTTTCCGAAAAAATAACAGCCGGTCCATATTTAAATTTTATACAGGTTCCTGCGCCTTCCCTGCTGCTTGAGGATGCGTCAAAATGGGCATAACTGGACAAAGATATACTGCAAAACATACAATCAAAGTGCGTGAAGTTACATACTACTTGGATGACGGGGTGACGTAATGAGTGAAGCAAATGAGGCAAAGCAAGCAAAAATTCCATACAGCTTAAACAGTAAAAAGGTATCCGAAGCGACGCGGGAATGGCTTCATCACCGGGGCGTGAGGGTGGAGGAGATCGCCGAGCTCGTCATGCTGCTGCAGAAAAAGTACTACCCGAACCTGACGATGGAAGAATGCATCCTGAACGTGGAGAAAGTGCTGAGCAAGCGCGAAGTGCAAAACGCGGTACTGACCGGCATCCAGCTCGATATGCTGGCCGAGCAGGGCAAGCTGCTCTCCCCGCTGCAGGACATGCTGGAAAATGACGAGAGTCTATATGGCGTCGACGAAGTGCTGGCCTTTTCCATCGTGAACGTATACGGCAGCATCGGCTTTACGAATTACGGGTATATCGATAAGCTCAAACCCGGCGTGCTGGAGCGCCTGAATGACAAGAGCACCGGGGAAACCCATACGTTCCTGGACGATATTGTCGGCGCGGTCGCCGCGGCGGCCAGCAGCCGGATCGCGCACGGCAAGCAGGCGGAGAAGGAAACGGGCGACGAGCCGGATGAGGTTCAGCTTCCCGAAGATCACTAAAAACATCATCTTCATATCGGGAGAGGGCTGATTCGTCAGCCCTCCTCTTGTCATTTGGCGAGGAAAATAACACAGATGGTACGAAGCCGGGCGGATGCAATGCCCCGAACGCAAACAAGGACGGCCTCTTGGCCGTCCTTCCCGCTCTTCCTGCCGCTATATAACGGCCTCATATCGAATGATGCCGTCATCGCCCGGCACCTGCTTGACCTGGCCGCGCCGCTCCAGCTCCTGCGTATGCGCCAGTGTCTCGCACATGGCGAAGCGCATCTGGTGAATGCCGAGCGCGGTGCCGAACAGGTCGGCGCACAGCTCAAAGCCGGTCGCCGGCCCTGCCTGAATCCGTCCCAGCACCCGGACCAGCCGCTCTTCATGGTGCTGCAGGAGCGCTTCAAGCCGGGCCTCAACATGGTCAAACGGATTCCGGTGCCCCGGATAGGCCCGTTTTACCTGAAAGCCCTGCAGCTTCCTGAGCCCGTTCAGAAACGAATGCAGCGGCTCGGGATCGCTTCCGGGCAGCAGGCTGACGTTCGGGGAGATCTGCGGCAGCACCGCATCTCCGCACAGCATGACCCCGCTCTCCTCATGCAGCAGCGACATATGGCCGGGTGCATGTCCCCACGTTTCGATGGGCATCCATCGCCGCCCGCCCATCTCCAGCGGTTCCCCTTCGGTCAGCGGCAGCGCCGAAGGCAGCGGCTCCACCTGCGGGAAGAAGCTCTCCAAATGGGCGGGGAGCTGGCTTGTCCACGCCTCGGGCATGCCATGCCGCCGGAACAATAGCGGCAGGTCGTCATTCATCGTGGATGCCTCGCCCCACATCCGCTGCATTTCCTCCGCCGCCCGCACGGACATCCGGACCGGGCAGCCCGCCTTTTCCTGGAACCACCCTGACAATCCCAAATGATCGGGATGATGGTGCGTAAGCACGACCGACTCCATATTCCCGAAAGGGATGCCCAGTTCATCCAATACCTTGTCCCAGGCAGCTTCATTCTCCGTAGTCCGCGGTCCCGGATCGATCACCGTAACCCCGCCTGAAGGCCCCCGCAGCAGATAGCTGTTTACCCAGCGCAAAGGGTACGACATCGCAATCTTTATCTGGATGATGCCGTCTTCATATTGCGTAATCTCGGGTATCTTCAATGCCCCGTCCTTCTTTCTTTTATGCTTTTTCTTCCAGCGGGCGCCGACCCACGAAAATCATCCGCTGTGAGCGGGCCTCGTCGTATTCCACTTCTTCATTATAGCCGCCGTACACTTCGTCTGTCATGAGCCCGGCCTCTTGCAGCATTGCCTCCAGCCGGGGACGCGTATACAGCTTCACCCGCTCATGATACTCCCTTGTGCCCTTGGTGTCGTGCATATCCGAAATGGAGATGTCCTTGATTACAAAATCTCCGTCGATTCGGCGCTTCTCCACGATCCGCTGCCCCTCCTCCTCCCGTTCCGATTCCGGAACCAGGTGGCTCCGGACATGAGGGGAGTTCATGAAATCGATAATAAACCAGCCTCCGGGCTTCAGCATCCGGAGAATCTCCCGGAGCACCTTGAGCTGCTCGCCGTCCTCGCGGAAGTACCCGAACGAAGTAAACAGATTGACGACCGCGTCAAACCCGCCTTCCAGCGGGAGCTCCCGCATATCGGCCTGCCGCCATTCCACCCGCTCCTTCGTGTCCAGCTTCCGGGCTTCCCGCAGCAGCACGTCGGAGAGATCCACCCCGGTGACGCGGTAGCCAGCATCCACCAGTGCGAGGGAATGCCTGCCTGTTCCGCAGCACAAGTCGAGCACCTGCGCCCCTGGCGGCAGGTCCAGCCAGGAGATCATCGTCTTTACCTCCCGGGCTGCCCCTTCAATGTCCCGGTGCTTATATACCAGGAGGTAATCCTCCCCAAAGCTTTTTTCATACCAATCCCTCATCCTCTGCGTCATCCTCCTGTGTGAGTCGTTCCATTCATCATTACATTCAAAAGGGACGATTGAAACCAGCCTGCGGCAGCCTGTGCCTGCCGTATGTGGTATAGGATTCGACGCGCCACGGGATTGTATGAATGTGACGGATATAGGACCGGTCCGGCTTACGACTCAGGCACATATTCATGCGCCAGGATCGAGTACAGCCAGGAATTCGCGAAGCCTCCTTTGTTCGTCGGCATATGCTCACGGAGATACCCTTCCTTTTGCATGCCGATCTTCTGCATGACCCGCTCGGATCCGATATTTTCCGGACGGCAGGTCGCGTAAATCCGGTGCACTCCGAGCTGATGGAAGCCGAATTCCAGCATCGCTTTGGCGCATTCGGAAGCGTACCCTTGGCCCCAATGATCCGCATGGAAGCAGTAGCCGATTTCTCCGTTCGAGCCCGAGACGTTGATTCCACAGCCGCCGATCAGCTCTCCGTCCGTTTTGCGGGTCACCGCCCACTCGTAATGAGTCCTGGGCTCTTTCTGCTGCATGGCCATCATGCCAGCGACATAATCCTTCGTTTCTTCCTCAGTATTGGGACCCCAAAGGGTATAACGGGTGACTTCGGGATCTGATGCGTACCGGTGTACACTCTCCCAGTCTTCCGGCGTAAACTCGCGAATAACCAGCCTGTTCGTCTCCAGCCTCATCTACAGGTCTCCTCCCTTGAACCGAATATAAAATGAATTGAATCCAGATTAATCCATCCACCCCTCCGGTGTCGATCCCCTGCAATAAAAAGTCCCGTCCCTAATTATTCGGGTGCGGCCACAGCCGCCATCCTTTGCCGAAATATAGCGGAAAATAATGCGGAAACGAGCCCATATTGCGACAAACCTTTCACCTGAGTAGTGATATAGTGAAAATGCACTAATTCATAGTGTTTTAAAAATTGGAGGGATTAGATATGGAGCATTTGGAACTGGACATCTTGATGGCTGACGAAGAAGCAGAACAGGAAGAGCAAATCGACGACATCGAAGAAGAAGATGATGAGGCGGAAGACGAGGAAGAATCCGAATTCGTAGAAGAGGCGGATGAGGACGAAGACGAAGAAGCCGAAGATGAAGAAGACGACGAAGAAGCTTAACTGGCAACACAATCCCTTCTCCCAGATACACAGAAGCTAATCCTACAGACCTGTTCAGCGATGAACAGGTTTTTTGAATTTCGGTTAAAAAAAGAAAAGGCAGGCCGTCCCCCAATGTCAAGGAAGCAGCCTGCTTTTTGTTCAGCCGTTCAATGTCATTATTTGCTCAGCGTTTCGGTCAGCACCGGAACGATTTGCGATTTACGCGACACAACGCCCTTCAATACAGCCGTATTGTTCTCAAGCTTCACGTTATAAGCCGTTTCTACCGCAGCAGCGGATTTGCCGAGGGCCAGCGCCACGGAATCGTTGTTCAGAATATCCGTTACGACAAATACGAACAGATCCAGACCTTTCTCGCTGATGATCGCGTTCAGGGCGTCCTCCAGTTCAGCCTGACGGTTCAGGACGTCGTTAGGGTCCACGGTGTTCACTTGGGCGATTTCCACTTTGCTGCTGCCCATTTGGAATTCTTTGGCGTCCAGGGAGATCAGCTCGGCAATCGTCTTGCTGCTGACATCCGCACCCGCTTTAAGCATGTCCAGTCCGTATTGCTCCAGGTTGACTCCGGCGATGTCGGCGAGCTCGCGGACAGCGGCTACGTCTTCCTCGGTGCAGGTCGGGGATTTCAGCAGGAGCGTGTCGGATACGATCGCGGATACCATCAGTCCGGCGATTTGCGGCGTAACTTCAACGCCTTTTTCCTTGAACAATTTGTTCAGGATCGTTGCCGTGCAGCCTACAGGCTCAGCGCGGTAGTACAGCGGATGGCTTGTCTCGAAATTCGCGATGCGGTGGTGGTCGATAACCTCGCTCACACGCACCTGATCGATGTCGCTCGCGCTCTGCTGGCGCTCATTATGGTCAACGAGAATAACCTCGCTAGCTTCGTTAGCCACGGTTTCCACTTGGCGAGGGGCCTCGGCTTTGAAATAATCCAGTGCAAACTGCGTTTCCCCGTTGACGGCGCCCAAACGTACCGGCTCCGTATTGTGGCCGAGCTTATTCTTGAGGTAAGAGTATACGATCGCCGATGTGATCGTGTCCGTGTCCGGGTTTTTGTGCCCGAAAATCAATGTTTTTGCCATGGTTTCAACTGCTCCTTTATCGATTGGAATAAATGAAGACTTGGTTCATGCCGTAATCTACATACGATTATAGCGGTAATTGGGCTATATTCCAATTCCTTTACAGAGATTTATTCCTGAGCGCTTTGTTACAGCCTGATTTCGGGAGGTGTCTTGGCCGGTATCCGCTTCAGCGGCTGGCCCTCTTTATAATACAGCGACGGATTCAGCAGCACATAGAAAATATGGGTATGCGGGCATCCGAGGTTCTCCAGGATCCGGTTGATGTTCTCGGCAATCGCATGATGCTTCTCTTCCTCGCGCGGGAACATGAAAATTTCCACGGACCGGGGACTGTTTGTGATTTTTTCCACATGTAAAAGCTCAATTTTGACGATTTCTTCCGGAATGTTGGCGATTCCCGAAATGCATTCGATAATGGCCGGTGCGGCGGTCTCCACCACATTCTTTTCAAAACCTGTAAATCTGACAAAAGGCAAAGCCGTTCCCTTCTTTCTCTTTCTTTCTAAAGCTGTGCCCGATCTAAAACTATCGGCATTACTAACCTACCATAAAAACGGCAAAGGAGTCACCTCCCCAAGAGATCACTCCTTTATGCCAATGGTTACTGCTGGTGCCGAATCCGAAGCCTTACACTTCTATTCCATAATTTTCGACGGGTTGGCGACGACGTCGATTTTCTCCTGCACGCGCTCCGGTGTCCCCAGAAAATGGCGGTTCAGCGGCTTCAGATCGTCGTCCAGTTCGTACAGAATCGGCACTGCGGTCGGGATGTTCAAATCCACGATATCCTCGTCGCTGATATTTTCCAGCACCTTCATCAAGGCCCGCAGGCTGTTCCCGTGCGCGACGACGAGCACTTTCTTACCCGCCTTGATCTGCGGCACGATCTCCGCTTCCCAGTAAGGGAGCACGCGCGCGATCGTATCCTTCAGGCTTTCTCCCAGCGGGATCTCCTGTTTCGTCAAGTTGCCGTAGCGCTTGTCCTTAGGAGGGTAGCGGTCATCGTCGGCCGTAATCTGCAGCGGGGGCACGTCGAAGCTCCGGCGCCACAGCATGACCTGCTCCGCACCGTATTTCTTCGCCGTCTCCTCTTTATTTAGTCCCTGGAGCGCGCCGTAATGCCGCTCGTTCAGCTTCCACGATTTGCGGATCGGAATCCATAACAGGTCGTTGACGTCCAAAATATAATTCAGCGTTTTGATCGCCCTCTTTAATACGGACGTATATGCGATATCGATCTCGTAGGGAACGTCCTGCAGCAGGTGCCCGGCCTTGATCGCTTCCTGGACCCCTTTGTCCGTCAAATCGACGTCCGTCCAGCCGGTGAACCGGTTTTCACGGTTCCACTCGCTTTCCCCATGTCTGACCAGAACCACCTTGTACATGGTGCACACTCCTTTACTGCCTTACTCGTCACAAGCTACCGGTATAGCTTTTAACCGATAAGCATTTTTTAAACTTTTTCATTTCATTCCAATCAGCTTGCATGCTGGCTGCGGACGAGCGGCCTTCTCTGGCAGGTCTCTTGTTTGCGGATCCCCTGTGCCCTACAGGGGTCGTTTGGTAGAAGCGGGACGTTCGGCGGGTTGCCTGACAAGCCTTGCAGATTTACAATAACTACTGTTACATCATAATCGGAGAACGACGGAGGTACAATATGAGAAGTCCTTATTTGTTCGGCCAAATTGAACGCGTGCGTATGGGCATCATCAACAAGGTATCTGCGCTGCCCGAATCCAAGCGGGACATCGTCCCCGAGGGATTCAACAACAATATCCACTGGCATCTCGGGCATTTGCTGGTCATATCCGACGTGCTCGTGCTCCAGTACAGCGGCAAGGATGGCGTCATTCCGGCCGAATACCGTCCTTATTTCGCTTCCGGGACGAAACCGGCGGACTGGCAGGGCGAGGCACCGGCGTGGGATACCCTGATCTCGCAGCTCACCGAGCAGGTTCGCTTCTTCCAAGAGCAGCTCGGTGACGACCTAAATCAGCCTGTGGCCAAAGCGGACAACTTTGCCAAAGCCGAGACGATCGACGAGCTGCTGGTCATGAACATCAGCCACGAGGCATCGCATGCCGGCATGATCAACGCGATGCTGAAGAAGCTGGTCTGATATCGGCTCAGCAGACAGCACAAGGCAGCCCCTTCTCTTCCGAATCGGGGAAAGAGAAGGGGCTGCCTTATTTTATCGGTTAGAAGCCGACGGAAGGTAACTTCGTGTTCGGGATGGGTACGCGTGGAATCCCTCCGCTGTCGCCACGAAACGGAGCATTGGTGAATAACCAATGCAGAGCGGCATCGCGTATCGTCAAAACGGATTAACGGTAGTCGTCATGGAGGCGCCACCAGATGTAAGGCTGGGTTTGCGGCCATCCTTCAGGCGAATCTTCCCAGGTTTCCTGGCGGCCAAACGGTGTCAGGTCGAGCAAGTTGAAGTCCGCGCGGATCCGGTCGACGCCGCGTGAGGCCGTGAAATAGGTGCGGAACACCTCATCTCCATCGCGTAGGAAGACGCTCAAGCCAAATCCGTCCCCAGCTCCCATGTCATTGTTGAATCTGTTCCCGTTCGAAGAGAACCAGGGCACACGCCAGCCCATCCGGTCTTTGAACGGCTGGATCTGTGACAGGGGCGCGGGCGAGACCAGAATAAAGGTCGTATCCCGGGCGTTCAAGTGGGCAAGGTGACCAATGTTGTCGACAAAAGAGGAGCAGCCTGTGCAGCCTTGACTAGCGCCCGGAGCCATCATGAAGTGGTACACCATGAGCTGGCGGCGTCCTTCGAAAAGTTCAAGCAGCGGCACTGTACCGTCCGGTCCCTCGAAAATATAATCTTTGCCGATCCGTACCATCGGCAGCCTGCGGCGCTCTGCGGCCAGCGCATCCAGCGCACGGGTAAGCTCCTTCTCTTTGACGAGCAGCTTATCGCGCGCGTCCATCCACTCTTCCTCCGAAACGATTTGCGGAAATGCTGTGTTTTTCGTATCCACGGTTATCCTCCTCCAAGTTATTTCAAGGATTCGTTGATTCTGCCCTTATCCTAACATGTTTAATTTCCCGGGATTTCTTATGAATTGCGGAAAATGATATGAAGCTGCATATTTCTTATGTTCTGGAACGACATGCTCCATTTAGACGTTCTATATAGAAAGGAGCTGATGGATATGGACCTCGTTCTGGTCATTTTAGGGCTGATCCTGATAGGCGGCGGCATCATGACCCGCCGGAACCCGGGAATGGGATGGCGGATCAATGAAAGCTGGAAGACGGAAGAAGAAGCGGAGCCCAGCGAGTCCTACCTGGAACTCCAACAGGTCCGCGGCTTCCTTGCGATCGTGCTCGGCTCGATTTTTATCGTGATCGGGTTGTTTATGCTGCTGTTTTTATGACCGTTCCTTATCCAGAGAACAGACCATTTTGAAGTTTCCGGGAACCGCCTGAAACCCCAGCAGATCGCGGTTGATGCGAAGCATGGGACCGTTCAGCGAATCGTTGTGGGTTCGCAGATACGGCGCACCGGCAGTGCGTGCGGTTTGTATGGCTAGAAGCTTCAGCGCCAGCCCGATCCGCCGGCCCCTATACTCGGGCAGCACACCTAAACTGGTGGTACATCGCCTGGGTCTGTTCGTTCTGCTGCAGGGTCACGACGCCGACATAGCGGTCCCCGTCCTTGGCGATATGAACATACTCCGGCCGCACGCCGGGCAGGTTAATGCTCCATTTCCTCCATTCCTCAAACCAGGGGAAATCCTCGTTGTATCCCGGAATGTCCTGATGGGTGATCTTGTACAGCTCATGAAGCTTCCGCTCCTGTGCCTCGCCGGGCTCGCCCTTCAGCGTCACGAACGAGATGCCGGTTGCCTCGGCGCTGCGGATGCATGGCAGCAAAGCTTGATCGGTAAAAGACGACAAGTCCAGCACGGATTCAAAGGTGTGACGTTCCACCAGGTAGCCCCGGCGCTCCGCAAACACCAGCGATTCCACATCATTCTCCCTCATATAACAAACGAGACGGGAAGCCTTAACCTGACCCGCCCACTCGCGTACTTCCCGGGACAGTGCCCTGCCGGCTCCACGGCCGCGCTCATCCGGACGAACGACAAGGGTGACGTGGAGATTGCCGGGTTCGTTCCAAGGCGCACGCCAGGCGATGGCGTAACCGATGACCTCTCCTTCCCCGCTCACCGCGACCCATTTCGGGCGGTCCCAGCCCATCAGCCGCCCCTCTTCGTCGTAATGGAGCTGGCCCGGCGGAATGCTCTCCTCTTCGTCCTGCAGCTGCTTGGCGGTGACGGATTCCGACCAGATCAGGCTCAGCAGCGCCGCGGCCGCCGGAAAATCCTCCTTGCCAAAACGGCGAATCGTAGAGTTTGACAATATGTATTCCTCCAAAAAATGGTTTTGGTATGGCCTCGCTCATTATCTCATGCCTTCACTTTGAAGAAGCGATAAAGTTTGGGTATAGCATTTTTTTCCTTAGCTGGGCCTTCCCGCTCCCCACGAGCCCACAAAATATGAATCTATGAAAAATCAAACTTTTGCACGCTATCATCTGTCCGATACCAATTGGTGAAGCCGGCATAGAATATATCAATCTTAAGAAAAGGAGTGATATATTTGGCAAACAGCGATGTACGTCTTGCCCTTTGGTCCGGCATTAATTTTACGGGCCGCAGAATTTTGTTCAGACGCGGTGGAGTTGCGGTCCGCGACCTTGGAGCTTTCCGCTTCGACAATGTCCTCTCCAGCTTCCGGCTCAGAAACACGGTGCAGAGCAATCAAGTGACGCTTGTTTTGTTCTCACGGATTAATTTCCAGGGATCTTTCCGCGTGTTCCGCGGCAGTCAAAATGTAGCCAACCTGGGCAATTTCAACTTTA
Organism: Paenibacillus rhizosphaerae; assembly: GCF_014192015.1. Classification (GTDB taxonomy): domain Bacteria; phylum Bacillota; class Bacilli; order Paenibacillales; family Paenibacillaceae; genus Paenibacillus_AQ; species Paenibacillus_AQ rhizosphaerae. The sequence goes on along the minus strand of NZ_JACHXJ010000008.1, from coordinate 435 downwards.
ACAACGTCACGTCTTCTTTCATCCTCGTTGGACGCAACCTGACGAACGCCGAAATTTCCCAAATCCAAAGCACCGGCAGACCGCCTCAGGACATTCTTATCATCAGACAGTAACCATCTGCTAAGGGTGCCCGACAGGGTACCCTTTCTCATGTAACGAAATCCGTGCATAAGATGGAAAGTGAACAAAATAAAGAACCTCCCGCATGCCTTCCCGTCAAGGAAGACATCCTGCAGAAGGCCAAGGTCGCAAGAGAGGCTTCGATCAGATTTTTAATTCCCCAAGCTTGATCAGCTCGACAACGGCCTGAGAACGGCCTTTGACGTTTAACTTTTGCATCACATTCGTAACGTGTTTTCAAGCACGCATGACTAAATATATGTCTGTACGTGAGTTTCTCCGTCTTTGTTCACGTCGATCCGCTTGACCATTTGC
>NZ_JACHXJ010000007.1 GCF_014192015.1 Paenibacillus rhizosphaerae | reverse complement strand
CCAAGAATGCTGCCCCCTTGTCATTTGTTTGCAGGACAAGTTTACCATAATTTATAACCAACCTGTTATTTGCGTGCTTCAAACTACACTACATTGGAAATATGGTTCCGGACCGTCTTCTCGCTGATAAATAACTGACCGGCGATATCGCGTGTTGTTTTGTCCTGAACGAGCAGTTCAAATACTTCGCGCTCACGATGAGTCAACAAAAATTTGCTCTTATGATCGTTCCCCTTCAATGGTGTCACCCCTCCTTGCTCGGGTTTGTATGGTATAACAAGGTAAAGGGATACAGTCAACTCATATTATGTAAGGCACCGGGCTTTGGTGTCGTTATGCGTAAAAATTAGGCACCCGCATTGAAAGGGTTTACAACAGGAGAGATTTCGGCATTTTAAAATGGCAGTTGACACGTGGTCGGTAACTCATTATGATGTTGCTATAATGAAATTGAGAATCATTATCAAATTAATCTAACCATTCCATCTATATAAGAAAAACGTCCATCGACGCACCTTCACAGAAGACAGACCGCGTTTAGAGGAAGTTTTTCTTGCGATTATAGAATGGCTCAGCTCTGCTGAAAATTTATAAATTCTATAATCTAAAAAGGAGCTGTTTTGGCTTGAAGCTACATACGATCCTTCCTGCCGGTTTAATCCTCTCCTCCCTGCTCTTCGCAGGCTGCTCGGAGAAAGAAAGTGCGGATCCCGCCGCCGGCGAGGCGAAGACTGGGACGGCAGCCGCTAATACCGACACATCAGCGCAAAGCGCCGGTACCGATGCAGCTGCGTCGCAGACGGCCGACTTCAGCGCAGCCGTGGAATCCTACCGCATCTTTGCAGTGGAGCAGTGCGATGAATTCGTAAAGCAAACGGAAAAATTCACCGAAGCGGTGAAAGCCGGCAAGCTGGAGGAAGCGAAGGCCCTGTATGCCCCGGCCCGTTCCTATTACGAGCGGATCGAACCGATCGCAGAGGCGCTCGGCAATCTGGATCCGGATATTGACGCCCGCGTGAACGATGTGGACGCCGCCGAATGGCGCGGATTCCACCGAATCGAGAAGGGACTGTGGGAGGATAAGTCGACCAAAGGCCAGGAAGCTTTTGCCGACCGCCTTCTGCAGGACGCACAGCTGCTCCGGGCCAAGGTCGAGACGGTCGATATTGACGCCAGCCTGATGGTAACCGGGGCGGTTGAACTGCTGAACGAAGTGTCCTCCTCCAAGGTAACCGGCGAGGAAGAGCTGTACTCTCACACGGACTTGTACGATTTTGCCGCCAATGTGGAAGGCGCCGCCAAGATTTATGAAATCCTGAAGCACGACCTGGCCAAAAAGGATCCGGATCTCGAAAAGCAGATCGGGGAGCGATTTGATGCGTTGAAGAAAGAACTGGACGCCTACAAGAAAGGCGACGGATACGTCAGCTACACCGAGCTGAAAGAGGACGAGGTCCGCAAGCTCAGCCAAAACCTGGATGCCCTGGCCGAGCCGTTGTCGAATATGGGCACCCTGCTTGGAGTGTAAAGCATGTCAAACCGGGAGCACGAGGAAACCAAAGATTCATCGATTTTGAAAAAGCCGCTTTCCCGCCGCGACTTATTGCGGCTGGCGGGCACCGGCGGCCTGGGACTGATGATCGGGGGCGCCGGCATCGGCAGCCTCTTCGCCGCGAAAGAGCGGAAGACAGCGGCGGCCGTTGCCGGCCAGCCTGACACCGGGGACCGCATCCCGTTCTACGGGAAACATCAGGCCGGCATTATCACCCCCTCGCAAAACTTCATATATTTCGCCGCTTTCGACGTGACCACGACCGAAGCGAAGGAGCTGAAGAAGCTGTTCCAAGCCTGGACCGCGGCGGCCGCGGCCATGACCGAAGGCTCCATGCTCGGGGAAGAGAGCGCCAATCACAACCTGCCGCCGGTGGATACCGGAGAATCGGCAGGTCTTTCGCCTTCCCGGCTGACCCTGACGTTTGGCGCGGGGCCGTCCCTGTTCGATTCGCGCTTCGGGCTCGCCTCAAAGCGGCCGGCCAATTTCAGCGACCTTCCGGCCTTTAACGGGGATCAGCTGGACGCCCGCTGGTGCGGCGGCGACCTGGCCGTTCAGGCCTGCGCTGACGACCTGCAGGTGGCGTTTCACGCCATCCGCAATCTGGCGCGCATTGCCCGCGGCACGGCCGTGCTCCGCTGGACCCAGGAGGGCTTCCAGCGCACCGGCAGCGCCGACTCCGCAGGGGGAACCCCGCGGAATCTGCTCGGCTTCAAGGACGGCACGGCCAATCCGGATACGGCGAGCAGCGAGCAGATGAACCGGGTCGTCTGGGCTCCGGCCGAAGGCGGAGCAGCCTGGATGGCGGGCGGCAGCTACATGGCGGTGCGCCGGATCCGGATGCGGATCGAGGTGTGGGACCGATCCTCCCTGAAGGATCAGGAGGAGACGTTCGGAAGGTACCGGGCCAGCGGCGCACCGCTTGGCGGACAGCACGAGTTCGACAAGGTCGACCTGACCGCCAAGGGGCCTGACGGATCGCCGGCTATTCCGGCCAATTCGCATATGGCGCTTGCCCGCGGAGACGGCTCGGTGCAGATCCTCCGACGGTCCTATTCTTACTCGGGAGGAATGGACGCCAAGACCGGCCAGCTGGATGCCGGACTGCTCTTTATCTGCTTCCAGCGCGACCTGCAGAAGCAGTTCATCCCCCTGCAGCAAAAGCTTGCGAAGAGCGACCGGCTGAACGAATACATTCAGCATGTCGGGAGCGCGGTGTTCGCCTGTTTCCCCGGCGCCTCTTCGGGAGGCTATATCGGAGAGACGCTGCTGTAGCCTGTAGGCATTAAACTCTAGCAGAATTGACATAAAGGAGACTTCATCATGCTGCGAAGCAACCTTACGCCTCGTACCGGGCGATGGAATCATCGCCTGATCGGCGCCCTGCTGATCATTGCCGTGCTTCTGCTGAGCACCTTGATCCCGCGTGCCGAAGCGGAAGGGAATTCCGCCCTGGACTCCCTTCTGCCTTCCGTAGGCAGCGCCCTCGTTGAAGCGGGCCAGCAGGAATGGTCCAAAGCGGGCGAGGATCTGAACCAATTCAAACAGCTCTGGGAGCCGGTCAAAGCCGGGGACACGGATCATGCCGACTTGACCACGGCCGTCGACAATGCGCTTCAAGACGCGCAGAGCAAGCTAGCAAGCGGCGGGCCGGAGGCAAAAACGGCGCTGTCCGCGCTGGCCAAGGCGGTTAACGCTTACGTCACCGCCGCCGAGAGCCCAGGCGGATCATCCGGCGCGGCCGAAAGCGGCGTGGAGTCGGCCAAGAAGCTGCTGCCGCTGGCGCAGGACAGCCTGAAGGCCATGCAGGCTGGGGACTGGGACGCGGCCAAGCGAAGCTATCAGACGATCGTGGATGCATGGCCGACGGCGGAAACGCCGATCCGCAGCGATAACTTCACGGTCTACGGTCGGCTTGAAACCGAGATCAGCCTCGTGCGGATCGCGCTCCAGGCCGATCCGGTACGCGAAGAGCAGGCCGTGCAGGAAATGCAGAAGCTGATCACGCTGATGACCGGTTATACCGAAGGGAAAATGGATGCGGCCGATGCCGGAAGCGACGGAAATTACCGGCTGTCCGACCTGCTGGGCATCCTCGAAACCGCACGCCAGGATGCGCGGGCCGGCCGGAGCAGCGAAGCGGCGGACCAGATGACGAAGTTCATTTCCGTCTGGCCGGCGGTCGAGGGCGAGGTGCGGGTATCCGCGCCGGACCTTTATACGGATATTGAAAATAAAATGTCTGCCGTTTCCGGCGACCTGCTCTCCAGCCCGCCAAAACTGGATGAAGCCGTAAAGTTCATGGACGCGATGAAGTCATCCCTCACCCCGCTGGCGGTCGATCACAAATATACCGCGTGGGATGCCGCGTTGATTCTGCTTCGTGAAGGCCTGGAGGCCATTCTCGTGCTGTCCGCCCTGCTGTCTTATTTGAAGCGAAGCGGGAATACCCGCGGCCGGAAATGGATTTGGAGCGGAGCCGGATCAGGCCTCGTCCTCAGCCTCCTGCTCGCGGTCGTGCTCACCTTCTCCATCTCCAAAGCGGCTTCAGGCGGCGCCCGCGAGCTGATCGAGGGCATTACCGGTCTGGTGGCCGTGGTGATGATGCTCACCGTCGGGCAATGGCTGCACAGCAAGTCAAATACGGCCGCCTGGAACAAGTACGTAGGCAGTCAGATGGATCAGGCGATGGCCCGAGGAAGCCTGTGGTCTCTATTTGTGCTGGCCGGTCTGGCCGTCCTGCGCGAAGGCGCGGAAACGACCATTTTCTATGCGGGGATGGCCTCTTCCATTGACATCGGGCAGCTGATCCTCGGGATCGCCGGCGCCTTGGCCGTTCTGGCCGTGCTCGCTTACGCGATTATCGTTCTCAGCGCCCGCCTGCCTCTGCGCGGCTTCTTCCTGGCGGCGACGGTGCTGATCTACTACCTCGTATTCCGTTTCCTTGGCGACAGCATCCATTCGCTCCAGGTCTCGGGTCGCATTCCCGCCCATTCGGAAGCCGGACTGCCGTCCGTTTCCTGGCTTGGCATGTACCCGACCTGGGAAACGTTCATTCCACAGATCGTCGTGCTTGCTTTCGTTCTTTGGCAGCTGATTCGCGTGGAGCTGCGGAATATGCAGGGTTCCAAGGCAAGCGCATAAATCTCTTAATATTAACCGGACTCTAAAGAGTCCGGTTTTTTTGCGCTTCACTTTTACAGAAATTTAACAATCCTGCCCTTGTAAACGTAAGACAAATGGCCTATGATGGGGATGAAACAAAAATTATTTTCTCTAAATATGCATCATTCGTTAAAATTATTTTCAATCTCAACAGTATCCATAGTTTTCTCATCCAAGGAGGCTTGCGATTGGCACCGATATTACACGCCTTGGCGCAGGAGCAGGAACGGCTGTCCCAGCAGGAGCGCCGGATCGCCGATTTTATCCTCTCCTCCCCTTCCGAAGTTGTCCATATGGGCATCAAGGAGCTGGCCGAGCAGTGCGGGACCAGTCCCGCCACCGTGACCCGGTTCTGCAAAGCGTTCCATCTCAAGGGCTACCCGGACCTCAAAGTGAAGCTGTCCGCCGAAATCGCCCATACGGAAATGCAGGAGCGGAGCGGCATGTCGTCCTATCAGGATATTGTGGCCAACAACCCGTTATCCCAAATCGTAGAGGCCATGGAAGCGAATCATCTGGCCTCGATCCGCGACACAACGTCCCTGCTCGACATGGACCGTCTGGCCCAGGCGATACGCCTGCTCTGCGCCGCCGATCGGATTGACTTGTACGGGGTAGCCACCTCGTCTATCGTCGCCCAGGATTTCTACCAGAAGCTGATCCGGATCGGTAAGAACTGCACGGCCTTCGCCGATTCACATATGCAGATCACTTCCGCCTCGACGTTGTCGGGCCGGGATGTGGCGGTCGCCATCTCCTATTCCGGGGAAACGCTCGAAACGATCGATGCGCTGGCCTGCGCCAAAGACAGCGGGGCAGCGACCATTTCACTGACGTCGTACAGCAGCAATACGCTGGCTGGCATGGCCGATATTCCTTTGTTCGCCTCATCCCTTGAAAAAGGAATGCGCCGGGGAGACATGGCTTCGCGAATCGCCCAGCTCCATCTCGTCGACATCCTGTTTATGGGGATGAACAGCGAGCAGTTCGGACAGTATGTTCCCAAGCTGGAGCAGTCCTACCATAACGTACAGAATTACCGAAAATCCAGAGGAGGTCATTTTCAAGCATGAACATTTATACATTTAAAAACGAGGCTGACTTTAACGCCACCGGGGCAAGCCTGATCGCCAGCCTGCTGCATACCAAACCGAGAGCGGTACTCGGCCTGGCGACCGGCAGCACTCCGGTAGGAATTTACGGGCGGCTTATCGAAATGTACCAGCAGGGCCTGGTCAGCTTCGCAAAAGCATCCAGCTACAATCTGGACGAGTACGTCGGCCTGCCTGAGGGCCATTCGGAGAGCTACCGTACCTTTATGAACGAGAAGCTGTTCAACCATATCGATATTCAGCTCGAGAATACGCATGTTCCGAACGGCAATGCTGCCGATCTGGAGGAAGAATGCGTCAAGTACGACGCCATGCTGGAGCAAAACGGCCCGGTGGACCTGCAAATTCTCGGTATCGGCCACAACGGGCATATCGGGTTCAACGAACCTGATGACAGCCTGGACGGCGGAACGCACGTGGCTGAGCTTCAGGAAAAAACCCGCACGGCAAACGCGCGCTTCTTCCCATCGCTGGACGATGTGCCGAAGCAGGCGGTTACGATGGGGGTCGGCAGCATTCTAAAGGCCAAGCAAATTTTGCTGCTCGTTCGTGGCAAAGACAAGGCTGAGATCGTGAAGCGCGCGCTGAAAGGACCGATTACGACGCAGTGCCCGGCATCGCTGCTGCAATGCCATCCGAACGTCGTGGTACTGCTGGATCAAGGTGCAGGGAGGTTGTTAGGATGAGTGAAGAAAACGTACAGCTCTTGTACGGCAAGGTTGTCACGCCGTCAGGGGTATTGGAAGAAGGAGCCGTCGCCATCCAGGACGGCAAGATCGTCTATGCGGGGCTCGCCCGCGATCTGCCGCAGCGCTGGACAGACTCGGCCGCAAGCCATCACAAATCGGACGGATACATCGTTCCCGGCTTCATTGATGTCCACGTGCATGGAGGCAACGGCCAGGACTTTATGGATTCAAACAAGGAAGTGCTGGATACCATTACCGCCTTCCACTGCTCGCAGGGTACCACCTCGATTCTTCCGACGACCATGACCGCTCCAAAGGCGGCAATCGACCGCGTCCTCAAAGAGGTTAACGAGTATACGCAGCATGACATGCCTTACGCAACCGTGGAAGGCGTTCATTTGGAAGGGCCTTTTATCAGCCCGAAATGGCCGGGAGCGCAAAATCCGGAGCATATCGTCCTGCCGAATGTAGAATGGCTGGAAGAATGGGAATCTGCCTATCCGGGTCTCGTCCGCCAGGTGACGCTGGCGCCGGAACGCGAAGGCGCACTGACCGCGATCGCCTGGATGACCGAACACGGCATCAACGCCGCGCTCGGCCACACGGATGCGACCTATGACGAGGTGGAAGCAGCCGTGGACGCCGGTCTGCGCCAAGGCGTACATACCTTTAATGCGATGACGCCGCTGCACCACCGCAAGCCCGGAACCGCAGGGGCCGTGCTAAGCGATCCGCGCATCCACGCGGAAATCATCGCCGACGGCATCCATGTGCACCCGGCCTGCATCTCTATCCTGGCCCGGTTGAAGCAGGATAACAATCTGCTCCTGATTACGGATGCCATGTCCGCAGCCGGACTTGGAGACGGGGAATACATGCTTGGCGATCTTCCGGTAGAGGTTCACGACGGAATCGCTACCTTGAAGGGCCAGCGGGACAGTCTTGCGGGAAGCACCTTGACGATGATTAAAGGCTTCCGCTACCTTATCAACAACGTGGGCCTGTCGATCGAAGAGGCGTCCCTCGCCGCCAGCTTCAACCCGGCCAAACGGCTGCGGATCGAAGACCGCACCGGCACGATTGAAATCGGCAAGCAGGCAGATGTCCTGCTGCTGGATAATCATCTGGATGTTCAAGGCGTTTGGGTCAAAGGCCGTAAGGTATTTTAAACCCATGGCTATATGTATAAGGGGCTGTCCATAACAAGATTATGGCAGCCCCTTTTTATCGGCAATTTTACCGATTGGTCGTATCAAAATGGTGAACAGGGGCATTGTAATTGGTAGTGCGGTTGCCATTCCCGGCATTCATTGGGAAGATGCGTTCCACCATCGTCGACAGGTCGGACATGAGTCCTTTGATCGGATGTCCTCCTTGCGTTTGTGCCGATAAGTTAGCCAAGCCTTGGATAAAGCCCGGATTTGCAGATACATACACGTTCTTAATCGTGTTATCGGTGCTCTTGATCGTATTGGCAATCCGGTCTTTGATATCGGACGTGATCGTGTCATTGCGGTAATCGCTGTATCCGCCGGCACCCATCAGACCGGTCTGGTTACCGGTGGAACCCATGGCATTGCCGGTACCCATCCCGTTGTTGGTGCCGACCCCGTTATCCGTCGTGCCTGCCGTACCGTACGTCGTCATATTATAGCCGTTGTTCCCCGTAATGCTGGCCCCTTTAGACGAATAGTTGCGGATGTTATGATGCGCTGCAGCGGCATTCGGAGCGGTTCCGCGTACGCCGTTACGCACCGTTCCCGATTTCGAACGGTTGTTGAAGCTGCTTCCATTGGCCGTGCCGGCATTGTTAAAGCTGCTTCCGTTCATCATGTTGTGGGTGCCGCCGAAGCCTTTTGCTCCCATATTTCCGCCCGTGTTGCTTGCGGTATCACGAAGGGAAACGGCAACGTAGGCGGTATCGCCGGCCACGAGAACGTTGGCGGATTTAACTTCCTTCATGGCTGCCACTTTATCGGACAGCTTTTGCGACAATTGGGCATTCGTCAAGTTATGGGTGGTCGCTGCGCTGCCGTTATTCGTGCTGTTTGTATTGTATGTGTAGCCTTTCGGACTGATCAAGCCGTTTTCCCTTAGGGAATTCACGCCGATACGGCCCGTTCTGCCGTTGCCGTCAATGACGTTTTTGGTGCGGATGTTCGTATTTGCGGGCTCCTTCGTAGTACAACCGGCAACGCCGGCTATGCTCACGAGCAGGGCTGCCGATACCGACAGACTAATCGCTTTGGATCGTAGCATGAGTTCATCCTCCATCTCTAATAAGTGTATTAATAACACCATTAGGATGACCACCCGCATGAACCGGTATGCTGAAAGGTTTTGGCATGACGGGACCTGCTACTGCAGCTGCTCAAGCTCCAAATAATCGGACCTGCGGACAGCATAGGCGTCAGGATCTTGCTGAATTAGTATCCACAGGACCTCTGGCTCATCCGGCTCTGAGGCGATTTGCATCACCTGCGTTTCCCCTGATTTCAGCGTGACGGTAATCGTCCCTACAATGACTTCATTTTGCAAATCGGACGCCTTGCGTACTTCCCCTTCCTCTTGCCGCAGTCCGTGCAGCCCAGTTAGTCTATCCTCCGCCTCCGCAGCTGTTATTTCGGCGCCGTTTAGCAGCCAACGACCGGATGGGTGGCCCTCGTCGGCAGGCTCTCTTTGGAGAATCCAGGACTTGGTTCGCCCCTCCCATTCCACCGAACTTATGTTCCCGTACTCCCAGGCAAAAGGGCTATTATTTCCCGCTCCTGACCCGCTGTTCGATGTAGAGTTGTGCTGCGGGGATGGGCCTGCCTGCTGCGAATGATGATTGCTATCTCCCAGCCTCCATGCTAACAGTGCTGCGCAAACCATCAGCAACCCCGCTGCGACTCCCAAAATCCATTTGCCGCGGCGTTTCATGGCTTATCCCTCCCTGGTTCGTCACTCGACCCTCATTTAATGCGAATACATTACCTTCATAATTTTATGTTACCCGTTTCCGGCCTGCCCCATATCAAAAGCTCCGCAAATGGACGGGTGCCTAATGCCGATACCTCTCGATTCTCATACGATAGAGCATGCATGACACTCACACATTTTAAGGGAGGTAGATATGCATGAGCACAGTAGTCGTGACTGGAGGCGCCGGTTTTATCGGTTCGCATCTCGTCCGCAAACTGATCGGTCTCGGCCATAAGGTGCATGTTATTGATAATTTATCGACCGGGAAAGCGGAGCGTGTCCCTTCCGGCGCCGTCCTCCATATTCACGATATCCGCAGTCCAGGTGCCCATGATCTGATCGGCTTGCTGAGTCCTTCCGCCGTCATCCATTTGGCTGCCCAGGCCGATGTGCAGCAGTCGATACGCGAGCCGTTTGACGATATGGACGTCAATATCGGAGGAACGCTCAATATGTTGAATGCCTGCCGCAAAGGATCGGTTGAAAAGATCATTTTTGCATCCACTTCCGGCGTATACGGCAATCTGCAGAAGGAAATCCTGACGGAAGACGACCCGGCCATGCCGATTTCTTTTTATGGCCTGTCGAAGCTGGCCGCAGAAATGTACATTCGATTATACTCGCAATTGTTTGGCTTATCCTATGGCATTCTCCGCTTTGCCAATGTCTATGGGCCAGGACAAACGGCCAAGGGCGAAGGCGGGGTCGTCGCCATTTTTATGGACCGGTTGTTCACAGGACGTCCGCTGGGCATTAACGGTGACGGGAACCAGACCCGCGATTTCATTTATGTCCTGGATGTAGCCGATGCGATCATTGCCGCCATGAAGTCCAACGAGAACGGGACCTATCATGTCAGCACGGGAACCGCAAGCACCGTCAATCAGCTGGCCGGTCACCTCCGCGCCCTTCATCCGAAAGAAATCCCCATCGAATACAGGCCGGAGAAAGCCGGAGATATTCGCCACAGCTGTCTTTCCAATGCAAAAATCGGCCGTACGATGGGATGGGCGCCGGTTTTGAGCTTTGAGCAGGGGCTTCAGGAAACGTACCGAAGCTTTACGCCCGATTGATAAGGGCTGAAAACCAATAAAACCCCACGAAGTGGGGTTTTGCGGTGGTACTTATTCTGATTGTCGCTCAAAAAAAACCGTCCGGACCCTTCCAGACGGCTCCTATGAGGGGGCGTATACCGTACCTTCCAGCCAATAATCGCCTGACAGAATCGCCCTGCTGTCAACGGATTTGACCGTTAAGTAAAACCTGGCTTCGCCATTCTCTGCCGTCCATGTGAAGCTTTCGCGGGTACGGCTTTTTTCGAAGCAGCTTTCAAGAGTCCAGTAAACGACCTGACCATCCGGCTGACCAAGCCGAAGGCATAATTCCATTTCTCCCATATCCCAGTGAATCGGCTTTACCCAATTCACGTCGATGCTCAGGACGATCTGATCTCCCGGGGTAACATGCTGAAGCGTCAAACCCGTTAGCACGATTTCCTGTTCACCGACGACAAAGGGCTCATAGCTGCCGGATGCGGCACCCGATTTGGCCTTAAATTTCATGCCTTACTCCTCTTTTCCTTTAAATATGATTCAGCATGTCAATAAAGCTCATGCAGTACGCATGCGGATTGAATTCATTTTTGAGCATCTGAAGCGCGTTTTCGCGAATCTTCTCCCGAAGCTCATGGTCGTAAATAAGACTCAGGCCTTCGGCAACGGCTTCCGGGATATTGCCCAGCGTGTAATTTTTACCGGTAATATTGTGTTTTATCGTGATGGCAACTCCATCGGAATGGGTGGCCAGCACCGGGCATTTGCAGCTCATTGCTTCCAGGACCGACAACGGGCCGCCTTCTACCTTGGAGGTATTGCACATGAACCCGCCGGAGTCCCCTATCACTGAAAAATAGTACTGCATTTCAACATTAGGAACGTTGGAAAAGAGCAGCAGCCGGTTGTGCAGCTGGAGGTCCGCCACCATTTTGTCGTACTGTTCTCTTTCGGAAGGTATGGACAAATTGGCATCTTCGAACATCCACATCACCAGATTGGGAACATAAAAGGACATTTGGTAACCGATATTCAAAAATTCCCGCCAGTTTTTGTTGTCTTCCATCCGCCCGAGCCAGGCAATGACGGGATGCGGCAGCTTATTGGTGGGACGATAGGTAAATACTTCAGAATTAAAGCAATTTGGAATATTGTACTTGGGTGTATTCGGAAACAGTTCTTGAAACAGGGCCGCAATATGCGGCGTGCAGGGATTAAGCAGCGCCGAAGCATAGGCATTCACGTAAGGAATGGCCTGCGTCAGCTGCTGACGGGCGACTTCTTTCGGACCGTACCCTTGAATTTCCAAAACAAACTTGCCTGTATACCCGAGCTGACGAAACCTCGCGAAGCTTTTATGGTCCGTGGTCACGACGATGACATCGTATTGGCCCGCTTCCAAAATCCGTTTGATCTCCGCGTCCTGATTTGTAATGTAGATCGGAAAATCCGCTTGGTTCTGCATCCCCGCTCCCCAGGCAAAATACAAACAGGAAGCCTCAATTCCGTATTTTCGCAATTCCTGGCAGCGCAGGCGGTTGATCGTGTCCATGCCTCCGCTCGGCACATAAAACACAAATAATACCTTCATGATCGTTCCTCCCGGCCTCCCCCTCTCAGCTGAAACGGTCCGCATCATTTTGTGTGTATACTGCGATCAGGTTACCGCGATCCTTCATCATGAATACGGCCGCCGTATAATCCGCCACGTTGATGTTGGTCACAAGCACAAGCTCAAACGGGGTATAATTCGTCATGATGCCGTGCACCGGGACGATCTGACCCGGATCGGCATGGATCAGGCTTACATAAAACAGACCGTCGCTCCGGTATCCTTGAACGAGCATATCAAATGGTTCCCATCCATGATTCGTAATTTCCAGATCAACGGTTTGAATATACCTGCAGTCGATTGGCCCAGATTCGGTCGACCCCAAACGCAGTATGGACATGACCATTCCTCCAGAGTAGATGTCTTTATATCAGACTATGGCTATCCACGGACAAATGTACGGGCGGATGGAAGGGGCGGCGAACTTATTTGTTCTTTCAGCTTACACAGACATCCAAGCAAGCTGGCTTGAATTGCATCTAATAATATGTAGTCGCATTCATATGTTTGAAGAAAACATAGAAAGGAGTGTCCCGCATGAAATTGGCCGACATTCAAGGAACTTACGAAGCCATCTTCAGCCTTGGCGATCTGTGTCTCGTTTCGATCCAATTGGAAAAATACAACCTGCGCCCTTATGCCGGGCCGCTGGATTGGATGTCTTCCTACAATTTGTCCGATGTAAACCGACTGCTTGCCAATCGGTTTGCCCGGTTTATGGACCGGAATAATCTGGTCGTGGAGAAACAGCTCAGCGATGCCCTTTACCTCGTCATGGAGACGGAATACAATCTCGGGTCCAACCACGATTTTTTTACGCATGCCAACACCCCCGATAACCTGGCGGCTTACCCGTCCGTCAAGGCTAAATACGATCGGCGGGTCGAACGTTTTCTGAACAAATGCGCGACCAGCCGTAAAACGCTGTTTATCCGGACCGAGGGGACTTTCGAGCAGGCGGAGGAACTGCGTAATATTTTGTCGGGATTGGTCGCTCATGAGTTCAGCATTCTGCTGATCAACCATACCGATACGGTCGAAGGCATCGTAGAAACCGAATGCCCGGTCGACCGGGTATGTTCCCTGCTGATGCCCAAAGCGGGTTACTGGAAAGGAAACGATCCGCTGTGGACCGATCTGCTCAGCAACATCCATCTCGACGAATCTTGAAGCAGATAACCCCAGGGAGCTGCACCTATATTTCTCAAAAAAGAAACCCTCTCTGCATAAATGGGGCTCTAAGCCGCCATTTATATCAGAGGGGGTTCTTTATACATAAGCAAAAGACCGAACAGACACCCTGCCCGCTGCATTCAGAAAGGTTTATCGAGAAGCAGCACTGCGGCATCGGGCAGTTTATAGTCCTTGGGCAGATTGGCAAAGATTTGGTTCCAGACCGCATAATCCACCTTCACATCGATATGCGTCGCCTGAACCGTAAAAATCCGGTTGTACAAATCGCCGATGACTTGATACGGTTCTCCGGACAAGCTCATCCTCTCCTTTCACCAATAACGCATCAATGATTCATGACATGGGTGTACAGATTCAGCAGACGGTCGATCATCAGATCCAAGGACCAATGTCCCGCCGCCCAAGCGGCTGCGTTCCTGCCTAACTGCAGCCGAAACTCATCATTGCGAAGGAGCAGCTCCAGATGCTGAGCCAGCGTCACGGGATCCCTGACCGGAGAGACCAGTCCCGTTACACCGTGTTCCACCATCTCGGGCAGCCCGCCCGCATTCGATACGCATGCCGGAAGTCCGGCGTGCTGCGCTTCCATGACCGAAAACGGCTGGTTATCCTGAATGCAGGAGTGCACGAATATATCCGACTGCATCAGGAGGGCCGGAATATCGTGACGAACGCCGAGAAAATGCACCAGGCCCTGCAAGGCGAGTCCATTGGCCTGCCGCTCCAGCTCTTCTCGCTTCTCCCCGTCGCCGACGATCCAGCATTCCCAGTCATTGCGCATGTATTTGAGCATGCCCAGAGCCGAAATCAACACATCGACGCCTTTGACGAAGGACAACCGTGCCGGAAAAATGATCATCTTCTTGCCCGGCGGCCGATGCATGGTTGTTCCCGCCTGGGCTTTGTACCAAAAATCCGCCGTATCCAGGCCATACTGGAAAACGGTAATCCGATGTTCCGGTATCCCGAAATCGTGCATCAGCTCGTTCTTCTGCCACTGCGTTGACGTGATGGTGACGTCTCCTGCCGTTGCACCGTAATACTCGATGGTTTTGCAGTAGCGCCATGCCGGTGAATTCTCCCCGATGCCCAGGTGCGGATGCAGGCGGAAATGACTATGCAGTTCTCCCGATACGGAGCCATGCACTTGGGCAACCAAAGGCACGTGAGCCGGTTTGACCCGGCTGAGTGCCCGGCCGGTAAATATATCCTGGGTATGAATGATGTCGTACTGGTTCAAACCCATGTACGCGGCTGACAGTTCCATCATATAGCGGTTTTCTTCGTAATAGCGGATCAGCGGGTGACTATGCATTTGCGGAGCATAAGGAGCGGCCAGCTTCGCGTCCAGAAAGGGGCGAAGCTTCTCTTTCGATATGACCCGGCCCCGGTTATGGATGCAAAAACCCGCCTCGTCGATGGTTGTGCCCATCAAATCCACCTGATGCCCTATCGCCTCCAAGCGCTGCTGGATTTGAGTCATATACTTCCATACGCCGCCGACATGGGGGATCCCCCAGAAGGTAGCAAGCAGTATCTTCATATATCGCTCCTTTCATGGAATTCGGTCTTTGGCCGGATTCCTGCAGACGGTAACGTTCAGACAATATACTATATTGAGAATAACACGGCACGGACCCGACTCTTGGCCCACTCATGCCAGGTAAATTCCGAGGAAAATGCACATGGTAAACCCGTATGGATGGATCACAATGAAAAAGGCCCCGAAACGTGATTTTCGGGGCTGAGGGGAAAGCTGTCGTAGGCGGATAAATCGGGATCTGCAGCCGCCTACGTATAAATCTCAATCCATCGCCGCTACGATCGGAGCGAGCGCCGTTCTTACGCTGGCCTGGGTTGCGGCATATTCATGCTGGATCGCCTCCCGGTGCCGGATGGTGCCCATCCCTTCATGCATCCGGTAGGCGACCAGCGGCTCATCCAAGTAGGGCATCGGGAACCCGGCTTGGATCGCTCTGGCCCAAAATTCCAGGTCATGGGTATAAGGCAGCCTTTCGTCGAACAGCCCAATGTAAGCAAACAACTGTTTTCTCATCATCACCGTGCATCCGTTCACCGGGTTCGCATTCAGAAAGCACCGGTAGAAATCGACCATCCGTTCAAAGGATACTCCCGCCCGATACTGGGTGACCATGCTGTATTGGTTAATATAGTTAAAGTTCGTATGGGAAATCCATGCGTTGTGCTGCTGCATAAACAACACCTGGTTATTGATTTTGTCGGGATAAAAGATGTCGTCTGAGCTCAGCCAAGCGATGTACTCCCCGGAAGCGCTCCGAATGCCGTGATTCAAGGCGCTAGCGGTCCCGCCGTTCGCTTTGCCGAGGTAATGGATATAAGGCATAAAGGGTGTCAGACGCTCGACAAACTGCGTAGACCCGTCGTCTACGACAATGATTTCGATCGGGCTGTAGGACTGCGATAGTGCACTCTGCACGGCTTGATTGACGTAAGTGTCGTTGTAGAACGGAATAATGATCGTCACCAAAGGTCTCACGACGAACCTCCTTCCTGACTCCGATAATATAGAAGAATATCCTGCAGGGACGTTCGCAGCGATATAGCGGGCTGCCAATCGGCAAGCTGCAGACCGGGAGGCTCCTGTGATCCTGCCTTCGACCAGTCGTCGCTGTCTCCCCAATCGATAGGCGGTTTGCTGCCCGAAATCTCTATGAATAGATCGGCGATCTCGCCCAGGCTAACGTACCGCCCTGACCGGATGGGATAAATCTCCCCGGGATTTCCATGCTCGAGCAGATACCCGTAAGCTTTAACCGCATCCCTTACGTCCAGAAAGTCCCTTTGCGCCGAACGGGACGAGACTTGAAACGCCTGGGCCGCCTTCCCCTGCTCCCAGGCCGCGATATAGCGGCCGAGCAAAGCGCAAAAACCGGTGGACGGTCCGGGACCGATCAAATTGGCCGGTTCGGCGATCATGACCGACTGTTTATACAGGAGACCCCAGGATACGGCCGCCGTCTGCTGCAGACTTTTGCTCAGTCCGTAAGGATGCGTCGGACGAAACGGAGGTGCCAGCGGAAATACCGTCATTGATCCGGCAACCAATATCCGGCAGGAAGGAAATGGCCGAAGGGCGTTCAGCAGGTACAGTGTGAAAAGCAGATTGGTCTCCATATAGGTCAGCGGATCTTGCCAGGATTCGGGGACGGAGTTTTTCCCGCCCAGATGGAGGACGTAGTCCGGAGAAACGGCGTGGACAAGTTCCTCCACGCGCGCTCTGTCCCGGAGGTCGCAGCGGTAATATTTAACCCCGTCGACGTGATCGGCTGGTTTGACCTGACGTACGATGGCAGCCACCTGCATTCCCAGCCCGGCGAAATACCGGCAGGCGTGGCTGCCGGTAAATCCCGTGGCTCCGGTAATCAGGATGACTCGCTTTCGGACGTCGCTGAGCGCATCCATAGCTCCAACTCCTTCAGCATGTCACTGTAATGAGGAACTGGATAGCTCCAATCATCACGGGTGGAGACCAGCGTCCGGTCCTGAACGGGTACGTCTGATCCAACGACGTCGATGTGCTGAAGGTTCCAGATCTCCTTGAACAGCAGCAGCAGATCATGCTTGCTGATGGGCACCGGATGCGCCAAGTGAATGAGTCCGGATACAGAAGAGGCCAAAAGCGAATCGACCGCTTTGGCCAGCTCCAGCGTGGTGACGCCGTTCCACAGTACGTTGCGGTATCCGGATACAGTTCCGCGTTGGCTCATGAACCAGTGCATCAGTCCGATCCCGTTAGGACGGATTTCCGGACCGATAATGGACGTGCGGATGGTCAAATGACCCGGCGCGCGAACCTCACCGAGCGCCTTCGTCACGGCGTAGACGCTCGTTCCGTCCGTCTCGTCGTTTTCCCGGTACCGGCCGCGGGTCCCCTCAAATACGCAGTCGGTGCTGATGTGGATCAGTCTGGCGCCGGCGGCATCGGCGGACCGGCGCAGACGGTGCGGCAGAAAGCCGTTGATGTGATAGGCATTGATTTTGTCCGCATCGGCAAATTGGTTGAGGACGCCGATCGCGTTGATGATCACATCGGGTCTGACGATGTCGACCAGCTTCTCCATTGTGCTGATATCCGCCGCATCCAGAACCAGCCCCCCCGGATCCCGGGGGTCCCTTGTCGTATAAAACACTTGATGCGCTGCCTGTTCTTTGAAATACTTGACCAGCACATGCCCGGCCATTCCGTTAGCTCCCAGTATTAAAAGTTTCATTACAGGAACCCTCCGCGCTGCAGGATTTCACGGATCTCCTCTTTGCTCATCAGATGGTAATTCGAGCTGAAGCTGCTGAACGAAACGGGCCGGCAGTGGTTATATCTCTCCTTCAGCTCGGGCATATTCAGAGTCGGCAGAATCACCAGATACTCCTCGTCATAGACGACCGTCGTCAGGCTCTCATAATCGCTCATCAGGATTTCGTGAATTTTCTCTCCGGGTCGGATGCCTGTCTCAACGATTTTGACATCTTCCCGTCCCGATGCTTCAATGAGCACTTCCGCCAAATCGACGATGCTGCAGGCCGGCATCGTCATGACAAAGATCTCCCCGCCGATGCTTTCCTCGGATGCTTTGAACAGCAGGGTGATTGCGTCGCGGAGCGTCAGGAAGAAGCGCGTCATGGCCATATCGGTGATGGAGACCTGGCCTTTGTTCCGGATTTGGTCCTTGAACACGTGCACCACGCTGCCGTTGGTTCCCAGCACGTTGCCGCCGCGGACCGTTACGAAACGGGTGTCCGTGTGCAGGAGATTGGCATAGACGATCAGCTTTTCGCCGATCGCTTTGGTCATTCCGTAAAAGTTCGAAGGATTGGCGGCTTTATCGGTTGAAATATAAATGACCTTTTTCACCTTGTTTTCAATCGCCGCTTCAATGACATTCTGGGTGCCGATGACATTCGTCTTCAGCGCCTCATACGGCTGGTCTTCACATACAGGTACATGCTTAAGGGCCGCCAGATGAAACACGTAATCGATGTTTTGGCATGCGGCGGTCAACGCTTCCTTATCCCGGATGTCTCCGATCCGGAAATGCAGCCGGTCGTTCTCGAACTCCCGGCTCATCGCCACTTGGGAAGACTCATTCCGGGAGTATACCACCACTTCCTTCGGACCCAGCGGCAGCAGCTGGGCAATCAACTCATACCCCCATGAACCGGTGCCGCCGGTCACCAAAATACGCTGATTTTCAAACATGCACTTTCCCTCCAAGCAGAAATTTGACAACCTTATCCGATACATCTTCCGCCAAATATCCTTGCGGACACTGCCACTTCGTGTTCAGCTCCAGCATCAGGGCCGCTGAATCGGCAATCCGCTTCGCATTGACGCCGGATACGATATTGCTCCCGCAATCCACCGTTTCCGGCCGCTCCGTCGTTTGCCTCATCGTGACAGTCGGTACCTGCATCATGCAGCACTCCTCCTGCACGGTTCCGCTGTCCGTTAATGCACAGCAAGCAGATCGTTCCAATTGGACAAAGTCGAAAAATCCAAAGGGTTCATGAAATTCCACCAGAGGGTTCATGGAAAATCCGGAGTGCTCGGCAATCCGCGATGCGGTCCGGGGATGAATGCTGCAGATAATACGACGGCCGTGATTTTCAGCGATCAGGTTCAACCCCTGCATAATCTGCTCCAGATGCTCTGGCCGGTCCACATTCTCCGCACGGTGCGCGGTGACAAGAAAATACTCCTTCGGCGCAAGACCCAGGGTTTCCAGGATGCTGCTGCCCCGAGTCTGGGCTTCGTAATGCTTCATGACTTCATAAATGGGATTGCCCGTAAGAACGATGCGGTTGCTCGGAAAACCCTCGGCAATTAAGTGCTTTTTACTCTGCTCGGTATACGGCATATTAATAGAAGAAATGGCATCAATGATACGCCGGTTCTTCTCCTCCGGAACATTCAGGTCGAAGCAGCGGTTTCCTGCCTCCATGTGCACCACGGGATACCCGAGCCGTTCGGCCAGAATCGCGCAGAGGGCGCTGTTGGTGTCCCCGAGAAGCAAAATGGTATCGGGCTTCTCCCGCTCCAGGATATCTTCCATTTGGGAGAACATCGCCGACAGCTGCGTTCCGAGGGAAGCCGCCGAGTCCTGCAGCACGTAATCAGGCTTTCGCAATCCCAGTTGGCTAAAAAAGATCCCGCTCAGCCTTTCTGCAAAATTCTGCCCGGTATGCACCAGCACATGGCGCTCCGCATACCGGTCCAGCTTCGGAAGAATGAGACTGAGACGGATGATTTCGGGCCTTGTACCCAAAATGGTCATAATTCTCATAACTTCCGTCTCCTATCTATCGCTTCGCCTTCTTCCGCCGTTTGGCGGACTTCATTAGTTTCAGCTTGCGAACTGCTTTTACAAGCTTCCGTTTCCGGGGCCTTCTTGCAGCTTTCTTCACCCTTCTCTTTCGGATGATCCTGATGCGGTAGGATGTTCTGCCTCTGGACCGCCGCACCTTACGCCGGGAAGGTGCCGGCTCCTCCGGAGGCTCGATCGGAGGCTGAGCCGGTATCTCGGGTTCCGCAAAGGTCAGCGGGGCGCGGTTTCCGGGCATCAGCCAATGCGGAAAAAATGTGCGCCACTGATTAATGATTTCATCCAGCCTCCGCTGATAGGTCTCAATCCCGTACATCGCCCTTGCCGTCGCTTCATTGTGGAATCCGGTGTTCGCCAGGGCGGCCGGATCGTCGAGCAGACCGGCAACCTTGTCGGCCAGCCCCTGCGAATCTCCGGCGGGTACGGCCAGATGCCCATTGCCTGTACTAACCATCAGCTCACCAAGTCCACCGGATGCAAAAGCAACCACCGGTTTCCCGCACAGCATGCCTTCCAGCGCGGTCATTCCGAAGCCCTCCGACACCATGCTCGGGACAACAAGAATGTCCATCGCGCTGTAAACAGACTGTACCGATTCCACGAAAGGGATAAACTGGAACCTTGATTTATATCCGGAAAATCTGACATCCGTCAAACAGGCATCGTAATAGCGATGATCCGCAGCCCTGCCGACGATCACAAAACGGCATTCGGGTCGTCTGGGGCATAGAGATATCGCCATACGAATAAACTCTTTTAAGCCTTTTTCCGGATGAATGAAAGCGGAAATGTAGCCGATGCATTTATGCTCCTCTTTCAGCCGCAGCCCTTTCCGCTCGCTCTGCCTTACCATCTCGCTGAAGGAATGCAGCCGTTCGCTGTCCGTGGACGGAGGCAGCAGGCTGATCGGACTGCTGATCTTCCCCAGAAACACCCTGGCGGCTGACTCCGAAATCGAGATGATCCAATCGCTGTAAAAGTCAGCAATGTTCAGCACGTCCGTCGTAAACTCGTTCTCCTGAATGACCTCCGTCACTTTCCAGACGACAGGGATTCCGAGTGATTTGGCGGCGATTGCGGGCAGCGCGTTGACGATCGTGTTCGTCAGCACCAAATCCGGTGCGGTCTCTCCGATGAGCCGGACGACGGAGGCGTAATCGGGATGGCTGCGCAGCTCCTCGGCATTCTGCGGCAGCCGGGAGTCCGGGTTATACATGCCATACAACAGGGGGAAGGTCTGAATCATGACCTGAATTCCCTGCTTACGGGCATGATCGGTCAGTTTGCCTTCGCCCGGAGCCACTAAAATGCAGTTGAAATAGGGTGACATAAATCGGCAGAACAGGAGCAGCAGCTTCTCGGCTCCTGTTATGCTTTTGGTATTGCTGACATGTGAGAACAGCATTAATTTGGGTTTTGTCATATCCATGCTTTAGGACCTCTGCAAATTCGTACAGGGGTACGAATCACACCTCCTTTCACCCAGGTAATACAAGATATGAGAGGCGCATATACGCCGGAACCGACACATGGTGCCCGCCATCCGTCCAAAAATGCGTTCAAACGTATAGGGGCTACGGGTAAATGACCGACAGCATCTCGTTCAGGCGCTTGCTGTACGTATGGTCCCTGAACGTTCTTTCCAGCGCGTTCAAAGCGATCTGTCTGCGCTCTTCCTCATGCGCAAGGTAATATTCGATTTTGTCCAGCAGTTCCTCCGGGGAGCTGTACGTTTCGATCTCCACGCCCGGCGTGTAATATTTAGCCAGGTCGCTCCGGCTGTCGCTGATCTGAAGCGTGGCGCAGGCGGAGATTTCAAAGGTACGGGGATTGGGGGAAGCTGCAGGAATTTTGACTGTGTTATTGTTCACGGAATCGTCTTCATGGGAGCGGTGCAGGTTGATGACGATCTTGGAACCGTTATAAGCCTCCGCGGTCTCGGCGGGCCCCATCCATTTATTGAGCTCGATCCGATCCTGATAAGCCGTATACTTTGGCAAACGGTCCCACCAGATCCCGTTGATCACCGTTTTATGCTGCATGAGCCGGTCAATGATCGGGTCAAAAAAAGCGATGCGGTTCCAGTATGCCGAGCCGATAAAGCTGACATCCCGGCGAAGCGGGGATATATTCCGGGACGGACGGTAGTTTTCGGTGTGGGCGGCAAACGGCAAATGATAGACATGCGTGCAGCCCAGCTGCTGGTAATAAGGAATGCAGTTCGATTCCAGCGTAAAAATGTAGTCGTAATGCTTGACGTTCTCCATCGTCATATCGGTATAGTAAGGATCGTCCGTAAGCCAGACGGCGTTCAGGATTCCGAGCTGTCGGACGGTATCCATAATTTCGTTGTTCACGAACATACCGTCCAGAACAAGCACCAGATCGGGAGCGGCCTGCAGCACCGCTTCAACGGTAAGCTGCCCCGGCTCGATAATGATCACTTCGGCGACCATCGTCCGGAGAGTGGATGAGATGGCCTCATCCAGCGGAGAATAGGGGTACCCTTTGCCGGAAGCGATATACAGCACCCGGATTTGACGGAACGGGACAGGTTCCGCCGGCCGGCTGGCAATCACATTCGCACGTCCCCGCAAATAACCTTCATGATATCCGCTCCGGTAGCCGTCCTCACGTCCCCTGGCTCTCGCCTGGGCCGAATCGTAGCTCAGAGTCAGATCGGGAACCCTCTCGGGCCATTTAACCTTCGACATATCGACACTCCCTCGTATGATTTTGTCCGGTGTCAGAACTGTTCCAGAAACGTCCTCATCCGGGAAATAAACGTATGCTCCTGCCGGGTCGTGTATAGCCCGCGGGCCGCCATGATTCTCCGCTCTTCTTCATGCTCCAGATAATAGATGATCTTGTTTTTAAGCTCCTCCGCGGTTGTAAAGGTCTCGATGTCATAGCCCGGTCTGTAATAATTGGTGAGATCTTCACGGATGTCTGTGATCTGCATCGCTCCGCAAGCGCAGATTTCATAGGTTCTCGGGTTGATCGATTTGCCGCTGATCTGGTGGCTGTTGCGGTTGTCCTGTCCCCATTCGTCGGGACGATGGATATTAATGACCACTTTCGATCCGTTGTAATAACGGACCGTCTCCTCCGGCGGAATAAATCCAAGCCTTACCGAACGCTCAAGCAGGTCGTGCCGGGACAAGCGCTCCCAGAACCCGCCGGCAATCAGCACGTTCTTATCCCTCAGAAACGGCGCCAGTTCATCGAAGATGGCGACACGGTTCCAAAAGGCATTGCCTATAAAGCAAATGTCGTACAGATGCTCCGGTCCGCAGCGCGAGGGCTTGAACATGTCAACGTTCACGGCTAGCGGTAAATAGTGGACCCTTCTGACCCCGAGAGCGCTGTAAAACGGCACGCATCCCAGCTCGTGGGTAAACACGACGTCGTACGCGGTGCATGCGGCTGCGGTATCCTCACTAAAATAGGGATCATCGACAAACCAGACGGCCGTCTTGATCCCCATCGCGCGAACCCGCCGGATATCCTCCAAATGATTCTCGGGAAATACATGCAGTCCGTTCAATACGAGGATAAGATCTGGACGTTCCTTTTGAGCAAGCTCCAGCATCTTCGGAGCCTCTACGACGATACATTCTCTGACCAGGCTGCTAAGCGCGGCGGATATTCCCTGATCAATGGCATGAAAGCCCTGCGGAATATAAAACACTTTCATGTCCCGGTAATAAGGCTCCGTAGCGGGTATCCGTTCCATGACAGCCTGACAGACACCAAGGCGCAAGCCGTCCTCGTAGCCCTGCCGGTAACTGGCGCTTGCCGCCGTTTCAGCCACATTATCCACAGTCTTCACCCTGTCTGTCATGAATTGTGAAAGAACAATATAAATATATGCGGAAGAGGCAATTGCATCATGGACGACTGCCTTCGCACGGCTAAATTGGCGGATGCCCTGCCGGAAACGGCAAAAAAGCCTTTCGCCCCATGGCTGTCTCCATGGAGCGAAAGGCCTGACTGTGTCCCATTCCCTCAGGTATTACTTGGATTGATAGGCTAATAAATGACCGTCTTCATAGCCTTTGGCAAAACCCGCATTGAACCCTTCATTGTATGCTTCGTCGAATCCTTGGCTGTACGCCGTGTCCGGACTGGTATGAGGCTCTACGCCTTGAGCCACAGGAACCGGCAGCACCGGCTTCACGACCCGTTTCCGTTTTCTGCGAATGCTTTTGATCCGGTGTTTTCTTTTCTTCTGAAGCAGGCTTTTCCGCCGTTTTTTGGACTTGGTGCCCCGTACTTTACGGGCAAGCAGCAGGCGCTTCCCGGATTTTGACCTCCGAGGACGTTTTTTCTTCGTTATCATCCGTTAATCCTCCTGTAATTCTCGGGTGGCTGCGAAATGGGCGGATATAGATGCGTTTAACCAGGGCGGCGCGGAATTCCCGCTTCGGGGTTGGCACAGGCTGATGCCCGTGAGCATCCGGCACAATGCGTCCTGATGCTGCGTCAGGAGCCGGATATTTTCAAGAAGTGCCCGGGCAGAGAGGTCCGACTCGGAAGAAATGTCGGCGATGCTCCCGAGAATCCGGGCCAACGCCTTTTGGCTGAGCGCGATGGATTGAATCAGCTCCAGCTTCGTTTCCTGCTCACGAAGGAGCAAACTCATTTGCCCATGTCTCCGAGGCCGTAATCACCGCCGCCAAACATGCCTTCCCCGCCACCGCCGCCATACTCTTCTCCTTCTTCCTGTACGAGCAATGCTTTCAGGTTGCTGCACAATCCATTCTCCATCTTCGTTAGCCCCTCCAGCAGTTCCACGATCTGACCGTGAATCTGCAGAGGCTCGCTCAGTTGATTTTCATGGCTTGCAAACGCATCCGAGTTCAAATGATTCAGCGTCCAGTTCCGCATTTTCTCGGCTTCGACCGCTTTGGCTTCCAGAATCATGGCAATGTTCCACTGGATTTTGGAGGCGGCGTCCAGCATATGCAAAAAGGCCTGTTCTCTGCTCATATCCAGCACTCCCTTACGGTTCTCCCGAAGTTATTCCTCTTCATTGCTGCCCATCTCTTTCACCACATGATTTAAAGTTTCCGCCAGCGCTTCCTGCAGGTCAGCAATGCTGCTGAGGTAAGAAATGATGCTCTTGTTGATCTGGCTGGAATTTTCAATCAACCCGCTCACACCGTCAAATTCCGGATGCTCATCGGGCAAATCATGAATAATCTGGGCCATCCGGACCGCCACTTGGCGCTCGGCATCCAGAACCCTGGCCATCTGTTGCTTGGAATGTGACATATGGGTGAGCATTTCATCAATTTTGCTCTGCATTCCGGTCCCTCCCTGGTGTTAGGTCACGCCGTCTGCGAATAGGCGGTCCGCCTGATCCGCATCTGCCTGCTATATCCTATGCCGCCACCCTGAAGACAGTTACGCGAATGGAGGCGTCATCCGTTTTTTTCTTATCATTTTTTGTAATCATCAGAGCACAGGATTGTCAAGATGCGGAGGCGCGATGATCAGATCTCCTTCCGGCACGGAACTCACCAGATCCGTCGCCCATGCCGATTGTTTTCTGTGCTCCATATGCCAGCGGTTCAGGGCGTGGCTCGACGCAAAGGGCCTTAGCGTTCCACGGGACCACTGGTACACGCGTCCGCCGGCGCCTGCCACCAGCAGACCGTCAGCCGCTTCGCCAGGTCCCGCGGACTCGGACTGGGATGCCGCCTCCATCATCGTCCGGATCTGGTCGCTGGGCAGCGGCTGCACGCCGTCCGGAATTTGCCGGATATCCATCATGGACAGCAGCGTGGCTTCAGCCACATCCTGGTCCGTCCCGCCGCTGACAGGATATTTCTGTCCATGTAGCAGAAAATACAGGCGGCCGGCTTGGTCCCGGACAAATACGTGCGACGGGTACAGATCATGCCCGCTTCGTAGACCGGGGAAACGCGCTAGTGCGCCTTCCTTCATGTTCGTCACCCAGGCGTAGGGGTTATCCCACTTGTTGATGTAGTAAGTCTCATTGCGCTGGTTAACCGGTTCAAACTGCTGCCCCAGCTGCTTCATGCTTACGCTTCCGAAATGGTGGATAAAGGAGTCCCCCGCAATGATCAGCTTCCGCCCGGTGAGCCGAAGCCGGATGATCCAGTCCTCGTCCTCATAGTTGCCGATCCGGTACCCTTCATCCAAATAACCGATGCGGTGCAGGACATCCCGGCGAAGCAGCAGGCAGAAGCCGACCAGGCGGTCGGTTTCGCGCCATAATCCTTCGTTCGGGACGTTATGGCGGGCGGCGAATGCCCACATCTCCTCCACGTTCTCATAAGGAACCGGAATTTGCTGCTCTCCGCCGATATAGTTCGTCACGGGCCCCACGGCGCCGATTCGGGGGTCGCTGTTCAGGCAGCGGAGCATATGGCTCAGCCAGCCCGGGGTGACGAGCGTATCATTATTCAGAATGACGACGGTCTCTCCCTTCGCCATCATCATGCCGTAATTGACGCCGCCGGCAAATCCGCGGTTTACTTCCAGTCTGGCATACCGGATGGGCCCGCTCTGCCGCTGCAGGCAGGAGGCCGTATCATCCGTCGATGCATTGTCGATGACGATAATTTCATGCGGCTCCGGCGTATGAGCTTCGATGCTCGCAATGCATTGGATCAGAAATTCGGCTTGATTAAAGGTTGGAATGATGATGCTGGTGCCCTGGAACGGAATAGAAAACGTATCTTTTCCTTTCTGCAGCCCCTCCGTATACCCGCGCTCATAACCCTGGTTGTATCGGCTGCTTCGATGTGATGCCGAACTGGACAGCCAAGCCCGCTGCTGCTCTTCATCGATTCTGATCCGCCTCTTCATTTCGATCCCTCCCGTTTGCATGAATGATGTTCCTGTCGATGGCGCATTCCTACTTCCTCACGTATGGCGTCTCGCCGGACGCCAGCTTGTCGGCCAGATGCCCGAAGTCCAGAGCGACCTTGCCCAATTGGCTGGCGATGCGCTCGCAGATCACGACAGCCGGAATGCCGCTCGCCACCACAGCCAGGTCAAACTCGCATCCGGCCGCCTCGGCCATGACTTTCGGGATGTCGTGGAACCCCCGTACCGGGCTGATCACGCCGGCAATATTCAGAGCAGCCGAGGCCCTGAACACGTCCGCAAGCTCGGAAGCGCGGTCTCCGATCAAGAGCAGCCGTTTTCCAGGGAGCAGCTGCTGCAGCAGTCCATGCTCATGCAGCGCGTAGTTGATTGTAGACGTCGTTAATGTCAGGCTGCGGTAAGATATCCCGTAATGCCGGAGCACGGGAAACAGCAGGCCCTGAAACGTCGGAAGACGGGAATGCGGAATGCCGATGATCCCGGCCGTGCGGAGCGATTCGGCCAGCATGTCGCGGGCCTGCGGATCAGGGAGCGTCATTCCGGCGTTCGTGAGAAAGCGGCCCTTTTGCCGCACTTCCTCCAGCGGGAGCACGGTATCATGGGCCAGGGCCAGCAGTTCTCCGTCTCCCAGGCGGACGACCGATAACGGCTGGCCGTAGGCCAAGGCATGCTCCATCCGCCCGTAGACCTCCTCGGGACGCAGCAAAAGCAGCCACTGCTCCCGGTATACCTGCAGCCCGGCAGCGATGACCTCCTTGGCGCCGATCTCGGGCAGCACCGTATACGGCGGAAGATGGGAGGCGACCGTCTCTTCTACTCCCTCTGCGTATCCGGCACGGTAGGCCTCCTCCAGGCCTGCTTGGATATTGACCTCAGGCTCCGGACGGGCTGCTTCCCTTATGTCTTCCGCTGGAAGATGAAGCAAATCCGCAGCGGGGACGACAACAGCCGGCCGTTTCGGGTGCGCGCTGCCGTAACGCTGCTTGGTATTCCTGCCCCTTCTTCCGGGTGGAGCCTGGCGCCTGCGGGGAGCAAGGCGACGCTTGGTCCCCTTGAAACGAAGAGCCCTCTTCCAAGAAGGAATGAAGGCTCTCTTGCGGATTGGAGGGCGGCTCATGGGAGAATTCCCTTCATTTTCTTGCCGGCCTCCTGCAGGGATTCAAACGTGCCCGCGTCGCTCCACCATTGCTGAAGGATATCGTATTCCAGCCGCCCGTCGGCGGCATAGACGTTGTTGACGTCGGTAATTTCAAGTTCCCCCCGGTCCGATGGACGAATCCCGGAAATAATATCGAACACGGCGGTATCATACATATACAAGCCTGTGACACAGTATGAAGACTTAGGTCTTGCCGGCTTTTCCTCAATCAGGCTGATAAGTTCGGGATGCGCCCGGTCAAACACCGGAACGCCGTATCTCCGGGCATCCTGTACCTGCTTCAGGAGCACCCGGGCCGTGCCGGCGGGCTGCTGCATGAATTTGTCTACATACGGGCCCAAGTCGTCCAAAAACAGATTGTCTCCAAGCAGAACGACAAATTTTTCATCCCTGACAATAAAGCCTCTTGCCTGGTCCAGCGCTTCGGCGATTCCTCCCGCAGACTCCTGAATCCGATAGGTCAGCTGCACCCCAAAATCCTGTCCGCTTCCCAAAAAATCCGTATACAGGCCTGCGGACTGTTTACCCATGACAATGAGAATTTCCGTGATGCCTGCCTGGCGCAGCCTGTCGATGCCATAGACGATCATCGGATACTTTCCGACAGGAAGCAAATGCTTGTTGATCAGCCGGGTCAGCGGATACAATCGGGTACCTGTCCCGCCGGCCAAGATTATACCTCTCACTGCACCTCTCCTCCTTCAGATATGCTGCCTGCTTTTTCAATAAACTGGCGGGGATCGATATGCCACTTCTCCATAAACAAGCGATGGTTCCGGTCAATCAGCTGTTGAATCTGGTCGGATGCTGACCGCTTAAAGCTGGCGCTGCCCTGATGGTACACAAGCGCGTCCCCGCATACCAGCAAACGGTACCCGGCCAGCCGGGCTCTGTAGCAGTAATCGTCATCCTCGTAGTGCCCTGGCGAGAACGCTTCGTCCAGAAATCCGATCCTGCTCAGCACATCCCGCTTCATGAGCAGGCACATGCCGATAATCCGGCTGACCTCCACCCAACGGGAAGGGTCTGACTGATTGTTCCGGGCAGCTTCCTGCTGGAATTCCTCCATATTTCGAAAAGCGACCTCCACCTTCTGCCTGCCCGAGGCCGCATTCGTTACAGGACCGACCAGACCGACATCCTCCCTGCTGTGAAGAGCCGCAAGCATATTGGTCAGCCAGTTGGCCGTCACCATGACATCGTTGTTGAGCAAGAGCAGATCGTCCCCTCCGGCTGCGGCCAGCCCCAAGTTGCACGCGATGGGAAATCCCCGGTTCTCCGGGAGGGAGATAAACGGGATCCCTTCCTTGATGCAGTACCGGTCGGTACCGTCCGTCGAGGCGTTGTCGACGACGATGATTTCGTAGGGGGTATGGGTGTATTGGCGGATCGCCCCGACACAGGATGCCAGCAGCGGCAGGCCGTTATAAGTGGGAATGATGATGCTCGTCATACGCGTGTCCATGCTCATCGTGCATTCCTCCGCAAGGCGACTTCCACGCGGGAGCCGGCCGATGATGGAGGCGTCCAGCCGGTACCGAGCAGCGCATGGAGCGCTTCCGCATGGTCCCCGATAATCAGGTCGGCCACCGCATTGCCGGCACCCGTGTTGCCCGGGCGCTTCCGGTTTGCGGTGATCACGTCTACCGGCTTCACCAGAGCGAAGCGGTAGCCCTTTGCCAGCGCTAATGCCTGGGCCTTGGGGGGAACCATCAGCTGTCCGATGCCGATATCCGCGATCAGATGCCCAGCCAGCGCATGGGGCACGGCCGTGAGCGAATTCGCCCCGAGCTCCGGATGGCCAAGCACCGTATTCAAAAAGCTCTTGCACCGGGTTACTTCGTCCTGCTGCGCAAACAGCGGCAGGTACGGATTCAGATCATTCAACGCGGCATCCACGCCTTCATCCACCTTATATATAAAAGGGGCCAGCTCCTCGGCAGAGATGGCAACGTCCCCGTCCGTAAACAGCACGGTGTCCGCCGAAGTCATGGCGGCCCCCACGCTGCGCCCCACGTCATGTCCGAGCCGATCCGGAAAATGGAGCAGGCTCGCGATCCGGTGCTTGCGTGCAACCGGATAGCTCTGGTCCCGGCAGCCGTTCAATACGACGATAACTTCGCGAAGCGGCAGCCGTTCCAACTGCTGAAGCACCTTGCCCAGCGTGTCCTCCTCATTGCTGGCACATACGACCGCTGCGGCCGATCCAGCCAGAGGCAGCGGAATGCGGTTATCCTTCCGGCCGCTGCCTTGGGCATAACCGCTGGTGTAGCTCCTGGACAGCCGGAGCATCGCCTGGATATCCGGGCGCTTCTTCACATGAGCCGCGCACCAGTCGGCAAACGTCCGCTGTAGCTGCGATTCATGGAGGAGCACCTCGGCTTCCTCCGGCATGGCACAAGCCCCGGCGAGCAGCCCTGCCTGACGGGCGGCTTCCAGCAAGGGACCTTCCTCCGCCCGGTTCACAGGCATCATGGCCGCGCTGCCCCGTACCGAGATGGCGTAGCCTCGCTGCCGGGCCCTCCGTCCGCCCCGTTTCCTGCGTGCCGGAGCCAACATGCTTTTTCTTGATCTTTTTCTCATCAAGCTCACCTTCTCACCCGCTTTCGGTCCCGTCCCAGGTCGCTTCGGCCGCCTCTTGGATCGGTTTCGGACAAATACCAATTCACCGCCTGGATATGATCCATGAGTACGACCTGCTGCAGGGGATCTATCCCGTCCACTTTGGCCCTCCGCCGGTTCAACCGCCCAACCGGGACCTCATGAACCGCTTCGACCCTGAGCCCGGCGGCGACCGCTTTCGCCAGGGCCAGGGGAGGGACCGACAGGCATTCCGTTCCGAGCAGATCGACGGAGCGGCGGCTTAACGCATGCGGCACGGCGGTCAGAGAAGCTCCCTGCAGATCGGCGCGGCGCAGCAGCGTGTTCAAGGCATGCTTGGCTTGAACGACCGGATGCGCCTGCCGCAGCCGGACCGGGCCGTTATAACGGTTCAAGGCGACATCTACTCCGCCGAGGACCGCCAAGGCGAAGGGGCGAAGCTGAAGGGCCTCGATCGGCATATCTCCGTCCAGGTACAGCATGACCTGGCCCCGGGCTGCTTGCGTCCCCAAGCTTCTTCCCACATCATGTCCCAGCGGCTGCTCATACCTCAGCACACGGGCCCCCGCAGACTCGGCCGCCTCTGCCGTCCGGTCGCGGCAGCCGTTGGCCACGACGATCACCTCGCAAGAAGGATGCACCCGCAGAGCCTTCCGGACTACGGAGGCAATCGTCTTCTGCTCATTCATCGCAGGGATAATCACCGATACGGCAGGGACAGCGTCGGAACGTGGCACCCGCCTTGCCTGCAATTTGGTGTTGATTCGCGTCTTAGACCCCGCTGCCGTCTTTGCTGCGTGCCGGTACCTTCGGGGCATGGTTCGATAGGACCGCCTGTAGGTTATCCGCCTTTTCCTCCGCCGCTGCATTCGGCACATCCCTCCCTGTCATATCGGCTCGTATCTCATCACATCCTATGCCGGCTATGATGCAGGTGAAGCGGCTTTTGTGCATGTATTTGGGTCAGATTCACGGCATTTCCTTCCCTTCTCTAGCCAGGCGGCACAACAAAATAAGCGCGGGGAACGCCCCCGCGCCTGTTAGCTTCAATCATCGTTAGCTTCAATCATGATCTGTAATTTCACCTGGTTCAGCTTCAACCCGATACGCGCTTCGTTGTCTCATGCTCCGCTGCGTGTACCCCGCGGCTCCTTTCCCCGCCGGGGAGGCTGCGCCGATCGCGATCCAGGACAGAAATCCGAAGGTTTCGGGACCGCCCCGTCTCCGCACCACTTCGATAAAGGCGATATCCTCCCGCTGCGTGTTCAGTACCGCATAGAAATCCGGATGATTGCACATCGCCACGATCACATAATGGGTGTTCGGATAAGGTTCCTGCAGTGTAACCGGCACTTCCACCTGCACCTGGCCTTCGCCGATCCGGAAGGAAGTAATCCCGTACTGCTGCACAGCCGGCTGTCCCGAGGCGCTCTGAACAGGTGCAAAAGCAAGCTGCTCACTGGTGACCGATTTGGCGGCAATGTGTTTGTTCTGAACCAATCCGTTCTGGAGATGCTCCGAATGAACCGCCCCCGGTTGAAGATGCCAATCCTGTATGCTCTTCGCCTGCAGATGCAGCGGAAGAATCGATTCCGGCTGAATATGGCTGCCGTCAACCGTGTTCGGGGCGATTTTGTCGCCCGTTACGGCCTCATCCTGCAGCGAGTCGGTGGTGACGGATTCCGGCGCCAAGTGATGCAGCTGAACGCTGCCCGCCTGCAAGTGGCCCGAGGTGATGGATTCGGGAGCTACGTGCTCCGAACCGACAACCGCTTCGCTAAGATGATGTTCCTGAATGAGACCCGGCTGAAGGTGCCATTCCTGCACAATGCCGGACTGCAGATGATGCGGCTGGATCGCTTTCGGCTGAATATGGCCGCTGCCGACCGCGTGAGAAGCAATTTTATCGCCCGTTACAGCTTCGCTCTCGATCGCCTCGTTGGTGACGGAATCCAGCGCCAGGTGATGCGGCTGGATGCTGCCCGCCTGCAGATGATCCGAGGTCACCGATTCGGGAGCCAAATGACCCGGACCGACTGCTCCTTCGGCAAGGTATTCTCCCTGAATCAGCCCGGGCTGCAGATGGTGCCGCTCGATCGACTCCGGCTGGATGTGGCTGCCGTCAATCGCGTGGGAGGCAATTTTATCCCCGGTGACGGCTTCGTTCTCAAGCGTATCGTTAGTCACCGCGTCCGGAGCCAGGTGGTGCGGCTGAATACTGCCCGCCTGCAGATGATCCGAGGTGATGGAGTCTGGAGCCAGCTGACCCGAACCGACAACCCCTTCGCCAAAATGATGTTCTTGGATAAGACCCGGTTGAAGGTGCCATTCCTGCACAATACCGGGCTGCAGATGATGCGGTTGGATCGCTTTCGGCTGAATATGGCTGCTGCCGACCGCGTTGGGGGCAATTTTATCTCCCGTCACGGCTTTGCCCTCGAGCGCATCGTTAGTCACCGCGTCCGGAGCCAGGTGATGCGGCTGAATACTGCCCGCCTGCAGATGATCCGAGGTGACGGATTCGGGAGCCAGATGATCCGGACCAACGACCCTTTCGGCCAGATGCTGACCCTTAATAAGTCCTGTCTGCAGATGCCAATCCTGAATGCTCTCGGCCTGGAGATGAAGCGGGAGGATGGATTCCGGCTGAATGTGGACACTTCCTATCGCACCAGTGGCCAATTTGGCCGAGCTTACGGATCCATCCTTCAGTGTATGCTCGTGAACAGCTCCTGCGGCCAAGTGCTCCGAGGCAACGGCACTTGCTTGGATATGGCTGCTTCCCACTGACATATCCGCCAGTTTGTCGGCCGTGACCGCACCGGGATGCAGCGCTTCGGTATGCACCGAACTTGTGGCCATATGCTGCATACCGACACTGCCTGCCTGCAGCTGCTCCTCTCCAACCGATTCGGGGGCTAAATGTCTGAAGTCTACGGCACCCGGGGCAATATGCTGCTTTTGGACGCTCTTTTCCTGGAGCTGCGCCGTTCCGATCGATTTCGCCTGGATGTGGCGGGTTCCGATGGAATCCGGGGCGACTTTGTCACCAGTTACCGATTTGTCCTTCAAGGAATCTTCAGATACCGTTTCCGGGGCCAGATGGCCGAACTGGATGCTGCCGGCCGCCAGATGAGCAGCGGTGACG
The DNA here is from genome assembly GCF_014192015.1 of Paenibacillus rhizosphaerae. Classification (GTDB taxonomy): domain Bacteria; phylum Bacillota; class Bacilli; order Paenibacillales; family Paenibacillaceae; genus Paenibacillus_AQ; species Paenibacillus_AQ rhizosphaerae. Next base: position 313,724 of record NZ_JACHXJ010000007.1, on the reverse strand, counting down.
GACGCCGGCGCCAGCTGCTTGGATCCCACGGCTTCTTTACCCAAGTGGGCGTTACGGATGATGCCCTCCTGCAGATGCTCGAAGCTGATGGACGCCGGTTTCAGATGGTCGCTGCCGACGGATTCAGGAGCCAGCTTGGAGGCACCCACTGCGCCGTCCTGCAGTGCCTCCGGATATACGGCACCCTCAGCCAAATGCTGGGCCTTGATGCTGCCCGACTGAAGCTGCTCCTCTCCAACGGAATCTGGAGAAAGATGCCGGAAGGCAACCGATCCCGGAGCAAGATGACGCTGCTGTACGCTTTTCTCATGCAGATGGATGGAACGGACTGCGTCCTGTTTGATGTTGACGCTGCCGACCGATTCCGGTCCGAGCTTCGATGAGGTTACAGCGCCATCCTTAATGGCTTCCGTGTTCACCGATACCTGGCTCAGATGGCGTTCCTGGATCAATCCGGACTGCAAATGTCCTTCGCCTACCGAACCGGGTGTAAGGTGACGCTCGCCGATGATGTGGTCGGCCAGATGCCTCTCCTCAACGGCACCGTCTTGCAGATGCTCGCCGGAGACAGCGCCGGCCTGAAGCTGACCGCCTCCGACCGAATCGGCCGCAAGGTGGCGCTCACCGATAATATGGTCGGCCAAATGCTTCTCTTCTACCACCCGGTTTTGCAGATGCACACCGGAGACGGAGCCGTCCTGAAGCTGGTTCCCGCCGACCGAGCCGAACGCGAGGTGGCGCTCACTGACGATATGGTCGGAGAGGTGCTTCTCTTCCACCGCTTGGTTTTGCAGGTGGGAACTGGACACAGATTCCGCCTGAAGTTGGTTTCCTCCGACGGAGCCGGCCATGAGATGGCGTTCGCTGACGATGCCTTCGGCCAGATGCTTCTCTTCCACCGCTTGATTCTGCAGGTGGACACTGGACACAGACTCCGCCTGAAGCTGGTTTCCTCCGACCGAGCCGGCCGTGAGATGGCGCTCGCTGACGATGCCTTCAGCCAGATGCTTCTCTTCCACCGCTTGATTCTGCAGATGGACACTGGACACAGATTCCGCCTGAAGCTGCGTTCCGCCGACCGAGCCGGCTGTGAGGTGGCGCTCACTGACGATGCCTTCGGTCAGATGCTTCTCTTCCACCGCCTGTTTCTGCAGGTGCACACCCGAAACGGAACCGACCTGAAGCTGTATTCCGCCGACCGATTCTTCGGACAGATGCCGCTGGGTTACCGCACCCAGGTTGATCGAGCGGGACGTGACGGCATTATCGGCCAGATGCTCACTGCTTACGGATGCCGCAGCAAGCTTGGGACCGCTCACGCTTCCGTCCGCCAGTTTGCCTGACGTCACTGCCAGATCCTGGATTTTGTCGGTCGCAACGCTCTCGGGGGAGAGCTTCGGAGATGTTACCGCATGATCCGATAAGTGGGCCGGATAAATAATGCCTTGATTGAGATGCGCGGTTTGAACGCTTCCGGAAGCAAGCTTCTCAGAGGTTACGGCTTCATTCTTTATAATGGAGTTATGCACGATGCCGGGTGTCAAATGTTCGGCATTTACCGATCCTTGAGCAATATGCTGGGATGTGACGGCCTGATCCTGGATGGCGGATGACCGCACGCTTTTGTCGGCCAAATGCCGGTCCTGGATGGAAGCCTGGCGGATATGTTCCCCGCCGACGCCGCCTTCGCTGATATTGCGGCCGCCTACCGCGCCATCAGCCAAAATTCCGCTCGTCACGCTGCCCCCGGCGAGCTTATCAAAGGTGACGGATTTGTTCTGAAGGTGACGGGAACCTACCGCACTGTCGGAGATATGCTGCTCGACAATGGCGCCTCGGGTAATGTGCCCCGAGCTGATGGACCCGTGTCTGACATGAGAACCCTCCACGACATTTGCTGCGATATGGCTGCCATTAACTGCCCCCTGCTGAATGTGCGAGGTCTGGATCGAGTTCGGCGCGATTTGCCCCTTCTGGACGGATCCTTGTGCCAAATGACGGGTCTGAACCGCCTCATCGGCAATCTTCTGGGGCAGGATGCTCTGATCGGCGATTTTGGAGGAGGTGACGGTCTGCTCGACGATATGAACCGTCCCGACCGACTGCTCTGCCAATTTGGTCGCTCCGACGCTGTGGTCAGCCAAGTGCGCCGTAGTGATTTCACCCGGAGCGATATGCTTGCCGCGGATAGTAGCATCCGCCAAGTGTGCGGACGTAACCGCAAATGGGGCCAATATCGGTGTGGTCACGGCTCCGTCCTGCAGATGACGGGTCCCGACCGCGTTTTCGGCAATATGCTCGCCCGACACGCCTCCACCCGCGATTTGCTTACCGCCGACGGAACCGTCCTGCAGCAGTTCCCCTCCCAGCGAGCCTTCCCGTAAATGAACGCTTTCGATGGAGCGCTCCTTCAGCTTGTCGCCCGTAATTTCGCCAGCCCGGATCTTCGATCCGGTAACCGCGCCTTCGGCCAATTTCGACGTGTCGATCACTTCATTCGTCAGATGCATGGTCTGAATGCTGGACGCCGCGATTTTGCTTGACGTCACGGCTTGGTCCTGCAGCAAATCGGTGGTCACCAGCAGGTTGCTCAAATGACGCGTCGAAATGGAGCCGTCGGCGATTTTCGCAGAGTCGATCACCTGGTCGCCTAGTTTGGCGGATGTAATGCTGCCGTCGCGGATTTTTTCGCCGCTGATGGAGCGGTCCCGAATTTTGCTGCCGCTGACCGCGCCGTCAATCAGATGCTCCTCCATAATGGATTCGGCGGCAATTTTGGAAGCGACCACGGAACCGTCGGCGAGATGAATATGGGTTACGGCGTAATCGGCAATGGCCTCGCTGCCAACCGAGCCGGGCTGAAGTCTGTCGGAGTCAATGGCGCGCAGCGCAATCTTGGAAGTCGTCACCGAGCTGTCGCTCAGATCGTCCGTATAAATGATCGGCTCCGGCGATTGCGGCATCCTTTTCTCTTCAATAATCTCCTCCAGCACCTCACGGTCCAGTCCCGGTGACGCTTCCTCAGGTATCTCTTCCTCGACAACCGCTTCTTCCTCAGGCACTTCTGCTGCCTCTGGCAGGATTTCGACCGTTTCCAGCGATTCCACCGTTTCAGGCTCTTGTTCCTGCTCCTGTTCGGATCCTTCCAACGCCGGTTCAGGCGTAACCTCTTCTTTCACGATGACATCTTCAAGAACTACGGATCGGATTTGCGCATGCGAATCCTGTTGGGTTATCTTAGGCGTCGCCACTTTGTTTTTAGGGATCAGTTCCAGCTCCTGTATATCAGGATTATCCACAAAATAGAGGTTCTTGTTCGGTTGTTTAACCGTCCGGCTTTTATTCTTCTTCTTCAAAAGACCTCGCTCCTTCCTGACCGGATGCATCTTGGGCATCATATGCGAACAAATAGGCCGATGTCACTGACTTGGCGGTTTTTGCGCGATTTTGGCCTAGAGAAACGGACCGTCTTGCCTGGAGAAACCGTTCCTGTGGACAGTTTGGCGGGATTTGCCGACGTGAAAACGGTGAAGTTTAGGAGACGCTTGAGGGGACATATTCCCAACTACGCAGAGGTATCGGACCACGATAGACCGCTCCGTACGGCTCGTCCGGCGGGTGATGTGAAAATAGGCTGTACCTCACGGACAAAGACCCTTGCTTATAGCAATCTATGGCATAAGATATATAAACGTGGAACGACTGAATGCCAGGGAGGGATGAACGTGTGGATTTCTGATGTAGGAATTCTGCTGAATGCGGCGGTGCACCGGGGAATTCCCGGCGGAAAGACGGGAGCGGAATCCCTCGCAAATTTTGATGAGGCGGCCCGGATGTTCGGCTTGAACGCGTGCTATATGAAACTGCAGGATATCGACATCGATCACCGCGAATGTACGGCATTTGTGTTGAGAGGCGGGAAATACGTTCAAACCAGGCTTCCGCTGCCGAAAGTCATTCATAACCGGGCGATCTACTTTGACGCACGATCAAAAAATAGAATAGAGCGGCTTTTGAACGAAGGCTACATTATTTTTAACGGCAATAACCGGTACGGGAAGGACCAAATTCATCACCTGCTTGCCGCCGACCCGCTGCTGGCACAGCATCTCCCATATACGACTGCCGCTTCTCCTTCCTCTATCCAGGATATGATGCGGCGGTATCGCGATTTAATATTAAAACCCTGCACCGGCAGCGTTGGCAGGGGAATTATGCGGCTTCATGCCAGCGGTCCGCACTGGTATTTAACGTACGCCAGAACCGGCAGATCCAGGGGATGGACGACGGTCCGGATCCACAGCCACCGGCTTCCGGGCATCCTGCTCCGCCGGATATCCCAGGTGCCCTTTCTCGTTCAGGAGCGGATCGCGTTGGCCGAATATAAGCAGCGCCCTTACGACCTCCGCGTATCCATACAACGGGGGATCAGCGGCAGCTGGAACCTTACGGGGATGTATGCCAAAGTCGCTGCTTCCCGGATGTTTGTCTCCAATGTGGCCCAAGGCGGCAAGGCCTTTCCGGCTGAACCGATCCTGGCCAAAAGCCTGCCCGGAATACCGGTGGACAGAGTTGTGGAACGCGTGCACCATCTCGCCTTCCAGGTCGTCCGGCAGCTGGAGCAGCACCTGCCCTTTACGGCGGATCTGGGGCTGGATATCGGCGTCACCGCCAGCGGCATGCCGTATTTTATCGAATGCAACGGACGGGACCAACGCTATGGATTTCAAAAGGCCGGAATGAATCAGCAATGGAAAAATACGTATCGCGAGCCGATGGCCTATGCCCGGTATCTGGTGAATCGGCAGCATGCCGGCGCGGTATTGTAACCGTATTGCCGGCCGCTGCCATCTGAAAACCAAATACCTGACATAAGCAAGAGACCGGAAAGTCCACCCATGCGGCTTTCCGGCTCTGTGTTTTTACACATCGGCTAATAGCTATCATACGGCTCAACCTTGTCCATGGTACCTGACATCTTCGATGCCGAACCAGGGAACGGCAGCGGCCGCATAGTATGCAGCTGCAAGGGCGATGACGAACATGAGAACCGCCAGGCCGTCGTATCTGCTGAAAGCCGACGGATAATAGTACGTTCTGCGCCCCGACCCGCTGAACTGCTTCGCTTCCATCGCCACGGCCACGCGGTGCGCCCGGCGGATGCTCTGCGACAGCAGCGGCACCGCATACAGCCGGACATGCTCAAGGAGGCCACTCAGCCCCCGCCCTGTCCGCACGCCGCGGATCCGCAGCGCCTGCCTGCGGATCAGAAACTCCTCCCAAACGATGGACAGCAGCCGGATCGATGCCATGAAGCTGTATGCGAATTTGGGGGGAAGGCGAAAATTTTGCATCAGCGAATAGAACAGTTTGACGGACGGGGTAGTCATGACGAAGAGCAATCCTTCTGCCGCAAAGGCAATCGCCCGGAATCCCAGGTGCAGCCCGCGGTAGAAGCTTTCCTCGGATACGCGGAACAGCCCCCACTGCCACCAGACATGGTCCCCTTTCCCGAATAGGATCATCGTCAGGGACGAAGAAACGAATACGAGGCTGAAGGAGAGAACGAGCAGCGATACCTTCCATGCCGGATAACCGCTAAACAGAAACAGGACGGCGATGTAGACCGCGGCCTGGTAGACGGCAAAATCAATGCTCCGCGTCTGAACCGTAACGATAAACAATATGATCAGCACGGCGAGCTTCAACGAGGGATTCGCCCGGTGAAGCCAGGTAAGACGGCTTGGGGTCAAAAATCGGTTCATCCGCTCACCTCCCCCTGTGCATCCGAAGCTGCGCCGTCTCCCTTAAGCATCCGCCCCCCGGGCCTGATCGCCGTCAGAGTTCCGCCGCGGATTTCCCATACCTGGGTAGCGGCCAGTTCAGCGATTTCTCGCTCATGCGTCACCATGACGATCGCCGTGCCGCTGCGGCGCAGCGCTTCGCAGTATTCCAGGATGGCAAAAGCATTGCGGGCATCCTGTCCGAATGTCGGTTCATCCAATAGCAGCACCGCCTGGCGGCGCACCGCGGCGGTGGCGACGCTCAGCCTGCGTTTCTGTCCGGTCGAGAGCTGATACGGATGCCGGCTCTCCAAGCCGTGCAAATGAAACGTCTTAAGGCAGTCTTCGGCCTTACGCTCCACTTCGGCCCGCGACATGCCGCCCTGCATATGAAGGGAAAAGGCCGTCTCCTCCAGTACCGTCTGGGCCACAAACTGAAACTCCGGGTTCTGAAACACGAATCCGATCCGGTCTGAAGGGCAGGTCCTCTTCCTGCCCCTTCCCTGCAGCAGTCTGCCTTCCAGCACGTAGCTGCCGGCTGTCGGAAGAAGCTGCATCAGGCTCAGAAGCAGGGAGCTTTTTCCCGCCCCGTTAGGCCCGACAATGGCGATAAAATCGCCGGCATGTACTTCCGCTTCTTCCACCATGATTGCCGGCGCATTTCCGCGGAGACCGACAAAGCCCCGTAAGGAGAGGACCGGCTCCGCCAAGTCCGCGCCTTGCTGAGGGGATTGCACCCGACCGGTGTTCCATGTATCCCGGTGACGGATATAATCCTCCCAAACTCCGGGATACCAAATGCCGTTCTCCTGCAGGGTCCTGCGGTACGCCGTGAAGATTTCGGCCGGCTTGCCGTCGGCCAGAATGCTTCCGTCCGGCGCGAATAAAACGATCCGGTCGACCCAATCCACGATTTCTTCGATCCGGTGCTCGACGATCAGCACGGTCCGCCCGGCCGATACGCCGCGAACGGCCTCCCAAATTTGCTGTCTCCCCTCGGGGTCCAGCAGCGCCGAGGGCTCATCCAGCAGGAGCACCTCTGGTTCCAACAGGAGGACTGAAGCGAGCGCGAGGCGCTGCTTCATCCCCAGGGACAGCCGTTCAATCGGAATGTGCAGCTCTTCAAGGTCCAGGCCGACCCGGCCGAGCACCTCCCGCATCCGGGGAACCATATCCTCCCTGGCTACTTGGCGGTTCTCCAGCACAAACGCCAGCTCCTCATCGACATACGGCATGCAGAACTGGGTATCCGGGTCCTGAAATACATACCCGCTCGATCGGGGCTTCCGGATGTCCGCGTATTTGAGCGGGACGTCGATGACCGCCGGAATCAACCCGCCGAGCACCTGCAGCAGCGTAGATTTCCCGCATCCGCTCGGGCCGAGCAGAAGCACTTTTTCCCCGGCCGGCACCGACAGGGAAACATCCTTGAACACGAAGGCCTTCTCGCCCGGAAATTTAAGGCGCAGGTCCGTTACCGAAACGGCGATTTGCCCTCTCCCTTGGTCCGCTCTTTGATCCGCTCCTTGATCCGTCTCATGCACCGCCGACTGCATCGTCGCGACTCCCCGGTTAGCCTCAATCATGATCGAGCGCTTCATAATCCTTAGCCGTCACCGGCCGGAGCAGTTGGGTTACTCCGGTTGCTTCCAGCGCTTTGGTCAGGGCGTACGCCAAGTAACCTGCAAGTACCGCCGAGCTGATTAACCGCATCACATACTTAAACACAATCATCCATGTCGTATAGTCCGTGACGTAGCCGTAGTACACATCCACCAGGAATGATCCCAATCCCGAAGCCATCCCGGCCAGCGCCGCTACCCCCATGGAAAATTTGCGGTAACGGAACAGGGCGAAGATCAGCTCCGCGGCAAGACCTTGCGCCACGCCGTAAATCGCCAGCTGAAGGCCCCACTCGCTGCCGAACAGAATTTCTACGTGAGCCGCGGCAACCTCGGCCAGTAGGGCTACGCCGGGCTTGCGGATCAGCAGCGCGGCAAGCGTCGAAGCGAGGAACCACATGCCGTACATCAACTCATCCGCCTGGAAAAACAGCGGCTTGAACAAGTCGTTCACCGACCCCCAGAAATGGTACACCACCCCGATCACGAGGGATAGCAGAATCGTCACGAGCAGGTCGCTGAGCTTCAACCCCTTCGGTCGATCCAACTGCATCGTACTGCTGTTCATTTGACAACATCCTTTCCTTCTCCAAAATTGGGCAATAAAAAAACCCCCTGGATAAGCGAGGGAGATCGTCAAATAAGCCCAAAAAAGGACTTGAATTCTCTACGCTGGCATTATCCAGATCAGATTCCCGGTCAGCAGCGGTTCATTAGCTGCACTCTCAGCCCGATTCGCTCGAGCTCCCGTATTCCCATATGTACACGGATAAACGCAAGGCGCGGCATTCCGCCTCCGGATCCCCGAACCATCGCTGTGGACAGCGATAAGATGCTTGGGCTTGCTTCCGTGTAACAGGCACTCGCCGTGATGAGTTGGCATCGGGCCCGTATTGATTCCAAAATACATGATCCTCGAAGGATTGGCAATACCATTTTTCTCCGGGGCGGTTTCCAGCCTTTGTTGCATATTGATTTGATAGCCGTTCTATGTCAATATATTTCAGAGTGCTACAGGCACGTATGGAAGGGAGATTAGGCATGATAAGGAAATTACTGCGGCTCATGACAGAGCTCTCCTCGCGAAAGTGGCTCTCTTCCATGATGGGACGCTTCTCGCACAGCCGGCTCAGCAGAGGGGTCATCCCTACGTTTATCAAAAGCTATCAGATCCCGGCGCATGAAGCGGAGAAAGAAATCTATGAATACCGCACGCTCAACGATTTTTTTTCGCGGCGGCTGAAGCCCGGCATGCGTCCCGTGCACGAAGGCGAGCACGTGCTCACGAGCCCGGTCGACGCCAAGATCACCGCAATGGGTGAAATCACCTCAGGCACAATTCTGAACGTGAAAGGGCAGGACTATTCGGTGGCGGAGCTGCTCAATTTCTCTCCCCACCTGGAGTTATATAAACATGGCTATGTCTTCGTGCTGTACCTCAGCCCTACCGATTATCACCGTATCCACTCTCCAATCACAGGCGTGAAGGTGGAGAGCGAGCATATCAAGGGACGATGCTACCCGGTCAATGAATTTGGCATGACCCAGATGAAATCCGTGCTGTGCCGCAATGAGAGGCTGATTACGTATATCAAGGGAGCCCTGGGAGAAGTCGCAGTCGTCAAGGTCGGCGCCATGAATGTCAGCAGCATCCGCTACGACGACGAAACCGCCAATTCCTGGCGTAACGGCGATCCGCTCGCCTATTTTGAGTTCGGTTCGACCGTCGTGCTGCTGATCCAGGACGGCGCGTTCACCCCACGGACAGACCTCCAGACCGGAGACCACGTCCGCATGGGCCAGCTGCTCGGTCAGCTGCAACCGCATAAAAGCTGAACCGGAACGAATCCGGCTCAGCCTTTTTTGCTTAAGAGTGCGAGCATGATCCGCTGAAACCACCGGCCCGGAAGCAGCTGCTTGGCCTTCATCGTCCAGCGCGTCCCGGCAGGCAGGGCGTAGCGGAATGCCGGCTTGTTCATACGCGCGATTCTCGCGATCACCCGGGCCACATCGCCCGGATCGCCGCGCTGGCCGGCGCCGTCACGGGTAAAGGCCATCACCTGGCTCAGCATCCGCTCGTAGGGCGACTGATGGGCGGCGCTCATCTGCGCAAAGCCTTTGTCCCAAATGGCCGTTCCGTACGCCCCCGGCTCCACCACAACGACATCGACGCCGAATGGCCGCATTTCCAGGGCAAGGCATTCGCTGAAGCCCTCGACAGCAAACTTTGACGAGACGTAGGGGCTAAAGCCGGGAAATCCGACAGCTCCGCTGACGCTGCTGATCTGAATGATTTTTCCCTTCCGCGCCTCCCTCATCGCGGGAAGGACGGCCTGGGTGACTGCAACCATCCCGAAGAAATTCGTTTCCAGCTGCGCCTTCCACACGTCCATCGGGATCTCCTCGATCATTCCTCCGTATGCGGTGCCCGCATTGTTCACAAGCGCGTCAATGCGTCCGTGGGACTTCAGGATGCCCGTTACCGCCTCAAGCACCTGTCCCCCGTCCGTCACATCCAGTCTAACCACATGAATATGCGCTCTGACCCCCGCCGTCTGCGCAGCGTTCATCAGCTCCCCGCTCGCTTCCGGCCTTCGCATGCCGGCAAAAACCGTGTATCCGCAGGCAGCCAGCTCCACGCTGGCCAGCAGCCCGAAGCCGCTGGAACTGCCCGTGACCAACACCACCGGCCGCTCATTATGTACTCCCAATTGCGCTCCACTCCCCGTTCAGATGTTATTTCCCTGGAAACAGAAACGGCTCACCCGCCAGGTAGCTGCGGATCGCGGACAGAATATACCCCTTCTGTTCCTTCAGCGACGGAATTTCCTGCGGATTGCCGGCGTGAAACGCCTGATTCTCCAGAACCGCCTGCAGGAAAAAGGTTTCCAGCAGGGACACGCTCTCCTTCGGAAGAAGGCGAATGCTTTCATACCCATCCAGCAGCATGCTCCGCTGTGACGGGTATAAACCGATGAGCGCCTGCGCCAAGTCGTATGCATAATAACCGAACCCGCAGCGGCCAAAATCGATAGGACAAGGTTCCCCATCCTTGAATACAACGTTCCCTTCGTGGAGATCCGCATGGATCATGCCGTACCGGGAAGGACCCGGAGGCCATGCGGCGATTCGCCCTCTGATTTGATCCGCCGCCTGCACATAAAGCGCCCATTCATCGGAACTCAGAAAGGCGCGGTGCCGCCGTTCCAGCCGCTGCATATCTTCTGTCAGGCTCGCAGCCCCCCATTCGGGTCTGACGAACCCTTCCGGGGGAACAAAGCTCTGTGCAGCCTGGTGAAGCTTGGCCATAAGCGCGCCCATCCGGTACACCTGCCTGTCATCGAGGCCCCCCTCCGCATGCTCTCCCTCGATCCAGCGCAGCAGCGTCACCGGCCAGCCCTGGTTCCGGTCCGCCTCGCAGATCGCCACGGTATTCCCTTCCCGGTCCGCGACGCCCTCCGGAACCGGCAGGCCTTGGGAAGAAAGCCAATTCAGCCACATCATTTCCGAACGGATGGCCGATACGTCGGCCGACACCGGATGGATCCGCAGCAAAAATTTGCGGCTGGGCCGCGCGCTCACCCGGTAGGTCATATGGTCTGAAATTTGAATAAATTCCGCCTGCTCCTCTTTAATGCCAAACTTCTCCAGTGCGGAAATCAGCACCTGCTCCGCCTGAACCAGCAGGAGGCGCAGGCTGTCCTCCGAATCTACTCCGAATGCTTCATTCATTTCGCTATCCTCCATCCTCTGCTTAACACCTTGCTCCCAACAGCATACCATAAGCCGGCAGGCCGGGGGAGAGCGTACAACAAGAGCAGCGTTCTCTCCGGTTCCCGTACTAAAGACGATTTCAATCTAATGATGCGCACGCAAAAAAACAGCGGCGGGCTGGCATCCCGGCGCTGCTCTTAAGACATCATTTATATCATGTGTGATGAAGTTCATAAAAAAAGGTTAACGAGTGGGGTTAAAACCATACGTCGCTCATGATGCTGACCGGTCTGAACCGGCGCATCCGGTTACGGCATTTCCCCCGCGCCGCCGCAGCTGCGGCATACCCGTCACGCCTGCGAATCCGCCGTCTGTTCATCCGATTCTTTCCTCCCTTCGTTTTTTCGGTGCATTTGCAAGCTTGAAGCTTATTACCCGAAAGGGGAAGACCGCGAAACAGCAGGTAACATTTACCGGATTTCGGACGGATTCTTGCCTGTATACTGCTTGAATTGCCGGCTGAAGAAAAAAATGTCGCGGTATCCGAGTGCATCCGCCACCTCCGTGACGTTCATGCCGGCATGCAGGAGCAGATGCTGCGCCCGGTCGATCCGCGTCCGGATAATGTAGGACTGGACGGGTGAACCGATCAGCTCCTTGAATTTGATCGAGAAATACCGCGGCGACAACCCGGCGCGTGCCGCCAGATCTTCGACCCGATGCGGTAAGCCGGGATGCTGCTGAATGTAATTGGCGATCTCGTGGATCACCTCGGTCAGCTGGTTGCTTACCTTCTTCTCCTCCGGTTGCTGCCGGTCGTGCCGGAGCAGATGGATCATCAGCTGCTTCAGGATGAGCTGCCCCTCTTCCTGGGCGGCGTAGGTGTTAACAAGAAACAGCCTGACGTAACGGGCCAGCATGTATTCAAAGTCAACGGTTTCCGTCAGCTTGCGGTATGGCAGCGGAATATCCGTCACGGGTTCGGACACACGAAAGTGGCTGTAAGTCAGAACCAGCGGCTTCTGCGGGTTGTGCGTGGCGCTCGTGTGATCGCCGGGCCTGAACAGGAAGCAGCTCCCCTTGCCGACCTCATACGGCTCGTCGTTCCGGATCACGGTCCCTTCCCCGCTCCATACATAAAATAAATCGTAATTTTCCAGCGCCTTCTCGCGCTTCTGCCATTTCCAGCCAGGCTCGCACACAATTTTGGCGAGGGACGGCAATATTTCAAAAGATGACGGCGATGCGTGCAGCATGTCGTCATTCCCCCCCATATCATAGACTCATATCTTTCCTCCCTATGATACTATTTCGTCGCGGTTTTTGCACATCCGGCCCATCTCCCCTGGGATTCCGCCGGGTTGACCGTCCCATTAAGCCTGTCCAACATCGCGCCTTCTCCTAACGCTGTAAATAACCGCACGCGGTCGACAGGATCTGCCTCCAACTATCCGTTCATACGATGCCGGATATCCTCCCATGCCGCGGCCAGCCGGTCAACCCCCTCCTCCAACTGCGGTTCACCCAATTGGGCATAGCTGAAAAAGGCTGCTGGCGGCCCCGGCTGGATCCTGTAGCCGGACGCGTCCCTGAACGTTACGCTGCGCGCCGCCGCCGCGGCTGTAAAGGCTGCAAAAGCTTCCTGCGGTTGCAGCCAATAAGCATACACATGCAGGCCGGAATCCCCCGGCATCAGCGAGAACAGATGCCCCGCCTTCTCCCGCATCCGGGCGCAGAAATGGCGGTGGCGGGCACCATAGATCCGCGTCAGCCGGCGGAGATGCCGGCCATAATCGCCACGGGCCATAAACCGGGCAAGCGCCCGCTGCTCGAGCAGCCCTGTCGTCAGGGGCTCGTACAGCGTTTTGGCCCGCAGCACCGCATCCACCAGCGACGGGGGGACGATGGCATAACCCAGGCGCAGCCCGGCAAACATCGTCTTCGAAAAGGAGCCGATATAAATGACCCGCTCCCGCGTATCCAGCGTCTTCAGCGGCTCGATCGGCCTGCCGCCGAAGCGGAACTCGCTGTCATAATCGTCTTCCAGGATGACCGCCTGATGCCGCTCCGCCCAGTCCAGCAGCTGCCGGCGCCGCTCGAGCGTCAGGACCGCGCCGGTCGGGTACTGGCGGCTCGGCGTCACCAATACGAGGCGGGCGTCCCAATCGGACGGGCGGATGCCGTGGACATCGACTTCAGCTGCAATCACCTTCGCCCCGCAGGCAGCCGCCGCCCGGATGATTCCCGAATAGCACGGATCTTCAAGCACGGCCGCCTCGCCTTCATTCAGCAGCAGCTGGAAGAGAAGGGTGATGCCCTGCATCGATCCGCTGAAGAGCACGATTTGCGCCGGATCGGTATGAATTCCCCGCGTGACGCGCAGGTGGGCGGCGAGTGCCTGCCGCAGACCGAGGTCACCGGCGGGATCAGCGCCGCGCTGCATATCCTCGCCGCCCCGGCCCCCGGCATAGGTCATGGCGCTGCGCCACTCCGCATAGGGAAACAGCTCCATGCTCATCCCCCCTCCTCCCAAATCGATGCCGGCCGTTGCCTTGCCGCCGGATCTCGGGATGGGCGGGAGCTCAAGCAGCCGCTCTCCCCAGCGGGATAGAGCAAGCGGAGCGGCTTTCGCATCCCCCTCTGCTGTCGGCGTGGGTCCCGCATGGGCCACGAAGGTCCCCCGGCCCACTTCGCTGTGGACATAGCCTTCTGACACCAGCATATCGTAACCTAAGGCGGCCGATCCTCTCGACAAGCCGTATTGATCCGCCAGCTCGCGGGTCGACGGGAGCTTCGTTCCTCCGGGCAGCCTCCCTTCCATGATGGCGTCCCTCAGAGCGTGATACAGCGCCAGGTACTTGTAGCGGTGTTTTTCAATATAAGTTTCCAGATGCAGGGATATCTCCATGCCGTCCTCCCTTTCATTGCTGTGGAACCAGATCCAACGATCGTATTTTTTCTCCCGTGACCGCTTATCTTCTCAGCCGCCATCAAAATGGACTATAAAAAATACTCTAAATTGGACCTTTTTCCTTGTCAATATTCCCGTTATGCTGTTGTCATTGCAGCGCTAACCGCCAATCCGCAAGGTATGCATCAAGGAGGAGAAAACCAATGAGAAGAAATGAATTTGAAGTGACCCGCGAGGATGAAATCGAAGCGTTTTTGTCGGAGATGAGCTTCGGCTTTCTGGGGACCCACGGAGAAGACGGACATCCCCGGGTGACTCCGATCAACTACGTATATCATGAAGGCATGTTCTACATGCATGGCAGCCGTTTCGGCGAAAAAATGGACCACCTCGCCGCCCATCCCGCGGTAAGCTTCAGCGTCGCGGAAGAATATGCGATCATTCCTTCCTACTTTACCGACCCTCTGATGGCCTGCCCCGCCACTTCGTATTTCAAGAGCGTCACCGCATCAGGACGGGTCGAAATTGTACAGGACCTGGTAGAGAAAGCAGCCGCTTTTACCCTGTTTATGAACAAGCTTCAGCCCGAGGGCGGATATGCCCCCATTGACGCCGCCAACCCCAAATACGCTTCCAGGCTGCGTGGAGTCGCCGTTCTGCGGATCGTTCCCGATCGAATCACCGCGAAGTTCAAATTTGGGCAAAATTTGACGGAGGACAAAAGGGAACAGGTGCTGCAGGGTCTGGACGCCAGAGGCCGCGGTAAAGATCGGGCGACAATGGAGCTGATCCGCAGCAGCGCTTGCCCTCATATGCAGCAAGCCCCAACACCGGATCCCTATTCCGAAGAAGAGTAAAGGGGCATCGCCCAGGAAGCGCCTTAGAGAGCCTTTTTCACAGCATAACCATCCTTTTCCTTTTTCCGTGACGGCTCTCATCGCAGGTGATATAATGTTAGGCAGTTAAAATGGCATATACCTTGCAAAAGCCTATCATTACACAGATTTGGAAGGATGGAAACCATGTTAAACCCACTCGCTGCACAGTTGAACGAAAGTTTGAAATCCGGCAACGCGCATGTGTACGAAATGTTGTCCAAGCTCGGCCAGGAAATCTATTTTCCGAAGGAAGGCATCCTGAGCCAATCCGCGGAAGCTACCAGCCATGCCAAAAAATATAACGCAACGATCGGCATTGCGACCGAGCAGGGCATCCCGATGCATCTGGCTGCTATTCAGGAGAAGCTTTCCGCGTTCGCGCCGAAGGACCTGTACCCATATGCGCCGCCCGCAGGCAAACCCGATTTGCGCGCTGCCTGGCTGGCGAAAATGATCGAAGAGAACCCGTCGCTCGCGGGCAAAACGGTCAGCAGCCCGATTGTTACGAACGCCCTGACGCATGGGCTCAGCATCGTGGCCGATCTGTTCGTGAACGAAGGGGACGCCGTCATTTATCCGGACAAAAACTGGGAGAACTACGAGCTGACCTTTGGCATCCGCCGTCACGGCGAATTGGTCAACTATCCGCTGTTTACCGGGGACATGACCTTCAACAGTGACGGACTTCGCGAGGCCCTGCTGGCCCAGAAGGACAAAGGCAAAGCCGTCGTGCTGCTCAACTTCCCGAACAATCCGACAGGCTACACTCCGGGTCCGGCGGAAGGCGAAGCCATCGTCGCTGCCATCAAGGAAGCCGCCGAAGCCGGCATCAATGTCGTGGCGGTTACGGACGATGCCTATTTCGGGCTTTTCTTTGAGGATTCCCTCAAAGAGTCGCTGTTCGGCAAATTGGCGGATATCCATCCGCGCGTGCTGGCCGTTAAAGTCGACGGCGCCACCAAGGAGGAGTTCGTCTGGGGATTCCGGGTCGGCTTCATCACCTACGCTTCCCAAGATACCAACGTGCTCGCCGCCCTCGAGCAAAAGACGCTGGGCATCATTCGCGCGACGATTTCCAGCGGCCCTCATCCTTCCCAGACTTTCGTGCTGGATGCGCTGAAATCGCCTGATTTTGCGGCTCAGAAGGAAGAGAAGTTCCACATTATGAAAGGCCGTGCCAACAAAGTGAAATCACTGCTGGACAGCGGTAAATACGGCGACGTGTGGGAATATTATCCGTTTAATTCCGGATATTTCATGTGCCTGAAGCTGAAAGACGTGTCGGCCGAAGCGCTGCGCAGCCATTTGATCCACCAATACGGAGTCGGCACCATCGCCCTCGGCGAGCATGATCTGCGCATCGCGTTCTCCTGCATCGACGAGGAATATCTCGAAGACCTGTTCGATTTGGTCTATCAGGGCGTCCAGGATTTGCAGCGGAAATAGGCCCGGAGTTACGCATCATCGGGCAACCTATTTTTTTGGATAAGAACGGGTGATATGCCCAAGCACAGCCGCCCCCCCAGACATAGGATACGGTGTAACGAAAAACAAACCACTGTAAAGGGGAATGCACAATGAGCGAAGAAGTAAGAGGCGGATATGGATACGGACACTGTGGACCTGGGCTGTTTAGCAACACAGGTGCTATCCTGGTTCTCTTTATCCTCTTGGTCATCATCACTCGTTCTTTCTGGTTATAATCGAAAAATCAACCCATTCAAGCAGACCGCTGATCAATCACGCGTTTCTGTTGGATGCATAAAAAGACCGGGAACCTATTCCCGGTCTTTTTGTGTTTGGCTATTCATCGTCATCGTCGTCGCTCTTGCCCTTGCGGGACTGAAAATAGCGGAACAGCAAGCTGATCACGGCCCCGCCAAGCAGCGTCAGCAGCGCCGGTCCGATTCGGCCGCTCCCCGCACCCAGCATGGGCAGCCAGATCAATACGGCCACGACCAGCTGGATTTGAAACGCCAGGTTAACGGCGTTCTGCTTGCGCGATGCAGGCGGCACCGGATATATGTGCAGCCAGAAGGATTCCTGGTGGTAGCGCAGCAGCGAGGACAGCTGAACGCCGATCACGAATACGAAAAACAGGTAAATCCCGCTGCCGAGCAGCCCTTGCCGGGTCCACCAAACGAGGAGCGCCGCGAGAATGCCCGCGCGGATCACGATGCTGAATACATCACTGCGGACAAAGCTCTTCGTAATTAAATAGCGGTACGCTGCCTCCGGCTTCCATGGCACCCGGTTCCCGGCCCAGGACATCCACTTGCGCGGATATACGCGCTGCTGCCGGCCTGGAACGTTCACAAACCAGCCGAGGACCAGCATGACGCGGGCGCTGTGCGTTTTTTCCACGGCAATCAGCCGCTCCCAGGCCACCAAGTGCTTTGCCGGAATGCGCAGGGCGGCGGTATAGGTCAGAGCCAGCAGCACGATAAACAGAAGGCTCCGCCATTCCGGCTGCCACAGCCAGGCGGCAACCGCGAGAATCAGCACAACGTAACGCAGCAGACGGTAACCTGCCGATGCCCGCCGTGAAACCATCCGCAGCTCCTTCCAGCAGCCGTAGGCCGCCAGAATCTTCAAGGCAAACAGGAGGAGCAGAAACGGCCAGAAGGACTTGGGATCCGTATCGCTGCGAACATACAGCGGCCAGGACAGGATGAATACCAGGGCAAGGCCGATAAGTTTATAAACGACGCCGCTGGTCCAGCCCGCCTTGAAATAGTCGTTCATCCTGGACTCCTGCGGCAGCAGAAACACCGTATCCGCCGGCTGCAAGTAAGTCCGGAAGCTGCTGTTTACCGTCAGCGGCACGAACAGGATCAGCATGATCCAGCGAATCGGCAGCCCGGCTGGAATATGCTGAACGAGCGACGTATACCACGCCGCAAAAGCAATCAGCATAAACAGCAGCAGCACGGCCACGCCGCTCTGGATCACGTAGCCGAGATAAGGGGTGACCTCCCCCCAGAAGCGTCCGCGCCGCTCCACCCGAAGTTTTTTTAGGTCCATCATTTCAATCCCTGCCCTGCACGAGAGTATAGAACAGCTCCTCCAGCGGCAGTCCCGGTCTGCCTGCCTGCGCGGCGATGTCCTCCAGCGTCCCCTGCGCGATCACGCGTCCCTGGTGAAGAACGATAAAGCGGTCACAGTAATTTTCGATCGTCGATAAAATATGGGAACTCAGCAGGATCGACGAACCACCTTCTTTGAGCTCGACCATAAAATCAAGAAGGGAGCGGATGCCGAGCGGGTCCAGGCCAAGGAACGGTTCGTCGATAATGTACAGGGAGGGCCGGGCCACGAACGCGCACATGATCATGACCTTCTGCCGCATCCCCTTGGATAAGTGCGTGGACAAGCTGTCCATCTTGTCCTGCATCCGGAAGATGCGTGACAACCGGTCTGCCCGCTCTTCGTAGTCTTGACGGTCCACGCCGTACGCTCTCGCGGTAAACTCCAAATGCTCCCTGACGGTCATCTCGTCATAGAGCAGCGGAGATTCCGGAACGAAAGCCAGCGCCCCGTGATAGGTCCCGGCGTCTTCCTCCCGCTTCTTGCCCTTTACACGGATATCACCCTTTTGCGGATGCATTAATCCGAGAATATGCTTCATTGTCGTGCTTTTGCCGGCCCCGTTCAATCCGATCAGGCCAACCATTTCGCCGGACCCGACCTGAAACGAAATATCGTGCAGCACCGGGCGGTTCAGGCTGTAACCCCCGATAAGGCCTTGAATATCCAGCACAGCCGTATCACTCATCAACTCTTCACCTCATTCAATACCCGGGCGGAACAGCCATGGGCCGCCCGTCCGGGTGAATCCATCCGTACTTGCCTCCCCACTCGCCGATTAAGGGCGGGGAGGTTTATTTTTCAACCATTTCGGGGCGCCCTTGTTCTTGCGGATGCGCTCCCGTTCGCTCTGGCTTTGGCGGGCCGCCGGTTTACCGCCCTTGAAAGGCTCACCGCCCTGCCGGGACGTCTCCCGGCCGTCGCGGCGTCCGCCGCTTTCCTGCGGTTCGCCCGTGCTGGATGGGCCGCGCACGCTCCCCTTGGCCGGCTTCGGATCTCCTTGCCGGCTGCCGCGCACTTCCGCCACACCTGCCTGGCTTCCGGATGGCCGAACCTGGCGCTGATGGGGCTGGCCTGACGGCTCTCCCTTCCCCTTCCGGGCCGCTAACTGCTCCGGCGTCAGTACCTTGCCGGCGTACAGCACGCGCGGCTCGAGAGAGATGCCGAGCTCTCCCGCGAACTTCCGCATAATAAAGGTTTGGCGGTCCGTCACGATCGATACGACGCGCCCGCTGCGCCCCATCCGGCCCGTCCGTCCGGCACGGTGCACATAGTGCTCGGCGTCAGGCGCCGGGTCGAAGTTGATAACAAGCTCGAGCCCTTCGATATCGAGCCCGCGCGCCGCCACGTCGCTTGCCACGAGCACGGTGAACCTGCCGTGGCGGAAGCCGCCCAGCACCCGGCTGCGCGCCAGTTTGTCCGCGTCTCCGTACAAACCCTCCGCCGCGATGCCCAAGTGGGTCAGCTTCGCCTCCACTTCGGCGATCGATTCGGTCTGATTGACGAAGACGATCGCCCGCTGCGGGTTGTACTGACGGATGAGGCGCCGCAGCATGTCGACCCGGTCGCGTTCCTCCGCCACCACATATAAATGCTCCAGCCCCGGCGCGGTCGTCTGGTCCGGGTCGATGCCGATTTCGACCGGGCTGCGCATCTCCCGTTTAACCAGCGCCGCTGTGCTCTCGCTGACCGTGGCCGACAGGAACACCAGCTGCCGGTCACGCAGTGCACTGCTCAAAATCCGGTCGACGTCGCCGGCGCCGCCGAGCTGAAATACCTGGTCAACCTCGTCCACCACGATGGTCGAGACGGTATGCATCTTCAGCTTGCGCATCTCGATCAGCTCGCGGACCCTGCCGGGAGTTCCGACCACAAGCTGGGGATGCAGCCGCAGCTTCTCCACCTGGCGCTTGACTGCGGCCCCGCCGATCAGTCCAAGCACACCGATGCCGCGGGCTTCCCCGTATTTTTCGCCTTCGCGTACAATTTGCATCGCCAATTCCTGAGTCGGCGCGAGGACAAGCTTCTGGGTCGCCTTCAGTTCCGGATCGATGGACTGCAGTACGGGCAGAAGGTAGGCCAGCGTTTTACCAGTACCCGTCTGCGAGCGGGCAAGCACATCCGCACCGCGCAGCACCGCAGGAATGGCCTGCGCCTGAACCGGTGAAGGCTCCGTAATGCCGTACTCGGCCAGCTTGTCTATCCATACT
This sequence comes from Paenibacillus rhizosphaerae, assembly GCF_014192015.1. GTDB lineage: Bacteria > Bacillota > Bacilli > Paenibacillales > Paenibacillaceae > Paenibacillus_AQ > Paenibacillus_AQ rhizosphaerae. Next base: position 293,519 of record NZ_JACHXJ010000007.1, on the reverse strand, counting down.
CGGTCAATACCTGTTGCTTCAAAAGAAGTCGGGTTCATGAAATCGTTCATCCTTTATGTTTTAAGTCATTCTTTATCATTATATGCCAAAAGCGCCATCCCACCAAATGCAAGTATAGGACTTCCCGCAAAATCCTGCGGACGTAAAAAATAAGCCGGCCCCGCATGGGAGCCGGCTTATTCATAGAGATCAGGAAGCGTATCTTCGGCTTCGCTGCATCCTGTCCCGATATTTTCCGCTGAAGTGCATTTTCGCTCTTGCGAATTCCACCCGAATACCGTTTCTGTTACTTCCGGTTCATGATCCGGTAGGTCAGCCGGTCCGCCAGCCTCGGAAACATCTGGTACAGGCGCATGGCGACCGCCGCTTTCCCCGGCAGGTTCATTTCTTCCTTCCCGGTATGCATCACCTTGACGATTTTGCGGGCTACATGTTCGGGTTTCATCATCAGCCATTTCACGTTGCTGACATATCCTCCCGACGGGTCCGCAATGTCGAAGAACGGTGTATCGATCGGACCCGGATTGATCGTCGACACCCGAATGCCCGATTCCCGAAGCTCCTGCCGGAGAGCGTTGCTGAAGCCGAGAACCGCATGCTTCGTGGCCGTATACGCCGTGGATTTGGCGGTTCCGATTTTGCCTGCCATCGACGCCACATTGATGATATGTCCCGCTTTGCGCTGAAGCATAGACGGCAGCACCGCCTTGGTGCACCGGACCGTGCCCATGTAGTTGACGTCCATCATCTGTTCAAACTCCCGGGCAGGCATGTCCGTTATCGTCTCAAACTTGCCGAAGCCCGCATTGTTCAGCAAAATGTCAATATGGCCGTACTTATGTATAATGTCTTCCATCGTGATGCTCACCTGGTCCTCCCGGGTCACATCCATGGCCCGCAGTTCGAAGGAACCCGTCATGCCCTCAGCCGCTTCCTGCAGACGCTGCTCCGACCTGGCGGTCAGCACCGTAACCGCGCCCTCCGCCGCGGCCAGCTTCGCCGTCAAGGCTCCGATCCCGCTTGACGCCCCGGTGATCACGACGACTTTGTCCTTTAACATGGCTTCTCGTCCTCCTAAGGGAAAGCAAGCCGGACCGCCAGAAGCCAGCGCAGCAACGCTGTCCACCGTTCGTTCCCGCCATTTCCCGCTGCTGTAGGATAACGTCGCCCGCGTGCTTACAGCGGACCAGCATCACGCCCAGGGATCAGCAAACGTAACGCTTGTGCTTCCTGCCGTTATTCCTTGCTGATATTTTAAGATATCATGACCTGAATATCCAGTTCGCCGATTCCGTCCATGAGCAGCGGAATGCTGAGCGCCTTCTGCGGGAGGAACGACCCGATGTGCTCGCTCTTCATCACTTTCGGAGGGGTAATGTCGACCGTGACCCCTTGGTTGGACAAAATCGTGCTGGCATTGCCGCTGATCATATTGCCAAGTTCGGATATGGCGCTCTGGCCCATTTCGTCCATTTCCGTCAAAATGTAACCGCCCATCATCACGGACACCATCCGCAGCGCCACATGTTCTTGAATCCCGAACACGATGTTGCCGGTTAGCTGTCCCGTCATCCCGATTTGAATCCAGATGTGATCCTCGATGATCTCCATATTCTTCACCCCGAGGCTGCCTGTAGAAGGGGTAACCTGAATCACTTGTTCAATGACGGTCCGGGCGGACTCCAGAAAAGGATTAATGACTTCAGCCTTCATATGTAATTACTGCCCCTTTCACAACAGGTTGGGACATGTCCCAAAAGTCCCATTACCATTGGAATAATTATACTTTAAACCCTGGAATAAATCACGAAAAATTCATGAAACGTCTTCAATCCAGGGTATAAATACCCTTATATATACGCCATCTTTCCTATTCAAGAAAGAAAACCGGGATGATTCCCTTTATCTATATCGGTACTTCCGGAGCAATTTTGAAGACCGTGGCGAATTTTGTAGATTGCTTTTTCCAAAAATAAAACGAACCATCGGCTGCATCCGCCCGCGTTGCCCTGACTTCCGGAATCCCATATAATGAAAGGATACACTTGTTCGAACTGATCTGCTTGCCGGCAGCCATCAACGCCGAAGGAGGAAATGCATGAACATTAGCCAATTGGAGACCCTGATTACCATCTCGAAAACCATGAGCTTCCGCAAGGCCGGAGAGCTGCTCAACCTGACCCAGCCGGCTGTGTCTGCCCAGATCAAAAGTCTGGAGGACGAGTTCAAGACGGTGCTCGTGGACCGGAATCAGCCCGTCACGCTGACCGACCGCGGAGAAGTGTTTCTCAGCCATGCCGAACGGATTCTGGCCATTGTGGAGGAGCTGAAGGAGCGCCTGTACGACCTGGATCAAACGCCGCAGGGACACATCGTGCTCGGAACCACCACTTCGATAGCCATACAAATTTTACCAAGGGTACTTTCTTATTTCCAGAACCAGTTTCCACTCATCAAAACCTCTATCATGTCCATGGCTTCTTCCCAGATTTACACCAGCGTGGAGAACGGACAGATCGATGTGGGCCTGGGTTATCTGATCGAGCGCAACCCCAATTTGATGACGTCGGTTCTGTATTATGACACGTTCGAGCTGATCGTCTCCCCGCGCCATCCGCTTGCCCGGAAGACGGCCGTCACGATCGATGTCCTCCGCGAAACGCCCCTCATCCTGCTGTCTCCCGATACGGTGGGCAGACGGTTTGCCGATGATATTTTAAAAAAGCACGGAATCGAACCCAATGTTGTCATGGAACTGTCCAGCAGTGAAGAAATCAAGCGAATGGTCGAAATCGACCTCGGCGCGGCGATCATGTCCAAGCAGTCGGTCGCGAGCGAGCTCCGCCTCGGCACACTGAAGATTATTCCGCTGACCGAACTGGAAGTGAGCCATCCCGTCGGCGTCATTTACAAGTCCGGCAAATACCTGAACTCGGCGATGCAGCAATTTCTGAGCGACCTGAAAGGCATGCCGGAAACGAACTTCATCAGCTCGGAGTAAACCCGCCCGCAGACCTTTTATTCCAACGATTATTGAACAAGGAGGAGTACGATATGAAATTCGATCTGCATACCCATCACTTCCGCTGCGGACATGCCGACGGCAATATCCGGGATTACGTGGAAGCGGCGCTGGACGCCGGACTCCAAGTCATCGGCATTTCGGACCACACCCCCTATTTTGGAGAGAAAGAGGACCGGGCGTTTCCGCGCATCGCCATGGGCAAATCAGAGCTTCAGCATTATGTGCAGGAAGTGCTTGACTTGAAAAAGGAATACGAGGGGCGCATCGACGTGCTGCTCGGCATCGAATCCGACTTTTTTCCGGAGCATGCCGAAACATACAGGAAGGTTCTTGCGGATGTTCCGTTTGACTATATCATCGGCTCGGTACATAGCGTGGGCGGCGTCAGCATCTTTAACAAAAACCGCTGGAAGGGTTTGTCCGATCAGGAGCGCATTCGAGTGAAGGAGGAGTACTACCGGCTGATCCAGGACTCCGCCCGAAGCGGCATGTTTCAAATCCTTGGACATATTGACGCGATGAAAGGCAACTTCCCGGCCTTCTCCGATATTCCCGCTGACAAGGTCATCGACGAAACGCTGCAGACCATTGCCGAGTGCGGAATCGCGATCGAAATCAATACATCGGGCAAAACGAAGCTCAGCGGCGGCTGGTACCCGGCGGACGCCATCCTCGAGCGGGCGCTCCATTACGGCGTGGACGTCACTTTCGGCTCGGACGCTCATGTTCCTGGAAGGGTCGGAGACGAGCGGGACGAAGTGGCCCGGCGCCTCAAGGACATCGGATTCCAGGAATGGGTGTATTACAAGGGCAAAGACAAAAAGGTGGTTCCCCTCTGAGGGAGCCTCTTTTTTTGGGCAAAAAAAATGAACCCGCACGATCCGGGTCCCAGAACATCATTTATATTTTCAAAAAGGGGGTCATGTGAATAAGTTTACCCTGTCTCTGTTAGAGTCCCATAACAGCAATATTTCATTTATGTTACAAATCTTACCTGATTTCATATGATTGCAGACTCGGCGCGTTCTCCTGGCTTGCTTGAAGCTGCAATCCCTTCCGGTATTCATCATATGTACGGTCGCTATGAGCGTACACCATCATCTCGATCGGTGCGGCAAAAAACATGCGTCTATGCTGAAAGGTACGGCTGAGCTGCATTCCGTTTTTTTGCATGACCCTGGCCGACGCTGTGTTGACCGCATGGCATCTGCCTTCGATGTGCAGCAATTTCAGCTCGGTGAAGGCATAATCCAGCATCAAACCAAGCGCTTCGGTGGCAATTCCCCTGCCCCAATACGCTTTCGCGAGCATATAGCCGATCATGGCATCGCGCTTCTCCTCACGCCAATGCTGCATCGACACCACGCCGGCCAGCTCGCGCTCGCCATGAAGCCAAATGCCCATGTGCAGCGAATCCCTGCGGCCGGTGCTCAGCAGCTCCGAGGCGATGCGCCGCGAGCGGGCAAAGCTGAAGAAGGAGCCCTGGGTCACGTATTTGATCACCTGGGGGTCTGCCAGGATATCCAGCAGTCTCGGCGAGTCCTGCGGCTCGATCGGTTTCATCATCAGACGGCTGCCCTTCAGCAAGGGCATTGGCGATTGTGTGTCCTCATTCAGCACGCTCTTCTCCCCCTCCTTCGCTTGATTCCCTTATTTTGATTCGAATCGTTGCCGGCTTGTCTAACGGGCGCCAGACTGCAGGGTGAAGACGGTAAGCTCCGGCCTGCACAACAAGCGGACGGGAAGATGGGTCTCGCCGATCCCCCGGTTGACATACAGCGGCATTCGGCGTTCTCCCACTTCGTACATACCCATAACGTAGCGTTTGGATCCCGGAGGCGTCATCAGCGCACCAAGCAGAGGCAGGCGGACCTGTCCGCCATGACTGTGCCCGGACAACTGCAGATCGAAAGGAAACAGGGCCGCGTTACCGGCGTAGTCCGGCTCATGCATCAGGAGTAAGGTGAACATGTCGTCCGGAATGCCTGATCTTCCCTTCTGCGGATCGGGAAATCCGTGCAGCCAGTCATCTAAACCGACCACCGCGATGGATTGTCCGCCCCGATTCAGGAGCTGGTTGCCGTTCTGCAAGACCCGAAAGCCGGCCACCTGCAGCTTTTGGCTCACATCCTTGCCGCTTCCTCCACAAAAATCGTGATTGCCGAGCACCGCAAATTTGCCTAGAGGAGCTTCGATTGAAGCGAGCAGAGGAATATACTCGTTCATCGCTTCCGCACTCGAATCAATGATATCTCCGGTAAAGCAGATCAGCTCAGGAGCCTCCCTGCGAATGGCCGCGACCAGATGCTCGATGTGCTTCTTCCGGGTGTGAAACCCGAGATGCGCATCGCTGAAATGGACGACTTTCATGTTGTGAAAAGCCGCCGGCAGCCGCGGACATACGAGGGTCCGGTACACGGTATCCAGCTGCTGCGGCTCCCACAACCACGCGTAGGCCCCTGTCAGCAATCCCGCTCCGGCCGCTAGGGTGACGCCGCGCTTCAAAAATTGCCTGCGGGTGAGCCGGCTGCCGGGCAGCTCCGGCTGGGCTGCATCCTGCCGATTTCCCGTTTCCGGATGCGGCGTATTTTTCATGCAGGCGGCCTCCTGTATTGGAATAGAATAGGACTTTCCCCTATTATATCCTTCAAGCCGCTGGTCTTCCAGCCATACGGATCAGCCCGCCGGAGACGGCGCACCGGCCCGGGACAACGCTGCTGTTCAAAGGATATGCCGAACTGGCATCTGTGTAAGTCCGGGCATGGTTGCCGGAAAGGTTACACTTCCTCCTGACCTGCGCCCTCCGGGCCTTCCTTGAAAATTTTCCGGAACACGCTCAGCATCGACAGCGCATAGGCCACCGTAATAAAACTGAAGGCGATCTCCATCACGACGGCAACTCTGGAGGTGTTATCGATTGGCGTGATATCCCCGTAACCGACGGTCGCAAACGTTGCGACGCTAAAATACAGGAAGGAGATTAGCTGACTCAGCAGATCGTAGCCGATATTTTTGCCGTCGAAGCTGTTATGGCCAAAAAGCTTGTATATCGACGTGTAGATGACGGTAAAAAATAGGATGCAGGTCAAAGTGGCCATGCTAATCCGCGTAATGACGGTTTTGAGCTGCACTTCCTTTTTCAGCGCCGACTCCGCAATCCGGTTGAAAATATACAGCACGTAGAAGATAACCGAGCTCAGACAGAAGATCAGAATCAAGGCCCGCATCCCGCCTGGTCCCGGAACGACCCGGGAAAGGTCGATCCAGCCGACCAGATCCTCCAGGGAGACCAGAACGTAAATGAGGATTGGGCCGAGCAGAATCGCCTTGCTCGTCCATTTTTTCTCCAATCCGTAAAACACTGCAATCAGGACAATCAACCCGGCAATATTGAGCACCCACATCCACCAAGACATGAGTCATCCTCCTCCATTCTCCCTGCACGACTTCTGCCTGTAAAGTTTTAGAAGTAGTTATTGTTAGATTACCCCCGCCACAAGGCTTGGACGCATCCTCCCGCATACCAAAAATCCCCTTGCCGGCGAAAAGCTGTCCGCTGACAAGGGGATGATGGATTACTTTAATTTATACACCCAGCCACTGCTTGAACATGTGCTTGGTGGTTTGCTTGTTCATTTCCGCGATCGATGTGGTCAACGGAATGCCTTTCGGGCAGGAGCGCACGCAGTTCTGCGAGTTGCCGCAGCCTTCGATGCCGCCGTCCTGCATCAGCGCTTCCAGGCGTTCTTCCTTGTTCATTTCACCCGTTGGATGGGAGTTAAACAGGCGAACCTGGGAAATCGCCGCCGGCCCGATGAAGTCGGTTTTGTCGTTCACGTTCGGGCAGGACTCCAGGCAGACGCCGCAGGTCATGCACTTGGACAGCTCATAAGCCCACTGACGCTTCTTCTCCGCCATCCGCGGCCCTGGGCCGAGATCGTACGTACCGTCGATCGGAACCCAGGCTTTCACCCGCTTGAGCGCGGTAAACATCCGGCTGCGGTCGATGACGAGGTCGCGCACGACCGGGAATGTCTTCATCGGCTGAATCCGGATCGGCTGTTCCAGCTTATCGATCAGCGCCGCACACGCTTGGCGCGGCTTGCCGTTGATCACCATCGAGCACGCGCCGCACACCTCTTCCAGACAGTTGGATTCCCAACATACCGGGGCGATCTTTTCACCTTTGGCGTTGACCGGATTGCGCTGAATTTCCATCAGCGCGCTGATCACGTTCATTCCCGGGCGGTACGGAAGCTCGAACTCCTCGGTATAGGCAGCAGCGTCCGGGCCGTCCTGACGGGTAATCATAAACTTCACTTTTTTGGAAGATGCAGTTGCTTCCGCCATGTCAAATCCCCCTTCTTTACTTGTCTTTGGAGTAGTCACGGATCCGTGGAGGGATCAGCGATACATCCACTGCTTCATAAGAAATTTGCGGACCATCCGGTGTCCACGTCGCTTTGGTCGTCTTCAGGAACTCCTCGTCGTTGCGGTCCGGGAATTCCGGCTTGTAGTGGGCCCCGCGGCTCTCGTTGCGGAGCAGCGCCCCAAGCGTCATCGCCTCGGCCAGCTCCAGCATGTTCCACAGCTGGCGGGTAAACGAGGCGCCCGGATTGTTCCAGCGCGATGTGTCGTTAACGTTGATGTTCTTGTAACGCTGTTTCAGTTCCTTGATTTTGCCGATCGTTTCTTCCAGCTTCTTATTGTAACGGACCACCGTCATATTGGCTGTCATGATATCGCCGAGCTCTTTATGAAGCCCGTACGCATTCTCCGTGCCGTTCATTTTCAGGATGCCTTCGTATTTGTCCGTCTGCTGCTTCTTGTAGCGTTCGTATACGCTCGAAGGCACATCGGCTGCGGATTTCTTCATTCCCTTGATGTATTCCACGGCTTTCGGTCCGGCCACCATGCCGCCGAAGATCGCCGATACGAGCGAGTTGGCTCCGAGACGGTTGGCCCCATGGTATTGGTAATCGCATTCGCCGGCTGCAAACAGGCCCGGAATGTTGGTCATTTGGTTGTAATCGACCCACATACCGCCCATGGAATAGTGAACCGCCGGGAAGATCTTCATCGGAAGCTTGCGCGGATCGTCGCCGACGAATTTTTCATAGATTTCGATAATGCCGCCAAGCTTGACGTCCAGCTCCTTCGGATCTTTATGGGACAGGTCAAGGTAAACCATGTTCTCCCCGTTGACGCCGAGCCCCTGATTGACGCACACGTCGAAAATTTCGCGGGTCGCAATGTCACGCGGCACCAGGTTACCGTAGGCCGGATACTTCTCTTCAAGGAAGTACCAAGGCTTGCCGTCTTTGTACGTCCAGATCCGTCCGCCTTCACCGCGGGCCGATTCGGACATCAGGCGCAGCTTGTCGTCGCCCGGAATCGCTGTCGGGTGAATCTGGATGAATTCGCCGTTGGCGTAATGAACGCCCTGCTGGTACACGGCGCTGGCCGCGGTGCCGGTATTGATGACCGAGTTGGTCGTTTTGCCGAAAATGATCCCCGGTCCGCCGCTGGCGAGAATAACCGCGTCCGCCTGGAACGTATGAATCTCCATCGTGCGCAGATCCTGCGCGCAGATGCCGCGGCAGATGCCTTCGTCATCGATGACCGCCTGCAGGAATTCCCAGTGCTCATGCTTCGAGACGAGGCCTTCCGTTTCGTGGCGGCGCACCTGCTCGTCGAGTGCGTACAGCAGCTGCTGTCCGGTCGTTGCGCCGGCAAACGCCGTACGGTGATGCTTCGTTCCCCCGAAACGGCGGAAATCGAGCAGTCCTTCCGGCGTACGGTTGAACATCACGCCCATCCGGTCCATCAGGTGGATGATGCCAGGCGCTGCCTCGCACATCGCCTTGACCGGCGGCTGGTTGGCGAGGAAGTCCCCGCCGTACACGGTATCGTCAAAGTGAACCCATGGCGAGTCGCCCTCGCCCTTCGTATTGACGGCACCATTGATACCGCCCTGCGCGCACACGGAGTGCGATCTTTTGACCGGGACCAAAGAAAACAAGTGAACATGGACGCCTGCTTCCGCTGCCTTGATGGTGGCCATCAGACCTGCCAGACCGCCGCCCACGATAATAATATTAGATGTTGCCATGCCTGCTCACTCTCCTTAACTTAAAACTGACTTCACGGTATCAATCCATACCGATGCTTCCTGGAATTCCGCTCTGCGGAATGCGACCAGGGACAAAATAAACAGCAAAGCTACCACGACGAACAGCGTCATGCATACATACGAGGATACCCGCTGTGCGCGCGGCCCGACAGTGATTCCCCATGCGACCAGGAACGACCAGAGTCCGTTCGCAAAGTGGAAGGACGCGGATACGACGCCGATCAGATAGAGGATGAAGAATACCGGCTGTGTCACGATATCATGCATAAGAGAGCCAAGCTCCTCGTGCGTCACGTTGCCGAGAGTGATTTGAAACCGGGTTTCAAATACGTGCCAGATGATGTATACGAACGTAATGACGCCGGTAATCCGCTGCAATAGATAACGCCAGTTGCGTTCATAATTGAAGCGTCCGGTGTTCGGTTTCGCCTGATACGCGATATACAGCCCGTATACGCCGTGATAAATCAGCGGAAGATAAATCAGCACCCACTCCAGGACGAAAATAAGCGGAAGGTCATTCAGCAATTTAACGCCGGCGTTAAACCGCTCAGGCCCTCCCTCAAATGCGCCAAAATTCGTCAGGGCATGCTCGATGAAAAACAAGGCGAGCGGAATGACCCCAAGAAGCGAATGAAGCTTTCTGGCATAGTAACCTTTCATAAATTGACGTGCCCCTTTCTTCATAGTACAACGTTTTCATAATTCATTATTCGACATCATTTGCCACCCTTTTTCTAACCTGTGAACAACTTGTGGCACTTTTCATGTTACTCTTTTTTTTCTTATAATGGAATTGCAATATAATTATTAAACGTTATAATGTAAATGCATAACAAAAACATGTATCGACGTACATTCCAGGAAGCCAGACCGCGTTTAGCGGTAGTTTTTCTTGCGATATAAGGAAGCTCAGTCTCTGAAGCATATTCTTTCTTATATCTAAAGAAAACATTTATCGATGTACATCCATAGAAGACAGACCGCATCTATAACCATCTTACCCCAAGCAGCCGCAGTTCAAAAGTTTCATGGAGATGAATGACATGTTTGAAGATTTGGATGTATTCGCCACGGTGGTGGAGCAGTCGAGTCTGAACAAGGCCTCGAAGCTGCTGAATTTGTCCCAGCCCGCCCTCTCGCGCAAAATTACCAAGCTGGAGGACGAGCTCGGCGTGCAGCTGTTCAACCGCCGCGGCAAGCGCCTTGAACTGACGGCCTTCGGCCAGTCAGCCTATACCTTTGCCCTGGAGCAGCGGCAGCAGCAGCAGAAATTCATGCAGATGATCGCCAAGTACAAAGGGGACGATCAAATTTCAGTTACCCTCGGAGCCAGCCTGACCACGCTTCAGACGACGCTGCCGCCTTTGGTGAACGCGTTTATGGAGAAGCATCCTTCCGCTGAGCTGAAGCTGGTCACCGGGAAAACGCACGAAATCGTTTCGGCCGTCCGCGACAAGAAGCTGGATGCAGGCATCGTCGCCTCTTCGATCGAAGAGCCCGGCCTGCGCTGCACGCCGCTGTTCGACGACCATCTGGAGCTGGTGCTTCCCCGGAATCACAGGCTGTGCGGCCAGGACAACGTGAACATGGACATGCTTCACGGTCTGCCGATGATTATTTTCTCGACCGGAACGTGGTACCGGAAATTGACCGACGAATTGTTCCACCGGGCCGGCGTTGTGCCGGACATCCGGATGGAAATGGATTCGTTTGAAGCGATCGTCCGGCTCCTGCCCGCTTGCAGAGCGGCGGCGCTGCTGCCCAAGTCGTATTTGCGGAGCCAGCTGTTGGACGACAACGACCTGGCTATACTTCATATTCCCGATCTGCAGGAAACGCGGCGCACCACTTCGCTCGTTTACTCCGAAAACGGAGGACTGAGCGCCGGGGCACGCCGCTGGATCGAAGAAACGAAAAAGATTTTCGGCCGCACCCGGGATGAATGACGCGGTGCCGGTAAATGACGAGCCGTCAAGACGGGATTCCCCGCTCCTGACGGCTCGTATCATGTTCCAGGCGATTTCTGCCCCAGGGGCCTGGAAGCCGCCGGCTCCGCCTTCACCTCAAGGCCCAGCTTGCGGGCGACAAGCCCCGTGGTGCTGGCCTGCAGCAGAATCGTGAGCATGATCGCCATGAACGTCACGGCCGAGATGACATCGGCGTGGGCCACGCCCATCCCGGCGATCATGCCCGAGAGGGCGGCCGGAATGACGCCGGTCTCCCGGACCCACATCATGAACATCAGCTCGCGCCAGGACCATTTGACCTTGCGGTCGGGCAGGGCGCAGAGCAGAATCGTGATGGGCCGGGCGATGACCATCAGCACGAGGACGGCCGCCAGGCTTGGCCAGAAGTAATCGCCAAGCACCCGGAAGTTGACCTGGCTGCCGAGCAGGATGAAAATCAGCATCCGCATCATGACGCTCGTATTGTCCGCAAATGATGCGGTTTCCTCCAGCTTGTCGTCCATCGACAGACCGAATGTATCCGCGTTCCCCCAGATCAGCCCGGCCACGAAAGTCGCCATAAATCCGCTGACATGAATCAGGTCCCCTATTAAATAAGAAGAAAGTGCGACGACGATCATCGTAATCGTCGTGTAGTCCTTCAGGACGCCAAGCCGGAAATGGGCAACGAGATACGTAAGAATCACGGCTACGACGGCTCCGACGAGAATGCCGCCGATGGCGGTTTTCACAAAATCCCAGGCCATCGTCCCGATATGTAAGGAACCCCCGCCCGTCACCGCGGCCAGCAGCGCAAAGGTCAGAATCGAGCCGGTGGCGTCGTTAAAGGCCGACTCGCTTTCCACCGTCTCCCGGACCCTTTCCTTGATCTTCACCTGTTTGAACACAGGTATGATCGAAGCGGGGTCGGTCGAGGCGATGACGGCGGCGGCCAGGAAGGCTACGAGCCAGTCCAGGCCGAACAGGAAATGCACGGCAGCTCCGACGATCAAGGTCGTGACGATGACGCCGGGAACGCTCAGCATGGAGAGCGTGATCCATACCTTCCGCAGCCCGCTCAGCTTCAGGTTCCGTCCGCCGTCAAACAGGATGAGCGCCGAGCCGACGGTGAGAATCAGCTGGTTGATAAGGGAGCTGCTTGTTTCGTTGATCAGATGCAGCCCCTGCCCCAGCAGCATGCCGGCTACGATAAACACGGCAACGTCCGGAAGCCTGAGCCATGAGGCCAGTCTTCCGGACAGCATGCCGACGGTAATGATAAACAGCAGCAATATTAAGATGTGATGAATGATTTCGGTCGTCGGGGATTCCATTTCTGTCTCACTTCCGGATTTACGACTTGACGTTCACCGCTTCGCTCTCGAAGCGGTCGATATTGCTGTTGGAGCCGATGATGACCATGATGTCGCCCGCATGCAGTTGGTCCATCGCCGTCGGCGCGACGATGACTCCCTCGGAACGATGAAGCGCGACGATGCTGCATCCGTAACGTGCTCTCGTATTGACTTCGCTCAGCGTCTTTCCATTCAGGCATTGCGGTACCGTCATCTCCACGATGCTGTAATCTTTGGACAGCTCGATGTAATCCAGCAAATTCGGCGTCACGAGCTGGTGAGCCACCCGGATGCCCATATCCCGCTCCGGATAAATCACACGATCCACGCCCAGCTTGGACAAGGCTTTGCCGTGCAGCATGGAAATCGCCTTGGCCACCACGGTCTGAACGCCAAGCTCCTTCAGCAGGATCGCGGCCAGGATGCTCATCTGGATGTCATCTCCGATCGCCACGACACCGCAGTCAAAGTTGCGGATTCCGAGTGATTTGAGAACCTCCTCGTCGGTTGCATCCGCCACCACGGCGTAGGTCAAATGCTCGCTCATGTCATTGACCACTTCTTCATTAATATCCACCCCAAGCACCTCGTAACCCAAATCCATAAGCTCCATGGCCAGGCTTGAACCGAACCGCCCCAAACCGATGACGACAAACTGCTGTGTTTTCATTTCTCTCCAGATGCTCCTTATCCCTTAATGTTGATTTTATATATGATGACTTTGACAAGATGGAAACTTTGAATCATCCATGCCCGGTTACCCGATAATGATTTTGCCTTCGGGATGGCGGTACAGCTCCTTGCCCTTCTTCGGACCGAGCGCATAAGCGAAGGTCAATGGTCCAAGACGCCCGGCAAACATCGTCAGACAAATCAGGATCTTCCCGATCAAGGACAAATGAGGCGTCAGCCCGAGGCTTAATCCGACCGTGCCAAAAGCCGACGTCGTTTCGTACAGAATCATCAGGAAGCTGCTGTCTTCCGTCGTAGAGAGAACCATGGATACGCCGACAACCAGGAACAAGGCCAGGAAGGTAATGGTCAGCGCTTTGAAAATCCGCTCCTGTGCCAACCGGTAACGGTACAGGACGATATCGTCGCGGCCGCGGATCATCGCAATCACCGCACCGACGAGAATGGTGAACGTCGTGGTCTTGATCCCGCCCCCTGTGGAGCCCGGCGAAGCGCCGATAAACATCAGAATGATCGTAAAAAATTGCGACGCCTGGCGCATGCCTGCCAGGTCCAGCGTATTCGCTCCCGCCGTCCGCGGAGTAACCGACTGGAACAGCGAGGCGAGAATTTTGCCGCCCCAATTCAGTGAACCGAGCGTCTTGGGGTTCGTGAATTCAAAGATAAAGATGACGACCGCTCCGGTCACGATCAGGGCGCCGGTCATGGACAGCACCACTTTGGTGTGGAGCGACAGCTTCCGGTTAACCCGGTAATCTACCAGGTCGGACATGACGATAAAGCCGATGCCGCCGGAAACGATCAGAAACATCACGACAAAATTGACGAGCGGGTCGTATACAAATCCCGTCAGGCTGTTAAAATGGCCGAACAGGTCAAATCCTGCATTATTGAACATGGACACGCCATGAAATATTCCATAAAAAACCGCTTTTCCAAGAGGCATATCGAACGACCACCGGATGGCGAGGAGCAGCGCTCCGCAGCCTTCGATCGTTAACGAAAAAAATATCACTTTCCGAATCAGACGGACGATGCCTTCCATCGTGTTCTGATTCATGGCTTCCTGCAGCAGGAGCCGATCCCGGAGCGAAATCCGGCGCTTGAACGCCAGGGCGACCAGGGTGGCCATCGTCATAAAACCCAGTCCGCCGATTTGAATCAGCAGCATGATGACGACTTGGCCGAACGTGCTGAAGTACAGCCCCGTATCTTTGACAACCAAACCGGTCACGCAGGTCGCCGAGGTTGCCGTAAACAAAGCATCCATAAAATTCAGCGGCTTTCCCGTCGTGTTCGAAATCGGCAAGGTGAGCAGTATGGCTCCGATCAGAATTATGGCGGCAAAACCCAGGGCTAATATTTGCGGGGGCGCCAACCGGAACCACTTCCATTTACCAATCAATACATTCACCTCTTTAAAAAAGTCAAAAGAAAAAAAGCATCGGAAATCCAATGCCTTTCGGTTTGGCTCCTGCATGCACGACGCCTACGAGGTTAGCTGACGGATTCGGGCATGCACAGGTTGCCCTATTCGCGGGACGAAGCCTCCCAACGAAATTCACCCCAAAAAATTGGTTCCCCCGTTTTCACTTAGAAATTCGGCGTTCTTATTCATTTGCATCAAAATTATAATCTTTATTGTGGGACATCACAAAGGTCTTTTTCTGATGAATTGGATGGAAAACAGCCTGATTCGCAATGCAGATGGACACGGCCTGCCGTTATCTTCTCTTTTCGATAGCTTTCCTTCATTTTCATCGTTTTTTCACCACTATTTTCAGGGTATACTGGTTTTGGGCGAATCTTCTATGTTATGTTTACCGTACTGTATTGGGGGGAATGGTATCTTTATTACATTCAAGGGGGGGATTTCATGGACCGGTTAAACCAGCCGCTGGAAATCAGGGCCAATTATAAATGGCTGGTCATTTTGGGGGTTATCGGCCTTATTTTATTCTTTATTGTCCAAGTATTTCCGCAGACGAGCTCGGAGACGCTTGAGGGGCAAACGACCAAGGTGATCAGCAAATCGGAGGCGGAAGCTGCCGCCAAAGCGTTTGCCTCGGACCGGCTGAATATTCAAACAGGCATTGCGGCCGAACCGCTTGTCACGTACCAGTCGGAATCGGATCTTTACGGATATTTATCCAGAGAGAAGCTTCTCAACGAATATAACAAGAAATACGAGCCGAAGTATCCTTATGACGTGTTCCGGGTTCGGCTGCCGGAGGCAAGCGATCAGGGATACATCAATGTAGATGTACATATGAACTCGGGCAAGGTAGTCGGATTCTCCATCACGCCTCCGTATTCCAAGTATGCGGCCGCGATGGCTGAA
Organism: Paenibacillus rhizosphaerae; assembly: GCF_014192015.1. Lineage (GTDB taxonomy): Bacteria > Bacillota > Bacilli > Paenibacillales > Paenibacillaceae > Paenibacillus_AQ > Paenibacillus_AQ rhizosphaerae. The sequence continues at coordinate 278,023 of NZ_JACHXJ010000007.1, read as the reverse complement.
ACGAACGAAACCATGCGCAAGCAGAAGCTGAGAATTGTGGAAGGGAACATGACGCTGGAGGATAAAGAGGAAATCGCCTCGTCCTGGCTGCAGAAGCTGGGCTATAACACCAGCTCCTTGAAAGTATCGAGCGGTAAGGATGAGCCCGGCCTGATCTATACCGACTCCTCCTCGCAAATCGGGGAATCGCTGCTGGAATTCAAGTTTGCCTTTGAGGATGGGGAGCTTCACTCCTTCCTGCCTGGATTTTCGGTTCCATCCGCACATACCGCTTATGTAGAGAAGCAGACCAAAAGCGCTACGATGCTGACCATGGTGGGATACGGACTGTTTACGATCGTGCTTGGCATTCTCGCCATCATTTACAGTGCACTGACGCGGCGGTACACTTCCTTTGCCCGCGGGCTGTTTTTGTCCTTGTTTTATTTTGTGGTCTCTTTGCTGACGACTTATAACATGCTGCCGGTGCTGGAAGCGGAAGGCTTCTCCCAGTTCGGGCTGATCGCGGCCATGGTCGTTCAAGTCATTCTGAGCATCGCAATGACGGTGCTCCTGTACTTCTCCCTGGTCGGCGGAGACGGACTGTGGCGCAAAGCCGGTTACAATGCCTGGGCCCGCGCCAAAGAGCCTGGATACGGGCGTTACGTGCTCCACAGTATGATCACCGGATATTTGTGGGCGTTCATCCTGATGGGGGCGCAGTCGGTGATCTATCTTGTCCTAGACCGGACGATCCACAGCTGGTCCACGACGGACGCCTCGCAGTCCCCGTATAACATGCTGTACCCGTGGATGCTGCCGATCATGGCCTGGATGGCCGGCATCTCCGAGGAAGCCGTGTACCGCCTGTTCGGTATTCCGATGCTGAAGAAAATCGTAAGGAACACATTTGTCGCCTGCGTCATTCCGACGCTGATTTGGGCCTTCGGCCATACGCTGTACCCGATCTACCCGATATACACCCGACCGATCGAGCTTCTGTTCATCGGTCTCCTGTTCAGCTTGATCTTCCTGCGTCACGGCTACATCGCGGTCATGTTCGCCCACGTCGTGTTCGACAGCATCCTGATGAGCTTCAGCTTGTTCAGTATGGGGGATCTGACGAACATTCTGGCGGGCGTGGTCACCTGCATCATGCCGTTTATCGTGGCCTGGGTTATTTACCTGTTCTACGGCAAAAAGAAGGAGAAGCCGTATGCTACGACTCCTCCTCCTGAAGGGCTGCTATAATTTGGCCGGCGAGCTTGTCGCCGATCGAGAGAGGCCGGAAGTCTTCAATCCGGGCCTCTTTTATTTTTTTGAGCGAGCCAAAATGCTTCAGCAGCAGCTTGCGCCGCTTCTCACCGATGCCCGGGATGGCATCAAGCTTGGACGCCACCATCGACTTGCCGCGCTGCTCGCGGTGGAAGGTGATGGCGAACCGGTGCACCTCATCCTGGATGCGCTGGAGCAGGTAAAACTCCTGGCTGTCGCGCGGCAGCGAAATCGGCTCGGGCGGATCGCCCACCATCAGCTGCGCGGTCCGGTGCTTGACGTCCTTGACCAGACCGCATACCGGGATGAACAAGCCCAGCTCGTTCTGCAGCACGTCGATCGCGGCGGAGATCTGGCCTTTACCGCCGTCCACGACAATCAGGTCGGGCAGCTCCAGATTTTCCTTGAGCACGCGCTCGTACCGTCTGCGGACGACCTCCCGCATCGTATCGTAATCGTCCGGTCCCTGAACCGAACGGATTTTGTATTTCCGGTACTCCTTTTTGTCGGGCTTGCCGTCGATAAAAACGACCATCGCCGATACCGGATTCGTGCCCTGGATGTTGGAGTTGTCGAACGCTTCGATCCGGTGCAGCGACTCGATGCCGATATACTGGCCGAGGTTCGCGGCGGCCTTGGACGTCCGCTCCTCATCCCGTTCGATCAGGCGGAACTTCTCGTCCAGTGAGACCTTGGCATTCTCTTCGGCCATGGCCACGAGCTGGCGCTTCGTTCCCCGCTGGGGCACCAGCACCTTGATGCCAAGCCATTCCTGCAGGGAAGCGGCACCGCCCCCGGCATCGATCGATTCCGAGGCATCCTCTGGCCGGCTGCTGTCCTCCGCCTCTTCCCTTTTCGGCATGTCAGGCAGCAAAATCTCTTTTGGCAGCGCCGGATTGTCGCTGTAATACTGCGTCACGAAGGACATAAAATCGCTGTACGCCTCGCCATAGAACGGAAACACGGAGGCGTGGCGCTGAATCATTTTCCCCTGGCGCATATACAGAATCTGCACGCACATCCAGCCTTTATCCACGGCAAAGCCCAATACGTCACGGTCCTTCGTGTCCGTCGTCGTAATCTTCTGCTTCTCCATGATCGCTTCTATGTTCAGGATCTGATCGCGCAGTTCCTTCGCCCGTTCAAAATACAGGTCCTCCGCCGCCTCCTGCATCTTGCGCTGGAGCTCCTTCTTAATCTCCTCGTGCCCGCCGCTCAGAAAAGAAGTAATTTCCTGGGTAATACGGTCATACTCCTCCTGAGGGACTTCCTTCTCGCAGGGTGCCAGGCATTGGCCCATATGGTAGTACAGGCATACCTCCTTCGGCATGACCCCGCACTTGCGCAACGGATACATCCGGTCCAGCAGCTTTTTCGTCTGCTGGGCGGCATAAGCATTCGGATACGGGCCGAAATACTTGGCCTTGTCCTTGAGCACGCGTCTTGTCACCTCAAGGCGGGGATGCGGCTCGTTGGTAATTTTAATATAAGGAAACGTCTTATCGTCCTTCAGCAGGACGTTATATCGCGGCTGATGCGTTTTGATCAAATTACATTCAAGAATGAGTGCTTCAATGTTGCTTCCGGTCACGATATATTCAAAATCCCGGATATCCGCCACCAGACGCTGCGTCTTGCCGTCATGGCTGCCGCTAAAATAGGAGCGGACCCGGTTCTTCAGCACCTTGGCTTTACCCACATATATAATCTTGCCATCGGCATTCTTCATTAAATAACAACCGGGCAGATCGGGCAGCAAAGCCAGCTTGTTGCGGATCTTCTCCAGTGCTTTTTCCTGTTCCTGTAATTGCTTTGCAAAATCGTCCATGCCGTATCGGCTCACCTCCCGGTACTTCTATTATAGGAGAAAACGGCTGAATACAGCAATACAACCCGGCAAAAGTCGGGCTGCTACGGTGCCTGTATTGGTTGTTTGCGGTGACCCGGCTCGGTATACAGCATTTCAAAAAAACACCGTGGCGGGAATTCCTGCCCTGATCACGAATAAAGCGCCCCCGGAATCATCCGGAGGCGCCCGTCATCAGCCACGCACCAATTATTGGTGTTTAGCGATGATGTTTTTCAGGTTTTCTTTGGAGTTCAGGCCGACCACTTTATCAACCGGCTGACCGTCCTTGAAGAAAATCAGGGTCGGGATGCTCATCACGCCGAAACGGGATGCCGTTTCCGGATTGTCATCCACGTTCAGTTTGGCAATTTTCACGGAGTCTCCGAGCTCGTTAGCCAGGTCTTCCAGAATCGGAGCGATCATTTTGCAAGGGCCGCACCATGGTGCCCAAAAATCTACCAGAACCGTTCCTTGGCCTTCGATTTCAGCGTTAAAGGATTGGTCGGATACATTCACAATTGCCATAATAGGTTTCCTCCTTATAAGAAAAAATTCGGTGTATTCTGCTTCACAGAAGACAGACCATGTTTAGCGGCTGACTGTACGCAGGAGATGAAAAAACGGCTATGCCGCCTGGTATCCCCCGTTGATCGCAAGAGCGCAAATGGATGTCTAAACTGATATGTCTTTGTGGACAGTTTAAGTATAACACATTCCGTCAAGAAATGTGAAACCCTTAATTACAGATTAAACGAAATTCGGGCCCCCTAACCGCTCCGCTCCCGTTTCCCACCCCTATAAGTATTCACCATATATTCTTTACAAATTCTTTGAAGTTTGGGTATACTAATGTTAACTCGGGTTTCTCTGTTCATGAGAAGGCTCATTGACATCAGGCTGAAACCATGATGAGGAGGCATTTGTTCAAATGGATGCAAACGTGCACGCTAACGATCCGCGGAAACACGTGAACGAAGAGCCGCGCAATGATTTAATGGATCTAATGAATGGCTTTGGCGGAATGGCGCTGTTTATGACCGTTCTGTTTGCAGTCATGGTGATCATTAAATTTGTTATTTCCGGCTAATTAGCCTCAAGGGGCTTACAAGAAAACCTGGCTCTTCCTGTCTTTTGGACAGGTTGGCCAGGTTTTTTTGGCTTTTTTGGAATGATGAATTTTCGAATGATTGCAAAATGCCGCTTACCACAGGACCTTTGATACGGACTCTCTATCCCTGTCTGTGGCGCTGATTCTCCCCGTGCAAATGCACGACATCGACGAACGGCGCGATGCGGTCCATCAGCCGCTGCCCCTTATGCCCCTCTTCGCCGTCTTTGTTCGTGAAGCTCAGATGCTTTTCGAGGCCGTCCAGGGCATAGTTCGACGTATAGAAGGTCGGCTTGCGGTTCATCCGGTAATTCAGGATGGAGCCCAGCACGTGGTCGCGTACCCAGGGACTCAAATTTTCCGCTCCGATATCGTCAAAAATGAGCAGATCGCACGCCTTCATCAGCTCCACGGTCTCCTTCAGCTTCACGTTATCGCTAAGCATCCCCTTCAAATCCTCCACAAAATCAGGCATGTACACGATAACCCCGGTATGACCGGTAATCGCCAGCTCATGAAGGAGATAGCTCATCAGAAACGTTTTGCCGGTCCCGAACGATCCGTACAGATACAGTCCCTTGTTCGGCAGACCATTCTCGCGTACGTCCCGAATGTACCGGAATACCTGGTTCACCGCAGGAGCCCGGTTCCGGTCCTTGCCCATAATCTCGACCTCGTTATATCCTTCGCTTAATGCACGCTCGTCCACGTAAAAGCTGCGGATCCGCTTCTTGATCTGGTCCTCTTGCTGCTTCGCCGTCTGCAGGGCGCAGGGAACCTTGCGTTCCACCAGCTCTGTAATCCCGTTGACGACCTCCACTTCCAGTTTGCTGTAATGGCCCTGAAAGTCGTTCGGGCACCGCTCGAGCCCTGGGCAGCGCTCACAGTGCCGCCGGTCGGCGGCAAACTGGTACAGCCGGGTCACGTTCATCCGCAGCAACGATTCTTCCAGCTCGGGATGCTCCTGCCGCAGTCCCCGTACCGCCGGATCCCTCAGCAGTTCGTCCGCGATCTCCTGCGATCGCTGTATAAAGGAAGGCCCTCTCATCTGCTTCAGCAGCTGCCCCAATGAATCCATGACGGTTGTCCTCCTCTCTCTTCAGACGGTTCTATATACCGCCCTTTTTCTTGCTTGCCTGCATTTCAGCTGCCATACGCAGCATTTCCTCAAACTCTTCCTCGCTGACATCACCGCCCTGCCCGTCTTCCTGGGCTAACGGGATATCCGGCTTGATCTTCACTGTTTTGCCGCCGTATGTACGGGGTCTTGCGCTGCCGGCTGCTGCGGCCTGCTTTCCCTTGACCTTGGACTGGTCGCGGATGTACTCCACGGCTTTCTCGTAGGAATTGACCTGCTTCAGCAGCATGTTGGAGGCGATGGCCTCGACAAAATTGCGGTTGATCCGCTGGTCATTTCCGCCTTCGGTCAACAGGGACATCAAGTAGTGGATCAGCACATTGATGACTTCACCCGGCAGCTTGTAGCTGAGGTCGATCTTCTCGAATATATCGATAAAATTGTCCGGCACCGAGCCCGGAAAATAAGTCCTGAGCAGCTTCGTATACGGCTCATTCCGAAGCATCATATTATACTGGTGAATGTCGCATTTGGATTGAAATTGAACCGGAACGTCGACGTAATATTCCATCTGCACGGCATGCTCCAATGGAGCCTGCTCTTCTTCCGTTTCCGCCTGGCGGAAGGAAATGACCTTTCCCGCATACACATCCCGCTGCTCCTGGCGCCGCTTGTCCTGGCGGAATTGCAGGCTGGCCTTGTGCTGAAATTCGTCGAGCAGAATGTCGCCGTCGGGCCCGAAGATGCCGTCTTCGTCGAGCAGGCGGCAAATGTCCTGGACGCTGAGATCGTATTTGCGTCCGACAAAATTGATCACGCCCATCTGCTCGTGATTAAAGCGCAGCCCCTCCACGTGCCGGCGGTTGGCGGAATCCCGCGGGAAACGCAGGATGATATCGGAATAATTCAGCGCCCCCTCCTCATCGAGAACCCGAAGGCCGGGCTGCCTTGACGTGGATACCTCGGACAGCGCCTGTTCCAACTCGTAATCGATCACATGGGTGTTCAGTTCAAAAATATCGTAAAAGGCCAGCGAAATGTTTTCTTTATGGACGGAGGAGGATCCGGCATACTCTTCCGGTTCCTTCGACCACAGCTCCTCGCGCAGGGACAGGACGGCGAATTTGCCGATCTTATCGCGCAGGAGCAGCGTAAGGTGCTGTGTATTAAAGAACTCCGACGGCGAAAGCGGGGCCTGGAGCTCGTATTCGTACATGTAATCTTCCTGCTCGGGCACGTAGATCCGGCAGGATTGCAGCAGCCCCACCGCTTCCAGACGGGAAGCGTGCTCAATCAAATATTTGCGTCCCTTCTCGCTGGGCTCAAGCCCAAGCGACAGGAAAATGCGCCGTTGCTGTTCAACCCGGGAGTAGCCCAGCTTCTCTGCAGGGATGTGCTGAAACAGCAAATGATATAAGCTGATGGCAAATGCCCCGACCATGGGCTGATATACGGAGCTGAGCATTCGGTTGTCGAGGCTGCTTAAACCAAAATCGCGGAACACGCAGTACCGGTGGTTCTCGGTAAAATGCAGCAGGCTCTTCATATGCATAATCTATGCTCCCTCCCATCGATTCGTAGACTTTCTCTATTCTATCACAAAAGGGTCCGCTTCTTCTCCGTTTTTCGACAAGTCTTTCGTCCCCAAATGAATCCAGTTTGCGACATCGGTGATGACCTCCTCAGGCACATTGCCGGGCAGCTTGTACTCATCTCCGGTCGAGTTCTTACTATAATATATATACATATGATTGAGTCCCGGATATGACTTAAAGGTTACGTCTTTTCGTTGGCTAAGCGCACTTCTCCACACCTTTAGGCTCGTCGGAGGGACCTGCACGTCATTGTCCCCCTGGAGTATGTACATCGGAATGTTCTGATTTCTGGCGAGCAGCGGTCCGCTGTAATTTCTGAAATCGAACCACCAATACGCGTTCGGCAGCGGAAAATGGTCCGGCAAATGCTCCGTCGAATAACTCGGGTCCTTCAGCAGCGCAACGGCCTTTTCCCATGTGTCCACCTGATTTTGCAGACGGGCCAGCTTTTCAGCCGAAGCCCCCTCTTCTTCCGCCCGCCCTAATATTCCCCGATACTGCATCAGCATCAGGTCTTCCAACGGTCCGGACGGGGCGGACATCACGACCGCGCCGGCGATATGCTTGCCCGCATCCGATGCGATCATGCGCGGGACGAGCATCCCGCCTTGGCTGTGGCCTAGCACATAAATCTGCTGTGCATCAATCCTTGGATCGGCGGCCAGCAGGTTGACGGCGCTGACGGCATCGTCAACCGTCTCCTGCTGGACGGTAAAGAACGGGGTAGCGGAACGAAGCGGATACTCCCGCGTCCGCTTTTCATAACGGAGCACCGCAATCCCTTCGCTGGCCAGCCCCACCGCCAAGTCCCTGAACAGCTTCCCCCCGCCGGAAGACTCGTCCCGGTCATTGGGACCGGAGCCGTGAACGAGCACAAGCGCCGGAACCTTCTCCTGAACGTTCCGGGGGAGCGTCAGCGTTCCCGGTAAGAGCAGAGGGTTCTGGCCGACCTGCACTTCTTCCTCCGTGTAATTTTCCGGGTGGTCATAGGCGGGTGTCCGATAGCTGCTGGTCACATTTTCAATCCAGGCGACATCGTCTACCAGACCCTCCGGGCTGAACCGAAGCTCCATGCCGAACGTCTCTCCTTTGGGTGTCTGGTAGACCACACGGGCGTTGCTGCGTACGGAATCCGTATAGGCTTCGGCATGCAACAGGCTCCAGTCGAGGCCGTACAGCCTTTCCAGCCGTTCTTCGTACTTTGGAAGCGACGAAGGCGGATACGCTGCCGATAGAGACGCATCCATCATCTGCCCCGCCTCTTCCCATTTCCCGTGGCGAAGCAGGGTCATCCAGTAGACCGCCCGCCCCTTCCAGTCGTCCGGATCGAGGGACCAGCGATTGTCCGCCCAAGTTCCCCGGATGCCCAGAGCCCCGGTAAACGATTGGAGCGGAACGAGCAGCGTCCCTCCGCCGTCCGTCACCGCGGTACGCGCAAGCTCATACGGCGCTTGGTCCAATAAGGACTGCTTGCTGCCAGGTGTGATTTTCCAGCGGGTTTTGCCGAGCGAGACCTGAACCCGCTTGTCCGTCCCGTCCCACAGCACCTTGGCGCCCAGCGCCTCGGCCGCCGTCCGGAGCGGGACCATGCTGATCTGCTCTCCCGCGGACGCCGCCATCCCGTTTGGTAACGAACCGCCCGCCATCAGCCCGGCGGCTAGCACCAAACCCAATGCTTTTCTCCACATCCATCCGTCCCCCCCATCATTCAGCCCTGAAGCGCCGGGATAGCGCAAAACAGCCCCCCGGGTGGAGAGCTGTTTCGAAATGGCCGATTACCGGCCTAGAACATTTTAAATCCGCTTTTGCGAAGCTTCTGGATGGACCAGCCGCTGATGACCGCGCCTGCCAGTCCGGCTACTCCCGTTAAATAGTCGACTACGCGAAACGACTCCAAGTGACTGAGCAGCGACATTTGGCTGCGGTCCCATAAAGAGTATACGACCACCGGTAAAATAACGATGACAAACAAATAGCAGGGAAACCAGGTCGTTTTCATTAACATATTCAAAATAAAGCCGATGCCGAACATCATGACAAAAAATAACACCATCAGCACGAGAACGGGTATAAATTGCATCTCAGCCAAGTCACCTCTTCTTTTCTTTCGCCCCGCTAAACGGATACAAACAGGCCGTTCACAGTCTTGCCACGTTTTATGGACTAGTAGTTAGTTTACTAAAAAAACGGTCACGAATCAACGAACAATCGGTGAATAGATTGTGACTTCATTTGCTCTTGCACTTGCGGTTGAGCTACAATGAAGAAAAATGTCAACGACCCTGATACTCGGGTCCAGCAAGTAACCTTGGGATCCGCTTACAGGCAACTATTTATAGGAGTGATTCATTCATGAATGAAGCAGCATCAACTCTGGAGGGCTGGTATGCTCTCCACGATTTCCGTTCTATGAACTGGGCGGCATGGAAGTCCGCCGACGACGAAGACCGCGCCATGGCGCTGGACGAGCTCCAGGCCTTCCTGAACGAATGGTCCGAGGTGGAGTCCAGCAAGCAGGGCAGCACGGCGGTGTACAGCATCATCGGGCAGAAGGCCGATTTTGTCTTCATGCACCTGCGCGAAACGCTCGAAGATTTGAACGCTATCGAGACTGCGTTTAACAAAACGCTGTTTGCGCAATATACGACGAAGTCCTATTCCTACGTCAGCGTCGTCGAGCTCAGCAACTATCTTGCCGGTTCCGGCGAAGGCGACCCGATGGAAAATCCGCATGTCGTCGCCCGTCTGAAGCCGATACTGCCGAAGACGAAGTACATCTGCTTCTACCCGATGAACAAAAAGCGCGATCAGGCCGACAACTGGTACATGCTCGACATGGACGACCGCCGCAACATGATGCGCAGCCACGGGCTGATCGGCCGCAGCTATGCAGGCAAAGTGAAACAGATCATTACCGGCTCCATCGGATTCGACGATTGGGAATGGGGAGTGACCTTGTTCGCCGAGGACGCGCTTCAATTCAAGAAGCTGGTCTATGAAATGCGCTTTGATGAAGTCAGCGCCCGCTTTGCCGAATTCGGCGGCTTCTTCGTAGGAGCGATTCTGACGCCGGAATCTTTCGAGGACATGCTGAAAATTTAACAGACGCACCGCGCTGCGCGGAAGTCTATGCTGCGATATGAGGCAGCCGATCTCCGAATCTTCGCAATGAATGCTTTTTAACTATAAAAAAGGTTTGCCCCGATAAATTCAGGGCAAACCTTTTTGCTGTTTCCTTAATCCTCTTCCTGCTGCGATTTCATCGATTCCAAAAATTCGGCGGTCGCCCGGTCGCGGTCCCTGCCCTTTTCCTTCAGCCTTTCAATAGCCGGCAGGATGAGGATGTCCACTTCCTTTTGGACCGTGTACGACAGATCGTACCGGTTCTGATCCTCGAGGAAGGATCCCACTTCCATCAAGGCGTTATAACGGTCCAGTTCTTCCCGTGTCAACAACGCGCGGACTTGAACACTGCAGTGCCTCATTACAGGAACTTTCCTTTCTTCAATACCAGCGGAATGCCGCCGATAATAAATAGGTAGCGCATATCCACGATCTTCTTCAATTGGGCTGCCCGCCAGCCCTTCATATGCTTGTCGCCTACTACAGCGATACCTTCGCCTTTGCCCAGGGAAGCGACGGTTCCCTTGTTGCTGAACTCGAACTTCTTCGGCTGCTGGCCGCGGATCGCCGTGACGATGTTATGGGCGCAGCATACACCCTGCTGCATCGCGATCTGCGCCGTCGGCGGATAGGGACGCCCTTCCGGATTCATGATCAGAGCGTTATCCCCGATGACGTAGATGTGGTCGCTTCCAGGCGCCCGCAAGTACTCGTCAACCTTCACACGGCCTCTTGCCGTTTCAAAGCCGGCCGCTTCAATCATATGGTTGCCGCGGATTCCTCCGGTCCATACCACAGTAGCCGACTTGATCTCTTCACCGGTCGCAAGCACTACGCCGTCCGGCTTGCATTCTTTGATGGCTACGCCGATTTTGAAGGTTACGCCTTTCTTGCGGAGGACCTCCATGGCATATTCCACGAGCTCCGGAGCAAACCCCGGCAGCGCCGTCGGCGCCGCTTCCACATTGTAGACATTCACAAGATTCGGATCGACATCGTATTCCTTGCACAGCGCCGGAATGCGGTCAGCCAGCTCGGCAACAAACTCAATGCCGCTGAAGCCCGCTCCCCCGACGACGAAATTGATTCTTTCCTGCGGACTGCGTTCATTTTTATACAATGCGAATTGGTATTCGATATGCTTGCGGATCAGCCGCACCGAGTTGATGCTGCGAATCGTCATCGCATATTCGGCCATTCCCGGAATACCGAAAGTTTCGGATTCCCCGCCGAGGGCAATGACCAGAAAATCGTAGGAGAGCGTCCCATCCTCCAGGATGACCTTTTTCTCATGCGGGCGGATTTCCTGAACGGAGGATTTGACCAGATCGATCTTGAATTCGTCAATCAGCTTCGAAATCGGTACCCGTGTATTCTCAACGCTGTCCGTGCCGGCAGCGGGCATATGCAAATGGGTCGTAATATAGTGGTAATCGTGTCGATTAACAAGCGTGACGTCCGCTTCGTTATAATTCAATTCCTTTTGAAGGCGCTGTGCAGTCAGGATGCCGCCGTAACCCGCACCAAGGATTACTATCTTGGGAATGTTGCTCATCATCTTGCTCCTTCCAAAATGTCGGTCTCTATATATATTTGTGAACCATTACAAATGTTATTGTGAAATATTACACATTAGTTTGAACTTCAATGAATCCTTTTATCACAGGCAGCCTGTGTAAGAAAAAAAACAGCGGGAATTCTCACAAAACCTGCCCGCACATAACTAAAATGATAGCCACTTTCCCATAAAAGATCAAGTATTATTTGGCCTTCCAAGAGGGCCTCCAAGCCGTTTTCATATTCCTTTTCATTCCAATTTTCAATTATATTTATCCTCTTATTCCGGATGGTGATTTTGAAAATCGGATGTCAACTTTTCAGCCGAAGCCCGGATGTATTATAATGAGATGGAATTTGAGAATATACAGCGTGCTTAATTTCGCTAGCGTTCTTATTTATATTTGTTGGAGGTGCTTACACTAATGACATCGCAGCCGGCTGACATTACCGACCTGCTCATTATCGGAGGAGGTCCTGCAGGCATGTTCGCTTCATTCTATTGCGGGATGCGCCAGGCATCGGTCACACTCATTGAAAGTATGCCCCAGCTTGGCGGGCAGCTTGCGGCCTTATATCCCGAGAAATACATTTATGACGTGGCCGGATTCCCTAAAGTAACGGCACAGGAGCTGGTCGACAATCTGCAAAAGCAAATGGACCTGTTCCAGCAGAACGTCCGTCTGGAGGAAAAGGTCGTTTCCCTCATTAAGCAGGACGAGCGCCATTTTGTGGTGACGACGGATAAAGGCGAATACCACTCCAAAGCCGTCATCATTACGGCTGGGGTCGGAGCCTTTGAACCACGCAGACTGGAGCTTGAAGACGCCAGGAAATTTGAGAAAACCAATCTGCACTACTTTGTGAATGACCTGAGCCGCTTTAAGGGGAAAAAGGTGCTGATCAGCGGCGGCGGAGACTCCGCCGTGGACTGGGCGCTCATGCTGGAGCCGATCGCTGAGCAGGTGACGCTGATCCACCGCCGCGACAAGTTCCGTGCGCATGAGCACAGCGTCGAGAATTTGATGGCTTCCAAGGTTCAAGTCGTGACGCCGACGGAAATCACCGCCCTGCACGGGGAGGACACGATTACCAAGGTGACCCTGTCCCATGTGAAGACCAAAGAAACACAGGAAATCGAAGTCGACGACGTCATTGTGAACTTTGGCTTCGTATCTTCTCTGGGCCCGATCTCCGATTGGGGCATTCAGATCGAGAGCAACTCCATCGTAGTGGATTCCCGCATGGAAACGAACATTCCCGGGGTATTCGCCGCCGGAGACATCACTACGTATCCGGGCAAGCTGAAGCTCATCGCCGTGGGATTCGGCGAGGCCCCGACCGCAGTCAACAACGCGAAGGTTTACATTGATCCGGAAGCCAAACTGTCTCCTGGCCACAGCAGCAATATGAAACTCTAGCCCGAATAAACGCAATTGGGTCACAAAAAAAGGGTATCCTGATCTGATGGTCATGAAATCATGATTCAGACAGGATACCCTCATTTTGTTGCGATGCTGCCAATCTGGAAAATAGATGTTACACCTCCACACCTTCCATAACTTCCACGTCATATGCGGCTCTTAATACAACAGCATTTGTGGATGTGTACCGGGATGTGTCCTAATGAACTAAACTCTCTGATGAAGTCTCTAGATTCCTCTTGTGGATCTCGGCCAGGAGTAAAGCGATGAAATCATGATCAAGCATGAGTTCCACGGCCATATGATAAGAATCAAGCAGCAATTCATCCGACAACATAGCCATTATCTTCACATCCTTTCCTTAATTTTCCTCAAAACTATCATATCAGACATCGCATAAGAGAACAAGCGTTCGCTTTATCCACAACCCGTTGTGGAAATCCTGTGTATAATTTGTTAGCAAGTGTCGGAATACCAATAAAATTGCAGTGGATTTTGGGGATAAACGTTATACACAGGTGCTGTGCATACGATGGATGCAAAAAATATTTTTTCCATTTTTCATAGTCTTATATATTGATATTACCCTGCCTATAATCTCCTAAACGTTCCCAGTTTTATTTTATTGAGGGCGCGTATTGACTTCAAAAATCCAAATCCTTCCGCTGTTGTCCAAGCCATAATCGAAACCGAGCTCGCCGATGCCGGGAAAACGCCGTTCCAGAATTGCCGTACAGCGCCGGGTAAGGGAGCGCATCTCTTTAAGCTTGGCTTTAGAAGAGATCTGCGGCAGGGAACGGCTCAGGCCAACGCGGCCTCTCAGCAAATAGCCGCCTTTGCACAGATTGGTCACGAACAGCCCGCTTCGTGCAACCCGTCCCACCATTGCGGTAATGACCCACCGATTGTCCACTTTGACGTATTTGACGCGGTAATCGATGGGACGCCCTTCGACCTGGGCCAATTTAATCCCCTGCTGAATTAAATAGGTCCTTTTCACTTTTAGCTTCCGAAAACCGCTGTACATGCCGGAGAAGCTGTCAAAATAATAGGTTTGAGAGAAGCGGGTTATACTATAACCGCTGCCGGTACGGGATATTTTCATGACACCGTATCCGCCTCCGCCGACGACCGGTTTAACGACGACAAAGTCATACATCCCCAGCATTTGCTGGAGATTCTCCCGGCTCATGGACCGGGTCTGTGGAATATATGGGGCAACATCCGGATCCGTCAGCAGCGCTTCAGTCTTCAGCCATTTGCTTGCCAGCTGTCTTCCCCCCATGTTGTCGCCTCCTTTCTATGCTCCTATGTTATTAACATACTCGTATCTACGGGTTCTCTCCTGTATGTTTGTGCATAGAAAAGGATAAACGCGCAAAAAACGGGGGATAGCGGAGCCTTGGCGTGCCTGTCTAAATCGGATATAATAAAATGAAGTGTGTAAAATTGGAATATCCTGCGAAGGAGGATAACAGCTGTGGCTCAATTTTTCGGGGTATTATACTGGGTCGGCATGATCGGTATGTCACTCGCTCTGGTCGTGACAACCGTTTTAATCTTTGCTTTGGGCTTTAAATTTCTGAAAGACAGACGCAAAGGGCTAGGCACCTGCTGCATTGCCTTTTCTATCGTGGCGGCGGCCATGCTCATCATGATGCTAAACAAGACGTTTATCGTTCCCGGGCTCTCCTAACGCACAAAGGCTCACACCCTGCTTCTAGAAGAAGAGGTGTGAGCCTTTGTCATGTTCATCCAGCGGCGTACCGGTTAGCACTCCTCAGGAGCCGGTTTGCCTGCGTCCAGCGCTGTACGGAACGAAGCGCCGCATCCGCAAGTCGCTGTAGCGTTCGGGTTATTCATGGTGAATCCGCCGCTCATGCCGGACTCCTCAAAGTCGATTTCCAGCCCGTCAATCAGGCGGAGGCTGTCTTTATCCACGACAACCTTCAGGTCGTTGACGTCCATATATACATCATCTTCGGTTTCGGCATCGTCGAAGCCCATGGCGTAAGAAAATCCGCTGCATCCGCCGGCCTGTACCCCAAGACGCAGGAACATCCCCGGAATTTCCTGTTCGGCAAGCATTTCTTTCAGCTTATCGGAAGCGGAATCGCTAATGTTGATCATAGGTCACCCTCCTTGGTTAACTGATGTGAATTTATTCATTGCAGGTCTTTAAGCAGCACACCTTACCAGGCGGCAGAGCAAAGTCCCGCTCTGTGAGTGAATTGCACTTACCTTTAGTATACTCCACAACGTTGTTACCCTCAAGAGAGGTTCTGCCCGCATCAGCTCCCTTCGCCCCAGCTCCCATAATGTACCAGAAAGGCTGACGGAACGGCGTATTCGTGCCTCCAAAAGGGATAATCCGGGGTGATCCGGAGGATTTATGCCTTCATTTGTCTCTCAGCGGATCGTTTAAAAGGGTATGATTACCGCCCCTTCGCATGCTGATTCTGTATAACTGTATTGCGGACCCCGGATAGGCGGTTTATAATAGGTGGGTAATGAGGGAGCAAGTGTCGGTATTTTGTCATGGAAAAGACAACGGTCTGTCACTCAGGGTTGTAACTTTTTTCACATAAGAAAAACGCCTGTCGATGTAATTTCACAGAAGACAGACCGTGCTTAGCGAAGGTTTTTCTTGCGATTATAGAATCATTCAGCTTCGCTGAAAAAATATTATTTCTATAATCTAATAAAGGCAGACCCCTTCTTTTTCTTTACCGGCCAAAAGCCTCTCCGGAGTGCTTACCAAAGCGTCTGGCCCTGCGGCCTGGATGATCCGCTGTATACATATCCTATGCGGTACATGGAAGACGCTGACCGATAAAATTGGCAAATCGACTGGACGGGTTGAACGCCGGACTCCTTCCAGGCGCTGCGGGTTGACTCTTGCGTCCTGCAAAGGGCGTGTCTTCCGCACGACCAAAATGCGAACAGGAGGAATGGAAATGTCCACTATTGTAACATCGAACACCGAAAAACGCATGCAGGAAATCATCGAGAAGGTCCGCCACGGTGAGCGGCTGAACCTTGAAGATGGAGTATTTCTGTATGAAACCGATGATCTGCTGACGCTGGGGCAGCTGGCGAACGAAGCCAACCTGCGCAAGAATGGCAAAAAAGTATATTTCATCGAAAACATGAGCCTGTATTTTACCAATGTCTGCGAGGCGCACTGCGCGTTCTGTAACTTCCGTAAAGACCTTGGCGATGAAGGTTCCT
This sequence comes from Paenibacillus rhizosphaerae, assembly GCF_014192015.1. Taxonomy (GTDB): domain Bacteria; phylum Bacillota; class Bacilli; order Paenibacillales; family Paenibacillaceae; genus Paenibacillus_AQ; species Paenibacillus_AQ rhizosphaerae. Next base: position 261,804 of record NZ_JACHXJ010000007.1, on the reverse strand, counting down.
ATACGTATTCCGGTCCCGAAATGATCGAATACATCGAGCAGCACATTCACCCGGGCGTCCGGGAATTCCATATCGTTGGCGGACATAACCCGCACGTGCCTTTCCAATACTATGTGGATTCCCTGCAGGCGCTGACCGATCGCTTCCCGGACGTAACGCTAAAAGCCTATACGGCGGCCGAAATCGACTTCTTCACGCGCATCAGCGGCCTCAGCATTAAGGAAGTGCTGCAGGAGCTGCAAAAAGCGGGACTGAAATCGCTGACCGGCGGCGGTGCGGAAATTTTGTCCGACCAGTACCGCAAAAAAATGCGTGTGGAAAAGGCCAACGTCGAGCAGTACCTAGAGGTGCACCGGACGGCGCATAACCTCGGCATGAAGACGCATACTACCATGCTGTACGGATCGATCGAGTCCCATGAAGACCGGATTCGCCACATGATGCAGATTCGCGATCTTCAGGACGAAACGAACGGATTTATGGTATTTATTCCTCTTTCCATGCAGCCAAGAAACAAGAATGCCGGCATTATGCGCCGCAACTCGGCCTACGAGGATCTGAAGACCATTGCTATCAGCCGTCTGATGCTGGATAACATCGACCACGTGAAGGCTTACTTCATTAATATCGGGCCGCAGCTGACTCAGGTTGCCCTGAGCTTCGGCGCATCCGACGTGCATGGTACCATCCTCAAGGAACGCATCAGCCACGCCGCAGGCGCACTTACTCCGGAAGGCCTCACCCGCGATGAGCTGATCTGGCTTGTGAAAGGCGCCGGCCGCATTCCGGTGGAACGCGATACGTTTTATAATGAGATAAAAGTTTATGAATAAATAAGAGGAATTTTATACCTTCCTCAAAAGCCGACGTATGAGAAAGGAAAGACGGACATATGAGAAAATTCGTCATCCTGGGTGGAGGTTACGGAGGCCTGGCGCTCATCCAAGGTCTCCTGAACAACCACTTCCCCCAAGATATGGAGCTGATTTTGATTGACCGCATGCCTTTCCAAGGCATTAAAACCGAGTATTACGCTCTTGCGGCAGGGACGGCTAGCGACTATGACCTGCGTATACAGTTTCCGAACCATCCCCAGCTCACGAAAAAATACGGCGAGATCACGTCCATCGATCTGGACGGCAAGCGGGTTCACATTGAAGGCGACGACCCGATCGAATACGATTACCTGACGATCGCCCTGGGCTGTACCGACCGTTATCACGGCATACCGGGCGCGGATCAATTCACGAACAGCATCCAGACGTTCTCAAGCACACGCCAAACCTATCAGCGCCTGAACGATGTCAAGCCGTACGGAAACGTGCATATTATCGGCGGCGGCCTCAGCGGCGTTGAAACGGCCGCGGAACTGCGGGAGAGCCGTCCGGACCTCAACATCACGATTCTGGACCGCGGCAGCCGGGTGCTCTCCTCTTTCCCGCAGACGGTATCCTTGTACGTGGAGCAGTGGTTCATGGATCATGAAGTGAATACGCGCTCCCACATATCCGTATGCCGGGTGGAAGACGGTATCGTCTATAACGGAGATGAAGCGATCTATACCGACGCCGCAGTTTGGACGGGCGGCATTCAGCCGGTGAAGGTCGTTCAAGATTTGAACGTGCCGAAGGATCCGGGCGGCCGGGTCGTGGTCAACACGTATTCCCAAATTCCGGATTACCCGGAAGTGTATGTGGTGGGGGACTGCGCCAGCATTCCGTTCGCTCCCAGCGCCCAAGCGGCAGGAGCTCAGGCCAAACAAGTGGCCGACGTGATCCATGCGCTCTGGAAAGGCGAAACGCCGAAGATCCACAAGATCCACCTTCGTGGAACCCTGGGATCGCTTGGCAGCAAGGCGGGCTTTGGCCTGATGGGGAAAACTTCGGTAAAAGGAAGAGTACCCCGCCTGTTGAAAAGCGGGGTACTCTGGAAGTCCAGACGCCATTTCGGCTAATCCAGCTCGAGGCTGTCCCAAGCCTCGAGTTCTTTTATTTTGGCCATAATGGCCTCATACAGCTCATCCGCGCTGTCAGCATCTATAATCTCACCATTCACCATGGCGAAGGGCATCATGGCGCATTGGCCGCAATTGCTCAGGCATCCGTATTCGATGACGTCGTAATCCGGATTCTCCTCCAGCTTCTCCATGACTTCATCGGTTCCGAAGTGCATGTTGTTGGTGCAAAACTCGATGATGGGTCTCAATGATATCACCTGCTTTAGGTATTGATTCTTAGGTAGGACTTATCTTAGTTTACCGGGTGAGGCGGATAATATCAACGGCCTTGTCCGGTGCAGCATATATAGCCATTTTATTTTGTCTCGGTTTGTAATATAATAATGATTACAGGAAAGGAGTTGAAATCAATGAGCGAAAACGCACAGAGCACCATGTATGATGAGGTAGCGGAAGTGCTTGATAAGCTTCGCCCGTTCCTTCAACGCGATGGCGGCGACGTGGAATTGGTTGACGTGGAAGACGGCATCGTGAAGTTGAAACTGATGGGTGCCTGCGGCAGCTGCCCAAGCTCCACCATTACATTGAAAGCCGGGATCGAACGCGCCCTCGTCGAGGAAGTTGAAGGAATCAACGACGTTATTCAAGTATTCTAATCCCATTCAATAGCAAGAAGAGACCTGACTTCATCGAAGACGGGTCTCTTCTTTTTTTGTGCCCTGGGGCGCTATAGCCGACAGTCACATCCCGTGATCAGCCGGACCAATCCAGGGACGGATCGGGTCCAGCCCGCCGGAGATGTCCATAATGTTGCCGGTGATAAAATCCGAAGCGTCGCGGCACAGGTACTCGATCACGCGTGCGATATCCTCGCCGCTGCCGGGTCTGCCCCGCGGCGTCTCCCCGTCCTGCAATCCGGCGACCTCGGCGATGGTCTTCTCTTTGTTGTCCCCGCGGATATCCCCGGGGCATACCATATTCACCGTAATGCCGTACGGGGCCTCTTCAACCGCCAGCGTCTTTGTAAAAGAAACCAGTCCGGTCTTTGCGGCGGCATACACCGCCCGGTGCGGCCAGGCTCTCGATTCCGCCGCATGGCCGAAGCCGAAGTGAATGATCCTTCCCCAGCGCTTAGTCCGCATGGCAGGCAGCACCAAATGGTCCAGCAGCATCGTGCCGACCAGATTGCCTTGGATCAGCGATAAAATTTCCGCCTGGGTATAATCGGAAAACCGTTTTCGCTCCCGGATAAAAGGGCCTGCGTTGTTCACGACGATGTCCGGACTGCCGAGCTCCGATTCGACGCGAGCGGCCAAATGCTCCAGCTGGCCCGTGTCAGAGACATCGGCTTGAATCGCAATGCTGCGCACGCCCAATCCCTCGATCACCGCCCGCAGTTCCTCCGCTTCGCGGCGGCTGTGGACATAGTTAAGCGCAACGTCGCAGCCGGAACGTGCCAGCGTGAGCGCCGTCATTTTGCCTAGTCCCTTGGCACTGCCCGTGATCAGGGCAACCTTTCCTCTCAAGATGACATCCTCCTTCCTGCTTTCTGAACTTCCCATCCGTTTATCCATTCGATGACACATCATTCCTATTTAAAATATAAATGTATGCATGTACAAATCGCACGTATGAACATTCGATCCTGTATAGTATAAAAGATTTCACGGCCCCGCCGCAACTTGGAAGCCCGGTCAAGCCGGGCCACCAAGAAGCGGAACAAATAAAAAACGTCTGGCGACGCAGCTATTCAAATAAAAAAGCCGCAGGGGAAGAACCCTTGCGGCTGTGCTGCGCTCTTGCGCAGGCTTTAGAATGCCGGGATCACGGCACCTTTGTACGTATCTTCGATGAATTTTTTCACGTCGTCGGAAGTCAGGGCAGCAGCCAGCTTCTTGATGGCGTCGGAGTCCTTGTTATCCGGACGGGCCACCAGAATGTTGACATAAGGGCTGTCTTTGCCTTCGATGAAGAGCGCGTCCTTCGTTGGATCAAGGCTGGCTTCCAGCGCGTAGTTGGTGTTGATGACGGCCAGATCGAATTCGCTCAGCTGACGCGGCAGCATTGCAGCATCGACTTCCTTGATTTTCAGGTTTTTCGGATTCGCGGTAATGTCCTTCACCGTGGATTCGACTTTGTTCGGATCCTTCAAAGTAATCAAGCCTTGCTTCGCCAGCAGGCTGAGCGCGCGTCCGCCGTTTGTTGCATCGTTCGGAATGCCTACGGTTGCGCCGTCCGGAATTTCGTCAGCGCTCTTCACCTTCTTGGAATAAGCACCAAGCGGCTCCAAGTGTACGCCTACAACCGGAACGAGGTCCATCTTGCGCTGTTCGTTCTCATTGTCGAGATAAGGCTGATGCTGGAAGAAGTTAGCGTCGAGCTGTTTCTGGAACGTCTGCACGTTCGGCTGCACATAATCGGAAAACTCCTTGATGACCAGCTTCACGCCTTCCTTTTCAAGAGCAGGCTGGATATGCTTCAAAATTTCGGCATGAGGCTTGGCTGTTGCGCCAACCGTCAGTGTAACCGTTTCGCTTGCAGCCGGTTGGTCCGCGGATTCTCCCGCAGATTCGCTGCCGCTGTTATTCGGCTTACTGCCGCAAGCGGCGAGCACGACAACCAAGGCAAGAGTCAGAAAAGAAACGAGCCATTTTTTCATTTGATAAATCCCCCTTAAATTCATAAGAATAATATGATTTATATTAGAAAGGCAGTGCTTTGACGTTACCTGCCTTGCCTTTCCAGGTCAAATCCGGTCGTCCGGATGCATGACTGTGAGCCAAAAACTTTGTACGTCTTACTTTCTGGTAAAGTGACGCACCAGCCGGTCGCCCGCCATTTGCAGCAGCTGCACCAGCACGATCATGAAGATGACGGAAATAATCATGACGGTCGTTTCATAGCGGTAATAACCGTAGCGGATAGCCAAATCACCGAGTCCGCCTCCACCGACCATCCCCGACATCGCCGTATAGGATACGAGCGTTACGACGGTAATCGTAATCCCTGCCAGCAGGCCCGGTCTTGCTTCGGGCAGCAGCACCCGTGTGATGACCTGCCAGGTGGAAGCGCCCATCGAATGCGCCGCCTCGATCACGCCGCGGTCCACCTCGCGCAGCGACGTTTCCACCAGTCTGGCGAAGAACGGCGCAGCGCCGATCACCAGCGGCGGAATCGTCCCCAACACCCCGAAGGTGACGCCGACGATCGCTTTCGTGACAGGGATCAGGGCGACGATCAGGATGATGAATGGGACCGAACGAAGGATGTTCACGATAAAGGATATGACCGCATAAACGGCACGCACCCACCCTGTTGTCGAACGCGACGCCATAAACAGCACGACGCCGATCGGAAGACCGAGGATAAAGGTGAACAGCGCGGAAGCCCCGAGCATTTTCAGTGTATCCAAGGTCGCGACGCCGATCTCGTTCCAGTCGACCGTGGAAAAATCCAAACCCCACATCAGTTCATCACCTCCACGTCAAGCCCTTGCTCGCTCAGCTTGGCGAGCGTCGCATCGATCTGCTCGCGTCCGCCCTCAAAGCGGACGATCAGCTGCCCGTACGGGGTATCTTTAATGGTGGAAATGGTGCCCTGCAGGATGGCGAAATCCGCCCCCGTCTCGCGCACGGTCCGGGACAGGATGGACTCGTACGTTTTGCTGCCGAGAAACGTAATTTTCACGGCCTGCGCCGAACCCGTTCCGGAAGCCTGGGCAGCCAGCTCAAGCGGTTCGCCCTGGCTCTGCTCCCCGCGGACAAAATCCTTGGTCACGGGGTGCTGCGGCTTCAGGAATACGTCCGTGACTGCGCCTTCTTCAACGATGCCGCCTTGATGGATCACGGCCACCCGGTCGCAGATGCTCTGGATGACGTGCATCTCATGGGTGATCAGGACGATCGTCAGATTGAACCTTTGGTTAATGTCCAGCAGCAGCTTCAGGATCGAATCCGTCGTCTGCGGATCGAGCGCCGAAGTCGCTTCGTCGCACAGCAGCACCTGCGGATCGCTGGCCAGCGCGCGGGCGATGCCCACCCTCTGCTTCTGGCCTCCGGACAGCTGGGCTGGATATTTATTGCGGTGGGCTTCCAGCCCGACCAGCGCGATCAGCTCGTTGACCTTGGCTTCCACCTCGGCCTTGCCCTTACGGGCTAACCGGAGCGGAAAGGCGATGTTATCATACACCGTCGCCGAGCTCAGCAGATTGAAATGCTGAAAAATCATCCCGATCTTCCGCCGTTCGTTCTGCAGCCGCTGCCTGCTCAGGCTCGTCAGATGAACGCCGCCTACCCACACCTCCCCGGAGGTCGGGCGTTCCAGCAGGTTCATGCACCGGATCAAGGTGCTCTTCCCTGCACCCGAGTGGCCGATCACGCCGAAAATTTCTCCTTTATTGATGCTGAGGTTCAGCCCGGACAAAGCCTCCGTCGCCTTTGCCCCTAGACCGTACCTTTTCGTCAGCTGCTTCAGTTCGATCAACCGAAGGGCCCCCTCTCTTCCCCCTATCCTACCCGAATAGGGTTCGCATAATCTCTATCTGTATAGATTGAACTAAAGTTTGCATTGAATTTCCTGTTATAACGGCCCGATAGAGGCCCATGACATTCACTTCTTAATTTCATTCTATCTATATAGCCGATCTATTCTATCGAATCCAGGCAAAATAAAAAGCCCCTCTGACAGAATCAAAAAGGGGCTCCCTTACTTGTAAAAGTCGCTGCCTTCTCATCTGCCAACCTGCAGCTCAAGCTGCAGCTTGTAGGAATTAGCACCATGACATTCGAGTAACGGCGGATGCCGTGCTCAAATCGGTTGCCGGGCTTCATCGGGCCTGTCCCTCCGCCTCTCTCGATAAGAAAAGATTATGAAATTAATGATGACGTGTTTTCATTTTTACAGTATAGATATATTTGCGCACTTTGTCAAAAGGAAATTTGTTGTATCCCTTCAGGGATGCATGCCTTCCTTTTTCCACAGTTTGTTGGCGTAATGATAGGATGCCGAGAGCGATTTGCATACCATGTCCAGCCCCTGCTTCAGCTCGCTCAAATGCTGGTCCAGGTCCTCCAGCTCGACCTTATCCTTGAGACCCTGGTGCCGCTGCCACAAGTCATCCTGCATCTCGGAGTTCATGTAATGAACCTCCGCGTTCCGCCGTTTGCGCAGCACGTTCAGGGCGCTCTTGTATTCGTCCTTGATCTTCGACAGCTGCCCGGCCAAGTCCAAATGGGTTCTCATGTAATGGAACTGCCGGAGCACCGTAAAATAGGAAAAATGCGGTTTGGTCTTCTGCGTGTTCAGATCGAACAAGTCATTGAGCACCGTGCCCAGCTTGTCCAGAACGGAGAACACGCGGATAAAGCCGTTTTTATAGAAGTATACGTACCTGGCGTACTCGGCCTGCTCCTCAATCGTCATGTCATCCACATAACCGGCTTTGACCGATTGACGGAAAAAAGAAGCGGCATACCAGCTCTGTTCCAATTCATCCAGGGAAGACACCAAACCGCGTGTCCATATCTCCAGTTTGCGGTAATCATGGCTGGGATCCTCATTTTTTTCGATCTCGTTCTGGAGCAAATGGATCGTCTCCACCATCGTTTCGATGGCATCTTCGAGCAGCCCGTTATTTTGGCGGGGCATCTCTCCAAGCAGCGTTCGCAGCATCGGCATTCTCTCCCTGATCAGTATTTACGCAAAATAACTGTTCCAGCGTTCATCCACCTTCTTGACGATATCCTCCCGCGGAATCAGTTCGTCCGGATACCCGGTCTTCATGCGCGCATCCACCACGATCGGCAGGCGGTACAACAGGTGGTGATTCCGCACCTCGGCACCCGCATAGATGTCCGTCGCCGGGTTGAAGCGCGTAAACACCGTCCACAGGAAGGACGTCTGGTCAGCTGCCGTCTGGCGGGCATCGTCCACCAAAATGACAAGCGGCCATTCGGTCCCCTTCTCCTGCAGCCGCTGCAGCAGGCGCTCCGGCAGCTCCGGCTCGCCCTCGTACCCTGCGCCCGAGACAAGGAGGCAGCCTCCGCAGTATGGAACAATCTGTTCGATTTCCGCAATCGGCCCTTCCTCGTAAGCACGCGGCAGCTCGCGAACCGGCTCCCCGATCCCCATCAGCACGGCCTTGCTGCCGTGGTTGAGCTTGCGTCCTGTGTAATCGAGCGTATCGTGGGATGTCTTATTAAATATAAACAGATCGACCGCCGGGTTAAACCGCGCCAGCACCGTTTCCAGCAGCTCGCTGGCGTTCTCAAGGTCGACCGGCTGGTCGGTCAAGATAAGGAATTTGGTCAAAGACAGCTGACCTTCGCCCAGCATCCGGAAGGCGGATACGAGCGCCTCACGGGAATAGCTGACACGGACGATCGCAGAAGCCAGAGCATGGAATCCCGTCTCGGCATACGTCCACAGCGATTTGATCGACGGCATGACGAGCGGGAAGGCCGGCGACAGCAGACGCTGCAGAAATTCGCCCATGAAGTAGTCCTCCTGCCGCGGCTTGCCTACGATCGTCGCCGGATAGATGGCGTCCTTGCGGTGCCACATATGGTTGACGTGAAAGACCGGAAAGTCATGCATCAGCGAGTAGTACCCGTAATGGTCCCCGAACGGACCTTCCGGACGCCGTTCGAACGGCGGGACGAGACCGCTGATCGCAAACTCCGCTTCCGCCGGAATGCGGTGCCCGCCGAGCGGGTTTTCCACCATCGGCAGCTTTTCGCCGAGAATCATGGACGTGAGCAGCAGCTCGGGCAGCATTTCCGGTCCCGGTGCAATCGCCGATGCGATCAGGGCCGGCGGCCCGCCAAGGAACGTCGTCATACGCAGCGCTTCGCCGCGCTGCTCGGCCTCGTGATAATGGAAACCGCCGCCCTTATGGATCTGCCAGTGAATGCCGGTCGTCTGGTTGTCATAAATCTGCATGCGGTACATGCCCAGATTGTGGTCCTTGGGCCGCGATGGGCTCTCCGTATAAACAAGGGGCAGCGTAATGAACGGGCCGCCGTCTTCCTGCCAGCTAGTGACCCGCGGCAGGTCTTTCAGCGGCTGGTCGCTGCGGGAGACGCCGAGCACCGGGGCATCGCTCATCGGAACGGTTTTCATGCCTACCTTTAGAATGTCCTTGATCAGGCTTCGTTCATTCCACAGCGCCGACAGTGTCGGCGGAAGCATCGTATCGAGCGCCCCCACCAGGGACTTCATCAGCTCCTCCGGACGCGGTCCGAACGCCATATCTACGCGCCGGCTGGTACCGAACAGATTTGTAGCCACCGGAAACGGGGTCCCCTGTACATTCGTAAACAGCAGCGCCGGCCCCTGTTCGTCGATGACCCGGCGGTGGATCTCCGCCAGCTCCAGGTACGGATCCACGGGAGCCTCGATCACTTTCAGGTCATTTTCCTTGCGCAAGGCTTCGAGCCATTGGCGTAAATTTTGATAGCTCACACGATCATTCCTCTCCAAAATAAGCCAAAAAATAAAAAACAAACTTTACAAACAAAGCCCTCGAATCACTTCGCGGACTTTGGATGTACAGCGGTATTCAGTTCATCGTTTGCCGCCCTGCGGCTCAAAGCCGATTCCCCGGACGGCCGAAGCGGATTTCGGCTGCTGAAGCGTCGCCCTTCCGGTCTGCCAGACGCGGACGCTCAAATAACAGAGCACGCCGAACAGGGAGGAAATCAGAAGGTTGTGCAGCAGTGCGGAAAAGATGTATACTTCCGGCTTGTTCAGCGTCGACACGATCGCCGCCCCGCTGAAGACCTGCATCAGGCACAGCGTTACTGCGGCGATGCCTAGACCCTGCAGCTCCCGGTTCCCCCGGTTCAGCCGGTAGCCGCAGACGGCCAGTACGGCGATCGCGATCAGCAGCAGCAGTGCCGCGATCCGGTGAACAAACGCGATGGTCACCCCTCCGGACAGCTCGGGAATGAACTTCCCGTTGCACAGCGGCCATCCCAGGCAGCCTCCCGCCGAGTTGGTGTGGCTGACATATGCACCGATGTAGACGACGATATAGGAGTAGATGGTCACGGCCCATGTATAGCCGCGGAAGGCAGCGCTGACGCGAGCTTTGCCGCCGGACGGGTACGAAGCCTCGCCCAGTTTGTCCATTCTGCGGGCGCCCAGAGCCAGCATTAGCGAGCTGGCAAACGCGATCAGCGAGAAACCGAAATGGAAGGCAAGCACGGCTGAGGACTGGTCATACACGACGGCCATTGCCCCCATGACAGCCTGAACCAACACAAAGATAAGGGTCATCACCGAATACGTGCGCAGGTCCCGCCGATTCTTAGCGAACAGATGGAAGGCTACAACCACCGCTACCGCTGTAAGTCCTGCCAACCCGCTGATCAGCCGGTGGGAATATTCAATTAATGAGGCGATGGTATGCGCCGGAACGAACTCACCGTGACACAGCGGCCATTCATGCCCGCATCCGAGTCCGGAATCGGTCTTGGTGACCACGGTTCCGCCGAACGTCGCAAAAAACATCACGACAAACGTTAAATAACTAAGCCATTTCAATTGTCTGGTATTCAAAATTCTCTCACCTGCTGCTCATAATAAAAAGTTTACCACTGAAGACAGGTACCTCAATATTTTACCAATCTCATCTATTATACCTGATTCCTTGACATACATCACGGCCACTTTGTGACAAAATGTCGGATAAATGAAACAGCCCCACGAAGTGGGGCTTCCCTGCTGGCTCGGCCAAATAACGCCGCAACCCAAATACCTTCAGCCATCCCTTGAAGCTGTTCTGTAAAGAGAAAAGCACCGCCTCAAATGCCTCAGTGCGGCAAGAGCGGTGCAAATTAGCTTATTTATGAATCGTTCTGTATACGTCCAGCGCCGTATTCAGGAATCCCTCGATTTCTTCGCGCGATTTGCGAAGCTTGTTCACCAGCCGAACCAGCTCCCGGCCGTCCGAAAAGGCCACGAAGCTCGGTATGCCCAAAATGTTCAGCTCCTGGCTGAGGTCGCCGACCTGATCCACGTCCACTTCGACAAGCGTCAGATCGTTCGAAAACTTCTTCTCCACGTCCGGCATGAACGGGTCCATAAATTTGCAGTCCGAGCACCAGTCCGCTTTAAATACGGCAACAGTCAGTCTGGGAGACTGGATTGCGACTTGAAATTCGGCTTGAGAAGTAATTTTTTGCATGGATATCCGCCCTTTCTATCCCATATCTTGTCCAATTTTTGTCCATTTCTTCTCTAAGTGAATCAAAATACCGAGTGGAAGTCAAATTTTTTAGACATACTGAAGTAATGAGAGATTTACAAGAAAGGAGGTTGCGGACATGCCGGTAACATCTGCGCAGCGTACCCTCATACCCGCCTGGATCCGGATCATGTCGACCCTGCCGAAGACGGCCGCCGAGATCGCCCGCGGCAAAGCCGCCGGCTGGAAGGCCTCCCGGCAGCTGACCCGGCGCCGCCGGCCGCTCGACTGGAAGGAGACGTCGGCCCAGAGTATCCGTGACCAGCTGGACCGGATGGCCGGTGACATCGGCCGGATGCGGGAAATGCGCCACCACCTGGCTCATCCCCAGAATATGGCGGCCCGTTCCCAGGAAGAGCAGGACATTCTTCATACGATCCGGACCCGCACCCGGGAAGCCAACCGAAGCAACATTACGCGGACGAGGGCTTATTATGATTGCTACCGGGAGTATCCCGAGCTCCATTGGTCCTTTTTGGCCCACATGGTCTCGAGGAACGCCGGCTGGAATATGAGCGACCTGAAGGGCGGACTCATGTCGGATCTGATGGAGCCCTCCGCCCGGGAGGATCTATACCGGATGCTGGAGCGGTGCAACGCGCTTATTTTCCAGGACGCCTACCCGCAGCTTCTGCTGTACTGCCACAGCCGGCGCCTTGGAAGGAGCCTGTTTCACCTGCTTCCGAGCTTTGGCGTATCGGCGTTCATGAGCCCCTTCTGGGACCGCTTCTGGATTGAACGGGACAGCGCCCTGCTTGCCGTCGGGCTGATCATCAATGAACAAAATTATATTGAGGGCCGCGTCGTGCAGAACAGTTATTATCAAAGCCGTGTCCTTCGTAAAAAGGTATTTTCCCTGCACAGCAAATTTCAGATGAATCAAGTCGTCTTCCCGATGCTGCCGCAAATACCGGAGCTCGAAGCCGACGTGTTCCATACTCCCGAGGAAAAGTCCCGGATCCGCGAGTCGGCCGGCTACGCCGCCAATTCCATGGTCGGACTCATTCTGGAGCATTTCTCCAGCCTGAATGAGAGGATCGCCTTCGGCAAAGCGCTGTACGCCGCCTTGTTCGGTTACGAGGACGTATTGTCCGGCGTGCACTCGTTCGCATCGGTCGTCGATCACCGCGGTTCACGGAGCGAATATTGGCCGCAGCTGTTTACCCATGACAAGAAAAAAGCGCTGAACTCCCCGCTGGAAAGTATCGAGCTGGTGAAGCAGGAATGGCTTCCCGGCGGTCGGCGCCTGTACAGCCCACTCCTGCATGACGTGTGGCATGACCTGTACTGCGAATCGATCCCGCGTTATGACTGGTTCAAAAACGAAGATGCGATTCATCACGTAAGCCGGCCGAGACGGCCCTTCATGATCGAAATGACGCATGCCCACCGGTCCGCGCTGCAAAAAACAGCCCTCACGCATGATGTCGGGAGGGCTGTGACTTCAACCTATTAGCTTGTCTGTAAAATGAGGCATGGACCGTTCTAACCCCGTCCCTGTGATTTCAACCGGGACGGCTGCAGGCGCATCAGCGGACGCAGCGCCTTCTGCAGGATGCGCGGATAGCTGGACAGCTCCTGCTGGCGCAGCACGCCGAGCATGACCAGCAGTGCCAGATACAGCACCACGACCACGACGCCGACCACCAGGCAGGTGATCAGGAAGGCCAGCCTGTCCGGCAAAATGTGGACGAGCTGGTCGCCCGCGGCGTTAAGCCCGTATCCAACGGCAGCGGTGACGATCACGGTAATGAGAAAACCACGCCAGCGTTTCCCCAGAATGGAGAACGGCACGATTTTTTTCATGACGCGCAGGTTCAGCCACGTTATGACCAGGAAGCAGAGTCCCGTCGCGGCGATAATACCGTAAATGCCAAGCCACGGAGCGAGAATAAGGCTTCCGAGGAGCTTGACGATAATGCCCATTATCACGCTGATGACCGTCAGGTACGCTTTGCCGACGCCCAGCAGGATCGAGTTGGTCGTCATCATCGTAATCTGGAAGATCGTGCCGAACGTCAGCAGCATGATCAGTCCGCTGCCGTCCAGGCTGCTGAACAGCAGGCCGTTGATCGAATACGACGCCACGCAAAGGGCGATAACGATCGGCATGCCGGTCAGGATCGAGATGCGCAGCGCGAGCGTGATCTGCTGCTTCAGATGCGCTTCGTCCTTCCGGGCGAAGGCGGCCGAAATGACCGGAATCAGCGAGGTGCTGAGCGCGATGGCCAGAATCGGCGGAATGCCGGCCACGCTCTGCGCGCGCTGTCCGAGAATCCCTAGCAGCTGCGTCGCTTTCGCTTCGCCGATCCGGCCGATCAGGAGCGGATTGACGATCGACGAGTCGATAAAGTTGACCACCGGCACAGTCATCGATGACAGCACGATCGGAATGGAGATCGTAAAGATATCCTTGTATATCTGTCCCATCGGCAGATGTGAATCCGGACCGGCTTCCAGCATCAGCGCGCGGTCCTGCTTGCGAATTTTAACGGTGTAATACAGCATGACGGCAAACGCGCCGATGCTGCCGAGCACGCCCCCGAAAGAAGCGCCGGCCGCCACCCAGCTGTCCTCATATCCGCTCTTCAGCAGAATATAAGCCAGCAGGATCGCGGTGCCGACCCGGGCGAACTGCTCGACGATTTGCGAGATGCCGCCCGCGGTCATGTTGCCGCGGCCCTGGAAGTATCCGCGCATCATCGCGATCGCCGGAAACAGCAGGAGCGCCGGTGCCAGCGCACGGATGGCGAGCGACGCTTCCGGCACTTTGGAAACGTAGGTCGCATAATACGGTGCGAGCACGTACAGCAGAATGGTGATGATGACGCCCGCCGCCGCGGCGAAAATAAGCGCTGCGTGGTACACGCGCTGCGCTTCCGCCGGCTTCTTCAGCGCATAACGCTCGGATACCATTTTACTCAGCGTACTCGGAATGCCTGCCGTTGCCACGGTCAGCAGCAGCAAATAGACGTTGTTCGAAATCGTAAACGAAGCCTTGCCTATGTCATTAAACAGATGATCCAGCGGAACCCGCTGTACCAGTCCGAGCACGCGCGCCACCAGCGCAGCGGCCGCCAGAATGAGCGTGCCTCTAATAAATGATTCTTTCTTCGCCAAACCCTATTCCCTTCTTTCCCCAGCAAGCACAACCCCGGACGGGTGACCGCCCATGCGTTATCTTATCATTAGAAAAACACGATCCATACGAAAAATACGATGATCATGACGATTTGCAGGATCACTTTCATCACCATGCTGCTAAATAATCCCACAAGCGTCCCGAAGCCCACTTTCGCCGCCTTGGACGGCGACGATCCGTTGATGAGTTCTCCCACAAACGCGCCCACAAACGGTCCGATCACAAGTCCGAAAGCCGGAATGACGAATGGCCCGATTATCGCCCCGATGGTGCTCAGAATGACCGACAGCCTGGAGCCGCCGAATTTCTTCGTTCCCCAGGCGCCGACGGCATAATCGGCTACGAACAGCACCACGATGATAAGGCCCTGGATGATCCAGAACCAGGCGTTGAAATGGGAAAACGTAAAGAACCAGCCATACACAAAAAAGGCAAAAAAGATAGCCAGCGCCCCCGGCAGTATCGGGTACACGGCGCCGGCCAAGCCGATTGCGAACAGCGCAATGACCAATATCCAGCCAAGCACAGCCATCGCTTATGCTCACTCCTCGTCAAAAATGAATTTTTGGATAACCTCAGCAATTCCGTCATCGTTGTTGCTTGACGTAATATAATCGGCCGTATCTTTCACGACCTGCTGCGCGTTGCCCATGGCTACGCCGAGTCCGGCCTGCTGGATCGCCGCCAGATCGTTCATGCTGTCCCCGACCGCAATGACTTCAGACATCGTCAAGTCCAGCAGCTTGCACACTTCCGCAATGCCCGCAGCCTTGTTCACGCCCTCCGGGTTGATCTCCAGATTAAATGGCGAGGAGTTGGTAATTTCAAGGCCGCCCATATCCTGCAGCTTCATGAGTATACGGTGTCTCGCTTCGTCATCCTCTGTATGGTAGCCGAATTTGAGCCATTCCTTGCCTTCAACGTCATCCGTCCAATGATCCTTATTGTACAGCTGCTCAACGGAATAGGCCCAGTACCAGCAGTCCTCTTCCACCGCGATGTCGTGCATCGCTTTCACCAGCTCCACATCCATCAGCGAACGCAGGTGAAGCTCATGCGGGGCACGCCATACCTCGCTGCCGTTTACCGTAATCATAGGCGTGTTCAGCCCCAGCTCTTCCCCATAAGGCAGGGCGCTCATAAATGCCCGTCCTGTCGACAGGCACACATGCACGCCGTGCTTCGATGCCTTGCGGATCCACTGCGCCGTCTCCTTCGAAATGTTCTGCTCATCGGTCAGCAGCGTTCCGTCCATATCCAGTGCGAGTAACTTATAATTCGTACTCATGCCGTTTCCCCCTGTCCTTGTTCCAGCGCTTTTCTTTCCGTTTTGACACAGACATACGGACATTTTACCACAAGGACCGGAACCTCACAAAAGGGATTTGCCGCGGCACTCCCCCGGCTGGGCGGGCCCTATCATTAAAAAAAGCAGGCAGCTGGGGATAGCCCCTGTTCACTGCCTGCCTGCGATCAGCCCGTTTACCGCGAACACGGATGGAATCCACTGCTTTGCGGGCACTGCCTGACTTTTTTAAGGGTTGCTTTGACCGTCGGTCGTCTCCTTTTTGCCTTTCGGAACGCCGTCCAGCCCGTACACCTCGTCGTATGCGTCGAAAATTTTACGCGCGATCGGCGCGGCGCTCTGCGAGCCGAATCCCCCTTCCGGGATCATCACCGCAATGGCCAGAACCGGATTTTCCTTCGGAGCAAAAGCGATAAATACCCCGTTATCGATCAGCTTGCCGCCGACGCTCTGGGTCGATGTCCCCGTCTTCCGGGCAAAGCTGTAAGGGAACCCTTCAAAGGAAGAAACGTCACTCTTCATCCCGCGCTTGATCTCATCCCAGTATGACTGGTTGAAATTGACGGTGTTCAGCACTTCCGGCTTGAACGTCTTGAGGATGTTGCCCTTGTCGTCGGTAATCTTGCTGACGAGCTGCGGCTTCAGCCGCTTGCCTTCGTTAGCCAACATGGCGGCGTATTGGGCAAGCTGCAGCGTCGTGTATTTCCCTTGCTGCCCGAAGGAAGCGTAGGCCATGGCCGCCTGGGTGGAACCTGCCGCTTTAATATCGAGATATTCCTTACGGCCTTCCCATTCCCCCGGCAGACCGCTGCCGGTGCTTACGCCAAGTCCAAATGTGGTCATATAGCTGTCCCATACCTCAATCGCTTTGGAGCCGTATTTCTCATACAGCTTTTTCCCGATCTCGTCGACCATAAACGCGTTGGACGATTTCTCGATCGCACGCGCCGGGTCCATCCCGCCGTAGACGTGGCCTTGGGAGTTCTGTACGCGGGTCTGGTGGCCTTCCTTACCGAAGTAGGCCGCACCCGTATCGTTATAGTAGGTGTTTGTTCGAATCAAGCCTTCCTTTAGTCCGATCAGGACGCTGAGCGGCTTCATCGTGGAACCGAGCAGCACGACCGATTCCGGATGGCTGCCGGATTTACCCGGGTTAAAGGAACGGATCGTGCCGTTCTGGTAAATGTTCTGGATCTTGTCCCAGTTATCCGGCGAGATGCTGCCCGACTGCCACACATTCGTATCGTAGTCCGGCATGCTGGCCATGGCGACGATGTTGCCCGTCTTCACTTCCATCGCGACGGCGAATCCCGTCGTGGCGTTCGGATGCAGCTTTCCCGAAACCGGATGCGTATGGAGCCAGCTCAGCTGGTCGGTAATCGCCTGCTCCGTCTGCAGCTGAATCTCCTTGTTGATCGTGCTGTAGATGTTGTGCCCTTTCTCCGGGGGCACGATCTCCTCTACACCCTCCGGCATGTTGCGGGGGTCGATCGGCACCTTCTTGTACCCGTTCTTGCCGCGCAGATCGTCCTGATACATCAGCTCCAGACCGTCGTAACCGACAAACTCGGGTTCGGTATAGATCAGCCCCGGATCGGCCTGCACATCGCCGCTGCGCTGCTTCTCGTCGATGGTCTTGTACTTGGTCAAACTTTTGGATCCCTTAAAGGTTCGGATGTACCCGATCGTCTGCACCGCCACGGTGTCGGGGTCATAATGCCGGATGCTCTCCTCTTCAATCGCGATGCCCGGAAAATCGGACTTGTGCTCCGAGAAATAGGCAATCTCCTTGTCCGACAAATCCATCTTGATCCGACGCGGTGAATAACCCGAATACTTCTTGTAATCCAGATCCATTGCATCTATGATATCCTGCTTGGTCATTTTCTCGCCCTTCGGATCGCCGTATTCATTGAACACTTCCAACAGGTCTTCCGCCATTTTCTCGGCCTCCGGACGGTTCTTCTTCCCGTTCTTCTCGCTGTAATCCTTCATCAACGTAAGGTACAGCGACTGGGTCGGCGTGGAATAGGCCAGCTTCACGCCCGAAGCGTCGTAGATCGTTCCCCGGACCGGAGGCAGCGGCACGTCCTTGACGATGTTGCTGGACTCCTTCTCCGTCAGCGTCGGCCCCTCCACAAACTGCAGAATGGCGAGCCGGATAATGATGACACAGAAAATGATAAACGTACTGAAAAAGAACAGGTTAATCCGCAGGTTAAAGCTGTTTTTCCCTTTCTTCGGACCTTCCTGCGCATGGTCCGTCGTGTAGTCGCTCACCAGCATTCCTCCTTCCTGTCTGACCTATGTAAAACGACTTTTATTATTCTAGCATAAAAGGCATGCGTTCGACATCTTTCGCTCTTCCCCCGGGTTGGGGCTTAGAGAAGCCGTTACCTTTTAATAAGAACAACAGAAAAAGACCGCCCGGAAAATCGGGTCGGTCTTTATCCAATATATACATATGAAAGCATTGTTCTATCGGAGCGGACATCAGTGAAGCTGCTAAGCCGAATGGCCGTTGTTTTCGAACGGTCTTAGGGGTTCACAGCCTGCTTGTTTTTCTTGGGCACCCCATCCAGCCCGTATTCCTGGTCATACGCATCGAAAATTTTACGGGCGATGGGAGCCGCACTGTAAGCGCCGAAGCCTCCTTCCGGAATGACGACGGCGACGGCCAGCTTCGGGTTGTTCCGCGGGGCATAGGCGATAAAGACGCCGTTATCCCGGTTGACCCCATCCGATGACTCCTGCTGCGATGTACCGGTCTTTCTGGCAAAATCATATGGGAAGCCGGCGAACGCCGATTTTACGTCGGTGTTCATCCCCCTCCGCACAAGGCTCCAGTAAGACTTGTCAAAATCGTCGGTCTTGTTCAGTACTTCGCGCTTGAACGTTTTGACGACCTTGCCGTTCTGATCGGTAATCTTGCTGACGATCTGCGGCTTAATCCGTTCCCCTTCATTCGCCAGCGTAGTAGCGTATTGGGCTAGCTGGAGGGTCGTATATCTTCCTTCCTGGCCGAAGGAAGCATAGACGAGAGAGCCTTGGGCGCTGCCTGTTTGCGGAAATTTCCCGTTTTTATCAGGCATATACTCCCTTCTGCCCAGGAATTCATTAGGGAGATCGATTCCCGTCGATACCCCTAGACCGAACTGCTTCATATATTTATCCCAGACGTCGACGCCCTTGTTATAGTCACCGCCCGCGTTAATATACTTTTTATACAACTTGTCGCCGACCATATCCACCATAAAGGCGTTTGACGAATGCTCGATGGCCTCTGCCGGGGTGCGGAGATACCCGTAAGCATGGTTCTGCGAGTTCCGTACAGCCTTCTTCTCTTTGCCGAAATACGCAATGCCGACATCGTTATAAGGTGTGGTCGTCGAGAACAAATGCTCCTTCAGGCCAATCAGCACGCTCAGCGGCTTCATCGTGGATCCGAGCAGCAGCGTGGACTCCATGTTGTGGCCTGATTTACCTGAGGAAATGGGGGTAATGGTCCCATTTTGGTAATTGGCCTTGATCTTTTCATAATCCTTATTGGAGATCCCCCCATCTCCCCATACATTCGTGTCATAATCCGGCATGCTCGCCATGGCCACGATCTTGCCGGTTTCCACCTCCATGGCAACGGCGTAACCCGTCAGCGCATTGGGATGCGTCTCACCCGATACGGGATTGTGATGCACCCAGTCCAGCTGGTCCATGATCGCCTGCTCCGCCGTCTGCTGCACCTGCTTGTTGATCGTCAGCCAGACGTCGTTCCCCTTCTCGGGCGGGACGATCTCCTCGACACCGTCAACGATGTTGCCCGGCGTTACCGAGACCACTTTATACCCGTTTTTACCCCGCAACTCTTTTTGAAAGGACATCTCGACGCCGTCAACTCCGACCAGCTCATCCGGCGTATAGACGAGTCCGGGATCCTTCTGTTCCTTGCGCGCCTCATCATACTCTTTTAACGACTCCGTATGCTTGAAGCTCTTAATATATCCGACCGTTTGGACCGCGATCGTATTCGGGTTATAAGTCCGCTTCGATTCCTCAATAATTTCGATCCCCGGAAATTCGGATTTCCGCTCCATGAAATAGGCGATCTCCCGCTGCGATAAATCCATCTTGATCCGGCGCGGATAGTAGCCGTGCTCTTTCTTGGAGTCCAGGTCCATCGCTTCGATGATGTCCTCCTTCTTGATCGGATCGCCCATTCCGTTAAATACATCCGCTATTTTCTGGGCCAACTGCATCGCTTCCGCGCGGTTCTTCCTGCTTTTTTCCGTCGCATTGCTGTAATCCTTCTGGAGCGTTATGTACAGCGACTGCACCGGCGTAGAAAAAGCCAGCTTGGTGCCGGTCGCATCCAAAATATCTCCACGGGCAGGGGGGAGCGGAATATTTTTCGTGTTTTGCCCTGTTTCCTTCTCCGTCAGCGTGTCCGCTTCGACGAATTGGATGACGGCCAGCCGGATAATAATGACGCAAAATATGATGAAGGTGCTGAAAAAAAACAAATTCACCCGTAAGTTAAGCCCGGACTTGGGCTCATTGTCCTTGTCGCCTTTGACGTTCCTTCCCCAAAAATTGTTCACCGATCTCCCCACTTCCTTGCGCTCATCTCAAACTGGAAAACATCCCCCATTATTTTAACATATCTTGACAGTAAGGAGAATGACAGGAAAATGATAAATATACGATTTCCCGGGTATATCGTTATGACTCAAGCTAAGTCGGCCGTTCATCGTTTGGATTCTCGAATGAGGCGGGATATCATACCTGAAGTCGCTGAGTAGGGGAGGAGTTGAAAAAACAGGGCCAGCATCCATCAGGCAGGGGATGCCAACTGTTGGCATTTCCCTGTTGCAGGGTGAGCAATAAACCGCGGGGATCCTCTATCATTTGTATAAAGCAAGCCATTTGCGCAAATTTCGTTTCATCATCTCCCTGTAAAATACGGGCTCCATGATTTCGGCTTCCGCCCCATACTGGGACAGCCAGCTTATAAATTCAACCACGTTGGTTACACGTAACTCCACAATCAGACTGCCGTCCCGGCTCTCCGCCATTCGCATCGGGGGAATAAACGCCTCAGTTCTGAACAAATTCGCCATCCGAGGGGAGATCCTGATTTTAAACTGTATTTGATCTTGCTCGTGCGGCTCATGATAAGGATCCAACAACTCTTGCTGAACATGCATATGTACTTTGACGAATACGTCATCTAAAACTTCTACCTGCTGAAAATTGCTAAGAAGGTAAATTTGGATATTCCCTTCCGAATGGCTCCGGCCGACCAGATAAAAGCGCTGCTTCCAGGGTACGAGCCAGTAAGGATCGATTCTTCCGGACTTTCGCTCCCGGCGGTCAGCAAGAACGTATTCCGCCTGGATCGTATGCTGGGACAAGGTGGCCATGAGGATCGGGATGAGAAACGGCGGCTGATCCCTTATCGCTGCCGCAGACTTGTCCGCCGATGTGACTGCTTCTTGCTGTTCTGTTACCGCGGAATCTGCTCTTCGCTTATGGTTCGCCGCCATGACTTTCTCATATGCACTTTCAAACGCCGCGGGCAGGATCGGTTTAATCTGATTCATGATGGAAGGAAGCGCCGCGAACGCGGACGTTTCCTCTTCCGTCCAATCCAGCGGATACAAGGCAAAATCTCCGATGAACCTGTACCCCTTTCCATGCCCCTGATGGGTAACCGGAATATGCATGGCGCTCAGGGCATCCATATCGCGATATATCGTCCGCTCGCTGGTGCCGCATCGCTCCGCAAGCTCCCTGGCCAGAATGCCGGGCTTGGCCTGAACCAGAGTGATAATGCGCATTAGTCGGATCAGTCTGTCTGTCATGTGGATTCTCCTAGCTCATATAGTAAATTAGACTCATATCCCAACTTTAGAAGTAGTCCATTCGACTTGTAGCAAAGCGAATCCTGCTTTCATGCTCCAAAGACCATCCCCTTCGTTTTTGCTATTATTTCTTAAAAAATATGTACTTGTTACGGCAGGGTATCCATGCGACTCCTTACCCGTTTCTGACCAAAGTGGCATTCCTATTCATGTAAGTTCCTACATAGTGCTCGCTGAGCTGGTACAGCATGTCGGCCTCGGCCAGCAAACGGCCGTCCGCGTTCCGGGCCGCACTGATCAGCAGCTCGTCCCCCTTACGGCGGAGCACCCATTCCCCATGCTCAATATCGCCGAATTCGAACAGCCTGATGGCTTCCTTGACTACTCCCGGTGTTTCCAGAAGTTTCACATGCTTATGGACGTGAAAGTCCTCCGGCTGACGCAAAAGCCCCATGTGATACGTGTAATTCATATAAAGTTCTTTGACGGGGAGCTCCTTGATTCGCTCCTTGTTCCGCTCCTTGTATCGCCACTGGGCCGAGATAACGCCATGAAGACCTGGACTTTGCGGCTCAAGGGCAAGCTCAATCGCAAAGAACTGCTGGACTCCGTCCTGCAGATGCCCCAGCGGCACGATCAATGAATGATTCAGTCCTCTTCTTGCCTTTGCCCCGTAAATACGCAGCAAGGTCACATGCGGTTCCAGCCACAAGTGCAGCTCCACATCCCGGGCGATGAGCTTAGGGGAGGTTCGCCTCCGGGCAGGACGCAGCGTTCCTCCGTACCACTCGACTAGTAGAATAGCCTTATTCATTCCGCTGGCAAAAATATGATTGCGGTTCCATGTAAAATGATCCTGTATACCTGACTGCATGGATGTTCACCCCTATCTTAATTCATCGTCTTTATATCGTACCAACATTGGCTGACAGCATCTTGTCATGGAACATATGTTCGTATTCATATATTTGTAAATATTATCACAACATTCCACTATTTCCTACCGGATTCTTCCTTTTTTTCGAGTAAACCACTCCTTACATCTGGGCTTTTTCATTTCAATGCATACTTATGTAAAAAGTCCTACGATTTGCTCTAAACTAGTATAAAAGAACGAGATTGAAATAAATGTCGAAACGTGTAGTATAGATTCGACGCGGCTAACTTTTTTTATCGGAATAAATTTCGCCCATGCGAAAAAAGACCCAGAATCTCGAAGGATTCCAGGTCTTTTGCGTTTTGAAATATGGTATTATTTAGACATTAACTGACAATCGCATTGATTTTGGTTTCGGTTGGACCGGCCGTTTCGCGGATTTGGACAGGCGCATACGTAACTTTGTCAATCCACAGCTCCTTGCCCAAAGGCTCGCCGTTAACGGTAATCATAATCTTTTTATATTGTTGTTCTGTTTCACGCATCATTCATTGCTCCTTTTCATGTTATATCTATTCGTATATTTGAGAGGGGTTCTTCTATTCCTGAGACTGGCTCTTCTGTGCGCCTTTGCGGTACCTGATCCGGCTTCCTTTTTCATTTACCCGCTTTGGGAGCCATTTGAAACCGGTCCGACAAAAGTGGTCGAAAATGGAACTTATCCGCTTATTTTCGAGTATATTCTATAGATGGCCCCGGCCTGTCCTGCGAGATGGACAACCCTCACTTTCTATAACTTTATGCAGGAGGTTGTTGCTTTATGAACCGGAACTTACCGCTGATCCGTTTTTTATGCGCGGTGATGATTGTCATATGCGGCACGATGCTGTTCAAGACTTCCGCCAAAGCGAACTATTTCGACGATTTTTATAAAGGGGTGGAGACCTTCTCCGGCCTTCCCAGCGAAGTCAACCGGCTGAAGGAGAGCTACCGGGAAACTCTGGACGATCTCGACCGGGCTCAAGCCGACGCGAAGCAGTACCAGCAGCAGAACGCCCAGCTGATGGCTCAGAACAAGGAGCTGTCCGAAACCGTTCAAGCGCTGCAGGAAACCAATCAGGCTAGGGCAGCCAGGGAAAATAAGCTGAAAGTCATGCTGGTCACTGTGGTTGCTCTTGCCGCCGGGTATTTTGTTTTGATCCGCATTATGCGGTACTTTATGCGCAGAGCGAACCGGATTTAGCGACAGTCCCGGAGCCCCGAGTAGGAGGAATTGCCATTGAATCTGTCCATACAGGAATATGCAAGCCCGGACAGCGGACAAGCCGTGACCTTCCAGCTGGAACAAGGGGAAGAAATGCACTTTCTGCATCCGGAGCAGATCATCGCCTACAGGGGTCCGTCCGACGGGCGGAGCGACCGGCTGATGAACATCAAGGGGATGTACCGGAAGAAGAAGCTGATCCAGGCGGATATGCGGGGGAGCTGCAATTTTACCGCCGCGCTTCCTCCCGGCTACAGCGTTAAGCCAATTGAGCTTGCCGGCGGCAGCGATTTGCTGTACGACCTGCGGCATTTATTTTTTTACAGCTCCGGCATCACCATGAAAACGCGGATTCTGAGCGCGAAGAATATGCTGATTAGCCGTGACGCCGTCAAGGTGAAATTTGCCGGGACAGGCACGATCGGCGTCCTGACCGAAGGCATGGTCCTGGAAGCGGAGCTTCATCCGGACGAGCCGCTGTACGTTGACGCGGGAAGCGTGGTTGCTTACCCCGAGAATGCCAAGCTGGACCTGACGGTTTATGGCAATACGCTGGCCAGTCAGCATATGAATTATCATTTTAAAATGACGGGAGTGGGAACGGTGCTGTTTCAGGCCGGACACCGGAGCAGCCACCTGGAGAAGGACCTGAACAACGACGGGCTGATCAAGCGGGTGCTGCGGGAGATCATTCCGTTCGGGGGAGTTTTTATCAAGTAAGGGGTATACGGTTTGCCTGAATCTGACATATAATCTCCTTAAACATTCCGAACGAAAGAGGACCTGACGTGTATATAAGCCGATCCGTCTTGAGTTCAATCACAAGGAGGTAACATGTCCGTTCAAACGATGACCAAGACTTCGCCGCCAAGCGGACAGCAGCCGCTGACGCAGCCGGATATGTCGGCCACGGTATACCGGATTCTCATCGCCATCAGCCTCGTGCATCTGTTTAATGACTCGATTCAATCGGTCATCCCGGCGATCTTCCCGATTCTGAAATCGTCGATGCACCTGACTTATACGCAGATCGGGATCATATCCTTTGCCATCAACTTTACGTCCTCCATCATGCAGCCGGTGGTCGGATGGTTCGCCGACCGCAAGCCGACGCCCGCGCTGCTCCCGATCGGGATGGGCTTCACCTTTACAGGGATGCTGCTGATGGCCTTCGCGACTACCTATCCGGCCGTACTGCTGGCCGTCGTGTTCGTGGGCCTGGGCTCGGCGGCATTTCATCCGGAAGGCTCGAGGGTATCCCATATGGCCTCAGGAACGCGCCGCGGGCTGGCCCAGTCGATCTTCCAGGTCGGCGGCAACGCCGGACAGTCCCTGGCTCCCGTGCTGACGATGTGGATTTTCATCCCGCTCGGCCTGTTCGGCTCGATCTGGTTTACCGTCGTCGCCGCGGCCGGCATTGCGGTTCAAATCTTTATCGCCAGATGGTACGGCAACCGCCTGCGCACCGGGGCATACCAGAAGAAGAAAACGCAGGTGCGCCAGCTGCGGCCCGAAGTGCGCTCCCGCGTCCGCTTTGCGATCGTGCTGCTGGTGCTGCTCGTGTTCGTCCGTTCCTGGTACAGCTCGTCCATCAGCACGTTCTTTTCGTTTTATCTCATGGAGAATTTCAACCTTTCGGTGAGCGACGCGCAGGTGTACATTTTCCTGTTCCTTGCGGCCGGCGCGGTTGGCACGTTCTTCGGCGGCCCGCTGGCCGACCGGTTCGGCAAACGGAACATGATCTTCTGTTCGATGATCCTGGCTGCTCCGCTGGCCATCCTTCTGCCTTATGCGAACCTGTTCTGGTCCGGCGTGCTGCTGGCATTCATCGGCCTGATCGTTTTCTCCAGCTTCTCGGTGACGGTCGTGTATGCCCAGATGCTGTTCCCCGGCAAAATCGGAACCGTCTCCGGCCTGATTACCGGACTGGCTTTCGGCATGGGGGGCCTTGGCGCACTCGTGCTGGGCAAATGGACCGATATCGTTGACATTACGACCGTCATGCAGATATGCAGCTTCCTGCCGCTGCTTGGCATTCTGACTTATCTGCTCCCGTCCGATAAGCTGCTGAACCATTGGTCCGAGGGAACGGAAGCCTGATTAACGCTATTGTCGTCAACACGCTCGATCCGCAAAAAAAGGACTGCCCCGGGCTTTGGAATAAAGCCTGGAGGCGGTCCTTTTATGTGGTCGGCGCCTGCGGCGAGCAGGCTGCCGTCATCTTTCACCATGACCCAGGGATATATAAACCATCCGCGGCCAGATCCAAGGGACGCCGGCCCCCTGCGAGCCCTGGCCCGCCTTACCGGACTATGCCTCACCGTCCGGGTGCTCCGAGCGCAGCCGGGTCACAATCCGGCGCTTCCTGTACAGCATCTTTCCGGCTTCGGCCACATCCTCAATCGTGCCTTTGTTGCTGATGGAGCCGAAGAGAATCCCGGCAATCGGGACGAGCTGGAACAGCTTTTTCCATCCGAAGCTGTCGCGGTACGTCTGCACCACTTCCCGCCAGCCCTGAATCTGCGACATGACCTGAGCCGGCGCGTGGTCTCCGTCAAACTGCCCAAGCTCGTCCAGCACCGCCTTTTTGCCGACGATGTCGGCCGAAGCGAACTGCAGGCACTTGACGATAAACAGGCGCTCTTTCTCATCCCTCGGGTCGTATCCGTAGCAAACGGCGATCTCCTGCAGCACCTTCAAGGAGAGGCCCAGCACCGCGGGGATATCGATGGCCAGCGTCAATACGCCGCCGATGCCTGTTGTCGCCCCTTGGGCGGCGGCAAGCTTGGCGCGGCTCGCGGCGAGCTCGTCCGCCACGCGGTCCATGACCGCAAGCGGCAGATTCGCCGCCTCATCGAGCATCAGTCCGGCTCCATCCCCGCCGTCATGCCCATCGGCCGGTTCCGGCGTCACCCTTCCCTCCGAACCGCTACTCATAAGCGAATACGTCCGCTCAAGCCGTTTGAGAATAGATCTTCGCTGCACCAAATATTGCCCCCCGGTCTGCAGAAACCGTCCGACCTCGCCAAGCCCCTCGGCCAGCTTGTCCTGAATCACTTTCGGCGTCAGCCGGTCCAGCAGCATAAACGGCAGCCGGCTCCACTTTTCCCAAAACCACGCGCTTTTCTGATCCTTCTCCCATGTTTCAATCCGCCTTAATTCCTGCTCCAGCTGCGCTTTGGTCTCCAACTGTCCAGGCACCTCCCAAAATTGGTTATTCACGTGACACGGCCCCGATACGCCTTCCGCACCATCCGGTTATCCGGATACCCAGATAGGCATGATAACGAGAGGACCGCATAGATACAGCCGCATGATGGACACTTAAATCTGTATGCCTTCCCGCTCTTTGAACCGGCGGATCAGAAATTCGCTGTGCACGTTTGTGATGCCCTCCACCGTCTGAAGCTTCCGCAAATATTTCTCCACATGCTCCTGGTCATCCATCAGCGCATGGACATGCAGGTGCGGGCCGCCGCTCATTTGGTATACGCTCGTGATTTCATCGTCCGCCAGCAGCGTTTCGGCAACGGTCTCAAGCAGGTTCCACTCCACTTCGATCAAGAAGTACACCGACATGCTTTTTCCGGCCTTCAGCGGGTTGACAATCACCGTAAATTTATCGATGATTCCCTGCTCCATGAGGCCATTGACCCGTTCCCGCACGGCTGCCCGCGTCAGGTTCACAAAACGGCCGAGCTCGGCATGGCTGAGCCTGCCGTTATCAAGCAGATGATCCAGAATCATATTGTCTTTTTCGTCCAAGTGTTTGAATTTCATGGCTTTCTTCCTCTCCCGGCATAAGCTTCATTGCTTCGTTGTATTTTACATTGTAAAAATAACATGCGGAAATATATTCCGTTTGTATGGTTAATATTATACAAACGGTGTATAATGAATCCGTTCCACGGCCTCCGGATGCGATAAGCCCCGTGTTTTTAGTGTACAGGGACACGGCGGAAAAGCGCAATCCGGACTCTTATTTTCTGACACAGGCAGGTGTACTCATGTGATTACGCTATCTTTGGAAATTTTGCTCATCTCCATTCTCGCCGGCATCGTCGGTTCGGTGCTCGGGCTCGGAGGCGGCATTATCGTCACACCGGCGCTGACGCTCCTTTTCGGCGTCAGCATCGAGCATGCCATCGGCGCCAGCATCATATCCGTCATCGCCACATCCAGTGGCTCCGCCATCGCCTATATCCGCGACCGGATTACCAATCTGAGGGTCGGCATGTTCCTGGAAATTGCCACCACCATCGGGGCGATTACCGGTGCGTTTATCGGCGGCATCATCGCCCCTGATTTGCTCTACATCATCTTCGGGCTGCTGCTTGTCTACTCCGCGTTTAACATGATCAAGAACAAGAGCGGCGGTGCCGCTGGTGAGGTCAGCATGAGCCCGGCCGCCAAGAAGCTCCGGCTTGAAGGAAGCTATTATGATAAAGCCATCAAGCAGGACGTCCCTTATCATGCCGGAAACGTCTACGGAGGCTCCTCCGTCATGTACGGCGCGGGAATCGTATCCGGCCTGCTCGGCATCGGCAGCGGCAGCTTCAAAGTGCTGGCCATGGACGTGTTCATGAAGCTTCCTTTGAAGGTATCGACCGCGACCAGCAACTTCATGATGGGCGTGACCGGGGCGGCCAGCGCGGGAGTTTACCTGTTGCGCGGGGATATCGATCCGCATATTGCCGGACCGGTGGCTCTCGGTGTTCTGGCCGGAGCGACCCTCGGTGCGCAAATAATGCAGCGCCTGAAGAGCAAGACGATCCGCCTGCTGTTCATACCGGTGCTCGTGTACGTAGCCGTGCAGATGATTTTGGAAGGAGTGGGACTGACGAAATGAGCGAACCGAAAGAGCAACGGCGAGAGCGTCAAGAGAAAGATATTTTGGAAGTGGAGCTGGCCGTCAGCCGCTGGCTCCGGGTCGGCGTCGTGCTGAGCGCAGCCGTCATCATCGCGGGATTGGTGCTCTTCTTTATTCAGGGAAGCAGCGGATACCCCGGCAGCTCTTACCCGCACAACCTCCCCGATATTATGAGCGGAATCGCATCATTCAAGCCTTACGCCGTCATCACAGCCGGGTTGATCCTTCTCATCCTGACCCCCGTACTTCGCGTCGCCATCTCCATCTGGGTATTTGTACGCGAAGGCGATAAGCTGTATACAGGGATTACCACCCTGGTCCTCCTGATTCTGATCATCAGCTTCATCCTGGGAAAAGCCTAAACTGCGGCATTCCAAAAAGCCCTGCTTCTTTGCAAAGAAGGCAGGGCTTTCTTGTTAAGTTTCCTGTTCCGGAGGGTCGCCCGGATTCTTAGGCGGTATGATATTCGTGGCCTCTTCGGGCTTCTGCTTCTCCTCGTTGAGATGAACCACCGGAAGCGCCGGCGAGGTCAGAATCGCCTTCACCTGTTTCCGTTTCGCCTTCGGGCTCAGCACATACACCGTATCGCCCGACTCGATCCTCGTGTTTCCTCGAGGGGCGATGATTTGTTCGTTGCGGATGATCGCCGTAAACAAGATGTCCTCCGGCAGGTCGAGCTCGGAAATTTCCTTGCCGGCAATCGCCATCGTCTCGTTGACGTCCACGTGGTTGATTTCCGATTTGGCCTTGCCCAAAGCCGTCAGCTCCAGGAGCGAAGGATTGGACGGTTTCATTTCTCCCGCCAGCCCCAGCATCCCGGCAAACGGGGAAATCGTTGCGCCCTGGATAATGGCCGAGGTCAGCACGACGAAAAACACCACGTTAAAAAATAACCGCCCGTGCTCCATTTCCGCCAGCATCGGATAAGTCGCCAGCACGATCGGTACGGCTCCGCGCAGGCCGGCCCAGGAAATGAGCAGCTTTTCCCGGAAGGAGTACTTCATCCCGAGCGTGCTGAGGAAGACGCCCACGGGCCTTGCAATCAGCATCAGGATCAGGGAGAGCAGCAGACCTTCCCCGACGATGCCCGGCAGTTCGGTCGGAAAGACCAGCAGGCCGAGCAGCACGAACATGACGATCTGCATCATCCAGCCGAACCCTTGGTTAAAATGCATGATCGAGCGCCCATAGGCCAAGTCGGAATTACCCATCACGATGGCCGTCACGTAAACGGCGAGGAGCCCGCTCCCGTGGATCACCGAAGTGGCACTGTACGCCAGAATGGCGAAGCCAAGCGCCATGACGGGATACAGGCCGGACGAATCGAAATTGATCTTGTTGATGACGTAGACGGCCAGCCTGCCGATGAGCAGACCCATGACCAGGCCGATTCCCATCTCCCAGAAAAACGACAGGATCATTTGGAAGATTTCCGCCTCGGGATGCTGATGGTATTCGATCAGGGAGACGGTCAGGAAGACGGCCATCGGGTCGTTGCTGCCCGATTCGGCCTCCAGGGTGGAGGTCAGGCGCTTTTTTATATTTTTCCCTCCAAGCACCGAGAACACCGCGGCCGCATCCGTCGATCCGACGATGGCACCGAAGAGAAAGCCTTCCACCCAGGACACGCCCAAAATATACTTGGCGCAGACGCCCACAATAAAGGTCGTGAGAAGTACCCCCACCGTCGCCAGCGACAGGGCCGGCTTGATGACTGGCTTAATATCGGCAAACTTCGTCTGCATGCCCCCTTCGAACAAAATGACGATCAAGGCTAAAATCCCGACGATCTGGGTAATGAGGACGTTGTCGAAATACACGAACCGCGTAATCAGCATACCGACGACGATAAACAGCACAAGAGCCGGCATGCCGAATCTCGATGAAAATTTGGTGGTCAGCACGCCGACGAGCAGCAGGCTGGCCATTAAAAGCACAAGTGAATTAACCAAAGTTGTGGAATCCAAACAGCCTCGCCTCTTTAAAATGGAATGTAAATACACCTGAAATTCGGTTGCGAACAAGAAAATTGCCCTAGTTATATATAAACCAAGCGCATATCGTTACAAACAAATGCAGACCTCCTTTTGGGCGTCACTTCGGCGATCAGAACGGCCCGGTAAAAAGGGGAACATGGGTCTACACTTTCCAAATAAAGGCGGGTTTATGCGGTTGTTTAACCTGAAGGCTTCAGGTGAAATGAAAAAAAGGGAGCGCCGCTGTTGTCGCGGTGCCCCCCTGCCTTTTTTAATCGTCCACATCTGTTACGGCTCCTTTGGATGCCGAGGATACGAGCCGCGCATACTTCCGCAGCACGGCGGCGGAATGCTTCCGCTGCGGTGGGAACCACTGCTTCGCTCTTTCCTCCAGCTTCTCGGAGCTGACCTGCATATTGATTTCCTGGGTTTCGCTGTCGATCGTAATGATATCCCCCTCGCGAAGAAGGGCGATCGGACCGCCGACTTGAGCTTCCGGAGCCACGTGTCCCACCACAAAACCATGCGAGCCGCCGGAGAACCGGCCGTCGGTTAGAAGCGCCACATCGCCTCCCAGGCCTTTGCCCACAATCATGGCGGTGACGGACAGCATTTCCGGCATGCCGGGACCGCCTTTGGGACCGCAGTAGCGGATGACGACAACATCTCCCTTCCGGATACGGTCGTTGACGATCGCCTCCGTAGCCTCCTCTTCACTGTCAAATACGCGGGCAGGCCCGGTAAATGACAGTCTGCTCAGGCCGGACATTTTCGCCACGGCCCCTTCCGGGGCTAAATTACCCTTGAGCAGGACGAGCGGCCCCGTAGGCTTCAGCGGCTGATCCAGCGGTCTGACGACATTCTGGCCGCTTCGCAGCGGCTGCACCGCTGCCAAATTTTCCGCGATCGTATGCCCGGTTACGGTGATGCAATCCCCGTGAAGCAGGCCCGCTTCGAGCAGCAGCTTCATGACCGCAGGGACACCCCCGGCATCACTCAGATCCTGCATCATATACTGGCCGCTCGGCTTCAAATCGGCAAGATGCGGCACCTTCTTGCGAATTCGCTCGAAGTCGTCGATGGTCAGGTCGACCTGAACCGAATGGGCGATGGCCAGCAGATGCAGAAAAGCGTTGGTCGATCCTCCCAGGGCCATGACAACGGTAATAGCGTTCTCGAATGCCTTTTTCGTCATGATGTCTCTCGGATAAATTCCTTTATCGAGGAGCTGGATGACCGTCTCCCCCGCCCTCGCGCATTCATCGGCTTTACCGCTTGCGATGGCCGCCGTCGACGAGGAACCTGGCAGGCTCATGCCCATCGCCTCCGCGGCCGCGGCCATGGTGTTGGCCGTGTACATCCCCCCGCACGCTCCGGCCCCCGGACAAACGTGGCACTCGATTTGGTGAAGCTCCTCCGGGGTCATTTTGCCGTCATGGTACTGCCCGACGGCTTCAAAGGCCGTCACGATATTGACGTCCCGGCCGTTCAGTGATCCAGGCTGGATGGTGCCTCCGTATACGTATACAGCCGGAAGATTCATGCGGCCGATCGCCATCAGGCAGGCCGGCGTATTCTTGTCGCACCCGCCGATCGCAACCAGGCCGTCAAAACGCTCGGCGTTCACGACGGTTTCGATGGAATCGGCAATGATTTCCCGGCTGGGCAGCGAGAAGAGCATGCCTTCATGCCCCATCGAAATACCGTCGGAGACGGTGATCGTATTGAAAATGAGCGGAGCCCCGCCGCCGGCCTGAGCGCCCTTCTTGGCTTCCCTGGCCAATTCATCAATATGCATATTGCAAGGTGTCACTTCACTCCAGGTACTGGCCACGCCGATCATCGGTTTCTTGAAATCATTGTCCTTAAACCCGACCGCCCGGAGCATGGCGCGGTTCGGGACCCGGTTTACGCCTTCACTGATTACCTTGCTGCGGATACGCAGATCACGTGGATCTTGACTTGTCATTTCTTCACGTCTCCTTCCGAATGGTTTTGAATCATCGCATAGAGCTCCTTCATCGGTCTCAGCAGATTCTGCTTCATCACCGAGGCGGCCAGCGCCCTGTCTTTCTCCTCGAACGCCTCAATGATGCGGGCATGCTCTTCTACCGACGCGGCGGTAGCCGACACCGGCTGGGCCAGAAAAACATACTTGAACCTCCGAATATGGATTTGCAGCGAGGCGCTGAAGGATGCGACATAGGCATTATCCGAGGCGTCCACGATCAGGTTATGAAACTGCTCGTCGAGCTCCATCGCCTGGTACGGCTGCCCCTGCTCGATCGCAGCGGCGAAATCAGCGTTAATCCCCTTCAGCTGTTCGATCTGCTCCGCCGGAATATGCGCTGCCGCCGCTTCGGCCGCCAGGGAATGCAGAGCCGCCAAGGTAGCATACATTTTCAGAATGTCATCCTTCTCGATGGTTTGGACGCGCGTATCCCTTCCCGGATGCATTTCCACCAGCCCCTGGACTTCGAGCAGCTGCAGCGCCTCGCGCACAGGGGTCCGGGAAACCCCCAGCGCCTCCGCCAACTCGGCATCGACCAGCTTTTCTCCCGGTTGAAGGGTGCCGTCGATAATCCATCTTTGAATTTGGCTGAGGGCCCGCTCCTTAGCGGTCATACGTACAGGCGAGGAATAACTTTTAGGGATCGGCATGATCGTTCACTCCTTCTTCTTATGTATGCAATATATCGCATACATATATTAAATTCAAGGATTAAATTAGAAGCCATGCCCGAGCTTATTCACTACCGCGTGCCATGCGAATCGCAGCCAAACATGCTATATTGGAAATCATCAGATGGATCATCGCTCCCTGCGGCCCCAAGTTATCATGTACCGTAGAGATGACTTGAAAACGTCGGCGAACAGACCCTTACTTACGGAGGTGCGAACGTATGGAAGATCAACCGGTGAAAATATACAATACGGCGGTGGAAGTGACCCTGGAGGTGATCGGCGGGAAGTGGAAGCCTGTCATCCTGTTTCATCTGACCTTCGGCAAAAAGCGGAACAACGAGCTCCTGCACCTCATTCCTTCCATCACCCAGAAAATGCTGACCCAGCATTTGCGCGAATTGGAGGACGAGGGCATCGTTCAGCGCATCATCTACAACGAGGTTCCTCCCAAGGTCGAGTATGAATTGACCGAATACGGCTGGAGCATGAAGGAGCTCTTGCACACGATGTGCAGATGGGGAGAAATGCATATCGATAAAAAATATCAGGGACATGCGGCCATCAGAGAAAGCTCTCGCTTGGAGCCCACGCCGTAACAAGAAGGTTATCCGCCTGCAAAGGGCTAGACCGAGCTTGGTTGTCGGCAGACCTGTGGCTCGAATGCACCGGCAGTGCCATGAGACCCTGCAGCATAACTCGGAAGCATCAGAAGCATGAAAACAACAAGAGGCTGCATCCCTGCAAGATCAGGGACAGCCTCTCTTTTTATAAGATGGGGATATCATAGGCTTGACGGCCAATTCTACACGTTACGGAATGACCTTGCGCCGGCGCAAATCATCGAAAATACTCATGAACCTCTCTTCCGTATCTACGTACTCATGGAAGCCAAAGCGGCGGGCTTTGCTCCCGTCGGCGAAGAAATCGTAATCCCAGGAGAAGACGAAGTCACCGAAGCCCCAGGAGGAGACTTCTTGATAGGAGTGCGGTTCCAGCCCGTGCTTTTGAACCATCTCATTCCACAACTGCTCCTTGTCGGCCATGACGACGTCCAGGGACATCTGAAGGGGCGTCGCCGTCTCCATTCCAAAGTAAGCGGCGATCTTCGGCCACATCTCGTTCCAGCGGAACAAATCCCCGTTGTTGATATTGAACGCCTGATTCGCGCACCGCGGATCGGTTGCGGCCCACACGGTGGCTTTGGCAAGAAGCCCGGCATCGGTGACCTCCATCAGCGTATGATAGGCCCCCGGTTTTCCCGGAAAACGGAGCGGAATGCCCAGTTCCTTGGAGATCGACGCGTATACGGCGATAACCATGGCCAGATTCATCGGATTGCCCAAAGCAAATCCCGCGACTACCGAAGGCCGAATGGCCGACCACGTCCAAGCCTTCCCCTGCTGCCGTTTCTCCAAAAACTGCTGCTGATCCACATTAAACTCGGGCGGCATATGACCTGCATCCGATTCCTTGGCGGGGGTTTTGAACGGGCCGAGATGCGCCCCATACACTTTGTAGCCCTGCATCAGGCTGACATGCCGCAGCCCCGCAGATCCCGCTTCGACCGCCTCGACGCTGTTGACCAGCATGGCCAAATTCGGCGCCACCAGCTCGGCCCAGGTCGGGCGGTCCTGGTACGCGGCGTAGAAAAGATGCGTCACCTCGGGAAGCACCCCCAAGCGGCGCCGGGCATCTTCCGGGTCCAGCAGATCCGCCGCGATATAGCGGACCCGTTCCCGGTCTTCCCCTCCCCTCCGGGATACCCCGATCACTTCCCAATCCGGCAGCGTCAGTAAATAGTCGATGAGATTGCGTCCAATCACCCCATTGGCCCCGACGACCAAAGCCACTTTCCGTTCTTCCTTAACCGATTTATGATCATTCATGGAATGTCAGCTCCTTTGTATATTGTGCTTGGTGATGGCTCTATTGTGCACCC
Source organism: Paenibacillus rhizosphaerae (assembly GCF_014192015.1). Classification (GTDB taxonomy): domain Bacteria; phylum Bacillota; class Bacilli; order Paenibacillales; family Paenibacillaceae; genus Paenibacillus_AQ; species Paenibacillus_AQ rhizosphaerae. The sequence goes on along the minus strand of NZ_JACHXJ010000007.1, from coordinate 226,683 downwards.
GGATTACCTCCTCGGGAAGTACGCACTTCAAAGTCATTTAAGCACTTTTTTGTAACGTTGGAGCAGACAACGGCTTTCCGGGCATTTGGTTTTTTTCAATAAAGGAAATGGTTCGCCCATCTTCACTTTATCCCGTTAGAGGACTATACTTATTCTCGACCTATTAGACAACAAGCATGACGGATGAGGAGGCATGTATAACTTGAAGATTCGGCTGCTTTATTCAAATGAATTACAACAGGCCGCAGACCTGTCGGACCTTGTATTTGGCAAGCCCGGCCAGCCCTCTATGGGCAAATCGTTTCCGGCCCTGTTTCATCCGGGCGTCAGCCATTCATACGGCGCGTTTACCGAGGAGGGCGAGCTGGTGGCATTCATGGGACTGGCACCGGACGTGATGCGGATCGGGGAAGCCAGGCTGAACGTGTTCAGCATCGGTTCGGTGTGTACACACCCCGACTTCCGCGGTCAAAATCTGGCCAGCACGCTTCTGGCGGAATGCATGGATCATGCACGCCGCTCCGGTGCTTCCCTTGTATTCGTATCCGGCGGCCGTTCCCTGTACCGCCGGGCAGGCTGCTACGATTTTGGCAGAGTCCATTATGCCATGCTGGATAGCGGCAATGCTGCAGCCCTTTTGCAACCGGATACAGATGAATGGAGCATCAGCCCCATGCAGCCGGAGGATACCTTCGGCATCTCCGCTATCATCTCCGGCGCTTCCCCGGCCTATGAGCAGGGACCCGCACAGCTGCTCACGCTGCTGGGCAGCAGCGCCATCGCGGACATCACCATGATGCGCCAAGAGACGCTCACAGCCCGCCATAACGGCGCCATAACGGCCTTTTTGGCTGCGGCCGTACCGACGGCTCAAGAGTCCTCGCCGTCCGGCGAACCGGCCAAAGCCGTCGAGTGGGGAGGCCATCCGCAGGCCGTCGCGCGGCTGCTGGCCGAGACGCTGCAGCGCCACCCGGTGCAGCACCTGGAGGTTCCCGTGCCTTGGCAGGAACAAGCCCTGCTCAAACTGCTGCAGCAGGCCGGTGCCGCGGTCCAATCCGGCCCGAACAGCGGTACCGTATGGATCGCGGACGCCCACAGCCTGCTCACGCAGTGTTCCCCGCTGCTCCAGGTGGACTGGAGAGCCTTTCTCCGCATCGATGATGCTGCCGGCGGCAGATCATACACGGTCACAAGCAAGGGGCAGGAGCTTGTGCTGGATGACAGCGGTTTGCTGTCGCTGCTGTTTGATCCCGAGTCCCCCCACCTGGCATGGGCACCGGAGGATTTCCGTACAATACCTCTGCCTTATTTATCCGGACTGCATTATATTTAGCATCAGCGGTCACATCGCTGATGCTTACGTGTCCAACCCAAAGAAAAGGAGCCGTCCCGGAATACCCGGACGGCTCCTTTATATGCAAACATCCTACTTTACGATAAAATCCGCCATCGACTTCACTTCGATCCGGCCCGGTTTCGCCGGGATAAACGGCTCTTCCCCTTCCGAACGGGCGTAAAACTGGACGCGCTGCTCCCTGCCCGGGATCAAATCAAAGAAATTGTCACTGAAGCTGCCCTCCGCCTCGCTGGAAATCCATACCTGTTTAGCCAGCGTATCTGTGGTGAGGATCAGCGTATGACCCTGGCTGCCTTCTTCCTCCCGTACCGTAATATTCGCCTGGGCGAACGCGAACTCCTTAGCCGGCACGAAATAATGCTCCTTGCTGTCCAATAGCTGGCCGGACACCTCCAGCTGAACGAGCAGAAACGTTTCCTGAGGGCGGCTTCCGCCCAGCAGCTGCTCCACGGAGCAGGTATGCACCTTTTCCGATGTGTTGGCTCCTATGCTGAAACTATGCGCCGTTTCCTGCAAGACGTTCCCCTTCAGGTCCATGACCTGCAGGCGAAGATTTCCGGACAGCGGCTGAAGCACATCGGAAAGAACGTAAATGTCCAATTCGCCGCCGCGTGTACCGTCGATGGACACGGCAACGTCGCGGAAGCTGCGTTTGGCGTAATACTGAAGCGCCTTCCAGCGGCCGAAATAATCCATCCCCGCCCAGGAAGCCACCGGCCAGCAATCGTTCATCTGCCAATACAGCGTCCCCATGCAGTAAGGCTTCTTGCGCCGATGCGCCTCAATCGCCATCTTCATGGCCTCCGCCTGCAGCACCTGGCTCATATACAGGAAGGACGGGAAATCCTTCGGCTCGTTCATGTACATATCCATGTACTGCTTGATCAGGCGGTTGCCCTGCCCGTTCTTCTGGTGGGCCAGCATCACTTCGGATTCCAGCGCCAAATCATGCTCTTCGGCATAACGGCGAACCGATTTGTACTCCGGAAACGACTGAAATCCGTATTCGCTCATGAAACGTCCGATGTACACGTTATAATTCTCAAACGGCTCCACATTGTGCCATACGCCCCAGTAGTGGATGTCCCCGCCGGTGGAGTTGTTCGTCGCGTGCTGGTGTATGTCACCGGTCAGCTCGATCATCGGCGAAGACGGCCAGTAGTCGGCCTGCGGCGCATAACGGGAAATCGCTTCCGGCAAAATCCGGTGGAAGATCGCCTCATAGTCCTGCCATAGACGATCGCGGAGCTCCGGAGAATACTGCTGCTTCCAGCCCCAGCCGGTATGTTCGGAATAGTGGGACCAGGCCGTATCGATTTCGTTATTTCCGCACCATAACACAATCGAGGGATGATTTCTCAGACGCTTGACGTTCTCCTCCGCTTCCAGCCGCACATTTTCCAAAAAAGCTTCGTCGCCGGGGTACATGCTGCAGGCAAACATAAAATCCTGCCATACCATCAGGCCGTATTCGTCACACAGCTCGTAGAAAGCGTCCTGCTCGTAAATCCCCCCGCCCCAGACGCGAAGCATATTCATGTTGGAGGCTGCTGCGCTGGCAATCTCATGTCGGTAGCGTTCGTAGGTCACTTCGGTCATGAAGCTGTCGTTCGGGATATGGTTGGCACCCTTGGCGAACACCGGTACTCCGTTCAGCTCGATATAAAAGGTGGAGCCGGCCTCGTCCTGATCGCGGACCAGTCTGACCGAGCGAAGGCCCGTTTTGACGCTTTTCTCAGCCTTCACGCCGCCGTCAACGACCAGCTCCGCACGGAATTCATACAAATTCGCCTCACCGAGTCCACGGCACCACCACAGCTTCGGATGGTCGATCACCAGCGGGAGTTCCACCGTTTGAGCGCCGCGTGACAGCTGCACCTTCTGGTCCCAGGTCTGACCGTCCGCGCTCAGGCGAACCAGCGCTTCCCCTTCCAGGTCTGACTCCAGCTCGATCACGGCCGTTAACTTGGCGGACGCTGCCGTAACCTCCGTCTGATCGATGTATACATCCTGAATCCGGCTGTGTTCCCATCCTTCAATATAGACATCCCGCCAAATGCCGCTCGTCACGAAACGAGGCCCCCAGTCCCATCCGTAGTGATACGGCGCCTTGCGGGCGAATACGCTGATTTTCCGGTCTCCAAGTCCTCCGACATCCGACTGGTCATTCGTTGCCGGCAAATCGTAGCCGAGGCGCTCCAGCTTAGGAAGATCCTCCTGAACCGGCGAGCGGAAACGCACATGGACCGTATTGTCCTTCGGCTGCAGCACATCCTTGACGTCGGCCTTCCATGTGCGGAACATATTATCCGCCTGAAGAACAGGCTTACCGTTCACGGCGACGTCCGCATAGGTGTCAAGCCCTGTAAATACGAGCTCCAGATGCGGAAGGGACAGCAGCTCCTCCGGCAAATCAAACCGGCTCTCGTATTCCCAATCCTGCTTGTCGATCCACTGCACTTCCTTCTCATTCGTTCCGTAGAACGGATCCGGAATTTGGCCGTTGGCCAGCAGATCCGTATGTACGCAGCCCGGTACCTTCGCCTCCATCCATTCCTGGTCCTTGCAGGCCTTGAAGCTCCAGCTGCTGATGTTCCATTGCGTTTTGTCCATGATATCCTCCTGCCATTGCTCGTATTGTCCAATGAATGTTAGCATAATTCATTATAACAAAACTAACAAACTAGTAAATGCTCATTTTCCCTGCAAGCCGATTGTTCCCGACAGATTCGGAACATTCGGGAAGGGACGGCATGATGCAACCCGGGACGTTATTTTTTTGCTTCAGCGATAACATCTTGGCCGCCCCGTCATACACTGCAATATGACCTCCGGCTTCAGCTATGGCGACAAGCTGACTAAATCTATTTGTGATGACCAAGCATAGATCTGCTTCTTTCTCAGTCTATTTTCGCTTTGTCTCGGAACGACCCGAACAGCGGTGACATAACTTACTGTGAGTTCGTTAAAGCACCCTGCCATCGTTTGAAAAGAAGGATTCTCGTGCAAAGGAGTGTCTTACCGTGAAACCAGTGAAATCGGCAAAGCCCGGGAAACGGGTTAAGTCAAGATCAAAACCGGCGAAGCCCGTTCGGATCAGCGGAATTATCCCCTCCGCAACCCCGGGAGTGGGGGGAGACGGGAATACGGGGACGATAAGCACCGGTAAGCAGCTCGCTTTTATTTCCGCTTTCCTGTTCCTTATTGCCGCGGCGATCAGCTTATATCTGGCCTGGAGGGACATCCATGGAGGAAACGCTCCTGAGATGCTCTTTTAAACGCAAAAAAATGACGCCGATGCAGGCGCCATTTTTTTGTTCTGCAGTGTAAGGATCCCCGGTTCATTCCGATCCCTGTTCGCCGGATGCGGCCGCCGGGAAACGGACGGTCATTACCGTACCGGCGCCTTTTTTGCTCTCGATCTCGATCTTCCCCTGCATCACCTCAATGATGCGGAACGTGACCATCAGTCCAAGCCCGGTTCCTTTCGATTTGTTGGAGTAATATGGCTCGCCGAGTCTTGCCACCTCTGACGGCTCCATCCCCTCTCCGTTGTCGGCGACGCGAATGACGACCTGGCCATTCTCCCGGTAAGCCCGGATATCAATGTGGCCTTCCTCCCGCAGCGCTTCAATGCTGTTCTTGATCATATTGATAAAAGCCTGCTTGAACTTGGACGAATTGCCTTGAACGTACAGGTCATTTGGAATATCCGTCGTCATCCGGCCGCCTTGAAGGTTAGCCAGGGGGATCAAGATGCCCTCGATATGCCGGAATTCATGCCCCACATTGAGCAGGGCAACCTTCTCCGCCTCCGGCTTGGCAAACGTAAGAAAATCCGTAATAATTCCCGATGCCCGGTCCAACTCCTCAAGTGCCAGCCGAAGATACTCCTTCTCCCGTTCCCTCGACTTCTCCTGCAGCAGCTGCAGAAAACCGCGGGTGACCTGAAGGGGGTTTCTCACCTCGTGCGCGACCGAAGCGGCCAGCTCGCTGATGATTTCCATTTTCTCCGACCGCTGCAGCTCGCTGTTAAACATTTCAAGCTCCCGGGAATACACGACAATCTGCCGGTGATTATGGGCAAACTTCCGGCCAAGAATCATAATGAGGCTGATCACGAAGCCAAGGACTCCCCATTTCCACCAGAACAGCACGTAGTCTCCCTGACGTACATAGAACCAGACAAGTTCACCCAGCGCCGGGAGGGCAAACAAGGCAAATCCCGAAGCAAACACGGCCGCGTCCCTATTCCCTTTCACGGCGTAGGACATGGCGCTGGCCGCCAAAATCATCAGCAGAACGATCATGATGCAGCCGAGCACCTTAACGGAAAAGAAATAATAAATATCGGTGAAGCGGCTGCCGCTGAGCAGGTTGACGGCCATGAGCCCGAGGCAAAAGAGCGAATACCCTGCCTGAAATTTGCGGCATATCCGGATGATCAGCATGTAACCAGGGCCGATGGTTCTTTCAAAATAATAGGTTATGGCCGGTAAAAGCGACAGCAAACCAAGGTCAAAAACGACCTGAAAAGCCTCTCCATAACTCCTGAACAGACTGTACAGAAAAGGAGAATAAGTCAGGATCATGAGGCCGATCGACAAAATGACTACCGTCAGGGACAGCCAGCTGTTCCGTTCACTCCGATTCAGGAGTAAAGCCGAAATCAGCATAATCAGCGCAATGAATATAAAAGAGCTTCCCAAAACGACGTCACCCAGATTGGCCTTGATCAGCTTGGTCAGCAGCGTCTGGTAATCGCCGGCCCACACAGGACCGTCCATGCCGATCCGGCCTGTCCCCCCCTGGATTTCCATAACCAGCGTTTGACCGGCGTCATCACGGCTCAGCGGAAGCAGGATATGATTGACATCATACCGGTAATTCCGATCAATTTCGTATCGTTTCTCTTGACCCACATAGATGGCGATTTTGATTCCATAAACCGGCTTGAGCAAAATGGCAGGCGTATTCCAGATGAGCGCCGGCAGCTTCGTTTCGAACCATCCCGCCTCCTGTTTACCAGGGCTTAGCGGGAGCGGCTGCTTCATCCGGTACGGCTCCCACCCGGAAGCCGGCCCAATGCCGTCCGTGCCGCGGCTGCCTGTGTTTCCGTCCCCCCATGAGAACTGCCAGTCTGTCAGCGGCTTGAGGGCCGGTTCGGAACTGCCGTAACAGGAGGCGGCAAGCACAAGCTGGATGACCATACAAATCGCCGCCACGATGATGCCGTATTTTCTCGAAGCTTTCATATGTGCACCTCTACCGAATGTTAATGTACCGGAACCAGCAGCTTTACAGCCTGACATCCGGTTCTTCCCATTTCGGATTTCATAAATTGGAAATATATGCTAAACTAATAAAAACCTCAATCCAACTTCATATAACAACATAGACACTACCTTCTTCTCAGAACCAATAGCGGTTCAATGATGTCTTCAGCATCGGATACCGCCGCTTGGAACAACAATCCTATCTAAAAAGGTGATTTTATGGAATGGTTAGAGCGTTATGAAGCCGATTTGTCGTATGTATTCCGCGAAACCGAGTGCATTATTGCCGCGTTCCCCTCTCCCTTGAACACGAAAGGCCTCTCCTATTTAAGCCATTTTAACCCGCTCGAAGAAAACAGCGCCAAAAACTATATCTGCTATTTGCTGCCCTTCTGGCTGATGGAAACGGCAGGGCTTTCGGCCGAAGACGCCCGGAAGCTGTCGATAGGCAACGTTTGCGCCATGCTCTATTTTTTCATTCAGGACGATTGCATGGACTCCTCCTCGCCCCAGGACAAGGAGCAGCTGCCGCTGGGAAATTTGCTGTACCTGCAGTTTCTCGACATCTACCGCGGCTACTTCCCCTCGGAATCCCGTTTCTGGTCCTATTTCAGGCAGTACCTGCATGAATGGGCGGAAGGGGTTACCAACGAACATACGGCCGACTATTTCCGAGTAAATCCGCTATTCATCGCGCGCAAGGCTGCGCCGCTGAAGCTGTCGAGCACCGGAACGCTGCTCCTGACAGGCGGGGAGGACCAAATTCCGGCCGTGACCGACTTGGTCGAACATGTACTGGCTACGCTGCAAATGGCGGACGATTGGGCGGACTGGCGGGAAGATCTTGAGGAAGGCAGCTATAACAGCCTGCTCTCGCTGATCCGCTCCCAGTTTGCCCCCGCCGAACCGCTTTCTGCCGATCGTGTCGAGCATTATATTGCCGTTCACGGCATTCTCCGTTCATACACCGCCGTGGCGGAAGCGAACCATGAGCACATCAAACAGGCCCCATTAAACATACCCCAGCTGCTTTCTTTTCACGAGCATATACTGCTGTCGATTCAGGAAGACGCAAACCGGATCGAAGATGAGAGAAACGCCTTACAAAAAGGCGGATTAAGTCTATGGTTGTTAAATCATATCAAATCATGATAGATTTATAATTTATTCCATGGTATACTTATAGAGGTAATATTAACCATTTTGTTGAAAGGGTGATTCTAATGACAGCAGAAGCTATCCTTCACAACCAAGTTATTCAAAAAGCATGGGAAGACCCAAGTTTCAAGGAAAGACTCTTGGCCGACCCTAAGGCCGCAATCAAAGAAGTGCTCGGTATTATTTTACCTGAACACATCAAAGTAAAGACAGTGGAGGAATCATCCAACGAGTTTTATCTCGTGCTTCCCCCAAGTCCAACGGAAACGGTCAGAGCGGCCGCGGCACCGAAATACTCCTGGTAATTGAGACTACACACCTCATCTTGAATATACATAAATAAGAAAAACACCTTTCGACGTACCTTCAAAAAAGACAGACCGCATCTAAAGGAAGTTTTTCTTGAAATATCAGGAAGCAATGGCTCTGGGGTCTATACTTTCTGATATTATCATGAAAGGGTTGGGAACAGCGGGGTTCGCCCCCTTATCCGTCAAGCGGCTTAACCAGCCGCTGATGGAAAGGAGACGACCGCTTCAGTTCCCACCCCTTTTTCGCTTTTAAATTCAAGATTTCCCCCCATGGCTTCCACAATCCGGAACGTAACCATAAGTCCGAGCCCGGTCCCTTTCGTCTTGTTGGAGAAATACGGCTCGCCCAGCCGGGCAAGCTCCTCCTTGCTCATCCCTTCTCCATTGTCCTGAATATGGATCACGACCCGCTCGTCCATTTCGTAAGCCCACACGTTAATCTGGCCGTCTCCGCTAAGCGCCTCGATGCTGTTCTTCACCATATTGATAAAGGCCTGCTTAAATTTCGAAGAGTTCCCTTTTACCTGCAGGTGGTCCGGAACTTGCATGTCGATCTGAGCGCCCTGAAGGTTCGCAAGCGATATGATGACGCCCTCCACATACCCAAGCTCCTCCTTGACGTTCAGCACGGAAATCCGTTCAAACTGCGGCTTGGCAAAGGTCAGGAAGTCGGTGATGATGCCTGCGGCCCGGTCCAACTCCTCCAGGGCCATCGTCATATAGATTTTATCCTGGTTTCTGTACTTCTTGGTCAGCACCTGCAGGAAGCCACGCGTCACCTGAAGCGGGTTCCGGACTTCATGGGCGACAGAAGCCGCCAATTCGCTGATGATGGCCATTTTCTCGGAGCGCTGCAGTTCGTTGTTGAACATTTCCAGTTCCCTTGAATATTTTACAATCTGTTCATGATTGATGGTATAGTTCCGGCCGAGGATCAGCATCAGGGAAATGATAAATACAGCTACCCCCCATTTCCACAGAAACAAGTCATAATTGCCGTCCTTTAAATAGAACCAGACCATTTCGCCAATGACCGTCAAGCCGAACATTGCAAAACCGACGGTAAAAATCTCGGCGCTCCGGTTCCCTTTCACGGCGTGGATGATCGAATTGCTGACGAGCAGCACGGCTTGTACAATCATTACGATTCCCAGAACGCGGACCGACAGAAAATAATGGATTCCGAATAGTTTGTCGTTCAGCACGATGTTCGCCAGCATGAAGAGCAGGCAGAATGCCGAATATCCGATTTGAAAATACAACAGCTTCTTGATCACCGAACGGTACCCGCTGCCAAAGATCCGTTCGATAAAATAGGTTAGTGACGGAAGCAGCACAAACAGCGCGACATCCCATAGGCGGGTATAGAGCTTGCCGTAATCCTTGTAAAAGGTATACAGAAACGGGGAATACGTGATGACCAGCACTCCCGCGGAGGCGATCACCAGACTCAATGAAATCCAGGAGGCGTTCTGCTCCTTTCTCAAAAAAACCGAGCAAATGAGCATGACGAGCGCAATAAAGACAAACGCGCAGCCCAGAATGATATCGATCAGGTCTCTCTTGACGTAGCTGTCCAGCAATTCCGGATAGTTGCCCAGTTCAATGCCGTGGCGCAGTCCGATGCGGTCCTTGGCGGATTGAACGCCTATGTACAGTATTTTATCGGAATCATTTCTCTGAAGGGGAGTTAACACTTTGTTGTTATCGTAAATATAGTCGCGGTTTGATTCGTAGATGGGGGTCGTGCCGATAAAAATCGCAATGTTCTGTCCGTATATCTTAGGGATAAGCATGGAGGGGATGTCCCAGTTTAATGCAGGGAGCTTCGTTCTGATCCATAGTGTCGATGATGTTCCGGGCCTTTTCGGCAAAGCCATGCCAGATTGGTTCGGGCTCCAGCCTTCGCTTGCCGTTACGGATCCGGGAACTGCCGCAAGATCCGGGCTGTCCGCCCATTTGACCTCCCACTCGGGAATCCAACGCTCTCCACCCGTCTGCTTCGCCGAAGCGAATACCGGTGCCATCACTAGCATCAGGATCAGGCAAGCGATCAGAGCCAGCTTCACGATTACGGATTTGGGGAAACCCTTCATAAAACACCTCAAAAGTTAATATTTGTAAAATATTTAACTGCTATGTAGATTCGCTATCATCTTCGTCCACTCCTTCCTGTTCTTACGGGCATCGTCTAAAAAATATATCATTTGTATAAATATACATATAACCTCGAGTATACCGCTACTATTATTATATTTATACATTATATAACATAATAATTCCACGAATGACTTCGACCCAGGCGAACCCGTCTTTGAAGTCACGCAAGCCGGCACTTATTTTATCATACCACTTTTTCCTAAGTATGGTAACGATGTTTCACCTTGAACCGGTAGGTTTATTAAAGTACCAAACGATAGAGACTTCCCGATCTCCCGCTGAAAGGAGGATTATCGATGAGTGAATTCCGCCGAAACAATGTTGAGGTTGAGCATAAGGAAGTTCAGCAGAAGTCCGATTCCAGTCTGGTAGCTGCCACTTTTATCAAATACGCAGCGTACATTATCATTTTTTTCGGTTTCCTCTATTTCTTGATTAGATACGTATTTCCAAAGTTTTAATCCGAGAGCGGATATACAGGCTCATTTCGGGTAACGGTAAGGAAAGAAATTACGCCAAAGGAGATGGATGACATGGCTGATGAGTATAATAAGGAAATCAAAAGCGATGCCGATTTGACCTATGAACGGTACGACCAGCAGCGTGAGCTTCCGCCCGAGTTTGAGCTGCCCCGGGATGACTTCAAGGATGCGGGGACATACACCAAGCAAAGCATCAGCCGTGAGCCGGAAGCGGAGGACGTGGAATTCTATGTCCGATCCGACATGAGTCCAGAGCTTGGGGGCCGGGACTCGGCTCCAGTCCCTGCCGAGAAGTCCGGCGCGTATGCCGGTGCTTCCTCGGCCGTGAACGAGTTGACGGAGGACGATGAGCTGCCGGACGTTCCGGATGCGGACGACATTTCGGCGAACAGTCCGGTCGATCCTTCCGCGATCGCCTTGGTGGAGGATATGCACGGGACGGACCTGATCAACGGCTATGATGGCGATGATTCCGACGAACTGTAGCCGGAACGTTCATTTAAGGTTGTAAACAAAAGAGGAAGGACTCCGCCGTTCCCGGCCGGAGTCCTTGTTTTGTGTTTGCCGGTCCGTCCCGGCGTTTTATGCCAATCCCAGCGCTTTGACCAGCACATATCCGACGCCGGCCAGCAGGCAGGAGCCGAGCAGCGCGGCGGCGAACGGCCGGCCCCCTTGACGTCCGAACACGGCAAAGTCGACGTTCAGGCCAAGACCGGCCATGGCCATGGCCATCAGCATATAAGCTGCCGTGACGATCTGCGAGGCAGCTGATTCGGGCAGGATGCCCAGCGTATGGATGCCGCTCATCACCAGGAAGCCAAGCACAAACCAGGGGATGGGAATGCGGCCTCTTTCCCCCGGTGCGGTGCGCCCGCCCTTGCGGCTGCTCCAGAGGCCGACGAGAACGGCGACGGGCACGAGCAGCGCCACCCGGGTCAGCTTGACGATGACGGCCATGTCTTCGGCCTCCTTGCCCCCTGGCGCTGCTGCCGCGATGGCATGGGCGACTTCATGGAGCGTGCCGCCCGCAAACACGCCGTAACCGGCCGGCGACAGGCCGAGCAGCGGATACAGGCCGACGTACAGCAGCGTAAACAGGGTGCCGAGCAGGGCAACTATCGCGGCGCTGACCGCCGTCTCCTGCTCGTTCGCCCGGACCTGCGGCGCGATGGCGGCTACAGCCGCCGCCCCGCAAATGGCCGAACCGCAGGCGGCCAGCAGCGACATGACCGGATCGACCTTCATCAGCCGGGCGATGCCGTATACCGCGAGCAGCGTCACGCTGATATTGACCGCGGCCAGCAGCAGAACCTTCGGTCCGGCATGAACGATGTCCGCCAGGTTCAGCCGCATGCCGAGCAAAATAATGCCCAGCCTGAGCAGCTTTTTATTGGAAAAGGCGATGCCGGGCATCGCGTACTCCGGCACGCCGGCGAATGCGCGGTAAACCATGCCCAGCAGGATGGCCAGCACCAGCTGCCCCATGATGCCGAGAAAAGGCAGCAGCGCCAGCCCTTTGGCCAGCAATGATAAAACAAACGTGAGGCAGAGCCCCAGCATATAAGCGTTCAAATTGCGCTTTCTGCGCGGCAGGGCCGATCCCTGAGATGCAATCATGATTTATTCCTCCCGTCCGTAGCCTGATCATTCATGCGGCTATCGATACGCTCACTATAGAATGTCCGGCTCCGGAAGGGAAATACCGATTTGCTATCCCAATCATCAGGATAACTTATGATTGATTGCGGTCCTCCCCCACGTTACACTGGGTGTAATCTTCAGCGCCGTCTTAGCCCCGCCTGACGCGGAAGAAAAGATGAACAGGAGTCCACGCCATGATCACAGACACATTGAAAGTCTTCGTCACCGTAGCCGAAGAGCGCAATTTCTCCCGCGCCGCCAAGCGGCTCCATCTGTCCCAGCCGGGGGTGAGCCTGCATATCCGGAATTTGGAGGATGAGCTGGGTGCGAAGCTGATGCTCCGGTCCCCGAAGCAGGTCAGACTGACCGAGGCCGGCGAAATCTTGTTCCGGAAGGCCAAGCAGATGCTGGCGCTGTACGAGGAGGCCCAGCAGGAGATCCATCTGCTGCGGGATGTCGTGACCGGCTCTTTGAGCATCGGCGCAAGCTTTACGATCGGCGAATACATCCTTCCGGCCGTTCTCGCCGAATATGCGCACCAGTACCCCGAAGTCGACGTGCAGGTTCACATCAGCAACACCGACAATATCGTGCACGATATTCGCGAAGGGCGGTTTCATATCGGTCTGGTTGAAGGCAGCACGACCTCCAGGGACGTGCAGCTGACCACGTTCATGGAGGATGAAATGGTGCTGGTGATGTCGCCCGACCATCCCCTAGCTGCCTACAAATCGATTGATCCCGGCTTGCTGCAGGACCAGGTGTGGGTCATGCGCGAAAGCGGTTCGGGCACGCGGGCCTACAGCGACCGGCTGATTGAGGACGGAAGACTTGCGGTCAAGCGGAGCTTCATCTTCAGCAGCAGCCAGGGTGTCAAGGAAGCGGCCGCCGCGGGCCTGGGCATCGCTGTCCTGTCCCGCTGGGTCGTCCGCAAGGAGCTTGGCAGCGGCGAGCTGTGCGAGGTCAAGCTGAAAGGGATGAAGCTCAGTCGGGATCTGCTGATGGTTCAAGGCAAGGATCAGCCGGCCGGCATGGCACTGCTCAAATTCGTGCACATTTTGGAGCAGTACGCCAAGCGGCATTACGCCGATTTATGATTCGCCTTCTCGGCCAGAGGCAGCATGGTGCCGGCGGGCTGGCGGTAAGCGGCGAAATACGCAAGGGCCACAAAGACCGCCCCGCCGATGAGGTTGCCCAGGAACACCGCCGCGAAGTTCGGGAAGTATTGGCTCCAGCTCATCTGTCCGGCAAAGATCGCAGCCGGAATGACAAACATGTTGGCGACAACGTGCTGAAAGCCGATGGCGACAAACGCCATGACCGGAAACCAGATCCCGACGATTTTTCCGGTAACATCCTTCGCGCCGTAACCGAGCCAGACCGCCAGGCAGACGAGCCAATTGCAGCCGATGGCCGAGACAAAAGCCTGCAGGAACGAATCATGCACCTTCGCTTCGGCCACAGCAACCGTTTTGGCCAGAAACGCCCCTTCCGTCAGCCCGGCGACATGCCCGAAGAAATAGGCGACGAACACCGCCCCGATAAAGTTGGCGACCGTGACGAGAATCCAGTTTTTGAGGACGGCGCCAAAGCCGATTTTACGGGAAAACCACGCCATTGGAAGCGTCATCATGTTACCCGTCAATAGTTCCCCTCCGGCCAGAACGGTCAGGATCAGCCCTACCGGGAAGACGGCTGCACCCAGAAATCCGGCGACCGAGCCCCATTCCTTCGGAGCCGTTCCGATGACACGGATATCCAGCAGAAAACCAAGCGCAATAAACGCACCCGCCAGGAAGCCGAGAATGAGGACCGCGGGCAGCGGCAGTTTAGCTTTCTTCTCCCCTGTTTCAATGGCAATATCACGAATTTGCTGCGGTGAATAAAAAGACGACATCGTACCATTCCTTCCATTTTCCTTCATAACTTTCTTCGATAAAGCCTGTGATTCGCAAATAGATCCACTTTCTCTTGTTCATTCCAACAACAAAAAAAACCGCCACAAATCAAACCCCGGCCCTGCAGCCGAAAGTTGATTGACAGCGGTTAATTCCCCTACCCGATTCCTATAGGGAGATCAAACACACATGACACGTAACGAATAGGGCAGGTGCATTCCCTACATCCACCCCATTTGTCTATGACATTTCATACATAATGATAAACACCGGTTCATAAATTTGTCAACAATTTAAAAAAAACGTTGATCGATGTACATTCTAGGAGGCCAGACCACGTTTAGTTCTAGAAAGCCAGACCGGACAAGTCGTCATCCTCCGATCCGGGACATTTCCACCTTGGCTTCCCGGCCCGTACCCGTGCCGGCTGTACCGCGGTCCAGCGAATACCGGTCATGCCGTCCTTCCCAGATGGCCATGATATGCTCCGCGATCTCATCGTCGGTTGCGCCTGAACGCAGCCACCCCCTCAGGTCATGCCCCTTCGTCGCGAACAGGCAGGTGTAGAACATGCCGTCCGCCGATAATCGGCCCCGCGTACACGTGGAGCAGAAGGCGTCGCTGACGGATGAAATGACGCCGATTTCGCCTTGGCCGTCGAGAAAGCGGAAGCGGGAAGCCACCTCCCCCTCATAATTGGGATCGGCAGGCGCCAGCGGAAATTCGGCGTGAATCCGCTCCAGCATTTCCCGCTTGCTGACGACCTGGTCCCAGTTCCAACCGTTCGTATTGCCGACGTCCATATATTCGATCATGCGCAGAATATGGCCCCGCTCGCGAAAATAGCGGACCATGGGCAGCAGGGCATGCTCGTTGACGCCTTTCTGCACGACCATGTTGACCTTCACGGCCAGACCCGCTTCGGCGGCGGCGTCAATACCCTCCAGCACCTGAGCCACCCGTGCCTTGCCGCCGTTCATCGCCAAGAACGTATCGTCATCGAGGGCATCCAGGCTGACGGCGACGCGCATCAAACCCGCCTCGTGCAGCGTCCGGGCGTGCCGGGCCAGCAGGCTGCCGTTTGTCGTCAAAGCGACATCCTCCACGCCGGGAATCCGGGACACCTCCCGGATGATATCCGGAAGCTCCTTGCGCAGCAGCGGCTCGCCGCCGGTGATGCGGATTTTTCGGGCCCCCAGGCGGGTGAATATCCGCGTAATCCGTACCGTTTCCTCGACGCTGAGAATATGTTCCCTGGACAAAAAGGCGTAATCCTTGCCGAAGATTTCCTCGGGCATGCAATACCGGCAGCGGAAATTGCAGCGGTCCGTCACGGAAAGCCTCAAATCTCTGAGTATACGGTTGTATTGATCATGGGTTTCCATGATGATCCCTCCTTCTTTTGAGGCTGCAAATTCCTTTTATGTGGACTGGTGCCGGAAATGATATCTGCTTTTGCAGCAGATGCGCCTGGGTTACCGATCAGGATTGCGGCCTGCACTCCACAATGCGGTGCGGGTGGGTATACACGTTGCAGGATTGGCCACGGATAAAACCGACGGCCGTAATGCCCAGATTGTCCGCCAGCTCCAGCGCAAGCGCGGTCGGCGCCGACTTGGACAAAATGACGGCACAGCCGATTTTCGCCACCTTCAGCAGTATTTCCGAGGAAATTCTGCCGCTGAACACGATAATTTTATCATCCACCGCGATGTCGTTTTTCAGGCAGTAACCATAAATTTTATCCAGGGCGTTATGCCGCCCGATATCCATCCTCGACAGAAGGATCCCGTTCCGGTCGCACAAAGCGGCGTTATGCACGCCGCCCGTACGGTTAAACGTCTCGGCTCCCTCCTGCATCTCCCGAATGAGCCGGAAGCAATCGTCAAAGGACAGCTCCACCGGAGCCTGATCCAGCACCTTGGCTGTTTTCGCGTCATTGAAAAACACAAACCCCTGTCGGCTGGCGCCGCAGCAGGACGTGACGTACCTTTTGCTGTAAAGCTGGCGATGAAGGGGGCTCCACTTGCTTACAGACGCGTGGACAAACCCTTCCTCCTCCTGAACCCATAAGTCCTTGATCTCCCCCATGCTTGAAATGACGCCTTCCGATGCGAGATAACCGACAGCCATATCTTCAATGTATTCGGGCGTACAGACGAGGGTCGCAAATTCCTCGCCGTTGATTTTGATCGTTACGGGATGCTCGTTCACGACCAAGTCGGTCTTTTCCTCCAACTTTCCCTGCTCGTACCGGATCATGCCCGGCATGCTCGTCACAGCCTCCATCATCGCTTCATCCCTGCTCTATATTTTTCTCGAACATAAAGACCGAAACGGCCATGTCTTCTTCCACCTTGATATCCGTAAACAGATGGATCAGCTTCGATCCACACAGCTCCTCGAGCCCTTCCGGGACCTGGGATTTGTACAGCTCCTTGATCATGTGCGTTCTTGCGCTGTGCACCATCTTCTTGCCGTCTTCGGACTGTGCGATAAACTTTTCAGTAGGTGTGAAATTGCCGTGCATCCGGGTGATCGCCATGTTCTCGACAAACGTGGTATGAATGCGTTCCGGACCCTTTCCGAACGTATCTTTCCTCACTTTGCGAATGATATCGTTAAACGCAACTTCCTTCTTCATCCCATTCTCACCTCATTACAAGTTTAACACTATACTAAATCTTAGTAGGATTGTACAGAATAATTCAACCTTGTTTTTCTGCCGGGGCGTAGTATAATCATGACGAGAATACATTTACGCCATACAGGCGCCGGAATGATCCATTAGTAGGCCAATGCTAATCGGTTACTCCACTACAACCTGCCGCGCACAATGATTAGCGCATACGGGTTTAGTGGAGTTTTTTTGTTTTTATGGCCTGCTCTTTAGCTTATGGACGCCCGCCGGAGCTTGCAATCACCGGGAGCGCTTGGCGGATCCATTTAACATTGGGGTGAAAAGGGGTTTTATGTTCGTGAACCAAAATCTTGTTAACATTACGCTTGACGGACAGGCGGTGGAAGTTACATCGGGCATGACCGTGCTCGAGGCGATCAATCTTGCCGGTCTGTCGCATCCGCAAATTTGTTATGTCCCTGAGGTAGACCCGATCCAGACGTGCGACACATGTATTGTAGAAATCGACGGGAAGCTTGCGCGCGCCTGCTCGACCATTGCCGTTTCGGGAATGAACGTCAAGCTGTCTTCCGCATCCGCCAAGGCTGCACAGACGGAAGCGATGGACCGGATCCTCGAGAACCATCTGCTCTACTGCACCGTGTGCGACAACAACAACGGCAACTGCAAGCTGCATAATACCGCCGAATTGATGGAAATCGAGCATCAGAAGTACCCGTACCGGCCGAAGGTCGAACCTTCGGAAGTCGATATGTCCCATCCGTTCTACCGTTATGACCCGAATCAATGCATTGCCTGCGGACAGTGCGTCGAGGTCTGCCAAAATCTGCAGGTAAATGAAACCCTTTCCATCGATTGGGAAGCGGACATCCCGCGGGTCAAGTGGGATAACGGGGTCGATATCAACGACTCGTCCTGCGTCAGCTGCGGCCAATGCGTCACCATCTGCCCGTGCAACGCCCTCATGGAAAAATCGATGCTGGGTGAAGCCGGCTTTATGACCGGCATCAACCAGGAAGTGCTGGATCCGATGATCGACCTCGTCAAGGAAGTAGAGCCGGGATACAGCGGCATCTTCGCCGTTTCGGAAATCGAAGCGGCGATGCGGGACACGCGCACGCGCAAAACCAAAACGGTATGCACGTTCTGCGGCGTCGGCTGCTCCTTCGAGGTGTGGACCAAAGGCCGGAAAATTTTGAAAGTACAACCGTCCCATGACGCACCGGTTAACGCGATCTCCACCTGCGTCAAAGGCAAATTCGGCTGGGATTTTGTCAACAGCGGAGAACGGATCACGACCCCGCTGATCCGGCAGGGAGACGCCTTTGTCGAAGCCACCTGGGATGAGGCGCTGAGCTTGGTCGCCGAACGCCTCGGAGGCATCCGTAAGGAGTACGGCAACCATTCGGTCGGCTTTATTTCTTCCTCGAAAATTACGAACGAAGAGAACTATGTGATCCAAAAGCTGGCCCGTCAGGTGTTTGAAACCAATGACGTGGACAACTGCTCCCGCTACTGCCAGTCTCCGGCATCGGACGGACTGATGTCGACGGTTGGCATCGGCGGCGACGCCGGCACAATCCAGGACATCGCGGCAGCCGGCCTTGTCATCCTGATCGGCTGCGCGCCGGCTGAGGGCCATCCGGTCCTGGCGACCCGGATCAAGCGGGCGCACAAGCTGCACGGGCAGAAGCTGGTCGTCGCCGATCTGCGCAAGCATGAGATGGCCGAGCGATCGGACCTGTTCATCCGTCCGAAGCAGGGTACGGACTTCGTATGGCTGACGGCGATCACGAAATACATGATTGACCAAGGATGGCACAAACAGGCGTTTATCGACCAGTATGTGAACCAGTTTCCCGAATACCGGCAGCTGCTGGACACCTTCACACTCGAATACGCCGAGCAGGAAACGGGCATCGCCAAGGAGACGCTCATCTCGATCGCGGAGATGATCCGCGACGCCGACGGCACCGTCATCTGCTGGGGCATGGGCGTGACGCAGAACATCGCCGGCTCGCACACGTCGGCGGCGATCTCCAACCTGCTGCTCGCTACGGGCAACTACATGCGTCCCGGCGCCGGAGCTTACCCGCTGCGCGGACATAACAATGTGCAGGGCGCCTGCGACATGGGCACGCTGCCGCCGTGGCTGCCGGGATACCAGCACGTTTCGAATGACGAGGCGCGGACGCGATTCGAAAAAGCTTACGGCGTGGCGATTTCGCCGCAGCCGGGTATGGACAACATCCAGATGATCGATGCGATCGACCGCGGCGACATGAAGGCGATGTACCTCGTCGGCGAGGATATGGCCTGGGTTGACTCCAACGCCAACCACGTGCACGAGGTGCTGGCGAAGCTCGACTTCTTCGTCGTGCAGGACGTATTTCTGTCGCAGACGGCCCAGTTCGCCGACGTTATTCTGCCTGCCGCGCCGTCATTGGAGAAAGAAGGCACCTTCACCAATACGGAGCGGCGCGTTCAGCGCCTGTATCAGGTGCTGGAGCCGCTCGGCGACGCCAAGCCGGACTGGTGGATCACGACCCAGATCGCCAAGCGGCTCGGGTATGACTGGGGCTATACCCATCCGAGCGAAATTTTCGCCGAGATGGCCAGCCTGACCCCATTCTTCTCCCAGTGCAGCTATGACGTGCTGGAAGGCTGGGGCAGCTTCATCTGGGGCTCGGCGAACGGGGAACACACGCCGCTGCTCTATACGGACGGCTTCTTCTTCCCGGACAAAAAGGCGCGCTTCTCGCTGGTCGGCTACGTTCCGCCAGTGGAATACCCGGCCGAATTTGATCTCGTCCTGAACAACGGACGCCTGCTGGAACAGTTCCATGAAGGCAACCTGACCAACAAATCGCACGGGATCAATCTGAAGCTGCCGGAAGTGTTTGTGGAGGTATCGCCTGAACTGGCCGCCGAACGGGGCGTCGAGAACGGATCCCTGGTGCGGCTCGAATCGCCTTACGGCGCGATCAAGCTGAAGGCGGTCATTACCGACCGCGTTCACCGCAATGAGCTGTACGTGCCGATGCACTCGGTCAGCCACGAAAACGCGGTCAACCTGCTCACCGGCAATGCGGTCGATGTCCGTACGCACACACCGGCCTATAAGCAGACGCGCGTGCGGATGCAGATTCTGAACGTGAAGGGTACCAATCCGCTGCCGCTGACCAACCCGCGCAACAAGAAGCGCTATCCGCAGGATGGCGTCGAGGTACACCGGAAATGGAGCCGGCCGGATTATGTATCGCTCGTCGATTAAAGGAAAGGTGGAGTCCATATGGCACAACCGATTTCATACATCAAAAAGCGCGAGCTGACCGAAGAAGAGCTGAAGCAGCAGTCCCTGAACCAGCTGACGGATTCGATCGCCGAGCACGAACAGGCCCTGGAAAAAGCCATCGGGGTGCTCAGCGAGCTGCACGGCAGCGGCATTCTGGAGGCGGCTGAATCGCTGCTGAAAGCCAAAGCCAAAGTGGCCGAAATCGTCCTGGGCCAGGCCACCCGGCCGGAAGTGACGAACATGATCAACAACGGCATGGCCGCCGCCGGCGCCCTCGCGGCCATCGATCCGGAGCAGACGGCAAAGGTGCTCGGCAGCGTGGCCAAGGGCCTGGAGGAAGCCAATCAGCCGCAGGATAAAAAGGTGACGGTCTTCTCCCTCATGAATGCGCTGAAAGACCCTGATGTGAACCGAGCGATCGGCTTCGGGCTGCGGTTTCTGAAAGGCATGGGCAAAGGCCTGGGGGAATAGTTCGGGTTGAGGACAAGGCGTTGATCATAAGCAGATAGAAATAGGCTATGAAAAGCTGATGAAACAAGCTGATGAAAAGGACCCTTTGCGGGAAATCCCGCAAAGGGTCCTTTTTTATCCGGAGCTTAGCATGCGCAAAAGTTGCGCCCTCCTGCTGGCCGGCCACTTCTGTAAAATAACTTCCGTCTGTTTCCCCAGAAATGGAGCCGGTTGTGACAAATTGCTCCGGTTCCGGGCGTATGTATAACCATATCAACCATCCCGATTCTGTTCGTCAGGAGGCGACGTCCCTTGAACCTCGCTCAAGCTTTGGGCTTCCCGCCGGATGAGCGGCTGCTGATCGTCAATGCAGACGACTACGGCATGTGCCACTCGGCCAATGCGGGCATCCAGCTGCTACTTGCCGAAGAGGCCATTTCCTCGGCAACGATCATGATGCCGTGCCCGTGGGCCAAAGAAGCTGCCCAGTGGGCGGCCGCACGCCCGGACGTGGACGTCGGCGTCCACTTGACCTTTACCAGCGAGTGGGACACTTACCGCTGGGGGCCGGTCACCCGCCGGCA
The DNA here is from genome assembly GCF_014192015.1 of Paenibacillus rhizosphaerae. Lineage (GTDB taxonomy): Bacteria > Bacillota > Bacilli > Paenibacillales > Paenibacillaceae > Paenibacillus_AQ > Paenibacillus_AQ rhizosphaerae. The sequence goes on along the minus strand of NZ_JACHXJ010000007.1, from coordinate 205,430 downwards.
GACGGTGCTCTCCCTCATCAACGAAGAGGGAGATTTCCCCCGCGACTGCCGCGCAGTGGAAACCAAAGCCCGGGCGGCCGAAGTGCACGCCGAAATCATCGGCCAAATCCGGCTCGCCCGGCGTATGGGGCTCAATCCAACCCATCTCGATAATCATATGGGAAGCCTGTACGGGCTGGAAACGGGGAGGGACTTCATCTCCCTCGTCCTTGGCATCTGCGCGGGAAACGGTCTTCCGTTTCGCCTGCCAAGGCATATTCCCGCTTCGCTTCAGCTGCCTTCCGCCGCCCGGCGCATCCATAAGGCACGGGTCCGTGAAGCGGACTCGCTCGGGGTCGTCATTCCGGATCACTTAATCCAGCTGCCCTTTTCGCTGCGCCCGGGAGAAACCTACGAAGCCTTCAGGGAGAGCGTGGCGGATGCTCTGTGCTCCCTTCAAGCCGGAGTCAGCGAGCTGTATATCCATCCGGCGGTCATTACAGATGAGCTGATGGCCATCCATCATGAGTGGCTGAAGCGCGGTATGGAGCTGCAGGTTTTCCGCGATCCCTGGATCCGCGAAGTCATGCGAAGCCAGCGCATCCGGCAAATTTCCTGGCGCAATCTGCAGCAGCTGCAGATTCGCAGGCGGCGCCCTACCCTGTAAGTCCGGGGCCGGGCTGCAGGAGGCCGCATATTATAAGCAGACTTCATCCGCCCCAGACGAAGCCTTTCACGAAAAATGGACAAAAAAAATAGACCCTAGTCCCGTGCCTAGGGTCAATTCATATATAAAAGGGGTATGAGTGCATTATATGAGAGTTTTCTTAAAAACACCTGAAAATTACCTTCAGAATACATTAAAATTCAAGGCAATTCTATCCAAATGGCTGTTTGACGCGGCCTTAGCATGAATAGCCGCTATCCATACCATGGTGTCTTAGATCAGCGCCTCTATGGCCGATTCCAGCTCAAGCGGACCGACCGGTGTCTCAAACCGCTCCACCACCCGTCCTTCCCGGTCGATCAGAAACTTGGTGAAGTTCCATTTAATATCGTCGCCTTCCAGAAGCTCCGGCTGCTCCTTCTCAAGGAACGATTGCAGCATTTTCCCTTCGGAATTGTCCGTGCCGATCCCCTTAAACGGTGCCTGCTCCGTCAAGTAAGCAAACAGCGGATGCTTGTCTTCTCCGCGCACGTCTATCTTCTCAAACAGTGGGAAACTCACTCCATAATTAATTTGACAAAACGTATTCACTTCCTCATTGCTTCCGGGCTCCTGTTCGGCGAACTGGTTGCTTGGAAAACCGAGCACTTTGAATCCCTTGTCTCCGTATTTCTCGTACAGCTTCTGCAGGTCGGCATACTGCGGCGTGAATCCGCATTTGCTCGCCGTGTTGACAATGAGAAGCACATCACCTTTATATTCCGAGAGCTCCTTCTCCGCGCCGCGGATGCTGTTTGCTGTAAAAGAATAAATACTCATGGTCCCATCCTCCACATTAATAATATTTTGTAAAATTAAATTGTACACAATTTATATATTGAATTTACCACCTTCTTTTCCGGAAAGCAAGCTCTTTTCCTGCGTTCGCAGCATTTATTTTCGGAACATCTCCGAACCGATCGGCTAATATTTTCAGAAAAATGGGTAAATTAACAAGGATGAGCCCGATTCCGGTAACGGATACGGACAATTGCTGTGAGAAGGAGTGACGCGAGGTATGAAACTTTCCGGTAAAGTAGCGATTATTACGGGCGGTGCCAGCGGGATCGGACAAGCCACCGCACGTCTGTTTGCCCAGGAAGGCGCCAAGGTCGTCGTGGCCGACCGCTCGGAGGCGGGGCAGGAAGTGTCCGACCATTTGAAAGAAAAGGGGTACGATTCGATTTACGTCCGGGTGGATGTGACCAAGGAGGAGGAAGTCCAGGCCCTGGTGGAACGGACCGTGCAGGAATACGGAAAACTGGACATTATGTTTGCCAATGCGGGCGTGGCCAACGATGAGCCGGCCGATCAGCTGTCGCTGGACAAATGGCAGCGGACGATCGACGTCAATCTGACAGGCGTCTTCCTGTCGGATAAATACGCCGTGGTCCAAATGCTGAGACAGGGCACCGGGGGTGCCATCATCAACTCCGCATCGATCCACGGCCATGCGGCCAAGGCGGGAGTTACCGCTTACGGCTCGGCCAAAGGCGGCGTCGTGCTGCTTACCCAAACGCTCGGCATTGAATACGCCAAGCACGGCATCCGGGTGAATGCCGTCTGCCCGGGTTATATCGATACGCCGCTGCTTAAGGCGCTTCCACCGGAAGCCAAGCAGCAGCTCGTGGAGCTGCATCCGATCGGCCGGCTCGGCACGGCGGAAGAGGTGGCCAAATCCGTCCTGTTTCTGGCCAGCGACGACTCTTCGTTCGTGGTCGGAACGAGCCTGATGGTAGACGGCGGATACACCGCCCAATAATGCCTACGGTATGTATAAAAGAAGCGCCCTGGCGGCATCGCTGCCGCCGGGACGCTTTTTTCATGCTCCGCTTCCTCTATTACCCACGATCCTGCTCTACTTTCAGCCTGTGGCCGATCGGGGTTTCGCCCGACTTTTTGCCCTTCACATGCCATAGTCCCGGCGTATCCCGCATCCCGCTGACTTCAACCAGCACAGGCCGACGGGGAAGCCCGTTTACCCGCAGCCATAAACGGTTGCCGTCAACGGCCCTCTGCTCGATCGTAATGCCGGCAAGCGGCCCGGCTTCCGTGTCCTCCTCCGCAAAAAACAGCACCGTTCCCAACGTATCCGGATCAATCCGCTTATTGAACGAAACCTTCAGCTCTTGTTCTCCGTGCATGACCGCTTTCACAGGGACAGGCGGTTCGTCATACATATACCCGCCGAGATGGTATTCGTACGCCGTCCACGTATCGTAGCCCAGCTCATAAACGGTGTTCTGAAAGTCATTGAGCCAGCGCCGGTTCTTCACCATGCTGCTCCGGGAGCCGATATCGGCCTGAATGCCGAGGGGAAGCCCGGGATAGGCGGCCCGGATCGGTGCAGCAAAGCTCTCGTATCCGCCCGCGTACTGTGGCGGCAAATGGCGCTTCATCCAGTCCGGCCAGTGAGTCTGAAGCACGTGCATATCCGGCCGGACCTTCCCGATCATCGAGATCGCATCAAGCCCCTGCCATTCCTTCAGCCGGAGGGTGGATACCGCCCCGCCGTCAACCGCCAGCGACCAGGTCGCCACGGAAATATCCGGGCGGACACTTCTTGCGCCCCCGCTTCCGTTAATAATTTCATCGATGAGTCCGTTCACGGCGTCCACGCGGAAAGTAATCCATTTGCCGTAGATGTCGGGTATCTTTTTATAATAGTTAGCCGCCCGCTTGTTCAGAAATTCGGGAATATCATGACCGTACCTGTCCCGGAACGCCTGCTTCGCATGGGGGCCAACGTCGCCGTATACGCCTCTGCGGATGCCGTCCCATTCCGGAAAATAAGGCTCGGCGATCTCAATCCCGTCAAACGGGTGGTCCGTAACAACCCGGGCGACCGCCTCCTTTTTCCATTCCACGTAAGACGCCGAGAACGGAGAAAACCGCTCAAAGCCGTCATTCAGCTCCTTCAGCAGCCCCATCCGCCAGGAGCGCCATTCCCGGGGGAGATGATCGGTGGCGAACGTTCCGTTCCCGATCACAAGCGCCCATACAGCAATATCCCGGGCGTGAAAAGCTTCAATGATGTCCGTACGGATTCTGCTCTCGTTCACGACAAAATAATGCACCGTCCGGTAGCCGGACAGCTCGATCTCTTCGGCGATGCTCTCAGCGGAGCGGTCCGCATAATAAGGAAACAGCGGGTCGATTTGAATGCTGGGCCCTTCCAGCGCCCATGGTCTTGATATCACCCTGCTCTCGTTCATGGTTCCTCCTTTCGCAAATCTGATGCTATCTTTCTTTACCCGCTTAAAACTTCCTTGTGATTCATGATTCTTTTCAAAAAACCGAAGCACCCGCCCAGCTCAGGGCATACAATGCAGTAAACGTTCATCGGAGGGATCCAAGTGCTGCTCACGAAGTTTAAAAGAAATATAACCCTGCAGGAACGTCTCGCCAAATTCACCGGGCATCTGGTGGAAATCAACGGCGCAGGCCTGGGGCTGGAGCCGGGGCGGCTGCAGCATGTGTATAAAAGCAGCTTTATCCGCGTTCAGGGGGAACTGTTCGTTCCGCTCAGCCTGCAAACCATCCGCGTCTTTGACGTCAAGCCGCCGGCGTTATTCCGCCACGTTGGAATCCGGACGGTATTCCAGTCCGGCAAAGCCTTTTCCAACATGAAGCTGGTGCTCATCGGCTCCGACTTCATCGAGGTGCAGGCCAAAGGGAAATCGCCATCCCGAATTTTATTTCCCCTGAATCAGGTCGAAGGGATCTTTCCGGTCTGATCCGCGCTTTCCTTATTGTACATCTTTGAACCGGAAAATGCCCAGGAACTGCGCTTTGCGGTCGGCCCGGCCATTTTGGCGTTTTATTTAAGGTATGCTCTATTTCTTTCCATAAAAACCGCACCTATACCCCCGTTTTCCACAGACCAAGCAGAAGCAGGCGACGGCCTCCTGTCCCCCTCTTCAGCAAACCAAAAAACCGGCCGTTATGAATAACGGCCGGTCGTTTGCGTCTCTTTAAAAAGGCTTGCTGACCATGAAATACAATATAAACAGCGGCAGCAAAGTGGCAAGAATGCCGAAAACCGCCCAATACGCCGACAGCCTCTTGTAAGCTGCGGAGATTGCCCCGCTTTCGAGCGCCTGCCGGCTGAGCCGGATCATTCCCCGCTGCAGCGGGATCAGTACGGCCAGCCACAGCACGCCGGTCATGCCGAACAGAATTAGCGAGGCGGTAAGCCAGTTCAGTCCTGCCAGCGAATAGCCGCCTTTGGCAGCCATCAGGCTCCCGGTAACGATCAGGAGCAGCAGTCCGGGCAGCGTAAACGCATAATCGGCGAGCATCACGTTGTTTACGGTGCGGTGAATCTCTGCGGCATCGCCCCGGACGTCGGCACGGACTTTCCAAAAGGCCGCGGTAATGATGTTGCCCAGGAAAAGCACGCTTCCGGCAATATGCAGAAACAGGAGCAGCGTCATGACGTCGGAGCACCTCCCTGCCGGTCCGGCCGCAGCGTCCGCATAATCAGCTCCGAAAACTCTGGAATGCCGAACCCCACGCTGCCAACTCCGATCAAACTGCGCATCCGCAGCCCGAAGGAGAGCAATTCAAACAGCTCCGCTGCCTGGTCGGCATTGACCGATGAGGGGATGACCCCGGACTCCTGGCCTGTGACGATCCACTTCTTGGACGTGGCGACCGCCTGCCGGTAAAAATCCGCTACGATGCCGGCTGCTTCCGGCTGATCGCTTTTCCCGATCAAATACATCATGATGAGGTTGCTCACGTCTCCCGGTCTCTCCAGCTTGGGCAGGCTCTGCGCGATCGCATTCATCGGTCCCTCAAATTCCTTCACTGCAGGGGCAACTACTGCGTCCATGAAGCTCGCGTTCGTCTCCTCCAGCTTGGCCTCGAGCACTTTCACGAACAGTTCATCCTTGCCGGATACATAGTGAAAAATGGCGCCTTTGGACAAGCCGGATCGTGCCATAATATCGCTGAGCGTCGTCTTGGTGCAACCCTTCTCCAAAATGAGCTCCTCAGTTGTATCCAGCAGCAGTTTCAGCGTATGCTCGCGTCTTTCTTCCTGTTTCATCCCCATCATCCTCCTGATTTAGTTCCAATCCGTCATGCCCATGCTCCCGGCGGGAGCCAGCCCGCAGCAAGTACGGCAGCCAAAAAAACGACCTGAAGCACGGTTCGCGGGACAAGCGGCATCACCGTTCTGCCGTCCAGAGTCAGACGGTTATTCGCCGCATACACGTTGGCCGGAAACATGGCCAGCAGCATCAGAGCGAGCCCGGTGGAAGCCGCACCAGACATGACCGGAATCATGATCCCGACGGCGCCGGCGATTTCCAGCCAACCCGTCAGCGTAACCCATGCGTCCGGCTGCGCAATCCGCGGCGGCACCATGGCGACCAGCTCGGCGCGGCGTTTACCCCAATGGGCCGATGCGGTCAGCAAAAACATGACGGCTACCGCAAACCGCAGACTGATAATCCAGTCATTCATATACTCCCAGCCCAACCAGCCCATCAAGCGGAATCCTAACAGTGAAATGATCAATCCAATCAGCGGGGCCATTCTCTCACCTTCCCTGGTTTTGTTAGCTCTATTATAAATACCGACCATCGGTTTGTAAATAGGAGATATGTAGATATTTGCAAAAAAAAAAGGCTGGTGCTCTAGGCATCCAGCCGCTGCAGCACAGCCAGCACGGTCAGATGCAGCGGATAAAACGACCGCCACACCCATGCCCTGACTCTGGCTTGCTCGATCTTTTTCCATAAATAAGGCCCGTATACAATCACCAGGGTCGGTACGATGCTCAGCATCTGCAGAACAGCCCCTCCTCCGAATGCTAACAAATACAGTATGTTCAGCAGCAGATGGGCACCCAGCAGTTTTTCGGAGGAAGCATACCGGAAGGCAAGCACCAGCAGCAAGCCGTATGCTCCGTAATCAAACGGGAGCCCTTCCATGAGAACGCAAAAGGCCAGAACGATTCCTGCTTTGGCCGCCATGGACAGATTGCGCTCCAGCATTTGCAGGACGGCGGCTGCCACGAACAGCGTTACGACCACGTTCAGCCCGTCCGGGTCCAAAGCCAGTTGGTACGGGATCTGGGAGAGCAGAGCCAGTATAAACAGCCTAAATAAATATTTGGTCCGGCTTCGGGTAAAATAATGTCCCTGTACGAGTGCATAGGCGTAAATCGGAAAAGCGATCCTTCCGATCACCCTCAGCCAAATTTGATCCGGAAAAAACACGATCCCTGCATGATCGATCAGCATCGTCAGCATGGCGATCAGCTGCATGTCCTTCCTCCTTTCGGATAACCCGTGGGCGTCATTCCTCATGCGTTTATTGTACTTGAGATGCTGGATGGATTTCAAAGCTGATGTGTCCCCAAAAACTTGCTTGTATCTGTTATGATTATATTCGTGGATAGACGAATTTTTGAATGACCTTCCAAGGAGGAGAACAGCTTGAACTTTCATCAACCAATCGAACGTATAAATACAGATTGTTTTAAATGGGACGACCTGAAGCGGATCTTCGGCGTGTCCGACGTCCTTCCGATGTGGGTAGCCGACATGGATTTTGCCGCACCCGACGCGGTCATTTCCGCGCTGAACAGCCGCGTAGAGCACGGGGTATTCGGCTATACGATGCAGTCTGATGCGTATAATCAAGCCGTCGCGGACTGGATGAAGAGCCGCCACCGGTGGTCCATCGACAAGGAATGGATCGTCTTCTGCCCAGGCGTCGTGCCCGCCCTCAGCTTCATCGTACAGGCGTTTACCGAGCCGGGAGACAAGGTTGCCATCCAGACACCGGTATACCCTCCCTTTTACAGCGTCGTCACCGATCACGGGCGGGAGCTGGTGCAGAACCCGCTGAAGGAGCAGGACGGATATTACACGATGGACCTCGAAGCGCTTGAGCAAAGCCTGGACGATCAGGTCAAGCTGTTCATCCTGTGCAGCCCGCACAATCCGGTGGGCAGGGTATGGCGGCGCGAGGAGCTGGAGGCGGTTGCGAAGCTCTGCATGGAGCGCGGCATTCTGATGGTGTCCGACGAAATCCATGCGGACCTGGTCTATGAAGAAGGGACCCATATTCCGTTCGCAAGTTTATCCGAGCAGATTCAGGAGAACTGTATCATTTGTACCGCGCCGAGCAAAACGTTTAACATCGCTGGGCTGAATACTTCCAATATCATCATCCCGAACGATTCCATCCGGCGCCGGTTCAAAAAGACCTTGGAGCTCTATCATGTCAATTCGATCAGCACGCTCGGCAGCGCAGCCACCCAAGCCGCCTACAATGACGGGAAGGCTTGGCTCGACGAAGCGCTGGCGTACATGAAAGCGAACATGGAGTACGTAAGTGAATATTTGACTGAACATATTCTGGAAATCAAGACCCGGGTGCCTGAAGCGACGTACTTGATGTGGCTCGATTTCCGCGCGCTGCAGATGTCGCCCGACGACCTGGAACAATTTCTGCTGAATAAAGCCAAGCTTGCCCTGAACAAAGGTTCTGCTTTTGGCAAGGAAGGCGAAGGCTTTATGCGCCTGAACATTGCCTGCTCCCGCTCCCTGGTCGAGGAAGCGATGAAGCGTCTTGACCAGGCGGTCCAGGAATGGCGCAAGGAGCAGCAACAAGAGAAGCAAACGGTGTAAAAGCAGCATAAATCTTCCCCAAATTAGGCATTAGACTAAAAGCATGGTCCGAACAAGCGGCAACCGGCTTGCGTAGGCTTCCCGTACAGGGCCGCATTCGCTCCGGGAGCCGCTTTTTTCTTGCTTCCGGTTCAGAATTGGCCGCTAAGGCTGGTTCGCAATCTCCCTTCCCTCCCCTTTTGAAAAAAATCAAACAAAATCATAAGATTCACATCTCGAAGCCGGCAGCGCCAACCTTTTATGATGAAGTTGAACGTATCGACAGCCATAGGTATCGCCCTATCCGGAGGTGATTTATGAATCATTCTGCACAAGTCGTCCTGATCACGGACGCAGACACTCCTGTTGGCAGAGCATTGATCCGGCGTTTTTCGGCCGGCGGGGCCCATCTCGTGCTGAACAGCGCATCCGGCGGCGCTGAGGCGGCGGCTGAAATCGCTGCAGCCCGGACTGCAGGCGCGGGCGTCATCGTGACGAGCCTCGACCTGAGCATCGGAGCGAACGCGAGCCAGCTGATCGAGACCGCGGAGCGGGAGCTCGGCGGACTGGACGTCCTCATCCACAATCATGATCTGCTCGCTCCCGCTTCCGTCGAGAACTGCTCGGAAGCGCTGTTTCACGAAGTGATGAATGCGAATGCGAAGTCCGCCTTTCTGTGCACACAAGCTGCAGGTAAGGCGATGGCATCCCGGGAGTCGGGCTGCATCGTTTTTGTTTCGTCGATCCATGCCGAGAAGCCGACTGGCTCGTCCTTTGTCTACAGCGCGTCCAAGGGAGCCGTAAAAATGCTGGCGAAGGAAGCGGCACTGGAGCTCGGGCGGCACGGCATCCGCGTCAACACGATTGAAGCGGGTCCCGTCCAAGGCGACGATGAACGCTTTTGCAGCTCGCTGACGACGCTGTATCACAGCTACGAAACCAAGGTGCCGAGCGCACAGCTGGGAAGCGCTGAGGATATCGCCCAAGCCGCAGGCTTTCTCGCTTCCGAGGAAGCCCGCTACTTGAACGGCGCGGATCTCCGGCTGGACGGAGGCTTCCTGCTGCACTATATGGACCATAAAATGAAACGGCCAAAGGGAGGCGATTCGCCATGAGCATGGCAGGCAAGGTCGCCCTGGTGACGGGAGCGGGAACCGGCATCGGCCAGGGGATTGCGCTCGAGTTCGCACGCAGAGGCGCAAGCGTAGCGGTCCACTATAACCGCAGCGAGGCCGGCGCCCTTGAAACGAAGCGGCAAATCGACGAGGCCGGCGGGGACTGCTTCATCGTGCAGGCGGACGTCGCCAGGCAGGACGAGATTGCCGCGATGGTAAGGGAGGTCGAGAATCGCGGCGGCGGTATCGACATCCTGGTCAACAATGCCGCTGTGCAGCTGAACTACGACCTGTTCAAGCATGATGAAGAGACGTTCGGCCGGATGATGGATACGAACGTAAAAGGCTACTGGCAGTGCATTCAGGCCGTCGTTCCGGCCATGAAGCAAAAAGGCGCCGGCCGCATCATTCTCATCTCTTCGGTGCATGCGAAGCGGCCGACCGACTTTGACCCCGTCTACGCGATGACCAAAGGCGCGATCCGGATGCTTGGAAGGGAGAGCGCCATCGAGCTGGCCTCGTACGGCATCACGGTGAATATGATCGAGCCGGGAGCCGTCGACGTCGGCAAATATGAGCGCATATTAGCGGACGATCCCGACGCGCAGAAGAAGCTGGAGGAGCGGCGCAAGCGCCAGCTGACCAAGTTCCCGATGGGACGCGTCGGCGTCCCGCTCGATGTCGCCAGGCTCGCGGCCTTCATCGCCTCGGACGAAAGCGAATATTTGACGGGCTCCGCCATCCGACTGGACGGCGGAAGCATGCTGCTGTAACGGAACCATCCAATAGGGGGAGTGATTTCATGATTAACAAAGAATCTTACGAGCAAACGCTGGCCCATGTAAGCACGGCTTCGAGACCCTCGGAGCTGAAGATTACGGACATCCGCTTCACCGATATCGTCGGGGGGCCTTTTCACAGCAGCCTGATCAAGGTATATACCAACCAGGGACTCGTCGGCTTCGGGGAGGTCCGCGACGGTGCGGACAAAGTATATGCCCTCATGCTGAAGAGCCGCCTGCTCGGCGAAAATCCCTGCAACATCGACAAGCTGTTCCGGCGGATCAAGCAGTTCGGCGGCCATGCCCGCCAAGGTGGCGGCGTCAGCGGAATCGAGCTCGCGCTGTGGGACCTGGCCGGCAAAGCCTACGGAGTGCCGGTCTATCAGATGCTTGGCGGTAAATTCCGCGATAAAATCCGCATGTACTGCGATACGGAAGTTGTCGGCAAAGATACCGGCAAGGCGATGGGCGAAGCGCTGAAGAAACGGATGGACGCCGGCTTCACCTTTCTGAAGATGGACCTCGGCATCGGACAGATTATCAATGAGCCTGGCACGCTGAGCGCTCCGCTTGGTTTCCTCGAAGAGATGAGGGAAAAGTCGAAGCGCCGCTATAATCAGAACTTCGACGGATTGTCGGAAGACGAGCTGCGGGAAATTACGAACCGCCACTACGATATTTACAACATCCCCCATCCCTTAACCGGCATTCATGTCACGGAAAAAGGACTCGATATGCTCGAGCAGTACGTCGCGGACGTCCGCTCCGTCATTGGCTACCAGGTGCCGCTCGCCATCGACCATTTCGGCCATATCGGGCTTCAGGACTGCATCAAGCTGGGCCGGCGCATCGACAAGTTCAACCTGGCCTGGATGGAAGACATGATTCCTTGGCAGTATACGCAGCAGTACGCCCAGCTGTCCCGGGCCGTCACCACGCCGATTTGCACGGGCGAGGACATTTATCTGAAGGAGAATTTCAAGCCGCTGCTCGAAGCGGGCGGCGTCTCCGTCATCCATCCCGACGTCCTGACCACCGGCGGCATTCTGGAAACGAAGAAAATCGGCGACATGGCCCAGGATTACGGCGTCGCGATGGCGATCCATATGGCGGAGAGTCCGATCGCCTGCCTGGCGGCCGCCCATGTCGCCGCCGCGACCGAAAACTTCCTGGCGCTCGAATACCATTCCTGCGAAGTAGATTGGTGGGATGACATCGTTATCGGCAGCAGGCTGCCAGACAAACTCGTCCAGAACGGATACATCACGCTGACAGACGCGCCCGGTCTCGGCATCGACGATCTGAACGACGAGGTGCTCGAAGAACATGTCCACCCGGAGATCGGCGGCGTCTGGGAGTCGACCGACCAGTGGAACAAGTTTTATTCCAACGACCGGCTGTGGAGCTGACAGCGGCGGCAATATGAACCACCCGCACGGCGGAACGCTGTGCGGGTGGTTTTTTCTCGTATGAATGACGACAGGCAGTCGCGTGAGAAGACGTTATTTATGGGCTTCTCTTACTTCCTCTTCCCCTTTGCCATGAACGAGATGAAACACGGAGTACGGAGATTCCGGCAGCTGGAGCAGGCGCTGCGGTATCCCCCGCAAATGCTGATCGAAAAATGAAGCGAGGTACGCCCGCTCAGCCGAGATCATCCTGGCGGGATCAACCGTTCCGTCCATTTCATCGACGACCTGCACCGGAAGATCCATCTTATTTTGAAGCATAGGCAGGATGAACTGATAATAGGTAAACGAAAAATGCCGGGCTGCAGGAGCATTCAAATCCAGCTTCGCCCCCTTCGAGTGAACCCAGAACGACTTCCATGACGGAGACGTTTCATGGGTCCACGGTTCGCCGTTAACGCTTGAGCCCAGAAACATGAACGGCCGGTTCAAGCCGCCCTTCGCGACCGGAGACAGCCCGTTCCCCAGCAGAAGATCGCCTTCCATATTGACTCCGGCCAAAATCCGTTTGTCCGAATACATCAGCTCAGCCGCGGTAAAACCGCCCGCAGAATGCCCGAACACGCCGACCTTGGACAGATCAAGGACTTGATCGAGATGTTCCGGCAGCCGGCGCTTGTCCGCATCCGGATTACCGCCCGCTTTCAGGGCAGCCAGCTCATCCAACACAAACTGGATATCTTGAACACGCGTCGACATCACGGTATTCATTAATCGTAAGCTGTCGGTTTCCGGCAGTGTCTGCACTTCGATGCGTCCGCCCGGAAACTCGACTTCAGATGCCTCGTATGTATGATCTACCGTGACAACGACATATCCGCGCTGACCAGCTCTTCGAACAGGACGGTACCGAATTGCCGTGAAACCGCAAAACCTGGCGAATACAGCACAACGGGACGTTCCCCCGCTTGAGTCTTGACGTTAGCCCCGGTACAAGCATGCGTATCGACATTCGTCCAATCGATCTGATCTGGACCTATGCCTACGGCAGGATTGATGCTCTGACTGAAATGTGCTGCGGCGGCGGGCTGCAGGTACATCGCCGGCTTACACTCCCCGCCAGGCAGTGAAGGATACCACACGCTTACCATCAGTTCCCTGCTTTTCCCTTTAACCCAAGGATCGGACCGGTCCTTCTGCACCAGGTGAAGGTCCACCTTACCTAAAGAATCCTCCCCTGTCGGTACGGGCAGAGCCAGGCGTATCGGGGCTGCCTTCTCTTCCTCCGGATTCGGCGGCTGGGCCTTGGGCTTGGACGTTTTGTGAAACCGTCAAGAGCAAGGCGGATAGTGTCATGACAGCGGCCAGCCTTTTCCAATGGGTAAGTGCGTTCCGATTGTTGAACATGAAATCACCTTCCTATTGGTGAAATAAATAATCCTAGTTCAACAATAAGAATGAAGCCTTAAGATACATTAAAGAAAAAGATTAAGAATGGATTAAGTCTGGGAAGAAGCATCCAGTCAAATCTAAACAGGCACGGACCCATGGATCCGTGCCTGTCTGGAACTCATCGCCTATAGCGGTCGACTGCGATTTGATGACAGATTTTAGTTCGTCACCGAAGCCCGGCTCATCTTGGCCGCCGCTTCCATCAGTCCGGTAATATAGCCGACGCCGTACAGGCGGCCGAGCAGCTCATAACCCGGGTTCGTATTGTCTTCGCCTTCCATCGTCGGCACATGATCCGGTCGCGCCGGCCCGTCGTAGCCGACCTCGTAATAGGTCTTCATCGCCTCGAGCATATCCGTCTTGCCGTCGTCATGGAAGGTCTCCTCGAACTTCTCCGGCGTACCCTTGACGTCGCGGAAGTGAACGAAGAACAGCTTCTTCTGCCCGGCGAACTGGCGGATGACCGCCGGAATGTCCTCGCCCGCCGTTGCCAACGTTCCCTGGCACATCGTCATGCCGCTGTACGCGCTCGGCACCAGATCGATCGCCCGCTGCAGCGCAGCCGCGCTCGTGAGAATCCGCGACACACCGCGGATCGGTGAGATCGGCGGATCGTCCGGATGGAGCGCCAGCTTGACCTGGGCGGATTCGGCGACAGGCACGATTTTTTCCAGGAAATAGTGCAGGTTCTCCCACAGCTGCGCTTCGGAGACGATGCCGGCTTCCGTCAGCGGGGCATCCGCCATCAGGCTGTGGTCATAGCTCGATACAAGCGCCCCTCCACGCGTGCGGGTCGTCGTCGAGGTGCGGAACCAGTTAAACTGCGCCATAAAATTGTAGCAGAGCACGGGAATACCGGCCGCACCCATGTTGACGATGAACTGCTGGAAAATCTCAATCTCCTCATCGCGGCCGGGCGTCCCGAGCTTGATGTTGTTGCTCGGCGGCATCGATTCGATGACGGACAGCGTCAGTCCGAAGTCGGCGTACCGCTGCTTCATGCGGATCAGCGGCATCAGATCCCACGGCTTCTCCGACTTCTCTTCCCACGGCAGGCCGCCGACCGCATAGTTCACGTTCATTTGCTTCGCCAAATGCCACAGCCGGCTCGGCTGCGAAGAGAAAAACTCCGCCAGTTGCATGGAATGAACACCTCTTTCGAATAAACGTTCTCATAACATTCTCATAAAAATTAGAATACAATTCAGGATAACAGCAGCCCCGTCTCACGAACAGAGCAGCTTCTTCCTGCGGTGTCCGCGCGGATGGATATTGCCGCTGACCCGCGATGCTTCCAGTTCAACGGAACCTTAACAAGATACGTTACAGACAGTCGCCTTTCGGGAACTCTGTTTCCCGAAAGGCGCTAATTCCCCGGCTCAGTTTCCTGCTTTGGCCGCGAGTTCTTTGCCAAGCTTGTCGATCTTGTCGAAGGCCTGCTCCAGGCTCTGCTGGCCGAATGTGACCGCATCCATCTCTTTCTTGTAGGCGTCCACCCATTCCGTAAATCCGGGAGCCGGCGAGTAGAACGGCAGCGCCTTGTCGACGGACTGATCGTAAATCTCTTTGCCGAGCTTATCCTTCGCTTCCAAGTTCGGCTCGAGCTCCTTGTAAATTTCCGGATTGATCGGAATACCGCGGGTCAGTCCAAGTGTTTTTCCCGCTTCCTTATCCGTCACGAACCATTTGACGAAATTTTTTGCCTCTTCCTTGTTTTTCGAATTCGCGCTGACGCTCAGGAAAATAGTAGACTGTGCCCAGCCACCGCCGGAGGGACCGGTCGGCATATTAACGACGCCCACTTTGCCCGGCATGAGCTGCTCCAGCGCACTGACCGAACCGGTTGTCGCTCCCCGGGTCATGACGACGCCGGAAGCCATCGGATCCGCCTGCGGGTCGTTCTCCAGGAATGAGGCCGCCTGGTCCGCCGGAGGCACGATTTTGTCCTTGCGGAACTGTTCATAGGTTTGGTAGAACTTCATGAACAGATCTTTGTCCAGCGTGAACGTTTTGCCTCCGTCGGCCATGATCGGCGGCTTGCCCATCGACGTCTGGTAGTAGTTGAAGCCGTCCCATGACGTCGTGTCGCCGATCGGATACTTGCCTTCCGGCAGCTTGGCGCGGGCGTCCTTCGCCCATTGGAAATACTCGTCGTACGTCCAATCTTTATGCGGCAGCGGGATGCCGTATTTCGCCAGATCCTCCTTGTTGAAGGCGATCCCCTGCGCGTTCTGGCTGAGCGGAATGCCGTACAGCTTGCCGCCGATCTTCAAATTCTCAATGACGCCGGGATCGACGATGCCGGTCAGGTCGATATCGGACAAATCCTCCAACTGCCCCCGGCTGACGTACTCCTGCAAATAGGCGGCGTCCATCTGAAGGACATCGGTGATCGTTTTCGATGCCGCCAACGTCGGCAGCTTTTGCCAGTAGGCGTCCCAAGCCATATATTCCGGTTTGAATTTTACGTCCGGATGCTGCTGCGTGTACAGGTCCAGCGCTTTTTTGGTCGCTTCGTGCCGTTCGTCCGTGCCCCACCACATGATGCTCAGCGTCTTTCCGCTCCCGCTTCCGCTTCCGTTTCCGCCCCCGCTGCAGGCCGTGATCGCGAAGAGCAGCGCCAGCAGGAGAGAGACAAGGCTCATCCGTCTCATGTTATTCATCTTCCGATTCCCCTTTCGTTTTGTTTCAGCCGATTGTTTCGTGAACCTTAGTACCGCTGCAAGCTAACCTTTGAGGCCGGTCGTCGCGATCCCCTCGACAAAATGCTTTTGCGCAAATAAAAAGATAAGCATGGACGGGAGGACGGACAACAGCGACATGGCGAGCAGCTGTCCCCATTGGATATCGAACTGGTCGATGAACATCCGCAGTGCCAGGCCGACCGTAAACTTTTCGACCGAGCTGATGTACAGCACCTGCGCGAAGAAATCGTCCCAACTCCAGATAAAGGTGAAAATCGCGACCGTCATGAGCGCCGGCTTGATCAGCGGGAAAATGATCCGAAGGAAGATGCCATACACCGACGCGCCGTCGATTTTCGCCGCCTCGTCGAGGTCCCGGGGAATGCCCCGGATAAACTGGACCAGAAGGAAGATGAAGAACGCTCCGCCGCCGAAGAAATGCGGCAGCACCAGCGGCACGTAACTGTCCACAAAGCCCAGCTTGTTAAAGAGAATATACTGCGGAACGATCGTTACCTGTCCGGGCAGCATCATCGTCAGCAGCAGGATGGAAAACCAGAAGCCCCGCAGCTTGAAGCTCAGCCGGCCGAAGCCGTAAGCGACGATGGCGGCGGTCAGCACCCCGCCGAAGACGTTGCCGACCTCCATCAGGAGCGAATTGCCGAAGAAGTGGGCGAACGTGTACTCGCTGGAGAAATGCCAGCCCTTGCTGTAATTTTCCCACATCGGCGTCTTGGGCCAGATCGTCGGCAGGCTGAGCTCTTCGGTCTTTTTCAGGGAGGCGCCGACCCACCAGATAACCGGGTACAGCATGAGAAGCGAGAACAAGGACAGAAACAGATGATTCGTTACCTTGGACTTCAGCTTCACTTCGTTCCCCCTCCTTCCGATTCGTAGAATACCCAGTAGCGGGATGCGGCGAAGTTCACGATGGTCAAGAGTGCAACAATGGCGAGCAGGATCCAGGCCAGCGCCGAGGCATATCCCATCTGGTAATGCTTGAACGCCTTCTCGTATAAATACAAGGCATACACGTAAGTGGAGTTGACCGGACCGCCCTTCGTAATGATAAATGCGGAGGTAAAGGTCTGGAAGGAGCCGATGACGCCGAGGATCAGGTTAAAAAACATGACGGGAGACAGCATCGGCAGCGTAATGCTGATGAACCGGCGGATCTTTGCGGCGCCGTCTACGGCCGCGGATTCGTACAGCTCTTGCGGGATCTGCTTCAGGCCGGCCAGGAAGATGACCATCGTCGAGCCGAACTGCCATGTGTTCAGAAGAATAAGTGTGCCAAGTGAAGTGTCGGGATTGGAAATCCACCCCACGCCCTGGATGCCGAACCAGGCGAGCACCTGGTTGATATAGCCGTCGAGGCCGAACATGTTGCGCCACAGGGCTGCCACCGCAATGCTTCCGCCGATCAGCGAAGGAAAATAGATGGCCGTCCGGTACAGGTTCATGCCTTTAAGCTTCTGATTCAGCGCCATGGCCACGAGGAGCGAGAAGAACAGCTTCAGCGGCACGGAGAACAAGACGAACAAGAAGGTGACGCCGAGTGATTTGGTAAAGGTCGAATCATTCGTAAAAATGTTGACGTAGTTTTCGGTTCCGACCCAGACCGGGTCTTCCAGCAGCGAGTAGTCGGTAAAGGACAAATAAAACGATTGGGCGATAGGCCACAGCGTAAGCAGCAAAAAGCCGATGAGCCACGGGGAAATAAAAATGTAACCCGCCAAATGGGTGTCCCCGGTCTTTATGCGCTTTCGGACGGCGCGTCGGGTCTTCTCCGCTTCGGCTGTCGTTTTCGTTTCTGCAACCATCCTTTTCATTTCCTCCCCTCTTGCATTCCAAATCATAAAAATGTTTGTAGTACTACTTTATTCGAAAGCGGTTTCATGATTAAAGGCGACGATTTTACGATAATGTTTGTTTTTTTAAAATCCGTCTGCGCCTCTCCCCGGTCCTTCCAACGTCTGGTGGAAAAAATGATGATCGCTTCCGAAAATGTCAAAAGAAAAACGTCTATCGACGTAATTTCAAAGAAGACAGACCGCATCTATCTGAAGTTTTTCTTTTGTCTACTTATAAGAACGACTTCAGATGTATCCTTCATAGAAGTTGGTTTACTTATAAGAGAAACCTTAGATGTATCTTTCAATGGTGTTGGTTTACTTATAACGAACAAAACTTAGATTGGTATCGTTCCAGGAGTTTGTTTACTGACAACGAACAGATTGCGATGTTGTCTTCCAAAAGGTGGACAAATGCACTCTATCTTTGCTCTCCGTCATTGTCCCATATATCAGTTGGAATCCAGATGTTAATACAAGATGTAGAGACTTTTTCTTTTAAGCCGCCCGCAGAAGAATATAGTGTCGTGTCCATCTTTTGTAAGACATAACAAGAATATGTCCGTAGGATAAGGACTGAGAATGTATGAATGCTATTTCAAAATGAACAGTGCGGAGAAAAGACAGATTGATTTGAGATTTGCGGAGTGCCGGGAAGCAGCTGATTGGTTTAAGATCTGGAGAATGTCATAGATAAGCTTTGCGATGACCGAATGGTTCAGTTCTGCTGAAAATTTATAAATTCGATGATCTTAAGAAAGTCACATCGACAAAACGGAAGCCGTCCTTAACAATGGAATCAAGCACTAGGTTCGAAAGCATCCATAGATCGAGGAGGGATTTTGGAATGAAATTTGACAATCCGGAAGATATCATTCAATTGACGCCGCAGTGGAAGGGCGAGCGGTTCGAGAACGGACGGCCGAAGGTGCCCGAAGACGTGCTGAGAAGAATCCGCAAAATTACGCTGGAAGAAGCGTGGGGGCCGCTCTGGCACCGGGGTTACAAATTCCAGTTTGAAGGGGACTTCAAAATCGTGCATCCCGACCAGGTCATGGTGGGACGCGCGGTCACCGCGGTCATGGTACCGCAGCGGCCAGATCTGCATGAGACGCTGCTGAACTACGGGCATGAACAGGAAGGCCGCAGCGGCTTCTTCAACCAGTGGGTGATCGATTCCCTGGTTGAAGATGACGTCGTCGTGGTCGATATGTTCGATAAAGTCCACCTCGGCACCTACGTCGGCGGCAACCTCTCGACGGCGATCTCCACCCGTACAAAGCGCGGCGGGGCCGTGATTTGGGGCGGCATCCGCGACAATCAGCAGGTGTCCGAAATCAAGAACATCAACGTCTATTACCGAGGAAGCGACCCGACGGCCATCGGCGAAGTCACCATGGTGGGCATGAACGTGCCTACCCGGATCGGCAAGGCGATCTGCCTGCCGGGCGACGTCGTACTGGGTACGCCGGCCGGCGTCATCTTCATCCCTCCCCATCTGGCCGAGCTGACGGCCGTGCAGGCGGAGAAATCGCAGGTGCGGGACATCTTCGGCTTCGTCCGGCTCAAAGAAGGCGTCTATTCCACTGCGCAGATCGACGCCTCCTGGACCACGGCGCTGTGGGAGGACTTCACCCGGTGGTTCGAAAGCGATGAGGCCGCCGCCGAGTACCGGCATCTGAACTGGGAGTCCGAGCTTGCGGAAGCGCGAAAAAACGAGCTCGACGGTCCGCGGAGCGACGTGCGGCTGTAACGGGTTTCCACAAAAAAAAGGAAGCGGGCTGAATGCCTGCTCCTTTTTTTTCGCTGCCTATTTGCAGATCGACTCCCGGTACTCGCTGGGGGAGACACCGACCTTCTTTTTAAAAATTTGGCTGAAGTAGCGGGAATCCTGGTAACCGACCTTTTCGGCAACCTCATAGTTTTTGTAATGGGTAGTCCGCAGCATATCCTTGGCCTTGTCGATCCGGATTTCAGTCAGGTGCTCAATGAACGTCTTGCCGGTGTTCGTCTTGAAGAGCAGGCTCAAATAAGTCGGCGTAATGAACACCTTCTGCGCAACGCTCTGCAGCGAAGCATACTGGCATTCCTGCTCCATGTAATGGATGGTCTTTTTAATCAGGCTGCGGTGGCTCTCTTTAAGTGTGGGTGAAAAGACTTCCCACAGGCCGGTCAGAAACCGGGTGACGTAGCGCTTCAGCTCCTCCAGCGTGCCGATCTTCACCAGCGACGTCGCTTCAAACGGTTTGTAAGCGCCTCCATTCCCTTCGTCGGCAATCACCCTTTTTTCGATACCGACCAGCATCCGGATTGTCAGCTCATACATGCTCGTAACGTCGATCGGGCCTTTTTCCAGCAGCGCGGCATAAAACTGGTCCACCGCCTCCGCGATCTCCGCCTCCGTAGCGGCCGAACGGAAGCTGGCGTACAGCTTTCTCTCCTTATCGGCCGGGTAGCGCCCGACCAGCTCCATCCGGCGGATTTCGCTGTAATGGATGATTTGACCCGTCCCGCGGTAAAACTTGTTTTCCAGTGCAGCCGAAGCCTGCCGGTAAGAGAGATGGATGTCGCTCAAGTGACTGCATGGCTTACCTACTCCAATGTTCACCGGATGGGGGAACCGTTCTTGGAGCATGGATTGCACCCGGACCAAAACCTCTTTGGATACCCAGGAAAACAGCAGCCCGATTCTCCCTTCCTCGTCCAGAAAGACGACGCTCCCTTCCGGCACGCGCTCCTGAAGATCGCCGCGCATGTTCTCAAGATATGCCAAGCGGTCACGCTCATGGTCATAGGGAGCGGTTGGCTCCAATAACGCAATGGCGGGAAACGTATAGTACGGGTTCAAGCGAAGCCTGGACAGGCTTTCCTTCAGTTCCCCCTTCATATTCGCTTTGCCGGAAATGAGGTGCCTTAGCAGGCGGTCCCTCATCCAAGTCATAACATCCTGGTCATCGAACACGAAACGTTCATTTAACATGCTTCATTTCCCCTTTGTGAAAGGATAACGAACGAGAGGCATGGTTCTAGTCCATATGGATGAATTTATAGGCATGCATATGCTCGATAAAAGCCTCCTCAGCCGCGTCCCCGTCCCCTGTCTGGAGAACGGTAATCAGCCGCCGGTGCCACTCGGCCAGCAAATCCGTCGTGTGATGACGATTGGAGATGGCCATAAAGCGCATCACCTTCGTCCTCATATGGTTCCAGAGCTCCAGAATAGCCTGATTGTCGCAGCGCTTGTAGAAAAATCCATGAAAATCCATATCCAGCTCGAGGATGCCCAGCGTGTCATTGCGCCCGACGGCTTCTTCCATCGACCGGATAATCATTTCCAATTGCTCGTAATCATCCTCCAATAGAGTCGGCATGGTCGTTCGGACAGCGTAACCCTCAATAATTTCACGGAGCACGAAAATATCTCTGATCTCCTTCGACGTAATATTGGAAACGACCGACCCTTTATTCGGAATGCCGTTGATTAACCCTTCCTGCTTCATCCTCTCCAACGCTTCGCGCACAGGCGCCTGACTGACCTGAAATTTACCCGCGATGTCCAGCACGATGAGCCGTGTTCCCGGCGGCAGCTCGCCTGCGATAATTTCGCGCTTAAGCGTCAAATAAATCTGTTCGCTGATGGAATTCCCCAAAGGGAAGTAACTGCTGTTTGACATGACTCTCAGTCTCCATTCGCCGATCATCCATGACTGCAGATTTGACCAACACGTACGCAACGGCAGTCAGGTAACCGTTTTCAAAACGGTCGGTCGATAGCTTCGTTAACTTGCGTTCCATCATCCCTCCCGTGATTATCGATTATCGATAATCTGTTTCCATCATTATATGGGGGCCGGCTCCCTTCTGACAACGGAGGATTTTGACGAAAAAGGTTTGATTTTTTATGATCTTTTCGCGTATATCGACAAGCATTCTTCTGGGGGACTTCCATCCCTGCCCCTTCCCGCCGCAAGCCCTACTCTTAATCGGACAACCAGATGTTATCCAATAAAAACCAACCTCATGCATCATATAATTGGTGCCATCCGCATAGTTCGTTCTACCTATCCAGAAAAAAACAGGAAATGAATGGTTTCTCATTTCATTTTTTCAGAAGAAAATTGCCGATTTATGAAATAAAGATATGAAAATATCGGGGATACTTGTCGAAATATAGAATAGGAACTAAAACCGGTCGGAATACCTTTCCGCTCACGGGATGCCCTCCGCCGGAACGGATGAATCCATTCACATCGATTACATACCTTTTGAACGGATTCTCGCGGATCGGCAAATACGCCCGCCCGGAGCTGCTCTTTTAAGCGCTGCGCCTGTTGACACAGGTGCTGCCGGAACTTTAGACCTATATCGACTGCAGGGGGAATCTCGTTTGAACAAGCTACTTAAGCAAATATCCGGGCTTTTCAACATTAAAAAGCTCAGAAGCAGACTGATGCTCTTCATCTGTCTCATGCTCATTATCCCGACCATTGTGCTTGCCGTCTTCGCCGTAAACAGCGCCAAAGCACAGCTTCAGGACAAAATGGAGGACACCACGAAATCAAGCGTCATGCTGCTCGACAAACTGATCAACACCATGGTTGAAATGCAGCTGTCCAACGTGAAGCAGCTCAGCAATCAGATCACGTATGCCGACATCGAAAATCATTCGGTGGAGACCCGAATCCTGATTGACGATTTTAAAGCGCAGCATCCGGAAATCGAAATCGTCTCGATCGGCACCGATAACGGATCGTGGATGAAATCCCCGGACCCGGGTGTCCAGACCTTCGATCCACGAACCCGCAACTGGTATAAGCTGGCCATGAACAACAAGGGACAGGCCGTTGTCGACGATCCGGCAATTTCAGCTACGACGAAAAACTATGCGATCGCCATTTCCAAAACGCTGCCCGACGGCAAAGGGGTTATCAACATCAGCCTGAGCATCGGGAACATCAACAATATCGTGAAGCAGGTGCACCTTGGCAACGAGGGCTACATCTACTTAGTTGACCGTAACGGTCTGCTGATGTCGCACCCGGCCGAGAAGGTTGGTTCCAAGTTTGTCGGCGACCAGCTTAAAACGATGCAAGGTAAAAGTGAAGGGCTGCTCAACTACACCAACCCGCTCAATGGCGTTGGCCAGCGCGGCTATTTCGTGACCAACGAGCTGACCGGCTTCAAAATCGTCGGCATCCTTCCGGAGAGCGAATATACGGAAGCGACGACGCCGATCTTCTGGACATCGGCCATCGTTCTGGTGATCGCCGTCATTGCCGCGCTGATCGTCATGTTCTTCATCATCCGCAGCATCACGCGTCCGATCGAGCAGCTGAACCGTTCGGCGAAACGCGTGAGCGAAGGGTATCTGAACGACCGCGTCATGACGAAGCGGAGGGACGAAATCGGAGACCTGGCTCATAATTACAATGCCATGGTGGACTCGCTGCGCCGGATGGTGCTGGACATGTCGGAAACCTCCAGCCAGCTGGCGGCCTCGAGCGAAGAGCTGACGGCCAGCACGGAGCAGAACGCGCAGAGCGTCGAATTCGTCTCCAATATGATGACGGATTCGGCCCAGGAGGCCAACAACCAGGCCGTCGCCGCGCAGGAGAGCGCGCGCACCATGGAGGAAATGGCCAGCGGTATCCAGCGTATTGCCGAATCGGCCAGCACCATCGTCGATTCGTCGAACCGTACGGAAGAAGACGTGCACGCCGGCAGCCGGAAGGTTCAGCTGGTCAGCACGCAGATGGACACGATCAAGAAGTCCACGCACGAGTCCGCGGCGCTGATCGAGAAGCTGAACGACCACAGCGCAAGCATCGCCGCGATGAGCACGGCGATCTCCGAAGTGGCTAAACAGACCAACCTGCTCTCCCTGAACGCTGCGATCGAAGCGGCACGGGCCGGCGAGCATGGACGCGGCTTCGCCGTCGTCGCCGAGGAAGTCCGCAAGCTGGCGGATCAGTCGAACCTCACGGCAGAGGAAATCCAGCACACGATCCAGGAGATGACGATGCTGATCACTGACGCGTATAACGTGATGCGTCATAAAGTGCAGTCCGATGTGGATCAAGGGATGGAAGTCACGGCAGAAGCGCTCGAAGCTTTTGCTAATATCGAAAAATCCGCCAAGCAGATCACCGACCAGATCCAGGACATTTCCGCCGTCACCGAGCAGATGTCCGCAAGCAGCGAGGAAGTGTCCGCCTCTGTGCAGGAGGTGGCCAGCATTTCGCGCAACACGGTCGCGTCGTTCGAGCGCGTGAGCGCCGCGAACCAGGAGCAGCTGGCGTCCATGGAGGAAATCTCGTCTTCGGCGAACAGCCTGTCGAAGATGGCGGTAGACATGCAGGAGAAAATCGACCGCTTCAAGCTGGAGGGCTGATTGGGGCGGGCAGCACCCGCCTTGAATCCCCGGCCCCCGGAGGTTTAGAAATACTAAAAGCGTACCGTACGGTAAAGTCCGTGTGGTACGCTTTTTGGTGTTTATTACGGGCGGTTCCCCGTAGGTATGCCTTTTAGTGCTTGCAGGTTGATGTGTTTTCCCCACCAACCTGAGCGGTTCCCGGCTACGATTCCGGCAAGTGCTCGCTTAACGCCCAAGGCGTCGGCTCAGCACATGATGCGGGTTTTGCAGGAACGGGCTGCGCGTATTTTTGAGCGTTTCGATGCGCTCGAGCGCAAGCCGGTCCGCGGCGGCATACGTCGGGATGCCAGCATCCCGGGAGATGTCGAAGATGCGGGAAATGCTGTTATAGATCCCGCTGATCTGCTTCCAGGCGCGGTCCTTGTTATAGCCGTTCAGCTCGTCGGCGATATTAATGACGCCGCCGGCGTTAATGACGTAATCCGGCGCGTAAACGATGCCCAGCTCGTGAATCAGGTCTCCGTGCCGGGCTTCTTTCAGTTGGTTGTTGGCCGAGCCGGCTATTACCTTTGCCTTCAGCTTCGGAATGCTCTCATCATTGATGATAGCGCCCAGCGCACAAGGGGAGAAAATATCACAGTCAACGCCGATAATATCCCCCGGCGCCACCGCTGTGGCGTTAAACTTCTCCACCGCACGGCTTACCGCCTCCTCGTTAATATCGGTCACGATCAGCCGGGCGCCTTCCTGATGCAAATACTCGCACAGGTGGGACGCCACGTTGCCGACACCCTGTACCGCAACCGTACGGCCTTCCAGCGAGTCCGAGCCGAAGGCTTCCTTGGCCGCGGCCTTCATGCCTTGGTATACGCCGTAGGCCGTCGCTGGCGACGGATTGCCCGACGAGCCATAGGTCGGGGAGATCCCGGTAACAAAGTCCGTCTCCTGATGAATGATATCCATGTCGGCCACTGTCGTGCCGACGTCCTCTGCCGTTATATAGCGGCCGTTCAATCCTTGTATGTATCGCCCGAAGGCCCGGAACATCGCTTCGTTCTTATCCTTTTTCGGATCGCCGATGATGACGGTTTTGCCTCCGCCCAGGTTCAGGCCTGAAATGGCGTTCTTATAGGTCATCCCCTTAGCCAGGCGCAATGCGTCTTCGATCGCGGCTTCCTCAGAAGCGTAAGTCCACATCCGGGTCCCGCCCAGTGCCGGCCCGAGCGTCGTATCGTGAATCGCAATGATCGCTTTGAGTCCGGACGACTTGTCCTGACAAAAAAGAAGCTGCTCATAATCGTACTGTTCCATTGCGCTAAACAGTTCCATATCGGTGTCTCCTCCATTGTGATTCATGCCTCATGCTGCTCACGCTTATAAGCGTAACAGGATTATTATAGTAATGATTTGACTTGAAAGTAAAGTTTCCACCCGTGTTAGCCGACTTTCCGGGCTTTATTCGGCAAGCGTGCATGAACAAAAAAAGACGGCTAACGCCGTCTTAGAATAACTCTGTCCCTGCTTCTCACACGTCCGTCTGCAATCCCCAACCGGCGGGGTACGATGCGCCTACCGATACCGGCAGGCGCCCCTTGAAAGGGATAGCGCCGGCGATCGCCTTGGCGGTGCTCACAAGCGCCAACGGACGGCTCTCGTAGGACGCAACCAGCGCAGACGCCTCCGGAAAACTCATCAGATCGTACGGATTTCGCAGCGCGGCCACCACGACCGGTTTGCCAAGCGCGAGCAAATCCTGGACTAACTTGATCTGTGCCGGGTCAAACTGCGCATTGTACGTGCCCACAACGATCTGCCGCACTACTTCGCCGCGGGCTTCCTCTACAAGGCGGACCGCCTGCTCCGCCACTTCGGTCAGCGGCACCTGACGGTCGCTCACATCAATTCCCTGTGCGGCCAGGGCGCTGCCCAGGCTTTCCGTCCTCGCGATCGCCTCGTCGGCAATCGTCAGCGCGGCAGCCGCAACCGAGATGACCAGCGTGCGCTGCCGTTTCAGCGGCAGGACGCCTTCCCCTGCTTGCACCAGCGTGATGCTTGCCTCGCTGATCCGGCGGGCCAGTCCCATGTGGGCTTCGTTCCCGGGGCGCTTGTCCTGCAGCCCGGACGCTGCCTGTTTGCCATACCGGGCCTGCTCGTCCTGCAGCCCATGTGCGTCTTCGGAAACCAGCCCGTCCTGCTCCAGCCGCAGCATCCCCAGCTCCGCTGGGCTCCCAAGCAGTCCGCGCTTCGCCTTTAGCGCAAGCAGCCTGCGCACGGAGGCGTCAATCCGGCGCTCCGCGATCCGGCCGGAGCGGACCGCCTGCTCCAGCGCCTCCATCGCTTCCACCTGAAGCTGCGGGGTCTGGCTGATCAGGACGGTGTCCGCTCCCGCTTCGACCGCCATCACCGCAGCCTTGACGGTGCCGTAATGCTCGGCGATCGCCTTCATTTCCATGCAGTCGGTCATGACGATGCCGTCGTAGCCGAACTCCTCCCGAAGCAGGCCGGTCAGCACGGCATGCGACAGCGTCACCGGCAGCTTGGACGGCTCAAGGGCCGGAAAATAAATATGTGCCGACATCACCGCGTCGATGCCTTCGGCGATCGCCTTTTTGAATGGAACGAGCTCCACCTCATCCATCCGCTGCCGGTCGTGGGTAACCGTGGGCAGGTCCAGATGGGAGTCCACCGCGGTATCCCCGTGCCCGGGAAAATGCTTCGCCGTGGCCGCGACGCCCACGTCCTGCAGGCCGCGGAAAGCAAGCGTCCCGTACTCCGCTACCGCTTCCGGGGACTCTCCGTAGGAACGGACGCCGATGACCGGATTCAGCGGATTGTTGTTCACGTCGAGCACCGGCGCAAAGTTCAGGTTGATGCCGAGGGAGCGCAGCTCCTCCCCGCTGACGCGGGCCGACTCGTACACCCAGTCCGCCGAGCCCGCGGCGGCCAGCGCCATATTTCCCGGCATCAGAGCGACGCCTTCCGTGATCCGGGCGACCATTCCGCCTTCCTGATCAATAGAGATCCACAAAGGCAGCGTCCCCGACGCCGCGGCCGCCTGCTGCAGGTCCCGGCTTAGCCGGCCCACCTGCTGCGTCGTCTTCACATTGCGGGCGAAATAAATGACGCCGCCGATCTGATGCGTGCCGATGAACTGCCGCAGCTCCTCGCTGATTTCCGTTCCCCAAAAGCCGCAGACGAACATCTGTCCGATTTTTTGCCGCAGGCTCATGCTCTTGATCAGCTGATCGATCTTCCGTTCCTGATTCATCGTGATATCCCCCTAGACCATGTGCTGTTTATCGATTCGGTTACTAATTCCGATATGACTCATCAAATTCGATCTTATGAAATCCGATTCCCTTATGATTCCGCTGCCTATTCCCGCCGCTCCTGCAGCCGCTCATGCAGAAAATCGACGATATGGACGGCCTTCATGCTGCCGCTGAGGCCTTCCTTCTCGATGCCGTGCTTCATCTGGAGCAGGCAGCCGGGATTGCTGGTCAGCAGATACTGGGCCTGCGTCGCTTCCACGTGCTCCATCTTGTGATCCAGAATGCTGCCGGCCATCTCCGGCTGCGTCACGTTGTAGATACCCGCCGAGCCGCAGCAGCGGTCGGCGTGCTTCATTTCAATAAACTCGGCGCCTTCCACTTGACGCATCAATACTCGCGGGGCGTCCGCCGATTTCATCACGTTGCGCAGATGGCAGGAATCCTGGTAGGTGATTCTCACCTTCGAATCCTTTTCCCCAGCAGGGTCCACCGAAGAGACACCGAAGCACAAGTTCCGGCCCGCACGGACGAGCAGCTCGCTGACGTCGACGACGCGTTCGGCAAACCAGGCTGCATCATCCCGCCACTGCGGATCTTCATGCAGCAGATGGTCGTATTCGGTCAGGATCGCCCCGCAGCCGCCCGCATTGGAGACGATGTAGTCCACATTAGCTTCTTTAAAGGCGCGGATGTTGCCGCGGGCGAGCTCCCGAGCTCCTTCCGCCTCGCCGCTGTGCGCATGCAGGGCGCCGCAGCAGTTCTGCGCCGCCGGAATCACCACATCGAAGCCGGCTGCGGTAAGCAGATCCACGGTATGAATGTTCGTGTCCGTGAACAGCACATCCATAATGCACCCTCTGAAAAGCGCTGCAGTGGCGATTCTCCCGCCCTTTGCCGGGTGATACGCGCCGATCTTCTCCAGTACGCCCTTGCCGGAGGCTTCGGGCAATATTTTCTCCATATCGCTGATATGCTTCGGAAACAGCTTCATGATGCCGGTGGACCGCGCTACTTTCCGCAGCCCCGACTTCTGGTACAGCTCAAGGCCTCGGCCCACGCGCTTCATCCGCTTCTGATGCGGAAAAACCGTTTTGAACGCCGCATGACGTGCAGCCTTTACCAGCGGTTTATGCTGCTTGTGATCCTCGATCGCGTCCCTCGCCTGTTCAATGAGCTGCCCGTATTTGACGCCCGCCGGACATGCCGGCTCGCAGGCCCGGCAGCCCAGGCAGTGGTTCATCTGCTCCTCGAACGCCTCATCCGGCTCCATGATGCCGTCCGCGACCGCCTTCATTAAAGCGATCCGGCCCCGCGGCGACTCGGCCTCGATGCCCGTCTCGGCAAAGGTCGGGCACGCCGGAAGACAGAAGCCGCACCGCATGCAGTTGGTCAGCTGGTCCTCATCGAGGCGCAGCCGGAGCGTCTCGGCGAGCGGATTCGCCCGCTCCTTCACATTCACCGCGTTACCCACGGTCGATCACCACCCGTTTTCTCGTTTCCTTCGCGAACATTTTCCCCGGATTCAGCAGGTTATGCGGATCAAAGGACTGCTTGATCGCCTTCATGACTTCCATTCCGGCTGCGCCGACTTTCCATTCGAGGAACGGTGATTTGACCAGACCGACCCCGTGCTCACCGGTAATCGTTCCCCCGAGCCGGATCGCCGCCTCAAAGATTTCCTCAAACGCTTCGTCCACCCGGTGAATTTCCTCCTGATTACGCGCATCGGTCGTTGCCGTCGGATGAAGGTTGCCGTCTCCCGCATGGCCGAAAGTGCAGATCTGGACGTCATATTTCTTCGCGATGCGGTTGATCTCAAGCACCATATCCGCGATCTTGGAACGCGGCACCGTCGCGTCCTCGAGAATCGTCGTCGGCTTCAGCCGTGCCAGCGCGGTAAACGCGCTGCGCCGGGCGGTCAGCAGCTTCTCGGCCTCCTCCGCGCTCGCCGCAATGCTCACCTGATCGGCCTGCTCGCTGCGGCAGATGTCCGTGATGAGCGCGATATCCCGCTCCACGGTTTCCATGTCGCCGTCCTGTTCGATCAGCAGGATCGCTTCCATGTCGAGCGGCAGCCCGAGCTTCGCATAATCGTCCACGACCCGAATCGTGGAACGGTCGAGAATTTCCAGGGTAGCCGGAATGATCCGGTTCTCGATGATTTTGGATACCGTACGGGCCGCGCCGTACAAATCCTTGTACATCGCCAGCATCGTCTTCTTGTACTTCGGCGGCGGAATCAGCTTCAGCGTCGCCTCCGTGATGATGGCCAGCGTGCCTTCCGAACCGACCAGCAGCTTCGTCAGATCGTAACCGGCCACATCCTTCATCAGCTTGCCGCCGGTCCGAATGATGTCACCGTTCGCCAGGACGGCTTCCAGCCCGATCACGTAATCCTTGGTCGTTCCGTATTTCAGCCCGCGCAGACCGCCCGAGCATTCGGCGATATTGCCGCCTAGGGTCGAGATGGACATGCTGCTCGGGTCCGGCGGGTAGAACAGGCCGAGCTCCTCCACATGCGTAATGAACTGTTTCGTATTCAGCCCAGGCTGAACGATCGCCGTCAAATTTTCCATATCGATCTCGAGGATTCGATTCATCCGGTGCATGACCATGACGACGCCGCCTTGAACGGGCACCGTGCCACCGCACAGGTTCGTTCCCGCCCCCCGGCCGACGACCGGAATTCGGTGCCGGCTCAGCACCTTCAACACTTCGGAGACCTGGCCGGTGTTTTCCGGATACACGACCGCATCCGGCAGCGACTGCAGCATCGGCGTGCCGTCATACGAATGCGTGACCAGCGACTGGGGATCATCCTTTACATAAGAGCTGCCCAAAATGGCGATAAGCTCGCGTTTTACGTCTTCCTGCAGCAAGGAAAACACTCCTTTATATTCCAGAATCGATATCAGTGCGAATAAATTAGTCAGGTCATCTGATGACTTTTATTGAGATCAAGTATACACTAAAATAAATGAATCTATATAGATTGAATTTATGAAAGTCACATTTTTGACACAATTATTCCCCTTAGATCAAGAAACAACAAGTAAAACAATGATTCATTCTATCTGAATTGATGATTGGTAATTCATAGAACGGAGGGACGCTTGAACGATGAATCCGCAGCGGCCGTTAAAACAATATGAGTGGGTCATGAATGATTTGAAGCGGCAGATGGACGAGGGCTCGCTTCAACCCGGGGACCGCCTCTCCTCGGTCGTGGACCTGGGGCTCCAGTACAATGTGGGCAGATCGACCATACGCGAGGCGCTTAGCGCCCTGAAAGCGATGGGGCTCCTGGATATCCGCCAGGGCGGAGGCACGTTTGTGCGTAAGCCGCCCGCCGATCCGCTGCCGGTTCATCCGGGACAGCTCTACGCGGACCTGTGGGAAGGACGCGCGGCTTCGCTGCGCCATCTGCTCGAGGTCCGGCGCGTGCTGGAGACCGGCTGCGCATCCGTTGCCGCATCGAACCGCAGTGAAGCGGATCTGGCGGCCTTTGAGGAAATTCTCCGGGAAATGGAGAACGCCCCCGATGAGCAGATCAGCGAGCAGGC
The DNA here is from genome assembly GCF_014192015.1 of Paenibacillus rhizosphaerae. Taxonomy (GTDB): domain Bacteria; phylum Bacillota; class Bacilli; order Paenibacillales; family Paenibacillaceae; genus Paenibacillus_AQ; species Paenibacillus_AQ rhizosphaerae. Next base: position 174,614 of record NZ_JACHXJ010000007.1, on the reverse strand, counting down.
GGACGTAAAATTCCATCAGCAAATCGCCGCGGCCACGCACAATCCGCTGCTGCTGGATTTGATGGAGTCGTTATCGAACAAGCTGCATGAAAATATGAAGGATATGCGCGCCTTGTGGTTCTATGCCGAGCGCTCCTCCGCCGAGCGGCTGCTGCAGGAGCATGCGTCCATCTACGAGGCGATCCGGACCCAGGATGCCAAGGAGGCCCTGGCCCGGATGGAGGCCCATATCACCAAAGTGGAGCAGGTGCTGAGCGAAAAAGGCGCGGGCGATCAGCCGCTTTGACATCCCGGCCCTCGCTAACCTCCCCGCCGCCCGCCGTACCTTTTTAAAAAGACTTCCAGCTTTCTTTTATTCGTATAGACGAGAATCAGCAGGTTGACGAGCCATATGCACAAATATGGCCCCGGGAAGCCCCGGGCGATCAGATAGACAGAGAGGAGCATGAAGCCGGCGACCACCTGGAAGCCGCTCGCTTCCGTGGACAAGGGCCTCCGGCTCATCAGCTTGGAGGCGATCAGCAGCAGCGCCAAAATGACGGCCAGCGCCAGCGATGCCTCAAACCGGGTCAAGGCGCTCCATACCCCGAAAGTAACGGCGATCGCCTTGCCTCCCTTGAACTTCAGAAACGGCGAGAAAGCATGCCCCGCAACCGGGGCTGCGGCCACGGCCACCATGCCATACCCGTGCACGGTGCCGCTGCCAACGATCCATGCCAGGGGCAAATATCCCTTCAAAAAGTCCAGCGCCACCCCCGCCAAGCCCAGCTTATACCCCGAGGCACTCCAGAGGTTAAACGCACCCGGGTTCCCGTCTCCCACCGCCTTCAAATCCTTGTGCGCCGCCCGGCCCAGCCAATACGAGAACATCAGCGAGCCGCACAGAAATTCCACAGCCGTCAGCAGCAGGATCATCATGGTTCCCTATGACCCCCAACATCCACGGCCCTGTCCTTCCACATGACATGCCCCAGAAACATGACCTGGTAAGCGGAATACAGCATCACCACCAGGAAGAAGATCGTGGATAACATATGAAGAACAGGCATCACAAAGCCGAATCTGCCGACGTTTTTGATCAAATAGACGATGTGTGCCATATACAGCAAGTAGCCCGCGATAAAGGGGATTCCCCATGGCGTGTTCCATAAAAAGAAGGCCCCTGCGGAGCAGATCAATCCGATAAACCACAGCGCAATCAGCACAATCGTCCATGGGCTCAGCTTGGCCGTGCTCAGGACTGCCCCTTTACCGAATCCCTGCAGCTCGCTTTTGATGCCGTGCGGGTACATGCGGAACGATACCATCCCCCGGCCGATAAAATTCGTTACGCCGATCCCTGCTTCCATGTACTTGGCGCCCAGGTTTAAGTCGTCCAATATTTCCGACCGGATGCTGCTGTGGCCGCCGATCTGCTCATAATCTTGCCTAGTTGTCAGAATGCAGGAGCCGTACAGCCCTTTCCGGAGGTTACGGCGTTCAAAAGGAGAGGTAAAGGCAAATACGCCCAAAATATTCGGAATAAGTGCGAGGCGTTCGTAAAATTTCTCGGTGTGGTGAAAGGGAACGACGGAAATGACGCCACCGGTACGGGAACGAAGCTGCAGAAGGGAATCCAATGCGTGCGGTGACAAGCGGATGTCGGCATCCAGAAAAACGAACGTATCCCCGGAAGCATGAAGATAGCCGTTCCACACGGCCCATGTTTTTCCCGTCCATCCGGGAGGAAGCGGCGGATTCTGCACCACGGTCACCCCGAAGCCCGCGGCAACGTCCCGGGTCCGGTCCCCCGAGCCGTCGTCGACGACAATAATCTCATACGGCTGCAAGCTTTGAACCCGGAGCGATTCCAGGAGGAAGGCCAGGTTCTTCTCCTCATTCCGCGCCGGAATGATCACGGAGAGCTTTTCCCCCGTCCGCCCCGCGCTTTCACTGCGGAGGACCAGGCTTTTGCGGAACAAAACGATCCCGGAAAGGATGCCGATAACAAATAACAGGTAAAGCCCCATAGCCAACAACCCCATCTCTCTAAAGTAGCTGGAACCTTGGAAGGTTAGAGCCTTTCGTGCGTCTGCCGGATCTGTCATGAAGCGTTATCGTTGAATGATGCAACCATAGTGTAGCCGAGCATTTCTCCCATTTCAATACATTATATTCCATCCCCTTGGCCAAGGATTCGCGGATTGCGCCATCCCCTCTGAAAACTTTCTGACCCTTCCGGACCAAGCTGCGCAGCGAAACGCCTTTTATGATAAAATAATCGTACTGCCACCTGGACAGGGCGGCGGCAAGGAGGCATAATCCATGAATATCAGCAGCCGGTTTTCCGTGGCTATTCATATCCTTTCGATTCTGGAAATCAACAAGACGGGTACCAATACGTCTGATTTTATAGCTTCAAGCGTCAATACGAACCCGGTCGTTATCCGGAGAATTACCGGCATGCTCAGCAAGGCGGGACTGGTCGAAGTGAAGCCGGGGGTCCCCGGTGCCAAGCTGGCCAAGGATCCCGGCGATATAACGCTCCTGGACATTTACAATGCGGTTAACGTCGTGGAGGAGAACGGCCTGTTCGGCGTCCATGATTCTCCCAACCCCGATTGCACGGTGGGCCGCAACATCCAGGGAGCGATCGTACCGCTGTTTACCAGCGCCCAGAAAGCGATGGAGAACGTGCTCGCTGCCGTTAAGCTCCAGGACATCATCCAGGACATCGAAGCGCATGAAATGTAACGCACGCCCCAACTCCCGACCCGGAAGAGGGGCGTGTTTTTATCGTGTTGAAGGTTCGCCGTCCTTTTTGATTTGACATTCGCCCGACATGTAACTACAATTGTTACAGGATAAACATGATCATCAGGAGGGAAATTTTTATGAATATTGGAGTTATTGGAGCCAGCGGTAAGGCTGGGCAACTTATTGTAGAGGAAGCGTTGAACCGCGGACACCAGGTAACGGCGATCGTTCGTGATGCAGGCCGCGTTACGGGGAACGTCAGCGTTCTGGAGAAAGATGTGTTTGACCTGACGTCTGAAGATGTGAAGCCGTTTGATGTCGTCGTCAACGCCTTCGGCGCCAAGCCCGGGGACGAGCATCTTCACGTCGAAGCCGGAAGATCGCTGATTTCCGCCCTGAAGGAAGCACCGTCAACCCGGCTGATCGTCGTGGGAGGCGCAGGCAGCCTGTTTGTCGACGAGGCGCTGAGCACCCGCGTCATGGATACGCCAGATTTTCCGAAGGAATACTTCGCTACGGCATCCAATCAGGGCAAAAACCTCGAGGATCTGCAGCAGTCCAGCGGGATTCAGTGGACCTTTATCAGTCCGTCGGCCTTTTTTGATCCCGAAGGGGCAAGAACCGGCTCCTACCAGGCCGGAAAGGACCAGCTTCTCGTCAACTCGGCCGGAAGCAGCTATATCAGCTATGCGGACTACGCCATTGCCGTCCTTGATGAAATCGAGCATCCGCAGCATCGGAACGAACGGTTCACCGTTGTGGGCGAATCCAAATAAATAGGATTTACCGGCAAAAAGAGACGATCCCCTACCTTCTTGGGACCGTCTCTTTTGTGCTTACCTGGAAAGGCGGTATCACGCCTATTTCGATTCCTTCATCGATGGAGCGGCCTTCCAGCTCATCTCCTCCAAAAGGGCGCGAACCCGTTCCAATATCATTTCCACATGCTCGGCATGCATATCTTTGATGAGCGACATATTTTCCGGCTCGGCTATATAACTGAGCGTGTTCAGGAACAGCTCCGTCTCCAAATCGATTAACGCGATTTCCCGCGCACGGTCAATTAAATCTTCATAGGTCATGCGGTCCGGAGGGAAATCGAGCCTAAGATGCAGAGCGATCTCCTTCAGCTTGGTTTTCGCCGCCATATGGGCGAGTATCAGCGCCGGCTGCAGCTGTCCCTCGTCTTTGAGCAGGATCGCCAGATTCATATGACTCCTGGATAACTCACTCCAAATGCGGGTCTTGGCGGACTGAAGGGAATCCCCATCCGCGTGAAGTTCCCTTTCTTTAACCAGGCTCAAGTTTGCTGTGTTCGGACTCATTCCCAATCATACCTCCCTTGGAGCAGCACTTCTGCAGGAACTGAAGCCGGCATGGCTTGCCGGTGCGAAGTAAGGGGGTGCATACTCATTTTGAGTGTCGGCATACGAACTGCCGAAATTGCTTGCCGCCTGCGGCTTACCGCATCGGTCATCCAGGACGGGAACGTTCCCATCTTGAACGTTGCGGGCTTTAGGCTTGATAACTGCTGGCACTCTATGTTGTATATTTCGGTTATTTCTGCATCAGAATGAAGGGTTTTCCATATTAAAACGTTTTCTCTAACCATTCTGTTTGTTTTTGGGGATGCGCAGTGGCAAAGGCCGCCCTACCGCTCCCCGGTTCCTCCCTTTTTTTTCATCACGGCTCCGGGTACGGTGCTATAATGAAGAGGTTGGTTTCAAATACATCATGACAATGATCTCGAAAAAGGAAGCTGAGCTATGATTGGAGACATACTTCTGGAAGTGGTGCTGCCCGTCTTTGTGCTGATTGGAATCGGTTCTTGGATGCAGCGCGTATTCCGCCTGGATTTGTACACATTGGCCAAAATCAATTTTTACTGTATAACCCCTGCCGCCGTCTTTATGAGCATGTATCATTCGGATATGTCGGGCGAGCTGCTCGGGAATGTGACGCTCTTTTATGCACTATATGTATTCATTCTATACATCATAGGGACCTTGGTCGCCCGCCCGCTGAAATTCACCAAAAGCATGCGCGCCGCGTTCAACAACAGCATCATGCTGGACAACTCGGGCAACTACGGGATGCCGATCAATGCCCTGGTGTTCAAGGCAGACCCTCTCGCCAGCTCCATGCAGGCACTGATCATGTCGCTGCAGAGCCTCCTGACATTCACTTATGGAGTCATATCGATTCAGGGCGCCAAGTTGAAGGGAAATTACCGCAGCATGATCATCGGCTTTCTGAAAATGCCGGTCCCGTATGCGCTCGTGCTCGGCATCGTGCTGCACGCCGTACATGCCCCGCTGCCCTTGTTCGTTTCGCAGCCGCTCACCTATGCCCAGCAGTCGATGGTGGCCGTCGCCCTGCTGACGCTGGGGGCTCAGATCGTCAAGTATCCGCTCAAGCTGTACCGGGTAGACGTATATATCAGCCTGTTCCTCCGCCTTATCATCGGCCCGGTCATCGGCGTAACGCTCGTGTTTGCGCTCGGAATGAAGGGTATTCCGGCCCAGGCGCTGCTCATCGCATCCGGCATGCCGACCGGGGTTAACACGTCGATTCTGGCGGAAGAGTATAACAACGAGCCGGATTTTGCGGCACAAACCGTTCTGATTTCCACGCTGTTTAACATTATTACGATTACGGGATTGATTTCACTGGCGAAAATGTTCTGAATAGAAAGAAATTGTTCTGAAATAGAGGCGAAATGCCTCTATTTTTTTGTATATATCGGCCAGGTCTGCTCCTGCCTAGCGGGAACCAAGGACGAATTGGCGCGGCGTGACGCCGAGCACCCGTTTGAAATGCCGGTGAAAATGGCTCTGATCGCTGAAATTAAGCGCTGCCGCCACTTCGTGAACGGGAAGACCGGACAACAGCAGCTGCTGTGACCTGCGGATCCGCTCCCGGATGACGTACTGATGCGGCGGCAGGCCTGTGGTCTGCTTAAACAGCCTGACCAGATGGGACGAGCTGATATGGGCGGCCGCAGCCAAGTCTTCGAGAGAGATATCCTGATCCAGAAACGCATCGATGTACTGCAGCACTTGATCCAGCTGATTTTTTCCCAGCTTATGCCGGGCGGCCTGACTCCCGGCTTTTGTGCCTGTACTGTAGCGGTCGACCATATGGACGGTGAGCATGCGCATCAAAGAATCCGAGTAGAGCCTGCCGCCCGGCCCTCCGCTTTGCTGTTCTTCGTGGAGCCAGCGGACCAGCTGAACGATCCGCTCATCCTGCAGCCGGATCTGGGTAGCGAAATCAATCTGTCCGGCTCCTCCGGGGAGTTCCAGTTCACCAGCCACCTTGTGGACCAGGTCAGGGCTCAGGTCAAGACGGTAGAAATCGAGTTCCCTGTCCCATTGGCACAATGACATGTCGCCTGCAGAGAATAAATTGATATGCCCCGGCAAGGCCACCCCTTCCCCGCTGTATCCGTCAGACCGCTCAAACACGCGGACCGGCTCCTTGGTACGGTGAACGACCATGAGATGCCCTGCTAATACCGGCTCAAAGGCCTCCTGCGGAGGGACTTGCTCCAAGCTGGACAACGTATACTCCGGCTTATCCACGATCCTGTTTTCATCCTTTCCCACTGCGGGTATCGGCAATACGCTCTCCTCCCTGCGGCTTTGATACAAATGAAACGCCTTTTTTTTCCATTCTAAACGCTGCTCACTTCCCTGACAAAGGGTACTTCGGCCCAAATGAGCATTTTGTTCAAAAAGACGATCAACCGGTTCAAGAAACCGTCCCCGGATTCCCCGTATACTTGGTTCAAGAAGGGCACTAACCCTATAACATGAATGGAGGCGTTGAAGCATGAAATATTCAAGACTCGGAAACTCGGGACTGATCGTGTCCAGACTGGCATTCGGAGCAATGACTTTTGGCACGGGAAACCTCCCAAGCGTCTATAAGGTAGGCCCATCGGCTGCCCGGCAGCTGGTGAATGAGGCGCTGGCGGCAGGCATCAATTTCTTCGATACCGCGGATGGTTATGCCGACGGGCAAAGCGAAGAAATGCTGGGACAGCTGCTCGGCTCCCGCCGACAGGAAGTGGTCATTGCCACCAAAGGCGGCTTCCGGGCGGGACCCGCGCTTGTTCAATCGGGCTTGTCCCGCAAGCATTTGTTTGCCGCCGCAGAGGCAAGCCTGAAACGCCTCAACACCGATTACATCGATTTGTACATCGTTCACAAGACAGATCCCTTCACGCCGCTGGAAGAGACCCTCGAAGCGCTGAACGACCTGGTCCGGCAGGGAAAAGTCCGCTATATCGGCTTCTCCAACTGGTCGGCCTGGCAGGCGGCCAAAGCGGTGCAAATCCAGCGCGAACGGGGCTGGGCCACCTTTATTAACGGTCAGATGTATTATTCCCTGGTCGGCAGGGACGTCGAATACGAAGTCCTGCCGTTTATGAAGGATGCGGGGGTCGGGCTGACGGTATGGAGCCCGCTGGCCAGCGGATTTCTGAGCGGCAAGTATACCCGCAGCAATTTGCAGGATCCGGACGGACGGCTGAGCGGCTTTGACATCATTCCGTTCGACAAGGAATGGGGATTTACCGTGCTGGACCACGTTCAAAGTATCGCCGGTGCGCACGGCGCTACGGCTGCGCAGGTATCGCTTGCCTGGCTGCTGTCCAAAGCCGGCGTCAGCAGCGTCCTGGTTGGCGCCAGCAAAATGAGCCAGCTGGAGGACAATTTGAAAGCCATCGACCTGGAGCCGAGCGCTGAGGAGATACTTCTTCTGGATCAAGCCACGCAGCCGCGCCCGCTCTATCCGAATTGGTTTGCCGATTCGATGCTGGATGCGGAGCATGTCAAGGCGTTGGGGTAACGTGAAGTACCGGCGGGAATCCGGTCTCGCCTTTCGGTGTTTATTTTCACCTATTTTCCGGCGTCGTTCATATTCAGTTCATAAACATCGTGTAATTTGGTTACATTCCAAAAAGCAATAGAGAAATGAGGGAGTTTGGAGTGAAATCAAATCGAAACACGCTGATTTTGATCGGACTGATGATTGGTTTAATTTTTGCGGAGCTGGACGAAACCGTCGTGTCCACGGCGATGCCCACCATCATCCGCGATTTGCACGGGCTGGCGCTGTATGGCTGGGTCGCCGGCATTTACATGCTGGCTGCGACCATATTCATGCCGATCCTCGGCAAGCTGGCCGACATTTATGGCCGGAAGGTCATTTATTTAAGCTGCATGGCGCTCTTTATTGCAGGCTCGATCGTGTGCGGCCTCGCTCCATCGATGGCGGTGCTGCTTATCGGCCGGGGCATTCAGGGCATTGGAGCCGGAGGGCTCATGCCGATCGCCCTGGTCATCATCGGGGATTCGTATCCGCTGGAGAAACGGGCCAAAATCCAGAGCTTGTTCGGCCCCATGATGATCATTCCCCAGCTGCTGGGTCCGACGGTCGGCGGCTACCTGGTCGGCCATGTCAACTGGCACTGGGTGTTCCTGATCAACATTCCGGTCGGCCTGATCGCCGCCTTGGTGCTCGGGATCGGCATGCGGGAATCGCGCGGGAATGAGAGAAAGCCGATCGACTGGCTCGGTTCCGCCGTGCTTACTTTAAGCATGCTGTCCCTGCTCATGTCGCCCGTATTGGTTGATAACCAAGGCCTCGCCTGGTCGTCGCCGACGATTATCGGGCTGCTGGTACTCGGGGCTGTACTGCTCGGCCTGTTTATCTGGATCGAGACCAAGGTCAAGGAACCGATCATCCCGCTGCATTTGTTCCGTAACCGCAACGTAGTCGTGCTGTCGCTGCTGGTCTTTATTCTCATGCTCGGCCTGATGGGCGGCATTGCGACCTTCCCGTACTTTGCCCAAAATGTGATGGGGATGACGCCAACGCAGTCCGGGTATCTCATGCTGGCGTTCATGGCCGGCGCCATTCCGTCGAGCATCGTCAACGGATTTTTGATCACCCGGGTTCCATACCGCAATCTGTTTATCATTTGCTTTATCCTGCCGGTCATCGGCATCTATCTGCTGACGCAGCTTGGCATTCACACGTCCGTGGTTTATATCGTCGCTTCCTTCTTTATTCTGGGCCTCGGCCTCGGCGCCCTGTTCGGCGGCGACAATCTGATCGTGCAGGAATCGGTCTCCAAGGAAAACAGCGGCATTGCGCTCGGCACCGTGCAGCTGATCCAATCGCTCGGCACGACGATTGGCCTCAGCGTCTTCGGCAGCCTGCTTGCCAAGCATATCAAAGACGGCGTCTCCTCCATTGCCGGACAGCTTCCTGCAGGAAGCGCAGAGCACCTGGCTACGGGAGGCATTCCGACAAATCTTGCGCCGGACCTGCTGCTGAAGGTGCAGACCGTCTTTGTGGACGCGTTCCAAAACTTGTTCGGCATCGCATTCGTGTTTATCCTGGTATCCTTTGTCATCACCTGGTTTTTGAAAAAGGGCGTGCTCACCAGCAAAGAGACGGCGGCCGAGTCGGGACACAGCTGAGACGGCGGTCCGTAGTTATAAAGTTATAAATACGGCTGAATGCATCTCTAATCAGGCATTACAATCAAAAATAAATAGCGACGGTCCCGGGACAAAAAAACAACATCCCGGGCTGTCGCTATTTCATTTCCAGCTATCCCCTGCTTCTATTCCCCCGTTTTGGCAAACCGCCCGATTCTTTCGCCAATCTGATCGCGTACACGCTGAAATACGGCCCATTTCTCATCATCTGTGCCTTGGGCTTTCGCCGGATCGTCAAATCCCCAATGCTCACGTCTGACTTGTGGAGGGGTTACAGGGCATTTATCGGCCGCATCACCGCAGAGGGTAATCACTACATCGGCGTTATTCAGGATTTCCGGATCGATGATGTCGGAAGTTTGATTTGAAATATCAATACCCACCTCATGCATAGCTTTTACAGCATTCGGGTTAAGTCCGTGAGCTTCAATGCCCGCACTCAGCACATTCCAGTCGTCACCAAGATGTTTTTTCGCCCACCCTTCAGCCATTTGACTCCGGCAGGAATTGCCTGTGCACAAAAAGTAAATTGTTTTCTTGTTCATGTGAGCATGTCTCCTCTCCATATGAAAATTATAAAATCGCCAACAACAAATACAGGCCCAGCAGCGTAATCAAAAGGGTAGGAATCGTCAGGATGATGCCGGTTCTAAAATACGTCCCCCAGGAGATTTTGACCCCTTTGGCGGACAGCACATGAAGCCAAAGGAGCGTCGCCAGAGATCCAATGGGAGTCATCTTCGGTCCTAAGTCGGAACCGATAACATTGGCATACGCCAGAGCCTCTTTGATGGCATCGGTGGTGTGGGTTGATTGTATGGCCAGCGCATCAATCATGACGGTGGGCAAATTGTTCATGACAGATGACAGCACAGCAGATAAAAAGCCCATCGATATTGTCGCCGCAAACAATCCCTGATCTGCTGCCGACTGAATGACTTGTGCTAACAAGTCCGTCAGCCCGGCATTCCGCAAGCCATACACCACCACATACATGCCAATGGAGAAAAAGACGATGGCCCACGGGGCTCCCTTAACCACATCTTTGACTGGAACTATTGGACTTTTTCTTGCCATAAGCAGAAAGAAGATCGCGATTACACCAGCGACGATAGACACCGGTAAATTTAGAAATTCGCTCGCAAAGTATCCTGCCAGCAGAATGACAAGCACAACCCAGGATAATCTGAACATTTTAGGATCCTTGATCGCATCCTCCGGGTTCCTCAGATCGGCCGTATCAAACTTCGGGGGGATGCTCTTTCGGAAAAACAGGTAGAGAACGATGATGCTGGCTCCTAGAGCAAATAAGTCCGGGATGATCATATGGCCGGCGTATTCCATGAAAGAAATACCGAAGAAGTCGGCAGACACGATATTTACGAGGTTGCTGACAACCAGCGGCAGTGAAGTCGTATCCGCAATAAACCCGCTGGCGATGATGAACGGGAATACCTTCTTTTCATCGAATCTAAGCGCCCGCACCATCGCGAGGACGATAGGCGTCAGGATCAACGCGGCACCGTCATTTGCAAAAAATGCAGCCACAACGGCACCGAGGAATGAGACATAAATAAACATCCGCATGCCGCTGCCGCGAGCGGCCCTTGCCATATGGAGCGCAGCCCACTCAAAAAATCCGATGCTGTCCAAAATCAGCGAAATAAGGATGATGGCTACAAAAGCGAGCGTAGCATTCCAGACGATTTGCGTGACATCCCAAACGTCTTGGAATCGAACCACTCCAACAAGCAGGGCAAGAACAGCGCCTCCGCAGGCTGACCACCCGATAGACAGGTTTTTGGGCTGCCAGATGACGAGAATTAATGTGATCAAAAATATGACGCAAGCCAATACAACGGTTACCATTTCAACCTCCGTGCGAACTGTCGCTCTTCATGTTTGTAAACATTCGCAAATCATTATATAACTATGTACTTATATGATCAACAAAAAAACTTACTTGCACACCGAAGTTACATGTTGTTTGTTTAGTACGGATAATATGGTTTTGGAATCGGGCGTGTAGTCCAATACAGCCTTGATATATGATTTATCATCGACATGTAAGGAGTAGTACACCCATTGTCCGCGCTTACTTTCCTTCACCATGCCCTGAGATTTCAGCTTTCTTAAATGCTGGCTTACAGCAGGCTGGGAAATCTCCAGGATCTCAACAAGCTCACAAACACAAAATTCCCGGTCCTTCAGTAAGGATAGTATGGTAAGGCGGGTGTAATCGCTGAGCAGCTTCAGCTTGTCTGCCATTTCGCGAATTTGTTCCATAAGGGCCCTCCTCTTCTGGTGATATATAAGCGAATGTTTATATGATATGATGATGAGAAATAAAAATCAAATCCATAAAAATTCGCTTATTCTCCAAAAAAACATTTGCAATTTGCAATTAATTGCAGTATAAATGAATCATGAGGTGAAAACGTAATGGAAAGCACTCGCGAACTATTCCAGATCATGACCCGCCGTTTTGGCTTACTCAATAAAAATTGCTGCACTGTGGGCGGGCATGATATTACACCAGTTCAAAGTCACATTTTGTTCGAGGTCGACCGCCAACATCATCCTTCGATCCAACAGATTGCAGAAACATTAGGCACCGATATCACAACATTCAGCCGCCAAATACAATCATTGATCAAAATGAACCTGATTAAAAAGACACCTGATCCCACAGATCGCCGGGTTTCCACGCTCGCTCTAACGGTTGAAGGGAAATACGTCGCTACCACCATCGACCATCAAATGAACGCGTATTTGGATGACGTATTTTCTTATATGACCGAGTTTGAAAAAGAGACCGTTCTCCGGTCCATAAAATTGATGAATGAAGCGATGGCCAAATCCGATTATTGCTGCAAACCAATGTTAGGGTAATTTTTTTTACCCTTAAATACTTGTATTTTGCAATAAATCCTTGTGTACACGCCTTGATCTGATGTCAAATGGCTTTGCTGCTTCCCGCGGCGGGTCATTCAACATACACAACCATTAAAAGGAGGTCCTCCAATGTACGATCACTTTTACACCGCCGAGTACCTAATGAAAATGAACGAACAACAAGTGCAAAAAACGGCCCGGCAAGCATGGAAATGGTCCACGGAAAAACCAAAGATGGGCAGGTATAGGTTCCTGGACTCTGTCCGTAAAGCGAAGACAGTCCCTTGCTGCTCTCAACCCATTCAGGCTTGCTGCTAAAATGCTGCTGACCATTGATCGAATCCAAACCCATTCTAAGGAGTGTTATCCATGTTAAAGTTAACGAATGATGAAATCCGCCAAAACGTGCGTAGCCGATATAAGCAGATTGCCGTTGCCGAGATGAATGTTGAATCTTGCTGCCAGCCGGACAACAGCCAAGCCAGCTGCTGCAGCACGCCTTCCGATTTTAATTCGATTTCAAGCCAATTAGGTTACTCTGAGGACGAATTAAACGCGGCACCTGAAGGCGCAAATCTTGGTCTGGGATGCGGTAACCCGCAAGCCATTGCTTCTTTGAAAGCTGGTGAAGTGGTGCTGGATTTGGGAAGCGGTGGAGGATTTGATTGTTTTCTGGCATCGCGGCAGGTGGGAGATACCGGGAAAGTCATCGGCGTCGACATGACTCCCGAAATGGTCAGCCGCGCACGCAGCAATGCCGTGAAAGGCAATTTCAAGAACACCGATTTCCGTCTGGGGGAAATTGAACATCTTCCCGTCGCTGATCAAACGGTAGATGCCATTATTTCGAACTGCGTGGTCAATCTATCTCCGGATAAGCAGCAGGTGTTTTATGATTCTTTCCGTGTACTAAAAAGCGGGGGCCGTCTGGCCATTTCGGATATTGTTACAACAGCAGATTTACCTCCCGAGATTAAAAACGACCTGGATGAATTGTATTCAGGCTGCATTTCAGGGGCTTCTTCCATCAGCGAAATTGAAGCGATGCTTAGACAAAGCGGGTTTACAAACATTAGCGTTGAACCTAAGGATGAGTCCAAAGCATTTATTAAGGATTGGGTTCAAGGATCGAATATTGAGGATTATATTGTTTCGGCTGTCATCCAAGCCACCAAGCCTTAAGCTTGTAGAATGCCGTTCTGTTCCCCCATGCCCACCCATATTATGGCTCTCGTTCCAATCGAGATGTGTTATATTAGTACCATCTCGGTTAAATACATAATTATGGAATTTTTAGGGGTGAACAGCTATTGGATTTGGAAAGAAGGATTGAACAGCTCGAGGCGAAAATGAAAGCGATGGAGCTGGAGCTGAACGAACTTAGACGGGAGAGGCCGGGTATGGGCGATCCTCGGCAGCAGCCGGTGAATCCGTCAGCCCAGGCCCAGCGGCCGGTGCAGCCTCAGGTTTCGCCTCAGGCTCCCTATGCGGGGCCGCAGGTACCGGGCGCTGCATACCCGAACCCGCCCGGAACACAACCTTACCAGGGGCATCCAGGCCAGCAGCCGATGCCTGGGCGGCCGGGAGTGCCGGGGTATCCAGGAGTTCCCGGCATGGGGCCGTATCCGGGCCAGCCGGGAACCGCAGGGTACCAGGCGCATGCTGGCCCGCACCAAGGCCAGCCGGGCCAAGGGCCGTACTATGGCCAGCCTCATCCCGCCGGGCCGCAGGCCCAGCGGCCGCCCAAGCCGCCAAAGCCGCCCGTGGACTGGGAGCATGCCATCGCCCGGGTGTGGCTGCCGCGCGTGTTTATCGTCGTGCTGCTGCTCGGCGTCCTGTGGGGCTTTATCGCCGCCGTGTCGGCGGGGTATCTGACGCAGCCGGTACGCTGCCTTCTCGGCCTGGTCGCTGCCGGCGCCATGTACTTCTTCGGGGAGCGACAGGTCCGGGCGCGGCGGGAAGGATTGGCGCAGGTGCTGCTCGGCGGCTCCGTCGCCGTGCTCATGCTGACCTTTTTTGCGGCGCATCATCTATATGAATTGATCCCGTCCTGGTTAGCTTTCCTATTATATATCCTGTCCATCGCCCTGGGGGTGTGGACCGCCGTAAGGCGCCGCTCCCAGACGCTCGTGATCATCATGACGGTCGGCGGTTATCTCATTCCGTTCCTGGTGAAATCCACGGAGCCGAACGCCTGGATCGCCACTGGTTTCGAGCTCGTCTTTTCCCTGGCGATGACGGCGCTGTCGATCCGCTTTGCTTACCGCGCCGCCTACTTCGTGTCCATCGGCGTGCTGCATCTGCCGCTGATGATTCTATATATGGCGGGTGATTTCGAAGGCAGCCGGCATGTCTTCCTCGGCGCGGTATTCCTGCAGCACGCCCTGCTGCTCGTCCTCTCGCTGGTCCGTCCGTACCGCCATCGCGTGGACGAAACGGTGTCGCTCATGACCGGCTTCGGCCTGGTCGTGCTGTGGATTTACGCTTTGTACAATCAGGCGGGCGGACCCGGTCCCGAATCGATGATGATGATCATCTGGGCCGTCATTTACAGCCTGATCGCCCTCTGGCGGGTGATGAGCGGCCGCGTTCCGCATGAATACATGGCGATCGCGACCTGTGCATGGCTCATCTGGCTGGTTGAAATCGTCAGCCGGGAGGCGCTGCCGCTGTCGGTCCTGATCGAGGCGTCTCTGGGGCTCGGCCTCGGCATCCTCCTGAGAAGCCGGATGCAGCAGATCACGTCCGCCGTCCTGTATTTGTATGGGGGTCTGAGCATTCTGCAGCTGATCATTCACGAGATCCTGTCGGTCGAAACGCTGTCCTGGATCGTGCTCCTGGCCAGCCTGGCAGGTTTATCGGCGGTTCTCCGCAGACATTTGGCCGAAGAGTGGCAGCGGAAAGTGCCGGATATCCTGATGTGGTCCGCCGCGCTGCTGTCCATCGTCTTCCTGACGGAGGCGACCCAGGTACTGACGCGGAACCTGTCAATCGACCTGCAGCATTTGATCCTGTCGGCCGAATACGCGCTCTATGCGATCATCGTCATTATTTACGGCGTGATGGTGCGCAAGTCGATGGTCCGCCTGGCCGGCCTGATCGTCCTGCTGATTACGCTGCTCAAGGTCATCTTCTTCGACCTGCCGGACGTGTCGCTGGCCGTGCGGGCAATCCTGTTCATCGGTCTGGGCGTCGCCGGGATTGCCGTTTCCCGGATTTTGTACAAACGCAAAGGGACCGATACCCCAGCACCGCCAGGACCTCCACCGGGATCTCCGCCGCTCCCGCCGGAATAAATACGAAATGACCGCACCGCGCGAGAGTTATTCTATTGGACTCAAAACGCGATGGCACAAAGCCGTGCCTGTCGATCTCCAACAATAAAGGGTACCTGTACATCCCCGATGGATGCAGGTACCCTTTTTTTCAATTAAAACAGCCAACCACCCACTATCCGCCCAGCAGAACGGATCTCAGCTCCTCGTAACCCCCCAGCATATGCTGGGGCTGATGTCCGGTCGCGAACGGTCCGACCTTTCGATGGTTAAACCAGACGGATGTCCACCCCGCCCCCAGCGCACCAATGACATCGTTGTTCCAGGAGTCGCCGATGTACCAGCTTGCCGCAGGCTCCGTTGCCGTCACCTCATTGACATGGCGGAACAGCCGGGGATCCGGCTTGTCGATGCCCACTGCTCCGGACACGAATACGCGGTCCAGTCCCACAAGCTTGTCCAGCCCGAGCGCACGGACTTTGTTCATCTGGTGTTCCTTCGGGCCATTGGTGATCACACCAACCACATCGCCCCTCTCCTGCAGCTCCCGGATCAGCTCCTGCGCCCCCGCAAAGAGGCGGATATCGAACTGCCCTTCCAAATAGGCCGCCTGAATCGCAGACGCCTGCTCCCGGTCCACATCGATGCCGAACTCCGCAAGGGCCAAACGAATCCGCTGCTCGCGCATGTCCTCCAGATCCCCCGCATTCGCCGGATCATTCACATGACCATGCCGGGCCGACAGCAAGTCGCTGTAATGCCGGAACCGGTGGTACACTTGTTCATAAGGAAAGCCGTCCGGCGGCGATATCAAGCGATCGAGCGCCTGCCGCAGCGGTTCCAGATGGTCATACAGCGTATCATCCACGTCAAAAAATACCGCTCGTTGTTCACCCATTTTTATTTTCTCCCCCTCTGCCTGTCCACGATCACATGCCGGCCGCTGCCCTCATTAGCCATCATATTGTACCATACAGCAGGCATTCAGGGCTCCTTAGCCCTTGTTTCAGCAGGGCAGAATCCGGTTAACGGCTTTATGATAAGCCCTTTCAATTGTGACGAAACTGGCAACATTGACAAAGCCTTGTGCAATTTTGAACAAAAATGAAAATCCCCGATTTTCAGCGATTACAGTGATTTTTCGCACAATTTGAGGTTTTTTTATAAATCATGTGAAGATGTTCACAGAATAATTGTAAATGATTTACTTTTATTACTTTTGTTGCATTTGTTTTCGTCCCCCCGGATTACTAAGCTATGGCTATAAGGTTCATTATTTTTAGACCAATTCAGCTACATGTAACGCTAGAAAGGAGCTCACTGTGAAGAAAAAAAGATGGTTATTTTTTGGTTTATTTGTATCCATCATGTTGCTGCTTAGCGGATGCGACTCGTCGTCACTCATCGTGCTAGATCCGAAAGGTCCGCAGGCAAAAACGCAATCCAGCACGATTATTTTCTCCATCCTGATGATGGCCTTCGTCTTGATTGTTGTTTACATCTTGTACATCATCATGCTGACCAAATACCGGGCAAGCAAAACCAGTGACGATTATATCCCGCCTCATATAGAAGGTAACAAATGGCTCGAGTTCACCTGGATTGCGATTCCGGTTATCATTGTGGCCATTCTATCGGTTGTCACGGTCAAAACGACCAGTGCGGTGGAAAGTGTTCCTGCCGGTTACGAGGATCAGAAGCCGCTTGTTATCTATGCCGCATCGTCCAACTGGAAATGGCACTTCAGTTATCCTGAAGAAGGCGTTGAAACGGTGAACTATGTGAATATTCCTACAAACCGGCCGATCGAGTTCCGCCTGTATTCTTACGGACCGATTACGAGCTTCTGGGTGCCGCAGCTTGGCGGACAGAAGTACGCCATGAGCGACATGGTCAACACGCTTCACCTGCTGGCCGACACACCGGGTTCCTTCATGGGACGTAACTCCAACTTCTCCGGTAAAGGCTATGCGCAGATGGAGTTCGAGGTACAGTCCATGAGCGCCGGAGACTTCAGCAAATGGGTCGACGACGTGAAGAAAACCGCCCCACAATTGACCGAGGACAAATTTAACGCTCTGCTGAAAACGTCCTACGTTGGACGGGAATCCTTCTCTTCCACGCACCTCGGGTTCAACCCGCCGCCTGAAATGGATATGTCCGAAGGACATCACGGCAGCGGCAGCACGGAGAAAGATTCCGGCTCGGAAACGATGGATCATTCGGATATGAGCCATATGGAAGATATGGGGTCCATGGAACATGGAAACTAACATCTACTGGAAAGGAGACCTACCTGCATGAAATGGGACGAATTTTTTGTTACCGGTGAGCCGATGATCTATGCTGCCATGGTCAGTATCGTCGTCGTTTCCATCGCCATCCTGATCGGCCTGACCTATTTTAAAAAGTGGGGCTATCTGTGGCGCGAATGGCTCACAACGGTTGACCATAAGCGGATCGGGGTCATGTACATCCTGTCCGCACTCATCATGCTGTTCCGCGGCGGGGTCGACGCCCTGCTGATGCGTACGCAGCTCGCGGCTCCGGAAATGAAGTTTCTGGATGCGCAGCACTATAACGAAATCTTTACGACGCACGGCGTTATCATGATCCTGTTCATGGCGATGCCGTTCGTTATCGGACTTATGAACGTTGTCGTTCCGCTGCAAATCGGGGCGCGCGACGTAGCTTTCCCTAGACTGAACGCCGTCAGCTTCTGGATGTTCTTCTTCGGAGCCATGCTGTTCAACATTTCCTTCGTCATCGGGGGATCGCCGGATGCCGGCTGGACCGCATACTTCCCGCTGGCGAGCCTGGAGTTCAGCCCGACCGTAGGTAACAACTTCTACTCTCTGGCCCTTCAGATTTCCGGTATCGGTACGCTGATGACCGGTGTCAACTTTATCGTAACGATTCTGAAAATGCGTGCGCCAGGCATGAAGCTGATGCGCATGCCGATGTTTACCTGGTCCGTCCTGATTACGAACGTTATCATCCTGTTCGCATTCCCGGTTCTGACCGTTGCCCTTGCCCTGATGATGTTCGACCGCATCTTTGGCAGCCAGTTCTTTACGATGGCGAACGGCGGCATGGATATGCTCTGGGCCAACCTGTTCTGGGTATGGGGACACCCTGAAGTATATATCGTTATTTTGCCGGCCTTCGGTATATTCAGTGATATTATTTCCACGTTCTCGAAAAAGAATTTGTACGGTTATAAATCGATGGTCGCCAGTATGGTAGTTATCTCGCTCCTGTCCTTTATCGTATGGGCTCACCACTTCTATACGATGGGCGCGGGCGTTATGGTCAACGGCTTCTTCTCCATCACGACGATGGCGATTGCCGTACCGACCGGCGTAAAAATATTCAACTGGCTCTTTACCTTGCAGAAAGGTAAAATCTCGTTCACAACACCGATGCTGTACGCCATGGCCTTTATTCCGATCTTTACGATCGGCGGCGTAACCGGCGTCATGCTGGCGATGGCCAGCGCGGACTACCAGTACCATAACACGATGTTCCTGGTTGCCCACTTCCACTATGTATTGATTCCGGGTACCGTCTTCGGGGTTCTGGCAGGCATGTACTTCTGGTTCCCGAAAATTTTCGGTTTCCGTCTGAACGAGAAGCTCGGCAAGACCGCCTTCTGGCTTATCGTCGTCGGCTTCAACACGGCCTTCCTGCCACTGTTCTTCCTTGGACTGAGCGGCATGACGCGCCGGATGTACACGTACTCGGCCGATACCGGCTTTGGACCGCTGAACATGGTAGCTACGATCGGTGCCTTTATCCTGGCCATCGGCTTTGTCGTTCTGTGCTACAACTTCTACTGGAGCTTCCGTTACAGCCCTCGCGACGAGAACGGAGACCCATGGGATGCACGTACGCTGGAATGGAGTACGCCAAGCCCTGTGCCGGTGTACAACTTCGCCAAGGTACCTAACGTCAAATCCATGGATGCACTGTGGGAAGCAAAAGTCAACGGGGTGCCTCTCTACGAGGAAGGCCCTTACGAACCGATTCATATGCCTAACAACAGCGGTCAACCGTTTATTCTCGGTCTCATTATGTTTTTCCTAGGCTTTTTCCTGGTATTCAGCTGGTTCATTCCGGCGATTATCGCAGGTATTGCTGTCGTGGTGATGCTGGCCCTCCGTTCCTTCGAACGCGACCACGGCTACCACATCCCACCGGAGGAAATTGCCGCTACTGAACAGAAATTGCGGGGTGATTCCGTATGAAAATAAATGATTCACTGCCACTCGAGTATAGAACGGAGGAGAACAGCAACAAGATCTTCGGGTTCTGGCTCTTCCTCGGGGCAGAGATCGCCCTCTTCTCCACGCTGTTCGCCGTCTATTTGACGCTGTGGAACCGGACGGGGAGCGGCCCGACGGGGAAAGAGCTGTTCGAACTGAACGGCGTCATCTGGGAGACGTTCCTGCTCCTGACCAGTAGTTTCACCTGCGGCCTTGGCATTCACGCCATGCGCCTCAATCTGAAGAAGCCGATGATCGTCTTCTTCGTCCTTACACTGCTCATGGGCCTCGGCTTCCTGGGCATTGAGATCACCGAGTTTGTCAACTACGTTCACGAAGGCGCCACGCTGCAAACGAGCGCGTTCCTGTCCAGCTTGTTCGTCCTGCTCGGTACCCACGGTCTCCACGTGACAATGGGTATTCTCTGGGGCGCCGGCATCCTGATTCAGGTCGGCCGTCAAGGCTTTACGGATGAAACGGCGAACAAATCGTTCATCTTCTCGCTGTACTGGCACTTCCTTGACGTTGTCTGGATCTTCATCTTCAGCTTTGTCTACATGAAAGGACTGATGTAATATGGCACGTTTATTTCCAATACGGCACGTGATCGGATACATCTTCTCGCTGATCCTTTCAGTGGTTGGACTGGGCGTTGTGTTCTGGGATTTGAACCCGACCGCCGGACTCTGGATCCTGATCGTGTGTGCGCTCATCCAGGCGTCGCTGCAGCTCGTACTGTTCATGCATATCGGCGAGACCGACAACAAAAAGTCGCTGTACTTTAACATTGCGTATGCGTTGTTCGTCGGACTGGTTACGATCTTCGGTACACTCTTCACGATGCTGTGGGGATGGTAAGAAGCTCGTCTGGCTTGAGATAGTAAATAAGAGGCTTCTCTGATCCTAAGGGGTCAGGGAAGCCTTTTTTTTGCGTTTGACGGTTTAATTTTTTGATCAAAAAAGGAATGGTTTCATGCAAAATCGAATCTAACTATTGACTCGTTCAAGCGTTGTAATACGATTACGTTCCAATGGAGGCGAACGAATTATTGGCTCAGAAACTAAGGATCACCTATTTGGATCTCTTGCGCGGCATTGCAATATTGGCTGTGGTCACCATCCACGTGACATCCTATCCGGTAGCCTTTCTGTCCACGGATTCCACCGTGTACCCGCTCTATTTTATCCTGAATACGGCATCACAATTTGCCGTACCGGCGTTTCTGTTTTTGAGTTCACTCGTCCTGTTCTACCGAAATGACAGCGGCGTTCAGAGCAACTGGCTTCTTTTTTATTGGAAACGCTTAAGGCGGATTCTGCTGCCTTACTTGTTCTGGTCCGTGTATTACTCCACTTATCTGTCGTATATCCTGCATATTTCATTCTCAGACGGTCTCCGCAAGTTTCTAGAGGGCTTACCGCTTGGCGGCAGCTATGACCATTTGTATTTCATGATCATCATCGCCCAGTTTTATTTGCTGTTTCCTTTCCTAGCGCTGTTGTTTCAAAAGGTCGGGCAAGTCCGGCGGCATCCCATATTCGTGGGGGCCCTGCTGCAGATCGCCTTCTATTTATTAAATTATTACGTGCTTCATATGCATAAAACGGGGACGTTCGTGCTGACCTACGTCGTCTATTTCTTTTTGGGGGCTTACATGGCCGAACGGTTAAAGGGAGTGCCTTCCCACGAGACGCCGAAATGGAACTACCGGTGGATAGCTCTGTTTCTGGGATCCGCCGTGCTTTTTATCGTGCAAAAATGGCTGCAGCTCGCCAGCCCCCATTGGATTCGCCAGCCTTTTCTATCCAACATCAACTTTATAACGGATTACGCCTACTGCAGCATTGCGTGTGTATTTTTGGTACAGCTCGTTCGAATCCTGGAAGGGAGACCCCCCCTTCAAAAAGTAATGTTTTCTCTCGGCTCCTGCGCCTTCGGCATTTATTTTATTCATCCTTACTTTCTGATTTTGTGGCGGCATTTTGTTATGACGAGCGGACCAATCGCCTATCACCTCCTCACCTGGGCAGGCGGAGCTGCTGCGCTGGCCGCATCCTGGCTGATCACTTGGCTCCTCATGCATACGCCGCTCGGCGTCTATCTTGTCGGGGAATCGAAATGGAGGGCCCGGAATAAGCGCGGCGTATCTCAGCGTGGAACGATGTGAGCTTGGGCCCAAGCAGTGCCGCCCCCATTCGGCTGCCCTGCCTGCCCATAGTTTGATCTTAATCGGTGGTCACCCGCTTTTCTTCCCGGATTTCTCTTCCCAGACCATCCCTGCAAATAAGACGCGTTTCGGTTCAGGTGTAAGCGTGCAGCTCTCCCAGTGGTCCATCTTCACAAGCCCTCGCCGAACGAGCGCAAAAACGGTATTTGTCGTACAATACCAACCCGGTTTCGATAGGTTCCGGGAGTCATCCGGCTCCCTTTCATAAGTCCAATACCCGCCATGCTTCCAGCGTTGAAGCTGCCCGCCATGCTTTTGCGCCATACTCAGCGCTTCCATTTGTTTGTCGGATAGTTTCATATGATCACCACATCATCCTTATTTGTCTTCTCGCCGGCAGAGACGGCGGATCAGGCATTAATATACTGATACCCAAGATAATCCGATTAAACCATAACGGACTGGATCAATTCTGAATATGGGTGAAACAAACCGGCTTTTAACCGGCTTAGGCTTATCAAAAAAATAAACGGATGCCTGTTCCGGCATCCGTGTTCTCATATTATTCATTCCAAAGCAATATTCAGATAAGATTCAATCCTACGCTGTACAATACATACATATACTCCAGATAAGATGGTATCCGTTTGGAAGCAGATATGGCTGACAATAACAATATTTGAGGTGGATCCATGGAGGTTACGCGCATTCTCAAGGAAACGTTGCTCAAATATAGCACAATGTCAAACGCAGAAATCAAGGAGCTTCTCGTAAAAGAACAAGTATTATGCGGGACCGCGGGCATGGCTTCCAAAAAACCAGAGCCCGCAAACCATTTACTTTAGCAGCGGGAGATCACCTTTAAGCCCTCTTTATTGAACGTCGGCCTCTTCCTTCTCATGCATGCGTTCCTTCTCCCACGCCTCGAACCAGGCTAAGATCTCCTTACTGGGAGCCATATCGTAGTCTTCCAAGAAAACCGTTGTCATCTGCTGGTACAGCCGGCGGACCCCGACCCGTTGATTGAGGGAGGCATACAGCTTCATTAATCCTTCGTACCCCTCTTCCCTGTAAGGCATTTTCCGGATCATTTCCTGATACAATCCGATGGCTTCCGCTTGCTGTCCGAGGTGTATGCAGCATTCGGCGATTCTCTTCGCTTGGTCAAACCAGAGCAGCCGGGTCCGCTCCTGTTCGGGCTCTGCCCATCCGTACCCGTGTTCCTCCAGAAAATCCCCCGGGTACTTATCCATGATGGCGATGTGTTCCGGAAGGCTTTCGGGATCCACCGGCGGAGCGCTGCGAAGGGCTTTTTCCCAATCCTCGATATCCAGCGTCACATTTCCGAATTCAAGCCGGTATCCTTCATCCTGAAACTTGATATGTAAATCGATGCCGCTCGTCTTAATCGTTTTCCTAATTTGATAGATGGCCGTGTGAAGCTGGGTTGTCGCTCTCTTCAGGTTAAAATCCGGCCATAACAGGTCGATCAGGGTTTGCTTGCTTACAGTTTTATTCCGGTAATAGATCAGGTACGCAAATAGCTCCGGTGCTTTCAGGGTTCTCCATGAAAAAGACTGGACCTTGCCGCCGGCGGATCGGAAATGCAGGTTTTTCAGGCAGCAAAGCATCATATGGCTTCTGGGTCGGCCCTCTTCCGAAGGGGTATCCGCCGGCGGTGAGGAAGCCACCCGTTTCATCGTGACATCCAGCCTATTGGGATGAATCGGTTTAAGCAAATAGTCCAGCGCGTTAATCTCAAAGGCTTTTATAGCAAATTCCTGATAGGCCGTTACAAAAACAACCTCCAGACCGGGATACATGGCGAACAGGCGGTCAGCCAGTTCAAATCCCGTCATTTCCGGCATATCGATATCCAGAAAGGCAAGGTCCGGGGCGTCCTCCGCCGCTGCATCCAGCGCTTGAAGAGGACTTTGGAAGGCTCGGACAGACAGCGGCTCCAGATTTACTCCTTCCAGCGACTGCAGGAGCCGTTCCATTTTCTTCAAAGCGAGATATTCGTCATCAACAAGAATAATCTTCAAGGTGCGTTCTCCTTTCAGGCCATTTCGAACATGCCGTCTCTTTCTAATGAGGCGCTTTTTCTGCTAGAGTCCGATCATGTACGACGATGCCGCAAACAGCCCCCGCAAAAAGGTCCTCTTCACAGGGCTGCTCCACGATTACCCAATTCGAGAGTATCATTAATTCGGTATCGATTCAATTCGTTTAGTACATTAGTGAATTGAAGTATGGATGACAAACGACCCTTAACTGTAGAACGCGATATTGATCAATCTTATAATTAAAGCAATGACGACAATGAATGACGAGGTATACGCGAGTTGGTTCAGTCTCTGATCTTCTGCGGACTGCCGGCGCCTCTTTTTCGGACGAAGCTTTCTTTTGGCGTCATTCCTTTTAGTAAATCTCCTTGTGGTGAGGCTCCTTTTGGACATGTTGGAAATCCTCCATTATCTGAGGTGTCACGCTGCAAAGGCTGTGCCGGCTGTCTTCATGCTCAGCACCTTATTCTACTTATATGTAGATGAAAGGACAGTGGGAACTATCCGAGTCCCCTCATGTACACTTGCCTCGTTATCTGCAGGTTTTGAACGCAAAAAAAAGCAGGGCTTCCTGCGAGCTTCGCCTGCCCCGATGGGTCGGTGCAAGTTCAGGATCCCTGCTTCTCTATAAATTCCGCCAGACGGCGGTAGATTCCGACGATCTCCTCCATCGGCATCCGCACGAGTCCGCTTGAACTGGGAGCCACAAACTCGTGGATTTCCGGGATGACGGGGTCCGGCTGAAATCCCCAATCCACCTTGGAGCGCCGGCTGTATTCCGTGTACACGCCTTTACCAACAAAACAGGCGATCCGCGGCAGGTACTGCCGCAGTTTTTCCCGGAGAATCTCCCTTCCCTCCGCATACTCCTGCCGCTCAATATCATCAACACCCCGGGTCGGTCTTGCCACAATATTCGTGAAACCGTAGCCGAGCTTCAGGAGATCCTGGTCCTCCGAAGCATCGTACAGTCTCGGCGTCAGCCCCGAGCGGTGCAGAATACGGTAGAAATTGTTCCGCGGGTTGGCGTAATGGTGCCCGGTTTCTCCGGACCGCAGGCTGGGATTAAAGCCGATAAACAGGATGGACAAGCCATCATCGAGATGATCCGGTACCTCGGACATCCTCATCCCCTCCTTTATTTCCGGTTAGTACAATTTATCGGATGTCGCTTTGGCCGTAATTTCCCGGTACTTCAGCGCATCATCCTTCATTCGCAAAGATACGGCCACGTTCAGCATATCGATAACGGCCAGCTGCGACATTTTCGCCGACAAAGAGCTTCCCTGAAGCGGATTCTCCCGGCCCACCATAATCAACACGATGTCCGCCACCTTCGTAATCGGGGAACGGGCGTTGCTCGTAATGGCAATAATGCGGGCACCCGCCTTTTTCGCCAAATTCAAATTGTCGATCGTATCCTTGGTGCTGCCCGAGATAGACAAGCCGACGGCCACGTCGCTGCTCGTCATTAGCGAAGCGCCCATCGCCTGAAAATGGGTATCCGCGACCGCCATACTCCGCTTGCCGATCCGGGCAAAGCTGTGAGCCCCCTGCATCGCCGTCAGCCCCGAGGACCCCACCCCGAAGAAGTGGATGGACGAAGCGCTTAGTAGGCACTCAATCGCCTTGCTCAGCTGCTCCCCATGGATCAGCTCACGCGTCTGGTCAAGGGTCTGGATATGCGTGCCGATGATTTTCTGGCTGAGCGTGACCGCGTCGTCATCCTCGGAAATCTCTTTATGAATATGGTCCGTCGGCTTCACCAAATCCTGCGCCAAAGACAGCTTGAAGTCCTGGAAGCCTTGAAACTTCAGCTTGCGGCAGAAGCGGAGCACCGTCGTTTCCCCAACATCCGCCTTCTCGGCAAGCTCTGTCACCGATTCATAGATAATATCCTGGGCATGCTCCAAAATGTACTGGGCCACCTTCTGCTCGGTTTTCGTCAGTCCGTTCAGATGGCTGCGGATGCTCAGCAGGGTCTTTCCCATTTCCTGCACCATGGACACTTGTATCTTCCCCTTCCTCTTTTAAGCCGGTTCGCGGTGAACCACCCGCATCCTTTTAGGAGATAATTTCCCTAATTATAAAGAATGGAGGTTAATTTCTCCAACAACAATACAATTTTATTGTATAGGCAAAAAAAGAGGATTGCAAGCGAAGGGGGGCTGATGGATGGAGGCATGAACTAAAGGGCCCCTTCATTCAGCGCACGGTACAGTGAAGGGTAATTGGGCCTGAACTCCAGCTGCTCACGGATTTTGGCCGTATCGACAAGCTGCAGCCATGAAGGATCCACAGTCCGGCTGACTGCATCGTCCGGCATCGTCTCGTTGTACATGCTCAAGATTTCTGCCGCGGAGACCGGCTGATCATCCGCCACATTAAAAATCTGCCCCTTTGCCCGGGGAGATTCGATCCCCAACATGACAGCCTGCGCCACATCCGCCTGATGTACCAAATGAATGCGCTGGGCCGGATGCCACTGCCGGAACTTCAGCACCCCTTCCTCCAGGTGAGGATCCCCGTCTCCATAGACAAAAGCCAGGCGAAGTATGCACAGTCCCAGCCCCCGGCTGCGGTAAAGATTCAGCAATTCGCGTTCAGCGGCGGCTTTTGCGATCGGATAGGGACTGATGGGAACAGGAAGATCTTCTTCATTAAAATACCGTTCGTCCGTCCCGGGGCCGTACACCAAATTGGTACTCGCATAAATGAAGCGCGGGACGCCTTCAGCCAGTGCCGCATCGGCTAAAGCGATCGTCCCGTCCATATTCACGGCATGGGATACCTCGGGGGCAACGCCGCGAAATGCAGCCGCAAGATGGACAATCGCGTCTTTGTGAGCGGCCGCCTCCTGTAAAGTTTGCGGTTGCAGCAGATCGCCGATCATGATTTCAGCGCCCAGGCGCTGAAGGTCCCGGGTATGCTCCGGGTTACGGACCAGTACACTGACGGAATAGCCTTGATCCAACAGCCGCGGCACCAGGCGGCTTCCAACGCGGCCGGTTGCTCCAGTGACCAAAATGTTCATGTCATGACTCCTTTTCATCGTTATAATATAGATACATCTTTTGGATTAAAAAGGGTTACCATCCCTTAACCAAGCCGCATATTCAGCAATCCCGAGGTCCAGGGTATATCGGGGCCGCCATCCCAGCTCCTCATGAATCCGGGAAATGTCCATAGCGGGATACTGCGGTCCGTCTCCCTTCCCGGGCCGCAGTTCTATTTTCGCGTCCGGTTCGACTCGCAGAACAGCTTCAACCATCTGTTTGTAGGTGACTACCCGCCCTGTTCCGATGTTATAGACGGAATGAGCCAGAGATGGGGCCGTCTGCAGCCGGGCCAACGCCTCAGCCGTATCCGTGACATAGGCAACATCCATGCCTTCTTCTTCACAGGGGAGCAGCCCGCCCCGTAAATAAGACGACAGCGGTTGGCCATTAACGACCGCATGGACGGCCTGGGCCGGCAGGAAGTACAGTCCGCGGGCCAGTGGGCCAAAGGCGGAAAAGCGAGCGCTGACCACCTCTAGTCCGGTTTGCCGGGAATAAAAATCGCCTATCGTCTCCGTCACTTTTTTGTAAGCCGTCATCGGATAGGGAGCCTGTACCGGCAAAGCGTCGTCCTCCCGCCACAGCGGCATCTCCACTCCTGCATACACCGCGATGGAACTGGCAAGGACGACACGTCTCACCTTTAACCGGCTGCCGGCATCCAGGACATGGAGCAGGCTTTGTAAGGTTTGCTGCATCCCATCAGCGGCCGGCACATTCATACGCGGGGACGCCAGATGCATAAGCCCGGTGACCGCGTGCTTTTTTCCTGCTCCCAGCAGGGATTCCGCTTGAAGCACGTCCACCGTTTCGATAAACAGCCTTTTGTTCAAGTAAGGGGCAAGAAAAGACGGCAGCCGGTCCTCTCGATAACGGGTAATGATAACGTCTTCGCCGAGATCAAGGAGCGCGCGAGCCGCATGGAGGCCGATGAAGCCCATCCCTCCGGTAATCATGATCATACGCTCGATTCCTCCTTACAGTCGTAACGCCGCCGGGCCCTATCCCGGGTCGATACATCCAACTAGGCATCCGGAAGGTCGTTCTCCAACATTATGAATCATTCGAAAAAGCGCTGCCCTCCTGTGCGTAACGTACCATTGGCAGTGTCAGGATAAGGAGGTTTTGCCACATGAATGAAGCATCGGCCGGATTCACATTGGGCGCGTTTTTGCGCGCACGCCGGGAACAGCTGCATCCATCGGATGTGGGCTTACCCTCGCAGGGCAGGCGCCGGACCCCGGGACTCCGCCGTGAAGAAGTGGCTCAGCTCGCGCATATCGGTATTTCGTGGTATACCGCGCTCGAGCAGGGCCGGCAGACGAATCCGTCCGACCAGGTGCTGGACAGCCTGGCCCGGGCATTGAAGCTGAATGAATATGAGCGGCAGTATCTGTATCGACTTGTCAAAGCGCAGGATTCCGCGGGAAGGAATGAAACACCGTTACTGCCTGCCGGGCTGGAGAGAACAGTCCGGTCCCTAGACCCGAATCCGGCGCTGGTCATAGACCGAAAATGGGATCTGCTCGTATGGAACCGCGCCGCCGAGCTCGTATTCGATCTACCCGCGTTCACGGACCATGCCGCTCGGCCGAACTGGCTGATACGCTTCCTGACTGAATCCATTTTGCGCATGAACGACACGGAGCGGGACGAGAAAGTGCAGGTCATGATTGCAAGGTTCCGGGCGGATTGTGCCCGCTACCCAGGAGATCCCGATGTGCAGGCGCTTATTCAGGAGCTGCTGGAAACGAGTGAACCGTTTCGGTTCTACTGGGGCCGCCAGGACATCAGTCAGGCGTCGGATTGTTATAAACGGTGGGAGATCGCGGGGATCGGCCCGCTGGAATTCGAATATATTAATCTCCAGCCTTCGGGAAGCCCGGATCTTCAGCTGATGGTGTATTCGGCAAGTCCGGCGACGTATGAGCGGCTGGGGGAGATGGTGCGGAAAGTGAATGAGGGTTTTTAGAGCAAGAAAAGGCCTCCGGCTGTCCCGGAAGGCCCTCTTTCGTTTGTCTTCGTCACTCCCATGCTCACCTCTGCATCAAACTCCAAAACTCAAACCGTTAGTCCTCCCCTGCTTCCGGCAGCTCCGGCTCGGGTTCGTGTTTAACGACCTCGATCTCCCGGATCAGCGGACCTTCCATGCGCCGGATGGCAAATTCGCAGTCGTCCTGCCGGATGACGTCCCCTTCGGCAAGATCGAACTTTTCGGACAACAGCCAGCCGCCGATCGTGTACACTTCGTCCCCCGCCGGGATATTGGTCCCCAGCTTTTTGTTCACGTCATGGATGAGGGCTTGCGGCTGAAAGCGGTAGCGGTTGTCCTCCAGCTTCGTGATCAGGCCGGATCCCGCTGGCTGCGGGCCGCCGGAGCCCGAAGGAATATCTCCGACGATTTCCTCCAGAATATCCTCCATCGTGACCAGACCCGACGTACCCCCGTACTCGTCCATCAGCACCGCCATATGGATACCCGCTTTTTGCATCTGGGCCAGCAGATCTCTCGCCTGAACGGTCTCAATGACCTGCAGAACCGGGCGGATAAAAGGCGTGATCTTCTCGTCTTCGCCGGTTACACGCCGGACGACCTGATGCAGCATTTCCTTAACGTGGATAATCCCGGTTACACGGTCCTTATCGCCATCTACCGCAACCGGCAGGTAATTGAACGTTTTGCTCTCGATGACATCCAGGACATCCCGGACTGTCGCATCGTGGGAAACGTAACGGATGGAAGTCCGCGGCACCATGATTTCCCGTGCATCCCGCTCGTCGAAATCAAAGACGTTGTTCAGGTAGCGGTACTCGGTTGGCGTAATTTCGCCGCTGCGGTACCCCTCGGTGAGCGCAAAACGGAGCTCTGCTTCGCTTAACGCAGCATCTTCCTCCGATATGGGCTTAACCCCGAAGATGCCGGTAATGAAGCGCGAGGAACGGCTCAGAACCCAGTTGAAGGGATACGTGATTTTGTAAAAAACGATCAGCGGACGGGCAAAAAACAATGCCATCGGTTCAGCGATCTGGATCGCAAAGCTTTTCGGCACGAGCTCCCCGATCACCACCTCAAAGTAGGTCAGGATCAAAAAGGCGATAATGAACGACACGATGCTCTCCACCGACTCGGGTGTATGCATGAGCTCAAACAGCGGATGGATCAGCCGCTCCACGGTGGATTCCCCCAGCCAGCCGAGAGCCATCGAGGTCAGCGTCGTTCCGAGCTGGCAGGCGGACAGAAACTCGTCCAGGCGGGAAATGATATGTTTGACCGCACGGGCGTTTTTATTGCCTTCGGTCACCAATTGATTAATGCGGGACACTCGGACCCGGATCACCGAATATTCGGAGGCGACGAAGAACGCGGTCAATGCGATGAGCAGAACAACGAATATAATTTTCACAATTTCCACAGCATTTCCTTACCCTGCGCCTCGGGCGGCGGTGAGCGGCCAGGATAAGGAGCACCTCCTTTATGTTCAACGGATGAAAAATCTCTTGGAATGTATTTACCCAATTTTCAGGGGGAACGCATGGATTCGGATGGGCGGGTTCGGAGAACCCGTGGGAAGAGCGGGCCGTTACTTCGACTTTTCGCGCGCGGGAGGAACGGGCATTGGGCTTCAGCCGCTGTTGAATTCATGTTGTTTGGGATTTTAATTGGTGGTCACAACACGAATTCAAAGGCGGCACGTAAACTTTACGCCTCAATCCCCTTTTCCTCCAGGTGCAGCTGTTGCAGGAGTAACAGACCTAAGAAAGTTTCATCAGCATCCTTGTAAGAAGCCAGGCCGCGTTTTATCGAAAATTCTTTTACGACATGAGGAAGCCCGTATCTTCTGAAGCCTACATTTTCTCAGACCAAAAAAAATCCCGACGATTCATAGAATCGTCGGGTCCTCCTTTAACTGTGAATTTCCTTCGGCACATTTGAACCCTGCATCCCTTGAACCAAACATCCCCGCTAAAGCCTTAAATATCTTCCAGTGATCGAGGCGCTGCAATCGATGCTATCTTTCGGTATGCCTTCAAACATCACCTGGCCGCCTTCTTCACCGGCCCCGGGACCGAGATCGATCATCCAGTCGGCCTGACGGATCACCTGCAAATTGTGCTCGATCACGATCAAGGTGCTGCCCCGCTCAACGAGGCGGTTCATGAGGCCGATCAGGAGCTCGACGTCAGACATATGCAGTCCGGTGGTCGGCTCGTCCAGAACATACAGGGTCCCCTCTCCTTCCAGCTCTGCGGCCAGCTTGGCCCGCTGCAATTCGCCGCCCGACAACGTACTCAGAGGTTGTCCCAAGGATAAATAGCCGAGACCTACTTCCTTTAATCTTTTGAGCGGCGTTTCAATTTCCTTTTCATGAAATACGTTGAGCGCATCCTCCACGGTCATCGCCAGGACGTCGCTGATGCTTTTCCCGCGGAAACGATAGGACAGAACCTGTTTTGTATAACGCTTTCCCTCGCATGCTTCGCAGATGCTGGAGACCGTATCCATAAACGCGAGATCGGTCGATATGATCCCCAAGCCCTTGCAGTGGGGACAAGCCCCTTCGGAGTTGAAGCTGAACAGCGAAGCGTTGACGCGATTTTCCTTGGCGAACAAAGTCCGGATTGTGTCGAAGATGTCCGTATAGGTGGCCAGATTGGACCGGTTGGAGGCGTGGATCGCTCCCTGGTCAATGAAAATCGCCTCGGGATAGTACCTCGGAAGAACTTGACGGATCAGCGTGCTTTTCCCGGATCCCGCCACTCCGGTAACAACGGTCATCACGCCGGCCGGAATTTGAACGCTGATATCTTTGAGATTATTCATAGTCGCATGCTCGATGGCGAGCCAGCCGCTGGGCTTCCTGATCTCCATTTTGAAAGCGAGGTTACGATTTAAGTACTTGGCGGTTAATGTTGGGGACGACAGCAGTTGGTGAAAGCTCCCCTGGAATACAACCTCTCCACCGCGGGTTCCGGCGCGCGGCCCCATCTCCACAATGTAATCGGCGATCTGGATCACATCCGGATCATGCTCTACAATCAGGACGGTGTTGCCTTTATCCCGCAGCTGCTTAAGCAATTGGTTGATGGTGTGGACATCATGCGGATGAAGCCCAATGCTGGGTTCGTCAAAAATATACAGCAAATCGGATAAGCTGCTGCCGAGCTGACGCACCATCTTGATCCGCTGCGATTCACCGCCCGACAAGCTGGGCGTTTCGCGACTCATGCTTAAATACCCAAGGCCAACCGCCAGCAAATTTTCCAGGCGCTTTACGATCGCGTCCGTCACCGTCTGTACTTCGGGCTCGCGGATGGAACGTATAAACCCGATAAGCTCGCTGACTTGCATAGCCGCGCAATCGGCAATGCTCTTTCCGTTAATTTTGCAGGACAACACGCGCGGGTTCAGACGGCCGCCGCGGCATGAAGCGCACAGCTTCTCGCTCACGATGCGGTCGATCGCCTCTCTATATCTTTTAGCATCTCTCGAATCTTTATATAGAAACGTACGTTTTATGCGCGGAATGACCCCTTCATAGAGAGACGTCGGCGGCCACCCCTCCGTTGGACTTGGCGGCTTGAACCCGCTTTGATGGAGCAGCGTGTCCATCTCCTCATCCGTATAATCCTTCAGCTTTTTGTCGTTATCGAACAGGCCGGTGCAGACATACCTTTTCCACCTGACGTCGCCGGGCATGAATGTTGGGAACAGAATAGCCCCCTCGTTAAGTGATTTTTCCCTATCGATCAACCGGTCGACGTTGATGTCTTTCACTTTCCCCAAGCCTTCACAGTCCGGACACATGCCTTGAGGGTTGTTAAAGGAAAACACGTCGGAATACCCAACGAAAGGAGTTCCGATCCGGGAAAACAACAGCCGCAGCAGCGCGTAAATATCCGTAACCGTGCCCACGGTAGATCTCGCATTCCCGCCGATCCTTTTTTGATTCATGACAATAACCGCCGGTAAATGCTCAATGGCATCCACCTCCGGCTGCCCGTAATGAGGGAGCCGGTTGCGAATGAAGCTGGAGTACGATTCGTTGAATTGCCGCTGCGATTCCGCTGCGATCGTATCGAAGACAAGCGCCGATTTGCCGGAGCCGGATACGCCTACAAAGACCGTAATTTGCTTTTTGGGGATCGTCACATGAATTCCCTTCAGATTTTTTTCTCTTCCGCCGACGACGCGAATATCATCTTCTTTGATCATGTGGATGCCTCCTCTTGCGATTTGTATAAAATAGTTTATGCTAAAACCATGCCAGAAACTGTCATGGTTAAGTGAAGAGGAGGGACTTTTGTGAGTAAAGCCAAACAACTGTTTGATTTGATCTTGTATGTGAATACCAAGCGCAGCTTTACAGCACAGGATGTCGCGCATGAATTTGGCATTTCTGTCCGAACGGCGCACCGGTATCTTACGGATATTGCCGATATGGGCGTCCCGCTCTATACAGAACCAGGAAGAAGCGGTGGTTATCGGGTACTGAGCAACCGGACACTGCCGCCGATCATGTTTAACGAGGAAGAAGCGTTCGCTATCTTTTTTGCTTTCCAGGCATTGAAGTACTATCAATCGCTTCCTTTTGATATTCATATTGATTCCGTCTCCCGCAAGCTGTACGCAAGCCTGCCTGACGATACAAAAAGAAAAATGGACAGCCTGGATTCAGTGATCACGTTTTGGAATCAAAAAAGGACCGTCCCGTCTCCATTTCTAAAGGAAATCATTGAGGCCGCCGCCGCGCACCAGCTGCTTAAAATCGAGTACGTGTCGAAGCTGGAGAATACAGTGAGAGAAGTGGCTCCGATCGGCATATACGCCAGTGATGGCTTCTGGTACATGCCTGCGTTCGATCAGGCTCATGGCGAAATCCGGCTGTTTCGGACGGACCGGATCGTATCTTTGGAACGAACGTCCGAAGTATTTGCACCTCAGATCGAACTGCCGGACTGGCTTAACCGGAGTATGGCGCAAACGCCGGAATCACCTGTTCGTTTATATGTAGAGTTGACCCGCGAGGGCTTGAGGCAGTGCCGCAGTCAGCCATGGCTGGAGCCGTATATCGTGGAGGTTAGCCCGGATCAAGGTTACATTGAAAGTGTAATTGATCAGCGTGAATTGGAATTCGTTTCCGGCTACTTTTTTCAACTGGGTACTGCCGTTACAGTCATCGAACCGCGCGAGCTTGTGGATGGGATTCGTGAGCAGGCACGGGAGATCCTTCGCCAGTATTCATGAGACGTTCTGCTGTAAACCGTTTTTCATGCAAAAAAGCCTGCACAGCGGTTTCAAACGCTGTACAGGCATTCTCTGGATTATCCGGATTAGAACAGGCTGCGCTGAAAATCGGCGATCGCCTTATATTCCTCTTCCAGATTGCGTGAAATTTTGATAAAGATCGGCAGCAGCTGATGGTAAATTTGTGCGTTCTCCTTCACCGGCTTATGCTGATGCGTCGATCCGACCATGCCGGAGACGACGCTCAGCGAATCGACTTTGCCCATTGCATACAAGCCAAGCACGACGGCGCCCAGGCAGGAGCTCTCGAAGCTCTCCGGCACGACGACTTCCTGATCGAAGATGTCGGCCATCATTTGGCGCCACAGCGGAGAACGGGAAAACCCGCCGGTCGCGTGGATTTTGGCCGGACGCCCGATGCGTTCCTCCATCGCCAGCAGTACGGTATATAAGTTGAAAATGACACCTTCAAGGACGGCGCGGATCATATGCTCCTTGCGGTGGTGCATCGTCAGGCCGAAGAACGATCCACGGGCATCGGGGTTCCAGAGCGGGGCGCGCTCCCCGGTCAAATAAGGGTGGAACAGCAGCCCGTCGGATCCCGGATTCACCTGTTCCGCAATCCGCGTCAGCAAGTCGTACGAATTGATGCCGAGACGCTTGGCGGTCTCGATCTCGGATGCGGCCAGTTCGTCGTGCACCCATTGGAACAGCATGCCGCCGTTGTTGACGGGACCGCCGATCACCCACAGCTTCTCCGTCAGGGCGTAGCAGAAAATGCGGCCCTTCGGATCCGTTGCCGGATGATCGACCACGGTGCGGATTGCTCCGCTGGTGCCGATGGTGGCGGCAACGACACCAGGCTCGATCGCATTGACGCCCAGATTGGACAACACGCCGTCGCTCGCACCTACGATAAACGGCGTGGAAGGATCGAGCCCCATCTCGGCGGCAAACGTCTTATCCAGCCCATCCATGCGGTGCGTGGTCGGAACAAGCTCGGACAGCTGGCTTGGCGTAATGCCGGCAACCTCCAGCGCCTCTTCGTCCCAATCCAGCTTGTTCAGGTTCATGAGGCCGGTACAGGAGGCCATCGAATGATCGACGACGTACCGGTTGAACAGCTTGGCGAACACGTATTCCTTAATCGAGATGAACTTGGACGTCTTTTCGAAAATGTCCGGATTGTCATGACGCAGCCACATCAATTTGGTCAGCGGGGACATCGGATGGATCGGCGTACCTGTGCGCAGGTAAATTTCATGACCGTTCATGTCGTTCTTCAGCACTTCGGACCATTTCGCGCTGCGGTTATCCGCCCATGTAATGCAGTTCATCAGCGGCTTCCCGTCTTGGCCGACCGGAATGACGCTGTGCATGGCCGAACTGAACGAGACGAACATCACCTGTTCTGGTCGGATTCCGCTTGTATCCATCACCTGCTTCACCGAATGGATTACAGCTGTAAATATCAGATCCGGATCCTGCTCGGCAATGGACGATGTCGGTGTCAGTAGCGGATAGCCTTCACTTCCCTTGGCCACAACCTTTCCGTTTTCTTCGAACAGAACGGCCTTGGTGCTCGTCGTTCCAATATCGATTCCGATCATCATATTACTGCTCATGTTTCACCCTTCTTTCTTCTTCACTAGGACATATCCTTATACTACCAGACTGAGCACCAGGATGATAATCAATGCAACAATCGACAACAGCGTTTCCATGACAGTCCAGGATTTCAGCGTCTGCGGAACGGACATGTTAAAGAATTCCTTGACCATCCAGAAGCCGGCGTCGTTGACATGCGACAGGACGAGCGAGCCCGCTCCGGTCGCCAGCACGACGAGCTCGACATTGGCTGCCGGGTTCATGGCTAGCACCGGTGCGACGATCCCGGCAGTCGTGGTCATGGCTACGGTGGCGGAACCGGTTGCAACACGGATGAGTGCGGCCACGAACCATGCAAACAAAATAATGTTGATGTGAGCCGAAGTCGCGATTTGGGCAATGGCATCACCTACGCCGCTGTTAATGAGCACTTGCTTGAACGCCCCGCCGCCACCGATGATCAAAATAATCGTGGCTGTCGGCGCCAGACATTCGCTCGTAAACTTGGATACCTGTTCTTTCGTAAAGCCTCTGGCAAAGCCGAGGGAGAAGAATGAAAACACGACCGAAATCAGGAGCGCAATAATTTCGTTTCCGATAAATTCACAGAACAGCGTAAAACCGTTCGAAGCGTCCGGGTCGACAATCGAAGCGATCGAACCGATCAGCATCAGGATGACCGGCATCAGAATCGTCAGCAGTGTAATGCCGAAGCCCGGAAGCTTGCGCGTGCTGCTGCTGGAGAACTGCTCTGCCAGCTCGGCAGGCGGTTCGACCTGGATGCGTTTGCCGATCCATTTGCCAAAGAGCGGCCCGGCCACAATCGCCGTCGGTATACCCACAATCAGGGAGAACAGGATCGTTTTGCCCAAATTCGCCTGATACGCGTCAATGGCGATCATCGGTGCCGGATGCGGCGGAACAAGGCCGTGTACGGTGGACAGACCGGCCAGAATCGGAATACCGATTTGCAGCAGCGACATTTTGGTTTTACGGGCGACGGTAAAAATAATCGGGATCAGCAGGATGACACCGACCTCAAAAAATACCGGAATCCCTACGATAAAGCCGACGATCATCATCGCCCAGTGAACGCGTTTCTCCCCGAAACGGTTCACAAGGGTCGTGGCGATCTGTTCGGCGCCGCCGGATTCAGCCATCATTTTGCCCAGCATCGTGCCGAGACCGATGACGATCGCGATCGTGCCGAGCGTGCCGCCAAGCCCCTTAGTTACAGAATCGATAATATCCATCGACTTCATGCCGGTCAGGAATCCGAGCAGCAGGGCGGACAACAACAGGGTCACAAACGGATTCCACTTGAATTTGGCAATAAATACAATAAGAAATGCAATGGCGATCAGTGTCCATACAATGAGCGTCCAATGATGGCTCATACCGAATATACTGGACATGGGTTGCCCTCCTTTTGTTCGTACATGATGTTTTCACATATGATACCCATGATTCCAAGCTTTGATTTTTAATACTTGCATACTTGTCGACAACATGAGGCGGAAGCTGCCCGCAAGCAGCCCCATTTCGTTCATATAGTGGGATGAAAGGCAGGCCGAAGCTCTAAACATCCGTTAAGCTGCGGTGCAGCGTCTGGCGTGAATCGGCGAAATACTCCTGTACAAGCTTCTGGATTTCGTCCTCATCACCTGAAGCCAGCCCGTCCATAATTTTCAGATGCTTGCCGATCACGGACCCGAGCTTCTCTTCCCCTTTGGAGAAGATCTCCTCCGTCGTAATAAGCATGACGGTCATCACGATTGGCCGGATGCTGCTCCATAAATGCAAAATGCGCTTATGGTCCGCAGCCGTAATAATCGCCTCGTGAAAGGACAAGTCCTGAAACGAAAATTCGATGGCATCCTGAT
Organism: Paenibacillus rhizosphaerae; assembly: GCF_014192015.1. GTDB lineage: Bacteria > Bacillota > Bacilli > Paenibacillales > Paenibacillaceae > Paenibacillus_AQ > Paenibacillus_AQ rhizosphaerae. Next base: position 136,898 of record NZ_JACHXJ010000007.1, on the reverse strand, counting down.
GCTTTACCGCAAGCTCCATCCGGTCAACGATCCGGCGCAGCGTCATCAGCAGCTGATCCCTGTCCATCTGTGCCAGCCGCTGCTGAACGAAGCTCTCGATCAGGAAGCGGACATCGTACAATTCAACAATATCGGTCAGGCTCAGTCCGACGACGACGGCACCCATCCGTTCGAGCCGGATCAGCCCTTCGCTCGAGAGCGATTTCAAGGCTTCTCTGACAGGGGAACGGCTTGTCCCGAAATCGGCGGCCACCCGGTTCTCTGAAATGATTTCACCCGGCTTGATCCGGCCGCTGATGATCTGCAGCCTTAGCTCGGATGCAATCGACTCTCCCAAGGAAACACCCTGCAGCCAGGATGAAGGATAACGCAGCATGAGACAACTCTCCTAAATCAATGTATGTACAATGACGTACGCTACCGATTTTATCATACAACCGACCGCCGCATCCATGGTGGGGGGATCTGCTCTCCGGAAGCCCGCCTCAGCCGTTGGCCCCAACCGTGTAACCGCAGCCGTGTGGTTAACCCGATTTTTTCCTTTTTTCAAAAGAACCATGCAACAACGAAGAACCGGAATGCGTCTTTTTCCACGAAGCCCCGTTGTGCTTCGAAAAAGAAACGCTTCCAGTTTTATTGTGCTCTGCCCTGACTGACCTGCCTCTGCCTCTGCCTCTGCCTCTGCCTCTGCCTCTGCCTCTGCCTCCAAGTATACTTGTATACAACTTGTGATCGTCTTTATTTTAAAACAATTCGTACGATCTGTAAACCGCGTGGATGAAACATCCAGCACACCCAGCCTCGTAAAGGGGAGATTGAGCTTGAAAAAAATAGCCGGCAGCCGAATTCTTGCAGCCGACCCGGAAGGCAAGCTGTCAACGCCCCGGCAGGAGTTTACTCAGGCGGTTATCGCGCCGGGCGAGCTGGCCGGTATCCGCTTCGCGAAGCATCAGGCCGGCAGACAGAGCCGGTACAATTTCGACCATGATGAAGGCGATTTGTTCCGCCTCACCTCCCCGGTCACTCCGCCGGATCCCGACGCAGGCGTCGTTCTGGCACAGAAGGACGCTTTTGCCGGACACCAATTTCTGCTGGTCGAGCATGCGGAGGGAAGCCTCTCCTAGAAGGCGGCAGCCCGGATCGAGCAAGCCAAAGGGCTCAACATCCAAAGCCAGGGACTCATCGGACAAATCGCCCCTGATGTGCAGTTGGGTATCGTCCAGTACGACAAAGGCGGCAAGCCGCTGGCCAGCCTCGTGCTGATCACACCGGATACGCTGCTGTTTCACGATTTTGAAGGAACGGATGACCCGAACTCCACCTGGCGCGTCGACGACGGCGGGCAGATGGACCCGCAGCGGTTCCACGTCTTATTTGTCACCCGTTCCGGGCCTGGCTATACGCTGGGATACGAATGGTGGAGCGCGGAAGGAACGAACCTGGCCGTGCTGCAGCAGATGGTGCCGTATTTCGCGTCGTGCTGGAAGGCGGCCGCTACACGGCGCCGATGTAACCTAGCCCAAATCCCAGGCGGTATGGATTTTCGGCACGTCGCTGATCAGCTGCCTCGTATAGGCTTGCTGCGGGTTCAGAATAATGTCTTCGGCCGGTCCCCTCTCGACGATTTGGCCCTTCTCCATAATGTAAATCGTGTCGCTCACGTAATAGGCAAGCCCAACGTCATGCGTAATAAAAATAATCGTCATCTCGTTCTCATCCCTCAGCTTCAGCAGCATGTCGAGAATGGTAGACCGGGAGCAGGCGTCGACCATCGAGGTGGGTTCATCCGCGATCAGCACCTTCGGATGGAGCATAAAAATCCGGGCGATCATGAGCCGCTGCATCTGCCCGCCGGACAGCTCGAACGGATACTTGTTGTACAGCTCCTCAAACTTCAGGTTGACGAAAGAGCAGGCTTCCTTCATTTTGTTGAACTGCTCTTCCTTGGTGAGCTTCAGCCCCTGCAGTCGGATGCAGCTGAGCAGCAGCTTCTCCACCCGCTGGAACAGGTTAAAGGACGAGAACGGGTCCTGAAAGATCGCCTGAATGTCTTTCCAGTACTTTTTCCGGTCGGCATGGCGGCGGAGCACTCTGGGCTGACCTTTGTAATCGATGCTGCCCCCCGACTCCTTTAAGAGGCCCATGATGATTTTCGCCAGGGTGGTTTTGCCGCTGCCGCTCTCGCCGACGATGGAAATGATTTCACCCTTATGAAAATCGAAGTCCACCGTATCGACCGCCGTCGTTTTGGCCGCCCCGTACCCGAATACTTTCGTAATGCCTCTGCCGCGGATCAACAGGTCACGACTGCTCATTCGCATACCACTCCTTCAGCGTTCCTGTGTCAAAATGGCACCGGTACTGGCGGCCGTCCACTTCCTTGACCGCCACATTGTTTTCCCTGCATTGATCCTGGGCGTAAGAGCACCGCTCGGCAAACCGGCAGCCGGCCGGCACATGCTTCAAATTCGGCGGCGTACCCGGAATGGCCGCCAGCTTGTGCCCCTTCATCCCCTCCTCCGGAACGATGATGGAGCCCATCAGCTTCTTCGTATACGGATGCAGCGGATCAAAGATCATCTGCTCGGCCGTACCCCGCTCCACGATCTCTCCCGCGTACATGACCATAATGTCGTCGGTGACGTGGTACAAGAGCGGCAGCTCATGCGTGATGAATACCAGTGAGCGGATGAACTGCTTGTCGAGCAGGTCCTTCATCAGCTTGATGACGGCCTTCTGCGACGTCACGTCCAGCGCGGACGTCGGTTCGTCGGCGATCAGCACCTTCGGATTCAGAATGGTGGAAATCGCAATGACCGTCCGCTGCTTCATGCCCCCGGAGAGCTCATTCGGATACGAGCGCAGCACCTTCGGCGACAGATTAAGCGTTTCAAACCGCTCGACGGCCATATCCCACACCTGTTTCTTGGTGAGCTCGGGCCGGTGCTCTTTCATAATATCCTCAATAAAGCGGATGATCCGCAGCGTCGGATTGAGGGCATTCATGGCCGCCTGGGGAATATACGCGATTTCCCGCCCGGAAATTTGCGTGCGCAGCTGCTCCTTGCTCAGCTTCATAATGTCGCGGCCGTGGATTTGGATCGAACCGCTGCCGTAATGGAGCGGCGGAAAATAAAATCCCATCAGGCTCAGCGCCAGCGTCGACTTGCCGCAGCCGGATTCGCCGGCGATGCCGAGCGTCTTCCCCTCTTCCAGCACGAAATCGACGCCGTCAACGGCAAACACTTTTTCCTTAAGCCGGGTTTTATAATAGGTTTTCAGTCCGCTAACTTCCAGAATGTTTGTAGTCATCGGCCTAGCTCCTTATTTTCGGATTAAAAATTTCGTCCATGCCCGTGTTCATCATATACAGCGAGAACGTGATCAGCGCGATCGACAGCGCCGCCGGAATAAACGCCCACCATGCGCCCGCTACCGGCGCCTCGAAGACGAGCGCCCAGTTCATGATGATGCCAAGGGAGATCGTATTGTACGGCCCCAGCCCCAGCATCGAGATGGAAGCCTCCGACAGAATGCCGGACGCGGTCTGCAGCACAAACGCCATGACGACATAAGACGCGATGTAGGGCAAAATTTCAAAAACGATGATCCGGGGCGTGCTGTGTCCGGAAATTTTGGCGATATGGACATGATCCCGGTTGCGGAGCGAGCTGGTCTGCGCCCGGACGGCCCGGGCCGTCCACGGCCAGCTGGTGATGCCGATAATGATCGCCGTCACGAGTGAGCTGCGCGAGTTGATGCTGACCGAGATGAGGATCAGGATAATAAACGACGGAATGACGATAAAAATGTTCGTGATCGAGGTCAGCAAATTATCCACGATGCCGCCGATGTAGCCGGAAGCGAGGCCGATAATGAGTCCGATCGCCGTGGCGAATACGCCTGCGATGAGACCGACCCGGATCGAGGTCTGGATGCCGTACATCAGCTCCAGGAACAGATCCCGCCCGAAATTGTCCGAACCGAGCCACAGCTGCGAACTCGGCGGCTGAAACGCCAGGGCGATCATCTCCAGCGGATCCTTCCTGTTGATCATCGGGAAGATGAGCACCAGCGCCAGCATGACGATGAATATCCCTGCCCCCAGCATGAATTTGGGGGACTTGATGAGAATGTTGAAGGAGTTTTTCATATTACTGATCCTCCATTTGCGAGGCTTTGATCCGCGGATCGATAAAACCGTAAATGATATCAATCGTAAAGTTGGCCAGCAGAACAGAGAGCGCGATCAGCAGCGTACAGCCGGAAATGAGCGGGTAATCGAGCTGACGGATGGCCGTAAACAGCCAGGTGCCGATGCCCGGATAGCTGAACACGATTTCGCAGATGAGCGAACCGCCCACCATCGTGCCGATGGACAAGGCCAGTCCGGTAATTTGGGGAAGCATGGCGTTCCGGAACACGTATCTGGAAATGCGTGAGTCGCGGATCCCGAGCAGCTTGCTGTACAGCACATAGTCGGCATTCAGCTCGTAAATGGACATCTCCCGCATTCCGATCGCCTGGCCACCGATGGTGACGAGCACGATCGAGAGGAATGGCAGCGTATGGTGGCGGATGACCGAGCCGATAAATTCGAAGCTGAGCTGCGGAATCATTTGAAAATCATACCCTCCGGACAGCGGGAACCATCCCAGCGTCAAGGCGAATACGTACAGCATGATGATGGCCAGCGTAAAAAAGGGAATCGAGTTCACGAACAGGGCCACCGGGAAGATCACTTTGTCGAACACGCCTTTTTTATAGGCGGCTACGGCTCCGAGCACGTTGCCCAGAATCCAGCCCACCAGAATCGCCGGCAGCTGCAGGCCGATCGTCCACGGCACGGCCGAAGCCAGGATGTCCGTCACCTTTTTCGGATACAGGCCGAAGGAGGTGCCGAGGTTGCCGGTAAACAGGTTTTGCACATAGATGAGAAACTGCTGCCAGAGCGGCTTGTCAACACCAAACTCCTGGATGAACGTCTCATAGACCCGTTTGATCGTATCGCTGTCCGTCATTCCTTTGGTCATTTGCGAGACGATCATGGCGACGGGGTTCCCCTCGATCATGCGCGGAAGGAAAAAGTTCAGAGAAACGGCAATGACGAGCGTCACCAGGTACCAGAACAGCTTTTTTACGAAATATTTGGCATAGGCATTCAAGAAGGTCCCTCCCTTGATCTTTGGATCGGCGGCGGATGCGTCTTGGAAAAGAGGGCCCGCATGGCGCTCCAGCAGTGCCGGGAGCCTCCCATGCAGGCCGCTTCCTTGGGCTTAGTTGTGAATCTGGTACAGCGCCCGGATGCCCGCGCCATCCATGGCGATTTGCGGAGGAATGTTGCTTCCGTCTCCGTCAACGGGGAAGCCTTTCCATACCGATTCATTGACCGTATGGAACACCCACGGACGATACATGAGCGGAATGGACGGAATGTCGGTCAGCCAGATTTTCGTCAGATCGGTGTACAGAGTTTTGAGTTCGGCCTGATCGGTGACGCTCGGAATTTTGTCGATAATTTGGTCGGCCTGGTCGTTTTTGTAACGGCCCCAGTTCCAGAACGCCATTTCGCCGAGCGGAGCCACTTCCTTGGAATACATAATGTCATGCGCTCTGCTCCACGGCTGGCTCGGATTGACGCCGCCCGCAGGCGTGTTCATGATGATGTCGAACTTGCCGGTTTGCAGGTCGTTCGTCCATACCGGCGCTTCCGGGAACTTCGTGCGGATCTCGATGCCGATCGCTTTGGCGCTCTGAGCCACGATCTCCAGCGCCGCATTCCAGTCGGACCAGCCGTACGGGCATTCGACTTCAAATGGCCCGAGGCGGGTGCCGTTCAGCACGCGGATGCCGTCTTTGCCTTTTTTGGCGCCGATGCTGTCGAGCAGCTCGTTGGCCGCCTTGACGTCGGTCGTCCACTGCAGCGATTTGATCGCATCCTGATCGACGTACTTGGACTCCGCATCCGTGTTCAGCGTCAGGGACGGCTGCATCGCGGCGGAGTAGCCGCTCATTGCGAGGTCGGAAATTTTCTTGTAATCGATGCTCATCGCGATCGCGCGGCGGACGTCCGGGTTATCCAGCCCTTTTTTCGAGAAATTAAAGAAGATCGACGGCATGGAGCCCGGCACGTAATAAGGTGCGTCTTTCAGATAGGTTTTGATGGGAGCGCCGTTCTTCCACATGTTCCAGACCTGCGGGATGAACTGCTGGGAGACGTCCACCTGCCCGCTCTTGAAGGCCAAATCGCCGGCTGCGTTATCTTTGTAAATGACGTGCGTAATAAATTTCGGAGCAGGCAGCTTGCCGAAGAGCGACTTGCCCCAGTAATTGTCGTCGCGGACAATGGTGATTTTCTGGTCGTTGTAGAAGTAGATTTTGTAAGGGCCGGTGGCTACCGGATTGGCATTGACTTCCTTACGGATCGTCGCCAGATCGTTGTTGGCCTTCTTCTCGATTTCTTCCCAAATATGTTTGGGCATCATCGGAATCAGCTCGATGCTGTCGAGCACCGTCAGGCGGTTCGGATTGTCTTTGTTCAGCGTGATCTTGACCGCATTCGGGCCGTCCGCTGTGACATCCGCGATGTACGCCCAGTAGTTGCTCCAGTTAATGTCGTATTTTTTGCCGAGCTGGTAGGTGTACACGACGTCATCGGATGTAAACGGCTGGCCGTCGCTCCACTTGGCGTCCTTGTTCAGCTCGATATGCAGCGTCATGTCGTCGGACCACTCGTATTTGGTGCCGAGCAGCGGCTCAAGCTTGCCGTCCAGCTGGTTGATCATGAACAGCGTCTCGTAGACCAGCTCTCTCGAGTTTCCGTAGTTGATCGGGAAGGCCGGATTGCCGCTCAGCAGGTTGAAGTTGGACGGCGGCCCCCATTGAAGTCCGTTAATGTAAAGGGTTTCATTTCTCGGCGTTTCTTTGGCGTCTCCGCTCGTTGCCGGCTGGTTCGCTGCGGGCTCGGTCGTCGCGGGCTCCGTGGCTTTTTCTCCCTGATCGGCCGGCGTGTTTTCTCCTTGCGCCGGCGGCGTTGTCGTTCCCGTTGCGGAAGGCGGCTGCACGGTCTGGCAGCCCGCGATCATAACGGTTGCCGCCACCAACAGGGCCATGAGCGGCTTGGAAGCTAATTTCAGCTTCATGTGAACTCCCCCATTTCCTCCAATTCACATCTACATAAAATTGAACTAAAGAAAAGGAAAGCACCTCGCCTGTATTCCAGATGGAATCAAGAGAAGAAGCAAGGTAAAACTTTAGTTCATTTTATATACATGCAAGCGTGCTGCAGAATCCACGTCTTCCGACCGGAAGGTCCGCGCCTCCTGGATCCGAAGAGACCGAACCTCTTCATTCTGAGGAAACCGCATACCCACCTGCCGGATTAATCCGGCTAAAACGCGTTCTGCAAGCGCTTTCCGTAAAATGTATGAAGGATCGCTTGGAAATGATGACTGATTTATTTTTTTAAATGTGCTGAAAAAAAGTTACTGAAATACTTCGACGGTCTGCCCTCCCCCGCCAAACAAAAAACGGTCCCTGCAAGGAGCAGGAACCGCTTTGCAAACCTGTATAAAATCGCGTCTTTCAAGCCTGAACCGGCTTGAAAGGTTATGCCGCGCTCTTGCGTGAAATCATGAACAGCGCCGCCCAGATCAGGATAAATCCAACCGCTTGTGTTGGCGTCACAGCCTGATGAAATACGATCCAGTTGATCAGCACGCTCACCATCGGAAAGCTTAGTTCCGCCAGCGTGGCGACCGATGCTTTCGTCGTCGTCAGGCCTTTATAGTACACCATCAAGCTGAACAGCCCCGGCAGAAGCGCCTGCCCCAGCATGTTGATCGACACCGCAGCCAGCGTTCCCCCGTCGGTATGCACCTGCCAAGCATCGCCCTGATTGATGGTAATCCCGATCAGCAAAGGCAGCGCCAGGATGAAACGCAGCGAAGTTACCGTCTCATACTCCATTTTTCCGACCATCAGACGCCCCATGACCGTGGAACCGCCCCACAGTGCCGCGGCGCCCAGCGAGAACAGGCTGCCGACCTTGACGAAATCATTCATATGCCCGAACGGAAACGTGAAGCCGAAGGTTAACAAATAGGTTCCGGCCAGCGCCACGATGAACAGCCAGGTGAAATGCTTCGGAAGCTTCTCGCGCAGCAGCAGTTTGGCCATGAGGATGGCGAAGATCGGCTGCAGCTTCTGCAGCAGAACGACCGCGTTCAAATTCCCGGAGGACAGCCCTTGCGTAAACAGGATCGTTGCAATGGCCGAGCCGCCCCACGACAAGAAGAGCAGCGCGCCGACATGGCGCAGCTTCAGGCCTGTCAACTCGCTCCGATGCTTCCACAGCATCGGTGCGACGAACAGCACCAGCAGAATATGCTCGATGAGCACAATTTGCGTTGCCGTCATATGTTCTTTGAGCAAAATGATCCGGAACAGCGGATCCGCTCCCCACAATGCTGCACCCAGCACAACCAGCCAAAAACCGGATTTGCTGCGTTCGGCCTTCCCGCTTGCCGCGGGCCGGACTTTGATGTTGCTGCTTACATTTTCCATACTCCAGTTCCCCTATCCCTGAATACGGAGTCAACATTGGAAAACCCCCGAGATCGACATCAATCGACACATCGGGGGTTGATCAAATAAGCTTGCGGAAATGTCAAAATTTCGCACATGCCTATTCTTTGATCTTCTCCCATCCGGACTTTACCGTCGGCCCTGGAGTTTCACCAGGTCAGTCGCAGCCTTACGGTTAAAGCTGCGAGTCGCGGGCTTGACGCCGTCTTCTCCAGAAGAAGAGACGCTCACCGCCGGTCAGGAATTTCACCTTACCCCGAAGATCCATATTCATTTATTTTTATTTTTTTCATGCAACTTACATTGTTTTCATCATTATAGCATAAATGTATCCAAAAGTGTTTCAGTTTTTTAATAGCTTTTTATTTCTACCGATTAAAAATTTGGATATGGATCTCAACATCAAAGGTTAGCGTCTGGCCCCGCGGCTGGCGCAGCAAGTGTGGGGTGCTGCAAACGAGTAAACGGGCGGCATCACTTATCGCTGCTCAAGCACCGATAGGATGACAGCCACCGCTTCAGCCCGCGTCGCGTGCGCGTTCGCGGCGAACAGGCTGCCTGATCTTCCATGCATCATTCCTTTTTCCACCGCCGAGGCGATATACGGCGTGGCCCAAGCCGGAATTTGACTGCGGTCGGCAAAATCCAAGCTCCCCGCGCCGCCCGGTGTACCCGCTCCGAGAGCCCTGACGGACATCGCCGCCATTTCGGCCCGGGTAATGAGCCGGCCTGGTCCAAACGTTCCGTCGGCATAACCGTTCATGATACCGCGCGAAACCGCATCCTGAACAGAGGACAGCGCCCAGGCCGGAATCTTCTTCGCGTCGGAAAAAGCCAGCGCCTGTGAGCCGGCCGTCTGGCCCACGGATACCGCTCGCATCATCATGCTGGCGAACTCCGCCCGGGTCACTTCCTTGTCCGGCTGAAACGTGCCGTCGGGATAACCGCTGACCCATCCCTGCTGGACCGCGTTCAGAATCGGCTGCTCCGCCCAGTGGCCGCGGATATCCCGGAAAGCGCCCGGCGTTCCTTCCGCTTTACCCGGCTGGACCGTGATTTCCGGCTTGACGGACATTTCGGATGAGTGGAGAGCGGAATCCACCAATTTGGCGCTCTCCACAGCCACCCGGGACGAAGCCGCCTGCAGCGCCGTAAACTCAATGACGGCGAGCTGGAGCTTGCCGCTGTCTCCGGTTGTTTTTCCTACTTTGGTGTGGGCCAGACGGATTTCGTTGTTATTGACTATCGGTTTGACCGAAAAGCCGGACGTTCCTGATGAGGCGGTGCGGAAACTCAGCTTCGCCGGGTCGAAACTGAGCGTCAGCTCATACGCATACAAGTCCTTCAGCTGCTCGCCGGTCACCGTGACCGTCACCTTGGAACCATTGGATGTTACCCCCAGTGACAAGAAAGGAGCCTCCGCAGCGGCGGCGGTTCCTGCAGCAGCCGAGGCGGCCGAGGCGGCTGCGGCAACCGGGAAGCTGCCGGCAGTTCGTATTCCAGAAGCCGCAGCGTTTGCGAGATTTCCTGATCCGATGAGTCCGACACAAATAGCTACAGCCCATGCGGCATAGCGGGTAGATTGGTTTCGAAGCATATGTCCAGCCCTCTTTCCATGAATTGAAAATCGCAGGAGCAGCCTGCACCGCTCCTGCGATTGTATCCTTTTCAAAGCAGTCGATTTCTAATGCTGCTGATAAACATATCCATTAGATGGTCTACTGTCCCGAAACTTTCTCTATCTCATTACTTCGCGTACCAGCTGCCGATGATCATCTGCGCCACCGCAGCCAGCGAACGGATCGAAATTTCGCCTTCGCTGAACAGGTCCGCCGGAGCAACGCGGCTCCAGTTCGGGTCCGTCAACTGGATGCCGTAATACTTGGCGAGGATGGACAAATCCTGCACCGTAATCTGCACCGCTCCAGGCACCAGCGTGATCAGCTTCTTCTGGAAGGCCGATACGGCGCTGCCGAGCGCCGCCGCAGCCGAATCCACCTGGTTTTGTGTCGAGGAAGAGCTGTCTTTGACTGCTTTCGCCGCCTGGATGGCCGATTGCAGCTCGGACTTGGCCGCAGCCGGATATTGGCCGATCTTATCGCCTGCGACCGCCCGGTCATAGATGCTCTGCGCGGAGGCAATCGCCGAAGAGAGGGCCGACTTGTCCACCGGAACCGAAGGAACCGGGATGACGGCGTTCTTGAACGTGCTGACGGCCGATTGAAGCGCAGCCACCGCATCGTCGACCGCCTTCTGCGTTGCAGCGGCATCGCCCGCCACGCGCTTGGCGTCGCTGATCGCCGACAGCAGGGCGGTCTTCGCCGATGCCGGGTACTGCCCCGGCTCCGTGCCCGTGACGGCTTGATCCGCCAGCTTCTGCGCTTCGCCGATGGCGGCAAGCAGCGCCGCCCGGTCGGCAGCGGCGATCTGGATCTGCAGCGCAGCGGAGTCCGTGTTCACCGGGCTCGAATTGCCGTCCGCCGAAATATCAAAGGCGGACACCGACACGGCTGCGCTTCCGGAGACGCCGGCTTTCAGCGTTCCACGGAGCTTCAGCAGCTCCCCTTCTTCCGAGACGGCGTTCTCCTGGCCGGTGCTGGCCATGATGATGCGGATCTCGCCTTGTTCCGGCTTCACCCCTGTGGCCAGCACACCAAATCCGGTGCGCGACGAGCTTACCGCGCCTTCTGCCAAGGCCAGCGTGCCGTCCGTATTCGCCGTGGTCGCAAATTCCAGCTTCGCCGGATCGTATTTGACGATCAGGTCCAGCGCCGTAAAAGCAAACGACGGCTTGGTAATGCCTACGCCCAAATCCACCTGCGATCCCGCAGAAGCCGTTGCCGGTCCGGTCAGCACGGCGGAGTCCGGCGCCTGCGTCCCTGCCGCTTCGACCGTGATGCTGACCTGAAGCGTATCGGTACCGCCCTTCCCGTCCTGAACCCGGAAGGAAGCCGTATAGCTGCCTTCCGCAGCCGGCGTCCACGTGAACTTGCCGGAAGCCGCATCAAAGGCCGCTCCCTCCGGCAGAGACACCGCCTCATAACTTACAACGTCTCCGTCCTCATCGATGGCGTACACCGAGAACGTCACCTGCTGCCCGGCTTTCACGGTCTGGGCGGGCACGTCGGCAAACGCCGGAGCGTGATTGTCTCCGGGAGCCGCAGCCGGACGGATGTCGCTTTCTTTCAGAAGCTTCAACTGGTAGGTGCCCTTAAAGATCGAAGAGATCCCGGTAATATCCACGGCCGTTCCTGCCGGATAGGCCTGCTTCAGCGCATCCATGCTGATGCCCGTCCGGCTGTCGACGCGGACACGGTTCGTCGTGCCGCCGCTGACGAGATCGAATTCCAGGGAGCCCGTGACGGTGGCGTAGTTTTGCACCGCCGCGTTTTTGATCGTGATCAGCTGCCCCTGATTGCCGTCATTGACCGCGGCCGCAGCCTGCGGAACCGGAGCCGGAATATCGGCTTGGTCGTCCAGCTTGGCCACCTGGACTTCATTGGCCAGCTCGACCTCGGTATTATAGACCAGCTTTTGGGCGGTCAGTTTAACCTTATCCCCAACATGGTAGCCTGTCGCTTTGCTCGGATACACATAGACACCGCCGGTGCCGTCCTGCATGTAAAATCCCGAGCCGCCAAAAACTCCCGGCTCCGACGTGACGACGCCCTGCACCGTAACGTAATCGTTGTCCGCCGCTTTACGCGCTTCCGCGATGGTTGTCAAATCGGGAATGGTAACGACGGGCGGCGTACCGCCGGCTCCGTAGGAGCCGGCTTTGTACGTCGTCGGATCATACCATTTGTACCCTGCTGCCGGCGTCGTCCACGGCTCGGTCCCTGGAATTTCGGCCGATGTGGCCGGTTCTTCCAGCTGGCCGAGCAGCGGCGTCGGCGCATCAAGCGTAATGCCCTGATTTTCGAATGTTGCGTAATCTTCATGGACCGCCAGCCATTGAACCGTCTGGACGAGGAAGGCGGCGTCCTGGGCTTCTCCCTTGAAGCCGTCGTAAGTCGTTTTCTTGCCGCCGTTGTCCTCGCGGACGTATCCCGGCGTGGGGTCCTCGACCGGCGAGGAGTCGCCGATGAATGCGGCTTTTCCTTGTTCCAGCTTGGAAATGGCAGCGAACGGTCCTTCGGCGATGCCGCCGTTTTTATAGACGCCTCCGTTCGGGAAGTTGGCCTTGTCGCTGTTCTCCACGGCATTGCCCCAGCCCGGCACATTTTCCGGGAGGTACACGACGCCTTTGACCCGGGTCGGATCCAGAATCGTCAGCGTGGAGCCGCTGTGCATCTCCACATCATTAACGCCTGCGGTAATACCAAAGGACTGATCATATTTCACCGCATCGGTTTTGGTGACGTCGCCGACCGAATTGAAGCGGAAGCGCACGCCGAAGTTCTGGCCGAGCCAGTCCGTGCTGGTCACGTCCTGCATCGCGCCCGATGCCGCTTCGGCGGTGGACATGCCCTTGGCCGGATGACCGAACGCCCCGCGCCGGTAGCCGTTCATCACTTCCGAGGAATCCCAGCGGTTCAGGTTCCGGTCGGAGTTATAATGGTCGGAGATGAAGAATATGCTGCCGCCTTCCTTGACATACGTCAGCATGGCGGCCTGCTCGGACGCCTTGAACGGAATGTTCGCTTCGCCGATAACAAAGACATCGTATTGCTTCAGCTTGCTCAGCGTAATAGCCGGCGCGTCAAAAGCATGCGAGTCCATCGGCAGCGTTCTTTGCAGCGCATCTACCTGGAAGCCCGCTTCCCTTAGTCCGTCGGCGAAGTCCGAAAACGCGCCGTCAATGACCCAGTCCGAAGCTCCGGCCGTCTGACCGTGCGTTTCGTCGAACAGCACCTGTTTCCCCGTGCCGTCCGGCAGCGTCGTCGGAACGCCGATATTTTCGCTGCCCGGATCCGCCGGGTTCGGCGTGCCTCCGCCGGGATTTCCTCCGGACTCCCCGTCCAGGGACATCGCAGTCGGGTTTTTGATTCCGGCCATGCCGCTGTATGCGGTCAATTGCCCGGTAACGGTCAGTTTTTTTCCCACGTTGGCGGGATTCGACTTGAGACCATACTGGGAGCGATAGGAAGCCGAGATCTGCACATCGATCATCTTGCTCTGTGTCTGCTCCCCGGGTGTATCGGCAATCAACACGTTGTAATCGTCCTGAAAGCCCGAATAAATCGGTTTGGAATTGTAAATTTCACCGACGATATAGCCTTCAACGGTCGCGGTCTCTCCGCTGTTGTTTTTGGCAAGAGCTTCGGCCACCGTGAGCGGAACCGCAGCCGCAGCCTGTGCGGGCATGTATCCCAAGGCGGCGGACAGCATCAGCATCCATGCCAGAAATAGACCTGTGAGTTTTTTCCTGCGGACGAAATACGGGTTGTCCATCTTGCGAACTCCTCCTTTACATTCCGGCAATTATGATTGCGGCTTCCTCAGGTTAACATCCCTTTATTATGGCTTGTTGCGGATTACGTAAAATATGGGGCAGCTGTGCAAATACACCGCGGTTGCTAAGGAAACCCTTCCTTACCTTGGATTTTATATGAGGCAGCAGAAGGGCGGGCAGTGCCGCAGTCCTCATTTTGGCGCAAAAAAAAAGAGAGACCTTTAGGCTTATGCCTGGGACTCTCCCCTCAACGGTTTTGTCATGCCCTGCCGTTATTTAACGAATTTTGGCTTCCGCTATACTGGACATGATCTTGTCCACTGTCTCCCCGGGCGTCAAGCTGGAGGAATCCAGCCACAAACCGATCCGGGGCGTTTCATCATGCAGCACGTGGTTTAAGGCGCCCACCGTCCAGGCTCCGTAGCCTTTTTTGGACCGCTGCGCTTCCCTCCGCTCGACGGCCTCGGAGCTGGGACACAGCACCACTAAATATACCGGGCGGCTCTGCAGGAAGGACAAAAAATCTTCCAGCACCCGGCCGACGATGACGTCCTGCACCACGACCGTAAACCCCGACTTGGCGTACGTATCCGCCGCCTGCGCGGCAAGCCGGTAGCGGAGCAGCAGCTGACCGAGCTCCTCTTCGGAAGCGCCTGGCTCGACCTCTTTCCGGTCGTTCACAATCATTCTCCGAAACAGATCGCCCCGAAGATGCACGGACCTATCGAGCTGCTCGGCGAGCAGCTGCGCTACCGTCGATTTGCCGCTGGCCATAATGCCGGTAATCACGATGACGGCAGGCTGCTGAACGGAATGGGTTGCCATGTACAATTCCCTCCTTGAATACGGTTATCCTATCATTATATATTTGGCATCCCGTATCTTCAGGGGATTTATTCCTCGAAATCAATCTTTCCCGGATTTCCGATCGCCGTATCGCGTTCCGGCGACCGCTGCCCCAAATCCAGACGAAAGATGCCGAAGCCCTGATCGTTCAGCCGGCCGGTAAAACGGATATGCGGATAATCAACGGCATATTTCACCGCGTCAGGCGAGGTCGTAAATGTGACGTTCACAGGCCCTTCCACCCGTCTAAAGCGCCAGCCAGGCTCCACCTCAGCCGGAATTTCGCCGCATGCCGTAATATAGTCAATCAGCACCTGGCGGCATTCATCCTCAGAATCGATGACCAGCTCCGCCTCCCGGATCCCGGGAAAATTGCCGCCGCCGAAGACCCGGTAGTTGCTCGAAATCACGATGAACTCCTGATCCGGATCCAGGGGAGCTCCTTGATAGCACAGATGAACGATCCTGCCGGCATTCGGGTCATTCAGACCGCCATCCAGCATATACTTGGCCGGCTGCGTCACGTCGACCTCGTACGTAATGCCGCTGATCACGTCGTAATTAAATACGGAAAACTGCGGATTGAGCAGCGGCTGTTCCTCCGAGGACAGCGGATCGATGCGATTGTACGCTCCCGCGGTCATTTCCAGCCATTCCTTAACGGCCCGGCTGGAAATTCGCACCCCTTTGATCGTATTGTCATACAGGTACAGCTCCGTCGCGCTTTTAATCGCTATCGGACCGGCCGGAATATCGGCATATTCCTTGGGGCCGTTGCGTCCCGCTTTAAACGGCGAGCCCACGGACAATACCGGCAGATGCTTCAGCTCCTCTGGCATAGAAGCCGCAATCATCCGCCGGGCGTACCATGTCTGGGCATGGTTGACGAGCTGAACGGAGGCGTCGTCCTGCACCAGGGAGAAATAGCTGTGCAGCGGGGCGTGAATGGTGCCGATCGGCTTATTGGCATAAGCGACGGTCGCCTCATGGTCCGGACGGAGGAGTTCGGCGATCCCAGCGTCCCGAAGCGACGGGTCACGGTCAGCATCCGCCTCCTTTTCCAAACGTCGGGCCGTTGATGTCCCCTGCACCACCTGCCATCTCCCCTGCCGAAATTGAAGCGACAGGTCGATCACGCCCAAATGCCCCCCGCCGAACCCGGCCTGCACGGCCGGAATGCCGTGAATTGTCCCCTTTTCCAGATTGATGTCCGGCAGGAGTTCACCGCTCTCATCCTTGAAGGAAGCATCGAGCAGATGGATGTCCGCAGGGAACACGTGATGCGTATGGGAAAAAGCAAGCGCATCAATGCCGGGGACCAGGCTGAGCGGATACACCGCATTCTCGGCATTGCAATCCGTCAGCGCCACCTTGCCGTCGAAACCCGTATGAGCCAGCGCCACGACCAGATCCGCGCCTTCCTCCTTCATTTTCGGAACCCATTCCAGCGCGGATAGCAGGATATCCTTCACCATCACCCGGCCTTCAAGATTAGCCTGGTCCCAGTCCATAATATGCGGCGGCACAAAGCCGATGAGTCCGATCCGGATCTCATGGGCCTGCCCTGCATCGTCCAGGCATCTTTTATCCAAAATGACATACGGCTTATACCTGTTCCGGCGGCATTGCTCAGGCTCAGGGCTCAGGCCTTCATCGAAATATACGTTGGCGTTAACATAGGGAAAATCCGCTCCCGCAATGACGTCGTCCAGCATGTCGAGTCCGTAGTTGAATTCATGATTGCCCAAGGTTGCCGCGTCATACCCCATCGCATTCATGACCCGGATCGCGGGGTGGACGTATGGCTCTTGTCCATGCTCCAAGGCGGCATATTTTTTAGCGGCATACGTTCCGAGCGGCGTTCCTTGAATCAAGTCTCCGTTATCCACGAGCAGCGTGTTCGGCACCTCATCCCTCGCGCTTGCAATCAGGGCGGCCGTCCGGACCAGCCCGATGGAGGCATCCGGTTGATCCCGGTAATAATCGTAATCCATCAGGCAGGCATGCACGTCCGTCGTCGACAAAATCCGCAGGTTGACCGTTCTATTGTTATCGGGGATGTTCCCGTTCACTATATTCATCGATGTCTCCTCTCCTCCGGGGCCGGCTCGAACAAGCCGGCACTTCCTGTTTTCCAGTATAACGGAAAAACATTAATTCCACGTAAACGTCCTTTCGGACCGGTTTCTACTTATTGGAAGTAGACCTTTCGCCTTAGGAAAACGCCGGACTATACGTTCCGAAGCACTAAATTTTTACAATCATTTACAAAAGACAACCTCTCCGTTAACCCTTATCCCCCGGAACGTGTGATAAGCTCTTTCCTGTCAGACGGGCTCCCCCCGCATCTGGCCAAATAGATGAATCAAGTGGAGAGGGGATCATCCATGTTTAAAAAAGTACTATCCATCAGCATGACCTTGGCTTTGGCGGCCAGTTTAGCGGCATGCGGTTCTAAAACGAGCGGGAGCGACTCGGGCAGCACCACCGCCTCATCGTCCTCAGGTACGGCGGAAGCGGCTGCTACGGCTTATGTGCCCAAAGAACTGAACGTGCAGTTCGTTCCTTCGCAGAACGCCGATACCCTGGAAGCCAAAACGAAGCCGCTGGAAAAGCTCCTCGGCGACCGTCTCGGCATTCCGGTTCATGTCACGGTTTCCCCGGACTATAACACGATCGTAGAAGCGATGGCTTCCAAGCAGGTGGACGTCGGCTTCCTGCCGCCGAACGCTTACGTATTGGCCCACGACAAAAAGAAAGCCGCCGACCTGCTGCTTCAGGCGCAGCGCTACGGCATTAAAGACGATACAGGTGAAGACACGACGGAAAAGGTCGATTTCTACAAAGCCATGATCGTTGTGAAAAAGGATTCTCCGATCCAAAGCCTTCAGGATTTGAAGGGCAAAAAGATCGGATGGCAGGACGTCACTTCCTCCGCCGGCTACGTGTTTCCTGCGGCTGAGCTGAAGAAGGAAGGCATCGACCCGGACAAGGATGTCCAAGGCGTGACGATCAAAGGCCATGATGCCGCCATTATGGCGCTCCTGAACGGTCAGGTTGATGCCGTCGCCGTATTCCAAGATGCGCGCAACACGGTGAAAAAGGACGTGCCGGACGTCTTTGAAAAGACCCGCGTCCTTCACTATACGGCCAAAATCCCGAACGATACCGTCAGCGTCCGCAACGACATGGACCAAAGCTGGAGAGACAAGATCAGCCAGGCGTTCATCGACATGACGAACGATGCGGAAGGTGCACAAATTATCAAGGACATTTACACGCATGTCGGCTATGCCCCAGGCGATGACAAGAACTTCGATCCGGTTCGCGAATACGCCGAAGCCGTCGGCCAAGAAATCAAGTAATTTCGAGCAATTCAATGTAGATACAATGAACCGGGCAGCACCGTCCATGGCTTCATGGCGGTGTTGTTTTCCCGTTTTATCCGAAAATATGACAGAAAGTTGGAATCCCATGATTGAATTCGATCACGTCTCCAAAGTGTATCCCAACGGAACGGTCGGGCTTCGCGACATCAATCTGACCATCAAGGAAGGTGAGCTTGTCGTCATCGTCGGCCTTTCCGGCGCCGGCAAGTCTACCTTTTTGCGCAGCATTAACCGGCTGAACGAAATTTCCTCCGGGGAAATCCGCGTCGGCGGACAATCCGTTACCCGCGCGGCCGGCCGCCAGCTTCGGCTGATCCGCCGCGACATCGGCATGGTGTTCCAAAATTTCAACCTGATCAAGCGCCAGAACGTGCTCAGCAACGTGCTGTCCGGCCGGGTCGGCTACCATTCGACGCTGCGGACGATGCTGGGCTGGTTCCCGAAGCCGGACGTCGCCATCGCGCTCGACGCCCTGAACCGCGTCAACATCCGTGAAAAAGCCTACGTGCGCGCCGACCAGCTGTCCGGCGGCCAGCAGCAGCGCGTCTCGATCGCCCGCGCGCTGGCGCAGGAGGCCCGGGTCATTCTGGCGGACGAGCCCGTCGCCTCGCTGGACCCGCTCACGACCCGCCAGGTCATGGACGACCTGAAGCGGATCAATCGCGAGATGAACATTACGACCGTGATCAACCTGCATTTTATCGACCTGGCCCGGGAGTATGCGACCCGGATCATCGGGCTGCGTGCCGGCGAGGTCGTCTTCGATGGTACTCCGGAGGAGGCGACGGACGAAGCGCTGGCTGAAATTTACGGGCGGCCGGTTCTCAAGGACGAGCTGCTGGGAGGCGTGTCATGAAGGCGGCGCCTCAGGCAGAGCCGCTGCAGCCGGCCTCCCTTCCCGGGATGGCGCCGCCGCCGAAATACAAACGGTACGCGGGGTGGATCGTCCTGATCGCGATCCTGATCGCCTGCTCGATCCGCACCGAGGTCACCCCCTACCAGCTCATCACCGGCCTGCCGCAAATGGGCAGCCTTCTGGCGGAAATGTTCCCGCCGGATTGGAGCTACCTGCCCACCATCTGGGCCCCGATGATGGAAACCGTACAGATCGCCGTGCTCGGTACCTCGCTCGGGGCGCTGCTGGCGATTCCGGTGGCGCTGCTGTCCGCGTCCAACCTGCGCGTCAGCCGCTCCGTCTCGCTGCCGGTACGGATGGTGCTGAACCTCGTCCGCACCATTCCGGATCTGCTGTTCGCGGCCATATTCGTCGCCGTGTTAGGCATCGGCCCGTTTGCAGGGATGCTGGCGCTCGTCTTTTTCTCCTTCGGCATTATCGCCAAGCTGACGTTCGAGGCGATCGAAGCGATCGACCCGGGGCCGCTGGAGGCGATGTCGGCCGTCGGCGGAAACCGGCTGCAGATCATCCGGTATGCCGTCATCCCGCAGGCATTGCCCTACTTTATGTCGTACTTGCTGTATACGTTTGAGGTGAACGTGCGTGCAGCCGCCGTGCTCGGGCTCGTCGGGGCGGGCGGCATCGGCCTTCTGCTCGACCGCTCCCTCGGCTTGTTCCGGTATGACCGCGCCTGCATCATCATCTTGCTGACACTCGTCATCGTTCTGATCATCGATTACGGCAGCGCGCTGATTCGGAGGAGATTATTATGAACCGTAGGACATCTTTGCCGCCGTCCGGCACGCCGGTTTCAGCCGGCTCGGCGCTTCGCTCCCGCATCCGCTTTGGACTGATCACACTGGTGGTCATTGCCGTCTACTGGTGGTCCATTCAGGGGATGCACTTTGAAGGGATCCAAGGGACAGCGGGTACCGTCTCCAAGTCTATCCTGACCGGCTTCCTGCACCCGGACTGGTCCTTTGTGTACATTCCGGACGGGGAGGACCTGCTGCGGGGACTGCTCGATACGCTCGTCATCTCCGTCCTCGGCACCGTCGTCGCTGCCGTCGTCTGCATTCCTTTCGCCTTCTGGGCTTCCAGCAATATGAGCCGCGGACTTGCGCTGTCCGGCAGCGGTAAGCTGGTCCTGAGCGTCATTCGGGTGTTCCCGGAGATTATCGTGGCGATTCTGTTCATCAAAGCCGTCGGCCCCGGCTCCTTTGCCGGCGTCCTCGCCTTGGGCATCCACTCCGTGGGCATGCTGGGCAAGCTCTACTCGGAGACGATCGAGAGCATCGACCGCGGGCCGCAGGAGGCCTTGATCGCGTCCGGGGCGAACCGGCTGCAGGTGCTCCGGTATGCGGTGCTGCCGCAGGTGATCCCGCAGTTCCTTTCGTACTCGCTGTACCGGTTCGAGATCAACATCCGCTCCGCTACGACCCTTGGTCTCGTCGGTGCCGGAGGCATCGGCACCCCGCTGATCTTCGCGCTGCAGGTGCGCAACTGGAACCGGGTGGGGATCATTTTGCTGGGGATCATCGTCCTGGTCATCCTGACGGACCTCGTTTCGGGATGGGTGCGGAGAAAAATTATCTAAACGGAATGAGTCGGGGCGTATGGCCGGCAGTTCTGGCAGTTTTGTTCAAGCTCATTCGCTGAATATTGCAGCTATTTTCTGTTTCCAAGGTGGATGTTAACGCCTGATGGCGCGATTTCCAGTTAGCTCCAAAATAAGTCAAACCTCATATGCAGAATGGTTACAGCGCACCTGTTAGGCAACCCGCTCCCACTGCACAATAGAACTTGATCATATTCCCAATAATAAAGGAGTGATGCGGATTGACGGCAACCTTGCGTAAACCGGTGATGATGTTGATGGCTTTGGCGACAGGGATTTGTCTATGGGTAGGCCAAACCGCTACAAGTTATGCGGACATGAGCTCTTTCAAGCTAGATGCGGAATGGAACCATTTGTACGGGGATCCCGCGAACTACAATACGCCGGATCATGTGGCACCGACGGCCGATGGTGGGTTTGTTATACTCAGCGATTCCACAAACCGCGAACATTCCTATCCCACGAAACTTCATGTGATAAAAACGTATTCAGAAGGCAACACCGAGTGGGAGACGGATTTTTTCGATGATCGTGACGGGACGGAAGTGTATCGTGGGCATGTTATTCAACAGGTCAGCGACGGAGGATATATCATTGGCGCAGGCTTGCAAGGCGAAGGCGCTTCTTATCATGCTTATCTCCTTAAGCTGTCTCCCACGGGAGAAGTGGAATGGAATCGGCTGTATCTAACCTCTCCCATAAATCCGGTGAACAGCGTCCGAGAAACGAGTGACGGCGGTTTTATTGTGACGTCATCCACATCTAACCATTCGGATACGATGCCCGCTTATATTTTTAAAACGGACAAGGACGGAAATAAGGAATGGGATCATATTTTCCGGTACAGTGGCGGAGGACCTACGGATTTTAGGGACGGTCAAGTATTCTATTCGACAACTGAGACTTCGGACGGCGGTTTTTGGGTGGTGGGGAGATACTATGATTCCTCTACATCCTATCCTTTATTGGTCAAATATAATGCCTCAGGAAAACTGATATCCAAGCGCATAAAAGAGAGTTTGGACTGGGGGAGGCTGGATTACAAGCAGATCATGCCCTCTGCCGATGGAAAGGGCTATATCATGCTGAATGCCGAAGGCCTCTGGGAAATCGACCGTTCCGGAAATACGCTGTGGAACCTGAGATTAACCGATTCTTCGCCGGAACTGAACAATATTTCGTTCTTGCAAATGAACCGGGTCGACGACGGTTATCTTGTCTTCGGCAAGGATCAAACGAGCGATGACCATGTGATCCTGAAGCTTAACGCCGAAGGGAAAACTGTGGATGTCCTTCACCAGGAGATCCCCGGGTATACGGGAAATTTCAATGTTGCCTCCCTTCTTCAAAGCGGTGGATTGGCCTATTTAAATAGTATCGAGTCCTCCGCTTATCTTCAGCTCACGAAGTTCAAGCTCGTTTCTCAAGGCGAGCAGCCCGTCGAAGGCGAATTTTTTCTGGATGACAGCGAGTACTCCGTGACGGTAAACGACATGATTGATATCGTCGCCTTGTATAAAAAACCGGACGGAACCGTACTCCCGGTCACCAAAGAGACCCGGTTTTCAATCGAAAACCCCGAGATCGCATCGATTGATGAAGAGGGTAACATTATCGGGCTGGCACCGGGCCTAACGAGCGTGAATGCCGAATATAACGGACAGACTGCCGCCGCCTCCCTGCTGGTCGTCAAACCATACGTCCCAAAACCGGTTGACATCCTTAGCGAAGAGACCCGTCCAGCCGAGCCGGAGCCGACCGATCCGGGTTCCGTTGTTCCGGGCAGCACGGATCCAGACTCCTCCAAACCGGCCCCGGCCGAGCCGGACGATTCTTCTCCAAGCACGCCCAATCCAGAAAATGTTGATCTTGACTCGTCCGAGCCAAGCACGCCCGATCCGGCAAGCGCCGAGCCTGGCACAACTCAGCCATAAGGGATCCCGCATCCCGGCGATAAGACCAACCTATTGTGTACCATCATGACTTTCTCACCGCGCTTCAGCTGCTTCTATTTAAAAAGACTGGATCCTCGTGGCTTTCCCACAGATCCAGTCTTTTTTACTATCCAGCCGAAGATGCTTTTCCATCCCCCGTATGTTACAATAATGGAAATTAAATGTAATTTTAAACAATAAAGGAGCTGACCCCCATGGACCCTAACCGCCCCCGTTCCGCCAGTCCGCAAGGAAAGCCCGCAATTCACGAGACGAAGCCCGCAAACGAAACCGCTGCGGCCCTCGAACACGAGGTTTTTACCGATGAGCAGCTCAGAAATATCCAAACCATCGAAAGCGGCGGCCCGCCCAAAAAGGTGAATATGGACCAGCTCCCCGCCCCGATCCGGTATTTCGGCTACTTTTGTATGTCGGGTATCGCCCTGTTTGTCGTGATCTCCATCTTGATCAGCATTTTCAAATAGAAGCTATTTCTTATCCATCTGCCTCAAACCAAGTTTTTGCCGTAATAAATCTCGTCCATTTCCAGCGTAATCCGCTCCGTGATTTCTTCCTGCTCACTTTCGCTCAGCGTATCCTTCGTATAGCCGAACAAGTAATTGTCCAGGTCAAATTCCCGCAGCTTGCATTTGGTGTGAAAAATATGCTCCTGATACACATTCACGTCGATCATGTCGTACATATCCTTGACCTCATCCGGGATATAGTTCTGGATCGAATTGATATCGTGGTCGATGAACAGCTTATGGCCGCTAATATCCCGCGTAAATCCGCGAACCCGGTAGTCGATGGTCATAATATCCGTGTCAAAAGAATGAATGAGATAGTTCAGTGCCTTCAGCGGCGAAATTTCCCCGCAGGTCGATACGTCGATATCGGCCCGGAAGGTGCTGATGCCCTCGTCCGGGTGGAACTCCGGGTACGTATGAACCGTAATATGGCTTTTATCTAAAGCCATGACGACTGAATCCGGCAGCGGCCCGGGTGATTCGGAATAGGATTCCTGCGGGACCTCCACCACCGGCCCTTCGGAGACAAGAATCGTCACGCTTGCCCCCTGCGGCACGTAATCCTGTTTGGCTATATTCAGCACGTGAGCCCCGATAATATCCGACACCGTCTTCAGAATCGTCGTCAGACGCTCCGCATTATACTGCTCATCGATGTATTCCAGGTAAGCCTCGCGCTCTTCTTTGGTCCGCGTATAGCAGATATCGTACATATTAAAGCTGAGCGACTTCGTCAAGTTGTTAAACCCATGCAGCTTAACATGCTGCTCCGGTATTTCCTTCATTGCACATTCACCCCGCTGTCTTCATGTCCACTGCCTAATATTCCCTGATCATGGTGCATTATCCGTTGAACGGCAGCTTTTGTTTATTTACACTTTTTACCCTAAATGGGGTATAGGCAAACAAAGCCGGATTCGCGGATAACGAAATAAAGGAGCCCTCATTAGAGAGTCTCCTTTTGATTTATTCTCCCAAGGGAATGGCCCTTCCCTGTTCACTTCTGTACAAAATGTTGTCGTACGAATTCACACCCGCTTTTTATACGCCCTCATTGCAAAGGCATATGCCACGAGCATGATTCCGACGCACCATGCAAGGGCGACCCATATATCGTTGCCCACCGGCTGACCTGACAACAGCGAACGGATCGCTTCCACGATCGAGGTCACCGGCTGGTTGTCGGCAAAGGCCCGAACGACCCGGGGCATCGAATCGGTCGGCACAAACGCGGAGCTGATAAACGGAAGGAAGATAATCGGATAGGAAAAGGCGCTTGCGCCATCCACGGATTTGGCGGACAATCCGGCAATCGCCGCGACCCATGTTAGCGCCAGTGTAAACAGCATCAGTATGCCGGCAACGGCAAGCCATGGCAGCAAGCCTGCCGACGAACGAAAACCCATGACGAGCGCAACGAGAATGATGACAACCACCGATATGGCGTTGGATACCAGCGAGCTGATCACATGTCCCCACAGCATGGTGGAACGTGCGATCGGCATGGAGTGGAACCGCTCAAATATGCCCCGCTGCACATCGATAAACAGGCGGTAAGCCGTATATGAAATACCGCTTGCAATCGCAATAAGCAAAATGCCGGGCAGCAAATAATTCACATAGTTATCCGTGCCGGTTTGAATGGCGCCTCCGAACACATAAACGAACAGCAGCATAAATGCGATTGGCATAATCGTGACCGTAATGATCGTGTCCCAGCTGCGGAAAATATGGCGCATGGAACGTCCGAGCATGACACCCATATCGCTGAAGTAGTGCTTTTTTACCGCTTCCATTTACTTCTCCTCCTATTTGCCAACGATGGCAAGAAATATTTCTTCCAATGACGGCTGCTTTTCAACATACTCCACCTTTGCAGGCGGGAACAGCATTTTCAGCTCCGCGAGCGTGCCGCCCGCAATAATCTTGCCTTCATGCAAAATGGCGATTCGATCGGCAAGCTGTTCAGCTTCCTCCAAATACTGCGTGGTCAGGAATACCGTTGTGCCGCCGTCGGCAAGTTCTTTGACGATCTTCCAGACCTCGATGCGCGCCTCGGGATCAAGCCCGGTCGTCGGCTCGTCAAGGAAAATGATCTGCGGTTTTCCGATCAGGCTCATGGCGAGGTCGAGCCTGCGGCGCATGCCTCCCGAATAAGCGGATACTCTCCGGTTCGCGGCATCCGTTAAGCCAAAGCGGAGAAGCAAATCGCGTGCAATCACACGCGGAGCTGTGAGATGGCGCAGCTTGGCGATCATGATGAGATTTTCCTGCCCGGTCAAATTCTCGTCCACGGCGGCAAACTGACCGGTCAAACTGATCGACTGCCGTACATGGTCCGGCTTTGAGGCGACATCGAATCCGTTGACGGTGGCGGTTCCGCCGTCAGGCTTAAGCAGCGTGGTAAGGATTTTTACGGTTGTCGTCTTTCCCGCCCCATTGGAGCCGAGCAGGGCGAAAATGCTTCCCTGATCCACCTCTAAATCCACACCTTTTAGGACCTGCTGCTGCTTGTAGGATTTTTGCAGTCCTTTAACTTGAATCGACTTGTTTGGCATATTCCTCTCCTCCTTTTTAGATCACCGTAACTTTTGACAAATTGGCTTCCATGCCCTTAAGTGCGGCAAAGGTTAACTTATCCATCGCTGCCCCGTCAAAGCAGATCGTTTTAATGGCACGGTAATATTTCTTGGACAACATGGACCCTTGGAAAGACACGTTTTTGAGCGTCGCGCCCTTGAACGAAACTGCCTTCAACCCCGCTCTGTCGAACTTGACACCAATGAAGATTTGACCGTCAAAACGCTGCCCTGTCAGATCGGAAGATGTGAAGTCCACTCCGTCGAACACACAATTTTCAAAAACGGTTTTTGTGAGAGCGGTCATCGTCATTTTAACGTCGGTCAGGTGGACGCCTGCGAATTTGGCTCCGGCCAGCCACGACTTGCTGAAGTTGGTTCGTACAAGTGTAGATTGGTTAAAGCTTGCATTCGCCAGGTCCAGGGTGGTCAGGTTGCAGTCGGTCAGGTTTGCCCCGTCGAAACGGGCATCCTTCACGTCGCTGCTCTTCAATGAGCTGCCGGTCAAGTCCGCATTCGTGAAGTCGGAACCTCGCAGCGTGCTTGATGTAAATTTTCCTTTATGTGCGGTAACGCCTGCAAAATCGCTGTCCGCCAAGTTGCTCGCGCTGAGGTTGGTCAGCACCTGCCGCTCCAGCGAACGGGAGAGGTTTGCCACCTCCAGTACGGTTTGCTCAATGTCGCCGATGCTGTCAATGGTCATCTCAAATGCCGTTTCATCGTCCCTGCCCTCGGCTTTCAGCTCACGGAACCGCTCCTGCAGATCGGAGTGCAGGTCCGCCTTCAATTCGCTGACGCTTCTTACCCCGTCGTATGCAGCAAAAGCCTCATTCAGATAGTTCGTCAATTTCTCATTCATCCCATCATCTCTCCTTATACTAAGTTTTCAAGCACGCGCTGAGCGTACTCCCAGTTGCTTTTGTTGTGTTCATAAGTTGCCTTGCCCTTCCCGGTCATCCGAAAATATTTGCGTCGTCCGCCCTGCGATTCATCGCCCCAATACCACTCGATATCTCCGTCTCCTTCAAGCCGCCGAACGCTGGAGTACATCGTGGCTTCCTTTAATTCATACTCGCCGCCCGAACGCTCGGCAATCAGCTTCACAATTTCGTAACCGTAGCGGTCGGCTTCGGATAAAAGTCGTAATATCATCGTGTCGGTATGGCCTCGCAGAAGATCGGATGTGATTTTGCTGTCGCTCATCCAATCACCTCCATATCTGCATGATACGATATACTACTATGACTGTCAAGGTAATTTGTTAATAAAAATACTTTGCCGAAAATATGTGTTGCTTGAAGAATAAGAAACGGCGCATATTCATCAATGACGGACCGCGTTTAGCGGAAGTTTTCTTACGGTTAAACGGCTCAGCCCTTCCGAAAATTGAAAACAGCGGCAATCTAAGACTTCAGTTTCAGTCCTAGTCCACCGCTGTTTTTTAGCATTAGCCTTTGTTGACAGCCTGCTGCAAAAGGGGCTGCCGCCCTTCAACTTTTCTTTGCCTGTATCAACCGACAACATATTTTCCGGGAAATGACCCATTTTTCATTCAGCCATGACCCTTCTATCGAAATCCGGAATGGAATATATATTACAAGCCTTAGTCTGAAAATCAAGCGACATCCTGAACACCACTTTCCTTTAGGAGGATCTAGGAGGAGTGTATCAATGAACGAATATATTCCGCAGGGAATGGTTCAAAAGCAGTATCGCTGGGAATGGGTCAATTATTTTCTGTACCGGCATCTACAGGAGAATAATCCGTTTCCCAAGCTGCAGGCACCGCTGGATGAATTGCTGAACAAGCAGGAAAAGCAATTGGATGCATTGAGGAAGCTCGCTGCTTCACTGGGGATATCCAGCCCTTCTGCAACGGTGAATATTCGGTATAATCCGGTTCTGGAGTGCATTAAAGAACTCCACCATCGGGAGTATGAATTATTACAGGAGTACATCAGCTACCACGATTACTTTTTGCCGGTTTCTTCGAATCGATTAGGGATCGAAGACTTGATGAAATCTCAGCTGGCGCAGGTCAATACACTAACAGCATTAAAGGAGACCTTTGGTCAGCTTTTCAAACCCCAACATGAAACGCAAAAGCCTGATTACATATTGGAAAAGGGGTACCGGTTAACGCGGATCGCCACGGGGCTAACGTTTCCGACGGTCATGACATTTGACCCGCAAGGAACCGTCTATGTTGCCGAAGCCGGGTTTGCCTACGGGACTGAACCAGGAATCGGCCGCGTGCTTCGACTGGAAACGGATGGATCCTTTACAGAAATCGCTTCAGGTTTCGGAGGTCCTGTGACAGGCATTGCCTGGCATCAGGGGGATTTGTATGTAGCTGCAGGAAATTTAGGGGAAAAGCCGGCAGACGGATGCGGAGAAATTATTCGAGTATCGCCGAATGGCACGAGGCAAACGATTGTCAGCGGGCTCCGTACATGCGGGGACCATTTTACCGGAGACATTCTGTTCGGCCCTGACGGAAAACTGTACTTTTCCGTGGGTACGGCCACGAACTCGGCTGTTGTAGGACTTGATAATATGCTGATCCTGAAGCATCACCCGCAATTTCACGATGTGCCGGCCAGAGACCTGGAATTGACCGGCACCAATTTTATTTCCCGGGATCCGCTATCTGATCAGCCAGAGGCGGCAGTAACAGGCGCATACCATGCCTTTGGAGTTCCGAGTAAAGAGGGGGAAATCGTACAAGGCCGGCTGTTGGCTAACGGGGTCATCTACCGCTGTAATCCTGACGGAAGCCACCTGCAGATCGTCGCAGACGGCTTCCGGAATACGTTCGGTCTAAGATTTTCCCCAATGAACGGGAAGCTGATCGTAACGGACCATGGCGCGGATCCGCGGGGGAGCCGGCAAATCAGGCTGGATTGGGATAAAATTTGGGAGGTCACCCCTGGGGGGTGGCACGGATTTCCGGAATTGTTTAGCGGTTTGCCCGTCACTCTCCCCCACTTTCATGCTGCGGAACAAGCGAAGCCTACCTTTCTTATCCGCAACCATCCACCGCTCGCCGCCCAACCGCTGGCCCGTCTGCAGCCGCATAGCGCTTCCATGAAATTTGATATTTGTACGAACGCTGAATTCGGCAGTCCAGGGGAGCTGTTTGTCGCTCAGTTTGGAGAGTCCGGTTTTGAAAAAACCGAAGAACTACCTGGATTCAAAGTGGTTTCAGTCAACCCGGAGACCGGGCAAATTTCAGACTTTCTGACCAATCCAAATGGCGAATCTACGAAACAAGGGCCGATCCGGCCCATTGATGTCAAATTTAATGCCGAAGGAAATGAGCTTTACCTTGTCGATTTTGGCCTGATGGGTAAGCATAACCCAACGCCTGGAACCGGGAGCCTGTGGAAGATCGTTAAAATATAACGGATCGGCTTTACTCCTCCTCGTTCCCTGTCCTGCCTCCGTACCGATGCGAATGCGGGATTCTGCCGTTAACGGTCGTGTAACCCGAAAAATCGTGGTAATGCCCGCCTCCCGGCAAAGGAATGGCCGGTCCCGTCGTCCCTTGAATATAATGAACATGCTGATCATTAAAGGATGTTTCCACATGATAACGGTGGACATGGGGAACGCCGCTGGGGGCGGGTTCCGTCGTTCCGGCGTAGTGATGATAGTGCCCCACATCAAACGAAGTATCCCCTGAAATCGGATGAACATGAACCCTGACCGGCCTTCCATCCCACGACGTAATAAGCAGACTGTGATGATGTTCGGAACCGGAACCTTCAGAATGAAACAGCAACCCTGTGATTGGGATTTCCAATAGACTAACCTCCTATTTTTCAAGTTGTATGTCCGGTAAAGCAAACTCACTTCGGCTTCCTCATACGCAGAAATCATATGGCGTTAGCCTGTTCCAATATGCAGCATTTTGTATAACTGCGAAAAATCTTACAAACGGTTGATGCGTTCAGCCAAGGCGGTCATCGATTCGATAGGTAGGCAGCAAAAAACCTGCCGATTCACGACACCAGTTTGTCGTGTATCGGCAGGTTTTTTTGTAGATTCTAGAATTCATACTTTTCAGCGGAGCTGAACCCATGCGGTCTGTCTCCGGATGAAAGTACGTCGATAGACTTCTCGAAATTATTCTATAACGTATTCGCGATATTTCTCAAAGTCCTGAAGCCGGCATTCCAGCGAGAGCCGTGTACCTTCATTTTCATACTCGGTTGCGTGGATGCTGGCATGCTCGTTCAAATAGGAAACCACCTGGCCCCGGTCATACGGGATCAGCATTTCGCAGGTGACGTAATCTTTGAACACGGAGCTGCGGATCAGATCCACCAGCTCGGTCATACCGATTCTTGGCTTGGCTGCCAAATAGACGCTTTTCTCCTTGACCTTTGGAATGTCCACGCCCGCCAGATCGCATTTGTTATAAGCAAAGATGGTGGGAATGTCCGTTACGCCGATGTCCTTCAGCGTGTTCTCCGTAATTTGGATCAACTGTTCGTACTTCGGGTTCGAGTAATCCACGACATGGATGAGCAGGTCTGCCTCGGACACTTCCTCCAGCGTCGATCGGAACGCCTTGACGAGATGGTGAGGCAGCTTGCTGACAAACCCGACCGTGTCGGTGAGCAGAAAGGACTTATGATCCTCCAGCTGTATGCTCCGCACGGACGTTTCCAGCGTGGCGAACAGCATATCCTTCTCGAATACCGCCTTCTCGCCGGTCGACCCGGCCGCAGCATAGGTCTCCAGCATGGCATTCATGATCGTCGATTTGCCCGCATTCGTATATCCGACCAGCGACACGACCGGAAGCTCGTTTTTCTTCCGCTGCTTCCGCTGCGTCTGCCGCTGAAATACCAGCGATTCCAGCTCCTTATTCAAGGCGCTGATCTTCTCCTCGATCCGGCGGCGATCCAGCTCCAGCCGGGTCTCGCCTGAGCCGCGGTTGTGCATGCCAACGCCGCCGCCCTGCCGTCCGAGGGACTCGCGCAGGCCTACGAGGCGCGGCAGCATATACTGCAGCTGAGCGACCTCCACTTGAAGCTGGGCTTCCCGCGTTTTGGCCCTTTTTTCGAAAATATCTAAAATCAGGATCGTCCGGTCAATAACCTTGCACTCGAGATCCGCTTCCAGGTTGCGGAGCTGGGACGGTGAGAGCTCGTCGTTGAAAATGATCAGATTCGCCTCGAGTCCCCGGAATAAGCCGCCCAGCTCCTCGACTTTCCCGGTCCCGATGTAATGGGATTTGTTGACGCGCTCCATATTTTGCGTCAGCTGCCCGACGACCTCCACCTCGCAGGCTTCGGCCAAATTGCCGAGCTCCTCCATGGAGTATTCGAAATCGGACTGGTTGTTCAGGTTCACGCCGACCAGTATCGCTTTTTGTTGAATGGGTTCCATATATTTTACCTCCGAGTTAGCTAGAATGGTTCGATGAAACGAAAAAACCGCAGGCTGTACCCTGTGGTTTAAAGCGAACGGATATGACAGCGCTGGAAAAGAAGAACCCCCTTGCTCGATGACAGTTGCCCGTCAAGCTTAAGGTGTCCTAAGCATTCTCCAATCAGGCTGGTTTTATGTTATTGCATGAGGAACGCCCTATGGCTGCCTGAAGACAGCAAAAAGAGGGCGGATCGCCCTCCCTCTCATACACCCGGCATACTCAAAAAATGAGCACACTCGGCACGTATATATCGGGTTCCAAAAGATATGCAGACCAATCCCGTTCGCTCCGCACAGGGGCAGAGCCTTTGAGCACTATTCAGTTAGCGGCACAAAGTGAAAAAACGGAATTTGATGTAGTACATATCTTATTACAACCCTCCGATCATTATAGGTATCCCCATGTTAACACAGCCGCACGGCGGACACAATTCCCAATTGGCAAAAAGATGAAATGTTTTTTTCGCTACCTTCCCGCCCTTGCCTGCGTAACCTTCGCTTCCCCCGACAGCGTGACCCGGTTGCGGCCTTCCGTCTTGGACCGGTACAGCGCCTCGTCCGCTTTCAGAATCAAATCGCGCGGTGAGCGCCCATGCTCGGGATATGCCGCTACGCCGGCCGAGATCGTCACCGGCACGCCGATCGGGTTCGCGGTTCTCTCCATCTCTTTTCTTAACCGCTCGGCCACCACGCCGGCTTCCCTCGGTCCGCTGTCCTGCACCAGAATCCCGAATTCCTCGCCCCCATAGCGGAAGCACAAATCCCCTTCCAAGGACACGTTTCGCATCAGCTGGGCCAAGTGCTTCAGCACCTGATCGCCGAGCACATGCCCATAAGTATCGTTGACTCCCTTGAAATGGTCAATGTCTATTAAAATGACTGCAAAGGGCACGTGGTACTCGGTCCACTGCCGCAGCACCGTATCGAGCGTCCTCCGGTTGGCCAGCCCGGTCAGCTCGTCGACGCCCGCTTCGTTCCGAAGCTGGGTTAAATCCTGATTCATGTGCTGGAACGCGATTTTGACGCTTTGCGACAGCAGCCTGACCTCATAATAAGCCGATTTAATGTCGGGAACGTTCTGCGGGCGTGCCGAGCCGAGCGTGGCCTGGTCGGAAAATTGCGCCAGCGTATTGAGCGGCTTGGCAATCCGGCTGGCCACCCACCATCCCAAAATGAGGATCAGCAGCAGGAACGGAAGGGAAGCGAGAAGCACCCTTTTGATCAAATCATGAAGCGGCTTGGAAATGACCGACGTCGGCGTCTGGGAAATAATCCCCCAGGAGCTGCTCGGTTCATAAGCATAACCCGCAAAGAATTGGCCCCCTTCGGAGTTGGTCACCTGCTGCGATCCGCTTTTTTTCATCAGGACGTTCTTCACAACGGGATTGCTGATGACCGATTCGCCGATCCGCTGCTTATTGGGATGAAAAATGATTTCCCCGTTCTTCTCCACCACATAGACGTATGACCCGTTGCCGAAAAAATGCTCCTTCAGCATCGTGCTGAGTACGTTTTTATCTTCGAGATAAATCGTTCCGCCGACAAACCCTTGATAATCGCCGGATGCATCGACGATCGGTGCCGATATGAGGATAATGTACCTCCCTGTCGTCGCCCGGTAGGGGTTCGAAATAAAAGGCGCTTTCAAAGAGACCGCCATTTTGCTCTGGGCCGAAGTCAGCTGATCCCCGACCTCAATGCCGATCGTGTGCGGACTGAGCGCCCGGATGATGCGGTTGGCGTCCGCGACGACAATCGAGTTAAAATACTGCGTGTTCTCCTGAAACAGATCGTCAAAGAGCTGGGCGTCCATCTCCTGGCTCCGCCCGGATATTTTGGCGATCGCATTGATATTTTGCTGCATTGTAACGAGAAGCTCGTTCGTATTGGAAGCCAGCTTTCTGGCATACTGCTCGTTATTCTGAAGATAATTGCCGATTAAGGAAGCGCGGTTGACTTGAACGGCTGAAGTGATACTGGTCAGCATCGTAAGAAGGATTGCGATAACCACAAGCAGGCTGATCGTGAACCGGAGCGTAAAACCTTTTTGGATCAAATATTTCAACGTTATATCCACCCTGAGTCAAAAATATAGAAAAATTTGTCGCATCATGACGCTTTACATTATACATGAACGCCGGAAGTGCATCTATAGCGTGTTGCGCCATCTGCTGTAAAAAAAAGGGCAGCCTAATCGGCTGTCCTGAGATGTCCGGAAGTAGAGCGGCGTTATGCCGCATCTTAGATTCTGAAAAAGCGCCGGGTCGTCCGGGTCGTGGCCGCGGCCAGCGCCGCAGGCTCTTCCCCTCTGCAGTCGGCGATAACCCCAAGAATGTGGGCCAGGAAAGCAGGCTCGTTCCGTCCGCCCTTCGGCTTCGGCCGCAGATCACGCGGCGTCAGATAAGGCGCATCGGTCTCGATCATCAGGCGCTCCAGCGGAATGTCCCGAACGAGCTCACGTAGATGCCCGCCCCGCCGCTCGTCGCAAATCCAGCCGGTGATGCCGATATGCAGCCCCATCTCTAGGTAGGCGTAAAGCTCTTCTGCGCTTCCCGTAAAACAATGCACGACCGCGCGCCCGATCAATGCCGGGTGGTCTCTCAGCATCGCAGCAAAATCGGCATGCGCGTCCCGTTCATGCAGAAACAGCGGCATGTCCAGCTCTTCCGCCAAACGCAGCTGCTCCTCAAACCATCGGCGCTGCACGTCGCGAGGAGAAAAATCCCGGTTGTAGTCCAGCCCGCATTCACCGATCGCCACCACCTCGGGCAGACCGGCCAGCCGACGCAGCCGCTCTATCGTATCCAGTCCGCAGTCCTTGGCGTCATGCGGGTGAACGCCTGCCGTCGAGAACAGCCTGCCGGGATACGACTTTGCGTATCGCGCCGCCTCCTCGCTGCTTTCCACGCACGTTCCGGTGATAATCATCTGTTCCACGCCCGCCTCAGCGGCCCGGGCCAGAACCTCCTCGCGGTCCCGGTCAAACGATGAATTCATCAGGTTAACACCGATATCGATGATCGGTAATGTCATAGCTGCCAAGTCCTTTCGTTATATATCTTAAAACATCTACCTTAAAGTCAAACCATAAAGTACGGCAACAATATTATATGGGACAACGACCTCCCACACAAGGAATCTGGGTATATCAAATGAAATCTTGCATGAATGTTATATGATCGAAGTTGAATTGAAAAACCGAGGAGGAAAACTTCATGGGAACGGATCATTTAGCTTTGACGCACCAGGGCTTAAAACCCGGCGATATCCTTACGTTCGGCACATATCCGCGGTCTGCAGACGGTCAAGAGCTGGCGATTCAATGGCGTGTTCTTCATCATTCAGGAAGCGAGCTGTTTGTTTTGAGCGAGTATATTTTGGACTGCAGGAGGTATCATGGCAAGAGCCCGGATCTGAAGTGGCGTGAATGCACGGAAATGACTTGGCATGACTGCGATTTGCGCGAGTGGCTGAACGGCGAATTCTATAACGCCGCATTTAGTGACGCCGAAAAACAGTTCATAAAGACGACACACTGCACGGACAATGGAGAGGGCTGCCCGGACACGGAGGACAAGGTTTTTCTGCTTAGCGTTGCCGAGTTAAAGAAATTATCTGAGGTCCACGGCAAGGGTTTGAGGTGTGCGGTCGGAACCGATTTTGCCAAAACGAAAAAGCCCGATGGATGCCGCTTATATGTATACGACAAATCGAACAAAGATAACTATATCCTCACAAACGGCGAAGAAGCCGGCTGCTCCTGGTGGTGGCTACGAACCCAAGGTAACAAGCCTTCGCGTGCTTGTTTTGTCGGGACAGGCTGCAGTATCCGCAGCTATGGGAATAACAGCATAAGCGGTTACGGCGTGCGTCCTGCCATAAATATAAATCTTTCCTAAGTTCTGTTTTCAAGGAGGTAAGACATGGATTGCATTCCATCGAAAGAAACGGCGTTAAAGATGAGACGGTGGCCTAGGCATACCATAGCGGCGGGTCCTCGCCATACCGTTGGGCTGAATTCTGACGGCACAGTGACGGCTGCGGGCGATAATAAATACGGCCAGTGTGAGGTAAGCGGCTGGCGTGATATGGTGGCGGTCGCGGCGGGTAATGTTCATATGGCGGCGAACACAGGTAACGCCCACACCATTGGTCTGAAATCGGACGGCACGGTGGCGGCTGTAGGTTGGAATAAGCATGGCCAATGCCATGTAAACGGCTGGCGCGATATGGCAGCGGTCGCGGCAGGTTGGCGGCGTTCCGTCGGTCTTCAATCGGATGGCACGGTGGTGGCCGTGGGGCACGATCATGAAGGCCAAGGCGATGTCAGCGGCTGGCGTGATATGGCGGCGGTCGCGGCGGGTGACTGGCATACCGTGGGTCTAAAATGGGACGGCACGGTGATGGCTGTGGGTAATCATCGGTATGGCCAATGCCATGTCAGCGGCTGGCTCGGCATCGTCGCGGCAGACGCGGGTTACCTTCATACCGTCGGGCTTCAATCGGACGGTACGGTAGTGGCTGTGGGTCTGGATAAGCATGGCCAATGCCATGTCAGCGGCTGGGGCGGAATTGTGGCGATTGCGGCGGGCAGTTATCATACCATCGGCCTGAAATCGGACGGCACGGTGACGGCTGTGGGACATAACGAATATGGCCAGTGCGATGTAAGCGGCTGGCGCGATATGGTCGCCGTCGCGGCGGGTTGTGCGCATACCGTCGGCCTGAAATCGGACGGCACGGTGGTGGCTGTGGGGCATAATGAATATGGCCAGTGCGATGTAAGCGGCTGGCGCGGCATCCAACTGCCCACGTCGTTATCAATATGAATAACTCGGCATTTCACGCGAAAAAAAAGAGCCGGGCTTCTAATTAAGCAAGGGACCGTGACCTTGAATCAGGTGGTTGACATCGCCCCGAGTACCCCAACCCGCCCGGTCATATAAAAAGACCGCATCCTGACGGAATGCGGTCTAACGTCATTATTTGTATACGGGTTTGCCGTATTCCGCCTTCTTCTCGAAGAGAACGGTATACGTTTCGTCTGGGCCGTCAACGGACGGGGCTACTACTTTCTTCAGCCCGCTCAGAGGCAGGATCGCCGGACTCCTAAGACCATATTTGCGAAATGTGGGTCTGTGTCGCTGACTCATGACGATTCCCCTCCTAATAAATCATGAATTGAATCCAGTAACGCTTTATTGAGATAACATATCTCCTCAAAAATCTGCTCCGTGACCTGGACGGAACCCCTCAGATGGACCGTGAACACGTATCTTCTCGCTAAAGGATAACACAAGATATATTCCTTCACAACCGATTTGCGATTTCGTTGACTAAATGTCACATTTCCGCTGGCGTGAACGTCCACCACATGGATCGGTTCTTCTCCCGGTCTCAGGTTGACATTGGCATCCAAGGAATATTCATAGCCGATTTCGCCAACCCCATCGCTGCCGACCTGCTTTATTGTACGGTCCCCGGCTTTGAAAAGTGCTGTGCCGCTGACCGTATA
Source organism: Paenibacillus rhizosphaerae (assembly GCF_014192015.1). Lineage (GTDB taxonomy): Bacteria > Bacillota > Bacilli > Paenibacillales > Paenibacillaceae > Paenibacillus_AQ > Paenibacillus_AQ rhizosphaerae. The sequence goes on along the minus strand of NZ_JACHXJ010000007.1, from coordinate 100,169 downwards.
CGGCGCGGAAATAAACGACAGCCGCAGCGCCCGGCAGATCCGGTTGTAAATTTCCGTATCGAGTGCGGGCTTATGATTCAGTTCCTCAAAAAAGCCGATAATCTTCAGCAGCCTGTCCCTCTCCTCTTCGGATTCGCGGAGCAGATCGAACGGATCGGTCTGTTTGCTGCCCCAATGCTCGATCATGCTGCCGATTTTACTGCACGAGACGCCCACGGCCGCATTCCAGTTGCGCGGGTTCATCTGATAGGTGAGCGTGGTCATACCGAACAGATCCGAAGGCGTCTTAAAGCCTTCAATCCGTTCCTCCTCTTCATCCTCCTGCTCAGGAATATGCGACGGAACGAGAAAAAATACCCGTTCTCTCCCCAGTTTACTCCAAAACAAGCCCATCTCAAACACCGTATTATCTCTGGCTGTATAATATAACTTACCCCGTACGAGCGTCACGTCATCAGGGTGGAACACAAAAACCGCAAAATCGCTCCCCTGGATCTGGGCTTCCAAGTCCTCCATCGTATAACGATTGGCGTGAAACACTCCTCTATGCCAAGGAGTCACGACCGCATAGTGCTCAAGTTCCTCCTGCACCGCATTCACGATCGGAATGGCTTCCCTGGATGAGCCGATGAAAACGAAAGGTTTGTCCATAACTCCCTCCAGAACATCCATAATCTACCTATTAACAGTATATCATAGCATGGTAGATTCAATGACTGTTACTTTTCGCGCTTACGAAAGACCGCCCATGATTTCAAAGTTTGCTATGTATGCCTGACAGAACTTGTCTATTTAAAAAGGTTACAAAAAGTAAAGGACTGCGGACAGCCCCACTGAACCGCAGCCTTCGTGTACAAGCCAAGGGACCGGGAACGGACGACCTGCCTTACCGACACATCCGCCGGATAAGGTTACGTCTCCTCCATAACCGCTTGACCGTTTATCCTTTTCCGTTATACGAGCTCAACCTCGCCCTGTATTCCTTCCGGAAAACGCACCTCGACCTCCACATCGGACGGCGACTCCACGCGCAGGGTCATTCGGTTGTCCCGAACGTTCCAGCGGACGCGGATTTCCCCGCCGCCCGGCAGCGGAACGACGCCGTTGGCCCAGCTTAGTCCGCACGGCTGGGGAGCGACCGCCACCTTGCCCCATCCGTCCTCCAGCCGTTTGACGCCGAGAATGCATTCGCCCAGAAAATATCCCGGGGCGGCGGACCAGGCATGGCAATGGCTCCGGGTGAGCTGGTTCGGGTTAGCCCGATTTTCGCTGAAGTTCGGGTACATCTCCCAGCAGGTGGTGGCGTCGTTATCGATCATCTGCCCGTAATGGGCCCGAATATCGGCGAGCAGCAGCTCGAACTGGCCGGCCTCCTCCAGCGCCTCGTAATAAAAGAACGACATGAACGGGCTGCCGATTTGCACGAAATCTGCCGGAGGAAACTTCAAATAAGCCTCCATCAGCGCTTTTCTGCCGCCGGAAGCGGCACCGCACAGGTAAGCGACCACCTGAGTCTGCATGCTGAAGGTATCGGAGCGGCGGCCGTCCGCATGGATGCAGTCCAGATAAGCGTGGCGCTCATCGGACCACAGATGCTGATTAATGGCTGCCGTCAGCCGCCTGGATGCTTCCACATATGCCGCAGAGGTCCCTTCCTGTCCGGCCGCCGCCGCAATGGCTGCCGCATCGCGCAGCGCCTTAGCCAAAAACAGGTTCTGATGGGTCACGACGCCTTCGCGAGGCTGGTCGATCGGGGCCCAGTCCAGAAAATTCCATCCCTTCATCTCCAGCAGCCCGTCCCGGTTCAGATGTTCCAAGTAAGCCTCCATGGTCAGCTGAACCGCCGGCCAGATTTCCGCCGCAAACGCCGTATCATTCGTATGGGATATCAATTCGCGGCAGGCGATGGCCCAGAAGAAAGTCCAGTTCGGAATCACGCTGTTCCAAGCGCTCGGCACCTGGTTCACATACAGCGGCGTAATGTCCGCCGATCCCGGAACCAGCCGCAGGCAGCGTTTGACGATGTCGGTCACGCCGAACACATAATAATTGACGAGCGCCTCATTGCGGCTGTCCCCGACCCAGAATACCTGCTCATAGGAAGGGCAGTCGATAAACGTGTCTTCCATGCAGAGCCGGGTCGTGTGGCGGCTGATGTCCCAAATTTCGTTCAGCCGGGCGTCCGAGCAGCGGAACGCGCCGGTCTCGGCGGCGGGATAAGTGCTCTGCCGGATGTATACTTCGTGAAGCTTCACCGGACCAAGCTGTTCGCGGATGGTCAGGATCAAGTACCGGAAGCCCCGGCGGACAGGCGACAGGTACGACTGGCGGCCGGACCGGCATATGTAACGGAACGTATTTTCGAGGCCGTAGGTATGCTGCCGGTAATCGTCCTTGATGTATTCGACCCCGTACGCATCAATGACCGTGCCTTCCGGCGCATCCAGCTCGAGGCCGATAAAACCGGACCGCTCCTTGCCCAGATCGATAACGATCTCGCAGTCACCATCGGGGAACGGCTTGAGCAGCGCGCAGTTCTGCGTCGGCAGCACTGCGAACTGCAGCTCCTGCGGCACCCGGTGCTTTTCGCTCAGCGTCCGCCACACGCTGGCCCCGAATACATCCACGGCCGAATACAGCTGCCTCGACACGGGCTGCATCCAGCGCTCATAGCCCTGAAGCTCCTGCTCTGTCCGGATCGTCTTCAGCCGTAAATAGTCCGGATGGTCCCTGCGTAGGTCCCGGCCGTCCTTGTAATCGATATACTCGACCGCATCGAAAGGGCCGACGGCCGTAAACGGATTGCCTTCCTCATTTAGTGCAGCTTGAAGCGGAGCCCGCAGCGTAAACGCCGCCTCGCTATCCACTCCGACGTGGAACACCGAACCATGGTCCCCCGACGTGATGTCCATCAGCAGCAGATGACTCCCGCTGCCCAAGGTCAGCGTGTAGTATTTTTCCGGCTGATCCACATGCGCCGGGCTGCAGCGGATACCGTCGACGTACAGATCGTCGGCCCGCGTTCCGGTCGGAAAGCCGACGGCTACTTCACCGTCCTCTTCCATGACCAGCACCGTAGCCAAGAGGCCGGTAAAGCCCACCGGGTTGGCGTGCGCGATACTGTCCTTCACCATCTGGTTCCGCAGGTCGATGGCGGCCGTGAACCTTGGCGCCTTGACGCGGGCCAGGGACAGCACCTTGGACGGGTACTTCTTCTCCTCCGTCAGGAACGGGATGTCCCTTGGAATCAGCCGCGTCCACGGCTGCGTGCCTGCCGGGCCGATTTCCGCCGCAGCACTCCAGGAGGCGTCATCGTACCCCGGCCGGTTCCATTCCTCATCCCACAGCCTGGCGTCGTACACCTCGGCAAATCCCTGCTGACAGGACATCCGTGGGGAAGTGCTGTCCTGGGCCGCCAGCTTGGCCGTTCTCCAGGTCCGGTCCGTGGCGGCGATCACCTCGTCCCCGTGCTCCACCTGGGCGATCAGTCCCCCGCGCCCGGCGAGATAATAAAAATTGGCCAGTCCAAAATGAAGGACAAGCACCGCAATCGTGTTGTCCGCCCCCGGCCGCAGCAGGTGCCCGATGCTGTATGTATCATACATCTGCTCCTTTGGCCAGGAGCGCGTCGTTCCTCTGCCGGCCAGGTAACCGTTTACAAAAAGAACGTAGCGCGAGTCTGCGGTGATGCTGAGCGATACGGGACGTCCCGGGTCCCCCTCATAGGCAAAGGTCTTGCGGAAGCATCTCCATTCATTCCGGGGGCTCGGCTCTCCCTCTCCCCAAATCCACAGCGCCTTCCAATGCTTATCCATCATAAGCCTCCTCTCTGCCCTTAGCTTTGTACAATCACCGCCCTGTTGTCAAGTAAAGCGGTGAAATTCAATTCAAGGAACATCCCCCTGACGTCTTTCCCTTCCCGTTTCACGAAAAAAAGCCCGCGCTTTGCGCGCAGGCTCTGCTTCCCGCATAAGAGCCGCCGGGTTATTCGGCCACTCTCTATTTCTTTAATGCATCCGCACGGTCCACCCAGACGGTCAAGTCCTGGTAAGGCGTGCGTTTGCCTTGAGGCGCCTGTCCTTCAGCCGGAACGCCCAGATAAATAAAGCCGAGTACCTTGTCGTTCGCGCCAAGACCGAAATGCTCGTTCATCTTGGCATGGTATGTAGGCTCACCGGTTCTCCAGATCGCTCCGAGGCCCAGGGCATGCGCTTCCAGCAGCATATTCTGGATCGCCGCGAACACCGCTCCGTATTCCTCCAGCTCAATCACCTTGGGGTGATCCTTCGGCGTGACCGTCACGGCGATGACAACCGGGGCGCGCATCGGCTTCTGCCGGGCGGATTCCGCCGCCGCTTCGGCTTCCGGGGAGCCCGGTCCGCCCGCCTGCTCCACAGCAATTTCCGCCAATGCGTTACCGAGCAGATCCCTTCCTTCCCCGCGAAGGACAAAGAAGCGCCATGGCTCGGTCATCCGGTGGTTCGGCGCCCAGGTGCCCGCCTCCAGAATTTGCTCAATGGAAGCGGCAGGCACATCCTCCTGCGTCACTTTCCCGATGCTCCGTCTGGAGCGGATCGCTTCCGATATGTTCATATCTCAATCCCCACTCTCTTTAAATGCTTTTTCCTGTCCTGTGTACTATTGTAGCAAAAAACGGGCAGCGATTTCTAACCCGGCTAATCCCCCAGGCTCCTCCAAGGCAGCGTCAAGATGGACAATCGACCCTGTTTTACCCTGCGGTGACGTTCCGATAATGATCCGTTAACACTGTAAGCGTACACTGAAGCAGATAGCTGTTTATATATATCCTTCGGGAAGGGGTTCATTACGATGACAAAAAAATGGTTCGTCTCCGCGCTCGCGGCCTTATCGGTGGGGGGCACAGCCCTGCTTCAGAGCGCATCGGCAGCACCGTCCGATGTAAAGTATTCCGTAAATGGACAGTCTTTTACGCCGTCCGTCCCTGCCGTTGAGCAGCAGGATCACCTGTATTTTCCGATCCGCGATCTCGGCAATCTGCTGGGCAAGTATGTCGACTGGGACGAAGTTCGCCAAACGGCCTCTTTTACGGACAAGCCCAAGCTGACCGGTAAATACACGCTGGATCATGCGGATCTGGCGGAGGGCATCAAGTTTGGCATCGGCTCCTCGCTGGCGCATATCCCGGGCGACCCGGATAACGTCTTCTATACGACGGCTGACCGCGGACCGAACGGGGAGATCGACGTCGACGGCGAGACTCGCCGGACGTTCCCGCTGCCGAACTACACGCCGTCCATCTATAAAATCCAGCTGGATCAAGGAAAAATCACCATTCTGGAGACCATTCCGCTAAAAATCAACGGCACAGATCCCGTGACGGGCAGCAGCAAGATTACAGGACTGCCGAACCTAAAATCCCGGGACGAGGTTCCTTATGAGACAACCGCCCAGAACGTCATCTCTTACGATCCTTATGGACTTGATGTCGAAGGGCTTGCTTATAATCCACAGGACGATACGTTCTGGATTTCCGACGAGTACGGCCCGTACCTCGTCCAGGTGAAACGCGACGGTACGCTGGTGCAGCGCCTGGCGCCCCAAGGGATCAGCGCCGAGCTGAACACGGCAGCACTGCCGCTGAAGGATACACTGCCTGCCGTTTATCTGGACCGCCGCCAGAACCGCGGTGCGGAAGCGGTCGGCATTTCGCCTGACGGCAAGTGGATGTTCATGGCGATGCAGAGCCCGCTGCAGAATCCGGACAAGAGCGTCGATAACTCGCGGGCACTCCGTATTCTGAAGATCGACCTCGCCACGCTCAAACCGGTGGCGGAATACGCTTATCTTGCCGAGGACGCCGGGCAGTTCAAGGACCTGAAGCAATCCGATATCGTTATTTCTGATCTTAACGTCATCAATGATAACACGCTGCTGATCGACGAGCGTGACAAAAATGCCGGCGATGCCGCCCAGCTTAAACGGATATATGCCGTCGACCTGACCGATGCGACCAACATTCTCGGCAAATATGACGAAGCGGGGCCAAGCGGCAAAACGCTGGAGCAGATGAGCCCAGCCGAGCTTCGCCAAGCCGGCATGATGACGCCGCTGAAGCGGACCGTGCTTGATGCGGTGGAATTCAAATACCCGAACGAGAAAATCGAAGGCATCTCGCTCGTAAACGGACATACGCTGGTCATCGTCAACGACAATGACTTTGGCGTCACCAATCCGGATGCCAAGGAAAACGGCACGGATTTGTGGACCTTCGAGCTTCCCTACGATTTAAAATAAGGCGCAAACCTATAAAAGACCGGCCATGGAGATTCCCTCCATGGCCGGTCTTTTTGGGTCCGTGTAAAGCGGGTTAGATTGGCGGAACATCTTCGCCCTTCCGTTACTGGCGGTTACTGCCGGCTGCCAACCTTCCGCTTCCGAATGACCTGCTCCAGTACGGCGAGAACAGGCTGGCTTTTGACCGGCTTGCTGATGTATTCGTCCATCCCGGCCCCAAGGCAGATATCCCGGTCCTCCTTCAGAGCGTTGGCCGTGACCGCTACAATCATCGGACAGCTGTCCTTCGGCAGCGTCGCCCGGAGCTTGCGGGTTGTCTCCAGACCGTTCATACCAGGCATCTGGACGTCCATGAAGATGATGTCATACGTCGTATTCTCCGCCGCCCGCAGCACATCGTGGCCGTTGGTGACGACGGTCACCGCATGACCCTGCTTCTCCAGCATTTTGCGCAGCACGATCTGGTTGATCTCATTGTCCTCCGCGATCAGAATGTTGAGCGGATCGGCGTCCGACGATTCCTTTGGTTCGCAGCGCTTGGCATGCTCAGGCTCCTGCCGGTTTTTGAGAAGGACCGTAAACACAAAGGTCGTTCCGGGTCCTTCCTTTTTCTCTACCCATATATTGCCGCCCATGACGTTCACGAGCTTCTTGCTGATGGCCAGCCCCAGCCCGGTTCCTTCATAATTGCGGGTCATGAAATTGTCCACCTGGGAGAACGGTTCGAAAATCGCTTCCAGCTTGTTATCCGGAATGCCGATGCCCGTATCCGAAACCTTGAATTCCAGATCGATCAGCTCGTCCTCCTCGAACACCTTCCGCACGCCGACCGTAATCCCTCCATGAAGCGTAAACTTCACCGCATTGCCCACAAGGTTCATCAGAACCTGCTTGAGCCGCTTGGGATCCCCGAAGAGCATCTCCGGAATGTCATCCTCGACGGTAAAAGACATCTCCAGCTGCTTGGCGCTCGCCTTGGCGGACACCATATCGAACGTTTCCTGGATGCACTGCTTCAGATCGAACAGATCCTCCTGCAGATCCGTCATACCGGCTTCCACCTTGGAAAAATCCAGAATATCATTGATGATGGCCAGCAGCGTTTCACCGCTCTTGCGGATAATCTCGATATATTCCTTCTGCTCATCGTCGAGATCCGTCGTCGTCTCCAGCAAATCCGTCATTCCGATAACACCATTCATCGGCGTCCGGATCTCGTGGCTCATCATCGCCAGAAACTCGCTTTTCGCTTTATTTGTACTTTCCGCCAGTTCCTTGGCCATAATGAGCTGCCGCTGCTCGGTGAAATCCTTGGCAATGATATAGAAGCCCACATTTTTGTTGTTAATGATGATGGGTGCCAGCGTCGTGATGACCTCCACCATGTGGCCGTCCTTATGCCGGAGCGTCTTGATATCCCGCTCTACGGCCGGGTTGTTCAGCGCTTCCTTCAACACCCGCTGCAGGTTCCGTTCCCCGATAAAGCGCGCAATGCTCCTGCCCGCCATCTCGCTGACCTTGCAGCCGGTCATCTGCTCGGCTCGGGTATTGGCATTCAAGATATTTCCATTTAAATCGAGTGAAATGATCGCGTCGTGGTTATATCTTTTTAGGGAGGTATACCGCTCAACGGTCTCCTGGAGCTTCTGCTCCGCAGCCTTGGTATGGGAAATATCGTTCAAGACGACGATGTAATGTCCTGGATTTCCCTCCGCGTCCGGCATAATGGAAATATGCACGGCCGCCCACACGGTTCTCTCATCCTTCCGGATGTAGCGGCCTTCGATTTCGACGGAAGTCTGCTCGGGATAGTTTTGAATAAGCGTCTTCACCTGGCTCAAATTGGTTTCCAGATCCTCGCGGTAAATCAGCCTTTCGAACCGCTGTTTCTGAAGCTCCTCCCAGGAATATCCCAGAATGCGGGTGAGCGCCGGGTTTGCTTGAACCCATTCTCCCCGGACGGTAATCACGGCAACACCAAAAGGAGCATTGCGGTACACATGCTGTAAGTAGGAATACTCCTCATTCTGTACTCTGTTCATTTTGCGCCTCCTGCCCATGGTAGTACAGCCTGGTTATTGTATCTTCTCTCCATCATGTTTATATCCTAAAGGATCTGTAATCCAATCACTGACACAACAAAATAAGCATAAGCATGCTTATAAAGAAATATAAACAAAATTGACGATTTTGAAACCTCTATAACGATAATTATGACAGAAATGTGGCCAAATTTATAGTTCCAACCTTTGCCGGAAGGCACGGTATAGCGAACATAATGATGAACCGGCAAAAGAAAAAGCCTGCAGCTCTGCAGGCTTTCCTCGTGTCTATTCGGATTTCATCTGCGCGGCCAGCTCGTCAAGGGATCGGACGACATGCTCCAGCAACCCCGGCAGATCCTCCATCTGTTCCTCGTCGATCCTACGGTCAAACCGGATTTCCGCCGTATTCGACAAGCGTTTCGTTTCATCGCCATAACGCCAGCTGAGCGTCTGGGACACCGACTGCTCCGGCCACAGCTGCTCCAGCAGGCGCTGGATAGCGGCACATTCCTCGCCCTGTGGACCGACCTCCATATAAAAGCGGACGCGGACTGTGCACCCTGGCTGTGCCTCCTTCCGTTCGAGCAGCTCCGCGGCCAAATCGGCCAGCGAGGCGGCAAGGCCGATCTCCGCGGTCACCGCTTCATTCCCGCTGCGCACGAACCGAATGGCGAATTCCCTCGACATGACCGACATTTCCATCCGGTCGTCGCGGCCGGTTACGCGAACCGCACCGTCCAGGTTGTCCAGGTCGTAGACCTGGTTCTCCACCGCCACCTTCAGGTTGTCGAAAATGCTCGGATCAAACATTACCATACGTCCGCCGCATACTTGAGACCGATCTGGCGTCTCGCATCCTCCATAATTTCCGCCACGATGAAGGAGCTCTCCAAAGAATTGATCTTGCTGTCGCGTTTGCCGCGTTCGATCAGCCGGATAAACTCGTCCAGCTCGTAGTACATCGATTCATGGGTCTGCAGCTGGGTGAGGTCCTCCACCGTGCCGTCCCTGTACTGGATTTTCACTTCGTAAGGCTGGTTGATCCGATCGATGACCATCGTTCCGTTCTCACCCTGAATTTCGGCGGGCAGGAAGGAGTCGGATATTTTCGAATACATGATGACCGCGTCCATCTCCGGATAGCGCAGCACCATGCTGCCTTCCCCATCCACGCCCGAGGACAGCATGATGCCAGTCGCCTTCACGTATTCAGGCCGGCCGAAGAGCGAAACCATCGGATAGATGCAGTAAATGCCCAAATCCATGAGTGAACCGTTGGAAAACTCGGGATTGAAGGCGTTCAGCACCGTCCCCGATTTAAATGCGTCATAGCGCGAGGAGTATTGGCAATAGCTGGCAAAATACCGCCGGATCTGACCGATTTTGTACAGGTTGTCCTTCATGATTCTGAAGTTCGGCATCAGCGTGGATTTCATCGCTTCCATCAGCAGCACGTCATTGCTGCGGGCCGCCTCGATCATCCGCTTCAGTTCGGCGCTGTTCGAAGCGATCGGCTTCTCGCACAGCACATGCTTCCCGTGGTTCATACACCGGATCGCCTGGTCCGCGTGAAATGAGTTCGGGCTGGCGATGTAGACTGCATCCACTACCCCGCCCGTGAGCATCGCCTCGAGATCCGTGAATACCCGCGGAGATCCGTGCTCCGCGGCAAAAGCCTCTCCCTTTTCCAAGGTCCGGGAATATACTGCGGCAAGCTGAAACTGGTCATTCTCCGCGGCAGCCTGCAGAAACCGCTCCGTAATCCAGTTGGTTCCGATTACCCCGAATCGTATCATCTTCTCGCTTCCTCTCCTAACATGTCAGTTCTGTCTTTGTGAATACTCACGATGACTATATTGTCTCATTCCCCAAAGAAGCTGTCCACTTCGGAATCCATGTCATGAACGGCCTCGCCCACCATGGACTGGATATCTTCAGAGCTGATGTTAATATACTCGTAGCCCTCTTCCTGCTGCTTCTTCAAGGCTCTCTCCTTATAAAATCTGCCTGTGCCCTCGCCCGCATCCTCGTCATACACGAGCACGATGCCGTCCGTCTTCCGGAACAGCAGATCATCCCTGGCCGCAAACTGCCACGGGCCGCTGTAAGGCTGATTGCTGACGACGCCGTAATAGTCGATCTCTCTGAGGATTTGCCGGTAATACTCCTGTTTATCCTCCTTCCACTTCTCTTCCGGGCTGGCAAAGGCTGAAATGATCGAGCATTTGAGCTCTGGATACTGCTCTCTCAGCGCAATTGCCGCTTCGATCCCCCACAGGTCCACGCCGTACTGTCCCGGGGTGATGACCCACTCCAGCCCTTCTTCCAGGAGCGGAATCAGCTTGGCGGTGATCGCCTGCTTAATATACGGAATGCCCGGATGCTTCTGGCCGAAGATATTCAGCTCATGCGCCCGGTATCCGGTGACCAGACAATTTTTCATACCATCAACACCTTAACTAAGTTGGAATGTCTTCTTCACGGATGATCCACGGATAATTCATTCCTTCTATCATACCTTGTTTTGCCTTGCGGCTTCCACCCGCAGATTCCGATTGCGTTCAGTCCAGCTCACTTCCCGTCTTGAAGGGGTGGCGGCAAGGGACAGCCAAAAGGGCACCCACCGCCAATCCATCAATGGCGGGCAGGTACCCCTTTACAGAAATCTATATAAGTTGGACAAAAATATACGATGCAAGCAAGGGAGTAAAAATGATTTCGAAGAAGCGATGCGGTCGTAAAAGCTTTCAAATTTTATAACTTATATTTTACAACTTCAATAGATTACAAAGAAATTTTCACTTCGGCGTTCATGCCTGGAAGCACTTTATCCGAAGGCTGGTTGATCGAAATTTTGACCGGCACCTTCTGGGTGACCTTGGTGTAGCTGCCGGTTGAGCTTTGCTGCGGAAGCACCGAAAACACCGAAGTCGTCGCATAGCCGATTTCGTCGACTGTTCCGCTGAACGTTTTGCCCGAGTCCCCGTCCACGTTAATATCGACGCTTTGGCCGACCTTCAGGTCCTTCAGGTTCTTCTCCTTGATGTTGGCGATGATATACATGTGATCCATGTCGGCTTCCTGTGCGAGCACCTGTCCCGCCTGAACCAGCTCGTTCTTCCGCGCATCGCTTTTGATGATTTTACCGTTCATCCGGGTGCTGACCGGTACGGCCTTCGTTCCGTCGGATACGGTGCCGACGACGTCCTTATCGGTCACGTCCGTCCCGGTCTTGACATGCCAGTCGGTCAGCACGCCGCTGTATGTGGATACGACGGGCATCATATCCGCAGACACGACAGCGTCGCTTGTTTTGATGTAGTTTTCATTTTGGTAATAAACGTAGGCGCCGGCTGCGATCAGTATAAACACAACCAGCACGCCCACAATGTTTCCGATGATTAAACGTATGTTCATCTTGACTGTTCTCCTCCATATCGCTTCAGTTTCTGAATTCATATTAAGAATGGGATTCCGTTGTGACTCTTTCCTTGGGACCCGGCAGGGCCAGCGGCTTCTTCGGCTTTTGCACAAGCGAAATGCCTTTGCCTGTCACGATTTTTCCGATCGACGCCAGCAAAATAATGACCGCAAGAACCAGCATCATCGTAAACAAGTGATGATACGCTCCGAGGATCGCCGCCCTCTTCGTATTGGCGATCAGCTCATATGATGCGGTGCTCTGCGCCTGAGCCGCCGTCATCCCCGATCCCATCAGCTTCCGGGTCATCTGCGCCAGCTCCAGCTTCGTTTCGGCATCAAACTCACCCAGATGGGAGCGGATATGCTCATAATTGATGGCGTTCTCCCGGCTCAAATACCAGCCCAGCAGCGGAGAAAGCACCGCGCCGACGATATTCCGCATCGTATGCAGCGTCGTGGAACGCATGGAAGCTTTGTGAATATCCCCCGCGAGGGCGGTGCCGAGCGCGCCGCTGACCAGGGCCATACTAACGCCGCCGCCAAGGCAGGCGGCCTGAAAGTAAAGCTTAGGCAGGGTTACCGCCGGCACCAGGTTCCGCCAGCTGAGGCAGACATAAATGATGGCCAGCGATCCGATGAAGCCCAGGACCCCGGCGCCAAGCCGGTCATACAGCAGGGTTTTCAGAAATGGCCGTGATCAGAATGCCGACGAAGAACCACAGGAAGAAGTGGGACAAATATCGCGGCGACAAGCTGACGTTGTTTTTCAGGAAGCCGGTGATCCCCGCTATCGCAAAGATGAGCACCGCATGGGACGCGATCGCCATGATCGTGCCCGTAATCGGCTTAGGCGCCTTCAGCGTACGGAAAGGGACGAGCGGCGTCTTGGCCCTGAGGTCGACGGTGACGAACAGGACCGCCAATATGACGGCGACGGCCAAAAACGGCCAAACCTCATACGAAGTAAATCCCTTTTGCATCAAATTGCACAGTGGAACCACCAGCGAAATCATCGTCAATACGAACAAAAACACTCCCGTTTTATCCAATGGCTCGTGCTCGCCGTGATGCTCCTCCGTCTTTGGCAGGCCGTAATAGCCGACGGCCATGCAGAGGATGGCGGAGACGATGTTCAGCACGTACAGCCAGCGCCAGGCGTCCAGGCTGAGCGAGACGGCTCCGAAATAGGCTCCGACGGCACTGGCCCCAAACAGGCCCGTGATGACCATAAACAGGAAGGTGTTGCGGATCTTGTTCGGAAATGAACGGAGGCTCACCGGTAAAATCGCCAGAAACAGCGTACCGGCGCTGAGGCCCTGAATCACCTTCCCGATCATCAAAGCGGCGACATCGGTGGATACGGCGTTGATTAACGAGCCGCACAAAAAAATAAACACCATCGTCAGATAGTGCGCCTTGAGGCCGAATCTGCGGGCCAGCACGGGGCCAAACGGCACTCCGAGCGCAAAGGCCAGGTTCGACAGCGTGGACGGCAGCTGCAGATCGTTCGAGCTCATATCCAGTCCGTTCTGAATGATCACCTGGTTGATCGTATAAGCCAGATTGCTGAAGTATTGGGGCCCGATCGCAAAAATCGTCAGCAGCGATATGATCAAATACTGCGGAACGGACACCCTTTCTTTCTCCGACATCGGAGTGCTGATGAGTTGACTCATCCGGATTCCTCCTTTCATCTTGTATATAATTACGTCCGTATGTGAACAACTTGTAAATAGCAAGTTGTATTATACAATATATACGGATCAGCTGGCAACGGGAATTTTGCAGGCAGCGAGAAAAAGCTATTGGATAGATCCACAGCTTTTTCCTGGTCTACTTATGCCGTTTTTTCAAATCCCGGTTAAGCCGGGTCAGGCTGTCCTCCAAGTGCTGCAGCTCATCGCCGTCCCATTCCTTAAGCATGTCCGCGTACGCATCATGTCTCGCCTTCTGGACCTTGTGAAGAATATCCAGCCCGCCGGGCGTAATCTCAATCAGGCTGATTCGCCCATTGTTCGTGTCCGGATACCGCTTGACGTAATCTTTCGATTCCAGCACCGCAATTTGCCTGCTGGCCGTGGACAGGTTCAGCAGCAGATGCTCTGCCAGCGCGTTGATCGCCAGCGGGCCCGCGTGCTCCAGCTCGCTGAGCAGAAGATACTCCGACCGGTCCAGGTTGCCGAATCTGGGGCTGAGTGCCGTCGTCAGCCGGACCAGCAGGGCGATCTGGTACTCGATCATATCCAGTCGATCTTTGTTCAACTTCCTCCCCCTCTTCTCTCGCTAAACCGCTCTCATAAATATATCATACCACTGCGCGAAGGGACTTTGCATCCGGGGCTCTGGGTAAATAAGAGGAACGTCTACCCCCTTATTGAAGTCAGTTCAGCAATGGCCACGTAACCCATCGCGTACAACCAACAGGATGCGCTCCGCTAATCCGGAATCATCATTGTATTCAAGAGTCCGCATAACACCGAATAGAATAGCTGTTATATCGGTTACTTGAATGTCATTGCGAACTGAACCCGCTTGCTGCGCGCAATTCAGCAGTTCCCCTAGTGCATTTTGAAAATCCAGGGAGATGCCGGAGAGCGGACGACGGATGTCCGCACCAGAACGGGCCAGGGCGGCGATAAGCGCTTTGTTTCCTGTGCCCTCTCTCACAATTAGCGACAGAAAGTGAAAAAAAGCCTGACCTGGATCTTGCTCAAGCATTTCCCTTGCTTTCTCGATGAGACGTTGCTTAAAACTGAAAACCACTGCTTCAATTAACTCTTCTTTCGTCGGAAAGTGACGATATACTGTTCCAATCCCTATCCCGGCACGATTGGCAATTTCATCGATTGGAACCTCCAATCCCTCAGTGGCGAAGACTTTCGTCGCGACGTCGAGTATACGCTCTCTGTTACGTCTGGCGTCCGCCCGTAATGATTTTCCCGTTGTAACGGCACCGGTTGAATTTGTACCTTTATCTTCTCGAGCTTGCGAAGGCTCTTTTTCTGGCATATGAACGCCCCCCTCTCACAAACACATTATACATCAAATTGACAACCGGAGTTTCGGTTCCGTATAATAAACGGAGTAATGGTTCCGTTTTTTTGTAACATCAATCTATCTATATTGGAGGTATGAAACATGTCATTGCAAAATCATCGAGCCGTAATCGTAGGCGGTACTTCGGGTATTGGTTTGGCTACCGCGAAATTATTTCTTTCTCAAGGTGCTCAAGTCATCGTTGCCAGTCGCTCACAAAAGAAAGTAGACGCGGCAGTGAAGGAGATTGGGGCAGTTCAAGGGTACGTCCTAGATTTCCAGGATGAAAGCCAGATGAAACCGTTCTTTGAAAAGATTGGTGACTTCGATCACCTCGTCGTTACTGCTGCTGGTGGAGCGACTTCCCACGGCCCCTTTGGTTCTATGGGAATCGATGTTGCAAGGACTGAGTTTGACAGCAAGTTCTGGGGGCAGTATGCAACAGTGAAAGCCGCCTTGCCTTTCATCCGGAAGTCCGGGTCAATTACGCTGACTTCCGGTGCTGCTGCCGCACGACCGATGAAGGGCGCCTCGACGCTGGTTGCACTGAACTCAGCCATTGAGGGCCTTGCCCGTGTTTTGGCAATGGATTTGGCGCCGATACGAGTCAACGTAGTGTCGCCAGGGGTAGTGGATACACCGGTCTTCAGTGGGATGGACGCCGAGAGTCGTGCAGCGATGTTCCAGCAGATTGCTGAGTCACTTTTAGTACAGCACGTTGCAAAACCCGAAGAGATCGCAGAGGCGTATGTGTACTTGGCGAAAAGCACATACATGACCGGGTCCGTACTCCAGGTCGAGGGTGGTGCAATCCTGTCTGGTCTGTAAAATATAGAGGATCCGCGTTCCTCAAAAATCCGAGCACCCCAAATTTATAACACCATAAACTTAAAAGAGCCTGCAGCCAAGCTGCAGACTCTTTGCAAATATTATTTCCCGCCAAAAATCACCGGGCTCCGTCTTTCACCGGAACCCCGAAATTCGGCGTTCCGTCCTCATTCCAGCCGAACACCTGCATCCGCGTATGCCGGTTCGGATCGTACAGCGGATCGCCGGTAATTTCTTTATAATTCCGGGCATGATAGACGATGACATCTTCCCCGTCCTTGGACACCGTAAAGCTGTTATGTCCCGGCCCATACTGCCCGTTCTCCTCGTTGGTGGCGAATACCGGTTCCGGCGACTTCACCCACGAGGCCGGATCCAGCAGATCCGCCGATTCGTCGGCATAGAGCAGTCCCATGCAGTAATTGTGATCGGTGGCGCTGGCCGAATAGCTGATGAAGATGCGTCCGTTCCGCTTCAGCACGGCCGCCCCTTCGTTGACCTTAAAGCCGATCACTTCCCATGGATACTCCGGCGTCGAGATCATGGCCTGCTTGCCCTGCAGCGTCCATGGATTGCTCATTTCCGAAATGTACAGATTTGAATTGCCCTCGATGTCCGGATCTTTCTGAGCCCATACATAGTACAGGACTCCGTTATGCTCAAAGGTGGTCGCGTCCAGCGCAAAGGACTCCCACCGGGTGCGGATCTTTCCCTTCTCCGTCCAGCTTCCTTCCAGCGGATTGGCCGAGTCGTTCTCCAGGACATACATCCGGTGGTCGAACAATCCGTCATTCGTTTCGGTCGTCCGCGCCGCCGCAAAGTAGATGTACCATTTTCCCTGAATAAAATGGATCTCCGGTGCCCAGATGTTCGCGCTGAGCGGTCCGGTCTCGTATTTGCGCCATGCCACGACCGGCTCGGCTTCGCCCAATCCCTGCAAGGTCTGGGAACGGCGGATTTCGATCCGGTCGTATTCCGGTACGGAAGCCGTGAAATAATAATAACCGTCCGTATGCTTGTATACCCATGGATCGGCGCGCTGCACCACGACCGGGTTGTTGTAAGTTTCGTTTCTCTCCATATCAGCTTCTCCTTTATGTCTATGTCTTCATGCCAAAATCAAATGATTCTAGCTCCATTTTGGGGCAAAAGGATAAGGACAAGCGGATTCCAGCAGCCGGGTCTTCACCTCAACGAGACAGCCGCAGTATTGGCAGGTCGTTCCGTATTGAAGCCCCGGACACTGTTCGCACTGCCCGATCCGCCGGCGGTATACCTCTTCGGATGCCGTCTCCCTGCCGCGGGTCGCGATCTCCACGAGCCGCTGCAGTTTTTCCGGCGATACCTGGACGCTCTCGCTGCACCCTTTGCAGCCTTCCTGACGATCCATGACATCTCACCCTCCCTATTTGCTGTAACTGTAATGGCGCTGCACGCAGCCAACCTTCGATTAATGAATGACCAGCGTAACGACGGACATCGGCGGCAGCTTCACGCTCAGACGCCCGCCCTCGACATTGGCGCCTTCAAACGCTCTCGGAGCCACGGTGTCCGGCTGCTCGAACGTATTGTGCGCGTTCATCCGGTCGGCCGTCAGAATCATGCCGGAAGCCTGCACGCTTTCGGCAGCAAGGCCGCGAAGGTCGACGCTGATATCGGCTTTACCGGCATGGTCCATATTGACCAGGCTGACATGCACCTTGCCGTCGGCATCCTTGGAGGCCGATACGGTCACCTGCGGCAGCGTCTCTCCTCCCATTTCATAGCTTCCGACCGCGGACTCGACCGCCAGCACCTCGGCATCCTGATGGACCTTGAACATATCAAACACATGATATGTCGGCGTCAGAATCATCTTCTCGCCTTCGGTCAAAATCATCGCCTGCAGGACGTTCACCGTCTGGGCGATGTTCGTCATCTGGACACGGTCCGCATGGTTGTGGAAAATGTTGAAATGCACGCCCGCCACCAGCGCGTCGCGGATCGAGTTCTGCTGGTACAAAAATCCCGGATTCGTGCCCGGCTCTACGTCAAACCAGGTGCCCCACTCATCGATGATCATGCCGACGCGCTTCTCCGGATCGTATTTGTCCATGATCGTGCTGTGCTTCGTGATCAATTCGTCCATATGCAGCGCCTTCTTCATGGTGACGAACCATTCGCCTTCTTCAAAATCGAGCGCCGAGCCTTTGCCCAGCCAGAAATCACCCGGAATCGTATAGTAGTGCAGGCTCAGACCGTCCATCAGCCAGCCGGCGTTTTTCATCAGCACTTCCGTCCAGTTATAATCGTCCACATTGGCGCCTCCGGCGATTTTGTAAATTTTGTTGTCGCCATAATTGCGCACGTAAGTCTGATAACGGCGGTACAGATCAGCGTAATATTCGGGACGCATGTTGCCGCCGCAGCCCCAGTTTTCGTTGCCGACACCAAAATACTTCAGCTTCCACGGTTGCTCCCTGCCGTTCTCCTTGCGCCAGTTGGCCATCGGCGATTCGCCGTCAAACGTCATGTACTCCACCCACTCGGACATCTCCTGAACCGTGCCGCTGCCGACGTTGCCGCAGATATACGGCTCGCATTCCAGCAGTTCGCAGAGCAGCATAAATTCGTGGGTGCCGAAATGGTTGTTTTCGACGACGCCGCCCCAGTGCGTGTTGACCATCCGTTTGCGGCTTTCCCTTGGGCCGATACCGTCTTTCCAATGGTACTCATCGGCAAAGCAGCCGCCTGGCCAGCGCAGAACCGGCACCTTGATGTTCTTGAGGGCCGCCAGCACGTCGTCGCGGATCCCCTTCGTGTTCGGAATCGGCGAATCCTCGCCGACCCAAATCCCTTCATAAATGCAGCGGCCCAGATGCTCCGCAAAATGGCCGTATATGTTTTTATTGATTTTCCCTTTGGAAATATCCGTATTGACGATCACGTTATGCATAGCTGAATCCTCCCATGAGATGCTAAGTCTTTTATTTAGATAAAAACCTCAAATTATCCTTTAATGCCTGAGTTCAAATTGATCGACTGAATGAAATATTTCTGGGCGAATGCGAATAGGAGCAGCGTCGGAATGATCGCCAGCATCGCCGAGCCCATCAGCTGCCCGATCATGCGGTAGTTGCCATAAATATCCTGAAGCAGCAGCAAGCCCGCCGTAATCGGCATTTTATCTACGTCCGTATATACGATAACCGGCCACAGGAAGTCGTTCCACGATCCGACGAAGGAAAACAGGCCGCACACGATGAGGACCGGCTTGATAAGCGGCAGGATGACCGAAAAATAAATCCGGAAATCCCCTGCGCCGTCCACGCGCGCCGATTCGTCCAGCTCGCCCGGAATGCCTTTCATGAACTGCCGGACCAGAAAAATGTTGCCCATGCCTGCGAGACCGGGGATGATCATGGCCCAAGTGTTCACCCAGCCGAATGCGTCGATGATTTTATAGGAAGGGATGATGTTGACGACGCCCGGAAAAAATGATATGCCCAGCAGCGTGAAGAACAGCGTGTCTCTCCCTTTGAATTTCATGCGGGAATACCCGTAACCCGTAATCTTGTCTTCCCATGAACCCCTCCCCACTTGTACGTACATGTTGGCGCACATCAAGGCCATGTTGAGTGGATGCCGTCATCCCCGCCGCCGAATCGTTTCGTTCCACCAAAAACATCTGCCGTTCCCTCTTGGCACGATCTTTTCTTTGCCAAACATCAAAAGGGAATCGGCAGATGCATCTCAGGAGTCTATGGAAATTTCGGGACGATGCGTTCAAACGATAACGGCCGCCGGAACTCAGCCGGTTAACCCGGCAGGGAGGAAACGCTTGCTCCGATTATGCCTTCTTCAACCGGATCACGTTCCAGGAGGCCTTGGACAGGCGGGTGTTCACAAATCCGTCTTTCAATACGGCACTTCCGTGCGAATGCGGTTTAACGCGCTCTTCGGCCGCGGTATTGACCGCTTTCAAATCGTCGTTCTCCAGAACGATATGTTCGGCAACCTGATATCCTTCAAAGCCCCTGACGTCGCATTCCACGTCGAGCGCCTCTTCCAGATGGCGGTTCAGCGCAAAGATAGTCAACTCTTCTTCCTCTTCGTTATACACGACCGCCGTCTCCAAATAAGGCACGTCGGTATAATCCTTGGCGTCGTATTTCGGCGAGTCCACGATCGGTTGCAGGGATACCCCGCGGCCGTAGCGTGAAGCGTGCAGGTATGGATAAAAAATCGTCTGCTTCCAGGAGCGCCCTCCGGTCTCAGTCATGATCGGGGCGATCACGTTCACCAGCTGCGCAAGGCAGGCCATCTTTACCCGGTCCGCATGCTTCAGGAAGGTAATGAGCATCCCTCCGACGAGCAGCGCGTCTTCAAAGTTGTAGACATCCTCGAGCTGCGGCGGACCGACGGTCCAAGGTTCGATCTTCGTATCCGCATCGTTCGAATGGTACCAGACGTTCCACTCGTCGAAGCTCAGGTACATCGTCTTCTTGCTCCGCTTCTTCGCCTTCACGTAGTCGCAGGTGGAAATGACGGTGCGGATAAAATGGTCCATGTCCATCGTCCGCGCCAGGAAGTTCGCCGAATCGCCGTCCCGGTTGCCGTAGTACTGGTGCAGGGATACGAAGTCGGCTACGTCATATGTATGATCCAGTGTAATGGCTTCCCATTCCGGGAAGGTCGGCATTCCCGTGCTGGAGCTGCCGCATGATACCAGCTCGATATCGGGATCCACCAGCTTCATGGCCTTGCCGGTCTCATAAGCCAGCCGTCCGTACTCCTGCGGCGTCTTCTGGCCGATCTGCCAAGGTCCGTCCATTTCGTTGCCGAGGCACCAGGTCTTGACCTTATGGGGCTGATCATAACCGTGGCTGCGCCGCAGATCGCTCCAGTAGCTTCCGCTCGGATGGTTGCAGTACTCGAGCAGGTTCCTGGCCGCATCCACACCCCGCGTACCCAGGTTGACCGCCATCATGACCTCGGAGCCGATCTCCTTGGCCCATGTCATGAACTCGTTTGTTCCGACTTCGTTCGGCTCCACGGTGCGCCAGGCCAGCTCCAGCCTTTTGGGACGCGACTCGCGCGGACCGACGCCATCTTCCCAATTGTAGCCGGACACAAAATTACCCCCGGGATAACGGATAATGGGAACGCTCAACTCCTGGACCAGCTGCTTTACATCCTCCCGGAAACCAAGGCCGTCCGCCTCGGGATGGGACGGGTCATATATACCGCCGTATACGGCGCGGCCTAAATGCTCAATAAACGAGCCGTAGATGCGCTTATCCACTTCGGCGATCCGAAACGCCTTGTCCACGACCACCCTGGCCTTATTTGCTGCTGATGCCACTGATATCACCTTCCGTTTTAGAAAATAATAAAATAATTTGATATAAATTGAATGAATCCGTTTACAAGTATAAAATAACATAGATGAGGTTTTCTGTAAATAAATAAATATAAAACTATTTATATTTTTTTAAACTAAAATGAAGTTTCGGTGTCAGAATCTATGTACATACTTTAAGAACCTTATGAAACCAAGGAAAACTCTTGTTTATTTTACTTTAGAAACAACTGAAAATCCCTCTGTGTTTTGTAGAATATGCTATGACGATTTCGTATATATCTACAAAAAAGGATAGCATGCTTTCATTAACGATTTAGTTAGTTTATAATTATTTAAAATAAAAGAACACTACCTCTACAATCGGAAGAAGGTATTCAATTCCATGATCTATATTAAAAATCTGATGGACGGAGTCGACATTTTCAAGGCACTTAGCTCGGAAATACGGATCCAGATCCTCGAACTGCTCGCGAAAAATCAGGCGCTGAATCTGAACGACCTGGCTACCAGGCTGAACCTCAGTAACGGGGCGATCACCATGCACATCAGGAAGCTGGAGGAAAGCGGTCTGATTGAGATCAATACCAGCGTAGGCAAACACGGGATTCAAAAGATCTGCTATTTGAACAAGGACAAACTGATGGTCGACCTGCGCAGCAGAGACGTGGAGAATCTGTACGAAGTGGAAATTCAAGTCGGCCACTACAGCAACTATCAGGCGATTCCCACCTGCGGTCTGGCCACCAAGGACAGTATTGTCGGCGACTTTGACGACCCGCGTTATTTTGCGGATCCGCAGCGGATTGACGCGGAGATCATTTGGCTGGCAGAAGGGTTTTTGGAGTACCGGATCCCTAACTATTTGAAGCCGAACCAGACGTTCCGCGAAATCCAGTTTTCCATGGAACTTGGCTCGGAGGCTCCGGGATATAACGATAACTATCCGTCGGACATTTACTTTCACTTAAACGGGATCGAAATCGGCTCATGGACCAGCCCGGGGGACTTCGGGGATGCCCGCGGCACGTTTAACCCGGATTGGTGGCCGCCGCATCTGAACCAATACGGCATGCTGAAGCTGATCCGCATCAACAACGATGGCAGCTTTATCGACGGCTGCCGGATATCCGACGTGACGCTGGACCAAATTCAGCTGGATTACAAGAGCGAGCTTACCTTCCGCATCTCGGTCACCGAGCAGTCGGTCAACAAGCGCGGCCTGACCATCTTCGGCAAAAACTTCGGCAACTACAGCCAGGATTTGCTCGCCCGCGTCCTGTATGATGTTAAGGTAGACTAATGTCTGCCAGCTCTTCAATTTACGCGCTAAGCCAAATGTTTCGCATGAAATATGGATATCGTGTAAAATGTAATGAAGAGGAGTTGTGAACTATGTCCAATGACGAAATTATTTTGACCCCCGAAGGGCTGGCCCAACTGGAGGCCGAGCTTGAGGAACTGAAGACCGTCAAGCGCAAGGAGCTCGCCGCACGCATCAAGCTGGCGATCAGCTACGGGGACCTGAAGGAGAACAGCGAATATCACTCCGCCAAAGATGACCAAGCTTTTATGGAGACCCGCATTTTGCAGCTGGAGAAAATGCTGACCAAAGCCCGCATTGCCGATCAGGCAGACTCATCCGCCGTCAGCGTCGGCTCGTTCGTTAAGCTGCACGACATCGAGTTTAAGGAAGATCTCGAGTACCGCGTGGTCGGCCCGGCGGAAGCGGACGTCTACCAGAACAAAATCTCGTATGAAAGCCCGCTGGGCAAAGAGCTGATCGGTAAAACGGTCGGGGATGTCGTTACCGTCGACGCGCCGATGGGGCTGATCAAATATGAGGTGCTGGAGATCCGTTCTTCCTAAAGGCGGCTGCAGGTTACAGGTTACCTGATAGGCCATATGTCTAAACAAGGACCGTTCCTGAATACAGGACGGTCCTTTGTTTAAGAGATCATAAAGTATAAGTTTCGGAGCCTTTCGTTTCCGGATCTCGCAAGAAAAACTCTCGCTAAATTATGACCGGACGGGATTCAGTCCCGCTTCCGTGGACAGCTTGATCTTCTTCAGCCGCTTCATCACGTCGTTTTCGCCGCGGCCAAAGTAATCGTGCAGCAGGTTGTATTCCTGGTACAGCTTCTCGTATACTTCGACGTTCTCCGGAATCGGCTTGAACGTCTCTTCCTTAACGCGCGCCATCTGCTGCGCCGCAGTCACGACATCGTCGTAGCCGCCGGCTTCCTTGCCTGCAGCCACCGCGGCGAAAATCGCCGCCCCGAGCGCCGGCGTCTGCTTGGAATCCGCCACGAAAATCTCGCGTTTGGTTACGTCGGCGTAAATCTGCATCAGCAGGCGATTTTTCTGCGGCAGGCCGCCGCAGGCGTAGAGCGCATCCACATCGACACCGCTCTCCTGGAACGCATCGACGATTTTCCGGGTGCCGAAGGCGGTCGCTTCAAGCAGGGCACGATATACTTCCTGCGGCTTCGTCAGCAGCGTCATGCCAAGGATCATCCCCGTCAGGTCAGTATCGACCAGAACGGAGCGGTTGCCGTTCCACCAGTCGAGCGCGAGCAGGCCCGATTGGCCCGGTTTGTAGGCCGAGGCTTCCCTTTCCAGCCATTGGTGGACACTAAGGCCTTCCTTCGACGCAGCTTCCTTCACATAGGCAGGCAAGGACTCTTCCACGTACCATTCAAAAATATCCCCGACCGCCGACTGCCCGGCTTCGTATCCGAAGAGCCCCGGGATGATGCCGTCCTCCACGACGCCGCACATGCCTTCGACTTCCTTTTCTTCCGTGCCGAGCACCATATGGCAGA
Organism: Paenibacillus rhizosphaerae; assembly: GCF_014192015.1. Taxonomy (GTDB): domain Bacteria; phylum Bacillota; class Bacilli; order Paenibacillales; family Paenibacillaceae; genus Paenibacillus_AQ; species Paenibacillus_AQ rhizosphaerae. The sequence goes on along the minus strand of NZ_JACHXJ010000007.1, from coordinate 76,395 downwards.
TCGACGTGCCCATCGCCATGACGAGCTTGCCCGGCGTCACGACGCCGACCGCCGGCACGGCCGCATGAGCGTCCACGTTGCCTGCAGCCACCGCGATGCCCGGCTTGAGGCCCATCATCTCCGCCATGGCCGGCTGCAGCCCTCCGGCATTGCTTCCAAGCGGAATGACCTCGCCGCGCAGCTTCGTGTCGGTCAGATGCTCCAGGCGCGGATCGAGCGCTTTGAAGTATTCCTTCGACGGATAACCGTCGCGCTTATGCCAGATGGCTTTATAGCCCGCCGTACAGCTGTTGCGGACGATGTTGCCGGTCATTTGTGAGATGACCCAGTCTGTCGCTTCCAAAAACATGTTCGTCTTCTCATAGATGTCCGGTGCCTCGTCCAGGATTTGCCAAATCTTGGCGATCATCCACTCGGACGAAATTTTGCCGCCGTACCGGGCCAAAAACGCCTCGCCGCGCTCTTCGGCGATCCGGTTGATCTTGTCGGCTTCCGGCTGCGCCGCGTGATGCTTCCACAGCTTCACCCAGCTGTGCGGCTGGTCCGCCAGCTCGGCCTGGAAGCACAGAGGCTCGCCGGCTTCGTCAACCGGCAGCATCGTACAGGCCGTAAAATCGATGCCGATGCCGATGATGTCCTCGGGATGGACGCCCGATTCACGCACGACGGCCGGCACGGAAGTTCTCAGCACCTCCAGATAATCGTCCGGATGCTGCAGCGCCCAATCATATTCCAGCTTGATGCCCGATCCAGGGAGCCGCTCGTCAATGACATGGTGCGGATACGGCGTCACATGGTCGGCGATTTCATGGCCGTTCGACAAATCCACCAGTACAGCACGTCCGGACTGGGTCCCATAATCCACTCCGATGGTATACTTTTTCCCCATTTTGGATTCCTCCGCATTTCAAATTTATAAGTGCTGCTATATCACTTCTGTCCGTAGTAAGCATTAACCCCATGCTTCCGCAAAAAGTGGCGGTCCAGCAGGCTCTGATCCATCGGCGGCGTGTCCGGGTTCAGCTGGAGCATCCGGGCCGTAATCTTGGCCACTTCCTCCAGCACCACCGCATTGTGCACCGCATTATGCGCATCCTTGCCCCAGACGAACGGGGCATGCGCATGCACGAGAATCCCCGGCACCTCCAGCGGGTCCAGTCCCAGCTCGTGAAAACGTTCCACGATTACGTTGCCGGTCTCCAGCTCGTAAGCGCCTTCAATCTCCACCTTCGTCATCGGTCTGGTGACCGGAATCTCACCGTAGAAATAGTCGGCATGCGTCGTCCCGCAAGCAGGCAGCGCCCGCCCGGCTTGCGCCCAGCTCGTGCCCCACGGGGAGTGGGTATGCACCACGCCGCCGATTTCCGGGAAGGAGCGGTACAGCACCATATGCGTCGGCGTATCGGACGAAGGGCGCAAATCCCCTTCAACCACCCGGCCTTCCAGGTCAACGACGACCATGTCCTCCGCCTTCAGATCCTCGTAAGGCACACCGCTCGGCTTGATGACGAACAGCCCGCTCTCACGGTCAATGCCGCTGACATTTCCCCAGGTAAACGTGACGAGCCCGTGTTTGGGCAGATCCAAATTCGCTTCCAGCACCTGCTGTTTCAGTGCTTCCAGCATTGCAGACACTTCCTCTCCCACTATAGTTGTACGTACAAGTTGTATGATGAAAGTCCGCTAAACCGGACTTTCATCTGCCTTTTTACACGTTAACGTTCAGGTTTACAACCGAATCCCGCTCCACCAGCTCGGGTTCGTACAGGGTATCTCCGGGAGCCACTCCCTCTTCGATCATCGCGATCAGCTGGCTGGCCGCATCCCGGCCCATGGCCGTCTTGGGATGGGTCAGCGTCGTCAGCTTCGTTCCGGAAGCCGAGGCCAGCATCGAGTCGTCGAAGCCGACGAACGACACGTCCTCCGGCACGCGCAGTCCGTGCTGCAGCGCGGCCTCCATCAGGCTGACCGCCAGCTCGTCGTTGTAGCAGACGAATGCGGTCGGCCGCTCCTCCACCGCTCCGCTCAACAGCTGCAGCGCCTGCTGGTACGGCAGGTCGTTCTTCTGCTCGGTCGTATACGTGACGACCCGCTTGGGAGCTACGGCGACGCCGCGCGCTTTGTGGGCGGCCAGAAAGCCCTTCAACCGGTTGACGCCCTGCAGGTCGTCCCGCTTGAAGAACCCGGCGATACGCGTATGCCCGTTCGCCAGCAGGTGGTCGGCCGCCTTGTATCCGCCCAGCTCATCGTCGACCCGGAGCAGCGGGCACTCCAGTTCCCGGTACTTCTCGTTGATCATCAGGTAAGGAATGCCCTTTTCCTGCAGCTCCAAATAATAGCCAAGGTTCGGGTTGCCCTCCGCGCTCTTCGTCGGCTCGATGATCAGTCCGCTGAGCGGCTGGCTGGTCATCAGCTTCAGGCTCTCCATTTCCTTCTCCTTGTTGTTGTCCGTGCTGGACAGCAGCAGCCGGTAGCCCCTGCTCCGCAGCTCGGCTTCCGCCCCCCGTACGATATGCGGGAAGATGTAATCCGATATATAAGTCGTCATGATGCCGATCGTCTTGACCAGCTCGCATTCGCGGCGTCCCGGAAACCGGGCGAAGGTGCCCTTGCCCTGGATCCGTTCGAGCCAGCCTTCCTTCTCCAGCTCGCTGAACGTCTGACGCACCGTCTGGCGGCTCAGTCCGAACTGTTCGGCTATTTCATTTTCGGATGGAACCTGCTGCCCGGCCTTCAGCTTGCCCGATTCAAACCAGGACAGCAGCTCGTTCTTCAGTAGAATATATTTGGGAATCCGTCTGTTATTCATCATTCACCTCAGCGGCATGCTCTGTATTTCGGCCTTGCGGGCTGGATCTGCCGATTCATCCCGGAAGGCTTAGTTCTCTTTGTGTATTGTAACACAAGGCCGGGTGAACACAGACATCGGTCCGGTTATCTCAAGCGGTAAGCCGCCTCGCTCCAGCGGAGTTCGTTCTTCAGGCGCTGCACGGACGTGTCCTTGTCGATGACCACCGCTTCGATGCCGGCCATTTCGGCGAAGTCCGTCAGGTTCTCGGCTGTCATGGCATAGGACAGTACCGTGTGATGCGCGCCGCCGGCCAGGATCCAGGCTTCGGCCGATTCGCGGAGCGACGGCTGCGGCTTCCACAGCACGCGGGCCACCGGAAGCTGCGGCATCGGCTTGTCGACCTTCACGCCGTCCACTACGTTCACCAGAAGGCGGAAGCGGTGTCCGAGGTCGACGAGGGAAGCGTTGACCGCCGGGCCGTCCTGGCCGTCGAACACGATGCGGGCCGGATCCTCTTTGCCGCCGATGCCCAGCGGATGCACTTCAATCGTCGGCTTCGTGGCCGCGATCGTCGGGCAAACTTCCAGCATGTGCGCCCCGAGAATCATATGGTTGCCCGGCTCGAAATGGTACGTGTAATCTTCCATGAACGACGTGCTCTTGTTGTTGGCAAGAACCTTAAGGACGCGGGTTAACGCAGCCGTCTTCCAGTCGCCTTCGCCGCCGAAGCCGTATCCGGATTCCATCAGCCGCTGCACGGCAAGACCCGGAAGCTGCCGGAGTCCGTGAAGATCTTCGAACGTCGTCGTAAAGGCCCCGAATCCGCCTTCCTCCAGGAAGCGGCGCATCGCGATTTCGATCCGCGCCTGGTAGGCGATCGCGTCGCGCACCGGACCGTCGGACAAGCCCGCCTGCGTAATGCTGTACTGCTCTGCGTACTCTTTCAGGAGCGCCTCTACTTCGCTGTCCTGCACTTCGTTCAGCACCTGGACCAGATCACCAACGCCGTAGCCGTTGACCGACCAGCCGAATTGAATTTGCGCTTCAACCTTGTCGCCTTCCGTAACGGCTACTTCACGCATGTTGTCGCCAAAGCGCGCTACCTTCAGGCTGCGGCTCTCCGCGAAGGCTGCCGCCGTACGCATCCAACCGCCGATACTTCGGCGCACATCCGCGTCTTCCCAGTGGCCGACGACCACCTTGCGGGCGATGCCCAGTCTGGCTCCGATATGACCGTATTCGCGGTCACCGTGGGCAGCCTGGTTGAGGTTCATAAAGTCCATGTCGATCGTTTCCCAAGGGATATCGCGGTTAAACTGCGTATGCAGGTGAAGCAGCGGCTTCTGAAGCTGCGTCAGGCCGCGGATCCACATTTTTGCCGGCGAGAACGTGTGCATCCACGTAATAATGCCGGCACAGGATTCATCGCTGTTCGCCGCGACGATCAGCTGGTAAATCTCGTCGGACGTCTTCACGATCGGTTTAAAAACGACCGGATACGGAATCGCAGCGGTATCCTGCCCGAGCTGCTCCGCGATAATCCGGGAATGATCGGCTACCTGTTCCAGCGTTTCGGGTCCGTATAAGTGCTGGCTGCCGGTTACAAACCAAAATGAATGCGGTTTCAATTTCATCATTATAGCCTCCCATGTTTTGGTTTCGTCCACTTGCTGCGCGTAAACTAATATTTTTACTTGTACATACTTATATATAGTAATAAACAATTTAACAGAACATGTACGTACAAGTTGTATGGGTTCATTGTATCCCCGCCATGTAAAAAAGGCAAGAACAATTTTGCCTGATTTGTGCCGTTGACTTGAAGAAAAAAAAGGAGCATAATCGGTTTGAAAATAAGTTAGTAAGTACTTACTTTTTTCGACTTGCTGGAAGATTTCTGCACTTATTATGCTGCATGGACAGCTCTTATTTAAGCCGGCGGGCAGTCCTGGCGGCAATCCACGCGGGGCCCGCTCTACCTAAGGGTCTTGCGTATGAACTGGTTACCTGAAGACGACAATAACCACAAATAAGAAAGGGAGCAATGGATCATGAATTTCAAACATATTACGGTTGCCGGCAGCGGCGTGCTGGGCAGCCAAATTGCATTTCAAACCGCCTTCAAGGGCTTTGAAGTCACCGTATACGATATTAACAATGAGGCACTGGACCGGGCCAAAAGCCGGATCCACGATCTGATGCCCCATTACCGGCACGATCTTGGCGCCTCGGAGGAAGAATTGGCTGCTGCTTTTAAGCGTCTCTCCTTCAAAAGCGACCTCGCTCAAGCGGCTGCACAGGCCGATCTGGTTATCGAAGCGATTCCGGAAGTGGTGCAAATCAAAACCGATTTTTACCAGGAGCTGGGCAAGGTCGCCCCGGAACGGACCGTGTTTGCCACAAACTCTTCCACCCTGCTGCCGAGCCAGTTCGCCGAAGCGACCGGGCGGCCGGAGAAGTTTTTGGCGCTGCATTTTGCCAATGAAATCTGGAAAAACAACACCGGCGAAATTATGAAGCATCCCGGTACGGATACGACCGTGTTCAACGACGTCATCGAATTCGCCAAGGCGATCGGCATGGTGGCCCTGCCGCTGCATAAGGAGCAGCCAGGCTACATCCTGAACTCCCTGCTGGTCCCGCTGCTTGAAGCCGCCCAGCTGCTGCTGGTCAAAGAAGTGGCCGACCCGGAAACGATCGACAAAACGTGGATGGTGGCAACTGGAGCTCCGATGGGACCGTTCGCCATACTGGATGTGGTGGGCATCAATACCGCCTACAACATCGGCCTGGCCAAAGCCAGGGCAACCGGTGATCCTGAATTCGAAAAGATCGCGAACCTCCTGAAAACCGAATACCTCGACAAAGGCAAGGTTGGCCGCGCCGCCGGCGAAGGCTTCTACAAATATCCGAATCCAAGCTTTGCTAAGCCTGGATTTTTAAAAAGTTAACCTGATATAATCATCTAAAAAGGCGCACAGAAAAAAGACCAGCTTACATGCTGGTCTTCTTTGTCACTTCTATTATAATTTTAACTACACGGACACCCTTTTCACGAAACTGAAGGAGATCGATATGAACAAAGGTGAACAGACCAAGCAGCGGATCATCCAGCAGGCAAGGACCCTTTTCTCCACGACGGGCTATGATGCCACGAAGACAAGCGACATCGCTAAAGCCTGCGGCATTTCCGAAGCGACCATGTATAAATATTTCAGCAGCAAAATGGAGCTGCTCAAAGCCTGCGTTGTCACCGCCGAGCCCGCTGAAGAGACTATGGCGCACACGGATTTGAGCCAGTGCACGAATGAAGATTTGATCGAGCTTTACGTGAATAAACGGATCACGATGATCGAGCGCAACCATGAGCAGTACAACATTCTATTTGCCGAATCCTCGCGCTACCCCGAGCTCTCCCAGTACTTTGACCAATCCCTGTACCGGCAAAGCGCCGAAATCAAGGAGATCAAGCGGCGGATCGAGGAAGGAAGCATGAACGGGATCCGGGAGATTTTCACTCTGGAGCTGGGCCTGACGTCAGGCATATGCTCCATTCTCCAGCACGATCAAATGAACCAGAGCGCACTCCTGCAAAATCTGTCCGAATTCCGGGACGAAATGATCCGGTTTATGAAATACGGTTTGATCGGCAAGCCATGATTTTTTTATTCAAAAGCGTTTGATTTACATGCGCTCAGCCGCGGCCGGCAGAAGTCAACCGCACCCCTATATTCCAAGGATCCCTGACGAGAAAGGCGTCTTCTTCCTGCTCTTCCACAGCAATTCCCGCCTCACGGACCCGCTGGACAAGCTCCTCCACCTCACGCGCTCCCGGCAGCACGACCGTCATATAATCGATTCCGGCGGCATTAGCCGGAACCGGCGGCGCACCGGCGCCGGCCCAAATATTCAGACCGACATGGTGATGGTAACCTCCGGCCGAGATGAACAGCGCGCGCATCTGTGCATAATCGCCAACCACGTCAAACCCCAGCATATCGCAGTAAAAACGCCTCGCTTCGGGCAGGCTTCCGACATGGAAATGAACATGCCCGATCACCGTTCCCGCAGGCAGCCCCTGCCATTCCAGCCCGGCCGACTGCTCCAGCAGGCCGCGGATGTCCACCGCTTCGGTGACCATAACGTAATTTCCGTTCGGCTCCCTGCGCCACGTATCTCTTGAACGGTCCGCGTAGACTTCGATCCCGTTCTGATCCGGGTCGCTCAAATAAATCGCTTCGCTGACCGCGTGATCCCCTTGGCCAAACGGTGTGCCGGTCTGGATGAAATGGCGGACGACCACTCCAAGATGTTCCCGGCTCGGCAGCAGGATCGCAAAATGGTACAGTCCCGCATGCGAACGCTCCGGCACGATGACGGCGTTCTCCAATTCCTCGAGGATCAGAATCGGGCTTGCGGATCCCCTGGGGCCCAGCTCCGCCGTACTCCCCTCTCTTTTCAACACTTCCAGTCCGATAATCTCTGTATAAAAGGCGATGGAACGGTCCAGCCGGCTGATCTTCAGTTTAACCGGTCCAAGCTTCATTTCAGGATGCATGTCGGCACTCCCCTAACTTTTTATTTAATTACTTTTTGTAAGTAAGTATATTTTTATAATGAGTTCTTGTCAAGCGAAAGCTCTTGCAGCACAAATCGGAAGATCGATTGAATATTTTAGAAGAAACCATCCGGCTTCTGGCCCGTATACTTTATCTATATGGCATGTAAGGAGGAATCGAGATGAAGTGTCCGATATGCGAAGACTCACGCATGAAGGAAGTGGAGAAAGACGGGATTCTGATCGACATTTGCCCGACTTGCAAAGGAGTGTGGCTGGACCGCGGAGAACTAGACAAGCTAATGGCCGACGTCCGTGAAGCCCGCGGCGACTATAACGAATGGTATTACGGGGATGCTGACCGAAGCCAGAGGCCGAGGGACAGCCACCCTTCCGGTCAGCCCTATCCGCCGCAGCAGCAATCCTATGACAAATATGACAAGCATGGGCATTCCTCTTACCCGCACCATAAGAAAAAGAAAAAAAGCGTGCTTGACGTGTTCGGGGACTTGTTCGACTAACGCCCGTACACACAAAAACCCCTGGCTCCGCGCGGAGCCGGGGGTTTCGTTATGTTCTGCTCCTTATTCGTCTTCTTTGAAAACTGGACGCAACTGGATGGTAAATTCGAATTCCCGCTCATCGAGCCGGTACTTCTCCAACAGCTCCGGACCGCAGGAATTGGAACCGACGCCGCTCATTTTATAGTCAAGATGTACGATCGTTTCCTTCCGCTTGACCAGCTGATGCAGGTGCGCGGCTTCTTCCAGGTCTTCCGGCACGTAGTGGGAGGCGTTAAACGAAAACGGCGCATTTCCGCGGAAAGCAAGCCCCATGCCCAGCTCGCTTGTCACCATCGCCCATTCCGTCCCGTAGCGGGAGCCGTTCTCCTGCGGCATGATGTACGGCTCGAACATGTCGTCGACGCGAAGAAGGTATTTGCCTATCCGCACGCTTTGGCGCTTGTCGACATAGCTGGCATGCGGCCCCAGACCGAAATACTCGACCTCCTCGCTGCCAGCCGGCATGACGGCCTGCAGCCCGAAGCGGGGCAAAAACGGCAGCCCTTCCCGGAGCTTGACGCTCGTCGTCAGCGCAATTTCTCCGGAACCGTCCACCCGCCATACGGCCTGTCCATGAAGGACAGGATGCTTCATGTAGCCGCCGAGCGAAAAATCCACGGTCATCTCGATCGCATCATCTTGCGGCTCGCTGACCCGGACCTGGTATACTTTCGTGTCTGCACGGTGGTAACCTGCATCCTTCCATTGACGCTGGACGTTGCGGTCATTGTCCGTCGGCGCCCGCCAGATGCTAAAGGTTAGCGGCGCCGCGATCATATCCACTCCCTGCTTGGAGACGCGGACGAAGGTTCCCAGGGTCCGGTCGAACACGTGCTGGAAGTCCATCCCGGTTACGATCAGCTGAGCCCCGTCCTCCGCAACGTGCACGGGACGTGCGCGCAGGGCGGTCAGCCATCCTTGCTCCGGCTGGGCAGCGGAACCTTCTGCTGCCATTTCGAACTGGGCAAACGCGATTTCCTCCCCACGCTCGGCCCATTCCGTGGATTCGCAGAGCGAGGCGGTCAGTGTCAAGAAGCAGCGCCCGTCGGGAAAGGCCTTTTGAAACGGAATGATGACCGTAACACTCTCCTGCGGCCCCGCTTGGATCGTCCCCAGACTTCCCTGCTCCACAATTTCTCCGCACCGCTCCAGCGTCCAGTCGAAGGTCAGATGGGACAGGTTCGAAAAATCGTAAAGATTCGTAATGATCAGCGTGCCGCGGGACAAATCCTCGGCTTCCATGCGAACCGGCGCAATGACCTGCTTGAGCTCCAGCAATCCGGCATGCGGAACCCGGTCCGGCGACACGAGACCGTCGATGCAGAAGTTACCGTCGTTCGGATGGTCCCCGAAATTCCCGCCGTATCCGAAATATTCGCGTCCGTCCGGCGTCTTGGTGCGGATACCGTGATCGTTCCATTCCCACACGCACCCGCCCATCAGATTCGGGTACGCGTAGAACAAATCCCAGTACTCTTTCAGATCGCCGGGCCCGTTGCCCATGGCATGGCTGTATTCGCACAGGAACAGCGGCTTCGCGTGATCCGGATTTTGTCCGTAGCTCTCCACGTATTCCAGCGTCGGATACATCTCGCTTTCGATGTCGAGCGCCTCGGTATCGGCGTCGCCGTGGTAACGCCGGGAGGCGCCCTCATAATGGACCAGCCTGCTGCCATCCCGGGTACGGGTCCATTCGGCCATAGCGATATGATTCCGCCCGTATCCCGATTCGTTGCCCATGGACCAGATAATGACGCAAGGATGGTTTTTGTCGCGCTCCACCAGCCGGATGGCCCGGTCCACAAACGCCTTTTCCCAATCAGGATCACGGGTCAGCTGATGGAAATCGCCGGATACGGCCAGCCCGTGGCATTCCAGATCGGCTTCGTCGACCACGTAGAAGCCCATCCGGTCACACAGCTCCAAAAACCGCGGATCGTTCGGATAGTGGGAAGTCCGGACCGTATTGACGTTATGCCGCTTCATCAGCTTCAGGTCCCGGATCATGTGGTTCAGCGGCACCGTCTGTCCCAAATCCGGATGGGAATCGTGGCGGTTCACGCCCTTCAGCTTGACGGCTTGGCCGTTAATTCGGAACACGCTGTCTACGATGTCGATCCGGCGGAATCCGACCGGAAAACGGAGCACTTCCCTTCCGTCCTGCACAAACAGCTCGTACAGATAAGGCTGTTCCGCGTTCCACAGCACCGGATTTTCGATCTCCAGCGTGATGACGCTCCGCCCGTCTGCCCGCACCGCCCCTTTGGCGACGGTCGTCCCATCCGCATCCTGCAGCAGCGCCAGCGCATCCAGGGCGCCGGTCGTCTCGAGCTCGCACAGAAGCTTCGCTGAGGCATGATCCGGCGAAATGTCCTGTTTGATAAATACGTCACGGACATGAGCCTCATCCCGGGCGAGCAGGTACACATCCCGAAAAATCCCGGAGAAGCGCCAGACGTCCTGATCTTCTAGATAAGTGCCGTCGCACCATTTCAGGACCATGACGGCGATGCGGTTCGTTCCCGGCCGGATCAGCCCGGAAATGTTAAACTCGGCCGGAATCCGGCTGCCTTGGCTGTATCCGGCGAACTGCCCGTTGATCCACAGGTAGAAGCAGGAATTGACTCCCTCGAACATGGTGTAGACCTGCTTGCCCGTCCAATCTTCCCGTACCGTGAATTCTCTGACGTAAAGCCCCGCCGGATTGGCATCCGGAACATAGGGCGGATCCACCGGAATCGGATAATTGACGTTCGTATAATGGAGCTGGTCATAGCCTTCGGTCTGCCAGCACGATGGGACGACGAGTTCATCCCATGAAGAAGCATTGAACGACTCCTCATAGAACGGGTCCGTCACGTCCTGCACGCTTGCATGGTACCGGAAATTCCAGGCTCCGTTTAATGTTTGGAACAAAGGCGATCTGGAGCGCTTGCCGGAACGCGCCGAAGGGGCGTCGGCATAAGGAATGTAATAGGATCTCGGCTCCTCGCGGTGAATATGAAGAACGCTTGCGTCTTCCCAAACCCGGTCAAGCTTTATCATTCGATCATCTCCTCTATTTACCGTTAACGTATCGCAGATAACCCGCCAAGCCGTGAACGTTACCTGTATCAAGGCATCAGCTGGCCGTACGGTTTTATATCGTTAATACAATATCTTTAAAACAAAGAACCCGCTGCTGCGCATCAAGCCCTGATATGGGACAGGACAGCCGCCTGCTTCCGGCCGGCGATGAGCCGCTCCCCGTCGGTATAGCCTTCCTCCCGCCCCTCCAGCTCGCGGATGAGAATGGAACGCCAATGATCGATCCGTTCCTTGCAGGCTTCGTCGGAAATGGCGTTGTGCAGCTCCATGGGGTCTTCCGCCAGGTTGAAGATCTGTTCTTCGCCGGTTTGCGTATACCAGATGAACTTTTCGGTCCCGTCCGTGACCCATTGGGTAGACTGATGACCGTATGCGTGCTCCCCATGCAGATAGCTCCGCCATGCCGGCGATGCTGAATCCGCATTGTCCCCGGCCGCTGCCAGCCGCCAGATGCTCTCCCCTTCCACGCCTTCCGGGATCTGAACCCCGGCCGCATCGAGGAGCGACGGCATGATGTCACGCAGCTCCACGACCTTATCGGCCACGGTGCCCCGCTTGAGATGGAGCCGGCCGCCAGGGTCGTTCACGATCAACGGCACGTGGGCACTTCCTTCATAGGGCAGCGCTTTCCGGAACAAGTGATGGTCGCCAAGCAGCTCCCCATGATCCGAGGTGAACATGATCACCGTGTTATGGAGCTCTCCGTACTCGTTCAGAGCCTGCAGGAACCGGCCGATTTGGTGGTCCAGATGGGTGATCAGCGCATAATAGGCAGCCATCGCCCGGTGCAGCCTGCGTTTGGGGACGAGCCCCTTGCCCGTTGTCGGCGCCAAACCTTCCAGGGTTGGGTCATCCCCTTGCGCCCAGTCTCCGACCGGCGGGTCCGGAATATCCGCATCTTTGTACAGGTCCAGATACGCCTGCGGCGGATCGAACGGCGGGTGCGGACGGACGAAAGACATCCACAGGAAGAACGGCTTGCCCGGGTCTCTCCGGCGCAGGAAGTCAATCGACTGGGTCACGACCCAGTTCGTCGGATGCTTCATTTCGTCCAGATGCCATGGCCGCGCGACGGTCGATGCGTTGCAGTCCAGGCCCGTGTCGATCAGATCGGCTCCGGGCACCCGTTCCCGGAGCCACTGCAGGTAGTCGTCCACCTGATCGTAATGCTCCTGCATCGGGATGCCGTGAAAATTGCGGTTGTGATGAAGGTAACCGTCATGCAGCACAACGTTGTGAAAGCCCATCAGGTTTCGGGCGGGATATACATGCATTTTACCGATGCACTGCGTATGGTATCCCGCTTTGGCCAGCTCCCCGGGCAGCGTGACCGGATAATTCCACGGTACCCGGTCCTGATACCCGACGCGTCCGTGCGTCCGCTGGGACTGGCCCGTAAAGATGGCTGCCCGCGCCGGCACGCAGGTCGGGGTGGCCGAATAGGCGCGGCTGAACCTCACGCCGGTCCGGGCAAGCTCGTCCAGATTCGGCGTTTCCACGACGGGGTGGCCGGCGATGCTGAGGCAGTCGAATCGCATCTGGTCCACGGTAATCAGCAGTACATTGGGCCTTCCTTGCTCTTCGTTCCTATTCATCGGCTCTCCTCCTTGAATCCAGCGGATATGATCAGTAACCTAAGAGAATCCTTGAACATGCCTGTTCCCCCTTATTAAACCCTTCACGTGATGAAAAGTAAATGAAATTATTCGTTTTTTCGTGCAGATTACCCCGATGGGAAAACGATGAAAACGGATTACTCCAATTACTTTATTTCAAAAAGAAATTAAGATCGGTATAATGGGGGTTAACACCTCACAGATGAGGGGCAAGCCCGGTTGCCACTTGTTGGGGCCGTGTGTATGATAATCATGAAGCAGCCTGTTCGTATGATTGTAGAAAAACCATTGCCAGCAGAGCCCTTCCGGCGCTTGCCGCCGGATCATTTTGCGGGGCATCAGCCACTGGTCTCAACGGTTCAGAATAGTGAGGATAAAGACGATATGCAAGAATTCAAGGAAGAGAGATGGAATGTCAAAGAACGCATTCCTTCACCGAAAGCCAAGGAGCTGTTCTATGATATCCGGCGCAAGCAGGAAATTTCCAAGAGCGACCTGCTGGCGTCAAGCGGGCTGACCATCAGCACGCTGACCCGCGTCCTCGACGAGCTTGTCTCCATCGGCGTCATTACCGAGAGCGGCCTCGGCGCTTCGACCGGAGGACGGCGTCCGATTCTGTATCAGGTCCGGGGCAAGTACGGATATGCGTTCGGCTTGGACGTCTCCCGCGTCGTCTCCCGCCTCATTTTACTGGATTTAGCCGGGCAGACGCTGGAAACCGCCGAATGGGACATGACGGGCGACATGACGCCCGAACGGCTGATCGGCGAGGTTATCGGCCGAGCCCGGGAATGGATTGCCGCGCACGGCATCCCGCTGGATCAAGTCATCGGCATGGGCATCGGCGCCGTCGGCCCGCTCGACCGCGAGGCGGGTGTCATCGAGGAGCCGGAGTGGTTTGCCGCGCCGGGCTGGCAGCATGTCGAGATCGTGCGCCTCATCGAGGAGGCGCTGCACGTTCCGGTGCTGCTCGACAACGGCGCCAATGCCGCCATCGTCGCCGAAGCATGGGCGAACCGCGGCAAGGATTTCCGCCACATGCTGTATGTACATGGCGGTACGGGCCTGCGGCTGTCCATGATGTCGGACAGCAAGCTGATCTATGGGGCAGCCGATATGGAAGGCTCGTTCGGGCAGATGATCATCCAGGCGGATGGCATCCCTTACCGAACCGCCAAAGGCAACCACGGCTGCCTCGATTCCTACGCGTCGGTCCATGCGATCGAACGCGAGGTGAATTCCCGGCTGCGGATCGGCCGGAGCAGCCGGCTGCAGCAGATGCTGGAGCCGGGCGAGCCGGCCCGCTTCAGCCACATCATGCAAGCGCTGAAGCTGATGGATCCGATGGTCACCGAGGTCGTGACCCAGGCGGCAACGTACTTCGGCATCGGCCTGGCCAACCTGCTGAACATTTTATATCCCGAGAAGGTCGTACTCGGCGGACCGCTGATGACGGATTCGAACCTGTTCTTCTATACGGCGACCCAGACCGCTATCCGCAAAACGTATCATTACCCGAAATATCAGGTCATTTTCAGCAAAGGCAGCTATGGCGAAGAAGCGATCGCCGTCGGGGCGGCGCTCCTGATGCTGGAGCAACTGACCTGCTGAACTGCTGAGCAGTTGAGCCTGTCGAGCACGTTAAGCCTGCTAAGCCTGGTGAGCCTTAGAGCGGCCGGGCCAGACCTGCTGGCTATGATGCGGACGCGGGTTACATCCAATAGGCCTAGAACATGAAATAAAGATCGTCTCCACCAAGAAAGGAGCAAGGACCGATAATGACCCATGAGACCTCCTCCACCGTTCCAACGTCGGAAAGTCCCGGGAAGGCCCAAACTCCGTCCTGCTGCTGTTCAGCCGGGCGGGCCGACGCTTTGCAGGCTTCGGCCTGCGGAACGCCTGCAGCCGGAGAATTAAACGCGCCTGAAACGAAGGTGTTTCATGAAGAGGAAATAGGGGCCGCGAGCAGCCGTCCGGAGCTTCAAGAATCCAGCGTAGCAGAGACCGGCCCGGAATCGGTCACATCGGCGGCATCACCGGCGGATCCCAAGGAGGATTCGCCGGCTCATGCCGGCTCTGCAGCCGAACGTTTCCACAGCTCAGCCATCCAGCAAGAGACAAGCCCGGCGGGAACTCCGGCACGGCCCGATTCCTCCCCGTGGCCGGTCATCCCCGAGGGCACTTATATCCTCGGAACCGATGACGGAGAAGGCTTCGCCTCGGACGCCGAACGGCCTTCGCGGCCGGTGCACATCCCGGCGTTCCGCATATCGCCTTATGCCGTCACGAACGCCGAGTTCGCCGCTTTCGTCCAGGCGACCGGCTACGTTACCGAAGCCGAGAAATTCGGCTGGTCATACGTATTCCACCTGCTGATCCCGGATCCCCAGCAGGTGAAGGTTGTCGGCTCTCCGGAGCGGACGCCATGGTGGCTCGGCGTCGAAGGCGCTACCTGGCGGGAGCCGGAAGGCCCCGGCAGCGGCATTGGTGACCGCATGGACCATCCCGTGGTCCACGTCTCCTGGAATGACGCTGCCGCTTACTGCGCCTGGGCCGGCGTCCGGCTGCCCACCGAAGTCGAGTGGGAAGCCGCGGCCCGCGGCGGCCTGGAGCGCAAGCGCTACCCTTGGGGCGACGTGCTGCGCCCCGGCGGCGAACACCGCTGCAACATTTGGCAGGGCGTATTCCCTGCCAAAAACCATGCCAGTGACGGCTACCTCGGCACCGCTCCCGTGGACGTCTATCTTCCGAACGGATACGGGCTGTACAACATGTCGGGCAACGTATGGGAATGGTGCGGGGACTGGTTTACGTCCGACCCGGCACAGCGCGGCTCTTCGGACCGGCCGGAAGGGCCTGCCCAGGGAAACGCCCGCCTCATGAAAGGCGGATCGTACTTATGCCATCAATCCTACTGCAACCGGTACCGTGTCGCTGCGCGCAGCGGCAATACGCCTGACAGTTCGACAGGCAACATCGGATTCCGTGTGGCCGCGGATCTGTAATGAAACGCCCGAAAAGGCACCGCTACTCATGAGAAGCGGTGCCTTTTCGGCGTTTGGTTATAAACAGAAGGAAACGGACTAGCGTAATGTCAGACGCTAGTCCGTTTCTATTTGATCATTATTCTTCATTTTGCGCTGCTTACGGTCGACATGGGCCAATCCCCATTGATGTAACGATTCCAAAATCGGAGACAGGCTCTTGCCGTATTCCGTGATGGAGTATTCCACTTTCGGCGGGACTTGCGGATAAACGACTCGTTTAACGATCTCCTCTTCCTCCAACTCGCGCAGATGGAGCGTAAGCATCCTTTGCGTGATATCGGGCAGTAATCTTCTAAGCTCATTGAACCGCAAAGGCTTACCTTGAAGCAAATGATACAGGATACTCGGCTTCCATTTGCCGACGATCGAATCCAGCGCCACGACGAATTGACATTGGACAGGGTTCTTTTGCATAGGCTCGCCTCCGATACAGTACCTTTTTTGTTACTATACCACATTATTGTGCCTTCTTACCATAAGTAAGTTAATATTATATGATCAGCATTGTAAGTGTTCTTAACCTAATTACAGAAGGGAAGTTTGAATGATGGCAACGGTATTATACATCACCGCACATCCCCTCAATCCTGAGGAATCTTATAGCCTGGCGGTGGGCAAGGAATTTATTGATGCGTACCGTGAAGCAAATCCAACAGAAGAAGTTGTTCATTTGGATCTGTATAAAGAAAATATCCCGCAAATCGATGCTGACGTTCTACGGGGGTGGGGAAAGCTTCGGTCGGGTTCATCTTTCGATCGACTGTCCGAAGCCGAGAGATCAAAGGTAGCCCGTCTTGAGGAGATTCTGAATCAATTCGTGGCAGCCGATAAATACGTTTTTGTCTCCCCGATGTGGAATTTTTCGGTGCCGCCGGTTTTGAAAGCATATACGGATGCGACTTCCATTCCGGGCAGAACTTTCAAATATACCGAAAATGGCCCTGTAGGTCTGCTGCCCGGCAAGAAAGCCCTGCACATTCAAGCTAGCGGTTCTGTTTATTCGGAAGGTTCTTTGGCTCCGATTGAGATGGGGCACAGCTATATGAAAAAGATTTTACAGTTCTACGGGATTGAATCCGAGGCCATATTTGTTGAAGGAACGGCGGTGTCAGAGCATGCTCCCTTTGTAAAAGAAAAAGCGATTGCACAGGCTAAGGAAGCTGCCAAACGTTTCTAATGGAGGGGCGCCATCGTTCTCGAACCGGAATCCGCAAGAGCCTGAATGATAAAGAGCCCGTTGAAGTTTTTTCAACAGGCAGAAGGCACCGCTTCTTATGAGAAGCGGTGCCTTTTTAACCATGATGCCGCATAATCCACGGCCGCCCTGACGGGCAGCAGCCGGCATTCCGCCATGCCCACCGTGCCGACGGCGGCATGTCCCTGCGCTTCAAAGTCCTGCCCCAGCCGGTCAAAGTCGTCGGAATCGTAGGCGTAGTCTTCAAACCATTTCCACGTTCTCGCGCCGTCCTCCAGAATAGCGGCCCCCATTCTTTTCCGCGGCATCTCCGCGATCTGCGTCTCCGCCATATGAAAGGTCGTGCAAGAATCGTACCCGACCCCAAGCAGCAGGACCTTTGCATCCAGCCGGTACAGGGCGCCCAGCGGCGAGTCCTGGCCGAACTGCGGCGTCAGCGCGTGTACACCCGTAATTTCCGCCGCATGCGGTCCCCTGGCCGCAAACGACACCTGCGGATGGTATGAGCGGAGGGTTCCCGGCAGCGAACGGAACTGCTCCGCGATTCTCCCCATCGCCCGGGTCGCCGTGTAATCCGGGTCAAACGCCGGCATATGCTCGTAAATTTCCTCCAGCCATGCGGATGGTACGGGCGGGTTGGCCCATTCCGCCGGATCGGAATTCTGGCCGCTGTGGGCCGGCATCACCAGCGTCCCGGTACTGCCGAGCGCCTGCTGCAGCGCCAGAATGACGGCTTCCGCATCGCCGCACACCCAGCCGATTTGGGATAGCGAAGAATGTACCAGCAAGGTATCGCCCTTCCGGACGCCGAGACGGCCGAGATCCGCCCGGATCGACTCCACCGTGTTCAGCTTCGCCGAAGCGTCAATGACCTTTCGTTCTCCCATGTCAATCCACCTCCATGGTTCCATTGTGGCAAACCGAGGCGGCTTTGATCAAGTATGAACTGAACATCGGAATCCCGCCAGGAAAGCGTCATGCCATGAAGCAAACGGGTACGAAATCAGACTATAGAAATCATCCCTGCACGAAACCGGTATTGAGTAAGCACCTGCCCGAAACCACCGTTTGATAAGCAAAAATGCATCCTTCCCTTGGTCCAAGGAAAGGATGCATGAAATTCGAGGCGTTAGACAACGCCTCGTGGCCTAGCAAGCACACCCGTTAAATCGCGGGTTCTTTTATTTAGCTATTCTCGTAGATATTCCCGGCTTGTGCACATCTTTACTTGGTGCCGAGCCCTTCGTGCATCGCGCCCAGCAGGCGGTGCGTCCGGTCGCAGCCGTATTCCCAGAACATGATGCCGGCCAGTCCCTGCTCCTTCACGTACTCGCATTTATGCCGGATGGATTCCTCGTCGTCGTAGGAGATCAGGCTCGACCCGTTAAACAGGAACGGCGCGCGTGCTTCCTCATCCCAGTAGCGCGTATAGCCGTTTTTATCGATGTAATCGGCAGCCAGCTCCGTAAAGGATGGGCCGTATCCGCCCGTCGTGCCCGCCATTTGGTACAGCCCGTGGTTGCGGTCCGGGACCTCGTTCCAGATTCGGGAGTAAAACGCCGCTCCGATGACGATTTTTTCCCGCGGCACACCCGCGCGGACAAAGATGTTCGCGGATGCGTCCGTACTGATGCGGAACAAATCGCCCGTTCCGGTGTACAGGTTCGTATGATGACCCGTCAGCACCTGAAAGCCGCCCCGCATGTCGTAGGTCATCAGCTGCACGAAATCGAGATACTTTTGCACCTGGTCCATCTCCGTGCCGTCCACGTAATATTGGTCCGCCCCTGCCGCGATTGTCAGCAGGTAGTGGCGGCCGTCCGCAGCGCCTTTCGCATCTAGCGCTTCCCGAATCGCCGCCAGCAGCAGCGTAAAGTTTTGCTTGTCATCCGGACTGGCAGCGATGCCCGCCTCGCCGTAGCACGGATACTCCCAGTCCAGGTCGATCCCGTCAAAAGGGTATTCGTTCAGCACCCTCACGGCCGATGCCGCCATGCGGGCTCTTCCTTTTTCGGTTGAAGCTGCTTCGGAGAATCCGCCCGCGCTCCAGCCGCCGACCGACAGCAGCAGCGTCAGCTCGGGATGCTTCCGCTTGATGGAACGGATGGCCTCGCCATTCTTCAAATGCTCCGTCGTAATTTCGTCATCCCGGACATGGCCGAACGCCACGTTCAGATGGGTCAGCCTGGACAGATCCTCCGGCGTCATGTCCGGCAGTACGGCGTCCACGGCGTAACCCGCCACAATATATTTTTTCGACATGTCTAAGACACTCCGTTTCTTATTGGGTTGTACCAGAATCTCGATCCCGGTTGAGTTGATATGTTAGGTTGTTCTTTTGGATCGGCTTGCTCTACCGGATTCACCCCTGCTTTGTCACGGCCGATAAAATCTGCAGCGCCTCTTTCCCCGTGCCGATCTTATAGCCGGATGCCGTGTACCGGATCTGGTTCTGGCTGTCCAGCACGAACAGATGCGGATAGCCCGCTTCGCTTGCCGCCGAAGACGAAATCAGGTCCGGCAGGGAAGCATAGCTGGAATCCCGTACAAACGCCGTCCGCGCCGGCAGATTCGGATAAGCAGCCGGATCGAAGGACGCCGTCCACTCCCGATCCCCAATGATCAGGACGATTGGCACTTCCAGCTTGTCAAACGCCTCCGCCAGCTCGCCCAGCTCACGCAGCAGGTGCTTGGTGGGCTCGCGTTCGGGCTCAATCCAGGCCGTGATGGCCCCCTGAGAGCCGATCAAGCCGCCCAGCGCGGCGGCCGTTCCGTCAAAACGCGCAACTTTTCCGCCGCCATCCAGCGTGCCCAGCACCGGCACCTCCTCGGTCGCTTCGCGGAACGTCAGCGGAACCTCCGTCGTGTCCCCTTCGCTCACTGTAAAGTAGCCGAGGCGCACCCGCACGGTTCCGTCTTTCAGGCGGATACCCGTCGTCAGGCGGTAGGCGCCAGGCTCCACTTCAAACGGTGTGTCGTACACGTCGGTTTGGCCAAACGGGTAGACCAGCGTTTTGTATACGCCGTTTTCAAGCCGGGCGAACGTAAAGTTCTCGCTGTAGGATGCGGCAGGCGCATCCGGACCGGCCGCCTCATCCCGCACCAGGCGCAGCATGCCCCACCCTGCGCTTCCGCCCTCCTCGGCGGAGGCGTACAGGGTAAATGGTGCGTCTTTCCATCCGCCGTCCTGCCAATATTGCGGCTTCTGCTCGCTCGGGTGCAGGCGGGCCGGAATGCCGAGGCTGCGGCTGGCAGCCACGAACAGGATGCCGAGCGACACCGGGTCGCCCTTGCCCAGCCGGTAGGTGCCGACCGGATTCCCTTTACCGAGCAGATTCGGCAGGTCCTGCCATAGCCCGAAGCCCTGCTCCAGGCGGGTGGCCAACTGCGCCGGATCGGCCTGATACGCGGCCGTCTCTTCCGGCGTAAAGGCTTCCTGGAAGACCTTCCGGTACGGCACGATCATTTCGTACAGCACGCGCGGACACAGAATGTAATTGATGAAGAAATCCTCGTCCCAATCGCCGCGGCGCTCCAGCGCACCGGTCAGGTGGTCGTCCAGCACCGGCCGGAATGTATCGGCCAGATCCTTGTCGTTCAGCGATTCCAAGAGCCGCAGCGGCCACTCCCCGAATTCGCCGGAACGCTCTTCCAGAAAAGCCTCGATTTCACGGCCGTTGCCACGGGCCTTGCCCAGCACCGCCTCAATACGCTCGGCCGGAAGCCCCGTCTCCTCCGCCAATCGGGCGGCATCGTCCCCGCCGAGGAAAGTTTCCTCGAAGGCGGTCCGGATACGCGTGCCTTCCTCAATCCGGGCATTATGGCGCTGCTGCTTCTCTTCCGTGACGGCATCCGCAGCTTCTCCTTCCCGCTCGGGCGGCGGCACCATGTCAAAGTCGGCCGTTCCTTCCGGCTGGGCGGAACCATCCAGGGTCAGCTCAAAATGCTCGCTGTCTCGGACCGAAATCTTGATCTCTCCCCAGTGTCCGTCCTTCACGGCCCGGATGACCAGATCGCCGAAGCCCGTCTTAAAGGAAGCCTCGCCCCGCTCGTCCGTCGGGAGCGTGGCAATCGGATACAGCTCCGCCATGTTGTACAGCTCGAAGCGCACTTCGGCCGCCTCTACAGGAACGCCGGCTTCGTCCTTCACCGTCACGCGGATGGTCCGCGTCGGTGCATAATTTTCCAGCAGGTTGATCTCCGTAAACCATTCGTCGGCCAGCGTAATATCTTCAGGCCCCGGATAATCGGCGTAGATTCTCGTGTTGATCAGCATCGCCCGGCGTGCCGGCGGGGTGAACCAGCCCTGGTTCAGACGCGCCTCCGGTTCGCAGGCGCCGATGTAGTACCACTGCCCGTCGGCCCAGGCTTCCACCCAGGCGTGGTTGTCGTCACAGTGCGCCCAGCGCGGGGTATAGACCTGGCGCGCAGGAATGCCGATGCTGCGCAGGGCGGCCACGGCGAGCGTCGACTCTTCCCCGCAGCGGCCACGGGCCGTGCGGATCATCGTCAGGGGCGAGATCGTCCGCAGGTCGCTGCCGACGTAGGTCGCCTTTTCGTGGCACCAGTAGTTCGTTTCCAGGATCGCGTCCGCCATGGACAGTCCGGAGGTCCGCTCCGCCAGTTCGTTATACAATATGCCGCGCGAATCCTCGATATTTTCGGTATTGACCCGGTAGGGGAGCACAAAGTGCAGGAAGAGGTGATCCGGCACCCGCTCTCCCCAAGGCACCTGCTTGCGGATCACCAGCGTGCGGCGCACGTGGCTCAGAAACAGCGCACCGTCGTAATCCGCCAGGTCGTTGACCGGCATGTACGCGTACAAGTATTTCAAGGCCCATGTTTCCTCGGCGGTTAAAGCCTCCTCGAACACGCCGAACAGCTCCTGTTTCCGGGATTCGGTCAGTACCATCTTCTCCTGAAATTTCTCCTCGATCCGCTGCAACATCTCCTGATCCAGCGAGAATGCAGTCGTATGCGTCGTCATTTCGCTTCCTCCTTCCACAGCTTTCCGTCTTCGCGGATGCAGTACACCGCTCGTCCGTCCGCGGACGGCGCCGTCAGCTGGAACAGGCTGCGGGTTACTTCGATCTCCGGTTGAATAGTCCAGGTATCTTCACCCTTCAGCTGCTCCCAATCCGCCGTAAACCGGCCATGGGCCTCATAGTGGTTTCGCTCGCGGTAATAGAGCCTGCGAAGCTCCCATTTGATCCGCTCATCCTCCGGCAGCATAAACGCCTCTGGCGCTTCTCCGTCCGAGAATACGACGTACCCCCAGAGCTCCGGATAGTGCATGTTAATGATGCCCATCGGCGACCATACCCAGTTATCCTCGGGATACGGCTTGCCGGTCTCAGGATTCAGCACCTTGCGGTACTCGCCGTCCTGCACTTCCGTCCGCCATTCCACCCGCGAGAAGTTGACGCGCCAGAACTCGCCGGTAGCCGGGCGGCGCCCCTCGGGCGCGCATTCCTTCAGGCTCGCCCACGGGATCGCCACTTCCACGCTCCACTTGCGGTTGTCTGCATCCGGGCGGTTCAGCTCGCCGTCAATATGAACGGCGGTCTGCAGGCCGGCAATATCCCAGCCGTTGACCGGAGGCCCGCCGTCGCGGTAAGGCTGTACCAGGAGCAGGTCCCAGACCGTATTCAGCGCATTGATTTCAAACTCGTAATATTGATGCGTATCCCCGTCGGGATCGATAAAGATTTCAAAGTCGTTGTCGTAGAAAATAACCGATTCCCGCTCGGTCAGCGTGGCCCAGATCTGATCCTCGATCAGCTCCGCGCCGAAGTAAAAATATTCGTCGTCCCACAGCATTTTGACCCGGGTCTGCTTGGCCGGCTTGGGGCGCAGATCCCCCTCGATATCGACGAAATCCTCCGTCCACTGCGCTTCGGACCAGAACGGCTTGT
The DNA here is from genome assembly GCF_014192015.1 of Paenibacillus rhizosphaerae. Lineage (GTDB taxonomy): Bacteria > Bacillota > Bacilli > Paenibacillales > Paenibacillaceae > Paenibacillus_AQ > Paenibacillus_AQ rhizosphaerae. Next base: position 53,623 of record NZ_JACHXJ010000007.1, on the reverse strand, counting down.
CCAGGCGCCCGTCCAGGACGAGCGGCCCCTGCGCCCGCCGGCAAATATAATGTTTGGGAGCATATTCGATCCTAGGCTCCGGCACTCCGCTTAGATTCATCGCGATTCCCTCCGTTATTTGTTCTGTTTCGATCGTTAACCTTTTTCTCCGGCGTCCGTCGTCTCTACAGCCAAAGCCAGCGTCACGATCTCGGCCGGCCCAACGGCAACGCGGAGCTCCTCAGCAGGCGTCGTCTCTCGTATAGCTTCCTGCCGCTCTTCCAGAATGCTGCTCCGGTAAGCCCGGCGATACGCGAACGTTGGCGCTATGGCAAGTTCGGTGCCGCTCGCGGTCAAATTGTACCAGCGGAGGATGAGGTCGCCCGTTTCTTCACATCTTTTCACCGCGGACTGCGCGATTCCTTCTCCCTGCCAGCCGAACCATTGATAAACCGGGGGAAGGCCCCCCGCATGCAGGCCGACCTGTACGCTCGTCCACGGCACTTGGAACTGATAGGCTTCGTTATACGCAGCCTCAGGTTTCGCAAGACCGTGCGGGATGATCATCAGCTCGGCATGCGCTTCGCCCAGGCACTGCGCCTCCGGCGTCGGGAATACGCCCCAGTCGCCCAGCTCGCCGACGGAACGCAGCAGCGTCACTGCAATCGTGTTCTGTCCGTCCTGCAGCACCTCGTATTCGTTCAAGCCCAGGTTCGCGACCGTGAGTCCTGTCCGCCCGTCCTTGATACTGGCAAAAGCCTGCTGGTGATGGGAGTAGCTCGGGTTGGTCCATTCGGCGGACGGCTCGTTGCCGCGGGTCGCGACCTCGAACATGGAATCCGCCTGGTGAACGCCGCTGGCAAGGCCGGTCGGGAACAACATCCGCAGCCGGTGATCCTTGGCTTGGTTATTGAAGCGGGAGGATACCTTCAGGCCGCGTGTTCCTTTCTCCAGCGTCAAAGTCGTCTCGATGACGATCCGAACGGTCTCCTTGGAGCGGCCGGACGTTCGGCCGGTGAACCATACCAGCTCCTGCTGCTCCTGCGCAAGCTTCTCCTCCGCTTCTTTCGGAATGTCCCAGGCGTGAACGACCCGGAAGGACGCCTCGTAAGGCTTGTCGGCCAGGATATTAATCTCGGCTGCCATATTCCGGGACGTCAGCGGGGTTTCCCCGTCCGGCTGGCGGTACATGTATTCATTGCCGATATCCCCGCTGTCCTCGTAAACGCACAAACCAGCGTAGATCTGGCCGCTCGCCTTGTCTGTCAGCGTTACCGATCCGTCGTTTTCAATGCTAACCGATACGTATTCGTTTTCCATCGTGTGGTCCCCGGTGACAAGCGTGGCCCGTTCTGCCGATGCTGCGGCTTGGGAAGCCGGGCGGACGACCGCGTAGGTGCAGAAACCGTTCGCGGGAACGTCCGCCGCCTCAAGCTCCACCCGAACCCTACGGGCAAAATAAGGCTGCCGGAACTTGTCGTCAGGCAGATCGTACCCGAATTGCAGTCCCAGATCGGTGATCGTGCACGGCACCTCACGCCCCTGGCTGTCCACCACGATCCGATCTGCCGGTTCAAGCTGCTTGACACGTGATTTCATTTCACCGAACGGAATGCCTTCCTGGAAATAATGACGGAGCACGTCGACTTCGACGCTGACCGTGCCGGTCCGCTTACCGCCGGTCGTGTTGAAGACGGTGAACGGACAAGCATCCGTTCCGAACTTCGCAAAGCCGGTGGTGTCGATATGTTCCGCAATGGACTGCAGACTTTCGTCCGCAACGGCTTCGGCGACGTGCCGGCTTTTCTCGAAGCGGGTGACCATTTCGCGGTGCACCTCGTCCACACTGCAGCCGCAGATGCTGTCATGCGGATGATTCTGCATCAGCGTTTTCCAGGCGTACTGCAGGAGATCATGCGGATACGCCGCACCGAGCAGACTCGCGTAAGCCGCAAGCGGCTCGGCCACCTTCTCGAGCATCGCCTGGCCCCGCTGATTCATCTGCTTCAGGTAGACGCGGGAGGAAGCCGTATTGACGAGCGTCCCCCAGCCGTCCGTCCGCTGGCTGCGCAGCTCGCCCCGGACAGAGGACAATTCACGGTCCAGCGAGGATTCGAGGGCCGCCAAATAATCGATGAAATTGGAATGGACGAAGTCCGTATCCGGGAACAGTTCGCGCGCCGTGCGGATCGCCTCCGGCAGATCGAGCTGGATCGGCTGGTGGTCGCAGCCGTTCATGAACAGCAGCTCCCCAGTGGAAGCGTACTTGCCGGCGTCAGCCAGCTTGCGCTGCCAGTATGCTTTCGCCTCGCCCGGATCTGCAGGCACCTCATTTCCGTTCGAATACCAGTTGGCGAACAGGATGCCGAGCACCTTGGAGCCATCCGGTCCCTCCCACTCCAGCTCGGAGAAGGAGGATTCGTAGTCACCGTCGGCGACCGTGTTATTGAAGCCTGTAGGCTTTACGCCCCGTCCGAAAAAGGCGTTATGGATGCCGGACTGGCGCATCAGCTGGGGCGTTTGTCCGGCAAGCCCGAAGGTGTCGGGAAAGTAGCCGATTGGGGCCGGCTGGCCGTAGCGCTTGGCGTCCTTGTGCCCGATCAGCATGTTGCGCACATTGGCCTCGCTGCTCGTCAGAAACGCATCCTGTAGAATATACCAGGGGCCGATCAGGATGCGGCCGTCCCGGATATGCTTCTCGAGCCGCGCCTGCTGCTGCGGCCGGACTTGCAGGTAGTCCTCCAAAATAATCGTCTGGCCGTCCAGGAAAAAGCTGCGGTATTCCGGATCCTCATCCAGCTTGTCCAGCAGCGCATCCATCAGCTTTACCAGCCGGACGTGATGCTTCTCATAGGGCAAATACCATTCCCGATCCCAATGGGTGTGCGATACGATATGAGCCGTCTTGCGGTTTGGCATGTTTTCTTCCTCCTAGCTTTCCTTGACTTGAATCTGAACCTCGTGCGGGCGGTACACCGCCTGTATTCGTCCTTCCGCATCGGCCGCGAACAGCACCGACCGCTCCTGCTCCAGCTCAAACGCATAGACGGCTCCGGTATCGTCGTCCCGCACTTCAACCTGGGCATCCCACGCATATTCCGATACGAAGATATATAAAAAGCCTTCGGAAAACCGCAGTCTGCGCCCATAAATCCCGGGGTTGCCCCCGCCCTGCAGCCATGTGAGGCCGCTGGCGCAGCCAGCCGCCTCCGCCGCATAGCGGTACAGCTCGGCCGTGGTCTCAATCCGTTCGTTCAGCTCTACCGGCAGCGGGCTCCAGATCAATCTGCCCTTACCCAGCGGGATGTCGACCACCGCGTCGGCGGCAGGCGTTCCCGACCCGGCCTGGCTGTCGCCCGACGCCAGCACCTCTTTGTTCACCTCAGCAATGCGCCGCTTCCCGAAGGAAACCGGCAGCCGTTTGCCCTGAAGGCTCAGCGTCTCCTCGCGCCGTACGTTGCGGATCACCGTATCGCCGAGCAGACCGGCCGCCCGCTCTGTCCGCCGCCAGTACGCGTCGATCGAGAGCGGCCCGGTCACGAGCAGCACCGCTCCCGTGCTCCGGACAATCTCAAGCAGCCTCGCCCAGGCCGCGTCCTCGATATTGTGCGGGCTTGGCAGCAGAATCAGCTTGGCCGGATGCTCCGCCAGCGGCTCCAGGTCGTATTCGGACACGGCCCGCAGCGGAAGCTTCAGCTGATAGGACAGCACGCGCGTCATCAGGCGCGTCGCCTCATTCGTAAACTTCCGGTTCGAGAAGTCGTTCGAGTACGGGAACACCGCCGCGATATCCTCCAGTTCACGGTCCCGGAACAGATCCCGGATCCCTGCCATAAACCGGCCGAACTCGTACGAGACGTCCGCCTCCGGCTTCTCCGTGCCGTCGGCCCGCAGCGCGCCGATATGCGATTCGTTCGCATTATCCATATAGAAGTTTGTGTTCCAGATCCAGTGGATCGCTCCTGCACCGCCCGTCGAGAATGCATAAGCATACTTGCGCTCCAGCATGCTCCGCAGCTCCTGTTCGCTCCGCTTGGCCAGCCCTTCGGCGGTCTCGACGTACATGATCCCCGTCTCCTGAACGACATTCGGCTTGTCGGCCGTCTTGGCAAAGATCCCGTCCCAGACCAGATCGTCGTTCTGCCACCACGAATGCACTGTCGTATAGTCGGCCGCTTCCCGGTAAAAGAACGGCGACGGCCGCTGCGAGCCCAGCGCCTCGTCCTGGCCGACAGTGACCAGCTGATCCGGACACAGCTCCTTGATCGTGTCATACAGCTGCCGGGCCCAGCGGTTATGCATGTCCATGGAGAACAGGCAGTAATCCAGCCAGCGCGTTCCCTTCTTGTCCGAATGCATATCCTGGACGTCGAAGTTGATCTCCTGCGGCTCCGGAATGGCGGCAGCCGAAAAGACCGGCAGCTGCTCCGGCGTCATATTCCACCGCTCCTGCACCTGCTCGATTTGGCCGTGGCGCCGCTCCAGCCACTCCGCAAAGGCAGCCCGTTCAAAGCGGTCATGCGAAGAACGCGGCCCGGCCGAGAAGATCCGCGCCGGATCGAACATCGACGGCTCATTGATCAAATCCCAGTCCACATTCGTCGTGTGACGGTGGCGGGAGACGATAGAGCGGATGTACCGCTTCTGAGCCTCCACGCTCTGCGGATCCAGATAAGGATTGACCCCTTCCCACGTCTCCGGCGTGAAGGAGAAGAAGGTGAACGTGGCGTGAAGCCCGTGCTTCTTCGCCGTCAGGATAAAGGCGTCAATCGCCCGTAGCACTTCCTCCGAGGCATGGCCGTCGACCTGCATGATGTTGCGGTAGGCGGTCCACACCCCGGTGCGGATCCAGTTGATGCCGGCTGCTGCCATTTGGGCCATATCCCGGTCCCACACGTCACTGTTCGGCAGGAACAGGAACTTCCGGGCCACATCGGACGCCATGTACGTCATGCCGACGATCGGCAGCGGCCGACCGTCCTTGACGAAATAGTCCCGTCCGCGGGCCAGCAGGCTTCCTTCCTGAAGCAGCTGTGCATCATGCCCCCAGAAGCCCTGGCGCAGCACGCGTACTTCGCCGTCTTCCGACGTAGCCGTGCATTCTACCCGGTACAGCCCGGCGTGAAGCGCAAGCGGCACGGAAATCCGGACGAAGTCCAGCTCGCCCGTAACGCCCGTCGTGAACCGATGCTCCCACTTCTGGTCCCCTTCGTCCTCCTCTACCGTAAGGACGAACGTCCATCGCTCGACATCCCGAACCGCGGCCAGCTTCGGAAAGATCCGCTGCGTTTGCAGCGTCAAGACCGCGTGCTCGCCCGGCTCGTAGGAAGCGTAGTTGGTCTTGAGCGACAGCTCGGTGACCGGACGCGACGCATATTCGGCCCAGGTACGCAGCGCCTCTGCCCCGCCCTGATCCCAGAATGCGGAGGCGAGCGGCACGTTTACGAACAGCCAGCGTGAACCGGCATAATCACCGCGCGAGTTCTCCCACAGCACCACCGGAGCGGCTACCTCGCGGCTGTCGGCGGATACGCCTGTCAACAGCGCATGCACCTGCGTGCTCATCGTGCCCCCGGAGCCCATCTGATGCGGCAGATCGGCGTTCCGCGTCGTGTGCGGCACCAGGTTCAGCGTGTCGCTGATACCAAACAGACGCTCCTGTCCGGCCAGAAGCGGGATCTTCTCCGAAGCCCTCAAGGTTGCCACCGGTCCTGCGTCTACATGCAGCATTTCGTGAATGTACAGCTCCCGGTGGTAGGCGGTCTGCTCCACCTCCGCCTTCCATGCCCCATCTTCAAGCCGCACCGGCCGCCGGAACGGTGCACCGCCGACGCTGACGAACCCGCCGCCGCGTCTTAGAAACGACGCAATGTCCGCCCATGCTTCTTTCGGAAAATACGGCGCATGCAGGTTTACGAAGCATCCGTCTCCGGCCGTCCGCAGCGCGTCGGCAAGCCCCTGCGCATCGACTACGGTGCCGATCCGCTGCAGCTCATCTAGCTGAGCCGCCGGCGGAAGCGATGCGCCCGGAAACGAGGGGTCGCAGAAAATGATGACCGTCCGGCTCATAGAATCCCTTCTTTCATCGCTTCATAGACCAGCTGCGAGAAGAGGCTGTTGGACCAGGCAAACCACGATCTCGTATACACGACCGGATCGTCGGCAAGGAATCCCTCATGCATAAAGCCCGTTTCCGCGTCCGTCGCCTCCAGCATCGCGATCATCTCCAGCTTTTCTTCCTTCGTGACCGCCGTCAGTCCCTGCATGGACAGAGCCATATGCCATACATAGCCTTCCGGCGTATGCGGGCTGCCGATGCCCTTTGCCGCCCGGCCTTCGTAGTAGAACGGATTGGATTTGGACAGCGCAAAGCGTCTCGTATTCTGATAGATCGGATCATCCGCGGTAACGTAGCCCAAATAAGGAATGGACATCAGCCCCGGAGTACCCGCGTCGTCCATCAGGCAGTAGTTGCCGAACCCGTCGGTCTCGTAAGCGTAAATCGGTCCGAATTCCGGATGGCGGTAGATACCGTAGAGCTGGATGCCGTGATGGATTTCTTCCTCAAGCGCCTTCAGCTCCTGCAGGAAGCCCGTATCGCGGAATACCCACTCGGCGAACTCCTGCATGTGTCGCAATGCCACCACGGCGAACATGTTGCCCGGAATGTTGTAATGAAAGTCGCACGCGTCATCGCTGGAGCGGAAGCCGGACCAGACCATTCCCGTATAGTTGACCGGCATGCCGAGCCCTCCGTTCGCCAGCGTATCCTGCCGGATGCCGTTGCTGCGCATAAATCGGTACGGCGACTGTTCCATATGGCGCTGCTCGGTCTGGAACAGCTCGTAAATGATCCGCATCGCCGATTTGAAGCCAGCGTCGAAAATGTCCGTCAGCCCGGTTTCCTTCCAGTACGCATAGGCGAGCCGCATGGAGAAGCACAGAGAGTCGATTTCAAACTTGCGCTCCCACACCCAAGGACCCATATCGGTCGCGTCGGCTGTGTTCCAGTGCCAGTCGTTTGCCGACTCGTTAAACGCGTTCGCGTACGGGTCGATATGTATGTACTGAATGTGCCGCTTGATCAGCCCGCCGAGTATCCGCTGCAGCGCAGCATCCTCTTTGGCGAAGGGCACGTAATGCATGACCTGCTCTACGGAATCGCGGAGCCAGGACGCGGGAATATCCCCGGTAATGACAAAAGTGGTCCCGTCATCCATCAGCTTCGTGGTCGTTTCCAGCGTATTGGGAAAACAGTTTTTAAAAAGCTGCAGCAGCTTGGCCCGGTGCGCCAGCTTCTCTTCCGCTTCCGTCAGCACGTCCTGAATGGAAGCCGGAAGTTCCATCTGCGGCATTGTGATTTGAGGTAACCTGAATTGTTCCATTCGTGATCTCCTTTTGTATACATGGTCATATGCTCTGGGCTGCTGTTCCTAAGAACGAGCCGGCTAAGCCATCGTGACCTTTAGCCACTGAAGGCCTGTCCGTTCACCTGAAGAGGGGGAGGCCCCGCCGCGAAAAAGTGCAAGGCGTTCCTCCCCGTTGATCGTCCGCTTATAGCGTCCCGTCCATCCGTCAGTTATGGGTAACGACCGCGCCGGATCCGCCGTACATTTCCAGCTCTTCGTCGAACTCCAGCTTCAGCACCGTTACCTGCTCATGTGTGTCTTCCGGGGTCATGTGAATCCATGTCGTTCCCGGAATGTTGAACCACGGCACCCCGCCGTGAATTTCATGCGATAGCTCCTTGCCCGAGTGGAGCACGGTGATCTTCTTGATCGGGTTACACAGCCCCTTGAGGCAGACGTTTTCCTTCGGATCGTCGTACACGAACAGGTACAGCGTCTTGCGGTCCTTGGACACCGTGCTTCCCCCGAGGTAATAGCGGGTCATGATGCCTTCCTCCGTGCCAAACACCGCCTCTTCATGAGTGCGGATCCAATCGCCCAATCCGAGCAAAATATCTTCCTGCCGCTTATCGATCGTGCCGTCTTCCCGCGGTCCGATATCGAGCAGCATGTTGCCGCCCATCGAAATGCAGTCGCAGAACATGCGGATGATCTGGTTCAGCGACTTGTATTTGTTATCTGTGGGCACGTAGCCCCAGGACGTGTTGATCGTCGTGCAGAACTCCCACGGTCCCTCCGGTCTCGTGATCGGAATGCCCTGCTCCGGCGTTTTATAATCGCCATGCCCCTGCAGGCGGGAGTTGATGATGACATCCGGATTCAGCGTGTGCAGATATTCCTTAAAGGCCGGCAGATTCCACTGCTCGGCGCTCCGCTCCCAGTCCCCGTCGAACCAAAGGAGGTCGACCTTGCCGTAATTCGTCATAATTTCCCGCAGCTGGTTGTTGTTAAACTCGAGGAATTTCTGCCAGCGCTCTTCGTCCTGAACGCCGTCCTGAGGGCTGGAGAAACGGTTGGCCGTTCTCAAATCTTCCGGCACCTTGCCCCCTTCATAGACGCTCGGATAGTCGGGATGGGACCAGTCGATCAAGGAATAGTACATGCCCAGATGAATGCCCCGCTTCTGGATGGCTTCTGCGTACTCCTTGACGATGTCCCGCTTGGCCGGCGTTTTCTGAATGACGTTCAGGTCGCTGTACTTCGTGTCCCAGAGCGCTACCCCGTCATGATGCTTTGTCGTCAGCACCGCATATTTGGCGCCGGACTTCTCGATCAAGTCGGCCCATGCTTCCGCATCAAAATTCGACGCCGTAAAACCGTCCAGCTGCTTCATGTATTGTTCATAGGGAATGTACCCGTTGTAAAATGACCAGGATTCAGCCACTCCGTCGACGGCATAAATACCGTAGTGGATAAAAATCCCCAGCTTTGCGTTTTCAAACCATGGTTGCATATCGGTCGCACCTTTCGCGTTGTATTCGGTTGTTTATAGGCGGTGTTTGGATCTACACTCTTATGCCAGCCTGCCCGCTGCCTTAGCGGATGCGGAACACGTGCGCGATCGGTGCCAGCCCCTCGCGTTCCTTCTCCGGAAGGCGGATGGCAACGCCGTCATCCGTGCGCCGGAATTCCAGGTTGTCCGCTCCGCCGACGAGATCGATCCGGCTGAGCGGCTGCTGCAGCGGCAGATGCAGCTCCGCTGGAACCTCTTCGTGCTCGTCCCGGTACAGGTAAAAGGCGTAGGTCGTATCGCCTTTTTGGGTGAACTGCGCCCGGCCGACCGAATACGGCTCGCAAATGCGGGTGCCATAAATGGCTTCACCGTGAACCTTCAGCCATGCGCCCATGCCCTTGATGCGGGAGATGGCCGTTTTGGAAATCCGTCCGTCCGGCTGCGGTCCCACATTCAGCGCTAGGTTACCGCCTTTGGCGACGATTTCAACCAGCAGATGGATCAGCTGGCGGACCGTCTTGTAGTCGTCCTCATAACGGAAGGAGAACGCCGATCCCATCGTGATGCAGCTCTCCCAAGGCACGCTCAGCGCGCGTTCGGGCAGCGTCTGTTCCGGGGTGATCAGGTTTTCGTAAGGTCCTCCCACCGTGCGGTCCGCCGACAGCAGCCAAGGCTGAATTTTCCGCGCCCGCTCGACCACTTCGCCCAGACGGATGTTCTGATCCCGATAGTCGTTGACCCAGCCGGCATCCAGCCACAGCACGTCGATCTTTCCGTAATTCGTCATGAGCTCCATGATCTGTTCATGCGTGAACTGGACGAACTGCTCCCACAGCCATGGATATTCCTTCGGATCATAGGTCGGTCCGCGGGAAGTCGTCGTTCCCGGCTTCATTCCGGGAGCCCAGTAATACGGAGTGTGCCAGTCCGCTTTTGAGAAGTAAGCGGAGATTCCCAAGCCCTTTTCCCGGAATGCATTAAACAGCTGCTTCGTAATATCCGCATATTTATGCGTATGGAACGGGCAGTCCGGTCCGGTAACGCGGTAATCGGTCGTCTTCGTATCCCACATGCAGAACCCGTCATGATGCTTGGTCGTAAAGTTCAAATATTTAAAGCCGTTCTCGGCGGCCAGATCGGCCCACAGCTCCGGCTGGAAACGCAGCGGGTTGAACGTCTTGTTCAAGTTAAAATACTCCCGCTTCAGCTCTTCCGCATCGATGTCCCAGTCGATCTCGTTTCTGGACCATTCCTCATCCACGTCGCTCAGCGCCCAGGATTCAACCAATCCGAGCTGGGAATACGGCCCCCAGTGCATCATAAGGCCCAGTTTCTGGTCTTTGAACCATTCGAGGCGCTCCAGCAGCAGCGGGTCCTCGGGTTTCACCCAATGCTCTTCACTGCTGTAATTGTGGACCCCTTCAACCACCACAGATTCCTGTTCTTCCTGGACCGGCTTGATTTCGCTCATCGTACACCCTCCGTTGATTAGGATTTTTATCATGGATTGAGCTGCCTGCCGCTAAGCCGCGCCTTCTCACCAACAAAATTCTCCATGATTCGACTTCGTTCGCTTTTCTCTCTATGTCCAAAAGCCCGAAATATTGGTATCATGGAACATGATCAGACGCATTACGGTTAACGGGAGGCAGAATTGTTGAAGAAAAATTACTTCAAGTCCAAGCTGTTTTTGAAATATATCTGGTCCTATTTGTTTATCTTGTTGATTCCCTTGATCCTCATGACGATCTTTATTTATGAAAACGCTGTGACCAACCTTCGCTCCGAAATCGAGCACTCCCGGCTGGATCAGCTGACCCAGACCAAAGTGATCATTGACGGGCGTATGAAGGAGCTTAGCGAAATCGCTTCCCGCGTCTCCTACGACGAGAGACTGACGAAATACCGGGTCCATGACCCGCTGACGGGTGGAGACGCCATTCAGGCACTGGATCAATATAAGGCAACCAGTTCGATCATCGGTGAAATTCTCCTCTATTTTCATAAGGATGAGAAAATCTATTCCAGCAACGGCCTGTACAATTTTGATGTATTCGCCAAAAAGTTCAGCTTCCAGAACTGGGACAAGAGCCGGATGTTCAAGGATCTCAATGAGGCCCAATATCCGGAGATGCGTCCCGCCGATACGGTCAGCAACACTTCCGGTCTAAAAGAAACGATGCTCGCGTACCTGATTCCGATTACGCCCAACAGTCCGACGCCGCACGGAACGGTCATGTATTTGATTCGGGAATCCGAGCTTACCAGCCTGATCGACTCCATTCTCGGCAGCTACCAGGGGCTGACGTATATTCTCGACAATGATGGCCGTATTCTGGTGGACAATCGTCAAGGCGAAGCGCTCACCGGAAGCGAGGCCAAGTCGCTGATCAATCTGTCCCCGGGCATTCATGAACGGATCATTAACGGCAAGGCGCATTCCATCGTTTCCGTCAAATCGGACAATAACGGCTGGACTTACGTTACCGCCATGCCGAGCTCGCAATTTTTCAGCAGTGTCCTGCACGTGCGGAGCTTTATCATCATGCTGTTCATCATTGTCGTGCTTGTGGGCGCGGCCATCGCGCTGCTCCTGGCCCGCATGCAGTACCAGCCGATCTCGATGCTCGTGGAGTTTGCCTCCACCAACTCCCCGGCCAAGCGGCCGCAGAGCGGTACGGCGCCGTCCGGCAACGAGCTGGACCGGATCCGCACCGCGCTGCAGGAATACAGCTCGCGGATCGATTTGCAGGAGCCGTTCGCCCGCAACCACTTTCTGTCGATGCTCCTCAAGTACGGCAGCGCCCAGAGCCTGTCGCCGGAGCTGCGGGAGGCGTTCGACCTTCATTTTGACCGGTCGCGGTACTTTGTGATGGTCATCGGGTCGGAGCCGGCCGGACAGGAGAAAAGCGACCGGCAGGACCGCACCGAAATGATCCGGCTGCTGACCCAGATCGAGTTCCCTGAGCTGGCCGCCCTCGGCTATGGCGTGGAGCTTCCGCAGCTGGATCAGCTGGGGCTCATCATCTGCTACGATCCGGAGGAAGGCGACGAAGAGTTCAATCGGATGCATCAGATCGTCGAGGCGGTCCGCGGCTGTCTGCTTGAATCCTTCGACGTTATTCCGATGATCGGCGTCGGCACCAGCTATCTGAGCCCGGACCAGCTGAACCAGTCCTTCATCGAAGCCTGCTCGGCTTTCGAGCTGCGGGCGACCACCGGGCAGGGCAGCGTCACGTATTTCGAAAAGCTGTCCTACACGCCGGACCATACGGCCTGGGTACCGAACAACACGCTGATGAAGCTGTCCCAGAGCTTGAAGCAGGGCAGCTACGACGTTGCCGCCCAAATTGTTACCTCGTCAGTGCAGGAGCTGCACGCGGCCGAGGTATCGGCGATGCTGAAGCGCTGCGTCTGCTTCGACCTGCTCAACACGATTCTGAAAACCGCCTCCGAGCTCGGGATCCACAGCGTGCTGCAGGACGTGCCTCCGGGCATGGTGTACAGCAGCTCGCTCGACGAAGTCGAACGCGGCCTGCTCAGCCTGGCTTCCCGGATCTGCAGCCAGGTCGAGCGGAATAACCAGAAGGAAGAGCAGTCGATGATCGACCGGATCGTCGCTTACATCGACGGGCATTACACCGACCATACGCTGAGCCTGGAGAGCGTCGCCTTTGAATTCGACATCTCGCCGTCCCATGTCAGCCGCTCGTTCAAGGAAAAGATGGGCCTGAACTTCATTCAGTACGTCTGGCAGAAGCGCCTCGAAGAGGTGATCCATCAGCTGCGGACGACCAGCGATCCGCTCAAGGACATCATTCTGCGGGTCGGCTATCAGGACACCCCGAACTTCACGCGGAAGTTCAAGAAGGAAACCGGTTATACGCCGGGGCAGTACCGGAAGCTGTTCTCTGAAACCGGCCAGCCTCCCGCTTCTTCCGATCCGGACGACGAATGAGGCTGCGCCCGTCCCCGCTTCTTCTTAAAGCAATAGCCAACTCCCCTGCCGCTTGCGGCGGCAGGGCGATGTTGGCTATTTGCTTTTCGGGTAAACCGGTTACTTGCCCGTGTTCCAGCGGTCGTAAGCGCCCTGGTACAGCTCGGCGATCCGGTCGCCTCCCATTTTTTTGATTTGTGCGACATATTTGTCCCAGTTGGCGAGCGGCTCCTGGCCGGTCACGAACTTCGCTTCCATCTGCTGAACATAGGTGTTCAGGTCGGACAGCAGCGCCGTCGCTTCCGTCTGCTCTTCATTGGTCAGATAGACGTTCGGGAACGGCGTTTTGCCGATCGGCGTCAGCTTTGCCGCGTTCTCTTCATCGATGAAACGGTCGAAGTCGCTCTTCAGCCCTTTGGTCAATTCCGCGGAATTCATGCCCGGTGCGAGAATGCCGTAGTTCGGCGTCAGCGTGCCGCGGTATTCCTCGCGGTCGCCGCCGCCCGGTACCGGCAGCCATTCTTTCTCATGAGTTTCTTTATCTTTGTATTTCCACAGCGTATTCTCCGGCCCTTGACTGAACAGCGTCGCGCCGTCATAGCTGTACTGGTAATCGATCCAGCGCATTGTCGCTTCCGGATTCGGGTCCTTGCTCGTAATCGCAAACGTGCCGTTGGCCGAAATGCCCGGGTGCTTGCCGTAAACCGGCGTTCCCGGAATTTCGCTCGCGACCGGCGTCATAAGCGGGTTGTCCGAGCTTGGCTCGCCGCCCAGCGTGAAATAAGGGAAATAGTCGTTAAACACGCCGATCTGGTTGTTTTGCCCCTTGGCCTTCTTCTGATCCGGCGTCTGCGAGAACGTCTCGTGGTCCAGCAGGTCTTCCTTCCACAGTTTATTCATGAAGGTCAGGTAGCCCTTATAGCCCTCTTCCTGCGGCGTATAGTGCACTTTGCCGTCCTTGTCGGCGTAGATCACTTCGTCATAGATGCCCCAGAAGCCGAGGAAATACATGCGCAGGTCGTCCAGCTTGACCGAGGTCAGCGGGATTTCGTCCTTCTTGCCGTTGCCGTTCGGGTCTTCGTCCTTAAAGCGTTTCAGCAGCGTGTACAGCTCGTCGGTCGTCTTCGGCAGCTCGGTTACGTTCAGCGCCTTCAGGAACTTGCCGTTATACCACATCGGGCTGCGGTACCATACCGCCGACAAATCGATGTTCGGGAGCGCATAGATATGCCCGTCAGGCGTCGTAAACGACTTGCGGATGTCCGGATGCTCGTCGAAAATTTTCTTGATGTTCGGGGCATAGCCTTCGTCGATGTATTTTTCAAGCGGGATCAGAACGCCCTGGCTGCCGTATGTCACCTGCTCCGCCGGCTTCAAGTCCGCCGCATAGAATACGTCTGGCAAATCGCCGCTCGCGAATACGAGGTTCTTTTTCGTCTCAAAGCTGTCGATCGGCGAAAGCTGGTACTCCAGATGGATGCCCGTCAGTTTCTCCATCTCTTGCAGCACGGGCATCTTGTTCCAGTCGGCGACGCCCGCGTCCTGGGACATCACTTTCAGCGTGAGCGGCTTGTCCACGATCGGAAAGCCTTCTTTTTTAACCCCTTCGGCCGCAGATCCGGCAGCCGAGGAGGAATCCCCGTCGCCGTTTGCGCCGCAGGCTGCCAGCAGGCTGGCGGATACGGTGAGGCAGAGCAGAATGGATGACGCCTTGCGAAGCTTTAGCTTTTTCATGTTTTTACAAACTCCCCTTATTGACTTGATGTCGATTCTAGGCAGGCAGGATCAGCCCTTTACGGAACCAATCATAACACCTTGCACAAAGTAACGCTGGAGAAATGGATAAATCACGATGACCGGAATGGTGGCGACGATAATCACGGAATACTTCACCAGGGCGGCAATTTCCGCCTTGTTGTTCATCGCGGCCGCCGTGGAGGCGTCGATCGCCCCTCCGCCCTGCGCCGCCATCTCCTGCAGCACCAGAATCTGGCGCAGCACCAGCTGCAGCGGGTATTTCGCCGAGTCGTTCAGGTAAATGAGCGCCGAGAAGTAGCTGTTCCAGTTGCCCACCCCGTAGAACAGGGCCATCACCGCGATGATCGGCATCGACAGCGGCAGGATGATCTTCACGAACAGCCGCATGTTCGTACATCCGTCGATCTGCGCCGCTTCCTGCAGCTCCTTCGGAATCGAGCTCTGGAAAAACGTCCGCGAGACGATGATGTTCCAGATCGACGCGGCCGACGGAATGACGATCGCCCACATCGTGTTGACCATGCCCAGCTGCTTCACCAGGAGGTACGTCGGCACCAGGCCGCCGCCGAAGAACATCGTGACCATGAACATGCCCATAAAGAAGTTGCGGCCGACAAAGTCTTTGCGGCTCAGCGCATACGCCGCCGGCAGCGTGACGAGCAGGTTAATCGCGGTTCCGACCACGGTGTACAGAATCGTGTTGCCGTACCCCGTCCAGATGCTCGTGTTCTCGAACACCCGCTTGTAGCCGTCAAACGTAATACCCTTCGGCCACAGCCACATCTCCCCGGACCCGACCGCTTTCGGATCACTGATGGAGGCGCTGACCATGTACACCAGCGGGTAGAACACGATTAGAAACGCCAGAAACACATACAGGTAATTGAAGGCGAGAAAGACTTTATCCCGCCGGGTTTCTCTGACTCCGGATAACATCGAAGCCCCTCCTCTCTACCACAAACTGTTCTCGCTCGTACGGCGGACGACCTGATTGACGACGATGAGCAATACCGCATTGATGACCGAGTTGAACAGGCCGATGGCGGTCGAGAAGCTGTACTGCGCATCCACCAGACCCGAGCGGTAGACGAAGGTGGAAATGACGTCCGACGAGCTCATGTTGAGCGGGTTTTGCAGCAGTAGGATTTTCTCAAAGCCGACCCCGAGCAGGCTGCCCATATTCAGGATGAGCAGGATGGTCATCGTCGGCACCAGCACCGGGATGTTAATGTGCCGTACGCGCTGGAAGCGCGAAGCCCCGTCGATAATCGCCGCCTCATGCAGCCCCGGATCGACGCCCGAGAGCGCGGCGAGATAGATGATCGTGCCCCAGCCTGCGCTCTGCCACACGTCCGAGAAGACGTACATCGTCTTAAACCAGCGCGGGTCGGTGAGGAAGTCTGGTGATTTCAGGCCCAGCCCCTCGATCATGTGGGTGACGATCCCCGTCGACGGCGAGAGGAACGTGATAATCATCCCCGCCATGACGACCATGGAAATAAAGTGCGGTGCGTACGTGACCGTCTGGGACAGCTTCTTGAAGAAGCCGTTCCGGACCTCGTTGAAGGCCAGCGCCAGAATGATCGGGATCGGAAACCCGATGGCCAGCGAGTACAAGCTGATGCTCAGCGTGTTCCAGAGCAGATCCCAAAAGTAGTAGGAATGAAAGAAGCGGACGAAGTGGTCGAAACCAACCCACGGGCTTCCCGTGATTCCTTTTGTCGGAATGAAGTTCTTGAACGCGATCTGGATGCCGTACATCGGCCCGTAACAGAAAATAAGAAAGTAGAAAAAGGCCGGCGCAATAAACAGGTACAGCTCCCAGTTCATCATAATGCGCTTCCATAAACCTTTGCCTTTTCTCTTTGTCGGCATGACCGCCGGGCGGCCGGCAAACGCCGTATTGGTTTCCTGCATAGGATCACCCCTTCCTGATAAATGGTTTGTGCTCCACCCATCGTTACCACCGTATGTCAGGTGTGCTAACGCTTACATTTTTACGATAGCCCAGGGAGCAGTACTCGTAAATATGTCATTTTGGTTGCTGGCCCTAACCCCCGGTAACAAGGTGCCTGCGGCCTGATGACAAGCGGCTTGGACAAGCGAACAATGTGTCATTTTTGAGTGATCCGGCGGGATACGGGCGGCATATCAAAATTGACCAACCGAGCGGCAAAGCCCTTGCGAACAGGATCCTTTGCCTTAATCATTCCGAATCTGCTGCGCCCGACCATACAGGCTTTCCATCAAAATGCACATGTCTTGGTGATGAAGAATGCCGACAAGCAAAAAAGGCTCCCGGTCCAAACGGCCGGCAGCCTTCCTCTTGTGATTTCAACCTTATGTCCCGCCCGCCTTCCAAAAATCACATCACGGGTTTGGAGCCAAATGGGTTATCCGTCTCCTGACTTGCCTGACAAGTTTGCACAATAAAAATAATGATGCCCACGACCGGCACAAGGACGATCAAGTTCCACCAGCCGCTTCTTCCCGTATCGTGAAGTCTGCGGCATGCAACCGCTAAAGCCGGCAGGAAGGTGACTGCGAAATAGATCCCGGATAATATGTAAGACAGCCCCGCGATTTCCTCGACGACGGAAAGCATGAGGTAGATCAACCCTTCATACAGCATGAACATCCAATATTCTTTTTTGGACGCCCTCCCTTGAAATCCCGTGTAATTCTTTAAAGCTTGCAGATACCATGCCATCCTAAACTTCTCCCATCGTATAGTGAATCCGATTGAGTTTAGCATGAAATCAAACGCAGCATATACCATCAAATTTTTCCATGAAATTTCAGAAATGATTAGGGTGACCAACGATGAGAAGTTGACCGCTGAACAAAAGGATCATGATTTGACTTCTCTATTAAACTTGAATGCAGCAAGGATAAACAACGCTCCTCCCAGCATCCAAAATGGCTCCCAAAAAAAGAGCCTCCACCTGAGCGCAAAATCGTCAATCTGCAGGGACAGCAGCCCCATACCGGCAAAAACAAGAGAAATCACGTTGGCCAGGCCGTAAAGGAATAGAGCGATTCCCGCTAGTATAGCTAGGAAATATAATATCCGATTCGTCATGGTGGACCATCGTTTCAGAAGAAGCAGCAAAAATAAGCCGCCGCCTAATTTTACGAATCCGGTAAACCAGACCATGGCTATGAACGAAGCTTCCCTTTCAACAGCTTGGTCATAAATGAACCCACCTAATGTATTTACGCCAATCATGCCTCCGCCTGCCCAGTAAAAGCTGATGATCGCGAATAGAAGGCACCCGATGAACCCGGAGAAAATATACACTCTTTTATACTCGACCATTACTCTCCCCCCCTTCCCTTGAATAGCACTGCTACCAATGTCCGGACAAGTACTGTGCTGCGCAGGCAACTACTCCTAGTTTATGTTCTCTGTCTAAGCTATCTATCGTTTTTACGGATTTGTCAGAAAGACATCGCCTTCTAAAAATATCGAATACGGAAACGGTCTATCATTGTATGCCTATGTATTGGCCAGATATTGGCATGCAAACCGCTTGTCCCAGGAACACCCCCGCAGAAGCCTGTTTTCTCGAAATATAGCCGTTAGTCTAGCAGATGATAGTTATCAGTCCATGCCAAATGTGAAGCAAACCCATACTCTGTAGACAAATCGACAGGAGGTGTATATCATTGCACTGTTCAAGAAAGCACTGCAAAGGTAAACTGATTGTTCACCATCATAGAAACAAGAAACACCGCATCGTTAAAAAAGTCGTAAAGGTAAACTGTCCTCCCCCGAAAGTTAATGTAAATGCTCCAGCCGGTCCGCAAGGTCCCGCCGGCCCGCAAGGTCTCCCTGGAGCACAAGGTCTCCCCGGAGCACAAGGGCTTCCGGGAGCACAAGGACTTCCTGGGCTTCAAGGTCCTGCTGGTCCACAAGGTCCTGCCGGAGCACAAGGTCCTGCCGGCCCTGCCGGAGGCATCGCGTCGTTTGCGTTCCTGTGCAGTACGGTAGCTCAAACCATTGCGGCAGCCCCCACTCCCGGAGGCCAAGGCGGAGCCGTCACCTTTAACAATTCTGACATTATCGGAACGGCCACTTCCTTTACCAGCCCTTCCACCGTCAATATCCTGGAAACCGGTTTCTATAACATCAGCTGGGAAGTGTTCCCGACTCCAGGGGACAGCGCATTCGGCCTGTTCTTCGATCCGGATGCCGCCGGACCGCTGCCAGCCACGCTGGTTCCTTGCAGCAACTATGGCTCCAGTGCAGGCAACAACCCTTATCAGGGTCAGGTCGTTGCACTGTTAACGGCAGGAGGCACCTTGACTTTGAACCGCATTGATAACATGGGTGCTCTGACACTGCAGGCCAGCATAGGCGGGGGAACGCCTACGACTAGCGCCTCGATCGTGATTGAAAAATTGGCGTCGGCCTAAACAACCTGGCGGCGGCTCCAAGATTATTAGTAATATATGCGCAAGAAATCGCTTTGCTACTAGCATAGCGATTTCTTGGCATTTGGCGGCATATTTGTATACAAGTTATCAACTAGAATTCCAGGTCAGCTTTGCTGAGTTTCTTTTGTGGATACATATGCTTCTCTGCCCACTCGCTGATCCGATCCAGAAATTCAATCATGGACTGCCCCGCCGAAGTCAGCGCATATTCCACTCGGGGCCGGGGCTCCGCATACGTTTTCCGTTCAATGATGCCGTCACGCTCCAGCTCGCGGAGCTGTTCCGTCAGTACCTTCTTGGAAATGGAAGGAAGATGGCGCTGCAATGCGCTGTAACGCACGGGCTTGTCGTTTTTGTACAAATACCGGTATATCGGTATCTTCCATCTTCCGCTTAAACTGGATATGACCACCTCGACCGGACACTCATTCAGCTGTACAGGCATTGGATTCCCTCCCGCTTTTTTTCGTAACAGTATACACCATGCTGCCGCTCATGTCTGGATACAAAAAAGTGCCTTATTGTTCCCGGCATTGACCGAGCCTATAATGGCTCGTGAGGGGGAGGATCGACATGAAAATCGGAATTTTGGGATCCGGAAATGTAGGTAAAGCGTTAAGTAAAGGATTAGCAATGTCGGGCCACCGCGTTGTCGTGAGCAGCCGGGAGCCTGATCATCCGAAACACGCATCTTGGACAAAGGAGACCGGTCGTTCGGTCGGAATGGTCGCTTTTGACGAAGCCGCCCGGTTTGGAGAGACGATGATTCTGGCGCTTCCCTGGGGCGGTTTAGAAGACGTGCTGGAAACCATCGACCCTGCCTATTTAAAACATAAAACCGTCATCGACGTCAGCAATGCCGTATACTTTGACGGCGGGCCACGTTTGCTCCATAACGAAACATCTGCAGGGGAAATCGTCCAACAGCTGCTGCCTGACAGTTTTGTCGTTAAAACACTCAATACCGTCAGCGATCAAATCATGGCTCACCCGCATTTTAGCGAAGGCTCACCGGTCATGTTGATGTCCGGGAACAACCTGAAGTCCAAAGAGCAGGTCAGGACTCTGTTGAAAGACCTCGGTTGGTCAACGGTTATTGATCTGGGGGATATCAGCCGAAGCCGCCTGCAGGAATCCATGATGATTGCCTGCGTCATCAGCGAAAAGCAGCTTCAAGCGCCAGGAGCAGCCTTTGCCTTGTTAACGCGTTGATAAATCTCTTCATTTTTTTATTACGCAGTTTGTTCGGATTCCCTTTCCCACTTGGATTGCGCCTCTTTCAAGAAAACAGCAGCGGTTTCGGAGCTCTTAAAAGCCCTTTTCGGGATAAAATGCGCCATCGTCTGATTCAGGAAAATGAAAATATACTCATCATTGTGCTCGATGCTTCTCATCCCGGGCCATTTATGTATACTTTCGTTCACGGAAAGAAAGCCAATCTTTCACGGTGGGATATATTCTCCAGAACCATTGTTGACTTGGAGCATACTCCAAGTTATATCATGATCCTCAGCAAGTAAACTTTACTTTCTGGGGGCGCGATAAATCATGGGTATTCAAAAGCTGGAACATGTAGGCGTTGTGGTAAACAGCATTGATGAAAGTGCTGCGTTTTACGGCAAAGTCCTCGGCATGGAGTTAAAAGCCTCAAAGACTCTCCATTCTCATGGAACATAAAAATAAAATTCAGAACGAGATTGATCGACTGCTGGAAACGCAAAGGATTATGGATTACAAAATAAACAATTATTACGAGATCATTGAGAATCCGGATTAAAACCATACAGCCTGTGATTCAGAAAAATCATCCTAAAAACAAGAAGCTCCGATTGGCCTGTTGATCCCAGTTTCCGATCGGAGCTTTTTCATTTAAATGATTTCGCCGTTAGCTTATCTTCCCTTTCAGTCTAAACGCCGGGCGACATGAAGAACAGCGCCCCAATGGCGGCGGACCGACGAGTCCGGACGGCTGTTCAGGCGAACCCGGATTTCGCTGAAGAGCTTTTCACGCTTCCATTCCTCCATAAGAATGTGGCCGGAGAACGTTTTCAGAAGGTTAATGTACTCTTCCGCATGATAGATGCGCTCCCAGTCGAAATGATGAACATGAACGACCTCAAACAGGCCGCTTTTCCCGATCTCTTCCCGCTGCTCCTGCAGTTCCCCCGGCCTTGGCCAGTCGGTGTCTTTCGGTTTGCCCTCACCCAGTTCATCGTATACGTCTTGGATTTCACGGAAGAACAGATCCCCGTCGTCCGGAAAAACGTGAGTGGCGTTCCAAAAAGCCAAATGTCCGCCGGGACGAAGGACCTGCCATGCCTTGGAATACCGAACCTTCGGATCAATCCAGTTCCAAGCGGTGGCGGCAAATACCAAATCGAACCTTTTCTCCGCCTCAGGCTGCCACTCTTCGAAGCTCCCCGTTATCATTTCGGCATCCATTCCGGCAAGGTTGCGGCGGGCAGCTTCGGCAAGATCCGCTCCAAGCTCCACGCATGTCATGTTGAATCCACGTTGAGCTAACGGGAGGGTTGCCTTTCCTGTTGCACAACCGATTTCCAGCAGACGATCCCCCGGCTGCAAATGAGCCGCCTGGACCAAATCGTCCAGCAATGCTTCCGGGTATTCCGGCCGCGCCTGCTGGTACAGGTCTGCCGCCTGCTCAAAGGTTTGGCGCAATTCCAAATAATCGTGTCGAGAGTGCATGATTGCCTCCTTATACGCTTCTTGTGTCACTTTTTACTTTGGGAATCATTTAACTCGTTTAAAGCTTTCTCTATTCGCCGCTGTCTGGTTTCCGGTGTCTTGGCATCCTCAATGCCCAAAACAAGGCGCCGTCGATTACTGTAAGACATGCTCTCAAAAGCAGACTTAGCCATCCCGTTATGCGACAATACCGACAAGAAATCGTCCGGCACGACAAGTTCACGCGGTTCCGTATCCAGCTCCAACTGAACCTCCAGTTTGTCGCCGGCGGCAACCATCGCTTTCTTTCGATGCTCCGTGCTGACCGGAATCAAGAATCGCCCGCCCATTACTCCAATCGTGGTCCGGAACACGTATCCCTGAATCGTAACACGAACCGCAGGCTTTTTTCCAGAGCCCAAGCTTCTGACTACTTCCTCTGGCACCTCAATTCCTGTTGCGGTTTTTCCGTGCAGCTGCAAGTCGGCAGTAAATGTTACCATATCGCGACCTCCTCTATATGATTTTGAATTTTTCATCCCTTCAAGTAGTCGACCAATACAGGCATCAAAGCGGCCGGTTTCACGATATGCGTTTGACCGGGAAGCACTTGATGGGTTGCATTCGGCAAAACCTGTGCGAGCTCCTTCATGGAATTGCGCATCCATTCCGGGCTCTTGCCGCCAACGGCAACAAGCGTGGGGACAGAGACACTCGACCATCGTTTCAGCGTCTCCTTACGCCCTTTCTGCTGCCCGATCGTCAGTACGGTGTCATAAGGAAGCGTATGGGCGACCGACTTAAGCTTGGACCAGGCAGGCATCATCGGCATCAAGGCCACGACCAGGGCAGGCAGTCCGACTCCTTTTCTCATAAACAGCTTGACTGCTGCGCCCCGGCGATTGGCTCTAATCAGTTCGTCCATTTGTGCTGCATATCCATCCGGAACAGCTTCACGACTGTCGTCCGTAACAAAAGGCGCTTCGTATAACACCAGTTTTTTTATCGACGAAAGTTTGTTTGCCGCTTCAAGGGCAAGCGCTGCTCCCGAGGATACGCCGTATACAAATACATCCCCTCCTGCTTCATCAATCACAGCAGAAAGGTCCTCAATTTCGCGATCAACTCCATAAATCGTATGATTTCCACTATCGCCACGCCCTCTACGGTCATAGGTATACACGGTAAAATCCTGCTGTAATGCAGCAGCCAAGGCACTGCTCGGGCCATTCCCCCGACTGCACAGCGCGCCATCGACCAGCAGGAGCGGTGGGCCGCTTCCAAGCTTGTCGTAAGCAATGCTCGTGCCGTCTTTCGAAGTCACTATACTCATAAGGCAAAGCCTCCTTGCTTCATTTTGTCCTCTATCATTACAACGAACCAGGCTAACCATAATCGACAAATACACGATCTTTTATGGATTTTTTATTATTAACAATCCAAATTTAACGAGTTCAACTCATCAATCTAATTTTCCGTATATAATGCCAGGTTCTCCAGGGTGGACCTTAAACCAACGTCGTGATCTTCTTTCCGGATCCCTGGGGGCACGTTTTCGCAAACGATCGTAGACACGGTGCCTTTCGGGTCGGCTACTAAAGTCCATGTCATCTTCATCTCTCCGGCAAAATCGGGATCATCCGATCCAAATACCACCGCCTGAACAATACGCTCGTCCGGGACGAGTTCCAGGAACGTTCCTTGGACGACGTCTGTATCCTCAGAGGTCTTCCCTTGCGTTGTACGGTCATTCTCTAAATAAGTCAGCGCCATCCGGTAGGTTCCACCCGCCACGGGGTTGAACTCGAAAATCCGGCCTTTCATTCCCTCCGGAGGAAGCCATATTACTAAAGCCTCAGGGTCCACGAATGCCTTATAAATGGTTTGCGGCGATGCTTTGATCGTTCTCGAGGCAGTGTCAGTTCTTTTGTTACTCGGATGATTGGTCACGGGTATCGAACCTCCAATTTTCCACAAATGAATCTATCAGCCCACTTATTTACTAACCTCAACATCGTAGCACACCCACCGGGTTGCCATTTCTTGCGAATTGCTTTTATCCTCTCCAGCTCACCAAAACAATCGGAGACCCGGCAGCTGTAAAAGATGGACTGACTCCAATCTATCAAAATCCTCTTCTCGCATCTATCCATATTGGTCGCGGACGAGCGGGACATTGTCGCTTACTTCTATCAAAGCCTGAATAACGGTGATTACGTCACGGCGTATTCCTTGCTGGGCAGCGAATGGCAGAGCGGGATCAGTTACGAGGATTTCCGGGCGGGATATCTGAATACCGGTTATATCATGCTTGGCTCCCCCACGCTTGAAGAGGAGGACGACGGCGCTTTGGTCAGCGTTGATATTACGGCCGAGGAGCGGCGCAAGAGCGACACCGTCTATCAAGGTTACCGGATGAGCTACACGGTCGGATATGAGAACGGCGAAATAAAAATTTTGCACGGCAAAGGAAAGAAGATTTAATACGCTCGGCCCTGGAACAGCCCCTGTCCCTTGTGGATAGGGGCTTATCATTTACGGGAAGCTCCGGTCGAAAGCTCCATCTCTTCCTTTTGGCCCCTCCACTCGACGGTAACCTGAATGGTTGAATCCTCCAGCGGAATAGCGCCATTGCCTCCGGATCCGCTAACGATGTCTCTGTTCCCTGACAATTTTTGTTCCCCGCTCCCACTATTCGTTGTGCCGGTGAATTTATATTTTACTCTCCCCACGTTAGCCGGGTCTTTCCCTTTGTACCGGATCTGGAACCGGTTCATATGATCTTCACGATTCATTTTGGTAATCGTATAGCTTGCAGACCAGTTTTTACTTTCGCCAGTAAATTGGATCACGGAAGGATGATTCAGGCATCCGGATACAATCGTCAAAGTAACGATGCATACACCAATGAGCACCTTCTTGATTGGAATCCCTCCCCGCCATTCTAATGAAGTATATATACATAAAACGCAATAAAATCTGAGTAGTTGGCGTTAATCTTTGATTCGAATGAAAAGGCTAATGCATGAAAAACCGATGCCGCAAGGCATCGGTTTATTTTCAGAAAGGCAATATATCCACTTACTCGTCCCAATGCGAGTGAAGAACCAAGTCACAGAAGTTCGGGCGTTTGTATCCTGGAAGAAGCAGCTCGCATACATCCGATTTGATGTTTCCGAATGTCGTTTCGGGCTTATGCTTAAAGCCTTCCAGAAAAGCATTCAGGATCTTGCTTTTAAACTGGTTCCGGGGGAACGCCGTTACGATTTGTTCACGAACCTCCGGTGTGATCTCATCAAAATTTTCTCCCATGACATCATAACCCACACCTGAATAAATCAGCGCAACTTCTGGCTCCTTATACTGCGCAATGCCGATCGTCGTGTGCAGGGCGACGGCATCCCAGACGCGCCGGATCGACTCCTCCGGGACCTGATGCGATTCCAAAAAGCTTCTTGCCGCATTGGCCCCGTCAACCTCAAACCGTTTGTCCGGACTGCTGAAATGCTTGGTTAATCCCAAGTCATGAAACAAAGCACTAATATACAGCAGCTCGGCATCATACGTTATTCCGGCCTGCTCCCCCTGTACGGCACCAAACAGATACACCCGATGAGAATGGTTCCACAGCAAATCATCCCCATGATCCCGAAGCAGCTCGGCAGCCTGTCTGGCTAACGCGCTGTCCGGGATTTTTACATGACCGATGGATAAGGACATTTTCATACACCTCGCAAAAAAAGGATTGTGTTGTTGATGTCCTCATTGTAAAATCCAGTATATGATAGATCAATATTATGATTTCTATGATAACGATAAATATAACGCATGATTCTATACATCGGGAGGAAACGAACCATGGAAATACGGCAATTGGAATATTTCCAAGCGATTTGCGAAGAACTTCACTTTACGCGGGCCGCAGATAAATTAAATGTGACCCAGCCTACGCTGAGCCATCAGATCAAGTCGCTTGAAGACGAAATCGGCACCCCTCTGTTTGACCGAATCGGGAAGAAAATCGCGCTGACCGAAGCGGGAAGGATCCTGAAGTCGCATACAGCTGTGATTTTCAATGCCCTCCAAAGCGCCAAAGACCAAATGAACGAACTGCAAAGCGGAGATCGCGGAACGCTCGCCATCGGCTCTCCCCCCGGAGAGTTAAATCATTTGGTGTCCTCGCTTCTGGTCGATTTTAACCTGAAATATCCGAACGTTACGATCAAAATCGTTGAATCCGGAAACGTTACGGAAAAGGTACTGAATAATGAACTCGATGCGGCCGTGACCATTCTGCCCGTCGACGATGACCGGCTGAACAAAATCCCTTTATACTTCGAACAGTTTTATTTAACCGTCTCCTCCAGCCATGAGCTTGCCCAGCGAAAAGAGATTGGCTTTGCAGAAGTAGACCGGCTGCCGTTGATCTTGCTTCCCGAGAACCACAAGTGCCGCCAGTTAGTGGATGCGACCTGCCGCATGACCGGCAAACAGATGACCCCTTTCGTCGAAACCAATTCCATCGGTACCATCTTCAATTTGGTAAAATCGGGTGCCGGCGTCAGCATCTTATCCAAATCACTGATCGATCTGAACCGTGACGTTGCTATATCCGCAATCCCTATCGTCAATCCTACCTTATACCGGCAAATCGTTATCATTAACAATAAGAATAAATTTCTAAGCCACGCGGCCCGGGCGTTTATTTCCCTTCTTCAGCAATTTGTGGAAAATAACGAGTTAGGCAATCCAGCCCCCAAGCGGCGCTCGAGAGCTAGAACCCGCTCTTGATCGCGCTCAGTCCCTTCCAACCATAAAACTGCCGCGGTTGAACGGTACCCCAATGGTTAGACTTCAGCTAACCATTGGAGGTGCACTTCAATTTTCGCGGCAGTTCGTTGTTATTCTTACCCTTTGACCGAACCGATCATCATCCCTTTGACAAAGAAACGCTGCAGGAAGGGATAGAGTGCCAGCACCGGGACGCTGGCGACCATAATGAGGGCATATTTGATGAGCTCCGCGTACCGCTGGGCCTCCACGATCGATTCCGGGTCGACGATGGCGTCGGAGCCGTGGGCCGACATCTGGCTGGAAATCAGGATGCTGCGCAGGATTAATTGCAAAGGATACAGATTCGCGTCGTGGAGATAAATCAGCGCGCTGAAAAAAGAGTTCCACTGGGACACCGCGGTAAACAGCGCCATGACCGCGATGATGGGCGCCGACAGCGGAATCACCATGCGGAAGAAGAAGCGGAAGGTCGAGCAGCCGTCAACCTTGGCCGATTCCAGCATTTCCTCCGGCAGCGTATTTTGGAAGAACGTCCGGACCACGATGACGTAATACGCCGATGCGGCTGTGGGCACAAACAGCGCCCAGATCGTGTCGACCATGCCCAAGTTTTTGACCACCATATAGGTCGGGATCATGCCCCCGCTGAAAAACATCGTAAATACGATCAGCACCATGAACGCATTCCGCCCGCCCAGCTCCTTACGCGAAAGGGCGTAGCCGCCCGGGATCATAATCGCTAAGCTTAGAGCGACGTCCAGCACCGTATAAAGGATGGTATTCGCGTAACCTCTCCATACATCGTGGTTCTGCAGGATGATGCGGTATCCTTCCAGCGTAAACCCTTTGGGCCAAAGGCTGACGCTCCCGGAATTGACGGCCGTCGGTTCGCTGAACGAGGAAATGATGATGAAATACAAAGGATACAGGACGATCAGCAGAATAACGGACAGTAATGTATAGTTGCATAGGTCAAACACTTTGTCGGCACGGGAACGGGCAATCCTTGCGGTATGATCGAATGCATCCGTTTTAGCCATGAGCGCTCCCTCCTAGAACAAGCTTTGCTGCTTCAATTTTTTGGCGAGCTGGTTCATCGTCAGCAGCAGGGTAAAATTGATGAGGTTGTCGAACAGACCGATCGCCGCCGAGTAGCTGTACTGCGCGCCGACCAAGCCGGTTTTGTATACATAGGTTTGAATCACTTCCGACGAATCGATATTCAAGGAATTTTGCATCAGCAGCACTTTCGAGAAGCCCAGGGAGGCGAAGTGTCCCATCTTGAGGATGAGCATGATCATGATGACAGGCATAATCGTGGGCACGTCGATATGCCGCACCCTTTGAAGTTTACTGGCCCCGTCCATAATCGCGGCTTCATGCAGCTGCGGATCAACGGACGTCAAGGCGGCCAAATAGATGATCGCGCTCCAGCCCGTCGTCTGCCAGATCTCCGAGATGACGTACATCGGTTTAAACCAGGCTGCTTCTCCGAAAAAATTGATCCGTTCCCCGCCGAAGAGGTCGATCCAATTGTTGATCATCCCTGTCCGCGGATTTAAAAAAATATACAGCATACCGACTAATACCACGGTCGAGATAAAGTGCGGAGCGTAAGTAATGGTCTGCACCCATTTCTTGAAGCGGAGCCGGGCGACCTGATTCAGCATGAGCGCGAACAGGATCGCGATCGGGAAGGCAAAGACCAGGTCGTACAGATTGATCAGCAGCGTATTTTGGAGCGTATTCCAGAATTGGTAGGACCGGAAGAAGCGCTCGAAATGGTCAAAGCCAACCCACGGGCTCCCCCAGATCCCGTCAATGGCGCGAAAATTTTTAAAAGCGATCTGAAGACCGTACATCGGCGCATACTGAAAAATTGCGAAATGCAGCAATAGTGGCAGCAGCAAAACGTAGAGCTGCCAGTTGCGGATGACCCGATGCCACAGCGAAGCGGCCTTCGGTTTCGCGGGCGTCTTCAGCTGTGCGAGCGCCGTCCTTTCGAGTTTGGTGTTCATCATTTATCAACCGTCCTTTACGTTACGCGGGGCCATCAACTCGCTCGATAACGGAAGTTGGGGGCAGTTTTTCTATTTGGCCAGGTTCGCTTTATTGGTATCGTAACCGTCCTGGTAGACCTTCGTATAATCGCTCAGCCCCATCTTGTTCAGCGTCTCCAGGTAAGTATTCCACTCTTCGTCGATGCCGCCTTTGGCGATCCATTGGGCTTCCATTTTATCCGTGTACGTTTTGATATCCGTCTGATACTGCTCGATGCTCTTGTACTGCGCGTCCGTGAACATAATATTCGGGTACACCCAAGGCTTCATATACGGAACCAGAGCTTCGTACCACTCGTCAAAATCGGGATCCAGCTGCCCGGGCTCCGCTTTCGGCAGAATCTGCTTGTCGCGCATTTCCTGTGAGAAACCGTAGACAAAGTCATTGTAAGGCGTCTCTTTGACCTTCCATTCGCCGGCCGTATAGTTGTCCGGATTCGGGATGGTGTCATACGTGCCGTCAGCCAGCTTCTTCAGACGGTTCGGACCCTCGCGAAGCTTCATGGACATCTCCGGCTCATAAGCCCGGTCGACCCATCTCATCGTCGCCTCGGGGTATGGGTTGACCTTTGTGATGACGAACATGCCTGGAGTCATCTGCAAATTGTTGCGCGGGGTGATCTGGGAGCCGTCCGGCCCGGCGAGCGGAATCATCGGCGAGCCGTAATCCCACCGGTAGTCCGCGTTGGTGATCTGGTCGGCGCTCCAGGCGAAGAACGCTCCGACCGAAGCCTTTTTGCCGGAGGATATCTTGGCGATCAGCTGGGTGGAGTTTTGCGTCATGCTGTCCGGATCGATCAGCCCTTTTTCATACAGCGAGTGCAGGTATTTGACCGTATTTTTGAACTCCTCCGTCGCTCTGACGAATACCACCTTGTCATCCTGCACAATAAAGGTTTCGTCTATCGTATTGAAGGAACCGAACAGGTAGCCGAACCCGTACTGCGCGTCGCCGAAGACGCCGGTCAGCGGAATTTCGTTATTCGGATTGCCGTCTCCGTCCATGTCCATCGTTTTGAATGCCTCGAGAGCCTTCGTGAGCTCCTCCGTCGTCTTCGGCATCTCCAAACCGACCTTCTTCAGCCATTCCTTGTTCACCCACAGCGTGTTCCCGTCGGCATGCTTATACTCCGACATATTCGCCATCGGCAGGGAGTAAATATGCCCGTCCGGAGCTGTGATCGCCTGCCGGACTTCGGGGTATTTGTTCAGAAAATCCGTCAAATTCGGCGCGTATTTCTCGATGAGATCCTCCAGCGGAATAAACATGCCGTCCGCGCCTCCCGTCACGACCTGCGAGCTGCTGAGCTCCAGCAGCACGTCGGGAAGATCGCCGCTGGCGATAATCAGGTTGCGCTTTGTCGCCCAATCGGTGCCCGGGCTGAGGTTCCACTTAATCTGGACATTGGTCCCTTCGTTGATTTCCTTAATCGTCTCAAGCTCATTCCAATTCGTTCCTGTTCGTTCATCGTAAGTACCGGCAATGGTCAGGGATATCGGCTTATCGACAATCGGCAGCCCCGTCTCATGGAAGCCCGCGGATGCGCCTTTTGAATCGCCGCCCCCGGAACAGCCAGCCAGCAGCAGGATGGCGCTTAACACGGCCGCCATGGAACCTGCACGTTTGTTACGCATGTTCACGATCGTATTCCTCCTCAAGGCTTGTTTTGACATGAACAACATGTTGGAAAGCTTTCACCCACATGTTAGCAACCTCCGCTCGGATGAGTCCATGCACGCTCTTTTACTGTACATGTATTTTGTTTCAGCAAAGTCAGGGCCTTGTTGACGGATCGTCAAATTTTGGAAAAGCATGCCGAATGTTGTCTCCTCCCGGTTCCCATCTCTGAAACAAAGTGCATCCCAAATGAAGGATTACTGCATGTTCATGCATCTTCGCCCCTCGTATAATGAAAACCAATTCACGCTTCTTAAGCGGTGCATGGCTTAGTGGGCCGTGTTCATCCGCGGAGATTCAATGAGAAAGTAGGGGTTATATGGAAAGCCAATTGCAACGCGAAGTCATCAGAACACAGGTGCTTGTCCTTGGAGGCGGGGCCGGAGGCGTCGGGGCAGCCATTGCAGCCGCACGGGAAGGAGCGCAGACCATGATCGTGGACCGACAGGGCTTCTTGGGCGGAAACATGACGATCGGACTGCCTTTGCTGGCCTTCCTGGATGCCCAGGGACGCCAGGTCACCCGCGGCCTGCCGCAGGAAATCGTCGACCGCTTGACCCTGCTTGGCGGTTCCTTCGGACACCGGGAATGCCCGCTGCACAATTCGACGACGGTCATCGATCCCAGCTTGATGAAAATCGTCATTTTTGAAAAAATCAAACAGTACGGGGTACAGCCCCTGCTGCACTGTGAAATCATCGGAACGAACGTGAAGGATGGTGAACTGAAATCCGTTATCTTAAAGGGAAAAGGCCGGGAAATGGAGGTTTTCGCCGATGTATTCATCGATGCGACCGGGGACGGCGACGTCGCATATATGGCGGGTGCCGCGTTTGAGAAAGGGCAGTACGCGAACGGGGAAACCCAGCCGCCTACCCTTATGTTTACAGTCGGCGGCTTCGATCTTGAACGGTTCATGGATTTCCTCGGGAATCATCCGGAGGAGCTCCGGCACGGATCTTCGATGAAGATCCGCCCCGGCTATACGGCGGAGTTTCTGCGGGCCAGCGAGAATCACGTGTTCGTCGGCTTGAAAAATACGGTTTCCAGGCTCCGGCAGGAAGGCAAATGCCCGATCAGCCGCGATACAATCATCTATATCAATCTGCCCAGAGAGGGGTACATTGCCCTGAACTGCATCCGCATCCTGAATTTTGATGGGACAAAGGTCGAGGAGTTAAGCCGGGGCGAGATCGAATCGCATCTGCAGATCCTCCCCCTGATCGACATGCTGCGCGAGCACGTCCCGGGGTTTGAGCACATCTATTTGTCCTCGATTGCCCCGTTTCTGGGTATCCGTGAAACGAGACGGATCATGGGCAAGCAGATGATCCGCGAAGATGCGGCCGTGAACGGTATCATTCCGGATGACACGATCGCGCTCGGCTCCTATATTATCGACATTCACAGCGGTTCGGGCGACTCGACCGTTATCCGTTCGCTGGCCGGCCCTTACGGCATCACATACGGGGCGACGATCGCCAAAGACGTGAAACGGCTAATGCTCAGCGGCCGCTGCATCAGCGTCGACCCCGTCGTCTTCGGCTCTTCCCGGGTCATGCCCACCTGCATGGCCGTCGGCGAAGGCGTGGGCATCGGCGCCGCCTTGGCTGCAAAACAGCGCATCTCTCCGGAAGATGTCGATGTCCGGATCATCCGGCAAAAGCTCAGAGAACACGGCGCCATCCTTTCGTTAGAGGACGTTGGCGCGGCAAGCGGGACGACGAAATGATGATGTGGTGAAGGGAGCCGGAGCGACACGCCGGCCCCCTCCATCCTTTTAGCTGAATATCCACACAGGAGGCGATCACGTTGCAGGAAGCACAATTGACTTTTTTTGGCGGAGTAGGCAAATCAGGAGGCGTGCAGGTTCTGTACGGCAAAGGAAAACAGGGGCTGTTGTTCGACTTTGGCGTCGAGCACAGCAGTCTGCTGTTTCCGACCCAGGTAACGCTGTTTGAACCGGTGAATGCGACCCCCGGTCGCGAGCTGCGCCAGTTTTTGCTGGGTGGCATGACCGCCCCGCTGCCGGAGCTGTACGATGCTGAGCAGATCGAAGGCCTGGATTGGGCCGCGGTTCGGCGGGTCTGGGGAAACCGGGAATTTCCGAACTATGACCGGATTCATCTCTATATTGGACATATGCACACGGACCATATGGCGCTGCTTCCCTTTGCGCATCCGGATCTCCCCGTATATATGAGCCATGATTCGCATTCCTTGTTCCGCGGCATGGTGGCGGGCCGCCACAGCAAAGATACCCGGACCGAGATCACAACCTGCGGCGACCTGACCGTGATCGATTTCGGAGCGTTTACGATGCAGGTTGTCGAGATGGATCACAATGCGACCGGCGCATCCGGCATCATCATCGACGACGGCACCCATAGAATTGCGTATACGGGGGACTGGCGCCGGCAGGGCAAGCATCCGGATAAGATCGACCGTTTCATCCGGCTGTGCCAGAGCAAACCGATCGACGTGCTCATTACGGAAGGGACGCGCCTTACATCCGAACCCTCCACCGTTCCGCTGCAGATCACGGAATCGGCCCTGCTTGCCTCGTTCGCGGAGATCGTTCGCGAAGCAAAAGGGCTGTTGTATCTGCAGATGTCGCCGCGGGATTTAGAGCGGATGGCCGACATGATCGCGATCGCCGCAGACCAAGGAAAAAGCATCGTGATGGAGGCGTCGCTTGCCGCCGTCTGGCATACGGCAAACCGGGAAGGCGTGCGGGTGCTCCATGGACATCCGGCGCTTGACGTTCCCGTTCAAGTCATCGATGCCACCATGGCCGAAGGCATGGAGGTGCCGTACCCCGCCGTCTCTTTGGAAGAAGTGGCCGGGCGTAAGCCAGAAATGGTGTATTTATTCAAATTTCCGGACCTTGCGCATATGATTGAATTGGAGAATCTGGGAGGCCTGCAGGGTCAATCGCATTTTATTCAATCGGACTACAGCGTCAAAATCGAGCATGCTGCCGTATCCAAGTTTCTGAACGCCTACGCGATTACCGGCCTTTCCCTGTCCAATGGCGGACACGCCCATCCCGAGGCGCTCGCCAGCCTGATCGGCAGCATTGCGCCGAAAACCGTCATTACCCTGCACAGCCGGTTCCCGGAATCGCAGGACACCCGGGGCGTAAAGCCTTATTTTCCGGTAAAAGGAGAAACGGTGTCGGTCTCTTCCATCCTGGAGGCCGCAGCAAGCGGCGTAAATCGGTGAGATTCGGGCTCATTCATGGTATGGTTGGATTATAATCGGAGAAAAGCTTAGGAGGACAAATCGGTGACATCAATTACGTTTGTCAGGCATGGAATAACCGATCATAATATCGAGAACAGGGCGCAGGGGCATACGCAAAATCCGCTGAACGAAACCGGAAGAACGCAGGCTGCGCTGGTGGCCAAGCGGTTGGCCGGGGAGCATTGGGATCTGTTTATTTCCAGCGACCTGCGGCGCGCCCGGGAGACGGCCGACATCATCGCGGCCGAAATCAAGAAGCCGGTCGATTTCTACGATGTGCGTCTGCGCGAGATGGACCGCGGCAAGATCGCCGATACGACCGAAGCGGAAAGGGTCCAACGCTGGGGAGCCCGTTGGCACGAGCTGGACATGAAGCAGGAAACGGATGAGATGATGCGGGCCCGCGGCCGAAGCTTTGTGGAAGAGATGGCCGCCAGATTTCCGGGACAGAAAATTCTCGCCGTCACGCACGGCTATTTTCTGGGGCAAACCTTAAAAGAACTGATGCAGGATGAGTCGACGGGCGTCAAGCTGCGCAACACTTCCGTTACGACCATCGTTCTGAATGATACTGCCTGGACCTATTCGCTCTACGACTGTATCAAGCATTTGGAAGTGACCGGGGGCTAGCAGGCCGGGACGCGGACAGCGGGGCGCCTGTAATCACCGGCATGCATAATCGACCGGACGCCGGCGCCTTGCCCTGTCTTCCCTCACAAGGACACCAGAGCCCGGTTATACCCGGTTCTGCTCACGGTATTTGGATGGGCTCATGCCCATATTTTTGGAGAACACACGGCTTAGATACAAGCCGTTCTCATATCCGCAGCAGGTGGCAATCTGGTCCAGCGTCATATCGGTATCCAGCAGCAGCTCGGCCACTTTACTGATGCGCAAAGACCGGACAAAGTCCGAAGGTGCGATCCGGAACGACTTCCGGAACCGGCGTGTAAACTGGACGGGACTGAGGTTCAGCGAATCCGACAGCTCCCTCATGCTGAACGGGGTGTACGCGTTCTGGTAAATCCATTCGGCCGCGCGGTTCATCAGCACATCGTCCGAGTCGGCCAGCAGCTGCTGCTCATCATGGAGATGCTCTCTTTCCCACACCTCGCAGGCGAGCTGCCAGATGTCGTTCATGATCATGTCCTTGCGCAGCACATGCCGGGGTTCTGTCGCTAAATGCAGCTTTCGCAAATAGGCAAAATTGGAAACGAGACGTTTGTTGTCAAGCGGGCGCGACAAATACGTCGGCGGCGGCAGTACAGGCCCCATCCGCTCTTCCCCCACCATTTCAAAGCCGATATAGTGAAGCGCTAGTGGAGACACCATCTCCCGCTCAAAGGTGAACCCCGGCGGGCAGAACACCAAGTCTCCGGCCCCCGCCTCTCCGCGTTCCTCCCCGATCCGGTAATAAAATTTGCCCGATTCTACGGCAAACAGCACCCAGACGGCGTAACAATCCACATCCATTTCAAACTTTTCCTTACGCTCAAAATATGCATGAGAAACCAGATGCAGCGTTTGATTCCACAAGGTTGTTGTCGTCATCTATGCATCGTTCCTTTGGCCTGGAAGATAGTTTCATTGTAAATGGGTTACAGCCGGGCCTTCAATCTTTATTTTTGCCTGAAAGCATGCCATGACCGGAACCAACATCATGGGCATGCAGCTAAAGCATGGGCTCCTGCACAGTCACCTTTTTGCCCATGGGCGTATGCTGTAGGTAAAAGGAGGGCTGTTCATGCCGCTTTTGATGCAGTATACGGACATCGAAAATGAAGAGCTTCCTCTGGAAGCCTGGAAGAAAGAGGCCTGCCGGCGGTTTGCGGCCAAGATGACGGACCGGGAAGCCAGGTTCCCCTGCATTCCGGCCACACGGGCGTTCGCCCTCGGCCATCTCCGTTTCGGTTTTGCGCCCAGCCCTTGGGATGATTCGGCAGGACCGGAGCTCGCGGAGATCATTGCCGAGTATGGCAGAGCTTCTCGTGCTTACGGGGATTACTCCTCCCTGGTTGTTTTTTTCGAGGCGGAGGAGAACGTCAGAGACGTCTTGGCCTATGAAGATGCATTCTGGAACTTGCTGAACCAGGTCAGCCGTTTGGATCGTACGCCGTGGCCGGAGGACATCCCGGAAGATCCGGAACAGGCGCTGTGGGAGTTCTGCTGCGATGGCGAGCGGTATTTCGTCTACTGCGGCACCCCGGCACATACGTCCCGTCAGAGCCGAAGCTTTCCCTACTTCATGCTGGCTCTGACGCCGCGCTGGGTATTGGACCAGTGGAATGCTTACCCTGAAAAAGCAGCTGAGATCGCTCCCCGGATCCGTGCCCGCCTGGCCGCATACGATACCGCGCCGGCCCATCCGGAATTAAAGCCATACGGATCGCAGGGAAATCTTGAATACAAGCAGTATTTTCTGCGGGATGACGACACCTCGCCGGCCGGATGCCCCTTCCATCGGGCAATAAAGGAACAGGCTGGGAAGTAGAACGGTTAAATTTTGATCAAGCAGCAGAACCCCATGCGGCGGCCCTGCTGCCTTTTTTATGCCCTATGCCGCCTTGATGCACTTTTTTTAGATCATACCAGGCATCTGAGCTCCCGGCTTACTTCTCCGATGATCTCCCGAACTCCCTCCTCAATCCGTTCCGGCTGCGCCCGCGCAATGCTGATTCTTAAAAACTTCTCCCGCTCCATATAGTCCGATAAATAGAACCGCTTGCTCGAAGCGACGAGAATCTTCTTTGCGGCAAGCCGCTCAACGAGGCGTTCCAGGTTGACCCTTTTCGGCAGCTTGAACGGAACATACAACCCCGAGGACACAGGGGGGATATCGATCAGACCTGAACCATTATGCCGCAGAACCGCCTCATTCAGTTCGCGGATCCGGGCAGCATATTGGCTGCGTATCTTTCGCTTGTGCCGCTCATACATACCGCTTTTGATGTATACTTCAAGCGCTGCCTGGGACAGCTGCGATGTGTCGGCATATCTTTTGTATTCGCAAAACGTCTTCAGCAGCTTCTCCGGCAGCACGGCGGCCCCGAGCCGCAGCCCCGGGAATATTATTTTCGAGAAACTTTTCAAATAAATGACGTGCGACATGCCGCTATAGGCATAAATGGGATCTGCTCCCGGTTCTTCACCCAGATCGGCCATGTAATCGTCCTCCACGACATAAACGTCGTATTTGCCGGCCAGCCGGGCAATCGCCTTTCTTTCTTCACGGCTGAATGAAGTCCCTAGCGGGCTGTGATACCTGGACATGGTGTAGAAGAATTTGATCTGGCCGTGTTTGAACTTCTCCTCCAATTGTTGCAAATCAATGCCCGCCGTCGTCCGGGAAATGCCGCATACCGGGATGCCCTCCGCCTCTAGATATCGTAAATAGATATCGTAACTGGGCTGTTCGACCAAGATGATAGACTTCCCATTCGGGAACGGCATTTTGGCTAATATTTCGAGCGCTTGGTTCGCACCCGCCGAGACGATGATCCTCTCCTCTTGGGCAAACACCTGGTCTTCCGCGAAATGGGAAACGAGCGTATGACGGAGCATCTCCAGACCTTCGGCTTCGCCGCAGGTGAACAAATGACTCTGGTACGTGTCCAAGGCCTGGTTCAAGGCGTGCCGGAAATCCAAATACGGAAACAGGGCCGGATCGGGCGATGCCGAGTCGAAATCGATCTGCTCGCCCTCTGCAGCGGCGGGCCCTTTGCCCGGTTTCTCCACAACATAGTAGCCGCTTTGGGCGATCGAGTAAATCATGTGACGGCTCTCCAGCTCCGTGTATGCCCGTGTAACCGTGCTGACGCTGCAGCCGTACATCTTCGCCGCATTGCGGACGGAAGGCAGCTTCTGACCCGATTCGAACTGCCCTTCGCTGATTTTTCGTTCGATATCGGCAAGGATATCCAAATATTTTTTCATTTTGTTTCCTCACTCTTATAGCGTTATGTATAGAAGACGGCGCAACTGTTACGGTACACTTCGCTGAAAATGCGGTTGTTCCGGACCGCCCGGTGCCATAACATGGCGGTAAAGGATGCAAGTTCGCGAACAAGATCCTGATTATAGATTAAAGGAGTTGACCCGTTCATGTCATCAGCTGTTCAATCCGATTTTCTCACCGTCATCCGTGAGCGCCATGCCGTTCGATATTTCGATCCCACACACCATATCAATGAACAAGAAATCATGCAGCTGCTGGAGCTTGCGGGCAGCGCTCCTTCGTCCTGGAATCTGCAGCATTGGAAGTTTGTCGCCTTTACCGAAACGGATGCCAAACACAAGCTGCTTCCCGTTGCCAACGGCCAACGACAGGTCGTCGATGCATCCGTGACCGTCGCCGTGCTCGGCGACCTCGAGGCTAACCGGAATGCCGCAGCGGTGTATGGACCTGTCATAGAAGGCGGTTCTGAAGATGCTTACGCCGGCTATGCTTCTTCCCGAATCTTGTTTGATCAAATCGAAAAGGCCTATGCGGTGGACGCCTCCTCCCCCTACCGGCGCGACGAAGCGATTCGCAACGCTTCACTGGCCGCCATGCAGCTGATGCTCGCAGCCAAAGCGATGGGTCTGGACTCCGGCCCGATGGTCGGCTTCGACCCCGACGCATTCGTCAAAGCGTTTCACGTTCCGCCGCGTTATATGCCGGTCCTGCTCGTCGCGATAGGGAAAGCCATCAAGCCGGCCCGGCCGACCACCCGCTTCCCGGTGGAGCAGACGATCGTCTGGAACGGGTTTGATCCTGGCA
The DNA here is from genome assembly GCF_014192015.1 of Paenibacillus rhizosphaerae. Taxonomy (GTDB): domain Bacteria; phylum Bacillota; class Bacilli; order Paenibacillales; family Paenibacillaceae; genus Paenibacillus_AQ; species Paenibacillus_AQ rhizosphaerae. The sequence continues at coordinate 15,425 of NZ_JACHXJ010000007.1, read as the reverse complement.
GTGCCAATCTTTGATGCCGTTAGGCTGCCCCATCATACCACATTTTGGAACTGGTGTTGCTCTTTACGGCGAATACCAAAAAGAACCTCGGGATCTCGCCCAAGGTTCTTTAACAACATCGATTAAAAAATCGTCGGCACCATTCCCCCGTCCATCCGAATCGGAGCGCCTTTAAAGGCGGATGCATAGGGACTGCATACAAAAGCAGCCAATCTGCCGATTTCAAACGGCCGGATAAACCGCTGAATTTCGGATTGGGGCAGGCCCGCCGCCATAAACCTCTTCTCCTTTTCCGAGAAGGTCAGATCCTCGTCAGCGTACATCCCTTCAATGATTTGCTGCACATTTTCAGAGAGCGTCGGTCCCGGCATGATCGTATTCACGGTAACCTCGGTGCCTTTCGTCAATTTGGACAAGCTCTTCGACAGAGATAACAGCATCGACTTGGTCACGGCATACTGCGGCATCTGTCCCGAAGGCATCAGCGCTTCCTCGCTCGCAATAAAGAGAACCCGCCCATAATCCTGCTTCAGCATGTTGGGCAGATAGAATTTGGTCAATCCGTTGGCGGCAAGAACATTCGTACGGAAGTAGGTTTCCCATACTTCGTCGTCAACGTTCTCATAGGGCATGATCTCATAGATTCCCATATTGTTCACCAAAATATCAACCTGGGGGAATTGTTCAAATAAAGCTTCTCTTTGCCCTTTATCTACAAGATCGGCCGTCGCCTTCTGCGGAGAGGTCGCCGGGAAGTTCGCCTTGATTTCATTCACCGTTTGTTCTACCTCTGCATCGTTTCGGCCGTTAATGAGTACGTGAACACCTTCTTTGGCCAACTCAATGGCAATGGCCTTGCCGATCCCTTTCGTAGATCCTGTAACTAACGCTGTCTTATTGTGTAATCCCATATCCATAACTAAAACTCCTTTTACTCCGTATAGAGACGATATTACCTGACCAGAAGGATTCAGTAACTAGCCTATTGCGCCAATGTTCTTGCTCTACACGCCAATAAAAAAAAGATAAAACCCCGACATGCCTTAGCAAGCTGGGGTTTGGAAAACGATCGAAAATCAGGCTCTTCCCGTTGTCTTTGCTCATGAGTTTGCCCCTACATGTTCAGCACGCCAATGGGATGGAGTATCCCCTTCCCACAGACGAAAGGCCCGGTAGAACGAATTCTGGTCTTCGTATCCAACCAGGAAAGCGACCTCTTTAATATCAAGCGAAGGGTCCGCCAAATATTCCCGAGCCTGCTCGTGTCTGGCTTGCGTCAGCAGGTGCTTGAAGCTTGTGTTCTCCTCTGTAAGCCGGCGCTGCAAGGTACGGTCGCTCATTCCAAGCTCTCTGGCGACAGCCTGAATGTCGGGGCGTCCTGCCGTGAGGCTGCGCTTCAGAATCCATTTGACCGTCTCGGGGAACGAGCGGCTGCGCTGCTGCTCATCAAGCGACCGGTCCAGCGCGGGAGTCAGAATGTCCAGCAGTTCTTCGTTGTACGATAGAAAAGGACGATCCAGATCTTTCCGATGCAGTGTCAGCCGGTTGCCTTGAGCACCGATCCGGATCCGGCAGCCGAAATAATCTTCAAGGGTCCGGATATCGCCCATGGGCTGCGTAAATTCAACGGACCGTGCTTGCACAGGCTGCCCTGTCCCCCGGCGTCCAAGCTCCATGAGGCATGCCAGCGTGATGCCAACCAGGACAGGCGGGCCGGACTCCCCGGGATGCAACCAGCCCAGCTCGATGGCGCAGTGCTCTCCCTCCTCGGTGATGCACAGGCTCTCGGGGGGACACATCTGCTTGTAACGGGCCATCCGGTACAGCGCGTCACGGTAATCACGGGCATGATACGTCGCCAAGACGGTCGGCGGATATTTCGCCGTTTCAAAGACGGTCGCCAGCTGGATGATGCCTTGGGCGACGTCGCCGGCCAGCTCGGAATAAGCCTGCCAAATGGCGAAATATTGGGCCGTGGTGACCTCGGACTCTGCAATGATCGTAAGCGGAAGTCCTGCGCTGCGGACAACGTCATGCGGGGCAATCCCGAGTTGGCGGAATCCTGCCCACAGGCCCGGCGGAATTTTAATGCGTTCAGAAATATAGGAGCTCATACCTGCGGCCTCCTTTAGCAGTCGCATTCGTTGTAATCGGATAAGCGACCTTCGTCATGGATGTACAGCTATTATAGTACCTGGCCCCACCGCTCTGAAACCAGCAAAAAGTGACAGATCTTCGGCAGGCCCCAGTCTAGGCTTCTTAAACACCAAAAGACCTGCTCCTATATTAGCAGCAGGTCCCCATGGTATGAAGGCCAATTTACTCAAACGGATAACGAAGCCCCCATTGACCTCGGATCCGGTCGAGCAGCTTCATAATCGCCACCGACTCTTCAAGCGGAATAACCGAACTTTCGGTCCGCCCCTCCGCAAGGCATCTTGCCACTTCCTCGGCTTCAAACGCATAACCGAGCGATGTCCGGTCATCTTCAAAAATCTCTTCACTGCCGTTGACATATAACGCAGCTCTGGTCGCGTTCAAAAAGGAAGGAATTCGGATATACCCTTCCGTGCCGTAAATGCATGCTTCATTGTCCATATTTAGGCGTATGGCCCCGTTCAGCTGCGCGGTTTTGCCAGAGCCATAGGAGAGCAGGAGAGAGAACTGCTCGTCCACGCCAGTACTGCCGATCTGAGCGGTACTCGACACTTCCTCCGGTTCAGCTCCAAAAATCATCGATGCAAAAGACACGGGGTAAATCCCGGCATCCAGCAGCGCCCCGCCCCCAAGGCTCGGATTGAACAGTCTGCCTTCCGGATTGACGCCGGCACGGAATCCAAAATCCGCTTTGACGAGCTGAACTTCACCAATCCGCCCTTCATCCAGCCATTCCCTCACTTTGCGGATGACCGGGAGAAATCTTGTCCACATTCCTTCCATCAGAAAAACCTTGTTCTCCTTGGCATAAGATACGGCCTCTTCCAATTCGCTCGCGTTCACCGTAAATGGCTTTTCGCACAGTACGGCTTTGCCCGCTTTCAAACACAGCAGGACGTTTTCCTTATGTGCAGGATGCGGCGTCGCGACATAGATCGCGTCGATGTCCGGATCGTTTGCCAGCTCTTCGTAGCTGCCGTATGCTTTCCCGATTCCATAGTCAGCCGCAAAACGCGAAGCGCTGTCCAGCGTTCTGGAGCCTACGGCCGCAGCCTCCCCATTTTCCGCAAAAGCAAGATCCTTCGTAAACTGCGACGCAATCCAGCCCGTACCCAAAATGCCCCATTTGATCGTTTTCGGCATGTGATTGTTCCTCCTCAAAGTTAGATTCCTAATATTAGGCTACTAGTCATGGGTGATCTCATGACTCTCCAGTTTTCCTTTTGCATCGAACTGCAGTTTAAATAGAAGATCATCCACCCCTAAACCCGTTCTTCCCAAATAGTACACAAACTGGGGAACGGGACTCGTTATCCTTTGCTCGGGCTCTCCCAATAAACTGATAATTTCGTCCTGCGTCTTTCCTTTAAGATCGTTTTTTGCCAATAAATCATCGACCATATGGCTCCGCTTCCCAGGCTGATCGATCCAAGCATCCGAACTAAACCTGTTTTGGCATCCACTGAGAAATAATAGCAGCAGCAAAGAAGAGATGAGCACCAGCTTTTTCATCTTCTTTCACTCCTTGAACCCAACTGGTAATCCCTAATTCCCTTGAACATACGAAACCATTTGATACTAGCTGCATGAATGATAATGGCTATTCCTCATTTCCAAGAAGCTCTTCCAGTGAAACGGGAAATAGCGGTTTGATCAGCTCGAGTACGGCCTTCGCATACTCCTGGATTTCTTTTTGCGCATCATGCTCCAGCCGTTGAGACAGGAAGTGAGCGACGGATTGGACCGATGCCGTCCAGTACCAGCGTACATACATCCCATAAGAGGGAAGGAACAACCGGGCCTGTTCCGCGCAAATGCCGTCCGCTAGGGCGGCTTCGTACTTGGAAATGCCCAGCTCCACATAATCCATCAGCTCTTGGGTATGCTTCACGCCAAGCTCCCAATCCGCCTCTCCGCCGCTGCCCTGCTTGGAGTTTTTCGGTTGGGACCTCCACTCGCCTGCCTTGGGGATATAAAATGCAGGGTCCTCTGTTATGTATCGCCGGCTTGATTCGTTCCACGCCTCCAAGCTGTCGCCCGTCCCCTCATAATGGGCGGATCCGACCACGTATTTCCACCATTGTCTTGCGACCATTAGTGGGGCATAGACCTCGTATTGTACGATAGCATGGCGAAAAGGTGAAGTATGCCCCTCGCGGGCGAGGAACTTGATAAGCCGCACGTCACGGTCGCTTAACTCCAGCGACTGCTTGGCATAGGAGACACGGGCCGCATTGACGATCGTTAAGTCCGATCCCATATGATTCACTAAACGAACATAGCCCTGATCCAGCACTTCGATGGTCGACATACAGTCCTCCTTAAATTCATTCTACAGCAGCGCGGCACTCTATCGATGTTGTTTTTCGAAAAAAGGCCCGCCTTTCTATTTCGCTATTCGATAAAAGAAAGCCTTCCCGCCTCCAGTCCTGTCCTTCAACGATCTATAAATGGCTCTGCCGGCGCTGGCGGTACTGCCCCGGGGAAATCCCCGTACGGTCCCGGAACAGCCTCCCAAAAAAACTCGCGCTCGGAATGCCGACCTGTTCCGCCACCTCCTGCACCGTCAGCGACGTCTGCTCCAGCAGGACCATCGCCTGGCTGATCCGCAAATGCTGCACATACTGAAGGGGCGTCATGCCCGTATACTTTTTCAGGCAGCGGGTGATATGGTCGAACTGAAAATGCAGCGCCTCCTCAAGCTCCTCCGAGCGGAAAGGCTCATTCCAGCTGCGCTGCAGATAGCTGACCGTCTCCCGGGCGAGAGCGGCCGAGCGCGAGCCCGGCCTGCGGCCCAAATCCGCCTGCAGCAGTTCAAGCAGGTCGCAGAACAGCACCTGCAGCTTCAAGGACTGCTCCACGGCAAAACCGCGATGCAGCTCCACCATCCGGTCCAGCAGAGGCTGGAGCAGGTGAAAAGGGGCATCGCCGAATTTGGGCAGATACATCGTTTGCTCTGCCGGATACTCGTCGCTGTCCTGCCCTTGAGGGAGCACCGCCGACCAGGGAATATCCTCCGCCTCCATCCGGCGCAGGGGCTCCGGGTGCCGGAAGTGCACCCAATACACCGCCGTCGGCTCCGAACAGGCCTGTGTGCCCGAATGGGTACGACCCGGCTCGAGCAGCAGCAGCTGGCCGTCCTGAATGACATATTCGGTATCGTCTTCCTGCATATACATGGCGCCCTTTTTGACCAGAATCATGTCATAGGCGTCAAAGCTGCGGGTCTGATGCCGGCTCCCAGGTGCCCATACGGCGCGCCCGACGGTCAGAAGCGACGGCAGCGGCGGAATCGCCAGCTCGAGGCATTTCATGGGCTTCCTCTACCTCCTGCTTAAGTCGATATCGTGGCAGATCTTTCTAATCTTCAAATTCATCCTAGCATAATATGCTGATCCGGTCATTTCTTCAAAGTCGATATCGGACAGAACAAAGTCGTTATTCCGCATGGAAGCGGTATCAAATTTCCTTTACTTTAGGGGTAAGCACACAGCCGTTTCATATCCCTGCTTATTGAATGGAGGAACATATACCATGCGTATGCGCCAGGTTCATCTCGACTTTCATACGTCCGAGGCGATTCATCCCATCGGCACCCGCTTCAGCAAAGAACAGTTTCAGCAGACGCTGAAGCTTGGCCATGTCGATTCGATTACCGTGTTTTCCAAATGCCATCACGGATGGGCCTACCATCCCTCCGAAGCGAACGTCACGCATCCGGGACTGTCCTTCGACCTGCTCGGCGCCATGATCGAAGCCGCCCATGAGATCGGGGTACGGACTCCCGTCTACCTGTCCGCCGGCCTTGACGAGCGGCTCGCCGTCCGTCATCCCGAATGGCTCATCCGCGAGCGCTTCAGCCGCGAAGGCGACCTGTTCACCCCGGGATACCATCAGCTCTGCCTGAATACGCCTTATCTGGACATTCTGCTGTCCCAGATTGAAGAAGTCGCGGTGCGCTACGATGCCGACGGCATCTTTCTGGACATCGTCGGGGTGCGGGAGTGCTACTGCGCCACCTGCGTAGCAGCAGCCCGGGAGCAGGGGATCGACCCGCGGGACAAAAGCGCCATGCGCCCGCTCTGGGAGCAAACCTACGCCAATTACACCAGCCGCGTTAAAGAAACGGTGCACCGGCACAAACCCGGACTGCCGATCTTCCATAACGGTGGTCACATCCGCCGCGGACGCCGCGACCTTGCGCACATGAACTCACATCTCGAGCTGGAGTCGCTGCCGACCGGGGGCTGGGGCTACGACCACTTCCCTCTGTCCGCCCGCTACGCCCAGACGCTGGGCATGCCGTTCCTGGGCATGACCGGCAAATTTCATACCACCTGGGGCGAATTCGGCGGCTATAAGCACCCGAACGCCCTGCGGTATGAAGCCGCGCTCAGCCTGGCAAACGGAGCGGCCTGCTCCATCGGTGACCAGCTGCATCCGCTGGGCGCGATGGATGAAGCCACCTACCGGCTGATTGGCGAGGCCTATGCCGAAGTCGAGGCCAAGGAACAGTGGTGCCATGATGCCGTTAACATCGCCGACGTGGCGCTGCTGTCGGTGGAAGCGGCCGGTACCCATCAGGCGACAGGCGGCCACGACAGCTTCACCGGCGATCCTGACGCCGGCGCGGTGCGCATGCTGCTGGAAGGGCATATCCTGTTCGACGTCGTCGACCTGGAAGCCGACTTCAGCCCGTATGCCGTCCTGATCCTGCCCGACCGGATCCGGGTCAATGATACGATCCTGGCCAAGCTGGACAGCTATCTGGCTGGCGGCGGGCGCATCCTCGCTACGGGCGAGTCGGGCCTGAAGCTGGACGGCAGCGGATTTGCCATCGACTTGGGCGTTCACCACGCCGGCGTCAATCCGTTCCGTCCGGATTACTACCATCCGCAGCATCCGCTGGCGAGCCTGCAGGAATCGGCGTTTATTTTCTATTCGGAGGGGCAGAAAGTAACGCTTGCCGAGGGCGGAACCGAGCTTGGCAAACGGGAAAATCCGTATTTCAACCGCGATGCCTTCACGTTCTGCTCCCACCAGCATACGCCGAACAGCGGAGAGTATGGCGGGCCGGGCATGGTGGAGCATGCGAACGGAATCTATATCGCCTGGAACGTATTTGAAGACTATGCTACCAAGGGAAGCCTCGTTTTAAAGGAAACCGTCCTGTACGCGTTGAACCGTCTGCTGCCGGAGAAGACGCTGCGTACGAACCTTCCCGCGCAGGGAGTAACAACGGTTCAGCATCAGCCGGACCAGAAGCGTTATGTGCATCATTCACTGTATGCCTCGCCGGTGAAGCGCGGGCGTAACATTGAAGTGATCGAGGACCTGCTCCCGATCCGCGGGACGACCGCAGAGCTGCGGATTGCCGAGCAGGTGACGGGTGTATACCTGGCGCCGCAGATGACGCCTATCGATTTCCGCCAGCAGAACGGCGTCGTCACGTATGAGCTGCCGGAGTGGCAGTGCCACCAAATGGTCGTTCTGGATTATGGCAGCCCGGAACATCATTAACAGGGCAGCGGCAACCTGTCTCCACCTGAGACACAGGCCAGCATCTCGCAAATGCCTGCTTACTCGCAAACACACGCTTACTCGTAACACACTTGCTCACTCGCAAACCAAAGAACCCGGGGCATTTCTAAGCTGCTCCGGGTTCTTTTTCCGCCTTATTTCCGGCCGAAATCCGCCTTGATCTCGCCCCATTCCTCGGTCTTCCACTTCACGATTTTGTTCTCGTACTTGTTCTCGTGCAGCCACTGTACAGCGCGGTCCGTCAGCTCCCAAATCTTCCGCGTCTTCTCGGTGCGGGCCAGCGTCGTCGCCGGCTTTTTGTTGCGCACCCAGGCCAGCGCCGTTTTCGAGTCGGTGTAAATGGTCTTCTTGCTCCCCTTCTGCTTCAAATACGCCAGCGCATGGACGATCGCGATAAATTCGCCCAGGTTGTTCGTTCCATTTTCAACCGGCCCGACATAGAACAGAATTTCCCCGGTCCGCGTATCAACGCCTTTGTACTCGACCGGTCCGGGATTGCCGCGCGTACCGACATCCACCGAGATGCTGTCGTAATCAATTTCTTCCATCGAAGCTGCCGACACGGAAGACTTGCCGGATTTGGCCGCCTTGGCCGCATAACCCCCGGCTGAGCCCGATGCCTTGGCCTTGCCCCAGTTTTTCTTCCATCCGCCCGCATAAGCTGCTTCCGCCTCCGCACGCGATTCGTAGGACTTGTATTTGGCGTCCGTATACCCGTTCACCTGAGCCTGGCATTCCGGCCAAGACGTAAAGATTCCCGGCTTATGCCCTTCCCAGACGACGTAAAATTTTTGCTTTGCCATAACTCGAATTTGCTCCTATCTGCTTCTGCATCTTTTTCCCCATCTACAGCGACGTTCTTCCAAGCAGACGGTTATAGCGCCAGACCCGTTCCTTCAAACGCCCGGATGGCTTCCTTAACTTCCTCCGGCAGCGGGGTGCTCTTCCCGCTCTTCGTTTCAATCAGCACAACCGCTCCGCGCCCGGCCGCCTTCAACGCGTCTGAAGCGACGACGGCATACTCAATGTCCAGGGAGGAGCGCCCGATCGACGCCACCCGCACATGAAGCTGCACCGGATCGCTGCGGTACATCTGGGCGAGATATTGACATTCGAGGTCGGCGACCACCATGACCTTCTCCTCGCCGAACAAGTCGGCAAAAAAACCAAGCTGCTCGAAATATTCGATTCTTCCCTGTTCAAAATACATAAAATAGCTGACGTTATTCACATGTCCAAGCATATCCGTCTCGCAGTAGCGAACCTTGATCGGGATCGAAAAATGAAACTTTTGCAGCCAGCCGGCAGCATCCGGCTGAATAAAGCTTTCCCTTTTCATCAAAATGTCTCCTTTGCAGACCCGATGTTACCTGCCAGCCGTACAAGCACATGAGATCCCTTCGGCTTGACCGCTTAGCCGGATCAGGCCCCGATTTGCTGCTGTCTGATGCCCATTATAGCAAAAAATGCTCCCCCCTTTCAGCAATTATCGCGGCGCCAGCTCTTCTCTCCGCATCGTATGATCTAAAGAAATAGTCAGGCGGAACCCGTGATCAAAGCATCATTAGAAACGTTGTCCTTTGCCGATTCTGCCCGCTCAGGTATTGACAGGACCGGGATTTGTTTTAACATGTGAAGAACAGCATGTATCCGACTGCGGATCAAGAGAGAGAGGGAACCAGATGATCATTGATATCGAGAACATTACGTGGAGAAGCGGACAGCATACGCTAATGAAAAATGTAAGCTGGCAGGTGAAGCCCGGCGAGAACTGGGCGCTCCTGGGCCTGAACGGCTCGGGCAAAACGACGCTGCTGAACATCGTCAACGGTTATATTTGGCCGTCCGAGGGCTCGGTCAGCGTGCTGGGACACCGCTTCGGGGAAGTGGACCTGCGCGAGCTGCGCAAAACGATCGGCTGGGTCAGTAACTCTTTTCAGGAGCGTCTGTACGGATCGGACCGCACCCAGAACATCGTCGTCAGTGGCAAACACGCCACGGTGGGCCTGTACGACAAAACGAGCGATGAGGACTACGACCGGGCACGCGAGTTGATGGAAACGATGAATTGCGGCCATTTGTGGGACCGCGAATACCGTACCTGCTCGCAGGGCGAGAAGCAGAAGCTGCTCATTGCCCGCGCGCTGATGGCCAATCCACGCATCCTGATTCTGGACGAGCCGTGCAACGGGCTGGATCTGTTTTCCCGGGAGAAGCTGCTGGACAGCATCCGGGAGCTGACCCTGCAGCCAAACGCGCCGACGCTCATTTACGTTACGCACCACACCGAGGAAATTTTGCCGGCGTTCAGCCACGTGCTGCTGATGAGACGCGGCGAGGCGGTCTGCAGCGGACGGACCGAAGACGTGCTGACCGCGGACACGCTCAGCGACCTGTTCGAATCCCCGGTGGAGGTCGACCGTCACGGAGACCGGGTATACGTGCGCGTAGCGGAATAGGCCAGCTATTACAGGGCGGATCAAAAAGGAGGGCTTCGTTGATCGAAGTTCCTCCTTTTTTGTGTACCTGTACCATCCGGGCTTGTCCGGCTTGCCCAGAATAAGTTATCAAATAAACGTTTTGATAATCGGCTCAAAGTTCCCGCTCTGTAAGCCGATATTCTAGTAAGGAAATCATTTCCTGAACTTGTTTTATATTTCGAGACAAAGGGGATATTTTTACAGCATGAAAAAATGGTTAACCGCATTACTTATGATGTGCTTCACCTGGGTGTGCCTTACGCCATCCGCGCCTGCTTCCGCCGCTTCAGCCGTTAAAAACGTCGTGATCGTTGATGCAAGAAGCGGCTATTCCTTCCTGCCGGTCCGTTCCCTCAGCGAATTCAACGGCGTGACCACCCAGTGGAACGATGCTGCCAAGCAGCTTGACTTTTTCCAGGGAAACCACCGTCTTACGCTTCACCTCGCACAGAAGTCCGCCGCTTTCGACGGCGTCAGCTTCTCTCTTGCCGCCGCCCCGTTCCGCGAGAACGGCTCGGTTTATGTACCGCTGTCGCTCATCGTCAGCAAGCTCGGCGTTGAAGCCAGTTGGCGGAAGGACGTTGCAGCCGTCAAGCTGACCAGGGAAGGAGTGGAACACTACCTCCCCTACGTTACCCGAAGCGTGGGACAAGCCCTAAAAAATCCAATCGTGAACGCGCGCCAAACGTTTAAGGTCGGCGGCAGATCCTTTTCCGCCCAGACGGTGACGATCGACCTGCTGCATCCGAAGATTCAGCTGGATGTCGTACTCGCCGGGAATACGCCCGGCAAGGTCGAGGACCTTTCCAGCATCGCTAAGCGCAGCGGCGCGAAAGTGGCCGTCAACGGCACCTTTTTTGACGCCTACACCAGCGGCGCCTACAAGGCTCCTTACGGTTATATCGTAAGCCATGGCACCGTCAAGATGCCAAGTCCCGGCGACAAGCGGTCGATCTTCGCTTATGACGCCGACCACTTGGCGCGGATCATCGCCGGTCCCGATTTTGGCCAGGCTTTTGAGCAGGGATGGATCGAAGGCGGCCTTCAGGCCGGACCGCGGCTGGTTGTGAACGGCAAAGTTTCGCTGGACGTGAAGAAGGAAGGCTTTAAAGATCCGAAGATCCTTACGGGGGGAGGCGCCCGCAGCGCGCTCGGCATTACCCGGGATCACCGGCTGATCCTGCTGACCACCGGGGGAGCTACTATTCCCCAGTTGGCGGAAATCATGAAGAAGGCCGGAGCTTACCAGGCCATGAACCTGGATGGGGGAGCTTCGAGCGGTTTGTACTTTAACGGCAAGTACCTGACCACCCCAGGCCGGAAAATCAGCAATGCGCTTGTCGTGAAATATCAATAAGACAGGGGCGCCCTGCCCTGCCTATCGGAAATAGCCTGAAGCGAATACGCTCCAGGCTTATCGTTTTTAAGCCATAAAAATACCCCCAGACCGCTTTCAACGGACTGGAGGTATAGACTCAATAACGGAATTATTCGGCCGTGACCGCCTTCCCCGGCTTCACGTTCGCATTCCCCGACGGGGCGTTCGCTTCCGGTGTCTGGTTGGTGGAACGAAGCGGCAGTTCTTTCAGGAAGAACACGAGCACCAGAGCCACGACAAGCACCAACGTACCTGTAAGGAACACAGTGGAAAGCGTATCCCCCAGCGCGTGCCGGATGCTGTCGATCATTTGCACGAACAGTGCTCTAGCTTGCTCGGGCAGGCTCGCTTCCGTCTTTTCGACCAGCGGCTTGTTCATGAGTGTCTGCGGATTGGCGAAAGCGAGCAAGCTCTGTGCCGTCTTCGGATCCAGGGAACTGAAGTCCGGAGCACTCGGGGACTGCAGCGCTTCTTTCAAATGCTTCGTCAAACTGTTTGACATAACCGTACCCATCACGGCGATACCGATCGTACCGCCAAGGTTACGGAACAGCTGCGTCGATGCGGTAACGACACCGAGTTCCTTATGCGACACCGCATTTTGCGTTGCCAGCGAGAAGACCGGCATCCCGAGTCCCAGGCCAATACCGAAGATGATCGTGCTGACGATCGTCATCGCGATGTTGTCCATAAAGATCATCAGGCTCATGCCAATAATCATAACCGGCATCCCGATCAGGGCAAAGCGCTTGTATTTCCCGATCTTGGCGATCAACTGACCGGTAATGGCACTCGTGATGACCATGCACAGCGACATCGGCAGCGTGACATAACCCGCATAAGTCGGAGAAATGGCCAGTACGCCCTGCACGTAGAAGGAAATATAAATCATGGCCCCCATCAAGCCGAAGTTCATAATAAAGCCGATCAAGTTCGAAACCGTCACCACGCCGTTTTTAAACAAGTGCAGCGGGAGAATCGGTTCCTTCACCTTGGTTTCCACAAAAATAAAAATGAGTGCAGATACAACGGTTACTCCAAGGAGACTAAGAATCTGCCAAGATCCCCATTCGTACTCGGTACCCGCCCAAGAGAAGGCGAGAAGCAGCGGAACGATCGTCGTCGTCAGGAATAAGGAACCCACATAATCGACGCTCTGTCCGTGCTTGCGGTCCACTTTCGGGAACAGCGTCAGAATCATAATAAAAGCGACAACACCGAGCGGCAGGAAGATCCAGAACAGCCAGTGCCAGTCGATGTGATCTACCAGATAACCGCCAAGCGTCGGTCCCAGGACACTGGAGAAACCGAACACCGCCGTCATAAGGCCCATCCATTTGCCGCGTTCGCGTGGAGGGAACAAGTCCCCTACCGCCGTAAAGGCTGTCGACTGGATGATACCGGCGCCGATCCCTTGAATCCCGCGGTAAACGATGAATTGGTACACGTTATCCGAAGTACCCGTTAAGAAGGCACCTACCATGAAAAATAGGATACCGATCAGAATGAATGGCTTGCGTCCAAACATATCCGACAATTTACCGACCAGAATCGTCGCAATCGTCGAAGTTAACAAATAAATATTAATCGTCCATGTATAGTAATCCATACCATCCAGGATCGCGATAATGCGCGGCATCGCCGTGCTTGTGATCGTCTGGTTAATGGCCGCAAAAAACATCGCGGCCATAATCGCGATCATGATGGTTACTTTACGCTTCAGCGTTAAATGTTCCATGTACCTCTTTCACCTCTATACTTCATGATGATCTATATTCAAAAGCATTAATGAGAAGATCCTTCTCAAATGCTGTACATCCTCTTCGGACAACATTTCAAAGAACACCGTAATGATTTCTTCCTGGTCTTCAACAATTTGCCGGATCGTGGACATCCCTTTCTCCGTGATGGAGGAATACACCACCCTCCGGTCGTCCTCGGCCCTTTCCCTGTTTACATAACCGGAAGCAAGGAGCTTATCCGTCAGGCTCGTTATGGCGGGCGACGTCAGGCCCAGCAATTCCGCCAGTTCGGATACCTTCAGTGGGCCCCGGAGCTTCAATGCATACAATACCTGAAACTGGGGAAAAGTCAGATTATACTGTTTGGCGCTGTTTTTGTTCCATTCATGGGACATACTTTTCAGCAGTGACCGGAACATCGCCGCCACTTCAAACAATTGTTCATTTCTGGACAAACGGTTGACCTCCTTGGCGTGGTATGGATCTGTGACCATCCGCGTCGTATTGCCGCAGTTACATTAGGACACTAATTAATTATTTGTTAATAGATAAATTTTTAATCAATTAGTAACTTAATCATTAAATACTTAAGTAATATTACGCCTCCGCGGCCGGATAGTCAAGAGGCGGTATAAGGGAGGCTTGTCCTTTTTTTAGCATAAAAAGAGGTGCTCCCCTTTCTCATGTAGCGCCCTATTTTTCAAAATAACCGTCTTCTCAACAAAAAAAGCCACCCTTTGCGAGGGTGACCTTTTTGTCTGAATTCGTCGTACTTTGAGGCTGTGCTGCATCGACGGAAATCGTCCCTGTTTGACAACAAAGACAGTTTCCGACTCTTTTATTCCGGCTTAGGGAAATCGTGTGTCTTCAAAAAATCGAGCGCGTTGTACACCATAACCGCCGCTTCAGCACGGGTTACCTGATCTTGGGGACGGAAGTTGCCGCTGCTGTCCAGGTCGGCGATGCCCCAGGCGAGCGCACGCTGAATAGCCCCCTGATACTCAGGCGTCATTTTGCTCTCATCCGCGATATCTTTGGGTACCAAATTGATCATCGGCAGGTTGCCCTTCTTTTCCACCGTATCGATCAGATACTGTGTGAAAGCTTCGCGCGTCATGCCTTGACTAGGCTGGATATCAGCCGGAAGGGCGATGCCATGGTTGGTTACCGTTAAAAAAGCTGGAGCAAACCAAGCGCCTGTCTTCACGTTGGCCAGGGCTGCGGCTTCACTTCCCTCGGCAGCCTTCGTGACCGGCACGTCAGCCAGCACGTTTGCCAGCAGCTGGACGCCTTCCGCGTTCGTCAGCTGTGCCTGCGGCCGGAAGGCCGATTCACTGTCGCCCTTCAGCAGCTTCTGCTGCTGGAGCGCAGCGATTTTATCGGCACCGGCGACTCCCGCCAAATCCGTAAAGCCCTCTCCTGCCGCGAACACGGACCCGCCGATCGCCAGGGATAATGCCAGGGCTGCCACACTTCCTGATACAACTTTCTTCTTCATCTAGCCACACCTTCTTCGGGAAAATTTGGTCTTGTCTTTCCTACAGACGCAAATAAAATATGGAAGGTTGCACCATGGAAAAATCTCCGAACTAGTTACAACCGCTCCAAAACAAAAAAACGCCTTTCGGCGTTATCTTTCTATGTATGGAGCGGGTGATGGGAATACTCAACATCCCGATTTAAAAAGCGTACCTTCGGCCGCCACAGAGGTAGATGTTGACGCGCGTCCTGAGCGGGTGCTTCATTGAAGCAGCACGGACGGTCGTACCCACGCTGCCTGGCTTCTCTCCCACACAACCGCTCCAAAACAAAAAAACGCCTTTCGGCGTTATCTTTTATGTATGGAGCGGGTGATGGGAATACTCAACATCCCGATTTAAAAAGCGTGCCTTCGGCCCGCCACAGAGGTAGATGTTGACGCGCGTCCTGAGCGGGTTCCTTCATTGAAGCAGCACGGACGGTCGTACCCACGCTGCCTGGCTTCTCTCCCACACAACCGCTCCAAAACAAAAAAACGCCTTTCGGCGTTATCTTTTATGTATGGAGCGGGTGATGGGAATCGAACCCACGCTATCAGCTTGGAAGGCTGAAGTTCTACCATTGAACTACACCCGCAGATTCTCCGTG
>NZ_JACHXJ010000006.1:448512-547194 GCF_014192015.1 Paenibacillus rhizosphaerae | reverse complement strand
CCACGCGTACCCATCCCGAACACGACCGTTAAGCCCTCCAGCGCCGATGGTACTTGGACCGAAGGGTCCTGGGAGAGTAGGACGTTGCCAAGCGAAGGACCACTGTTGATGTATATCAACGGTGGTTTTTTTGTTTCTTATCCCCATTGTGGACAACACCTCCGTTTTGTCCGTTCATCCACAAATCCATATTCCCTGATCGATTTTCCAAAGGTTATGCACAAAAAAAGAGAACCATCTCCGCCTCATTTGCTTTATAATCATAAATTATATTCCCATATTCACAGTTTCATCCCCAGTACTCACAATTGGAGGGTGCTTTATGGCATAAATGATTCATGTGGTGATATTGAGTTGATGTTTGTCAAAATGTTATTCACATGTACATAAGTTGATAAATTCATGCCGAGGGCTCTTCGTATGATAGCTCCGGGATCGATAAAGGAGGAGTAAGTTTGACCGAAGCACAAGCTCGAGCTGTACAGTATGTACGTACGGAAGCTTTGGAAGTGCAGTGCCTTTCCCACAGTGTAATTGACCGGATTTTGGCTGGAGAAGGACTTAGCGCTATTGATGTTGACTTGCTCATTGATCACATTCGCCGTTTTGCACGGGTTACGCTCAATTTTCATCCCGATCGTCTGCTCGTTACCGGCCGTTCGGTGGTTGAGGGACTGTTTCAGGATGGGGTGTACCGGGGACAGTTTGAGACCTCGATCTCCAACGGGAGCCGAACGGCATTTGCCGGTGGCGATCGGGACCGCTGGGAAGAGCATTTATTTGGGAAATCGTACCAGGCGCCCGGTGTAACCAAGGAGGAACGGCCGAAGTATGGTGGGCTTAACCTGATGAATTATGCGGACGGTGCGTCACCCCGGTTCGGTTCGTGCCACCTGGTCCTTCGCCCGCATGTGTCGGAACGCTGCACCTTTACGTTTGGGGATAGCTTTACGGGTCCGGAGCGAAAAGGAACGATCGACGTTTTTTCTCCACTGTTGGCATCCTTATTTGAGACGGCTGTCAGCACACAGGAGGTTCTTGGTTCGGATCACATCAGCGCAGCGCTGCTGGTAGAGCTGCTTCAAAAGCTGAACTCCAGATCCAAGGAGTTTATACCGGAGGCTATGGGACGATCACTCGATGACTACATTGAAGCTCAGGTTCATGCTGTGGTGGATTTGGCGAATGACGCCGAGGCCCTGATTGCTGATCCCTCTTTCAGAGGCACGCCAACGGGCAACCTGTTGGAAGAGACCTGCTATAAATATGGTTTGCGGCTTGGTTGGCATGCTGGTTACCAGCTGGAGGCCGAATCGGTACCAAGTGATTTTCGGGGACCTGCGATGCAGCCGCTTGCACGCAGGATCGACCAAAGGTTTGGGAACGAAAAAGGGCGGATTGACGCGGCAGTATTGGGTTTGGCAGCGGCATCGCTGCATAATCAACCCGAAGCGTGGCAGGATTGGGGATCATACGATGAAACTTTACAGCACATTAAGCAATTATGGCATGTCCTTGTCCGATTTGGTGCTCCTAATAGTTGTGTTACGTAATGTCACGCAATACCGAAGGGGTGAACATATAAAAAAATCAGACCTATATGGCTTTCTAGTTAATTGATGACTATCTATATTTTCCAGACTTCCAAAGCTCGTAGAAACTCCTATGCTTGGAGAAACTCCTAAGAACGAAAGGCTGGTGACGGATTGAACACTCAAAAAGAGGAACCCCGGCGACTTGACGAAATGGGTTCAACCGAACCTCTGGTTTCTAATGGAACTGTTGCCCCTGGTGCATCGGAACCTTTGGACGAAATAGAGCAACCTCAAACTAAGGACGATTCCTTTTCCCGGAGGCAGGTCGTGCTGTTTATCTCCGTTGTTTTCCTGTACTGGTTCTCGTCTTATATTTATGTTCCGATTTTGTCGCCTTATATCGAGCATTTGGGGGCATCCTATACATATCTGGGCATCGTTCTCGGTTCCTACGGTTTGATGCAGATTCTGTTCAGGCTGCCGCTCGGTATTTTATCGGACTTTATGGAAAAGCGCCGTCCATTTATTTGGCTGGGGTTGGCCGCCAGCGCGCTTAGTGGGCTGATGTTTGCTGCGTTCGGACAGTTGGGCTGGGCGCTGGCGGCGAGAGCGATGGCAGGGATCGCCGCGTCGACCTGGGTGGTGTTCACCGTCGCGTTCTCAGGCTTTTTCCCGAAACATGAGGTAACCCGGGCAATGAGCATGATGCAGTTCACCACTGTGGCCGCCCAATTGACGAGTATGCTCGTCAGCGGGTATTTAGTGGAGCGCTGGAACTGGCAGCTGCCATTTTGGCTTGGAGGTATCGTCGCGGTGGCCGCTCTTGTACTTGCTTTGTTTTTGCGGGAAAAGGAGCCGGATCCGGGGCGCACTCCGATGTCGCTTCAGGATTTGGCACCGGTTATGCGTGACCGGACGCTGTTTCGGGTTTCTTTTCTGTCGATCCTGGCGCACTGCGTTCTGTTCATCACGATGTTTGGATATACGCCGAATCAAGCATTGGACTTAGGAGCAAGCAAAAACGACCTGGCCTGGCTGACGCTGTCTTTCATGCTGCCGCATGCGGCGGCAACGCTGTTTGCCGGACGGACGCTCGTTAACCGTTTTGGAGAAAGGGCTGTGTTAACTGTAGGGTATGTGGGAACGGCCGTTTTTACGTTTTGCATCCCGGTGGCGCCGAATTTTGGCTGGCTGTGCGTAACCCAAATATTTAATGGGCTGGCTCAAGGACTGGTCTTTCCGCTTCTTTTGGGCAAGTCGGTGGCCCACATTGAGCCGTCCAAACGGGCAACGGCGATGGGGTTTTACCAGGCGGTCTACGCGGTCGGCATGTTTATGGGCCCGTTTATCGCCGGTTGGATTAGCTCGGCTTGGGGGCTCGCAGGCGGATTCCGCTTGGCGGCGTATGCGGCTTTAGCTGCAGGGGCGCTGGCTTTTTGGTGGATTCGGACGGATACGAAAGCTGTGGTAAGTGCAGCTTCAGGCGGGCCGCCGGATACGGGGACTATTCACAAAAATATGTAGTTTGCGACCCGAACTACAGCCTGATCCGCCGAAAAAGACCCGGAAAGCGCTCCAAACGCTTTGCGGGTCTTTTTTATTTCTCCGACACGGGGAGAAATAGCAGGGAAAACGGCAGGTTGCTGCCGGCGGCCGGGGACAGCCAGAGTTCCACCTTCTCCTCCCGGTCCTGTGTCCGGTACAGCACAGTGGCGCTATCCTGCGAACCGTCGCCGTGCTTGATCTCGATAACCCGGTCGTTCACCCTCGCCGAGCCGAAATACCTTCCGCCGCGCGGATTGAAGGCGATGAGTGTGTCCGGCCGACGTGGTTCAGAATGATTTTATACAGGACGCCGTAATTGCCGGAGTTGATGGCAACGCTGTCCTGCATCCCGTCCATCCCCTGCTGAAAAGGATCTGTGGTGTTGTCGGTGAGCGGCAGGCACTCCGCTTCCGTTCCGACCGTGCCGTCGTATTCGGACACGCGCGTCGAATCGGCAAAGGTACCGCGGATGATGGACTCGATCGGATTTAAATCAGGCAGGGACGGCAGGGCCGCGATCGGATCGTGATCGGCCTGTACCATCAGCATGGTGTACTCGACAGGTGCATTGCCCTGATTGACGGCCAACAGCTTCAAAATGTCGAACTCGCGGGGCGTCAGCTTCACTTCCTGCTCCCCGACGGTCACCGTATGCGTGGCGGTATTGATCACCAAGTCGTCGATCACGATCTCGTCTTCCGCCGTGGTATCGCGGTAATTTAACAGCTTGTACCGGCGCAGCTGCGATTTGACGCGGGCGACCAGCTCCAGTGGATTGAACGGCTTGGTGACGTAATCGTCGGCGCCGATGCTCAGGCCGGAAATTTTATCGATATCCTGGCTTTTGGCTGACAGCATGATGATGGGGGTGTTGTTCTTTTCCCGGATTTTCATGCAGGCTTGGATCCCGTCCATTTGGGGCATCATGACATCAAGGATGATGAGGTCGATCGGATGGCTGCGCAGCGCTTCGAGCGCCTCCAGGCCGTTGGATGCTTTATATAAGGTGTATCCTTCATTTTTTAAATAAATTTCAATCAGTTCGATAATTTCTTTCTCGTCATCGACGAGCAGGATCGCTTCTCTGGACATTACGGTATTCACACCTCTTTGAATATTGTGGAAACTAGGAGTATGCTTGATGTATAGCATTATAAACCGAAACCCTTAACATTATGGTCACGAATTTCTTAACATTCACTTAAATTCCGGCGATGTTGTGGCCTTAGGATGAACGTTACGCTGCTTCTTATACATACAGGGAAAAGGGCGCAGCCGATGAAAGATAGGGCTTTTTTGCAGCGGATGAATGGGCGAGATGATATTTTTAACGGAAAAAGAGGAGAGAGCGCATAGCATGGGCAACAAGTGGACTGAAACCTACTTAATCCATTCCAACGATATCGATTTTAAATCCGAAGCGCGGCTGTCGGTGCTGCTGTCTTTGGCACAGAGAACGGCCGACGCCGATCTGGAGCAGCTTGGGGCGACGAGGGACCAGATGATCGAAGCAGGCATGGGCTGGATGCTGATCACAATGGATCTGCGCATCAACCGGATGCCGCAGGCGCTGGAGACAATCCACATCGAGACCTGGAACAAAGGCCCGAGAGGGGCCTTGTGGCAGCGGGACTTCATGATTTATGGCAGCGGCGGGGAGATTCTCGGCGAAGCCTGCAGCATTTGGGCGCTTGTGGACATCCAGAAACGAAGAATGCTGCGGCCGTCCAAATTTCCTTTTGACGTCTACATTAATGAAGAGGATTCGGCCGGCGAAGCACCGGACAAAGTAACCATACCTGAGGACATGCCGCTTCATGATTCGTACCGCTCTGTGGTCCGTTACAGCGGGATTGATGCCAATCTGCATCTGAACAATTCCCGTTATGCCGATCTGTGTATGGATACGCTGACCAAGGAAGAGCTTATGGGTTATTCGTATGCGGGTTTTCGGATCACGTATCATCACGAGGCCCGGCTCGGGGATGAAATGGTGATAAAAAGGTCTGAGCCGTCCGGCGGCCGGATATACGTGAGCGGACAAGCGGAAGACGGGTCGCATTATTTTGACGCGTATCTTCTATTGAAAGAAACGAACTAAACGAAGAAGGCATCCCATGGTCCCATGGATAATTCCGTCTCGAACGGGGGATTGTTAAAGATAAGGGGGGATAAGCATGCCGCATCGTAAACCGGTCAAGGACAGCAACCTGCCAAACAGAGCGAGCCGGAAACAGGAGTACACCGCACTGCATCCGGATAAAGCTACTAAATTTCCGCCGAGCCTGAACCAAATTCCGAAACAGGAACAGGATTAGGCAATCACCGCACCACCCCAGGTCCTTCAGTGGCATCTTCGGCTTTCGCCGAGGTTCCGCTGGGGGATTTTCTTTTGCATAGGCGATAGGATAAAACGGGGTTACCCGCCTTTTGCATCCGCTGCCGGATTCAATGTTATAATAGGACGGAAAGAAAGGGTGGTACGTCATGAAATCATTGATATTAGCCGAAAAGCCTTCCGTGGCCCGCGAAATTGCGCGCGTCATGGGAAGCCGCGACAAGCATAAAGGATATATCGAAGGTCCGAAATATATTGTCACGTGGGCGCTGGGCCATTTGGTCGGACTCGCAGAGCCCGAGGATTACGACAATAAGTACGCAACCTGGAACCTGGAGGATCTGCCGATCCTGCCGGAATCGATGAAGCTGAAGGTGCTGCGTGAATCCGCCCAGCAGTTCAAGGTCGTGCAGCAGCAGCTCCGCCGCCAGGACGTCGGTGAGTTGATTGTGGCGACGGACGCCGCGCGGGAAGGGGAGCTTCTCGCCCGGTGGATCATGAAGATGGGAAAATGGAACAAGCCGTTCAAGCGGCTCTGGATTTCCTCGCAGACGGACAAGGCGATCAAGGAAGGCTTTGCTTCGCTGAAGCCGGGGAACCAGTTCGACCGGCTGTACGAATCCGCGCGCTGCCGGGCTGAAGCCGACTGGATGATCGGCCTGAACGTGACGCGGGCGCTCACCGTCAAATTCGGGGCGCAGCTCTCCGCAGGACGGGTGCAGACCCCGACACTGGGCATGATCATGGACCGGGAAAATGAAATCGTGAATTTCCGGTCGGAGGAATACGACACCATCAAGGCCGACTTCGGCGGATTTGCCGCGGTGTGGCGTGGGAACAACGGTGATGCCCGCATTTTCGACAAGAGCGCGGCCGAAGCCTTGAAGCGCAAGCTGGACGGATCGTCCGGCCGGATCGTCAAGGTGAAGAAGACGGAGAAGGTCGAGCCTCATCCGCTCGCTTACGACCTGACCGAGCTGCAGCGCGATGCGAACCGCCGGTTCGGCTTCTCCGCGAAGCAGACGTCCAACGTGCTTCAGCGCTTGTATGAGCAGCACAAGCTCGTCACCTATCCCCGGACCGACAGCCGCTATCTGACGTCGGATATGACCGGCACGCTGAAGGAACGCCTGGAGAGCGTTGCCATCGGGCCGTATGCTTCCCTGGCGCGTCCGCTGCTGCGGAAAAATTTGAATATAACCAAACGCGTCGTGGACGATTCGAAAGTCAGCGATCACCACGCGATCATCCCGACGGAAGAGACCGTGCTATTGAACCAACTGAACACTGAAGAACGCAAGCTGTACGACTTGATCGTCCGGCGCTTCATCAGCCTGTTCTACCCGCCGGCACGGTACGACGCGGTTGCGGTGACGATCGACGTGGAAGGCGAGGCCCTTCATGTGAAAGGAACGACGATCAAGGAGAGCGGCTGGCGCGAGGTATACGGCGGCGACGTGTCGGACGAATCGGACGAGGATTCGTCGGCTGACGGCGACGCCGAAGAGAGCGGAGCCCAGCTTCCGGTGCTGAACGAGGGCGAAGCCGTCAGGGTGCAGCGGGTCATTATGCAGGGCGGCCGGACTTTGCCGCCGAAGCGCTATACCGAAGCAGCGCTGCTGTCCCAGATGGAGAAGCATGGCCTCGGTACCCCGGCGACGCGCGCGGACATTATCGAGAAGCTGGTAAACTCTGATACGATTGAGCGCCAGGGGAACGCGCTGCATCCGACGGGCAAAGGCAAGCAGCTGATCGGACTCGTCGCGCCGGAGCTGCGGACGCCGCAGCTGACGGCCAAGTGGGAAGCCGAGCTGGAGAAGATCGCCCGCGGCCAGGGGCAGCCGGAGCCGTTCCTGAAGGGAATCCGCGGCATGTCCAAGGATCTGGTGGCCGGCGTGAAGAACAGTTCGGCGGATTACAAGCCGCATAACGTCTCGAACAGCCACTGTCCGGACTGCGGGACCCGACTGCTGGAGAAGAAGGGCAAGCGCGGCAAGATGCTCGTCTGCCCGAGCGAGGACTGCGGCTACCGCCGTTCGGACGAGAAGCGTCTGTCGAACCGCCGCTGCCCGCAGTGCCACAAGAAGATGGAGATGAAGGAAGGCAAAGCCGGCCTGTATGTGCAGTGCCTGTCCTGCGGCATTACGGAGACGGTCAACAAGGACAGCAAGCATGTGAACAAGCGCGAGGAGCGTAAGCTGGTTCAGCAGTACGCCAAGAAGCAGGAGCCGATCGGCTCGAACCTCGGGGAACTGCTCAAAGCGGCGATGGAGAAGAAGAACGGTTAACGGACTGATAGACCCAGGTGGCATGTTCTGGATGATCGGCCAGAGCATGCATTAAACCTGTCTCCTCTCGCCGACGAAGAGAAATCTAGCTAATTCACTGGATTCTCTTAAACGAGAGGAGGCCGTCATTTACGCCGGAGACACGGATCTTGTTCTATCATTGCTTAGGAAAACTCCGCCAGGAAGGCGTTTTTGCTGGGAATGCTGGAAGACGGATGCCTGGCTGTTTGTCTCTTGGCTAGTAAAGTTTTATAATAGAAGTATGCAGTAGAACGGGGGTGGTAGCGTAAGTGAGGACGGCGCTCTTGATCTGGTTTATTTTTATCAACGCGGTAGGTTACCTGATCATGTCCGAGGATAAAAGAAGGGCAAGGAACAGGCGCGACCGTGTGCCGGAAAGAACGCTCTTTCTGCTTGCCGCCATCGGCGGTGCGCTGGGCGTACTGATCGCCATGTACCGCAAACGCCACAAGACCAGGCATCTGAGCTTTCGGGTCGGGATACCGCTGCTGCTGTTCGTTAATGCGGTTTTGTACGCTTTTTTCATGAGTTGATTTCCCGTTTTACGGCTTGATGGTACAAAATGGTTTCATTTCTTGCTAATTCGGTTTAATAACATCTCAATTCACACTTCATACAGAGAAAGCGCAGGTGCGTCATCATGTTATTTTCCAAAATTCTTTTAGCTTATGATGGTTCCAAAGCTTCCAATAAGGCTCTTGAACGTGCCATCGAACTGGCGAAAGCGGCCCCTGACGCGGTGATCGACGTCGTACACGTCTTTGATTTCCCGCGCGTATACATCGGTGAAGGCATGGCTCCGATTCCGGCGTCCGTCAACCAGGACTTCTATGAACTCGCTGAACAGACGGTCGCTGAAGTGAAGACGCGCCTCGACGGCGAAGGCGTCGCCTGCAATGCGGAGATGATCCAGGGCGGACCTGCGGAAGTCATTCTGGAATACGCCAAGGAAAAAGGCAACGACCTGATCGTCATCGGCAGCCGCGGCCTGGGCGGAATCCGCGAATTCGTCCTCGGCAGCGTCAGCCACAACGTCGTGCAGCATGCGACCATTCCGGTGCTAGTCGTCAAATAAATGATGGGATTATAAGCCAGTGTGCCCCGAATATGGGGTGCACTGGTTTTGTTTTAGGAATGATCGATGGCAAAATCCGAACATTCGATTTTACACTCTTTTAATTGTTCGTGTTTTAGTTGACATGTTGTGTAGGGGATTGTTAAACTGTTAGGTGTAAAGCCTTAAGGGATTTGGAAGAGGCAAAGAACCATCGCTGGATGGTTAAGGGAATGAACCAATAATTGAATGAATTGATCTCGTATAAAGCCGGGGATATGGCCCGGAAGTTTCTACCCGGATACCGTAAATGTCCGGACTACGAAGGAGTACTGCCGAGGAGTCGCCGGTTCCGATGGACGGAAAGGCTTCCCTCCTTGCTGCGTTTGCGGCAGCGGTATTCCTTACCCGGTCCGGTATCCTGAAAGTCAACGTATTTCTCGGGCACCGGGCCTTTTTAGGTCTTTCCCCGAATGAATAAAAAACTTTTGGAAAGTGGGTTGAAACATGTCAGCAGCGGTCGCTGTCATTATGGGCAGCAAATCGGATTGGGAAACGATGCAGCATGCATGTCTCGTCCTGGACGAACTGCAAATTCCGTATGAGAAAAAGGTTGTGTCCGCACACCGGACGCCGGACCTGATGTTCGCCTTTGCGGAGCAGGCGGCGGAGCGCGGACTCAAGGTCATCATCGCCGGAGCCGGCGGTGCCGCGCATTTGCCGGGCATGGTAGCGTCCAAGACGACGCTGCCGGTCATCGGCGTGCCTGTGCAGTCCAAGGCGCTGAACGGCCTGGATTCGCTTCTGTCGATCGTCCAGATGCCGGGTGGCATTCCGGTCGCGACGGTAGCCATCGGCAAGGCGGGCGCCACGAATGCGGGCCTCCTGGCCGCGCAAATCATCGGGGCCTATGACAGCGAGGTTCAAGCACGGGTGCAATTACGAAGAGATGCAATCCGCGACGAAGTGCTGGAAAGCAGTGATTCGCTATGAGCAGCAATCAGGCATCGCAGCAGACATGGCTCCCTGGTTCCACGATCGGTGTTCTGGGCGGCGGCCAGCTGGGACGGATGATGGCGCTGGCCGGAACCGCCATGGGGTACCGCTTCATCACACTCGATCCGACGCAGGATTCGCCCTGTGGGCAGGTCGCGGGACAGATTGAAGCGGCTTACGACGACGTTGACGCGGCCCGCCGGTTAGCGGCGGCGTCGGATGTCATCACGTACGAATTCGAAAATGTCGACGCGGAAGTGGCCGCGCTGCTGGAGAAGGAATCCAGCGTGCCCCAAGGAAGCTCGCTGCTCTATACGACGCAGCACCGCCTCCGGGAGAAGCGGGCGATCGAAGCTGCGGGCGTACCCGTGGCGCCGTACCGCGAAATTACGAGCCTGGAGAGCCTCAGAGAGGCAGCTGCCGAGCTTGGTCTTCCCGGCGTGATGAAGACCGCCACCGGAGGTTACGACGGCAAAGGCCAGATCGTTCTCCGTTCGGAAGATCAGCTCGAGGCGGCATACGAAGAACTGGCAGCCACCGGCCGCGAGCTGGTACTGGAGAAATTCGTTGATTTTCAATGCGAAATTTCAGTTATTGCCGCCCGAAGTCCAAAAGGAGAAGTAAAAAGCTTCCCGGTGGCAGAAAATATTCATGTGAACAATATTTTGCACCTGTCGATCGTCCCGGCGAGAGTCGAGGAGCAGGTTCAGCGGGAAGCACGCAAGCTGGCGGAGCAGCTCGTGGAGCACTTGGGTGCGGTCGGCCTGCTGGCCGTGGAGATGTTCGTGACGAAGGACGGTCAGCTGTACGTGAACGAGCTGGCGCCGCGTCCGCACAACTCCGGCCACTACACGATGGAGGCCTGCGCCACCTCGCAGTTCGAGCAGCATGTCCGTGCTGTGTGCAACATGCCGCTTGGCGATACGACGCTGCTGACCCCGGTCGTCATGGTCAACGTGCTCGGCCAGCATCTGGATCAGGTGATCCGCGCCAGCGGCAGACCGAGCATCGCCGTCACCGAATACGGCGTGGTGCCGAAGCTTCATTTATACGGCAAGAGCGAAGTGAAGAAAGACCGTAAAATGGGACATATCAACCTGCTGTGCAAAGACGTGCAGGATGGTCTCGACTGGGTTGAACAAACTAACATCTGGAGGCAAGGATAATTTATGATCGAACGTTACAGCAGACCGGAAATGCGGGCCATCTGGACCGAAGAAAATAAATTCAAGGCATGGCTGGAAGTAGAGCTGTGCGCATGCGAGGCTTGGGCTGAGCTGGGCGTCATCCCGAAGGAAGACACGAAGCTGCTTCGTGAGAACGCCAAGTTCGACATCGACCGGATCTACGAAATTGAGCAGGAAACTCGCCATGACGTCATCGCCTTTACCCGCGCCGTTTCGGAGAGTCTTGGACAGGAGCGTAAATGGGTGCATTACGGACTCACTTCCACCGACGTGGTGGATACGGCGCTCGGATACCTGCTCCGCCAAGCAAACGAGATTTTGGAGAAGGATATCTTGAACTTCATCGAGATTCTGAAAGATAAGGCTGTGGCTTACAAAGACACGCCGATGATGGGACGTACGCATGGCGTTCATGCCGAGCCGACGACCTTCGGCCTGAAGATGGCCCTCTGGTATGAGGAAATGAAGCGTAACCTGGAGCGTTTCCGCCATGCGGCGAACGGCGTCCAGTTCGGTAAAATTTCCGGCGCGGTCGGCACCTATGCCAACATTGACCCGTTCGTGGAAGAGTTCGTCTGCAAGAAGCTCGGCACGAGCCCGGCCCCGATCTCCACGCAGACGCTGCAGCGTGACCGCCATGCCGAATACATGGCAACGCTGGCGCTGATCGCGACGTCGCTCGACAAGTTCGCGACGGAAATCCGCGCGCTCCAGAAGAGCGAAGTGCGCGAGGTTGAAGAAGCCTTCGCCAAAGGCCAGAAGGGCTCGTCGGCAATGCCGCACAAGCGCAACCCGATCGGCTGCGAGAACATCTCGGGCCTCTCGCGCGTCATCCGCGGCCACATGGTGACCGCTTATGAGGACGTGGCACTCTGGCACGAGCGCGATATTTCGCACTCCTCCGTGGAGCGGATCATCCTGCCGGATGCGACCATGCTGCTGAACTATATGCTGAATCGCTTCGGCAACATCGTGAAGAACCTGACCGTGTTCCCGGAAAATATGAAGCGCAACATGGCCCGTACCTATGGCGTGCCATTCTCCGGCCGCGTCATGACGAAGCTGATCGACAAAGGCTTCAGCCGCGAGCAGGCTTACGATACCGTGCAGCCGCGGGCGATGCAGGCGTGGGAAGAGCAGCGCCAGTTCCGCGACATTGTGGAAGCGACGCCGGAAATTACGGAGGCGCTCAGCCCGGAAGAGATCGAAGATGCGTTTAATCCGTCGTGGCATTTGAAGCACGTGGATACGATTTTCAAGAAGCTTGGCTTGATATAAGAGCGTTCGGTTTGAAGTTAATCGTGAGTAACCCGTATTAGAGGCTTAAGAGAATGATGGACTCAACATCAGGCACATCTTCAGCGATTGCAGCGAAAGGGGCGGAATCGATCCGCAAGAAGCGGCAGCGTTCGCCTTTGTCTCCGAATTTCAACCGTTATTTAAGAGCGACCGAACAAGAAATTTGGAGATAATAACGATCGGCGGAACGATCCGTAACTGCAGCGGCTGCCTCGCTGACGGCGAGGGGATTTTCGAGTGTTGAGCCCAGAAAATGGGGAGGATTCGCATGACATCACCGGCTGTATCGACCGCGGTGGAACTGGTAGACGCGCCGCTGCTGTACAAGGGCAAGGTGCGGGAGCTTTACGATTTGGGGGAGCATGTGCTGATCGTGGTCACCGACCGCATATCCGCTTTTGACTATGTGCTGGAGCCGCCGGTGCCCGAGAAGGGCAACGTGCTGAACAAGCTGAGCGCGTTCTGGTTCGAAGAGACGAAGGACTTCATGGACAACCATGTTGTCCATACCGACGTCGATCGCCTGGGCGCCGTGGCGAAGAACAAAGAGCTCTTGAAGGACCGGATTATGGTCGTTCGCAAAGCCGAGCGAATCGACATGGAGTGCGTCGTGCGCGGTTATATTACCGGCGGCGGCTGGAGACAGTACCAGGCCAGCGGCGAAGTGAACGGCATCAAGCTGCCGGAAGGCATCCGCAAGAACGAGGCGTTTCCGGAGCCGATCTTCACGCCGGCGGCCAAGAACGATGTCGGCCATGACGAGGACATCTCCATGGAGCGCATGAAGGAGCTGATCGGCGCGGAGCTGGCGCTGGAGCTGCAGGAGAAAAGCCTGAAGCTGTACGACTTTGCGCGGCGATACTGCGATGAGCGCGGCATCATTTTGGCGGATTGCAAGTTCGAATTCGGCGTACTGGACGGCAAGGTGATTCTGATCGACGAGATTTTCACGCCGGACTCCTCCCGCTTCTGGGCGAAGGAAAACTACGCGCTGGACATCGAGATCGACAGCATGGATAAGGAGCCGGTGCGATCCTACCTGGCCTCAACTCCATGGGATAAGAACAGCCAGCCGGATCCGCTGCCGCAGTCGGTAGTGATCGAAACGACCCGCAGATACGTGGATATTTACGAACGGCTGACGAAGCGCGTTTAAGATAGATTCCGCTATAGTAAAGAACTTGGGCTTTAGACGATTTTAGCCAAAAATGCAGGCCTGAAAGGATTCATTCACTTATTCACTCATTCCTAGAGGAGGAACTAGAAGAACATGATGAAAGCTACGGTCTATGTCACTATTAAGCAGGGCGTACTCGATCCGCAGGGGGTTGCGGTGCAGGGAGCGCTTCATTCGATGGGATTCGAGGAAGTGTCGAGCCTTCGCATCGGGAAATACATGGAGCTTCAGCTGGACACGAATGACCGTGCTGAGGCGGAACAACGCGTCAAGGCCATGTGTGAAAAGCTTCTGGCGAATACGGTGGTCGAGGATTACCGATACGAATTGGAGGGCTAACATCCATGAAATTTGCAGTTCTCGTCTTTCCCGGCTCCAACTGTGATATCGACTGCTACAAGGCGGTAGAGGAAACACTCGGGGAGCCTGTCGACTACGTCTGGCATACGGCAACGGACCTGTCCGCTTACGACTGCATTCTGGTTCCCGGCGGTTTCTCTTACGGCGACTACCTTCGCTGCGGGGCCATCTCGCGGTTTGCTCCAGTCATGAGTGAAGTGGCCAAGGCCGCAGAGCAAGGCAAATACATTCTCGGCATTTGCAATGGATTCCAAATCTTGACGGAAGCGGGGCTGCTGCCTGGCGCGCTGCTGCGCAACACGTCCATGAAGTTCCTCTGTCATGACACGGTGCTGAAGGTGGCGAACAACCGCACGCCGTTTACGACCGACTTTAGCGAAAATGAAGAAATTGTCATTCCGATCGCCCACGGCGAAGGGAATTACTATTGTGATGAAGAGACGCTCGCGCGTCTTCAGGAAAATAACCAAATCGTCTTCACTTACAGCAGCAATCCAAACGGCTCCGTTCTGGATATCGCCGGCATCTGCAATGAGCGCGGCAACGTCGTCGGCATGATGCCGCACCCGGAACGCGCAGTGAACTCCCTGCTCGGCTCTGAGGACGGCAAGCGTATGTTTACATCCATTTTGAAGGCTTGGAGGGATACCCATGGCGCAGCAAGTGTCCGCTAAGGAACCGACCGCAGCACAGATTGCGGAACAGAAAATCTATCAGCAGTTTGGGGTATCGGACAGTGAATACGAGCTGATCTGCTCCTTTATGGGACGTCAGCCGAACTATACCGAAATCGGCGTGTTCAGCGTCATGTGGTCTGAGCACTGTGCATACAAAAATTCGAAGCCGCTGCTGCGCCGCTTCCCGACCAGCGGTCCGCGGGTCCTGATGGGACCGGGCGAAGGCGCGGGCATTGTCGACATCGGCGACAACCAGGCGGTCGTGTTCAAAATCGAAAGCCATAACCATCCTTCCGCGGTGGAGCCTTACCAAGGCGCCGCGACCGGCGTGGGCGGCATCATCCGCGACATTTTCTCGATGGGCGCAAGACCTGTGGCGCTGCTCAACTCGCTGCGCTTCGGCAAGCTTGAAAGCGACCGCGTGAAGTATCTGTTCGAGCATGTCGTGGCCGGCATCGCCGGATACGGCAACTGCATCGGCATTCCGACGGTGGCCGGCGAAGTGATGTTCGACAACAGCTACGACGGCAATCCGCTGGTCAACGCCATGTGCGTTGGTCTGATCGACCACGACAAAATTCAGCGCGGCGTGGCAAAAGGTGTAGGCAATCCGGTCTTTTATGTAGGTCCTCCGACCGGCCGCGACGGCATTCATGGCGCGACATTTGCTTCGGTTGAGCTCAGTGAAGAGTCGGAAGCGAAGAAGACGGCCGTTCAGGTCGGCGACCCGTTCATGGAGAAGCTGGTGATGGAGTCGACCCTGGAACTGATCGATTCCGGGATCGTGCTTGGCATTCAGGACATGGGCGCAGCCGGCTTGACCTGTTCCAGCGCGGAGATGGCGAGCAAGGCGGGCAACGGCCTGGAGCTGTACCTCGACCAGGTGCCGCAGCGTGAAGAAGGCATGACGCCGTACGAAATGATGCTCTCCGAATCTCAGGAACGCATGCTGTTCGTTGTCGAGCCGAAGGACGAAGCGCAGGCGATGGAAATTTTCGAGCGCTGGGGCGTGATCTGCGCAAAGGTCGGCAAAGTGACCGACGACGGCCGCCTGAAGCTGTTCCACCACGGCGAAGTGGTCGGCGACATGCCGGTGACTGCACTCGTCGACGAGTGCCCGGTATACAACAAGCCGTCGAGCGTGCCTGCTTATTATGAAGCAAACGCCGGCGTCGATACGCTTCGCTACGAAGAAGTGAAAGACCTGGGCGGCGCTCTGAAGCAGGTTTTGGCTTCCCCGACGGTCGCCAGCAAAGCCTGGGTATACAATCAGTACGATTACATGGTCCGCACGAGCACGGCGGTCCGTCCAGGGTCCGACGCGGCAGTGGTTACGATCCAAGGCACGCGCAAAGGCCTCGCGATGACGACCGACTGCAACGGGCGCTACGTGTATCTCGATCCGGAAGTCGGCGGCCGCATCGCAGTCAGCGAAGCCGCGCGGAACATCGTTTGCTCCGGCGCCGAGCCGCTGGCGATCACGGACAACCTGAACTTCGGCAGTCCGGAGAAGCCGGATATTTTCTGGCAGATGGAGCGTGCGGTGGACGGCATGGCCGAAGCCTGCCGCGTGCTGGATACGCCGGTTATCGGCGGTAACGTCAGCTTGTACAATGAAAACGCCAGCGGAGCGATCTACCCGACGCCGGTCGTCGGCATGGTCGGTCTGGTGCATGATACGGATCATATTACGACACAAGGCTTCAAACAAGAAGGCGACGTCATCTTCCTGCTCGGCGACACGAAAGCGGAGCTGGGCGGCAGCGAGTTCCAATACGTCGTTCATGGGGCAACGGAAGGACGTCCTCCGGTGCTCGACCTGGACACGGAGAAAAAACTGCTGTCTTCCGTGCTGGGTGCGATCCAGCAAGGACTCGTACAGTCGGCGCACGACCTGTCCGAGGGCGGCCTCGCGGTGGCGCTGGCCGAGTCCTGCATCAGCGGTTCGCTGGGCGCACAGGTGCATGTCGAAACGGACCTGCGTCCGGACCTGGCTCTGTTCAGCGAATCCCAATCCCGCATCCTGCTCTCGGCATCCCGGGACAAGGCAGAGCAGCTGAAAGCTTATATTGAAGGTCAAGGCGTGCCGGTTACCGAAATCGGCATCGTGGAAGGCGGCAGTCTGGTGGTTGACATCAACGGTGCTTCGGCCGTGAACGAAAGTGTAGGAGGCTTGAAGCAGGTCTGGGAGGATGCGATTCCATGTCTCATGAAGTAACACCGCAAACGCTGTGGACGGGAGACTACTATAACGAAGGCTCGGGCAAAGATGGGCTGTTCGACAAATTAAAAGAAGAATGCGGCGTGTTCGGGGTCTATGGACACCCGGACGCCGCTTCTTTGTCCTACTACGGGCTGCATGCCCTGCAGCACCGCGGGGAGGAAAGCGCGGGAATGTGTGTCAGTGACCGCAAAGAGTTTCACTACCACCGCGGCATGGGTCTCGTCAAAGAGGTATTCGACAAAGACATGATGGCTTCCCTGACCGGGGACATCTCCATCGGCCACGTGCGCTATTCGACGAGCGGCGACAGCAAGCTGACGAACGCGCAGCCGCTGGTGTTCAAGTACCGCGACGGCGACCTGGCCGTGGCGACCAACGGCAACATCGTGAACGCCCCGCAAATCCGGCGCGAGCTGGAGGAAGGCGGGTCGATCTTCCAGACGACGAGCGACACGGAGGTTATCGCGCATCTGATCGCGCGTTCACCCAAAGATTTCGTCTCTGCGGCCAAAGACGCGTTCAACCGCATCGTCGGCGGCTACGCGTTTCTGATCATGACGAATGACCGATTGCTGGTCGCGTCGGATCCGCACGGGCTGCGGCCGCTAACCATGGGCAAGCTCGGGGATGCATATATTTTCGCCTCCGAGACCTGCGCGCTCGAGACGATCGGAGCGGAGCTGATCCGCGACATCGAGCCGGGCGAGCTGCTTATTCTCGACAAAGACGGGCTTCATGAAGACCGGTTCGAGGAGAAAAAGCACCGCAAATCGCTGTGCGCGATGGAGTACATCTATTTTGCCCGCCCGGACAGCGACATGAACGGCTCGAACCAGCACGCCGCCCGCAAGCGGATGGGCAGCCGGATGGCGATCGAATCGTTTGTCGACGCCGACATCGTAACCGGGGTACCGGATTCCAGTATTTCCGCGGCGATTGGTTACGCGGAGCAGACGGGAATCCCGTACGAGATGGGACTTATCAAAAACAAATATACGGGCCGCACCTTTATCCAGCCGAGCCAGGAGCTGCGCGAGCAGGGCGTCAAGATGAAGCTCAGCGCCGTGCGGCGCGTGGTCGAGGGACAGCGTGTCGTCATGATCGACGATTCGATCGTCCGCGGCACGACCTCCCGCCGGATCGTGAACCTGCTTCGCGACGCCGGGGCGCTCGAAGTGCATGTGCGGATTACGTCGCCGCCTTTTAAAAATCCGTGCTTTTACGGCATCGACACGCCGGACCGGCGCGAATTGATCGCCTCAAGCAAGTCGGTGGAAGAAATCTGCCGGGAAATTAACGCCGATTCACTGGCGTTTCTTAGCCCGGAGGGTCTGATCACCGCGATCGCCGGCAACAATGCGGATGATTACAAGGGCGGGCTGTGCCTGGCTTGTTTCGACAACGATTATCCGACGAATCTGGATTTTAACGGTGAAGAGAAGTTTGGCTGCAGCTGCTAATGGTCTTGGAATGCTGTGCGATTACTGATCGCCGATGGCATTGCCGGGCCGAAAGTTTGATTTTCCCGTGGATGAATTCAGGCTATGAATACTTTACCCGCTTAAAATACAGGCGGAGCATACGATAAAGGAGTGTCGTGGGAGTGTCTGAGGCTTATAAAAATGCCGGTGTGGATATCGCGGCAGGGAATGAAGCGGTAGAACGGATGAAGAAGCACGTGAAGCGGACGTTCCGTCCGGAAGTGATGACGGATCTTGGCGGTTTCGGGGCGCTGTTCGGCCTGAACAAGGACAAATATGAGGAGCCCGTGCTCGTTTCCGGAACGGACGGGGTCGGCACCAAGCTGAAAATCGCCTTCGCCATGGACCGCCATGACACGATCGGGATCGATGCGGTGGCCATGTGCGTCAACGACATCGTGGTGCAGGGGGCAGAGCCGCTGTTTTTCCTAGACTACTTGGCATGCGACAAGGTCGTGCCGGAGAAGATCGAAGCGATCGTGGCCGGCATCGCCGAAGGCTGCCATCAGTCCGGCTGCGCGCTGATCGGCGGAGAAACCGCCGAGATGCCCGGCATGTACGCCGAAGGCGAATACGATATCGCGGGCTTTACAGTCGGCGTTGTCGATAAGAGCAAAATTATCAACGGTGCGTCCATCGCTCCTGGAGATACAGTCATCGGCATTGCGGCGAGCGGTGTGCACAGCAACGGCTTCTCCTTGGTGCGCAGGCTGCTGCTTGAACAGTCCGGCTACAGCCTGCACGATGAAATCCCTGAACTGGGCGGCAAGCTGGGCGACGTCCTGCTGACACCGACCAAGATCTATGTGAAGCCTCTGCTGGCTCTGCTGGAAAAGGTCAACGTGAAAGGGATGGCGCACATCACCGGCGGCGGATTCATCGAGAACATTCCGCGCATGCTGCCTGCGAACGTTAACGTGGACATCCGTTACGGTTCCTGGCCGATCCTGCCGATCTTTGAGCTGATGCAGAGCAAGGGCAGCATTGCCAACCGCGATATGTTCACCACATTCAACATGGGCATCGGGCTTGTCCTTGTCGTCAGCGAAGGCGATGCGCAGCAGGCGCTGGAGCTGCTCAAGGCGAGCGGCGAGGAAGCATATATCATCGGGTCGGTAACGCCGGGCGAGTCGGTTGTGACCTTTACGGGAGCCGATGTTTAATGAGCGGCTACCGGATTGCTGTGTTTGCTTCCGGAACGGGAAGCAATTTTCAGGCATTGGCCGAAGCGTCCGCTGAGGGAAGGCTCGGCGGCGCGACGGTGGAGCTGCTCGTATGCGACAAACCGGCGGCCCCTGTCGTCGGCCGGGCGGAGCGCCTTGGCATTCCCGCGCATCTGTTTGTTCCCAAACAGTACGGATCGCGCGAGGAATATGAGGCGGAAATCGTCGCCAAGCTCGAGGAGCTGGAGATCGATCTGGTCGTGCTGGCAGGTTACATGCGTCTGCTGACTTCCGTGATCGTCGACAAATATGCGGGACGCCTGATTAACATTCATCCGTCGCTGCTCCCGGCATTTCCCGGGACGAACGCGATCGGGCAAGCGCTGGACTACGGCGTCAAGCTGAGCGGCGTGACCGTGCATTTTGTGGACGGGGGCATGGATACCGGGCCGATTATCGCCCAGCGGGCGATCGAGGTGGCCGAGCATGAGACGGAGGAGTCCTTTGCGCAGGCGGTGCATGCCGTGGAACAGGAGCTGTACCCGCAGGTCGTTGCTCTTTTTGCCCAGGGTAGAGTGAAGCTGGAGGGCAGGAAAGCCACGCTGCTTAAGGGATAATGCCTTGACGTGATTGGTTGGAGTGGTGACAACACAAAAAGATATAGAGATAGGGTAAGGGGATAAAGGACAACTGCCGCGGTTCCGACACGAATGGCGGCGGCTGTCAGCGGCTTTTTCGTTTTAAATGATAAATTTCGGAGTTTCCGCAAGGTCCTCGGCCGTTATCGGGCAAAAAGTGCGCTTTGTGGAGGGATTTGACGGTTTTGTCGGCTCGGCCCGCTTCCGGCGGATGCCGGGGAATCTTTTCGATATTTCTCGGGAAATAAATGAGCTTCGAGCGAAAGTTATCGTTTTTACACATAAAGGAGGAGCATATCGTGAGTATTAAAAGAGCGCTGGTCAGCGTATCGGATAAGAAGGGCATCGTGGATTTTTGCCGCGAGCTGTCTGCATTGGGCGTGGAAATTATTTCGACAGGGGGCACCAAAAGCCTGCTGGCACAGGAAGGCGTGCCGGTCATCGGCATTTCCGAAGTAACCGGGTTTCCGGAAATTTTGGATGGACGCGTTAAGACGCTTCATCCGGCGGTACACAGCGGCCTTCTGGCTGTCCGTGACAGCGAAGAGCATCAGCAGCAGATGAAAGAGCTGGGCCTGGACTACATCGATTTGGTGGTCGTAAACCTGTATCCGTTCCAGGAGACGATTGCCAAACCGGACGTCACTTATGAAGATGCGATCGAAAATATCGACATCGGCGGTCCGACCATGCTTCGTTCGGCAGCCAAAAATCATGCGTTTGTCAGCGTGGTTGTCGATTCGGCAGACTACGGCACCGTGCTTGCGGAAATCCGCGAGAACGGAGATACGACCTTGGAGACGCGCAAACGGCTTGCAGCCAAAGTTTTCCGCCACACCGGCGCATACGATGCTCTCATTTCCGATTATTTGTCGAACGTCACAGGCGATCCTCTTCCTGAGCGTTTGACGGTCACTTACGAGAAGATCCAGGACCTTCGCTATGGCGAAAATCCGCACCAGAAGGCGGCGTTCTACCGCAAACCGCTCGCTCCATCCGGAACCATCACGACTGCCGAGCAGCTGCACGGCAAGGAATTGTCGTACAACAACATCAACGACGCCAACGCGGCGCTGCAGATCGTCAAAGAATTCGACGAGCCGGCTGTCGTAGCGGTCAAGCATATGAATCCTTGCGGCGTAGGCACGGGCGAAAGCGTTTTGGAAGCTTATAAAAAAGCTTACAGCGCGGACCCGACTTCCATTTTCGGCGGCATCGTCGCGGCTAACCGCATCATCGACAGCGATACCGCGGAGCTGCTCAGCGAAATTTTCCTGGAAATCGTGCTGGCACCGGGCTTCACCGATGAGGCACTCGAAATTTTGACGAAGAAGAAGAACATCCGTCTGCTGAAAATGGGCGAATTCGGCTCCGCCAAGGAACGGACCAGCCAATTTGTCGTCACGTCGATCGACGGCGGCATGATCGTGCAGGAAAGCGATGTGCATTCGCTGGACGAAGCCGATCTGAAAGTGGTAACGGACCGTGCGCCGTCGGAAGAGGAGCTGAAGCAGCTGTTGTTCGGCTGGAAGGTTGTGAAGCATGTGAAGTCCAACGCGATCGTGCTGGCCGCGGACAACATGACCGTTGGCGTGGGTGCGGGCCAGATGAACCGCGTCGGCTCCGCCAAAATCGCCATCGAGCAGGCCGGCGGCAAAGCCAAGGGAGCGGTGCTCGCTTCCGATGCATTTTTCCCGATGGGCGATACACTGGAGCTGGCGGCCAAAGCCGGGATCACGGCGGTCATTCAGCCAGGCGGTTCCGTCAGAGACGAGGAATCTATCAAAGTCGCGAACGAACACGGCATTGCGATGGTGTTTACGGGCGTGAGACATTTTAAACACTAAGCCAGGATTTCGCATTCCCGGCTGGGGTAAAGTCACTACCGTCATTTGTAAATTAACTGCCGTCATGCATTGAAAAGTGAAAAGGGCTGAGATAGCCGCGTTTCAGAGGTTTGGGGTAAGACTTCCCGTCTTCAAAATCTCCGCTGAACGCGGCTGTCTGCTATAAAGGGTGTCGACATCGTATTTTGGCGGTAGGATGACGCTAATGTTATAGGTTTCTGATGATAAATTAATACGCATAAACGAAGAAACGGGAGGCGGACATGGATATTTTGGTGATTGGCGGCGGGGGCCGCGAGCATGCCATCGTATGGGCGCTGCATAAGAGCCCGAAGGCGGGACGGATCTACTGTGCCCCGGGAAATGCGGGGATCGGGCAGATCGCCGAATGCGTGCCGATTCAGGTCAATGAATTCGACAAGCTGACGGACTTTGCTTTGACGAAAGAAGTGGGATTGGTCGTCGTCGGACCGGACGATCCGCTCGCAGACGGCATTGTGGATGCTTTTGAGGCGAAAAATATTCCGGTATTCGGGCCCAACCGCAAGGCGGCTGAAATTGAGGGCAGCAAAACGTTCATGAAGGACCTGCTGCATAAATACAACATTCCTACGGCGGCTTACCGCAAATTCGACAATTACGAGGAAGCATCCGCTTATTTGCAGTCACAGCAGGCACCGATCGTCATTAAGGCGGACGGGCTTGCCGCAGGGAAGGGCGTCACCGTGGCGTTTACGATGGAGGAAGCGGAAAAAGCGCTCCACGACATCATGGTCGCCAAAGTATTCGGCGAATCCGGCGCTCAGGTCGTCATCGAGCAGTTTCTGCAGGGGCAGGAAATGTCGATTTTGTCCTTTGTCGACGGTGAGACGGTGCGGCCGATGGCGGCTGCGCAGGACCATAAGCCGGTGTTTGACGGAGACAAGGGTCCGAACACGGGCGGCATGGGCACCTATTCGCCGCTGCCGCATGTGGATCCGGCCATCATTGAGGCCGCTGTCGAAAACATCATCAAGCCGACCGCCAAAGCGATGGTGGCCGAAGGCCGGCCGTTCCGCGGCGTGCTCTTCGCCGGGCTGATGATCCAGCCGGACGGCACCCCGACCACGATCGAGTTCAACGCCCGCTTCGGCGACCCGGAGACCCAGGTCGTGCTGCCGCGGCTGAAGACGGATC
Source organism: Paenibacillus rhizosphaerae (assembly GCF_014192015.1). Lineage (GTDB taxonomy): Bacteria > Bacillota > Bacilli > Paenibacillales > Paenibacillaceae > Paenibacillus_AQ > Paenibacillus_AQ rhizosphaerae. The sequence continues at coordinate 524,188 of NZ_JACHXJ010000006.1, read as the reverse complement.
TGCTCGACATTTTTCTGGCGGCCGTGAACGGCACACTGGCCGATATCGACATCGAGTGGAGCGATGAGGCCGCCGTGTGCGTCGTGCTCGCTTCGGGCGGCTATCCCGCTTCGTATCCGAAGGGACTGCCAATTCAGGGGCTGGATCAGGTCGACGCGGCCGATGCCCTCGTGTTCCATGCGGGAACCGCAAAGAACGAGCAGGGCGAGTTCGTCACAAGCGGCGGCCGCGTGCTGGGCGTCGTCGGCCTGGGGGCCGACATCGCCGAAGCCCGCGCCAAGGCGTATGCGCAGGCCGAGAAGATTACCTTCGAGGGCAAGCAGAACCGCACGGACATCGCCGCCAAGGCGTTAGGGAAGAGCGGGAAATAAAGATGTTTCGCTAGAGAGGTTGCCCGGTTCATTTTGCCGGGTCTGAGATACAAGGCGTTCCGAGGCCGATTCACGACCGAAGGGGCGCCTTTTGTTGTTCATCCCATCACTTTTTAAATACCCCCTTGCCAAAAGTCTCAACATCATATATTATGTATTTATAAATCTTAATATTAAAATAAATTCAGATGAGCTTTGGAAGTAGTAAACGCCGAAGAAAAAGTTTTAAAATTCAGAGAGCACAGAGGAGGTTTCAAACCATGCTGCAGACGACAGGGATCCACCACATTACCGCATTCGTGAACAACGCCCAGGAGAACGTTGATTTTTACGCCGGGGTGCTCGGACTTCGACTGGTGAAGAAGACGATTAACTTCGATGCGCCAAACGTGTACCATCTGTACTTTGGCAACGAGCACGGCAATCCGGGGACGATTATAACGTTTTTTCCGAGGGACAGTAGCCGGACAGGCACCATTGGCAGCGGACAGGTGAAAACGACAGTGTACGCCGTTCCTCCGGGAAGCCTGGATTTCTGGATGCAGCGTCTGAGCTCTCTGGGTTTGGCGTTCGGCACGACGGAAAGATTCGGAGAAACGTACCTTCAATTCAAAGACCCTTCCGGTCTGCAGATTGAATTGGTGGAGCGGGCCGGGGGGGCACCAAGCCGTTGGTCCTTCAGCGGGGTCTCGGTAGAGCATGCCATTAAGGGATTTGGCGGAGCTGTTTTGGGAAGCAATAACCCTAAGCAGACGATGCTGGTTCTGGAAGAAATCCTCGGACTGGCCAAAATCGGCGAAGACCAAGGTTTGATGCGTTACCGCAGCACCGGCGACATCGGCAACATCATCGACGTGAATATCGGTCAGGAAGAGTGGGGGACCGGCGGTGCCGGTACGGTGCATCATATCGCCTGGCGTGCCAAGGACTTTGCCGAGCATGAGGCGTGGAGAAGTCTGGTGGAGGAAGCGGGACTTCGTCCGACACAGATCATCGACCGTCAGTATTTTAACGCGGTGTATTTCCGCGAACCGGGTGGCATTTTGTTTGAGATCGCCACAGATCCGCCAGGGTTTGCGCGAGACGAGCCGGAAGCGGAATTGGGTACACATCTCATGCTGCCCGAGTGGTATGAGCCGAAGCGTGAAGTGATTGAACATATTTTGCCGGACATTCAGGTCCGTGCGTTGGGAGGCGTACAATGATGAGTATGAAGCATATTTTTCAGCAGGGAAGTCGGCCGGAGGCACCCGTTTTGGTTCTTCTTCACGGAACGGGTGGAAATGAGCGGGATTTGCTCCCGATCGCGGAAATGATAGCGCCTGGAGCCTCAGTGCTTGGTGTGCGGGGCAATGTCCTGGAGCATGGTATGCCGCGTTTCTTCCGGAGACTGGCTGAAGGGGTATTCGACGAGGAAGATTTGGTTGCGCGCACGCATGAGCTGAAGGCCTTTTTGGATGAGGCGGCAGCGCAATATTCTATCGATCGGAACCGGATGGTGGCGGTCGGCTTCTCCAACGGCGCCAACATTGCCGCAAGCCTGCTGTTCCATTACAGCGACGCCCTGCAGGGCGCGGTTCTGCTGCATCCGATGGTTCCGCTGCGCGGGAAGGAGCTGCCTGACCTAACCGGCGTTCCGGTATTTATCGGGGCAGGGACGAATGACCCAATATGCTCTATCAGCGAAACCGAAGAGCTCCATTCGCTGCTGTCTGACGCCGGTGCGGATTCAGAGCTGCATTGGGCAAATTACGGACACCAGCTGAGCAAGCTGGAGATTGATGCGGCGACCGCCTGGTTTGAGCGCCATTTTATCAGCAAAACTGAATGATTCGTTTTAAATTGGGGAAAAGGCTGCTAGGGACTCACCCGGCAGCCTTTTCTGTTGCGTTGGAATTCCGTTCTCTTTACTCCACTGGAAACTCCCAGGCGGGATTCCAGACGACTTCCCACAGGTGCCCGTCGGGGTCCTGAAAATAACCGGAGTATCCTCCCCAGAACGTATCATGCGCGGGTGAGGTGATGGTAGCTCCCGCCTGACGCGCCTGTTCCATCACTTGATCGACCTCTTCCTTGCTGGAGACGTTGTGGCCGATCGAAAACTCCGCACTGCTGGGGGCCGTACGTTTGATGTTGGCGTCGTGGACGAGGTCCTCCCTTTTCCAGACAGCCAGCTTCACCCCGGCCTGAAGGTCAAAGAACGCGACGGCGCCGTGCTCGAACTCTGTTCCGATAATGCCTTCCGTGGGCAGCCCCAGGCCATCCCGGTAAAAGGTCAAGGCTCTTTCCAAATCGTCTACACCCAGGGTCAAGACGGATATGCTTGGCTTCATGATGAATCATCCTCCTTTTTCTTACTAAATTGTAAAATCCATCTGCTTGTACTTTGATTATAGCAATGAATTGGTGACAGCTTGACTGTCATCATTATTTCGTGGGCCTTTTTTTTATGTTTAACCATCACAATAAATCCACACATTCATGAATCATGATAGATGAGATCTTCAAGGTGTATAGGACCTCAGTTGCCCCAGTTACCAACTTTCTAGCCGTTCCATGCTGCATCAATCGCCTTGATATTGACAGTTTAGTACACACGTACTAAACTAATTAGTACAGTCGTACGATTCGGTTGGAATCTACGAAGCAGGTGATTTCCAAGAGGGGCAGGGGAATCCATGGAACAATCAAAGAGAAGGCAGCAGATCGTGGAGGTCGCGATCCATGCGATTGCTGAGCTTGGTTACGCCCAAGCCTCGGTGGGACAAATCGTCAAGCGTGCCAATGTAAGCAAGGGCGTGTTCACCTACCATTTTGCCAGCAAGGATGAGTTAATGGAGCAAATCGTCCATGAGGTCTTTGATGCCGGAGCGCGCTTCATGTCTCCGCGAGTCGAGGGGCAAACGACACCAAGCGGTATGCTGAAGGCTTATATCGAGTCGAACCTGGAATTTATGGGTGCGCACCGCGATTATATCGTTGCTTTAACGGAGGTCGTCACGAATGCGCGTACGACGGACGGAAAGCTTAAGTTCGGAGGCGCCTCCGATGACTTGATCCTGGAGCCTCTTATCGAAATATTGCGATGGGGGCAGGAGACCGGGGAGTTCAAGGCGTTTACCAAACGCTCCGAACGTGTGGCTGCAGCGGCCATCCGCAGCGCCATTGACGGCGTCGCGAACCAGCTGCTCGTCAACCCCGGTCTGGACCTTTCGGAATACGCGGCGGAGCTTGTCGACCTGTTTCTGTCGGCCGTCCACCGTCCCTCTCATCCAGCGGATTCGTCTGCGGAAGGAGGAAGGAAGTCATGAAACGGATCGATCCGAGGGCTGTACAAGCGCGAAGAATGGAAGGGTGGATCGCCAGCGCGATCAGTGTTGTGCTGATCATTGGGCTTCTATGGCTGACGATGGCTTACGGCTGGCCTGTATGGATTGCGGGATGGAGTGCGGCCGCCGTCCTGTTGTTCATCGTGCTTGAGCTGGCGGTGCTGCCCGGTTTGCTATACCGGTTCTGGCGATATGAGATTACGGAAAAGAACGTGGAGCTGAATCACGGCGTCTGGGTGCGTAGGAAAACGTTGATCCCGATGGTACGTATTCAGCATGTGGACTCCAAGCAAGGGCCGATCCAGAAGATCTATGGTCTATCCACCGTCACGTTCTCCACCGCAGCCGGCAGCCATCGCATTCCTGCATTGTCAGAGCACGAAGCTGAGAACATACGCAAGCAGATTTCGGATTGGGCAGGAGGGACGGACGGTGAGCTCTAACCCAGGACCCCTGACGATCAACAGGCGGCTGCATCCTGTATCCATTCTGTACTTTCTGATTCATTCCGGGAAGGAACTGGCAGGGTTGCTGCCTTTGATCCCGTTCTGTATTTTTCTGATCCATCGCGTATTTGGAAAAGAGATCGACCGCATCGTGCTGACGGTTTGCGTCATTGCCGCGGCTGCGATCATGCTGATTGTCTTCGCTTGGCTGCGCTGGCGCCGTTTTGTGTACCGGGTGGAGGACGGCGTCCTTTATATGGAACAAGGGCTGTGGGTCCGCCGAAAAATATGGATCACCAAGGAACGCATCCAATCCCTGGATATCACGGTCAGCCTGTATGATCGAATGTTCGGGCTCGTTCGCTTGGAAATGGAGACGTCCGGGGGAAAAGAAGAGCCGGAGGCCGTGCTCAGTTCGATATCTGCAGCGGAAGCTGCCCGGATTCAGCGAGAGATCGGCATGGCGGACCCGGAGGAGGCGAAGTCGGAAACGTCGTCGTCCGGTGATTCCCTTGTTCAGGCTGAACGGCCGAACACCGCTCCCCTGAACAGCATGCGGCTGTCACTGGGCCAAACGCTGATTCTAAGCACAACGAGCGGCAAATTCGCGATCCTCTGGATGGTGATCGTGGGGGGAGGCTTGAAGCTGTGGGATGAATGGGTGAGGGATACGCCGATATGGGATCAGCTGTCCCCGCGGCTGATGGTCCTCGGAATCCCGGGGCTCATCGTCATCCTGGTGGTCCTTTCCTGGCTGCTCGCGTTTGCAGGCGCCTTCCTGTTGGAGTTCGGCTTTCGGGTTGAGGCCGAGGGCCGCACGCTAACCATCGAGCGGGGGATTTTGGAAAGGAAAAGAACCGTCATCAAGCCGCACCGGATTCAGGCGATCCGCATCACCCAAAACCCGCTGCACAAGCTGTTTCGCCGGGCTTCGGTTCGAATGGTCATCGCAGGCAGCTCGGATGAGGAGAAAAAGGCCGTCGATTTGTTCCCGCTTGTCCGTTATGACGAGCTTCCGATGCGGATGGCAGCGTTTCTGCCCGGCTTCCGCCTGCCGCAGACCTGGAACCCGGTCGGCCGTAAATCTTATCGTTCCTATACCGTGTTACCCGTCCTCATCTGTATCCTGCTGGCGGCAGCCGCATGGTTGCTCGCGCCCGGCATTTGGCGGTGGCTTGCATGGGTTCTTCCCCTCTTTGCCTGGGGAGCGTCATCCTTGGAATACCGGAAGGCGGCCTGGAGCCGGGAGGAGAACCAGCTTCACATCCGCTATGGGAGCTTTTCCGAGAAAACCGTACTGATCCCGATTTCCAAGGTACAGTGGCACAAAACCTCGCAGACTCCATTCCAGGCGGGAAAAGAGCTGGCCACGCTGAAAGTGGCGGTAGCGTCCGGTAAATCCGGAGACAAAATTTCGCTGCGGCATGCCTCGGCCTCCGATGTCGACATGCTTACCGATTGGCTTTCCGGAAAACAGTAGCTGATGGCCTTTCCACCGCGGAGCGAGTGGAAGGGCTTTTTTATTTGCTGTCAAACCGGTGGTTGGCGCAAATAGGGAAAACCGCCATCAAAAATAGGCGCCCGCCGGGAGAGAGCCTCTTGAAAAAAAACCGCAAAAGCGTTAAGTTACTGAGTAATAAAAAACGTCAATCCTTTCATGCTACAAATAGACAGGCCGTATATTAGGGAAAGCTTTTTTCAGCGGGCAGGGTCTTTTTTTATACCAAAAGCGGGATATTGCCGCACCAGAACGACAGATGGATGCGAGGCGTTATCACCGCAGATCAGCCCCAAGAAGTCTTCCGTTTAAAAAGAGGGTTAGCGGAGTGAGGAGAGAACAAGAGATGAAAGATACCGGTAAGAAAACGCAGGCTCAGCCTTCAGCTGGGGCCGAAGGAGTCACCGTCATGAACGTTGAGAGAGGAAGCGCGGCAGACAAGCCCCGGACCGTCAGCATGGAAGATATCGTCCGGGCGCATCACGTCCTGCGGGAAGTTATCGTGCGGACGCCGCTGCAGCGGGATCCGGTCCTGTCGGCGAGATACGATTGCAACGTGTTTTTGAAAAGGGAGGATCTGCAGGTTGTGCGTTCCTTCAAGATCCGTGGGGCCTACAATATGATCCGCAGCCTGTCGCCGGAGGAGCTGGCGAAGGGCATCGTGTGCGCGAGTGCGGGCAACCATGCGCAGGGGGTGGCCTTTTCCTGCCATGCGCTGAATATTCACGGGAAAATCTACATGCCGAGCACGACCCCGAATCAGAAGGTGAAGCAGGTTAAGCGCTTTGGCGGCAGTAACGTGGAAGTCATTCTGACCGGAGACACGTTCGACGACGCCTACGCAGAGGCGATCAAGGCCTGCGACCGCGAGGGCATGACGTTTATCCATCCGTTTGATGAGCCGAAGATCATTGCGGGTAATGGTACGATTGCGATGGAAGTGATGGAAAGCCTGGATTCGGCCGCAGACCATGTATTTGTCACGATCGGCGGCGGCGGACTGGCGGCTGGCGTGGCGACATACATCAAGACGGTCAGCCCGGCGACCAAGGTGATCGGCGTCGAACCGGAAGGCGCGGCATCGATGAGCGAGGCGCTGGCTCAGCAGGGCGTCGTTACCTTGGACGAGATCGACAAGTTCGTCGACGGAGCTGCCGTAAAAAGGGTGGGCGACACCCCGTACGATATCTGCTCCCGCCTGCTCGACGACGTCGTCAAAGTGCCGGAAGGCAAAGCCTGCACGGCCATCCTGGAGCTGTACAACGAAAATGCGATCGTCGTCGAGCCCGCAGGCTCGCTGCCGGTCGCGGCGCTGGACCTGTACCGGGATGAAATCCGCGGCAAGACGGTCGTCTGCATCATCAGCGGCGGCAACAACGACATCGACCGGATGCAGGAGATCAAGGAGCGCTCGCTCATGTACGAAGGCATCAAGCACTATTTTATGATCAATTTCCCGCAGCGATCCGGCGCGCTCCGCGAGTTTTTGGAAGATGTGCTCGGGCCGGGAGACGACATCACCAACTTCGAGTATACGAAAAAGCACAACAAAGAGAACGGACCAGCGCTCGTTGGCATCGAGCTGAACAGCCGCGAGGATTATGAGCCGCTCATTGAGCGCATGAACCGGAAAGGGCTCAAATATACCGAGCTGAACAAGGATTCCAGCCTGTATAACATGCTGATCTAAAAGAGCGGATGATACCTAGCGGTGGGTGATATGCTCGCCCCATTGGTACACCGTGTAATGTGGGAGCACTCCGCTTCCGGCTGACATAACCACAAACAAAGGGAGACCCTGCAACCATCGCAGCGGTCTCCCTTTTCATATTTAGATATGGCTTCCTCATATCGCAAATTAGAACTTCCGCTAAAAGAGGCCTGGCTTCTTGAATGTACGCCGATAGGCGATTTTTTATCCGGTTGATGTTTCAGCCGATAAATGTTTCGTCCGATGAAGGGTTTTATTTCAGCGCGGAGTTGATATAGTTCCGGACTTCCGGCGTCAGGGTGTTGTTGTTTTTGTTCACGACGTCCAGGAATCCCTTGATGCGTTTCAGGTAACCGCTCGTGGCCGGGTTTCCTTTGCTGACGGCAGCTTCCAGCGCGGCTTTGGCCTTCGGATCGATTTTTTTGCTGACATAGTCGAACATCGGCGTGTTGTTGAGGCCGTTCATGCTGATGGACAAATACAGCTGGTACAGCGCTTTGACCTGGGTCACCCGGTTGGATTTCGGATACGACTTCACGAACGCTTCCTGGGTCTGGGCACGCTTAATGACTTCCTGCCAGCTGATCGACAGCGCCGCATCACTGGCAAAGCGCTCTTTCGTCTCCGCCGTCATGATATCGATATAGCGCTTGATATCGTTGGTCACGTAAGGGCGAACCTTCTGGAAGCGCGGGTAATCCAACACCAGATAGAACATGCCTTCCGCCGTCTCCAGACGGTAGCCGCTGTCGCGGGCGCCTTTGAAGAGGGCCTTCAGGTTTTTGTCGCTCGTCTTATTGATCAGGGAAGTCAGGTCGTCGCCTTGCTTCATCAGCTTCATGAGGCTGCGCTGTACATTGTCTTTGTAAAATTTCTGGTTCCACGCTTCCAGATTGGCGTTTTCAGCATTCTCCATCTTAAGGGCCATGAGCATCGCCTGATACGGCGTCACCTGATAAATGTTTTTCTCCATATAGGCCAGTGCCTCTGCCTGCTTCGCAGGTTTTTTCAGCAGCTCCATCATGTGGTTGTAAATGGCGTTGGCATGCTTCGTTTTGGCCGAGACGGCGGCCGTGACGGCCGTTTTGGAAGCGGCAGGCTGCGCGGTGGCGGCATGCACCGCTCCGGCTCCGGTTTGCAGGGTAAGGGCAATCATAAGGGCAGCGGCTGTGGCCGCGGTAACTGTTTTTTTCATGATGTGTTCAACCTCCTTTTTGGTATATGATCATATTACCCGAAGGTTGTTTCGCTTTGATCTCAACTTGTTTCCGACTTGTAAACTTTTAGCGATTGATTTGGAGACAGATGGTTAATGCTCATTTAATCCACCTACAACATACAACGATTATGATGAATTTGATTTACCGGCAGCAAGCACCACAAAAATAACGTTAGGGAGCGATTGGCTTGAACCCTGAACCACAACAACCCTTCGAGGTTACGAATGCAAAATCAGCCTCACTCTGGGAGGTGCTTCGTGTCTCCACCAAATTAGGCCTGACCTCCTTTGGCGGGCCGATTGCCCATTTAGGTTACTTCCATGACGAATACGTTCGGCGCAGAAAGTGGATGGACGAAAAAACCTATGCGGATCTTGTAGCCCTCTGCCAGTTCTTGCCCGGTCCGGCAAGCAGCCAGGTCGGAATCGGGATCGGAATCCTCCGGGCGGGCTTATGGGGCGGAGTAATGGCCTGGTTAGGCTTTACGCTGCCCTCCGTGATCGTCCTGGTTCTGTTCGCCTTATTGCTTCAAGGTTTCGATATCGCGAATGCAGGCTGGATTCATGGGCTTAAAATCGTGGCTGTCGCTATTGTAGCTCAGGCAGTGCTGGGCATGGGTCAAAAACTGACCCCCGACCGGTACCGGGTCACGATCGCCGTCGGCTCTGCTGCGCTTGTGTTATTATGGCCGACGGCCTATACTCAAGTGCTCATTATTGCCGCCGCAGGCATACTCGGGCTGTGGCTGTACAAGAAGAGTCCGGATCCTGGCAGCCCGAGCCTGCGGATGCCGGTGGGCAAACCTTTCGCGATCGGCTGCCTTGTTTTGTTTTTCGGCCTGCTCGTTGCGCTGCCGCTCCTAAGACAAATGTTTGACATCGAATCGGTGGCCATGTTCGACAGCTTCTACCGCTCGGGGTCATTGGTGTTTGGCGGCGGACATGTGGTCTTGCCATTGCTGGAGCGCGAGGTCGTGCCGACGGGGTGGGTGAGTCCGGAGGACTTCCTTGCCGGCTATGGAGCGGCGCAGGCCGTTCCCGGCCCGCTGTTTACTTTTGCAGCGTATCTCGGTGCCATGTCCGGCGGCATAACCGGTGCGGTGATTGCAACCACCGCGATCTTCCTGCCCGCTTTTCTGCTGGTTGCCGGAGCGCTGCCGTTCTGGAACAGCCTCCGTAACAGCCCCAGGGTGCAAGGTGCGCTGATCGGGATCAACGCTGCGGTGGTCGGCATCTTGTTAGCGGCATTCTATGTTCCGATCTGGACGACGGCCATTACGGCGCCGGTTGATTTTGCCTTGGCCCTGGTGCTGTTTATCCTGCTTGTCTTCTGGAAGCTGCCGCCTTGGGTTGTCGTTCTTGCCGGTGCTTTGGCCGGAATGGTTATCGGATGGATATGAGTGGGTCATAGAGACTGCCGCATATTATAAAAACGAAAAATCCCCTTCAAGCAAGCGCAGCGCTGCCATTCAGCACCTGCCTGCTTAAAGGGGATTTCCGCTATTCAGGCTAACTCCAAACGTTGGGACAAGGCATCTTTATCCAGTCAGCCTCGTTTACCGAATCAGCCTCTCCTTAGAAAAATAAACCGCAGCCCGGCCAGGCCAACCAATCCGATCACCAGGCTGACCCATGGGTTGACGGTAAAGACCGGCAGCATGGTCCGCATCGAGAACCCGATGATCATGACGATGATCAGGATGATCAAGTACACCCCGATCGCTTTCAAATCGATCTTGGGCTTGCCGGAGCCGTCATCGCTGCCTGGTTTATTCAGGGTCTTGGTGACAAGCTCGGTCAGCAGAATCGAGCCTACAGCCAACACGATCAGTGCCAGCAGGCTGATCCGATTGATCGGTTCCCCTGCATAGCCGCTCCACTCGGCGATCAATCCGAACACCGCCTCAACCAAAAACAGAAACGTGAACGCTGCCCAAGGAATCAGGATGTAATAAGCGGCTCCCTCGATGGCTTTGCGCTTCGGCAGCCCATCCGTGATGCTGCGGGCATACTCCGCCGGATCTTCGCCATACAGCTGGGACGCCGTACGGCCGGTCTCCTGAGCCTTCAGCACGTCCGAAGCCACTTCGAGCAGCTTCTTCTCGGCCTGCTGCCGGTTGGCCCGAGTGCTGCGCACCGCGATGATGACGTCCTCCACGTAATCCCGGTTCGCCGGAGTCATGCGTTCGCGCAGCCGGTTATTTTCTTGAATCATTTGCTTGATCGTCATTCTGCACGCTCCTCCATATACAACAAGTATAGGAACAGCCCCGGCCGTTTGCAAGGCAGCCCCGCAGGGACGCCGCCCCTCTATTCCTTGAAAAAGAGCATTTCATAGTGCACTGCCACATAGATGATGGCGATAATGACGCAGACGATCAGGACGATCGACAGCGGTTTTTCCTGGGCAAACGTCATGACATGGTCCCACATGAATGATCCATCCCCTCGTAAAATAATAAGTTGGCTTAGTTTCTGCCACGCGTCTGGTTTCCATGCAGGCAGGGCCTCATATGAGGCGCAGCGATGGTCTGCAGCAATGTCCCGCAGCCCGGCAGTTACGCTTCCGTCTCCTCAATTGTGAACATTTAGAGACCTTCGAATAATCCGCGCGGCTGCGCGTGACAATAGGTCAATATGCACCAAATTTTTTAATCTGACCAGGGGGTGACCTTGTCGTGAGCGACAACTTTAAGCAGAAATATGTGTGGGACAGCAAGAGCAGAGGATGGATCGTGGAAATGGCCGCGCTGGGGTCACTGAACGGATCCGAAGCAGCCGCCGAACAGGCATTGACGAAGGGAAAAGACGGCAGTGAGCCGTCTGTACCCGGGCAGCAAGCAGGGCAAATGAATCGTCCCAGCGATCACGAGCTTCGGGGCGTAGGTCCGGTCGATGTCGGTAACGGCATGCGGGGCGTAGGCCCGGCGGCTGAAGATAACGGAATCGGGCCCCGGACAGCGGGTGAATTCACGAGCGAAATGGCCGAGGAACCGATCGAAGCTTTCGGATGGCTTAATGAGCCGGAGTCCAAAGAGGAGCGTGGCGGCTGGCATCCGCAGAACGTGCTGGAAGCCAATCCGGAGAACAGCCTGCTGACCGGTTGGGAAGGCCGGGAGGAAACCCATTCGATGTTCCGCCGCAGTTACGAATAAAGGGCATCAGATGCTTTTTCAATTGACACTCTCCACCCCGTGGTGATAAGATAATTCCAATATCACATTAAACTTATCGGAATTATCATGATATAATTTTTCGGGGGACGGGGGAGTTATGATGGAGCGGAATATTACGATCCGGCACGGGCAGGAGGAGCTGGCGGCGAGCCTGCATTATCCGGTGAAACAGGAAGGCAAGGAAGGCCGGTGCAAGGACCGCGTTCCGCTGGTGATCATCTGCCACGGGTTCGTCGGGAGCCGGATCGGTGTGGACCGGCTGTTCGTGAAGACCGCGCGCGAGCTGGCGCGGGAAGGATACATGGTGCTGCGCTTCGACTATGCCGGATGCGGCGAGAGCAGCGGGAGCTACGGGATGGAAGGGCTGGAGTCGATGATCGCCCAGACCCGGACGGTGCTCGACTACGGCATGAGCTGCGTGGATGTCGATCCGACGCGCGTAACCTTGATCGGGCACAGCCTCGGGGGCGTGGTGGCTATTCTGACGGCCGTCCGCGACCGCCGCGTCAAGAGCCTGGTGCTGTGGTCTTCGGTCGGATATCCGCTCAGCGATATTTTGAAAATCACCGGCAGAGACGTGTACGACACCGCGGTGAAATCCGGGTACTCGGATTACCTGGGCTATGACTTCACTCCAGGATTCTTCGACTCGCTCGGCCAGTATCAGCCGCTGCAGGAAGCGGTGAAATTCGGCGGCGACGTGCTCATCATCCATGGAACGTCAGACGACACCATTCCGGTGGACTACGCGTTCTTGTATCAAAAGGTGTTCTGGATGCGCAACGAGGGGCGCTGCGACAAGGAGATCATTTTCCAGGCGGACCATACGTATTCCTCGGGACCCCACCGCAGACAGGTGATCCACTGCACGAAGGAGTGGCTGAACGACCAGGAAGCCGTCCAGCAGGAATGGCAGCACTGGATGATCTAGAACGATACGGGGTTCGGTCATCCGAGGCAGAGCCCAGGGATGAAAGGCGTGGATAACGAGGCGGGGCTGCGATCCAAGGCGGGCGGACGGAAGACGGACCTTATGTTCGGGCGGAAATTGGAAATCTCTCTGCATACACGTTACAATAGAATCAGCAACGTATACTGGCGTGTGGAGGTTGACATCGATGACATTACCAGCACTATTTGTAGCCCACGGTTCACCCATGCTCGCTTTGGAGGATCACGAGTACTCACGGTTTTTGGAGTCTCTGGGACGGGATCTGCCTGCCCCGGAAGCCATCGTCGTCTTCTCGGCACATTGGGACAGTCCTGAGCAATCGATGACAGTGGACGAATCTCACGATACGATGCATGACTTTTACGGATTTCCTGAAGCGATGTACGAGCTCCGTTACCCGGCTAAAGGGTCGGCAGCCGTCACTCAGAGAATCGCCAGCCTGTTCGAAGCGGGCAACCTGCATTACGAGCCGGTTCTGGGACGCGGTCTGGACCATGGCGCCTGGGTCATCCTGAGCAAAATGTACCCGAACGCGGACATCCCGGTCATTGAGCTGTCCGTGGATTCACGGCGGTCACCTGAGGAGCAGTACGCTATTGGGGCGATGCTGAAGGAGCTGCGGCGGGAGAACATTCTGATCATCGGCAGCGGCGGCCTCGTTCACAACCTCCGGCTGATCAGCCAGAGTGATGAACCGGAAGACTGGGCGGTCGAATTCGACGAATGGATTGCCCGGAATCTGGAGACCTGGAACCTGAAAGAGCTGTTTAACTACGACAAAAAAGCACCGCATGCGCGCGAAGCTGTTCCGTCATACGGGACCGAGCATTTCGCTCCGCTGTTCTACGCGATGGGTGCGGCGAGCGACGAGGCGAAGGCCAAACGGCTGATCCAGACGTACCAATATGGAAGCCTCAGCCTGAACTGCTGGATGTTCGGCGGGTCTTGACCCTTGCAGCAAGATTGCATATTGAAGTGGACCGGCGAAACGCCGATAGTCCTGTAAAATATAAACGAGCCGGCTTCCTTGCCGGCTCGTTTCTTGTTTGAACGGGGGAACGTTCAAAAGCAGTATATGGGGAAAGCAGTGCGGTCCGCATCCGTCCACTCGGCCCGTCCGCGGGATTCGCGTTCAGCCGAGTGGACGGTGCTGGTTGCAGGCCGCCCGCTTGCTCCTGAAGTTAAGCGGCGCCCTTGCTCTTGCCATTTATGCCTGGGGCGGGTGCCGGAGTGGGATCCATACCGTCATGATGCCGGTGGAACAGGCCGCGGAGGTAAGGCAGTACCCAGCGGTCGAGACCGATACGGCCGGCGTTGGCGGCAGCGACGACGATGAACATTTCAAGCAGCAGCATTTGCGCGTTGGTGCTTACGGTGCCCGAGAAGAGGAACGCCGCATTCATCACCATGCCCATCAGAGCGGCGAAGGTGGTGAAGGTGCCAAGGATCAGTCCCAGGCCAACCAACGTTTCGCCGAGCGGGATCAGGACGTTGAAGAATTTGACGCCCGGCAGGGCAGCGTGCTCCAGGAAGGCGGCCCACCAGCCTTGAACGGCCGGGTGATCACCGGTGCTCTTGGCAATGGCCCCCTGCAGGAATCCGCCTGCATCGAAGCCTCCGGTCAGTTTCTCGATACCGCCCTTGATCCAGCTGTACCCCAGGTAGATCCGGACGACGGTCAGCAGCCAGCTTGCTACTTTGTGATTTCTAAGCCAATGGTTGAACATGATTTGCTCCACTCCTTTATTTTCTTTAGGTTATGTTGCTTTTGGAAGATGATCATCTTTGATGTCTTTATTATAAGTGAAAAATTTCACAATAACTGTGATATACATCACAGATCCAACAAAATCACAAAAAAGATTTCAGTTATGTTTAAGCTTCGAACACTAAGCTGGAACTCTCCGAAATATGGGATGTTCCGGGAGAACGAAAAACCGAATAACCTTCAGTGTAACGTTGTCCGGTGTAAATGCCTCCTCTGTAACGGGATCTCTTCTGGCTGTGCCTATGCTCCCTTGCAATGCGTGCGTCAATCTGCCTGAAAACACAGACAGATACCGCCCTTTTGTGATTAAATGGAAAGGACAGGCAAGTGCGGAAGAGCCGCACCAAGACAGCAGGGGATGACCGGGAGTTTACGAGGAAGGGATGAGCTTAAGGCGAATGAACGATACGTGGAATACGGGCTGGAGGAGGATGGCAGGCACGCTGCTGTGCCTGACGCTGAGCGGCGCGCTCTTGGCCGCCTGCACCGAGAAAGCGGCGGAGGCGCCGCAGCCGCCCGCCGCCGGCGAACAGCAGCCGGCGCAGGACGAGCCGGCGCCGGAGGAGACCGCGCCGCCGGAAGCGGCGGAGCAGGAGCCGGCCGCCTATACGGCGCCGCTGACGGGGCTGCCGGTGGAGCAGCCGGCAGACATGAGGCCGCTGGCGGTGATGATCAACAACGCGCCGGCCGCGCGGCCGCAGTCGGGCCTGACCCAGGCCGACATCGTGTATGAGGTGCTGGCGGAGGGCGGCATCACGCGGCTGATCGGCATCTTCCAGAGCCGGGGCGCCGAAGAGACGATCGGGCCGATCCGCAGCATCCGTCCGTATTTGATCGATCTGGGCGAGAGCTACGGCGGCGTACTGGTGCACGCCGGAGGCAGCAACGACGCCTACGCGATCATCCAGCGCCAGCACAAGGAGGACCTGGATGAGATCAGCAACGCCGGTCCGTACTTCTGGCGCGACAAGAGCCGCAAAGCGCCGCATAATCTGTATTCGAGTGCGGACAAGCTGCGCGAGGGAGCGGACAAGCGCGGATACGCGGAGCATGTGGAGCTGAAATCCTATCCTTATCACGATCCGGCGGACGACAGCATTCCCGGGGGCGAGGACGCTGCGGGCGTCGACGTTACCTTTTTGCTCCAGAGCTATAAAGTTTCCTATAAATATGATACTGCCACCAAGCTCTATCAGCGCTTCATTAACGGCAAGCCGCATATCGACCTCAACAACAACGAGCAGCTGACCGCGGCGAACGTCATCGTGCTGGGCGCCGACCAGAAGGTGCTGGACGATGTGGGCCGGCTCGACATCGACGTATCTTCCGGCGGCAAGGCCGTGCTGCTGCAGCGGGGCAAGGTGCTGGAGGGCGAGTGGGTGCGCGCCAAAGGGGATGTCATCCGCTTTGTAAAAGACGGCCAAGAGGTGCCGCTGTACCCGGGGACTACGTATTTTAACATTGTGCCGAATGCGCCATCTTTCGACAGCCATCTGCAGCTTCTCAAATGAGGGTAAAAGAGGAAAAGGATGGCGAATCCTTGCGGGAATTGTCAACCTTCCGGATATTTTGGTAGGGAATGGGTAAGTTTAATATATAAATTCGGCAGCGAGTTTACATTGCATTAAAATTGAAAGCCGCTTATCTTTACAAACCGTAGGACGGATTGATAAGATAACAAGGGTTGTCATTCTCATGTTTTTGCGGTGTTTATGCAAACTTATGTAAAGGGGTTATCGTATGAGATTGAAGAAAAAGGACATATTTTTCCAAACCCTGGAGAATATGGCCGATACGATTGTTCAGGCTGCCGATTATTTCACCCAGCATGTGGCCAATCTGCAAGATGTGCTTGTTTTTGCCAACGAAATGAAGAGATTCGAGTCGCAATGTGACGATTACACGCACACGATTATTACAGAACTCAACAAGACATTCATTACGCCCATCGAACGTGACGACATCATGGACCTGACAACCACCATGGATGATGTGATGGACGGGCTGGAAGCCTGCGCTTCCCGTTTCGACATGTACCATCTCCCGGATCCGGATGAGTATATCGTGCAATTCGCGGAAATTCTGCGCCAGTCGGCATACGAGATTCAGAAGGCGATCCACCTGCTGTCCCAGAAGAAGCTGCTGGCCATGCGTGAATATACGATCCGCCTGAACGACCTGGAGAACCAGGGCGACGAGCTGCTGCGCATCTGTATTAAAGAGCTGTTTGCGAAAGTGACCGATCCGATCGAGCTGATCAAGCGCAAGGAAATTTACGAACGCCTTGAGACGACCACCGACGCTTGCGAAGACGTGGCCAACATGCTGGAATCGATCATTATGAGCAACTCGTAAGGGGTTTTGGAGACACATGGAGACATCATTATTTGTACTTACCATAGTCATCATTCTGGCGCTGGCGTTTGACTTTATCAACGGTTTCCACGACACGGCGAACGCGATCGCCACGTCCGTATCGACACGGGCGCTGAAGCCGCGGACAGCAATCCTTCTGGCGGCGGTTATGAACTTTGTCGGCGCAATTATGTTCACGGGCGTTGCGAAGAAGATCGGCGGCAGTGTCACCGACCCCTCCACGCTGGACAACGGGCTCGAAGTTGTCATAGCCACGCTGCTGGCGGCGATCATTTGGAACCTCGTCACCTGGTGGCTCGGCATTCCGTCCTCCTCGTCGCACGCACTCATCGGTGCGCTGGCCGGAGCGGTTTATGTCGGAGCAGGCGCAAGCCATATCAAGTGGAGCGGTTTTACGGAAATTGTGGAAGGCTTGCTGTTATCGCCACTCATCGCATTTGTGATCGGATATATTGTCATGACGATTCTGAAGTGGATCTTTGCCAAACGCAGCCCGCATACGGTTAATAAAGGCTTCCGGTTCATGCAGATCATTACGGCGGCGCTGCAGTCGTTCACGCACGGCACCAACGATGCGCAGAAGGCAATGGGGATCATCACTCTTGCACTGGTGACATCGGGCCGGCTGGAGACGCTCGAAGTTCCGCTCTGGGTTAAAATCGCTGCGGCGACCTCCATGGCGCTCGGCACGTCCATCGGCGGCTGGAAAATCATCAAGACGATGGGCACGAAAATTTTTAAAATCGAGCCGATCAACGGCTTTGCGGCAGACTTCTCGTCCGCTTCCGTCATCTTCACGGCAACGCTCCTGCACCTGCCAGTCAGTACGACGCACGCAATTACGTCCGCGATCTTAGGCGTAGGCAGCGCGAAGCGCTTTTCCGAAGTGAAATGGTCGCTGGCCGGAAGAATCGTCATCACCTGGTTCATTACCATTCCGATTTCAGCGGTGCTGGCGGGTATTATCTTTAAAATCCTTTTCTAATCTTGTTTAAATATCAATATATAGATGTACACATTTGGAGTAGAGTGGGGGCCAATCGTCAAAGGGTTGGCTTTTTTGTTACGTTAAAATAGGCCGGCGTGACTTCATTCGAACGGATGCTGTACAATACGAAGATAGATCAGAACATACATATGAGGTGCTCCGCTTCTGCCGGAGCCGGAACACAAGCCGCTAGAGGGGAGCTTAGCTGAACGCCGATGATACGCACGCTTGCCATTACCCATTCCCATGAGGTGCTGACGGGAATTTCGCTGGAGGAAGCCCGGATGGAGGACTATGCTTGGATGTGGGTGGATTTCAACGGTCCGAACGAAGAGGAGTCCGCCCTTTTACATACGTATTTTCATTTTCACCCGCTGGCGGTCGAGGACTGCATGCATGTGCTGCAGCGGCCGAAGCTGGATATGTACGAGGATCTGCAGTTCTTCGTTCTGCATGCGCTTGATCCCGATACCCTCGGGGTTGATGAGGTAGACCTCTTCCTCGGGCATGACCTGCTCGTGTCTTTTCATCTCAAAGAGCTGCCGGTCGTCGACGATGCCTGGAATCAGATCCTCCAGCACGCGCATGACCGCAAAATCTGGGCGCGCGGCCCGGTTTCCTGCGCCTATACCGTTATGGACCACCTGGTGGACCGCTATTTTCCGAGCTTATACAAAATCGAGGATGAGCTGGCCGACCTGGAGAACCGCGGCGGCAAAGAGTCGGTCGAGGAGCTGATGAACCAGGTGTTCGACCTGCGCGGCCGGCTGCTGAAGCTGCGGCGGACGATCGTGCCGATGCGCGATCTGCTGTACCGGGTCGTCAACTCCCAGCATGTCCAGAACAACAACGAGCATAAGGTGTATTTTGCCGATATCTACGACCACCTGCTTAAGCTGACCGACATGATCGAGGCCGACCGCGAAATGACCGCCGACCTGCGCGACAGCTACATCTCGCTCAATTCCAACCGGGCGAACGCGATCATGAAGACGCTGACGGTCATTACCGTCATCTTCATGCCGCTGACGCTCATCGCCGGCATCTACGGCATGAATTTCGTCGATATGCCCGAGCTGCACTGGAAGTACGGCTACCCCGCCGTCATGCTGCTCATGTTCGTGCTGGGGGCGGGCATGGTGCTATGGTTCACGAAGCGCGGTTGGTTCAAATAGGTTTAGGGGCCATAAAGGGTTGCGTCAGGCCAAGAGTATGGCAAGGTAGAACAGGGCAATCGGCCAGGGCAGGGTAAATTAGAACGGACCGACAGGATAAGATCACGTATAGTAGAACGGAATGCGCCAGGCCAGGCACGGAAGTGGAGAGACTTCTGCGCTTGGGACCTGGCGCTTGTATGTTCTTTGGGCAATGATATGGTGGCGAAGAGGGAACATCGTCATTCTTTCGGTAAAATCGGACGTCATGAGGGTATCGGTACAGTGGATGATGGATCAACACCATGAAGGCTTCGTTCGGCTTAAACGGCAATGGTGGTGGCTTTTTTAACGTCAGCTGCGCTTCTTCTTGGAAGTTTTTTTCGACGAGCTCTTCTTCGACGACGATTTTTTCTTGGAAGTCGACTTTTTGGACTTCTTCTTCCGGCGGGGTCTGTACTCTCCATCATTGCTGCTGTTGGTCTTGCCTTTACCGAGACCCGCGAACAGCTTAAACATTGGGGCGATCTGCTGCATACCGGTCATCACCTTCTGGAACTTACCGACGGAGTTCACGATGCCGTCGATGCCGCCCACCCGGTCGATCAGTCCCTTGAGGTCGCCGAGCTGGGCGAGGGAGAAGCCGGTCTTGGCGGTTTCGGCTGCGGCGGCGACCGGTGCGGCGGCTGCGGCTGCGGCGGCCGCGGGAGCAGCGGAGGCGGCTGCAGATACCGGCGGGATGACCTCGGCTGTACCAGCCAGCCCTTCCGGCCCGTAATAAGGCACAAACCCGGGAGCGCCGCCGGGTAATCCGCCGGGTGCTCCAAAATCGGGATAGCCTTGAATACCGGGATACGGGGACTGCGGATATGGGGAGGCAAATTCGTTCAGCGAGCGGTGATCAGCTTTGGGCTTTGCCTTTGACTTATGATAGTAATGCTCAGGCATGATATCACTTTCCTTTTTGGAATGATTTACTATACTGTATGTGCTGGGCAAACATAATGTATGGACGTTAGCCCGGTAGACAGGGATAGGAGCGGAAACGGGCGGATGCCCAGGGGGCGCGGAAGCAGCGAAGGGAACGGGTGGCATCGTTGGACTGCGGCTTTATTTTCGCTTGACCCTGACATTAATGTCACGGTTTATAATGAGGTCATCCCGAATAGAAAAGGAAGATGCCGTGATGGATATTTCGTCCCAAGAAGAACACATGATTCAGGCACTGCGCGAGGTGGCATTACCCCCACTATTTGTGCTCATCCGGATTCGAAACGATATTTTAAATGACACGGTCAATATCGAAGAAGGCCGGAGAAATGAGCTCGTGAACACGTTGGAACACTACATCGCTCCGCTCTGGGAAGATTACCATCAGGAGAAGAATTCCCGAGCCAAGGAAGGACCTTCGAGTCCGGAATGAACTGGACACGACAGGACATCACAGCAACGAGCCACGCCGCCATATAGGGCGGTTTTTCTTTTGCACAAAAATCGACATTCAAGGATCACACGGCCCTTATCCTACAAGATTCAGCGGGGGCCCGGTTGGTGCAGGTGTGGAGGCAGGAATATCGCCAGTCTGTGATCACGACCTGAATCTGATGCCGAGAATTGGAAATGATCCACCAAAACATGTACAAGCCCGCCCGGATGATGTATAATTTAAGCGCTTTCAAGTGGAAGGTGGTGTTCTATGCATTTTAACCGTGGAAGGGCATCGGGGACCGGGCGGCGGATCCATGCCGCTTTATTTGGCCTGCTGCCATGCAACTCTTCAGTGCGTGAATCCGTTAACGCTTGAAAAGTTCATACCGGCTCGGTACAATGGGAGTACATAGAGGACTATCATTTGAACACGGATTGACCGATATTAAATGTGGAAAGACCCTGTGACGGGAGCAAAATCCTGAATAGGCAATAGTTACAATAGGGGATGATATTTCAGTGCAACTGAAGAAACTTAATGATAAAAGCATCGACCAACTATTTGAAGCCATTTTAACTCTTAAAGATGTAGAGGAATGCTACGTATTTTTCGACGATCTATGTACCGTTAACGAGATTCAATCCCTCTCCCAGCGTCTGGAAGTGGCGCGTATGCTCGGCAAGGGCAGCACGTACAATCAGATCGAAGCGGAGACGGGAGCGAGCACGGCCACCATTTCGCGGGTGAAGCGCTGTTTGAATTATGGCAACGAAGGGTATAAAATGACGTTAGAGCGTCTCGGGCGTTAATATGCGCAAACCGGGGGTACTTGTTATCAGTCACGGCTCCAGGGAATCCTCCTGGGTCCAGCTGGTCGACGATGCCGTCCAACAGCTGCCGCTGCGGGGAGAACTCCCTGTGGCGGCTTCGTTCTTGGAGATCGTGGAAGGCCGCTTGATTCAGGACGGGATTGATGAACTGGAGAGCCAGGGCGTTACGGATATATTGGTGATTCCGCTGTTTGTCTCTTCGGGCAGCACCCATGTGAATGAAATCGCATATGCGCTCGGCGTCATTGACGCCCCGGCCATCGACACGGACCTGGAGCCATTTCGCATCCGGGCGAATATTCTGTATGGAGAGCCGATCGACAACGATCCGGACGTGGCCCGCATGGTGTGGGATAAAGTGAAGACGGAATCGGAGAACCCCGGCGAGGAGGTTCTTATTCTTGTTGGTCACGGCAGCAGCCATGACGGCTTCCGCGAGCGCTGGGAGGAGGGCCTCTCACGTCTCGCGGAGAGCGCCCGGGCGATCGGCGGCCTGGCCGCGGCGGACTATGCCCTGCTACGGCCTGACAGCGTGCGGGCGAAGGTGGAATACTGGCAGCAGGAACGCGGGATGCAGGTGATTGCAGCTCCGCTGTTTTTGAGTGACGGGTATTTCACCCGGACGGTGATTCCGCAGCGGCTGGACGGGTTAAATTACCGGTATTCAGGTGAAGCGCTGCTGCCGCACCCGCTGCTGACCCATTGGATGGAGCGGCAGATCCGGAGCTGGCTTGCGCGTGATGCTGACGCGTCATGATAAGGAACAGGCGCTTATTCGGAAATTATCAACTTATTAGGTGGCGTATGTATGAAAAGAGCACGTTTGATTTATAATCCCACCTCAGGCCGGGAGGAGATGCGCCGGCGTCTGCCGGACATTCTGCACCGGCTCGATCAGGGCGGCATCGAGGCTTCCTGCCATGCCACGATGGGCGAAGGGGACGCCACGAAGGCGGCCATCGACGCCGTGGAGCGGGGGTACGACATGATCATCGCCGCCGGCGGGGACGGCACGCTGTACGAGGTCGTCAACGGCATGGCGGAGCGGGATAACCTGCCGCCGCTCGGCGTGTTCCCGGTCGGAACGACAAACGATTTTGCGCGGGGACTGGGCATTCCAAGGAACTGGGAAGACTACTGCGACCTGGTCATCCGCCAGCAGACCCGCCCCATCGACGTGGGCAAGGCGAATGACCGCTATTTCATCAACATTGCTGGGGGAGGCACACTCACAGAGCTGACGTATGACGTGCCCAGCCGGCTGAAGACGATGATCGGCCAGCTCGCTTATTATATTAAAGGCGTGGAGAAAATGGTCAGCCTGTCTCCGCAGGAGCTGATCATCCATGCCGAGGGCCAGGAGACGATCCATGACGAGTTCATGATCTTCCTGATCACGAACACGAACTCCGTCGGCGGCTTCGAGAAGCTCGCGCCGGGCGCGCGGATCGACGATGGCCTGCTCGACGTGATCGCCCTCAAGAAATGCAATCTGGCCGAATTCGTGCGGCTGGTCAGCCTCGCGCTGCGCGGCGAGCATTTCAACGACAAGAAGGTCGTCTATTTCCGCACGAGATCGATGGAAGTGACGTCCCCGGGCAAGGTGCTGCTGAACCTGGACGGGGAGCTTGGCGGAACGCTGCCGGGGCAGTTTTCGGTGCTGCCGCAGCACTTGCGGATTTTTGCTTAAGGCTTGTTTTTGACATACTTCGATATAGACAACATGGATAGGAATAGGATGGTTCGTCCAGGCGCAGGGAAGCTGAGCAGGCGGTGGATCATCGTAGGAGAGTTAAGGTGTCGGCATGCAGCTCATCCGTTAGGATGAGGGCAGGGCATCTTGACTTTTTTTGTGCGCTTTTCTGTTATAATGGGAAGGATGCGGGGAAGAAATGAAGCCGGAGGGTTGTGGGGCTTATGACCTGCGGGATACAGCATAATCAAACTAAAAGACATTAACGAATACAAGTGGACAGGCCGCCGTGAATCGGGGCTTTCCCTTTCAAAATATACTCGAAAGAAGTGACTCAAGCAGCATGAACAAGCGACACAGCCGCCGGAATCCCGGCAGCCGCAGCACGCCTGCACCGATTGCCGGCCTGCCGGTAGCGAAAAACGATGAAGCCGTCATCGACATCATCGGCATGAACCATGACGGAGAAGGGGTCGGCCGCGCCGAAGGCTATACCCTGTTCGTCGCGGGCGCCCTTCCCGGCGAGAAAGTCCGCGTGAAGGTGCTCAAGACCAAGAAGCAGTACGGCTACGCCAAGCTGCTCGACATCGTGCAGGCGAGCCCCGACCGGATCGCGGCGCCCTGCCCGATCTATGACCAGTGCGGCGGCTGCCAGCTGCAGCACATGGACTATGCCGCCCAGCTCGCGTGGAAGCGCCAGCTGGTCGTGGACAACCTGACGCGCATCGGCAAACTGCAGGTGCTCGGCGAGCCCGAGCTGCGCGGGGTGCAGGCCATAGGTGGGGCGGCAGGCGCGGACGCTGCTGCGGCTGCTTCCGCTGCCGCAGCGGGCGGCGCAGCGCAGCAGGGCATCCAGGTTCATGCCACGCTGGGCATGAACGAGCCGTGGCGCTACCGCAACAAGGCCCAGGTGCCGATCGGCGTCACCGAAGGCGGCCTGGTGGGCGGCTTCTACGCCCGCGGCAGCCACCGCATCATCGACATGGAGGCCTGCCTCATCCAGCACGAGCACAACGACGAGGTCGTTGCCCGCGTGAAGGCCATCGGGCGGAAGCTCGGCGTCTCCGCCTACGACGAGGAGAGCGGCCAAGGCCTGCTGCGCCACGTTGTCGTGAAGGTCGCTTTCCGTACCAGCGAGATGATGATCGTTCTGGTAACGAACGGGGATAAGATACCGCATGCGGATGAGTGGATCTCGGAGATCCGCAAACAGCTGCCGTCGGCGGTTAGCATCTGCCAGAACGTGAACACAAAGCAGACGAATGTTATTTTCGGAGACGTGACTCGCGTCCTGTGGGGCAGCGAGGTTATCTATGACTATATCGGCGACGTGAAGTTCGCCATCTCTGCGCGGTCGTTCTATCAGGTGAACCCGGCGCAGACGGAAGTGCTGTACGGGAAGACCGTCGAGTATGCGCAGCTGACCGGGAAAGAAACGGTTATCGACGCGTACTGCGGCATCGGGACGATTTCACTGTTCCTGGCGCAGCATGCGGGCAAGGTGTACGGCGTCGAAATCGTTCCGGAGGCGATTGAGGATGCACGCCGCAATGCGGAGCTGAATGGGATGAGTAATGTAACGTTTGAGGTAGGGGCGTCTGAGGATGTGATTCCTGCCTGGAAGGAGCAGGGCATCGAAGCGGACGTCATCGTTGTTGACCCGCCGCGCAAGGGCTGCGATCCGAAGCTGCTGGAGACGATTTTGGAGATGAAGCCGGAGCGGGTGGTGTATGTGAGCTGTAATCCTTCCACACTGGCGCGGGATTTGCGGGTGCTGGAGGATGGCGGGTACCGCACGGTGGAAGTGACGCCGGTGGATATGTTTCCGCACACGGTGCATGTGGAGTGTTGCTCACTGTTAGTTTGGAGCGGGACATAACTCGGAGATGTATTGGCGGAATTAGTAAAGAGGGGCGCAGAGCCCCTCTTTTTTCATTCCTATTCTACAGTTAAACTCTCTTTTGCCAATCTTGTTATTTTACTGATAAACTCCGTCTTGCTCTCAGTGTAGGCTTCCCTGTCATGCCTAAAAGTTTCGGCTAATTTAATTTTTAGTTCCTCGTACTCCATTGCTACAGAAGGATTCATCCTTAAATAATTTCTAAAATACAATCTATCCCATAGGAAATCCTGTTCTTTTGTCCCCATATGAATGTGGAAGGATTCCTTTTCTAGTCCAGTAGGGGAATACCCTTTAACAAACATAATATGGTTTCTTTGTTCCTGCATGAGGGTATACTCTTTCTTACTCATTAAGTCAATTATGATATCTCGGTATTCACTTATCTGTGGAATCTCCACTAAAATATCAACGATAGGTTTTGATGATAAGTTTGGAACCGCAGTGCTTCCCATATGCTCCACCCTTAATGCGATGTTTGAACCAAGAATATTAATGATGTTTTGTTTTTCCCTTTCAAACATGGAAACCCAGTTTTTGTCATATCGTTCAATTATTATTGGATATAACTTACCTAGTTCCTCTCTATTCATAACTATCTCCTTTCATATTGAACCGAAGATATTATTTTTCTGTAAGACTAGTTCCACTTCTTAACAGCAATAACCTTCTTGTATAGACTGAAAGCTGATAAACCTAGCCGCTCATAAAGATTTGAGTTATCGTTCGCTCGAGGGAGCAGTAAGACCATCAAGCATAAAACCTGAAATGTCTCCCTCGATATACTCCAAGAACAAATCAAGCAAGTCAGCAGTTCTTTCCTTGACCGCCGCTGTGATTGACTGTTTATCTTTTTCGCTTCAGGTTTCTCCAATCACGTTTACTATAACGGTAAACAAACCGTTTCTTAGGGAGTAGCCACACCGCGAAAGTTAGGTTTACGTTGGTAATAATCACGGTCCTGGTTTTGTGATCGTGAACAAGGATTGGCCACTTGTACTTTAGTTCTGAAATACCGGCTCCCGTACAACACGACGATGCTAATTGACAAACTACCTACCAGAAGGTAGAATGACGATATGACAAATTTATCTAGCACCTATGACGAAATTTTGGATTGTGCGCGTTCTCTGATCATCGCTGGCGGCTACAACGGCTTCAGTTATGCCGATATCGCTGAGGTGGTTGGGATTCGTAAGGCGAGCATCCATCACCATTTCCCAAGCAAGGTCGATCTGGTCCAAACGCTGGTTGCGCGGTATCGGAAAGAAGCCGAAGCGGGGATGGCGAATCTTGAGCATCAGGGATCCGATCCGCTCGAACTGCTTCGGTTCTATGCTGGTTATTGGGAAGCCTGCATCATGGACGACAGCGCTCCGTTTTGTGTCTGCGCGCTGTTGGCAAGCCAGCTCCCCGTCCTGCCCGAGGAAGTTTGCCTAGAGGTCCGGGCGCATTTCCGCTCCCTGTCGGCTTGGTTGACATCCGTGCTGGAGCGCGGTGCACGGCAAGGTCAGCTTCAACTGATGGGTACCCCTCATGATGAGGCCGAAGCGTTCATGGCGACGGTTCACGGCGCGATGCTCTCGGCGCGGGCCTATGGCGATCCGAAGATTTTCGGCGTCGTGACAAGCTCGCTCTTGGAGCGATTCTCTTCGCGATGAAAGCCGCGATGGCGATGGTTTGTAGTCAAGATCTAGAAGAAAAGAGGTGACCCTTTAGCTTAACCCATCCAGAGAGCAGGCTACGTACTAATGAGGATAAGCCCGCTTTTTACGAACGAATCGCATCTCATTCGCCAAGTGCACATACGAGGCATGCCGACTACATATCGTCAGCCTACAGTGAGAACGGCGTGTTTGATTGTCGCTGAATGATCGCCAAACGGCCCCTGTTGTCCGTCGATGGATCAGATATACATTAAGATCAACTGAGTATGGGATATCGGTTGTGGCCGGCCCCATCGAGTGGTCCGAGTGTGATGTTTTGTTTTTCACGATTGGCACGGGGGGACGTTTAGTAGCTGGTGGAGCTTTGTCTTTTTAATCTACCTATTAGTAGGTAGTGGGTAACGACCAAATGAATTTTTGATCAGAGTGCTGTTAGCCGCTAGTATCGGCTCGCGCCAAGACAGAACAAATCAACCTTGTCCTAAAGGACTGGAAGGAGACATTTATGTTTGGAATTTCATCACTCGGCTGGGTGCATACACTCAGCAGCTTGCCCGCCATTCCGCTGGCTATCTATATGTTTGCTCGTTACGGACGGATAGTGCCTCGGTCAAAGCCCGGTGTCGTCTACTTCATTTCGATGCTGATTGGCGCGATCACCGTATTCCCCATCGCACATCAGTCGGTCAGCTATGTCATTGGTACGGCAACGATCCTGTTGCTGCTCGCCGGATACGGCATCGGGCGTATTTCGAGCTTTGGTCGTGCGGGGAAGTACCTCGAAACCATCTTCCTGAGCCTGACGGCGTTTCTGCTCATGTTGCCGACCATTACCGAAACCCTGACCCGTGTTCCAAACGGTCATCCCTTCGTCACCGATCTGAGTTCGCCCATTCTTCTCGGCGCTCAAGCCAGTCTCTTCGTCATTCTTATCGTTGGCTTGACAGCCCAAATCATCCATTTGCGCAGGCAAAGCAGGCTCGCGGCATTCGCCTCACCAGCCGAGATTTCTGCCAAATGAAGCATCATGAACTGAAATTTAGCCCGACAAATAACCAGCAAGTCTATCTAGCTTATAGCCGCTTCTATTGAGAAGGTTTTAATAAAAAAGGAGAGCAAAACATGTCATTAACTCAAGCTTTAGCGGAAGCCAAACAGCAATTTATCGCGCATACCCCTTTGGAGATTCAAACAGAGATGTTCCGTCAGATCCGGGAGCAGCAGGAATCCGGTATTCCTTACGGCCGGCAGGAGGGGGAGAAGGCGAAAGATTTTACACTCAAGAATGCTTTGGGAGAAACGGTGAACCTTTATGAGGAACTCTCCAGAGGACCTGTTGTCCTGACATTCTACCGGGGCGGATGGTGCCCGTTCTGCAACAGTCAGCTGAAGGCTTATCAGAAGTTACTGCCGGACATCGAAGCCCTTGGGGGCAAGTTGATCGCAGTCAGCCCGCAAAGCCCGGACAATACGCTCTCCCAGCAGGAGAAAGAAGAGCTGACCTTCCAAGTACTGAGCGACACCAACGGTCTCGTGGCTGCTTTCTATAACATCCTTTACGACGTTCCGGATTATATTCAGAACATGATGAAAACAATGGGCATGGACCTGGCGGAATACAATGCGACGAACCGCTGGATCCTGCCGATTCCTTCCACCTTTATGATCGACGAATCCGGCATTATCCGTTCTGCCTACGTGAATCCGGACTTTATGCAGCGGTTGGATCCGGCGAATATTTTGCATAAATTGAGAAAGCTGTAATGATGGATTGTCTATGTTTCATAGGAATGGCATGATGAATTGATTGGTAAAAAGAACGAATTTCTGATCGGGGAATTCGTTCTTTTTCTTATATCTGACAAGATAAAAATTCGGAGTAATTTGATATATAATATGGTTAGAGGGGTTGGAAGTCCAAGTGTACTTTGGTTTAATCATAAGCTGTGAAGCATGATATAAGTGGACGAGTCGTCGAACATTAGGCGTTATATTTTGGACAACGTGTGAAGCTTTATTTTTACGAGAGGATTGAGTTTGAAGTGAACCATAATTTTTGGCTTGATTTACCCCGGCCTTTTTTTATACTTGCACCAATGGAGGATGTGACGCATGTTGTTTTTCGTCATGTCGTGAGTAAAGCAGGAAGACCGGATGTGTTTTTTACCGAGTTTGCGAATACGGAGAGCTATTGTCATCCCGAAGGAAATCATAGCGTGCGCGGCCGTTTGCTATTTACCGAGGATGAACAACCGATGGTTGCACATATATGGGGCGATAAGCCGGAGTATTTTGAAAAGATGAGTATCGGTATGGCGAAGGCAGGATTTAAAGGGATCGATATCAATATGGGTTGTCCTGTTCCTAATGTGGCATCCAATGGGAAGGGAAGCGGCTTAATTCTCCGCCCAGAGGTTGCCGCTGAAATCATCCAAGCCGCCAAGGCAGGAGGATTGCCTGTAAGTGTGAAGACCAGACTTGGTTTCACCAGGGTGGATGAATGGCAGGACTGGCTGACCCATATTTTGAAGCAGGACATCGCTAATCTTTCGATCCATTTGCGTACAAGAGACGAAATGAGCCAAGTCGATGCCCATTGGGAACTGATTCCTGAAATTAAGGAGCTTCGGGATCGTGTGGCGCCACATACGCTGCTCACGATTAATGGAGATATTCCTGACCGTCAAAAGGGCTTGAAGCTGGCTGAACAATATGGTGTGGATGGGATCATGATCGGGCGTGGTATTTTTAAAAATCCATTTGCTTTTGAAAAAGAGCCGAGGGAACATAGCAGTAGCGAATACCTTGATCTTTTAAGATTGCAGCTGGATCTTCATGATCAGTATTCCCAGCAATTAGAGACACGGCCGTTCAAAGCTCTTCATCGCTTTTTCAAGATTTATGTCAAAGGGTTCAGAGGGGCCAGCGAACTCAGAAATCAATTGATGAGCACGACGTCTACCGATGAAGTGCGTGCGCTTCTGGACGAGTTTGCACAGCGTATGGATGAGGGCGGAGACAATTAAATAAGGTATGCGGAGTAACTCCGTCCCTTAGGGGATGGAGTTTTTTGCGTTCTACGATAGAGGTATTTTGGCCTTATTGGCTGCGGTTGTGTTGTACTGAAGGGCAGAATATGATAATTGTACGATAAGCATGATCCATATGGAGTGAGGACCTTGAGATTCACCGATTATGCCAACAAAAATATACAATCGTGGGAGTTGTTCGTATGATTGATGAAATCAAACAGTTAGTATATGAAAATTGTAATCAGCCCAATGTATTAGGTGTACTTTTAATGGGTTCGGTTTCGGCTGACGCTCATGATCAGCTCTCGGATGTCGATTTGCTTGTCGTCTATCAACAGTCTGAGCCCGTGTTGCGTCTTCCTAACGCGGCTTGGAAATGGGATGTATCCTACATAAGCGAAAAAGAGATAAAAGGGCTTCAAAAACTATCGGATTGGCGAGCGAACGCTTTTTTAACAGCTCAAATCATCGTTGACCATACCACATGGCTGCCATCGGTTATTCATGAAATCTGTACACTCTCTGATCAAGAATCGGAAAGACAAGTCGCGAGTTGGTTGGATGCCTATCTGAATGCTTTTTATCGATCTATGAAGGCGGTAAGAAGAAATAATGAGCTTGGATCTTTGCTGCAGGCTTCATCGTCTATCATGTGCTTAATCAATTGCTTGTTTAGTCTTAATAAGCTTATTTCCCCTTATTTGGATAGAGTCGATATCTTACTTGATCGTTTGGAGCATCTTCCAATGGAGAAGGCAGCTTTAAGTGAACGTTTTGCAGCGATATCCCAATCCGCTAACCCCAAGGATCAAATCATATTGTATAGAGCTACCGAAAAATTACTAAGATCTTCTGGTTTCAATCCAGTGTATGAGGCTTGGGGAGACCAGCTGGAAAATGAAGTGAATTACTGGAAGGCTAAAGATTAGCCCGTGGGAAAAAAAGTAAATTATTGAGTGGCATGAAAAGAGTACTTAGCAGCGGACGGTGTGTTTCTTGACGTCGCCAATAACATTACTACATTATCAGGTTAATTAAGCTGACGAGTAGGCTAGGAGAGAATTTCATCATCAATGGAATAGCAATCCCGAAGAAATCGAGTATGCGAATAAAGGTATAATGTAACTGTCTAGCTATAACGTTTATCAGTCATTAAATTAAAGGAGTCTGTTATGAAAAACATCTTTAATCAAACGGACACAGTGGAGATCTTGAATCGTATAGACAAATTGAGTCCAAATTCACGCCCTCAATGGGGTAAGATGGATGTTGCCCAAATGCTAGCTCATTGCTCATCGTTCCATGACATTGCAATGGGAAGAACCTTTCCCCCAAGAGGTTGGTTAGGCATATTAATTGGAACGTTCGTGAAACCCCTTTTTTTTAATGACAAGCCACCTGCCCGCAACATGTCCACTATACCTACAATTTTGATTGTAGAAGAAAAAGACTTTCAAAAAGAAAAAGTAAAACTAAAACAAAAAATTATGACATTCCAGAACAATGGCCCGGAAAAATGTACGTCTCACCCACATCCCTTTTTTGGAAAACTGACTCCTGAGCAATGGGGAAAAGGATTATATAAGCACCTAGATCATCACCTAAATCAGTTTGGTGTTTAGTCATGAACTGAAGTATTAAGCTAACGGGAAACGATAGCTCAATAATGAACAAGAAGCCAGCCGATTACTTTGACCGGCTGGCTTTATTTAACTAAGGGGATACGATAGTTGAATAAAACTTAATGTGGAACAGGCTGCAGTAGCCTGCTCATTTTATTAAGCTAACGGACAGTTTAGTTATACCTGTTAAGTACCATTTTGTCCCATTTGGAAGTAGTATACAATAGGTTGTACTAACCCAATCGAGGAGAGTGTGAACCCCATGATATACGGCAGTACACAATGTGCGATTGAATATGCCCAACGTGATGCCATTGATGAGTGGATTCAGTTATTTCTTAGAAATGACGGAGACAATGTTGCATTGGCAGACGGGTTATTGGAGAAGAAGAGGTACTATATCGGTCCTGTCGTTGCGGATATATCGGAGTTTGGAATTGAAGAAGAGCTCCATCGTATCTGACTAAAGAGAACGATATAGCATGGTTTTTCCATGTCGTTGATAAAATGAAGAACGCATATGGTGATTGGGATTTTCCGCCACTAATCGTCTTTTATTCGGCTGGCAAATATGAAATTGCTGATGGGCGTCACCGCAATGAGGCATTTCGGCAAATGAAAATAAAACAAGTACCGGTTGTTTTTTGGACCGATTCTGAGGAGGATTTTCGCTACATGATCGAGCATACTTCATCTATGGAAATGAACTTTGGATGACTCGAATGAGTTAAGCTAACGGGCAGGTTAGTATAATTGTAGAATCGAAATTTATTTAATAACTTATTTTCTTCAGTTACACATCAGTGGCCTGTCTACTTAGGGCGACCAACGGCGCTTGATGGCACGCAGGGTTGCCGTGCTGACAAAGGAGAACGAAACAATGATAAAGTACATACTTTTCGATCATGATGGTGTTCTGGTTGATACTGAATTCTGGTATTACAAAGCGGGAGAACGCGCTCTGGCTGACATTGGATTTACCTTGGATAAAGATCAATACCTCCGCGACATGACCCAGTCATTGGGCACTTGGTCCCAAGCTAGGGCGGCAGGTATTGATGAACAGACCATTAGCAAGCAGCGCGAGGTTCGCAACGTCTATTATCAGGAATATCTAAGAACAGAGGCCATAGAGATTGAAGGCGTAGCTGAAACTCTGGCCGAACTGTCAAAGTACGTCCGCATGGCTATCGTGACAACTGCAAAACGTGCGGATTTTCAACTTATTCATGAAAAGCGCCAGATTAGACAATTCATGGAATTCGTCCTTGTTCGCGAAGACTACGAGCGCACCAAGCCGCACCCGGAACCATACTTGACCGGCCTAAAGCGCTTCGGAGCTACCAAAGAAGAGACTCTGGTTGTAGAGGATTCAAACAGAGGGTTGAACTCAGCCGTGGCGGCTGGTATCGACTGTGCGATTGTCCATAACGACTTCACCAAAACACATGACTTCTCACAGGCCAGCTATCGAATCAAGACTCTGATTGAACTAAAGGACATTATCCTGAAAGTACCCTGAGAGAGCATTCGCCACCGTGTCTCGTACTCACTTTCGTGATGCCCGTGGTACTTGGAGCTTGGCTGCTAGGTACCACGGCATGCGCGGGTTGGATTAAAGTATGATCATCCCGACTCTCACAGGGTTCGTTAGACGAACCTTGTCATTAAACAAACGGGAAACAATAGCTCAATGAAGACTTTTGAAGGCAGCAGTTTTTTTAATCGTCTGCTTTTTTTGTTAAGCTAACGGATAGTACTTGTTCCAATATATGGTACCATTTGTTTGAGTAATGATGGGGAAATTGTAGTCATTAAGGGGGCAGGTATGGCGACCACAATAGGCCTTATTAGACATGGGGTTACTGAATGGAATAAACTTAGCAAGGCTCAAGGAATATCTGACATACCTCTAAACGAAGAAGGATTAGAGCAAGCATCTGCACTGGCAAAAAGACTTTCAAGCGAAGAATGGGATGTTATATTCTCCAGTAATCTAACGAGAGCTAGGCAAACTGCCGAAATCATTCAGCCATGTTTGGGAGTACCCTTATTCACTGATGAATGTATTAGAGAGATTAATTGCGGGCTAATTGAGGGCACCACCGAGGAAGAGCGTATCACTCGTTGGGGAGCAAATTGGCGTGAGCAAAATCTTGGTATGGAAGATTTCAAGATGTTCGCAAAGCGAGGTCTAACTTTTCTCGATAAACTCATTAAAGAATATGTTGATAAAAGAATATTAGTTATAAGTCATGGAGCATTGATTGGGCTGTCATTACAACATCTTTTGCCCGAACGTTTCCAAAAAACGTATATAGATAATACTTCTGTAACCATTCTTACACACACTAACAGCAAATGGGCATGCCAAATATATAACTGCACCAAACACCTTTAGCTATTGTGACTAAAATAACGGGAAACGATAGTTCAATCTGTAAGGAGCATTTTGCGACGGTGAAGTGCTCCTTACATTTTTTTATTCAACAACCTATAGGTTAGCTAGAGGTGTGGGATTCCAAAAGTCGGGATAACAATGACGGAATGGTTAGCGCGGCAGGACCTTTAATTGGCTGGATATCGTTCCAAGGTGAAAAGCTTCATGAATCAGAGTGAAGTTTAACAGCTCGCCTGGGGTGCTGAATTGAAACGGCCCCAAGGAAAACGGATTAGATAGCTTCTCGCCCAGCATTTCAGGCACCAGATCAGATATGCGGGACAGCTGCGCTGTTAACATTTCGATCAACTCTTCCTTCGATGGAGGATCAAACGTCCAGTCCAAGGGTTTCGTTCCTGTGTTAAACAGCGTTTCATACGAGTCCGGTATGGCCGACGGGGAGCCAAAAATTAAAGGAGAATACTTATCCCCCCAATAAATCATATGGCCGAGATTCCAACGGATTGTATTGTTGAAACCTGCCGCTTGAATGTCGAACAATTCCTCAGGGATAGCGTTTACCTGCTGTAGCACCAATTGACGTCCGGTTTTTGCCGTGTTGATAATCATTTCAGACACGTTGATTCCCTCCTTTGTAATGAGAACGCTTGATATGTTCCTAGTGTAGGTCTCATGGAGCTTACCATCAATGTAGTGGGCATTACCGAAACGTTAAGTATGAGTTAACATTATTCATTGACAGACAAATAAGATGGCATAACAATAATCATTGA
The DNA here is from genome assembly GCF_014192015.1 of Paenibacillus rhizosphaerae. Lineage (GTDB taxonomy): Bacteria > Bacillota > Bacilli > Paenibacillales > Paenibacillaceae > Paenibacillus_AQ > Paenibacillus_AQ rhizosphaerae. The sequence goes on along the minus strand of NZ_JACHXJ010000006.1, from coordinate 489,853 downwards.
AGATTCATTCAGCCATGCAATTTGAGAGCAGGTGTTAGTCATGGAGTTAAAACAACTACAGTATTTTATGGCGATTTGTAAAGAGCTTCATTTCACGAGAGCAGCTGAAAAGATGGGAGTCAGCCCACCCAACATCAGCCAGCAGATCAGGAGATTGGAAGAAGAGTTAGGGGTGCTATTATTCGATCGCGTGGGGAAAAAAGTTGTACTAACTGAAGCCGGAGCGATTCTTCAAAAACATGGTGCTGCCATGTTCGGGCATCTACAACAAGCGACCGACGCTATTGTTGATTTGAAGCATATGCAAGGCGGATCGTTATCCATCGGCGTCTTGCCCGGTGACGCGGAATTCATGTTTAAAGCCTTTATACTGAACTTCCATCAGACCTATCCCACTATCTCACTGTCCCTTCTGGAAACCATAAAAATAACAGAACAAGTTCTGGACCGAAGCATTGATTTCGGCGTTACCGTTGGCGCTGTTATCGATACACGTATCACGTCTATTCCCCTGTATCACGAGGAGTTTTCATTGGCGGTAAGCAAGAATGATCCTCTCGCCACGGAGTGCTTCATCCCCTTAGACAAACTGCATACCTTGAAGATGGTCATGTTCCCGCCCGATCATCAATACCGCATGTTGATTGACCGCTTTTGCATGGACCAAGGATTTACTTTGCAGCCGCATATGGTGACGACAACGTTATCCTCCCTTCTCCAGATGGTGCAGAGCGGAGTTGGCTCCTGTGTTCTGCCGAAAATGCTACTGGACAATCTTCATCATTCAGACATCAAAGTCTTGCCCTTGAGGAATCCTACGCCATCTCAGGACTTTTGTCTGATCTACCGCAACGACAGATATGTCGGATACGCCATGCGCACGTTCATCAAGACTTTGAGAGCCTACATCGAGACCGCCATCAATCATTCGAAGCCCTAGGAGGGTATCAGTAAGCAAAGCTTTCTATAACAAATCATCTATATACCAAATTTCACAACTACTTTCACTGCTCTTGTTCATTAAGCTAACGGGCAGGATAGTTTAATTCAGCATTTAGTAATGGGGCCATGGCTATCTCTACCGGCATCCTGAGCAATAAGGCGAGGATGATTGGAAAAATCAAACACTATATCCTCGAACAGCTTGGAGGCGTATGCGGCGCGTCGTGGCATCCACCTGACCGGAGGGGAAATACCGGATGCAGTGAAAATAAAAGGTTAAGTCGTCCATAGAGCGGTGCCGATGAAAAGACCGGCTACCCGGCGGCGCGGCCTCTTCGCAAGTGGTATGGGCTCCCAGAATAAAGGTGAAACTAGAAACAAAGTCCACTGTCCTAGACGAGGAGAGCCGAATGAAAGTTACCGAACAAATCACCGGAACCCAGCTTGGCCTGCTGCTGTTTACATTTGTGTTTCCCGCGCTTGTCATTCCCGCACCCGGAATTACGGCCGCATTTGCCGGGCAAAACGCCTGGCTGGCGGTATTTCCGGGCGCCTTGCTCGGGGTCACCAATATTTTGGTTATGACGGCGCTCGGAAATCGTTATCCAGGTCTTACGATCCTGGAATACGGCGAGAAGATCGTGGGCAAATGGCTCGGAAAAGCGCTGGGGCTCTTTTTTTTCTATTACTGGTTTTCGTTAGTCGCTGTTTCCATCAATGAGCATTCGCGGTTTATCAATACGTTTCTGTTGCCGAGAACGCCGTCCGTCGTCGGAGGGGTGACGATCGTGGCGCTTAGCGCACTCGCCGTCTATGCGGGAATCGAAGTGATCGGCAGATGCAACATCTTTCTCTCGCTGCTCATCTTCATGGTTCTGGTGCCGCTCTTTACGCTCGCACTGCAGGACACGGACGTGACGCATCTGATGCCGGTGATGGGGGAAGGTTTCGTGCCGGTGCTGCAGGGCTCCCTTCCCCTATCGGCCAACATCAACCAAGTTTTTCTGATCGGATGGCTGATTCCGTTTCTGAAGCAACGCCGCAAGGCGCGCAAGGCCGGAATGCTTGCGCTTCTCGGTATCGTTGGGGTGATCGTCATGGTCGATTTGCTGACAGTCATGATTTTTGGTCCGATTACCGGTAAGCTGACTTATTCGTTTCTGTCCCTGATTCAGTATATCGGCATTCAAGGCTCCTTCGAACGGCTGGAAGCCATTGTCTTCGCGATCTGGGTATCGGGCGTTTTCGTAAAGGTGGCCGTATGCCTGTTTTTGCTGGCCCTCTGCCTGACCAAGGTGTTCGGGATCCGCAATTACCGGATTCTAGTCGCCCCACTTTCGCTGCTGTCAATCATCGGCGCGGTGTGGGCGTTCAAAACCAAGGCGCAGTTTCAGCAGTTCGAAACGTTCACTTATCCCATATGGGCGATTCTCACGCAAAATCTGGTGCCGGCACTGCTCCTTGCCATCGACGCCGTCAAAAGAAAGGCTAGTTCACTGCTTTAGCAGCGACCTGCCAATCCATCTGAAAGCGGCCTCAGCCGGCACATTAAAGCTCGGCACTGTGACCCTTGCCATTAACAGCGAGCCGATCACGATGCAGATCAACATGATCATGCCGTACAGGAAGGCCGCCGAAGGCTCCCGCTTGAGCAAGAGGGAATGAACCCGCACATACGTCCAGACTGCGAGCAGTGCGAGATATCCGACGATTTGCAGCATCAATTGACGATCTCCCTTTTTTTCAACTGCAGAGGCGGTCCCGCCACCCCGGTATCACGCAAATTAAGCTTGACCGTAACTGTAATCTCCGCTTCGGGAAACACTTTGTCCCATTTATTCTTAATCTGTTTCCATTTACGGGGTTGGCTCCTGTACAGGACGCCGCCGAATCCGGCGACATCCGATTGATATTGCTTCTGGATTTTGAACAAACAATCTCGCACTTGTTTTTCTACCTCCCTCTCCAAAGCTTTCTGCGCAATCCGGAGATTCTGCATTTTGCTGACATCAAGCGACGTGTTATTTTCGAACAGGTCCCCTTCACCTGTCAACCGGACGTTGAATTTGACTTTGCTGCCGCCTCCGATGAAGGTTATCTTTCGCTGGGCGCCGATCAGGACCATCCCGACATTGCCGTACCCTTCCGGAAGAGCGGCGGTAATTCGGCTATGTCCCATCCGTCCGGTAAGCCACAGCAGACCGTCTGTTTCCTTTTCGTTTAAAAAACCGGCTAATTTAAGCCCCTTGAATACGGCCGCGCCTGTGAAACGAAACATTTCCCTTTCGATATTCCCGTCGGGTATTTCGGGCTGAATGACCGCCGTTACCGGGCTCGCTCCTTCGCTCGATGCGGCAATAAAGAAGTCCCGCAGCGTAACCGACAGCTGGCCCCCCATAGACTCCGCTGCCCTTACCGCTTCGGACGGCCCCTCTTCGAATGGATAGCGGACCTGCACAATGTTTTTCGCGTCCTGATCCTTCACGACCATAATATAAGTCCTTAACCGGTTGTGGGGATCGTGCGTGAAAACATCGAGCACATCGTCAAGGCCCCGTCTGGCCAGCCGTTCGCTTATAAAAATCACGCCGCGATGGGAAGTGAACAGCTGCCGGGACAATTTTTTCTGCAGCTGCTTTTGAAGTTCAATGTGGTTTTTTCCGGAAGCCGTCAGAACAAAAAATTTATCTTTCTGGTTGTTTCCTCCAGTCATTCCTGCTTGTTGGGGAAGCGCGATCTGGATAGACGCTTGGAGTTCCCCCTTCTCGGTCAGGTCAAACGCGGTTCCCATATCGAAGGCAAGGTCATTGATTTCCGTACGGTCCCAGCAGCCGGTTGTCAGCAGCACGGCGGCTAGTAGGACGATGCACAGGATCGGTCTTATCATGACGCTTTCTTCCTTTCTTCCTCTGCCGTTTTACCTTGTTCCTTGTTCCTCGGATTCCGCTGCCGGTGGCCTGCTTGTTTTGTTCCAGACAGGTACGCGTAACACTACGTCCTTGATATGGCGCAGCGAAAGCGGAGCCACCGGAGCGAAATAAGGAACGCCGAACGACCGCAGTGTGCAGACATGCAGCAAAATGCCCAAAAATCCAAGCGCAATCCCATATAACCCCAAGGTCCCCGCCAAGAACAGCATCGGAAACCGAAGCAGCCGGATCCCGTTGGCAAAACTGTACCGTGGGATCGTAAACGACGCGATGCCCGTGATCGATACGATAATGACGACTGGGGCCGAAATGATGCCGGCTTGCACGGCCGCTTGACCGATGACGAGGGCCCCAACGATGCTGATCGCCTGTCCGATCTGTTTGGGCAGCCGAATCCCGGCTTCGCGCAGTGCCTCAAAGATGATTTCCATCAATAACGCTTCGATCAGTGCGGGAAATGGAACCGGCTCCCTGGAGCCAGCAATGCTCAGCAGCAGGCTGGTAGGAATCATCTCCTGGTGAAAGGTCGTCCCGGCCACATATAAGGCAGGAGCAAAGATCGCGATCACCAGAAAGATTAATCGGATCCACCGGACGAAGGTTGCGATCGGCCAGCGGATATAATAATCTTCGCTTGCCTGCATGCCGGCCCAGAATGTCATCGGAAGCAGGAGCGCGAAGGGCGTGGAATCGACCAGAATGGCGATATTCCCCCCGAGCAGCCCCGCGGCGACGACGTCCGGCCGCTCCGTGCTTTGCACCTGCGGGAAAGGGGAGAAGGCGGTATCCTCGATGAATTCCTCGATATTGTTCGAATCGAGCACACCATCGATGCGAATTTCGCTAATCCGCTTCCGGACTTCTTCCACAAGAGAAGCGTCGGCAACGCCCTCAATATAAGTCAGTGCAACCTCGGTTTGAGTCAGATCACCGACCGTAAAGGTTTCGATTTTCAGGCGGGACGTTTTCAACCTACTGCGGATCAGCCCGATATTGGTTGAATTATTTTCGATAAATCCGTCCTTCGGCCCGCGGATGACCGGTTCGGAGGTAGGCTCTTCAAGACTTCGCTGCGCCTTGCCGCTGACCGAAACGGCCATCGCCCGCCTGTTTCCCGCCGCCAGAACGACGGCATAGCCATTCAGCACATACCGCACGAGATCGGAGATTTTGGATGCGAGCATAATTTCGCCGATGGAGACGAACAGGTCGTCGAGCGCCTCAATACTGCCGCTTACGTTTTCGTTCGGGTTGGTACGGCGTTTAATGAGCGGGCTCAGGATATGCTCGTCCAGCATCTTTTTGTCCACCAGCGAAGAAATATAAACGACGATCCACCGGGTCTCACCGCCGAGCCGGATGCTGCGGAAGATCACGTCGGAGCAGCCCCGAAATATCGATTTTAATGCCGTTTCGTTATAGGCGAGATCGGGTACGAGCTCGCCATGGTCTTCCTCTTCAAACGGAACCTTCCCACGATCCTTGCCCGTTTTCACATCCATCACCCCAGTACTAAGCAGATATGGTTATTTTCCCAAAATCCGTCACGAGTATTCGGTCAACCGGCTGCGGCGGTGCGTAAACGCAGAATAAGCGGACCTGTCGTCCGCTTATTCCACAGCCTAGCAATAATATGCAGCGCCTATGGTATCGTTATGCTCCTTGAACGGTTACCACACGTGATTTATGCTAACGGGAAACAATAGATCAATGAAGACTTTTGAAGGCAGTTTAATCGGCTGCTTTTTTTGTTAAGCTAACGGGTAGGATAACGCAACAATATCCACACATTATCGTTCTAATATAGGTAATCCCAAAATGATAAAAAAAGGAATTTGGTTCATGAAAATGCGGGGGATTCTCACAATTGTTTTGTTTTCAATAGGCTTGATCAAGTGTTCAACCTACATATCCAAAGTGCTATCTTAGGTTTTCAAGATGAAATAGAGCGGTTGAAAGTACAAGCAACGAGAGAAACGAATACCTCAATGAAATCATTTGAAGGCAGATGACCTTTTTGGTGGCGGCCTGTTTCTCAATTAAAGGGCAGGATAGTTGAATAAGGTTTCAAGTGAAAAACGGACTTGCTATTGTTTCCTTTAAGAACATGGCTTAGGATAAATCGAAACATAAGAGGAATCTTTTTTAGAATTGTTGAAAATTCATATAGCCAAAGAAAGGGGTTACTACCGTGAATATCGCTTTTGAGTCTGTTAAACAGGAAGTTGAGGAGCTTGTACAGTTCCTCACATCAGATAGCTGGCCTTATCATGGAGTTGAAAACCCTACCGAATCCGATATCAGAAAAGCTTATGAAAATAGCGCCTATCACAATGAGAATACTCGAACGTTCTGGATCATTGATAAAGGCGGCCACCAGAAAATCGGGTTGATCCGATTGTTTGACGTCTCTGATCCAATTGTTATGTTCGATTTGAGAATCAAAGGCGAGTTTCGGGGCAAGGGTATCGGAAAGTCAGCTCTGAATTGGATCGTTTCGCACGTGTTCTCTGAATACCCGGAAGCGATCCGCATTGAAGGACATACCCGAGTGGATAACACGGCTATGCGGGCTCTGTTTGCTCAATCGTTGTTCGTGTTGGAAGCGTATCATCGTAAATCTTGGAGGCAAGCCGGGCAATTGTTCGACTCCGTGGGTTACGCGGTGATTAAGGTAGACTGGGAGAACAATCAGGTTACACCCATTCCCTGGTCGATTAAATAATGGATGGAATCCCATGTATTTCGTTAGCAATTACACTAACGGGAAACGTTAACTTTAATGAAGACATATGAAGGCAGCAGGCATTGATCGGCTGCTTTTTTCATTAAGCTAATGGATAGATAATGGAAATTACTTGAGGAATTATGAGGTTACAGTGTACTAAACGACATGGCTTCAAGCTACAGGATGTGAGGTGTGGTGTGCAGTATTTCATAGGTATTGTTCCTCCCGACGAATACAAATAACATTCCTTAGTGTTGAATCGAAAGAAGTATATGATTTGCACAAGCGGCTGGTGGAATAAAGTAGAGGAGCATGAAATGAATAAATCTAAAAATATCATAACTATATTAGCAGTTGTAGTTATTATTCTAGCAGTTTTTCTAACATATTCTATGAATTTACAAATGAACAGTAAAGAGAAATCAAAATACAAACAAAACATGATTGATATGGAATTTAAATATCAGTTAGGTGAATCAGCTACGTGTTTTAGTAGGGATTTTAACGATGGAAACAACAGTAATTATGAAGGATGTGTAGGTTCAGTAGCTGCAGCTTCAGCTGTATCTAAACTCTCGTCTTATGAAGCCACCAATGATTTGATAGATGTAGGACTTGATGGTTTATACAAAGCAATGATAAATGGAGACAAGAAAGAAATAGTAATAGATAGAGCTGAAGAGATAAGAAATATCTTCATAAATTTAAATCTAGATCCAACCGATATAGAAACCACAGATGAACTAAACAGTCTTGTTGCAAGCTTTTATAAATAAAGATTCTTTATCCCAGCCAGCTCCAACTGGAGTTATTGCACGAATCCTTTCATATCTAAGTCTACGATTGACCGAATGTATCAGCCAGTGTTGAAGTTTGAGGGTCATTAAAGTTGAATATTTGATTCATACATCAACCATGATTACCGGCAAGAAAGGAATGGAGAATGAATAATGAGGAATTCAGAGAAGTCAGCCAACATCGCTCGATGTGAAAAATTAAGAAGGAGGTGCTTTCGAAAAAAATGCTGGATAATCACGAGATTATACGGGTATCCGATCATACCCAGAGATCGCTTGATGCGGAAACGGCCCGACTGGCAAGTCTGATTTACGCTCATACCTAACTGAACGAATGGCTTCGCCCTTTGTTGGGACGAAGCCATTCGTTTTATTGAGGAGCGGGACAGCTCACTATATAAAGAATTGCTGATTTATGTTTAAGGTTCATCCTTCGATGACGCCAAGCGGTATGGAACGCCCATCGCGGTAAATCATCATAATACCGTGGCTGGCGCGAGCGCATATTTTACTTGTGTCAGCTCCTCGGAAACCGCCCACAACCGCCGCGCGGCTGCTTTGTCATGCGAGCGGGCACTCGAAACGACCTTCTTGGGGGATCCGCGCAATTCCAGACTCGTTGGCCCAAAGTAATCTCCACCTCGGACGTCTGGCGCAGTGGCTGCATAAAGGGTCGGCAAAGCACCCATTTTCGGGGTCTGCGCGAATATCGGATTCAGGCGTCGCATCATGCTGGAATGCCGCAGCGCATTGGTCGCTGACCAGCCCGGATGCGCAGCTACCGCCAGCGTTGATTGGCCTGCTGTAACAAACCGGCGCTGCAGCTCATAGGTGAACAGTAGATTCGCCAGCTTGCTCTGAGCATAGGCACGCGCTGGATGGTAATTCCGCTCCCAGTTCAGGTCATCAAATTGAATCATTCCCGACCGATGCGACAAGCTGCTTACTGTCACAATGCGTGCGCCCGGCGTCGCGTCAAGCCTATCCAGCAGCAAACCGGTCAGCGCAAAGTGCCCCAGGTGATTAATCCCAAACTGCTGCTCGAAGCCCTGCGCTGTCTTCCTGTAAGGCGGCTTCGCCACGCCGGCGTTGTTGATCAGGAGATCAAGCTGTTGGTAGTCCCGGCGAAAGGCTGCCGCAAAAGCGTGAACGGTCGCCAAATCACCCAGATCGAGCTTCATGACTACGACCTTGCCCGCCGGCTTAAGTGCTTTGATCTGGTCAGCGGCAGTGTTGGCGTTAGCGATACTGCGGCAGGCCATAATGACCGTCGCCCCTTTGGTGGCTAGCACCCGCGCCACTTCCCAACCAATCCCGCTGTTTGATCCGGTTACAATGGCCACTCGTCCGGTCTGATCTGGCATGTGGTCTTCTGTCCATGGTGTTGTCATGCGGTTTCGTCCTTCCTCTGTTCAATCCGAAAAACTAGAGTGAGTGTTCATTTCAACTTCCAAGTAAAAGACTAGTTCGGTAAGTGCTTATTCTCCTTGCTGCTTGGGTTAGCTAACGATTTCATACTTTCTATCTTACCCTCGTTGATCAGGTACAGAATGTTTAGCCAACTGCGAGCTTGGACACGAACTTAGATCTGAGAGCCGCCTCCGTCCACGGGGATTTCGGCTCCGGTTGTGTAAGTCGCGTCGAACGCAAGGAATGCCGCTGCTTTGGCAACCTCGAGGGGGTCACCGAAACGCAGCATGGGGATCTGCTGACTCATCTGTGCCTTGGTCTGTTCTGCAGCTTCCTTTGGCATCGACTTCTCCATGATGCCAGTGTCGATGGGGCCGGGGCTGACCGCGTTGACGCGAATCTGCTTTGGCAGCAGCTCACGGGCGAGACTGCGCGTCATGGAGCGCAGCGCTGCTTTGCTGGCCCCATACGCATTAAGCATCGGGATACCCACTGCGTTCGCGATTGAGGTGGTGAAGACCACGCTGCTTCCTGCGTTCAGCAACGGGGTCAGTCTCTGCACGGTGAAGTACGGACCCTTGGTGTTAATTGTGAATAACTCGTCGTACACTTCCTCGGTCATCGACTCGAAGGGGATAAAGTGCGTGATGCCGGCGTTTATGAACAGGGCATCGATCGTTCCGAACTCGGCCTGTACCCGGTCGGCCAACTCGTCGACATCCGTTAACGACGCTGCGTCGCTCAGCACGGCGACTGCGTTGGTGCCTATTTTTTCACGAGCTGAATCAAGCTTAGCCTGGGTACGACCGGTGATCAGAACGCGCGCTCCTTCATCCGCCAGCAGCTGTGCTGTTACGAGGCCGATCCCGCTGCTGCCTCCAGTGATCACTACATTCTTACCTGCGTATTTACTTCCTGTATTGTTCTCCATCTCCATCGTCCTCCCTTGGTTTATCCTGCTAAACTAACGGTCAAATGTTGGATAAAAAGCCTTTACTTTCAACCAACGATTGACCCAACAGTGTAGTAAAAGCAACACTGTCTGTGCTAATCTTATCTAAGCGGTTTGGGTTATACAACCAGTAAAAAACCGTTTTCGTGGCTTATCCAACACACGTATTAATCTGTTGTCCTGTAGCTTTCCTAAAACGTACGCTAACCCATATTTTCAAAAGAGAGAGGGAGGAGCATAGCATGCTGATTAACACAAACGATCCCCGTGTGAAACGGACGCGTCAACTATTGATGCAAGCTTTTATGGAATTGCTTGAGCAGAAGAAGAATGTCACTTCGATTACCGTACAAGATATTACGGCTTACGCGACCGTAAATCGCTCCACGTTCTATGCGCATTTTGAAGACAAATTCGCATTTCTTGAGAGCTGGATGAGGGAAAAGTTTCTGGAGAAGCTGAAGGATGAGCTGCCTAATGCTGCTTTATCCGATATAGGGAGCCTGCGAACGCTTATTCTAATCGTTTTCGATTTTCTTTTCTGTACGCGTCCGTATATGACTTTAGCTGACCGTCAGTATGAACCGTTATTTGAGGTCGCGATGCAAAAGGAACTATATGACCTATTATTTACCTGGTTAAGTGAACAATCGGAACCATCCGTTTCACGGGAGACGGTGGAGACTGCCGCCCGGATTGCAAGCTGGGGCATATTTGGATCAGCCCTCGAGTGGAGCAGACATCCGGAATATAGATCGGCGGAAGACACAGCGCGAGAAGTTTTGGTGGTCGTTGCTGCTAGTTTAGCACCGGTAATAGGAGAATAATTTTCGCGTACATGTGGCGCGATGAAATAGAGTGCCTGAACGAACTGCAACACTTGGAGCAGCTGTTCCTTTTTCACGGGATGGGTTGGGGGATTGAGCAAGAGTCAACAGGTCAGATTATAATTTGAAAAAGAGAACATCCACAGGGATGTTCTCTTTTTTGGTTCTTCGTGCGGATTATCAAGCGAACTAGCTACGCTCTCCAAAGTGCTAAGGGTTGTCAATTCCCCCTCTTTGATACCGATACGATAATCTAATCCGTCCTCCTCGAGAATAAGGGTATTGATTCATGGGGACTGAACTTCCAGTCGTCCTCTCAATTACAGAAGATGGCGAGTTAGGATATTCAGCTTTATTAAGCTAACAATCGGAGGGATTATCCATGTCAAACCAACAAACGATTGAGAATCAAGAAGCGCAGCAAGCCATTCGCGAGAGTGCGCAAGATACGTTCCGCAATCATCTGAAGCACTTATCCGGCGGCAATATCGAAGCCTGGGTCGATCTGTGGCAGGAAGACGGTATGTTAGAGTTCCCCTACCGCGAGACAGGTAACCCTTACAACCAAACCTACATTAGCGTCGTTAGAACGAAGGATGGACCTATCGAAAGCTATCGCGATTTCTGGAATCCGCTTGTGGCCATTGAGTCTGTCGGCATCGTGAGCGATGTTGTACGCTTCTCTGAATAAGTTCTCGGCCAATTCTTGACTGGACGATCTGTTAAGGGTAGTATGGGGACGAAGGAAGGAGGGATCCAACGTGGCAAGAAGCAAAGAATTCGACATGAACGAGGTACTGCATAAAGCGATGGAAGTATTCGGTCATTACGGGTACGAGGGAACGTCTCTACCCCTGCTGCTCGAAGGGTTGGGCATCGCCCGGCAGAGCTTATACGATACGTATGGCACGAAGAAGGATCTCTTCATCAAGGCCGTAAGGCATTACGTAAATGAGAAATCATCCGCTGTAGTCGTACATCTGGAGAAGACGGAGTCCGTCAAGGAAGCAATCCACGGGATCTTTCGTGAAATCGTCAACGTCCTTCAAGATAAGGACCGGCGCAAGGAGTGCTTCATTCTATACAGCGCCATCGATCAAGTCCCGCACGAGCCGGAGATAGCAGCCTTGTTTGAGGAGGATCGAAAGCGATTGGAACGCGCCTTCTATGAAGCGTTGGTTCGAGCTAAGGAAAAGCAGGAGTTGAGCACGGATCAGGACCTGCAGTCTTTAGCACGGTATTTGTACCATTCGCGATATGCCTTGACGCAAGTGGCTAAGTTAACGAACGATCCTAAAGTACTCGAAGAATTTACGACAGTAACACTGTCGACGCTGGAAGTCTAACGGGAGGGCTTTGATCTCCCTTCTGCCACCCTTATCAGATCGTTCAGTCAAAATAGTATTTTTAGATCGAATAGTCCAAAAATGGAGGTTGTACAAAATGAATAGTGGGCGTTTTCAAAGGGTTAGCGCTTCTCGTAGCGTTTGTCGTCATTGAGAAACGTTCCAAGGAACCGCTGATTAACTTCCGCATGTTCCGCAATCGTAACCTAACCGGAGCTGCACTCGTCGCCTTTCTTTTCTCCGCATCGTTCGGTACGCTTTACTACTTCCTAAGTCACAGCATCACATTAATCGTCTAAGTATGCAAACAGCATTGGTAGACGTGAAGATTCTCCTAATCAAAAGCCTAGTAACAAGCAAAGCAGCCGATCCCTATGATCAGCTGCTTTTGTTCAACTAACGGGAAACGATAGTTCAACAAAAAGCAGTTTGCCGGCGGCAGCTGCTCCTTTATTTATCAAGCTCACGGGTAATTTTTAAGTTGAAGAGCCATACAGCGATGAAAAATGGTAAACCCGCGCTGCTCGATGCAACCCCATATATCAAGAATGATCGCATCATGGTTCCGCTTCGCTTTATTGCAGAAACGTTTAACTGCAGCGTTGCATTCAAAAATTCGACAGTAATGCCCCTGCTAGTTACACCTCAAGTGTTATAGAACTTACAAAGGGGGACTATTACATGAGTGGAAAGTTTGATTTTTTGGATCAAAAAGGGAACAGCATTAAACAATTTGATCTCTATACTTTATCTCATTCCAAGGGCAATCCCGATGTTATGTTATATGATGCGACTGAAAAGCAATGGTATTTGTTTACCTACCCAGCAGTTCAATCGATTGATCAGTTCATGGAAACTGCCGGGAAGAACGGTTTTCTGACGACGATCAGCGATACAAATCCATAAGGCAACATTATTCTTATATACGCGAGTTATCAAATATCTTGATTTATCCTAGACTGGGGCAAGTGTTCCAGTCTATTTTGCTGCTCTTTATGGCCATGAAACCCGAAAGCACAATCCGGCTGCCTTTCAGGAAGAAGCAGTGACATTTTTGCAAAGTAAACAAGTACAAATGTAATGAAAATAGTTTAAGATAGGGGTGAAATAATATTTTGCAATTTAGTTCTGCTTATAAAATTTTATTAGGAGGGTTGCCATGGTGAACCGTTTCTGGCAAACGTATCGCACTGTGCTGTTTTGTCGGTTATTCGCTAGCTACTTCGCGCTGATTCTTATTCCAGTCATCGTAGCCGCCGTACTGACCAATTTTTTCGTTGTCCGGTTGATTGAGCATGATGCGGAAAGATTGAACAATACCATCATGCAGCATTTCTCGGAGCAAACCGATGACACCTTCGTCTCTCTCGAACGTGATATGGTGAACATGCTGTCAACAGCAAGCCTCAAGAACTTTCCCGGAACGTCCGGGCATCCGGCCGACCTCACGCAGCACTACGAATGGATCCACTCGCTCATGCAACAAATGAATAAACTGGATTCGGAAAATCTGGTGGACAAATCGTTCCTGTACTTTGCGGGCGAAGATCTTGTCATCGACGGCAATACATACAACAACAAAGACGAGTATTTCCAGGAACAGTATCTGATTAAAGATACGGATATACCATCCTACTTTGCCAATTTTACTGGCAAGAAATCGATGGTTTTTACAAAACCGCATACCGTATTTGAAAGGCCGCCATTCACTCGGGACATCGTCTCAACCCACTCGAACACCGCCGTGCTGATGAGCTATCCATTCAACAATAGCAATCCCGAGGTCTATTTGGTCGTGAATCTTGATCTAAATAAGCTTCGCGAGCGATTGGGCATTCAGGAGAAGTGGGTAACGGATACGATGCTGGTCAACTCGTCCGGCTCTGTTCTGATCTCAAACGGGTCGTCCGAGCTACAGCCTGATTCATTTGCAGCGATGATCCGTATGAATCCGGAACAGACTTTATTTTTAACCCAAAATAAGAAAGCGCTGTCATTTACCAAATCCCGGTTCAACGATACTTGGTATTATGTAAGCATGATCGATCTGCCCGCCCTAATGAAGCCGGCAAGCACGATCCGCACGATGACGTTTGTGCTGCTTGGCATGTTTATCGTCGTAGGCGGCTTGGTTTCTTATGATTTGAGCCGAAGATTGTACAACCCGATCCGCGAAATTAAAACGGGGCTGGAATCGCAGCATCCGCATCTGGACGACGCACCCGGCTCCCACAGCGGGAACGAGTTCGATATGATAAAACGGTTTTCGCATTTGCTCATCTCTAAGAACAAAGAGCTGACACAGACCGTTAACGGCATGTTCCCGATCGTCCAGGAGCAATTTATTGTGAAAGTGTTGTTTGGTGAATACCGCGACAGCCTGTCCATCGAATATTACGCAAAAGAAATTTCCTTCCCATACAAGCCGGTATCCGCCGCAACGGTCCTCTGCATGGATATCCAATACTATGCGCCATTCGCGGAACAGCTGTCTGAAACGTCCAAATCATTTATGATGGCCGAGCTGAAGGAGAAAATCCGCAAGCTGTCCCCGGCGATGATTTGGGTATGTCAAACACGTTCCGAACAATTGTCCTGCGTATTGCATCACGAAGAGAATGGGCTTTGTGCCCCCAAGGAAACAGCGAATGTTATAAAGCTTCTCCTGGAGCATCCTTATTACAAAGCTTCCATTGGAATCGGGGAAACGGTCCATTCCGTAGCCGCCCTCCATCAGTCTTACAACCATGCGCTTTCGATGCTCCATTATAAGAGTTTGCACGCGGGTGCCGAAATTTGCAGCGAACAAAGGGTATGGAAAGAGCGGTCATCAGGAGACAGTTTCTTGTCTTCTCAAGAAGTGAACCGAATCTTCAATAGGTATAAAGCTGGCGATTGGAGAGGCTTGCTTCAGTCCGTGTTCGAATTGCTGGACGCCGGGATGCGAAGCAATGCGAACGCACATCAGATGAAGAACTTAGGCGCCGATGTGCTGAATACTTGGGCCCGGGCCATCGAAAGTGATCGAAACGATTTTGACATCTCGGTCTATTCCGAGTTGTTTGCTGCCATCAACCGCTGTGTAACCTGGGAAGAAATGAGACAAACGTTCCGGGAAATACACGGCGTATTGTTCCGGACGACCGAAGCGCCGGATCGGAAACAACAGTTTGCTGAAATATTGGACTATATTCGGACCCATTATAACGAAGAGCTTTCCATTGAATATTTTGCTGAGCAAATGAACATGTCCGCCGGGCATTTCAGCCGCATGTTCAAGGAAGAGGTGGGTGAGAAGTATGTGGAATACATCGCCAAGTACAGGATTTCGAAAGCGAAGCAATTTTTGCTTGAAACGGATCTGAAAATCGATGATATAGCCGAACAAATTGGTTATTGGGGAAGGAACTCATTCATCCGTAATTTTCGCCGTTACGAAGGAATCACCCCGGCTAAATACCGCACGATCCATCAATCCTGAGTCTTCTTTTTTTCGGAGTCTCATTTTTTTCACCTGCTTATCATGCGGATTGGCGTTGTCATGCGGTTTGTAAAAATGGAGACATCCCGAAAACATGGTGCTTTACCCGCGGCGTGTCACAACCTATAGTCAGAGCAAAGATTCGGCTGGCGTTCAAACGCCTGCCAAAGGAGGTGAAACCGTTGTCATTGGATCGAAGCGATGCCGCGAATGAACAAATACCCGCCCGAGTCCATAGTGGGAGGGGCGCTTCACTCGGATTCAAGCTGAGGAAGTACAAAGCATTATATTTGTTGATGCTGCCCGGCATCCTGTATTACATCCTCTTCAAGTACGCGCCGATGTACGGGGTGATCATCGCGTTTCAGGATTTCTCGATCGGCCGTGGGATCATGGGCAGCAAGTTTGTCGGTCTGCAGCATTTTATTGATTTTTTCGTCAACACGCCGGATGCCTGGAAGCTGGTCCGGAATACGGTCATGCTGAATGTGTACGACCTCATATTTCGTTTCCCGGCGCCAATCATTCTTGCCTTGCTGTTCCATGAAATCCGAAGCCGGAAGTTCAAATGGTTCGTGCAGAGCGTCAGCTACATGCCTCACTTTTTATCTACCGTCGTGATCGCCGGCATTATGGTGACCTTCTTGTCGCAGCAGACGGGAATCGTCAATCATATACTCGACTGGCTCGGCTTCGGGCGAATCCTGTTTCTCGGGGAGCCCGGATGGTTCCGTACGATCTACGTAGGCTCGGAAATTTGGCAAACGATCGGCTGGGGTACCATCTTGTACTTGGCGGCGATTGCCGGCGTCGATCCGACCTTGTACGAGGCTGCTAAAATCGATGGCGCCAATCGTTTTCAACAAATGCGTCATGTGACCTTTATCGGCATGATTCCGGTTATGATCGTCCTGTTCGTCCTGACGCTTAGTCATTTTATGGAAACCGGCTTTCAAAAAATTATACTGTTGTACAATCCGATGACCTATGAAACCGCGGACGTCCTCAATACTTACATTTATCGCCGTGGCATCCTTTCCGCCGACTTTAGCTTTGCTACGGCTGTCGGTTTGTTTCAGTCGGTGATCGGATTCGTGCTAGTCGTGTCAGCGAACCGTGTCGTCAAGAAGTTTTCGGACACAAGTCTCTGGTGAAGGGGGCCGAGAAATGAAAATTAAGGAAAGCTTCGGCTCGAAGCTGTTTGACGCTGTCAACATCTTCCTCATGGCCGTCCTTATTATCGTCATGGTATATCCACTCGTATATGTGTTTTCCGCTTCCATCAGTGATAACGCGATGGTCATGAGCGGGCGGGTCGTTCTCTGGCCCAAAGCGATCACCTTGAATGCTTATCAACGGCTCCTCGGCAATCCGGATCTATGGATCAGCTATTGGAACACGATTCGCTATACCGCCGTTCAAACTTTCTTATCACTCGCCGTTACATCTGCCATGGCTTATCCGCTTGCCAAAAAGGGGCTCCCTGGCCGTCCGCTGATCCTGTTCCTGGCAGCCTTCACGCTGATGTTCGGAGGAGGGATGATCCCCACCTTCCTTGTTGTGCAGAAACTGGGACTGCTGGATACGATGTGGGCGATCGTGCTGCCGTCGCTAGTCAGCACTTGGTATTTGTTCATCATGCGCACCTTTTTCGAGGGGTTGCCGGAAGAGCTTGAAGATGCGGCCACCATTGATGGCTGCGGCACGATGCAGGTGTTCCTCAAGATTGTACTGCCGCTTTCGCTTCCGGTACTCGTATCCATCGGTCTATTCACCGCCGTCAATCAATGGAACTCGTTCTTCGATGCGCTGATCTATTTGAACGATCGGAGTATGTACCCTTTGCAGATCATGCTGCGCAACATTATTATCGCCGGCTCGAATGTGCAGGGCGAAGGCAACACGGACTATATAGAGACGCTGAAATACGCCATGATCACAATCGCTACGGTGCCGATATTATGCGTGTATCCGTTCATTCAAAAATATTTCGTACAAGGCACCATGATCGGCGGAATCAAAGGGTAGATGTGGATTCCACCGGAATTTATTCCTATATATCCGATGTCAATATAAGGAGGGTATAAACAAGTGAGTAAAAGAATGATGGCCATCATCCTTTCTGCCGTTATGCTGAGCGTTCTGACCGCAGGCTGCAGTGGAAAAGGCGGGAAGCAAGAAGGGGCAAATGGAGGCGGGACAGATTCGCAAAAGCCAATATCGTTCTCTTGGTTGGTATACGACCGCCCGGAAGGAAAGGTAAAGAATGATTGGGAGATTTTCAAGGAAATCGAAGCGAAAACAGGCGTCAAAGCGGATTGGCAGGTCGTCAGCCAAGAAGGCCTGACGGAGAAGCGGCAGATTATGATCGCTACCAACACGATCACTGATTTTAGCCAGCCGACAAATCAAGAGGCCCGGGAGAACGGGCCGGAGAACGTGTTCCTCAATTTGAACGATTATTTGGATATCGCGCCCAATCTCAAAAAGTTCTACGATACTTATCCCGAAGCGAAAGCCGTGGCAACTGGCGCGGATGGCGGAATCTACGACGTTCCTGTACTCGAAGGTGACCCTGATGGAAAAGGCTTCAATTATATTTGGATGGCGCGCAAAGATTTGATGGATAAATACAACTTGAAGGCCCCGACAAATGTCAATGAATTTTATCAATTCCTGAAAGATCTGAAGGCTAAAGAGCCGGACAGCTACCCGCTCAGCTTCAATACTCCGGTTACGGCGGATACCGGAATGTATACCGTATTCGGAAAGATTTTCACGGGTATTACCGGCTTTTTCAATCAAAGTCCGACGGAAGAGAAGTACGAGTTCGCGCCGTACAATAGCGGATATAAAGATGCACTTGTATTTATGAATAAGCTATATACCGAACAGCTGCTCGACCCCGAATTTTATTTGTTGACTCCGGATCAGTGGGAAGAACGGTTCTTAAAAGGGAAGTCTTCCGTAACCTACTACTGGAAGGCGGAAGTGAACCCGACGATCGACAAAGCGAAGCAAGCCGGCACGCCGGATTACGATCTGGATGCGCTTCCCGAGTTTGCCGCAGATGGCGTAAAGAACTACCAGTTTTCCCGTCCGGTCGTAGGATCGGTGGGCCGCGCCATTTCGGCGAAAGTCAAGGATAAGGAAAGAGCCGTCAAATTTCTTGACTATCTGGTGAGTGAAGAAGGCACCAATTATTTGTCGCTCGGTATTGAAGGCAAATCGTATACCCTTGAGGACGGGAAGCCTGTCTACATGAAAGAATTCGGTGTTAGCCCGTATGTGCCGCTGCGCCGCGACTTCGGCGTATGGTATGACAACATTTCGCTGAACAATGCATTGGCACGTCAAACGTGGGAGAGAGGCCTCGACGACAAAAGCAAAGCGATCAACAGCAGCTATGAAACGTTCATCATTCCCGCGCCTAAGGCTCTCGTGAAGACGACGGAAGAGCTCGATCTGGAAAAATCGAAGCTGACCCCGCTCACCAAGTTTCTGGAGCAGAAAATTACGGAATTCGTCACAGGCAAAACGCCGATTACCGACGCGAACTACCAGCAGTTCTTGGATCAATTGAAGAAGCTCGGTTCCGATGAACTGCTGGAGATGTACAATACGGCATATACGCGCACGTATGGTTCCAAGTAAGCGGTAAGATTCAAATCAAAGGGGGGCATGGAATGCGATCCGCATCGTTTATCGTTGATGCTGACATCCACAATGCGATCGACAAACTGCAGGACTTGTTGCCTTATTTACCGAAAGTATGGCACCAGCAATGGCTCGAAAGTGGAATCGGTGTGCACGGGCAGTATTATTCGCCCGTAGGTGTATTGCGTCAGGATGCAAAGCCCGACAATGGCGCCACGCCCGGAAGCGATCCGCGGTTTGTCCTGCAGCATTATATGGAACCGTTTGGAATCGATTACGGCATCCTAACGGGTGGGGGAGAACAGGGCCTTTCTCTTCACGCCGATCCGGACTATGCGAATGCCGTAGCTGCCGCCTTCAACGATTGGCTGGCGGACCATTGGCTTAGCGTCAGCCCGAAATTCAAAGGCTCCATTCAGATTAACCATTCCGATCCGGCCGAAGCCGTCAAAGAGATCGACAGGATGGGGACGCATCCGGGCATGGTGCAGGTCGTTATGGGAAGCGGAGCGCGTATGCCGTACGGCAACCGCTTCTACCATCCGATCTACGAAGCGGCAGAACGGAATGGACTGCCGGTCGCCATTCATCCGGGCACGGAAGGGAAGGGGATATCCGGCGCCCCGACACCGGCCGGGTACCCGACCCGGTATATGGAATGGCACAATATTCTACCTGCGAATTTTATGACTCATATCAATAGCCTGGTATGCGAAGGGGTGTTCGAAAAATATCCGAAGCTTAAATTTGTGGCGATCGAAGGCGGTATAGCCTGGCTGCCCCATTTGATGTGGCGCATGGACAAAAACTATAAAGCGCTGCGCGATACCACGCCGTGGCTCAAGCGTCTGCCATCCGAGTATATTGTGGAGCATGTGCGGGTAACAACGCAGCCGATCGAAGAACCGAAGCAGCCGGAACATCTGCTGCAAATCTTTCAGATGATGCATGCCGAACAGATGGCCATGTTCTCATCCGACTACCCGCATTGGGATTTCGACAACCCGAAAGTCGTGCTGAGAAGCCTCCCTCACCCGTTGAAAGAGCGTATTCTGGGGTATACCGCGGCTGAACTGTACGGCTTCCCGATCCCGGAGGCTAAGGGGGCGGGTCCCGCATGAGAGTGAAGGTGGCGGAGCCAGATGCGATCAGCGACGGCGGCAAACTTATCGTAAAAGTGAAAGAGATGGAAATCGGCCTGTTTCGGATCGAAGGTCAATACTATGCGTGGCGTAACGTTTGCCCGCATGCGGCCGCGCCGGTATGCGCGGGAGCCATTCGAGGGACCCGGCTTCCTTCCGATGTGTACGATTATTGTTACGGATTGGAAGATCGAGTGCTGCGGTGCCCATGGCACGGCTGGGAATTCGACCTGAAGAGCGGTCAACACCTGGCTCCAGGCAGCGACGCGAAGCTGCGTGGTTATCCGGTGGAAACCGACGATACCGGGGTATATGTTGTGTTGCGTGAGCGGAATTGAAGCTTGGTTTTCGTAAGGATATGATTCCTTAGCCGTTTTTTTCTTTTAGCAATATAAGTGCTTGTCAGAACCAGACGACATAAAAACAAGCAGACTAAACAAGATAGACGTTTGAAGGCAGCCGACCCAAAGCGGCTGCTTTTTTCATTAAGCTAATGGGCAGGATCGTTTAATTACACCCTCGTCAGCAACGACCAAACCCTGTCATAGAACGCCCAAATCAAATAATTTTGTTTTTTGGTGTTGACATTAAAAGGATGATTGGATATATTTGTTACATACCAACCGAATGTATGAAAGGAGAAGACGAATGGCAAGGAATAAATATCCTGAAGAAACAGTCAACCAAATTCTAACCGTGGCTCTTAACCTGTTCATACAAAAAGGATACGAGCAGACCTCCATTCAGGATATCATTAATGAGCTGGGCGGGCTGACAAAAGGGGCAATTTACCATCATTTCAAGTCGAAGGAGGAGATCCTGCAGGCTGTCACCGACCATTTGTTCCAAGGTGTTGATGATATGCTGTCCGGTGTCCGGGACGACAAGGAACTGAACGGACGGGAAAAGCTTCGCAAGATTTCCCTCGTCGCTCTTGACAATCCCGCCCAAGACGAATTGGCATCGGTGGCACCGAACCTCTTGCGCAATCCGAAGATGCTGGCGGCACAGATCGAGAACATCATCGATAAAGCCGTACCCATCTATATCCAGCCCATCATCGAACAGGGTATGCGAGACGGATCGATCCGAACCGACTATCCTAGGGAGCTTAGCGAAGTGCTGATGATTCTCACCAACATATGGCTAAACCCGGCGGTCATCCAAGCTTCGCCCGAGATGATGTTGCGCAAGTTAAGGTTATTCGATGAAATATTGAAAGGCCTGGGGCTTGATCTGTTCGATGAACAAATGTTTCTACGACTCGAGGAATTGTCTCGTTTGTCAGCTAGAGAAGTCAGCAAAGAAAACTAAACTGCCGAAAGGCAGCTTATTTTTAAGCCTATACATACCATCGGTTGGTATGAATAGGTGAGCAAGGTTCAAACGTGTGTTAGAAAACTTATTATAAGGAGTTGTAAATGTAATGAATCAGAAATTGACAATGAACACCCGCTCGTTGGAACAGCAAGTCGTGACCAACTTTAGCGGAAGCAACCTGGCGAAGAGTGACTTAGCGGGCGTTACGGCCCATAAAGGACAGTTTAAGGGTAGCGCGCTCTCCGGTTCCGACTTTTCGGGCGCGGATTTGACCGGCAGTACGTTTAAGAGAAGCGACGTACGCAAAGCTAACTTTGACGGCACGAATCTGACGGACTGCAACCTGTCTGCACTTGACCTGGCAAATGCAAGCTTCAATAAGTCGATTCTTGTACGAACCAACTTCAGCAGCGCGAATCTTAACGGAGCCAAATTCACGGACGTAAGGCTGACTGACGTCACGTTAACGACGACGGATCTTAAAACAACGTTATTTGAAGGCTGTTTATTTGACGGGGTTGACTTCAAGTACTCAGATCTGAGCGGGCAGCGTTTCGACGGACAGACGTTTATCGGCGTAAAGTTTGACCGAGCGGGATTAAGCAACGCTTCGTTTAAGGGCGCTACATTAAATAATGTTTCTTTCCACCCGGGGTTTACCTTTACTAAGAAGTACTATCGCATGATCAAAACGATCTGCTTTGACGGCGCGATGATGGATAAACTGACATTTGCTGCTCTCAAAGGCATGGATGCTCATTTGTCAAAAGTCACAGTCATTTAAGGGAGGAGATCCGATCAAACCAAGACCATTCAAGCAAAAGGACTGCAAAAATCCAACAAGCAGCTCCAAGTGCTGAAAGGTGACGTTTCGGAGCCTTCTATAGTGAAAGAACACAAGCGGATACTTTGATAAAGGAAAACGCCAAGCCGGGAGAAAACTTATATTTTAAAACAATAGGACTGATAAAAAAGTAAAGTGAGGGAAACGAAATGGAAAAGAGAACAACAGAAGATTTTAGTTCGTCAGAAAATATGAAGGGAAAAAGATTTGCTGCGCAGGATCGCCCGGAGCTGCAGAAGGCCATCCAGGAGATCGTCGATTCCGGTTTCCTCGGGGTGCAGCTGCGCGTGCACGATGAGCAGGGCGAATGGGTCGGCAGCGCTGGGGTGAGCAGGCTGGGCGAGGAGGCGAAGCCGCCTACAAACGGGCACTTCCGGATAGGCAGCAACACCAAGACCTTCACCGCGACCGTGGTGCTGCAATTGGTTGCCGAGGGCAGGATCGGGCTGGACGACCCGGTGGTAGACCACCTGCCTGAGTTCGGGATGGACCGGCGGATCACGGTGCGGATGCTGCTGCAACACACCAGCGGGGTGTTCAACTTCACCGGCGAGTACTACGAAGACGGGACGGTCGTGCCGGGGATCCCCTGGCAGGGCCGGGAGTGGGTAGACAACCGGTTCAAGACCTACCGGCCGGAGGAGTTGGTACGGCTGGCATTGTCCAAACCGGTGCGATTCGAGCCGGGAACGGACTGGAGCTATTCCAACACCAACTATGTGCTGGCCAGGCTGCTGATCGAGAAGGTCACCGGCAGCTCGCTCGCCGAGGAAATGCAGCGGCTGATTCTGGGGCCGCTTGGGCTGTCGGGTACCGTGGTACCCGACACCCAGCCGGATATCCCCGAACCGCACGCCCACGCCTACTACCGGTACGAGGACGCCGGCGAGCAGAAGACGGTCGACGTCACCCGCCAGAACCCCTCCTGGATCTCAACCGGCGGTGACATGATCTCGACCACCCAGGATCTTCACACGTTCATCTCCGCGCTGATGGGCGGCAAGCTCCTCCCAGCCGCGCTGCTGGCCGAGATGTGCAAGCCGTATCCCAAAATCGGCTATGGTTTGGGGGTGTTCGTGCAGGACGCCGGCCCGAACGGCGACGGTACCATCATCACCCACAACGGCGGCATTTCGGGCTACGCGGCACTGATGTACAGCACGCCCGACGGCAGCAAGACCCTGACCGCCTCCTTGAACTATGTGGACGATGTCGCAATGTCCCTGGCAGTGGCGTTCCAGAAGGCGACGCAGAGGCTCGTCGAGGAGGTGTTCGGCGGCGGGCTGGCCGGGTCGGCTGACGCGACCGAGCCGGCCAAACAGGGCTGAGCACCGTGGCAATACTTTTCGATCGCGGCGCGAACACGATCGATCTTATAACCAAAAAGATATCTCATTGGGATCCGACAAATGAGTTGAACAGCAAGCAATGAACCTGAGGATTAGAAGTCGGTATAAAAAGTGCGGGCAGCTCCGTATTCGGAACTGCCCGCACTTTCCTATCGGATCATTCGTTTCCTGCGGTCGTCCGGATCTTCGCGGCGTGGGTACGCCGGATAAAGAAGCTGATGACGAGCGCCAATACGGCCAGGCACAGGCCGACGAAGAAAGCGTTGTGCAGGCCCGCGACCATCGACTGAAGCATTTCAAGCGGATTCGTCGGGTCTTAATTTTTTATCAAATAATTTATGAACATGTCTACTGATGGATATATATATTCTTTATTGAAGCTGCGACTGGTAAATGCTATACCTTGATAAATACTGTAATAGAATAAAGCAAGTTCTTGAGGGTTTCCCTCAGTGAAATAACCATTTTTCTGTCCAGAAGAAATTAAACTCGATAATGTATCGATCATCCTTTTCATGGATGCCTCGTAACCGGACTTTACATCTGGGTTCAGTTCATTTTCTGAAAAACTTTCGATCTGACTGAAGAGAAGCAATGCATCTGTTGTAGAGGGATCTTGTTTCAGATTATCTAATAACGCTCTTGTACCCTTAATCAAGACTTCTTTTTCACTTCCCGGCTGTTTAAATAGCTCTGAAATTTCATTAAAACTGGGTACCGCTATTTCGATCAACCTATTCATTATTTCTTCTTTAGAAGAAAAATATCTATAAGTCAATCCTTTACTAATGCCAGCGTCATCCGCTATGTCCTGGATTGTCGTTTTAAAAAAAGTCTTATGGGCGAATAGTTTCGTCGCAGACATTAAAATTTTTTCGATTGTCTCGCTTCTCATTGCTTCGAAACGTTCTCTTTGTTTGCTCAAAAGTCGGTTCACCTCTTCCGTATGACTAAGACGACCGGTCACTACACTATTACAAGGTTAGAAGATCATCGGAATGCTTGCAAGAGAACGTATTGCACTTTTGTTATAAATGAGTTGCTCCGGTCTGATTGCCAGGCGTAGATCGGGCAGCCGTTGAAGCAACGTGCCGAAGGCGATCTGCCCTTCCAGGCGTGCAAGCGGAGCCCCCAAACAATGATGGATTCCCTTGCCGAAGGCAAGATGCTCATTTTCTTCCCTTGTAATATCCAATACTTCGGGATTAGAGAACTTCTGTGGATCAAAATTGGCGGCGGCCAGAGTGAACAACATCATTTCGCCTTTGCGGATCGTTTTACCATGCATGGTCATATCCTCACCGGCAAAACGGTAACTATACATGATTGGTCCGCTAAAGCGCAGCAACTCTTCGATGGCGGAAGGGAGCAAGGAAGGATTGTCCCTTAGCAGGCGCGTTTGCTGAGGATGCTGAAGCAACGCTAGAATGCCATTTCCAATCAGATTGGTCGTGGTCTCATGTCCGGCAACAATGAGTAGCCCGATCGTGGATAGAAGTTCGTTCTCACTTAACTGATCTCCTTCTTCATATGCGTGCACGAGGGCACTCATCACGTCCTCGCCGGGATGTTTGCGCTTTTCGTCCAGCAATGTTTTGATGTAATGAATATACTCTTGAAGTGCTTTAGCAAGTTCAGCATTCTGACTCGGATCCGCATTACCGCTCATGAGTTTATGGGTCCAGTCGCGAATTTTGTCTTGATCGATCGCGGGTATTCCCAGCATCTCTGAAATGACCCTAATGGGAAGCGGAAAGGCAAAATCCGTTATAAGATCCATCTTTCCTTGCTCTATCACTGCATCTAATAATTCGTCGGCAATCTGTTGAATACGAGGACGGAGATTCTCGATCATATGAGGGGTAAAGGCTTTGGCTGTCAACCTGCGTAAACGGGTATGATCAGGCGGGTCGACCTCAAGCATATTCGGCATATTCATCGTCCATTCAAACTGTTCTTTCATGGATGGGCTATCATTTATGGATTGTTGTTGATTTTGCAAGGATTGTTGTTGATCTTGTGACGATACGAGCTTCCGCATATCCTTGATAAAACGGGGGTCTTTCAGTATGGTAACCGCATCGTCATGCCTCCAAGCGATCCATGCCGGTCCCATACCATAATAATCATCAAGACGAATAAGAGGTTCTTGCTGTTTCGCAAGTTTCTTATAGAACCCAATGACATCGCGTAACGTTTCTGGCGAGTTCAAATCGTCAATCGCAATCTTTACCATTTCATTCACTCCCATTCATCATTAAAAGTCTGCTCAATTAATGACTGAACATATAGTCACTATAATCTGTTGCTGGTAAAACGTCAACACGGATTTTCTCAACATGACGGACAAGAATAAGAAGAATCCTCTGCATGGGACGAAACTTAAATCAAGGACAAGTAAGTTGGCATGACACGTGCCATGCCTTCCTGATCCTTCTACTTACGCTAACGGGATACGATAGTTCAATAAGAACACGAAGGCAGCCGTAATGATATCGATCGGCTGCCTTCCCCACGCTAACGGGCAGCTTAGTTCAACTAAAAAGTGTGTTAAATGATTTTCCTAAGCGCATGATAATCCAGGAACCAGCTCAGCTGGTAGCCTAATTTTTTATGGGGAGCATGGAAATCATTGACATAGTTATAAACGTAATAGTATTATTATAACTATGAAAAACAAAACCACTAAACCTCAACGATCACCTCTTGCGTTAGCCGTTCTTGCCCATCTTGCCGAGGAACCTATGCACCCCTACAGAATGCAGCAGCTGATCAAAGAAAGAGGAAAGGATGAGGTCATTAACGTCCGTCAGCGTACCAGTATTTATCAGACCATTGAACGCTTGCTGAGGGATGGACTCATTTCGGTTCGGGGAACCTTACGCGAAGGAGGGCGTCCCGATCGGACAGTTTACGAATTGACCGAGGAAGGAAGGGAAGTATCGAAAGATTGGCTTCGAGAGATGCTCTCGACCCGATCTCAGGAGTATCCGGATTTTCCTGCAGCAATCTCTTTTCTCACCCTTCTGACACCAGAAGACGTTCTGCGGCAATTCGAGAAAAGGGAGGTCGCTCTTCAGGAAGCCGTTCAACACGTTGATTATCAGCTTCTAAATTACAAGGAGAACGTTCCCCGTTTGTTCATGTTGGAGGTTGAGCATAGCCGTGCCTTATTGAGGGCTGAACTTGAATGGCTACGTGCTGTCATCGAGGATTTCCGTACGGGCGAACTTTTCTGGAGCGAGAATTGGATACGCGAAGTAGCAGAGCGACTGAATAATCAAGAATAGCATGGTAGAGATATGAATATGAAGTTATGAAAGCTAACTTTTGAGGAGGTATTATGAATCATGAATGCACTCCCTATTCAATCCAGTTCAACCAGGACGGAGCCGTCCTATAAAGTCGGCTCGGTAATCTCCAGAGATGGAACCGTCATCGGTTATCGCCAATTTGGTCAAGGACCAGGCATAGTAATCGTACATGGCGCAAATTTATCTTCACAAAACTTCATGCAGCTCGCGCAGCGGCTAGCCGATGCGTTCACGGTATACGTACCTGACCGCCGAGGTCGCGGTCTTAGCGGACCTTTCGGTGAAGATTATAGTATCCGAAAGGAAGTCGAAGATTTAGAGGCACTCCTTACTCGAACAGGCACTTACCATGTCTTTGGGATTAGCTCGGGGGGGCTCATTGCGCTCGAAGCTGCTCTCACCTTGCCCGCTATTCGCAGGGTAGCTCTCTATGAACCCGCACTGTTGATGAACTCGGCACGGACGGAATGGCTTGCTCGTTATGACCAGGAGATCGCCCAAGGCAAGACGTCCGCCGCTCTCGTCACATGCTTGAAAGGTCTGCAATTGGGGGGAGCGGTACTTAATGCCATCCCTCGCCGGCTTCTCGAGTTCATGACAGACAAGATGATGGATAGCGAAGACAAGAAGGCGAAGTTGGACGACGTAACCATGAGAATACTGGCTCCGACGCTGCATTATGACGGGCGGTTACTCGTTGAGATGACCGGGAAGCTGGATCGATTTAGGGCTTTGAACACCGAAGCGCTGTTACTCGGCGGTAAAAAAGGCTTGATGTACCTGAAGCCTGCGCTCGACGCATTAGAGAACATGCTGCCTCAAGCTAAACGAAAGGAATTGCCCGGACTTGATCATGGCGGACCGTGCGATATTAGCAATACCAATAGAGGCGGCAAGCCGGAATTGGTGGCGCTGGAGTTACGGCAGTTCTTTTCCTAAGAGATTAGCCTTCAGGATTACACTATACCAGCCTCATCCTCGAGCTCTTTCATATAATCTCGGAATCGAGCTAAAGCTTTATTCGTATGCTTAAAACGAAACACTTTACCTCTAGGCCGGCCTTTATCCAAAAAAGCTTGTGCCATACTTTCTCCTTTAAACACATCCAGGCCAATGACTGGATTCACAAACATCATCCTTTTCTCCGTATTCGCCGGCAATCCCTAACTTCGCAGACTCACAGCATCGCGCGTAATTCGGGATCGAGGTCCCAACCAGCCTAAACATGATCTCTACGAAGGGGTGGACAGTATAGCTCACGGGATCTGTGTCCCAGGGGAACGATCGTCCTACCCGCTACCCGTAACATTACGACCTAACTAAAATGAGGTCGACCAGAAAGTTCTGGTGACCTCATAATACGAACGGAGAACGATAGTTGAAAAAACGACCAAGACGAAGCTGCCGGCGCTGATCGGTAGCTTCATTACGCTAACGGGCAGGATAGTGTATAATTCTAGGTTTGGCCGGCAACTAGCGGTTGAGGTTGGCCCACAGAGCATCCGTGTCGTTTGTCTACGTTCGGCTGGCTCTCCTGACGCACCCGGGGTGGACGAGGTCTTCCGACGTCATGCGGACAATGCCGGCATTTCCCGTGAAGAGTTTGAGGCAGGTATCGCTGAAAAAACACTACTAAAGCGGCTTCCAAGGCTCGCCGAAGTAGCGAATGCGGCCGTCCTTATGGCCTCAGATCGAGCCAGCGCGATAACTGGAGCTGTGGCAAATGTGACCTGTGGTGAAATTGTCGACTAAACGAGTGAGAGAGATTCCAAATCGTACGAACGTATGCAGAAACCATGTAGTACGTAAAGTATTCATCTCAAGATAAAATCAACTGGGTGCCACGTTACACTAACGGAGAACGATAGCTCAATAAAAACAAGAAGCCAGCCGATCACTTTGACCGGCTGGCTTTATTCAACTAACGGGCAGGATAGCGTAACATATTGCAACTTCTAGACCGCAAAGCTTTAGTAGCGGTGCTAACTTGATATTCAAAAAGAGAAAAATGTTTAAGTATCGTATCCAAACTTTTTTCAGGGAAAAGCAATCCATGAGAAATCTGTTCACATGTCTCAAGCTAAAATATAGTTCGTGAACAACGAGAAATACAACTGCGGAAGGATAACCAAGTAGTGGAAGTAAAGAAAAATAATTTGGGACTTATCTTCGCAGGACTGATGCTGGGCTTGTTTATTGCGTCCGTCAACAATACCTGGTACATGTCAGCATTTCTCGCGCTGACGTACAATCAGACAGACGGATAGTATTGAAAAAACTAAAGGAGAATGTAAATGAGAAAAGTAGTTGTATCTGAGTTTGTATCGCTGGATGGTGTCATGGAGAATCCGCAGTGGACGATCCAATTCCGTAGTGAGGAAACAAAGCAATTCAAGTTCGATGAACTGAAAGCAAGCGACGCTCTTCTGCTTGGACGCGAAACGTATGTTAATTTTGCAGCGGCTTGGCCTAATTTGATCGAGCAGGAAGGGGAATATGGCCGGATGATGAACAGTTACCCCAAGCACGTGATTTCAACAACGCTGGAAAAAGTGGAATGGAACAATTCATCGCTGATCAAGGGCAATATCACGGAGGAAATATCCAAGCTGAAGCAGCAGCCTGGTAAGGATATTTTGGTATTTGGGAGCTGCGCACTCGTTCAAACGCTGATGCAGCTTGACCTCATCGACGAATATCGGCTCATGGTTTTCCCAGTTGTGCTTGGAAACGGAAAACGTCTCTTTGGAGAAGGGATCGATAAGAAGGTGCTGAAACTGGCGGAAACAAAGACATTCGGTTCAGGTGTCGTTGTTCTGACTTATCTTCCGTCGAGATAAGATTGATCAGTCAACTACGAGCTTGAGGGAAAACCGCCTTTCGGCAACATAGCGTGATGCTAGAAGAAACTTAACAGATAGAAAAATCATGTTTATTGGCTTTGAATTTGTTCTGCTTGGATTTATCTTTTCAACGATTGTAGATTTTCAAAGTCTTTATCCAAGCTTATTTTGCATTACAATTCTACTTGGAATGGCTATAAGCTGTATTGGTTCGTATGGCGACTTCTCTTTTGTTTATTAAGCTAACGGGAAACGTTAGTTCAACAAAATGAATGAAAGAGCAGTTTTGCCGGCGGCAGCTGTTCCTTTTATTTATCAAGCTAACGGGCAGGAATATCTAATAACGAATCGAAGCAATAGATGATCGCCAAACAAATGGAAAGAGGGGGGAATATATGAGAGCCTTTATTATTACAGGTACGTCTCGTGGTTTGGGTTATGAGATCTGTAAACAGCTTATTCGGCGTAACCATCTTATCTTTTCAGTTGCAAGAAACCATAATGACTCTCTGATCGAATTAGCAGCTCAAAACGATTGTAAATTACACTTTGTGAAATATGATTTACAAAACACAGAGGGCATATCAGAATTAATTAGAGGAATAATGGAACGAGTTCATGACGAAATCGAGTCGATCACATTGATTAATAATGCGGCTCAAGTAACACCTTTAGGGAATATAGACAATTGCAAACCTGAGGATGCAGCAAAAAGCATACTAACAAACTTACTAGCTCCGATCTTGTTAACCCAGGCTTTAATAAACCAAACGGATGAGAGGAATGTCCATCGAATAATTGTCAACGTATCCTCTGGTTCCGCTAAAGATGCGACAGCTGGTATGAGCTTGTACTGTGCTTCAAAGGCTGCTTTAAATATGTTCACGTCCTGCATACAATTGGAGGATCATAAATCGTTAACCATATACAAGGTAGATCCGGGTATGGTTGATACCCCTATGCAGGAAGTGGCACGAAACCAAGAGGGACTAGCAGTTGCGAATTTTTTTAAGGAAGCCAAAGAAAAGGGTGCCTTGAAATCTGCGGAAGATGCTGCGAAAAAAATTGTTAGAAGGGTTTTAGCTTCTTAGAGTGAAATTTAAGCTAACGAGGAACGATGGATCAATCGAAAAGAAAAAGAAACCGGCCAGGCTGCTTTTCCCTAACTAGCGGGGAGTAAAGCGCAAGAAGGCAGTGGAATAAAACACAGCACATCCAGCTATTCGCACTCGCTATCAGGCTTATCTTGAGTTTAACGGAGCAGTAAATTACATAGAGTATGTAACGAACCCCGAGTTCCTAATCAAACACCAAACACATATATCGAAGTAGATTGTTTCTTGTGACACCATATTACCGGAGGACAAAAACTTAACCAAGCCAAAGACAAAACCTTCTGTACCGATCTTTACGCTAACGGGCAGGATGGTTTAATCGTTTCCTCGAATAATATTTTATCAGTTGGATAATTAATGAAATTAGTGAATATAACGTTGTCTGAATGGTACGAAAATCTTATAGGTGAGGGTGATTCGCTTGAAGCAAGGATTGATTGTGTTCTTAAACGGAACTTCAAGTTCAGGAAAGACGAGTATTTCAATGGAACTGATCTAACGGGCAGTTTACCACAAATAATATGCATTGTACTGGGAACATACAAATACAGGAAGCAGGTGGGGACACTTGGTAGCTGAAGGTCAGCCTAATCGTGATTTTTTTGAAAGATTGTTTTATCTGTCTCAACACGGGTTTAATGTTATTTTTATATTAATACTCATCGTTATTGTCGCGGGCTTGGTGGCGGCGATCTTGTTTAGAAAAAACTTAACAGATAAAAAAATCATGTTCATTGGGTTTGAATTTATTTTGCTTGGATTTATCTTTTCAACAATCGTAGATTTTCAAAGTCATTATCCAAGCTTATTTTACATTATAATTCTACTTGGAATGGCTATAAGCTTTATTGGATTAATAAAGAAAGGGTAAGCAAAAGATAATGATCATGGAGGAGTGGACTTCGTATGGCGACTTCTCTTTTGTTTATCGGACTAAAATGAAACGTTAATGTAACTAAATAAATGAGCAGTCTGCCGGCGGCAGCTGCTCTTTTTTATTTATCAAGCGGATGAGAGATTAATTAGCAATCTGTAAGAAACAATCCGAACTGAAATGCCCTAAAATGTAGTTAAAATAGACAACTATACCTATGAACAAATTTAATTTTGAAAGGAATGAACAACCAAATGGGAAATCTTGTTGTGCACATGTTCATGACCTTGGATGGCATAGTCCAATCTCCCGGGTCGCCCAATGAAGATCGTGAAGGCGGTTTCGACTACGGCGGATGGCAGGAACCGTTTCGGGATCCGGTGACAGGACAACGGATCGCGGCTGATTATGCGAGCCTCGATGCTATGTTGATCGGACGTAAAACGTACGAAATCTTTGCGTCGTACTGGCCGCAGGCGCCTGACACCAACCCGTTCACCAAGCTGATGAACGAGAAACCGAAATATGTCGCATCCCGGACATTGACCAGCGTCGATTGGAATAATACACAACTGCTCGACGCGGATGTGACCACAAGTGTGCCTTTGTTGAAGGAGCGTTACGAGGAGGTGCATGTCGTCGGCAGCAGCGATCTGGTCCAGACATTGTTGCGTCACGAGCTGATTGATCGAATGAACATCTGGCAGTTTCCAGTAATACTCGGAGAGGGAAAACGATTCTTCGGCGATGGAACGATACCGACGGCTCTGCAATTGCTTGAATCCAGAGCGTTCTCCAAAGGCACGGTTCTATCGCGCTACACGCTTGCGGGAAAACCGTCTTTTGGCAACATGGGGTGAGATGCTACACAAAGGAGTGAGGTTATGAAATTTCTGCTCACATCTGCAGGCATCACGAATAACAGCATACATGATGCGCTGGTTGACATGCTGGGCAAGCCCATTGCCGAGTCTAGCGCCCTCTGCATTCCCACCGCGATGTACGGACACCCCTGGGTCGGCCCCGGCGTCAAAACCTGGCAGTTCATCAGCGGGAATTCCGAGAATCCCATGGTCGACCTGGGCTGGAAGTCCGTAGGCGTGCTGGAGCTCACAGCGCTGCCAAGCATCGCCGAAGACCGCTGGGTGCCGCTGGTCCGGGAGATAGATGTACTGCTGGTGTCGGGCGGCGACGCCCTCTACCTAAGCCACTGGATGCGGCAATCCGGGCTGGCAGACCTCTTGCTTTCGCTGCACGCAGTATATGTGGGAATGAGTGCGGGAAGCATGGTGATGGCCCCAAACATTGGGGAAGACTTCGTTGGCTGGATTCCACCCAACGGTGGTGATGAAACGCTGGGACTCGTTGATTTTGCCATGTTTCCGCATCTGGATCACGAGATGCTGCCGGGAAACACCATGGCTGCTGCTGAGAGATGGGCCGCCGGGATGCAAGGGCCAGCATATGCGATGGATGACCAGACCGCCATCAAAGTGATTGACGGAGCAGTCGAAGTTGTCTCCGAAGGGCATTGGAAACTGTTCTCGCCCTGATATTAATCCGACGGTTTACATATCATTGCTGGAGCCGTAGTGGTAATCATTACGGTAGGTGTAGAGGTGCATTAGTCGAAAGGGTATGTGGATTACTTTATTCAACTAACAGGAAACGATAACTCAATGAAGACATTGAAAGCAGCAGGTTTTTAGATCGGCTGCTTTTTTTCATTAAGCTAACGGGCAGTTTAGTACAAACAATCATTATTATAAATGTGTAGATTGTGGCACAACCCCAAAAATGTAAGACGACAAGATCATATATGCTTAATAGCTGCGTAGCTGCGGCTTTTTTTGTCATAACGAAATAGACAAGAACATACATGGTTAACCGTGGTTGATAAGGAATACCAACTACAGAGGTGCTTGCCTGAATAATGAAAACGTTGTTCGGTTACTAGAAATATAAGGAAATGGGTTATTTCGAGGTAATGGAGAATAGTTCTAAGCACCATAGTTTATTTATAAGTAATCTGTATATTCCATTTTACCCGCTTCAGGAACGAATTACTTAGGCCTTGATACCATGTAAAGCAACATTAATTGCATCTTTAAATAGAACCTGTAGGTCCTCTGAATCATAGCCGAAAATAGGGGAGATACTTAGATTGGAAACGAGATTATAGAGAATAACGCTGACATTATCGATATTAATATGCCTTGCAAATTCTCCGCTTTCTTTACCTTCTATTAGTAATAAACGGATGATGTTAAATTCCGGTTCGAACAATTCTAATATTGAGTTTGCAAGAGGAAATTCCTTTGTAGAGGCAACATATTCTGGGATGGTTTTCGTTAATGGTTGCTGCATCTCAATCCCATATAACTTGCCCCATAAATGCAATTTATCTATAGCAGTCGCTTCATTATTGGAGAGTTTGTTCCATTTTTCAACGAATGAAATTGATGCTTGACTGATGCAATATAAATAGAGATCCTCCTTATTCTTAAAGTGATAATATACAGTTCCTTTGCTAAGTTTAGTTTCTGATCTTATGTCCTCCATGGATGTAGCCGTGTATCCCTTATATTCAAAAATCTTTGTTGCTTTATCCAGAATCAATTTCTTGGTCTCGTTACTTTTCCCTCCAGTAGGTCTAGCCAATTGTCTCACCCTTGTCATAAGTTAATATGTCTTCACACTTATAGTATTATAAAAACAAATTTGTTACAAAAGAAATTTGACCGATCGTCCGAATAAAATTATAATGATGGCATAGGATGAATCAGGTCCTTTTTTTTTAGGAGTATTCGGATGAACGTCCGAATAATTTTTCGAAAGGAGTTTTCGAAAATGACTAAGAAAGTAATTATTGTTGGAGGAGGAATAGCAGGATTAGCAATGTCGCTATTCTTGAAAAGAGCAAATATTGAGAGTGTGATTTATGAACAAACGACTGTGTACGGTAAAGTAGGAGGGCACTTTGTAATTCACCCAAGCGGAATTCAAGTTCTGAAGGAATTAGGATTAGGTGATGCATTAAAGAAAAATAGTCATCAAATTACTGACTTTAAAGTTATGGATAAAGAGGGGAACCCTTTATTTGAGGACATAGAAGTAGATGGAGAAATAGAGGAAATGCCATATTTAATTAACATTGCACGTTTTCATTTAATCGATATTCTTTATCAAAAAGCTGTTGAACAAGGAATAGAAATCAATTTTGGTAAGACTCTAAAATCATTCATTGACGATAAAGAGCATATTCAGGTTTTCTTTGAGGATGGAACGGAAGCTAAAGGTGAATTACTAATTGGAGCGGATGGAGTACGTTCTAGAACAAGGTCAAGTTTGTTCCCATTTCCAAACTATCCTCTAAAGTATGCGGGTAAATGGGGAGTATACGGCATGGTTGATCTTGACAAGCTTGGCGAGCACAAGGAATTCTTTGCTTCAGAGACGTCGTTAATGTATTTTCACGAAAATTTCAACTTCTTTGTATCGAAACATCATCCGACAGATAATGAAATTTCATGGTCTATGATTGTTAACGAGGAAAGAAAAATCCCTAAGAAACATTTTGAAGAAAAATCAATTGAACAGTTCAGATCAGATTTGGCCAACAGGTTCTCAGATTGGGATGCTCCGATCAAACATTTAATTGAGAACACGGATAATTTCATACCGAAGCAGTTGTTTAGAATCGATTTAATGACTCAATATTCACACGGAAGAGTAGCATTAATTGGCGATGCACTTCATACGGCTGATCCAAATGCGGGAATGGGTACTACCTTGGGATTAGAAGATGCACTGTACTTATCTAAACTGCTTAGAGATCATGATTATGAAGATGCATTTTATTACTATGAAATCGATCGTAAGGATAGAGCGGAAAAGGTTTTTAATAGTGCTTCAATATTAGATAATCTCAATTTAGAGAACACAGATGATTATGCGTTCTTTGGAGAAGGACTTAATGTAAGTTGGGATTAAAGTGTATAAGTGTATTTAAGCAAAAGTCATAGGAGTAACATGTAGATTTTTTTGCAATATATCGGACGAACGTTCAAATAACTTTGATGTTAACTCACATCAAGAATTAGCAGCCGGGCGTATGTTCGGCTGCTGGACACATTGAAGTAAGAGGTTTAGTTCGTCGTTTGGTTTTCATTAAGGGGGCTAAGTTCCGTAATGATTTATAACGAACGTTCAGTATATATAGGTTGATCTTTGTGTGGTGATATTAGGGTCATAAGTTCAGCTATTTGAGTGGAGAGATGATAAATGAATCTTTTGTTTAGAAACAATGGAGCCTTAGGCTTACTTATGGTTAATATTTTTCTTGCTATGGCTGCTTATGGGTTAGTTGTTCCTGTGATGCCGACTCTAATGCGGAACCTGGGACTAACTGGGGCAAGCGTGGGGTATCTAACGGCGGCTTATGCAGTCACACAATTATTATTTTCGCCATGGGGTGGAAGACTGGGTGACACCATTGGCAGAAAAAAAATAATCGTTGCTGGTTTAGCCCTGCTGGCTATTTCAGAAGCTATTTTTGGATTTTCCTCTTCCGTATACATGCTATTCCTGTCCAGACTGCTGGGCGGGGCAGGGGTTGCCCTCATTTTCCCTGGGATTATGGCATTTACAGCAGATATAACCACCGAGAATGAACGCGCCAAAGGGATTGGCTATATATCGGCTGCGATGTCGACCGGTTTCATTATCGGCCCGGGATTAGGCGGTTTTTTAGCGGAGTATGGCGTTAGAGTTCCTTTTTATGTTGCTGCAGCGTTGGTCGGATTTGTGGCTCTGCTGTCGATGATGGTCTTACCGGAATCTATGAAAAAGGCTCATCATATTGAAACTCGTTTGGCTATGGAGAGAGAAGGGCTCATTCGTCAAATATGGCAGAGTCGAAAAGCCCCATACTTTGCAACATTGATCGTGTTACTTGTACTTGGGTTTGGTCTTTCGAATTTTGAAACTGTCTTTGGACTGTATTTGGATGCCAAGCATCAATTCGGTCCTAATGATATCGCACTAGTTCTGACAATCGGCGCCGTTGTGGGTGTAGTCATTCAAGTTGGTCTGTTAGATGTGCTTGTAAAGAGATTGGGTGAGATGAAGGTCATGTATCTAAGTCTTGCACTTGGTGGGGCGTCGATATTTATCATACTATTCGTTCACTCCTATTGGGCTATTACTATTGTTACAACTCTCATCTTTGTTTTCTTTGATCTGATTAGACCTGCAGCTAGTAGCCTGCTGTCAAAAGCTGCCGGAGATAGACAAGGGTATGTAGCGGGATTGAATTCAACATTCACAAGTCTTGGAACAATTATTGGCTCCGTGGCATCTGGAATACTATACGATATATCACTTTCGCTGCCCTATATAGCTGCTGGTACTACATTTCTCCTGTGTCTTGTTGGGCTGAAGATTCATCAAGGAATAAAGCAATCTGCATAAATTATGTGTAATACAGTCATTTGACTGATATTCGTAAAGATGGTTGGAAAGATTCTAAGTTATTAGATATTCTCTTAGAGACCATGATATAGGGACCCGGTCTTATGGCTCATATTGATGGTAATGAAGTGAATTCATTGTCATTATACCGCGTGATAAATCCAAAATCTCAATTCTAACACCTACTTGATGATATTACGATCAAACAATATAATCATGCAATTTAAGGAGGGCAAGCAATGTATAATGAAAGATCGGTATCCGTTAACAAAAGAAGAAGAAATTTCATCATATGGATACCATCGTTTCTTACACTTGGGAACATGAGCTGTGGGATCTTCGCAATCTTGATGTTGTGGTGGGATAAAGAAGCTACGGTATTACTAATCATGATAGGAATGATATTTGATTTTCTGGATGGATTTGCTGCTCGTAAGCTACATGCAGAAAGTCTATTTGGTCAAGAACTTGACTCGCTGTGTGATATTGTGACGTTTGGTGTTGCTCCAGCATTACTAATCTACGTTGAAACACTTCATTATCTGAACATGATAGGTGTGTTACTTGTAGCAATATTTATTATATGTGGTGCAATTCGTTTGGCGCGATTTAATATACAGGCAGGTCAGAAGAATGACTTCCTAGGAGTTCCAATTACAATTGCTGGGGGTTTGTTGTCTATTTACACTCTATTAGCCCCGCAATTGAAAACCAGTCTTACCATAATTGTTGTCATTTTACTAAGTATTCTTATGGTTAGTCGAGTTCCTTTTCCGAGTTTGAAGAAGTGGTTAAAATGATCAGATTTTAGAAAGAAGGAACACTTTATGGATTGGGTTGCAGAGGTCATTGGACAGTATGGTTATGGGGCCATCTTTTTACTCTTGGCAATAGGGATTGTCGGTATTCCGATCCCTGACGAAATCATGATGGTGACCATAGGATATCTTTCTTCACTACATGTATTAAGCTATCCGCTCTCAGTGCTCTTTGGCTTTTTAGGGACAATCACTGGAATGACGGTGAGTTTTTGGATTGGTCGAAGATTTGGGAAACCGCTCTTACTTCGGTTTGGGAAATATCTCCTTCTCACTCCAAAAAAGTTGGAGAAAGCGGAAAAGTTATTCGAACGGTATGTGGGATGGACAATTATTTTTGGATACTACATTCCTGGCATACGTCATTTGACATGCTATGTCTCAGGAATCAGCGGGATTAATTTCAGAAAGTATTTCATTGTTTCAAGCGTAGGTGGTTTTATATGGTGTCTTATCTTTGTGACAATCGGATACGTAGCTGGTGGAGCAATATGAATTATTGAGTAACTCGAACCACCATTGTAATACGACAAGAACATAAACGCTTAAAAGCCGCGTAGCTACGGCTTTTTTTGTTTTAACGATAGAAGTTCTTGTCAAAACCCTGCGACCAGAACAAATATCGTTTGCCGAGACAAGAACGTATATGGTTAACCGTGGTTGATAACGATTACACAATACAGATGTAGTTTTTAGTATTGTAAATACGTGGCTGATCGAAAAGAAGAACCGAGTGGCTGATGCCCGCATAAACAGAATTACAAATCTAAACTGGCTTCAGGTCATTAAGCTAACGGGCAGGATAGTTTAACTCTTCGGAGAAAAGCCAGAGTAGAAATTCGTTTTGTATCATAATTTCTTAATGATCCAGCCGTCTTCATAGGTATCAGTCTTCTAGTGCATACATGAATCCTCACTGAGCCAGAACTCCTGTTGATCCACAGTATGCGCAAGTCGAATTTGCCGTATGAGGCACCGTACATCAATTGGGAACGGACCCCGCAAACAGCTGGGGGATTCATCCGGCGGTTCTTGAAGCAAGACCTCGGTTCAAGCACCTCTCACACAGGGAGCAACTGAAAGTGCTTCGGCTGGGACTTCTAATATATGCGTGCAGCCGTTTCAGCCATAAAAGACATGGTTCACAAACACTTGAAAACAAGCTCTGATATAATAGCAGATAGCAGGAATCTATTTTCTATGGAGGTGAGGCTATTGAAAACAATCGGGGTAGGATTCTTACATGCATGGCTCTATGCAAAGCCAGTGAAGGATATGGCAATGCTTTGCATAGAGTTTAGGAACAATCACATTGCCAACGACGAATCGTAACATTCATCTAACTGGCTTTGCCCTTATTGATTCATTAAATAAGGAGTGAGGCACGTGAAATATTCAAAAGCCGAGTTTATTTTTCCGGAAGAATTGCTTCGTATCATTCAAGAATACGTTCAAGGCGAATTGGTTTATATCCCAAAACCCAAAGAGGCACACTTAAAATGGGGCGAGAAAACACGCAGCAAGAGTATGGTCTCTGCTCGAAACGCCGAGATTAAATCCCTATTCCGCAATGGAGTCAGCATAAGGGAGCTGGCGGATCGGTATTTCTTGTCCTGCGAAAGCATAAAGAAAATTATTTATAAAAAGAACTAATAAAATCCGCTAAATCGTCATATCGACGGTTTAGCGGATTTTGTGCAAAGATGAATTAAATCAACTTATACATAGCAACCGCAACTCTAAATCGATAGACTCTAGTTGAGGTTGTTGTGATAAAGGACGACCGGCTCATACGAAGGGGTGTAACGAATGAACGAAATCATAAAGAAGAAGCTGCTGGACAAAAATGAACTGCTGATCAACATGGTGATCGAACGCGCAAGAAGAGATTTTCTAGACGATATCGCAATTATTGGGCTTACTGGTTCGTTTAGCACCGGGGACTTTCACGAGAAAAGCGATCTTGATTTAATTATCATTAATAATACAGAAAGGGGATGGCAAATATCCGATTGCTTCATCTTAGATGACGTCGGATATGACATCTATTGCACGCCATGGGATACAAGAATACAAGAGCAATCCACCTTGGAGAGTCCCAACGTATCGAGCCTAACTGAGCTCAAAATTCTTTATTATGCAAAGCCTGAGGATTTGGAGAAATTGAACGACTTCAGGCAAAAAGCTCTTGATGCGCTTGCGGAGCCGATAGGAGAAGCATGCCTTAATCGAGCAATAAAATGGATCGATCTGGCTAAGCAAGCATACAGCGATACGATGCTGGGTGAAGATATCGGTTCAGTGCGACATGCATCTGCCGGCGTTCTGTACAATCTGGTCAATGCCTTGGTCAGCATGAATAACACGTGCATCAAACGAGGAGCAAAGCGGTATTTGGAAGAAATACGCTCGTATCGCTATGTTCCGGATGATCTCGAATCCTTATACATGTCAGTCATCGAAGCTCATACCATTGAAGATATCCGAATTGCATCTTTTAATATGTTGAATAGTGTAACGAAGTTACATAGCAAGATGTGTAATAACTTCATTGTTAAACCTGCTCCGACTTTTGATAATTTGAAGGGAACTTACGAAGAATTGTGGTGCAACTGCCGCAATAAAATCTTGAACAGTGTTAAAACGAACGATGCCTCCTATGCCTTTCTTTCGGCCTTTGGAGCACAACGATATCTTGATGAAATGGCTGCGGAGAAAGGAACCAAGAAATTTGATCTCATGCAGTACTTTGATGCAAGTGATTTACCAGTAATGAAAGAGAAGTTCCTTGAAATGATGGATGAATATGTAGTCGAATATGGTAAGGTCGGCAGAGAAGTCGAACGTTTTACAACCTTCGAGCAATTATATGCCCATTATATGAATCAATGATCTTAAATACCCGTTCAAAATAAGGGAGCAGAATGCCGAGGGCCGGCAGCTGTTCCTTTTTTATAATATCAGAAAGTATAAACTCCAGAGCCATTGCTTCCTGATATTGCAAGAAAAACTTCCTTTAAACGCGGTCTGTCTTCTTTGAAGGTACGTCGATAGACGTTTTTCTTATAATATCAGAAAGTATAAAACTCCAGAGCCATTGCTTCCTGATATTGCAAGAAAAACTTCCTTTAAACGCGGTCTGTCTTCTTTGAAGGTACGTCGATAGACGTTTTTCTTATT
>NZ_JACHXJ010000006.1:0-448418 GCF_014192015.1 Paenibacillus rhizosphaerae | reverse complement strand
CTTATTGAAGTAACCGGAGCAACAGCGCCGGTACGATGATCATTTATTCATCATCATGTCCACACCATACAAAATGTTGTCTCGTTCGTTCAAAGAATGATGTCGTTTGGGCGTTTATCATATCAGATGACACGATCAAAAATTCGTTTTCTTGTTAGTAGATATTCACGACGTATGATGACTAAGAAAGGCGTGATGATAGACATGAAAAAAA
Organism: Paenibacillus rhizosphaerae; assembly: GCF_014192015.1. Lineage (GTDB taxonomy): Bacteria > Bacillota > Bacilli > Paenibacillales > Paenibacillaceae > Paenibacillus_AQ > Paenibacillus_AQ rhizosphaerae. The sequence goes on along the minus strand of NZ_JACHXJ010000006.1, from coordinate 448,204 downwards.
TCTATGTGGTGAACAAAACTCATTTGGACATTGGTTTTACCGATTTAGCAGAAAATGTCCTGCACAAGTATTGCCATGATTACATTCAAAACGCAATCACTTTAGCTGAAGACTTAAGAAAAGAGGGCAAAGACTTTGTTTGGACAACAGGCAGCTTTATTATTGAATATTACTTCAAAACCATGGATGAAGAAGCTTGTAAAAAGCTGGACGACGCCATAAAGAAAGGTTACATACGCTGGCACGCCATCCCGTGTACGTTTCACTCTGAAGCGATGACACCTCAAACCTTACATTACATCATTTCCATCTCAAAAAAGTTAGATGCTCGTTATGGATACAAAACAACAAGCGCAAAGATGACGGACGTCCCAGGACATACGATCGGGATTGTTGATGAGTTATATCGTCAAGGAATTAAATTCCTGCACATTGGTGTAAATGGCTCGAGCTCCATTCCAGAAGTTCCGGATACTTTTCTATGGAAGCATGGCGAAAGTGAGATCATTGTCTCTTATTCAGACGACTATGGCGGCGTCATCGGAGTGGATTGCATGGATAACAAGCTGGCGTTTATGCACACTCATGATAATAGTGGTCCAGGAACTCAAGAGAAAATTAACGCTTACTTGTCAAAAATGGCCAATGAGTATCCAGACTATGAGCTTGAAATGACTTCCATGGATCCGTTTGCCAATGAACTTTGGGAAGTACGTGACCAACTGCCCGTGATTACAGAGGAGATTGGGGACACATGGATTCACGGAACGATGTCTGATCCGAAAATCATTCGTGATTACCGGATTTTAACGAATTACATGTCTGATCACCAAATAGAAAATGATGATGCTAATTTCTACGCGATGTTAGTTCCAGAGCATACTTGGGGAATGGATATCAAACGCTATTTCAGTGACTATATGAATTATGAAAAGAAAGACTTCCAGCGAGCGCGCAGTTTAGACCAAATTACCGATGCTGATTTAACCTACGCTTATGGCATTGTTAAAGATGCAACGGTTGGCGAAATGAAATTCACCTATAATGAGTGGACGGATCGTTCGTACAAATTTTATGAGTCTTCCTGGAAAGAACAACGCAAGAACATTGATCGTGCAATCGCTTGTTTGGAGCCTGAAGATCAACATCACATTAAAAAACGGATCGAAGTTCCCTATCATATCTTTGAAAACCAAGGGATTGAATGTGGTTTGGAAGAATTGATTTCGATCAACGGGTATCAAGTGATGTTTGCTAGCGATGGTTCGATCAACCATTTAGAAAAGGATGGAATCCTTTACTTTGATCAGGACAACAAACTCGGGGTGCTGAGCTATACCATTGCCGGGCAAAATGACTATGATAATCTGCGTTACAACTATTTGCGTGAATTGCAGCATAATTGGTGGGCCATCGACTTCTTAAAGCCGGGAATGGAAATTCAAAAACGCATTCAATGGAATGAACATTTCACACCACATGTTATTAAATTAGTTAAGGAAAATGATTCGATGATTGCCACTTTAAAGTATAGCCAAAGAGCTGTGGAGGAGTATGGTGCTCCAAGAGTGGTAAAGGTTAAATATCAATTTGGAGATAAAGTTGAAATTGCCCTTTTATTACAGGATAAAGATGCCATTCGTTATCCGGAAATTTATTCTTTTGACATGACACCACGTTTGAATTCACCGTACTTAACGAAGATTCGTAAAATGGATACCGTTATTTCACCTTTTGAAGTGGTAAGTCACGGAAATAAGCTGCAGCACATGATTGAAGAGTTAATTTACGATGGCAGCGATAAAAAAATCAATATAAAACCTATTGATGCCCCACTGCTGGGAATCGGAACCAATAACAATCTAAGTTATAACAACAAATACCATCCAGACAACCATAAATTTACGTTTACACTATTGAACACCACATGGGGAACGAATTTCACGATGTGGTATGAAGAAGATATTTTCGCTCGTTTTGAGTTAGTGCTGGGATAAAAAGTCTAAAAGAAAAGAAGACAACAGGATCCTCCTGTGTGTCTTCTTTTTGGTGTTTAGATGCAGAAATCAGGCACCCAGGAACATGTTCATGTCATCTTCCACATTGGTAATGCCGCCGATCCCGAAGTTGTCCACGAGGACCTTGGCCACGTTAGGTGACAGGAATGCAGGAAGCGTAGGGCCAAGGTGGATATTTTTGACGCCAAGATAAAGCAGGGCAAGCAGCACGATCACCGCTTTTTGCTCGTACCAGGCGATGTTGTAGGAAATCGGCAGTTCGTTGATATCCTCAAGGCCGAATACTTCTTTCAGCTTTAATGCAATGACGACCAGGGAGTAGGAATCATTGCATTGCCCGGCGTCCAGAACCCGCGGAATACCGCCGATTTCACCCAGATCCAGCTTATTGTATTTGTATTTGGCACAGCCTGCGGTCAGGATGACCGTGTCCTGTGGAAGTTCAGCCGCAAAATCGGTGTAATAATTCCGGGATTTCATCCGTCCATCGCAGCCGGCCATGACGAAGAATCGGCGGATCGCGCCGGATTTCACGGCATCGACGACTTGGTCGGCCACGTTCATCACAGCCGCATGGGCGAAGCCGCCGATGATCTCACCGGTTTCAAGCTCTGTTGGAGCCGGGCACCCTTTTGCTTGCTCGATCAGTGCGGAGAAGTCCTTGGCAGCTCCGTCCGCTGCCTCCGGGATATGGCGAACACCCGGAAAGCCGGTATTGCCCGTCGTATAAATACGGTCCTTATAACTGTCCTTCGGCGGAATGATACAGTTGGTCGTCATCAGAATCGGCCCGTTAAAAGACGCAAATTCGCTATTCTGCTTCCACCAGGCATTTCCGTAATTGCCTACAAAATGCTCATATTTTTTGAAAGCCGGATAATAGTGGGCAGGCAGCATTTCACTATGCGTGTACACGTCCACGCCGGTTCCTTCCGTCTGCTTCAGCAGCTCCTCCAAATCCTTCAGGTCGTGGCCGCTGATGAGAATGCCGGGCCGGTCTCGAACCCCGATATTGACCTTCGTAATCTCCGGATGTCCGTACACGGATGTGTTCGCTTCGTCCAGCATCGCCATGGCGGTTACGCCGTATTTGCCGGTTTCCATCGTCAAAGCGACCAGATCCGGCACCTCAAGGCTGTCGTCCAGCGTAGCCGCAAGCGCACGGCGCATAAATCGGTTCAATTCGATGTCGTCTCGCTCCAGATGAAGCGCGTGGTACGTATACGCAGCCATTCCCTTCAAGCCGTACGTAATTAATTCACGCAGCGAGCGGATGTCTTCGTTGCGGGTGGAGAGAACACCAACCGTACGCGCTTTTTCATCCATTGCGGTTTCATGATCCGCTTCCCAGACAGCAGCATCCGGGAGATGAGCCGTTCCTTCCGGATATTGTTCGTTATAATAGGCGCGCACCTCGCCGCGGAGCGCGATCGCTTCCCGGATTCTCCCCACAAAAACCTCGTGGTCAAAGTTGGCGTTCGTAATGGTTGCAAACAAGGAGTCCATGATAAACAGCGATACGCGCTGTTCCAGCCCTTCCGGCAGCCGGACATCCAGACTGAGATAAGAGATCCCTTTCAGCAGATAAATCAGCAAATCCTGCAGGTTCGCCACGTCATGCGGTTTGCCGCATACGCCGACTAGGGTGCAGCCTGTTCCTTTGGATGCTTCCTGGCATTGAAAGCAGAACATGGACGGCTGATGATTCAAGGACGGCTCTGTCGCGTTGTTACTCATGATTCTCCCCCGTTTCGTGAGTGATTGGTCGTTCAGGTCAACATACTTCCGCGTTGTCATTGGTCTGTCAGAAACAGTATACTCCGCTGCGATCACCGAAAAAGTGATAAAAGTCACTAAAGGACAGAGAAACATGACGCACGATCCCGAGGCGAAGAACAAACGGGTACCGTTCGGCAACTGGCTGAAATATATGGGCAGATCAATATACCTGCCTCAAGGGAGAAAATATAGAAAATATAGAATTGCCTGGCGAATTTGAAAAAAAAAGTGAAGCGGCGTTGGTCGATTTTGTTGCGAGGGACCTCGATGATATGTTCCGGTTCGTACTGATAGAAGTGTGACACCGAAACGAAGGAAAATGGCCGTGCAGACGTTATGGGTTGTTTTTTAGCAGGAGGTTATTCATACTGAACAGAGGCGCAATGAAACGAAATAGTATTTTTCAAAAAAAGAAAACCTGGTTTGAGAATATAGGAGGAACCATGTCCTGGAGTAAATTGAAGCAGCAGCTGGAGAGTTTTCTCAGTCCTGCGTTAGTTGGAAGGGTTGAATACCGTGCAACGGGTTATCGTTATTTGCCTGATAAAGCAGGGCTTTGTTATATTTCGGTAGATAAAAAGGACGTCCTCCGAATGAATGATAAAGCGAGTCCAATCCGGTGGTATCAGACGGAGCTGGAAATTAAGAATGACCCCGATATCCAGATTCCGATCAGCGCTGAAGAAATGGAAGCGGTCCGAAAGGATACCAAGGGGACCGTTCCGGAGGATCGTCTAAAAGTCATTGCCAGAAACCGAAAGATAACAGGATATGCCAAGGAGCTTATGTCAGCACAGGCTTCATTAAGTAAATCCAATTTTGTCGCTCTAGCTAATCAATTTTTATCTACTTCTATAGAAGAAAGCATGGAGAGCAAAGATATCTTATTGAATATTCTGGCTTTGGTGGACAGACGCGTTGGGAAAAAGCGGATTTTGAACATGTCCGAGAAAATGAAGTTAAAGCATCCTGTTGTGCAGTATTTTTATGAGCTGCGGCGTAGCACGTGTTGAATATTAATAACTTTCGTTGTTGACGAAAACCCCTTTTATATCGATTGAACTAAAGTTTGGCATCGAACTTCCTGTTATGACCGTCCGATCGCGGCCTACAACAATGCTTTAGTTCATTCTGTATAGCGAAGGGTTTTTGTTTCGTTTATACTGATATAGCCAATTTTACTTTCTAGGAGTTGTCTGACGAACTATGAACAAGAAAGAAATCGCGCACATTCGCAAGCAGTTTAAGCTGGATAATGAATTGATGAAGATTTTCGATATTCTGAACGTGTACATTATGAAAGAAACGAACGAGATTTATCATTGGGAGCGGAATCCCTTTGAGTTAGTGGACCGGGAGAAGCAGGAGCTGTACATGGGCAATTTCAAAAAGCTGCTGACCGGTGAATTGGATCATAAGCTGTTCGAGCTTAAGTTTCAGGATGAAGCGGAGGACCCTTCGAAGGTGCTGCTTCACCAAGCGATCCAGACGGGAGATCCGGAGGAGTGGCAGGATCTGATGATGCTGCTCGTGAACAAAATGTTGGCGGACACGACGTATGAACGGGATACGGTCATCACGTTCGTACGCGGACAATACTACCGGCCGACCAAGGCGAGGAATGATGAAGCGGAGGAGACCGGGAACGACGAAGTGTTCGGGCATCCGTTCATCCTATGCAGCGTGAACTCTACGGAGAAGCAGCGGAAGGCGCTCTTGTTCGACTATGTGGAGAGAGAGTTTAAGTACAATGTTATTGTCGATCCGATTATCAAGCTCAGCACTCCGGAGCAAGGGTTTTTCTATCCCAGCGTGACGGACAATTATTCCGACGTGAACCGGGTTCTCTATGCTACAGGGAAATCGAATGATCCGAATGAGCGGTTCATCTCTGATGTGTTGAATGCGGAACGGTCTGTGACGGCCATGGAAGAGCGAGAGATTTTTGAAGACATCGTGAAGGAAGTGGCGGGTGAACAGCTGGACTCAGCCACGATCGCACATGTGTACGAGGAGATCCACCAAGTGATTGAATCCCACCAGGATGAGGAAGAACCGGCGAAGCTGGATTATACCGATGTGGAACGCGTGCTGACCGCAAGCGGCGTGGATAACGTGACCAAGGAAGCAGTGGAACGGGCGTTTGAGACCATCGTTGACGATAAGAACTATGAATTGAAGGCGAACAGTGTGATCCCGAAATTCACATCCAAATCGATCAAGATCGAAACCAAGGTAGCCACGATTACGATCAGTCCACAGGATTTAAGGTATATCAAACAGGTGAGCTTTCAAGGCAAACGCTGCATCATGATTGAGGTTGACGAAGATGCTGTTATCGAGGGCTTTACGCTGACCACGGAGACGTTATTGGAAAAGGCGGATTGAAGGGGTAAGAGCTTTTGAACTGGATTTTGTATATATCATACTAGTGATTTAGGGAGATGCTCCCCTTACGATGAGTGAGGGGAGTTTTTTATGTTTGCCCGAAGCAAATCGTTCCAGGTCAATTCGCATTGAACCGTGTAATTTTTTTCTATGAAGAGAAGGATTGGTGTACTGAAATAGAGAACGTGATATTAGATTCATCAGCTTATTCCCGGGTCAGCGATTGTTTTAGGCGAAGAAAATTGAATAGGAGGAGTCAAAATGAGACTGGCAGGAAAAATAGCGCTTATTACGGGTTCCGGATCCGGAATCGGAAAAGCTGCGGCACTGCTCTTTGCCCAAGAAGGGGCAACGGTGATTGTCAACGACCTGGATGCGCAGAAGGGAGAAGAAACCGTACAGGAAATCGTTGGAATGGGTAGTAAAGGGATATTCATACAAGCGGATGTGACGGATCCGGCCTCAGTCCAAGCGATGGTGGAGCAGACTATTGCTGCTTTCGGCCATATCGATGTTCTGTTCAATAATGCCGGAATTAGCGGGGTCGGGGCTTTGCATGAGGTTGAACCGGATGTATGGGACCGGGTGATGAGCGTGAATATTCGCGGCGTTTACTTGCCAAGCAAATATGCACTGCCTCATATGATGCAGCGCAAATCGGGTTCTATCATTAATATGTCATCGTGCATTGCGGAAATCGGTTTGGCGAAGCGCGCTTCCTATTCGGCGACGAAAGGTGCTGTTTTGGCACTGACGAAATCGATGCAGGTAGACTATGCGCCTTATGATATTCGTGTCAATGCGCTGCTCCCCGGAACCATTCTGACACCCTTTGTGGAGAATTATTTAAATAACAGCTACGAGAATCCCGAAGCTGCGATAGAGTCCCTTAAAAAACGCCAGCTTAGCGGCGAACTGGGCAGACCGGAAGATGTCGCTAAAGCGGCTTTGTTCCTTGCCTCGGATGAATCGAAGCTTATGATGGGCTCTCCGCTGTATATCGATGGCGGCGTCGTATTCGGCAAGAATGCTTAACATTTTATTAGGAGGGTGATCTCTTGAAATTACTAACGTTTATTCATAATGACCAATATCGGCTTGGAGTGAAAACGGATGATGGAGTCCTGGATGTCCTAGGGGCGCTATCCTTGATCCCATCTGAAAAGGCGATTCCGACAACGATCCATGAGGTGCTGGATGGCGGAGATAAAGCACTGGCTGCCCTTGGCGAATATGTGGATCATGTGCTGCAATTCGATGATGTAATCCGCACTTATATGCTGCAGGAGTCGTCACTAACGCTAGGGCCCTGCGTGACACACCCGAATAAAATCATCTGTGTAGGCTTGAATTACCGGAAGCATGCGGAAGAAACGAATGCACCGATTCCGGAATACCCGATTCTTTTTAATAAATTTAACAACACCCTGGCAGGAGCCGGCGAACTGATTCCGCTTCCGAAAGTTTCGCAGAAAGTAGATTATGAGGCAGAACTGGTCATCGTCATGGGCAAAACGGCCAAGTATATTTCCAAAGAAAACGCACTTTCCCATGTATTCGGGTACTGCAATGTGAATGATTTATCCGCACGTGATTTGCAGCTTCGCACCCATCAGTGGCTGCTCGGCAAATCCTGCGATAAATTTTCGCCTTTGGGGCCGTATTTGGTCACGGCGGATGAAGTAGGCAATCCGAATGATCTGGATATTCAATGCCTTGTCAATGGAGAAGTGCGTCAGCATTCCAATACGTCGGATATGATCTTTTACTGCGATGAGATCGTCAGCTATATTTCCCAGCATATGACCCTTGTTCCCGGCGATATTATTTTGACTGGAACGCCGGAAGGAGTTGTGCTCGGTTATCCCCCAGAGCAGCAGGTGTATCTGAAAGACGGCGATCAAGTCACCATACAAATCGAAAAGCTGGGCTCCATCACCAATACGATGGTAGCCGAGTCGTAAATATCCGTAAAGGTTCGTGTTCAAAAAGGTCGGTTTTCAGCACCGAAGCTATGCATCCAATGTGCGTTTTTTAAAACGCTTGGATTGGGTGTATTTCCCATTGCAATCGTACATTTCATATATGATACATGATATACTTGGGGCAACTCGTAAAAAATGGAGATGAGCCCCTTGGCAGATAAACGATTGAGCCGCTATGTTTTAACGGATGAACTTTATGGTTTGTTGAAGCAAAAAATCCTGTCCCATGACATATCCGCAGGAAACAAAATCAATATCGATCAATTAGCGAGAGATTTGGGCGTCAGCAATATCCCCATTCGAGAGGCATTGTTCCGCTTGGCTTCCGATGGATTTGTCAAAGTCGTACCGTTTAAAGGGATGTATGTCGCAGAAATGAACATGACGGATATCGACGAAATCTTCGAAATTCGTTTTGCATTAGAAGAACTTGCTGTTCGAAAGGCTGCTCCGCATATCCCCAAGTTCCGACTCGAACAAATTCTGCAAGAGCTCGATGCGGTTGAACAAATGTGGGAAGCGAGCCACGAAGAGAATGTCATCTCCAAGATGAACCATGATCTGCATGGAACGATATTTGCTTATGCAGGTAATGAGAACCTGAAACAGATGGTCACGGCTTTAATCGAACGGGTTCACCGTTACTTGAACTTGGTCCATTACAAGATCGACATGAACGCGGAGATTGCAGAACATCGAAGAATCGTGTTAGCTTTGCTCGAGAAGGATACAGAAAAAGCCGTAGAAGCTTCCAGAATCCATCTACACCAGGCATATCAACGGTTGCGAGACAATTTCAAGTAACTTCCATATTCCGCTTTACACTATAAATCGTGTATGATATTATTCAAAATAAATCATACACGATTTATGGTTTTGAATGCGATTACATAATAGCGGAGGGGACGATCATGTTTATTCGCACAGTGAGTTTGTGGAGGAAAAACATTTATCGGCATTGGCAGCTTTATTGTATCGTGGCATTACCCGTTCTATTCCTCATCACGTTTAATTACGTCCCGATGATCGGCGTCCAGATTGCATTTAAAGAGTTCAACCCCACACAAGGCATTTGGCACAGTCCATGGGTCGGAGGGGAGCAGTTCGAGATGTTCTTCGGTTCACCTTACTTCTGGCCAATTATCAAAAACACCCTCCTTCTTAGTGTCTACGCATTATGTATCGGAACACCTGCCACCATCCTACTCGCACTCGCGCTCAATGAAGTGAAGAATCAACGTTTTAAGAAAATCGTGCAAATGTTTACGTATGCCCCATACTTTATTTCCACCGTTGTGTTAGTCGGCATGATTAACATTATTTTATCCCCCACAACAGGACTTTACGGTCAATTATCCCATCTCTTCGGCGTAGAAAATGTCTATGATGTTCTAGGCGAATCGAAAGCTTTCTCATCTCTGTATGTCTGGTCAGGTGTTTGGCAGGAGACAGGTTATGGCGCCGTCATTTATCTTGCAGCATTAGCGAACGTAAACCCAGAGCTCTATGAAGCCTCTAAAATTGACGGTGCATCCCGCATTCAGAAAATCATTCATATCGATTTGCCTGCGATTCGCCCAACGATCATCGTGCTATTCATTTTAGCCGTTGGCGGGCTGATGAGCGTAGGATTCGAGAAAGTCTTTCTGCTTCAGAACATGTTGAACCTGAGCACGTCCGAAGTCATATCCACGTATGTGTACAAAATTGGGTTAGTGAACACCAACTACAGCTTCGGGGTCGCCGTCGGCTTGTTCAACTCCGTTGTTGGGTTCATTCTGATTTTCACAACGAATGTGCTCGCTAGAAAATTTTCGGATTCGAGTCTGTTCTGATGAGGGGGATAGCCATGGAGAAAGCCAAACACATTCGCGAGCCTTGGAGCGACCGAGTGAGCATCGTCGTTATTTATATCTTTCTAAGTATCATTCTATTATGCGTCGCTTACCCCCTAATCTATATTGTTAGCTCATCGTTCAGCTCATCGGCTGCCGTCATGTCCGGTAAAGTATGGTTGTTCCCGGTAGAACCTACGTGGTACGGGTATCAAGCCGTGTTCCAATATCAGCAGATCTGGACGGGTTACCTCAATTCCCTCATCTATACCGTATCGGGGTCTATCCTTAGCGTTGCTCTGACCATCATGATGGCTTATCCCTTATCACGTAAGACGTTTATGGGCAGGAAAGTTCTCATGTGGGCGTTGTTGTTCGCGATGCTGTTCAGCGGGGGATTAATTCCTTACTATCTCGTGATCAAATCTCTTCATCTGCTCGATACACGTTGGGCGATGATCCTTCCAGGCGCGCTCAACATCTTCTCGATTATCGTCGCCAAAACATTCTTCCAAAGCTCGATCCCAAATGATTTGTATGAAGCTGCTCAGCTCGATGGCTGCAATGATACGAAGTTCTTAACACGAATCGTTCTCCCGCTATCCAAGCCTGTTATTGCGGTATTGCTGCTCTGGGCTGCCGTGGGCAATTGGAACTCCTATTTTAACGCGCTGATCTTTCTGAACAGTGAGAATCTCTACCCGCTGCAGCTCATCTTGCGTGAAATTCTGGTCTTAAACAATGTCTCGACGAACTCGATTACGTTATCTCCGGAACAACTCAAGCAGTTCGAAGATATGAAGACACTCCTGAAATATTCCGTGATTGTGATGGCCAGCATCCCGGTGTTGATCTTGTATCCTTTCATTCAAAAATATTTCGTCAAAGGGGTGATGGTGGGTTCCATCAAAGAATGAGCACGGAAGGGCATTCGGGTGATTTTCATTTCGAATTTTGGAGGGATATGCATGCTTCGTATTAATCGAACGGTATTGGCGGTCATGATGGCATCCATCATGATTATATTATCCGCTTGCTCAGGCAGTTCGACAGAACCTACGAACAATAATGCATCGACGAATAGCAATGGAGCGGTTGACGAGAACAAAGTGGTCGATGTTTCTTTCTTCGCGGTTCCTTCTTCCGATGTCATAGACCTCAAAACGAACTGGTTCACCGGTTATGTGAAAGAAACCTTCAAACTGAACATCCAATGGAATATCGCGCCATCCAGTGATTATTTAACAAAGCAATCCCTTCTGTTGTCCAGCGGCAACTATCCGGATGCCTTCTGGTCGGGCAGCTTTTCACCGTCAGATATTCTGAAATATTCAAAGCAAGGCATCATCGTCCCGCTCAACTCTTATATCGAGAAGTATGCTCCAAATTTGACGAAAGCGATGGAGACCGCGCCAGGTCTGAAGCAAGCGATGACCGCACCGGACGGGAAAATTTATGGCGTGCCTAGCTATAATTCATGCATTCATTGCTATTGGGGACAGAAATTCTGGATTAATACCGATAATCTGAACAAATTCGGCTTGTCTATGCCGACGACGACGGATGAGCTGACGAATGTCCTGCAGACCTTTAAAGACAATGGGCTCGTACCGTTGTCCGGCACCTCCGACGGGTTTGATCCGACCATCTTCCTCATGAATGCCTTCATCTATGACAATGGCTCCGATTTCTTCAACGTAGAGGATGGGAAAGTGAGCTATGCACCTGTACAAGAAGGATGGAAGAAGGGACTTACCTATATCCGTGATTTGTACGCGAAAGGACTCCTTGATAAGCAAGCTTTCAGCCAGAAGAGCGAGGTCATCAAGCAGTTGGCTGCGCAGAACAAAGTAGGCGTCGTACCGTATTTGTACAGCGCGGGATTCATTGATACCGCTAACCCGAATTATCCGAACTGGAGTACCGTACCCCCTTTGAAAGGGCCGGATGGTACCCAATATGCAGCATTCAGCGGAAATACGCCTAAATCCCTGACGTTCGTCGTTACGAAAAACGCTACGGAAGAGCAAATTGTGCGAATGATCAAACTCGTCGATTTCATCTATACGCCTGAAGGCACCCAAATGATGAATTTCGGGCAGGAAGGGAAGTATTGGACCAAAGCAGGAGACGGGGTTAAGGGGCTGAGCGGAGAACAAGCGCTGTTCATTACGCAGTCTGACAAATTCTACTCTGCTGGCGCGAAGCAGAATGAAGGCTGGAACCAAATGGGGCCCATTTTCCAAAATACGACGTGGAGAAACGGATTTGTAGAAGCGAAGGCGCCATTTTCGGCAGATGGATTGGAATCCCTCCTGATGCTGGAGACGATGAAGAATTATGCCGGTCATCAGCCGAAGCAAGTGTATCCAGGGGTGATTTGGATTCAACCACAGGAGTACCAGAACTTCGCCTTGCTGAAGACGAATATTGAACAGTATGTCAAACAATCCATGGCCCAATTTATTAATGGATCGAAATCCATCGAGAACGATTGGCAGACATATGTAGAGGGCTTGCAGAAACTAGGCTTGCCGCAGTATCTGGAGATGGCGCAGAAAGCGATGACCGAGCCGTTCGATACATCCGCATTCCAGTCCGATCCGAAGACGGTTGAGTTCTTGTCATCCCTGAAATAAACCACGGAGAGGTGTACGTACGACATGAATTCCAAGACGCTTCGCGTTGCGCTCATTGACGGTCCTGCCTATGCTCCGCTGTATTCATGCTTGTCGCAATTCAGTCAGCAGTTCGGGATTCAAGTGGATATTGGGTTCAAGGGAACACATCCTGAGCTGAATCGCCATGTACAAGAATGTATGGAGAACAGCTTACCTTCCTATGATCTGATATCGACGCATACGAAATATGCTCCTTCGCAAGCCCGTTATTTATATGGATTAGATCAAGAATTCACCGCAGAAGAGCTGGAGGATTTCTCTCCCGCTCTTCAGGATCTTGCTCGCGTGCAAGGTAAATTGATGAGTATTCCGCGTAATTTTGATGCTAGGCTGCTGTTCTACCGGCGCGACCGACTGGAGGAGCTGGGGTTATCCGTTCCGGAGACCTGGGAGGAGCTGGCTCATGTTGCGTCCAGTGTAACTGAAGCCGGCTACACGGGGTTCGTATTCCCTGGGATGGAATCCGGGTTATTCGGGACCTTCTTCGAATTATTGATCAGTGGCGGCGGGCAGCTATTCGATGAGCAATTACAGCCTATGTTTGCCAGTGAAGCGGGAGTCGAAGCCCTTCAGAAGCTCAGACAATGGTATCAATGGGGGTGGACACCGAAAGGGCTGCCGGATATGCATTATGATGAAGTATCGGCATCCTTTCGACAGGGGGAGAGTACGATGGTTACCGATTGGCCAGGTTATTTCGGCTTACTCTCCGAATCACCCGTCGCTAACGTATTCGATCTTGCGTTGACCCCGAAATCGGCAAGCGGCCGTCGTGCGGTCTACTGCGGAAGTCATTCGTTCGCGATTCCAGCGTCCAGCGAGCATGTGGAAGAGGCACTTTTATTGCTGAAATTCATAACTTCGCCCGAAGCGCAATCCATAGATGCGGATCAAGGTCATGTTCCTGTAAGACAATCGATCATGAAACGCCTGAAGCGGGAGGCTCTACCGAATTCCATTGCCGCTAGACGCTGGTCTCTATTTGAGGAGACAATCGCTACGAGCGTCATTATACCACCCAAGTTCCCAACGTACCCTACGGCTGAGGACATTCTATGGCAAGCGCTTCGTAGCTGCATCATAGGTGAATTATCGGAACAACAAGCGTTAGCCCTCGCATCGGAGCAAATTCAACAGCTTATCCGTTCTTAGGCAAGAAGCAAGCATTCATGATAAGGGTTGAGAGGAGGAAGTACGTTGTCTTTTGAAGGGAAAGTATGCATTGTAACGGGTGGCGGATCCGGTATCGGTGAAGTGACAGCCAGAAGGTTCGCCTCCGAAGGCGCAATCGTGGTCATTGCAGAAGTGAATGAAGAAGAGGCGCGAAGGGTCGTACATGAGATCATTCGCTATAACGGATCAGCAGTGGCTATACAGACGGACGTATCCGACGGCATGGCGGTTCAAGCGCTTGTTACGGATGTTGTCAGGCAATTCGGTCGGATCGATGTCTTATTCAATAATGCTGCAACCATATTGCCTAAACCATTGGAAGAGGTATTGGAACACGAATGGACAAGGGTAATCGACATTAACCTGAAGAGCGTATATCTGATGATTAAATATACGATACCTTATTTAAGGACCACGTGTGGGAGTATCGTCAATATGGCCTCGTTGAATGGTTTGGTTGGACAGAAGCAGAACGCCGTCTACGTTGCGACCAAAGGCGCCATTATCGCCATGACGAAAGCTCTTGCAATCGATTATGCCCCTGACAGGGTACGGGTGAACTGTATCTGCCCAGCGGGCGTGATGACGCCGCTTCTAGAGAAATGGACGATGGAGCAGGCCGATCCAGAGCAGGTACGCACCTCACTCAATGAGATGCATGCACTTGGCAGACCGGCACGTGCAGAGGAAATTGCCGATGCCGTCGTATTTCTGGCTTCGGAATCATCGCAATTCATCACAGGCATTGCCTTGCCGGTAGATGGCGGGGCATCGTTAGGCTATTGAAGACATCGAGGGAACAGGGGAGATTGAATCATGAAGATCATAAAGGCAGAGAGCTTTATTTTGCACGTCCCCATCACTCCGCCGATTACAGATGCGATTAATGTCGCTACTCATTGGGGCGTAACAGGCATTCGCATCTATACGGATGAGGGAATCACGGGTTACGGCTATACAGGCACATGCGCACAAGGAGACGAGATGATCGCAGCGACTATTGATCGCTATTATGCTAAGAAGCTGATCGGCAAGGACCCGTTCATGGTGAAGCAAATTTGGGATGAGCTGCGATATGGGGAGATGCATTGGATTGGTCGTGCAGGGGTCACGCATATGGCCTTAGCCGCAGTAGACATTGCCTTATGGGATATCATGGCGAAAGCCTCGAACAAACCGTTGTGGCAGCTGCTCGGCGGACATAAATCACAGAAGATTAAAGCTTATAATACGAATGGCGGTTGGTTGAATTGGAGTCAGGATCGGCTTATTGCCGATATGACCAGCATTCTTGAAGAGGGATTTACCGCAGTAAAGATGAAAGTCGGCAAGCCAGATCCACGTGAGGACTTTACTCGGGTACAGGCGGTACGCCGCGCGATCGGGGATCAAGTCGGATTGATGATTGACGTGAACCAGCAATGGAACATCACGACAGCGATGACATGGGGCAAGAAATTGGAACAGTTCGACCTTCTCTGGCTCGAGGAACCGCTGAATCCAGATGACATCATGAATCACCGGAAATTAGCAGATGAGCTGAACGTACCGATTGCACTTGGCGAGCATGTGTATTCCAAATATGCGTTTCGTGATTACATCCATCAAGGTGCAGTCGAATATGTGCAGGCGGATGTCACGCGTGTTGCGGGCATTACCGAATGGCTGCAAATTGCCGGATTAGCCGCCGCATACGATTTACCGATATGCCCGCATGTCGGCGATATGGGGCAAATTCATCAGCATCTGGTTGCATCCACACCGAATGCGGTCCTGTTAGAGTATATTCCTTGGATTCGTCATATTTTCGAAGAGCCGGCAACGGTAAAGGACGGATTCTATGTGCTGCCGCAGATGCCAGGAGCATCGACCGAAATCATTCCGCGTTATTTTGATGAATACCGAGTTCAGTAGCATGCATGCTATTTTCACGAATAAATCAAGGGGAGTTGAATGTACATGAAAGCAGTTCATCCCGAAGCCCAATGGTTCGATGAAGCTCGATTCGGCGTTTTTATTCATTGGGGTCCGTATGCTTTACGCGAAATTGAGGCTTCTTGGCCTTTAATGCCCCATAGCAGTCAGCATTTGGATGTTGAAACCTATGAAAGTCTGGCAGATGAGTTCCATCCTACGAGCTATAATCCTAGAGAATGGGCTCGGCAGGCGAAGGAAGCAGGTGCGAAATACGTGGTGCTCACTGCGAAGCATCATGATGGATTCTGTCTCTTCGACACGGCAACGACCGACTATTGCGCAACGAAGAGAGGACCGCAACAAGATTTGATCGCACCTTATGTCGAGGCTGTGAGAGAAGCAGGGTTAAAAGTGGGGTTGTATTTTACGACCATTGACTGGCATGATCCTGACTTCGCTACCATCCCCATTAGCAAGGGGATTCAATCGCCCAAGCCGAATACATATGATCCTGCGAGATGGTGGCAGTTCCATAAGCGCTTTATGGAACAACTGCGTGAATTACTAACCAATTACGGTCGAATTGATCTGATATGGTTCGATGTTCCGGGATTCGGCGCGGATCGCTGGCGCAGCAGTGAAGTGAAGCAAATGATGTTGAACTTGCAGCCTCATCTCGTCATAAACGATCGGTTGCCAGACGTGGGTGACTATGAGACGCCAGAACAATTCGTACCGACACATCCGCCGGATGGATGGTGGGAGACCTGCATGACCATGAATCATCAATGGGCTTATCATTCCGATGCTTCAACCTATAAAAGCGAAGTACTACTACTAGATACATTGCTCGAAGTGGCAAGCAAAGGGGGGAACCTGCTGTTAAATGTAGGTCCTCGACCCGAAGGCACTTGGCCCAGAGAAGCGATCGAACGATTACAGCGGATCGGAGCGTGGCTTGGCCACTCGGGTGATAGTATTTATGGAACCCAACGCGTTGTAGAACATTATCCTCCTTGTTTTTATGGACCTATGACCCGAAAGGGAAATACGATCTATTTGCATCTAAGAGAGATTCCGAGATTCCCTGTGGAAGTGCGTGAACTGGGAGGCCAAGTGAAGTCTGTGAAGCTGCTGAAGACGGGAGAAGGACTCGCTTACAGAGTAGAAGAAATATTCGGACACTTGAGCGGGACAGAAGGAAGGTACAGCGTAAATCGGATCTGGATCGATGTCCCCGCCGAATCCTGCGACGAATGGAACACGGTCATTGCTGTAGAATTTGATCAAGAACCCATTTGGCCTGTGCGCAAATAGGGTGAAAAACTCCCCTTCATGGTTTAACGGAGGGGAGTTTATCGTTTAAGCAAAGTTTTCATCGCAATTTATTGTAATGGCTTTGAAATCTTTAAATGAGCTCGATCTTAATAAACAAGATCCAAAGCAAGTTTTGACCAATCGGGAATATCCCGGGTAGTCATTTTTTCTGCGGCTTCATGAAGCCGATAGCGTTGAATCATCCATTTGGGACTGATACCTACATACTGGCGGAATAACGGTTGAGGTTGTCATATTGGAATGGGATTGAATTGGATCATAAGCAAGATGTGGAACTCGTGACCGCAAGCGGGGTAGATGACGGACCAAGGAAACCGTGGAACGGGAGTTCGAGACCATCGTTGACGATAAGAACTATGAACTGATGGCGAACAGCGTGATCCCGAAATTCACGTCCAAATCGATTAAGATCGATGATACCAAGGTGCCACGATTACATCAGTCCATAGGATTTAAGGTATATTTAACAGGTAAGCTTTCAAGGCAAACGCTGCATTATGATTGAGATTGATGAAGATGCCTTCATCGAGGGCTTTACGGTCAACACAGAGACGTTATTTGAAAAAGCGGATTGAAGGGATTCTTTATGCACCTGATTCTAGAATCAGGTGTTTTAATTTACCCGAACTATGAACTACATCTTCTTAATCACTCGGTGTGACCTTAGTAGGATCCTGTTGCAGATTAATAGGATATTTTTGCTATAATTTAAAGGACTCTATGATTATTTTGTAGAATGTATTTCACGGAAAGGGGATGTAATGAATTAATAATCAAATTGAAAATATTTCATAATAATTATGAATAATATTTATAGAAATAAAAGGCCTATAAAGATCATGATTGCCTTTTTACGAAGGATAAGTTGGAACTGGGAGTGATGGCGGATGCTGAAGAAACAAATTGACATACGTTATCGATTTTCTTGTGTTATTCGTGAAACACAGCTATTTAATTATATATATGTATTTCGAAGTTCTAAGGGGATGGAGGATTATGGAAAACCAAATTTTTGATAAATTAAATTTTGCCTCTTCAAAGGCAGTTCTTTTACTGGAAGGAAAACTATTAATTAAAAATAACTTTATATCCCAACATTCAGAAACAATTATTGAACTCCTCACCAAATCAAGAAAAGAACGTGGTCTTATTTTTCATCATGGGACATCTTTGCCTATGTACTTCGCAATAGTCCTTGCTTGTTTTAAATCGTTTTTATCCGATGATAGAGACCATGCGGAGTTTCTAGAGGAGTTAAATGTTGGGGACCTTGTGCTCTACGAAAATAAGAGGGGCGTATATGACGGCAGAGATGCTGACGACAAGATAATTATTTATTATAACGACAAAGGTGGGACTCGGACAAAGAATTTGGTCCCGGTATCACTTGCTAACCGTATTCAGCCATACTACGGAAATGCGAAGAGTCTTGATGGGAGGGGGATTAAGCGTAAGAAGAATGTCAAGACCGTCCTTTCCAAGTTGTTCAAAATCAGAACAGACGATATAAAAAGTGTTATCAGAAATTCTGTGGTTGTGGTTTGCGACAAACAAGAGGCGGATCGATTTATTAATCATATTACCCTTTTGGTTGATCAATTACAGGTAAAGATAGGCGATGTATTTCCCGCCGCATATTATACATCTAATGATATCGATTATTACTCTGGTAACTCGGCAAAAATTGATCCTCTTATAAAGTTTACCAATAAACTTTCAGTGGCGCGTGAATTAATAATTGAAGATAGATGCATTGAAACGCTCCTTATTAATGGAACTCAGTATTTCGCAGAAGATATTTCAGAAATTGCAAGTATTTACAACCGGAGTTCGCTTAAGAGTATCGTCATGCTAGGAGAAATTAGTAAGGGTCTAAATTCGAAAACTATAACAAACCTAGAGAATCTTAAATTATTCATTTGGAAACAAGATGAAATTGTGTTTAATAATGTTGATGTTTTAAATAGCGAAAATGTTCATGATGAAAGTAGACGCCTTGAGAAATTATCAGAAAATTTTTTAAATGTTGAGGTGAAAAAGGTAGGAGTAAATTTTGACTTAACAGACGAATTAGTTAAATGTAAGCACGAGTTGTATTTATTGTCAAGACATCCGCAGGAAAATGAAAAAAAAACATTGTTTATAAAAAAATCGTTTTGGTTACTCAACCTGCTTGAGAAATCATTCTTTCCAATTGTACAGTTGGAGAAGATGGTTGCTGAAAAAAAAGTTAATGCTCCCTCTCCGGATAAGGAATTGCAATCGTTAGTAGATCTAAAAGGAGACTTTTTGGGATTATCTTTTGAACCATTAGTTCAGGATGTGCTTGACAAACTTGAATTAATTAAAAGAAAACTTAATGAAACTAATCCGAAATTTGATTACCTAATAGATAAGTTTAGGGAGAATAAGCTTGTAAAAAGAAAATATTCGATTATTTGTGCGAAAACGTATTACGGAAAGGTATTTTTAGAGTCAGTACCTCCACATTTGAGGGAGATTGTTGGAAAATGTGACTTTTTTACTCCTAATAAATACAGTTCAAACATGATGTACCACTGTGTTGATGTTATAGGAGTTTGGGATTGGTCTAAACTAAATCCATTGTTAATAAGCAATACTAAATCTATTTCTTTTTTGTTATACAGGCATGAGAACAAGCGGTTTACACAAGCGCAAGACCAAACTAAGAAAGATCTTCAATTTATAAAAGAGAATAACATGCTGGAAAAGGGATTTGAGATTGATAACAGACAGCAACATGATGCGATTTCCGTTAATACGGGACTTAATGAAGAATACATAGAGAACTATCTAGAATCTATTACGAATAATCTTAATTTCTCTATGATATTGGATAGTTTGAGAGAATCCTATAGTGCTGGAACTCAGACTTCTGAAATTGTAAAAGTAGCTACATTAGATACAGGGGAGCAGCTTTTTTTAACACAGTTCTATTCCCCTTATGTGTTTGATATTGATCGTCAAAGTGTGCTTGAGAAACAAGTGTCTTCATTAACTGTTGGAGATTTACTGATTTTTACTAATTATGACAATGAAGCTAATGATATCGTTGAGAGAATTATGGATATTATTTTAGAGAGTGACGATTGTGATGAAAATTTTCGTGAATCTTACCGGAAGTCATTGCATTGGAAAGACGTACTCAGAAACTATATGAAAAAGAAACGGATTAGTTATCGGGATTTATCTTATATTATGACGGATGTCGGTACATTAAAACACGAAGTTACATTAAAAACTTGGCTTGATAGAAGCAGTCATATTGTTGGACCGAGAGACATTAATTCTTATATTGCTATAGCAAAAATAACTAGGGATCCTGAAATATTAAATAGTCCGGAGGCATTTTATTATTCAACTAGAGAAGTTCGTACGATGAGGATTCGTATCTTAAAGTATCTCGGTAAGAATATCGTTCAGACCTATAATAAAAATAAGGGTGCTCAAGAAGACGAGATTCTTAATAGGCTGCCAATCGATCTTGCTAAAATGTCTAGATTAGTGGAAATAGAGCAACTTACCGAAATTGAAAGCCTAGCTATTCCAGCTCATTTAGCAAATAAGCCAATAATACTTTAAAAGATTGGGAGGATGAAGATGCAAGATACCCTACTAGATACGAGAGAAGAATTATTTAATCAAGTCAAAAGGGAGCTTCTTGGGCCGGGATCCGAGTATTCAATTCCAGATGAAGATCACGAGATAATCACGGATTTACCTGAGATAAGATACAGTGTAGGTGTTCTATTCCCTCAAAGAAATCTTATAAATGCAGACAACAATCAAGAAGCTACACCGATGACGGCCGATCAGGAAGAGGATGGGGGGGAACTTGAAGAGGAACCTTCTGATGAGATCATTGAGAAGAATGAGAAAAAACGGAGGTATTTAGGGAACATAGCGGATGATTCCGAAAATGGTTCCTTAGATGATGAGATCAGCCTCTCGATGCAAAATATGCCATCATCGGTTGGAATGACTTTTTTTATGGATCAAAACTGTGAAACGTTCAACGTTAATGTTTCATTTGGTACTTACCGAAAAGCGACAATTGAAGATTGCAAGTTACCCTTCTCTCCAGAAAGTGCGGAGAACTATATCTTACCTACAAAAGTAATTCACATGGTTGAGTATAAAAAGGGGCTTCTGATTTTAAAAAGTCGAATGACCCCAAAGGAAGTAACACAAATCAAGCAATCCGGTGAAGTTGATGACGACTACTTAATAGACTGCCTTTATAGACTAAGTAATCAGTTTACAAAAGGCTATGTTAGAGTTCCTCATGAAGTCAGTTTAGACGTAAAATTCACTGATGATTATTTTGAAGAGTCAAATATTTCGGGTCAAAATATGAAGTGCGTTGCACTTAAACGCTCAACTCCTGACAGTCTATATGCCGTGACATTCTTATTGGTAAATATGAACACAGGTGTATACAATGGCACTAACTCCTTTTTCCAGCCGAAGATATTGGTGGATACAGAATGTAATAAAGAAATTTCCTTCATGGAATATACTAATAGAGATTATACAGAGAATAGGGATTTAGAAGAAAAAGGTCTGGACCTCCTTTATCGAGATAAAAAAGTGTATGCAACTGGCCACGGGGTATCAACAGATTGGAAAATGAGCGGTACTGGAAAAGGACAAATCTGGACCGAATTTATGCCAACTTTCGAAGTACCACAAATGGATTTTAATATTACTAATAAGAATGTTAATCCAAGAGCACTTTCAATGAAATATTTATCTGATTTGGATTCTACTGAAAAGTCATACAAGGTTAATGCCTTGGAGGGTCTAATAGATGCTTATTCAACTTGGATATCCGAAATTGAGAAGATTGGTAAAGCGCTGGATTCAAGATTTCAAGAGGCTGTTGAAAAGCATATTTGTGATTGTAAGGAATCATGTAGCCGAATGTACTACGGATTAAATTTACTGAAAGAGAAAAGTGAGGTCTATGACGCTTTTCAATTGGCAAATAGGGCGATGTTCATTCAACGTATTCATTCAGTATTCCAGAAGGAAGATCATTACCCTAACGACACTATATTGCAGAAAAGGATGGAGGATTTAGACTACTACAAGTTAACGGACAGTGAGCATAAATGGAGACCTTTCCAGCTGGCCTTTTTATTAATGAGTCTTAGATCAATTGTGGAGGAATCAAGTGATGAGCGAGATTTGGTTGATCTTATATGGTTTCCAACAGGTGGTGGTAAAACAGAAGCGTACTTAGGTCTAACAGCATTCACTATTTTTTATCGACGGCTTAATTATCTAGAGAACTCCAATGGTACGACTGTAATCATGAGGTACACACTTCGGCTTTTAGCTGCGCAACAATTTTTGAGAGCTAGTACACTTATTTGTGCATGTGAGTCTATTAGAATGGATTGTGAAAGAAGAAAAGCAAGGTATCCAAAATATTTTCTGGGGAAAGAAAGGATTACAATAGGACTTTGGATTGGGGGCGCTCACACTCCGAACAAAAACGATGATGCAAGAAAATCTCTCGATAAGCTTCTTTCAGCAACCAGCAGTGACTTGAGGGAAGTAAAAGATAGACATAATAAATTCCAGATACTTAAGTGTCCATGGTGCGGTACCAAACTAGTTAAAGATCACTTTTCCACAGGGAAAGGCTTGATCGGTCAATGGGGATATATAATGCATAAGAAAAATAATTTCCGTATCTATTGTCCTCAAGAAAACTGTGAATTTGAATCGGCGCTACCTATTCAGGTAGTAGACGAAGAGCTATACGAGAACCCGCCAACCTTATTGTTTGGAACAGTTGATAAGTTTGCCATGTTACCTTGGAAAAATGATGCGGGTAGTTTTTTTTCGGCGACTCAAAAAACTCGAAATAATAGAAATCCAGAATTAATTATTCAAGATGAATTACATCTTATATCTGGACCATTGGGCACAGTAGTAGGATTGTACGAAACTGCGATTGATGCTTTGTGCAGTGCGAAAGGTGTGAAACCTAAAATTATTGCTTCTACAGCTACAATTAGGCGTGCAAAAGATCAATGTTCTAATCTGTTTAATAGAGATGTGCGCCAGTTTCCCGCACCTGGTATTGATGCATCAGATTCATTCTTTGCTCGCGAAGCAAATACCACAGATAAACCAGGGAGGAAATATGTTGGAATTATGCCATCGGGGAAAACAAAGGCAATGATGGAGGTTCGTTCTATCGCAGCAATCCTCCAACGCGTTCATATGCTAGATATTCCGGATGAGGTGAAAGATAAATTTTGGACGTTGGCAGTCTACTTTAACAGTTTGCGTGATTTAAGCAAGTGCTCAACACTAGTGGACGATGATGTGAAGGACTTTCTTAGGAGAACGGCATATCGCTTTGGAAACAGGAAGTTAACTAGACAAATTGGCTCGGCAGATGAGCTAACAAGCCGTATTTCTACCTCACAGTTAAATGAAACTTTAGAGAAACTAGAACAAGTTGTTTACAGCGTTGAGAATATAAAGGAGAAGAAATTTCCAGTTAATGTTTTACTTGCGACAAATATGATTTCCGTAGGAGTGGACGTGGCACGATTGAATGTGATGTTGTTGGTAGGACAACCTAAGCTAACGAGTGAATATATTCAAGCATCAAGTAGAATCGGAAGATCTTATCCAGGAATTGCATTTGTATTATACGATGGTGCAAAAAGCCGTGATAGGTCCCACTATGAACAATTTAGAAGCTATCACGAGTCATTCTATAAGTTTGTAGAACCAACGGCTGCAACTCCTTTTTCTAAGCCGGCACGCGACCGCGCATTACATGCCATTATGGTGACGCTTATGAGGCATAAATACCAACTTTCTCAGGACAATGCGGCCCAGTTCTTCCAGCGAAATGATGAAGCGACAAAAGAGATTGAGTCATATATCATAGATCGAGCAAAAGAAGTAAAACAACGAGTAGATATTGAGCTGAAAGATGAGTCGGAAGAGATCCTTAGGGAGATGACGGAGTTCTGGGATGATTGGGAGGATAGAATTAATCGGTTAGGTGAAACGAGGTTTTATTATGGCGATAGATACATAATACAAGACCCGCCTTCGGATTCAAAACGATTGTTAAAGGTATTTGGTAATGAAAGTTCAGATACTGCTAAAGAAACTCTAACATCTATGAGGAATGTGGATAGAAGTATAACAGCAGGGCTAATAATCTGGGAGTGATACTTGTGGAAAAGTTAGGAAAGCAAAAAAATATAGAGAGGCTTAACAAAGTTACACACACGGTTAGGAGCTCTCAGGCAATTCTACAGTACGGTGTGGGAGCAATGGTTGATTTTCCAGATCAAACATTAATGACAGCTGCACCAGAATATTGGGGAACAAGGGTGAGCAGGATTCATGATGAGAGACTAGAAAAAGCATTGCAAGTGGATTACTTTGGAATGCCAGGAAGCAGTAAATACAAGGATGATTGGGGTATTGCTTATACCAGATTTCCAGAGTGGTATTTTTGCCCCAAATGTCGGGTGTTTCAGCCAATGAAGTCTTGGATTAAAGAGTATACCAAGAAGGCAACTACTAGGCAAAAAGAAAATGATCCAAACATGAGAAGACCCAGGTGCATGGAGTGTAGGCAGGGCCTGGTTCCAAGCCGAATGGTTGTAGCATGTACCAAGGGACATATTGATGACTTTCCATGGGTAAAGTGGGCACATGAAAAGAACGTTACTGGTAATAAGGAAATATGTACCAATCCCAGAATAACATTCGAGACAGGAACAACGGCGACAGCAGGCTTGGAAGGGCTCAATGTAAAGTGCAAAAGTTGTAACGCACGGGCTACTTTAAAAGGAGCATTCGATAAGGACGCCATGGAGAAGTTGGGTCTCAGATGTTCAGGAAGGATGCCTTGGAAGAATCATTCGGTTGATTGCAATGAATTTCCAAGGGCAATGCAACGAGGGGCATCCTCGTTGTATTACCCGAAAGTTGTAAGCTCGTTGGTGATTCCTCCCTACTCAGAAAAAATAAATGAGCAGATTTCATCTTCAAAAGGCTTTGAAAAAGCATTGAATTATATTGGGGAATGCGACGAGCCTGAGCGTCAGGAAAATATAAAAAAAAGGTTGGACAGATGGTCCGAAGAAATATCAATTGAATTGTCAGCCGACGAGAGTGTAATAAAAAATATCTTAATGAGGCGATTACTGGAGCCTGCAGCCAACGATTCTACTTTAGTAAACGCGAGCGGGTTGCAATATAGGCTCGAAGAGTTTGAGGCCCTATCTGGAAAGATTTCGGTAATCAATTTAAATGAAAATGATTTCGTAAGGGAAGAGACCGACATTGATTTGTATGGTATTCCTTTTGTTAAAGATGTTTCACTAATTCATAAGATTAGGGAAGTACGTGCTCTTACAGGATTTACGAGAATAACTCCCTCAGACGCAAATGAAATAGGAGAAAAAATACCTGGTTTTATATCGGTAAAAGAACCGAAAACAAGATGGTACCCAGGTTACGAGGTTCGTGGCGAGGGAATATTTATTGAGTTTAATAGCGGTGACATTAGTCAGTGGTTGGAAGAGAATGACGAAAGTATTCATAAGAGAATAAAGATCATAAATGACCATTATCAAGCTTCATATCAAGGGGAGTTCACGAGTAGGGTTATCACCCCCAAATTCGTGTTACTTCATACAATAGCTCATTTGCTTATACGACAATTAAGTTTTGAGTGCGGATATACTGCGGCGTCTCTTCGCGAAAGATTGTATTGCAGTGAGCCGGAAGATGGATTCGAAATGTCTGCTATCTTTATTTACACTGCAAGCGGGGATTCTGAAGGAACACTTGGTGGACTTGTGAGACAAGGGTACTGGGATTGTCTACCTAGAACATTTAAAAAGGCAATTGAGTTTGGGGAATTATGCTCAAATGATCCTGTTTGTATTTCTAGTAAAGGTCAAGGTAGGGATGCATTGAATCTAGCATCTTGCCATTCGTGTGGCCTTCTTCCAGAAACAAGCTGTGAGGAGTTTAATGTATTTCTTGATCGTGCATTAGTCGTGGGAACCTTTGAAGAGAAAGAGATGGGTTTTTATAAAGAGTGGCTGCGAGTAAGATAAGAGATAATCGTTTTGAATATTTAAAGAGACCTAGGTGAAAAAACCTTAGGTCTCTGCTTTATACTTTATTTGTTGCAACAAATTGTTCGGAGAACAAATCGGTTTGAGCTTCCTTTATTAGTTGATTATATATGAGATCTACAAAAGATTGAGCCAGTTTTACTGGGACGGCATTTCCGATTTGAGTTGCAATATGTTCACTTGAGCCTTCATAAGCATTTCCACCGATTTTTCCGGTAAATTTATAATGTACGGGGAAGGTTTGGATTAATGCAGCCTCTCTCATGCTGATTGCTCGATCTTCTTCAGGATGTCCGAATCGTCCTTTTGTATAGGCTAGACACCCGCAAGTTATTGTAGGAGCATAATCGTCAAAATTCATTCTACCATAGACATCACCAAAACTTACATTTGCTTTTTTATGACATTCTAAAGCTAAGCCTTCGTCTGTCCAATCAGAACGACTTCCTCCGTTTAAAGGAGTGTTTCTAATTCTAATGAGGTTTTCCGGAGAAAGGTTCCTACATCTATGTAGCCTGTCTTTTTCATCCGTTCCACCTGCTTCCAATCTTGATAAATTATATGGCTTTAAATGTTCCCTTAATGTGGGGGCTTCAACCTTTTCTGGCCATAGGGAAAGCGGGTTAGTTACAAATGGCAATCCTTTACCGGATTCCTGAATAATCGCATCGATGTTCGGGAATAAGTTGATCTTTTTCCCAACAAGTATCATTCTTTTTCGGTGTTGAGGGACGCCATAGTTAACTGCGTCAACTACCTCAAACCGTAGGTGATATGACGGTCGCTCCAAATCTTTTTTAAATCCATCGGAATTCAGATTAGTGAGAAGGGATAAAAAGATATGGAAAATTTTAAAGTTAACTATATTATCGACGTTTTCAAATAAGATATAATTAGGTTGAAATATTTTTGCAACTCTTATTATTTCCATAATAAGTTTGTTACGATCGTCGGCGTTTGTAACGGTCTTTTTGCGACTATGTCTTGAGAAGCCCTGACATGGTGGCGTTGCGATGAGAAGGTCCAGGTCTTCACCATTAAGTTTTCTTTTGATCTTGTTCCATTTCCTATTCCTTATTTTTCGTATATCTTTTACTAGTAGGTGGCTATTGCCGTGATTAAGCTCATACGTTCTTGCAATAATTTCATCGAATTCAACGGCACATTTAATATCAAAGTGTTCTTTTAACGCTTCGGATACCCCACCTGCACCGGAAAATAAATCTATAGCTGAAAATTTCACATAGTACCCCCTACAAAAATACTCTTTATGACTTATTATTGTATAACAATGTAGCAGCTGCTGAAAAGTACCTATATCTGATTTGAAGGGGTAAAACAATGTTTGGGAGATGTTAAAATGGCAAAATTTAAAACAAGGGCTAGAGCTGTAGATCTCCTCGGTAAACAGCAAATAAGAGATGAAGTAACCGCCATATCCGAGTTGTTAAGGAATTCTTACGATGCAGATGCTTCGGAAGGATTGATAGACATAGATACCGATAAACAAAGTATCTTAGTCTGCGATGATGGGGATGGAATGAGTGCTGACGATTTAGAACAAAATTGGCTTACAATTGGAACCTACTCCAAGAAAACTAAAGATATTAAGCCTTCAAAAAAAAATCGAATTAAAATAGGCGAGAAAGGAATAGGGAGACTAGCGGTGTCCTTATTAGGAGACCAGCTCATAATAATCTCGAAAAAGAAGTTGGATGGCAAATGGTGTGTACTGTATCTTCATTGGGAACTTTTCAGAAACGAAAAATTGTTCCTTGATGATATAGAAATTCCTTTAAAGACTTTTAATACAATAGATGAAGTCTCATTCTATTTAAAAGAAAACCTGCTTGACTTAAAAAAAATGTTACTAAATAATTTAGAAGATGATTCAAGATGGGAAAATGAAGTCAGAGAGCTTGTAATTGAACAAATCAACTCTTTTCAAATAGAAAATAAAGTATTTAATAGAATGAAAATAATAGAAAGTCGTAAGGGAGGAACTATTTTTTATCTTAAAAATATAGATTCTAGCTGGGATTGGAAGCTATATGAAGATATTAAGAATCTACAGGTTCAGGATGAAACACTTAAAATTCGATATAGAAGATTAAAAGATCTTCTTTACTCGTTTCAAAACTATATAGACATTTATGATAAAGAATTAGAAGAGGAGGAATTAATTACAAATATTCCTTTGGAGAATGAAGTAAAAGAAGATAATAGCTTCTACCCAAAAATCCACATTAATGGGCACTCATTAGAAGATGAACAGTGGTTTAATAAAGATGATATTAAACTATATGATTATGCATTAAAAGGTAAGATAATTGATGGTATGTTCATTGGTAAGGCACTTATGCGAGGACAGGGCAAAATTGAGGAAATCAATGTACCCGCAAGGGAGTTAACTATAGGACTTAGTAAAAATTATAAAAATTTTGGTCCAATTTATCTAAAGTGGTTTTTTGTAGAGGGTAACCAAAGTGTCTCCTCATTAAATAAAGACCAGCACCGAGATATGAAAGATAAGCTTGAGGACATAGGAGGTATCTATGTTTATAGGGATGGATTAAGAATTCTTCCCTATGGCGAAAAAGGAAATGATTTTTTGCACATGGAGGAAAGAAGATCTAGACGTGCTACTACATATTTATTTAGTCATCGAAGAATGTTTGGGTTTATGGAAATTAGTAAGATATCTAATCCCAATTTGGTAGATAAATCAAGCAGAGAGGGGTTTGTAGAGAATTCTAGCTACAATTACTTCAGAAATGTAGCAATCAATTTATTAAAGTGGTGGGCGCTTGAGTATTTGGGTACAACTCAGGATGAGGGTAAGAGAAATAACTATATAAACGCATTAAAAG
The DNA here is from genome assembly GCF_014192015.1 of Paenibacillus rhizosphaerae. Taxonomy (GTDB): domain Bacteria; phylum Bacillota; class Bacilli; order Paenibacillales; family Paenibacillaceae; genus Paenibacillus_AQ; species Paenibacillus_AQ rhizosphaerae. Next base: position 419,062 of record NZ_JACHXJ010000006.1, on the reverse strand, counting down.
AAGAGCATCTACGGCAAGAAAGGGCTAGACAACAACAATTAGAAGAGGAGAAGAAGGAAAAGGAATATTTTAAAGATTTGAATAAAGCTATAGAAAATTTTAGTGATCTATTGAATGATCAATCATCTAAATTATTGATAAATATCAATACAGAATTTGAAAACTACAAAAGTAAAATCGAATTAAGTAAAAACAAGTTGGAAAAATATGATCTGATATATTCTTTTAAAAGAGAGAGTATAGAGAAAATGGATTTACTTCAGCAGTTTAAGCTTGAAGTGAATCCAAGGTACAACCATTCGATTGAATTAGTGGAATTAATTGAGGAAATGAATAATGAATGCGTCAATGCGGTTGTAATAAATAAGCAGAAGCTCGATTACCTAATAAATCAACTTGATCTTGTGCCAGTTCTTGAAGAATCCGAAGACCTATCCAATATCAATGCAAATTTAGATGAAGCCTTAGGGTGGATTGATATATTTATTAGAAAAATCAACGAATTAAACAAAGACTACTTTAAGTATCATTATGAATTGTTAGATGAAGTCAGAGAAAAAACAGTAAATCTATTAATTAATTCAACAGAAGAGAATAGAAAAAAAATAAATAATGAAATTGAGGAGCTCACTGAATACCGGAAGAAGTTTAATCAATATAAAATAAACAACAAAACTACATTTTTAAATGATACTATTCTACAAAATGCAGTTCAAGAAACATTACATGATTTCAATTCTAATGTTAATAAAATACAAGAGAAGATATTAAGCTATGAAAATGAAATAAAGCAAAGTACAATCCTTAGAAACACCGAACTATTGTTAAGTAAAGTTATCGATAATTTAGATAATATTAATCTGATAAATAATGATGAATTTTTAATAGGACTGTTGAAGAAGGAAGTCGAAATGTATCGCGATCTGTCAGCAGTCGGACTTGCGGCCGAAATGACAAGTCACGAGTTTAACTCCTTAAACAAAGTAATTAGAGAAAATGTTGACGCATTGTCTAAGGCGCTTAAACCAACTCCTTTGGCGCCAGTTATTCAGAGAGTTAATCAATCTTTTGCTTCATTAGAAAGGCTTCAAGCTAGAATGAGTCCACTATATAGGCAATCAAGAAAAAGATCCAGAGATATAAATATAAAATTATTCATTGATGATATATTGGAGTATTTTTCAACCGATATTAGAAAGTATACAATTAAAATTATAAATGACATACCTGAAGATTTAGTAGTAAGAGAAATTGAGCCTGTATTGTTTACTCCTATTGCGAATGTAGTATCCAATTCAATTTACTGGATGCTAAATCAAGATAGAAGAGAGATTCACTTTTATTACTCAGAAACAACTCAGACATTATTTATTCATGATACAGGTCAGGGCATAAAAGAATCAGATATGCTACGGGTTTTTGAACCATACTTCACAAAAAAATTACAAGGTAGAGGGTTAGGACTATTTCTTTCAAGAGATACCTTAGAATCCCGGGGGCATTTTTTGTTTCTAGAAGATAACAATAAAACCCAAAGAAATTTGGGTGGAGCATGTTTTGGTATTCAGTTTAAAAAAGATTCGTTACTACGAGAGGTGTAAAAATGAGTTCGACTTCTGAAATAAGCTATGTAAATCATATAGTTAAGGATTATTTTAATTCAATATTAATAATAGATGATCAGTTGGATTTGGATGTCAAGGTGTTTGAAGAGACTACTGAATTAGATTTAAGTAATATTGATTACGATTCAGTAAATTCGGCACTTCTCATAGGATCGGAAGAGGATTCTATTAAAGCGGGTATAAATGAGACTGCTGTGGCAGCAACTCCAGCCTTACCTATAAAAAAATATACATTACAACCAGAGGCGTCATATCATACTGAGTTAATGGAAGAGGGATTTGTTACCACGCCGTTCAGATATAATTCAACAATACCAGTTGCCCAGGTGGATGTATTATCAAACTTACTATCAACAATTAAACTTCTAATCGTTGATTGGGATTTGGAAAATTCCAAGACTGTTGAGCCGGGAGAAGCGGCTTCCGGAATATTACAGAAATATACAAGCTTTGATAAGGGTTTAAAGTGCGCTGTTATATATACAGCTTCCGATGACTTTGACGGTATCATGGAATATCTAAGTGACAGAAATTTGATAACAAAGAGGGATGGAGTTTTTTTTGAAAATATAAGTGACACCGGACATAAATTATTCGGTTTTATTATTTCAAAGAACCATTTTAAGGCAAAGCAAATCATCCCGGTAATCTCCCAGAAGCTTTTGGCCGATAAAAGCCTAGTTCTACATTTTATGGATACAGCCGCAAGGATCAATAATAACATAAGCAGGGCAATGCTGGATTTTAGCGCCCCATTTGAAAAGGTGATTTTTTCTCAAATAATTACTGCTAAGATTCCGGAAAACGATATACCGCGATTTCTAACTGATAAATTTTTAGGTATTATAATGGAAAATAAGGACGATAAGTATCAATATAATTTTATCGTAGAAAACAAAATAACGAGTTTAAAGAATGCTATTGCAACATCAGAGTTTCCTTTAGATAAGGTTATTAAATTAATCCTAGAAATTGGATCTGACACCGCAACAAAAAAGGCTCTTATTAATCAATTTAGAGATTCAAGGTTTGTTTCACAATTAGTTGCCAAAATTCAGAACCACCAGCAAGGCTTACAACTTTTGGAGGAAGAAATATGCGGGTTAGTAGAAAACATTGATATGAAAAGGGATTTATTCCTTGTTATTATGCTTTGGGATGAGTTTCTAAAAGAAAAAGGCGTTAAGTCGTTACAAGAGGATTTAAGGGATGCGTTAAGGCTGTATCCGTTTAATGAAGAAAATTACAACAAAATAAGTAGCTTTTTTAACAAAAAGGTAAGCGGTCAGTTTAAGAGGATTATTTTGGAAAAAGACATAATAAATGCTGATCTTTTAGAAAAATATGTAGATACGTCATTTGAAGATTTTAAAACTGAATTTATGACTACCATAAGTAATTTTGATGATGATAAAGAGAAACTAATCAATTTGCTTATTTTATGGCCGGCCTTTTTTGGGGAAGATTCTGAGTTCAGTAATTCATATAAGAAACAAATTTATAATTTCACTAAGTTGATGAAGTTCAACGATAGTACAGATGACCGAATCGAAACTGGTGCAATGTATTATCAGGAATCAAATGATACTTATTTATTATGTATTACACCGTTTTGTGATACTTTTAATACGAATAAAGTTGATTCATATTTAAAGTTTTTGCTAGGGAGAGTCGAACCCAACCCTATAGGAGATAGACTTAAAAATTCCGATACACCTAACTGTTTTTATATGGCAGTTCCTTCTATTGAAGATGAAAAGGTTAAAATAATTAAGTGGAATTTTTACGAAGTTATTACTATGCATGAAGATGATGTGAAATCAGAGAAGCTAAAAAAATTGCTTTATTTACGTAAAGAGTACATTCAAAATGTTCTGAATCGATATATTGCATATCAGTCCAGAGCAGGGGTGGACGAGCTGTTTTTTAAAGAGTCTAATTATATTAACAATTTTATAAACTTTCTTTAATTACTGAGTCAATTATTCTTTTTGCAAGAAAAAAGAATCTATATTAATAGTGTAACTCAAAAAAACGCCGGAATTAATAGTCCGGCTTCTTTTCATATAATGAGATCGATTAGATTACATAGTAGACCAGAAGTGAAGTATTCTTACTGTATGGGTTTATCAGACAAAAATTTATTGGAAATTACTAAAAATAAAAATTATTTATATGTTTGAGGTGGTAATTCATCAATGAGTATAAACTCAATAATCGATTCAGAGTTGTTTGTAACTTACAACAAAATTTCTAAAGCTGTTAAGAAAATTCAAAAAGAAGATAAAACATTGAACGAAAAGAAATTATTAATGACTGAATTGCGGAGACAAAATGAAGATACCCTTAAAAGCTATAACAATGTGGCTGCTGAATTTGCTCGTTCATTTATATATAGTAATCAACTAAGTGATGACCATATTATCGAAGCAAGAATAGGTAGTCCTACACCTTATGGTAACCAACCGAAGAATTATCTTTGGTCTGGCATCTCCATTTATGCAGATAAATCCTACAGTTTTCAATATTCATGGGTATTTCAAAAAGATCTTCTAGAAGTTACTTTTTGTTTTGGTTCAGGGGGCTCCTCAACAGGTAGAATTGATGCTTATTTTAAAGAGAAGAAAGAGACACAAATGAAGGCACTTGAACAACGCTTTATCAACATTCTTATGGAAGAGCAATACAAATCGATAGTTTTACAGTTATTACAAGAAGAGGGGTTTGTGATAACCTCTGAATGGTTAAGTTCAGGAGAAAAAATAAAGGATATTGAGAGTTACATATCTTATATTCAGACGAAAGGTGGTGCGAAGACCGGATTAACTAAGTTCTTTAAACCGGATGAGATTCTGAATGATGGATTTGCTTTGGACGCTAAGCTATTTCACTATTTTCATTTGTTTCGTCCAATCTGGGAACAGTTACACTTAAAGGATAATGAAACAAAAATAGATGGTGAGTTTATTGAAAAGGAAACATTTAATTACAAGAAAGATGACGATCAAATTACTGGTGTTTTACAAAAAATAAAAAAATATATTAATAATCATGGCTTCCTATATCCCAACAAACTGATTGAGAACTTCTACCTTTCTTTAAAAACCAAGCCTTTCGTCATCTTGGCCGGAGTATCGGGTACCGGCAAAACCAAGCTCGTTAAGCTATTTGCTGAAGGGTTAGGCGCTACGGGGGATAACCGCCAGTTTACCCTGATCCCAGTACGGCCGGACTGGAGCGATCCTTCGGATTTATTAGGATACAAAGACTTATCGGGTGCATTCCGGCCCGGTCGTTTAGCTGAGGTACTCGTTGAAGCTTCTCAACCGGCGAATCAGCATAAACCATATTTTATCTGTCTGGATGAGATGAATTTGGCTCGGGTGGAGTACTACTTCAGCGATGTACTCAGCGTGATTGAGACGCAGGAGTGGAAGCAAGATCGGATTGTCACGTCCAAGCTTATCAACCGTGAGTCCTTGCTACCGGAGGACCAATCGATTTATGGGGACTTATCCATACCAGATAACGTGTATTTGATTGGTACAGTGAACATGGACGAGACGACGCATCCTTTTAGCAAAAAGGTACTGGACCGCGCGAACACGATCGAGTTTAACTATATTGATCTCCAGCAATATCCGAGCCTTGCGCTGCAAGAAGAGGAGACGCTGCTTCCCGTGCACAACTCGTTTCTGCGAAGCGAGTATCTGCAGTTGGTTGACGTGTATGCCGATTATACGGATTTGGTTCACACGACGACGGAGAAGTTGGTCAGGATCAATCATATTTTAGAAGAGATCCATTCCCATGTGGGATTCCGAATTCGGGATTCGATTTGTTTTTATATGGTTTACAATCAACGCTATGAATTACTTACTCCCGACGAAGCTTTTGATCTACAGTTGTTGCAGAAAATCTTACCACGCGTTCAGGGGAGCAGTTTATCCGTGAAACGGGTCCTATTAAAGCTTCTAGAGGGGGCACTAGGAAGAAAGCTCTCTTCGTTCTCCGATCTCATGGAAGATGCGTCTAACATCGACCAAGAATGGAATGACGATCAAGAAGAAAAGAAGGCTAAACATCCACTTAGCGCCAGGAAAATCGCCTTTATGCTGCGGAGGTTAGAAGAAGATGGATTCACCTCTTACTGGCTCTCTTAATCAGAGCGTGGAATTGCTGCGCATCGAGACCAACCTCTTCAATTTGTATATTCAAGGCAAGCCTTATCACTCTACGGTGGAGTCATTGCAGTTGCATCGCCGCCAAGATGGGGAATGGGTTGATACCAGTCTACTGGTTCGCTCTCTGTCTAGTAAACTTCAGATCGAGCAAATTTCGATATTCTCACCGGAACAAGGGGAGCTTAACTCATGGCAGGTGGGAGAGCGAAGTTGGCCTCTATTTTTCGAAACGCAGTCGTATGAACTTGTGGTCGAAAAGAAGCAGACGCTGGCGATGACCTTTCATCACGATAATGCTAGCGTAAGACAGGCGATTAAGCCGCTGGGTCTGACGATCCTGTCGGGGATCCTGAACTTTCAGAATGAAGTAGGGCTAACCGATCTGGAGCTTCGGCTGAGTGGGGAGGCGATTTTTCAACTGCAACTTGAGATCTTTCCCTCCAAAATGGATTACAAACAAGATTACCAAATGATTCTAAACGATGTGAATCGGCAGATCTATAACTTGTCCTTTGATTTTCTGCGGAAGACGTACCATTTATCCGGGTTAAAAGAAACGAAACATCAGAGCTTGACGGAGTTTTTTGCGATTTTGCAGCATGTATTTGACCAGCTTGTCCAGGCCGTGGCTCGAATAGAAACTTCGCCTAACTACAGGTTAGAGAAAGAGATGAGAAGGGTCGAGGCAGCTAGAGTAAAGAAGACCGGGAAGGAGAACATCGCTTATCTGACGAAGCATCCTCAGTTCCTTAGACCCGAAGACAAGATCGGATTTATTCCCATCAACGGGCAAACGTTATATCCCAGCCATGCGTTGGAGACGAAACGGCGGATTCAATATGACACGTTGGAGAATCGTTTTGTGCGGTGGGTTCTCGAACGCATATCGAGCAAATTGAAGGACCTGAAATCTAAACTTTCGGGAAAAACGCGGATGCAGGATCCTCTTCTGATGAAGCGAATCGACTCGATGCAGAATCAATTGCAGCGGCTTCTGAAGCTCGATTTTCTCAACGTAGGCGGAATGAAGCAGCTCTCGGTGTCCTTAGTGTTGCAGATGGCGCCGGGGTACCGTGAAGTATATCGCAATTATTTGATGCTGATGAAGGGCCTATCGATCCAAAGCGACCTGTTCCGGCTCTCGATGAAAGACTTGGCGCAGCTGTATGAGTATTGGTGCTTCCTGAAAATTCACGACCTTCTCAGCCAGAAGTACGAGCTTCTTAAGCAAGATATCATCAAGGTCCAGCGGAACGGGATTTTTGTGACATTGGACAAGTCTGCGAAAGCCAAAATGATATATCGTAACCCTAAGAACGGGGAGATATTCACCCTTTATTACAATGCCCTTCCGAAAGGTGATAAGAGCGAGACACTTGGCCAGAGGCCGGATAATGTGCTGACGCTAAAGAAAAATGAGGCTGCGGTAGAGTACAAGTATATTTTTGACGCGAAATATCGTTTGAACCAGGCATACGAGGGGACCCCCTATTATGATAAATACAGGCAGCCCGGTCCGGAGGAAGACGATATCAACACCATGCATCGATACCGGGACGCGATTGTGTACGCGGATGGGGAAGGGCGAGACCGAGAGTATGAACGGAGCATGTTTGGAGCGTATGTGCTCTTTCCATACCATGATGAGGAGCAATTTCGGGAGCACCGTTTTTATAAAAGCATCGAACTCGTAAACGTAGGGGCCTTTCCGTTTCTGCCTAACTCGACCCGTCTGATGGAAGCTTTCTTGGATGAGATCATTATGGACAGTCCGGAAAAAGCTTACGAACGCTCCACAAGACCACGAGGCACGAAGAGTTATTACCAGGATAAGATGGAAGGCAAGAATGTGCTAGTAGGCTCGCTGCGAGAGCCTTATCAATTGGAGCAGGCGCTGGAGCTTAAGTTCTACCATATGCCGCTTGAAAACATCACGGATCACAAGATCCTAACGCAGATCGAATATATTGCGCTCTATCAATCGAAAGGGAAGTTTGCTTCTACTGGGGAGACCGGTATCCATTGGTATGGGCGCATTGTGGATTGGAAGGTTCTACGACGCAAAGAAATCACCGAGCGTCCTGCGAGGAGAGGTTCGGAAGAGAAGCTATACGTCAAATTTACGATCGACCATTGGATTAAGCGGGACCAACCGATCGTTCCTGGTGGGCGGGGGATTTATACGGCGTTGTATACATCTAAATACATCTTTGACCGGGCTGCGGAAATTGCTGAGCTAAAATTAGAGACAGAAGAGGATATCATCAAATGGCGTGAGCAGAGACGCACAGGTTCGGTGAAGGTGGAGCTGGATCATGAGAAGGTGGATTTGGCGAAGCGGGTGTTGGGGATTCGGGGGATGGAATAATAATAATGTCTAAGTGGAACACAAATACCCAAGTGACATATAACTATATACGTTGAGATATGGCGATGCGTCATTGTATCTCAATTTGAAGACTTAATAAAATTTTTGTGAGTTATCACTTAAATATCCGATGACTTAATAGTGCAGATCAAATCATACGAATTATAGGAGACATCGAAAATGGGAATTGGTATTTTGGACGAATACAAAATAATGCATGATGATATCTTAGAATATCTTGATTTTTTGTCGCATAAAACAGTAGACCTTCCGATTATTCAACAAAAGGATGAAGATTTTTTTCCGGAATTAATTCATAAATTATTAAACCAATATCAAGAGATGTTAGTTAAACTCCCCCGTTTTTCTGATAGTCATAAGTTGAAAACGAGAACACTATCTGAATATATAGAGAAGAGCTTGGATGCTTATTACTCTGGGCAACCTGCCAAAGCTTATGATTTTTTAGAATCAGGTTTGAATGTTGTAAAAGATAAAATTCTTCAGGCAAAGTCATTCAGAGATATGGTTCCGAACACTTTGTATAGAATGCGAGTTGGACTTAATAAAAGTTATAAGAGAAGTGAGATGTTCCATATCCCTTTTGATAAACGTGGTTTAGCAACTACTCAAAGATATAGCATACCGGGATTGCCTTGTCTGTATTTAGGGGGGTCCATTTATGTATGCTGGGAAGAGTTAAAAAGACCTGATCTTTATGCAGTTCATGGTTCTAAATACCAATTTTCCGAAAAATATAAGGGGAAAGTCAATATTTTGTATTTCGGAATAACTCCTAAAATGTTTGCACATGAAATCAGTCAAGAATATAAATATAGGGCATATGTTCGTAAAAAGAATAAAAGCGCATTAAATGATAAGGATGTAGAGGATTTGAAAATTCTTTTGGAAACCTACATAATTTTATGGCCAATAATATGCAGTTGTTCTATTAAGGTTAAGAATACGAACGATTCCTTCAAACCCGAATACATAGTGCCTCAATTGCTGTTACAATGGGTCTCTAACCATAGTGAGTTTCAGGGTATTTGTTATTTTTCTGTTAATACTTTTCACAATAAAGAGAATTATCTGCTCAATCAGAATATAGTCATCCCTGTAAAAAGTTCTAAAAAGGAAGGGTATTGTTCAAGTCTAATATCTATGTTTCAATTGACGGAATCTGCCCCATGGCAAATTTTTAATCTTAATTCCATACCATTGGTCGAGAAAAAGATCGAGAGTAGTGGTAAGTTGATTTTAGAAAAGAAAGATATTTTGCCACGAGGTGAAATGATCATTGGAATTAGTCCAATGGATAGTATCTACTCCAAGACTCAGTTTGGGATGTACGAAGAATTTTTAGACAGCTACGAGTTGGCTTCTGTCAATGATGTTGATTGAATGGGTTCGTGTTTATGAATTGGTACGGTCTATATTCTCAATAACAGCCTTATTACTTTATCCATTATGAATGCATAAAAAAGCTGATTGGAGAATTCCAATCAGCTTTTTTACTACGTTAGATAATTTACTTATGATTAAAGATCGCTTTTAACACATTCTTTGCCATAGCGATCTGCTGAGGATTTTGTTGTTCGAGCATATGCATTATTTCTTGAAGATCAGCTTGCGACTCTTCGTTACTCTCTACACTGGTATAGGTGAAGAGTTGTGATATATCTACCTCTAATGCCTCAGCAATCTTTGCAAGATTTAACAGAGCCACGTTTTTTTCTCCGCGCTCGATTTGCCCGATATATGAGAAATGAAACCCGCCTTTTTCCCCGAGAGATTCTTGCGTTAATCCCTTTTCTTTTCTCAAATCACGTAGACGAGCACCTAATCTAAGAAGGATCTCTTTATCCGTCATCATTCCACACCTCACTACTAAAAAGTGTAGATAAAATTACAACACCTATACACCAGTGTTTGAATATTGAAAATAATACCTATAGGTATTAATTTGGTGTATACTGATAAATATAAGTATCTCCACGATCCACGAATTAATAACATCCGAGGCAATGTTTTCAATATGAGTCGTTCAAATAACCCAAGTGGGAGCTGAAATATGTGGATAAGCATTCAACCTCCATGGATAATGGCACGGTTACGATGAATAAGACGTCAAGCTTACAGAGAAACGTGGCTGTTCAGGCGAGAATTATTAATAAATTACTTGATCGCTCACAGATTTATATGGATTCGGCATTTCGTTTGATACACCAATCCTCGGCTCATATTATCATTGTGTTTAGGTTATCGAGCATTGGAGTCCATGTTGATGGCGCTGTATATAAAAGAAAACAATTTGACTTCTCTTCCTCATTCACTATCCTTGGATGATATAGCTCAGCTCACAGCTGAGGAGTCTGGCCCTAATTTGGATACTGTGTTGTTTATTCATTCCGTTCATTATTTAGAAAGTTTCAAGGATACTGCTTTCCTTCAACCAATCCAATCCGCTCATCTTAAGATGTTGTTAAGGAGAGTGGACGTTGTGTTAGCTCGTTTATCACGAAGAATTGCAATCCAAAGCTCGGAAGAGAATCGGTCCATATTTTCCAAATAAGGTGTCCCATAATTTTCTCAGGAATTTCCGATTTTATAGTCATCTATTAAAGTGTCTGGTTTTTTATTCCCAATTTTGAATTGTTTGTAGTCTCTTTGGACTAGGTAATTACGTTCATTTCAATGAATTACCTGGAAAATGTGGAAAAGGGGTACAACCAACTAGGAGTACATTACGTTATATGTAGTGATATACAAAATAAGGAGGGGAAATAATGATGCGTAAATCGTGTTGATCATTATTTAGTGTAAATCTATTAGAAATATCAGGAAAACTATTTGAAAGAAATTTAGTGAAAAATACAATACTCTGAAGTTCTGTGAGTCCGAGGTGAAAAACAGCTATGAAAAATAGAAACGTAACAGGTATTGTAGTGGCGGTAATTTATTGTATTGTTCTTTATGGGATATTAATAGAAGCCCCCCCTGGTGAAGTTCCAAATAATCCGCCGTGGGCATACTTAATGATTCCACTTGGAGCAATTGCAATTATGGCTCTCTTTGATTTTGTGATCAAGTACGATTTCTTCAAAAAAAAGAAATAGAAATAAGGAAAGAGTTAATGGAGGATTTAAATGATAAAATTAAAAATTGCTAACACATTTTTTGCAGGAGTTCTGCTCTCTACATCTATTGGATTTCCAGCCTTTGCTCAGGATCAGGAAAATTCACCATCTTCTTTGCCGGTATCACAAATAGATCAATTTGTAAGTATCTCAGATTTAGTTAAAAGCACAACCAGTAATTCTGTCACTTTTACAGATGGTTCTACATTAGTTCAATACGACAATTACTATATTGCAACAGATTCAAATGGAAAAGATGAGCTCAAAATCACAAAAGTTGATGATAATAAAGTAAAGTATGAAAACCTGCAAACCGGCGAAGTGAATTATGCAATTAAAGAAGTTGAACCCATTCAAGAAAATCTCAGTTCCTCTCCACAATTATTAGCAGATGGTTTTGTATATAAAGGGGCGGAAAAAAATTCGACAGAGATATTATATGCCACTGCCTCTGCAGTAGCAGGTGTACTTGCTTCCTTTATAGGCGGACCTGTGGGTGGAAAAATATTGGGGGTACTTGTAAGCGTTGGCGGTTATTATCTTTCATTGGATGCACCAAGAGCGTATTGGATAACAAAAACATACACTAAAGAGGATATACAAAGTGATTATTATGCGACTTTAACCATTAGGAAAGACCACCACTATTATAAATATCATGATTATACTGGATTTATTGATACTGCTTCGACAATTCAGATTTGCCAACCTTATGGTTGTGGTCCAGTCGAAGAATATTAATAGATAAATCTTTTGTTATTTGGTGATCTGGTAGAAACAAAATATACTGTATGATGGTATATTTTGTTTTAATTTATAGATTCAATACCAAAGGACTCTTAAGCCTGGATCCTAAAGAATGGAAGAGCAGATGCGTTGAAGCCTGGTTACGATCGGCCGTTACGCAGCTGCTCTTTACGTTTTCTTGCGAGCAATTAATGCCGAGAATTTGGCCCATGGAGAACTGGTTTTATCTGGGGAGAGATCCACGAGAAGCCTATCAAAATCCGAAGAGTTTATAGAGATTACATAAAGGAAAATGACGAGGAGGAATGGGGAAAACTAAAAAGTATTGGATTCATCCGACTGTGCCGGACGCCATGAATACGAGAACGTTATCGAAAACTTCTGGTGTCATAAAAAAAACGAAACAAACGAGATTTATTTAATACCAAGGAGAGAAGACATCTGAAGGACCTAATAAAATCGATAGCCATTGGGGCCCTATTTTTCAGGGTCCTTTTTTAAACCCTAATCCATCAAAGCTTTCCACACTGATGATGCATTTTCACGCACACGAGTCATCCCTAATAGATAGTGATACACTCTCTTTTTTAGACAATCCCTTCAGATTTTATGAAACAATCTATAAACATAGAGTGTCTTACATATTAGGGATAATTTACCACCGGTGTGAAAGGAGAGAGCGTAATGAAAAATCCTAAGACACTAACATTAATTGCAACAGTAGTACTAGGGATATCCATGGTCGTTGGAGGACAAAATCATGCCTCAGCTTCCAGTATCAAGGTGATCGGGAAGAACGGCCTCATTTCCTCTGATGTTGCACCTTACTTAAAGAAGGGAACCGTGCTGGTACCGATCAATATCATTAGAAAGCTTGGTCTAAGCAATCTCAATATGTCTTGGGATAATACCCGCAAACAGGTTAGGATCTCATATCGAAAAGTAATGATCACGGTCAAGGTTAATCCAAAGTATGGGATTATCGGAGATGAGGGGACTCCATTAGCGCAGCCTGCCCAGATAAAGAATGGAAGGGTTATGGTTCCTGTAAGATTCATTGGAGAGGCGTTGGGTGAACCGGTGGAATGGGATGCAAAGACTCAAACGATAATCGTTGGGAGTTCAACAGTAAATAGTCATGCTAAAAGTGCTCTAACCTTGGAGCGAATCCGGGTCCTCTCTCTACCTCGTGTGAGCTTAAAGGAACAGATTCATGCGGGTGGATTAATGACGGTGGTCTGCTATTTCCCTGTAGGAAGAGCGGATGAGTATTTTGTGAAAGAGGAACGCCGAATCGATTATTATAAAGTGCAGCAAGGAAGAGCGGTTCAGATATGGGCTGCTAAAACAACTAACGATATTGTTGAGAATAAGGGTCTTCCCTTCTTTCCGTATAAAATTGTTCAAGAAATAGGGGAGCGGCCAAGCGTGAAGGGGTCTTTTGTATATTATAAAAACTTTGGAGCGATCGCAGCTGTATTTTATGGCATTATCAATGATCAAGGAAAGGCCAAACAGCTAGGTGAAGCGGATGGTAACAAAGGGGTTATTGTAGACATCCCTGAAGAAAAGAACTATATGAAACATTAAATGGCTATTTGAATTGATGGCGAGTTCATTTTTTTAAGTAAAGGTGCTAATCATGAGAAAAATGAATAGAAGATTTATAATCCTTACATTTGCTGTTCTTGTTCTGATCACAGGGACAAGTGTATATGCAAGCGATGCTCTTCCTTCTCTTTTTCCAAATGTAAGTCCCGAAGAGGAGGCTCATGTGCAAGCCGTTCAAGATCGTTTAACTCAATCATGGACCCCAGGTCGTGAGATCATACTGAGCAGTGAGGGAAGGGCATTTGGAATCAATAGCAAAAACGAAGATTTGTCAAAATGGACGTTTATCGATTCTGATCAATTTTATGATATGTTATCTACTTTTTCTATGCAAAAACGTTCTTCTTTTCTAGAGGCTTTTTATAGCGAGGAGCGGAGAGCTAATCTTGACGTAGGCGATTATATGTCGGCATTACTTATAAATCCAGAAAAGTCACGGGCTTTAGTTTATTGGGAGAAGGCCAATGGTTCTTACGTTGTCATGGATTTAAAATCTAAAGGAAATTCGAATTCCTGGTATGTCGATGGAGTTGAAATTTTGACCCCTTAAATATTAAGAAGGCATGCCAATATAAGAGAAGTTTTTTTATAGTTAATGGAAAAGAAGAGCCTCCGCCCGTGAATTGGGTGCCGATAATAAGGAGTCTTCACAAAACATTTAAATAGTGAATTGGAGTCGTCCGGAAAAAGTGTAGTATTTATTCAAACCTCGACTAGAGAAAGTGAGAGGATCAACATTAACAAAGTCGCGTTGTTTTCAGCATCGATTCTAATATTGGGTTCTCTTGTTGCTTGCAGTAATGAACAGAACAGTTCCTCGACGGGCCAGGATAAAACAACAAGCGAGGTAACAACTCAATCTCTACAGGAAAATAATGAGGGTAGTGAGGGGACGGCCCAGGAGACTAAATCTTGGTCATCAGCAAACAAAGAAGTAAAGCTTTCTGAAATAGCAGATGGAGTCGTTGTAGACGTTAACGGCAGCCCAAAGAAATTCGATTGGAAAATACTTAAAGGTGTTTCTAATCCACAGGTGTCCTATGTTGATCTGACAGGTGATGGTAAAGAAGAAGCGGTCATCATTCTGGTTACTGGACATGGTACTGAATTAGATACGAATGAAGCCCACATTTTAAACGGGGAAAACCTTTTGGAAATAAAGATACAAAGTGTTGAGGAAATTCTTGCGGGTATAGAAACCGAAGTTAGCCAAAAGGGCGATGAGCTGTTAATGAAGGCCAAAGCTCAAGGGAAAGAATACAAATTAATTAAGAAAATCAGCGAGTTAGCGTTAGCGCATAATCCAGATGATAAATTTGAAAACAAACTTTACTTTGGTAATGTAATTTTAAATTATGTAAAGGATCAGAAACTGACAGTTGATATAGACGGTTCTGTTAGATCCATTGATGGCGTGCTTCCAGACTACGTATGCACTGTTCATGTAACCTATAAATATGACCAAGCCCTAAATGAGTTTGTTGCAGATCAAATACAAATTACCTCTGATAAATAAAGGTGAACGACATTTTGAGCAACGGAAACACAGTTTTTCCAAACTTGACTTGATGTATCAGGTTTGAGGCAGCTCACGAATCGGTCCACACGCGAATAGACGCATGCTCCGGAGGGGGCTTTTTTCGCTTTTTGCCAGAGATCCGCCGAGTTGGATATGGAATATTTATTTAGTTATTGACCTATTTATGGTAGGAGTGGTGATGACCGGAAATGGCAGACAAGCCAACTTATAAACCTGACCAAGACTCTATTTGCAACAAAAGTAAATTATTATTCGATATGTAACTTTATACATATAAGAAACCTGAAGAAAATTTTTCTGACAAGTTCCAATTGAATTAGTAAATGATAATTTTCAATGTTATTTTCATTAGTTCTAAAGTAATTTTATGGTGATCCTTAGGTTGGTTCTTTTGGCATACCAACAGTCTATAGTAGGATGGCTGCTTTTCATGATGGGTGTCCGGACTACGGGTGTAATGTTGGTGATCGATGGATGATTTCATTCATTGTAAACATGCAACAAACAACACTAATTCTTAATTTAGAATTATTTCAGGCAACGGGAGAAGCTGTACAGTCTATCCATTTGAGATGGATTACCCGCATACAGGAATTGTTATTTCATATTTTCAAATTTCAATGTGTAGCGAGTGAACGGGGAAGAGTCAAGGGGCGTACCGGGCAAAATTCAATGACGCTCCATAGAACTCACCTACCAATCTCAAAGAACTAATTTTTATAGGGCAACTATTATTTAGTAACCTCCTGTGATAATATCATCTCCGCGAACGCTCGGTTGCAAGAAGATTGAATGTTCAATCTAGCGTACCCGGAGTCCCGCTAATACATAGCCACGGAGGAAAGACAACGATGAAAAGACAACGATGAGAAGACAAATGGGACAAGAAATGCCGTGAAAACAATAGTGCCGGTCTGATTTCCATACTTACACACCCAAGGAGGACTTATGCAAACACAGATTAAATCGGCGTTTAATAATCAATTCGTCAGTGCGGAGAACCAGGGAGCAAGCCCGCTGGTCGCCAACCGCGGGACCGCGCAACAATGGGAGACCTTTAATGTCATCAACAACTCGGACGGGACGATTTCCTTCCAATCGTTAGCCAATAACAAGTACGTTACGGCGGACCTGAATCAGGAGACAAAGCTGATTGCGCGGGCGACGGAAATTCAGGCCTGGGAGAAGTTTCGGAGAATCGACCGCGGCAACGGAAAAGTAGCGCTGCAGGCGTTAGCCAACAACCAGTACGTTTCCGCTGATTTCAATAAAGGAGGGGTTCTTTACGCAAACAGACCGTCGGCATCCGGCTGGGAGGAGTTCGTGATTGCGGCCGGCTCGGGTTCCGGTACCGCCCCATCCGCCCCGGCAACGGGAGGATTCGTCGTGTCGGAGCAGCAGTTCAATCAGATTTACCCGAACCGGAACGGCTTCTATACCTATTCCGGGCTGACCGCAGCTCTCGGCGCTTATCCAGGTTTTACGAAGACCGGCAGCGCCACGACGCAGAAGCAGGAAGCGGCCGCTTTCCTCGCCAACGTCTACCACGAAACCGGCGGATGCTATTATATCGTCGAACAGAACACCGCCAACTACTCGCATTACTCCGATCCTGGCAACACGCGTTATCCAAGCGCACCGGGCAAACAATACTACGGCCGCGGTCCGATCCAGATCAGCTGGAACTACAATTACGGTGCTGCCGGCGAAGCGCTGGGACTGCCGCTGCTGGCCAACCCGGATCTGGTCGCCCAAGACGCCTCCGTCGCCTGGAAAACAGGACTGTGGTTCTGGAATACGCAGACCGGGGCCGGCTCGATGACTTGCCATGACGCGATGGTGAATGGGAGAGGGTTCGGCGAGACGATCCGGACGATCAACGGCGCGCTCGAATGCAACCGCGGCGGAGGAGGTCCGGTTCAGAGCCGGGTCGAGCAGTATAAGAGAATCTGCGGCATTCTCGGCGTGGAACCGGGCGGAAATCTGTCCTGCTAAATTTATATTTTCGGTCAAAAGGAGGTTCAATCAATGGCGGATGTAAACGCGGATAATGGCTGGCGTCTGGTGTGGAGCGACGAATTCAGCGGGGCGGCCGGTTCGGCTCCCGATCCCGGCAAATGGGGCTACGATATCGGGGGCACCGGATGGGGAAACAACGAGAAGCAGTTTTATACGAACAGCACGAATAACGCCTATCTGGACGGCGACGGCCATCTGGTCATTAAGGCGGTAAAAGAAAATCACGAAGGCATGCAATACACTTCGGCCCGTCTCGTTACCAGAACTAAGGGGGACTGGACCTACGGGAGAGTTGAAGTCCGTGCCAAGCTGCCGAGCGGGAAAGGCATGTGGCCTGCCATTTGGATGCTTCCCACCGATTGGGAATACGGATCCTGGCCGATCAGCGGCGAAATTGACATTATGGAACAGCGGGGCTCGGACCCGCTGAAGGTTATGGGAACGATCCACTTCGGAAATCCGTGGAAGTACATCGGCTCGGATTACAAGCTTCCTGACGCAGGATACCATGTATACGCCGTCGAATGGGAGTCCCAGGAGATCCGCTGGTACGTTGACGGCAACCTGTACCAAACGCGCAAAGTGAACGAGTGGTACAGCTCGGGCGGACAGAGCCCGGCTCCCTTCAACAAACGGTTCCACATTCTGCTCAATGTGGCCGTCGGCGGAAACTTTGACGGCGATCCGGACGGATCGACGACGTTCCCGCAGACGATGATGGTCGATTATGTCCGGGTATACGAACGGTCGGCCACGTCGGCCACGCCGGGCGCACCGGCCGGGACGACCGCAAACCTGCCCGCGAAGATCGAAGCGGAGGGCTACAGCGCGATGAGCGGGGTTCAAACGGAAAATACGGCCGACAGCGGCGGCGGTCAAAATGTAGGATGGATCGAAGCCGGAGACTGGATGGACTACAAGGTGAACGTGCCCGAGGCAGGCGGCTATACGGTGGAATACCGGGTAGCCAGTCCGGGAGCGACCGGACAGATCCAGTTGAAATCGGGATCGTCCGTGCTTGCCACGACGGCCGTGCCGAATACCGGAGGCTGGCAGAACTGGCAGACGGTCTCGGCCACCGTCCAGCTTGGCGCGGGGCAGCAAACGCTCCGGGTCTTTGCCGGCGGGGGAGGGTTTAACCTGAACTGGATCAACTTCTCGAGACCGCAGAGCCACAACCTGCTGGCCAATCCGGGCTTTGAAACGGGAGATGTGACAGGCTGGTTCGAGTGGCATAACTCGGTATCGGCTCAAAAGGTCGATAAGGATCAACCCCACCAAGGCAGCTATAAATTGACGCACTGGGCGTCCGGAGCGTATCAGCAAATTACGGCCCAAAAGGTAAACGTTCCGAACGGTCTGTACCAGGCCAGCGTCTGGGTACGCTCCAGCGGCGGGCAGAAAGCCCTGAAGCTGTACGCCAAAGATTACGGAGGCGCTGAGCTCTCGGGAGACGTCGGGTCGAGTCCGGTAACGGAATACCGGAAGGTTACGATTGATAACATTCAGGTCACGAGCGGACATATCGAAATCGGGGTTTGGAATGACGCGAACGCGAACAACTGGGCGGCATTCGACGATTTTGAGCTGGTAAAAAAATAACGAGCGACAACGATCCGAAAGGCGCTACAAATTGGAGGTCCAACGTGAAAACAATCAATAAGGCCATTCTGCTTCCGCTGCTGTCGGCCATTGCTCTGTTCGTAAAAGAGGCATTCGGTTATGAAGTCTCCGATGAATGGGTAAATGCCGGCGCGGATATCATCCTGTTTCTGTTCATGGCGGCCGGCATATTCATGCATCCGAAAAAGGAAGCAGCCGGTGAACCCGGCTTTGCTGCTAGTGCTGGCAAGTAGCCTTCTATCATCCGTGTCGATGTCTAGCGGCCGTGGCCGCCGGTCAACTCCACATCCATAGGAGGCGTTGACGGATATTAGCGGATGCCATTGAAGGACGATTGCAGGGGCTTCGGCCCCTCTTCTTTGTTTACCGGAAGACCCTGCGTTCATCGCCGTGTCTTAGCTTCCGATGGAGCCCGTGGTTGACCGGCGAGAGCCCGAACGCATCTGACGAGATTCACTACGATTAAAACTTACAGGACCATGTGGGAGGCAAGCCATGACTTCGCAAGTTCGTTTATTGAAAAGATCGAAAATGTTCATTCTTTTACTTATCTTTTGTATAGTACTTAGCACGCCATTTGCGATTACAACGAATACGGCTCAGGCAGCCGCAAATTTGGCGGCAGGCAAACCGGTCTCGGCAAGCAGTTACGTCGATATTTATAAAGCGGCAAACGTGAATGACGGTGACCCGTCGACCTATTGGGAAAGTTCGAGTAACGCATTTCCGCAATGGCTGCGTGTCGATCTGGGCAGCGTGAAATCGGTCAATCAGCTCGTTCTTCGTCTGCCATCTTCCTGGGAGCAGCGCACGCAAACCTTATCCGTACTGACCAGTACCGATGATATCAACTATACTAATTCGGTAGCCTCTACGGGTTATTCGTTCGATCCTTCCAAAGGCAATACGGTAACAATCAACTTCCCAAATACGGACGCAAGATACGTCAAACTGAATTTCACCGCCAATTCGGGATGGCCGGCAGGACAGCTGTCCGAATTTGAAGTATACGGGTCAGATCCAGCCCTGCCTCAGCCGCCATCGGGTACTTATGAAGCGGAGTCGGCCCAATTATCCGGCGGCGCTAAGGTGAATACGGATCACGCCGGCTTTTCGGGGGCTGGATTTGTCGACGGCTATTTGGTTCCGGGAGCCAAGACCCAATTTACGGTAAATGTCAGCGCGGCGGGTTCTTATAAAGCCACCCTGAAATATGCAAACGCTGCAGGCGGGAGCCGGACCGTCAGCTTATACGTGAACGGAACGAAAATCAAGCAGACAACCTTGGCGAACCTGCCGAACTGGGATACCTGGTCGATCAAGTCTGAAGTGGTCCATTTAAACGCTGGCAGCAATACCATTGCCTACAAATTTGACCCAACCGATACCGGGAACGTTAACCTGGATCAACTTCAAATCGCGAATGCTGGCACGACAACCAGATCTGCATTTTCCCCGATCGAAGCCGAGAGCTATGACAACCAGTCGGGAATTCAGACGGAACCCTCCAGCGAAGGCGGATTGGATGTAGGATTCATTGATCATGGAGATTACGTGGTCTATAACAATATCGATTTTGGCTCCGGTGCATCGACGTTCGAAGCGCGGGTCGCAAGTGAAACGAGCGGGGGAAATATCGAGGTCCGATTGGACAGTCTTACCGGTACGCTCGCCGGAACTTGCGCAGTGACGGGAACCGGCGGATGGCAGAACTGGACGACGAAAACATGCAGCATCAATCCCGTCAGCGGCCTGCATCATGTGTATCTCAAGTTTACGGGCGGCTCCAATATGCTCAATTTGAACTGGTTTAAGTTCTCCAATGCTTCTTCTGCGTCAACAGGCGCAAGCATGCCTTACGATATGTACGAAGCGGAAGATGGGGTGATCGGCGGGGGAGCGGCCATCGTTGGTCCGAACCGGAATATCGGCGACTTAGCCGGTGAGGCTTCGGGCAGAAGAGCGGTCACGTTGAACTCCACGGGCAGTTACGTTCAATTTACGACAAAAGCAAGTACGAACACGCTCGTTGCGCGTTTCTCTATCCCGGATGCTCCGGGTGGAGACGGATTGAACAATACGCTTAACGTCTATGTCAATGGCAAGTTTGCGAAAGCGATCAACCTTACGTCCAAGTATGCGTGGCTTTACGGTGAAGAAACGTCACCCGTGAACTCGCCTGGCGCGGGAGCCCCACGGCATATCTACGATGAAGCGAACATCATGTTCGATAACACGATTCCCGCAGGAAGCACGATCAAACTGCAAAAGGATCCGGGCAACACGACGACCTATGCGATCGACTTTATCAATCTGGAACAAGTATCGCCGATGGCAAATCCGGATCCTGCTAAATACGTGACGCCAACCGGCACGACGCAGCAGGCTGTTCAACATGCGTTGGATCAAGTCCGGATGGATCAGACCGGCCAACTCGTGGGCGTCTATCTCCCTGCCGGAACCTATGAGACCGGCGCTAAATTTCAAGTGTTTGGAAAACCGGTCAAAGTGATCGGTGCCGGGCCATGGTACACCAAATTCGTAGCTCCTTCCAATCTGACCAACACCGATATCGGATTTGCCGTAAACTCCAGTGCCAACGGTTCCACGTTTGCAAACTTTGCCTACTTCGGCAACTATACCAACCGGGTGGACGGACCGGGCAAAGTGTTTGAATTCACGAATGTGGCGAATATGACGGTTGATAATGTTTGGGTCGAGCACGAGGTTGTGATGTTCTGGGGACAGAACGCCGACAACAACGTCATCCAAAATTCCCGGATCCGCGATATATTCGCAGACGGCATTAACTTTACCAACGGCAGCACGAACAATCATGTCACTAACATTGAAGCCCGCAGTACGGGCGACGACAGCTTTGCCTTATTTAACGCTGTAGACGCTGGGACTAGCGAAGATAATAGAGGAAACGTATTTGAGAATTTGACCTCGCTGCTTCCTTGGCGGGCTGCAGGTCTTGCCGTTTATGGCGGATATGATAATACGTTCCGGAACATTTACATCGCAGATACTTTAGTGTTTTCGGGTGCTACGGTCAGTTCTCTGGATTTCGGCATTCCATTCAGAGGATTCGGCTCGTCGCCTCAAACGGTCATTCAGAATATTTCTCTCGTTCGTACGGGCGGACACTTTTTTGGAGATCAAACGTTCCCGGCGCTCTGGTTGTTCTCGGCCTCGAAAGAGTTCCGCGGCATCCGTATTAGCGATGTGAATATTGAGGACCCGACCTATCATGGCATCATGTTCCAAACGAACTACAATGGCTCGACGCCTGAACATCCGATTACCGATACCGTCCTGTCCAACATTACGATATCGGGCGTTCACAAAAGCGGGGATGCTTTTGACGCCAAATCAGGTTTCGGTCTCTGGGCTAACGGATCTGTCGGGGACGTCACGATCAATAACTTGAAATTCCTGAATATGGGACAGAGCACGATACCTACTAAAAATGATACTTCGACCTTTACGATCAAAGTGAATCCGTGATAATCCTGAATTTTGTTTCATTCTATGATGCAGGTTACTGCATACCCAATTAATGAACTCGTTTTTCAAGAATGCCCGAATCTAGCTTTGGGCATTCTTTTTCTATTTGTGGATTGTTGACATGATCTCCTCTGAAACATACCATTCTGTTAGATCGTGCTGGGTAAGCTTCACTCAAGATAACCCTTCTACTTCTATAAATACTAATGTAAAAATAGATGGCACACTTTGTAGGCCGATCTTTCATCATTGGCATGTCGATGGAGTTGAAATTTTGACCCCTTAACAGCGGGGGCGTTTCACCAGGATATCCACACATTGGATCCCCAGACGAAGACTATGACATTTGCTTATAGTTCCAAATAAAATAATTAATAAATTTCGCTTTTGCTTCTATAATTAGATTTGGGGTGGACACGATGTATCTAATTTTCCACTCGGGCCCGTGAGGAATATATGTTTGTGAGTACAACGAAATGAAGTGAGTCTTCAACCAAAATAGGACATGTAAATTTATCAAGGGAGCAATCAGACGATGATTTGGGACTCAAAGGAAAAGTTGTGCTGATCACAGTTGCCGATGTGGTGCGGCACTTCGGGCGGCTCGATCATTAACGTCACCACTTCCTGGGCCAAGACGCCGCCTGCCTCATCCATGCCGAGTTCCGTAAGCCGTGCCACCGGACAGGCTTTGACCAAGGCGATGAGCACATACCTATAATATGAACATGAGACGGACAAAGGGGGATTTCAGTTATGCATTACAGTGGAATAGGAGCCACTAACGAGCATGCAAGATTGATCATGGAGAGCTATCAAAGATTGACCGGACAATCGCTTCTGGGTGAGCCAGCCTCAGACAGCCACCCGTTCGAACAATTATTTAACGCACCCTGTGTGGTGCTTTCCCACGGAACGGAGACCGATCCGGTCCTGAACTTCGGCAATCGGGCGGCGCTGGAGCTATGGGCAATGGATTGGGACAAGTTCACGAGCACGCCGTCAAGACTCACCGCGGAACCGATGGAACGGGAGGCGCGGTCGGTTTTTCTAAGAACGGTAGGCAAACAAGGCTATATCGATAACTACACGGGAATCCGCATATCCAGCACAGGCCGGAGGTTCCACATCTTGGAGGCAACCGTATGGAATTTGACGGACGAAAACAGGAAGATTCATGGGCAGGCCGCTGCATTCCGAGAGTATCGTTACGTTTGAGGATGCGGTTTGATCCAAGGATACGAAACAGGCATGGTTATGGTTCTAAACTAGTACCCCTCTTGAAAACATAGTTGGAAAAAACGGGTAATTATACGTAAACGCTTCGCATGATTTTGGGCGAAGCCAAGCAAAAGGCTGATCTTGATGCTAAGCTGTAGAAGTAACTTGAGGTATATTTCTCCATATGCTGGAGACGGAAACTTCTCCTTGTACTACGTATTGAAGTTGGGATGCGTTTGGGGGCCAATGGGCCTCTACACTATGGCCTTTACTCAGATAGACGTCGAGTAAGCCAAGATCTTGCATTAAGGGTAACTGCCTAGCGAATTGCTGAAGAATGAAGTTTTGAGAGTTTTGCTGGAATCATAACGATGTACTTAAGTCAAAAGATAAGTTCAAAGAAGGAGAACTAAGTGTATCCATGGCGCTGCCGGATGACATTGGTAATATCCCGCCTTTCAATCGATAATCAACCGAAAGAAAGGGTTGGACAGCTACTGTCCAAACCCTTTTTTTGAGCCGGTTTTGAAATTAATAGCGTTCACCGTGTCCGTTGATGCCCATCAGACATTTGGGCTTGTGACCTTTCTCGATTTAAGAAAGTCTGCCAACCGGTCCAAACTCCAGTACAGTGTGTCTTTTCTGAAAAGAATCAGCAGCATACCAATTGCCAGCTGAGTCGGATAAATATAAACCATGTCAGACAATACATAATTGATGTCCATGAAGAAACCGGCAAGAAGGGCGGGGAGCGTCAGCAAACCCAGCACAAGTCCGATACCTACCAATAGCTCTCCCCAGGGAATTAGAATGTTGTACAACTGCGGATAAGGCACTGCAGTGGTTTCAATAAACGATTTGTACCAGTGTGGCGAATCCGTATTGCCCGCGATGGAAGGGAAAAGTCCGGCAATGTTAAAGTGTGCGGTTATTTTAAACCCCCCCTGCATAATCCATTGAATGCCGAAAGCCATTCGGGCAAGCGAGCAGACGATGCCAAAGACTGTCCTGGTCTTCACCTTAGCTGTATTCAAGCTCATAACTCAAGCGACGCCTTGCCGAAGATGACGTGCGCTTTCTGGCAGTAAATCAGAACGGTATCGTACTTAGACAGATCTTCCTTTGATACATCGAAGGTTTGCTCCGCACTTTTTAGGTCGATTTTGCCGATTTCGGTGCCATTAGCCGCGTCGTCGCCCTTTGACAGGTATACATGCAGGTCCGGCCCTTCGGATACGCTGAATCCGGTAAGCTTTAACTGTCCGTTTTCGATAACGGCAGTGCCGGCCGCCTTCATCTCGTTTTGGCCTTTAAAGCTTCCCTTCAGCTTCGAGGCGGCAGCCCCGGCCATATCGTTGCTGCCTGAGACAGGCGATTCGAGTGCCGCCTTACCGAATACAACATGCGCTTTCTGGCAGTAAATCAGGACGGTATCGTACTTGGACAGATCTTCCTTAGATACATCGAAGGTTTGCTCCGCACTTTTCAGGTCGATTTTGTCGATTTCAGTTCCATTAGCTGGGTCGTCGCCTTTTGACAGGTATACATGCAGGTCCGGTCCTTCGGATATACTGAATCCGCTAAGCTTCAACTGTCCATTTTCGATGACGGCGGTGCCTGCTGCTTTCATCTCGTTTTGGCCTTTAAAGGTTCCCATGAGCGTCACAGTAGAGTCGACGCCTGAATCTACGTCATCTCTCGAAGTCATAGTTCCGGATCCGGCCACGATGTCGTCGCCAGAAGCCGTATTGCCCGATCCCGACGTCATGTCGCTTGAAGCAGAGCTTCCGGCCGTAGTACTGCTGCTCGAGGCGTCGTTGCTTGCGGGGGTGTTTGCCTTGCCGCAGGCTGCCAATGCAATGGACAAAACGATGACCATACCAGTTAATAAAAAGTTGTTTTTTTTCATTGTTTTTAATCTCCATTCGTTTTTTTGGTATGGGCTCAGTATACATACAGGTTCTTGAGAATGGCTAACCGTTCCATTAACATTTCCTTAAATTAAAAAGGCATATTTGCGCAACCAGAATCAATTTCGTAAGGATTTCGTAATCGTTCCAGACGAATTAGACACGGTGGCATGTGAGAAGGCCTGTATACTCAGGAACCCCTGTTCTTTTGAAAAGAACAGGGGTTCCAAACAATTTTATTAGTTGTTTCTTGCTAGCACAGTTTCTCCATCAGCATCATAGAGAGAATTGTACGAATATCACCATTTTCACCCGTAACTTCAATTGCCTCTTCTACAGTAGAAACCATAGGAACTAGATCATCTGCCCTAACATAACCCTCAACACCGTTGGTTCTATGGATAAACCTGATCCAAAGGTTTCACCGTTTCTATTTACAGGGTACGTAGTCAAGCTCATCAATTTTTTATTTCTTCTGAAGTTTCGATTGAGCTTTTAGATAGCGTGCTTACAGGGAATGCCTCGCATCATGTTCTTTTGGAACAACTACTCAGATACTGCCTACTCACACCTTAGACACGTTCAATAAATATTAGTACTTCTTGTTTCTCTATAATACATCACCCCCAACAATTATTAGACAGTATGTATGAGAAATTACTTCCACTTTCATCTTCGAATTCGCAATCGAAGTAATACCTATTCATGATTTAGATCCCCCCCAGCAAACATTGCGCAACCAATCAAAAAATGCGACTTGCCTTTAATCCGAAATTGTACGCTCGCCTCAACTCCCATATTACATCCTGGCTACCCCACCTCAACACCCATTCCCTTACCTACCACCCATATTCCCCCACCCCCGAAAATATTGCGCGCCCCATCAAAAAATGTTGCTTGCCTGAAATCCGGGGCTCGGCATATCATGAGTCATGCGGAAGCGGGCCTGCAAGTTCCGTCGAGATCATCAGGGAAGGGGAAGATCATGAGAGCCATTCGTCAGCCGAATCAGCGAAAGTCTTTTCGAGTGCGTGACAACCTCCAGCTGTACTTAATTATGCTTCCCGTTCTGGTTCACATTTTTATTTTCAGCTATATTCCGATGTACGGAATTCTGATCGCTTTTCAGAATTACTACCCGGGCAAACCGTTTTTATCTCTGCACGGAACCGATTGGGTAGGCTTTCAGCATTTCATCGATTTCTTTAACGGCCCGTATTTTGGGCGATTGATGCGGAACACGTTTTTGCTCAGCTTTTATTTTCTGGTGTTTGGCTTCTGGGTGCCGATTTTGTTTGCGCTGCTGCTGAATGAACTCAAAAGCGGCGTATTTAAAAAGTACGTGCAAACGGCAAGCTATTTGCCCCATTTTATTTCGAATGTGGTCGTGGCGGGGATGGTGTTGTCTTTTATTAATACGGACGGCATCGTGAACGCCATCGTCAAGCTGTTCGGCGGCACGCCGGTGGCGCTGAATACGGAGCCGGGTTATTTTCCGGCCATCTATACGATTACGAGCATTTGGAAGTCGTTTGGGTGGAGCAGCATTTTATATTTGGCCGCCATGTCTTCCGTGGACCCGCATCAGTACGAAGCCGCGAAGATGGACGGGGCCAACCGCTTCAAGCAAATGCTCCATATTACGCTGCCGGCCATCCGGCCGACGATTTTTATTCTGCTGATTTTTGCGATCGGCAATTTGCTATCGGCGAACAGCGAGTTTATTCTGCTCATCTATAACCCGATGGTGTACGAGACGGCCGACGTCATCGGCACGTATTTGTACCGCGACGGCCTGCTGGGCGGCAATTTCAGCGCAGGAACGGCCGTGGGATTGTTTATCTCGATCATCAATTTCACACTGCTGTATACAGCCAATACGCTCAGCCGTAAATATTCCGATTACGCCTTATGGTAAGGGGGAGTCCCATGGCCGCCTTGGTCAAAAGAAATCCGAACACCATCAAGCAAGGCTCGGTTGTCGTCGACGTCGTGTTGTATACGCTGGCGCTCGCCCTTTGCTTAATCACGCTGTATCCTTTTTATTTCGTGATCATTATGTCCATCAGCAATCCGACGGAAGTCGCGGCCATGAATGTGTTCTGGTATCCGAAAGGATTCTTTCTCGATTCGTACAAGCTGATCGTCAGTGATACGAAAATGTGGTGGGCTTATTCCAATACGTTGATCTATGTGAGTGCGGGTACGATTTTAAACTGTCTGACGGCCGTGCTCGGCGCCTATCCGCTCACCGTTCGCAATCTCATGGGCAGGAAGTGGGTCGTGTCGTACCTGCTGATCCCGATGTATTTTGGAGGCGGTCTCATTCCGTCCTACCTGCTGGTGAACAAGCTTGGACTGTATGACACGATGTTCGCGGTCATCATTCCGGGGATGGTCAGCATTTGGAATATCATTCTGGTGCGGACGTTCTTTGCCAACATTCCGGATGGGCTGAAGGAGTCGGCCTTTATCGACGGCGCTTCCCATCTGCAGCTGCTGTTCCGAGTCATTATCCCGATATCCAAGCCGATCCTGGCGGTCATCGCCATTTATTCGGTCGTCGGCATCTGGAACAGCTGGTTCGACGCGCTCGTGTATTTGCCGAATGAGAAGCTGCATCCGCTGCAAATGTACCTGTACCGGGTCGTGGTCCAGCAGTCGGTTGATTTGAAGATGCTGTCGATGGAGGATGCGAAAAATGCGGTCGCCAACATGCTCTCGAACATTCAGCTGAAATATGCCATCATCGTCTTTACGACGTTACCCGTCATTTTTACATATCCGTTCTTTCAGAAGTATTTCATCAAGGGAGCGCTGCTAGGTTCATTAAAGGAATAGGCTAGGCCATCCGAAGGGGGAAGAGTTGTATGAAAAAAAGGAAAAAACCGCTTATGTCCGCCATCATCGCCGTTGTTCTCATCGCTTCTGTAACCGCCTGCAGCGGGGGAGACGGGAAAACAGAGGAAGCCGATAGCAACGCCCCGGCCGGGCAGCAGTCCGCCAAGCTGAAGCTTCTCGGGCCGACCGGTGCGAACAAGTTCATCAAATTCGAGGACAGGGAGAAGTACCCGGTCTGGAAGGAAGTCGACAAGCTGCTGACCGATGCTCAGCTGCAGCTCGATTACGAGCTGGTTCCGAACGAGCAGTACAACGTCGTCATCAAAACGCGAATGGCGTCCGGCTCCAATCTTCCGGATATCGTCAATATTTCGGCGCTGGACAATACGACGGTGCTCAATCTGGCGAAGCAGGGCGTGCTGCTGGACCTGAATCCGCTCATCGAGAAGTACAGCAACGGCAACATCAAGAAGATGTATGAGCAGGAGTTCCCGTATGCGAAAAAGACGACAACGACGTCGGACGGGAAAATGTACTGGTTCAGCGATCTGCACAAAAAGACATATAAAGGCACCGATCCGGCTCCGGTCTCCTTGACGATGCTGCTCCGCAAAGACTGGCTCGATAAGCTGAGCCTTCCGGTTCCGGCGAATGCCGAGGAATACCTGCAAACGCTGAAGACGATGCGCGATAAGGACGCCAACCGCAACGGGCAAAAGGACGAGGTGCTCGTCTACGATCCGGGTGCCTTCTCGGGACCGATCGCGCAGTGGTTCGGGCTGGGGACCAGCATTTCTTCCGTAGATGTGGAGAACAAGAAGGTCGTATCCCCGTGGTACCAGGACGGGATCAAGGATTACTTCAGCTACCTGCAAAAGCTGGTGAAGGAAGGCGTGCTCGACACCAGCCTGATCGGGGCGACAGCGGAGCAGAAGCAGCAGAAGATGACGGAAAACCAGGTTGCTTCTACAGGAGATTACAATCTGGAGACGTATCTGGAGCCGACGATCAAGGGGGGCGGGGAGTACCTTCCGCTCATGCCGCTTCAAGCGGTAGACGGCATTGCGCCCGCAGCCCAAATTGAGCCGCCGTTTCTGGTGTGGCAGAAATACGCGATTACGAAAGACACCAAAAACGTAGAAGCGGCGATCAAGTATTTTGACACGATCTATTCGGATAAGTACGCGGAGCTTCTGTATTGGGGCATCGAAGGACAAACCTATAAAAAGGATGAGAGCGGCGCGAATGTATTCATCAACAACGCCTCGGACGAAGAGCTGGCCAAAACGGGTCAGGTTCCCGGACTCCGCCTGTTCGGCGATACGGTGTTCCCGCGGGTTCAGTTCGCCAATCTCGAGTTTGAGCTGTCCGGCGTACCGAAATACAAAGCCGACAACGAGCTCCAGATTCTGAATTATAAGCCGTATTTCGTCAATATGAACGACAACTACTTGGCGATTCCCGACGATCAGCAGCTGGAAGCGAAAACGAAGATTTTGACCAACCTGAACACGTATTCCACGGAGCTTGCGACCAAGCTGGCTTTAGGGCAAAAATCGCTCGACAACTGGGATCAATATATGGCCGATCTGAAAAAGCTGGGGCTGGACCAGCTGCTGGAGATCGACCAGCAATTGCTCGACAGATACAACAGCATCCAGTAACGTTGACTGTACCCGCATCATTGTGGAAAATGGCAGGCTCCAATTCGCTTTGGAGGCTCTGCTGTTTTCCTGTTTTTGCATTATGCTTTATGCTGTGGTATTAGTCCAATCTAGTAGGGGAGGGGTAGTCTGTGCGCAATGGCAGCTTCGGAAGCGGCACGTTTCGTAAAATTCTGTTGTCTTATACCGCGATTTTGATCATCCCGATTATCGTGTTCAGCGCATTAAACGTGCAGCGGAACATCGTCGAGGAGAAACGCCGGCAGCATGAGGCACATGCTTTGGACGCCAAGCGGATTGCCGATCTGGTCGACAATAAACTGGGTGAGCTCAAAACCTTGGGCAAAACGCTGAGCAACGAATCCTGGGTGAAAAAGCTGATGCAGGATACGAACGTATACGAGCAGGAATTCGATATTACCAAAATGCTGGAGATTCGCAGCAGTCTCGACAATAGCGTGAGTTCGCAGGGAATCCTCTCTTTTGGCATGGTGGTGTTTCCGGAGCAGCAGAAGGCGATGACTTCATGGGGGATGTTCCCGCTGAAGGAATTTTTTCAATCGATTGTCGCATTTGACGAAGCTGCCGAGCAGCAGCTGCAGAGCTCCTTTTCGCAGCAGCAGTATTTTACCATCCTCCCGCCGGCCAGCATGAAGCTGTGGGGCAGCGACAAGCGCGTGATTCCTGTGCTGCAAAGCCTGGAGGTGGTGAATCATCCGCGCGCGGTTTTGGTATTGTTTATTGATAGCGCTTACTTTTCGAATTATATGCACCGTTTCGGTGGGATCGAATCGCAGGAGATCGTCATGACGTCCCGGGATGCGCTGATTTATAGCCAAGTCCGAAATGATCCGGCAGCTCGCGGCGGCGCGGCTTCCTACCCCATTCATTTGTCCTCGGAGGCTAGCGATGTGCAGTATGCGATCTCCTACGCGGACAGCAGCGTCATCGGCATCGGCAATTTGTTCAGCTCGCTTGGGGCCATCCTGATTTCCATCGTTATCGGCGCGTGCACGGCTTATCTGCTGGCCAAAATCAGCTACCGTCCTCTTGGGGCTCTACTGAGCAAGCTGAGCGCCGCGGCGCGGGTCGAGAACTCCCGAAACGGCAAAGTGACGGGGTCCGAATACAATTTTATCGAAAAATCGTTCGACCGGCTGCTGCACGAAAACCGCAAGCTTCAGCAATCGATGCAGGATTACGAAAACGCCGCCAAGTCGAATTTGTATCTTCGTCTGCTCAAGGGATATTTTATGGACGACCAGCAGAAGAACGAACTGGAGAAACTGGGGATCGGTTATACCGAGGACATGTATTATTGCACGATGCTGGTCAGCTTCCACGCCATTCGCGACTTTTCCGACTTCGAGAAAATCCGGAAGATCGAAATGCTGATGATGATGATCGTGGAAAAAGCGATGAGCGATTATGGTCTGGACTATGCGCTGTTTGAGGTCACAAACGCGGACAAGGCGATGATCATCTCCTCCGAGCGTCCGTTTGGGGACGATGATATGATGGAGCGAATTGCAGCCGAGATGGCCGGCGAAATCGAGCGGCTGAGCGGATTTCATCCCGATATTTTATACGGAGGGGTTGAGCAAGGGCTGGTCGGTATCAGCAAATCGTATTACACGGCCAATGAAAGACTGCGCTACACCGTATTCTCGCGTGAGCATTTTCAGGTGCTGCAGGAGGAGACGATTCAGGCCGGCGTCGATTATTATTATCCGACGGATTGGGAAGTGCAGCTCATCAATAATCTAAAGATCGGAAACCTGGACACGTCCCTGCAAATCCTGCATGAAATCCATGCCGAGAATGAAAAGCGAGAGCTGGCCGAGGCCAGCGTGAGCCGGCTGCTCTCCCTGCTGATGGAAACGATGCTGAGGGTGCTGCATGAGCTGAATCTGGATACGGACATCTACCTGAAGCAATTTTGCAGCCGGGCCAAAGCGGCGAACATCGAAGAAACGTGGAGCTATATGTTTGAAGTGGGCACGCTCATTTGCGAGCGGAAACGGTATGCCAATACGTCGTCGGCGGTGTCTGCGGGCAGCGAGCTGCTGCAATATGTAAACGACAATTATTCGAGCGCGGACATCTCGTTAAAGCAGCTGGCGGAGATGTACCATATGTCCCTTTCGAAGGTGTCCAAAATATTCAAAGAGGTGACCGGCATCAACTTCTATGATTATGTATGCCGTCTGCGCATGGAGAAGGCGAAAGAGCTGCTCCGGGAGCGAAGCTGCGGCATCGATCACGTCGCGCGCACAGTGGGGTACGAAAATGTGTATTCCTTCAAACGCGCCTTCGCGCGGTATGAAGGCATTAAGCCTGATGAGTATGCCGGGTCGGCGGATGGCCGGTGAGATAAAATAAAGAGACCATAGCTCATTGCCATGGTCTCTGGTCTCTTTATCGTCTCACTCACTTCAACTGTCCATTCACGACCTGCCGCTGAACCGTTTGATCGCTTCCTCCGTCACCGGCGTGAAGAGGTTAATCAGGTTGCCGTCGGGATCCCGAAACAGCACAGCGCGGTTCCCCCACGGCATCGTGGTTGGTTCCTTGACCCACTCGCTGACAAACGGCTTCAAGCGCTCGTATTCGGCATCCACATCGTCAACACGGAACTCGAGGATGATCGTGTGATTGTCGGCCGCCACTGCGGAACCAGCGCCGAACAGCTGCACCGTCTGGGAGTGGCCGATCGCCAGGGTGCACGATGACCCAACGAGTTCGGCAAAGACGGGTGCGGGACGCTCCGCCGACACACCCATAACTTTCTCATAAAATTCGACGAGACGATCCACGTCGTCGGTAATGATGCGAACAGAAGCAAAATTCATAAAAACCCATCCTTCCTATATTAAGGGATACAGTACCGTTACGGTTACATACTCCGAGTATAAAAAAACACTACTGACAACAGTATGTCAGTAGCGTTTTAACATTCGTTTATGTTGAACTAACGGGCAGTTATGCTCTTGAGCCGATTAGGCTCTTATTCCATGAACGAGCGCTCGTTCGTGATATCGTATGTTAGAATGTCCATTCTCATCCTGTTTCCCCACTTCTTTAAAAACGGCGCCGACTCATGTCTTTCAACATGGGCCGACAGCGATTCTTGATCTTGCCACCGCTGGACAGTCAGCATGCGTCCGGCGCGCGCATCTTCCAAAGTAAAGGCATAAAAGAGACACCCTTTTTCAGCTCTCGTGCTGGAAACGACGGCTTGAACGTCTGCAGTGAACTCATTCACATCAGACGGATTTAGGTGAACGTAACCCATGAGTATAATCATGGTTACACGACCGTGAGCACAATCTTGCCTCGAATGTGCCCGCCGGCTGCACGTTCATGCGCCTTGCGAGCATCGGCAAGTGGAAACGTGCTGTCGATAGCGACGCGAACCGTCCCGGCATCAAGCAAGCGCCCTAATTCCGCCAGCTGCTGACCGTTTGAGCGCACTTGGGTCATCGATACCGTGACACCCAGTTTGGCGGCCTCCTCGGCGTCGGAGAAGCCTAAGAACACGGGGAACAAAGTGCCGCCACGCTTGAGCGTACGCAAGAAACGACCGGTGGTCGGACCGCCGAGGGTATCAAGGACGAGATCCATGTCATGCGCGACGTCCTCGGGAAGGCTCTTGGTGTAGTCGATGAATTCGTCGGCACCGAGCTCACGCAGGAACGACTCATGCGTCCCCGATGCCACCGCGATGACGTGCGCACCCTTCCATTTGGCCAGTTGTACCGCGAAGTGCCCCACGCCTCCCGCAGCACCATTGACGAGCATCGTCTTGCCGCCCAGCGGCACCGGGCGATGCATCTCCGGTTGAAGCGGATTCGGTTCATTGTGGCCTAGGTCGATCAGAAACTGCCACGCGGTGAGGCCAGCCATCGGCGCCCCAGCAGCGTGCACGTGATCGATGCCAGCCGGCTTGAGTGCAAGGTCCGACGCTGGCGCGGCGACGTACTCAGCATAAGCAGCGCTCTCCCCAAAGCTGGGAAAGCGAACCATGCCGAAAACTTCGTCGCCGACGGAGAAATCCTTCACATCCGTGGCTACCGCCTCGACGACGCCCGACACGTCCGACCCCAGAATGATGGGAAAGGGCACAGGCGGCCGCCACTCAGGAGGAAGCGACTTATACCCGTCACGCAGGTACCAGTCGGGGGGATTCATGCCAACCGCGTGAACGCGCACAAGCACCTCACCTGGCTTCAGCTCGGGAAGCGGCGCCTCCTCGTAACGCATCACCTCAGGGCCGCCGAATTCATGCAAACGAATCGCTTTCATTGTATCTATAGTCATCTTGCTTTCTCCTTTCAAGTAGATGAGTTATACTTACCAGAGCAGTGCTCCGTATAATCGGATCACTGTTCCGTTTAGAATTATACGGAGCACCGCTCCGATTGTCAAGGAGGAATTCTATGCGAGCCGATGCAATGAAAAACTATGAGCACATACTCGAAGTCGCGCACGTCGTTGTAACCGAGCAGGGTGTCGATGCATCGCTGCGCGACATCGCTCGCAGAGCTGGTGTCGGGCTAGGCACACTGTATCGTCATTTCCCGACGAGAGAGGCGCTGCTCGAAGCTTTGCTCCGCTCAAGCTTCGACGAGTTTACGATAAAGGCACGTGAGCTTGAAACTGCGAGTTCACCCGATGAGGCACTCGTATCGTGGCTGCGCGACGTCGTTACATTTACAGGCAACTATCAAGGTGTTGTGGACGTGATGATGGCAGCCAAGGAGGACCCGGAGTCCGCACTCCACGCTTCGTGCATCACGATGCGCACGGCAGGCACGCGACTTCTCGCTCGTGCTCAGGCCGAGGGTCTGGCGCGCAGCGACATGGATGGGGATGACCTGTTCTCGCTAGCTGCCGCGCTTGCGTGGCTCAGCACCCAGCCCTCGTCCGCGCCACGGGCTGAGCACCTCTTCCGTATTATCGCGAGCGCGATCTTGACGAATTGATCGAGCAACAACTTCAGGGTGTAGCTAAATTAGTACTACCTTAATAGGGGACTGTAGCTAACGATTTTGTTGCTTTGCTTACAAAAGATTGAACTAACGGAAAACAATAGCTCAATCATGACACGACGGCAGCCGGCCAAATCGGCTGCCGTCGTTGCGTTAACGTTAACTTGAAGGGCATGGGGTACGCCCCTTGCAGCGATGTCAAGAATAGCTGATCGCCGCAAAAATTGCTGGTGGACGCTGAAAGCGTTTTAAAATACCATAACGGCAAAGGGGCCCCTTGAAGAAATGTTAACCGCACTCGCGACATGGAAGGAAGGTGAAGCACTCTTGAAGCATGCTCCTCCGGCAGCGGCTTCCGCGCAGGCCGCAATGGGCCGCCGATCGGCGTTAGGCCGTTCGCTCAAGAAAAACTGGGATTTGTATATGCTGCTTTTGCCGGTCGTCGCCTATTACTTGATTTTTCATTACATCCCGATGTACGGGGTGCAGATCGCATTCAAAGAATTTATTGCATCCAAAGGGATAACCGGCAGCCCTTGGGTCGGTTTCGCCCATTTCCAGCGTTTTTTTGACAGCTACTATTTTTGGCGGCTCATCCGCAACACGCTTGGCATCGGAATATATGAGCTGATTGTCGGCTTTCCCGTCCCGATCATTCTCGCGCTTCTCATCAATGAAGTAAAAGTGAAATGGTTCAAGAAAACGATTCAGACGGTCACCTATGCCCCTCACTTTTTATCGACCGTCGTCCTCGTCGGCATGCTGATGATTTTCTTGTCGCCGAATCATGGAATCGTGAACCTGTTCATTGGATGGTTGGGCGGGGACTCCATTTCGTTCCTGACGGAGGCGAGCTGGTTCAAAACGATCTACGTTTTCTCCGGGGTATGGCAGCAGATGGGCTGGAGCTCGATTATCTATTTGGCCGCCTTGACCGGCATCGATCCGCAGCTGCACGAAGCGGCCAAGGTGGACGGAGCCAGCCGGCTGGCCCGCATCTGGCATATTAACCTGCCGGGCATATTGCCTACCATCGTGATTTTGCTCATTATGAATGTCGGATCCATTCTGGGCGTCGGCTTCGAGAAAGTGTTTCTGATGCAGAACAGCCTGAATATGGAAAGCTCGGACGTGATCTCGACCTACGTATACCGAAGCGGCATCCTGGAAGCGCAATACAGTTTCTCTGCCGCCGTAGGGCTGTTCAATTCGGTCGTCAATTTCATCATGCTCGTCACGGTCAATTACATTGCACGGAAGGCTGGTGAAACGAGCTTATGGTAAAAGAGACGTTTGGCGACAAGCTGCTCAGTTTCATCATCCACGCTCTGCTCGTTCTCGCCCTGCTCGCCGTTCTGTATCCGCTGTTGTTCGTGCTGGCCGCTTCGATTAGCGACCCTTCCAAAGTTTTGGGCGGAGAGGTGTGGCTGTGGCCGAAGGGCATCACATTCCGCGGATACGAGAAAGTGTTCCAAAACAACGACATTTTGCAGGGCTACGGGAATACGATCCTGTACACCGTTATCGGGACGGCTGTCAATATCGTCATGACGATATTGGCCGCCTATCCGCTGTCGCGCAAAGATTTAGCCGGCCGCGGCTTCTTTACCGCCTTTTTCGTATTTACGATGTTTTTCAGCGGCGGGCTCATTCCGACCTATTTGCTGGTAAAAAATCTCGGCATGGTCAACACGATGTGGGCGCTAATCATCCCGAATGCGCTCGCCATATGGAACGTCATCATTATGCGCACCTTTTTCCAGCAAAACATCCCCATCGAAGTTCAGGAATCGGCGCAAATCGACGGCTGCTCCAACCTGCAAATCCTGGTTCGCATCGTCCTTCCGCTGTCGATGCCCATCCTGGCCGTCATGACGTTGTTTTACAGCGTCGCCCATTGGAATTCATTTTTCAGCGCGCTTATTTATTTGACCGACCGGAGCAAGTACCCGCTTCAGCTCGTGCTCCGGGAGATTTTGATTCAGAGCAATTTGAAGGATATGGTGGGAACAAGCGAGGAATCGCTTGCCAAAAGCGTCATGGAAGGCGAATCGATCAAATACGCGGTCGTTATCATTGCCAATCTGCCGGTTCTTCTGCTGTATCCGTTTCTGCAGCGCTATTTCGTCAAAGGACTTGTCATCGGTGCGGTAAAAGGTTAATCCTGCCCAAGAAGTGTCAAAAGAAAAAGGAGGTTTTTTCTTGAAACCTAATAAAACGACAGCAGCCTTGTTATCCCTCTTCGTACTGCTGAGCTTGCTCTCGGCTTGCTCGGGGGGCGGATCGAACGAAGCGGAAGGCACCCCACCGAAAGAATCGGGCATCAATAAGACGGGCATGCCGATCGTAGCCGATAAAATCAACCTGAAGATGGTGGCCGGGAAAGCGCCAACGACCGCCTCCAACTGGAACGAAGTGATGCTCTGGCAAGAATATGAGAAGCTAACAAACATACATGTCACTTGGGAGATGGTTCCGAATGACAACTTGACGGAAAAGCGTAACATTATGCTGGCCGGCGGCGATTATCCGGATGCCTTCTTTACGGCAGCCATCCCTTCGACCGATTTGCTCAAATACGGTTCGCAAGGCGTATTTATCAAGCTGAACGACCTGATTGATCAATATGCCCCGAATCTCAAAAAGTTATTGGATCAATACCCGGAGGTACGCAAAGGGCTGACGATGCCAGACGGCAATATTTATTCCTTCCCGACCATCTACGACCCTCAGTTTACGTCCGTGCTCGCCGGCGGCAAAATGTGGATCAAGAAAGAATGGCTCGATAAGCTTGGCTTAAAAGAGCCGGAGACGACCGAAGATTTCTACAACATGCTGAAAGCGTTTAAGGAAAAAGATCCGAACGGCAACAACCAAGCGGACGAGATTCCATTCGAGAGTATTGGGCTGCCGGCCATCATGAGCTACTTCAAGGGCGCCTGGGGGCTCGGTACCCGGGGGGCAGGTCACGCTAACGTAGATATGGACAATGCCGGCAAGCTCAGATTTATCCCTACCGATCCAAACTACAAGGAAATGCTGGAATACTTGAACAAGCTGTACAGCGAAAAGCTGATCGCGGAAGATATCTTTACGATCCAGGCGAATCAATTTTACGCGACCGGCGCAAAAGGATTATACGGAGC
Organism: Paenibacillus rhizosphaerae; assembly: GCF_014192015.1. Lineage (GTDB taxonomy): Bacteria > Bacillota > Bacilli > Paenibacillales > Paenibacillaceae > Paenibacillus_AQ > Paenibacillus_AQ rhizosphaerae. Next base: position 380,922 of record NZ_JACHXJ010000006.1, on the reverse strand, counting down.
TACCATCACGACAAGTCCGTATACGCTGATGAACCAGACGGGATATATAGGCGCCAGCGCGCTCAAAGGTACTCACGGCGATCAATTGTATTCCGCCGTCGGCTCCCCTCTCGCGGCTCTGGGCGCGTTCGTCATTACCGACAAAAACAAAAGTCCGGAAGCGACGGTTCGTTGGATGGATTACTTGTACGGCGAGGAAGGCAGTAAAATGTTCTTCATGGGCTTCGAAGGAAAGTCGTACGAGAAAACCGCCTCCGGCGAACTTCAATATACGAAAGAAATCACGGCCAATCCGAACGGCCTGACGCTCGAGCAGGCGCTGGTGAAATACGTCGTATGGCCGGGCGGCGGTTACCCGAATATGGTGCAGCAAAAGTTTTTCAAAGGTGCCGAATCGCAGCCGGAATCGATCCAGGCGGCGGAGAAGTTCAAGAAATACATGCCGGAGGAGGTTTGGCCGACATTCAACTATACCGCCGAGGAAAGTACAAAAATGTCTGCGCTAACCGCCGACATCAATACGTACGTAACCGAAATGGCCGCCAAATTCGTCTCCGGCAAAGCGTCTTTCTCGGAGTGGGATAACTATATAGCCACACTGAAAAAAATGCGGCTCGACGAATATATGCAAATTTATCAAGCTGCGTACGATCGGTACAAAAAATAAAAAAAAAGCGCAGCACCGGAGCGGTGTGGGCCGGATAAAACGGACCCGTACCGAGCGAAAAACGTGGCCGCACAGCGAAAGTGTTAGGCATCGTACACGGGAGAGCGCGAGTGCCAGGCTGTAAAAGCACGGGTACCGACTACTCCCGGAACCGCTATGGAGGAGCGTCCGATGAACATGATCCGCAGCCAACGATTTTACAACTTCCTGTTCTCCTATATTGTGCTGGTCGTCGTTCTGCTCGTTGCCGTCAGCAGCGTCGTGTACCAAAACTTTTTCAATACGCTCCGCAAAGAAGTGGAGCATACGACCGTTGGCGCCCTCGGCCAATTTCGGGATGCGGTCGATCTGCGTATGAACGAAATGAACCGGCTTGCCTCCCAGCTGTCGTACAATCCGGTGCTGACCCCCTACATGGCCTCGGACGGAGGATATGGTTCCCTGCAGGCGGTATCTGAGCTGAAGCAATACTTGTCCACGAACCTTTTTATCGAGGATGTCGTGTTATCCTTCAACGGATCAGGCACCAAACAGCTTTATGCCGCAAGCGGAACGTACAAACTCGATCTGTTCTTCAATTCGATCTACCATTATCGCAATTGGAGCCCATCGGAGTTTATGCAAACGGCCGTTACGTTGTCCGCTCCGCTGATGCGGGGGGTTGAACCGGTTCTGTTCAACCGGCTTGAGGAACGGCGGTATGCCACCTACATGGTGCCGATCCCGCTAAACGCGGAAGTCCCTTACGGTGTCGCGCTTTTCCTCATTCGCGAGCAGGCGCTGACAGATTTGGCCCAAGGCGTGCTGACGGAGTCGAACGGCTTTCTGTTCATCCTGAACGAACGCAACGAAATCATCTTCAGTCAATCGCAAGGCGAATCGCCTGAATCCGGCAAACGCCTTCTCGAACGAATCAACGATATTCCGAACCGGTCTCCCTACAGCGAGTTGTCCATGGACGGCCGGAAATATTCGGTGCTTACCCATTCGTCAAGCAACCGTCAATGGTCTTACGTGGCGGTGCTGCCAACCGATCAATGGATGCGAAAAGTGAATGAGAAGCGCGGCATATTCAGCATGACCATCGCAGCCGTTTTTCTCATCGGGGTCGCCATCGCCTTCGGCTTCTCGGTCCAGCATTACCGGCCGCTCAAGCGTCTGGCCGGGATCGTTTCCAGCGAAGCGCGGTCCGAGCCGCTGGTACGTTCGGGCGACGAGATCGATTACATTTCCCGTGCAGTCGGCCTCATGGCCAGTGAGAAGCAGAGCCTGCAGCATCAGCTGCGCAACCAAGGCCGCACGCTCCGCGAGCAGGTGCTGCTGACGCTGCTCAAGGGGAAGCTGAGCACGAAAGCGGAAATGAACGATATTTTGCAATTTTCCAATATCCAGCTCGATAAACCCCACTACGCCGTCATGATTGTGCTGATTGACGATTACAACCGCTTTCGGCAGGACAATTCAGAGAAGATGCAGGAGGTGCTGAAGTACAGCTTGATGAAGGTAGTCGAGGAGCTCGCCTTGGAGTCGGGGGCCGGATATGGAGCCGAGCTGATGGACGGCCGTACCATCGCTTTTTTGGTCAACTTGAACGAAGGCTTTGACGATACCGACGTTTTGCGGGAACTGGCCGTGAAGGCAAAGGCATTTTTTCGGCAATATTTCCGGCTTACGGTAACTGTCGGCATCGGGGGAATTTACGATGATTTGTCCTCCGTTCCGCAATCGTTCGTAGAAGCAAGTCATGCCGCAAGGTACCGGTTCGTGAAGGGAGGCGACCAGGTGTTTCTGTTTGCCGAGATCGTGCCCCGCCCAAGCGGAGAGTACGTCTACCCCGTCGAACGGATAGACCGGCTCGTGAAGGCGATCAAGCAAGGGAACATGTCTCAGGTTGAGCCGGCCGTCCGCGAGGCGTTTGGCCATATCGTGGAAACGGACGTGTCGCCCGAGGCGGCGGAATGCATCTGCTTTGATATCGTCAACAATATGATGAAAACACTCATCGAGCTGGAAATCGAAATCGACGACGATCTGGGGGAAACGATGCAGCAGTTGTTCGTTCCGCGCTTCGAAACGATCGAGGAACTGGAACGTCTCATCGTCTCGATATGCCGCAACGTATGCCGGTACGTAGAAGCGAAGAAAGAGAGCAAGAATATCGAGCTGCTGGAGAATATCAAGGTTTACGTCGCCCAGCAGTATTCGGATCAGACGATAGATCTCGAATCGATCGCGAACCGGTTCGGCGTCTCGCCGTCCTACGCGACGCGATTTTTCAAGGACCATACGGGCTGTCCGCTGATGAAATATATCGATTCGATCCGGATGGATCAGGCGAAAAAGCTGCTGAAAACAACAGATTTGCCCCTCAAAGACATTATGAACGAGGTCGGCTACGTAGATTCGACGAACTTCATTCGCAAATTCAAAAAAGCCGAAGGCATCACGCCGATTCAATACCGCAATATTGCCAGAAACTAAACTGCAAAACGGCAGGCCGCCGAAGTCCGGAAAAGAAAGCCGGAGCGGCTGCCTGCCGTTTTTTTATATGTTCCAAGTTCACGATAACGTTGGGCGGCAAGATCCTATATTGTAATCAAGTGCTCATGCTCAGCTTGGATGGGAAACAGCTTCTGAGCGGTTTCGATAAAGGTTTTGACCGCAATGGTACAGTCCTCCACGGGACCGGAGACGATATGAATATCCCGGTAGGCCGCTGGTGAGATGCGTTTGAGGATGAGGCCAGGAGGCAGATCCAATAGGGACAGCTCAGACATGACGGCCAAGCCTTCGCCTGCAGCAATCATTTGGAGTGCCGTTCTGTAGTTGTAGAGAATGTATTGAATATTCGGCTCTTCCCCGGCACTGTCGAACCATTGCAGGACAGGAGGCTCGTAACCGGCTTTGCAGATCAGCATAGGCTCCTCCCGCAAATCTTCCGGGCTGATGATAGACTTTTCGCTTAACGGGTGATCATCCCTCATCACGGCATAAATGCCTTCCCGGTAAAGTGGATGAGAGTGAGCCGTTTTATCCGGGGGGATAAGAAACCCGACATCGATGACCCGGTTATCCAGCCATTCCTGTATGTCCGCAATGGTCCCTTCAAGAATGCTGAATTCGAGCTTTGGATATTGTTGTTTGATATGGCTGATAATCTTCGGAACAAAATATGAAGCGGCAGCCGGGAATGCGCCGATTCGGACGCTGCCGGTTTCCATTCCTTTTTCGCTGGCGATTTCCTGTTCGACCTTATCATACCCTTGAAGAATCTCGCGGAAGATCCGTACGATTCGTTCTCCAACTGGAGTAAGGGCAACGCCCTGACGACGGTCTCTAATCAGCAGCGTTACTCCCAGCTCCCGTTCCAGAGCGGTAACCGCACGGCTGACGGCAGGCTGTGTCATATTCATCTTTTCCCCGGCGGACGTAAAGCTTCGGGTCTCCGAGATCGCCACAATCAATTGAAGAAGTGATTTATTCATACCAAATTTGATATCTCCCTCATGATTTATATTCATTTCATTTATGATATGGTTTATTGTAACATGACTATAGAACAAGAGAAAGACTTGAATATAGGGTGGGGAGAGGTGTTTGGTTATGAAAGCTAAAGCATGGCTTTTTCTAGTATTGGCTAATCTGTTCTGGGCAGGGAATTTGATCTTCGGCAAAGCGGTTACGGCCGATTTCCCTCCGGTCTGGGCTTCCTTCCTGCGCTGGGCGATTGCCGCTGTCGTATTAATTCCGATGGCCCAGCTGGTGGAGAAACCCAATTGGCTGAAGGTGTGGAGAAATAACTGGGGTCTTTTATTATTCTTTTCTCTAGTGGGCGTTGTATTTTACACGCTGCTTACCTATACAGCACTTCAGCATACCTCATCGACAAACGGCAGTCTGATCAACAGCTTGACTCCGGCAATTATGATCGTGTTGTCGCTGCTGTTCCTGAAGGACAAGATTTCGGTGTGGCAGGGAGTAGGACTCGTCTTATCTTTCCTGGGCGTCTTAACGGTATTGACGAAGGGGCATCTTCTTGGCGTGTTCAGCACGCATTATAACCAAGGAGACGGCATTTTGCTCATAGCCGTGTTCCTGTGGGCCATCTATTCCATTGTCAACAAAAGGGCGCAGCATCTGCCCCCGATTACTTTTGTAGCCTTTACAGCCTTGATCGGTGTCATTTGTATGGTTCCGCTGCTGTTTATGCAGCCTTTGCAAACCGGGCATATCACTGCAATCGGCATCACCGGGGTCATCTATTTGGGCTTGTTCCCCTCCATCGGTTCGTTCCTGTTCTGGAACCAGGGAGTCAAGGTGCTTGGACCGGGCAAGGCCGGCATTACGATGAATCTGATGCCGATTTTCACGGCGATCCTGTCTGTGATGACAGGCCAGGCATTACTGGTCTCCCAGATGGTTGGCGGCGTTATCGTGATCGTGGGTATGCTGCTGTCCGCTAACCTCATCCGATCGGGAAAAGCCCAAACGAAGCCGGTGGGCGAGCAGCGTGCAAGCGTGGTATAAAGGGTCATCGATACGGTGACAGAATCCGTAAGAGGGTTGGAGAAAGCCAAGAGGGTGGATAGCACCTTCTTGGCTTTTGTGGTGTAGTGGCGGTAGAGGGGCCATAAAAAAATAAGGTTTACAGATCGACTACCCAGTTGCCCATCATCTTGGCGACTTCCGGATCGTGGTAGGATAAGAAAAGACTTTCCCGCGTATCGAGGGTGGAAATTTGTTCGATATCGTTCGCGCTCAGCTCAAAATCGAAAATGTCGAAGTTCTCGACGATCCGTTCCTTGCGCACCGATTTGGGAATGGCAACGACTTCACGCTGAACAAGCCAGCGCAGCACGACTTGGGCGACGGACTTGTTGTATTTTTCCGCGATTGAGGTCAGCACTTCGTTGCCGAACAAGTTGTTGCGTCCTTCAGCGAACGGCCCCCACGACTGGTGCCGCACTCCCTGCTCTTTCATAAAAGCGGCGCTCTCGACTTGCTGGTAGAACGGATGCGTTTCGACCTGGTTGACGGCGGGCACGACTTCGTTATGCATGATAAGGTCCATTAGACGATCAGGCAGGAAGTTGCTGACCCCGATCGCCTTGATTTTGCCTTCGCGGTACAGGTCTTCCATCGCACGCCAAGCGCCGTAGTAATCGCCGAACGGCTGGTGAATCAGGTACAGATCGAGATAGTCGAGCTGCAGCTTCTTCAAGGATTTGGCAAACGCCAGCTTGGCGCTCTCGTAGTTGGCATCTTGTACCCAGAGCTTGGTCGTGATGAAAAGCTCCTCACGAGGTACGCCGCTGCGCTTGATCGCGCGTCCGACCGCTTCCTCGTTCAAGTAACCGGCGGCGGTATCGATCAGGCGGTAACCGGCCATCAGCGCTTCATATACCGCATTCTCGCATTCTTCAGCATCGGGAATTTGGTAGACACCGAAGCCAATGATTGGCATGTGTACTCCGTTATTTAAAGTCACGGTTTGCATTGTCATTCCTCCCATGGTTGAAATGTAAAACGGCAAACGGCCGCGAATCCCGGGAACCGGGCACCTCAGCGGGGCTTCCGCTTACGGCCGGTTTGCTTTACAATAAGCCTACTACCTTCGTGTAACACGAAGGCAAGCCGTTTTCAAATAAATATTTTCCAAGGGGGATTACCATGCATACGGTCAAAGAAGCCGCCCTGATCACGGGACTTACCGAACACGCCGTGCGCTTTTACACGGATAAAGGACTGGTGCCGAGCGTACAGCGCGATAAAAACAATATCCGGATGTTCGACGAAGAATCGATCAACTGGCTGCTTGGCGTCAAATGCCTTAAGCAATCCGGGATGCCGATTGAAGTTATCAAAACGTACGTCGACCTCTGTCTCGAAGGGGACTCGTCTATTCCGCAGCGCTACACCCTCATCATGGAGCATAAAGAAGCCGCGCGCGCTAAGCTCGAGGAAGCCAAGCAGCACGTTGCCCATTTGGAGCAGAAAACGGCTCTCTATCAGGCCATTCTGGAGCACCGCTCTCCAGACACGACCAATCCTGGCAACTGGGACAACATTGAGCATATGCATGGCGACGTATTCTACACACCTCCTGCTCGGAAGGCGTAAGAGATATACGTAGCGGGTCAAAGACTTTAGCAGAGGGGCAGTGAGTTGGCAGTTCTACAGATAAACCACAGAGTTTGGAGGTTTCATTAGGAAATGGAGTACATTCTAATCATCATATCTCTCCTGATCATCATAAATTTATGGGCTAAGGTGAGTAAATTAGAAGGTCGCATAAAAGGAATGCAATATACCATAAACCAGTTAACCCAACAATCGGGACTGCCTGAAAATCCAATAAATGATGAACTACGTCAGTTCATAAAAGAGGGTGAAGACGTAAAAGCCATTAAAAAAGCAAGAGAAACTTTAGGTCTTTCCCTGTTAGAAGGCAAAGAATATATTGATAAGCTGAAATCTGAAACCAGATAATGCTTAACCAATCGATCATACACGTAGACAACGACGTGCTTTCGGATCTTACTTAACTATAGGTGCCTTATCTATGTTAGTATGGATCTGTAATAGCTATTAGGAATGAGGTTTCGAGTAAAGTCATGAGTCGTTTAGGGATGACATATGAAGGTACCCTTCGGAGAAATAATATGTTTTAAGGTGTACTTCATGACAGCGTTCATTATTTTATATTAAAAGAGGAGTATGTAACATCCAATCCTATTTAACTAATCTGGCCTTACCTATCTTTGCAGTAAGACACTTGCCAAAAGAGGGGGCTTTGATCCATGGCGAAGGAAAGTGGAATTTTTGACTCCATAACGCCTGTACAGGTCATAACGACTGAGGAACAGCATCCGACCCTAAATGCCGAAGAAGAATGCGATATCAACGTTGGAGAAACGATCCGGGTGCTTGGCGGGAAATGGAAAATGTCGATATTGTATGAATTGGTTGGCAAGACCCGGCGTTTTAATGAGCTGCGGCGGGCGCTTCCGGGAATATCACAGAAAATGCTGACACAGCAGCTGCGCGAGTTGGAAGAAGACGGATTGGTTAACCGGAATGTTATTCCAGATAATCCCCCCAAGGTGGAGTATTCCACCTCTTCTTACGGGGAAACGCTGGTGCCGCTGTTCGACGTCATGTTTGAATGGGGTGCAAACCACCGCAAGCGTAAATCTCAATCGCAAAAGCTCTCAGGAAATCCATCCTGAGAGCTTTTCATATTTTATTTTTCACTGTCCAGCAATGCCATTTGATGTTCGTCATAGCGGTCTCCCGCCACCTCATCGGGATGAAACAACGTGCTTATTACCTCTACTTCTGCGCCGGAAAGATCGATTTCCGCTGCGTAAAGCGCATCTTCTAATTGGGTCTGTTTCCGGGCGCCGATCAGAGGAAGGATATCCTGCCCTTGCCCGATCACCCAGGCGATAGCGAGTTGAGCCACATTCACTCCTCGTTCTTCGGCCACCTTACGCAGCTTTTCTACAAGCTCCAGATTGCGCTCCAAATTACCTTTCCGAAGGCGGGGGCTGGATTCGCGGAAATCACCCGGTTTGACAGCGCGCTCCTTTGTCCATTTGCCGCTTAGGAGTCCGCGGTCCAGTACTCCGTACGGGTTCAGCGAAATTCCCAGCTCGCGCAGTACAGGCAGAATCTTCTGCTCAATGCCGCGGCTGAAAAGCGAATACTCGATCTGCAGCCAGGATATCGGATGTACGGCATGCGCGCGGCGAATCGTATCTACGCCGACTTCGGACAGTCCTATATTTCGTACATATCCCGCCTGTACCATATCAGAGATCGCACCAATTGTCTCCTCAATCGGCACATTCGGATCCAGTCGGGCGGGCTGGTACAAATCGATATAATCGGTGTTCAGGCGCTGCAACGTCATCGCCAGAAAATTTTTCACGGCCTCCGGCCGTCCGTCGATACCGGTAAAACCGCCTTGCGGATCGCGCATAACGCCGAATTTGACGGCAATAAAAGCGTCCTCGCGCTTCTTCCCTTGCAGCGCCTCGGCAACCAGCATTTCATTATGTCCGGACAGGTAAAAATCTCCGGTATCCAAGAGCGAAATGCCGGCCTCCATCGCAGCATGAATCGTTGCAATGCTCTCTTTCCGGTCCGCATTGCCATACACGCCGCCCGACATTCCCATGCAACCCAAGCCGATGACTGGAAGTTCTACATTGCTATTTCCAAGTTTACGTTTATTCATTCTTGTGTCCTCCAAGCTATGATTTTTAATCGCGATCGTTCAACCTAGGTCTGGCTCAAGTATAAAACCCGTGCGAACCTACCACAAGGAGGCACTATTACTTCATCTGGTAACTTTCAGGTGACTTACTGTGGAATCTCTAGATACGCGGGTTTCCCCCGAAATGATCCCCACTATTTAGCTAGCGGGCAGGATAGCGTGGGAAGTTTCAGTTATAATAGCTGTTAGTATGAGTCTAAAGGTTGCGGTGCAGGACATGCTCGGGTTTTGTACAAAATAATGATCACCCACCCTAATGTTTTTTCCTTTACTGTTAACACTAAGTTTACTAAGTTTAAAGGTACGAGGTTATACATCACCATCTTTCCTTGAAGGGGGACATCTGTTTTGGATGCGCAGTTTCTAGATTTATTGGCCCAGCAATATGATACGGAAGAAAAAGTGATCACCGAAATCATCAACCTTGAAGCGATCTCTAACCTCCCCAAAGGAACGGAGCATTTTGTCAGTGATTTGCATGGAGAGTTCCAGGCTTTTCAGCATGTGCTCAGAAACGGTTCGGGTACCGTAAAAGAGAAAATCAAAGATTTGTTCCGTGAGGTTTGGACGGATCAAGAAATCAGTGATTTTGCGGCGTTGGTTTATTATCCGGAAGAAAAAATACAGCTGGTAAAAGGAGACCTGTGCAATAAACAAGCCTTGAACCGGTGGTATCGACAAACGATTGAACACATGCTTAAGCTCATTTCTTATGCTTCTTCCAAATACACGCGCTCGAAATTGCGTAAAGCTCTGCCGGAGCGGTTTGTGTATATCGTCGAAGAGCTTCTATACAAGACGGATTTGACCCACAATAAGGATCCTTATTATGAGGAAATATACCGGCAAATTATCTCCTTGGGGCAGGCGGACAAGCTCATTATCGGCCTTGCTTATACGACCCAGCGCCTGGTGGTTGACCATCTTCATGTGGTCGGAGATATTTATGACCGCGGACCGGAACCGGATAAAATTATGGACACGCTGATTAACTACCACTCTGTAGACATCCAGTGGGGGAACCATGATGCCCTGTGGATCGGTGCCTATTCGGGTTCCCTGGTCTGCCTTGCGAATATTATCCGGATCTGCGCCAGATACGACAATTTGGACATCATCGAAGACGTATACGGAATCAATCTTCGCCCACTGCTGAACTTGGCGGAGAAGTACTATGATGACAATCCGTCCTTCAGACCGAAGCTGCAAGCGGACCATAACGTATCGGAGCCGGAAATCCTGCAGATTACCAAAATTCATCAAGCCATTGCCATGATCCAGTTTAAGCTTGAAATCCCGATTATTAAGAGACGCCCTTACTTTAATATGTCCGAAAGGCTATTGCTGGAGAAGATCGATTACGACAAGAATGAAATCAACATTGGCGGGAAAGCGTACCCGCTGGAATACACCTGTTTTGCAACCGTAAACCCCGAGCAGCCTGATCAATTATTAGAGGAGGAGCAGCAGGTGCTGGAAAAGCTGCTGTTCTCCGTTCAGCATTCCGAAAAGCTGGCGAGACATATGAATTTTCTGATGAAAAAGGGCAGTCTTTATTTAAAATACAACGGGAATTTGTTAATCCACGGCTGCATTCCTTTGGACGAAGAAGGAAACATGGAAGAAATGCAGATTGGAGATAAACTGTATTCGGGGCGTCAACTGCTTGATGTTTTCGAATATTATCTACGTTACGCCTTTGCGCATCCGGAAGAGACGGATGATCTGGCTACGGATATGGTATGGTACATCTGGACAGGGGAATGTTCCTCGCTCTTTGGAAAAAGAGAAATGACCACCTTTGAGCGGTACTTTATCCAAGATAAAGAAACGCATAAGGAGAGAAAGAACCCTTATTACCATTTACGTGAACATGAGGAGATCTGCCGGAAGATCCTGCTGGATTTTGGCCTGAATCCGGATCATGGACATATCATTAACGGCCACACGCCTATTAGAGAAATTCGTGGAGAGAACCCGGTGAAAGCGGGCGGGAAAATGGTCGTCATCGACGGCGGTTTTTCCAAAGCTTATCAGTCTACGACGGGCATTGCCGGATATACCTTGCTGTATAATTCCTTTGGCATGCAGCTTGTCGCCCATCAGAAATTTAATTCCAGAGAAGATGTGTTATGCAACGGAACGGACGTATTGTCTGTAAAAAGACTGGTGGACAAGGAACTGGAGCGGAAGCTGGTGAGGGAAACGAATGTCGGAGAGAAGCTGCAGCAGAAAATATCCAATTTGAAAAATCTCCTGGAGTATCGCTACATGAAATGAAACAGCTGCTAAAATGAGGATCACTGCTAAAGGTACAAAGAGCCGCCCGAGGGCGGCTTTTTTATTTTAAAATATTTTTGCCTCCTGCTGCACCCTGACATAATGCTGTCAAGGTGGGTGGTCTAATATTAGTCATGTAAGCAAGACAAACGACAACCCATTCGAGGAGGAAAATCAAATGACCACCGTTAACCCGAATTCTTACGAGGTAAGTGCAGCAATCCAACCTTTCCATATCGCCGTGCCACAGGATGATCTGGATGATCTTCGGTATCGCCTATCCCGGACACGGTGGCCTGAAACGATGAACGGGGCCGGCTGGAAATACGGCGTTTCGCTCGACTACATCAAAGAGTTGGCGTCCTACTGGCAGAATGAGTACGATTGGCGGAAATACGAGGCGCAATTGAATGAGTATCCGCAGTTTACAACGACGATCGATGGAGCACAGATCCATTTCATGCATGTTCGCTCGCCGGAGCCAGATGCATTCCCATTGCTGCTTACTCATGCTTGGCCGAGTTCGATTGTCGAGTTTCTGGAATTGATCGGTCCGCTTAGCGATCCGCGCAGCCACGGCGGCGATCCGGCGAACGCATTCCATCTCGTCATCCCTTCCGTTCCCGGATTCGGCTTCTCTGGTCCTGAGCTCGGCCCCGGATGGAATATTTCCCGCATTGCCAAGGCATGGGATACGTTAATGAAACGTTTGGGATATGCAGAATACGGGTCACACGGCAGCGATTGCGGGGCTCTTGTGTCCAGAGAGCTTGGTATCCAACAGCCGGAAGGCCTTCGGGGCATCCATGTGCTGCAGTTATTTTCTTTCCCTTCTGGAGATCCTGCCGAGATGGCGGATTTATCGGAGGAAGATCAGAAGCGGCTCCAATTTCTGGCGAATTTTCATGAACAGGCGGGCTTCAATGCGATCCAATCCACCCGGCCGCAGACGCTCTCCTACGGGCTTGCGGATTCGCCGGCAGGCCAGCTCTCTTGGATAGCCGAGTTATTTAACGGATTCGGCGATCATGTGGATTTTATCGACAGGGATGCACTCCTGACGAATGTTACTCTGTACTGGCTGACCAATACGGCGGAATCGTCCGCCCGGTTATATTACGAAAACGCCCATCAGCCGCAGGAGCCGCAGGGACCAAATACGACGGAAACCGGAGTGGCCGTGTTCGGAAATGATTTCAAATCGATAAAACGGTTTGCCGAACGCGACAATACCAATATTGTGCAGTGGTCGGAGTTTGAGCGCGGCACCCACTTTGCCGCTATGGATGCACCGGATTTTCTGATTCCCGACATCCAGTCATTCTTCAGAAGATACCGTTGAGATTAATCATCATGCCCGAATCAACGGGATGGATGCTGGCCACATAGTGGGGAAGTACGATTCAAAGCTGAGCAGACAACGTCGGTGCAGAGTGTAATGGACGTAGTCTGAACGGTAAATGAGGTTTTAACCCTATGAACGATTGATGACATGAAGAAGGCTTCCGGCTCAAAACGCTGGAGCCTTTTTTTGTGGCTATTTGAAAGGTGATATTCCATCAGAAGGGATTCATCATGAAAATTTGTAAAGGTTACCCGAAGAGGAGCCGGCCGATACCCAGGTATTTATGCCTGATTTTCGCCCGGCTTTTCTCGTTATTTAGTGGGACTTCAATTATTAACACAGGGAAAAAGGATACGGGAAGAAAGTCGTATCCCACTGAAACGGTTTGACTCTGATTCGACCCTCAGAAAAAGGGCATTCCAGAGATGGAGGAGGCTGGAAAAAACGTATCATTCCGGGGCGGGCGGGAATTTGTACGTTTGGAAAGAGGAGTAAAGAAGCATGGGTTTCGATCTTTTTCGACGGTTAGGAATGATTTCTCATTTTTGGGAAACCGCATTGACGAATTGAAAACGCATTCATATACTTGAGCCTAAATTTGGATTTGTTAGTTATTTTAACAAAGTAAGGTGGTGGATGACATCGTGATCGGTAGGGGGAAAACCGGGAACGCCAAGTTCGTGAAGCAGATGAACCGGGAAGGCATATTGCATCAGCTCCGGCAGGAGCCCCGCTTGTCACGAGCCGAACTGGCAGTAAAAACGAAGCTTAGCCGTCCTTGTGTCTCGGCATTGGTGGAAGAGATGATTCATGAAGGGCTTATTCGTGAGGTGGGTACAGGAGAATCCAGAGGGGGGCGCAGGCCGATCCTGTTGGAATACAATGTGCAGGCGTATGCGGTCGTTGGCGCTGTGTTTGAAGGCAGCGAGCTTGAAATGGCGGTAGCCGATATGAAGGGCGAACTGCTGGCCCAAATGCATACGCGTTTGAAACAGCCGGTGGATGGGGAATCCGCGCTTCAGGCGCTCGAAGAAACGCTGGAGCATCTGCTGGATGCGAGCGGGACGGACCGGGGCCGGGTAATCGGCATCGGCGTCGGGCTTCCGGGCATTACGCAGCGCCGAAGCGGCACCGTCAGCCATGCTCCGAGCACGGGCTGGATGGACCTCCCCGTAGGCAAGGCAATTGAAGAGCGCCTCCAGCTGCCGGTGGTGCTGGATAATGACGTCAACATGATGACGCAGGGCGAATTTTTCGGCGGGGCCGGATCCGGCGTATCCAGCCTGGTGTATATGTACGTCGGAACCGGAATCGGCGCCGGCATTATCCTTGACAAACAATTGTACCGCGGAAGCAAGGAGGCCTCCGGAGAAATCGGGTATATGCGGATCGGTGACTCGCCGGGACGGCGCAAAGGCGAATTCGGCGTGTTCGAGAAAAATTTCTCGGTGAACGGCATACACGGAAAAGCGAAAACGCTCGGGCTTGAGGTCGACCCGGAGACGAGCATTCTCCGGCAGTTAATCCAGCTGAGCGAGGAAGGCAGCTCGCAGGCGGAAGGACTGCTGAATGACGTGTATCACGGCTGGGCTTCGGGAATGGCCAATACGGTCAGCGTGCTCGATCCCGAGATGCTTGTCTTGAGCGGCGAGATGGTTCATTTGAACGAAGCCGGGCTGAACCGGATCCGCGAGCTGCTGCTGGATTGGGTGCCGGTGATGCCGGAAATCCGCTTGGCGGCGCTGCGGGAGCGCGCGGGCCTCATGGGTGCGGTGCACAGCGTGCTTGAGGCGCACTCGTTCGCATCCAGGTAGTTGACATTATGAATTATAAATTAGCTCAACATCCTAATCAGTACTTAATCATAAGCAGAGTAGCGGAGGGGCCGGAATCGATCTGGAGAAGCGGAAGCGGTCGGCTAAAAGCTTTCCGAAGGAAAGCTGGCTCCGGAAGCATAGCTGTGATCGAATTTCTACCTTGTTGAAAAGGTGGATCAAGAAATTTGGGAACAACAGCGATCGGAAGAACGATCCGGAACCGCAGCGGCCACCCTGCACGATACTAAGAACTAATTTCAATGTTGAGCCTAAAATTAGGGGGATTAACAATGGCAAAGAAATGGTTCAAGCTCGGCATGATGTCCATCGCTCTGACAATGACGGTCGGTCTGACCGCTTGCGGCGGGGGAGACAAGGAACAGGCAGCCTCCGGTGAAGCGAGCGGGGATAAAGGATCACAGAAGCTTGTCATCTACACCGCCCGCGACAAAAACGTCGTCGAGCAGATCCTGCCGAAGTTCGAGGAGCTGAACCCGGATATCGACGTCGAAGTGATGACGATGGGCGCCCAGCAGATCATGGAGCGGGTGCGCGGCGAGAAGGCCAACCCGCAGGCTGACTTCTGGTGGGGCGGAACGCAGTCCTCTTTTATTACGGCGGCGAATGAAGGGCTGCTGGAATCGTACAAACCGAGCTATGCGGACAGCATTCCGGCCGAATACAAAGACGAGCAGGACCGCTGGTACGGGGAGATGCTGCTGCCCGAGGTCATCATGTACAACTCCGAGGCGGTTAAGAAGGAGGATGCGCCGAAGGATTGGGACGATTTGCTCGATCCGAAATGGAAGGATCAAATTCTGATCCGCGGCGTCATGGCGTCCGGCACGATGAGAACGATCTACGATGCCATGATTTACCGCCAAGATCCTGCGAATCCGGAAAAAGGCTACGAATGGCTGAAAAAGCTTGATGCCAACACGAAAGAGTATACGCAGGACCCGACTCAATTGTACTTGAAGCTGGCCCGTCAGGAAGGCAAGCTGTCGCTGTGGAACCTGCAGGACATTCTGATTCAGAAGGAACTGCAGAAGCAGCCGTTCGATTACATCTATCCGACCAGCGGTGCACCGATATTGGTGGATGGCGTAGGCATTATCAAAGGTGCCAAAAACTTGGACGCTGCGAAGAAGTTCTTTGATTTTATTTTTGATGAAGGCCAGCTGAAGGAAAAGGCGGACAAGCTGTTCCAGATTCCAACCCGGACCGATATCGATAAAAGCCAGTTCCCGGACTGGTACAAAAACCTCGATACCAAGCCGCTGGACTTGGATTGGACAGTTCTGGCGGATAAAGAGAAGGAATGGATGCAGTATTGGGATGAGAATATCAAAGGCAAGGGCGGTAAGTAACCGAGTTGCAGCTTTCAAGGCAACAAGGGCCGGGATGGGAACCACCCCACCAGGGCCTGCCTGCAGTATTCGAGTTGGTGAGAACGAGAATCTAAAAAATCAACGCTTAAGGTCGTCAGACCGTGCTTCATGCTGACGGCGTTCGGCTTGATAAGCAGACTTCTGCAGCGATATAAGTTAAATCAAAGAATACGATGCAGGCAAGGGAGTAAAATGATTCCGAAGAAGCGGAGCGGTCGCATTTGGCTTTCGGATTTCTACCTTAAAGGTGCAATATAATCAAGAAATCCGAAAACAAGAGCGATCATAGGAACAGTTTACGTACTTGCCCCCATCATCCATTCGATACGTGAATGACTTGAAGGAGGACGAATGATGATCGGAGTCACGCTGGACCGCGTCAGCAAAACATTCGGCGGGGCCAAAGGTGTGGAGGACGTTGACGTACATATCCATCCAGGCGAGTTTTTTACTTTTCTGGGTCCGAGCGGCTGCGGCAAAACGACCACTTTGCGCATGATCGCCGGATTCTATTACCCCAGCGACGGACGAATCCTATTCGGTGAGCATAATGTCACCCACATGCCGCCTAATAAGCGCAACACGGGTATGGTCTTTCAAAACTACGCCTTATTTCCGCACATGACCGTATTCGAGAATATCGCTTTCGGTCTTCAAGTCCGGAAACAGGGCAAGGCTGAAATTAACGAGAAGGTCACGCGCGCCCAAAAGCTGGTGCATCTCGACGGCTACGGGCAGCGCCGCATCGATCAATTGTCCGGCGGGCAGCAGCAGCGGGTTGCGCTCGCTCGTGCACTGGTGATCGAACCGAATATTCTCCTGCTCGATGAGCCCTTGTCCAATCTCGATGCTAAGCTGCGTGAAGAGACAAGGCAGGAAATCAAGCGGCTTCAGCTGGAGCTGGGGATTACCACGATTTACGTCACACATGATCAGTCGGAAGCGATGTCGATGTCGGACCGGATCATGGTCATGAAGGATGGCGTCGTGCAGCAGATCGGTACGCCGCATGAAATTTACAACCGTCCGGTCAACCGTTTTGTCGCTTCGTTTATCGGGGAGTCCAATCTGTGGGAAGGCACAGTGGAGCGGCTGGAAGGCGATAGGGTGGACGTTCGGCTTGCACCGGATTTGCGGCTGACCGGCCTCGCCAACAATGCCTCGCCCGAATGCAAGCTGGCCGTGGGGCGGAAGGTCACATTGTCGGTACGCCCGGAAGCGGTTCGGGAGGCCTCCGCGTCCGAACGCGGCGAGGACAATACGATGGCTGCGAAGGTACTGCTGTCGGAATTCACCGGGATTAGCGTGAATTATATTGCTCAGGCCGGTCCGTTGTCCGTGAAGGCGATGTTTGTCGGACAGGGGCACCGGATGAGGGAGCGGGACGAGGAAGTGTTGTTTACCGTGGCGCCGGACAGCATTTATTTTTTGGAATAGGGGGTGATCCGAAGCGATGAACAAACCTCAGCCTCAATTGGCACCGCCGCCTATTCGCCCAAGCAGCCGCTGGAATTCGCTGACGAGATCGCCGCATTTTGTATATGTGCTGATTGCGCCGTTATTCCTTATTCTTTTGGCGTATGTCGTCTATCCGTTCTTCCAGACGTTCCTGCAGAGCCTGCAAATGGAAGGCAGTTTTTCGCTCCAAAACTACTCCCGTTTCTTCAGTCTGGAACATACGGCGAATCTGGAGGCCCTGTGGACGAGCGTATACATTTCGGTACTTAGCGTGATTACCTGCGGCATCGTGGGGGTGGCCATGGCATTCCTGCTCGAGAGGTACGAGTTTCCCGGCCGCAAGCTCTTGGCGGTGCTTGTCCTCGTGCCGATGGCGCTGCCGCCGCTGATCGGGGTGTTATCCTTTGAATTTCTGTACGGTTCCAGCGGGATTATTCCGCGGGGACTGCAGCATCTGCTTCATCTGGACAAGCCGCCTTTTACGCTGAAAGGGATTTGGGGCGTGCTTGTTGTCCATACATTTACGATGTACACCTATTTTTATATGACGGCGTCTTCGGCGATCAAGGGGCTTGATCCGTCGCTTGAAGAAGCCGCGTCGAATCTGGGGGCGAACCGGTTCACCATCTGGCGGCGGGTGATTCTGCCCATGCTGACGCCGGCCATCGTCGCGGCCTCGCTGCTCGTCTTTATGATCTCGATGGCGTCGTACACCGCGCCGCTGATCTTCGGCATTGAACGGACGATGACGATGCAGATCTATCTGTCCCGCACCAACGGTGACTTGGATATGGCTGCGACGCAATCGACGCTGCTGTCCGTCGTGTCCATTCTGTTCCTCATTCTGATGCGTTGGTACCAAGGCGCGCGGAACTACCAGAACATGAGCAAAGGCGTCAGCGTTCATCGGACCGAGGTGAAAAGCAAAGCGGGCAGAAACACCGCGATGGTGTTGTCCTTTCTCGGGGTGCTCGTTCTTATGCTGCCTATCCTGGTGATTGTGCTGCTCGCTTTTTCCGAAGACGGGAAGTGGACGACCCAAGTGCTGCCGCCGTCTTATACGCTGGACCATTTCAAGGATCTCTTCACCGACAGTAAAACATGGCGTCCCATCGCCAATAGCTTCAAAATCAGCATCGCAGCGACGATTGGCAACCTGTTGTTCGGCGTCGCAGCCGCCTATGCCATCGTTCGCATGAACTTTAAAGGGAAGACACTGCTCGATATTCTGATCATGCTGCCATGGGCGCTTCCGGGCACGGTCGTGGCTGTGAATCTCATTACGGCGTTCAGCGAGCCTAATGCGTTCTCCTTCGGACAGGTGCTGATCGGCAGCTTCTGGATTTTGCCGCTGGCTTATTTCGTCCGGCATCTGCCGCTGATCTTCCGCTCGACCTCGTCCACGCTGATGCAAACCGACCGCTCGGTGGAGGAAGCGGCGCGAAATTTGGGAGCGTCCTGGTGGTATACCTTCCGCCGTGTCGTGTTTCCGATGGCGCTGAGCGGTATCCTGGCGGGCACGCTGCTGGCGCTTGTGGAAGGCATCGGCGAGTTCGTCGCCTCGATTTTGCTGTATACCAACAAGACGACGCCGATCTCGGTGGAGATTTTCCAGCGGATGTACGCCTTTGAATTTGGAACCGCCTGCGCGTACGGCGTGCTGCAAATCGTCATGATTATTCTCGTGCTTTACGTTTCCCGGAGGCTGACTGGCGGTAATGCCGGCTCCGCGATTTGACCGATAGATTGTCCTGAACCTGAAGCGGTACAAGAATACCTTTTTTCATTACGCGGCGACCTGTCCAATGCGGGATGAGCCGATTGCGATAATGATACAGGCAGACAGCGGCATTTGCCGCTGCAAGCCAACACTCACGCTTGAAGGAGGAGAAGTAATTTGAGTCAACGTGAACGGAGTAAGAAGCGCAGGGCGAAACAATGGATGGCGGCTTCGATGAGCCTGGTGATGGCTGGAACGCTGGCTTTCCAAGCCGGTCCAGGAAAGGCATCCGCTGACAGGGGGGTGGTCGATTTATGGAAAGCCATCAAGCCCCTCACCACCATTGCCAGCGCGATGAATACGGGAGCTCACCCGGATGATGAGCACAGTGCGACACTCGCGTATCTTTCGCTCGGGCTCGGCGTGGATACATACAGTGTCATCGCCAACCGCGGGGAAGGCGGGCAGAACGAAATCGGCAGTGAGCTGGGTAACGCCCTCGGAATCATCCGCACACGGGAGCTGCAGGAAGCATCGAAGATTACGAATGTGACGCTGGCGAACCTGAGCCAGAAGCTGGACGATCCGATCTATGATTTCGGATTCTCGAAAAGCCCTGACGAAACGTTGGAAAAATGGGGCGAGGACGTCGCTTATGAACGGCTGATCCGCCAAATCCGGGAGAAACGTCCGGATGTGCTGATTCCGGCATTCCTGAACGAGCCTTCGACGCACGGGCATCATCGCGCGATCAACGTGCTGACCGTACGTGCCTTCAAAGATGCTGGCAACCCGCAGGTGTTCCCGGAGCAGCTGAAGGAAGGGCTGCAGCCTTGGCAGCCGAAGAAGCTTTATGTACCAGCAACGGAGAAGGCATACGATGTCTCTTTGCCGGTCAACGAATACAATGAGCTGTACGGCGCTTCCTATGCCCAGCTCGGAGAAGAATCCCGCTATATGCACAAGAGCCAGGGCATGGGCCGGCAAGTGGACGAAGGCCAAGGAACGGCCTATTACACACTGCAGGCATCGGCGGACGGCAAGAAGGCGGACGAGAAGCCGGCAGCGTCGCTGTTCGGCGGAATCGCCTTTACGTTCGACGATCTGGCCAAAGAAATCGACGCCAAAGGAAAGGACAATAAAGTCGCCAAGCAGCTGAACACGCTGCAAAAGGACGCCAACGAAGTGATTGCGGCTTATCCCGCATTTGCGAAAGTGGCCCGCGAAGTTCACGAGATGAAAGCGGATGTTCAAACCGCCGTGGAGCTTGTCAAGTCCTCATCTTTGGATACATCGGCGAAAAATGATCTGCTGCATCGCTTGGACGTGAAGGAAAGACAGCTCAATAAAGCCAGCCAAGAGGCGACTTCCGTCGTCGTCAAGGTGAAACCGGAGACCGGGGAGCTTACTCCAGGGCAAACCACGAAGGTGACGGTAACGGCCTTTAACGGCGGAGACGTGAATGTCGGCAAGGTCAGCCTGAAGCTGAATGTTCCCGAAGGCTGGAATGCAAAAGCGTCAGGAGCGGCGACCTTCGCCAAGCTGGACAAAAACAAGACGGTCAAAACAGAATTTGAGGTCACCGTGCCGAAACAGGTGGAGGATTTCAATCCCTACGCGCTTCCGCTGATTTCCGCGGATATCGGGTATGAGGCGTTCGGAACGGCGGCAGCGCTGCATGCGGTTCCGGATAATGCGGTAGCCGTGCTGCCGCCGGTTGCGCTGTCCCTAAGTCCGGAAGCGGCGGTTCTGAATACGCTGAAACCGGGAGACGCCGTACCGGTCAAGGTGACCGCGACGAATTATGCGCCAGGCGCGGAGAAGACGAAAGTTTCGCTCAAAACGCCGGAGGGATGGACGGTGGAGCCTGCAGTGCAGGAATTGAGCTTTGCGGCGAAATACGAAACCAAGACGGCTGAATTTACCGTCAAGGCGCCGGAGGGCGTGAAGGCGGGAAGCTACAGCTTGTCGGCTGTATCGAGCGACGGAACGCTAGACAGCAGCAGAACGGTACAGGTCATCCAGTATCCGCATATCGGCAAAACCTATTACGTCAAGCCGGCCAACCTGGCCATTCAAGCGTTCGATTTGAAGGTGCCGGAGGGACTGAAGGTCGGCTATGTGTCCAGCGGGTTTGACAACATTGATCAGGTGCTGCGCCAAGTAGGCATGAATGTAACGAACCTGGATGCCAAAACGATCCAGTTCGGCGATCTGTCGCAGTACGATACGATCGTGCTCGGCATTCGGGCTTATGCCTTCCGGCCGGAGCTGATTCCTAGCAATCAGCGTCTGCTCGATTACGCCAAAAATGGCGGCAACCTGGTGGTCCAGTATCACAAACCGGAAGACAAATGGTCGCCGGACCTCGCTCCGTATCCGATCAAGATCGGCGAGCCGCTGATCGAATGGCGCGTCACGGACGAAGATTCCAAGGTGACGATGCTTGCGCCGGATCATCCGATCTTTAACACGCCGAATAAGATTACATCGGCCGATTGGGAGAACTGGATACAGGACCGTTCGGCTTACAATCCGTCCGAATGGGGCAAGGAGTACACGGAGCTGATCTCGAACGGCGATCCCGGTGAGAAAGAGTTTACAGGTACGTTCCTCACAGCCCCTTACGGTAAAGGGAATTACACGTACAGCTCCATTGTCTGGTACCGTGAAATGCCAAGCCTTGTTCCAGGCTCGATTCGCATGTTCGTGAACATGATCAGCCTGAAGCAGGACGGGGCGGCTTCCGCCGGAACGACATCCGCCGGGACGAATCCCCAAAAGTAATGGATATAGAGCTGGAATGCAGGATGGACGATTGAAGGAATTAAGCTTGAAAGGGATGGCGCGGAGCGACAGGCTTCGCGCCGTACCCTGATTTTTAAACGGATAAAGACTATGGCTGCGTACATAAATCAAACCATGGAGGGGACTGGGGCAACATGAGGAATCGGGAACAGATTTTGGAGCGGGAAGGCGGACATTTTCCGGGACGTACCTATACGGAAGCCGTGCTCGAGCCTGCTTTCGATGAAGCGAAGAACAGCCTGCTCGGGGCGATGATGGCGATCAACAAAGCGCATCTAATCATGCTGAAGGAGCAAGGACTCGTAAGCGGGGAAGAAGCCCTCCAAATCGCGTCGGCCATCCGCGGCCTTGATCTGGAGGGGCTGCGCCAAGCGGAATATACGGGACAATTCGAGGACCTGTTTTTCCAGGTTGAGCATGAGCTGCATGCAGCGGCCGGAGACATTGCCGACAATCTGCATCTGGCCCGCAGCCGCAATGATATGGGCATCGCGATTTACCGGATCGTGCTGCGGGAGAAGCTGCTCGTGACGCTTCGCGGAGCCCTTGCGCTCAAGAGTCAGCTGCTTTCGTTTGCAGAGGAGCATAAAGACACGATCATGATCGGGTACACGCATACGCAGCAGGCGCAGCCGACGACGTTGGCCCACTATATTCTGGCGATGGCGGACTCTTTGGACCGCGACATCCGCCGGCTGCAGGCGGCTTATGCCAACTGCAACCGAAGCAGTATGGGAGCGGCGGCACTGACCACTTCCGGCTTCGCTATCAGCAGGGAGCGGGTGAAGGAGCTGCTTGGCTTCAACGAGCTGATCTATAACTCCTACGACGCGATCGGCGGTGCCGATTACGTCGGCGAGACGATGACGGCCGTGCAGCTGGCCGCGATTAATCTGGGCAGATCGTCGCAGGATTTCCTGCTGTGGTGCACGCAGGAATTCGGCATGCTGCGCGTGGCCGATCCTTACGTGCAGATCAGCTCGATCATGCCGCAGAAAAGAAACCCGGTATCGTTCGAGCATATGCGTGCGCTTCTCTCCAGCTGCGTCGGCAATACCCAAACGGTGCTGACCATGATGCACAACACGCCATTCGGCGATATCGTCGATACCGAGGACGACATGCAGCCTTATGCCTGGAAGGCGCTGAAGGTGCTGGAACGGATGTATCGTCTGCTCTCCTGCGTCATCGGGACTGTGGACGTCAATAAGGAGGTGTTGCGGAAGCGGACCGAGGGCAGCTTTGCCACGGTGACCGAGCTTGCGGATACGCTGGTGCGCTCCGACCGTTTGTCGTTCCGGAGCTCCCATCATATCGTAAGCCGTCTCGTGAAGCGTGCCGTCGCCGATGGACTTGCCGCTAACCAAATTACGCTGGAACTGGTCAACGAGATCGCACTGCAGGTCATCGGCCGGAAGCTCGCGCTGACGGAGGAGCAGCTGCGAATGGCGCTGGATCCGGTTCATTTCGTGGATATCCGTACGCTCCCCGGCGGGCCGGCTCCTTCAGAAATTCAAAGCGTAATCGCGAAGCGGAAAGGGGGCCAGCAGACTCAGGAGCAATGGCTGGATGCAGCCCGCAAGCAGGCGGAAGGAGCGCTGAAGAACCTGGATGATATCCTGGCCGGCTGGAGCGGCAGCCGATGAACACGGCAAACATTCCTCTTCTGGCCGTTGACGGCGGGGGAACGAAGTGTCTGGCCGTGCTTACGGACGCTGAGGGCCGGGTGCTGGCGAGCGGGCGTGCGGGATCATGCAACTACCAGGGAGTAGGGCGCGAAGCCGCGGCGCTTGAGCTTACGCGTGCGATCAAGGAAGCCAAGAGGCAGCTGGCGGCGCTGGATGTTAAAGGGAATACGCTGTCTCCGTTTGACGTGGCTGCTGCTCCTATCCCTTCTCAGGTCGCAGAACCTTCCCCTGGCGTCACAGTAGACGTACCGCTGCATGTGACCTGCGCGGTGTTCGGCCTAGCCGGCCTGGATACCGATTATGACCGTCAGGTGATTGAGGAGCTTGTCTATGAAGCGCTTCGAAACACGCAGGTGCAGGCCGACCGCATCCTCGTGGAGAATGATGGCGTGGCCGCTCTACTCGGTGCCACGGGCGGCGACCCCGGCATCCTGATCATCGCCGGCACCGGCTCGATCGTGTACGGAATCAACGCGAGCGGTAAAAGTGCCCGTGCAGGCGGCTGGGGCCACCGTGTCGGCGATGAAGGCAGCGGCTATTGGATCGGTAAGCAGGCCATTATTGCCGCACTTCACGGATATGACGGAAGGGGCGGTGCCACGGCGCTAACGGGTAAGCTGCTGCATCATCTGAAGCTGCAAACGGAAGAAGAACTGTTCAACTGGGCCTACTCCGCTGCATACAGCGTGGAGAGAACAGCCGAGCTCAGCAAGCTCGTGAGCGAAGCGGAGCAAGAGGGAGACGCGTCTGCGCGCATGATTCTCGAGGCTGCTGCCGACGAGTTGTTTCTAGGGGCCCGGGCCGTGATCGAAAGAATCGGATTGACTGAAGCGGCAGAGCCCTTTGCCCTGATTTTGCAGGGAGGCGTGCTGCAGAATATTCCGCTTGTGCGAAGCCGTTTGGCGGAACGAATCCGTGCCATCTCGCCTATGGCCAGTGTGGACGAGGCGAAGATGGAGCCGATTTACGGGGTGATTGCGCAGGGGATGCGGCTGCTCTAGACAGCCGGGGAACGATCCGTCCCATACCTTTAATAAAAACCAATGGCTTAGCTTGAAGCGCCTTTGCTAATGCAGTAACCGTTAGCACAGAAGGCGCTTTTTCACCGTTCTCCAGTTCACACATTCCGGACGGGCAATTTGGGAATAGGCTAACTCATCTACCCGCATTGTCCACTGACGCTCCGGCAGCCTCTGCTCAATAAAAGACGGAAGCCGGGCATAGAGGGTCCAGTCTTTTTGAAAAACCAAGTATGGCTAAACTGTCAGGTGGCCGAATTAGTTCGTGTGTGCGACGGCGCTGATTTCGACCAGCTGCTCGGGAGACGCCAGGTATGTTACACCGATGCAGCTACCGGCCGGCCTGTGTTGTCCGATGTATTCCTTGAACAGCCGAATGCAAGGCTCGAAGTGCTCTTGCGCGTTTGTCAGATAGATCTCTACATAAGCCAGGTTCGACTTCGTGACACCCAATCCCGCCAGCACGCGATCCAGATTTTCCAGCGTCTTACGGGTCTGTGCTTCGATATCTCCCTCGCCAACAAACGCTCCCTCCGTATCGTGGGAAAATTGCCCCGAAATGTAAATGGTGCCGTTGACGCTATAGCCCTGAGTGATGCCGTGATCCCAAAGATCGTGATTGTAGGTTTTCACTGTAGTCATTTTTTTCTCTCCTTTACTTCAAAGTAAGGCAAGTATAAGATGAGAAAAAATAAAAATATAGTACGCACTTTATTGATAGGTACTATCAGAAAGGATAGTGCAAACATGAGCATGGCTGAGTATAAAGGCAAAGTTAAAAATATTCAGGACACACCTTTTGGATACACATTATCCGTTATTGGCGGCAAGTGGAAAATGGTAATTATCTACCTCCTGGCGGAAAATCAACCGGTTCGTTTTAATGACCTGAAGAGACAGATCGGAGCTATTACTTTTAAGACATTGAGTTCACAACTTAAAGAATTGGAAGCAGATGGGATGGTGAAGCGGAAAGAGTATCCTCAAGTTCCTCCAAAAGTCGAGTACAGTCTTACAGATCAAGCGGAAACACTATTACCCGTTTTGGAAGGGTTATGCGAGTGGGGAGTAAAAAATCAACCTAAGACATGAGCGGCTTTCCATTAACAGGAAGCGTTAGTTCAACGCCGGCTGCGTCAGGTGAGAGGATGGTTTCCAAGTAATGATGAACCGTGCCTAACAGGAAAGAAATAATTTAGAACTCGCTGGCAGCCGTCGTGCCGTAGCCGAGGTATGTTTGCCTGTTCTGAACGAACTAAACATCCCTATCGTCTATTGATATGATGAAAAACCGAGGTGATTTATTGTGGAAGAGTTACTTTCACGAATGAAACATATTCACGGAAGGATGATTGACGGAAGGCGACATTTCTGGGATGTAGAGAAACTATGGGAGTTATCCAAAAACTTGCCCGTTCATAAAATCAGTATTGATTCAATAAAGGAACTGGATCAGGATTGTTGGTTTGCAGATAGCAGGAGGACACCCATTCCAACGATACGCAATGTTGCGCTTCATTGTCAGCGGATTATCAACGCCAACATGGAGTACCCCATATTATTATGTTCAGACGGACAATTAATTGATGGGGGACATCGAATTGCAAAAGCATTAATGGATGAAAAAAGTGAAATTGATGCCGTGTATATTCCATTGCCGACGGCGGATGTGATTCAATGAAGAACTAAGTTCTAAAACCCTCTATTAGAAGAAAGCTAGCAATAAAGCTCTAATAGGAGGTTTTTTTTATGCTTATTAACAATAATCCTTGACTTACAGTTAACTCTAGGCCTTATACTTCAACTAAACATCAAGGAATCGCAGTCGATCTAACAAAGACTAGGAAAGGAGATTGGAGAAAACATAAGCCGCACAATCGGACATGTTTGGAAAAATGTTTATTCAGTAAATAGAAACCATACTAGAATTGGAGATTCAACTCATAATGAGAACAAATAATGCACCGAATGTTTTCGGCCTGGCTTTGTTGCTGGGTTTATTTTCGACGTTAGGCCCGTTTACGATTGATATGTATTTACCGGCATTTCCTGAAATCGCTCAAAATTTCAATACGAGCGCGTCACTCGTCCAGTTTAGCCTGACGGCTTGTTTGCTTGGACTAGGCATAGGTCAGCTCGTGATGGGCTCGCTAAGCGATGTGTATGGCAGGCGGAATCCGCTGCTGATTTCCATGGCCGTGTATATCATCTCCTCGTTAGCTTGCGCATTCGCACCCAATATTGGATTGCTCATCCTATTCCGGTTTGCCCAAGGGTTTGCCGCTTCCGCAGGAATCGTCATCTCGCGAGCCATAGCCCGCGACCTGTACAGCGGTCACGAACTCACTAAATTTTTCTCTTTACTGCTGCTCGTAGGTAATTTGGGTCCACTTGCTGCACCGATTGCAGGCAGCGGCATTCTTTCGTTCACGACTTGGATCGGCGTGTTTATCGCGCTTTCCCTGCTGGGCATTTACTTGTGGGCAATGACAAAATGGCGTTTGCAGGAGACACTCCCCACGGAAAGACGCGAGAAACCCAACTTTGCAAACCAGCTGCGCAGCTACGGACATCTCTTGCGTGACCGCCAATTCGTCGGGTACATGCTGGCACAGGGAATTATGATCGCCGGTGTCTTTGCTTATGTTTCAGGGACGCCTTTTATCTATCAAAATATTTATGGCGTCACACCGGCCGTTTTCGCCTTGCTTTTCGGATCGAATGGTATCAGCTTGATTATAGGATCGCAATTAGTGGGACGAATGGCGCACCGCATATCCGAACAGACTTTTCTGCTGTTTGGCCTATGGGTAGCCTTATCGGCAAGCATCGTCGTTTTAGTGGTCGCTGTATTCCATGGTCCGCTGTTCGCCTTGGTCATCCCGCTGTTTTTCTTTGTTTGCTCCATCGGCATTACATCCACTGCGGCATTTCCGCTTGCCATGGAAAGACAGGCTAATATGGCGGGAAGTGCTGCCGCGCTCCTGGGGGTTATCCCTTTTCTGCTAGGTGCGGTGGTTGCTCCTATGGTTGGGATCGCCGGTGAAAATACCGCCGTTCCGCTAGGCCTGATTATTTTAGCGACGAGCACGGCGGCCATGCTCGCTTATTTCGGACTGGTAAGAAAAGCTCCGCATGAAGCATCACAGCAAGCTCAAATCCGAGCCTAATTTTTAGATCTGACTGAGTTAATAAAGCTTATGGAGAACAATTAGCTTAAAAACAACACAACAGCAGCCGGCAATTTAGCAGGCTGCTGTATTTGTAAAAGGGAGGATACTTTAAGATCAACCGCGGAGAACCGTACCCTAAATAAGGGCAGGTTTTTTTGTGGAATTCCTTGCGGGGGATGGATTGTATATATGTGTTAGGTTTCGGGCCAGGGAAACGCTAGAAAGGGACATAGGGGGATGCACTCGATCACGATCGTGAAGGGCGAGGGGAATCAGCGCCTGGACAAAGAAAAAGCCCCGTCCACCTTGTCATATATGTCTGAATTAGTACTTGTTTCGGCATTGAATTACCAGACAGAAAAAGGAAGTCAATTAAGATTTTCTCTATTGACAGAATATTCCATTGATATTATAGTGTATCTAATTACATTGCTTACAGAAGCGACGAAGAGGACAAGTAGATCCGGAAATGCCGTTCAGAGAACTGCCGGTTGGTGCGAGGCAGCGGATATCCGAATCCAAAAATCACCTCAGAGCTGGCCCCCGAATGATAGTAGATGGGCCCGGGATTCTACCGTTACAAAGAAGCATCGTTGTTGGACGATGGCTAAGAGGGCGTTTATTATAAACGTCAATCAGGGTGGTAACGCGGAGCAACTCCGTCCCTAACGGGATGGGGTTTTTTTGCGTCTTCATAAATTAATTATTAAATTGGAGGTTATCGAATGAGTAAATTGATGGTTACAGAACGTTAGGCATTGCGACAACTTGAATTTGAGGATGCTGAGGCTTTGGGGAAATTGGCAGGCGAAAAATCAGCAAACCGTAAGAAAGAACGATTAGTATAAGAAATATGGAAAAACGCTGAGCGGATGAAAGGGTGATATTGCAATGCAATTCAAGTTGTATACGGATGTGCATGAGTTCTACAATGATACCTATGATGTGTTGATGCGTCATGAAGCACAAAATTTGATTCCTCTTGGCAATATCATCATTGGGCATGAAGGAAAAGACAAAACAGACTGGCGTGACCCTGTAAATTGGCTTATGGCAACTATTTCGGATGCTAAGGGCATACAACTTACCGCCATAATGACACCTCCACACAATATTACGCTTTATGCAACAGACAACATCATTAACCCAGAAGCTATAAACTGTCTGATAGATGGGCTGAAAGACCGTGAAATTCCAGGTGTGATAACCGAAAAAACCTTGGCAGAGTATTTTGCCACAGAATATACCTTGCGCAAGGGAATAACCTTTAAAACATCCATGAGCCAACGTATATATGAACTTACGGCAGTAAACCCAGACATTCAAAAGGTTGGTGTCGTTCGATTGCTAGATGAAAAGGATATTCACTTTTTCCCATACTGGGCTGAAGCATTTTATGCAGCGGGGAGTTATGGCAAAACAGAAATGTCCATACCGCAAGATGCAGACCCTTACCTCTACCGAATAGCATCGAAAAAACTCTATATTTTAGAGGACAACGGGATACCCGTTTCTATGGCAGGATATACAAGGGAAATGCAGACGGCCATCGGTGTGGCATTTGTATATACCCCTCCATATGAACGCAGGAAGGGTTACGCTACTTCAATTGTGGCGCAAATAAGCCAACTTGCATTGGATAAAGGGTTTACTAAGTGCGTCTTATATACGGACTTAGCAAATCCCACATCAAATAGCATCTATCAAAAGATAGGCTATATGCCAATTTGTGATTCACTCCAGTTAAAATTTGAATAGTAGAATGATGCGGACAGAACCTCTACTGCCTTAGAAAATAAGAGCATAATATACCGTAAAGATACGGCGGCGCGATATGGTGATGTACCGCCGTTTCTTCGTGAACCGAAACAGTCAAACAGGTGCAATCCGGTATATTTCCGTTGATTCATCAATATTGATAATGATTCGGATTCAATTCAAGTATTGAATTAACGGGTACGATAGTTTAAAGAAAGAGCCATCCCGCAAAGGATGGCACTAAAACTTGCCGTTTCAGGTAGCGCGGAGAACCGTACCATAAGTAACGGTAAGTTAAAGGGTAAAGGTTGGCTTTAGAACTGAATGATCACGTTACCTTTTTTACGTTCGGTCTCTACATAATTGTGGGCATCCGGCAGACGTTCTAAAGGATATCGACGATCGATTACGGCGCTTAGTGTTCCATTGTTGGCGAGTTCCATGAGAAATGTCAAATTCGCTTTGTTCTGCATAAGCCCCGCTGCTGCAAAAACAGCCCTTTTGCCTTTAAACAGAGATGTCCGAATCATCTGAAAGAGGATCGACAACCTGGGTGTGGTTGTCAGATATATTCCCTTAGCCGTAAGCACGCGCTTGCATGCCGAGAAAGTGCGTTTGCCCACAGCATCAAAAACGATATCATAGGCTTTGTCCGCCTTCGTGAAATCTTCCCGGGTATAATCTATGACGAAGTCTGCCCCTGCTTTTCTTACTATACTTTCGTTGCCGCCAGAACAAACACCGGTTACTTCAGCGCCATAGTATTTAGCCAACTGCACAGCGTAGATACCGACGGCCCCTGAGGCGCCATTAATCAGAACTTTCTGTCCCTTCCGCAGTTTTGCCTGATCTCTTAGGAACGTCAATGCGGTGGCACCCCCATCACAGACACCAACGGCTTCTTCATAGGTGATGTTGTCCGGTATAACCGCAAGGGGGCTTTCTTCGGAAAGACACTTATATTCAGCATAAGCTCCGAAGTTTTTGGCGCTCATGCCCAAAACACGATCCCCCGCTTTAAAATGCTTCACCTCTTTGCCGACAGCTTCGACCTCTCCGGCTAATTCGGTTCCTCCAATTGCAAATTTCGGTCTGGACAGTCCGTATAGCAATTTAATCATAAACGGGTCGCCCTTGCGAAAAGCGCAGTCAGAAGGCCCAACTTTGGCAGCATGGACCCGTATAAGAATTTCCTTGTTTCCGGGCGACGGTGTCGCGATTTCTTGCAGAACAACTACTTCCGGTGAACCATACGAGATCTGAACCATGGCTCTCATGGGTTTTCCCCTCCTAAAGGCAATATCATTTGTAACGGGCATTTACAAGTGGCTCCCCCATGTTAGAAAATAGATGGGGAAAGAACGGAAGACAAGGAGACAAATAATGAAAGACATTCTATACAAATACATGTCGAGATGGACTTCTCTTAACGAGGAAGATCAGCAAATTATAGTGAACGAAATTCGTATAGAGGAATTTACAAAAGGAACCGTTCTTTTCAGACAAGGAGTTATCCCTACAGCATGCTATTTCATCTTGGAAGGCTGCGTAAGGCAGTATTCGATCAATGAAGATGGAAGAGAGGTCACGTCCAATTTTTACACCGAAGAGCAAGCCATCGCGATTTTCAATCATCACAAACCAGATAAGTCTTCCGATTACACGTTCGTGTGCGCAGAAGATTCGGTCATGGTCGTTGGCGATCTGGATCTGGAAAAGGACATGTACCACAAACACCCTCAATTGGAATCAATGACCCGCAGGATGATGGAGCAGAACTTTAGTCAGGTCCAAGAGGAATTCGCTGCTTTTATCGCTTCTTCGCCTGAAGAACGCGTCAAGACACTTCTCATGAAGCGCCCCTCTCTTATCGACCGGGTACCTCAACATCAACTGGCTAGCTATCTGGGCATCACCCCCGAGTCGCTAAGCCGAATTAAGAAGAGAATCCAGTAAGCTCTTAACTGGTTCGAACACCCTAATTGTAACCAGGGGGATGCTACCTTGCATTGACTTAAGTCAATAGACGAGTCTGGATATACAGAAAGGGCACCCTCCCAGGTGCCCTTTAAACTTACCGTTATAGTTAGCGCGGTAGGCTTATCACTGGTAACGCCAGATATTTATTGTGCAACTCGAATCAAATATGCGAAGATCGCCGGTGCTATGATCGAAGGGAAAGGAGGGAGAACTTCCATGTACGAATGGAACGAAATGGTCCAGCTTATGGTGGATTGGATCGAAGCCAATATAACGGAGAGTTCGTCTTTATTGAAGATGTCGGAGCAGTTAGGCTATTCCCCTTATTATTGTTCCAGGCAGTTCAACCAATTGACCGGGATCACATTACGGGATTACGTCTGGACTCGAAGAATCAGTCGTGCCGCCTTGGAGCTCCGCGACACGGACCAACGGATTCTGGATATTGCCTTAAAGTACGGGTTCTCTTCACAAGAGGCGTTTACACGTGCGTTCAACAAAGCTTTTCAGCTCACCCCCGCAGCCTACCAAAAAGCTCCCCGACCTATTAAGTTGGCTATTCGTCAGGAAGTATTCTCCCCTTACCATTATTTGATCAAGGAGCGGGATAAGATGAGCAAGGTGCATTTGCAACCAGCGGAGATCAAAGTCGAGTTTATTCCGGCACACAAATTTATCGGGATTTGGGACCTTTCCGCAGCAAACTATGGGGACTTCTGGGAAAACGGACATTCTTGTGACGAGATCAGCGGCACGCTGGAGAGTATGTCCAATCACACCCTCCCAGGGCAACTGGGTCAGACGGCGGGATGGTTTTACCAAAATGGTCAAAAAGGGTACTTATATGGAATCCCCGTCTCACTGGAGTACGACGGGCCCGTTCCGGAAGGGATGGAATGCAGGGAAATTCCGGAATCGGAATATTTGGTCTTTTTTCACCCGCCTTTCGATTACCTGAAGGATAATGACGCTGTGATGACAATCGTTGAAGAAGTGGCATGGAACTTCGACCCCAAAGGCATGGGTTACGAATGGGATGAAGCGATCAAACAGGACTACCAACGGCATTACCCAGAGGGATATGGTTATGCTGTGCTGCGGCCGGTAAAAAAGGTATAGCCGATTATGGAATAACGTAAGACCCCTTATGAAAGGGGTCTTTTTGTATGAAATAGATTAGTGACTCATTAGCTATTTATTAATTCCACGACGTTCAAAAAGGACAAATTTCGTCGTTAGGCATGTGAATGGTTCAGCTGAACGGACGAACATTATAAACGAAAATAGGAGCTGCGGCAGGTTCGTGGCTTTTTTTTATTTTCATTTTAACCCTCCGGAAGAAAAGGATGGAAACAGCCGGAAGTCCGGGTTATAATCGGTATGCATGATCAATATCTGTCATACAGATTTACGGAGGAACCGATGACTACGACGCCGCTTCGCTATCTAGAAATTAAGAAACGACTGATCCGCCTCATCGCGGAAATGAAGCCGCATGACCGCATTCCTTCAAGGAACGTGCTTGCCGATACGTTCCAAGCCGCCCGAACGACGGTCGAGAGGGCGATCTCTGAAATGATCGGGGAAGGTTATTTATATTCGCGGGACGGAAGCGGCACCTATGTCGCCGAAGCGACCACGGCTTTGGACGGGGAAGACGGCGTGGAAATTAAAAGCTGGGGACTGCTGATTCCGGACATCCAGCATTACAATTATCCGGATATCGCGCGGGGCGTCGGCGACGTCGCAAACGAGCATGAAATGAATCTCATCATCTGCAATACAGATGATGAATATGCGAAACAGTCCAGACATATCGATCGGATGATTGCAAGCAAGGTGAAAGGGCTGATTGTCGTGCCGGCCATTTTCGGCAAGGCGGATTTGACGCCATTTTATCGGCTTCAGGAAGCTGGGATCCCCTTCGTATTCTGCCAGAGGACGATTGAAGACATCGCCGCGCCGAGAGTCATCGCAAATCAATTTTTCGCTGGATATTTGGCCGCGAAGCATTTGATCGATGCTGGAAGACGAATGATCGGCTATATCTCAAGGCCGCTGTATTCGATTTCTTCCGATCGGTACATGGGTTACCTAAGCGCGCTTAACGAAGCGGGCCTGCCGGCCCGAAGGGACCTGGTCGCCTTCGAGACCGCCTTCGAGTCGGAGGAAGAAGGCTATGCAAGCGCGCTCCGTATGCTGGACGGCAGCGATAAACCGGATGCGTTTTTCTGCTTCAATGACAGAATCGCCAGAGGCGTTTACATCGCCGCGGCGGAAAAGGGACTCGCCGTCGGCCGGGACCTGGCGATCGTAGGCTGCGACAATACGGAAATTTGTTTATCGCTACCGGTAAAATTGACCTCCGTCAGTTTCCAGACCTACAAAATGGGCAAACTGGCCGCCGAAGCGCTACTGGATTCGGATAGCGGAGGCATACAGGTTCTGCAGCCGGAGCTCATCATCAGGGATAGCTCGATGTAGCTCCGCCGCGGCCGTTTCTTAGGCGGAAAGAGTGGCCGCGGCTTTAAGGTTACTTTTCCACTCTATGTTGTAAGCGTTTACAATGTCGTGAATCGTTGGGGGGTTGATCAAATTGGAGATGGGAATCGGAAAACGCGGCTGGATGCACGGGCTGCGGCGGAAATCATTTTATATCAAGCTCGTCATGACGACGGCGTTGATCGCCATCGTCCCGAGTCTACTGTCCGATGTTTTCGCGCTCGTTAAAGTCTCGTCCACCTTCAGGCAAGAGACGGGGGCGAACAAGCTGCAATATCTGGATCAGACCGTGAACGCGCTGGAAATGATTTTGAACCGGATCAAAGAAAACTCCAATCTGTTGGCGATGAATCCGTCGATCCAGGAATTCGAACAGTTTCCGAACAGCCGCTATTATGAGGACGCCCAGGGTCCCTTTAAGCAGAAAGATTTGCCGGCGCTGTACAGTTATCTGGAAGCAA
Organism: Paenibacillus rhizosphaerae; assembly: GCF_014192015.1. Lineage (GTDB taxonomy): Bacteria > Bacillota > Bacilli > Paenibacillales > Paenibacillaceae > Paenibacillus_AQ > Paenibacillus_AQ rhizosphaerae. The sequence goes on along the minus strand of NZ_JACHXJ010000006.1, from coordinate 346,574 downwards.
AAGAACGGATGCTCCTGACGATCAATTCTTTTCGCTTAACCAATCCGTTTGTTGATTCCGTTTACTTCTACGACGGCGGCAAAAACCTGATTCTGACTTCGGAAAACGAGGGGAGCAATCGGCAATTCGCGAAAGATGATTTCTACGACCAAGGCTGGTACGGGACGCTTGACCGCATGAAACTTACCGCGGATTTTATGGATACCCGCGCAGCCAAACAGTATTCCGGCGAGAAAGATCTGCTGACCATCGTCTATCGCACGAATAATGATAAGAACGCATTCATCGTCAATCTGAACGCCTCAATGATCTATAACGATATTCTGAACAAGCTCAATCGGAATGACGATATCTATGTCGTTTCTTCCACGGGCAGCGTCTTGTTCCATTCCGCGTCTAGCAGCCTTCATCGGCCGATCGGTCAAATCGTGCCGGGGAGCGCTGAAATCGTCGGTACGTCTGGCTCCTACCAGACAGAAATGGGGGGCGGCGACAAACTGGTCAGTTATTCCGTATCTCCGCTGCTCGGCTGGACTTTTATTAATATTTCAGATATGGAAGCCTTATCGAAAGGGACCTCTTCCATCAAGCAAATGATCTTCCTCTCCGCCCTTCTTCTTGTCCTCATCACGCTTACGCTCGTTTATTTTTCTTCAAGAAGCCTGTACCGTCCGATCTCTCTGCTGAAGGAAATGATCGGAAGCGATCCGGATAAGAAGTCGGCTCCGCTCGACGAGATTGGCTCGATTGGGCAATACGTTCGGTCCGCGTTAGACGAGCGGGATTATTACAAAGAGAAGCTCGGGGAAAGTCTTCCTTTCCAGCGGGAGCGGTTCAAGTTATCGCTGCTTCGGCAGCATCGGATGACCTTGGACGAAATCGCCGTCAACCAAGCTTATCTTGGGATCGAGCTCGACCTGGAACATTTGGCGGTGATTGTATTCCAATGGAATCTTCCCCCTGGCGGCGGAGACGAGGCCGAGCAGTCGATCGCCAAAGATCTCCTCAAGCTCCGCTTCATGGAGATGGCCGAGCTGTGGCTGGAGAGCCAGCCAAGCGGAATGGCGGTGGAAGCCGACAAAGAGGTGATCGCGATTGTCGTCAATAAGTCCGGCATGAACCGGCAGGATGCGTTCCGGCTCGGACAGGAGCTGATCGAGTATTTGGAGGAGTCGCTGCATATACGGGTTACGGCCGGAATCGGAAGGGTATGCCGCACCGCCTTCGAGCTGCCGGTTGCCTTCGAGGAGGCACTGGAGGCGTTGAAATACCGGATCCTGTACGGGGACGGAGAGCTGATCTCCATTGAGGATGTAAGGATCGACAGTGGAAGCGTCTACGTCTACCCGAAGCAGCTGGAGGAGAAACTGATCAGCCAGTTCAAGACGGCGAGAACCGGCGAAGCCCTCCAGACATTCGACCTGATCGCGAAAGAAGTAAACGCCAGCAGAGGCATGCTTCATTACAACCAGATCCAGCCTTTGTTCATGCAGCTGCTGACTGCGATTATGAACGCTTACCACGAGCTTGGAGCAGACACGGGGAGCGTGTCGGGCGACGGGCGCAATCTTTACCGGGAGCTGTTGGAGCTGGAATCGATGGATCAAATCCGCGTCTGGTTCCATGAGCTTATCCCAGTGGCCGCCGGCCGCATCGAGCGGGAGCTGAACGCGAAAGGGCATCATCATATCTCACGCGTCATTGCGATGATGGAGCTGGACTATGCAAGCGATTTGTCGCTTAACCTGGCCGCGGAGCGGCTTAATCTCAATCCCGCGTATATCAGCCGTTTATTCAAACAAATCACGGGTCAGCCGTTCGTTGATTACTTAAAACAGATCCGAATCGAAAAAAGCAAGGAGCTGCTGAAGAGCGGCAACATGAAAATCGGCGATATCGGAAAGCGGGTCGGCTACAGCAACTCCCACTATTTCATAAAGGTATTCAAAGATTCGATCGGCATCACACCCGGCGAATACAAAAAATTATACGGATAAAAGGAACCTGGCATCCTCTGTTCTCCTGCGACACGCCTAATCGCAGCAGGAAGGCGGATATTGATTTTTTGACATATCAAAATCGCGGTACGGATGTCAAAAGGCTGATATTTAAAACGCTTACAGTCAGGTTTATGCTGTTGATGACCCGGAGTCCCCGGGATCAATCGCAAAGGAGGAAACGGTATGTTCGGAAAAAAAGCGGGGGCTGTCACTGCCGCTCTGCTGACTGCCGTCGCATTGACAGCATGTTCAGGGGGGAACGGCAATAATCCCGCGCCTACGGCAACGGAAAGCGGAGGCCCAACGAAGGAACTGCCTAAAATCTACATTTATCAGAATACAGGCGCGCTGAATCAGAAGCCGGAGGGCAGCGTACCTGAAAAGCTGGAAGAAATGAAGCAGCATTACATGGATACGTTGGGCATCGAGCCGATCGCTATCGTGCCGCCTACCGGCTCGGCAGAAGAGAAGCTGAACCTGATGCTGGGCTCGAGCGATGAAGTGGATACCTTTCAGGGCAATTGGGACGATTACGCCTCGAAGGGAGCCATCATTCCGCTTAACGATTTGCTCGATCAATACGGCCAGGATATCAAGAAAGCATGGCCGGAGGAAGCTTGGGAGTATATGACGGACAAGGACGGAAAAATCTGGGGCATCCCCCGCGGCGAGCCTTCCGTTCATTATCCGATCTGGGTCCGTTCCGACTGGTTAAAAAAGCTGAATCTCGAAATGCCCCAAAATCTAGAGGAACTGGAAGCCGTGATGAAGGCATTCAAGGAACAGGATCCGGATGGTAACGGCAAGGACGATACCATCCCGATGATGACGGACCTCAACGGGATCAAAAATGCGCTCATGGGCGGATTTCTGCAGGACGGCAACAGCAATTGGATCGATCCCGCGGACAACAAACTGAAGCCGGCGGAGCTGGCTCCGGGATTTAAGGATTTCATGGCGACAATGGCCGATTGGTACCAGAAGGGCTATATCTACAAAGAATCCTTCTCCAAATTCGATCCGCTCGAGCTGTTGAAAACGAACCGGGTCGGGATGTCATCCATGTGGTATTCCCGGATCACGCTTCTGTTCCCTCAGATTAAGCCGTCGCTCCCGGAAGGCGCAGAATACGAAATTATCCGCGGCATCGAAGGGCCAAAAGGGAAGCTGATGACCGCAAGCCCGGGCAGCACCGCTTCGATGGTCATTACGAAAAAAGCGAAGCATCCGGATGCCGTCATGAAGTTTATTAACCATCAATACCAGGATATTCCGACAAATTCGCTGACGGCGGCATTCGGTAAGGATTGGAGGTACACGGGCGACAACAAGTTCGATATCGAATTGACGACTCCGGATATTACGTACGCCGGCGAATATATGGTATCGCTCGGCACGGCGACGGAGCTGAAATACGCCTTCAACGATCCAGTGAAAAAAATGCATGCCGATTATTTGACGAAGGAAGCGCTGAATCTCGAGGTCGCCAAAATGCCTATCGACTCTACGATCATCTACGATAAAGATGCGCTTGCGGAGAATATTCCGACGAACAGCGACATTGACCGGCTGAGGAGCGAGGAACTGGTCAAATTCGTGACCGGGGCTAGGCCGATTAGTGAGTTCGACGGCTACATCGAGCAGCTGTATCAGGCCGGACTCGATCAGTGGATCGAGGAGTATACGAGACAGTACAACGAGAAGAAGAAATGATCGTTTTGGCGGAGGACGAACTTTCTAAGTGAGTGAAGCACAGGAGTTCCGCCGAAACCGAAGGAAGGGAATGGGCAATGGAAGCGTTGAATGCAGAAGTTTCCGAATCGCCCGCCGAATTACGCGCCGTCGGGAGGAGGCGGTTATGGCCGGCGATCAAAATGCACCGGTTCTACTATTTACTGATTCTGCCGGGAATCTTGTATTTTCTCGTTTTCGACTATATTCCGATGTTCGGCATCATCATCGCCTTCAAGGACATCTCTCCGTTCCAAGGTGTAGACGCCATCCTGACGGGTGAATGGGTCGGGCTTAAACATTTCGAGAGGTTCTGGAACTCCTATTATTTCTGGAACGTGATGCAAAACACGCTGCTCATCAGCGGGTACAAGCTCATATTCGGGTTTCCGGCATCGATTCTGCTTGCGTTATTGCTTAACGAATTGCGTAACGCGGCGTTCAAACGGATCGTTCAAACGATCTCCTATTTACCGCATTTTATTTCCACCGTCGTCGTGGCCGGTCTTGTCATGATGCTGCTCTCGACCGATGGCGGCCTGATCAATAACCTGATCGTCGCTTTTGGGGGAGAATCCTATCATTTCCTGGGAAGCCCGGGTTATTTCCGCAGTATTCTCGTCATATCCCATGTGTGGCAGACGATAGGATGGGGGAGCATTTTATATTTGGCAGCAATGTCGGGGATTGATCCCGGATTGTACGAAGCGGCGAGAATGGACGGCGCGAACCGTTTCCGCCAGGCTTGGCATATTACGCTTCCCGGTATAGCGCCGGTTATTGCGATCATGCTGATATTGTCGATAGGGGGCTTGCTGAGCGCAGGGTTCGAGAGTGTGCTGCTTCTGTATTCCCCCTCCGTCTATGGAGTGGCGGATATTATCGACACCTATGTGTACAGGGAAGGCTTGACCAATTTAAATTATTCCTTCGCGACGGCCGTCGGTTTGTTTAAAAACGTACTGGCTATGGTTCTGATTCTCGGCGCGAATTACGTGTCCAAGAAAATGAACCAGTCCGGCATCTGGTAGGAGGTGTCCATCCTTTGGGTTTACGGAAAGCATCCGCATCCGAACGAGTATTTGAGGTCTTTAATATTGTGGCGCTTACTCTCCTTTCCCTGGCATTTCTCGTTCCGTTCCTGGCAATCCTGTCCACGTCATTCGTCAGCACTGAGGAATCGATGCGGAGAGGAGCCTTTATCCTCATCCCCGAGAAGCTTGACTTCGGAGCTTACGATATGCTTCTGAACCGCGGGATGATTATTTTCAATGCCTATAAGGTGACTTTGTTCCGTGTTACCGTCGGGACTTTCCTGAACCTGCTGTTTACCGCCACCTTGGCTTACGGGCTTGCGCGGAGGACGCTTCCGGGAAGGAACGCCATTGTATCGTTCATCTTTCTTACGATGATTTTCTCGGGCGGCCTTATTCCGAGCTACATGCTGATCGACAAGCTTGGGCTCAAGGATTCGCTTTGGGTGCTTGTCGTACCCGGTCTGATCAGCGCCTGGAATTTGTTCATCATGAGAAACTTCTTTCAGGCGCTGCCAGAGGAGCTGGAGGAATCAGCGATTATTGACGGGGCAGGGCCGGCCCGGATATTATGGTCAATTGTCGTGCCGCTTTCCATGCCCGCGATCGCGACGATCGGGCTGTTCTACGCTGTAGGCCACTGGAATGAATGGTTTGGCGCATCGATCTATATTAACGATCAGAGTAAACTGCCCATTCAGGTCATCATGCGCAATATTTTGCTGACGGGAGTCATTCAGGATGAGACGCAAGTCGAATATATCCGGGATCCTCCGCCGGCAGCTGCACTTAAATCCGCGGTGATCATCATCAGCACGCTGCCGATCTTGTTTGTTTACCCGTTTATTCAAAAATACTTCGTGAAAGGCATCATGGTCGGCTCAATTAAAGGCTAAAGGAGCGTAATAAGATGGACCGAAATCGATTCAAAGGAATATTCACAGCACTAGTTACTCCGATGGACGAGGAGCTCGAGGTGGACCCCGATTCGCTGGCCCGGCTTGTCGAGCATCAGACCGCCTGCGGCATTCATGGCTTTTATGTCGGCGGCAGCACGGGGGAAGGCTTCATTCTTACGTCTGAGGAGCGGAGGAAGGTACTGGAGACTGTCGTCGAAGCGGTCAAAGGCCGCGCCGTCGTCATTTCGCATGTCGGCTCTGTCAGCACGATGGAAAGCATGAGCCTGGCGCGTCATGCGGAAGAAACCGGGGCAGACGCCATCTCTGCCGTCGTTCCTTTCTATTATAAAGTCGGCTTGCAAGAAATCCAGGAGCATTACACTTCGATTATGTCGGCATCGCGCCTGCCCATGATCGTTTATCATTATCCAGGTGCAACCGGCGTTCAGCTATCCCTCGATTTCTATGAGGAGATGGCGCGGAACCCGCAGTGTCTCGGAGTCAAATTCACCTCAATGAACTTATTCGAGATGCAGCAGATCCGGAGCCGGTGCGGGGACGACTTCCTGATCTGGAACGGCCATGACGAAGTACTGGCCGGAGGATTGCTGCTCGGGGCGGACGGCGCAATCGGCAGTACGTTTAATATGATGCCGGATCCGTTCCTCCGGATGTACGAGGTGAAAGCGGCTGGCAATTGGGATACCGTTCGGGAGCTGCAAGTGAAGACGAACGCCGTGATCGCCCATATGCTGGATTACGACGTTATTCCGTACGAGAAGCGGATGCTTTACTTGCAAGGCATCATCGCTAATCCCGCGGCCCGTCAGCCGCTGAAACGGTTTAGCGCGGAACAGCAGGCGGAAATCGACCATTTTTATGCAATATCAGACATCTTAAGTGTAGAAAAGGGGAGAAAAGTCTATGATCCAAAAATTTAAAATCAGCCGCGATGATACCTGGTATGAGGCTTGGCCCGATGTTGTCCTGACAAGAGGAGGCAAGCTGATCTGCGTCTTTACCCAAACGACCCATCACGGCGACCGTTCCGCTTCACGGCTTGTATTGATCGAAAGCATGGACCGGGGGAGAACCTGGACGAATAAGCGGGCGTTAACCGAGACGACGAGCGGCAGGCCTTATTGGAACTGCGCCCGGATATCCCGGCTGAGCGGAGGACGTCTCGCGATCGTTGCGGATCGGATCTCCGGGGCCAAAGAAACCAATGCAAGGAATTATTTATGGTTCGCAGACGATGAAGGAACGGAATGGTCCGGACCGATCGAAACGCCGCTGGAAGGGATCGTGCCGGATAAGCTGTGTGAGCTGCCCAGCGGACGATGGCTGCTTTCGGCTCACGACCGGAACGGCCAGTGGCTCCGCTATTCGGACAACGAAGGTAAAGATTGGTCGGAGCCGGTGCTCGTAGCCTCGCAGGAGGGCTTGAAGCTGTGCGAAGTCAGCATCCTTCCGCTGCAGGACGGCACGCTAGTCGCTTTCCTGCGCGAAAATTCAGGCGAAGGATGGGATTGCTATAAAACAATCTCCCGCGACTCTGGAGAAAGCTGGAGCGAGCTGTACCGAACCCCTCTGCCGGGTTGTCACCGCCCCGTAGCCGGACTGCTCCAAAGCGGAACTGTGCTGATTACATACCGGTTTATGCAAGGCGGCAAAGGCTGGCTTGGCAAATGGACGCAAAATTTTTTCGCAGCGATAACGGATCAGGAGTCGGCTGCCGCGGAGAATCGGAAAGATCAATGGACTCGTATCATGCCGGTCGACTACGACCGCAGTCCGGTGTCCGATCTCGGTTATTCGGGCTGGGTGCAATTCGAGGACGGAGAAATTTATGTCGTTAATTATATCGTCGATGATGCCCCGAAAGGGCAAATCCGCGGCTACAGCTTCCGGGAGAACGATTTCCTGCTCGAACCGGCTGCTGCGCCTGGGGAATAATCGCACAATCACGGCGAATTACATGATTCTTCATATGACCTAAAAAATATTCCTAGGGACATTGCTCCAACAATTTCCTCACTGACATTCATCAGTCATTATGAGATATGGGAAAAAGCCAAGAGGGGGAACATCGCCTTCTTGGCTATTCTTGTGTAATGGCGGTAGAGAGCGGTTTTTAATACTACCCTAGTGAGCTCAAAACGTCTTTCAGGCGCTCGGCAAACGGCTTTGGCTGCACCTGGTAGCCAATGTGATTTTCCGGAAACTCGAAGATTTCAACTCCTAAACGTTCTGCCAATCCTTCGGCGGAGCGGGTGGGAAAATAATGTCTGGAGGTACTGCCTACAGCGGGGCAGACTTGTGCTATAGAATGAGATAACGCAGTTTGGAGCTGCTCCAGATTGAAAGCATAACCGAGCACACCCGGAGCTTCATTCGTCATGAAGTACTCCATATTTGCAATCATGCGCTCCTTTTGCTCATCGCTCGGCGGCGAAGAAGGGCTGTTGCCGTCGTCGTTTTGAAGTCCAATGGATGAAGTGAACTTGAAAAAAGCCGGGAATAAGCCTAACTTGCGGTGATCGGCGATCAGGTCCTCCATGATTGTCTTGGCCTTTAATCGTTCATCGCCGTGTAAAAGATCCAGTAAAGGCGGTTCGTGCGGAATCAACGCGCGCACCTGGCCGGGATAGCGCATCGTCAGATCAAGTCCAATGACCGCGCCGGAGCTGCTACCGAAAACGTATGCCGGCTCATCGGTTAACGCGGCCAAGAGGTGGTGAGCATCGTCACTATGCGTCTCGATCCGGTAATCTTCGGCCGGATTGGTGAGCTTGCTGCGGGAGTGGCCCCGGCGGTCGTAAGTGACGACCGTATATTGATCGGCAAGCAGATCCGCGACCTCCAGAAATACGTCGGCGTCGCCGCATCCTCCGTGGATCATCAGAAGCACAGGGCCCGTTCCGCGAACCTCGTAGTGGATGCTTGCTCCAGGCACAGATAACATTTCTATTTTCATCGTACTCATTTCATCTCCTCCTTGTAGGAAGATAATAAAGCAGCTTTATGAACTGAATATGAATGAAGGGTCCTGGTTTGGGATGCGTTGTTCCTATTGGTAATTCCTTCTAAGGGAAGGACCAAAGTTGACAAAGGGGTCAAATCGCTATTAATATACCTATAGGGGTATGTGTATAAATACGAAGGTTCATCTCGGATATACTCCGAGGGAACGTTATTCATTGGATCTGTGTTATTCATGTGATCTATCTGGCCGAACAGGCCGCTGGTAACGAAAATAAGGAGTGAAACAGCATGGCATTTAATTTTCCCAAAGCAACGACACCACAGGAAGTGGTATCGAGACTGAATCAAGGCGAGAAGTTGTATATGCTGGATGTTCGCGAGCCCGAGGAGTGGGCTGCGGGTCATGTAGAAGGCGCCAAGCATATTCCGCTCGGGCAGCTTTCCGGACGGCTGCATGAGCTGGATTCATCGAAGGAGATCATCGTGATTTGCCGCAGTGGCAATCGCAGCGGCCTTGCGTGTGAACTGCTGAGCGAAAAAGGATTCGACGTGGTGAATATGACGGGAGGCATGAACAACTGGGATGATGTTGTCTATTTTGATACAAGCGAAAGCTAAAGCTAAAGGTGGTGGGAATTTTGCAAATGGGTACAATCATCAATATCGTTGTCATCGCGCTGTTCGCATGGTTTGTATATTCGAGGTTAAAACCGGTTAAAGGACTCCGGAACCTAAACGCGCAGGAGTTTCATAACGAAATGAAGAAGCCGGGTAAACCGATACTGATCGATGTTCGTGAACCGGGTGAATTTAAGGGAGGATTTATTGCCGGGGCCCGAAATATACCGCTGTCCCAAATGCCCTCATTGCTCTCTGAAATTCCGAAGGATCAACCGGTGCTCCTCTACTGCCGAAGCGGTATGCGCAGTAAAAGCGCGGCGAAGATGCTGCTCAAAAACGGGCACAAGGAACTGGGGCATCTACAGGGCGGCCTGGGCGCCTGGAACGGAAAACTGTCGCGTAAGTAATATCCATGATTATATTTGGTTAAGTTAACCTAATGGTGAGATCAAAACGGGAGGCTGACATGCGATGTTTCATTACACGGTTGAAACGACCAAAACGATTGAACAAGCGATTGAAGCTCTAACAGAAAACCTGAAGGCGGAAAAGTTCGGCGTCCTTTGGCGGTTGGACATGAAGGAGAAGCTTCACGAAAAGGGTGTTGAGTTCGATATGCCGTATGAGATCCTGGAGGTCTGTAACCCGGTTGAAGCTAAACGGGTATTGTCCGAAGATGCGTTGGTCGGATATTTCCTGCCGTGCAAGCTGGCCATATACGTGGAGAACGGAACAACCAAGATCGGCATGCCGAAACCAACGGCATTGATCGGGCTGGCAGAGAACGATGCCTTGATGAGCATTGCGTCTGATATTGAAAAGCGCCTGACGGTATGTGTAGATAAGAGTATATAACACTGAACATGAACCAGGGATCTTCGAAAACCGCCACCCCTGCGGATATCAAAACGGATACGATAATCCTATTTTCCCATACGATAGTAAAATCAACTAAACCGCTTACATGATACCATGTCGGTAAGTTGGCCGTGAACGATAGACGAATGAGATGCTGTCAGCTGAGAAGGCTGATGGCATTTTTTTTTGAATCATTTTGCCGGTCAAAATACTCTCTGCAATCCGGATCTGCCTGACCGGGTTCAGACCATCGGAGGGAACTGGTTATGTCAAAAACGATTGCAGCCGTGATCGGCTGCGGGACCATTGCCAACAATGCGCACATCCCGGCGTACGTGGCGAACAAGGATGCCGATATCAAGTATTTCTGCGACATTCGCAAGGAACGGGCCGAGAAAGCGGTCGAGCAGTACGGTTGCGGCACGGCAGTGGAGGATTATCAGGTCATTTTGGAGGATCCGGAGGTGGTGGCGGTATCGATCTGCACGCCGAACAACGTTCATGCTCAGATCGCGATGGACTGCATGCGGGCGGGCAAGCATGTGCTGTGCGAAAAGCCGGCGGCGCGGACGTACCGGGAAGCGCTGGAGATGCAGAAGGTGCAGCATGAAACCGGTATGACGCTGAACATCGGCGTCGTCAACCGCTTCAATAAAGGCGTCAACATCATCAAGCGGATGATCGAAAGCGGCGAGCTTGGCGAGCTGTACCACGTCGTCGTGAGCTTCCGCGCGCATCGCTCCATTCCCGGCCTCGGCGGTGATTTTACGACCAAGGCGGTCGCCGGCGGCGGGGCGCTGATCGACTGGGGCGTTCATTATCTGGATATCGTCATGTACTGCGCGGGCGATCCGCGGCCGAAGACGGTGACGGGGCAGGCGTACTCCAAGCTGGGCAAAGATATGCAGAATTACGCTTACCTGAACATGTGGGCGGGCCCACCAAACTATGAAGGCAGCTATGACGTCGACGACTTCGTGACAGCCATGATTCGGACCGAAGGCCCGTCGATTTCGGTCAACGGCGCCTGGGCGCAAAACATCGGCGTGGAAGAAACGTACATCGATTTCCTCGGCGACAAGGCGGGTATTCGCCTTCAGTACGGTCAGGAGTTTACGCTGTATTCGGCGAAGCACGGCGCATTGATTGAAAGCACGCCGAACTATCCGAAGACCAATGCGTTCCAGGAGGAGATCGACGGCTTTATCGCGGGCATCCATTCCGGTGAAAAGCTGCCGTCGCACATTGACACGGTGATTCTGACTGCGCAAATGATCGAGGCCATTTACCAATCCTCCGAAGACAGCCGTGAGATTTCCTTAACGGAAGCTGGAGTGGCACCGGCATGAAGAAAATCGGCTTTATCGACTACTACCTGGACGAATGGCATGCCAACCAATACCCCGGATGGATCAGGGACGCCTCGGGCGGGGCGATGGAGGTCGCCTTGGCGTATGCGGTCAAGGACGCGGAGCATGGGATGACCAATCGGGAATGGTGCGCAAAGCATGACGTAACGTGGTGCGACACGATCGAAGAGGTGATCGCCCAAAGCGACTATCTGATCGTGCTGTCGCCTGACAACCCGGAGCAGCATGAGCCGCTGGCGGAGCTGCCGCTCGCCTCGGGGAAAGCAACGTACGTGGACAAGACGTTTGCCCCTGACCGGGCAGCCGCCAAGCGTCTGTTCGAGCGGGCTGCACAGCATCACACACCGCTGTTTTCATCGTCCGCGCTGCGTTATGCCGACGAATACGGGGAGATCGAGCGCACAGGGATTCGGGTGATTTCGAGCCTTGGCCCGGGTTCGTTCGAGAACTATTCGATCCACCAGATCGAACCGGTCGTCGCGCTCATGGGCACGGACGCGAAGCGCGTCATGTTCGTCGGCACGGAGGCTGCGCCGGCCCTTCTGATCGAGTTCGCTGGCGGCCGGCAGGCTACGATCCAACAGCCGGGTCCGGGCTGTCCGTTCATGATGGCCGTCAACTACGATTCGGGTACCTGCCGCGTCGTGCAGCCGGTCTCGGATTATTTTCAGCGCTTCATTCAGGAGCTGGTGGCGTTTTTCGAGACCGGACAGGTGAGTGTGCCGCCTGCCGAGACGGTCGCTATCATGTCGATCATTGAAAACGGCCGGATCGCCTTCAAGCAGCCGTATCGCTGGATCGATTTGCCCGAGGGCCTGTAAGCGGCAGGAACAGAACAAAGCAGCCATTATCCGGAGAACGGGAATGGCTGCTTTGCGTTGCGCCTGAATCCATATAAGCGCAGTATGCAATCTCCATGGAGACTCGTTGCCAACGCACGACGGCGCTGGAAACGAGTCTATGGAGATTTTTTTGCATTAGACCGGGTTGGCCAGCAGTCATGTGCTATACACTCTTCGATTTTTCAACCGTCATGCGGCCGGACTTTTTCCGAACCAGCCGATCCATGACCCGCCTGCTCCATGGACTGAGCATTGCCAGCGTGGGAGCGTCGACGAACCGGCAGTAAAGATGGGCTAATGCAAAGATAAAGGGAGTTGTTAGGATAACGGTGAGGACTGTGCTAAGGCCATAAGAGAACAGGAGGTGGAACTGATAGAACAGATAGGACCCAAGCGAGCAAATGACGGTGAAGTGAACCAGGTATAGGGAAAAGGATAGGGTGCCGAGGTAGAGGAAGGGCTGCCGGCCGAATAGCGATTTGAGGCGGGGCGAGATGAGCAAGGCCGTCAAAGTCAGGCCAGCGCCCAGCGTATGGTAGAACACGAAGAACGAAAAGGCGGACGAGCCTTTCCATACCAAGATGGAGTAGATGGTGTTATCGATCCCAACGTAAGGGAAAGAGCCTAGAAACAGCCCGGCGCCCAGGAACAAAGGAGCGCTCCAAGGCGGAAGAACGGCGGTCAGCAGGTTGCGGCCGCTGTACGTCAGGTCGCTGAGCACCATGCCGAGCACGAATCCGAGGTAATAGGAGTCGGCGAGGAGCACCGCAAGAGCGGCGTAACCGATGATCCGCAGCCTGAAGCGGCCGAGGGTCAGCAGAAATCCGAAAATGAGAAAGGAGCCCAGCAGCTCGTAGGTCATGGTCCATAGCACAGGATTGTAAGCGGATCCATAAGTGAAGAAGGTGTGGTACAACGCCTCCTGGATCATGACGAGAATACGGGGGCTGGCCGTGAACGGATCGGGCATCGATGATTGGGTTGCTTGGCGGATGTCGTCAAAATATCCCCAGCCCAGCCGCATAACCGCGAAAGCGAGGCAAACGGACAGCGAAGCCGGAATGGCGAGCCGGAAAAACCTGCGCAGCGCGGACGCGTAAATATGCATCTTGTCCTTCGTGAGAAAATAGCGCCAGCTCAGCACGTATCCGCTCAGCACGAAAAAGACGCAAACTGAGAAGTTGCCGTTGAACATCAGGTTCAGCGGCGTTCGCGCGGCCAAGCCTTCAAAGGGAAAGTGGGCGATTTCCGGTTTTCCTTCGAAGACGGACGGTGCGAAGATTTGACAAAAGTGGGAAACCACGACTACGCAGGCTGCCAGTCCTCTTAAACCATCCAGATAAGCGATTTTAGTCTTCATGCAAGTGCAAGCCTCCCTTGATTTTTGAATCCCATTCTAGGCGATTCGCGGGGGGAAAGATTGTACTTCCGTATCAATTGAGAGGAGTCATGCCGAATGAAAAAGCTCGATATCGATCGATTGACCCGCGCCGGAGTCATCTATTTCAATTCCAAGCTCGAGATGCTGGCGGATTTGCACTGCAAGATGTACCGGATGAACACCCTCGTCAGCCTGTCCACCCATTTCCATGACTATTATCAGATCTGGTACGTATCCAAAGGCGAGTTCGTGCACACGATCGGCAATCGGCAGTACCGGATCCGGCAAGGCGATTTGTTCCTCGTTCCTCCCTTTACGCTGCATCGCGTACAGGCCTTCGAGACCGAGGGGGAGATCCTCGGCTGCGAATTTATGCCGTCCTTCATCAACGAGCGCTTCGCGGATCCTTCGGGAGAGCGGAGGTTTTTCGACGCCGAGTATTTGAGGCATTTCTCGCAGTCGGACTGCACGCCGCATTCGCAGATCGCCTTCGACGGTGTCACGGACGGCAGAATCCGCGGTTTGCTCCAGGACATGCTCGGGGAATACGAGGAGCGGACGCCCTTTTTTGAAATCGTGCTGAAGGCCAGCCTCTTACAGCTGCTGTCGATCATCATCCGCCAGGTGAATGGGGAACTGGTGAAGGCCGGGTTCCAAAAAATCGAAAGGTACCGCGACACGATGAACAAGGTCGTTGAATACATCGACCGGAATGCGCATGAAGATATCAAGCTGGAGCATATATGCGCCATATCCAACATGTCGAAGCCGACGATTTGCCGGCTGTTCAAGGAGTGGACGGGCAAGACCTTCAACCGCTATCTCGTCGATTTACGGATATCCAACGCGCTTGTCCTGCTGCAGCGGCCGTCCATGTCCATCACGGACGTATGCTATGCCACGGGGTTCAACGAGCTCGCGTATTTTTGCCGGATTTTCAAAAAATACACGGGCATTTCCCCGAACCAGTTCCGAAAACAGGTGATGGGCAAGCCATTTTAAGTTTTAACGATAATCCAATTACTAGAGACAATAGTGAAATTAACTAAAACGCTTACATGATAACATTTGGGTAGTTGACGGCGGCAAGCGCGCTTTGGCGGCGCTGCCGCCCCAAGATTAAGGAGGGAAGAGACATGATGCGAAAAGGGAGTACATGGGGGCTCATGATGGTTTTCCTGCTGGTCGCGATCCTATCGGGCTGCGGCGGCAAAGATGCGGCAAGCGGAGGCCAGGAAGGCGGCGAAGCGAAGGGCGGCGATGCCCCGAAAGAAAAAGTGCAGCTGAGCTTCTGGTATGGCTGGACCGGCATGGAGGCGGAAGCCCTCGAGAAATTGATCAAGAAATGGAATGACGCCAACCCGGACATTCAGGTGAAGGGGTTGTCCCAGAGCGATTACCAAAAACAGCTGACGGCGATTACCGGAGGTAATCCACCCGACGTCGCGTCCAACTTCGGTCAGGATGTCGTGCCGTGGGGCGAGCGCGGAGCCATGATGCCGCTGAATGATTTCATCAAGAAGGATAACGTCGACCTTGGCGACTTTGTGCCCGCTGCACTGAGCTCTTCCCAGTCGAATGGAAAAACGTACGCTTTACCGATCGCGATGCACGTCTCCATGCTTTTCTATAACAAGGAGCTGCTGGAGAAGGCAGGCTTTAGCGGTCCACCGGAGACCATGGGCCAGCTCAAGGAGTACATCGCCAAGCTGAGCGTCAAGGATGGAAGCAAGCTGCAGCAGTTGGGCCTGTGGCCCGGTGTCGATGCCTATACGTTCAGCTACGCCTATGGCGGATCCTATTACGATGCGGATAAGAAGCAGGTCACGCCGGACGATGCGGGGGTCAAGAAGGCCGTGGAATTCGGAAAAGGAATCTGGGACCAATTCGGATCGAAGGAGCTCGACCGCTTCGCGTCCGGCCTGGGGCAGTACATGTCGCCGCAGAATCCATTCTTTACGGGCAAATACGCGATGACGATCGACGGTGAATGGCTGCCGACGTTCATCAAGCAGTACGCCCCGAACTTGAAATACGGCATTGCGCCCATTCCGTACGATGAGAGCAACCCGGATCTGAAGGACCCGGGCAACGTCTCAACCAGCGTGTTTTACATCCCGAAAGGCGTGAAGCATCCGGAGGAATCGTGGCAGTTCCTGAAATGGATGACCGAGCCGGAGCAGATGGCGGAGTTCACCGCGGCCATCGGCAATTTGCCGACCCGAACCTCGCTGCAGACGCATGAAATCTATAAGGAGGTGCCGGGCTTCCAGGAGTTTTTACAGTATTCCTCAAGCCCGAACCTGCATTCCTTCCCGGCCACGTCCTTTTCGACGGAGTACATGACTGAATTTTCGAACCAGTATAACGCGATTCTGCGTGGAGAAGTCAGCTTGGACGAAGGATTGAAACGGGTGAAGGACAAAATTCAGCCTTTAGTCAAATAATCCGGTCTTTACATCCGGGCTCGGTCCGCTCCTGGGCCGGGCCCGCATTCCAACAATCACGAGGAGGACGTGCAGATGCTTGAAACGATATCCTCAGCGGCGCCTAGGCGGAGAAGGGGCTGGACGAGGAAGGAGTGGCATTATTTTTGGCTGGGGCTGATCTTCGCTTCCCCCTGGATCATCGGGTTTCTGATTTTTACCGTGTATCCTTTCTTCAGCTCCCTCTATTTCAGCCTAACGGAATACGATCTGTTCAATCCGCCGAAATGGGTGGGTATGGACAATTACGCGGCGATCATGAAAGACCGCAGCTTCTATAAATCGATCAGCAACACGCTGTTCATGGCGTTCATATCCGTTCCTGTCACGCTGTTTAGCTCGCTGCTTATTGCGCTGCTGCTGAACTTTAAGGTGAAGGGCATCCGTTACTACCGCACGATCTTTTATCTTCCGGCCGTTATTCCCGGCGTGGCGAGCGCCCTGCTCTGGACCTGGATGCTGAATCCGGACTTCGGCCTGGTCAACATTTTTTTGCGGTGGGTACATCTTCCCGATCCGGCCTGGCTGCTCGACCCCCGGTTCACCAAGCCTTCCCTGATCCTGATGGGGCTCTGGGGTTCCGGTGCGGGGGCGCTCATTTTTCTCGCGGCGCTTCAAGGGGTTCCGCAAACCTACTACGAAGCGGCCCAGGTGGATGGCGCCAACTGGTGGCACCGGTTCTGGAGAATTACGGTACCGGCGCTGTCGCCGATCATTTTGTTCCAGCTGATTATGGGACTCATCGGGGCATTTCAAATTTTCACGGAATCCTACATCCTGGCGGGTGGAAAGTCCAGCGGGGGCGCTCTTGGGGGTCCCGGCCAGTCGTTATTGTTCTATGCCGTCAATTTGTACCAGGAAGCCTTCATCAATCTGAAAATGGGATACGCCTCGGCGCTGGCCTGGATCCTGTTCGTGATCGTCATGCTGATTACGCTGCTGGTCCTGAAAACGTCCAAACGCTGGGTCTACTACGGAGGTGAATAGCGGATGAGCGCTGGCAAGCTGCTTCGTACGAAAATTTTTCCGCATACGATGCTGATTCTGTTCGCATTCTTTTTTCTGTTTCCGTTCGTTTGGCTTGTGTTCACTTCGCTCAAGTCGTCGAACGAAATTTTTGAACTGCCGCCGCGCATCCTGCCGGAGTCGTTTCAATGGTCGAATTACAAGGCTGCGTTCCAAACGGTGCCATTCGGGCACTATATGCTGAACACCCTGGTCATCTGCGTCGTCTGCATCGTTGGGCAATTGTTCGCCTCTCCGCTGGTGGCCTATTCGATCTCCCGGATTCCGTGGGTGGGGAGCAAGATCATTTTCGCGATCGTCCTGGCAACGATGATCCTGCCGTCGCAAGTGCAGCTGATTCCGCAGTACATCATTTTCGCCAAGCTGGGCTGGATCAACACCATCCTGCCGCTGACGATCGGGGCCTTTTTCGGCGCACCGTTCTACATTTTCTTGTTGAGGCAATTTCTCTTAGGCATCCCTAAGGAGCTGTCCGAAGCCGCGAAAATGGACGGTGCATCCGAGTTCCGTATCTACTCGCAAATCATTATGCCGACCTTGAAGCCTGCATTAGCGACGGTGGCCTTGTTTACCTTCGTAGGTGCCTATACGGACTTTATGGGGCCGCTCATTTACTTGAACGATGCCGCCAAGTGGACGCTGACGCTCGGTCTGCAGGGATTCCAGCAGGATCACGGGGCGCAATGGGAAAAGCTGATGGCTGCATCGACGATCATGGCGATTCCGATGATTTTGCTCTATTTTTTCGGGCAGAAGTACTATATGCAATCCGGATCTGCGTTTACGGGGTTCAAATGATTCATGCGCCCCATGGCGATCTCAAAAGGAAGGCGGGTATTGGCCCCATATACAAAGGCTGGTTGGAAACTCCAATCAGCCTTTTTTTCGATTCTTCAACCTTGTAACTTTGCCGCGGCTGACAGCGTCCATAAGACAGTAGGTAAATTTCGTTAAAAGCTGGGAGGATATCGTTTATGCGAAAATGGACTATGATGGCTGCCGGGCTGCTGCTCGCCGGGACGCTTGGGAGCGCCTGGACAGGCCCGTCCGCGTGGGCTCAAACCTCCGGACCGAACGCAAGCTATTCGAGCCCGGGCTCGGAATTTTATGTGACGAATCCGGTACCGCTTGTCAAGCCAAAGTGGACGGCGGTGCTTGACGCGCCGAAGGACTCGTCTGCCTCCAATCCTTCCGTAGTTATAGCGGGGCAGGGGAAGGTCTACTACATCGCAGGCGGCAAACTGATCGCGAAGGAGGCCGCCACCGGGAAGACGCTGTGGTCGTTCGGGACGGGACTAGGTGACGCCACCATCACGAGTGCGAACGGAACCAAACTCTACGTTGGCGCCAAAGACGGCTCGGTCTACCGGGTTGATGCGGCGACCGGCAAAGGCGCACGCATCTATCGGGCTCCATCGGGGCAGGCGCCGGCGATATCCGTGGACGGCGGGGCGTTGTACGTCTTTGCTGGCGGTTCGCTCATCTCGATCGACCCTGTCACAGGCAAGGAAAAGTGGAGGAACCTGGACGGTAAGTCCTTGCCTCAACGCGTGGGAGGGACACTGCTCTCGGGCGCCGTGGAATCGGGAGCGATCACCGTCTATACAACTTACGCGATCGATCCCGCTACGGGCAAGACGCTGTGGCGGCTGCCGGGCGACCATACGGGGCTTCTCAAGTCGGAAGGGGATAAGCTGTACTTCCAGGACCAATGGCCGAATGCTGATTATGTAGAGACTTCGGCGAACATCGACGAGGTGGATGTGAAGACCGGCAAGATCACAGCGAGCAAGAAATTCGTTGCCATAAAGGCTGACGGCAATCCGGTCTATCCCCCATCCAAAGTGGTGATGGACGGCAATGACGTCTATGCGGCCGTGAATGGCGAGGGTGTCTACCGTTTCAATTACGACGCCGATCCCGCCGTCGTGAAGCCGGAATTGATCGCGGATCGGGGTGAGTTCATCGCTGGCCCTTATAACGGCAAGCTGTTTTTCCTGAATGACGACAACCGCGGGATTCATGCGCGAAAAATCGTGGATCGCTCACAGGTCTATTATAACGGCCACGATAATTCGGCCAGCCGCATCGATATGATCCAATCCGGCTTGTACGTCGGCCAGAGTGACGGTACCGTCTACGCGCTGAACGTCTCGACGGGTAAGGCTTTGTTCCGTGCACAGACGAAGGCGCGCAGTTATGGTGCGTTCCAGGTGGAAAGCGGCATGCTGCTCGTCCAGGCGGAAGGCCAACTGTATGCGTATCCGCTGCCTTCCGAATTGACAAAGCGGGCTGCTGCGGGCAGTGCGGCAGGCGCCTTCGTGAAGTCGGATGCCAAGGTCACGCTGGATGGGAAGGCACTTCCGCTGCGGGTTGGAGCGGGCGTCATGTCGGTTGACAACCGGATGTTCATCCCTTTCCGGTCGCTGACCGAAGCGCTCGGAGCCAAGGTCGCCTACGACGCCAAGACGAAGCGGACGACTGTAACCTACGGAACGCGCGTTTTCTCGATCGCCGACGGCTCCCCTTTTGCTCTCACAGACGGGAAGCAAGCCTCACTGTCTTACTCGCCGGCGACGCTGAACGGCTTGCTCTACGTACCGATCAAAGACTTCGGCGATTTGCTGGGCGTGCAGGTAAAATGGAACGCCGGGACACGCACGGTGGAGGTAACCAAGGAGGCCGCCGCGAAATAAGGCTGGCAAATCCTTGCGGCTAGAGGCAGGGGTAAGGGACACAGAACGAATAGAAAATTTCCTATGGTCCTCAATCAGGCTAATGTATACTAAAAACGGCGGCATGACCGCCGTTTTTCTACATTCTCTTTACAGCAATGAAGGTTAATCGGAGCCGATTGTTGAGGACAAACCAAGGGCAATGGAGATGAGCAAAATGAAAGTAATTGGCCTTATTGGCGGGATGAGTTGGGAATCTTCTATTGAGTACTATCGAATGATCAATGAAGAAGTAAGAAGAAGGTTAGGCGGGCTGCACTCGGCGCAGTGTCTTTTATATAGTGTTGATTTTGAAGAAATTGAACGTTACCAGGCAGAAGGCGCCTGGGAAAAGGCGGGAGAAGTGTTAGGCCAAACCGCACGCGCTTTGGAACAAGGGGGCGCTGACTTTATCGTCATTTGTACTAACACGATGCACAAAGTGATCGATGATATTCAGTCCAAGATCCAGATCCCCATTTTGCATATAGCGGATGCTACGGCAGCCCAAATCAAGGAAAGCCGGATTCAGACGGTTGGGCTGCTTGGCACGAAGTACACCATGGAACAGGACTTTTATAAATCACGCCTGGAGCTGAACGGGATTCAAGTGATCGTTCCCAATCGGGATGACAGGGAGGCCGTAAACCAGATCATTTACGAAGAGTTATGCCTGGGCAAGATTCATCAGGAATCCAGAGAGTATTATAAAAAGGTGATTCAGGGCTTAATCGAATCTGGAGCCGAGGGGATTATATTAGGCTGTACAGAAATTGGATTGCTGGTGAAGCCGGAGGACGCTGAAGTTCCTCTGTTTGACACAACCTACATCCATGCTTGCGAAGCCGTAAATATGTCTATAGAACCGTGAAGTTGGAGGTCATTGGATGAAATTCTTAAAAAGGGGAGAAGAAAATGGAATTCAATTTCACAAATCGATTTTTTATTACATATCTACTAACAAGTATATTGTTCGTATTTGGTGTATAGAGAAAATAAAAGTATTAGACTGGATGTATTGCAGCCGCGTGGTTTTTTCGATTTACAAACCGTCACATTCTCGAAAAATAAGTAATAGACTAACCCCAAAAACGTAACAGCAGCAGCCACGAACTGAGAAAAAAGCCCTAGACTGCTGCTGCTTTATTGAACTAACGTTCCTCGTTAGCCATCCATGCAACGCAAAATCAGCGCTGCACCACAGAGAATGACGTTCCAGGTAGGGCGATTTTAAAGCCTGTTAAAACCAAAGTTCCCAAAATCAAAATGGTAAAGGAATTTCAATCACTTTATTTGTGAGGAACCTGGTTTATCGTACAGTATCAAACGTGTTGTTCCGCTAGCTCCATTGTTTTCCAGCGTAGCCCCTCCATCTACAAATCGTTTCCGTACCCCTGCTTGGACGGACGTGTTACTTCAATGCATGCCTCCTCTACGTTCGCAAGATAAAGGGGGCACAGCGCAAGCGCCAAGGGCTCATCCCTTCTCTTTTTTGCGGTGCGATTTCAGATTGCCGAGGTACCGCCGTCGACAAACAGCTCCACCCCGTTCACATAGCTCGAGTCGTCCGAAGCAAGAAACAGCGCAACCGTTGCAATCTCCTCCGGGCGGCCAATCTCTCCACGCGGAATCAAGGATTCAAACTGCCGTTTCGTCTCCGCGTCGAACAACTGCTCCTGAATCGGTGTTTGGATCTGCCCCGGACTCAGCACGTTCACCCGGATTTTCCTGCCCTTCAGCTCGTTGAGCCACGTGCGGGCGAATGAGTGCAGTGCAGCCTTGCTCGCTGAATATACGCTGTAATCAGACCAGCCCTTGATCGAAGCGACTGACCCGGTCATGAAGATCGATCCGCCATCGTTGAACAGCGGCAACGCCTTTTGTACCGTGAAAAGTGTGCCCCGCACGTTCAGACCGAAGGTCGTATCGAACTGCTTTTCCGTAATCTCGCCAAGCTTGGCGGGTTCCGCCGTTCCGGCGCTTGCGAATAGCACGTCGATCTTGCCTTTTTCCCGCTTGACCGTATCGAACAAGCGATCCAGATCGTCCAGGTCAGCTGCATCGCCGCGCACGCCGGTCACGTTCCGGCCGATCTGCTCGACGGCCTGGTCCAGAGCTTCTTGTCTGCGCCCCATAATGAAAACATGGGCGCCTTCTTCAACAAACAGTTTGGCGCTGGCGAGCGCCATGCCGCTTGATCCACCCGTTATTACTGCAACTTTTCTATCAAGTTTTCCCATGATTTCTCTCCTTTTAAGAATTAATGAATTTTTTTGTGGTCAGTTATTATTGACTATCAAGTCAAGAAAAAGATAAAAATTAACCGGAAAGCAATTAATGAAGTGCAAAATGCACTTTGTTTTCCCGAGTTGCTTTCGAATGACACCTAAGGTGTACCTGTTTTATCATTTTCATTATTGACTACAGGGTCAAGAAAGGGGCGAAAAAAATAGAGCATGTCCAACTACTGCCTAATGTCGACCGTTCCGAGCAAGAGAACCTCCTTCCGTTAGTAATCCGAAAGGCGAAACTGCCGCTTATAACGATAACTAACTTCCATTATAAGAAATCGCCATCGCGGCGTCTTCGTTTTATCGCTTTTTTCGCCTGCTAACCGGGGGAAACGTTTGCACTGATCAACTGACACTAGCGAGCGTTCTTCGCTAGCATCAGCGTAAATGACGTATGCAACACAGCATTGATCTGCTCGTTGGAGGCGCCGGCCCTCTCCATATAACGCGCCCCGCTAATCGCGTTATTTAGATAAGCGGCGAGTTCTTTGCTGCTCTGACAGTTCGTAACCAGCCCTTGCTCCTGGCCTTCGCGAATGATCTTCTCGAGAATACATTCGACACGTTCGAACATCAACGATACTTCGTGGTAGACTTCCTGGTCATCGTTTCCGAATTCCATTGCGGAATTGGCCATAAAGCAACCACGGCACGTTTCTTTGTTCTGATACTGTGAGTAGTCACAGATGACCTCCAGTTTCTCCAACGGTGACACCTCCCGGGAGGCCATCTCTTCCAGAAATGCTATGCGTTCTTCGCGATAAAGTGCCAATGCTTTCAGGAACAAATCCCGCTTGTTCTTGAACACGCAATATAAGCTTTGTTTTTTCACTTGCGTCGCGTGGGTCAAATCCTCAAAAGTAGTCGACTTGAAGCCTTTCGTCCAGAATACCTCCAAGGACTGATGAAGCGCACGATCGACATCGAATTCTCTTGGTCTGCTCATGGTGTCATCATATCAGTTGTTTACCAGGGAGTCAATAATGGAGCAATCAAGGCATCAAGCAGGATAATGATGACCTAACGTCATTATACTCCCGGTCCCCGATGAATTCCGTACGGATCAGTTAAAATAAAAGTTATCATCGCAGCGCGCCCGCCAAAGCGCGTTTTTTAATGATATAGAGTTTGGGGTACGCCCGTACAGCCAAAAAATATTTAAAGAAGTTTTCCGGCCGATGTTGTCACATCCCATCCTCCCTCCCCGTCATACGGGTAAAATCACCGAAAGGAATGATCGAGATGGAGATGGAGTACGATTACGATGTAGCGGTAGTTGGCGGGGGCATAGCAGGTCTGACGGCGGCGGTGTATGCGGCAAAAGCGGGGAAGCGGACAATTCTGATCGAGAAGCAGGAGCGCCTCGGCGGCCGGGCCATCACGGTAAAGAAGAAGGGAGCATACTTCAATCTGGGGGGGCACGCCCTGTATCACGGCGATGCGCTTGCGACCTTCCGCGAGCTCGGGCTAAGTTTGCAGGGGGGCCAGCCATCCACCGATGCACTCGGCATTTGGAACGGGAAGCTGGTGACCATGCCGATGGGGGTCAAATCGCTCTTCACCACGCCGCTGCTGTCCTGGAAAGGGAAGGTGGAGCTCGCCTCCTGGCTGGCGAAGCTGGGCAAAATGGATACGCTCCGGTACGAGCGGGTCAGTCTCCGGGAATGGCTGGAGGGGAATATCAAGGACCCTATGCTGCGGCATTTGTTTTATGCGCTTCTGCGTACGGCGAGCTACGTGGTAGCGCCGGATCTGCAGGCGGCGGGTCCGGTGCTGCGGCAGCTGCAGAACTCCCTGAAGGGCGTGCTGTATCTGGACCGGGGCTGGGGCGTGATGGTCGACGAGCTAGGCAAGCTGGCTGAGGATGTCGGCGTGAAGCTGCTCTCGAAGAGCAAGGCCGTGTCGATCGGGCATGCTGAAGGCTCGGTACGGTATGTGCTCTGCGAAGATGGAACGACGATCAAGGCGAATGCCGTCATCGTCGCCGCCTCGCCCGCGGTCGCTCATCAGCTGGTGCCTGGAGCTGAAACGACCGCCCTTCACACCTGGAAGGAGCAGGCGGTCGAAATTACGGCTGCGTGCCTGGATGTGGCCCTCCGGCGTCTGCCAAAGCCGGATCAGCAATTCGTGTACGGTATCGACCGGACCGTCTTTCTGTCCAATCAGTCGCGCGCCGCTTATCTTAGCGACGATGGTTCACAGGTTGTCACCGTGATCAAATACAAGGGGCCGGAAAGCGATCCGGATCAGGATTTGCAGGATCTGGAACAAGTTCTGGATCTGGTGCAGCCGGGCTGGAGGGATGAGCTTATCGTCCGGCAGTATTTGCCGAAAATTACGGTGTGCCACGATTTTATGCACCTGAACCGTCAGGAGAACCCGGGGCCCGCTGTACCGGAAATCAAGGGGCTGTACGTGGCAGGAGATTGGGCTTCGCACGGGGAATTACTAGCCGACGCCGCGACGGCCAGCGCGAAAAGGGCTGTGCGGCATATTCTCTCCCTGGAGAGTGAGGGAAGGGGGACCCATGAGCAGCATAGAAGAATTGTATGAAACCTATAGAAAACCGCTGATATCCTATGCCTACCGGATGCTGGGCAGCGTTATGGACGCCGAGGATATCGTGCAGGAGACCTTTATAAGCTATGGTCGGCTGGAGGAGCCTGATGCAATACGGAATGAGCGATCCTTTTTGTACAAAATCGTCACCAACCGATGCCTGGATCTGCTCCGTTCCTCGGCGAAGAAACGGGAGCTCTATGTCGGTCCCTGGCTTCCTGAGCCGCTGATCGGTTCGCTGGATGCTGCCGAAGCCGATCCGTCCGAGATTTACTTGCGGCGCGAATCCATATCGACGGCATACCTCTTGCTCCTGCAGCAGCTTAGTGCCGTTGAGAGGGCTGTTTTTCTCCTCCGCGAAATTTTTCATTATTCATTCGACGAGATTGCCGGGATGGTTGGCAAGAGCACTGCGAACTGCCGGCAAATTTTCCATCGGGCCAAAAAGAGCATCCAGGCCGATTCCGAGCAAACTCTCCCGCCTCACATTGCCGAAGAGAAGCTGAAGGATTTCGTCAGTTCCCTTCTGCAAGGAAATACAAGCCGGCTTCTGGAGCTGGTCAGCGAGGGCGCTGCCATGATCTCCGACGGCGGCGGCAAGGTCACAGCGGCACGGGTGCCTGTCCTTGGATTCGAGCGGGTCATCAAGCTGCTGCTTAATCTGCTCCAAATGTACGTGGGGAAATATACGTATTCCTTTGTTTCCGTCAACGGTATACCGGGCTTCCGGCTTGCGATCGATAACGGGGATCAGTTCGTGTATTCTTTTTCTTTTAAAGATGACAAGATCCAATCGATTTACGCTTTAGGAAATCCGGAGAAGCTGAGGCACCTGCCGGCACTCGAGCCGCTAGGTGATGAATCGGGCACGCCGTGATAGGCGCAGCTAACCAACCAAACGATTATGCATCCCGCGATCGTCGTTAAGCTAGAGGAACAACAGAATAGCAGCATATGTGAAAAAGACCCTGCTGGCGCGAGCCAGCGGGGTTTTTGGTGTTCAGGGATCTAATTATATGGTTTGCAAAATCCTAACGACCTCATCCTCAATCTGGGATTCATCAACCTTGTCCCAATGCTCAGGGCGAATCATTTGATACTTTTTCATTCGGTAAAACTCCATCACGGCTTGTTTCAAGGTGAGGTCATACCACTGGATGCTGAACGTCGGTTCCATAATCCGCCGCAGCGTAGCGTCGTCTTGAACCAAAGACAGCACCGCATTCATCCGGTTGAAAATGCCCTGATCCATCCCGGCTTCAAAAAAGCTCTCCAGCTTTTTATTCCGATTCTGCTGGGCAATGACAAGACCTTCAAATAACCGCGGATAGAATTCCTTGAGGTCCTCCAGGAACAAATCGGATATATAAATGACGCAGATCAGCGATTGCAGGAACGTTTGCTGAAAACGCTCGATATAAGAAACGGTTTCGTCGTTCACAACGACATCGGCCTGCTGCAAATAGTTCATCTCATACTCTACGACCTGCTGAATAATGTCATCCTTGGATGAAAAGTGCTTGTACAGTGTCACCTTGCTGATATCCATATATTTGGCGATATCGTCTATTTTAAGCTGGCTGAATTTGTTCTTTCGGATGATCGGTTTTATTTTCTCGATGTAATGATCGGCGCTTACCGCTTTTCTCACGAAATGAAGCCTCCTTTGTGCTTATACAACATATTATAACGATTTCGCTGGGATCACAAACACTTTTTACGAAAATTAATAAATTAACTTTTTTTATTAATTTTGTTTACTTAATTAATTTGTGGAGTTATAATCGGTCTTGCAAAAATAAATGAGCCTCTAAGCCAAGGAAGGAAGTGAAAAGATGAGTACTGTGGAAAAAGGGAAATACGAGGGCAAGCGGGTCGTCATTACAGGAGGAAGCAGCGGCTTCGGCCTGGAGACAGCGAAGATGCTGGTGGATGAGGGAGCGCGTGTATTGATTACCGGCCGCACCCAGTCCACGCTCGATTCGGCCCTGAAACAATTGGGGAACAACGCTATCGCTGTCGTGAGTGACGCCTCGTCGTTGAGGGATATCAACGCCTTGGCCGACCGGGTGAAGGCGGAGTTTGGCACGATCGATGCCTTGTTCGTCAATGCTGGCGTGACGCGCTTCGTTCCTTTTGAGTCCGTTACGGAAGAGGTGTACGATGAGGTTCTCGCCATCAATACCAAGGGCCCTTACTTTACCGTTCAAAAGCTCGTCCCATTGCTTAACGAGGGGAGCGGCGTGGTTCTCACGACTTCGGTCGCGAACGTGCTCGGAATTCCGATGATCAGCGCGTACGCTGCCAGCAAGGCAGCGCTCCGCTCCATGACGCGCAGTCTCGCCCGCGAGCTGCTGCCTCGGAAGATTCGTGTGAACGCAGTCAGCCCCGGCCCGATCGACACAGGCATTCTGGACAGATCGATGCCGGCCGAAGCCGCGGAACAGACCAGGGCGCAGATGAGACAAGAGAACCCGATGCTGCGTTTTGGGGAGCCCGCGAGGTGGCCCAAGCCGTCCTGTTCCTCGCCTTCGATGCGACCTATACCACGGGGGCTGAGTTCCCCGTAGACGGAGGCGGCTCGCAAATGTAAGTACGTCAAAAACCGCAGTTTGCTGACCATTGATTAAACGAACCAAGAAAGGGAAAGTGATCAATATGGAAAATACACAAAATATGCGCGTCTTTGTAACAGGCGCAACGGGGTTTGTCGGCTCCGCTGTTGTTCGCGAACTCATTGCCGCAGGACATCAAGTCGTCGGGCTCGCCCGCTCGGATAAGTCTGCCGAATCGCTGACGGCTGCCGGGGCTGAAGTGCTCCGTGGTTCCCTGGATGACCTTAACAACCTGCAGGAAGGCGCCGCCGCAGCGGACGGCGTGATTCACCTGGCTTTTAAACACGACTTCGCGGACTTCGCGGCAGCCGCTGAGACGGACAGCAAGGCGATCGAGGTGATCGGGGCGGCGCTCGAGGGTACTGGAAAGCCATTCGTGGCGACCTCGGGAACGCTGATGCTTACGCCGGGGCGGCTCGGAACGGAAGATGACAAGTCGACCCAATCTACGCCGCGCCGCTCCGAGGAGGCTGCGCTCGCGCTGGCTGGACGCGGAGTGAGAGCTTCGGTCGTCCGCCTGTCACCGTCCGTGCATGGCCCGGGCGAGCAGGGCTTTGTTCCGACTCTGATCAGTATCGCGCGTGAAAAAGGTTTTGCGGCTTACGTGGATGAAGGACTCAACCGCTGGCCGGCGGTTCACCAGCTTGATGCGGCGCGCTTGTTCAGACTGGCGTTGGAAAAAGGGGCCGCTGGTGCCGTGTATCACGGAGTCGGCGATGAGGGCGTGCCTTTCCGGGAGATCGCTGAGGTCATCGGCCGGCACCTGAACCTGCCGGTGCGCAGCATTCCCCGCGAGGAGGCGGACGCTTACTTCGGGTGGCTCGCCTTCGCCGCGTCGACCGACAATCTGGCGTCGAGCGCACTGACCCAGGAACGCTTAGGATGGCAGCCCGTGAACCCTGGTCTGATCGCGGATCTGGAACAGGGACACTACTTCAACCGTTAAAATTGATGGATGGGGTGAACGAAGGGTTTTTCTGAAGGTTATCTAATGAAATCGCCTGACGGTAACATTGATGAGTAAAAATGTCTTGGCTTGTGATTCAGTAACTCCTTCATGGAAGTATTGGGCGCAGGCCAAGACTTTTTTGCCTCGATTTAATCTCCTCCCCCACACATGTTACAATAAACCCAAATCATCACAGTTATTGGAGGTATCCTTATTGGTCATTCAACTAGGCAATTTTGAAGTGAATTCCGGTCAATTGGTAGTAGCGGATCCTTGTTATGAATTGGATCGGGATACGATTATTATGGGCGTATTGGAATCCGCCATAACGGGCACGTGGGTGGGAGAAGTAGAGAAAGTGGATGTCCGCGACTGGGGCGAAGCCAACGCCAAGCTGACGGCTTACCACCATTCCGTGTCGGAACAGGCGGCGTCGCTGGAATGGATCAAGTGTTCTTTTGTGGCCGGGGTGGACAGCGGGCAGGCCGGGATTTTTGACATCGTCAAGCACCGGATTCCGGATGCGGATGCCCCTGACGGTAAGCAGGACCAAGATACCGAGTGGTATTTCGCCTGCTGCGATCTCACCGAGAGCGGGGAGGAAGCAGGCGTCCTGGATGGCGGCGTCGTTTCGCGCACAGGCATGGGTGACGGGGCGTATGGGGTATACAAGGCTGTAAATGCCGACAATCAGGTGGTTGCCGTGAAGATTGTGTTTATTAAAAGCTAGTTTGTTTCAGGAGTAGATATAATCATTACGGTGGGTAGACTACGATGCTGTCGGACACCGTTCAGTACAAAGCAGCTCAAGCGATTGTTGACGGCATCAAAGAGTACTTAAGCATTACATAAGGAGAACATCGCAGGGGGAGAGAAACAAAAAAGAACGCTCAAAGAGCGTTCTTTCAGATGAATTAATAAAATTTCCAATGATCATGCCGATGCTTTTTCTTTTTCTTACAAATGACTACAGCTTTTTGACCGGGGTGCAGCTTTACGACGATGACTTTTTCTTTTTTTCGATTACAACACATAAAAATCACCTCCTATATTACAATCTATGATTTCACGGATAGATTTGACTGGACAAACAAGCACAATTTAAAAGGTTATGAGATCAATGAATAGAAAAGCCCCCAGGATGCCGCTGTTTACTGACCTAGTGGTTTTTGCATGAAAATAACAATATCGGAGCGAATGCTTGTCCCATGCTTATCATGGTATTCCCAGCTGATTTCAAATTCACCGTAACCCCAGTCGATATAACCGAGGTGTTCATACAGCCTTTTTGCGTCGGGATTGTCTTTGCTGCTCACTTCCAACCCGATATGGGTGCATCCTCTTTCGTTTGCTAATTTCTCGGCCTCACGAATGATTGCTGTCGCTACGCCTTTTTTACGGTAATCATCTTTAGTGAGCCCTCCCTCAAGAAAGGCACTGTGCGTTATATCGATATATTGGGTTACACGAGGATCCTTAGGACCACTCCATCGCAGTAAGAAGTGTCCAATCGGATGGCCTGTATGCCATGCGATCAGATATACGCCTTCCCCTTTCTTTTGTACTTCGAATCGGCGATACTGGGGTTTCGTCAAATTACCGGGGGAGAACACTTCCTCAAGAAAATCCAATTGGGACTCCTCGGCTGGTTTGACAACGATATCCAACTCGTGTTGACTCATTATTCATCACTCCTACCGGTTCATATGGATACTAATCATTCTGAATACGGGTGGCCTATTCCTTCCTCGTAACTTGATTATGTAAAAGAATCTAAGCAGACTAATGACTATAGCATGATGCGTGAAAAATAGCAAAAGCCGCCGATCCCGGAGAAGAATCATGCGGCCTAGGAATTAAAGGTTACTACCGTTTGCCAAATTTCGGCTTTCTAACCTTGCCCAGTTTGCCCAATTTACCAGGGGTTTTTCTTAAGCTGGCCTTGCCTAATTTAAATTTCCGCGTACCCTTTTTCGCTGCTCTCGTATTTCTTGATTTCGCTGCGCCTGCGGCTTCCACAAGGTTAAGAGTGTAGTTCTGGAAATTGCCGACCATGACCCGATCGAACCCAACTTCTCTACACCCCGTGCCCTGGCATCTTTCGATCCAGCACATGTTGAAAGCCTCAGTAGGAACATACGTGAAGAAATTTCCGCTCCACGTATTGCCGAATTGGTCAAATGCATAGTAATAATACGTTTGATTTACGGAGGATCCCGTTACGAGGAGCATACGTCTTCCAGGGGTAATCCGGTACCAGCCAGCTTTCGAATAAGTGATCGGGCTGCAATCCGGATCATAGTACCCCACCGCGACCCATACGGGGTTCGGTGTACTGTTTCTGACATAAAAACTCATAGCATCCACTCCATCCTTTTCAAAAAGTCGGTCCTGCACTATTAATCTATGTGAGTTTTTTGAAAGGGACATAGACAAACGGAAGATGAAAGAGTCCAAACTGAAGATCAGCTGCATGGGATGGATCGTGGGGGCATATACCCAACTTAATCTTAATCCCGCATCCACCTAACACGTATGAACCATTTGCCAATAAGATATGGTATGCCATTCTTGATTGAGCCTTTCTGTTATCGCCATTTTTCCTTGCGCTGCATTCGAACCGGCTTCCTTCATCCCGTGACTGCAACGGTAAAAGAGTGGATCGCAGAGGCTGCCGCTGCCTTATTAAAGCGGTTTTTTGTTGTTAAAAAACACCTTTAAAGAGTAATTAAATCTACTAATTTTTCATCTACTTTACAATTAGTGGGATTAATATCATAATTAGTAATCATATCTTTAGTGAGGTGTTATATGAAATCTGTTTATATCACGAGCATGGGGAAGTTCCTTCCGGGAGCACCGGTGGGCAATGAGGAAATGGAAGATTACCTTGGTAAAGTTGGAGGCAAATCCTCGAAGACGAAGCGTATCATTTTGGAAAAGAATCAGATCAAGCAGCGCTACTATGCCATGGACAAGGAACAGAAGAGCTTGTATACCAACGCGGAGATGGCGGCCCTGGCCATACGCGAGGCGATGGAGCGCAGCGGCAGCGTACGTCCGGAGGACGTTGAGTTCTTGGCAACCGGTACGACACGAGCGGACCTGCTGCTGCCGGGTTTTGCGAGTATGGTGCACGCCGAGATGAGACTACCGGTTATGGAGATTTCTTCACACTCGGGGTTATGCGCGAGCGGGATGCATGCGCTGAAGAACGCCTTTTTACATATCAAGTCAGGAGAGCACCGGACGGCCATCGCTTGTTCCAGCGAGTTTCTGAGCCGTGAGTTCAAACATACGAAATTCGAGGCGCAGGGCATTTACAGCAACGGGCGGGTACCGTTCGACACGGATTTTCTGCGGTTCATGCTGTCGGACGGAGCAGGAGCGGCCCTGTTGCAAAATGAACCTTCCGCCCAGGGGCTCTCCCTGCGCATCGAGTGGATCGACAATAAGTCGTATGCCAATGAGTACGAGACTTGCATGTATTCCGGCATGAGCAAGGAGGACGGCAACCGATCTTGGCTGGATTATCCCTCCATTCATGAGGCGGCCGATCACGGCGCGCTGAATTTGAAGCAGGACGTCCGGCTGGTCAATGAAATTACGAAGGTCGGGACGCGGCGGTTTTTAGAGCTGGTGGAAGAAGGGCGGATAGACCCGGACGCGGTCGATTGGATGGTGGTCCATTATTCGTCGCATGTGTTCAGGGAAGAGATCTTCCAACTGCTCGAGCAGGGCGGCGTGACGATCCCTGAGGAAAAATGGTTCACAAATCTGTATACCAAAGGAAATACAGCGGCCGCTTCGATCTACATCATGCTGGAGGAGCTGCTGTATTCCGGGCGCCTCTCCGCGGGGCAGCAGATCGTGTGCGTCGTACCGGAAAGCGGCCGTTTTCAGGCATCGACGATGCTGTTGACGGTGGTTGGGGCTTCCTAGGGGCCATTCCCAATGGAGGGGAACTTTTTCATGTGCTGGATTGCCTCTCTGTAAAAATAGAGTATCCAATACGATTTCCATAACTTGTGGTATATCCGGCCTTATGCTAAGATAACAATAAATAAGGGATCGTGCGGCTAACACGATCCCCCGTACAACAGCCGCTGAAAGAGCGGTCGGCTTCGGAGAAACAGTACAGAAATAGACCGTTTACCTTACCTAGGGCGGTCTATTTCTTTTTGTGGAACGAAAGTATTAACACCACCAAAGTCGCGAAGGAAATCATTAGCGTCAATGTTTGGTATACCTCCACAGGCATCACCTCCCTTCCGGGAGATTAGCCGACCGCCCTTAAAGCCGATATGTTGTACAAACCAGATTATACCATAGGGGGACCCTCAGTGGAGGGTCCTTTTTGTATCGTTGCTATGAAAAAGGGTATGCCTATGAAGATGGTTCCGCTGTGGCTGCCGGCCCGGAGGAAGAGGCTCAGCTACCGTGTGAAGGGGCGATACCGGCTTCGCTGGAACCGCCGCTGAACGGCTTGGGCCATCAGATCAAGTTCACCACTAGGCATTTGCCCGCATAACTTAATGGCATGATTAGGTTAAGGAGGATACGCGTTGTACGCCTATTATGGATATCCGGTTGAGGATCCTGTGTCGGTCTGCGCCCGCATTATGGACGGCTGCTCCAAAGAAATCCAGTATATTTCGTTAACCTGTAGATCTAAGGCGGTTCCAGATCGAAGCGATCCTTCTTTAAAAGCCTGGGAGGACGCCTTTCGCGAATTGGAAACGGAGGCGAAGCGATTTCTGGTTTCAGGCTGTCATCCGGCGGCATTGCATCGGCTGCTTCAGCGTAGTCATGATTTGCATACCGAGTTTAATCGGTTTGTTCAGACACAACCCTTACTTAGGTCCATGGACGGATTTCCATGGCAGTCCGATCCGAAGCAAATGTATGATCACAACGGAAAAAAAGTAGACCATGGACGTGTAACCGTTAATGGGGTCCGCCTACACTACGTGACCGCCGGCTCGGGTGAACCTCTGCTGCTCTTGCACGGTGCGCCGAAGACTTCGTTCTACTGGTATAAACTCATCCCCTTTTTGACGGATCGCTATACGGTCATCGCGCCTGATATTCGCGGTTTTGGGGATTCGGGTAAACCCCCGAGCGGCTACAGCATGAATCATATTTCAGAGGATATCGCCCAGCTGATGGAACAATTGGGCTGCAACACGTATTACGTGCACGGTGAGGACTGGGGAGCGGCTTTTTCCTACGCACTGGCGGTCAGATATCCGGATCGGGTGAAAAAGCTATCTTTTTCCGAGATGCTGCTGCCAGGTCTTGGTCTGGAAGATTGGTCCGTTTTAAAGCCAGAAAACGTTTATTCCAATCACTGGTTCTGGCACATTAACTTTTTTGCCGTACCGGATGTGCCTGAATTTTTGATCGCGGGCAAGGAAAGGGAATTTTGGGGACGGTTGATGCGGGATGAATGCCAGGATCCAAGTGCGATTTCGCAGGACCTCCTCGATGAAGTCGTCCGCGGCTCGGCTGCCCCCGGAGGTCTTCGTCCCATTTTCGAAGTGTACCGTCATGATTTTGACAACGTGGATTTCGTGAAAAAGCACATGCAGCGTAAACTGAAGATGCCTGTAATCGCCATAGGAGGCATTCACTTTATGAACGGGGACGTTCATCGCGTAGCCAAACGGGTTGCGGATGACGTAACGGCCGAGTCACTGGACTGCGGACACTGTCTGGCCTTGGAACGGCCGCGAGCGTTGGCTGGATTACTTCGCAGCTTTATGAGATAACATAACACTTTGAAGAGGGTTAAAAAAATATATAAAATCAGGGCACCCCTAACGGGTGCCCTTCATGTATTTCAAAGATCGTATGCCTTCCCGATTCATACGAGTCAGGAATTGTGGAAGCGGCTGCCGAAGGCGACGCCTTTTGGTGAGATTCGTTCGATCTCCGCCAATTCGTCGGCGGTTAGCGTCACCTGCAGCGCGCCAAGGTTCTCCTGCATGCGGTCCAGCCGTTTCGTTCCCGGGATCGGAACGATTTGCTCGCCTTGCGCCAAGAGCCAGGCTAGGCTCAGTTGGGCAGGCGTGCAGCCTTTTTGCGAGGCCATCTTTTCGACCAGGGAGGCAACCTCGACGTTTCTCACGAAATTCTCGCCTTGGAATCTCGGAAAACGGTGCCGGTAATCATCCTTCGGCAAGTCCTCAGGTTTCTTGATCTGACCGGTGAGAAAGCCGCGGCCCAGCGGGCTGTACGGGACGAGGCCGATTCCCAGCTCCCGAAGTACCGGGATAACTTCATCCTCCACTTCCCGGCTCCACAGCGAGTATTCGGTTTCGACCGCGGTAATCGGATAGACCGCATGGGCTCGCCGGATGGTGTCCGCAGGCGCCTCCGATAACCCGATGTACCGGATCTTCCCTTGCTGCACAAGGTCGGCCAGCGTTCCGACCGTTTCTTCGATCGGCGTGTTGGGATCGGGCCGATGCTGGTAATAAAGATCGATATGATCAAGACCCAGGCTGTAAAGACTGGCATCGACCGATTTTTTGATGTAGGAGGGATCGCCTTTCGGACCTTGGCCGTGCGTAATGCCGAATTTGGTGGCGATAATGGCCTCGTCGCGCCGGCCCTTCAGAGCGCGCCCGACAAGCTTCTCATTTTCCCCGAACCGCCGGAACTCCGGATCGCCGTAATAATCGGCCGTATCGAACATCGTCACGCCCAGATCCAGCGCTCCCTGGATCGTGCGGACGGATGCATCATTATTCGGCATCGTCATTGTTCCAAGGCCGATGGCCGATACTTCAAGTTCTTTGCCTAGTTTTCTTTTCTGTACCATAGGGATTCCCTCGCTTCCTGCGTTAGTATCGCTTGAACATGAACTTATTCTAAGCGATCCAACTTGAGGCAACCACACAGCGTTTTTACTAGTAAAAATATTACCCGTCAGTCTTCATGATCCTCTGCTGAAGGTATATAGACGCAAATGTGAAGATCCGGATTGTCGGACAGATTCGCGAGCGGCCGGATGTCATAAGCCACAGGTTCATCAGAAGCGGAGGGCTGCAAAATAACCCTGTCTAATTTCTTGAGCCGAATTTCGTATGGTTTCCACAATTGATGGAATTCCTCGCTGCTTTGCATCAGATGCTGCACCGTCGCCTCAAACCAAGGATCGTCCCGGTGCTTATCGTAATGGGTTCTGAATACGGCGACTCCATAACTCGCGAATTCATCGATGTTCACAATCCGCCGCTGTAATTCCCCATTTTCAAATGCCAACCGAATTAAAGAGCGTTTCTCAGCCGGAACGGAAGCGAAATCGGTTAACAACCTGCGGGCCGCCTCGTTCCAAGCGAGAACCTCGGTTCTATTATTGGTGATATAAGAGGGATAAGCTACTTGATCGATGATCTTCTGCAGCTGCGGATCCACGGCAGCCGGAGGCGCCGAATCCGCATAATTTGGATCGGGCCCATAAGGATTCCACAGCTGAAGCAAGTGGCCTCTCTCGTCCGGTGATAATTGAAGCGCACTGGCGATGCCCTCGATGACTTCCCTGGAGGCGGATAGCTCTCGTCCCTGTTCCAGCCACGTATAATAAGTGGCGCTTACGCCTGCTAGAATGGCTACTTCTTCCCGCCGCAGTCCAGGCGTTTTCCGCGGGCCGCTAGAGAATTTGAGCCCCGCATTTTCTGGCGAGAGGCGTTCCCTCCGCGATTTGAGGAACGCTCCCATCGTTTTGGCTCTGCTGTTAGGAACCGTCATTAATGCCGATCACCACCTGTTGGATTGGGTTTCGTTCAAGTTATCAGCATGATCATTGGGGCTGATTTACGATACAAGTATACCATAGGGTCCTGTGACGTTAGGAAGGGGAATGGGACTGATCAAGTAGTCATCATTCAGGTGTAAGTATTGTTTTGAAAGGAGCCTAACATGAACATCGATTTTTTTGTGAGAGCCTTTTAGAACATATCATGGGTTTGAACCCTGATGCTAAAACACTACTGACATGCAGATGTCAGTAGCGTTTTTATATAGTCATAGGAGATGATGTATTAAGGAGGCACCGATATTGGAAAAGAAAAACGAGACTCAAACCATACCGGTTACCGCAGACCGGCAAAAGAGCCGTTACTGGATTGGCGTTGTATCCGCCTCTCACGTAAAGCGGGGGGTTCAGGGCGGATTTGCCCAGCTCTGTCATGGAAAAGCAGCGCCTTTGCGCCGGATGAGTCCCGGCGATTGGCTCATATACTACTCTCCACGAACCGACATGTCGAAAGGGGAGCCGCTTCAAGCTTTTACCGCTATTGGGCAGGTGACAAGTGACAGGGTCTACGAGTATCCGATGTCCGAATCCTTTGTGCCGTATCGCCGGGATATCCGTTACCTTCCATGCCGTGAAGTGAAGATTGCCCCTTTATTGGACCGGCTTACCTTTACCCGCGGGAAGCGCAGCTGGGGATATGCTTTCCGTTATGGGCAATTTGAGATCGGATTTGAGGATTTTCAGACGATTGCCGGCATCATGTTAGGTGATGTCGAAGATATACTGGAATCCTAAATAAATGATGACGGTAAGCTCTCCTCCCGGGAGCGTCAGCCATAAACGCGAAAAGTCATAACCACAGATATCGTGGCTGTGACTTTTTTATTTTTAAGAGACATGTTCATTTTTGGGCCAAGTGACTTCCAAACACAGATGATTGTTGTCAAAAAACACAAACGACCCCAGTTCGGGAATCTCTGTAATGGAAACATGAGCATGGCTCAAGCGCTCCCGCAAGGCGTGTGCGGCAGTTCCGTCCGGGAGCCGCAAGGCAATATGGGGGACGAAACTCTGCGGATGGGTATCCGAAGCCCCCAGTGTTGTCTTTTCTATGGGGCGTTCAAAAAAATGGAAGCCCCATACGTTGTCGTCGTTGGGTTTAACCAAAATAAGACAATGCCTGCCGCGTCCTTCTTGGGATGGGGCAATGTCACTGGCATGCATCCCCAACACGTCCCGGTAGAAGCGAATCGTCGCGTCCAGATCCGCTGTATTCAAAGCAATGTGATGAATACCATGCCAAGGGATTTGAAATGTTTGTTCTGAGTGAGACATACTATATCAGCTCCTTCTATTTCTAGACGATATATAGAGGCTCAGGAACATATCGAGGTTCGGTAATGATAGGCCTCCGCATCTCCCTCTGCTTGGCTCGTGCGAGAAACGCCGTTGGCGTGCAGCCTGCCCAAGTCTTGAATTCATGGATGACATGAGCTTGATCATGATAGCCAAGATAGGAAGAGACGTCAGCAAGAGAACAGGTAGGCCCTTGTATCCATGAGGTAAGCAGTGCCTCGAAGCGGAGGAGACGTGCGAATACCTTGGGCGATACGCCCATGCACTGCTTAAATCGCCGTTCAAATTGGCGCAATGAAAGATCGCACTCAGCGGCAAGTGTACTCATACGGATTTGACCCTGTGCATTGTAAAGCGGCTCCAGTGCAGATTGCAGAAAAGTCAAATCGGCAGCAGTCCAGCGCGTTCGTGCGGCGTTAAATTGCTGTGAGCTGAGGACTTGCTTGGCATAAGAACTGCGGCGCACCGTTCCTTCCAATGTGAGGGCAAGGCGGAGCCAAACTCCAGCACGTGGGACATAGAGCGGCATCGTCTTCTGATCAAGCAATGACATCTGTTTTTGATAAATGGTATCGGGTATTTCCATCGTGTAACTCACCTCTTCGTGTGTTCTACGAGAACGGGTTTTGGAAAGAGCTTCACACACCATTTATGGAAGTTCTAACGAGATCATAACAGAGAACACCACCCGGAGTATTGTGAAAAATCGACGGTTCGTACTTTCCTTATTTAGTGAATTTATAAAAAAGAAGCTGCGCTAGGCTGCCCCTTCTCCGTTTATAGGTTGAGCTTCTCATTTTGCTTTTGAATAAAATCCATGTATTTGCCATTGATATATACCACTTGCCTCCGCACACCTTCTTGAACACAGCCGAGTTTTTGCATCATCCTCGAAGAACCTTCATTTCCTTCAAGAACGCAATCATTAAATTTATGAAGCCTTCGTTCCAAAAAGGCATACTTTGAGAGGATTTCCATTGCCCGGGTGCCGTAGCCCTTACCACGATGCTCTTTATCGATCACGATGCCGATACTAAACGTTCCATTTCGCTCGTCGATACTGTTTAAATTGATTCCGCCGATAGCACACTCCAGTAGGAGGCGTGCGGGAGTGTCAAAGAGACCTATGTAAGAACTTTCCCAATCTTCAGGCTGGATGGCACGCAATCGAACTTCATCATCCTGCCATAAATCATGGCTGTAATCGATCTCTCGCATGATAACAACCTCCAATGATTAAACATGAATTTAGTTAAAATCCATATCAGCACGGGGTCTCCTCATTCTGGGAATAATGAATGGTTTCAATTTTTTATAATATCAGAGCGTATAAACTCCAGAGCCATGGCTTCCTGATATTGCAAGAAAAATGACCTTTAAACGCGGTCTGTCTTCTTTGAAGATACGTCGATAGACGTTTTTCTTGTGATCGTTATAAAAATAAAAAACCGGCACAAGGAAGCGCCGGTTAACGAAATGCCATATAGACATATTCCTAAAAATGCCATGGATACATATTAGTCTATAAAAAAATTCAATATAAGTCTATTACTTTTTTGGCATAGATTGTATGTTAATAAAGCGACCGCGGCGCATAAACGAAATCATTATTCTTGCCGAAGATAAGGAAGGGAAAATCCTGCATGATTACACTCAGAAAAATCACGCTCGATAACAGACGTGAAATATTTAAACTAGAGGTTTCGGAAGATCAGCGCCGCTTCGTTGCGTCCAATTTGTCCAGCGTGGCTTCTTGTTACGTTCTTACAACCAATGGGGGTCATCCTTTTCCGTTTGCCATTTACGAGGATGAGCAGCCCGTCGGTTTTGTCATGATCACGTATAAAATTACCGGTTACGATACGCCGGCCATTGCGGACGACGGTTACTGCATCCTGCGCTTGATGATGGATCAGCGGCACCAGAACAAGGGCTATGGCCGGGAGGCCATGAAAAAGGTGTTGGAGTTTATCCGCACCTTCCCGGCAGGTCCTGCACAATACTGCTGGATTTCTTACAAGGCCGATAACGAGCCTGCCAAAAAGCTGTATGAAAGCTTCGGCTTCCGTGACAGTGGTGAAGTGATCGGTGACGAGCGAATCACGGTATTGCGGCTCAACTCGCGAGCCTCTATTACTTGCGTCTAGGACTGGGTCGAACACAAAACCAAAACTAAAACTAAAACAAGGCGGCAGCCGGCGCTTGGAGCCGGCTGCCTTTCATTGAACTAGCAGATCATTAGCAGCTGCAAGGTGGAACGCCTTTACTTTCCAAAGGCATCATGCTAAACTGGACTTCGATAGTTATAGAACTGCGGAATAGATGGAGGAGGCGAGTATTATGGGGGATCACCAAACAGATCAGCAGGCCGTTAAGGTATATAAAGCTTTGGGGGAACCAACCCGGCTGAAAATCGCCTTGCTGCTCTCGAAAGAAAGCGACTTATGCTTCACGGCCATCGGTGAAAAGCTTGAGTCGGTTGCGGGTTCGACGCTGTCGCATCATCTGAAGCAGCTGACGGATTCGGGTCTGATTGATTCCCGTAAAAGCGGATCGTATATCCACTATAACGTCAATCGAGAAGTGGCGGAAAAATTTGCGCCTTATTTAATGGCGTAATTTTTTTAACCAACATTTCTATAGTTCTAGAACTGAGGAAATGGAAGTTGTACGAATCATCCTCTATACCCCATGGAAAAGGAGAGTGTACTCATGAGCAACCAAGCCAATACGATGGAGATTGGAATCAGCACGTTTCTTCATGCAGATCCCGAAAAAGGGGGTGTCTCACATGCCGAACGGCTGCGTCAAGCGATCGAAGAGATCCAATTGGCAGATCAAGTTGGCCTTGACGTCTTTGCCATCGGCGAGCATCACCGTATCGACTATACAAGCTCGTCGCCAGCCGTCATATTGGCTGCCGCTGCGGCGACAACGAAGAACATCCGACTCTCGAGCGCGGTAACGGTGTTGTCTTCGGACGATCCGGTACGGGTATATCAGAACTTTGCGACGCTTGACGGACTGTCAAACGGGCGGGCTGAGATCATGGCCGGACGAGGCTCGTTCATCGAATCGTTTCCGCTGTTCGGCTATGACCTGAAGGATTACGAGGAATTGTTTGAAGAGAAGCTGGAACTGCTGCTCAAGATCCGTGCTTCGGAGCGGGTGACATGGCGCGGCGGACATCGTCCTGCGATTGACAATATGGGCATCTATCCTCGTGCTGTGCAGCAGCCTTTACCGGTCTGGGTCGGCACGGGCGGCAGCCCGGATTCGGCCATTCGGGCCGGCTTGCTGGGCCTTCCGATCGTCTTCTCCATCCTTGGCGGACCGCCGCAGCGATTCGCATCCTTGGTGGAGCTCTATAGGGAAGCGGCCGTGAAAGCTGGGCATGATCCAAGCCAGCTGCAGATTGCTACGCACTCGCATGGCTTTATAGCCGATACGACTCAAGAGGCGGCAGAGCGGTATTATCCTGTAATGGCGGCCCAAATGAACCGGATCGGACGGGAACGCGGTTGGTCTCCTTATACACGTGACTCATACGATGCATCCTGCAGCCTGCATGGCGCTCTTTATGTCGGGGACCCTGAATATGTGGCGGAGAAAATCTTACTGCTGCACAAGAACCTGGGCCTGACCCGATTCCTCATGTACGTGGATTTCAGCACGCTCCCTCATCGCGAATTGCTGCGAACGATTGAGCTGCTCGGCACCAAGGTAGCACCGATAGTCCGTCAAGAGCTCAACCGTCAAGCATCAAGCGGTAATAATAGAGTGTATTGACCTGGGCCAGGAGATGCCTATGGATGAAAGTATTATTTTTTTTAACTAGGACTTCCACAGATTTAGAACTGTCAAAATGATGGAATGAGGAGAGATACGATATGAGATGGAAGATTTATATATTGGCGATTGCGAGCTTTTTAGTCGGAACCTCGGAATTTGTGATTTCCGGCATATTGGATATGCTTGCAAAGGACGTGGGCGTGTCGGTAGCTGCGGCCGGCCAGCTGATTACCGTCTACTCGCTTGCCTATGCGATCGGTACTCCGATACTGGTTGCGCTCACGGCCAGAATAGACCGGAAAAAGCTTATGCTGTCGGCTTTGGTTTTGTTTTTCATAGGTAACCTGATCACCATCACATCCACCGGCTACGGCATGCTGATGGGGGCAAGAATCATTTTGGCGATCAGCACCGGGGTATTTATGGTTGTCGCCCTTACCGTTGCGACCAAAATTGCGCATCCCGGTAAGCAGGGCGGTTCGATCGCCACCGTACTCTTGGGCTTTAATCTCGCGCTCATTCTGGGAGTTCCTCTGGGAAGGGTCATTGCGGGCTCGTATGACTGGAAGGTCATTTTCACAGGGATCGGGGTGCTCAGCCTGCTCGCCATGTTGGTTCTTCTGTTGGCGATTCCCAAATCAGAGGGAGAGGCTCCCGTTCCCATTCGGGAACAACTCGCCTTGTTCAAAACGCCTCGGATTTCTGTTGCGCTGTCCATCAGCTTTTTCTGGATATTGGGATATACGATTCTGTATACCTATATCACGCCGTTTCTTCTGACTATTACGGGAATGAGCGAACGGATGGTAAGCATCGGGCTGTTTGCATTTGGACTGGCAAGTCTCCTGGGCTCCCAAGTCGGCGGCTATGGTGCGGATAAATGGGGGATCCCCCGTACGATGGTGGGCGGTCTGATCTTTCACTCCGGCATTTTATTTTTGCTGACGGTGTTTTCCCACTACTCCATGTTTGTGCTCCCATTGCTGATGCTGTGGTCCTTCTTTGCATGGTCGACAGGTCCGGTTCAGCAAGTGTACTTAATCGGTATGGCTCCCCAGGCTTCAGGGATCATTTTAAGCTTGAATAACTCTATTGTGCAGTTGGGGATGGCT
Source organism: Paenibacillus rhizosphaerae (assembly GCF_014192015.1). Lineage (GTDB taxonomy): Bacteria > Bacillota > Bacilli > Paenibacillales > Paenibacillaceae > Paenibacillus_AQ > Paenibacillus_AQ rhizosphaerae. The sequence continues at coordinate 304,191 of NZ_JACHXJ010000006.1, read as the reverse complement.
GTAGGCGCCGTCATCGGGGGCCTTATTGTGGATAGCATCTCTCTGGCAGCAGCCGGCTGGCTGGGTGGAATAGGGGTCGCCCTTGGGCTCATCCCCGCCGTGTATTCATTGTCAATGCGCCGCCGGTCTGCATTAGAAGAACAAACATTGGAGGGCTAACCGAACGATTCCCTGGAGTCCGGACATTAAAAGGTACCTTGGCTTACCGCCGTGTTGGAGATTTTTAGTGGCCAATGATTACGAGGATGTGTGGTATGACATGCAATTGCAATTAGAAAATAAGTGATGCAGACAGCAATACAGAAAGCGGTAGCTCTATCCGAAATGAAGGCAGCCGGCTTTAAAGCGGCTGTCTTTTTGCGGCTAAGGGGACTTCCATTCGTTCATACTGCCACCTTGCCGAGCATAAGGAAAATTATTAGCCTTTTAGTTGAAGCCAAAACAAAGATCTGCCGTATAAAAAATAAGCCGTTACAAAAAATGACATCCCAAAACGTCATCATGTAGAATATGGTAAAGGATGAAATTAGTGATGAAGGAGGTGCGAACCTAATTGGGAATGAAATACATAAAATTGCTGGGTATCACCCTGGGAGTCATCATCGTGAACATCGTTCTGTTTTCCCCAGGGTTTATCGATCTTAGCATCGGCGCGAGCGCCCTTTCGACGGCATTCGGGATTACCTTCCTTCTGGCGAGTGTTCTGGTCCTCATTTATTCGGTCTACATTGTTAACGCCAAGACTCCGGCCGCCGTGCCGGTCAAACAGATCCAGACGCATGACGACTATGTGAATGCCTTGCAGTACTACAAGAAAGTAAAAGCGTTAGAAGCGGATATATCCTTTGCTTTAAATCAGCTCGACCGCATCGCACGCAAGAAGTACAAATTGGTCGGCGTGTTAACCCAGCGCTTCGATCCGAGCGAGCTTAGCTACAAAAAATTCATGTCGACGGTCCAGGCGGTAGAAAACGTATTTTACCTCAACCTCAAAAGCACCCTGAACCGGCTGGGCGCATTCGACGAATCCGAGTTTAAAAGTCTCAGTGGATCCAAAGCCTCCCAACTACCTCCAGAACTACTCCAAGAAAGAAAGCAGATCTACAACGAGTATTTAACGTTCACCAAGAACTCCCTGGCTACCAACGAAGAGATCCTGCTCAAGCTGGATAAGCTCCTGCTGGAAATATCCCGCCTGGACAGCTTCGAAGCCGGCGACATCGAGAAGATGCCCTGCATGCAGGAAATCGATCTGTTAATTAACCAAACCAAATATTATAAGAATTAGAGGTGTTCATGTGAAGAAGGGCAGGTTTATTCTGACTTCAGTGATCGTGTTGATTTTTGTATTTGCGCTTGTGTACGGGGGAATTACGGTAACCTCAAATCTCGGGAAATCGAAGGACCAGGTGACCGCGGAAGATGCGGCCAAGCGGCTGGATAAACTGTATTCGAAGATTTCACCGTCAACGGCAACGCCTGTAAAAGGACAAATTGACCTGGACCCGGTGGATGTGGCCTCTTCCCTTCCGGATATCAGCAAATTTCCGATTACGGTTCCGAACACCAATGAACAATATGTCGAGATCTTCTCGTCGACCGAGAAGTCGGGAACAGGCGTGGACGGCTGGCTAACGGAGGCGGCGACGGAGTTCAATAAAGCGAACGTGGCTGTAAACGGAACTCCCGTATCGGTTCAGGTTCGCAACATCGCTTCCGGCACGGCGGCGGATTATATCATGTCAGGTAAATACGTACCGGATGGCTTTACGCCTTCCAACGAATTATGGGGAGAGATGGTCAAGTCCAGCGGGGTCAAAACCCAATTGGTGGCGAAGCGCCTCGTGGGCAACGTTCCCGGGATCGTCATCAAGAAGTCCAAATACGATGAACTCGTTGAAAAGTACGGCTCCATTAATGTCAAAACGGTAACGGATGCGATCGCAAGCAATGAGCTTGTCATGGGGTATACGGATCCTTTCGCCAGTTCGACCGGTCTGAATTTTCTGGTGACCTCGCTGAATACGTTCGACAGCTCCAATATTTTAAGCGATAAAGCGGTGCAAGGGTTCGAGAAATTCCAAGCCAACGTACCGTTCATTGCTTCGACGACGATCCAAATGCGGGATGCGGCCACATCGGGCTCCCTCGACGGGTTCATTTTGGAGTACCAGACGTTCGTCAACGCACCTGACTTGAAAAGCGGCTATGTCTTCACTCCTTTTGGCGTGCGTCACGACAGCCCGCTCTACGCGCTTGGCGATTCTTCACCGGAGAAGCTGGCCATTTTGAAGAAGTTCGCAGAATTCGTAACCCAGGATAAGTACGCTAAAACAGCGACAGACAAAGGCTTCAATGGGCTTGAGGATTACAAATCCGAAATGGCCCCGATTGAAGGGGAGCTGCTGACATCCGCCCAGAAGGTATGGAAAGAGAAAAAGAACGGAAGCAAGCCGATCGTGGCCGTATTTGTGGCGGATACGTCAGGCAGCATGGATGGTGAACCGTTGAACCGGCTGAAGGAATCGCTGATCAAGGGCCAAAAATATTTGGGCAAAGACAACAGCATCGGCATGGTTTCTTATTCCGACGACGTGACCATCCAGCTCCCAATCGGAAAATACGACGTCAATCAGCAGTCGATGTTTGTGGGCGCGGTGAACAGCCTTCAGGCCAGCGGCCAGACCGCGACGTTTGACGGCATCGTGGTGGCGCTCAAGATGCTGCAGGACCAGCTTGCGGCCGATCCGAACATGAAGCCCGTTATTTTCGTGCTAAGCGACGGTGAAACGAACAAAGGCAATTCGCTCAGCGACATTAAAGGACTAATCGAGAACTATAAAGTTCCGATTTATACCGTTGGCTATAACGCCAACATTAAGGCTTTGCAAAGCATTTCCAGTATTAACGAAGCCGCCAGCATTAATGCGGATACTGATGATGTCGTGTACAAGATCGGAAACCTGTTCAACGTTCAAATGTAAGGGTTAAGCCAAAGGGGGAGGATGAGATATGGCGTTTACGATGAGTGTTTCAAGTAGGGAGCAGATCCAGGCTGTGATCGAGGAGCAGGTCAAACCGGTACCGGAAGAGGTAGCAAAGCTGAAAGAAATCGCCGATGCCAATGTGGCTTCCATTATGGAGCTGGATGTGGAGTCGCTGGACAAACGCAAGGAGATTTTGCAATCGATCGACAGCTTTGGGCTGGATACGATGAAGCTTTCTTCCGAGAAGAACAACCTGCTGCAGGTGTCCGTCGGCAATCTTTCCAAAGGCGGGGACGAAGGGGGAGCCGTTGCCAAAGGGCTGACGGAGCTGCATACACAGCTGAAGGATTTGGACCCGAGTCTGATCGACTTTGCCAAAAAGGGATTCCTCGGCAAGCTGTTCAACCCGCTTCGGGCATACTTTTTGAAGTTTGAGAAGGCAGACGACGTCATTGCCGACATTGTGGTATCCCTCGATAAAGGGAAAACGACGCTCAAAAACGACAACACGACGCTGGAACTGGAGCAGCAAACGATCCGGGAGCTGACGAAGACGCTGAAGAAGGAAATCCAACTGGGGACGCTGATGGACGAATCGATCGAGGCGCAGATTGAAGCGGCCAAGCAAAGGGGAGAGGATCCGGAAAAAGTCCGTTTTATTACGGAGGAGGTCCTCTTTCCGATGCGGCAGCGCGTGATGGATCTCCAGCAGATGCTGGTGGTCAACCAACAGGGCATCATGGCCTACGAAGTGGTCATCCGCAACAACCGGGAACTGATCCGGGGCGTGGACCGTGCCCAAACCGTCACGATCTCGGCGCTGAAAATCGCGGTGACCGTGGCCAGTGCACTGTACAATCAAGGCATTGTGCTGAAGAAGATCGAGCTTCTGAATCAAACGACGAACAATATCATTGCCGGCACCTCCAGGATGCTGAAGGATCAAGGCGTAGCGATCCAGAAGCAGGCGATCGAAACAAGCGTATCCGTCGATACGCTCAAGCAGGCTTTCTCCGATGCGATTTCTGCTTTTGAAGCGATCAGCTCTTACAAGCAGGCGGCGCTCCCCAAAATGCGGGAAACGATCAATCAGTTCCGGGCCTTGTCCGATGACGGGGAGAAGCATATTCAGCGGCTGGAAAAGGGGAAAGCGCTGGGGCTGTAACCGGTATTCATTCAAGGAAACCTTCATGGAAACTCTATATTGAAAGTGCGAAGACAGCCGGTTTTGTGACCGGCTGCCTTTTTTTTTGAATAATTTCTCGAGTATGTCACAAAATCAAAATGTGAATTGTCTTTAGGGGTGTCGAAACCAGGAGGGAGAGATAGAATTTATGGAAAAGCTGCTTGTCATCAATGCGCATCCGAAAGTGGAAGACGATTCATCCGTAAGCTTGACCGTGCTCCGGCACTTTTTAGAGGCTTACCGAAACCTAAATCCGGAGGGGCCTATCGAACAAATTGATCTTTATTTGGAAGACGTGCCTTGCATCGACCGATTATTTTTAAGCGCACAGGAAAAAATACAAAAAAATGAGCGTTTAACGGAAGAAGAACAGCAGCTCACTTCCCGGATGTCGGATATTCTTCGGCAGTTCAAGAGCGCCAAAAGGTATGTCATCGCCATGCCGCTGCATAACTTTAATATTCCTTCGAAGCTCAAGGACTATATGGATAACATTCTGATCGCCAAAGAGACCTTCGCCTATACGGACAAGGGATCGGTCGGACTGCTGACCGACGGTCGGAACGTTGTCGTCATTCAGGCAAGCGACGGGATTTATACGAACCAGGATTGGTACACGGAAGTCGAGTACTCCCATCGTTATTTGAAGTCGATGTTTAACTTTATGGGCGTCGACTATCAAATCATCCGGGCACAGGGCAATCATTCCTTGAAGAGGGATGAAGTGCTGGCCAAGGCATTTCAAGAAGCCGAATCTGCGGCTGCTTCTTTGGCACATCAGGGGATGCAAGTAACCCATCAGGCAGGGAACAAGTAGGTCTTCGTGAGGGTGTCAGCCCCGGATTCATGTAGGTTATGTTACAATAAGTGGAAAAGGGCAGGGACGGAGATGGGCAGATGACAATAGATACCTCCAGTTTATATGTAGAATATAAGCCGCTGCTGAGCAGCATCGCCTACCGAATGCTGGGGTCACTCACGGACGCCGAGGACATTGTGCAGGACATTTTTGCTGAGCTGGAAACGATGCAGACTGAGCATATTTTAAACATGAATGCCTATTTGCTTAAAATGGTTACCAACCGGAGCATCAACGTGTTGAAGTCGGCCCGCAAAACACGCGAAGTGTATACCGGCCCGTGGCTGCCGGAGCCGGAGACGGCTGATGCGAGCGGGACACCTGAAACGGCAGCGATCCAAGCCGAATCGGTATCCTACGCGCTCCTCGTCCTTCTGGAGCAGCTGTCGCCGGTGGAGAGGGCCGTCTTCATTCTCCGGGAAACGCTCGATTACGATTACCGGGACATCGCCGAGCTGCTGGACAAAAGCGATGCGAACTGCCGGAAGCTGTACAGCCGGGCGAAGCAGAAGATCAGCACCGCGCCGATTCCAGGGCGGGAGGAGAGAGCGGCCGCCGAGCAGCCGATTGCAGTGCCTGTAGAAAGCACTCGCGTCACTTCCGACCAGGCCAAGCATGCGGAGCTGCTATCCCGCGTCTTTATGGCAGCGGCGAATTCCGGCGATTTCAAGGAATTTGTCGACATGCTTGCGGATGATGCCCGATTGTACACGGATGGCGGCGGCAAGGTTCGCTCGGCAATCTTCCCGATTATCGGCAGCCATCGCATTCTGGCCTTCCTTCAAGGGATTGCCCCGGGAAATATCAAGCCCGAGAATCAGCTGCTGATCGACGTCAACGGGCAGCCCGGCCTGCGGTTGAACCGAGGCGACGAGCTCTTTGCGGTGCTGTCCTTCCAGTTTGACAGCGAGTCGCGGCCCGTCCGTATGTTTATGGTCACGAATCCGGATAAATTGCAGCATGTGACCTCGTGACGGCGTTTTTTATGGCAGACATAAGAAGGGTTTCGGAAACAACGTGTAGAATATCCCGAATGGTTAAAAATTCCAATCGGGAAAGAGGTATGCATTTTGAAATGGGATCAACAAAATTTGAGCCATTCAAGCTTCAATTGCTGCGACCTCAGTGGAACGGAAATTCAATGCTGCAATGGCAGCGGCATCAGTATGAACGATGTGAATTTGACGGGAATGCATATTTCCGATGCGAATTTGAGCGAACTTGCCATTGACGGTGCTCAATGGGGAGGCGCGCATTTTCAATCCATCGGATACGGAGATCCAAGCCGGCCTGATGCGGAACACAACACGGAAGGCGTTCGTTTCTCAGACTGCAGCTTCCAGAACGGGCGGATCACCGACTGTGATTTAACGAACGCCAATTTTCAAAACTGCGACATATCGGGATTGGTCATCAATGGGATCAACATCGAAGAATTAATCCAAAAGCATGTTCCTATGGAACAAAGAGAGTAGGATACAGATAAAGCCATGAAAGCCACCCCAGAGTCTGGAGTGGCTTTCATGGTTATGCCCGCCGTACCACATCATCCGCATCCGTGGAATAAGCGAGTTCTTTCTGCGCGTCAAGCGCGGCCAATCTGTCCAGCAAAGCTTCCCGGATTTGCTCATAGGCATCGCTGCCCAATGCCATCCGGATCGGACCTTCTCCTTGATCGATGCGGTGGATGATCTGCTGCGCCATTTTATCCGGATCGCCGACAACCATTTGATTAAACATGCTCATATCGATGCCCGGCAGTTCCCCTTTCATCAGGCTGACGAATTGGCCTGCCTCCTTGTCCCGATATGCGTCCATCCGTTCTCCGAATACCGCATTGCTCGTAATGAAATTCGTACGGATTCCGCCCGGCTCCACGATAGTCGTCTTAATATTGAACGGCGCGGCTTCCTTGGCCAGCGCTTCAAAAGCGCCCTCGACCGCCCATTTGGAAGAACAATACAGCCCCATTCCCGGCGTGGAATAATGACCCGCCATGCTCGATATCTGCACGATGTGCCCGCTGCCCTGTTTGCGGAAAAAAGGCAGGACGGCACGGGTTGCGCGCAGTGATCCAAGGACGTTGGTCTTGAACAGATGCTCGATCTGCCCGTCGCTTGCTTCCTCCACTGCACCGTACAATCCATAGGCTGCGTTATTGACAAACACATCGATCGTGCCGAGTTCCTCCCATGCCCGTTCGATCACCTCAACAATTTGCTGCGGGTTCGTCAGATCCAAATGAGCCTGCCATAATCGGGAACCATATTGAGCTTTCAGATCGTCCAGCACGCCCGGCTTGCGCACCGTTACGGCTACACGGTCGCCTCTTTCAAGCAACCGGCGGGTGATGCGCGAAGCCAAGCCTCCTGACGCTCCTGTAATAAACCATGTTTGCATGCTAAATGCCCTCCAATCGCTGTATTCCTCTGTATCATACGAGCAGCGGAAGGGCACTAGCCACAGCATGTTTATACTATTAACGGGAGTAACAGTCTACGATCATAAGCCAATGTCCACCTGCAGTCCAGGCGAGATAGGTTCTGCTCTATTGAGGCAGCCGATCTTGTTCCAGCAGAGACATTAACCTCTCCTCCGTGCCTGAACCGGGTACCGGTACGAAGAAACACCAGTGCAGGTCCGGGTCGCCGTCAATGACGGCCGCCGAATGGAGCATAAACTCCATCTCCTGACCGTCCGGAAGGCGGAACAAGGCGGTGGTTACACGCTTTTGCTTGATTTCGTAGAGGTTCCAGTAGTACTCGAATTCCTCACTTTCCCGTCTCAAGCGTTCGAACCGTTCCATGTACAACGGGTTGTCTTGGCTGCGATCAAAGCCTGCCCGCAGCACCGCCGCCGAGTAGCGGGCGAAGCTTTCCCAGTTCACAAGCCGTTTACGGTAATCCTCCTTGAAAAATATAATGTTCAGCATATATCTTTCATTCTCCGGCATACGGCCGAACTCGGCGATGATCAGTTCTGCGGCGCGGTTCCAGGCGATCACATCCGTGCCCGCATCCGTGATGAACGAAGGGTACCACAGTTGATCGACGATTTGCTGCAGCACGCCGGAATCCGGTTCCTCGCTGTTCGGAACGGCGCCGGCGTTTGCCGGGTCCACATGGGCCAAATCGAACAGATGCTTCTGCTCGTCTTCGTCGAGCTGCAGCGCATGGCTGATATTTAACAGCACTTCCGGCGAAGGATTAGCTTCTCTGCCTTGCTCCAGCCAGGTGTAGTAAGTCACGCTCATATTGGCAAGATACGAGACCTCTTCCCGCCGAAGCCCTGGGGTACGCCTTCTTCCGGGCAGCGGCTGTATCCCCGCTTCAGAAGGCTGCAGCCGTTCCCTGCGCGATTTGATGAAATCGCCCAATGGAGATGAAGAACGATTTGTTTTCATTTTCATGTACGTCACCATCCTTGCGTTTCCAAGTAGGCCGACAACAGCCATTTAGAACATTGTAATCCTTCCAACCTGCTGATTTCCATTTTCCTATTCTGAATGATTCAACTGCATTGCAACAACGGAAGTAAAGTGTTTGACGAAGAACCTTTATATTTATATTATTAGAAATATAGAAATATAAAAGATCACGAATGAAGCCAATATCTGAAAGAAGGTGTGATAAGGATGAGTCATAAACCTCTGTTGGTTATTGTAGGGGCCGGTTCGGGCGTAAGTGCGGGTATAGCCCGCAAATTCGGGAGCAATGGCTTCCGGGTGGTTCTTCTATCGAGAACCGAGACTTCGCTGCAGTGCAGCTTGGAGGATCTTCGTCAGGTACATATCGAATCGTATGGAATAACTGCAGATGCTTCAGATCCGGATTCCATCAAAGCAGCCTTTACACAGATCGAAAACTTATATGGAATCACCGATGTTTTGGTATATAATGCGGCGCACATTGCGCCAGGAGATGCTCTTTCGTTAACGGAACAGCAGCTGATCGATGACTTGAAAGTAAATACGGTCGGCGCGTTGACCAGCGCGCAGCAAGTCATTCCGGACATGGTCGAACGGAAACAGGGGACGCTCTTTTTCACAGGGGGCGGTATTGCGTTGAACCCGAATCCACGGTATGCTTCTTTATCCATCGGCAAAGCCGCGGTCCGCTCACTTGCGCTTTCCCTGGCCGAGACGCTGGAGCCCCATGGAATTTATGTGGGCCAGGTTCTAATCGCCGATCATGTTCAGCAAGGGACTTATTACGATCCGGACCGGATCGCCGAAGTGTATTGGGAATTGTATAGCAATAGAGACCGGAAGGAATATTTATTTAAGGAATAATCATAGGCGCTTATTCATGGGCAAGGATCGGTTCATAAAAAGGACAGCTGCAGAGCGCTCGCAGCTGTCCTTTATTTCAACTCAATAGTGGTAAGTATAGACCATGCTTAGATCATGCTCTTTTCCCATGCACCCCGAATTTCCACGCCGGTTGACTTGGCGGCCCGTTCCAGTTCTTCGATTTCAGCATCTGATAATTGGACGTCCATAGCCGACACGGCGCTGGCGATATGGGACGGTTTCGTCACGCCGATAATCGGCACCGTTCCTTTGGCAATCGCCCAGGCAATGGCGATTTCAGCAGGTTCGACATAGTGACGGAGGCTGATTTCTCTCATTACCCCGATCAGATCTTCCAGCTCGGCAAGTACCTTCTCATCAAAGGCGTCTCCTCGGCGGGTCCCTGCTTTAAAAGGATGCTTTGTATTATATTTCCCGGTTAACGCCCCTTGCTCCAGCACCATATAGGAGAAAAAGATCAAGTCATTGGCGTTGCAATACTCAATAATGCCGGCTTCTTCCGAGGAACGGTAGAGCAGACTGTAATGGTTTTGAACGGCAGAGAGCTGAAGCCCCTCTTGAGCCAAAATGTCCGCGGCGAGCTTGATCTCCTCCAAATTATGATTGGAGACCCCGGCGTATTTAACTTTTCCGGTCTTCATCAACGGGATCAGCTTAGGGGTCCACCGCTGGACGTCTTTCGGATTGTGGATCCAGTAAATGTCGGCATGATCCCTTTCAAGCCGCTGGAGGCTTCCTGCGAGGAATTCTTCAACAGCCTCGTCCGTCTGTCCGGCGCGGGGCGTGAATTTCGTTGAGATCAAGACGTCGTCTCTCCCGCGGATGAACTGACCCAGAATCGTCTCCGAAGCGCCCATGCCGTACACTGCGGCCGTGTCCCAAAGATTTAATCCGGCATCCATCGCCGCATCAAATACAGGCTTCAAATCCTTGTCTGTCAGGTCATTTCCAAATACCGCATCCCCTCCGTTGGCGCCGTTCCCCCAGGACCAGGTGCCGAGAGCTACAGCCGGGATTGTTGTGTTTTTTAGTTGAAAAGTTTTCATGGTATATTTCTCCTTTAACAATGGGATAGGATAAAAGCCGATTATTTTTTTCCGGGGAAGCCGTGCCGCTTCGCACTCCACGTGATGATCCAAGCGATCAGCAGCAGAATCAGCAGCACGGCCGGAAACGACTGGACGCCGACGAGCTCCAGTAAGGCCCCGCCAACGATGCCCCCGCCGGCGATGGCCAGATTCCATACGGTCGTATTGATGGGCATCACGATGTCCACGCCTTCTTCACCGCTTGCATTCGCTTGGGCGGTTTGCAGCAGCGTAGCTGCTCCGCCGAAGGTAAGCCCCCACAACGCGACGGCGGCATAGACGACCGGTATCGATGTACCGCCAACCCATAATGCAGCCGAAACCAGCGCAAAACCGAGCAGACTGAGCAGTGTCAACAGGCGCAGCTTGCGGTCGATGAGCAAACCGACAATCCAGATGGAGACGATCGCCGCGAGACCAAAGACCAGAAGGACCAGATCAACGCGGCTGCCCAGCCCGGAACGCTCGAGAAACGGCGCGATATACGTATATAGGATATTATGGGCCAACATCCAGGTGAGTACTACCATAAGAATGGGCCGAATGCCGGGCAATACAAACACTTGACTGATCGTCATGCGCTCGTCTGCCGGCTGCCCGGGATAATCCGGTACCTTCCACAGCACCCAGACCATGAGCACAAGGGTCAGAAGGGACATCAGACCAAATACGGCGCGCCAGCCGATCAGGTCGCCGAGCAAGGTTCCGGCCGGTACGCCGAAGGTAAGGGCAATCGGCGTTCCTACCATGGCGACTGCCAAGGCACGGCCTTTTAAGGCATCCGGTACCATCCGCCGCGCGTACCCGGCGATCATGCCCCACGCCGCACCGGCAGCCACACCGGCAAAAAAACGGGCTGTAAGCGTTAGAGCATAGCTGCTCGATAAAGCTGTAATGGTGTTGAACACCAAAAATCCGGCAATAATGACGAGCAGCAGCGGACGCCGCCTCATTCCGGCGGTAAACATGGCAAACGGAATGGCCGCCGCAAGCGAGCCGATGGCATACAGAGTGACGAGTTGACCAGCCATCCCTTTGGAAATATCCAGCCCTGCCACGATGTGCGGCAGCAGCCCGGCCGGAATGGTTTCCGTGAGAATACAAATCAATCCGGTCATAGCAAGCGCCAGCAGCGCTAGCCAGGGAAGCCTGGCTGGGACGGATGCCGGCTGGACCACTTCCGTGGAAGATGACATATGGGACAAGTGAGTGACCTCCTATTGGTAACACAACTTATGGATCGATTATTCCATATATTAAATTCAGTCCATCTGACTTGTCAAGGACTTCTGGATCGATTAGTATAAAACTCATGAAGGGGGTAATTGTATGCCACGGACAGGACGCCCCCGTGCGTTTAATCGGGACGAGGCCGTACTTGCCGCGATGTTTCTGTTCTGGGAGCACGGCTTTGAATCCACTTCGCTGGCCCAATTGCGCGCGGCGATGGGGCATATATCCGCCGCGAGTTTTTACGCTGCGTTTGAATCGAAGGAGGCGCTGTTCCGCGAGACGGTGGAACGGTATAAAGCAACTTACGGCCGGGTGATGGAGAGCTATCATGATCAACGTTTGGCACCGAAAGCCGCCATCGAACAAGGCCTGCGCCGCTCGGCGCGTATGCAGACCGAAGGCTCTCATCCACTGGGCTGTTTGGTGGTGTTATCCGGTATAAGCTGTTCGCCCGAGAACCAGCATATCCAAGAAATGCTGGCCAAGGAGCGGGAAAAAAACCGGGACGGGATTAAGGACTGTATCGAACGGGCAATTGCCAATGGTGAGCTGCCCGATACAGTCGATGTTCCCATGATGGTTACGATGTTCGACACGTTTCTGCTTGGCATTTCAACGCAGGCGAGGGACGGTATTCCGTTCGGACAGATTGACGCAGCCATCACCCACTTGATGAGCATCTGGGATGCCCTGTCTCGAAAAAACGGATGACAAGGAATACAAATCGTCTGATGAAAGCAGCGGGGGAGAGATCATGAACAAAACGGAACGGCAGCTCGCCATTACGCTGGAGCTGCAGCGAAACAAGCTGGTCAGAGCAGAGGATTTGGCGGCCCGGTTCGAAACGAGCGTCCGGACGATCTACCGCGATATTCAGGCACTAAGCGAAGCGGGGGTTCCGATCGCCGGGGCTCCCGGGCAGGGCTACTCCCTGATGGAGGGCTATTTCCTGCCTCCGGTCAGTTTCACGGCGGAAGAGGCCGTGGCCCTGCTGATGGGTGCGGACTTTATCGAGCAAAGACTGGATGCGGACTACAGCCCGGTGGCGGAGGCGGCCAAACGCAAAATCGAAGCGGTTCTGCCGGAGCCGGTACGCGCTGATTCTATGCGAGTGCGGGAAACGATGCGCCTTCTCCAAGCCGGCGAGCCGGTAACCAGCCGGAAGGAAAAGGACTATCTCGGACAAATTCGGCGTGCCATTCTGGAGCGTCGCAAAATCAGGTTTGCGTATTTAAAAAAATATCCGGAAACGGACGGGAGCCGGATGAATATAAGGGAGACGGCTCCATACGGACTGACGCTCGTTCAGGGGAATTGGACATTGGTCGCGCACTGCGACCTGCGGCAGGATATCCGCCATTTCCGGTTGTCGCGGATGACGGAGCTTGCCGTGCTCGAGGAGGGCTTTGCCATGCCGGCCGGATTCGATTTGAATCGTTACCAGCCGCCCGATGACCGCAACTTACGGGTGGTGGTTCGGGCGAATCCGGATATCGCCGACAAAATCGCCGAGACCACGCATTTTTATATGGAACAGGCGGAAGAGCGCGAGGACGGTCTGCGGGTCACCTTTCGCGTGCGTCAGCCGGAGGAGCTGCTCCCCTATATCCTTGGTTGGGGCGGGGCGGTTGTCGTGCTGGAGCCGGAATCCTTCCGCCGCCAAATTCAGATCGAGGCCGAAAACATATTAAACCGCTACTGACACGCTGTTGTCAGGAGCGGTTTTTTATAATGGGAGAAAATCCAGAAATAAAGAGGAGTTGTTCCCATGTTGAAAAGCACAGCGAACGCATTGCAGGATTTGGAGACGTCGGTAGAACGGTATTTGATTGAACTGGAGAACTTTGATATGGAGCAGTTGCTGATAAAAACGAACGAGGAAGAATGGTCGATCGGGCAGATGTATATCCATTTGATTCAAACGGCGCAGTTCATGCATCTGCAGCATGTTGATAGCTGTCTGGCCGGCAACGGGGCGGCACTCGCCACCGCGGAGGGCAAAACGGAGACTGGCAGGAAGGTATACGAGCTGGGGAGCTTTCCGCCGGTCCGGGTCCGGGTCCCGGCATCGCCGCAATATACCCCGCAGCAGCCGGAGAGCAAGGAGCAGATTATCGAAGGGCTCCGGAATGTAGTGGATCGGATGCAGCGGACGGAACCCGCTTTGGCCGGAGCGTCTGAGCAATATAAGGTCCCCCATCCGCGTTTGGGCCCTTTAACCGCCACGGAATGGTTTTTGCTGGTCGAAATGCATTACCGGCATCATTTTATGCAGCTGGATCGGTTGAAAAGCGAGTTAAGCTTGGTTTAACCCTATTGCGTTCGTAGACCGTCGCATATAATCAACCAATGCGCTCGGAAAAACAGCCAGTATTCTTTTTTTAGACAAGGAAGCTTTTCCCGGTAGGGAAAAGCTTCTCTTTTGCAGAAGGTTTAGTCAATGAATTGTTCTCCTGGTTAACTTTGCTGCTGCACGCCATTGAGCCACACGGCTTCGATCGACAGGGTATCCGAGATATGACTTGTCGGGTCGCCATTCACCAGAATGAGGTCTGCGCGCGAACCTGCGGCAATGCGTCCGCGATCGTGAAGACCGAAACGGCGGGCCGGTTTTGAAGTGGCGGACTGAAGCGCTTCGATCGGAGTGAATCCAGCCTGAACGAGCAGCTGCATTTCATGATGGACGCTGGCACCATGTGCAAGGCCGCCGAGATTCGGAACAGGCACAGGAGAGACATCCGTTCCAACCAGAATGTCCACGCCGGCCCGATGAAGATCCATCACGTTTTTAAAGCTGTTCTCCATATCGCCTTGCGGAAAAGTATTGAAGCTGGAGTTCAAAATATCGATCCATTCCGGGCTTAATTTAGAATGCACCCGCGGATCATTGGCCAAATCGGATGCCGGATTTCCAAGAATGGACGAGTTCAATACGAGGCACGGTGTCACAAATGCGCCAGAATCGGCGATGGATTGGACCAAGTCGGGCGTGAGTGCAGGCCTGTCGATAAACAAGTGGCCCAATCCGTCCACCCCAAGAGCGATGGCGGTCTGCGAGGAACGGGCAGTCAGGACGTGGGCGATGACGATTTTATCAAACTTGTGGGCCTCTTCCACGGCAGCTTTAAGAATTTCGTCGCTTAGCACAGGCAGGCCGGGGGCACCCATGACTGTGCCTTCTTCAATCATGATTTTAATATAGTCCGCGCCATTTTCCACCTGGGTGTGCACGTGTTTGATCGCTTCTTCCACCGTCGTCACTTGGGGCACTTCTTCGTGATCGTGGGCGTAAGCCGCCAGCATCGCTTCCCGGTCTTCCTTCGATAGCTTCTCCAGTTCCTTTAACACGAACTCGGGGATCTCGTCCCCATCGGACAGCAGTTCATCCGGATGACCGCCCGGAGCGGTAATCGCGGTTCCGGCGGAACGGACATCGGCGGCGTCTTCCACATTTTTCAGCTGAATCGCTCGTCCTCTTTCGGTAAAATCTCCGTTCATTTCGAGTTCGGTCGTCACACCGAATTTTACAGCATCCCGTAATCCTCCAATGGAAGTGTGAACATGGGCATCAATCAAGCCAGGCAGTAATGTCGCATGGTTCGCATCCACGATGGCTGCATCCTCCGGAACGTCAGTGCCCACGGCAATGATGGTCTCCCCTTGAATGAGCACATTTCTTGCTTCAATCACTTGTTCCCCGTCGAAAATCCGTGCATTTATAATAGCTGTAACCTTGTCTAGCGTATTCTTCATTTCGTTATTCCTCCTTGGATGTGTGCTTAAAAAACAATTCGAAGTATAACAGTTAGTTATCTAACAGTCAATAAACTAATATTCAAATTGACAAGTCTATGGAGTCCCCGTATAGTTTAAATGTTAAAAGTTAGTTTCCTAACATTTCGAGGAGGAACGATCATGAAACCTCGCAAGGATACGCTATACCTGGACTTGTTTCAGATTATCGGCCTGAAGTTGAAGAAAAAGGCGGATGAGAGCATTAAAGTGCTCGGATTAAACGCACAGCAAGGCAAAGTCCTTGATTATATTCATAAAAACCAGGATAAGGATATCATTCAAAGAGATTTAGCCGATCGGTTTCATTTGCAGGGGGCCAGCATAACGAGTATGCTTCAAGGCCTCGAGAAAAAGGGATATATTGAGCGGAAAATTCCGGCCAATAATGAACGGCAGAAAAATATTTACGTTTTACCAAAAGCCGTTGAATTGATTGATGCCTTTCATGACTCCTTTCAGAAGGTGGAGGATGAAATCGTTCAGACCCTGACCGAAGAGGAGAAGCAGATGTTAAAGGGACTACTGATCAAAATTAATGAACGCTTATAATCCGTTTGCGAGAACAAATCGGACAGCCAAAAAAAAGACGGTCATCCTCTTTAAGGGTGATCGTCTTTTGGTGCTGGATGCGCATTTAAAAACCGAAATCGAGGGAGCTGCCGGTCTCGGCAATGGACTTGATATTGCTTAGAATCATCCACCAGAACTTCTCGGTTTTCAGGAACAAAGGGTTGTTGTCGGTCCATTGATCATTGATGAGGTGCAGCTTGGTGCATGATCCCACCTGCTCTAACCTGATCGTAACCCGGCTCTCCATCCTTTCATGGTTGGCGAAGTGGGAGGGGCCGGGATGGTCGGTGTAGCTGAGCACCCGGTATTTTTCGTAGGCCAGAATTTCTCCGTAAATGTGCACCGTATTTTCCCCGTCCGGCCCAGGGCCGACGAACCGGATCGGAGCGCCTGCTTGCAGATTCGAATGGATGACGCCTCCCATAAAAGCACGGGACGATTTCTCGGGGTTGAACAGCACATCCCAAACCTCTTCCGGGCTGGCTCCAATGTAGAAGGTGTACGCTAACTGCATGTCGAATCCCCCTTGAAACAAATATACTTACGTTATACATGTAACGTACCATTTTCGTCCTTTCGATTTCTTGTAAAAACGCGCCATTAGGGGGGATTCGATGCGCCATCAGGTTAACCCCAACCGAGGGATTTTGCATTTTGATCCGGGACAAACAAACGTTAAAATTACACGTCATCCGCCATCAGAACGGCTCCGGCATCTGATCCAGCATTACTGGTTCGTCGAATGGAGTTTGGAGGGGCAGTCGCCATATACGCAGGAGGTATTGCAGCATCCCGGGGTCAACATCGTTTTTGAACAAGGAAGCTCGTACGTCTGTGGAATCGAAAGCAGGAAAGCCGCTTATACCCTGCTGGGGAAGGGGATCATTGCGGGAATTCTGTATCGGCCGGGGGCCTTTTACGGTTATATTTCAGAGCCTATGTCAGAACTGGTGGACCGTAAGGTGGATATCTCCAGGTTTTTTCCGTTTGATGCGGAAGCGGCGGAGAAGGAGATCTTTGCATCGAACAGCCTGGAAGAGAGAGTTGCCTATATGGAAGGACTGCTGTCCAGTTACATTCCGGAGCCGGATGATAAAGTGGACGAGATGAACAGGATCGTCAGGGCGATCATGGTGGATCGTTCGATGACCAGCGTAGACTTGTTGGTGGACCGGTTCAACACATCCAAACGTACGCTGCAGCGCGTGTTTAAGGAGTACTTAGGAGTAAGCCCCAAATGGGTCATTCAGCGATACCGCATGCACGAAGCCAGCGAGGCGATTGAAAATGGAGCCGATATCGCGACGGTGGCCTTGGAGCTCGGTTATTTCGATCAAGCGCATTTCAGCAAAGATTTTAAGGCGATCGTAGGGGCGTCTCCACATGCTTACCGGCGGGGACTATAGTTCGGTCCTTAAGATGTTATGCTGATTGGTTCGTTAAAAGTGGTATTGGAGAAATTGATGCAGTCAATGGCACAAAGATATGGAAAGCGAGGGGGTCCGTGATGTATGGTGCAAAGGACAAATCTTGGCCGCAAAGAGTAACGATCATTGCCGGTGAATGCCTATTTCTTGGATTTGCCTATTGGTTTTTATTTATGAATGGGAATGTGGCTTTCCACTTGCCTCAGGGCGACATGCAGCGTAACTTGATGCTAATGGTATGTGGCCTGGTTACTTTTTTTCGAATGAGCTGGATGACGGTTTATTTGTTGAAAAGGGGGATATCGTGGGGCGAAGCCGGAGGTGTTTTATTTGCTTTCGCTGTATATTATATGGGATTCACCGTGTTAGGCGGTATTCGCGATAAGCCGCTGGATGGAGTGGACGGTGTCGCCCTATTTCTCTTTTTCGCCGGTTCTCTCATTAATTCGTTATCCGAATGGCTGCGGGACAGGTGGAAGAAGATCGCTCAAAATCAAGGGAAACTCTATACGGGAGGCTTGTTCAAATACGCAATTCATATCAACTACTTTGGTGACGTAGTCTGGGTCTGCGGTTTTGCGATACTCACGAGAAATTTATGGTCCGGGCTGGTTCCGATTCTTCTGTTGTCGATGTTTGTTTTTCAGAATATTCCCGTTCATGATCGATATTTGAGAAAAAAATACGGGGTAGCCTTTGAGGACTATGAGAAGAAAACCAAAAAATTGGTTCCGTTTATTTATTAAATGGAATGATGCCCTCGCGAACTGGATTTTTTGGAGCGAGACCGTACCCCAAGCATACGTAAAAGGCCGGCAAGATGATGTCTTGACCGGCGTTTGGAGCGGACAAATGAATACGGCACCTATGAAATCGCCCTGATAGCATCCATTAATAATAACGTCGCTTTGCCCAAGAGGTGTTTATCTTTATAAACGATGCCTAACGGAACGATAGGGTGGATGTCGGAGAATGGGCGGATGACCAGAGAACCCTCCAGTTCAAGACCGCTGTACATCGGAACGACCCCCACGCTGGATGCTTCCTTAAGCATTTGCTGAATGACAAAGAAACTTCCTACCTCCATACAAGAATAAGGATGGGGATCCGTTTGGCGCACCGTCCTCTCCCAAAGCTTCCGATAGATACAAGTCGGTTCTTTGACCAGAACCGTAAGTCCCGCGAGGTCGCTTACCTCAATATCATCCTGTTTGGCAAGCGGATGATCTGCACGCATCATGACCCCGAGTTGATCCTCGAACAGCGGTTCAAAATTCAGCATGAATTTCGCTGAAGGAACCGAGCATATCCCAAAGTCCAGTTCGCCGGACCGAACCCTGTCCGCAATCGGCTGGCTGCCGCTCACTTCCATCGTTAACTGCACTTTCGGATGCAGCCTGCAAAAATCAGCGACGACCGCCGCCAGTCTTTGGCTTGCGATGGGTTCAATCGCGGCGAAACGAACGGTCCCGCCTTCTCCCGAAGCGATTTCGGAAACGGTCTGCCTGATGGATTGTACGGACTTCAGCAAAGTCCCGGCTTCTTGATGGAGCCACCGGCCAGCCTCGGTGACGATCACGCGTTTACCATCCCGAACGAATAAAGAAACACCCAGATCGGCTTCCAAACGCTGGATCTGAAGGGTTACCGTAGATGGCGCATATTGGAGCTCCTCCGCAGCTTTCTGGAAGTGGCCGAGTCGTACGCAGGCTTCAAACGTTTTTAAGGCTCGCAAATCCATGTTCATCATCCTTGGTTTAAGAAATTTAAACGATTTATTCATATAATTCAATTTTACAAAATAATCGCGCTCTTTTAAACTAATTTCAAACCAAACCATGGAAGGGAAATCAAATGATGGGCCAAAAATCGGCATGGAACGGGATCACCTTGTGGGCATCGCTGTTATTTGTTGTGATCCTTGGTTTTTCCCGGCTCTCTTACGGCATGTTTCTGCCGGGGATCCAGCGGGAAATCGGGGGGAGCTACAGTCAATTGGGGATGTTGGGGACCGTTAATTTTATCGGCTATTTGGCGGGGACCTTGTGCCTGCCTCCCTTGATCTCCCGGTTTCCGGACCGCAAGCATGGCATCAATCAAACGACATGCTTTTTGCTCGGATTGGCCATGATCGGCTCGGCATTCAGCGGTCATTTCGCCCAGCTCGGTCTATGGCGTTTTGCCATAGGATTTTTATCGGCGCTTGCCACGGTGCTCGTCTTGTCTATCGCAATGGACGCCGTCCGGCCGGCTGAGCAGGGAGCGGCTTCGGGCTTGATTTGGCTGGGCGGCTCCGCCGGCATTCTGATCACGGGTTTATCCGCACCCCTTACGATTGACCCGTCCCACTTGCAGGGGTGGCGGTATGCCTGGGCAGCCATGGGCGTATTCGGCATCGTGGCGGCTTTTGGTTTTGCGGTGGTCACGGGCAAGCAGAGACAGGGAAGTTCATCGTCCCAGGCAGAAATGAAAACCCCGGATCAACAACGCGTCAAAATACACCGGCTTCTATTCAGCCCCGAGAAGCTCTTGTTCTTAATCGGTTCTTATTTTTTCTTTGGCGCAGGCTACATTATTTACTTCACCTATCTGATCCCTTATCTGGTAAGCAGGGGCATACCGGCCCTCTTCGCCGGATTGATCTGGTCCAGTATCGGCTTGGCGGGTTTGTTTAACGGCTGGGTCGGCGGCAGGGCTATCGACCGGTGGCCGAGCGGGTTTACACTGGCGGCGGGGCTGTCCTTGGGTACCGTCGGGGTGCTCGGCATAACGACCGGGAGTTTGTTCTTTACCGCACTAGGCGCGGTGACGATCGGACTTGTTTCTTTTATTACTCCGCCGCTGATGACGACTTCGCTCCTTCGGCGCCACGTTCCGCATCACGCCTATGCGGCATGCCTCAGCATCGCCACCGCTTTTTTCGCGGCAGGACAAATGATGGGGCCGATCGTCGGCGGGGTAGGAGTGCAGCAGTACGGTTTGCAATTCGGCGCGGCGTCAGGCGCGATCTTTATGGGAATATCCGCCGGATTGGCGGGCTTGTATGGACAGAAGCAGCGAAAAACGAAAACACGTGGCCTGCATCTTGGCGCCTGAATCATATAAAAGGAGGGAACAGTACAATGACAGAGCATACTCCATTGGCACAAAGAAAATATTTTAAATCGGGAAATCTTCAGCTGTCCTATCTTGATTTTGGCGGAGACAGCAGGCAGGTGCTGGTGATGCTGCATGGGTACATGGCAAATGCAAGAACCTTCTCGGAGCTGGCGGCCCGATTCAAGGATTGGCGGGTGATTGCTCTGGATCAGCGGGGACATGGATGGAGCGGCCATCCTCCCGGGCAGGAATACGCGAGGGAAGATTACGTAATGGATATTTGGAATCTGGTCCAGTCGGAGTTCGGGGGACAGCCGGTTACGATTTTGGGGCATTCTTTGGGTGGATTAAATGCTTATCAATTCGCGGCACGTTATCCCGAACTGGTGACGGCTCTGATCGTGGAGGATATCGGTGCGGAGATTAACGCGGACTTTTCCTTTGCCGCCAAGCTTCCGTTCCGGTCGCCTTCCTTGAAGCAGCTGAGGGAATCGCTTGCCAGTGCAGGACTCCGGGCGATCGACTATTTTGCCGAAAGCGTGCTGGAGGATGAATGGGGCTGGGGCTTCCGAACGGATTTGAAAGGGCTGCAGGTATCCGTCCCTCAATCCAACGGGGTGTGGTGGGATGACTGGCTGCGTTCAAGCTGCCCGATCCTCCTGATTCATGGCGGCAGGAGCTTCATCCTGGATACCGAACAGGCGAGACGCATGCAGGCAAGAAGACCGGGCACGAAGCTTGTCGTTTTCGAACAATGCGGTCACGGTGTCCACTCCGATGATTTACATGGTTATGCTCAAGCGGTGAACGACTTTCTGGCTGATCCCTACAGCACCTAAACAGCGCAGGGAGTTAAGGGAGACGGAAGTGATCCAAAGAAAGCTGGGACGGTGACCTGCTGTTGGTGCTGCCGCAGAGCCGGCATCCAAATACAAAAGGTTAATCTTACAGCGCTCCTTGCGCTTAAGATTAACCTTATTTTTTACTGCTCCCCAATCCGGGCCAAACATTGATTTACGGTGCAGCTCGATTAATATAACCGCTCTTCGCCGGTAATCGGATTTTTGAACGCGGACTTGATGTCGCTGCGGCTCAGTTCTCCGGCAAATTCGGTGTCCTGGACTTCCGAAACCTTGTTATGGTTTGCTTTCGCGGCTTGTTCCTTCGCTTCAGCTTCGTTGGCTGAGTGGTTATCCTTTTCCATTCCGTTTCGATGCCTCCCTTGTCTACAATCCATTTGTCTTTAGGATGCAACTTCCAGCCTGCGTCTATACATCCGGGGCTTGACTCCCAAACTACCGATTGACTTGTTCACAAAACTTGTTCACAAAATTTGAATGGATGACAAAGGAGGCAAGGGTGTAATCTTTAACCGGGTATCCTTTACACCTGCGCCGTAGGACGGATCACGATCTCGTTGATATCCACATCAGCCGGCTGCTCAATCGCGAAAGCGATCGCGCGGGCAACCGCATCCGGGGGTAATCCCAGTCCGTCTCTAACCGCTGTCAGCTGATCTTTCACTTCTTGATTGGGTATCCCGTCGATAAAGTTCGTCTGTACAACGCCCGGGGAAATGATCGTTACGCGTATGCGGCCGCCAGCTTCCTGCCGGAGTCCTTCAGAGATGGCGCGAACGGCAAACTTGGAACCGGAATAAACCGCCTGGTTCACCACGGTCTTCAGTCCAGCGGTAGAAGCGATATTTACAAAATGGCCGAAGTTTTGCTTACGAAAAACAGGCAGCGCAGCGGCAATCCCGTATAACACGCCTTTTGTGTTGACGTCGAGGATCGCTTCCCAGTCTTCAACGCGCAGCTCGTCGAGCGGCGAAATCGGTCCGATTCCTGCATTGTTAATAAGCACGTCCAGTTTGCCAAACCGCTCGCAAGCCAGCTGCACCAGGTGGGACAGGTCGTCGCGATTGGTTACATCTATGCCTGCATATACTGCCTCTCCGCCGCGGCTCTCGATCCGCGTTACGATGTCCTTGAGCCGATCCGCACGACGCGCCCCGAGGACAAGCTTCGCTCCACGCTCCGCAAGCCGTACGGCCGCTGCCTCGCCAATTCCGCCGCTTGCGCCTGTGATGGCAATGACTTTACCTCTGATTCCTGACATCATTTCATCGTTTCTATTCACAGCTTCAGTCCTTCTTTCATCTGATATTTGTGCTTTGCTTTTCCCATGATAAGAAAAATCAGATGAAACCAAGTAGACCATTCTTGTGCGATCCTTGCCTAATCCTGTCCGGCAGTGGTATATAATCAATGTATCTTAGGTTGAATAAAAAGGAGCGGATCCTGCCTTGAACCAACACGTTTCTGAATTAGCCCGGCTAATTGCGCGTTATGCGCTGGTGGACGGCGTGCATACCACAGCGATTCCTGGGCTCTGCTTCCGGCGTTTGTCCAAGGAATCCGAACCGACGCATACGATCAACATGCCCTCGCTGTACATCATTGCCCAAGGCTCCAAAACAGCCGCATTAGCCGGAGACAGCTTCCTGCTTGAACCCGGTACCTATATGGTGACCTCCGTCCATCTGCCGGTGATCGGGAAAATTATCGAGGCTTCGCCGGAGATTCCTTATTTAAGCTTGGCACTGACGCTGAGTCCCGACGTTCTGGTGGATATCAACAAGAAGTCCAGCCCTTCGCCACAAGAAAAGGGAGAGACTGGAGGGCGGGGCATTTTGGTTCAGCCGTCCACGCCTCCCTTGCTGGATGCGGTCCTGCGCCTTGTCCGTCTGTTAGAGACACCCGCAGATATTGAGATGCTGGCTCCGCTCGTCATCCGGGAAATATTTTACCGGGTACTGCAGGGTGAGCAGGGAGCGCTGATCAGGCAGTTTGCGGTGATCGGAAGCTATGCCCAGGGCATCTCAAGCGCCATCCATCGGATCAACAGAGATTACTCCCAGCCGCTGGTGATTGAAGCGTTGGCCGCTCAAGTCAACATGAGCCCGACGACCTTTCACAAGCAGTTCAAACGGGTAACGGCGATGAGCCCGCTGCAGTATCAAAAAACGATCCGGCTGCAGACGGCAAGGCGGCTGCTGCTAACGGAAGGCTTGGATGCTGCAACGGCCGGATTTCGGGTCGGCTACGAGAGTCCCTCCCAATTCAGCAGGGAATACGCCCGTTTATTCGGACGGCCGCCGATGAGCGATGTCCAGCACCTGCGCGACTCGCTGGGAGAAGGATAAGGTGACGGAAAGCGATCCGATTTGCTGCATTCCATGTCTCTGCACGGATATTTAACGGCTATATTTTTTCTTTCCCTATCTCCCTGATGGGCAATGAATTATGATCAGTGTAGCGAAAATTCAGGAAGGAAGCGGGGGGCAAATGATGTTCGAATCAATTTACGATCAATTGAACCGATGGGGGAAGGACGACACGTTTTTCGTGCGCATTATTGAGCGGATCAAGCCTGACAGAATAGCCGATTTAGGCTGCGGAACCGGAAGGCTGACGCTGCATTTGGCGGGTAAAGGTTATCACGTGACCGGTTTGGATCCCGACGAGGCGTCAATTCGGATCGCCAAGCAGAAGGACACGGAGAACGCCGTGCTATGGGAGGTTGGAACGTCCGATAACCTGGGGACGGAGCATTATGATTTGGTGATGATGACGTCCAACGTGGCGCAGGTTTTTGTGACGGACACGGAATGGACAGCCACGCTGCGCAACATTTTTCAGTCCTTGAGGCCGGGAGGATATCTGCTGTTCGACACCAGAAATCCCCTCGCACGCGCCTGGGAGCGCTGGACCAAGGAACATTCTCTCCGTGAAGTTGTGGATCCGGCAACGAAGGCGAACATCAGAACCTGGCATGAAACGACCTCTGTCCATCTGCCTCTGGTCACGTACGATACTTTTAATGAAAATCTGGATACCCATGAGATTCAGAGCGAAAAGGACACGCTGATTTTTAGGGAGAGGGAGACGTTGAGGAAGGATCTGCTTGCTGCTGGCTTTCAGCAGGTGAATATATATGGAGACTGGGAATTTCAGCAGGCGGGGGTAGATGCGAAGTCCTTTCTCTACGCCGCTAAAAAGTGAATAGAAGCAGAATACCTGCATGGTATCTGCAATGAAACAGCCTGCCGATGTATACCGGCAGGCTGTTTGCTCACGTGCGAGATTCATGAGAACGACGAGGGTTAGACGCTGAACCGCCCCAGATTTAACGGAGAGCTGCTTACTCTGCGGTTTCGTCCAAGTCTTCCGTATAGGCCAAAATGCCGCGCTTGAAATAAAGCAGCTTTTCATCTGAGGTCGATGCCATGAGATTGGTAATCAGGAGTTCGGCGCTTTCCTTATACTGCTTGCCGTTGTACAGCGCCATGGCCAGAAAAACCTGGAGTGCACGGCTGTCAGGGAACTCCTGAACGCCCCTGCGGAGCGTTGCGATCGACTTCTCATATTGGCCCCAGTACCGGTAGGTGCTCCCCAGACCGAGTAGACAGCGCTCCAGATCGTTACCGGAAAGGCCGAGCTGCAGGGCGCGTTCGTAGTAGGGGATGGCTTCTTTTCCCAATCCCGAGTTGTCATGGGCGATTGCGGTCTGGTAGTTCACCTGCGCATCATTCGGATCTTCATTCAGCAGCTCCAGCAGCCTGGCGCGTACATCGGCCAGAAGCTCTTGATCCTGGTTGGCGCGCCCCTGTTCACGGAGAGCAATGAATTGCTGCAGCTGGTCTTTTGGCATGTTGCTTCACTCCTCTTTTTCCACATGAAGGAATTCTAACACAGCGACCGAAGGGCGTCTATTTGAAGGCTGGTTAAAATGGTATGATGACGAATAGAAAGTTTGCTCTTTAGAGAGGGTGAAATGATGCGAGTAATCACTTTATGCGGATCTACTAAATTCAAAAGGCAATTTGAACAGGTCAACGCTTATTTAACGCTTAAGGGAAATATTGTAATAAGCCTAGCGTTTTTTGAGCAGAGTGAAGGAATGGCATTGACGCCAGAACAGGCAGAACTGCTCGGCGATCTTCATTTCAAAAAAATTGATATGTCCGATGAAATCTTTGTCATTGATGTCGGAGGTTATATTGGGAGCAGCACGGAAAGAGAAATTGAGTATGCAGAAAGAAACGGGAAGACTGTTCGGTATTACTCAAAGGCGGATGTTCCTGAAAAATAGTTGGGGGGACAACTTCCCCCGGCGTCCCCCTTACGGGGGATTTTCTATTACCCAAAATCGTTTTATAGTATTAAAATACAGCTCAAAACCATCAATAAGGATGCAAGGGAGGGGCTTGGGGGCTTATGTCGTCAGCAGATCAACGCGTTGATTCTAGCGATTTTATTATTGGGGAGGGAATATTCAGATGAGTTTAAAAGGGAAATCGATATCGATTCTATCCGCCGCCGCCCTACTAGGCGCTCTGGTGCCGCATGCATACGGAGATGCTCCCCTATCAGACATTTCAAACAGTTATGCCAAAGACGCGATAAATGAGCTTGTCAGCAAAGGAATCATCCACGGAACAGGCGATGGAAAATTCAATCCGACTAGCGATATCCAGCGGCAGGATTTTGCGATCATCATGGCCAAGGCACTCCAATTGGACCTTAGCCATCCGCCGGTAACGCCGACCTTCAAAGACGTGCCGAAAGAAAACTATGCCTATGCTGCCGTGGAAGCGGCGTTCAAGGCAGGATTGTTCAAAGGCATGGGGAACGGGATTTTCGGAGCGGGGCAGAACCTCACCCGCGAGCAAATGGCGGTGATTTTCGTGAACGCCCTAGGCGTCAACCCTGCAGGAAAAGGCCGTAATTTAACGTTCTCCGACGCTGCATCCATCTCCGCATGGGCCAAAGATGCCGTCGCCGCTGCCGTTGAATTGGGACTCATTCATGGATACCCCGACGGTACCTTCAATCCCGGAAATCGGGCGACCCGCCAGGACGCAGCCCTGGTGACGGTCCAGTTTATGAACGACAAGGCAAAGGCGGACGAAGGCAGCCCCCAGCCGCCCGTTGTACCGCCCACAACGCCGACGTCGCCCACAACTCCTTCACCAACACCAACAACACCGACGCCGTCGACGCCATCTTCCGGCGGGGGCGCACCCTCCGGCGGCGGAGAAGAAACTCCACATCAGAATCCGGATCAAGCCGCTGCAGAACCGGTAAAAGCAGAAATCGCAGCATTGCCTGCAAAAGCAAATATCAAGTTATCCGACAAACCGGCCATCGTTCAAGCCCGGGCACACTATGATGCGTTAACGGATGCGCAGAAAGCCTTGGTAGGCGGCATCGCCAAATTGACGGAAGCCGAACAAGCGATTGCTGAACTGGAAGCCCAAGCAGCGTTGGATGAGCAGGCGGCAGCTCCGGTCCGAGCGGAAATCGCAGCATTGCCGGCGAAAGCGGATATCAAGCTGACAGATGAACCGGCTGTAACGTCAGCCCGCGCCCATTACGATAGTTTAACGGATAGCCAAAAGACACGGGTAGGCGATATCGGCAAACTGACGGATGCCGAGGACATGATCAGGGATTTGAACATCGTGGCCGTAGCTAAAGGGAATCTGCAGATCGTTTACAACGGCGTTGCGGAAAAGATCGAGCTGCCAAGCGCCCAAGACGGTGCGACAATTACTTGGACCCTGAAAAACATGGGGCAATCATCGATCGTGGATATAACGACCGGTAGCGTAAAGCGCGAAGGATTGAACGAAAATACGGACGTCGTCCTCGTTGCGACCATCGCCGCAGGAGCTGCTTCCGATACGAAAGAGATTACCATTCGCGTCAAGGCTGTCACTGGCGAACCGGAGACGATCACGAGCAAAGCCATCGCCGACTTGGACTTTTCCACCATCTATGCAACGCAAGCTCGGGGGGAGAGCTTCCAGGTCCAAACGACTGACTTCCAAAGCACGCCCAAACATTTCACGATCAGCGACGGGAAGATAACGATCCCTGTCGATTTGACATGGAATATTCCCCTAGGCGAGTTTACTGCAGGGCAAGTCGTGGGCTCGGCCGTCGACAGTTTTATTCAGGATTACTGCAATGCGCATGGAATCGACCTGGGGAAGCGAACTTTGGGTGCCGTCGGATTCGGGGATACGTTCTCGATCTTTGCGTTCAGCACCGGCTCAGCGTCCTCCGTTACGTTAGGCGGAGCTGACTGGGAATATTTCTTTCCGCAGAGCCAATATAACGGAACCGATATCGACCATAGCAAGAATCGTACGTTTAATGTGAGTGATGGGGAGCATACGGCCACCGTCACGTTAGTTTCGCGGTATGCCACCATGGATGCCTTGGTTGGAGCCATTAATCGCCAGCTCCAAGGTGCATCCGTAGCCGCTGCGGCGGAAAAGGTAAATGACAATCAGTTCAGGCTGGTTGCCAATTCGACGGACATTCTGCTAAACGTTTCCGGGGCGGATAAAAATCAGCTTTTCGAGGAATAGAGCATGCTAAGCCCGAATCTACCGGCAGGTGATTCGGGCTTTTATTCAGTACGCCTGTCGCTCGATATTCGTACCATTGGCACATTTTTGATTGGTCTGGAGTATGCATGGATCCGGGAAATAACAGTATGACACGCGTCCACCTAATTGTTTGCGTCATGCGGATTCTGGCCTATGTTGGCGTGAAAGTAATCAATCAGCCATTTCGTCAATTGCTGCTGGGAGCCGCTAATAAATCGATCCGCATAGTACATCAGCTCGAGATGACGCACCGGCGTCGGTCCAGTAATCGGGATGGATGCAATTTCGGGCCGCTCCGGATTTTGTCTGAGTAATCCAGCCGGTTGAATCGTCGCGCCTATCCCGGCCGATACTAGTTGCAGCAGCGAGGAGGCTGAACTGGCCTCCATCACCGTCGTTAATTCGAAGCCCTCTTGTCTGCATACATCATCAACCAGATCGCGGCCGAGATACCCTTTTGGATACATCACTAAGGCGTGGTTCTTCAGTTCCTCCAGCGTGATCCCCTTCCTGCCGGCGAGCTCGCTTGCCGAATTCACGAATACATGATAGGGCTCGCACCCAAGCGGAATATGGGTCAGCCTTTTATCAACCGGCCCGCGCAATCCAATGCCGAGATCAACTTTATGGTTAAGCACTTCGTCCTGGACGAAGATCGTCGAGAAGGCCTGCAGCTGGATGTCAGGATATGTGGATTTGAACTGGACAAACAGTGGAACGAGCTGAAAATCCAGGTCAGAAGGCAGCACGGCCAGCCGAACGGTGCCTTGTTTGCCGGACTGGAGCTCCTTGATGGCATTTTTGGCATCCCGTTCCGCCTGCAGCATTTTCGTTCCATACTCCCGCAGAAGCTTACCGGCTTCGGTCACAACCACCTTCTTGCCGATGCGGTCGAAGAGCGGCATGCCGAACTCCGCTTCAAGGATGCGAATCTGCTGGCTTAGTGTGGGCTGGGAGATGCCTAGATCATCGGCGGCTTTCGTAAAATGAAGATGCTCATATACGGCCATAAAGTACTGTATATTTCGAGTGTCCATGCAAGGTCTCCTGATTTTAATAGTATTTTACTATCATAATAATATAAATTATAGGATTGAACAATGAATGGTGGTTCCATATACTGAATGTACATAAAGAAGCAGATGGGTGGAGGAGATCGATGAGAAAGTTCTATTTATTATTAGCTATATTTATCGCAGCCTTGAACCTAAGGCCCATTCTTACGTCTGTCGCCCCTTTGCTCGGTACAATGCAGAGCGATTTGGGAATGAGCGGACTGACCGCAAGTCTGCTCACGACGCTGCCTGTATTATGTATGGGGATTTTTGCTCCCGCAGCGACGGCGCTGAGTGACCGGTTGGGTCTGGAGCGCACCATTGTCATCGCCTTGCTGCTCATTACAGGAGGCACCGCTCTGCGGGGAATCGTCGGCTCCGTTACGATCCTGGTGGTTACTGCGTTGATAGGCGGGGTCGGGATTAGTTTGGCAGGGCCTTTGCTGTCCGGTTTTATTAAAAAGTATTTCCCGACGAAGCCCGGCATTGTCAGTATATATTCCGCATCGATGACCGTAGGGGCAGCTTTAGCGTCCGCCTTGTCCATTCCGATATACGAGCGAAGCCATCACAGCTTAACGTTGACCTTGTCTTGCTGGGCCATTTTGGGTGTTATTGCGCTCCTGATCTGGTCGGTGTTTGTCCGCAGCAGGGCCGATCGGAAAGGTCTGGTTCGTTCCAGGCTTCCCCTCCGTAATAAAAGAGCGATATTATTAACGTTATTTTTCGGTTTTATGGCGAGCATGTTTTACTCCATTACCGCATGGATTTCACCGATAGCCCACAGCTTCGGGTACGGTCCGTCGAGCTCGGCGGTGTTCCTTACCGTCTTTACGATCATCCAAGTTCCTGTCTCCTTAATCGTTCCGGGTCTGGTTTCCCGCTTTGGCAAAAGAAGATTGTTTTTGGTTCTATGCAGTGTGTTTGAGTTGATCGGCATTGTGATGTTATTGTTCCATCTGCCCATG
This sequence comes from Paenibacillus rhizosphaerae, assembly GCF_014192015.1. Lineage (GTDB taxonomy): Bacteria > Bacillota > Bacilli > Paenibacillales > Paenibacillaceae > Paenibacillus_AQ > Paenibacillus_AQ rhizosphaerae. Next base: position 274,147 of record NZ_JACHXJ010000006.1, on the reverse strand, counting down.
CTGCCGGCTATCATCTGTTTGGGAATCGGGGCAGGCGGATTATTCCCGCTGGCGTTGATGCTGCCGATTGTCGAGACGAACACCTCGGAGGAGGCCGGGGCGTGGGCTGCGATGTCTCAATGTGGAGGTTACATTATCGGCGCATTCGGCCCACTGCTGGTGGGAACGATCCATGATTACAGCGGCAGCTTTCATGCTGCGCTTCTCGTCATGCTCGTTATTATTGTGGCAATGATCGGGGTCCAACTGCTGATCGCGGGGAAAAAGGCTGAGGAAGGCGTAAGCTCGTAATGGCCGTTAGGCAGATTGACTAGGGATGATAATAGAACCCGCCTCGTGTTGGAAGATATCTCCGGTCTAATCATTTAAAATAACGCGAATCTCATGGTAATAATTTCAAACAAAACAGCCTTATCACTATATGAATCCGCAGGTTTGTACACAGAATTGGAAGAGATAAGGTACTTCATCCCACTGGTATAAGCAGCACAAAAAAGAGGGCTCTTCAGCCCTCTTTTTTAAGATTTAGCTGCTGCATTCCCCTCACTTAAAGTCCTCTTTCAAGAGCCCCATCAAGATGTTGTCGACGTACTGCCCATCAATATAGGAATGCTCGCGCAGCCTTCCTTCAATAACAAAACCGCATTTCTCATAGGAACGGATGGCCCTTGCATTGCCGCCCCATGTTTCGAGTTGGACACGTCTCAGGTTCATCGTCTGGAACACATACCGGATCAGTGCCTTCAGGGCATCCGATCCCCAGCCTTGTCCCCAGAAGTCCTTGTTTCCAATGCCGATTCCGATGGTGCAGCGGCGGGAGACGATGTTCACGTCTCGATACTCAATAAAACCGATATGCTCGGGGTGCTCACCGCGCGTATAAATGGAGAATCGTCCTTTTTCCCGCTTATCCAGCTCCATGATCTCCTTCCTATAGGCATCCTCCAGATATTCCAGTGGGACATGGCTGAACAAGAACATGGCCGAACCCGCTTCCAGCTTGGCTGTTTCCTCATCATTTCTCCAGGCGTATGCCCGTCTGTAATCATCCAGGGAGACGGGGCGCAGTTCGACCTTTTCACCAGTGATCAATAGAATCTACCTCCATAACCGTTTTTGGTCGTCGCAGTCTTGATGACTTGATTATTACAGAAAGGGAAGCGAGGGACAAATGTTCCTGCATGACTGTACGGAGGAATTGCCTGTTTACGCTTAACATAAATAATAGAAATGGGTAGGATAAGGGATGGGGATTGGATAAGATAGAAACTTATTAGAAGGAGCGATGACAAAACATGAAGAAGATCATCCTAAGCCTTATTTTTGCATTCATTCTCGCGATCGCCTCGTCGCCTGTTTATGCAGCGAACCATCCCATCCAAATTGACGGCGTCGCGGTGGCGTCCGATGTGAAGCCGGAGACGAAAAACAAGCGTACCATGGTGCCTTTGCGTGTGGTCAGTGAAAATTTGGGGGCCAAGGTCGATTGGTCGAATTCGAAAGTGACGCTGACCAACAGCAGCATGAAAGTGACGCTGGAAACGAACAGCACGGCGGCCGTAAAAAATGGTGAAGCGGTGCAGCTGGATGTCAAGCCGTACATCAAGAACAATCGGGTGATGGTTCCGCTCCGCTTTCTCGCCGAAACGTTCGGCTGTCAGGTGAATTACAGCAGCTCGATGGTTACGGTCGAAACCGCGCCACTCGTGATTCATAACGTAAAAGTAAAAGCACTGCAGTACGAATACCACATGACAATGGGTGGCGTCGTTCAGCAGCTTAAAGGAAATGCGTATAACGCAGCCATTTATGACGCTTTTGTACGGAACAAAGGCGCCAAAGTCGATGCCCCCGCAAGTTACTCGTGGATGGCGAACATTGACGTACCCGGGTCGTATCAAAAAAGTGCGCAGTATGATTTTCTGGATGTGAAGGGGAGCAGCGTGCAGCGGTTTGATGTTTATTCTCTTGTTCGCGCATTTCCCGATGAACTGTTGACCGGCTACCCGGAGGTTCTCCTGTATGATGCTGCCGAGGACCAATGGTACCTGTTCAGCGGTGCAGCAAGAGACTCCATTCAATCGTTAGTGGATGCGGCCGGAAAGAACGGTTTTCTGAAGGTGATCAGCAATACGGTAGCGTAAACGTAGGCAAGTATAGGCCAACGTAGTGCCCTCTAAATAATGTGAAGGGCTGCTGCTCTATCGGTCAGATGCTTCGCATCTCCCAACGGTAAAAACGGCATACCAGAGTATGATGTTCGTCTCAAACAATAAAAATCCTGAACCTTGCCGGTTCAGGATTTTTATTCGAGAGATAAGTTGAGCGTTATTTCTTACCCTCCGATTATGAAATGTCAAAATGAATGCCTGTCCCTTCTTCGCCAACGCTCCACAGACGTTCAGCGGCGTTTGCATCAACGGCGCTTGGATGCACGCCGGGTATGCTAACCTGATCTTCATCAATGAGCGGAGAGACGTCGACGTTTTCACAGTATACGCCTCCCATACCGTCCAGCTGACGGCTGGCTGCACACCATACGATAGTGGCCGCCCCTTCCTGCACGGTCTTCCGTTCGCTATCGTATTCGGTGTACTGCCGTTTTCCCTGCTCGTTGATTGCACCCATGGTCATCAGTTCGTCATCCGACAAATGCCGGGCTAACGAGGTGACAATCGAACCCGGGTGCACCGAAAATGCCCGGACGCCATAGGCCTGTCCTCTCCGGTCCAGCTCCACCGCGAATAGGGCATCTGCGGTTTTGGACTGCCCATAGGCAGACCATTTATCATAGCTGCGCTCCTTGTAGTGGATGTCTTCGAACACTACAGGACTGAACTGGTGAGCCCGGGAAGACACCACGACCACACGTGCCCCGCCGGCCAGCCGGAGTGCCGGCCACAGCCGCGCGGTTAAGCGGAAAGGGCCCAAATAGTTCGTGGAAAAGTGAAGCTCGTTGCCCCGGCTGTCATACTGCTGGGGAACGGCCATAATTCCGGCGCTGTGGACCAGCATATGAATCGGCCGTCCGGAACGGATAAACCGCTCCGCAAACGAATCGATGGACTGCGGATCGGTTAAATCCAGCAGCTCCGCCTCTGCGCCAGGGATGGAGGCAATGGCCGCCTGAGCTGCTGTAAGGGATCGGGCCGGGACAATGACCTTAGCCCCCGCTTCCGCGAGCACTCTTGCCGTTTCCAGACCCAGTCCGGAATGTCCGCCGGTAATGACCGCCGTTTGTCCGGTCAAATCGGCTTGTCCGAGTGCTTCGACGGCTGTCGTCCGCGGTCCAAATCCGGACCCGATCGGTGTTTGGGGAGTTTTCTGCATGTTCGTTATCTTCCTTTCGTTTAACCGTCTTTGATTTCTTGAAAGTGATCCAGCTTATACTTGACGATTTGTAGTGTTTCGTTCAATGCGGCCATTTGTGCTTCAATGCGGATTCGGTGCTCTTCAAGCAGACGATAGCACAGCTCCTCATCCTGAGCGTCATACGCCTTGATGTACTCCTGAATGTTTTTAAGCGGCATCTCGGTATTTTTGAGATGCAGAAGAAAATGAATTTTGCCGATGTCTTCTTTGGTATATAAACGCGATCCGCCCGCCCCGCGTCCGGGGGATGGAATCAGTCCAATCTTTTCATAATACCGAAGGGTATCGGGAGTCAAACCCGTTTGTTCTGCTATTTGGGAAATGGAGTATTGTCGCGACATGTCTTCTCCTTTCATTTCCTTGTCGTCCGGACATCTATAGGATAGCCCTTGGAGTAGACTCCAAGTCAAGCGCCTGTAATTTCCCTTCATTTGGAAATAATAGTTGGGTTGGCGCGTATGTATTGCCATAGGGCCATCCTGCAAAGAATGGTCCTTAGCTATTTTCATTGATTGATGGCCGGCATATTCGGTGGTCACATTAGCGGGGTCAAGCCTTACATATTCTCTTGCCCAATCTGTACTGAAGGGATTGACATGACACCACTAGGTGTCTTATTATGAATTCATAAGACACCATATGGTGTCCTATCATCGGGCAGAATAGGGATGATGGGAATGGATGAACAGCATGAAGCGAGGGATGTATATGCCGCGGTTGCTGATCCGACGCGGCGCAAGCTGCTTAGATTGCTGGCCGAGGCGGATGAATTGCCCTTACACGAATTAACGGTGCATTTCGAGATGGGGCGGACAGCCGTTTCCAAACATCTGGCGATCCTCAAAGCCGCCGATCTGGTCAGGCACCGCAAGGCTGGACGGGAAACGAGGTATCGATTAAACGCAGAGCCTCTGAGAGAAATTGAAGATGGGGTCACTTTTCACACGGCTTTTTGGAACCAAGGATCGGCGAAGCTGAGTCAATTGTTGAAGGAGGAAGAGGAATGAAACCGGAAGTGAAGCTGGATTTTCAATTCGATAGTCCGATTGAGAAAGTATGGCTTGCATTGACTGATTCCAACATGCTTGCGAAATGGGTGATGGATAACGACTTTAAGCCGGTTGTCGGCCATCACTTTCAATTTCGGGCCAAACCGTCGAAAGTATGGGATGGAATCGTCGATTCAGAAGTGCTGGTCGTGGAAGAACCCCATCGCCTATCCTACACCTGGGTAACCGCGGGAGTAAGTACGGTCGTTACATGGACGCTCCATTCATCCAACGGCGCAACCCACCTTCATCTAGAGCATACCGGATTTGAAAGCGAGAGCTTGTCGTATAACGGGGCCAGACTCGGTTGGGTCAAGATGGCCGACCAGCTTGAAGTGGTATTGGCTGAGCTGTAATCCGCATTATTACTGTGATCAAATAGGAGGAGATCGAAATGACCATTTTTACCATCGTTCTTCAATCTTTGCTGATTGCTTACTACCTGTTTTCGGGTACCGCAAAAATGATAGGGGCGAAGTACTGGGCAGACATGTTCGAACACCTTCACCTGCCGCAATGGTTCCTTAAGGTAACGGGTCTGGTTCAACTGGCAGGTGCCGCCGCGCTTATCGCCGGCTACTGGTATACCGGACTGGTCGCATGGGCGGGAGTGTGGCTTGGCGTTACGATGCTGGTGGCGAGCCTGGTGCATATCCGCACGAAAGATCCGATTGGCCAAACGGCGCCGGCTTTGTTTTTTGCCGTACTGAATATTGCACTGATCCTTGCGAATGCCGGCCAAATGTTCCAGCCTTTTGCGTAATCCAATCTGCTGCTCCAGGAATAGTAGGCTCTACATGTTCGAGGTGAACATGTGGGGCTTTTTGCTGTACAACCCCCTACCAATGCAGACTCCAAATCACGAGAAGTGTCGGCAGAGTCCTCCCAAAATCATTGACAAACAGCGAGGGGCACCATTAATATAACGATGGAAGATAAATCTAACTTAGTTAAAGGATGATGAAATGATATGAATTCACTATCTGTCCTAATTATCGGTGGCGGTCTGGGCGGACTGGCTTTGGCACAAGGTTTGAAAAAAAATCACATTGATTTCCTTGTTTGTGAACGTGAGTATGCAGACCATTTTGTCCAAACCGGATATCGAATCAAAATCAATGAGAACGGATCAAAGGCACTGCGTTTTTGTCTTCCTGAAAAACTGTATGATCTCTATATGGAAACATCTGTATTTAGACCGGCACACCCTGTTTTCTTAGATCCCAGTTCTTTGGAACCCACAGAAGAACAGCATCCAATGTACAACAAAGCAGAAGCCACACCATCCGTAAATCGGTTCACCTTCCGTGAAGTGTTGCTTGGCGAACTAGGTGACAAGATCCGTTTCGGATACCGGTTTACCCATTATGAAAGGTTAGAAAACGGACGCTTAAGAGCATGGTTCGAACATGGGGAGCATATGGATGCGGATGTCCTGGTTGGTGCCGACGGGGGAGGCTCCAAAGTCCGGCATCAGTACAAACCTGGGGTGAACATTTTCGATACGGGGGGCAGGGCTCTTTATACCAAGGTATTTCTGGATGATGAGCGGAGGAAGGAGCTGAATATGCTCATTGGGGATGGCAGTATGAGACGCCTTACCAATCCAGAAGGAGATGCTCCACTTTCCCTTCTTCTTGAAGACATGGCTTTCAAGCCGAATATTGAACAATTACCGGAATTGATGTCCCTTAATGTGAAGATTTCTCCTCAACAGGATTACCTGTACGCTGTGTTTGCGTGCTCGCCTGAATGGTTTGGGATTCCTGATGAGCAGCTCTTCCAATGGAACGGTTTTGAATTGTTATCCTTTACGCAGGAGAAAACCAAACATTGGCATTCACAAGTAAAACGGATGTTGGAATTAGCGGATCCCGAGAGAACGGCTGTCTATCACCTCCGTAATGTTCTGCCGTATAAGCCTTGGAAAGAAACGACTCCTCTGGTTTTGCTGGGAGATGCCCTGCATCCCATGACACCGGCAGGTATCGGTGGGAATGCGGCACTTTTTGATGCCTATGAGCTCTCGAAGGAATTAATCAACGTGAAAAACGGGAAAAAGGAGCTTTTGACCGCTTTACGCGATTATGAAGTGAGTGCCATTGAACGTGGGATGCGGGATGTTCGGCTCTCCTCGAAAGCAGGAGAAAGCATGTTCAACCAGAAGCCGCTGCCCGCTGAAGATGTAGAATTGGAGGAATAACGATATAGAGTATAATAAGTCATATACGAATTTTTGGAATGGAGTTGGAATGTTTTTTATGCCTAAACGCAGGCCACATATCAGCGAAGAGAAAATCATTGCAGCCTCATGGAAGCTTCTCGCCGACCAGGGAATCGAAAATTTTACGATGAGAAACCTTTCCAAGGAATTGAATGTTCAAGCCCCCACGATCTATTGGTACTTCGAGAGTAAGCAAGTCCTTTATCAAACGTTGGCCAATCTGGTTTCAAGAGCAATCATAAGTGATCTTCCCAAGCAAGGAGACTGGCGAGAAAAGCTTCAGCTAAGCGCAGCGGTCATTCGAAGCAAGCTTCAGCAATTCCCTTGCTCCGGTCAGCTTCTGATGAAGTCAAGGCCAGAGGCTGACTTTATGGAACTGTTTGAATTTCTATTGCAGATGATCGAACCAACATCGTTGACGGATAAACAAAAATTTTCATATACGACCCATGTGTTGAACTACGTCATCAATTTTGTCGTTGAAGAATATGAACAACGAAAGTTACAGATATCGTTAGAGGAAGAACATAACGAGAGTACCCATGTGGATCTATCGCAATTTAAATTGCTTCAACGGATGCACGGAGAAGGTATATTTAAGTTAATTGGTTCGGATGAACTGTTTAACTCTGGAATTTCCTTATGGCTTGATGGAATAGAGCAGCGGGTTAACCATGCTTGACGAAAACCGAAATGATGATTCGAAATGTTCGGGGGGCAGCTGAAGATCAAGGTCTGTTCCGGGGAAAGCCCCCCATCTTGTCGACACCATGCTAGATCTGAAATTTATGTTAGAGGATCAGGTCTGTTGTGACTTTGGTACAGGAAGGTTCCCGACGTTACTCCTTTGATTCCGTGCAGCCCCAATTAGCATAGGAATGGAGAGCAGAAGACTGACTACAACCGGAACAATAGAGCCCTCAAGTCCAAAGTCGCCCCCTGTGAGAAGGGCGGCGCCGTTCACTTTTACAGTAAATAGACCTGCGGCAGCGTGTCCGGAAACAGGAATACCAAGCAAGCCTTCCATGGCATTCCAGGCAAAATGCAGTCCCATGGTAAACCACAAGTTCCGCCGCCACAGGAAAGCGGCTCCGAGCAGAACACCTGCTTCCAGGGCTATGGCGAACGCGCTCCATAATGTTGCCCCGGCATTTCCAAGATGGGCAGCCCCAAAGAATAGAGAGGTCACAGCAAGGGCGAGCGCTTTTCCCCCCCATTGCTCCATAGCCTGAAACAGAAGTCCACGAAAGATAAGTTCCTCGACAATGGCTGCTCCTAAAGCTGTTTGAATGGTAGTTATTAGAACAAAACCCGTATTCCCGGAACCTGCCCACTGAAAGGAGTACCCTCCCAGAGCAATAATAATAATAGCGGACGCTGCGATAAAAATCGCCCCGGTTAGTACGCCAAGAACCGTTTCGATCCCTGCGTGCCGTCTAGATATCTCGGGGGTGGACCGCCGGGCCAGGTATGTCAGTGTGAGCTTATATACCAACATGGCCAGAAATCCCATCACTAATGTAAATATAAGGGGGACTATCCCCTCTAATCGCTCTGTCAGCTGCCGGAATAACGTATCGATGAGACTCATGCCGATGGTCCCTACAATCATCCAGACGATTGGAAAACGCCAAAATGACACTTTGTTCTTCATGTCTTACATCGCCACCTCTGTTGTTTGATGCTATGAGTATAGGCTGAAAAAGTCATAAAGAGACAGTGCCGTTTGGTCATCATTTAACGATCCATTATTCCCGAATCCCGGGCTTTACGGGCGGCCTCCCGCCGTCCTTTCACATTAAGCTTGGAATAAATCGATGAGATATAATTTTTAACCGTCCCTTCGCTGAGAAACAATGCCTCGGCAATGTCTTGATTACGCAGGCCGGCAGCCAGCTTATGCAGCACTTCGATTTCACGGGCAGTGAGCCCAAATTCATTATGTTTCGCAGGGGTGGTACTGTTCATGTTCTTGATCATTTTACTCGCCATTTCCTGCGAAATTAAAGTTCCTCCCGCCTGAACCACCCTTATGCCTGCAGCCAGATCTCTCGGATGAATGGCTTTGAGCAGATAACCTTCTGCTCCATAGCTTAACGCCGCTAACACATATTCTACTTCCTTATAGGAGGTCAGCATGATGATTTTGGTTGCAGGCATTCGTTCTTTGATCAGGGCTGTTGCGGCGACGCCGTCCATGACGGGCATGTTGACATCCATCAACACCATATCCGGCATAAACTGCTCGCAGCCCTTTACGGCTTCTTCCCCGTTCCTGGCTAAACCGACAATTTCCAAATCCGGTTCCATGGACAGCACGATATGTAAGCTCTCGAGAATTAACTCTTGATCATCCGCAAGCAGTACTTTAATCTTCACCATGCGGCATCACTCCTTTCAGCGGGATTTCGCATCTGACTTCGGTGATCACGGGAGTTCCCTCCCCAGATGATAGGTGTAAGCTGCCTCCCAACCGCTCGACCCGATGTTTCATCGTGGTCAAGCCGAAGCCATAATTAAGCTTGTCGATCGGCATGCCGTTATTTTGAACGGATAATAGCAGATGGCTCTCAGAAAATCCAAGCTCCAGATGCAGTTGGGTGGCCTTTCCATGTTTTAGTGCATTCGTCAAGGATTCCTGGATGACCCGAAGGATCGCTTGCCGTACTTCAAAACGTATGGACCGCTCTGTCCCCGGCAGACTCAAAGTCAGGGCCGTACCCGTGTGCTCCCGGAAACGGGCCGCAAGGGATTCAACCTGTCGGATCAGACTGGATTCCTCTTCTTCCCCCATCTCGTGTACGATGTTTCTCATTTCGTCCAGATTTTCCTCAGCCAATGTTCTTAAGCGAATTAACCGGTCTTTGGCCTCGTCGGGCCTGCTATCCATAAGGGCAATAGAAGCATCAAGACTCAGGATGAGTGAAATAAAGGAATGCCCCAGTGTATCATGAAGCTCCTTGGACATGCGGTTGCGTTCTTCAAGCAAAGTCATTTTCTCGATCTCGGCCGAGTAATGAGTTAAGAGCTTATTTTGATGCTCCACTTCGGCTGCCAGTTTATTCTTCTGATTATACGCACTGGCTACGAAGCTTGCCCACATGCCGATGAAGCAGAACAGCAGATTGTCTGTTCCGATCCCTAGGGTTTGCTCCCAAGATAATCTTAGGGAAGACTGAAAGGAAAAAGGAATGAAAACAAGTAAGGGAATGATCCAAAGGGTTTGCTTGGTTAATAAGTACCCGATGGTAAGACTCGGCAGCAAATAGTCGGCTTTCGAAGCCAGGTCCGGATGAATGACAGAATTCACATAATAAGAACCGCCAAGCAATAGCTCCAATATGCAAAACCAGACTTTGTTCATCCGGCGCCCAGGAAACCAGAACAGCAAAGGGGCGACAAGGGCTATGCTCAGCCAGATCACGTTTAGTAACGTTCGGTTCGAAAACTCACTTGCTGCCAGAACCCGGGACAACAGCAAAATATAATGGTACGAACGAAGAGCGAATATACCCCAATCCATGAAAGATAATATTTTTTTCATAGCATCATCATACAGGAAATCGATAAAAACTTGCATGAAAATGACAAGAAAATTAACGAAGAACAGCAGTAGAACCCTGTTCTGGTCGAACCTCTATATAGCAAAAGGAGCAGTAGACAAACTGCTCCTAAGATTGATTTCGTCATCCAATTATCCCAGCGAACATCGCACACTGAGATCCATCAAATGAGATTATGATAGATTTCGGTCTCCAGCTTGGACTCATCCTCGTTCCAATGGCCATAAACCTCAATCAGGGGAAGCTCTTTGTGTTGTCCGGCGGCTTGGACGAGCGCATCAATACGCCGGTACGTTACGTCCAATTCGCTGTAAGGCCCGATGTGCTTGCCGTAGGTGTATTTTTCGAGCACGACGTCTTTTTTCTTCAAGACGGAATTTTCCTCAGGCGGTGCCACCAGCTCGATTCCCGCAAACACCATATTTCCCTGCTCATAGACGACGTGATTGATTCCCCTGTGAGCGAGTTCTTTGCTGCGTACTTCATGCCAGACCTGGTCAAACAATTCGAAAATCGTCTCACGGTACGGCTTGCCCGGATCATGAGCTTTGGAACATCCGAACAAGGTAAACGACTTTCTTTCCGTCTTGATCACCGGCTCCACCATCGGCTCCATCATCGGCCTCCCTTTCCACTATTCGCGGAATCATGTTCAATCGATGACTACTTCGGCTTGGCCGGTTACAATTCCTACTGCAAATTTACGACATTTTAAGACCGATAGGTGAGGGACACACATTTGTATTCAATTCAGCCGGAATCTGCCGGCTTATGCAATAGCGACGAACGGGATGATCGATCATCGCCATGCCGGGCAAATAAGAGATCGCAGCACAAGCGCAGGGCCATTCTACCAGTCTACGGCAATGCGGGTGATATCTTCTTGAGCAAGATCGGAGCCGAGCAGGACTTCCACCAGCTCAAGTGGAGTAACGGCCTTGATGCCATGCTTGGCGCCGGCCGGAATCTTCAGCATGTCGCCGGCGTTCAGGCGGTACCGCTGCTCCTTCATCATAATTTCCGCGCTGCCCGTCACCACGGTTAACAATTCCTGCCGCCGGTGATGAACGTGATAGCTTGTGGACTTGCCGGCGGCAAGACGCACCTGCTTGATCATCGTCTCCACGCCGGATGCATCGGTTCCGTAATTCAGGATCCGGCAGGAACCCCACCGCTTCTCTTCGTACATCGGAATCTGAGGCGCCAGGGCAAGCTGTTTCTTGATCCGATTCGCTTGCTCCTTGCTTGCGATCAGGATGCCGTCAGAGCTCGCCGCGGCAATAATACCCGGGACGCCAATAATTTCAATGGGGTAGGGGAGCTCATTGATGAGATGGGTATCCGTGGAATCGTCCGATATGTGCCCGAGTCCGACCGTTTGATCCTTCATATGGCCGGCAAGCGCCATCCAGCTGCCCAGATCGGTCCAGTGCCCTCCGTACTCCATGGCAACGACAGGGAGGGTCGTCTCGACGACTTCCCGGTCGAAGCTGGCTTCGGGGAGCTGTTCGTAATTCATCAGCCATTCCTCGATCCGGACAGGGTGGCCCTTGTCCTTCAAGTAGGTCAGCATGAACCTCAACGGGAAAGCGAAGACGCCGCAGTTCCACATCGCCTGATGCGCCATGAGGCGGCGGGCCGTGCGGACATTGGGCTTTTCGATAAACCGCTGGACGAAAGCATACTCGCCGTCCGCCTTGGGCAGAGCCGGGACGATATAGCCGAACTGATCCGAAGGCTCCACCGGCTTCGTGCCGAGGAGAGCGAGATCGGCCTTGGAGCGGCCCAGGACGTCGGGAAACCGGTGCAGCAGCCGGAAGAACGCGGTGTCGACGTACGTGTCTGCCGGAAGGATGCAGATGGTTTCGTCCGGATCGGCCTGCAGCTTTTCATGAAGATAACTGGCGGCCAAAGCGACGGCCGTGAACGTGCCTCTTTTAAAAGGCTCGCTGATGATCGGGATATTGTCGCCGACATAGCGGCGTGTAATCTCCGCTTGACTGTGGTGGGTGACGATACAGGTGGATTGGAGCAGCCCCGCTTCGTCCAGTTGCCTGCAAATCCGTTCGATCATCGACTCTTTAACTCCGTCTTCTGTGGTCAGCAGCCTTAAGAATACCTTGGAGCGTATCTCGTTGGATAAAGGCCACAGCCTTTTTCCCGATCCCCCGCACAACAGTACGATACGCAAGTTTCTCTCCTCCTTCCTTTAACCCTCGCCCTTCACTTTTATTTCTTGGAACGCATCGTCTCTTCAATCGCCTGCTTCATGAGCATTCCGGCCTGGTCCCACGACAGCTGGAGCATATCCTTTCGGCCCTGGCTTCCTTTTTGTTTACAAAGCCCGGGATTTTCGTACGCTTGCCTCATAAGCCTTTTGAGGCTGTTTAAATCCGGTTCGGCCCATCGCTGCCCCTTCTGCGCAAACAGGTTGCTGAACCTTCTGGAAATGGCGCGGTTCATGCTGCTCACCGGGCTCTGGAGCTGATACGGGACCAGGAAGGCGTTGCGGGGCGTCAGGAAATCCATCTGCCCGCCCCAGCCGGTAGCGATGACGGGTATGCCGCTTGCCAGCGCTTCTAAATAAGGCAGTCCGACACCCTCGCCGCGTGTCGGGAGGACGAAGGCATTGCCGAGCGCGTACAGGCCTTTTAGCTGGCTTTCACTCATATGGCGGCCGATGATGACGACAGGGGCCGTATCCTTTTGAATTCCCAGTCTCTTTTTGTACTGTATGACCTGCCTTTTAATCCACGTCTCCGTCTCATTAGCCGCGTATCCGTTCGTTTTGATGACCAGTATGACGTTATCTTTGGAGGAGAACTCCTCCCAGTACGCCCGCAGCAGTCCCTCCGGGTTTTTGCGGTGCTGAAAGCCGAAGACGGACACGAACGCAAACCTCCCTGCAGCTGCCGGCAAAGATAGCTTCGGATGGTTCGGATGAAACTCCCGGGCGTTCACCCCATGGGGAACGACGAAAATCGGGACGGTGACGCCGCAGTTCCTCAGAACCCTCTGATTATGCCGGGATGGCACGCAAACGGCGTCGAATTTGTTCATATGAGGCAGCCAGCTTGCGGGGAGCCTGCTCGTTTCCCACACCGTGTTTAACAGGATGAAGTCATACGTGCTGCGCGCCTTTTTCCACTGCATACGGCTGGGAGGATGGTGGTAAATGAGAACCTTTTTGACTCGGGCGGCGTCTTGTATGCGGTGGTTTGGCAGACTTAATCGGACGGCGACCCCTTGCCGCTTCAAGGATACGGCATAGGCTCTGCTGGCACGGCCAAGACCGCTGGCTTTATGGATAGGGCCTTTCCATACAACGACATAGGGCTTCATTTCGTGCTCACCTTGGAAGATTTCGAATACCCTTTTCGTTCGTGAAAAGAAACAGACCGGTATTTTTGCTGCAGGGACGACATCTTGGAAGGCGAGATTTGGGAAAAGCTCATATGCAGGCTTTTGTTGTTGGCCTGTTTCAGCGCCATCCTGCCGGGTTCCGACGAATACAGAAAGTTGCCGTACGTTTCAAATTCGGAAAAAGCAAATTGCCTGGACTTGTTCATGCTTCTCAAAATGGCGGCGTACCAGCTCGTGTTATGTTTGGACTCGATCGCCTGCTTTAACTGTCTGACTTTGGCTTTCTCGAACAGCATGTAATGCGTGACGAAGGAGCGTTTGGAAGCGCGGCTTTTGCCCATCAGCTTCCTGTACGTGCTGAAGTATTCGGGCTGGCTCCAGTTCCGGCAGTAAAACACGGTCTTGTCGCCCGTCTTGAAGGTATGGGGGCGAATGAGCACAGTGTCGGCGTCGATCACCAAATAGTACTTGGATGAGCACACCTTATCGCCGCCCAACTTCAGCAGCTGCTGATATAACCAACCGGACCGGTCCCATGTCTTGGATTGGTAGTGTATGTCCTTCTTCGTAATGGGCAGAACCGTGTCCTCGTTCACGAACCGGCAGCCCTTTTTCGAACACAAATCCAGAATCCGCTGCTTCCGGGGCGCCACGATGATGATTTCATGGATCGGGTGCTGTACATATTTTCTAACGGCATCTATGACATGGGGGAGGGTCGCGAGGTCCTTCTCGATCGCCGGAATGAACACATCAATGGGGGTTGTCATCTGCTCATCTCCAAATATCAAATGTATGAGCATCATATGCCGGAAGAGAGAAAGGGAATGGGCATAGAGAGATTGCAAAACGCACAAAAATCAAGGAATTTGCCACTACAGTGCAATCGATCGGGGTTTGCAGGCACGACTATGAAAATGATTTCTATAGATCAAAAGCAGCGGATACGAGAAAACCGAAGGGGCGCCTTGGGCATGCCGGCAGTGGGAGAAGGCGGAGGAAACCTGGACGCTTCAGAAAGGAATCGGCACCACGGGAAAAATGAAAGTTTTTTATCTTACAATAAATTTTTGATAATTTTTTACCGAAATCGCACGTCCGCCTAACATTCCGTTGACACTCTGTCCCTATAGTGAAGAGGTAAGCGAAACATCCGGATATCAATCACGCTTCGCTAATTCTGAATGAACGATGGGGAGGCCATACGATATGAGGTCAAAAAGGAACGGAAATGCGAGGAGTATTCTGATGGTAAATGCGGGCGAAAAAACGGGAACCGTGCGGGATACATACGCGCCCAAAGGAAAACGGACAACCTGGTCCTGGCCAGGCAAAGCGGCGGCGCTCATCTTGGGCACGGCCCTGCTGCTGACCGCATGCGGGCAGGGAGAAGGCGGCACCGCGGGCGCTTCAGACGCATCGGCCAAGCCGGCCGGGACAGTGCAGAGCGCGGGGGATACGGCAGAGGCGTCCGGCAGCGAAACACCGGAAGCGCTGTACGAGCAGGCCAAGAAGGAAGGCAAGGTCATCGTCTACTCCACTTCGGGGCGCGCCAACGACGCTGCGGAGACGTTCATGAAGCAGTACCCCGGCATCAAGGTCGAGGTCAGCAAAGTCAAGTCCGATGAGATGATGGACAAGGTGACGAAGGAGCAGGACGCCGGGCAGTTTAACCCGGACGTGATCATCACGAAGGAAGTGAGCGGGGCCGTCGAAGAGGAGATGGTGAAGCCGGGACGGTACGTCAAGTACCTGCCGGAGGATCTGGCGGAGAAGGTGGACGAGCCGTACCGCACGCAGGCCGAAGGGTATGCCAACTACCTGGAGTTCCGCACCATTTTCTATAATACCGAACATTACAAGTCCGCGCCGGTGACGAACTGGTGGGACTTGACCACCCCGGAATTCAAGGGCAAGGTCTATACGGCCGATCCGCTCAGCTCGCCGGCATTCATGGATCTGTTTACGACGATGGTCATCCACAGCGACGATATGGCGGCGGCGTACAAGGAAAAGTTCGGCAAGGACATCGAGCTGCACGGCACGGAGAACGCGGGGTACGAGTTCATCCAGCAGCTGTTCGACAACGGGCTGGTTGTGTTAAAAGGAAGCGACGACGTGCTGGATGCGATCGGCAAGGCGAACAGCGATGCGGTCGGGCTGGCGGTATCCGGCGACGTGTCCAAGGTCGAGGAGAAAGGCTGGAGCATCCTGCCGATCTATGACATCAAGCCGAAGACGTCGGTACCCGATTCGGGCTACCTCTTCCTCGCGAACAAAACGCCGCATCCGGCGGGGGCCAAGCTGTTCATCCGATGGATGATGGGTGAGAAGGACGGCCAGGGCGAAGGCATGACGCCGTTTAATGAAGTGGGCTCCTGGGTGCCGCGCTCCGATGTCAAGACCAAAAACGAAGTGGCTTTCGAGGATTTGAACCTGTGGGTGTTTGACGGGGAGAAGCTGTATTTCGAAGCTCCGAAGGTCCGCGACTTCTGGATCAAGCAGAAATGACGGACCGAAAGACCGAAATGACACAAACAGGAGGGAAACGGGATGCTGCATAAGCCCGTGTTGAATACCCGGCAAGCAAGGTGGCTGAACCGGTGCCGGGACGCGCTGCGGAATCCGCTGTACCTGATCGGAGCGGCGGCCCTTCTGTTTCTGGCGTATACGATCGTCTGGCCGGTCCTGAACCTGATCTGGTCGACGTTCGTATGGAAAACCCAGGACGCCCGGCTTACGCCCGCGGCGGACCCGGGGCACCTGACGCTGTACCACTGGAGCCGCGTGTTGGCAAGCGATATGAGCTGGTCCCTCTTCTATAAGCCGGTGCTGAACGCGCTGTCGGTGGGCGTGACCGTCTCGGCGCTGTCCATGGTCTTCGGCTGCGGGCTTGCCTGGCTCGTAACGCGGACCGACGTTCCGCTCAAGAAGACGATTACGTTTCTGGCGATCATCCCGTACTTGCTGCCGTCATGGATGCTGTCCCAGGCGTGGCTGACCTTTTTTAAAAATAGCAAAATCGGCGGCACGCCCGGCATTCTGCTGTCGGTGCTGCATGTGACGCCGCCGGACTGGCTGGCGTACGGCTTCGTGCCGATCGTGCTGACCCTGTCGATCCACGACAGCGTGTATTTCTTCCTGCTCGTGGGCGCGGCGCTCAGCTCGATGAACAGCCAGCTGGAAGAGGCGGCCGAAATGGCCGGCGCGGGGCGGATGCAGGTGCTGCGCCGGATCGTGTTTCCGCTGATGCTGCCGTCGGTGCTGTCGGGATTCATTCTGATCTTTACGAAGGCGGTCAGTTCCTACGGCGTGCCCGCGCTGCTCGGCACCCCGGTGAACTTCTACATGATTTCGACGATGCTGTACTCCAGCATGCGGTCGCGGCTGACGACCGAGGCGAACGTGCTGTCACTGACGCTGATGCTGATCACCATGCTGGCGATCTATCTCAACCAGCGCCTGCTTGGCGGCCGGCGCAGCTATGTGACGGTGACGGGCAAGGGCAGCGCGGTGACGCATGTGCCGCTCGGCAAATGGCGGCTCCCGGCCGCGGCGGGGACGGTGGCCGGCATGGCGTTGATTGCGGTCGTGCCTTTTATTGTGCTGCTGCTGCAGACGTTTCTGCTGAAGGACGGCTCGCTCAGCCCGGATAACTTCACGCTTCATTACTGGGCGGGCGGATCGGACCCGAATATTAACACCGGTGAGAAAGGCGTGCTGCAGAACCCGATTTTCCTGCTGGCGCTGAAGAATTCGCTGATCATCGCCGGCATTGCTTCGGTCGCGGCCGCGGTCATCGGACTTCTGTTCGGGTATGCGGTGGCCCGCGGCAAAAACACAGCCATGGGCAGGCTTGTGGATCAGCTGGCGTTTTTCCCGTATTTTATCCCGGGCATCTCGCTCGCGGCGATTTATATTACGATGTTTGCGAAGCCGGTGCTGTTCATTCCGGCGCTGTACGGCACCATCACGATTATTATTCTGATCACGGTGGTCAAAGAGCTGCCCTTTACCGTCAAGGCGGGCGGCGCCGCCATGATGCAGATCGGCCCGGAACTCGAGGAAGCGGCCGTGCTCGGCGGCGCCTCCTGGTTCACTCGCTTTCGGCGCCTGCTGCTGCCGCTCAGCCGCAAGAGCCTGCTGTCCGCCTTTATCCTCGTGTTTATCGGGGCGATGAAGGAGATGGAGCTGATCATCATGCTCGTGACGCCGCGGACAGAGACGCTGACGACGCTCACCTTTTATTATGTGGAAAAAGGGTATGACCAGCTCACCAACGTCGTGCTGATGATCATTATCGCGATCGTCGTGGCGGTTTACGCCCTTGCGGTGAAGTTCGGGAAGGCCGATTTGACCAAAGGATGGGGAGGGCAATAAATGAACGCGATTGAACTGCGGCAGATTCATGTGCATGTGCAGCAGAAGCATATTTTGAAGGGCATCGACCTGACCGTCGAGGAGGGGGATTTCGTGACGCTGCTCGGCCCGTCGGGCTGCGGCAAGACGACCCTGCTCCGCACGATCGCGGGCCTGCAGAAGCTGAACGGGGGAACGGTCGTCATCTCCGGGAACAAGGTGGCCGACGGCAGCCTGGCGTACCATCTGGATCCCGCCAAGCGGGGCGTGAGCCTGGTGTTCCAGAGCTATGCGCTGTGGCCGCATATGACCGTCTTTGACAACGTGGCCTTTGGCCTTCAGGTGCGCAAACAGCCGAAGGCCGAGATCCGCAGGAGCGTCTTGGCGGCGCTGGACAAAATGCGCATCCCCGAGCTGGCGGACCGGTATCCGGGAGAGCTGTCCGGCGGGCAGCAGCAGCGGGTGGCGATCGCCCGGGCGATCGTGACGTCCCCGTCGATCCTGCTGCTCGACGAGCCGCTCTCGAACCTGGACGCCAAGCTGCGGACGGAGATGCGCGCCGAGCTGAAGCGGCTGCACCGTGAGCTGGGCACGACGATCGTCTACGTGACGCATGACCAGCATGAGGCGATCACGCTGTCGACGAGGGTCGCGGTGTTTTTCGGCGGCGAGCTGGTGCAGGCGGATACCCCGCGCGAGCTGTACCGTCATCCGCGGACGCTGCAGGTAGCGGAGTTCATGGGCAGCTCGGACCATCCGCTGAACCGGGTGGAGGGCGTGTGCCGCACGAGCGGAGGCGAAAGCACGGTCAGCACGGCGCTCGGAAGCTTCCGGCTGTCAGGCGCGAACGGCGGAGCGGATGCAGCGGGAGCGGTCGTCCTGACTGTGAGGCCGGAAGACGTCGTGCTGCACGAGACCCACACCGCCGGTTCCATTCCGGTGAAGGTGGAGGACGTGCTGCCCGCGGGCGGCGAGACGCTGGTGAGGGTCGCATACGGCCAGGAGAAGCTGGGCGCTCGGGTTATCGGCGACCCGGAGTACACTCCGGGACGCGTGCTGTACGCGTCCTTCCGCGAAGAACGGATCAACGTATACGACCGGGAGACGGGCAGGCGCCTGGAGACCGGCGTGACGACTATTACACCCCTATTGGAGGAAATACACCGATGAATATCGACTTTCACTTTCATGTTAAATTGTCCAAGAAAACCGATTTTTCCATAGATCATTTCAACGAGATGCTGGATGAGGCCCGCGATCAGGGCCTGCAGGCGATCACGCTGACCGAGCATTTCAATACGCGCCGCTTCGACGAGGTCTACGGAACGCTCGACCGGATGCTGCCGTGCAACAACCACTATTACGACCGCGACGGGTTTAAAATCTTTACAGGTATGGAAGTGGACGTAGCCGAGGGCGGGCATATTCTCGTCTCCGGACCCAAGGACGCCCTGCTCGAAGTCCGCGCTCTGCTTGAGCCGCACACAGCAGCCGGTTCGTTCATCGGGCTGGCCGAGCTGTTCGAGCTGTGCGAGCCGCGGGGCATGATGGTGATCGGCGGCCACCCGTTCCGGGAGTCCAACCATTTGTACCATGTGGACCGGGAGCTGCTGCGCCGGTTTGACGCGTTCGACCTGAACGGCAAGGACCTGCACGAGATCGGCATCCAGGAAAATATCGCCCTGGTGCTGCCGCTTGGCGCGGAGTTGGGTGTGCCGGTCGTGGCGGGCAGCGACGCCCACCAGATGTTCCAGGTCGGCTGCGTGTACAACGTCCTGCCGGGCGATTATGAGACCGTCGCCGAGCTGAAGGCGGCCATCCGGGCGGGGGCCTGCAAGCGGGTCATTTCCCCGAGCCTGCATCTGCAGGTGCGTGCGGCGGGCGCGGTGAAGAAGCTGTTGAAAAAGAAGGTCGAAGTAGAGGCTGTGTAATGGTTTATCCTCTATAACGTTAAGGCCGTTGATCATTCATCCCGCTTTAGAGAGGTGGCAAGATTATGAACCTTGCATTGGAAGGCCATAAGCTGTCCCGCGGACACCAGCGGATCGCGGATTATATCAGCAAGCATATGGAAGACATCCCGTTTATGGTGGAGGAGGACATCGCCGCCGCCTGCCAGGTCAGCACATCGACGGTGTCGCGGTTCTGGTCCGAGGTGGGATGCAGAAACTTGAAGGAATTCAAGCAGAAGGTGAAGGACGAAATGCTGCTGTCCCCCTCGCAGAAGCTGCAGTCGGCGTTTTCGAAAATGAACGAAAACGACGCGGCGCAGAGCCTCTTGGTCGGCGCGGATTATTTGCAGCAGACGGCCGACCGGCTCAGCCAGGAGGCGTTTGACCGGGCGGCGTCGCTGCTGCGCGAAGCGGGAACCGTGTACATCTACGGGCCCGGCTCCGCGGAGAGCCTGGCCGCGCTGACCGATTTCCGGCTGACGCGGTTCGGCATGCGGGTCAAGCGGCTCGACCGGGGCGGGCACGAGCTGTTTAACCTGCTGGTGCATGTACAGCCCCAGGACGTGATCGTCATCTTCGGCTTCGTATCCGAGTCGCCGGAGCTGTCGGTGCTGCTGGACCATGCCAAGGTGAAGGGCTACCGCACGCTGCTCGTCACCGATCTTGCGGTCAGCAGCATGCTGGAGAAAGCCGATGTGACCCTATACACCGCACGCGGCCAGCTGTGGGAGTTCCATTCCATGGTGGCGCCGGTGGCCATGCTTGAGACGCTGATCGTGGCGGTCGGCAAGCAGATGGAGGAGCAGGCGGTTGCGGGAAGCGAGGAGCTGCACGAACTGCGGCGCAGATATCAGAAGGTGCTGCCAAAGCGGGTCTAGACCGCTCGGCAGCTTTTTTTGTGCGGTGAAAAGTTAAGCGGGTTAAAGATATGACCCGAGGTGTGAAGAGGCGGCGGTACGGATCCGGTCGTCTTAAGATGAACCCGTTTACTATAGAACCGTTAATTTAGTTATTTTCATATAAGGTGATTACACAGAATGAAAGGAGTTCAATATGATATAATGGGCGTATTAAGCGTTTGGAGCGGAGGACAACATGAAAAAGATGGAGAACAAAAATTTGTTCCTGGATAAAATCAAGCCTGTGTTGAGAAAAAGCAAGTTCAGCACCATCAATATGGACGACATGGCCCGCCACATGGATATCAGCAAAGTGACGCTGTACAAATATTTTTCATCCAAAGACGAAATCATTGAAATGTTTGTGGATCACTGCATCGTATATCTGCAAAATGCGGACGTCCAATTGCAGGACGAGGAGCTCTCATGGGGCAAGAGGTTCCATATGTTATACATTCAATCTTTGCAATGCGTGCTGTACATGCCCGATATTCTGGTGGAGGACCTCAAGTCGGTATACCCGGTTCTATACGAAAGGCTGAGCACAGCGGAACTGGAGCGGCACCGGAATCTGCGCCGGTTTTACGAGACAGGCGTGAAGAAGAACGTCTTTCATCCGGTTAACTCCACCTTATCTGTTGTGCAAGACGATCTCATGCTCCGCCATATCGTAGAGCCTTCGTTCGCCGTGAGGCATGACTTCTCGTTGAAGCAGGCGCTGTTTGAATTTTATAAGATGAAAAAATACCAGCTGTTCCTCCCGGACATGCTCGATTCCGTGGATGATGCCGAGATGGAAGAGCTGCTGCTGCAGACGATCCAAAAAATATCATACTAAGAATCCGTATTGAACAAGACGAAAAATCCGTATCCGTCCCTTTGGTGGGACGGATTTTTTTACCGCTGCATGCGGTCTGCTTCCAAGCAGGTACGTCGTTAGACGATTCTCTTTCAAGCCTTGGCAGTATGTTTGTCTGCATGTATTGCCCCTTGTCCGAATACGCTAATAAAAGAGAGATCAGGACAAACAGTGGGTGGGATGTGACCAATGGGATTGAACAAGCAAAGCTTTATCCGTGGAACGTTCGTGTTGACCCTGTCGGCCTTTTTTACCAAGGGGCTTGGGTTCGTGAACGGCATTGTGCTGGCGCGTTTTCTGGGAGCGGAAGGGGTAGGGCTCTTGATGATCGCCCATCCGCTGCTTCCGCTGTTTATTACGATGACCGAGCTCGGGCTGCCTGTCGCGATTTCGAAGCTGGTGTCCGAGGCGGAAGTCAAGGGGGACGAGGCGAGGATTAAACGGATTCTCGCCGTCTCGCTGTCGGTGACGGGGACGCTCAGCGTCGTGCTGACCCTGGCCGCTTTGTTCGGCTCCAAGTGGATCGCTTCGATCGTGCTGGCCGACCAGCGGGCGTATTATGCGATGGTGGCGATTACGCCGATCATCCCGATTATCGCCATGTCTGCCGTGCTGAAGGGTTATTTTCGCGGCCGGCAGAACATGAACCCGCTCGCCTTATCCGACATTCTGGAGAATGTGGCGCAGATCATCGTCATCATTGGCGTCGTCAACATGCTGCTGCCTTACGGGATCGCCTACGCGGCGGCGGGAGCCATGGGGGCTTCGGTAATCGGCGAAGGCGTCGGCCTGCTCTATTTGTTCTCCGTGTTCAAATGGGCGAACCGGGGGAAATCAAGGGAGCAGCGGCGGTTTGCTCCGAGCGTACGGCTCAAGGGGGACCGCACGCTGCGGGACCTGCTGCGCATCGGCCTGCCGATGACCGGCAGCGGCTTCATCCATTCGATCTATCATGCGTTTCTGCCGCTCGTCATTACGAAGAGCCTCGTCCTGGCCGGCGTCGGCGTGGAGATGGCCACGAAGCAGTTCGGCATGCTTGCGGGGTACGCCATTCCGCTGCTGTTTCTCCCCGGCTTCTTCACCCAGTCGCTGTCGACGGCGCTGATCCCGGCGATCAGCGAGGCCAGCGCGGAGAGCGACACCCGGCTCATGCACAGCCGCATGGACATGGCGATGCGCACGGGGCTGCTGGTCGGCGTGCCCTGTACCGTCATCCTGTACATGTGGGCGGTGCCGCTGACGACGGTTGTGTACCATTCGCCGGAAGCGGGCGTGCTGCTGCAGCTGCTGGCGCCGCTGTTTTTCCTCCATTATTTTGAGGCGCCGCTGAAGGCGATTCTGCTCGGACTGGGCAAAGCATCCACCGTGATGTGGAACCATATCATGACCAACATTTTTGAGATCAGCCTGATCTTCGTGCTCGGTTCGAACCTGGGGATCCGCGGCGTTGCGCTTGGCTTCGGGCTCGGCATCCTGATGCTGACCGTGCTCAATTTCTATGCGGTGGCGGGCTCGATCGGCTTTTATTTTGACTTCCGCATGGTGATCAAGGCGGGCTTCGGAGGGATCGTCATGACGGTGACGGGATTGGCTGCGCATCGTTTCCTGGAGCAGCATGTTCAGCTGGGGGCGACGGCTGCGCTGCTTGGGGCCATTCTGGTGTCCCTGCTCGTGTATGCCATCACCCTGCAGGCGACCCGGGCTTTGCGCAGCCGGCCGAAGGCGCCGACGATTCCGGTGTCCTGAGGAGCGAAGTCTCTCCTTTACAGAAGGGGGAATCGTTTACACTCATATGCATCTTTCAATAGGTTCAAATGATGCGATTTTTCATGTGCTCATTTGACCGGTTGGAAGGTGCATTTTTGGCATAGATCGGAAAGGATCACGTGGAAGATTTTTTTTACGCAGGATATAGCCGAGAAGGTCCAAAATAATAATGGAAGCCATTGTTGATCATGATGCAGCGAAATTCAAACAAAATATGCTCAGTGAGAATGACATCAAGGCGAACATGGATTGGTTCGATGATATGGACGAAGAGATAGAGCAAGGCGTCATGACCTATTCTTTATTGAAGGACAAGGCGAGCGGGGCATGGCTCATTGCGTTGATAGATTGAAATTAAGAGAGAGGCCTCCGTTTGGCGATCATTGACGGAGCGAGGCGGACTTCATAGAATGAAAAGGAGAAAGAAGCGTCAAGGGAAAGAGGATGCTAATCTTGGGAAACCGTGTTAAGGGTTTTGTAGTTAGTATGGAGCGCTTTAAACCTCACACCTTTCAGGCAAGTCAAGGTGAGGGCCTCTTTATGTCGCATTCCCATGAATATGATGAGTTAACCCTGGTTTTGGAAGGGGATGGGTATTACAGCTCTTCCGAACAGAATATCAAGGTGGCTGCCGGCGACCTGATCCTGATCCCTTCCGGGCTGCATCATGGCTTCGTGTGTACGAAACCGTGGAAAGGCGTTTCCGTTCATTTTCTCCATGATCAGCTTCCGGTCCACTGCCAATATCTCTTTCATGAAGCGGAGAGTCAATCGCAGCGGATCCGCAGTAGCCATCTCGACGCTGACGATACGCGCTGGGTGGAAATCTGTTTATTTCAGTTGGAGAAAGAATGGAACTCGGAAAGGAAAACGATCGACTCCTACAACATCATGAGGATTGCCTTTGAGACCGCACTGCTGGTATTCCAGCGTAACCGGGAATCGGCGGTGCCAGGAGCAGATACCCATCATGGTGTCATAGAAAACGTATTAAAAGAAATCCACAGCAGCTATCATACCCGCATTACCGTTAACGAACTGGCAGCGCGTCATTTTCTGTCCGAAAGCAACCTTCGGAAGAAATTTACGGAATCGATCGGCGTTTCGCCGAAGCAATATATCATCAGCCTTCGTTTGATGGAGGCCAAACGGCTGTTACAGCAAACCGGTAAGGCAATCGATTCGATCGCCTCCGAGGTGGGGTTTACCTCATCCAGCCGGTTTTATGAGTTCTTTATCCAATCGACTGGAGTCACTCCACTGGAATGGCGCAAACAAAATCAATGAATCGAAAGATGATGGGGACCGTTCTTGGCAGGACGGTTCTCTTTTTCGTCCGTCGAAAACGATTCGGTAATTCCCTTTTATGTCGGGGAGTAAGTCGTTTTCATCATTGTTAGTCTTAGGCCCGCACCGGATAATTAAAGGGATGACTGGTTTGTTCAGGGAAAAGGAGTGAGAGCATGTCCAACCAAACGAAGACGTTTTGCAATCCGATCGTCGCCAACGCTGCCGATCCTTGGGTACTTAAGCACACGGATGGCAGCTACTATTTTATGGCAACAAGGTCAGGCTGCTTGGAGCTTACCCAATCTTCCAGCTTGACCGGCATTGCCGGGGGGCGCAAGAAGACCATCTGGACGCCCGAACCGGGAGGCCCCTACAGCTGCAATTTGTGGGCGCCGGAAATACATTATTTGAATGACAAATGGTACATCTACTATACGGCGAACGATGGGGGAGGCGATGAATCGCGCCGGATATGCGTACTGGAGAACGAAAATGCTGATCCGCTGGAAGGCGAGTGGAGCTGGAAAGGGGCACTGGAGACGCCTGTCCCTGGGTTGGACGGCACCGTGATGTCCGTGCGGAACCAGCTCTATTTTCTGTATGCCGGCTACGGAAATTTCCCCGATTATGGATCTGCGATCTATATTGCTCAAATGGCCGATCCTTGGACATTGACAGGGGAACATTACCTGCTTACTGCCCCTACACTCCCGTGGGAAAAACAAGGCGGAATGGCCATTAATGAAGGTCCCGTTACGCTGCATCGCAACGGCCGGATTTTTCTGGTTTATTCAGCCAGCACGACCTGGTCCGAGGACTATGCCTTGGGGATGCTCACGATGAGTGAAGATGCCGATCCGCTGGATCCGTCTTCATGGCAAAAATCGATGCAGCCTGTATTTCGCAAAAGCGTAGAAAACGGAGTATATGCAACAGGCCATAACAGCTTTACGAAGTCTCCGGATGATCAGGAGGATTGGATCGTCTACCATGCGCTTCCTTCGCCCGGTTCCGATACGAGCCTCCGCTCGACGCGCATACAGAAGTTCGTCTGGAATCCGGACGGTACGCCTGATTTCGGTGTTCCTTGGAGCGATACACATGATCTACCTGTGCCTTCTGGAGAGGAATAATCGATGGAAGGCTAAGCGTGTGAAAAGAGTAACGAAAAAGGCTCAGATTAAGCGGCATGTTCCGGTAAACATGACCGTTTGGCCTGAGCCTCGGGCTTAATAGCGGATCCGGACTTGAATGTCCTGCCCGTAATTGCCGAAGTGCCTGCCGAACAAGCTGACGCCGCCGGCATTCCGCGCGTCCTCCGGCGACAGGATACGGAACCGGATTTCTTCTCTGGGCAGGACCGGAATATCCTGTATTGATACATCCGACATCCTCACGCCGTCCATATACGTGCCGGAAGAGGTCACCAGCAGCGTTTTCAGCAGGCCGTGCTGGGAGCTTCCGGGATCCCACCACGAAGGGTTCAGCTTTCCGCGTACGCTGCCGAAATCGCCCGGAGAGGTCCAGACGCACACGGGAACGTCATTGAGCAGAAAGGTAATGTCCGAAGGCCAATCTTCGGCGTAGCCGGGGGCCTCCGCGCCGATCTCCAGGGAGATGCGAAGCTCGCTGATGCTGTTTTTGCCGGAGACGTAATTGGGAATGCGGTATTCGACATAGCCGGAGGCGAACCAAAGATGCTGGGCTTTCACATGCTCCGGCTCGGCGAAATACCGCGGGTCGTCGCGCATGCCGATCAGCTTGGATTCGGAAGCCAATCCGCAGGTCGGCTTGACTTGGCAGCTGGAGTACTGCCCGACGGGAATGTCGACGTCATAGCCTTCCTGATGCGTCTCGGGAGGCTGGACGCCGTCCGTTTTGAATACCAGCGATGCCTGCTCCAGACGAAGAGAGCACTGCTTCTGCATGCCGCGCTTGCCCGCAGTCATCTCCGTATGGAGAATGCCCGCTTCTTCCAGCTGCTGAACATGCTTGGTCACGATGGCGGAGGACAGGTTCAGCCTTTGCGCCATTTCTCTTATATTGAGGTTTTCTTTGCTGAGCATTTCGACCATCCGAACGCGCGTTTCCGACGCCAGTGCAACGAATAATGGTAGATTTTCCTGGCTTACCTTGATTTCCATAGAGGCCTCCGATTCGGTCTTATAGGTGTTGTCTTTCCATTGTATAACCAAATGGTTAACTGAACAAGAAAATCATTGACTAAATATAACAGGTATTTTAATATCTATGTGAGAATTTTAGGATTAATAATTAACTAATTAGTTAACTAAAAGTCGACCCGGAAAGGAGTTTTTCTATGGAATCGAACCTCAGCATCCCCCGTCCCGAATACCCGCGTCCGCAATGGGTGCGGGACCGC
Source organism: Paenibacillus rhizosphaerae (assembly GCF_014192015.1). Lineage (GTDB taxonomy): Bacteria > Bacillota > Bacilli > Paenibacillales > Paenibacillaceae > Paenibacillus_AQ > Paenibacillus_AQ rhizosphaerae. The sequence continues at coordinate 247,067 of NZ_JACHXJ010000006.1, read as the reverse complement.
TGGCTGAATTTGAACGGCCCTTGGCAATTTGAAATCGATCACGGCAAGAGTGGGAAGGAGCGCGGCTATCACCAGCCGGAGCACGCGCTCGAAGGAACGATCACCGTTCCGTTTTGTCCGGAGAGCAAGCTGTCCGGCGTGGAGTATAAGGACTTCATGGCCGCCGTGTGGTATAAGCGGGAATTCACCCTGCCGAAGGATTGGAACAGCGGCAGAATCCTGCTGCATTTCGGCGCGGTCGACTACGAAACCGAGGTGTGGGTGAACGGAACCTCCGTCGGCACGCATCGCGGCGGGTATTCCTCGTTCGGCTTTGATATTACCCCGTATGTCAAGGAAGGCGCCAACGTGGTGACCGTCTATGCAGAGGATGACGTTCGCTCAGGAAGCCAGCCGCGCGGCAAGCAAAGTGAACGCTTCCACTCGCACGGCTGCGACTACACGCGCACGACGGGCATTTGGCAGACCGTATGGCTGGAGCAGGTCCCTGAAACCTATCTCTCGGACATGAAGGTCATGGCCGATCCGGCGAATGCATGCGTGCATCTGGAAGTGAAGGTCAGTGGAAACGCCGCCGGAGCGCAGCTGAAGGCGTCCGCCTTCTATGACGGAAAAGAGGTCGGCGAGGCCGCGGCTGCGGTGCAAGGACCATGCGTCAAGGTGACCCTGCCTGTATCTGAAGTCCATTTGTGGGAGGCGGGCCACGGCCGGCTCTATGACCTGAAGCTGTCGCTCGAACGGCCGGGCCAGGCGGACGCCGATGCGGTTGATTCGTATTTCGGCCTGCGGTCGGTGCGGCTGGACGGCCTGGCGTTCCGGATCAACGAAAAGTCGGTGTTCCAGCGGCTCGTGCTGGACCAAGGCTTTTACCCGGACGGCATCTATACGGCACCTACGGACGAGGATCTGCGGAAGGATATCGAAATTTCGCTGGGCCTCGGATTCAACGGGGCCAGACTTCATGAGAAAATGTTCGAACCGCGCTTCTTGTATTGGGCCGACCGGCTGGGGTATCTCGTCTGGGGAGAGCATGCCAACTGGGGGCTGGACATTACCACTTCCGCTAGCTTGTCGCGGTTTTTGCCCGAATGGCTGGAAGGTGTGGAGCGGGATTACAATCATCCGGCGATTATCGGCTGGTGCCCGTTCAACGAGACATGGGACCGGGACGGGGCCAAACAGGATAACGAGGTGCTGCGCATCGTGTATGAGACGACGAAACGGCTGGATCCGACCCGCCCGGTGATCGATACCAGCGGCAACTTCCACGTCGTGACGGATATTTTCGACCTGCATGATTACGACCAAAATCCGGAGACGTTCCGGGCCAGGTACGAGCCGATGAAAACCGGCGGTGAAGTGTATAACACGTTTCCGAACCGGCAGACGTACGGCGGGCAGCCTTATTTTATCAGCGAATACGGCGGCATCTGGTGGAACCCCGACCAGAAGGACGACAAGGCCTGGGGCTACGGCGACCGGCCGACATCCGAGGAGGCGTTCCTCAAGCGGTACGAAGGGCTGACGAGCGCTTTGCTTGAGCACCCGATGATGTTCGGATTTTGTTATACCCAGCTGTATGACGTGGAACAGGAAGTCAACGGGCTGTACACCTACGACAGACGCCAGAAGTTTGATCCGGAAGTGATTCGACGTATCAATTCCCGCAAAGCGGCCATTGAAGATTAAGGTTTTGGAGAAGGTTGCGGTATGAGTTTATATTCCCGAAGAGGAGGATACCTGTACATGAAGGCTATAGTGCGTAATCCGCTGCTGCTTGCGTTATGCATGCTGCTGCTCGTCCCCATGGGGCAGGTCACGGAAGCGGCTTCCAGCCGGAACAATTTTTATAACGTCGTCATGCAGGATGGAGCGGACCCCTGGGTTTACAAGCATACGGACGGTTTTTACTATTTCACGAAAACGACAGGCGGCAACGTAACGATTTGGAAATCGGCCGAGCTGACGACGATCGACGCGGCTCCGACCCGGGTCGTCGAAACGGGCTGCTGCAATATCTGGGCTCCCGAGCTTCATTATATTGACGGGGCCTGGTACATCTATTACGCCAAGGATGACGGCGACAACGTGAATCACCGCATGTACGTGATGGAAAATACGTCGGCGGACCCGACGCAGGGAACCTGGCAGGACAAGGGGCAGATCACCGACAAGACGAATAAATGGGCTATCGACGGTACCGTGCTGCAGGCAGGGGGACAGCTCTATTTTATTTGGTCGGGCTGGGAGGGGGATGTCAATGTGAGTCAAAACCTGTACATCGCCCACATGAGCAACCCTTGGACGATCGACTCCGAGCGCGTTGAAATTTCCAGGCCGACCTATCCGTGGGAGACCAACCACTCGCCTTACGTTAACGAGGGCCCGCAGGTTGTCGTGCGGGACGGCGTCATCAGCCTGGTGTACTCGGCGAGCGGAAGCTGGACGAACGATTACTGCCTCGGGCTCATCACGGCCAACGTTTCCAGCGATTTGCTGAATCCGGCTTCTTGGACGAAACGCAGCCAGCCGATCTTTGCGTCCGGAAACGGGCTTTACGGCCCTGGACATCATTCGTTTACCCAATCGCCCGACGGAACGGAGGACTGGATCGTATATCATACGGCCAAATTCGACGGTGCCGGTTGGAACCGGGAGATCCGCATGCAGAAATTCACGTGGAATGCCGACCATACGCCAAATCTGGGCATACCGGCTGATCCCAATGTCCCGATTCAACTGCCTTCCGGCGAAGGAACGCACATCCGTGTTGAGGGGGAAAAAGGGACGTTCGGCGGAGCGGCTTACGCTTCGCAAAGTCCGAACGGATCGGGCGGCATGAAGGCCGGACATATCGATACGCCGGAGAGCTACGTGGAATATGCCGTGAAGGTGCCGAAGGATGGAGAATATATACTGATGGCGCGAACCGCGAACGGGACGGCCGGAGGGGACTGGTCCCATCTTCAGCTGGCCGTCAATTCGGGTACGCCGAGCCCCTTTTACATCACGAATAAAGGCTGGGAGAACTGGGGATTGTCCACGGCGCGCATTCAGCTCCATGCAGGCACTAATACCATCCGCTTCACCAAGGGCGCAGGCTACGGGGAGATCGACTTTTTTGACATCAAGCGTGTCAAATAGAATTATGAATCTGCACGTAATTATAAGTTGAATTTAATCCGAACGTTAATGTTGTAAAGGACTCATATCGTTGGCCGGCTCATTCCTGAGCCGGCCTTTGGTTTTTTTGGGGCGGCCGCGGTCTGTCTTCTAGGAATGTACGTCGATGCACGTTTTTCTTGCTTTCGACCGTCGAATCCGGTTTATCTTATGTTTAATTGTCCGGCAGAAATATGCCGCTTTCCGGAACTATACATGCCTTTCCTGGCCTATAATGGTTTTTGCGTGATCGCGATCAACACTATACATACCGGAGGTGCCAAAACAATGTATGCTGTCAGAAGAATCGGTTTTAAATTCGCATCGCTCATTCTTCTCTTTATGCTGACATGGACTTCTTTTGGGGCTTACCCAACGTCAGCTGCATCAACGACGAACTATTCAAACCCGATCAATACGGCGGGAGCGGATCCGTACGTGATGCTGCATTCGGATGGGTACTATTACTTTACACGCACGTTAGGCAACAGGCTGGATATTTGGAAATCCAGATCATTGACCGCGATGGATCTGGGAGAACGAAAGACGGTATGGACGCCCCCTTCCGGCTTAAAAGACATCTGGGCACCTGAAATTCACAATATCGACGGCAAGTGGTACATCTACTATACGGCGAATACCGGCTGCGGCGATGACTGCCGGGGAGTATACGTCCTGGAGAACGATTCTCCGGATCCTTTGCAGGGCAGCTGGACGGACAAAGGTAAGCTGAATACACAGTATGCAGGATTGGACGGCACCGTATTCGACCATAATGGCCGGCTGTACTTTTTGTATGCGGCCTATGGGGATTGGTCGGGCAGTCACGGCAGCGCGATCGCCATCGCCCCCATGTCGAATCCGTGGACGCTGGACGGGGACAGCAGTATCCTGACCAAGCCCGAATACGATTGGGAAATGAAAGGCATGCCTGTTAATGAAGGCGCTGTCATTCTGAAGAATCAGGGGAAAATATATCTCGTCTTTTCCGCAAGCGCCTGCTGGGAGGATGACTACTCACTGGGTATCCTGAGCGCGGATGCTGCAAGCGATCTGCTGAATCCCGCGTCGTGGACGAAGAGCGAGCAGCCGGTTTTCGCCAAGTCGGCGGCAAATGGCGTATACGCTCCTGGACACAACTCCTTTGTCCCATCCAAGGACGGGACGCAGGATTTAATCGTGTACCACGGCAACAACAACCCCGGTCAAGGCTGCGGCCCCCGGCCGACCCGGGTGCAGCCTTTTACCTGGAATGAGGATGGTTCCCCGAACTTTGGAGTTCCGACAAACGGCCCACTTGCAGTCCCATCGGGCGATTATCGGATTGAAGCGGAGCATGGAACACCCGCCAAAGCGTTAGTTAAGGAAGAGGCAGGCGCGTCCGGCGGCAAAGTCGTGCGGCTCAATAACACGAACAGCTCCTTGTCGATCAAGGACGTCATTGTGCCCGAAGAAGGAAGCTATACCTTAAACATTAGATATTCGAACACCGCAGGTCCCGATGCCTCGGAACAGGTGTCGGTGAATGGTCATCCGGCCGTGACGGTGGCATTGCCTCACACGGGAAGCAAGGAATATGCAACGGCTTCGATCCAGGTGGAGTTGAAGAAAGGCTACGGCAACGTCATCGAATTTGCGAAGAGCAAACATGCCGTTGACATCGACTATATTGAACTTGCTGGCAGTAACACCTTCTCGATTAAGCCTGGAGCCGAGTATAAACTGATTAACCCGAATGGCGGAAAAGCTCTCAGTGCAATCGATCCAAATGCTGCGGGCGAGGTGTGGACCCAGATGAAGGATGATTCTGACGGAGGGGCGGCGCAGCGCTGGAAGATCGCCCTGAATGAGGACGGAACGTATTCATTCGTGAATCCAGACTCCGGTAAAGCCTTGACCGTGATCGATCCTGCGGCCGCATGGGGAAGAGCGGGCTTAGCGGAGTATCAAGGCTTGGATACGCAAAAGTGGAAACTCGTGGATACCGGCAACGGGTACTGTAAATGGTATAATGCACAGACGGGAAAAGCGCTTGACGTCAACGGAGCTGGCATTAACAGCGGTGCGGATGTCGGAACGTGGCAGGACATTCCCGGCGGCCCCGCGCAGTTTTGGCTGCTGTATCGTTTGGATTGAAGATAGGTATCCCAGATTCTTGAGCGGGCGTGCAAGGTATGGCGGCTTCTGTTACCGGAAGCCGTCTTTTTTTTGTCTCTGACCGTACCTTTGAGCTCTAGCTGGAACCATAGGCATTTTTAAAAAAATGAAAGCGTTTTAAAATATTAAAGCTTTTTTTTGAAATCGTTCATTTTTTCGGAAAAATGATCCCTTTACAATGGTAGAAAGACCAATAAAACGGTCATGACATGATGATCCGAAGCGCTGTGAACGCTTATGGCACAAGGGTTGGCAGGGCTGCTGTGGGATCGTTATTCCAAGAGGAGGTTTACGATGAGGAAAGCATGGCTTAAAGGGGTTCTATTGATGTTCATCGCCGTCTTTATTCTGTCTGCCTGCAGTTCCGGTGTGAGTTCGAATCCGCCGGCAGCCCAGAGCAGCACCCAGGAAAAGGGCGATGATGCAGCCGCTTCAAACAACGAAGATAAAGAAACCAATGGGGAAGAAGCATCCGCAGAGGGTGCCGAACAAGCATCAGCGTTTCCTGAACCTGCCGTAGATGAAAGCCTGAAGGGAGAAATCACCTTCTGGACCTGGACCAGAGCCCCTTACGACGCACTGCTGAAAGATTTCAACAAGTTCTATCCGAACATCAAGGTCAAGATTACGGAAATAGATTTCGGCGGGCTTCATGATAAGCTGCAGACCACGTTGGCGGCAGGCAAAGGGGCTCCCGATGTATCTCAGGTAGAGCAGGGGCAATTCCCTCGTTATTTGGCCGGGGACGTGCTGGAGGATTTGTTGCAGGCGCCTTATAACGCAAGCGTTTTCAAAGACGATACGACGGAATACAACTGGGTTCGCTGGATGAACATGGACAATAGCAAACTGCTCGCCTTCCCGTGGGATGTGACTCCGGGGGTTGCATATTACCGCGCGGATATTTTTGAAGAGCTGGGTCTGGAGAGCGATCCGGAGCTTTTGGGCGAATATATGGCTGATCCGGAGAACTGGATGACGGTCGTTGAGACATTGACGGCCAACGGCAAATACGCCATGGAATGGCGGGACGGTCCGATTCACTGGGCTGGAGACGCCGTAGGCTACTTCGATACGGATCTGAACTGGGTCCGCAATACGGATGAGCTCGCCAAAGTGCTGGATGTGACCAAGCGCCAGAACCAAATGAAGGTTGCCCCCCACATGGGTATGTTTGACGCAAAAGGCGGCAAGCCGCTTGTGACCAGCGGCAAGCAGGCGATGGTGATGCTTGGATCCTGGGGAGCCCGGGAAATTGAAAGCAACTTTCCGGATCAGAAAGGAAAATGGCGTGCAACCGCTCCGCCACTGGGCATCAGCTGGGGATCGGGAGGATCGGGATTCGTCATTCCGAAGCAGGGGAAAAACAAGGACCTGGCCTGGAAATGGGTAGAGTTCATGCATACGGATTACGCATGGCAGCAGTTTATTAAGCATTCCATTCAGCCTGGCTGGAACAGCATTAACGCGAAGGATTACATCAAGGAACATACCAATGCTTATCTGGGCGGACAAAAGGATCTGGAAATGTACAACAAAATTGCCGAGTCGATTCAGCCGCGCAAATTAACGGCGCTGGACGGCAAGGCTTGGCCGATATGGCTGGAGCATATTCTGAAAGCCATTGACAAAAATATCGATGCCAAGACGACCCTCAACAATATCGAGGACGATATTAACCGGAAGCTGAAGCCGGATATCGACAAGTTGAAAAAGGAACTCAACATGAAGTGACGCTTTAAGCTGATCACGGATATGTTCGGCCGCGCCTTTCGGTGCGGCTTGTCCGCTTCGAAACGGGCCTGATGGAGGCGACTTGATTGGAGGATCGGCTTTTATGATATCCATTGTAATGAGATATAAGGTAACGATATCCGTCATTCTGGTGCTGGCGTTCCTTCTGTACTGCTGGAATGCGGGACGCGGCTACGACGATACGGCGATGGCATCCATACCGGAATATTCCGATTTGGACGAGAATTCGATCCTGGAACAGGAGGACATTTCCTCCAAGCTGGAGCCATCCTACTTGAAATATGCGGCCAAGAACGATCAGGAAGGAGCGGCGGATCCGGAAGGTTTTTCCCGGACGATCGATTCCATGAATTTCTCTGCTGTGAGCGATGCGGGAACGAAGGTGGAGGAAAATCTGGGCGGCCAAAGCGGGAGGGTGCTGGCTCTGACGGAAGAGTCGAGCTGGGTGGAATATACGTTTGACGTCCCGGAGGACGGCAATTATCAAATGGGGATGAGCTACTACGCGTTGAAAGGGAAGAGAGCGTCCGTTGTGCGCGCGGTGAAGCTGGATGGGGCGTATCCGTTTTTTCAGGCGAAAAAACTCGAATTTAAGCGGATGTGGAAAGAAGTCGGCGAACCGTGGTACGACAATCAGGGCAATGAGTTCAACCCCCGCCGGGAGGAGGTTTCCGGTTGGCAGTACCGCGAATTTCAGGATACGGAAGCCCGCGTGCAGGAGCCTTTCCGTTTCCATCTGACGAAGGGCCGGCACACGCTTCGAATCGAGGCGATCCGTGAGCCTGCGGCTATCGGACAAATTACGATTCATTCCCCGGCCCAGACGCCCGCTTATGAAGACGTCGCCAAGACGTATGAAGAGAAGGGGTACCGGGCAGCCGGACAGGACGTACAAATCAAGATTCAGGCGGAAAATGCGGTTCTTCGTTCGGATCCGACCCTGCAGCGGGTGGAAGACCGGGAACCGATCACGGAGCCTTTTAACAAAAATGCCATCGTCTTGAATACATTTGGCGGTGCCGCCTGGAAGTTGGGGGGACAGTGGGCCGAATGGGAGTTTGAAGTGCCGGAAAGCGGTCTGTATGAAATGGGTGCAAGATATGGCCAGTGGTTCTTGAACGGGTTCCCGACCCAGCGGAAAGTGACGATTGACGGCGAGCTGGCGTTTCGAGAGATGAATGCTGTCAATTTCCCATACAGCCATACGTGGGAGATCGCGAAGTTCGGAGATGACGGCAAGCCCTACCAATTCTATTTGGAGAAGGGTAAGCACAAGGTCCGCATGGAAGTGCAAGTCGGCGCTTTGGGTGAAGTGCTGGAGAAAGTAACCGACACGACCCACAACATTTCCCTCTTGTCCCGGGAGGTCATCCGCGTGACGGGGACGAATCCGGACCCCAACGGAGATTGGCGTCTGGAGGAGAATATCCCGAACCTGATCCCGAGGCTGCACCTGCTCGCCAAATCTTTCGATGATGCGATCCAGCAGCTTTATAAGCTTGGGGTGAAGGAAGGCAGCTCCGACATCAGCACGCTGTACGAAGCCAGGGACCAAATGATCAGCATGGCGGACAAAACAGCAAGCATTCCAGCCAGGCTGCAGGCGATCACGGATTTGCAGTCCTCCCTTGGGCTGTGGGTGAACGGACTGACCAAGCAGAGCCTGCTTCTGGACTACTTGATCGTTCAGACCCCTGGGCATGAGTGGCCCAAAGCCGAAGCGCCCGTATATGTAAGGGCCTGGACGGCCGTACGCGATTTCTCCCAATCCTTTACGAAGGATTACGGCGGCGTCGGCAATGTGTACGACAACCAGGAGACGCTGGACATATGGGTCGCGCGGGGACGCGACTGGGTTCAAATCATTAAACAAATGATTGATGAGGACTTTACTCCGCAGACCGGCATCAAGGTGAACGTGAATGTCGTCCCGGCGAACCAGACCCAGGTGCTGCTTCTTGCCAATACCGCCGGACTCGCGCCGGATGTCGCGTTGGGAGTGGAGGGCGAAGTGCCGATCGACTTTGCTGTGCGTGACGGTCTCGTAAACCTGAGGGACTTTCCGGACTATGAAGACGTGGCGAAGCGATTCCGGCCGGGTGCACTCATCCCGTACAAATACAACGGCGGCGACTATGCCCTTCCCGAGAATCAGAACTTCTACATGCTCTTTTACCGTAAGGATATCATGGAACAGCTAGGCATCGCAGAGGATCAGATTCCGGAGACCTGGGACGAAGTGAAGGCTTTGATTCCCGAGCTTCAGCAGAACGGGATGGACTTTTTCTATCCGCACGCAGCCAACAATCCGAATCTGGCGATCAATGAGTTCGCTCCCTTTCTTTTTCAATCCAAGGGAGATTTCTACAAGGAAGACGGGAAGGAGTCGAGCCTGGACGAACCGCAGGCGTTATCAGCGATGAAGCTGTGGACGGACCTGTTCACGAATTACAAAATCCAGAAGCAGGCGGATTTCTACAACCGTTTCCGCTCGGGCGAGATGCCTATTGGCGTGGCGGATTACTCGACGTATATTTTGTTGTCCACGGCCGCTCCGGAGCTTACGGGCTGGTGGGGGATGAAGCCAATTCCGGGCATCCGCCAGGAAGACGGACAAATCAACCGCTCCACCGGCGGTCTGGGGCAGACCGGCATTATTTTTAAGGAGAGCACAAAGAAGGAAGAAGCTTGGGAATTTCTGAAGTGGTGGACGAGTGCCGACTCGCAGGAGCGGTTTGGCACGGAGCTGGAATCCTTGCTCGGCGTCGAAGCCCGCTGGAACACGGCGAATGTCGAGGCTTTGAAGCGAATGCCGTGGCAGAAGGAGGATATCGACGCCATTCTGGAGCAATGGGACTGGTTCCGGGAAAGGGAGATCGTGCTGGGCGGTTACTACACGACCCGTTACATCGCGAACATGTGGAACGAAATTGTGCTGAACGGCAAGAACATCCGCGAAGCCGTCGAAGAGGGCGTCCGGGAGATTGACAAGGAGCTCCGGAAGAAGCGGGAGGAGTTCGGCCTGGACCGTATTACGGATGAAGCCGGGAAGGAAGGGGAGGACCAGCCATGAGTGATAGTCTGGGTACGCAAGTCACGAGCACGCCTGTCCAAACGGCGGCATCGCCGCCGGGCAGATTGCTGCAGCTGTGGAAAGAGATCAAACGCCATAAAGTATCGTACTTCTTGCTGGCTCCTTTCCTGATCCTATTCTTCTTCTTCACAATCGTTCCCATCTTCATGTCCATCGGACTTAGCTTTACGTACTATAACATTTTGGAGAAGCCGCGGTTTATCGGGTTATCGAACTACCGGCTGCTGTTCGTGGATGACGACATCTTTCTTAAAGCGGTGGGCACCACGCTCAAGTTTGCTTTTATCACCGGCCCCGTCGGCTATATCATGGCATTTCTGCTCGCCTGGCTCATCAGCCAAATTCCGGTGAAGTACCGGTTTTTCTATACGCTCTGCTTCTACACGCCTTCCATCACGAGCGCGGTGGCGATGTCTGTCGTGTGGCTGTATTTATTCGCCGGGGACCGAAAGGGCTTGATCAACTATTACGCGATGAAGCTGGGGTTATTCGACGAACCCTATTTGTTCCTGCAGAACGTTCACTCGATCGTGCCGGTCATCATTATCGTGTCTTTATGGATGAGCATGGGGGTAGGGTTTCTGGCGTTCCTTGCCGGTCTCCAGAACGTTCCAAAGGACTTGTATGAGGCGGGCGCTATCGACGGTGTGCGCTACCGGTGGCAGGAGCTTCTGTACATTACCGTTCCGTCGGTGAAGCCGCAGCTTCTCTTTGGGGCCGTGCTTCAGGTCGTATCTTCTCTTACGGTATTCGATGTCAGCATCCAACTGGTCGGGCTGCCCAGTCCATTGTACGCGGGTCATACGATCTTGACCCATTTATTCGATTACGCATTCATCAAGTTTGAGATGGGGTACGCGTCTGCGATTGCGGTGGTGCTGTTCATTATGATGATCGGACTCAACCGGATCATCTTCAAGCTGCTGGGGAGGGATTAGCCATGCATGGCATCGTTAAAGGACGCAGAGTCGATTGGAGCGGAATCTTCCTGTATGTTTTCTTAACAGGATTCGGGCTGCTGATGCTGCTGCCCCTGGTGTATATGGCATCGACATCGTTGAAGCCGGTCAGCGAGCTGTTTCTGTTTCCGCCAAGATTTCTGGTGGATCATCCGACTCTGATGAATTTCAGGGACCTGCTGCTGATCACCGGTACGTCGTTCGTCCCGTTTTCACGCTATATTTTCAACAGTATCGTCGTCTCTGGTCTGATCGTCGCAGGCGGAATCGTCATTTCGGCCATGGCCGCATTTCCGCTCGCCAAGCACAACATGCCGTTCCGGGGGGCCATCTTCAACATGGTCGTCCTTTCGCTGATGTTCTCTCCGATGGTGCTGCAAATTCCCCAGTATTTGCTGATCAGCCGGAGCGGGTTGATGAATCATTATTTGGCATTGATCCTTCCGTACCTTGCCGCGCCTGTCGGCATGTTTCTGATGACGCAGTTTCTAAGGCAGATTCCTGATGCGCTGCTTGAAGCAGCGCGGATCGACGGAGCGTCGGAATGGAAGGTACTGTGGAGCGTCATCATGCCCATGCTGAAGCCGGCCATTGCGACCTTCGCGCTGTTCAGCTTCATTCAGGCTTGGAACGATCCGTACCCGGCCATGGTGTACACAACGAAAGAAGACATGAAGACGCTCCCGCTGGCCATCCAGACCATAAGCGGCGGAGCGGGCGTCATTGCCAGAGTGGGAACCTTTGCGGCAGCCAGCTTTTTGATGATCATACCGACCATTGCGGTCTTTGTCATTACGCAGCGGCTGGTTTTGCAGACAATGGCCCACTCGGGTCTGAAAGAGTAGGGAGGGAAGCCGATGAGAATAAAACATCGACTGACAGGCCTGATCCTGGCCGCCGTCTTCGCCTCCGGTCTGTTCGTTCCCGGCGTTTCTCATGCCGCGGTGCCGTACGAAGGGTATCAATGGAACCGGCATGATTCGGACGTGCATTCCATTAACGGTTATATCTATCAATACTCGATGGACGGTTACGACCTCGAATCGGGACCATTTAAGGAGCCGCAGGATTTATTCGTCGCGCCGGACGGCACGATATTCGTGGCCGATACGGGCAACAACCGGATCGTGCACTTAAGCATGGAGATGAAAGTGCTGGGCGTCATTGGCGATGCGGAAGGCAAGGGAGCCCTCAGCGAGCCGAAAGGCGTGTTTGTTCATCCGAACGGGACGATTTACGTGGCGGATACGAAGAATCAAAGAATTGTGCTGTTCAGCCCAAGCGGCAAATACGAGAAGGAACATACGGTGCCGCATAGCCCGCTTCTCGGGAAAAATTTCACCTATTCGCCTTCCAAGCTGACCGTGGATAAGCGGGAAGTCATGATGGTGGTCAGCGAAGGAAACACGCAGGGGCTGCTCCAGATTGACAAGAACGGACAGTTTAAAGGCTTTTTCGGCGCTAACCATATCGGCTTCAGCTGGAAAAGGCTGCTGGTCAACACGATTGCAACGGATGATCAGAAGGCTCAGCTTGCCGTGCAGCGGCCGCTGGAATTTTCCAGCGTGACCCAGGATGAGGAAGGTTCGCTGTATACGACGACGCTGGCGACGGAAACGAATCAGATCAAACGGCTGTCCCCCGTCGGCGTCGATACGCTGAACCCGGGCAGGGCGAAACGGTACGGGGACCGGTATGACGTAGCGGGACCGTTTGAATTGTCCTCCTTCGTCTCCATCTCCGTCAGTCCGGAAGGGTTTATTTCGGCACTGGACCTGAATACGAGCAAGGTGTTCGAATACGACAAGCTGGGCAATCTGCTGTTTGTCTACGGTGGTTTGGGCGACCAGAGCGGCCTGTTCAAAACGCCGGCCGACATCGCGGGGCTGCCGGACGGCTCGATGGCCGTTCTGGATAAAGGCCGCAACCGGATCGACGTGTTCCGGACGACACCATTTGCCGATCTGGTGCACAAAGCTTCGACCTTGTACGTTGACGGCCGCTATGAGGAGGCCGAATCGATGTGGAAGGAAGTCCTGAAGTATAACGCCAACTACGACATGGCTTATCACGCCATCGGCAAGTCGCTCTACAAAGGGGAGCGATACGGCGAAGCGATGCGATATTTCAAGCTGGCTGAGACCAAGGGCGACTATTCCACAGCGTTCAAGGAATACCGCAAGGCGTATATGAGGGAGCATTTCGCCTGGTTCGCCGGGGGCTTGATCCTGCTGATCCTGGTGCTCCGCTATGCGGTGCCGCTGCTTCTTCGTTTCCTGCGGCGCGTCGTGACAGCCAGGATGACCGCGGGTGCGTCTAAGGCGGAATCAACATGGGGGAAAGGTGAGAGTCCATGAATACGCTTCAGTTAATCCGGCAGGTCATCGTCCATCCGATTGATTTCTTCTATGACATCCAGAACCCCAAGCGGATTTCTTGGCTGCAGGGAGTTCTGCTGATCCTGCTGCTGTTTGTGGCCAAGATGCTGTCGCTCATCGTGACGGGCTATGCATTTGAGACGAGGCAGCCCTATGAAATTTCATGGGTGTACGAATTCATGTGGATCATCGTGCCATGGGGCGCGTATTGCGTGTCGAACTGGGCGGTGAGCACCATTCTCGAAGGTGAGGGGAAATTCAAGGAAATTTTCGTCGGCAGTGCGTTCGCGCTTGCTCCATACATCCTGTTTATTGTTCCTGTCACCCTGCTGACCAACATTTTATCCCTGGACGAACAATCCATTATTTTGTTCCTGTCCAATTTGCTGCTGGTCTGGTGCGGTTGGCTGCTGCTCGTCAAAATTAAGGTGCTGCATGATTTTGAACTGGGGAAGATGGTCGGCATTGCGCTCCTGACCGTGATCGGCATGGTGATTATGCTGTTCGTGCTTATTCTGATGTATGGACTGATCAATCAGTTTTGCAGCTTTATCTTGGATCTGATTAAAGAAGTGCGATTCCGGTATTAGGAGGGATGCAGATGACAAGAAAGCATAAATACGCCGTCCTGTCCGCCCTGATTGCCGCCGTGATCGCGGTCAGCGTACCTTATATGGGCAGGGCGGAGCCGGCAGAACCGAAGCAGGGGGAAGCCGGAATGAGCGGGGTCCAGGCAGAGGCGGACGATGTCCCCGGCAATGCCGAGCCGCCTGGAGCTGAACAGGAAACCAAGGACTCGGTGAAAGAGGATGTTCCCGCGGCGGGTAAGGCAGCGGTTCAGCAGCCGGCCAAAAAGGTGTACCCCGTGACCGCGACCCGCAAGGCCGTTTCGAATGCCAAGTACACGCTGTATGATGATCCGAAGACCGGCAATATCCGCATCGTTCACAATCAGTCGAAACGGGAGTGGCTTGGCGCGCCTCAGGCTGACCGGAAGACGACCCCAAGCAACAAGCTGTACCTCGACTCACCGGTTCATATCAGCTACACGGAGGGATCCGAAATCGTATCGACGTATACGCTCAAAGATAAGGAACTCAAGGTCGAAGAACAAAAGATCGAGAATGGGATCCGGTTCCACTATGAAATGCCATCGATCAAGCTCGCCTTTGCCATAGAATACCGCCTGCGGGACGATGGATTTGAGGTGACCATTCCCCAGGACTCGATCAAGGAATCCGGAAGCGCGCACATCGTCAGTCTGGAGCTGCTGCCGTTTCTGAATGCGGCTTTGGACGAGGATGACGGAGCCGTGCTGCTGCCGGACGGATCCGGCGCGCTCATGCGGTTCAAGAAGAATCATCCTCCGTATTATGCGGGATATTCGGAGCCGATTTACGGGCCGGATGCCGCCTTCCGGACGCAGTCCCATGATGAGGTTGAGGCCAACTGGCTTCATGAGAAGCCGCCGAAGGAGAACATTGCCCTGCCCCTATTTGGTATATACCGCAACGGGACCGGGGCGCTGGGCATCGTTACCGAGGGGGAGTACAGCGCCAAAATCAATGCTACCCCTTCCGGAATCCGGAATATTCCGTTCTACCGAACCTCGGTGGAATTCATCTATCGGAACGATGATGTTGTGTTCATTGGCGACAGCGGCAAAGTTCCCTTCTACCAAGGGACAATGATCCCGGGCGACCGCAAGGTGAGGTATGTGCTTTCGGATGGGAAACAAGCGAATTATATCGGCATGGCCGCCGATTACCGGAACTACCTGATCGAGGAAAAGGGCTTGACGCCCGTCAAAATGAATCAGCCGATCCTGCATCTCAAGCTGTTCGGAGGCATCGAACGCGATGAAATCATCGGCAAAACCTTTATTTCCATGACAACCTTCGAACAGGCCAAACAAATCATCGACAGCTATGCCGCCAAAGGAGTCACGGCAATGGACGTCACGTTCGACGGCTGGAACCGCCATGGCAAATATGGAGATCAGCCGGATCATTTTCCTGTCAGCAAACCGCTTGGAGGCAGCAAGGGCCTGGAAGACCTGGCCGGGTACGCGAAGAGCAAGGGGGTCCGCCTGTTCCTGTCCGCCAACTTTGTCCGTGCCTTTTCGGGAAGCGATGGGATAAGCAAAAATAAAGACAGTGTCAGGGGAATGGACCGCGAGGTGCTTACTGCCTATGACTACTATACCTCCAATCAGTATAATAACCCTGCCCGCAAGTTCTACTTGCTGAAGCCCGAGCGGACGTTGAAGCGCTACATCGAGCCTCAACTGGCCCAATTCGCAGGATTTGGGGTTGCGGGAGTGAGTCTGGATTATATGGGCAGCATGCTGTATTCCGATGAGGACCGCTCGCACGAAACGACCCGCGCGGAAGCTGCGGCCAGCTGGCGGCAGGCGATGGAGCGGTTCAAGGCATCGGGCGCCGTGTCGGTCGATTACGGCTTCGCGTATACCTTCGGGTCCGTAGACCGGATTGACGGCGCGCCGGTGGACTCGAGCCATTTCATCTATGCAGATGAGACGGTACCGTTCTACCAGCTGGTCATGCATGGACTGGTCCCCTATACTTCCAGCCCGGCCAATCTTCGAGACGATGCGGTTTATGACAGGCTGCGAGCCCTGGAATACGGAGCCATTCCGACCTATGAGCTGACCGCGGAAGAGACGAGCAAGCTCCAGCGGACAGCCGAGGACCGGCTGCTCAGTTCCGCCTATCGGGACTGGATGGATGCTTCGGTTCAGGAATATGAAGACTACAGCCGTATTGCCGCCCTAACGATGAATGAGCAGATGGTCAACCATGAAAAGCTGGGTGCCCAGGTGTTCAGGACTACTTACGCCAATGGCGTTCAGGTGATCGTCAATTACGGCAGCAAGACGGTTGAAGTGGATAACACGAAGGTTGAAGCCTTAAATTATGCGGTGGTAGAGGGGAGTGCGCCATGAATTTAAAAATGAAACTTTCCATTCGGGTTCGCCATATGCTGGAGGGGTATATCTTCATTCTCCCGTGGATTGTCGGATTTCTGTTGTTCATGGCGATCCCCCTGGGCCGTTCCTTCTATTATGCGTTTCACAGGCTGGAGCCGAGTGAGCATGGGCTGGTGGCAACATTCGTTGGCTTCACTTATTTCCGGCAGGCGTTTACGACGGATGTCGATTTCCTGCCCCTTCTGCAGAAGACCATGACGGCGATGGTTACGCAGGTACCCTTGATTCTGGTGTTCGCCATGTTTAGCGCCCTGCTGCTGAACAAGGCCTCGAGGGGCAAGGTATTTTTCCGCGGCGTGTTCTTCCTGCCGGTCATTATCGCGTCGGGCGCCATTCTCCGCGAGCTGCTTGACCAGGGAGCCGCCAAGCTGCCCATCTTTGTTCAATACGATTTATTTCGCAAGCTCGCTTTCTTCATTCCGGAACAGATTCTGGAGCCGGTGCTGGAGTATGCGGATTCGCTGACGCTGGTCATGTGGGATTCCGGTGTGCAAATCTTAATATTTCTGGCCGGGCTGCAGACCATATCTCCTATTCTGTATGAGGCGGCCAAATGCGACGGGGCGACAAAGTGGGAAGTGTTTTGGAAAATAACCTTTCCGATGATCATGCCGATGATCCTGGTGAACACCCTCTTCAGCATTGTGAACTCTTTTACCAAAACGGATAACCACGTCATGAATCATCTGATGAACATCGTGTTTCGCAACAATGATTACGGGTACGGCTCGGCCATCGGCTGGCTCTACTTTCTGTTTATCTTCATCGTCCTTGGCATTATCTTTCTCATTTTCCGTAAAAGCATGGCTACGGCCGAAGGGAGGGCATGAATATGGAAAGAATCCAATCGATGGCCCGGCGCCAGCTTCTTCTGAAACCAGGCACCCAGGACAGATGGAAGATCACCATGGTGAAAAGAACACGTTCGGTGATGGGCACGATCATTTATTATCTGGTGATGCTCAGCCTGTCCTTCGTGTTTCTGTACCCGCTGCTTTACATCATTTCGCGTTCCTTCATGACCTCGGTCGATGTGGCAAATGCGACGGTGCAGTGGATTCCAACGCATCTCAGCTTTGCCAATTACCGCATTGCTATGGAACAAATTCATTACTGGCCAGGTTTTGCTAATAGTGCTATCATTTCCTTTGGAAGCGCTTTTCTGCAAATCCTCAGCTGTTCGCTGGTCGGTTACGGTTTTGCCAGGTTCAGGTTCCCGGGGAGGGGCCTATGGATGGCGCTGCTTTTGTTTACCTTCCTTGTGCCTCCCCAGACGATCGTCGTTCCGCTATATTTGTTTTTCAGCGATATTCCCTTCCTTCATATGAACTGGATCAACACGCATTTGCCGTTTGTGGTGCCGTCCTTGTTCGGCCACGGCCTGAAAGGCGCGCTATTTGTGCTGATCTTCATTCAATTCTACCGCAGGCTTCCGCATGTACTTGAAGAGGCAGCGAGGATTGACGGGGCAGGACCGGTGCGGACCTATTGGAAAATCATGTTCCCACTCGCCCGGCCGGCAATGCTTGTTGTATTTCTGTTCTCGGTGGTATGGCACTGGAACGACGTGTTTGAGCCCACAACGTATTTGACTGTTCCTGATTTCTTCAATCTAGCGCAAAATATGGCCACGTTCAATGGCAGTGCTGACGCCCAGATGGGGCAGATGGCACAATCGGTATCTTCCAGCCAGGCGATTGGCATGCCTCCAACCCTGATGAATCAAATTATGGCAGCCGTCATGTTGACGATCATTCCGATTCTGCTGCTTTACTTGTTCGTACAACGTTATTTCGTGGAAAGCATAGAGAATTCCGGTATCGCAGGCGAATAGCAACTGCACCGTTACTTATGGAGGTATATCGGAATTGCGGATGCATTGGACAAGAAAACTGGCGCTGAGAAGGAGTTTTCAGGCAAAGCTGGTGTTGACTTTCACCGTGATCATGATGGTCACGCTGTCCCTGATCACCTGGATCTGGTATTCCAACACCACGAACATTCTTAAGCGGAACGCATCGGAGTATGTGATGGACAATATCGAGAACGCCAATCACAGTTTGGATTTTCTGATGAATGAATTCATTTCGCTCTCTACATTGATATCGATGAATCAGGAATTTATTGCGGAGCCGATTACGCCAAAACCGGAGCAAAGCGATTACGAGCGGCTCCTCCGGAGGCGAAAGGTCGAATCTTTTCTGGAAACGATCTATTCCTTTAACAGCAGCATATTGGCGATACAAGTCGTCGGAGAAGACGGAACCGTCTTCTCCGCCGGCTTCTCCAAGATGTATTACGATGTGATCAGCGATATCTGGAATAAAGATGTAAGCGGCGCTTCGGGGAAAGCACTTCTGCTTCGGATTAACCTGGCGGGCGGCCTTGAGCCGGAAAGCGACGAAAGCTATACCGTAGTGATCGGGCAGGCCGTGCTTCGGGGCGGTAAAGTCGTGGGCACCGTATACATGTATGTCCGGTACAGCGCCATCAGCAGCCTGATGAACGCACAATCGATACCTGGAACCGAATTGATTCTGCTTGATGAGAACGGGGGCGTTCTTTATGGAGAGGATGAACATTGGTCCCAGCTGATTCTCGGACACCCCAAGCTCAGCGAGGCCATGAAAGCCGTACAAGCCCGGGGAGGAAGCGTCCGGTATCAGGAGGATGGGAAGCTGGTTTTGATCTATCGGTCGGATCATACCCGCTGGACCACGGTCGGCTTAATTCCGATCGAAATATTGATCGGGGATTCCCAAGAGCTTCGGGATCGGATGTATTGGGCATCCGCCATCGTGATGATCATTATCTTCCTGCTGATCTTTGCGCTGTCCCAGCAGACGACCAAAAATATCAAGCGGCTCAGCAAGGCCATGAAGGCTGTAGAATCGGGGGATTTAAGCCCCAAGGAGCTGCCTCGGACCAAAGATGAAATCGGCCTCCTGTCGATCCGCTTTATGCATATGATGGATACAATAAACTCTCTAATCCACGATATCAAACGGAACGAAAAGAAGAAGAGGGAAGCGGATTTAAAGGCGCTGCAGCTTCAGATCCATCCCCATTTTTTATACAATACGCTGAATACGATACGGTATTTGGCCAAATTGCAGCATGCGGCCAACATCGAACAGGTCACTGGATCCCTGATTCATCTGCTCCGAAGCGCAGCAGGCAAAAATTCAGGCCTGGTCACACTCAGCGAAGAGCTGCAAAGTGTACAATGCTACATGGATATTCAAAACTACAAGTATGTGGATGATATCGCCATCCATTATGACATGCAGCAAGGACTCGAGGATTACCGGGTTCTTCCCCTGCTGCTCCAGCCTTTGGTCGAGAACGCCCTGCTTCACGGAATCGAAGCGAGGAAGGATATCGAGGGCGGCCTCATCCGGATCAGCATCCGAACAGAGCAGGATGACAGCCTGGTCATTGCCGTGGTGGATAACGGTCCGGGCATGCCGGCAGAGATGCTGGATTTATTCAGACAGGGAAAGAATCAGGAAGACCAGCGCAAAATGTTCGGGATCGGTCTTCATAACGTTCATGAGCGCATTCAGCTAACCTATGGCAGCGCCTATGGCCTCGACTTGGACAGCAGGCCAGGAGAATATACCAAGGTTACTTTGCGATTGCCTTTTGACTCATCCCGGCCATCCGCTTGAGCGGGGGTCAAGCGATTCGTAGGGGGCGGCGGAATGAACACGGTTATGGTTGTGGACGATGAGATATTGGCGAGAAATCATTTGCTGGAGCTAATTGATTGGGAACAGCAAGGGTTTCGGATATGCGGGATTTTTGATAGCGGGTTATCGGCAATGGATGAGCTGGGCCAGCTGAAGCCTGACATTATTATTTCCGACGTATACATGCCGATTATGGATGGAATTCAATTCTCAAGGCAGGCGCAAGCGGAATACCCAGCTACCCAATTCATTATGCTGAGCAGTTATGACCGATATGATTACGTGCGGGATTCTTTTAAGGGCGGAGCCGTGGACTATTTGCTCAAAGACCGGATGAACCCGGAAATGCTGCTGTCCGCCCTGCATAAAGCCCGGCTGGCCGCAGAACAGAACCGCTTTCATGTGACGGATCATGCATCCTCGGACGCCGCGTTGTCCACGGGAATGGACCGCGAAGTGATGAAGAAGGAGATCCGTTCCTGGTTTCGTGGAGCCCGGCTGCACAGCGAGGTTTGGAATCAGCTGCAATCAAGCCTCAAAGCGCAGTACAGAGGCAAAACGCTTGTCGTTATTGCTCTCCAGGTCGATCATGGCACCCTCGGGGAGCAGGGTCTCTCGGAGGAGGAGTATCATCAATGGGCGAAATCCGTGTCCATGCTGTTCGAGCAGCATTTCACTGGCGAAATGCTTTATATCCGCCAGCATCAGTTTGCGATCCTGTATGATTCGGCATCATCGCGGAGCGAACTTAAGCTGAATGAGGAAATCGAGCATTATCTGGGCCGGATATCCAAACTGTTCTCCAAATTTCTCAATGTCCGGATCCGATATTCGTGCAGCGCTCCCTGCTTAAGGATGGATCAGCTCCCTCAAGCCTATTCCGCCGCTGCGGCATCTTTAATAGAAGGTAGAAAGTCCAGTGGGGATTATCCGGAAAGCGGGTACTGCTCCGAAACGGAGACAGGGGAATACATAATGGGTATCCGGCAGGAGATGGCCATCCTGGCTTCGATAGAATCCAAGGATATCCCGTCTTTAGAGAGGCAAATCAATGAGCTGTACCGAATCGCCAGGGATGGCGGCGGGGCTGCATCCATCCGGGTATCCCGTCTCAATGATCAATTGTGTGAGCTCGCGGCAAGATTGGGCCGGCAATTCGGCCCCCGCGCCGAAGAGCTGGCCAAGCAGCTTCGAGCCGCCATGCTATCCGGATCGGATGAGACATGGGGGGCATGCGAAACCGCTGTAGTTGATTGCATGCTTCGCATGTCGGAGCTCATTGAGCCGGAAGCCGTCCCGGAGGGAGAATCCCTTTATGTACGGAAAGCAATGAATTATATCCGGACGCATTTTCGCGGTGAGATTTCACTTGGACATGCAGCAGCTATTGTCGGGATACATCCCGTGTACTTAAGCAGATTGTTCCGTCAAGAAACGGGAATCCCCTTCGTCGAACACGTGAATCGCGCAAGGGTGGAAGCAGCCAAGAAGATGATTGAAAATAAAATAAAAATTAAGGACATCTACAGTGAAGTTGGATTCCAGAATTACAACTACTTCTTTAAAGTTTTCAAATCGGTGACCGGGTTTACGCCTGCCAATTATGAGAGAATCGTTCTGCACAATAAAGCAAATTGAAATGAAGCATTGGATGAAGGGGAGTGTATGATGAGGAGGAGCTGGATCGGTTCTGTCTGCTTGGCCAGTCTTCTAATACTATCTTCTGCCTGCGATTCTGCTCCCACTGATCTTAACCGTTTGCCGGAGCAGGATGGAGCCGATATGCCTAATGAAAAAGTTGTGCTCTGGAAGTGGATTCCAAACGGTGATCAGATGCGGGACTTGGAGATTTCCTTTGAACAGCAAAATCCGGACATCGATCTGGTCGTGCAGCATATCGGCGAATCGGAGGCGTATTTTCAGAAGTTATCCGTCGGACTAGCCAGCGGCAACGGACCGGACATTATTGCGATGCAGGTTGGCGCGAATGCGAACAAATACAAATCATTTCTTGAACCGCTCCGTCCCTACGCGGAGAAAAGCTGGGGCCCCGATTGGAAATCGCGGTTCCATAAGCTGGCCTTGGAACAATCCGCATATTCGGGTGAGGATTATCGGGTCCTGCCGGGGGGCATTACCATTACACCTCTCATATTTTACAATCGATCCATTTTCGAGAGTTTGAATCTGGAGGAACCGCGAACGTATGATGAGCTGCTTCATGTCATATCCGCCATTCGAAAATCCGATCCTGCATTGCAAAACGGGATTGGAATCGGAGGGAAAGAGGGATGGGCCTGCCGGGACATCTTTATGGCCATCGCCGGTCAAATCGCCCCCGGTAAAGTGTACCGTGCGGAGCAGGGTCTGGTTCCCTGGACGGACCCGGATC
Source organism: Paenibacillus rhizosphaerae (assembly GCF_014192015.1). Classification (GTDB taxonomy): domain Bacteria; phylum Bacillota; class Bacilli; order Paenibacillales; family Paenibacillaceae; genus Paenibacillus_AQ; species Paenibacillus_AQ rhizosphaerae. The sequence goes on along the minus strand of NZ_JACHXJ010000006.1, from coordinate 224,468 downwards.
TGGTTGAAAGCTTTCGCTGGTGGAGACAAATGTTTGAAGACGGGATATTTGACAGCCAAGCTTTGGAACGCGCCCTTTATCCCTATGCTTATCACGATTTTAATCGCGGGACGCTGGCGATGTTAAGTATGGGGTCATGGCAGCTCAGCGTGATGACCCGTCAGGCAGTTAGCGGCTTTTATAATCCGAACCGTTTTGGTTTATTTCCACTGCCTCAATTGACCGAAGGAACCCGCCGGACGGCTACGGCGACTGTGGATGTTGCCTGGGCGATGAACCGGGATTCGAAACATAAAGAGGCGGTATGGAAGTTTATAGAGTTCATGACGACAGGGGAAGGGCAGCGAGTTTGGTCCAATTCACTGCAGGTGCTGCCCAGCGCCACAGGGGTCCAAGTCGATCGGAAGGTTATGGCAGGCCAGATGGAAGAAAAAGCACTCGCCACGGTCCTTGATTATTATACGGAACGCGGCATTGCTGGAACGCGCGAACTGACGAATTCCGATGTTCAGCAGAAGCTGTTTGAAGTACTTCAGGCGCTTGCGGCGAAAGGCATAACGCCCATAGAGGCTGCGAAGCAAATGCAGCAGGTGATGGACCGGGGTGCGCCATTTAAGAATACGAACTAAACGAAATATCAGCATGGTTAAATGATGCTTTGAATGCAGCCGGTCCTTCGGGAGCGGCTATTTATCGTAAATTTCTCATAAATTAGAATCTATTTGAATTTCTACGACCTAATCTTCCGGCGCTCCAAGATTATAATAGCGGGATACGGCGGTTTCCGTTACTATGAATATGGACGACTTCAAGAGAAGCGAGGCTCAGAAGAGTTTGGTGAAGAAAATCATCATATTTATTACATATTTAGCCCTCATGCTGGGGGCAAGATGGTTCTGGTCGGATACGTTCGGCACGGATGAGCAGCCCAAGGTTGTGCAAGGAATTCTTGACCTGCGCGGGCATCCCATGGATAACAGGCATTCCATCTTGTTGGACGGGGACTGGGAGTTTTACCCGGATCGGTTGATCTCGGACAACCGCCAAGCGGACGAAAATAATCTGGATAGGCGTATGATCCGGGTTCCCGGGGATTGGAGCCCGGCTTGGCAGGACAAAAGCGGTTCGTCGTTCGGGTACGGAACCTACAGGCTCCGGATTCTTGTCGATGAGCAGCCGGACGAGCGTTATAAATTATGGATTAAAGAAATTAAAGCTTCATCCGTTGTGATCGTCAATGGGGACATCGCCGGCGAGGCCGGCAAACCGGCGGCGAGTGCTAAAGCGTATATTCCAGTCATCCAGTCTTTCACCAAAAACGCTGCTCCGAATGAGCAGAACGTAATTGATATTTTTGTGCAATCGGCGAATTATCATGATCCCACGAGCGGGGGCATCATCGAGTCCATGCGGTTCGGGACACAGGCGGCTATCGATTATGAATGGTGGTATTCGATCGTTTTTCAGATGGCCGTGTTTACGATCCTGCTGCTTCATGCCCTGTACGCCGGTATTATGGTCATGATCAACCCGCGGGAGAAGCTCCTGCTTGTCTTTGTATTCCTGCTCATCTTCGCGGGATTGACGGTGGTTTCGGATCACGAGTATGTACTGATGAGCTGGTTCCCCCTGAATTACACCTGGATGCTGAAAGTTCGGCTTATATCTTATTTAGGCGTTCCGTTCTGCATGCTGTTGATGGGCAGGGGCTTTACCGGGCAAGTCCGGCGTGGGCCACTGTTCCTTGGATATTTGGTCGTTTCAGCGATATATTGGATTTTTATCCTTGCAGCCCCGGCCAATCTGGTTCATATCACAAGGACCCATCATGTCTTCGGCTTGTTGTACCTGATTCCGAGCTTCTGGTTCTTTGCGCTTATCGGCAAGATGGTATATCAAAAGCGGAAGGATGCCTTTATCATTTTGCTGGCGGCAACGAGCGTCATTTCCAATATCGTATGGGGATTTGTCAATTTCGACTGGAATTTCACTCCGATTTATTATCCGGTCGATATCGTGGCTGGGGTTGTCGGATTTTCGGTGTACTGGTTTAAGCGATATTTCCGGAATGCGGCGGAGAATGCCAGGTTGAACGCCGAGCTTCGGAAAGCGGACGAACGCAAAGATCAATTTCTGGCGAACACTTCCCACGAGCTGCGGACACCGCTGCACGGGATCATCAACATTGCGCAATCGGTCCTTTCCCGTGAGGGACGCTCCATGTCGGAAGCGAGCCATCAAAATATGGAGCTGCTCGTCACCATCAGCCGCCGGATGTCGCAGCTGCTGAATGACCTCCTTGACGCCGTCATGCTGAAGGATCATCGGATCGTGCTGCGCCGGGAAGCCCTGCAGGTTGAATCAGTCGTGTCCGGCGTGGTCAGCATGCTGGCTCATATGACGGAAGGGAAACCCGTTCAAGTGGTCATATCGATACCGGATAAGCTTCCTCGGGTTGATGCCGATGAACAAAGGCTGACCCAAATTGTGTTCAACCTGCTGCATAACGCCATCAAATTTACCGATGAAGGCGTCATCGAAATTTCGGCCGAGGCCAAGGAAGGGACCGTTGTGATTCGTGTGGCCGATTCAGGCCGAGGGATGGAACAGGGCGCACTGGAGCGGATTTTTCTTCCCTACGGGCAGGCTCAGAATGAGGACGATCCTGGGGGGATCGGGCTTGGCCTCAGCATCTGCAAACAGCTGGTCGAGCTGCACGGAGGGAGGCTGACCGCCGAATCGGCTCCTGGACAAGGAGCGGTATTCAGTTTTTCGCTTCCCACAGCCGAAGGTTGGCTGCAGGCGGATCTAGACAATTCCGTGGGAGGGCGTACCGAGCCGAAGCTGGAGGATGCCATATTGGATTCCCTGCAAATCACGGAAGCCGCTGTCTCCTTGGAGACGGCTTATGCTGGCCAAGCCGCTGGATCGCTGAACGAATCGATATCCGGTGGGATCAAAATTTTAGTCGTCGAAGACGATCCGGTAAATTTGAGGGTGCTTGCAGGCATTTTCGCTGAGGAGCCATATGAGATTCACACCGCTTTATCGGCAAAAGAAGCGCTGCAGCAGCTCTCGTCCTCGACATGGGACCTGCTCATTTCCGATGTGATGATGCCGCATACGTCGGGTTATGAGCTGACGCGAATCGTCCGGGAACGGTTCAACAGCTTCGAGCTGCCGATTCTGCTGCTGACCGCAAGAAGCCGGCCGGAGGATATCTATGCCGGATTTATGGCCGGCGCCAACGATTACGTAGCGAAACCGGTGGATGCGCTTGAGCTGAAATACCGGGTACGCTCCTTGGCGACGCTGAAAATATCGGCAAAAGAGCGCCTCCGGCTCGAGGCGGCGTATTTGCAGGCCCAGATTCAGCCGCATTTTCTGTTTAATACGATCAATTCGATCATGGCTTTAAGCGATATCGATCTGGATCAAATGCGGGAGCTGGCCGATGCGTTTACTTCCTATCTGCGGATCAGCATCGATTTTATTAACTCGGAGGAAGCAGTGCCGCTCTCCCATGAACTCGAGCTTGTCCGGGCATATTTATACATCGAGAAGGCGCGTTTCGGGCCGCGGCTGGCGGTCATATGGGATATCGATCCGCAGTTATCGCTGTTTATTCCGCCGCTCACGGTACAGCCGCTGGTGGAGAACGCGGTGAAGCATGGTCTGCTGAGCCGGATTCAAGGCGGAACCGTGCAGATTATCATCCGCCGGGAAGAAGGCGGCACGCGATTTGAAGTCAGGGATAACGGGAAAGGCATGAGTCCGGAGGAAGTACAAAATCTGCTCCAACCGCATTCCCGCAGCGAACCGTCATCCGGTGGCGTCGGACTGAAGAACACGAACCGGAGGCTCCTGCAGCGGTACGGCCGAGGACTCCGGATCGAGAGCCATGTGGGGCAGGGGACGGCGATGTCCTTCGTTATTCCGAGCCAGGGCCCCGGGGGCCATCGGGAATTCGTCCCCCCAGTAAGCATAGAATAAAGCATAAAGCAGCCTGCTGAACAGGCTACTTTATGCTTTTGTTCGTGGTATTCAGCGTTTCATTCCCTGACGGATTTGGGCCGGCCTGCCAACAAGCTTTGTTCCAGAGGGACCAGGATCGTTCCGGAACCCGCAGTCTTCAGGCTCAAGCCTTGTGCGATTCGTTTCAGCGTTACGGCCAGTCTCGCGGGTTGAACGGGCTTCAATAAATAATCGAGGGCATTCACCTGAAATGCGTGAACCGCAAATTGTTGAAAGGCGGTCACAAAGACGATGTGCATCTGCGGATGAATTGCCAGCAGCTGCTCAGCCAGCTCCATGCCGGACATTTCCGGTAATTCGATATCCAAAAAGGCCACATCGGGTACCTCGATCCGGGACGCCGCCAGTGCATCGTGGGGATTCATATAGGATCCGATGATCTTCCACGGAATAGGAACAGCGGTCTGCGTCTGAAGCAGTTTTTCCATTTTTAATAATGCCAGATACTCATCATCGACGATCATTACCTTCAAGCGGCTTTCTCTCCCCTAATAGCCCCGTGTTTTCCCGGAAGCGGCATGCTTATGTATTCTGAAACCTTCTAAAGCTCCATTTTACCCGGTTGCTCAGGCGGTTCTTCTTGCACGACCGAACACGTATGCCAATCATCCATGGCCATGTACCCGCGGCGGACCAGTGCAAAAATCGTATTTGTCGTACAGCGCCATTCGCCATCAGGCCATCTTGTCGAGCCGCTTGCCTTTGGAAGAACGCCCTCATACGTCCAATATCCTCCGTCATTCCACCGAACAAGCTTTCCACCATGCTTCCGGGCTTGTTCCAATGCCTCTTGCTGTATTTTCGATAACATTCCTTCACCACCAAGCAATTCCATTCATTGATTACCGTATTCATACCTCCGTTTAAAGCGATACCTCCATTAGATCATAAGGCTCTGAATACGTTCTGAATAAACTCAATCCAGAGCATAACTTGACGTTTCCAGGGACAATCTAAGCAGAAAAGGTTGTACTTTCCTAAGAAAGGAGCACTCCAGCGATGGCTGAAGAACAGCAGAAACAACCGTCGGGGAAAACGATCGCGGCCATTGCCTCGGTTCCCTTCATCATGACGTTGGGCAATTCCATGCTCATTCCGATCCTACCCCAAATGGAGTCGAAGCTTCATATTTCATCGTTTCAAACAAGCCTGACGATCACCGCGTTCTCTTTGGTAGCCGCCTTTTTCATTCCGATCTTGGGGTATTTGTCCGACCGCTTTTCCCGGAAAATTGTCATCGTGCCGGCACTGATCCTGTACGGCATCGGGGGTCTGCTGGCCGGATTCGCGGCAGCTCTGTTTCCCCAGCCTTACCTCTGGATTATGGTGGGCCGAACGCTTCAAGGCATAGGCGCAGCAGGGACAGCACCGATCGCCATGGCGCTCACGGGCGATTTGTTCAAGGGATCCGCGGAGAGCAGGGTGCTCGGACTGGTCGAGGCATCCAACGGCTTTGGTAAAGTCATCTCGCCGATTCTCGGATCGCTGGTGGCTTTGATTGTATGGTATAGCGTATTTTTTACTTTTCCGGCGGTCGTTATTATTTCGATCACACTCACCTGGCTCCTAATTAAGGAGAAGAAAAAAGAGAAGGAGCCGATGCCTTTTAAGAAATACGTCAATGGTCTCGGCAGCGTGTTCAAGCATGAGGGCCGCTGGCTGATCCCCGCATACTTGGCCGGCGCGACCTGTTTGTTTGCGCTGTTCGGCATTCTTTTTTACCTGTCCGACATGCTGGAAAAGGAACACAATATCATGGGAGCCGGCAAAGGGCTGGTGCTGGCCATTCCTTTGCTGGTCATGTGCACCACGTCCTACGTGACCGGCAGCCAAATTAAAGAGAACAATAAGCTGATGAAACGGCTGATCGTGATCGGATTCGTTCTGATGACGATCGCCTACGTTCTGCTGGCGTTTATCGGACACTTGACCTTGTTCATCGCCATTCTGGCCGTCAGCAGTTTGGGAACGGGCCTGATCCTGCCCTGCATCAACAGCTTTATTACGAGAGCGGTCGGGAAGGAGAGACGGGGCATTGTGACCTCCCTGTACGGGTCGGTGCGGTTCTTCGGGGTGGCGGTTGGCCCGCCGTTGTTCGGGTGGATGATGGGATGGTCGCGGCCAGGCATGTTTCTGTCCATTGCCGGACTGACGTTTGTGATCGGGCTGCTTGCTCTATTCTTGATCCGGGTCGAGTCCGGGGAAGGAAAGCCGTCCGGCGGCAAACGCGCCGAAGCTTACCGAAACAAGCCGGCGGGCCTGATTCGGCCGTTCGGCGGACGCCAAAAAGCCGGATCTTGATCCGGCCTTTTCTTTGGGATGGATCCTGCAGTTTGCGTGTTTGATGGTCAGGAGAAAGATGCTATTTTTTGCTGCGCCAGGCGAATCCGGCTTCCCATCGCCGCTGCGGCTTACGGCCGAGCAGGTAATTGATGACCCGGGTGGAGATCAATTGGCACCCTATGGCGAAAAGGATGATTTTCCAGTTGACGACATAGGCCGTCAGGACAAAGATAACCCCGTTCATCCAGAAAAGGGATGTGCCGGGTTTTATTTTTTTGTACTTGTACAATACCAGTGCGGTATAACCGATACCTCCGTTGGATACCCGCTGTCTCATGAGCATGGCGACGCCGGTGCCGAGAATAAGGGAGCCGATCAAGAGGTCGAGCCACACATTCAGCAGCGGCGGCCGGACATAGACCTCAAAAAAATTGACCGATACGGACGTGGCCGTGATGACGTAAATGGTGCCAATGGCACTGAAGATGCCCAAATGATGGGCGGTAAAAATCAGAAAGGCGAAATTCGCAAACCAGAGGCCAAGGCTCACGGGCAGGCCGAATCCGTGATTGAGCAGCACGGCAATGCCGGCACCTCCTCCGGACGGGATGCTGTGAGGGAATAAAAAAACCGCCATCGCAAAGCCTTGAAGCACCGCTCCCGCTGTAATAAGAGAGACTTTCCTGCTGAGACGGCGGTAAAACAGGTGCCGGTGGTGCCTGTAACGGCCGGGGATTAACTGTATTTTCAACCCGATCATCCTTTGGTGAATAGTTTGGTAGTCACAAGCTGGTCAAGCCTTTTTCTAAAATGTATGCTTGTCTGCGGACAAGGATGCCAATTCATGCCGGACAAGTGATGGACTTGGTCCGCCATGACCCGTTTATCCCCCTCTGGCCCGTCTTCCTGCCTCTTCATGCTGCGGCTTTCACCCGGTCTGCGGAAACGGGAGCTGCATGAAATGCTGCTCGGACAAGGCATGCGGAACTGTGGTATGTTTACTTTGAAAAGAAAGGGGAGAAAGGCATGGAGCAGGACAATCATCAGGACTGGGAGTTGGCCACATTTGCGGGCGGGTGCTTCTGGTGCATGGTGCAGCCGTTTGACGAGCTGCCGGGCATCCATTCGATCGTGTCCGGTTATACCGGGGGCCGTACGGAGCATCCCACCTATGAAGAAGTAGGGACGGAAACGACCGGGCACTACGAAGCGGTTCAGATCGCCTTTGACCCGGAGGTGTTTCCGTATGAGCGTCTGCTGGACATCTACTGGCAGCTGATCGATCCGACCGATGCGGGCGGGCAGTTTATGGACCGGGGGAATTCTTACCGGACGGCCATTTTTGTACATAACGGGGAACAGCGGGCCAAAGCGGAGGCTTCCAAGCGGGAGCTTGCTGTAAGCGGGCGGTTTAAAGGGCACATCGTCACCGAAATTTTGCCGGCGGGGCCGTTCTATCCGGCGGAGGACGAGCACCAGGACTACTATAAAACGCACCGCTACGACTACAACCTTTACCATGAGGGTTCCGGACGCGGGACATTCTCCGAAAAGCATTGGCGCAGAAAGCAGGATGATACCGAGCTGCGCAAAAAGCTGACCCGCCTTCAGTACGAGGTCACGCAGCACGGCGCGGATGAGCTGCCTTACGAGAATGCGTACTGGAATAACGAGCGCGAAGGCATCTACGTGGATGTGGTGAACGGCGATCCCTTATTCTGTTCACGGGATCAGTTCGATGCAGGGACCGGCTTTCCGGCGTTTACGCGGCCGATCCACGAAGGCTTTCTCCGCCGGAAAGCTGACCTGCGCAGCGGCAAAGCGCGCACCGCTCTGTACGGCCGCCTGTCCGGCGCGTACCTGGGCCACCTGTTTCACAACGGCCCTCCGCCTGCCGGGCAGCATTACCAGGTCAACTCGGCAGCGCTGCGCTTTGTGCCGCGGGAGGAGCTGGAGCGCGAAGGGTACGGGAAGTATAGGGAGTTGTTTGAGGGAGAAAGAGGGGAGTAGTCTGGCATCAATTTCAGCTTCAATCCCCAACCGACATCACAAAGGGGCTGCCCCTCACGGATAATTCCGTGAAAGGGCAGCCCCTCGTTTACTATCACGCCAGACCTACGCGAAAATCACTTTCCCGCGCCCTGCCACTGGGCGATCAGCGCGTTCACATCCGCGGTCAGCACTGCTTTGGCGTCATCTTTGACATTGCCGCTCTGGCCCTTGTTGTCCAGATGCTTCAGGAAATCCTGCAGGTGCTTCACGGCCTGGTCAGGCTTGCCGCCGTCCCATTGGTGCTGCGCCTGCTTCAGCGCATTGGTCAGCTGCGGCACGAGCCCGCCGCCCAGATCGCCGGCGGCGCTGTAGCGGTCGATCAGCTGCTGGATGGAGGCCGGGCCGGTCGTCACATGCAGCTGCAGCGTCGTCCGGGCCGGCTCGCCCGAGCCGCCGTACACGTCGACGGTGACTGTCTGGTCGCCCAGCTTGCCGGCCAGGGCCACCTCGACGCCAGGCTGCTGCGCATCGACCTTGTATTCCTTACCGGCCAACGTCAGCACCGCTGAACCGCCTGCGGCGAGGCCGCCGCCGGCCTGGAAGGACAGCACCCCGCTGTCGTCCAGCGTATCGCCGTCCTTCACGGCCGTACCGTTCACCGTCAGGGCGTAGGCCGGTTCAATCTTGCTGTCCACCGTGATGCCCTTGGACACGTTGCCCGATTTATCCACGGCCTGGAGCAGGATACTGTAGTCCTTGCCGTCCTCGATGCCCGGGATGACGGCCTTTTGAATGCCGCGATTCACTTCCAGCACATCACCGACCTGCTGTCCGCCGCTCGTCACGGTGACCCGGATGTTGTCCGCGTCCAAATCGTATGGGCCGTCCCAGGTCAGGGTCAGCTGGCCGTCACCCCGGCTGACGAGCACGTTCTCCACGTCACCCGGCGGCACATGGTCTTCCACCGGTTCCGTCGGCGGATTAGGTGCCGTAAAGACGGACGGGTCGCCAAAGGTGAACTTGTCGAGATTGTACAGATAGTCCGAACCTTTAAAGAGCAGGAACACGATATGTTTGCCGGTGACCGGCGTCGTCACATCGGTCGAGAACACTTTGAAGTTTTGCCAGCCGCCCGTTCCGGTAACCTTGTTGCTGGCGATGACCGGACCGTTCAGGCTGTCGATGCGCACTTCGACGGTGCCGCCGCTCGTGTCGCTGGCTGCGTTGACATGGAACTTCGTCGGGCTCGTGTCGCCGAAGTCAACGTAGTTGTACATGGCGTACCCGTTGTTCGGGCCGAAGATACCGGCCAGATAGGTCTGGCCGCCGCCGCTTTCGGTGCCGAAGCCGACGCCGTTCGTCCGGTTTTCAGCTTCCAGCTTGGTATAAGCATCTCTCGCCGTGCCCTTCATCGTCGTAAAGGTGAACCAATCCAGGTTGCATGGGAAGTCGCTGCCGTCTTTTCCGTGGAAAATGAGGTACACGTCATGCACGCCCACCGCGAGCTTATCGTCAAGGTTGGCCATGATGTCCACCCAGTTATCCCATCCGCCGAGAGCTGGAATCTCCACTACGCCTGCGGTAGGGCCGTTCAGGGAATCCAGCTTTACCTCGATCGATCCGCCCTGATTGCCGCTGGCGACATGGACCGTTATGCCGGCCGCGCCGGAGCCGAAATCGATGCCTTTATAGGAGGCATAGGCGTTGTTGTGGATCGCGTCGAGGAAACCGCCCTGCGCCTTGCTCAGGCCTTCGCTGCTGTCATAGTTAACGCCTTTCAGCTTGGCGTAAGCGTCGGTGCGCGTCGGGTCCCCGGTGGTGAATTTAAACCAGTTCAAGTTAAACAGGTATTGGTCGTTCGTTTTGGTGAACACGAGATAGACGTCATGCGTGCCGGTTATGGTAACCGGATTGCCCTGGTCATCCTTGAGCACGGTGACCGCGTCGATATAGTTGTTCCACCCTCCGGTGCCTTCGACGTTCAGCGTTCCGGCTTTCGGCCCGTCAAGCGAATCCAGGCGGACTTCGATGTTGCCGCCGCCGGTTCCGCTGGCCGCTCTCGCGATGAAGCCTTTGGCGCCGGCGGTGCCGAAGTCTACGTTTTTAAAAGCCGCAAAGTCGCCGGCTTCGATGCCGCCCAGCTGCAGCGTTCCTTCCAGTGCGCCTTCCAGGACAAATCCTTGGCCGATGTTGTAGCGCTCGGCTTCGATTTTGCCGTACGGGTCTTTTTCCGGGTATTGAATTTCGGCATCCTGCGGCTCCAGCGTATTCAGCGCCTCCACGGCTGCCGCGGACGCCCAGGACTCATACGTGCCGGAGAGCAGCTGGCCCGCCCAGTTGCCATCGACGATGTTCTCGGCATTGCGGTGGGTCCAGGCAAGCTCGGCATTAAAAGAAACCCACGCGTCAAACTGCGTGCCAAAGTCCTTGTACTTGCTTTCGGTCCGCTCGTCCAGCGCCTTTTGCAGGAAGGACAGGTTGCGGAGCAGGATCGTTTTGCCGCCCTTCAGGTCGTGGTTCGGTCCTTCGTAGTTCAGCACGCCGCCGTTATCGACCAAATGGTCTTTGGTGAACGCCGCCGCCTTGACCGCTTCGTCCAGATAGGAGGTGTCCCCGGTAATACGGTACAAGCCTACCGCCGCGCCGATGTATGTACCCTGATTGTAGTGCGTGGCGTCCGGAATCGGCCCTTTTTCCGTTTCGATCCGGTCGAACACTTTGCCGTTGCCGTCGGTCAGCATCGTTTTGCCCCATTTGAAAATTTGCTTGGCGGCGTCCAGATAATGTTGATCTTTGGTGATGTTGTAAAGGTAGACCGCCGCTTCAGCTGCCGGGAAGTTGATGCAGGCATTTTTGGTGTTATGCTCGCTGTTCAGCCACCAGATGCCGCCGCCGGCGAAGTCTTCGTCCCACTGCGTATTGAATACCCAGTCAAAATGGTACTTCGCCGCGTCCAAATACTTCTGGTCGCCGGTAATTTCATACGCCCGCGCACTGCCCATCGCCCACCACATAATGTCGTCGTTGAAATGGTTGTTCGTCCAGTCGCTGCCGTATTTGGCCACCGTGCCGTTATACAGGTCGTCGATCTGCTTGCGCAGCTGACCTTTCAGCTCGGGATCCGACGTATGGAGATACGAGTCCATCACCAATTCCCACAGCTCGGCTTCCACCCAGAAATCCTGGTGATCCTTGCGGTCGGTGTTCTTCCAGAACATGCCGGCCGCCGGATCCCAGAACTTGGCGTTAAACGCCTCGATGGCCGCGTCACCGTCCCCGGCGCTGAACGCATAGGTTGTGCCCGGTCCCCAGAGCGTAACGGAGCCGAGGGTGAGGGCGGCCGCCAGCGGCACGCTCAACAGCCGGGTCATCCGGCGTTTGCTCTTCGTCATTAAAGTCTCCTCCTTTATGGTGGTTGTAGAACGATGCAACGATGGATTATATGAACGGTCCCCGCCTGCATCCGGCGTTCGGATACAAATAAAGGGCAGGAGTTTTGCAGGAGTACAAGTGCCTGAAGGGCGGGGTACCGTTAATCCCGTGACTTGTTACTTGGCTTCCGAAATGACCTTGTTGATCTTATCTGCCATCGTGTTCAGCTCGCTGATCGGCGCCTTGCCCATCAGGACGTTCTTCCAGGAAGCTTCGACGAACGGATTGGCTTTGCCCGCCCAGGACGAGAGGAAGCGGACCGGCTGCGTATCCGTCGATTTCAGAATGTGGTCGATACCTTCGCCGACGTCGGCATGGCCGGCCGTCTTCAGCGCTTCAAAGTATGCGGAAGAGGACGCTTGGTACGCTGCCGGCGCGACCGGGGTTTGCGGCAGCACTTCTTCGTACATTTTGGAATCCAGGAATTTCAGCACTTTCCAGACGGCTTCCGGATTTTTGACCGTAGTCGGGCTGCACCAGCCCACGGCGTCGTAAATTTCGGATTGGGTGTTCACGACCGGCATCGGCACGAAGCCCCACTGCAGATCCTTCGGCGCCGTGCGGATCAAATCGTCCGCAACCCATTGGCCTTGAAGCGTCATCGGCACCTTGCCCTGCTTAAAGGAGCTCATGACGTTGGTCAAATCAAAGGTCGGCGGATTCATGTAACCGTTTGCAATTGCGGCTTTGTATTTCTCCACGCCTTCCACGAACTTGTCGCTGATTTCCACTTTGGTCGGATTGAGGATGGAATCGGCGAACGGAGCTGCCCCCGAGGAGACCGAATACAGCGAAACATAGTACGGATCGAGCGGAGCGTAGTAGCCGAACTGCTGCACGCCGCCCTGCTTGCTGGACAGCTTCTCCATCGCCGTGAACAGGTCGTTATAGGTCCAGCCGATTTTCGGCTCGGTCAGACCGGCGTCCTGGAACGCTTTTTTATTATAGAAAATGCCATACGTATTCAGCAGGCCGGGCAGACCGACGAGCTTGCCGTCATAATGCCAGCTGTCCACGACGCCTTTGTAGAAGCCGTCCATAAACTCCTTGTCCTGATCCGCCTGGGCGGTCCAGTCGTACAACAGTCCCTTGGACGCGTTGTCGAGCAGCATATCGTTGCCTGTCATAAAAATGTCCGGGGCCTTCTTGGCGGTCAGCATGCCGTTAATCTTCACGCCGTAATTGTCGAGCGGGGTAGGGATGAGTTTCACCGTGATGTCTGGGTTTTCCTGCTCAAACTGCTTCATGGACGCCATGATTTTATCGTTCATTTCCTTCGATTCCCAGGTGATCATCGTCACTTCGACCTTCTTGCCGGACGATTCCGAACCGGACGTGCCACCCGAATCGGACGTGCCCGCCGAACCGGCGGAATCGGATGATCCGCCCCCGCCGCACGCGGCGAGCAGGCTGGAGAACAGGAGTAACGTGAGCATGCCGCTAAACCACTTTTTTGCACCCTTTGTCATAGAAAGACCTCCCTGATATCTCATTTCGAATACATAATGACGCCTGTACCTGATATATCATTTCCTTGCATTTCACCGCTGGCAGGCACCACCTCCCATCCGCCCGGGGCGGCCGAGTTATTTTAATGAAGCGGAGTTGACGGAGCCAAGCCCCTGCATGAAGAACTTCTGGCCGAAGAAAAAGATGAGCAGCATCGGCAGAATGTAGATGAGATCCGCGGCCATAAAGAGGTTCCATGCGGTCGCATAGGTGCCTTTGTAGGAAGCCATCGCCAGGGACAGCGTCCATTTGCTCGGATCGATAATATAAATCAGCGGCTCGAGGTACTGGTTCCATGCTCCCTGGAAGGAGAAGATGACCATCGTCATGATGACCGGCGTTGTCATGGGTACGAGCACCTTCATCAGAATGTAGAAGTCCGAAGCGCCGTCGATTTTGGCCGCCTCGTCAAAGGAAACGGAGATCGTCTTCAAGTACTGGACGTACAGGAATGAAAATGTGGCGTTCCCGAAAAAAGCAGGCACGATGATCGGCAGCCAGGAGTCGTACCAGCCCAGGCTCGTGTAGAGGTTAAAGAGCGGGATCATGCCGACAAAGCCCGGCAGCATCAGACTGCCCACGAACAGCGAGAACCAGAGCTTCCGGCCGGGAAAGCTTAATCGGGCAAGCCCGTAGCCGACCAGCACGGAGCTGGCGACCTGGCCGATCGTGCACACCACTGCGATGAACATCGAGTTGCCAAACGTCTGCCAGAAGTTGATCTCCCGCGTTCCGGTTACGAAGTTGGACCAGTGCAGCTCCCGGGGAAACCACTCGGGCGGAATTTTAAACACGTCGTTGTTGCCCTTCAGGGCAATGGTCACCATCCACAGCAGCGGAAACAGCATGGCGATGGCACCGATGGTCAGGATGATAAACCGGATGGTGTCCAGGATGCTGAATTTCCGTCTGGGTTTGTGCGTCGTCCGTACTTCCGTTTGCATCACCATCAGCAGAGAGCCTCCTTATTTCGAATTATCGCTTTCGTAATACACGAACCGGTTCGAATACCGGTAAGTCAGCGCGGTGAAGATCATGATGATGACGAACAGCACCCAGACCTCCGCGATCGAATAGCCGAACATGCGGCCGTTAAAGGCGTCGTTATAAATTTTGAAGTTGAGCAGGGATGTGGAGAAGTTCGGGCCGCCGCCGGTCAGAACCTGTACCTGGTTGAAGGCCTGGAAGGCGCCGATGATGCCGAGTATGAGCTGAAGGAACAGGATGGGCGTAATCATGGGAATCGTAATGTGCAGGGCCATCCGCCAGCGGACGGCTCCGTCGACTTCGGCCGCCTCGTACAGCTCCTGGGGAACAGACTGCAGACCGCTCAAGAAAATAATGACGCCGGATCCGACCTGCCACAGGCCGATCAGCACGATGGAGGGAAGCGCGGTCGTTTCGCTCGTCAGCCAGGTGCCTTCGGGCAGTCCGAGCAGCCTGAGCAGCGAGTTGGCGAGTCCGTACTGGGGCTGATAGATAAACAGCCACAGCGTGAGTGTCGCGATGGACGGCACGACGGTCGGCAGGTAATAAATCGTGCGGAACCATTTGATGCCGGGCAGGCTTTTATTCAGCAGCATGGCCAGCAAAAGGCCCAGAATCAGCGATAAAGGAACGCTCATGATGACAAAATACAGCGTCGCCCGGACCGAAGGCCAAAAGGCCGGGTCCTCCGTGAACATGTATTTAAAGTTGTCGAAGCCGACAAAACGGGGCTTATCGTAGCCGCTCCATTCCGTTAAGGCGTAATAAATGGACGACAACAGCGGATAGGCGACAAACACGCTGAAGCCAATAATGGAAGGCAGAATAAACAGATAGCCTTTGGCCCAGCCGCGAAGCTTCTTTTTGCTTACCGTCATTTTTCATATACCTCCCTCATTCAGCATCCGGACAGGAACGGTGCGCGTACGTTATTTCCCGGCGCCGTGCGTAAAAGTAAAGTATGGTGTACTGCATTCGGAATGCAGGTGATCCGCGGATATCGGTCTGTCCTGACTGCACTCCGGCCCCCTTTTTTTTCTCCTTTCTTTCAATTTCATCTGCATCTTTAGAGCAAGTATCACAAAAATAAACCGCTTACATTTCTCAATATAATGACATAACAGTATACTGTCAATATACTAAATTAAGTTTTTTTGTAACTGTTGTTATATTATTTATGGATTGGGTTCGCATATCATATGAGGTGAATGGGGAAGAGGCTGAATCAAGCGGTTCGGCGTTAGTCATGTCAGCAGCGTGAATCAAAAGCGGAATCGATGCTGAAATGGGATCTGGCCAACTTATCCAGGCCGAAGGGGAGGGCTCGCTTCAGCTAATCACGTATAGCCTTAACATATAGCGAACAAATGCGGATACCGGGCTTGGTCTTTCAGTATTGCCCGAAGAGGAATAAGCTGATTTTGTCATATGATATATCATGTTATGTAAAAAACGGGCTGCTCTTGCGCTTTTGCGCAGGGGCTTTCTTTTTATTCGGGGTGCGCCACATCTGCCGCATTCACCTTCCATGTCGAATGATGCTGCTAAAACAGGGCTTCAAACCTCTGGTTTTGTCCCGATCTTAGTTACAAAGCTCCTATCCAACTATGAAATAAAATTTTATATTGTTATTGAATATATAACTTTATTTTACACAAAATTGACAAAATTTTACGAAGAGAGGGGAGATGGATTAACACGCCATCGCTATACTTTGCTGTCGAGGCGTTCTATGAAGGACGCGAATTCTGTCAGATCGAATGGGAGGCAAGGATGGAATGATAAGAAAACGAACGAGGAGCCTGTGGGCTTCGCTGCTGGCCGGCACGCTGGTGCTGACCCTGGCTCTGCCCGGCGGACGGCCTGTGCTGGCGGAGGAAGCCGGGGCACAGGCTGCGGCAGCCGGAAGCATCGTCGATGAGCGGCAGGTCCAGATCGGGCCGGGCGCGCTCTATACCTGGAGGGACATGAAGCTGGACCGCGGGCTGGAGAAGCTGCACATGGTGGAGTTCGATCCGTCCAATCCGGCTCTGGCGCTTGAGCCCGGCATGACGGACGGAAAAGTATACGGCATGCAGCCGGTCAGCCAAATGGCTGCGGATGTCGACAAAGCGGGGAATCGGGTGATCGCCGGGATCAACGGGGACTTTTATGATATGTCTTCCGGCGTCCCGCTTGGTTTCTTCATGGGCAGCGGAAAAATACGGACGAGTCCGCCCAATGACTGGTACGCTTTTGGCATCAAGGAGGACGGCGCAACGATGTACGGGCCGAGCCCGAAGCTGGCGCGGACGCTGGAGATCGGCGGACAGGAGACCGAGCTGACGTCCATCAACCGGACGCGGGGCAATAACGATCTTGTTCTGTACACGCCCGACTTCTACGGCTCGACCATGACCAACGATTTGGGAGACGAAGTCGTCCTTGACGTCGTGAAGGGAGAGGTCAAGAGCGGGGAAACGCTGGAGCTGAAGGTAGCCGACGTCCATAAGGACAAAGGCAGCACGCCGACGGCCCCGGGGCAGGTCATCCTGTCGGCTTCCGGCAGCCAGCGCGCGGTGCTTGCCGGCCTCAAGGCAGGGGATACGGCGTCGGTCTCCTTCAGCCTCGATCCGGCCTGGAGCGGCGTGACGATGGCCATCGGCGGGTCCGCGCTGCTCGTCAAGGACGGGGCGGCGCAGCCGAACAGCGACCCGGCGGCCCATCCGCGCACGGCGATCGGTACGAAAGCGGACGGCTCCGTCGTTATGCTGGAAATCGACGGGCGCCAGCCGGGCTTCAGCGAAGGCGTGACGCTGGCTGAGCTGGGGCAGATCATGGAGGAAATGGGCGTCGTGAACGCTATCAACCTGGACGGCGGCGGCTCTTCGACATTTATCGCCCGCATGCCGGGCGACACCAGCCGTACGCTGCTGAACTCCCCCTCGGACGGCGGAGAGCGCAAGACAGCCAATGGGCTGCTGCTTGTGAACAAGGCGGCGGAAGGGCCGGTGGACAAGCTGGTCGTGAAGCCGCAGCTGGCCAGGGTGCTGGCCGGCTCGACGGCGGCCTTTAAGGCGGCCGGCGTCGATGCCAACCTGCATCCGGCCGCGATGGACGGCACGCCGGAGTGGAGCGTCAGCCCGGAGATCGGAACGATCGACGGCAGCGGCGTCTTTACGGCGGGTTCCACGCCCGGTCTGGCGGATATTTCCGTCACGTCCGGCGGCGTAAGCGGAGCCGGCAAAGTTGAGGTGGTCGACACGCTGACCGAGCTGAAATTTGGCGATCAGCTGCGCAGCTTCCCGCCGGGCCAGTCGGAGACGCTGAAGGTGACGGCACTCCGCGACGGCCAGGCGGTGCAGGTTGACAACCGCCTGCTGACTTGGAGCATCGAAGGGCCGATCGGCTCGATCGACGAAGCCGGCGTGTTTACCGCGGCGGAAGGCAACGAGCTGAGCGGCAAAATTGTGGTGAGCTACAAGGGGGTGGAAGCTCAGATGGATGTGACCATCGGCCAGCCTCCGGTCGTGCTGGAGGATTTCGAAAACGGCTTGGACAAGTACTTGCCGTCGGCCGGCGCGCAGTTCAAGACGTCAAAGGTAAGCATCGAGACGAATGAAGATTTGGTCCGTTTCGGGAGCGGTTCGCTGAAGCTGGAGTATGACTTTACCGGGACGCCGGGAACTTCGGGCGCCTATCTGCAGAGCGAAACGCAGGCGGAGGCCATTCAAATTCCGGGATATCCCGAGAAGATCAGCATGTGGGTATACGGGGACGGCAAAACCCACTGGCTGCGTGCGCAGCTGCGCGACAGCAAGGGAGCGATACCGCTCGATTTTACCGACCAGAATATCGGCATCGACTGGACCGGATGGAAGTACCTGGAGGCGGAAGTGCCCAAAGGGCGGACGCTCCCGCTGACCATGGACATGCCGGTGCGCTACATGGAAACTTCATCCGCCAAGAAGGATGCCGGGGCGATCTACGTCGATCAGATCCGGGCCTTGTACGGTCCGAATCAGGACGATATGGAGCCGCCGATCCTGAAGGACTTCTCGCCGGCGGACGGGGAGACGATCCGCAGCAGCCAGCCGGTGATCAAGGTGTACGGCGAAGACGCGGGATACGATCCGGCGCAGCATCCGGGCACGACGCTGATCGATCCGGACTCGATCCGGTTCGACCTGGACGGCCAGCGCGTGCAGCACACGCTGTATCCGCCGGAAGGCCGGATTTATTACACCCCGGCGACGCCGCTGGTGGACGGACTGCATCAGGCCAAAGTATCGGTGACGGACCTGGCCGGCAATCGGATGGCCGAGGCGTGGACGTTCAATGTGGACACGGGCGGTTCTAAACTGACCTACGATGCGCCGAAGGAACTTTACGGGGGCCGTACCTACACGGTCGACATCAAGGGCGTGAAGGCCTCCGGCTTGCAGGGAGGACAGCTCCGGCTTGCTTTTGACCTGAGTAAGGTGGAGAATCTCCAGTTTATTCCGGGCGGCAAGCTGGACGCGGCCCAGGCAAGCGCGGTCATCGGCGAGGACGGCACGGCGGCGCTGACTTTCAGCCAGTTGGACCAAGCGGGACTGACCGACAGCGATCTGATCGGACAAATGAGCTTTGACGTGAAAAAGGACGCCGCCGGAACGAATGAAATTCGGTTCGAGTCCGGTAACGTGACTTTTGCCGGCACAGGCAGCGTGGTGTATCCCTTCTTCGGGCTGCCGCTGAAGTCCAATATCAAGAGCGCCCTGTCGCTGTCCTGGAACGAGAACGGCAACATTCAGGGGTACGAAACGGTCTTTGCGGTCAAGGACGAGTCGGGGGAGCCGGTGGAAGGTGCGCAGATCACCGCGGACGGCAGTTCGATCGGAACGACTGATGCACAGGGCGAACTGAGCACCAAGCAGCTGACGGCTGAGGTCAAGACATATCAGGTGCAGGCGATGAAGGGAGACCAGTACAGTCAGGTGGCGGAGTTTAAGGTGTCGCCGCTGTCGGGCACCGAAACGCCGTACAACATCAACGTCGGCATGGGCGAGGATCCGGCCGCATCCCGCGGATTCATCTGGCATACGAGCCTAGCCGTGGAGCAGACCGTGGTAGAAGTGGTGAAAAAAGCGGATTTCACCGGATTTGACCAGCCGAATACGGTAAAAACGGAAGGAACAAGCTATCTGTACCAGACGCTCGATCTGGGCGCGGTCCGGGTGCATAAGGCAACGGTGAGCGGCCTTGAGCCGGGCACCGAATACGTGTACCGCGTCGGCGACGGAAGCGGTCTTTACAGCCCGCAGGGCACGTTCAAGACAGCTGAGACTGATGGCGAGCATACCAAGTTCCTGTATTTCGCCGACTCCCAGGCGGGAGATCTGGCAGGGTTCAAGCTGTGGGGCAACACGGTAAAGAAGGCGGTGGAAGATTCGCCGGATGCCGAGTTTATGGTCCATGTCGGCGACATGGTCGACAAAGGCTTCAACGAGCAGGAATGGAAGTGGTGGTTCAGCGAAGCGCAGGAGGCGTTCTTGAACACAACGCTGGTCGGCGCGATCGGCAACCATGAGGTCATGGGAACGAAGGAAAACAACGATTTCCTGGCCCATTTTAACCAGCCGGGCAACGGTCTGCCAAGCCTGGCGGGGAGCAATTTTTCCTTTGATTACAAGGACATTCATTTTGTCGTCCTGAACAGCGAATACCAGTACGAGGAGCAGAAGGAGTGGCTCGACCAAGACCTCTCCAAGACGGATCAAAAATGGAAAATCGCCATCTTCCACCGCGGCCCGTACGGCAGCATTTACGATACGGCCGACGTCCGGCGGCTGTGGGCGCCGGTGCTTGAGCAGCATCGGGTCGATCTCGTCCTGAACGGGCATGATCATATTTATCTGCGGACCTTCCCGATGATGAACAACGAGATTGTCCCGGACGGGCAGGGAACGACCTATGTCGTGGCCGGCTCGACCGGACCGAAATTTTACTCGCTGACCAAACGGGACTGGCAGCGGATCACCGACGACGAAGCGACGCAAATGTACGCTTCGGTCGAGGTGGACGGCGACAGCCTGCACTTTGTGACCAAGACAGTCGGCGGACGAACCGTCGACGAGTTCACGCTGTCGAAGCAGACCGAGGCTCCGGCTCCGGAATCGGTCGAAATCGAGCCGCAGGACGTGAAGCTGGCTGTCGGCGAAACCCGGCGGCTGACCGCCAAGGTGAAGCCGGATGGAGCGGACCCGAGCGTCACCTGGGCCGTCTACAGCGCCGAGCCGACCGGTGAGGGCGGCGAAGTGGTGACGGTATCGCGGGAAGGCACGGTGACGGCGACAGGTACGGGAACGGCCGTTATCCGGGCGGCTAGCACGGTGAAACCGGATCTGTTCGGGGAGACCATCGTCACCGTGAATCCGGCACCGGAAAGTGAACCGGAATCGTTGTCGCTGAAGGGCAAAGAGGTGCTGAAGGAAGGGGAGACCGATCGGACCGTTACGGAGGCGGTCTATGCAGACGGCACGCGCATCCAGGTGCTGGACGGTGTAACTTTCAGCAGCAGCCGGGAGGACGTCGCTTCGGTGAACGATCAGGGCGTAGTGACTGCGCTAGCCGAAGGGAAGACGGTGATATCGGCCGTTTACGGATCGCTGTCGGCCGAGTATGAACTTACCGTTCAAGCTCCGGAGCAGCCTGGTGGGGGAGATAACTCCGGCGGTGGTGATCCGGGCGACGGCGGAGGCAATAACCCTGGCGGAGGTGATCCAGGCAACGGCGGAGGAGACAACCCAGGCGGTGGAAACCCGGGCAACGGTGGAGGAAATAACCACGGCGGTGGTGATCCAGGCAACGGCGGGGGAAACAACCCAGGCGGTGGGAATCCGGGCAACGGTGGAGGCAATAACCCCGGCGGTGGTGGTCCAGGCAACGGTGGAGGGGGCTCAGGCCACCCGGGCCGAAACGGCCCAGATCTTGTACAACGTCCTGACCAAGCTGGGGCAGGCGGGGAAATAAATGGAGGTAAAGATCCGGTAATTTACGATCCAACGAGTTACTGATCCAACAACAAGAAGACCGGCGGGGAACAGCTTGGTAAGCTGACCCTGCCGGTCTCTTTTGCCATCATCCGATTCGATTTATCGTTACGCCGTGATTCCCCTTGATCCGCTCTCAGCTTTCATAACGCAGTACCTGGTCTATAAATATTGCCGTTGTAGTCCATAATTGAATCATTTTTAAGGAAGTGGAGAAAGATTCCCCTTCTTTTTTTATGTCCATGTGTGGTATCGTTATATATTACGACGTAAAAGAACGGCTTGTGGAGACTAGGATGAAAAGTACGCAGGCTTCGTGATTGAAGAATATAAGTTTGAAAGTAAAAGGAGCATATATGAACTTTAAAGATTTGAAGCTTGACCCGATGATTTTAAAAGCGCTGGCCAAACAGAACTATACCGAACCAACGCCGATTCAGGCACAATCCATTCCCGCCGTGCTGGCCGGACGGGATCTGCTGGGCTGCGCCCAGACGGGAACCGGCAAGACCGCCGCATTTTCCCTGCCCATCATTCAGCTCTTGAGCCGGGAGCCACGCAAACCCGGGGCGGGCCGCAGAGTCCGCGCGCTCATTTTGACGCCGACGAGAGAGCTGGCCATTCAGATTATGGATAACGTGAAGGCGTACAGCCAGTTTACCGGCTTGCGTGCGGTGGTCATTGTCGGCGGCGTACCGCAAAAACCGCAGGAGCGGGCGCTGCAGCAGGGTGCGGATATCGTGATTGCCACGCCGGGCCGGCTCATCGACCTCATCCATCAGAAGCACATCGATTTGCAGCATATTCAAATGCTGGTACTGGATGAGGCTGACCGGATGCTGGATATGGGCTTTATCCATGATGTGAAGCGGATCATCGCCGTCCTGCCGAAGCGGAAGCAGACGCTGTTCTTTTCGGCGACGATGCCTCCGGAAATCAACGGCTTGATTCAGACGCTGCTCGTCAATCCGGTAAAAGTGGAAGTGACGCCGGTCTCCTCAACCGCCGAACGGATCGAGCAGTCGGTTTATTTGCTGGCGGCAGGAAGCAAACTGCAGATGCTCAACCAGCTGCTGCAGGATCCTTCGATCGAGTCGGCCCTGGTATTCACCCGCACCAAGCGGGGAGCTGACCGGGTGGCTCGCGCCCTGAAGAAGGCGAATATTACGGCGGAGGCGATCCATGGCGACAAATCGCAAAACAGCCGGCAGAATGCCCTGAACCATTTCAAAAACGGGACGACGCGCATTTTGGTGGCGACCGACATTGCCGCCAGAGGCATTGATATTGACGAGCTTCCGTATGTCATTAACTTTAATCTGCCGAATATCCCCGAGACGTACGTTCACCGCATTGGCCGCACAGGCCGGGCGGGGATGAGCGGGTCTGCAATCTCTTTCTGCGAAGCGGACGAGCTGCCGTACCTGAAGGACATCGAAAAGCTGATCGGCAAGGCTATTCCCGAAGTGAAGGGGCATGACTATCCGATGGAGCCCCAGGCGGCAGCGGTAAATCGCCCACTGGGGAATTCCGCGGCAAACCGGCAGGGTAAGACGCAAGCAAGCCATTCCCGCAAGCCGCAGGCTGGAGATGCCCGCAAAGGGCGGACGGACGATGGGCAGCAGCGGGGCAAGCCGAAGCAAGACCGTGCCCCTAAGGCGGCGGTGAGTGCTGCCCGCAAACCCGATCGGAACGCGAACAGCAGCTTGAAGCGTGATGAGGGAGGCCATTCGAAGGGAAATGCGAATGCCAAGTCCAAAGGGAATGTAAATGGAAATCCCCATGGACGCCCGAAAAGCAGAACAAAGCAGAGCGGGGTGGACCATAGAAATAAGGTAAGCTCGTCTCATTAACATGGAGTTTAGGCGTTTTATGCGTTGACCGCAGATGATCTGTGACCCACAGGAAGGACACTTTGCCAGTGACCCTCCTGTGGGTCATTTGTATTTTCCATAAAAGAAGGAGCTGATGTAGGGGCTTAGTGGACAGGGCGCGACAGCTGCTCTTAGTGATGGATGATTGGAGGATCACAGCAGTGTGGTTTTAAGATGGATCTATCATGGCTGCTCCTTGAAATGAGCGTAATACTGCTGCTCGGTGCCGACGTAAAACGCATTGATCGTTTTTTCTTCTTTCGTACCGTCCGGATGCTGGATCGTATCCGTGCCGATGTGCTGGCCCTGAATCATTCCCATCCCCAACTCAGTTCGTTGACCTTGATCATCTGCATAATAAAATGTCATCCCGCCGGCTGTCGGTTCGCTTGACGTCTTTAAAACTCCGTTAGTCGGAATGTGGTTTACAATGGCATCTCCCTCTTTCGGGAGCTCGGGATAACCCTTTTGATTGTAAATGACCGCTACCCATCCTGTGTACCCGGCCGGCAGCACATACGTATGGCTTTCCTGATCATTCAGCCCCCTTGTTCCAATCACAACGGCAGCAACCACGATGACGGCAAACACGGCAATGAACACCTTATATGCTCTAATCAGACCTTTCAAATCATCACCACCCTGATTCGTTCATTAAGGTACTTACATTATATTACAAAACAAAGCCCTTCGTTTAACCACTGCCGTATGCAATTACAGGGACGTCCGGACTCAAATGATCTGGAGGTCACGGAACTGAATAAACTGGTAAAACCGTCAGGGAAAATATGGTGTGATCAAGAGGACAAAGTAACCGGTGGGAAGATATGGCGAAGCCAACCCGACAGGGGGTGGCGCCGTGTCTATTCTTGAATTGTTCCTGAAGTTTTTGGACGGAGGACTGAAGCTGGTCGGCATTTTTACGGGCTTGAACACTTTGGTTAACGCCTTGAAGCAATCACGGCAAAACAAGAAAAACCACCGGGAATAGGTTGGGAGCCTAACTATCCGGTGGTTTTTCATCGGTTTGGAAAATCACGCCGTGGTCGCCCACCGGCCTTTGTCAAAGTCACGATGTGGAGGAGCATTGTGGTTTTTTTAGGTTACGCCTTCTTTACAGCAAGTATACCGAAAAAAAAGGGAGGCTACACTGAAGAATAAGCCAAGAAGTGAGAACCATTAGCAAACCCCTATCTTCCCGTAGGGAAGTTCGCATGGCAAATAGAATAATGAAAGTGGGCTATTGGAAAGACACCCATCGCCCGCTAACTGCATACACTATAGATGGGTAAGGTGGCGGCAGGTGGCTTTCTCATTCCATGAAATGAGACGTTTGCGAAATGGTCGTTCGCGGATTTGACATTCCCAACTGTGTTTAGTATCATTACAGTATATTCATTTTGTGATTTTTCTGGTTACAGTTTGTATATACTTAAAGATAGGCGGTGGAATGATGAGATTCGAAGTTAGCGATTGGGTCCAAGGAAAGACGGTAGACGGTGAGTTTATTCACGGATACATTGAGATGGTGGACGCTCATAAGGGCATCGCGAGAGTACGCGTCGTTCAGTCCGACAACGAGGAAGCGGTCGGACGCGTGATCGGTGTGCGCGAATCCTGGCTGAGATCGCTGCCGGTCAACCCGCTTGCAGATAAGAATAACGTCGAAAGCCTGATTGACATGGCACTGGCCACCTATGACGAGGCCTGGTTTAACGAATTGACAGACCGCCTGAACGGTTCCGAGAGCAAGAACGGCAAGAAGGGCGACGGGATCCGGTTGAACGGCCGGCCCAACAACCGTCTCGGTCTGTTTGAGAAAAAGTAAACGGCAGGCCTCGGCAGAGGCACTTCATACCATACAACAACATGATGAATGCGCAGCTTCCGCTTTTCGTTACAAGGAACGTAAGCGCAACAAAGACGGCAGGGATTCGGCTTACAGCTGACCTGCCGTTTTTCTTATCATTTGCCATTCCCCAGTGTCGGGTTGTCCAAAAAATGGGGAATTCCCTTTGTGATTCCGCCGGGTGCTTCTAAGGGAGAAGGGTGGCCGGTCTGTGGAATGACGCTCAGTTCTGTATGAGGTATGCGCGGCAGCATGAAAAAGACCGGATATCCTTGCTTAAGGAATCCGGTCTTTCTTTTATACTGAGCAAGGTGGACGTCTGGTTTATGGAAGACTCTGTAGTTATCCTTTCAGACCGGTGGTGCTGATACCTTCGACGATGTATTTTTGGAAAATGAAAAACACAATCACGACCGGCAGAAGCGACAGTGTGGCCATAGCGAACATACCGCCCCAGTTGTTCAGCGATTCGCCGTCGAGGAACAGCTTCAGCGCAAGGGATACCGGAAATTTATCCGGGCTGTTCAAATAGATGAGCGGGTTGATGAAGTCGTCCCATCTCCAGTAAAAAGAGAAAATCGCGCTGGTGATCAAGGCCGGTCCGATGAGCGGCAGGACCACCCGGTAGAACACGCCGTATTTGCTGCAGCCGTCGATTTTCGCCGCTTCGTCCAGCTCGCCCGGAATGGTGCGGATAAACTGCATGATCAGGAAAATAAAGAACGGCGTGCCGAAGAAATGCGGGACGATGAGCGGCTTAAAGGACGAGAGCCAGCCGAACTTGGCGAACATGACGTACTGCGGCACGATGACGACGTCCTGAGGCAGCATCATGGTGGCCATCATGGCGGCGAACCAGAACTTCTGGCCGAAAAATTTCGTCCGCGCCAGGCCGAAGGCTACGAGAGCCGACGAGGCGACGGCGCCGATCGTCGACAGAACGACGATGATAAACGAATTTTTGAAGAAGGTCGAAAACGTCGTCCCGCCGAATCCCTTGAAGCCCGAAACGTAGTTGGCGAATTCCAGCCGGCTCGGAATGAGGCTGTAGGCGGTCGAGAAAATTTCGTCGTTCGGCTTCAGGGAGCTCGCCGCCAGCCACAGAATCGGATAGATCATGAACAGGGCGAAGATGCCGACCAGCACATGGTACAAAACGCGCTTGGGTGTGGACATGGTCATGGCCGTTAGTCTCCCTTCGTCTCGTAGTGAACCCAGCGGGTCGAGGATTTGAAGATGAGCAGGGTCAGGAACCCGACGATGAGCAGCATTACCCAGGCAAGCGCCGAGGCGTAGCCCATCTCAAAATGCGAGAACGCCTTGCGGTACAGGTACAGCGAATAGAGCAGCGTCTGGTCGAGCGGGCCGCCTTCCCCGCGGGAAATAATGTAGGCCGGGGTAAATGTCATAAATGCCGAGATCGTCTGCAGCGTCAGGTTAAACAGGATGATCGGGCTCAGCATCGGCAGCGTGATGTTGAAGAACCGCCGGACGGCATTGGCCCCGTCCACACCCGCTGCTTCATAGTAGTCCTTCGGTATATTTTTCAGCCCTGCCAGGAAAATGATCATCGACGAGCCGAACTGCCACGTGGACAGGGCGATCAAGGTCCACAGCGCGGTGCTCGGATTGCCGATCCATGAGGTCGAGGCATGGATGCCGATCAGGTTCAGGAAGGAATTCACCAGCCCCTGATCCCCGAAGATCTGCTGCCACATGATCGACACCGCGACGCTGCCTCCGATCAGGGAAGGCAGGTAGAAGGCCGAACGGTACAGGCCGACCGCTTTCGTGGCCACGTTCAGGATCATGGCGACGAACAGGGCAAAGATCAGACGGAGCGGCACGCTGGCCAGCACATACGTAAAGGTGACCTGAAACGATTTGCCGATTTTGTCGTCTTCCATGAACATCCGCTTGTAGTTGTCCAGGCCGAGCCAGTTCGGCGCCTCCATCAGGTTGTAGTCGGTGAAGGAATAATACAGCGAAGACAGCACCGGATACAGCGTAAAGATCAGAAAGCCCAGCACGAACGGAGACGTGAACACGTAACCGGTGAGGTGCTCGTTATCCCGCAGCCTTTTCATTATCGTCAACCCCTAAGCTTACAAAATTGGATACGTACCGAATTGTGAGCGAAAGTAGCACCGTGCCGATAAAGTAACCCGGCTTTCCCACCGGAAAAAGAGGGTTTAGAACGCGCGTTCTTTCGCCTAAACCAAAAGGGAAGGAGCCGAACCCGACCGGGGCCCGGCTCCTTCAGGCAGTATGAGGATTCCCTCCCGGTTACTTCTGGCTGCGGGCCAGGATGGCATTGGCCTCTTTGCGGAATTCCGCCGCCGCCTGGTCGATCGGAATTTTCTTGAACAGAATCTTTTCGCTCAAATCCCGCAGCAGCTTCTCGACTTCTACCGATCCGATCGGGTTCGGCGGGTCAGCCGGGCTGCTGTTCGACTCGGCCCAGGTAACATAATCAAAGATTTTCGCTTCGTTTTCGGTCAGAATCGGCTTCAGCGCATCCTTCACTTTGGAGGATACCGGCACGCCGCGCTCTCCCTTGATCAGCTTGTTCGCTTCGATGTCGTTGATGAAGAAGCTGATGAACTTGGCCGCCTCTTCCTTCTGCTTGGACGATTCCGCGATAGAGAAGTACATGGAAGGCTTCAGAAACAGTCCTTCCTTCGTGCCCGGACCCGGCATCGGATTCAGCTCGAGCGGCCGGTCCTTGACCAGATTTGCCACCGCCAGGAACTGGTTGGACCAGCCGATGCCGGAGATGGAGTGGCCGAGAACGATTTCGTCCTCTTCGGCGACGCCCTTCTTCTGCGCTTCTTTGTCGAGAGAGAGGATGTAGCCCTTGTCATACCATTGTTGATATCGCGTGAAATAATCGATGAAGGCCTGGTCGTCGGCATAGCCGATCGTTTTGCCGTCGTCGCTGTACATTTTCTGGCCGATCGTTCTCAGGTAATACGGAAAGAACACCTCGTGATGGTAGGCGAATCCGCCGATCTGGAAGCCCTTTGCCTTGGCTTGCTCCCCAAGCTTGCCCATATCGTCCCAGGTCCAGTCTTTGGACGGGATGTCAATGCCGTTCTTCTTCATCGTCTCGACGTCGAAGGTCGTCTGCAGGGCGTTGACCCCGAGGTTCATGGCGACGAGCTTGCCGTCGACCTCGCCGCCCTTCAGGGCGTTCTCGCTGACGTCGGCGACATTTAGCGTACCGCTGTCGGTAAACGGCTTCAGGTCGGCCAGCTGGTTGCGGCTGGCGTACTGGCTCAAATACGAAATGTCCATCTGGATGATGTCCGGCAGCCCGCCGGCGACGGCTTGCGGCGCGAGCTTCTTCCAATAGTCGTCGAACGGCGCGTACTCGGGCTCGATCGTGACGTTTGGATGCTGCTTCTCGTACATTTCGATCACTTTCAGGGTATAATCATGTCTGGATTGGCCGCCCCACCAGGCGATGCGAAGCTTGACCGGATCTTTGCTCTCGCCGGCCGATGCGGTCGACGCGGGCGCGGCGTCGCCTCCGCTGGCCGATTTGTCGCTGCTGCCCCCCGTGGAACAGCCGATCAGGCCGGTGATCAAGGAAAAAAGAAGAACGGCGCTTAACGCTTTTCTCATGTCATTTCCTCCCCCATAGGATTAACGGTATATTGTCGTGCTTTATCTGGTACTGCTTACATTTCCAATTATCAACGCTTGCGGCGATCAGGGTAAGGAAAAAAACCGACCTGTTTGTTTAAAAAGCAGAGATGCCGCCGGTCAGCTTCCGGATATATTCCGACGGCGTGCAGCCCATCTGTTTTTTGAACACCTGGCTGAAATACTGCGGGTTGTCGCCGAAGCCGAGCTGCTCGGCCATCTCGAATATTTTGGCGTCGGGACTTTCGGCCATCAGCTCGGTCGCCCGCTGGATGCGGACGCGCATGACGTAGTTGGAAAACTTCTCGCCGGTCTCCTTTTTGAACAGCTTGCCTAGATAGTCGGCGTTCATGTACAGCATTTCATGCGCGACGAGGTTCAGCGACAGGGAGGCGTTGCCGATCTGCTCCTCCACGATGTCGATCACCTTCCGCACGATGGCGTTGTATTTGAACGCATTCCGTTCGTAATTACGCTCGGTCATGTCCCGGACCGTCTCCTCGAGGAACGACTGAATCGCCTGCAGCGAGCCCATGTCGGCGATCTCGGAGATCCGCCTGTAGGCCTCCGCCATCCGTTCCGGTCCGTCCAGGCGCACCAGCGCGGCATACATCGAAATCGCGTACGACTTCGTCATTTCGATGCCGAGCTGGGCCCGTTTGAGCTCCGCGATGAACTCGGCCAGAGCGAGCGCCGCCTCCTCGCGGTCACCCGAACGCACGGGCAGCATCAGGCGCTCTTCGTCAAAGGCAAACTCGCTGACGCCGCCGTCAGGCACAAACGTGTCCTTCCGCGTAATGATCCCGCTCTCGTCCAGATAGAAGCGGTAGTTCAGGCACTGCAGCGTTTCGCGGTACAGCTTTCGCGCGGACGTAATCGGACCGGGATCGCTGACGGCGACGGTCACATTCATTTTGTAATACAGCCGGAAGGTGCGGCGGATATCCTGCAGCCGGCTGTGAAGCAGCTCCTGGTCCTCAGGACCTGAGATGAGGATCAGTGCGTGGTCGCCCAGCGTGGTGCTCATCAGCGTCGTTTGCAGCAGATCCTCGGCAATATTTTTGACGGCAAACTGGTGCTCGTAATCGGCTTCGCCCTCAATATGGCAGAGCAGCAGCCGGACGGGACGTCCGAAGTCGCAGGGAAGCAGGCTGCGGTATTCCTCGAGATCACGCCGTCCGTAGGTTTTATTGGTGACGAACTCGCGGAGGACCTGTTCTTTGACATGGGGGATGACTTTCTCAAAACGGCGTTTCATGTCCAGAGTAAAAGCTTCCCGCCGACGCTCCTGATCCAGCTCGGCCGTCACTTCCTTCAGCGCCTCGGCGATTTTGGTCTCGTCGGTCGGCTTGAGCAGGTAATGCTTGACCCCGTACTGCATGGCCCGGTTGGCGTATTCAAACTCCCCGAATCCGGACAGCAGCACAAATTTGACCTTTGGGTGGGTGGCATAAGTCTGGGCGACGAGCCCTAGACCGTCGAGTCCGGGCATCCGGATATCGCTGATAACGATGTCCGGCGGATCGGCTGCGATCAGGTCGTAAGCCAGCAATCCGTTCTGGGCCGTTCCGGTCAGCTCTGTCCCGAAGTCCTGCCAGTCGACCATTTGCGAAATGCCGTCCAATATGATGCGTTCATCATCCACCAAAAGCACTTTATACATGCTGTGATCCCTCCATTTCTTTCGGTAACCTGATATGAATGCGGGTCCCCTGACCCCGGGCGCTGTCGATGAAAAGCCCGTAATTGTCGCCGAACGCAAAGCGGATCCGTTCGTCGATGTTGAGCAGGCCGATGCCGTTCCCCGCTGTGGTCAGCCTGCCTTCCCGCAGCAGCTCAAGCGTATCTGAGGCCATGCCCGGGCCGTCGTCTTCGACGAGGAGGACAAACGCGTCCGCTTCTTCCCGGCTGGTCAAAGAAATGGTGCATGTGCCGACGGAAGGCTCCAGCGCATAATGAATTGCGTTTTCGAGCAGGGGCTGGAGCGTCAGCTTCGGAATTTTCCGGAAATGCTCCTGTTCGGGAACGTCCATGTGGAAGGACAGGCGATCTTCAAACCGGAATTTCTGGATCGTGATGTAATGCTGCACCATCTCCAGTTCCTCCTTCAGCGTGAGGATCGGCTCCTTCAGGCTGACCGAGTTGCGGAGCAGAAACGCGAGCGCCTGCACCATTTGGGAAATTTGCGTCTGCTTGTTGATTTTGGCCATCCAATTGATGGACTCCAGCGTGTTGTACAAAAAATGCGGGTTGATCTGCGCCTGCAGCGCCTTGAACTCGGTCTCCTTGATCAGGAGGCGGCTGGCGTAATTTTCGGTGATCAGATCGTTGATTCGTTCAACCATAAGGCGGAACGTCCGGTGGAGCAGGCCGAGTTCGTCCATCGCGGGCGGCTCCTGGTCGCCGGCAAGAATGTTGGCTTCGGCGAAGTTCCCCTTCTCCGCGAGCTTCATGCGGGCGATCAAATTCTCGATCGGACGGGTCAGCCCCCGGGAGAAGCGGATGCCCCACAGAATGGCGAAGGCAAAAATCAGAATGAAGACGCCGATAACGATTTCCTTGATCAGGACGATCTGCCTGAAAATTTGGTTGAACGGGGTCACGTTCAGATAGGTCCACCCGGTGGCGGAGGAACGGTTGTAGGCGACAAAATACGTCTTTCCCTGAATTTCCTTGATAAAATATCCGGTCTCGGCAGTGATGGAGGTCTGGATGAGGGCGGGATCGAAATGCGGCTGCGAGGGATAAATCACGTCCGGCCCGGAGGTCACGATGAGATCGCCTTCCCCGGCGCCAAGCTCGTGCACGATCCGCTCCAGGTTGATCCGCATGAAAATGGTACCGATATCCTGCAGGTCGAACATGGTGCCCGAGTAGGAACGGACTTGGCGGGCCAGGATCAGGGCCGGATCGGACGCATCGGGGAAGGTCCAGCGCGCCTGGCCCCCGGCGTTGTCCGCCAGCTTGAGGATTACGTCCCGTTTTCCGGCCTGAATGGGAACCAGGCTGCCGACATCCTGCTGGGCCCCGGCCGCATCGACCATGTGGATCGAGTAGAGGGAGGGCTCCGACCCGACATAGGTGAGGAGCCGGTCGACCATGTGCTTGCGCAGGGTCAGGCGATCGTAATCGGAGTCGCTTGTGGCGATGGATTTGAGCTGGGACTGAATCTGCGTGTCGGTGATGATGTTGAAGGACAGCTGCTCGAGGCGCTCGAGCTCTTTTTCGATCGCAGAAGACGACAGGTACAGCACGCGGGAGGACTTGACGTACAGCTGCTCGTCGTACACCGAGAACGCGTACTGCTGCACGATCAGGGCAAAGGCAAAGGTCATGGCAACGATAAATGCGATCAGGATGGACAGCTTGTTCTTGATTTTCATATGCCTGAAACGGCTCTTCCAAGTCTGCACGGCTACTCCCTCCGCCCGCCTAGGCGGGATTTTTGTACAACATTATGTCATCGCTTTGGAAACGCTGTCAACAGGCGGGAGATGCATAGGACCGGGACTGGGGACGACTTGGGAGCCTTTGGTTTATCG
Organism: Paenibacillus rhizosphaerae; assembly: GCF_014192015.1. Lineage (GTDB taxonomy): Bacteria > Bacillota > Bacilli > Paenibacillales > Paenibacillaceae > Paenibacillus_AQ > Paenibacillus_AQ rhizosphaerae. The sequence goes on along the minus strand of NZ_JACHXJ010000006.1, from coordinate 192,304 downwards.
GCATTGGGATGGCCGGGTGTCGTGATTTTGCACGGTTTCTCAGACCTAATCCTTACATGGGATCCTTTGCTAAAGCGTCTTGTTCTATGTGCAAAGGCAATGGAAAACCTTTTAAAATAAAGGCTTGAAATTATGTCGATCCGACATATAATATATATCGACACGACATATTTTAACGGAGGTGAGAACGGTGTACGAATTGTTCGTTCTGGGCGAATTGATGACAGGCGAGAAGCACGGGTATATGCTCCAGGACGTCTTGAACAACGCGGTGGGGCTTGGCCGTAAGATCAGTTCCGGCACGCTGTACCCGCTTCTGTCGCGGATGACGGGGGCCGGCTGGATTCATTTGCGGATCGAAGAAGAGACGAAGGGCGGGCGCACCCGGAAAATTTACGCGATTACCGATGCCGGCCGGGAACGTTTTGATGAGCTAATGAAGGAGACGCTTGAGCCGAACCCGGAAGCGGAGGCTGCACTGATCTTCCGGTTCAAAATGGTATATTTCGGCTATGTGACCAAGGAGGTCCGCCTGGCCTGTCTGGAGGATTACCTGCAGATCATCCGAAGAAGCCGGGAGTATGTGTCCCGGTTTGAGGCGTATCTGCAGTCGCAACGGCCGGAACCCGCCAAGCAGCGGAACCAGCTGCTCCGGATGTTCGATTACCGCAAGCGGCTGGGGGAGGCGGATGAAGCCTGGATCACCGCTGAGATCGAGCGGATCCAGGCAGAGGAAGATTGATGGAAATGTCGTAAAAGATGACGATCGAGGATATCGCCACAAGGATTGAACCAGCACGATGATCCAAGAAGATTTGGAGCGCATGAAATCACTTTATTCATGGTTAGGGAGGAATTCATCCATGGAAAGGCTCTGGACGAGGTCTTTTATTCAAATCACGGCCGGCATGCTGGTGCTGTTTACCGGGTTTTACCTGCTGCTGCCGACGATGCCGCTCTATATCAAGGAGATGGGCGGGGACGAATCCCAAGTCGGGCTCGTGACCGGCGTGTTCACGCTGAGCGCCGTCCTGTTCCGTCCCATCGTCGGCGGGCTGCTCGACCGTTATGGCCGAAGGCCTTTTATGATTTGGGGATTGCTGTTCTTCGTATTGTCCATGTACCTGTATGACTGGGTTGGAGGGATCGCCGTTCTTCTCGGACTTCGCATTCTTCATGGAGCCAGCTGGGCGCTCTCTACCACAGCAGTGAGCACGTCGGTTACCGATATCATTCCCGCCCAGCGCCGCGGGGAAGGCATGGGCTGGTTCGGCCTGGCGATGACGATCGCCATGGCGGTCGGGCCGATGCTCGGGACCTGGGTGCACCAGAGCGGCTCATTTCATCATTTGTTCCTGCTCGCGACCGGCCTGTCCGCCGCTGCTTTCATCCTGGTCTTTTTCACCCGGATTCCGTTTCAGGTCCAAACGGAACGGCGGAAGATCGTCTTTTTCGAAAAATCGGTGCTCCCCGTCACCTCGTCGCTGTTTTTCCTGTCGGCAGCCTACGGCGGGATTACGACGTTTCTGCCGCTCTTTGCCGAATCGGTCCGGGTGAACGCCGGAACCTTCTTTCTCGTCTACGCCCTGGCCCTGACGCTGGCGCGGCCGGTGGCCGGCAAGCTGGCCGACCGGCTCGGCGAAGCTTACGTGATCGTGCCGGCGCTGGCCGTTACGGCGGCGGGGCTGCTCGTCCTTGCCTTCGCCGGCGGGCTTGCCGGCGTCATCACCGCCGCCGTGCTGTACGGCATCGGCTTCGGCTCGGCCCAGCCGGCCATGCAGGCGGTGAACCTGCGGCTTGCCGATCCGGAGCGGCGGGGCGCGGCCAGCGCTTCGTACATGACCGCCTTTGATCTCGGCATTGGCCTGGGTTCCATCGTGCTGGGCTGGGTGTCGCAGTACACGGGGTACAATACGCTATTCGGCGTCTGCGCCGCATCTGTTGCGGTATCCGCGCTGATCTTTCTGGCGTTCGTCCGCAAACCGCTGGCGAAGCGGCAGGTGGAGCAGGCGGCCGTGGAGTAATATGAACGGCTCGACAGGGCGCTGCCAGTTGGTCTCGCCGAGGTGGCGGTACTGGCCGCCGCCCTGTTTTTTAACTAAAAAGAAAGGAATATTGGATGTAATCGCTTCCCTGGCAGGGTTATAATGGAAAAAAGGCTGCGTCTCCGTCTTATGGGCTTAGCTAAGGAGGCACGGCAAAACTAATTTCGAAAAGAGGGATTTCAATGTCCAAAGGTCAGTTACAGTGGATTATTCCCGACGGGTATATCCCGCCGACGAGCAGCGGCCAGCTGGAAAGCCACGAATCGATTTGCGTGCTGAACTTAAGCGGAGAAGAAGTGACGGTGACGGTCAACGTCTTTTTTGAAGACCGGGAGCCGCTCCTGGGCATGGTTGCAACCGTGGGGGGGCAGCGGACGAATCATATCCGCACGGCCCATTTGAATGTGGAAGGGAAATACATACCCAAAGGGGTTCCTTATGCCATGGAGGTCACCGGCAGCGCACCGATTTTTGTGCAGTACAGCCGGCTGGATTCTACGCAGGCCGAGAACGCACTGATGAGCGTCATGGCCTATCCGGTGAAGGAGTAACGCACTTCAGGCTTTTTGGCCCCTCAGGCCCTTTAGGGTATCCTCATCCCCTTTAGGGCCGGGCCTCTTCGGGCAGCATTAAAGCCTGCCGCACAGACGAATTGCTGATCATCCGCAGCTTTCCGCGGAATGGCTCCACGATCTGCATAATTTCCGGCTTTTCCTTTTTCGCGTGCCGGTAGTTCCATTGGTACATTTTGCGGAGCATGCTGAACGACTGCTTGTAGTTTCCCTGCTCCAGCCCCAGCTTTTGCACGGTAAAACGCTTCAGTATGCGGTAATTGCGGACCCAGATCGGCGTATCGACGTATACGATCAGGTCCGCGTCCGCGAAGCTCCGCAGCACCCACTGATAATGAACGCCCTCGATAATCCACCGTTCCTGCTCGAGAATGCCGTTCAGGATGCGGTCTCTTTCTTCGAAGCTGTTCTTAACATCTCCATGGTCCGTGCGCCTCCACACCATATTATCCAATTCATAATAAGGGATGCCCAATTGGTCGGACAACGCTCTGGCCAGGGTGGATTTGCCGCTGCCGACCGAGCCGATAATGCGAATTCTGTCCGGTGTCTTCGTCATGTCCGGTCTATAAACTGCCATGATCCTCACCTCCCGTTACCCATAAATTCGATTCTCCGGAAGGGAGCTCCTGCCTGATCAGTCCACCTTTCGATCTACCGGGTAAATAGGGTAGTTTCTATTCTTCTTCAGGAATTTGAACAATTATATAGTTTGGTTTTGCGTCATTTGGGTCCACTTCGGTTTCCTTGAAAACAACATCGTTCCAATCGTCCTGATGAATCAAGCTGTAGCCGGTCGATCCAATATGCGGCATCCAGCGGAAGGCAGCGAATGTGGAATCTTTAAATAGAGGCAGGGTTCCAATTTCGTTGGTGATCGTTCCGTTAATAAAATACAGCTGCTTCTGCGTACTTGCTTTATTGGTGATGTGACCCTGCCATTTCAAATAAGCAGTATGATCAGAAATTTCAAAATAACTGATGACATGGTTGTTTTTTTCAAAAAATTGATCGTGCACTTTTTTGGGGAAATAATACTGGATACTTGAAGTCTCATAGGTAGGAGTATTTATTTTAGGCAGCAGTGAGACTCGGGGAAGATTGATCGCTGCATTCCTTGCAACCCATAACTCATTACTCATGAGATCGCTTGTCAAATATGAGCGTGCCTTTGTGATGAATGCAGTCTGAGTAGATGGATTCCAGGTAACAGATCCGCCCATAACTTCTGTGACAAATCGCAGGGGGATCATCGTTTTTCCATCATAGATAAACGGAGCTGTGTTCAACTTAACAGCTTTTCCGTTTTTCAGGGCGATTGCCTTATTGATGGTGAGCAATAGACTGACAGCCTTACCTTTTGCGGTCACTTGTTTTGCAGCATTATTCCATTGCAAAGTTAAATTATCTAACGCTTTAGCTTCAGCGAAGCTAATAAATAGTTGGTTATTTTTTAAAAGAATCTTATCCGAAGTCAGAGCTTGGTTATTAATGATGACATGAGGTTCATGATTCGTGCCGGCTGCTGCTGAACTGATGCTGTGATTCGGCAGCATGAAAGCTGCTGCACAGAGAAATGAAATAGAGGCCATGGTGATTTTTTTCATCTTTGTCCCTCCTGTGTAGATATTCCTATATATAGACGTCAAAAAAACGATAAGGTATGACTTATTTACATTTTAACTAGCCCCTAAAAAGACCGAGGTCAAGATCCTCCGTCAGTCCCGTTTTCCAGACACTTACCAGAAAATTTTACGGACAGCCCTTCGATCAGAGTGAATGATGAATCTACCCGCAAATCACCGCTTGACCTTCACATGATGTGAGGGTTTACACTTGCGTTAACAGATGGCTGCAAGGCCAATGAAAGGGAGTAACGATGATGCATATTAGCGAGCTGTCCCGGGTCACGGGCGTGAGCCTGCGCTCACTGCGGTATTACGAGGAGAAGGAACTGCTTCATCCGGTCCGGCTGGATAACGGGTACCGGGAGTATAACCCGTCCGACGTCGAGCGCGTCCGGATCATTCAGCTGTACTTTAGCCTGGGGCTAAGCGCCAAAGAAATCAGCGATGCTTATCCATGCGCCGGATCGGAGGAGGTTCGGCAGGAATGCTTGCCCGGAGCGATCCAGGTGGGGGAGGCCAAGCTGGCGGAGATTGGGAAGCGGATCGATACACTTCGAAAGGCGGAAGACCATTTGCGGGAATGCCTGACCGCTTGGAGATGTCAACTGGAGGAAGGGGGCGATCATTCATGAGCAGCAAGCGGGTAGCGCTGGTCACCGGAGGGAATCGCGGTATCGGAAAAGAAATCGCCAGACAGTTGGCGCACAAAGGGCTGCATGTGATCATCGGCTGCAGGAGCGAAGAAAAGGGATGGCAAGCCGTATCCGAACTGCGCTCGGAGGGGGTTGAGCTGGAGGTCCAGGCAGTGGATCTGCAAGATCCGGGAAGCATTGATGCGGTGGTGTATCGAATTCGGCAGGAGCACGGCAGGCTGGACGTCCTTATTAACAACGCGGGCATCATTCTGGATCGGGGCGTTTCCGTCCTGGACGTGGAGGAGGGTGTGATGAAAGAAACGCTGGAGACCAACTTCTTCGGCCCGCTGCGCATGATCCAGGCGGTGGTGCCGTTGATGAAGGAGCAAGGGTACGGGCGGATCGTCAACATGTCGTCCGGTCTCGGTTCTTTTCAGGGGATGCAGGGTCTCCTCGGGCTTAAGGGTTCATCCTCCGCTTACCGGATTTCCAAAACGATGCTGAATGCGCTGACGGTGTTGGTGGACCAGGAAGCCGCGGCGTACGGTATTCAAACGAATGCGGTTTGCCCGGGCAGAGTGCAGACCGATATGGGTGGGACGGATGCCCCGCACTCGGTGGCAGAGGGGGCCGATACGGCTGTGTGGCTGGCAACCGCCGAAGAAGAAGACGGACCTACCGGGGGATATTTCCGGGAACGGAGGGCCATTTCCTGGTAGCCCTTTGTTGAAACTGAGTGGTCATGATGGTTTCCTGGTGGCTTGATCAAATGCATTATATAAATGTCATATCATTTTTAAAATGATTTTTATATAACAAATTCGATATGGTCATGATAAGTAATATGCATTTTACTTATGTGAATAGGTGGTTTATGATCAGAAATATGCATTTTGATTGGAGGGATATCGAGTGGTCAACGTCAACTTTGATTTGAACGGAAAGGTGGCTATCGTTACCGGTGCCGGCCGCGGGATCGGAAGAACGATTGCTGAGGGGCTTGCCCAGGCGGGGGCGGATGTCGCCTTAACTGCCCGGACCGAGGCCGAGGTGATTGCAGCCGCGCATGAGATTAGCCATGCTACCGGGCGGCGTGCGCTCGGCACCGCTTGCGATGTTACCGATAAGCGTTCCGTAGACTCGGCCGTTCAACAAGTGGTGGAAAGATTCGGGAAAATCGACATATTGGTCAACAATGCCGGGACAAATATCCGCCATTCCGCTTTTGAACTCAGTGAGGAAGAATGGGACTTCGTGGTCGATACCAACTTCAAATCCGTTTTTCTGATGTCTCAGGCGGCAGGGAGCCATATGATCGGACGCCAAAGCGGCCGTATCGTAAATATCGCTTCCGTGGCATCGGAACTCACGCTGTCTTTCTCAACGGCATATGGGCCCAGCAAAGCGGCCGTCGTGCAATTGACAAGACAGCTTGCCAGCGAGTGGGCCCGGCATGGCGTTACCGTCAATGCGGTAAGTCCTTGGTTTATCCGGACCTCTCTTAACGCAAAAGCCCTCGATGATCCGGATAACCAAAAAATGATTGAACAGCGGACACCAATGGGAAGATATGGCCGATTGGAGGAAGTGGTCGCTCCCGTTCTGTTTTTTTGTTCCGAAGGAGCGGGTTACGTTACGGGGCAAAATTTATTTGTCGATGGAGGCGTTACGCATTACGGTGTGTAAGGAGTACAAAGGAGCTGCGGCCGGGTAGCACAACTATCGACAATCCCCATTTCGCACTTCGTTTGGAGTGTAGTTTTTAATAAATATAAATGGCGTCATAGGGACGGATCCCTGTGGCGCCATTTTGGCTTGCGGTACTTTAAAGCATCCAGCAGGCTTAAGCAAGTGTTACGTGCTCTCTGTTTTTTTCTCGAGGCCGCCGTACATTTCTTCAGCCTTTTCCGGGTCGTCGTAAACCGCAATTTTCCAATCGATGAGGTTCAGGTGCTTCTTCAAATCCGCGATTTGTTTCACGACCTGTTTCCGATGATCGGCCAGCATCGTCTTCCGCTCGTCGATCGTTTGCATGCCCTGCATGCACCAATCAGCGTACTGCTTGATTTCTTTGATGGACATTCCCGTATCCTTTAAGCAGCACACCATGGCTACCCAATTGAGGTCGGTCTCGGTGAATACCCGGTTGCCGGATTTGCCCCTCCCAATAAAGGGCATTAATCCTTCTTTATCATAAAAACGAAGGGTGTGCGCAGACAGGCCGAATTTGTCCGCGACCTCGTTAATCGTATAGGTCAATTTTTTACCCCCTTGACTTAGAGTTAACTCGAAGTACTATGCTCACACTATAGACCACGAATAACTAGGGATCAAGTGGTTGACAATGGCAATTAAAATACAAATTAAAGGAGACAGGAACTATGAATTCAACACAGAAGATCGCACTCGTAACCGGAGGCAGCAGAGGACTGGGGAGAAATTCCGCTATAGCGCTCTCCCTTAAAGGGATTGACGTTATTATCACTTATCACACCCGGAAGGATGAAGCGGAAAAAGTCGTCAAAGAAATAGAAGGCAATGGCCGCAAGGCCGCAGCATTGCAGCTGGATGCCGGTAACGTATCCTCTTTCGATTCATTTGTCTCCCAGCTGACGACCGTGCTGAGCGAAAAGTGGAATCGGGATCAAATCGACATATTGGTCAACAATGCGGGATTCGGGATCCATGCTTCCGTTGCGGAAACGACGGAGGAGCAGTTCGACAGCATGCTGAACGTGCAGTTCAAGGGCGTATTTTTCCTGTCGCAGAAGCTGTATCCCCGCATCGCGGACAACGGAAGGGTGGTTAATATTTCAACGGGGCTGACCCGTTTTGTGATTGAGGGATTCGGCGCTTATTCGGCCATGAAAGGGGCCATCGAGATCCTGACGAAGTATATGGCCAAAGAATGGGGAAAACGAGGCATTCGGGTCAACGCGGTTGCCCCCGGAGCGATTGCGACGGACTTCGGCGGGGGATCCGTAAGGGACAATCAACAAATGAGGGACTTTATCGCCTCGAATATTGCGCTGGGCAGGGTCGGGGAAGCCGACGATATCGGCCCGGTTGTCGCGTCCTTGTGCACGGATGAGCTTGGCTGGGTGAACGGGACGCGCCTGGAAGCATCCGGCGGACAGATGCTTTAAGTCGGACCCGAACGAAGAGACTCGAAATACAAAGGGCCGTCCCCAAGGGGACGGCCCTTTGTATTGATCGGGAAGGCGAGTCGCCGGCATGGCACGTGTTTGGCGTTCTTCATGCGTCCTTTCGCTCAAACGGGAATGCCGGAACCCGGCAACATTGGCAGAAAGCTCCGCTCTTTGCCAAAGCTCCAGATGTTACCCTCTGGCCTTCTGCGTAAGAAAGTACAAAAACCAAACGGCATGGTTCTGCTCATCGGCGGCAGCCCTGAGGAAGGCTTGCTTCACGGCCGGATCGGACGCCCGGTCGGCGGCGTCATGGTAAAAGTCCACCGTGTTCTGTTCGTCCTTGAAGGCAAAGTGGAGGCCATCCCGGTAGGCGGAGGGGCAGGACTCATTGATAACTGGTGCCGGCTGTCTTCCGGTCAGCGACGTGTACAGCCCGGCAAACGTTTGATAGTGTCTGATTTCGTCTTTGCGGATCTCTATGATCTGCGTGCGTTCCTCTTCGCTCGGCGCTGCACCCGCCAGACGTTCGTAACAGGCGACGGCGGAGAATTCGCCGTTGATGGCTTTCTCCAGATCGGCAATGGATGAGGCAGGGGCCCGATAGTCCCACGTATAGTAATACATCCTCGGTATATCTCCCTTCGCAAATATAGGCTTTCCTTCACCCTATTCAGCATCTTGGGCAAACGTCATTCATTCAGGCAAAAATAGTTTGGGAGGGGAATGGGTAAGCGGACGCCCATAAAATGGATATATTTATTTTTTGAAATACCCGTTGACACCCCAACCTGGAAGCGCTATTATAGACCCATCTTAATCAAGTAGCTGCTTCAAAACGGGAACGTTCCCAAAATGACAATTGGTTTCGAAACAGCCATTCCATTTTCCTTCTAGACCTGCTTATTTAATACAACAGTTCCGCGAAGCAAGGTTTTGAAGAGACATTTCCTCAATTTTGGGAACGTTCCCAAAATTGAGATAGTAAATGGAGGCCTTGTTAGATCCTGATAATAGGGGACCCTTTAAGGGCAGCGATGAAGGCTATAAGGCGAGAAAGACAACTGCTTGCGTTGGCATGTAGTATTCCCGGTAAAGAAACGGCATGTCTTGCTAAACAAGTTCTTTCCTTGAACCTGGGCTGTCTGATAAAATGGGAACGTTCCCAAAAAAGAGTTTCGTGATCATTCTTGCCAACATACCGTGTTGGTCGGTCTGGCAGAATAAAGATCCGCAACCACGGGAAACGATACATGGAGAGAGTGATAATAATGGGTCCAACCATTCACGACGTCGCCAGATTGGCAGGAACAAGCAAAAGCACCGTGTCCCGTTACTTAAACGGGCAACAGGTTAAAAAAGCAACGCAGGAAGCGCTGGATAAAGCCATCAAGGAGCTGAATTTCCACCGCAATGCCAATGCCCGCAGGCTGGTACTCGACCGGACGAACATTATCGCCGTTGTCGTCGACAACATTTCGAATATTTTCTATTCCGGCGTTATCCGCGGCATTGAGGGAGTAGCCAATGTAAAAGGATACAATTGTACCTTTCTGAGCTGGACTTCCAACTATTCGGAAGAAATATCCTTTCTCAACCTTCTATATGAAGGACAGGTGGACGGGATTATCCTGGTGAGCTTCCAAAAACGCAAAAATGAGGACTTGGAGAGAATCAGAGAATCGCAGTATCCGATCGCGTTGATCGGGGATCACGGCGGCATGGACGGCATCTTCGCGGTAGATGTGGACAATGCGGCGGGAGTCTACGACATCGTCGGATATTTGCACAGTCTGGGACACCGGGAAATTGCGTACATTTCAGGACCGCAGCATGCCGCCGCGAACCAGCATCGCTTTAACGGATATTTGCAGGCGATGGAAACGCTTGGGTTGACCTACCGTCCGGAATGGGTGGTGGAGTCGGACTGGAGCAGTCAGGGTGGATATCGGGCCATGCAGCAGCTGCTTGAGCGCAAAGGCTTCTCGGCTGTCATCGGCTCCAACGACGAAGCGGCAACCGGCGCACTGCGGGCCATCCAGGAGCACGGGCTCAACGTGCCCAAGCAAATGTCGGTCGTCGGATATGATGACATTTCGATCTCGGAATGGGTGTATCCTTCACTGACTACAGTACGCCAGCCCTTTGAAGCTATAGGCCGAAAGGCAGCGGAAGGACTGGTTCAACAAATCGAAGGCGTCCAGGACAAGAAGCAGGAAGCCATCCATCTTCTGAAGCCAAAACTCATCGTCCGGGATTCTTGCGGAACTAAGTAAAGAGGGGTGAAAACGGTGGGCTCCAAGGTCAATAGATCATTTTACGGTTACATCTTTGTGGCTCCTTTCTTCATCGGCTTTGCCGTATTCGGGCTGATGCCGATTCTGTACACGCTGTACTTAAGTTTCATGAAGTGGGACGGTTTTTCGGATCCCGTCTATGTGGGGCTGGCGAATTATTCGCGCCTGCTGCACGACAGTTTCTTTTATCAGACGATTGGCAATACGCTCATCATCTGGATTATGTCCAACGTTCCCCAGCTTATCTTATCGGTGCTTCTCGCACTGGTGCTTAACGAGCGCTTCATCCGGGGCAAACACTTTTTTCGGGCAGTGTATTTCTTTCCTCACATTATTACGCCGGTCACGCTGGGGGTCATCTTCTCCCTCATGTTCGACTGGCAGACCGGGACGATCAACAAGCTGCTCATGAGTCTTGGCATCATTCACGATCCGGTCAACTGGTTTAACAGTCCTTGGTGGTCCAGAATCATTGCATCGGGGGTCATCTGCTGGCAGTACTTCGGGTTTAATATGATCGTCTTTATTGCCGGTCTACAATCCATTCCGAGAGAAGTATATGAAGCGGCTGAAGTCGACGGAGCGACCAAGAAGCAGACGGCACTGCACATCACGCTGCCGCTGCTGCGTCCGGTGTTCCTGTTCGTGTTCATCACCTCGGTGATCGGCGGACTGCAGCTGTTTGATGCGCCGCTCATGCTCGGGGACGGACCAGGGAACTCCTCCAGAACGATGGTCATGTACTTGTATGAAACGGCTTTCAAAAACTTTGATTACAGCTATGGGGCCGCGGTCGCCTACGGAATCTTCTTCGTGGTCATGTTCTTTACAGCCATTACGGCCAAAGCATCTAAGCTGAAGGATTAAGGAGGTTCACCTTCATGGCTAAAATATTTACCCGAGGCATTCTGTACCTGTTTCTGCTCGCCGTTGCGGCGACATGTCTGCTGCCCTTTTACAGCATGATTATTACCTCAACCCATGCCAACTCTGATATTGCGAGAAAACTGCTTCTTATTCCGGGAGACCAGTTTCTTGACAACTACGCGAGGCTGAAGGACACGGTCAACATTTGGCGGGGATTCGGGAACACCGTCCTGATCACCGTCACGTCTACGATCATTAACGTTTACTTCGCGGCGCTTGCCGGGTACGGCTTCTCGAAATACAACTTCAAGTATAAAAACGTTCTGTTCATATTCGTGCTCGGCACCATGATGATTCCCGGCCAGCTCGGTATTATCGGCTTCTTCAAGCTGATGGATTCGCTGAACATGCTGAATACGTACTGGCCGCTCATTTTGCCGTCGATCCACAATGCGTTTGGGATCTTCCTGATGAGGCAGTTCGCGGATTCCTCGGTGCCGACGGAAATCATTGAGTCGGGCCGGATGGACGGGTATGGTGAATGGCAAATTTTCAACCGGATCGTGCTGCCGATCATGGGTCCTGGGTTGGCGACGCTGGGTATCTTCGCTTTTATCGGCAAATGGAACGATTTTCTTACGCCGATGATCATCCTGTTCGACAACAACCTGCAGACGCTGCCGGTGATGATCGCGAGCCTAAAATCCCAGTTTACTTCGGATTTTGGCGCACAGTATGTAGGTATCGTGATTGCGGTCGTGCCGATTCTCGTCTTCTTCTCCTTCATGTCGAAGCGGATTATAGACGGCGTAGCGGCGGGAGCGGTCAAGGGATGACTTAATTGAAACGGCTAGCTTAAATTCCTGGGAAAGGGTGATGTCCGGAACATACGGTGGTTACCGCCGGGTAAATACGCAATGGTGAAAACGGTTTACTGAGTGTGTCATTGATCCATGCATGCAGTTCAATCACGATAAGGTAGCATCAAGGAAGACAGACCGCGTCTAGAGGAAGTTTATCATGCGATTATAGAATGGCTCAGTCGGCTGATGATCCATCCATTTTATAATCTTCAAAAGGGGAGATCGGTTTTGAAAACGAAAAAATGGCTGATGATGGTGCTGTCCGTCCTGCTGATCGGCAGCATACTGGCCGGCTGCGGAAGCAAGGCTTCGGACAGCGGAAATACCGCAAGCGGAGGAGAATCCGGCAATGCCGCCGAATCCGGCGAATTGAAGGGGCATTTGGTCATCTGGACGTTCTTTGACCAGGTGAAGGACATGGCTGACCAGTTTCATGCGAAGAATCCCGGCGTAACCGTAGACGTGAAAATGTTCCCGGGCGACCAATACCAGACGAAGCTGCTGACCGCGCTGCAGTCCGGACGTGACGTTCCCGATATTTTCGACCTGGAGCGCGGGTATATCGGCAAATTCATCGATTCGAAATTTTTGACGGACTTGTCGGCGATGGGCGCCGAGGATCTGGTGAAGGATTACATCCCTTACGTCCAGGAACTTGGACGTTCCCAGGACGGCAAGCTGCGGGCGATTTCCGACCACTCTTCTCCGGGCGGCTTCTGGTACCAGCGCGATACGGCCAAGAAGTATCTCGGTACGGATGATCCCGACAAAATCAGCGACATGGTCAGCTCGTGGGACAAAATCGTTGAGCTCGGCAAAAAGGTGGCAGCGGACAGCGGCGGTAAAGTGCATATGATCCAGAACACCGGCGACCTGTTCGACATCGAAGCCTACAACACCCAGCCGTGGGTGAAAGACGGTAAGCTGAACATTGATCCGAAATGGCAGACGATCTATCAAACCCAGCTGGATATCCGCAAGAACAATGTGGACGCCAAGCTCCCATTCATGTCTGCGGGCTGGGGAAACGCGCTGAACGACGGCAGCGTCGTCCTGACTTCAATGCCGGCATGGGCCGGATTTATGGTCGACAACAAGGACGATAAGGCCAAAGGCAAATACGGCGTCGCCAAAACGCCGGAAGGCTTCTACTCGGGCGGTACGTACCGCGGTATTTATGACAAATCCAAAAACAAAGACCTGGCGTACGAGTTCATCAAATATATCGCCAGCGAGGAATGGCAGCAGCACAACTTGGAAAAAACGGGCAACATGCCAGGCAACAGCAAAGTGTACGAAGCCAACCTGGATACGTATAAATCTCCGCTGTTTGGTGATGAAAACGTCCTGAAGCCATATTACGAGACCGTCGTAAAAATTCCGGCAGCCAAAGCGGATAAATACGGTGAAGACATCATGAGCAAGTGGAGAAAGGTCGCAGGTGACGGGGTGACCAACAACCGCAGCTACGACGATGTCGTGAACAACTTCAAAAAAGAAGTGAAGAACGCTTTCCCTGAATTGAATGTAGACTGATCGCCCGATTCGGGGCAGAAATGACAGATAAATAGACGCGGTTGCTTTTCTGATGGTAAAGAGGAGCAGCCGCTCCATTTTTGGAAGGAGAAAGGCCCGATGAGCAGCATACATGAGTATATCAGCGAACTACGGATCATCGACGGACACGAGCATTTGGCGACTCCGCAGATCAGAAAAAGAGAACAGCAGGATTTTTTCTCCCTGATGCATTACCTCGATTCCGATTTCATTACGGCCGGGATGCAGCGCGGGGCTTTAAGCGGCCGCCTGCGCAGCGACGAAGAGAAAGCGGCCACCTTTTTGCAGTATTGGCAGCGCGCGTGCAATACCACTTACGCGAACATGTTCCGGACGGCTATGAAGGACCTGTACGGCTTTGAAGACTGGACCGTCCAGGGCATACTGGAGGTTAACGAGAAGGTCAAGGCGGCGACGAACAACCCGGATTGGTACCGGGAAGTACTGTACGAGCGCTCGCAAATCGACCTGGCGTTCACGCTGATCCAAACCACGCATTTGGATTACGAGCTGTTTCGGCCGATCATGTTTTTGGACTTTACTTTTAAACTACGAACATTGAAGGATATTCGCGACGTAGAGAAAACCGCCGGCATGCATGTGCATTCGTTCCGGGGCTATCTCGATGCGGTAGATGCCTTATTGCATAGATACAAACAGGAAGGGATGGTTGCGACGAAGCTCGGCCACGCCTATTGGCGGAGTCTGGCCAGCACCAACCCGACGTTCCATGAAGCCGAGATCGTCTTCAACCGGCTGCTTGGCTATACGCTGGAGGAAGGGCTGTCCAAGGAAGAGACGCTGGCGCTGCAGGACTACCTTATTCATTTCATTATTCAGCGCTCCATTGCCTATGAGCTGCCGATCCAGATTCATACCGGTCATCATGAGTCGAGCGTGTCCGGCAACGGCAACATCTTGACCAACTCGAACGCGGAGCTGCTGCTCCCGCTGCTGGCGCAATACCGGGACGCCAAATTCGTCCTGCTGCACTGCGGTTTTCCTTACCATCAATCGTACTTAAGCATCGCAAAAAATTATCCGAATGTTTTTACCGACTTCACCTGGGTGCATATCATCTCGCCGACGGCCGGCAAGCAGATTCTGCATCAAATGATCGAAATGGTGCCGCAGACGAAAATCCAGGGATTCGGCGGCGACTACAACCATATCGAAGGAACCTACGCGCATCTGAAACTGGTACGGAAGCTCGTGGCTGACGTGTTAAGTGAGAAAATTCAGGAAGGCAGCATGTCAGAAAAGGCTGCGATGGAATTCGCCAAGCGTATTTTCCGGGACAACCTGATCGAGATATACCAGTTGGATATGGAATGAAGAAGTGTTTCTAAGAAAAGCATGCGATAAGGAGAAAGGGGAGTCAATCGTGGGATGGAAGGCAGAGGCAGACGGTAGCGGGCGTTATGTACTAAACGTGTATCCGCCTGGCGAGGACCAGGGAGAAGCCCTGTTAAGGTTCGGTCATTTGATCGAGGCATGGACTCCGCTGGAAGGGTCGATCCTGGAAGTTCCGATCGAAAGGGTGGATGCCCTGGCGGATGGAGGGCTGACGATGTCCGGGTCTTCGGGCGAGTTTGCCGCCGAAGCAAAATGGGAGGCGGTAAAAGACAGCTGTGGCGGCTACGACGTTACCCTTCGTATAACGTATAACGGGAACGTTCCCAAAAATATGGGGCTGACCCTTAGGGCAGCGGTACTCGGTCCGGGGAAGCCGGACTGGATGATTCCCGGCGCCTTCTACAAGGAAAACCGCTTTGAGAAAAATTTGCGGCGCTATCCCCGCTACGACTACCGGGGCGGAGATCCGGAGCAGATGGTATCGGATTATTGGTCCTTCCGTTCGGACCGGGCGGCGCTGCCGGCGGTGTTTGCCTGGAACGACGCGATGTGCGGCGCGCTCTGTACGGAGGAGATGTCGGAGCTGGGTCTGACGGGCCTCGGTTTCCGGGGCAATGCGGACGGAACGGCGGTCTGGCTGAACTTTCCGTACCGGGAGGAGCCAGTGACGTTCGTCGGCGAGCCGGTTCCGGCACCGGCGGACCTGACGTCTGCACGGTTCGAGCCGGGGCAGCAGGTGACGCTGCGTTACCGGGTGTATACGGCGGCTGGCGATCCCCACGCGTACGATCCTTTTGTACGCCGGATGTACCGGCTGCATGCCGATACCAATCTGCTCCGTCCATGGATGAATCTGGACGAGGCGGCGAAGCTAACCGCCCACGGCTTGTTTACGTGGCATTATCGTCCGGAGCACCGCATTTTGTACGAAACGGCGGCGTTTGACCGCGAGCTGAACAACAACGTCAAAGGACAGGGGGACCGCCCCCATATGCACGTGGGCTGGGTCAGCGGAGCGCCCTATGCGCATGCGCTGCTGACCTACGGGCGCAGGCAGGGCATTGCCGAGTACACGGCCGCCGGCCTGGACGTACTGGGCAAAATCGCCGAGGGCTTGTCGCCAAGTGGCATTTTCTGGGCGTCCTGGATCGAAGGCCGGGGCTGGACCGCCGGCTGGAATCCGAAGCCCGATTGGCTGCAGGCCCGAACGGCGGCCGAAGCGACGCTGTTCATGATCCGCGCGCTGGCCTTCGAGCGCGAGCAGGGAGTATCGCATCCGGACTGGGAAGCAGCCGCCCTGTCGAACCTGAACTTCGCCGCCTCGTGTCAGCGGGGCGACGGTAACTTTGGCTCCTATTACCATGCGGTGACCGGTGAGGTCGAAGAATGGGACGGGGCCGGCGGCATGCTGTGGATCGCAGCGCTGCTCGAAGGCGCGGCGTTGTTCGGGGAAAAACGGTTTGCGGCAGCGGCCGTACGGGCCGGCAGCTATTACGAGAAGTTTATCAAGGATGAATACATCTATGGCGCTCCGGAGGATGTGCATCTGACACCGACCTCGGAAGACGCCTATAACGCCGTCGCCGCCTATGTACTGCTGTATGAGTTCGACCGACAGCCGAAGTGGCTGGAGCTGGCTTCCAGCGCGGCGGACTGGATGATGACGTTCCGCTGGACGTATAATCTGTGCTTCCCGCGCCACACGCTGCTGGCGCAGTACGATTTCCGTTCGCGGGGCGCGGACCAGGCCTCTACGTCGAACCAGCATCTGCATAACTACGGCCTGTTCTGCGTGCCGGAGATGCTCCGGCTGTGGAAGCATACCGGCGATCGGTATTACCTGGACCGCACCCGCGACCATATCGCCTGCTTCTTGCAGTTTATCGCGCGGGAGGACGGAGACTTCAACGCCTATAAAGGCATGGTCACCGAGCGTTATTACAACACGAACTGCTTCCAACCCAAAGGAATGATGCTGACCCTGTCGCACTCCTGGTGCATCGGCTTGATTCTATACGCGTCACAGGAGGCGGCGGAATACGCCGCGGAGCTGAAACTGAGCGAGCTGATCGAAAGCTGAAAGATCAAAAAATAAATGATTCAAAACTGAGTGATCAGAAACTGATCGAAAATTGAAGGATCTGAAAACTGGTCGAAAGACTTGAGGGATGAAAGTTATTGAAAGGGATCAAAAGCAGATCGAAGGACTTAAGGGTCAAAAACACGGCCGAAATTGACCGGAATACAGGATCAAAAACTTATGAATTCGTTTGAAAGATTGAAGGAGCGAGAAAACCGAGGCTGATTGCTTGAGCCAAAAATGTGCGTTCTCCTCTGTGAAATGCCGGTAGACGTTCTTTATTCCATCGAACCTCCCTTGCGGCGAGAAAAAGGATTTCAGGACATAAAAGCGGCCGGCCTGAAGGTACCCCGCTGAATGCCCGCGAAAAAGAATAAGGAAATCCATGGAATCGCTTGGCAAGGCGATGAGATGGCAGGACGAATACGGGAGGGGACAACCTATGTTATTTGCCGGAATTGATATCGGAACGACATCGATCAGCGTCGTGCTGATCTCGGCCGTGTCGGGCCGGCCGGTCCGCGTGGCGACTTGCGCGAACGATGCGTCGCTTGGGGGGAATCAGAGCTGGGAACGGCTGCAGGATCCGAGGCGGATCATGGAACGGGTCCGCGGGCTGCTTGCGGACTGCCGGGAGGAATGGCCTGATGTTGCTGCGGTCGGAATTTCCTGCCAGATGCACGGCATTCTTTATGTCGACGGGGAAGGTCAAAGCGTCAGCCCGCTCTTTACCTGGCAGGACGGACGCGGAGACGAGCCGATGCAAGGCCGGGGAGCCTCTTACGCCCGGCACCTTCGGGAGTGCACGGGTTATCCGGTGGCCAGCGGCTATGGACTGGTGACGCACTTTCATCATGTGAAAAACGGGAACGTTCCCACCGATGCGGTTTGCTTATGCACGATCGGTGATTATGCAGCCATGCAGCTGACGGGTGCCGCCAAGCCGCTCATGGATCCTTCCAATGCGGCCGGGATCGGATTGTATTCGCGAAGCCGGCGCGGCTTTGATGAAGAAGCGCTGCGGCGGGCCGGAATGGATGCATCCATCCTGCCGCCCGTATGCCAGGGCACGGAGCCGGCCGGGAGAACACCGGACGGAAAGCCAGTAGCATGCGCGATCGGGGACAACCAAGCGAGCTTTCTCGGTTCGGTACCGCAGCTGGAGCGGACGCTGCTCGTCAACGTCGGAACGGGCTCGCAAGTTTCCATTTTTACAAGCAACGACGTGTCACCGGAGGAGCTGGACCCTGCGGCCGGGCTTGAAATCCGGCCGTTCCCCGGAGGCGGCTCGCTGCTGGTAGGCGCCCCCCTGAGCGGGGGCAAGTCCTACGCCATGCTGCTGGCGTTCTTTCAAGAGGCGGGCAGAGCCTTCGGCGCGTCTCCGGATGAAGGCGAGATTTACGCGCGGATGAATGAATGGGCCCGGGAGGCGCTTCGGCGCGGGGATGAACCGCTTCAGGTGCAGACCCAGTTCTACGGAACCCGGCAGGATCCGGGCCTCCGGGGGTCCATCCGCGGCATCGGGCCGGACAATTTCACGCCGGGCCATCTGGCCGCAGGCTTCCTGAAGGGCATGGCCGACGAGCTGATGCAGTACGTCGGCGCGCTGCCAGAGGAGCTGCGCGGCATCATCTCGGCCGCGGCGGGTTCGGGCAACGGCATCCGCCGGAATCCTCTCCTCCGCGAAATGCTGGAAGCGAAGCTCGGCCTGGCGCTTGAGCTTCCGCCCGGGGAGGAGGAAGCGGCCTATGGAGCGGCCGTGTACGGCGCTGCGGCGGCGGGATATTATCCCGATGTCCGGTCGGCGCTGAGCGAAATGAGGAAAGGGTGAACTTGGGATGGACATGGATAAAGTCGATACAAGTACAACGCGTCTGCCGCAGGAATGGGGACGCTTCAGACTGGCGGTCATCCATACGACCCCGGTTACGGTCGATCCCTTGCGGGATCTGGCGCAGCAGTTGATGCCTGGCCTCCGCGTAATCAATCTGGTGGATGATTCGATTCTGCCGGAGCTCGCGGAGAACGGCGGGCGGGTGGAAGCCATCGCAGAGCGATGGCGGCAGTATGCGCACATTGCGGAACAGCAGGGCGCGGACTGCATCCTGAACGCATGCTCCTCCATCGGGGAGCTGTGCGAAGTGATGCAGCCGGAGATCGCGGTGCCGGTCGTGCGCATCGACGAAGCGATGGCGGAGCATGCGGTGCGCTCCGCCGGAACCGTCGGCGTGGCAGCCACGCTGGCCACGACGCTCGGGCCGACGCAGCGGCTGCTGCAGCGGGAGGCAGAGCGGCTCGGAAGAGAAGTCCGGCTGATGCCGGAGGTGATCTCTTCCGCGTACGAGCGCCTGCTGGCTGGCGACCGACAAGGCCATGACGAAGTACTTGCCAAAGCGCTGTCCCGGATGGCCGGGTCAGCCGACATTGTCGTATTGGCTCAGGCATCGATGGCGCGGGCGGTGGAAGGCCTGCCTCCGGAGGAACGGAGCCGCTTTCTAACCAGCCCCGCCTTCGGGATGGAGCGCGTGCGCGAGCAGTTGTCGGCAAACAGGATGAACTGAACAGACTTAACGGACGGAAGCACGGTCCGTTTTCCATTTCTACAAGAGAGTAGCGAGAGGAGTTTATACACCATGAAGACCCATGCAGGATCTACCGGACGATCCAACGTCCTGACGCTGAAGCAGGCGCTTCAAGCGGCCGAAGCAGGAAAGTATGCAATCGGTTCATATTCACCGCGCTATACGTCCATGATCGCCGCCGTTCTGGCGGCCGGACAGGAGGCGGATTCGCCGCTGATCGTCCAGATTTCGCAAAAGGAGCTGATCCGGTACGGCATTACCCCGAAGGCATTCGCGGAGGAATTCTACCGCCAGCTGGACGAACAGCAAATCACCGTTCCGGTGGTGCTCCACCTGGACCATACGAAGGATATGGCGGTCATCGCCGAGGCGATCGAAGCCGGCTTCACTTCCGTCATGATCGACGCGTCGGAGAAGCCCTTCGCCGAGAATGTCCGCGAATCTAAGGAGGCGGCCGAATATGCCCACGCTAGAGGCGTCTCGGTCGAAGCCGAGCTCGGCATGATCGGTACGACCGATTTCGTCGAAACCGAAACCGACGAGGAGCTGTACACCGATCCCGATGAGGCGGCGGAGTTCGTGCGGCTGACTGGCGTTGACGCGCTGGCGGTATCGTGCGGCACCGCGCACGGCGTCTACAACGTGAAACAGCCGAAGATCGACTACGCGCGCCTGACGGCGATCCGAGCGCTGAACCCGGTGCATCTGGTGCTGCACGGCGGTTCCGGCGTCCCGGCGGACATGATGCAGCAGGCATTCGCCCTGCCTGGGGGCGGAGTCAGCAAAGTGAATATCGCGACCGACCTGGAACTGTCGCTGCTGGCGGCACTGGGCCGGGAAGAGCGGATGACGGACGCAGAGTGCCGGACACTGAAGCCGGAACAACTGGCAGCAGGCCGCGAAGCCGTGAAGCGGACGGTGATGAACAAGATGAAGGATTTTGTGCTGAGCGCCGGGCAAGCCGGACAATTTTTCCAATAAATTGGACATCCTAAAACCAAGTAACCATGGATTGGAGCTGAACCATGTATGAATGACAAAAAGCTGTATATGATCGGCAATGCGCATCTCGACCCGGTGTGGCTGTGGCAGTGGCAGGAAGGCTTTCAGGAAGCGAAGGCGACCTTCCGCTCGGCCCTCGACCGGATGAAGGAATCGGAGGACTTTATTTTTACGTCCAGCTCGGCGGCCATGTACGAATGGATCGAGAACAACGATCCGGCCATGTTCGAAGAAATCCGTGCGCGGGTGAAAGAAGGCCGGTGGAACATCGTCGGCGGCTGGTGGATCCAGCCCGACTGCAACATTCCGGGGGGCGAATCCTTTGTCCGCCAGGGCCTGTACGGCCAGCGCTATTTTAAGGAAAAATTCGGGGTGACCGCCAAGGTCGGCTACAACGTCGACAGCTTCGGCCATAACGCCATGCTTCCGCAAATCCTGAAGAAAAGCGGGATGGACTACTACGTCATGATGCGGCCGATGCCAAACGAGAAGGGACTTCCAAGCCGTCTCTTCTGGTGGCAGTCCGATGACGGTTCCAAGGTGCTGACATTCCGCATTATGTTCGAGTACCTGTCTTGGGGCAAAGATCTGGAGAATCACGTTCGGCGTGCTCTCGGAGAATTCAAGGAACCGCTGAACGATCTGATGCTGTTCTACGGTGTAGGCAACCACGGTGGCGGACCGACCAAGGAAAATATTGAGAGCATCCGGCGCTTGAACCAGGAGCCTGATCTGCCGAAGCTCGAGTTTGCCACGCCGGATCAGTATTTCCAGGATATGGTGAATTCCGGGCTTGATTTTCCGGTCGTGCATGACGATTTGCAGCACCATGCCAGCGGCTGCTACGCCGCGCATTCCGGCATCAAGCAGTGGAACCGGCAGGCGGAGAACCGGCTGATCGCGGCGGAGAAGTTCTCCGCGCTCGCATCATGGATTACCGGGCAGCCGTATCCGGAGGAATTCACGCGTGCCTGGAAAAACGTGTTGTTCAACCAGTTCCATGACATCCTGGCCGGAACAAGCCTGGAGCCTGCTTATGAGGACGCCAGATATCTATTCGGGGAGGCGATGGCGATCGCCGACCGCTCGTTGAACTATGCGGTCCAGTCGCTGTCCTGGAACATCGGGATCGAGCAGGATGAAACGATGCGTCCGATCGTCGTGTTTAACCCGCACGCCTGGTCCAGCAGAGTGAATGTCGAGCTGGAGATCGGCGGCATCAAGGACAACAGCGTGTTGGTCGACGATACCGGCAAGCCGGTGCCGTTCCAGACTGTGAAGTCCCAGGCCGCAGCCAGAGGGCGCTATCGTTTGAGCTTTATGGCCGAACTGCCGCCGCTCGGATACCGGGTCTACAAGCTGTTCCTGGAATCGGCTTCGCTGAAACCGGTCGGGGAACCGATCACGGCCAGCGATCTGGTCCTGGAAAACAGCCGCCTGCGGCTGGAGTTCGACAAAGACACAGGGTTTATCAAGAGCCTGCGGGATAAAAAGCTGGATCACGAGGTGCTGCGTGGTGACGGAGCACGGCCGGTCGTCATTGATGACACCTCCGACACGTGGAGCCATGACGTGCTTCATTTTGACCAGAAAGTAGGGCAATTCAAGGCGGTCAGAGTACAGCGTATCGAGCACGGGCCAGTCAAATCAGTGATCCGCGTGGTGAGCGAATACGGGAACTCACGGCTGGTGCAGGATTTTGCAATGTATCCGGACCAGCAGCAAATCGACGTCAGCGTAACTGTGGACTGGCGGGAAAAATTTAAAATGTTGAAGCTCGTCTTCCCGGTGAACTGCGTCTTCAGCCGGCATACGTACGAAATTCCTTACGGAACGATCGAGCGCGAGCATAACGGTGAGGAAGAGCCGGGTCAGAGCTGGGTTGATTATTCGGGGATCGTTCAGGGATCGAACCGCGTATACGGTCTGAGCCTGATGAATGACGCCAAATACAGCTACAGCATCCATAACAAAGAGCTGGCCCTGACCGTACTGCGCAGTCCGATTTTCGCTCATCACGATCCTTACGAGCCTGAGCCGGATGGTGAGTATTCCTTTATCGATCAAGGCATTCAGCAGTTCCACTACTCGCTCCTTCCTCATGAAGAGGGCTGGGAGCAGGCCGGCACCGTGCGCCGTGCCGCGGAGCTGAACTGTAAGCCTGTGGCCATCGTTGAATCTTATCATGATGGGAAGCTGCCGCAAACCGATTCGTATCTGTCGGTGGATCGGGACAACGTCATCGTCAGTGCAGTGAAAAAGGCCGAGGACAACGATGACCTGATCCTCCGCGTGTATGAGACGGATAAAAGAGCGACAACGGCCGAAATCCGGCTCCCGAAATGGGAACGCAGCATACGCGCCGATTTCAAGCCGTCGGAAATCAAAACGTTCCGTGTGCCGGCTGACAAAAATCTGCCGGTAACGGAAACCAGCCTTCTGGAATGGGATCTGTAAGATGAGCCGCCGCGAAGAAACGGCAGCCGAGCTGCGGGCGGCCGGTAAATTTATGATGGATACGGGACTTGCCTGGGGCAATGCGGGCAATATCAGCGCAAGGCTGGATGAGGCAAGCTTTCTGATTTCGGCGACGGGAACGTTTCTCGGGGAGCTGGGAGACAGGGACTTCGCCGAGTGTTTCTTGGACGGCAGAGAGGCGCCGGTGCAGGCCGGGCCCAAGCCGTCCAAGGAAGTTCCGATGCACCAGGCCGTATATGACCTGCGGCCGGACGTCGGGGCGGTGCTCCATGCGTCGCCGTTCTACAGCACGCTGTTCGCCTGCGCCGAAATTCCGCTTCCCTCCGGTATGTTTGTCGAGACGATGTATTACCTGGAACGCGTAGAGCGCGTCCGGTATGCCCATCCAGGCTCCCTGGATCTCGGAGAAGCGGTCAGGGAAAAGGCGAAGCAGGCCAATGTGCTGCTGTTGGAGCACCATGGGGTGCTGGTGTATGACACCAGCATCAAGGAGGCGCGGATGGCGATGCAAACGCTGGAAATGGCCTGCCGGATGGTGATTGAATCCGGGAGCGCCGGCATCAAACTTCAAGAGCTGCCGGATTCAGTTCAGCGCGACTTTCTGGAGCGCTCCGGCTACCGTCCGCGGAGGAGGTGGAACGGATGATCGGCATCGTTGCCGACGACATTACCGGCGCAAACGACATTGGCATCATGTTCGCCAAGGCAGGCTTGATAACGCATGTATATCCGGTGGATGAACTGCATAGCGGTCTGCCGGATACACTTCCGGACGTGCTTGTGCTGGACACGAACTCGCGGCTGGATCCTGCCGATCAGGCGTATGCCAAGGTGTACGCGGCCACGGACGCCCTCCGGGCCGCCGGATGCTCGAGGCTGATCAACAAAACCTGCTCGGTTTTCCGTGGCAACATCGGTCCCGAGTTCGACGCCATGCTGGATGCGGCACACGCGTCGTTCGCAGTCGTCGTGCTCGGTTTTCCGAAGAACGGACGCGTCACGCTGAACGGCGTTCATTACGTGCACGGCAAGCCGCTGGCCGAGTCGGAGTTCCGGAATGATCCGGTGCATCCGATGAAGGAGTCGGAACTGACGGCGATCCTGCAGGCACAGACGGAGCGAAAAGTAGCTTTGCTGCCGATCTCCGTGGTGGAGCAGGGGGCCGATGCTCTTCGCGGGGAAATCGACCGGATGCGGGAGGAATGCGCCTACCTGATTCTCGACGTACGCGATCAGCAGTCGCTTCGGATCATCGCCGAGGCGGTGAAGGATGAGCCGCTGCTGTGCGGCAGTTCCGGACTCTATGAGGAGCTCGCGCCTTTGCT
This sequence comes from Paenibacillus rhizosphaerae, assembly GCF_014192015.1. GTDB lineage: Bacteria > Bacillota > Bacilli > Paenibacillales > Paenibacillaceae > Paenibacillus_AQ > Paenibacillus_AQ rhizosphaerae. Next base: position 167,871 of record NZ_JACHXJ010000006.1, on the reverse strand, counting down.
GAAGCGAGCGGATGCTGACCGGGAAAGCTCAGGTCGGCCCATTGCCGGGACCGGTCCGGATAGCGGGCAGGCTGCTCGGACTGCTGCTGATCTTATGGAAAATAGCGGGTTATTGAGCAAAAATGCTGACGCCTCACTGGACATCGCCGGCTCAGCCGGAAGCAGCACCGGAAGCCAAGGGGTACTGCTCGCGGCAGGCAGCCTGATGCCGCAAACCGCGGCCCAGATTGCTTACGCCCGGGAGGCGGGCGTTACGATCATCGAGCTCGACTCTTTGCTGCTGCTCGAACCGGCGCAAAAGGATGGGCACACTGCCGACGTTGTAAGGCGGGCCGGCGTGGAGCTGGCAGCCGGACGCGATGTGCTGATCCATGCATCAAACGATGCCGGCAAGCTGTCGGAGACGCGGAGACGGGCAAGGGAGCTGGGCCTGGAGGGTTCAGTACTCTCGCGCATCGTCTCGGAAGAGCTGGCAGGCGCGGTTGCCGAGGTAGCGGAGCGTACCGGGCAGCGCCGGCTCGTGGTCGCCGGCGGCGAGACCTCTTCCGCGGTGTGCGGCCGGCTGGGCATCGCCGGGCTGCGGGTGCTGGAGGAGATTGAGCCGGGGCTGCCCTCCTGCATGTCGCTGGACGGCAGGGGGCGTCTACTGGTATTGAAATCGGGCAGCTTCGGCAGCCCGGAGTTTATCGTCAAAGCCATCGAACATTTGAAGGGAATGAACATCCATGGGGAGAGTGACTGCGATGAGCGCGATCTTTGATCAGCTGTTTGCGAAATACCCGGATCTGGCACCGTGCCGGAATGCGGTCTGGCAGGCGTTTGAGGCAATGGAGGCTTCTTTTCGCCAGGGAGGCAAAATGCTCCTCGCCGGCAATGGCGGGAGCGCCGCCGACTGCGAGCATGTCGTGGGCGAACTGATGAAGGGCTTTATGCTGAAGCGGAGCTTGCCGCAGGCCGAACGCGATAGAATGCTCATTCACGGCGAGGAGGGGGCCTATATCGCCGACCGGCTGCAGGGCGCACTGCCGGCGATCTCCCTCGTCAGTCAGAGCGCCTTGTCGACAGCATTTATCAACGATGTTGCCGCCGATATGGCGATGGCCCAGCAGGTATACGGCTATGGCCGGCCGGAGGATACGCTGGTTGTGTTCAGCACGTCCGGCAACTCGGCGAATGTGGTCCGCGCCGTTCAGGTGGCTAAATCCCTCGGGATGACCACGATCGGCCTGACGGGCCGCACCGGCGGACGCCTGAAGGAGCTGTGCGACATTGCGGTCTGCGTTCCTTACGACGGCACGCCGGATATCCAGGAAAGACATCTGCCGATTTACCATACGCTGTGCATGATGCTGGAGGAGGCCTTTTTCGAATGAGCATGCTGCTGGGAGGCCTCGATATCGGCGGAACGAAATGCGCGGCGGTGCTCGGCTGGGCGGAGGGTGACCGGATCGAAATCGTGGGCAAGCGCAGCTTCCCGACGCCGGGGACGCCGGAGGAAACGCTGGCGTCGCTGTGCGACGAGCTGGCCGGCCTGGCCGCCTCGGCCGGCGGGGGCGAGCCGCTCGCGGCCGTCGGCGTCAGCTGCGGCGGCCCGCTCGACAGCCGGCGGGGTCTGATTCTCTCCCCGCCGAACCTTCCCGGCTGGGACGGCATCGACGTCCTCACGCCGCTCCGGGAGCGCTTCGGCGTCCCCGCCGCGCTCCAGAACGACGCCAACTCCTGCGCCCTCGCCGAATGGCGGTGGGGGGCCGGGCGCGGGGCGTCCAGCATGATCTTCCTGACCTTCGGGACAGGAATGGGCGCGGGTCTGATCCTGAACGGAGCCCTGTATGCCGGCGCAAGTGACATGGCCGGAGAGGTCGGCCATATCCGCCTGGCGGAGGAAGGGCCGGTCGGCTACGGCAAGGCCGGCTCCTTTGAGGGCTTTTGCAGCGGCGGGGGCATTGCCCGCCTGTTTGCCGGTTTAAGGGAAGCGGCGGAACGGGACGCTGCGAATCCCCTCGCTGGCGCTGGAGGGACAGCCCCGAACCCGGAAGGGAGCGGGGGGGCTCCATGGACGGCGAAGGACGTGTTTGAGGCCGCCGCAGCCGGCGACGCGCTGGCGGGAGAAGCAGTAGGCATTATCGGCCGCAAGCTCGGCCGGGGCCTGGCCGTTCTCGTCGATACGCTCAATCCGGAGCGGATCGTGATCGGCAGCATTTATGCGCGCCAGGAGCAGATGCTCCGGCCGCTTGTGCTGGAGGAGCTGCGGCGCGAGGCGCTGCCGGGGACACTTGCGGCCTGCCGGATTCTGCCGTCGGAGCTCGGCGAGCATGTGGGGGATGCGGCGAGTTTGTCCGTTGCGCTTCACGCGCTGGGAGAGCATGAACGAGGGAATAACGGAACCGGAAAATCGAAGGTTGATCCGGTGAACTTTTAAGCTGATAACAGGTTCATCATATCGTTGTGAACCGGATTCGCGGCCTGAGGCATGGAAGTGCAAAGCCCTCAGGCCTTTGTCATATGGATGGTTGGAAGTTGGCATGTTCGTCAATTTGGGAAGCAGCAGGGGGAATCGTTGATGAGTATCGAAGGGCAAGGTGCGTTTATTTCCAAGGAAGACCTTGGGGCGGGCAGCGGGGAGAAAGCTCTGCTCTTGCCGTTTGGCCTTTCCGTTCGGCTTCAGTCGGGGACGGAAGCGGTTCGGCTGCGGCTGACGGGGTCGGAAAGGGGGAAAGTTCCAACGGAACGGGGGGTTCTAAGAGAGACCCGGTTTCACTATCAGAGCGAAGATGAGTCTATTCAGGCCCGAATTTTTGTGCGAGAGAAGTCTGGCGGTACGATTCTGGTATCCGTGGAAGCCGGCATCGTCAATGAAAATGATTTCGGCAGACAGCGCTCGTTCGCAGGGGAGCATGCGGTTATGCTGACGCTGCGTCCGGCCGAGCAGATCGAAGGGCTGATGGCTAACTACCAGCATAAGGACTGGTGGACCCGCCCGCATTTTGGCACCGATCTGGCCGGTTTGCCGGAGAAGATGCAGTCGGTGCTGTGGAAGACGGCAGGCGAATACTGCCACCTTCTGCCGGTGACGGGGACGATGTGGCGTGCGGATGCCGCCGGATCCGAGGAAGGGATTACGCTTCGATTATCCACTTATGAGGATGGGCATACCCGCTGTGAAGCGCTGGTTTTTGCCCTTGCGGCCGGTAGCGACCCTTACGATCTCGTCAAGCGCAATGTGGCTTCCGCGCTGAATGAGCTGGATTATCCGACGCTGCCGCGGGATCAGAAGCCGTTCCCGGCGATTTTGGAAAAGCTCGGCTGGTGCAGCTGGGACGCTTTTTACCATCAGGTCAACGAAGAAGGGCTGCTGGCCAAAGCCGCCGAGCTGCAGCAGCTGGGGCTGCCGATCGGCTGGGTGATGATTGACGACGGCTGGTCCGATATTTCCGGGGGCAAGCTGTCTTCCTTTGAAGCGGATCCCGTCAAGTTTCCCGGCGGTTTGAAGCGTGCCGTGCATGCTTTGAAGGAGCGTTACGGCATCCGGCATGTTGGAGTATGGCACACGATCGCCGGCTACTGGGGCGGCATTCTGGAGGACAGCGCGATCGCCCGGACGTATGCGGACTATCTGTACCGGGTGCCCCGGGGCAATCTGATCCCTTATCCGGAAGCCGGCAAAGGCTTTGCCTTCTGGCATGCCTGGCACGGATTTTTGCGCCGCCAGGGCGTCGATTTCGTCAAGGTGGACAGCCAAAGCGCGGTTCTGAACTACCTGCAGGGACGCATGCCCATCGGCCAGGCTGCCGCGGCTGCGCACGAGGCGCTGGAGGCTTCGGTTGCACTGCATTTTGACGGAACGATCATCAACTGCATGGGGATGGCGTCCGAGAATGTATGGCACCGGCCGAAGTCGGCCGTTTCGCGCAACAGCGACGATTTTGTGCCGCAGGAGAAGCGCGGCTTTCCGGAGCATGCGCTGCAGAACGGCTACAATTCCTTTTACCACGGGGCTTTTTACTGGGGGGATTGGGATATGTACTGGTCCAAAAATCACGACGACGTGCAGAGCGCGGTGCTGCGCGCCGTAAGCGGAGGTCCGGTCTATATCAGCGACGCTCCAGGAAATACCGATCCGTCGCGCATCTGGCCGTTGATCTATGCAGACGGCACCGTTATCCGCTGTGACGAGACAGCCAATCCGGCCCCGGACTGCCTGCTGCTGAATCCGGCGGAAGAGCACGTTCCTCTTAAACTGTGGAACCGGGCGGGCAGTGCCGGGGTTGTGGCTGCTTTCCATATCAGCGGGGATTCTGCTCAGGTAATGGGTTCGGTCGGACCGGCTGATGTGCCGGGACTGGGCGGCGGGGAATTCGCCGTGTACGACTATTTTGCCGGCAAGGGCTGGCTGATGCGCGCCGACGAGCAGACCCCGATCCGCCTGAAGGAGGGGGGATGCGCCCTCTATGCCGTCGTTCCGGTTACGGGCAGCGTGACCCCGGTCGGGCTGGCCGACAAATACATCTCTCCGGCGGCGGTCAGCGGGTGCACCGAGGTTGGCAAGGTGACGACGGTCCACTTGAGGGAAGGCGGCCGATTCGTGTTTGCTTCCAAAACGGCACCTTTAAGCGTTACCGCCAACGGCCTTACGGTAGACGCCGCTTTGATCGGCGGCGAATTCGGCGATTTTTATGAGGCGCTTTGCGGGGAGCCCGGTCAACCGGTACAAATCGAAATCGTCTCGGCCTAAAAGCCGCCATGAGGCGTTTGAATAGCGGAAATTAGGAGGAGATCTGATGGAATTGATGGTGGAAGCCGCCCGGATTCCGCTGCTCGCGGTCACGGATGCCGTCGTGTTCGGCGGCTCCTTTGCGGGTATTGCTGCTGCGCTTGAGCTGGCTGCGGCCGGGCAGCGGGTGTGGATTATCGAACCGCGCACCTACATGGGGCGGGAAATGACCGCGACGCTTCGTCCATGGCTGAAGGCCGGCGGCGAGGATCGCTGGCCAAAGCTGATCCGGTATGTGCTGGCCGGGCAGGATACCTCAATTGGCCGTAATGCAGACGGTCAGCTTTCGGATCCCACTGAGGCGGGGGCGGTCACTGGCACCGGGCGGAGTGAGGAGATCGCCCTGCAACCGGACCTTGTCAAACGCAGGCTGGAACAGGCGCTGGAGGAAGCGGGGGTCGGCCTGCTGTACGCGACCTTGCCAGTCGCTGTTGATAGAACGGCCGGCGGCATTTGCGGCGTCATCGTGGCGAACAAGTCCGGCCGGCAGCGTATCAGCTGCCGCCTGGTCGTCGACGCGACCGAAACGGCGCTGGCCGCGTCGCTGTGCGGGCAGGACGTATCCCATGCTTTTGAGGCGTTAAGTGTGCTGGGCGAACCTGCATCTGCAGCGGATGTCCCCGTTGTATCAAATCGATCGGCTTCAGCATCTGATTTCACCGGATTGTCCGGTACGGATGGGGACCTTCGGAATCGTCATGGGCAGGGACAAAAGGCGTTGTTTACACGGACCCTGGAATTTACCGGCGTGTCCGAAGCCGGGCTGAGATGGCTGGCAAGCGTTGAAAGCGTAGAAAGCGATGAAAATGCTGTAACCCCGCTATGCCCGAGGCTGCTGCCTGTTCCTGCCGCGCTTGAGCTTGCCGGAAATACCGTTCGCCTCCACCCGGGTTACCGGGGAGCAGGTCACTGGCTCGTGGAGTATGCGGTGGTGCTTCCCGCTGCAAACACGCTTGAGGCTGCCGGGAAGCGGGAGATGCACGCCCGCATGCGGGGCATGGCGCTGGCGGAGCATCTGCTGCAGCAGGTGCGGGCCTTTGCCGGAGCGGTCCTGTGCGCCTCATCGCATGAGCTGTCGGGACCATATCCGGTGCCGGAATCTTCCGGGCAGGAGTCCGTTTTTCCGGCAGATTGGGGTGGGAAGCGGGCCGTCGATCCCGTCGGTTCTACGCCGCCCGCAGAAGAGCTGGAGATTCCCGCTGCGCCGATGCAGACCGCCGCATCGGAATTCAGGCCAGTAGAATCTGGCATCTGGTCCCTGTGGTTGACAGCGGACCGCGATGGGCTTGTATCCCTTCATGATCCAAGCGGAGCGGCCCGGCTGGGTGAACGGCTGGCTGAGCAAATCGTCCGCGAGAGCCGTGACGAAATTGAAACTCAAGTTCCGTCTCAAGCGATTGCCCAAGCGGATGCAGTCCCAGGCGTGAGCGGCGGTCGCCTTGCACAATTCAGGCCAGGCCCCACGGCCGGGCTGACGGTTCGCATCCCTGCCTGGCTCGACGGCGAAGCGGGCTTGGCTGCAGCGGAAGCGGCCGCCATGCCAATTCCGGTCGCGGCCTCCGTGGACGTGCTTGTCGCGGGCGGCGGAAGCAGTGGAGCGTGTGCGGCGATCACCGCCGCCAAGGAGGATATGCGGACGCTGCTGGTAGATTTGAACCCCGGTCTCGGAGGAACGGGCACTTACGGCGGCGTGGACAGCTATTGGTTCGGTCGGAAGACGGGCTTTGCCGCCGGCATTCAGGATCAGGTTCTGGAGCAGCAGCGAAAGCTGCGTTACAAGGGGAACAAGTGGAGCATCGAAGCTAAAATGCATGCGCTGCTGACGGAAGCGGAGAAGCACGGTGCGGAGCTTATGCTGAACAGCATCGTTTTTGGAGCTGTCATGGACGGCACCGCAGCGTCCGGCCTGGTGGCGGCGACCCGCTATGGGCCTGTGGCGGTTCTGGCCCAGGCCGTGATCGACGCGACGGGCGACGGCGATGCCGCTGCCTGTGCGGGCGCGGAGTATGTATATGGCTCCGCCAGGGACCACACCGTCATGTGGTATTCCCTTGCACAGTACCGCTCGCCGGACAAAATCCAGAACAATTTTACCAGCATGGTGGACGTCTCAAACATTCTCGATTACACCCGTGCTATTTTGGCAGGCAGAAGACGCGGCGGGGAATGCCATGATCACGGCATATATGTGGCGACCCGTGAGAGCCGGCATATCCTCGGCGACGTCGTCATGAAGCTGTCCGACCAGCTGCTTCACCGGCGCTGGGAGGATGTCGTGAACATCCATTTCAGCAATCACGACGTGAAGGGCGTCAGCGGTGCCGACTGGGTCAACGTCGGCTTGATCCCGCCGAACCTGGAGATCGAGATTCCGTACCGGATGCTGCTGCCAAAGGGAATCGACGGCATGCTGGTCGCGGGCAAGGCGGTGTCGGCCACGCACGACGCCCTGCCGGCCATCCGGATGCAAGCGGACCTCGAGAACCTGGGCGGTGTTTGCGCCCTTGCCGCGGCGTCCGCGGTTCGCTCCGGCAGCAGCCTGCGCGGCCTGGACATCACCATGCTCCAGCGGCGATTGACTGAAGAAGGTCTCTTGCCGGAAGGCACTCATGAGCGCAGGCTTGCACCGCATCACTATAGCGAAACGGACCTGGAGCAGCTGGTCGGCAGGATTGAAGCCGACATGCCGCTGTACGATTATGCCAACATGCGGATGGATGAGATTTACCGCGGCATGATTCCGTTTGCCGAAATCGTGTCGGCCGGGCCACGGATTGTCCCTCATCTTGAGCAGGCTTTGGCCCGGACGGAAGGGACGCGTCAAATCCGCATCGCCCAGGCGCTGGCGATGGCGGGATCTTCTTCAGGTTCGGGGGTATTGATCCAGGCCTTGATGCAGGAGCTGAGCGGGCCTGAGCTTCCGGTGCGAACCGCGAACATGATGTACGTGCAGCTTCCGCCGGACCACGGGGCCATGCCGGATGCAGCGTATCTTCTGTACTCGCTGGCCCAGACGAAGGACCCGGGAAGTATAGCCGTATGGCAGCGGGTGGCGGAGCTGCTGCAACCGGATGAGGCGGATTTTAAGGACAGCCGTAAGGGGATTTATTATTTCATCGATGCGGTCTGCCAAGGGGCGGAACGGCTTGCCGACCCTGCAGCCGTTCCGGTGCTGGAGCAGCTCCACCGCATCCCCGCCATTCACGGGCAGCAGTGCTATCAGGGGTACCAGCCCGACTACTTCCTTGAACGCCGGGCGATGCTGGAGCTGTCCCTCGGCCGGGCGCTGGCGGCATGCGGCAGTCCGGCCGGCTATGCGGTGCTGATCGGCTATTTGCCGGACGTGCGCTCACTGCTGTCCAAACAGGCGCATCTGATGCTTAAGCGGCTTAGCGGCAGGGATCTTGGCAAAGATCCGCTGCTCTGGAGCGGCTGGCTTGCCGCCGCAAGCCGTGAACTGCCGCCGTATTCCCTGGATATGCCGCTCGATCTGGAGAAGGACAGCGAACGCGTGCTGCGGCAGCCCGTGCCGTGGAATGGGCAATAAGGCTGGATGAAGCCGGGCATTGGAAGAAAAGCAGTCCATTCATCTGAAGTTTGAACGGGCTGCTGTGATGTTGTTTTGTTTTGCCTTCCAGGGGTGCCTGTCCTCGTTACCATCGAACTCGATTTTACGTTCTATTTACTTCCGTTTGGAACGTCACGCCTCCGTTTTTTCGTATAGGTACAAATTCATATAAGCAGGCGGAGCTGCGATAATTTGCGGCGTGTTGGTATTTTTAGAAAAAAATTACCAGAAAGACCTATTTTGAAAACCGCTATCGGAACATCGGATTTAAAATTTTATAGACGGAAAGAATCATTTTTCCGGGAAATTTGCTGAAATGGATGTACGCAGTGTGCAGTCTAGTATACGATCAAACGGAGCTTTTAGCGCTAATTCACATGAATAAAGTCGAATGAAATGAAAACGGAGGGATAGCAATGAAAATATCGAGGTCGATGATCGCAAAGATAGTACTTGGGGGCCTCTGCTTGGTAGGCATCGGATGCACCGACCGAACATTGAGTTCCGCTGATGGCGTGCTGGATCAAGCGAAACAGACCGGCAGCGAAATCGTCGTTCCGCATAACGAGCGCTTGCTTTTATCCACCGACAAGAAGTGGATCAATGAGGAAGGGCATCAGTCTGACCTGATCCGGCTGCAGTGGACGGCCGACCGCGCCAAACCGGCGATTGCCTGGGCCGACGAAAACGGGAAGGACAAAACGGCCATCATCTCCCACGATAAAGCGAATAATCCCGAACAGCACGACCATAAACATATTTCCTTTGAAACGACGATGTCGCCGGACGGTCCATATGCGGACCAGCTGTTCACGCGGCTGGAAATTCCCTATGACACGGACGTCAGCGAAATCCGTACCCAATCATCCAATTTTAATGTGATGAACGGCATCCTGCGGGTTGCGGGGGAAACCGGGTCGAACCGGGACATCCAGTTCAGCGTTGCCGGCGAAGACAACAAAACGACGGCGAGATGGGCCGTTCGGGCGGACAGCACGAAAGAGAAGGGCGGCAACACAGGGTCGGACCTTCAATTCGTCCGCTATGGCGATGACGGCGAAGTGGTCGATTCCCCGCTGACCGTGCAGCGGAGCGACGGCAATGTCGGGATCGGCACGGCCGAACCGGACACCAAGCTGGATGTGAACGGAGACAAGCTCCGCATCCGCGAGAAGCATACGCCGAAATCATCCAGCGAGCCTTGCAGTCAGGGACAAATGGCCTGGGACGATCAGTATGTATATGTGTGCGTTGCCCAAGACAGCTGGAAGCGGACGGAGCTTTCGTCCTGGTAAGGACTGATGCGCTCGGCGGATGTGGATAACCGGCTGCAGGTGCTGTTAGGGGGATACGGAGGTATGATGCCCTCACCAGCGGGTGTTATCTTGAAATCTTACATGCTACTATTGGGGTATAAAAAATGATACATAAGGCTCCCGTAGAGGAGCCCTTTTTGGAGAGGAGGAATCGGGATGCTGCTTTCTTTGGATATCGGCACGACTCATATCAAAGCAGGGGTGTTCGGGAACGACGGTTCGGAAATGGCCGTCGTCTCGGCACCGAACCCGAAGGCGAAGGGCCCCTCCGGTACCACTGTCTATGACCCGGAAGTGCTGTGGGAGACCGCAGCCGGTTTGATCCAGCAGGCGGTAGAGCGTCTTGGAGTGCGGGGCGGGGCAATCGATGCCGTCGGGATTACGAGCATGGCGGAGACCGGCCTGCTGCTGAACCCGGCAAATGGGAGAGCGGGCACCCCGTTGCTGCCCTGGTTCGAAACCTGCTCGGCACCGCAGGCGGAGCGGATCAGGCAGGAGGTGGATGAACGGGAGCTGTTCCGTATGACCGGACTGAGGCCGTCGTTCAAACACGGCCTGCCGAAGCTGCTGTGGCTGCGGGAAATATGCCCGGACGCCTTTGGCGGCAGCGTATGGCTGTCCGCCGCATCCTACATCGCTTACCGGCTGACCGGCAGGATCGCTGAGGACGAGACGCTGGCGGCGAGAACTTACGCCTACCGGATCGACAGCCGTGCCTGGAATGAGCCGCTGATCCGCAGCTTCGGGCTGGATCCGCAGCTGTTTCCGCCCATTCAGCCGGCGGGAACGCCGGTCGGCACCGTGCTGCCGGCCATGGACGGCCTGGGCCTTGGCGAAGCGCCGGTCATCCTGGCCGGACATGACCATGTGTGTGCCTCGCTGGCCTGCCCGGACGGCCCGGACAGCACATACAACTCGATGGGGACCGCCGAAACAATGGTCGGGACGTTCCCCTTGCGTCCCCTGGGTGATGCCGACGATGCATCGGGTTTGTCCTTCGGTATTCATCCGGTGCCGGGCCGTATGTACTGGATGGGAGGCCATTCGTCGTCCGGCGGTTCAGTGGAGTGGGCCCGCGAAGCCTTATCGGATGCAGGCTTGTCCTACCCGGATATGATGCGGCTGCTGGATGAGACGGGGGGTCAGCCCACCGGCATTTTGTATTATCCGTATTTGACCGGAAGCGGTGCCCCGCATCCCGAGCCCGGTGCCCGGGCCGCATTCATCGGCTTGGACGCCAAGCATAAGAAGGGGGACCTGATCCGGGCGGTGCTGGAAGGAAACGCTTATCAGCTGGAGCTGCTGCGGGAGCGCGCCGAACGGGTCGGCGGCAGCCCGATCCGGCGGATGCATGTGGTCGGCGGCGGGGCCCGGAACAGCCACTGGTTGCAGATCAAGGCCGATGTGTCGGGCGTCCGCCTGACCATGACCGGCGCAGCGGAGGCCTCGCTGCTCGGGGCTGCCCTGGCCGCCGCCGTCGGGGCCGGCCTGTACCCGTCCTTCCGCGAGGCGGCTGCTGCCGTAACCTACCCCGAGGCGAAGGTGTACGAGCCGGATCCGGAACGCCATCTCGCGTACCGGAAACTGTACGAGCAAGGCTTTCTCGGCCTGCTCCAGCCCTTGTTGTCCTATTACAAAAGCAGCTCCTGATTTCGGTCAGGAGCTGCTTTTTTACTAAAACTTATTCTTTTGTGAATTCAATCGTGCTGCGCACGGTGTCAATCGGACGCACCAGCTTTTCGATCTGCTCGCGTTTTGGTTCCAAGAATGGAGGCAGGGACAGCTTTTCGCCCAGCGTTTCGTAAGGCTCGTCGCCCATAAAGCCAGGACCGTCGGTAGCCAGCTCGAACAGGATCTGCGGGGCCACCCGGGCATACAGCGACTCGAAGAAGTGACGGTTGACGTACCCCGAAGTCGAGAACCCGAATTCGTCCAGGCGGGTGATCCATTGTTCCAGCACGGTACGGTCCTCAACGCGGAATGCCGCGTGATGCACCGTGCCGAAGCCTTGGCGGGCAGGCGGCAGCACGGCATTGTATTCCGCGACGACCTGAGCCCCGTTGCCGCCTTCGCCGACTTCAAAGAGATGGTAGGAGCCTTCCTGGCCGATTTCTTTGAACTCGAATACTTTCTCCAGCATTTCTTTGAAATAATCGAAGTTGGCGATTCTCACAAAGACCGGCCCCAAGCCCGTGATGGCATATTCCAGCGGGATCGGACCTTTTTCCCACGGGGTTCCGGAAGGAACGCCCACGTTGTTCTCGTCGGAAATGAGCTGGTACTGCTGGTCGTCAAAGTCGACGAAGGAGAGCGTCTTTTTACCGAACATCTCTTTGATGCCGTAATGCTGCACGTTCAGGCGGTCAAAGCGTTTCAGCCAATAGCTGAGTGCCGCATCACTCGGAACGCGGAACGACGTTTTGGCAATTTCGTTGGTGCCGTGAACGCCTTTCGGAATGCTGGGAAAATCAAAGAACGTCATGTCGGTTCCCGCGCTTCCTTTGTCATCGGCAAAGAACAGGTGGTAAGTTTGGATGTCGTCCTGGTTTACCGTTTTTTTGACCAGGCGCATGCCCAGCACATAAGTGAAAAACTGATAATTTTTTTCCGCGCTGCTTGTAATGGCAGTCACGTGGTGTATTCCTTTTAATCCGTTCATGATAATGCCTCCTTAATGAATTAGGCTTCCCTCAAATTTGTTTTTCATAAATGAAATGGCTTGCGCCAATTCCTTGTTATAAAGAATCTTTAATTTAAGATAAATATAGCATGTTATTTTCGATGTGTCAAACCTTTGGAAGATCCATCGGCAAAAGGTTAATGATTTATCGGCAAATATCGAGACAATGCATGGGCCATAAGTAATTCGTACCCCCAAGTCATAATGAAAACCCGGTATCGCAGGACACCGGGTTTCGCGTGCATAGATTCCTTTTATTCGTTTCTCAAGGGGACATCATGGATGAGCTTTGTTAACGGAGGCAAAAGAATGCCGACCTGTCGTTTTAGCTAAAATAGCCGGCTGGAACACTTCTTCACACCATGTGCGGAAGCTGGTGTCAGAAGGCTGTGCCTTTTGGAAATCGTCATCGTAGATGCCTTCATTTTGGGCAATGACCATATCCATGTAGTCCTTGACCCATGCCTCCGTTCCAAATTGAGAGAGGGTAGCTTCATACTCAGCAATCGAAACCTGCTGAAAGCGAATGGGACGCTCGAGCACTTCAGACAAGACATGCGCCATTTCATTTGGCGATAAAGCATCGGGGCTGACGACCGGGATGCTGTCTTGACCGCTCCAGGATTCATCGAGCAGGAGTGCAGCTGCTGTGGAGGCGATATCCCGGGTAGCGCAGAGCGGGAGCTTCTGATCTCCAGCCATAGGCATATAGAACGTTCCGTGGCTTTTAATAGATTCCAGATCATGAAACAGATTTTCCATAAAGTACGGCATACGCAGTGAACGATAGCTTACACCTGTGCTTTCAATGAAAGCGTCCATCTCAAACGCTGCGGATAGTATCCCGGCATGTCTGCCGAAGCCACGCCCCATGCTGGACACGCCTACAACACGCTTCACTCCGAGTCTCTTGATTGCCTGGCAAGCCGGTCTGGTAAAATTTAAATAGTATTCTGTGGAATTCCCGGATTGAGGGTTCGGAGGCACCAGCCAAAGAACGTTCTCTGCACCTGTGAATGCTTTCGTGACGACATCGATGTCATCGTGTGATCCCTGAATGACCTCGACACTTTCGCGCACTCGCTGCGGCAGCCGGGACGGGTCCCGGGCAATGACTCGGATCGGCTTTCCGCTATCAATGATGCGTTCAAGGACCTGTCTGCCGATTTGACCGGTAGGGGTAGTAATGACAATCATGAACAATTCACCCTTTCGTAGGTTATGGCTGTCCCAGCTTATTCAAGAGGACAACTAACTAACAGTGTTGTTTAAACATCATTTTCGGTTAAACTATACTGTATAAATCATATTAGGTTGATACAGCCATGCAGGCAATCAGCACGAAGCCGTTTTCGTTGTGTAGACAACAACTGCACGATTTTGTTGTTTATTAGGTTATAAGTACAAGGAGTGATAGCATGCCAGTAAACCCTAATGATCCCCGCGTGAAGCGCACGCGTCAGTTATTACTGCAATCTTTTATGGAGCTCATTGAGCAGAAGAAAAATATTTACTCCATTTCCGTGCAAGACATTACCGATCGGGCGACGGTTAATCGGGCTACCTTTTATGCGCATTTCGAAGATAAGTATGCTTTCCTCGAGTGCTGGATGAGGCAAAAATTCCAAAAGAAATTGGCGAGGGAATTACCCGACGGTTCCATATCAAATATGAGCAGCTTGCGGACCTTCATTCAAATCGTTTTTGATTTTCTTGCCCTTACCCGGCAGTATATGATTCGAACTCCAGAGAACAGCCCGTATGAACCGCTGTTTGAAAGCGCCATTCATAAAGAACTCTATCAGCTTCTGTTCACATGGCTGAGCGAGGAAGCGAAGACGCCGGAGGCAAAAAAAGCTGTGGAACCTACGTCTCTCCTCATAAGCTGGGGCATATTGGGGACAGCCATACAGTGGAGCAGGGATCCTCAACATCGCTCGGCGGAAGAGATGGTTCAGCAGATGCTGGTGGTTGCGGCGGCGGGATTGGCTCCCGTTTTGGAAGAATCTTAAAAGGATGATGCTTAACGAAGGGCTATAACATGAATAAAGACAGCGGCCGACCATAAAGGTCAGCTGCTGCCTGTGTGTTAAGGAGGCTATAAAGATGAAAAAACGGATTCTAGCCATAAACATTCATTTTGAAGCGATGATCATAAACCGGTCTGCGTTCGTCCGGATTCCTTTCGGCGTATGATGTTCGGCAATAAAGCGGTGCAGCGTCTGAAAATCCGACGCCGATTGTCCAAAGCCGGGGATGATGGGGGTGTGCTTCAGCAAAAATATCAAGTCCTCGGCCGTCGCATAATATTCCACCGCATCGTATTGCCGGCAATCGATCTGCCTGAATCCGGCTTCCTTAAGTTCAGCAGCATACCGGTTCATAAGCGTTCCCCGCTTGGTGTTCCCGGACTGGCCTCTGCCGAAAGCTTGCGCCAGATTGCTTTTGTCGCTTTCGCCGACCTGTTGGGTCAGAAATACCCCGTCATCCGTCAGCACCCGGGCCACTTCGGCCGCATTGAACTCCGAATGCCTGCAGCTGATCACCTGAAAGAATCGTTCAGGAAAATCGAGCTTGGACGCCTCCATCGGCAAGAAGCGGACATTAGACCTGCCGATTCGTTCCCGGTTCCGGTTGGCGGTGTGAATCATGGCTTCCGAGTGGTCGATTCCGATCAGAAGCAGGGCCGCATCCGCCATGCGCAGCAAAGCCTCGCCGCCTCCGGTGCCGATATCCAGCACAATGTCTCCGGCCTTGCAGCGGGAGGAGATTTCATTCCAAAAATTCCACCGGGCATCCTCCACGATCACGTTCAACCGGCTGAAATCCCAGCCGTTCATTTGGCCGACCTCATTGTAAAACTTTTTATAATCAAAAGAATCCATAGATCATTCCACCTTTCAAAGTGTAAGAGAATAGCGGTTCATGCAGACGTTGCCGGTTCGTTTCCAAGTGGATCAAAGGACAGACGTGTCCCTTGATAGCTGGTACGCGTTTTGACCCAGCCCGGAAACTACATACCTCGAACGAAATGCAGTGCCACGATTCGCTTCACCCCTTTGAAAGAATAGTTACATTATAAAAGGCCTAAATCCTCGGCTTCAAGCAAAATTTGTTTGTTAGCTCCTTCAGTGCGGCGTTCATGTCAGCAGTTTCTTGTCCTCTTACAGTTTCGTTCGTATAATGGGTATGCTTGGTTGTGGATGAAGTGGAAGAGGCAAGTCTTAAGTCAAACTTAACTAGATGGACAGAGCCGGATACCGGCTTATCCATTTCAAGGAGGAACAGCGGGTGCCGCTTGAAATTGAACGCAAATTTTTGCTGCCGGAATTCCCGGCGGCTCAGGTTAAGGAAGGAACACTACGCATCGTCAAGGAGCAGCTGATCGAGCAGACGTATCTTGCGCTGTATGAAGATCAGGAACTGAGGGTTCGGAAAATAACCGACACCGCCAGCGGAGACGTAGCGTATACGCATACGTTCAAGAGGGGGTTCGGCATCGCCCGGGAAGAAGTGGAGGTATCCATCGCCGGCGGCTTGTATGATCAGATGATTCAGGCCCATGGCGCCGTCCCTTTAATCAAAAAGCGCTCTACAGCGCTGTGGGATGGCCTCCAGGTGGAGATCGATGAGTACGATCAAATCAAGCTGACGGTGCTGGAAGTGGAGTTTGGCTCGGAGGAGGAGGCCGAAAGCTTCGTTCCCCCGGCGTGGTTCGGGCAGGACATCAGTACGGATAAGGAGTACAGCAACAAGAAGGTGTGGCGCGAGCTTCAGTCCCGGCAAAGTTAGGGAATCATGAAGCCCCTTCGGTCATGGGACAGATCAAGTTCGAGGCCACCGGGAATCAAGAGACCGAAAGGTCTCTTTTTTGATCTAAGGATGTTCATGCTTCGGCTGCCTGGATTCCATATATTGCAATTAAAACTGCCACTGTACGGTTTGGCTTCCCTGAATGACGCCGATCGACGATTTTTCTTTTGATTGTTAAAAAAATGTTTTTTTCGAGGGGGCTTTTTATTACGTTTTGGGCTCACGGCGCCGACATAAAGTATAGCGGTTGCTTTGACGGAATAAAGCGCGCAGAAAGCGGCTTGAATACAGGCTTTACCCTGCGTAAAGCCCGGGGAGCGTTGGCATGAAAAGGCAATGGATAATTTTTATAATCGGCATGCTGCTGGTGCTGTTTCTGCCGGTGTACGCCGTTTGGCAGCAGCTCGTGGTGGACAGGCAGCCTTCGGCGGTGGAAGGGGTGCTTGACCTCAGCAATTTGGATCTTCGGCATCACGGAGCGATCAGCTTGAACGGGGAGTGGGAATTTTACCGGAGCCAGCTGCTGATTCCGGAGGATTTTGATCGCAGCGTCAACGTGAGGGAAGACGCGCGTCCAAAGCTGTCCGGGATGGCGCGCCTGCCGGGCGCCTGGAACGATTATATTGCGGAGGACGGGCAGCGAACGGCCGAGGGCTACGGGACGTTTCGCCTGATCGTTCAGATCAAGCCGGGGCAAGCGCTGACGTACGGCCTGCAGACCAACAATATCCGTTCCGCCAGCCGGGTGTTCATGGGCGGATACGAGATCGGAGCCAGCGGGAATCCAGGGCGCACCGCCGACGATGGCGTTCAGAAGAACGTTCCCTATTTGGGGTTTGCCACCCATTCGGACGGGCGGATCGAAATTATTGTTCAGGTCGCCAATTACTTGTATACAACCGGCGGGGTATTTACGCCGATCCTGTTCGGGGAGCAGCACGCGATTATGCAGAGCAAGGAGCTGTATTTGTTCGCCGACTGGATGACGATCGCCGGATTTTTTACCGCCGCCCTATATTTTCTCGGATTTCAGCAAATCCGCAAGAAAGAGCCGGCCTCCCTGCATCTGGGGTTGTTTTGCCTGACGGCGATCGGTTATGTCCTGCTGCACGGGGAGAAGCTGATCGCCGGCATTGGCCCGGGCCTATCCTATGAGTGGATCTTAAAGAGCCAGCTGATGATATCCGCACTGATATACTATTTTTTACTAAAGTTCGTGTCCGCTTCGGTACGCGGTGGTGTTCATCCCGTTGTGATGCGTGCCTACACGTTTCTCGCCGGGGCATCCATCGCGGTTGCGATTATTTTTCCCAGCATTTTGTTCTCCAAGATCGAACCTTTGCTGGTGGCCTTCTCAGCGTTATGCATCGCCTACATTATCGGCATCATGCTGCGGGACCTCCGCCGGCGGAGAAATTCGGGAGAATACCTGCTGACGATTCTCGGCATTATCAGCATCCTCATGGTTATTATCACCAACCTGCTCCCGTTGATCGGGGTCTACGAGAGCATGGTCTTTACTCCAGCAGAAATGCTGATGTTTGTCGTGACTCAGTCAGCCCTGCTCGCCCGGCGCTATGACCGGACGTTTAATGATGTGGAGCAGCTGTCCCGCAGGCTCCTGACCTTGGATGGATTAAAAGATGAATTTTTGGCGAACACCTCCCATGAACTGCAGACACCCGTGCACGGCATGGTCAACATGGCCCAATCCTTGCTGGAAGGGGCCTCCGGGGAGCTGAACCGGGAGCAGCGCAGCAATCTCAAGCTGATTATGACGACCGGGAAGCGGCTGACGCTCCTCATCAACGATATTTTAGATTTCGCCAAGCTGAAGAACGGGGAGATCGTCATGAGACGGCAGCCCGTCGATTTGGCTTCGGTGACCGGGTCCGTGCTGGACATTATCCGCTATCTGGCGAAGAGCAAACGAATCGTGCTGGAGGAGAACCTGCCGAAGGAACTGCCCTTCCTGCTGACGGACGAGGATCGTCTTCAGCAGATTTTGTTTAATCTCCTTGGTAATGCGGTGAAGAATACTTCCAGCGGAAGC
Organism: Paenibacillus rhizosphaerae; assembly: GCF_014192015.1. GTDB lineage: Bacteria > Bacillota > Bacilli > Paenibacillales > Paenibacillaceae > Paenibacillus_AQ > Paenibacillus_AQ rhizosphaerae. The sequence continues at coordinate 149,670 of NZ_JACHXJ010000006.1, read as the reverse complement.
ATCCGGATTACGGCCGGCAAGCGGGGCGACGCCGTGCATATTTCGGTGGCCGACACCGGGATCGGCATTGCGGCGGAGCGGCTGGAAGCTATTTTCACCCCGTTTGATCAACTGGACACGCTGGAGGCCGGCGAATCTTCCGGGACCGGTCTGGGTCTCAGCATCACCAAAAGACTGGTTGAGCTCGGCGGCGGCCGGATTTGGGTCGAATCGCAGCTTGGACGGGGCTCTACCTTTCACTTTACCGTTCCTGCCGCCGGTCCGAGACCGAAAACAGAAGATAGCGCAGCAGTCGGGATCTCTTCCGAACGCATCTGCGAGGAAACAGCTGCAGCACTGGCGCCGGCCGATCCGCAGATGCCTGATAACGGGGTGGAACGCGCCACCGTTCTGTTGGTGGACGACGATCCTGTTAATCTTCAGGTGCTGCGTAATTTGCTGGCACTCGAGGGCTACCGGCTGATGGCGGCCAGCAACGGGCAGGAGGCGCTGGAAAGGATTCAATCCGGGCAGTCAATCGATCTGGTCATTGCCGATTGGATGATGCCCGGCATGTCGGGTCTGGACCTATGCCGAAACGTGCGCCGGCAGTTTTCCCTGTCGGCCCTTCCGATTCTTCTTCTGACGGCTAGAAGCCTGCCGGAGGATGTCCGTATCGGGCTGTCGGCTGGAGCGAACGATTTTCTTCGCAAGCCGGTTGATGCCGAAGAGCTGCGGGCCAGGGTCAGAACCCTGCTGGAGCTGCGCAGGTCGGTCCGGAACGCGATTTCGGCGGAAATGGCCTTCCTCCAGGCCCAGATTAAGCCGCATTTTCTGTATAATGCGCTGAATACGATGATCGCCCTGCTGCCTGTCGACCCGGAGAAGACGGCGGAATTGCTGCACGAGCTCAGCCGGTACTTGCGGGGGAGCTTCGATTTCCGCAACCGGGACCAGCTGACCGTCCTTCGTCAGGAGATGGCCTTGGTTACATCCTATTTAAACCTGGAACAGGCCCGGTTTGAAGACCGGCTGCAGGTCGACTACGACATTCAGGCGGACATGAACCGTCTGGTCCCCCCGCTCACCATCCAGCCGATCGTTGAGAATGCGGTCAGGCACGGAATTATGCGCAGGGAAGAGGGCGGCAGGGTCCGGATATCCGTGCGGGAGCTGGAGGAACGGCTGGAGATCGCTGTCGAGGACAATGGGACAGGCATGACGTTGGAACGGATGGAAGCCGTGCGGGAAGGCCGGGCCGGGGACGGCGTAGGTCTGAAAAATATTAACGCCCGCCTGCTGACGCTCTTTGGCACGGAGCTTATGATCGGCAGTGATCCGGAGCGGGGAACGACGGTCCGGTTCCATGTCCCGATGCAAAAGCAGCGTGATTCACGGATGACACAAGAGGAGGGCTAGCATGAGAGCGATATTGGTCGATGACGAAAATCCGGCGCTGCTTCAGTTGGAGCGGCTGATTCAAGGGGACGGGCGGATCGAGATCGCCGGCAAATTTACGCAGGTGCGGGCGGCACTGGAGCATGCCGAGGGGGTCCAGGTGGACATCGCGTTTCTGGATATCGAGATGCCTGGCCTGAACGGGCTGGAGGCAGCGGAACGCCTGAACGGCATGCATCCCGGCATTCAGGTGGTGTTTGTAACGGCGTATAATCAGTACGCGATTGAAGCGTTCGAGGTGAACGCCGTCGACTATCTGCTGAAGCCGGTCGATCCCGGGCGGTTCGCCAAAACCGTGAGCCGATTGGAGGCGCGCTTGGCGCCTCAGCAGCAGCCGGCGGCACCTGTCCTTGTCCGGGAGGAGCCCCAAATCATTTGCTTTAAGCGGATTGAGGTACTGGATGGCACGGGGAGCGGCAGCCGGCTCAAATGGCGGACGCAGAAAGCGCAGGAGCTGTTCGCCCTGCTGGTGCATCACCGAAACCGGTGGGTCGCGAAGGACCAGATTTTGATGACCCTGTGGCCGGAACTCTCCGCCGATAAGGCGGTGACCCAGCTGCATACTTCCGTGTACCAGGTCCGCAAAATGCTGAAATCCTGGGGACTGGGCTCCACCGTGGATTACTCTCATGAGAGCTACTGTCTGGTACAGCGGGAAGTCGAGGTGGATGTGGACCGTTTCCTGAGGGATACCGCCATGGAAGAAATCCGTGACCTGCGCGACCTGCAGCGCCTGCAGAGCGGATTGGCCCATTATCAGGGCGACTATCTTGAGGAGCATGATTACGGCTGGGCGTTATCGGCCCGCGAGGAGCTTCGGCGCCAATTCGTGCGCTCCAGCCTGCTGGCCGCCGAATATGAACAAACTGTCGGTCAGGGGCGAAAGGCGCTGGACCGGCTGCTGGGCCTGCAGAGCGCCGAACCTTTTTCCGATGAGATATGCCGGAAAGTTCTGCTGAGTTACGTTCAGGCCGGCGAAATGGGCGAGGCACAGCGGCATTACAACACTTTTGCCCGTGTCCTGTCCGAGGAGCTGGACGCCGAGCCGGAGATGGAAACGGTGATGCTGGCGGAGCAAATACTCTAGACGTACAAGTACGACTTCACGTCCGGACCGATATAGGCGCGCCAAATGATCAGGTTGTAGGGATCATCCCAATCGATGTTTTGCGGCTCCTCGAACATCCGGTGCAGCCGGTTGCTGTTGAAAATAATCGCCCCCCGCTGATCAAAGGCCACACCGTCCACCCACAGCATGAAATCGTCGGAAAACAGCGGGTTGAACGAGCGGCTCTCCGGCACGTAACAGCCGATGCCTTTGCCTTCCAGCATGGTGTACAGCACGTTTCCGCGGTTGTCCGCGTGCATGCCGTCCGTAGTGGTGCCCTTGCTGCCCAAGCTGACGACCGATCGGCGGATCGTCTCTTCCGTCGTGCCGTAGTCACGCAGCAGCGCCGTGTCAATCGCATACAAGTTGCGTCCCGTCACCTGGCAGTAATACAACGTGCCTCTGTCGGCCGACAGGGCGATGCCGTCTGCGCCGATTTTGAGCGGTTTGTTCCGGTAGACCGGCTCGGTATCGATCATAAACCGGAACTTTGGGAAGTCCTGCGTGCTGTAATGCCGGTCCAGTACCCGGCGGAAGGTCTTGGTGTTCATGTTGTACACGATGATCCCGCCGTCCAGCGGATGATCCTGCCACCCGCAGCCGGAGTCGGTGATGTAGACGCAGCCATTTATGTTATCGACGACGACATCGTTCAGGAAGGAGGTGCGGGAAGGGGCCACGTCATCCGGAATGATGATGGATTCGATATGGCGGTTCGTATTCAGATCCCATAGGACGAGCTTCTGCGAGCCTTCGGGGGAAGGCTGGTATGCGATTTTTCCCTGGTCGAGAATCCACATCCGGTTCTGCTCATCGATCTCATAGCCCAGCACGGACTGAAGCATGCTCACGTTACCGGCCTCGTTCCACTCCCAACTGGGGAACGCGTCGAGCACCGGCTTGCCGTCCAGGAGCACGATCCGGTTCAGGGTGGCTGGCACACCCTCCGCCCAGCGCGGAACCGAAACATAGAAATGCCCCTGACGGTCAACTTTGACGCCGGCAGGCATGCACTTTTTCCAAATTTCGCGGGACTCGAATTCCCGTTTCATGGCAGATGAGGGGAAATACCAGTCGAGGCGGTTCCAATGAAACAGCATATGATAAGGGGCACTCGGTCGGTGGGCTTCCGCAGAAACGGTTGGCGGGTTGTTGAGCGGTTTGGGCCGGTATAAGGAAGGTTCGTATCGGATCATATTGAGCTCATTCCTCCTTGCGGGGTTCGTCCGGGCATGAACCCGGCATACCATCTTTTTAGTTATATGCCCGGCGGGCCCGGTTGGTTTATGTCCCTTTCGGGGAGCGGGGCATCACAGCGGGAAGCATAACAGTAATGACGGAATCATCCGAAAAGCATACGCTGGAACAAAAAAAGCGGCCATTCCGGCCGCCTTTCTTTTTGTAATATTCACTTCCGGACTTGCGATACTAATCGCTTAAATGTCCCCGGCCTACTCCGATGGGATGCTTCCCTTTACCTGCTTTAACGTCGCTACGATCAGAAAACTGACGATCACCAATAAGAGCCATGAACTCACTTTTCCGAGATGAACGAGACTCCAGGCCTCGGCCTGGTTCGGGTACTGCCAAGCGCCAAAGAACGTGGCGATATTTTCGGCAATCCAAATAAAAAATCCGATCAGCACAAATGACAGGGCAAGCGGCATACGGTAACGCGTTCCGTTCACCTCATATTGGACCCAGGACCGCCAAAAGACAAGGATAACAAGTCCGGATAACCACCAGCGTACGTCAATCCAAAAATGGTGGGTGAAAAAATTTAAATAGATCACAGCCGCAAGAAGCACGACGACCGCAAACGGCGGCCAATTCACCAGTTCAACCTTGAGTCTTCTCCATGCCTGGCAAAGATAACTTGCGACGCTTGCATACATGAAACCGCTGTATAAAGGGACTCCGAATATTTTGAAGTATCCCTCCCCTGGGTACGACCAAGAACCCATATGTACTTTAAAAAGTTCAAGAGCCAGACCGATCAGGTGAAACAACGTGATCACCTTGAGTTCGTCGCGCGTTTCGAGTCCGGAGCGCACCATCCACCACTGCATCAGGAGGCAAATGATCAGCAGCCAATCGTACCTGGGCAGAAAGGGGAGGGGAATGATTTTCGTCAAAGCCAGGGAGGCAAAAATCACGACAGGGAACAAACAGGATAAAGCCTGCTCCCAGCCAAATCGAACGAGCTGCTTGAACGCTCTGATGACCGGTGACTCCATCATCCGGCTATGGTTCATCATGATCGGCATCACTCCGATACTCTAAAATATCTCCGGGTTGGCAATCCAAAGCTTTGCAAATCGCCTCTAACGTGGATAACCGAATCGCCTTCGCCTTCCCGTTCTTCAATATAGACAGGTTGGCCATAGTGATTCCTACCCGTTCCGACAGCTCGGTTACGCTCATTTTTCTTTTCGCCAGCATTACATCGATATTGATTACGATAGCCATTGTTTTCACCTCAGACCGTTAAGTCGTTTTCCGATTTGATATCGATCGCTTCCTTCAGGAGCATCTGAAGAACGGCGGCAAAGAAAGCGATCACCATGGAAGCAAAAATAATGACCAGACCGATCAAGATGACACCCGGGGCATCGTCTGCCTCCGCAATGAGATATAGGAGAGGTAGGCCGGCCACATATAAGATGCTGATGGCGACTGCACAGTATTTGATATTCTTCAGCGCCCTGACGGATAATTCCGAGAAGGCTTCGTTTCTGTCAATGTAAATCAGCAGTCTAAAGGATTGATACAAAGCGATGTAAAAGGGGACCGCGGATGCATACATATCGACAAACACGAGATATTTGAGATAGGCATGATCCGGATACAATTCTGCTGCGAAATTCGCGATCCCGGGCACCACAAAGATGCACAAAGCAAGGATCGGCATTCCGATCAGAAACACAGCCACTTTTAAGAAGAGAGTCGACACCCGTTTCATAAAAACACCTCTTATCATTATTGTGTCTCGAATTTAGCACATAATTTATCGTTTTACAATAAATAATTAATGAATATTATTATCATTTTGTTGTTAGTCGTGTTAGGGATCTCCTTCAAACGATGTATGTATAACAAAAAAAGCCATGTTTGTCATGGCGTCTTGATGGCAGTTATTTAAGCCTTCCATATTGCTTTGCATAAGAAAGGATTCGATTGAACAACCTTTTATCTTTTAAATTTTTTAGCGGATAAATTTGCGGCCGTGTATTGACCTCCAATATCCACAGCTTCTCCTTATTGTCCAGCGCTACATCCAAACCCAGTTCCTGAAATCCTCTGAGATGACGCTCAAAATTTTTCGCTACCGAAACCCCTAACTTCTTCAGTGTTTCTTCCGTACTTTGAATGGAAGCCGAATGTAACCCCGCGCCTGTCAGGGTTGGTTGAAATAAACCGATACTTCCTCCTTGGTTATAGTTCGTTGCAACCTTTCCAGGACTCCCGATCTTCGTGAAGACGGCCGTACTGATCCATTCCCCTTTTTTCGTTTTCTGGACCATCACGCGAATATCGAACAGCTTTCCGTTCGTTTTAGCTAATTGGATCCCCTTCTGTAACAAATACGGCCTTTTGTTAGAAAAACGGGAAAGCATATGATATAGCTCGTCAGCGGTTGAGAAAAAGGATTTCTCTCTCTTGAATTGGGTTTGGTACCCATTGTTTTTTTTATTGATCCGAATGATGCCCGCCCCGCCGGAACCATGCGTTGGTTTGAAGTAAACGGTTGAATATTTGGAAAGCATGGATAACAGGTTTTTTTTATTAAAAGTTTCCGTGTGGGGGACATGCTTCCGTAAATTGTCCTGTTCTAATAACCAATTCGTTTTCTTCCATTTATCGCTGATCGAGCTGCTTTTGTACTTGGCCATACACACCACCACCTTCCTGACCTAACATATGAATGTAGAGATGTGCTTGCAACGATATCTGTCTATTGTGGCGATAAGAACAGAAAAAGTTAAAGTTCTATCCGCTAGATAGATTGAACTAAAGTTTTCCATTGAACTTCCTGTTATAACGGCCCAATATGGCCCTATAACATTCATTTCTTTAGTTCATTCTATATAGCAGATCAAAAAAGGCGGCTCATCCGCCGCCCCTTCGCCCATTATATTAAATGGCGTTCTTTAAAAATCCGTTTTGCCTCGAATACCGCGTTCAGCACCCGGGGAAAGCCGGTGTACGGCGCGCATTGGATGAGGGCTTCCACAATTTCGCCGGCGGTCAGCCCGACGTTCAGCCCGGCGTTGATGTGCACGTTCAGCTGCGCTTCGCATCCCCCTTGCGTCGTCAGGGAAGCGATTGCGATCAGTTCGCGCTGCCTCAGGTCAAGCCCATCCCGTGAATAAATGTCGCCAAAAGTAAATTCGATGATATACTTCCCCAGGTCCGGGGCGATATCGCTGAGCGAATCCATGACACGCTGCCCGCCGTCTCCGTCGACTTCCAGTAGCTTTTCCCATCCGCGTTCGTAACGTTCGTTTGTCATTGTTTTTAACCTCCTGAAATGGTGTTATGCTGCTTCGTGAGTTATATGCTACAGCTTTGAGCGCGCTCTAAAGCAAGGCTTTTTTTTGGATGGAGTGATCCCGTTCCGGGAGACGCAAGGAATCAGATCAGATCGAAGCAAAGGGCCCGCTTTGTAGGGATTTAGTGATATAATGCAGCCATGGAGAACCAATACACGATTCAGCAGCTTTCCCAAAAAACCGGCCTGTCCGTGCATACGCTGCGTTACTACGAGCGGATTGGCTTGCTGGAAGGGGTACCCCGGGATGAGCACGGCTACCGCCTGTACCGGGAGTCCGATTTGTTATGGGTTGAATTTTTAATGCGGTTAAGGGGAACGGGAATGCCGATCAGCAAGATGAAGCGGTTTTCGGACCTGCGGAGCGAAGGCGGTTCCACGATAACGGAAAGGCGGGAAATGCTGGAGGCCCACCAGGCGCACATTCATGAGCAAATGCAGGCGCTCCGGGATCATTTGCGAAGTATTGAAGATAAAATCGATCATTACAAAGGTATGGAAAAGGAAAAAAGCCAGGCGGTGTCATTCAATGTACCGACCGGTAAATGATCAAGAAGAGGCCGCGTTGGCCTCTTTTTGTTGTCTACACCAAATTCATTCCCACGTAATTCATTAAAGAAATTTATATAGGCACCCTTAGCGGCGACTGCCTTTTTGGACTCTATAAGTCACCTTTGTCCGCCCCGCCTTCGTAATCGGGTATTTTGCAGCAATGAAAACTGTTTTATATAAAGTTAACTATAATAGTTAATATCAGTTTACTTAGTTCGTTTCTTGCGGTATAATTTCCCTGAAAATGAGAAACGAGGAGGAATTGGCGTGAAATCGATTTTGATTACGGGTGCTTCATCGGGTATTGGAAAAGCGGCGGCACAGTTTTTTCAGCAGCAGGGGTGGAACGTGATCGCGACGATGCGTTCGCCGGAACAGGAAACCGGGCTGCGGTCCTTGGAGCGGGTTCTGGTGACCCGTCTGGACGTAGAGCGGAAGGAAACCATCGAGGCGGCGGTTGCGGAGGGGATCGACCGGTTTGGGCGGATCGATGTCCTGCTGAACAACGCGGGTTATGCGGCATTCGGCGCTTTTGAAGCAGCGACGGACGCCCAGGTGCGCAAACAGTTTGATGTCAACGTCCATGGCGTGATGCAGACGACCCGGGCGCTTCTTCCTCATTTCCGGGCCCAGGGCGGCGGAACGGTGATCAACGTCTCGTCGGCCGGCGGCAGGGTGGCTTTCCCGCTGCTGTCGTTGTACCACGCGAGCAAGTGGGCGGTGGAGGGATTCTCCGAATCGCTCTACTATGAGCTGGCTGAACACAACATCCGGGTGAAGCTCGTAGAGCCGGGCAACGTGGCGACGGATTTTACCGGACGCTCACTGGACCTGCTGGAGGATGCTTCGCTGGAGGCATACGCACCCTATACCGGCACCGTTATGAAAAAGCAGCTGGAGAGCTTCGAAACCCAGGTGTCCGCACCGGAACACATTGCAAAGACGATTTACGAGGCAGCGGCCGATCCTTCTCCCCGGTTCCGGTATATCGCCGGTCCGGACGCCGAGTATCTGCTGGACTTGCGCAGCAAGGTGCCGGAGGAGGAATTTATGGCCGGCATTGCTCAGCAGTTCCGGTGAGCTAGGGGGGAGTCCCTCCCGAGCACCGAACTCCGGGTTTCGTTACGACTTCTTCAAAGCGATCGATAGCCAACCTAAAAGAGGCGTGCCGTAAGGCGAGGCGCCTCTTTTTTACTTCCTCCCCACTAGCTGGGTATTTTTAAAGGTCAAGAGCGGGGGAGAAGTGCTGGGTGGCAGTAACCGTAGGGAAAAAACAAAAAAGCCAAGCAGCTAAAGTAAGGGGACAAAGCTAGTCTTGGTGAGCCAACCCGGAAGCAGCAGTCCCCGCCACCTGAACTCCAAAGAGGGAAAGCATATGGGGTGGAAAGTTTACGTGCCGCCTTTGAAGCCGTGTTCCCACCTCCTCATCTCATCAAGGAACACGGCTTCAACAGCGGCTGGAACCCCAAATGCGTCCCTCCCCCCGTGCGCCCGAAGTCTGGGTTTCGTTATTCCTTCTTCGAGGCGGCTTGCTCCCAACGAAGATGCGCCGAGGTCTGGGTTTCACTGCTGCTCCTTCGAATCGACCAATAATCAACCTAAAAGAGGCGTGCCATACACGCCTCTTTTTTACTTCCTACCCACAAGCTGATTATTTTATAAGGTCACTTGGCGAATGTCTTGCTCATAGCAGCAACCAAAGGAGAAGGCAAATGGCCAGGCAGCTGGAGAAAGGAGAAAAGGCCAGTCTTCGTGAGCCAACCCGGAAGCAGCAGTCTCCGCCACCTGAACTCCAAAGAGGGAAAGCATATGGGGTGGAAAGTTTACGTGCCGCCTTTGAAGCCGTGTTCCTACCTCCTCATCTCATCAAGGAACACGGCTTCAACAGCGGCTGGAACCCCAAATGCGCCCTCCCCCGAGCGCTCGAAGTCTGGGTTTCGTGCTACTCCTTTGAATCGACTCGATGATCGAAAGAGGCGTGCCATAAGGCGACACGCCTCTTTTTTTACTTCCTCCCCACTAGCTGGGTATTTTAAAGGTCAAGAGCGGGGGAGAAGTGCTGGGTGGCAGTAACCGTAGGGAAAAAACAAAAAAGCCAAGCAGCTAAAGTAAGGGGACAAAGCTAGTCTTGGTGAGCCAACCCGGAAGCAGCAGTCCCCGCCACCTGAACTCCAAAGAGGGAAAGCATATGGGGTGGAAAGTTTACGTGCCGCCTTTGAAGCCGTGTTCCCACCTCCTCATCTCATCAAGGAACACGGCTTCAACAGCGGCTGGAACCCCAAATGCGTCCCTCCCCCCGTGCGCTGACGTATGGGTTTCGTTGCTGCTTCTTCGAATCGACTCGATGATCCCATAGCAGATGCTGTATAAGGTTTTCTGTCCTTTTTCCAACGACGCCCACCACGCCCCCAACCTTAAAAAATAACCAGCCCACCCCTGTTCATACCAAGCATCCCCCACCCCTCCGCCGTTACTATGAGAAATAAGCACAGCCATACGACGTGCGCGAAAAGGAGGACCGATATGTCGACGATCAAAACGGAAGCGGTCGAGCTGAAACCCTCGAGCGTGGTCCGAAGGCCGGGAAAAGGCGGCGGACTGATTCACCTCATGTGGAAGTACAAGGCGCTGTACGTGATTTCCCTCCCCGGGATCGTGTATTTTCTCATCTTCAAGTACATTCCGCTGGGCGGCTCGATCATCGCGTTTCAGGATTACAACATTTTCAAAGGCTTCACCGGCAGCGAGTGGGTAGGCTTCGCCAACTTTGCGATGATGTTCCAGCATTACGACTTTTTGCGGATTTTGAAAAATACACTGCTCATCGGGCTTTACGACCTGATCATTGCGTTTCCGGCCCCGATCATTCTGGCCCTGCTGCTCAACGAGCTGAGGCTGGTCGTGTTCAAAAGGGTCATCCAAACCGTGGTGTACATGCCGCACTTTCTGTCCTGGGTCGTGATCGCCGGCATGTCCGTGGCCATTTTGTCCCCATCCACGGGCATCCTGAACCAACTGCTTGGTTTGTTCGGCATCGAGCCGGTGTATTTCCTTGGCGATAATGCCTACATCCGCAGCGTGCTGGTCGGCTCGGGCATTTGGCGGGACATGGGGTACGGCACGATCCTGTACCTGGCCGCCCTGGCGGGAATTAATCCTGACCTGTACGAAGCGGCGGAGATCGACGGGGCGAACCGGTGGAAGCAGACGCTCCGGATCACGCTGCCGGCGCTGCTGCCGACGATCATGATTTTGTTTCTGCTGCACATCGGCAAATTTCTCGATTTCGGCTTTGAGCGGGTGTGGGTGTTCCTGAACGCGCTGAATACGGAAAACGGGGAGATTCTCGACACGTACATCTACCGCTCCGGCCTCCTGTCGCAGCAGTATAGCTACACGACGGCGGTGGGCCTTTTTAAATCGGTCGTGGGACTGGTGCTGGTCCTGTTCGGCAACCTGCTCAGCAAGAAAACGACGGGCGAAGGCCTGTACTAGAAGGGAGGAACGACGGTTGTACCGAATGATGTCTAGGAGCTATCAACTATTCAACGCGTTCAACATCCTGTTCATGTGCCTGCTCGGGCTCGCCATGTTCCTGCCGTTTCTGAACGTCATCGCCCAGTCCTTCAGCTCATCGGAAGCGGTCACGTCGGGCAGGGTAACGTTCTGGCCGGTGGACGCCACGACAATTAACTACCGGTACGTGTTCAGTGACGCGTCAATATGGCGAGCGTTCGCGGTATCCGTCTTCATCACAGTGGCCGGAACATTGATCAATCTGGTGGCGACGGCAACGCTGGCTTACCCGGTATCCCGGGAGGAGTATGTCGGGCGGAAGCTGATCATGCTGATGGTGCTGATCACGATGATTTTCAGCGCGCCGCTGATTCCGAACTTTTTGCTGATGAAAAACCTGCACCTCATGAATACCCCCTGGGCCATGATTCTGCCCGGCGCGATCAGCGCGTTTAACTTTTTCGTGATGCATTCGTTCTTCAAACAGCTGCCCGCGGAGGTCATCGATTCCGCCCGCATCGACGGCTGCGGGGAGGTACGCATCCTGATGAGCATGGTGGTGCCGCTCTCCAAGCCCGTGATGGCTTCACTCGGCATTTTTTACGCGGTGGGACATTGGAACGCCTACATGAACGCGCTGTATTACATCGATCAGCCGAAGTGGTGGCCGCTGCAGGTGCTGCTGAAAAAGATGTTCGAAACCGACGATCTCAGCATCGACCCCGGTGCCTCGCAGTTCAGCGAGCTGGCGTTTACCTCTCCGGAGGGGATCAAGATGGCGACCATTGTCATCGCGACGCTGCCGATCATTTTGCTGTATCCGTTCCTGCAGAAGCATTTTGTGAAAGGGCTTACACTGGGAGCGGTCAAATCTTAAAAATGAACTACCCGAACTGAAGTTGCCACCTCACGGTCCGGCAAACGTTAACGATACAATCAACTTGCCAAATCCAACAAAGAGCATACTGATGAACGAATCAAAGCGGGGAAAGAGGGGATACGATGAAAAAGTGGGTAAGCCTGATGCTGGCCACCGTGGTGACGGCATCCCTGCTCGCCGGGTGCGGCGGCAAGGACAATGATTCATCTGCCAGCGGCAAGGATGCCGGGGCGAGTACGGAAGACAGCGGAGTCACCAAGTTCTCGATTTCGCTGCGGACGCTGAATTTCGGCCATGTGGAAAAGTCGCCGGACATCAACGCGGATAAGTGGGTGAAGAAGCTCGAGGAGCTGACGAACACCGACATGGACATCCGCCTGGTTCCGCACAGCGAATACGACCAGAAGATGGCACAGATGTTTGCTACGGGCGACATTCCGGACGTGGTACAGGGCCAGGGCGGCGTGACCGGGAAGGAAATGGCGGGATCGGTGGAGGCGGGAGTCTTTATGCCGCTGGACGACCTGCTGCAGAAGTACGGGCAGAACCTGCTGCAAAAAATCCCGAAAGAAGCCTGGAATCGCATGACGTATGAAGGTAAAATTTATGGTATTCCGGAGTGGCTCGGCAATCCATCCCGCCGCGCGACCTGGATCCGCAAGGATTTGCTGGACAAAGCAGGCCTGCCGGTGCCGAAGACGATCGAGGATTTTGTTGAAGTGCTGCGCGCTTTTAAGAAGATGGGCGTCGAAAATCCCTACATGGGCCGCCAGGACTTCAAATATGCGGATACGGTCTTCGGGGCGTATGACGTCTTCCCTTATTTAAGCCAGTTTGAGGAAGCAGACGGTCAGGTGCAGCCCAAATTCTTCGACGCGGACAATATGATGAAAGCGCTGTCCACCTACAAGACGATGTATGATGAAGGACTGATCAACAAGGAATTTGCCACGATTAACCCGACGACGTTCAAGAACACGATCCTGTCCGGAAAAGCCGGCATCTGGTCGATGAACGCCAACGAGCTGCTCCAATGGCAGACCCAACTGCAGGATACGATTCCGGATGCGAAGCTCGAAATCATCCCGTCCCCGACCGGACCGGACGGCAAGGGCGGATATTATTTGTACGGCGATGTGAACCGCTCCTACTTTATTAATGCGAAGTATGAACACCCGGAGAAAATCATCCAATTCCTCGACTGGATGGTATCGGATGAGGCCGAGAAGTTTTTCACCTTCGGCGTGGAAGGTGAGACCTACACGATGGACGGGGATAAAATCAACTACAAACAGCCAACCGACTCCAAAGGGGTCGACGAGGAGCGCTACCGTCAATCCTTCCTGTGGCTCGTGCAGGACACGACGTACAATAAGGGATCGCTCAGCCTGACGGAAGACGGGCGGAAGCTGATGGGCGTGTTCGATAACATTCTGGCGAACGAAGGCCGTGACGGCATCGAATTCGACCCCAGATTGGAAGCGCTTAAAAAGAACCCGGACATCACCCCGCTCTCGGATACGCCGCCGCCGGTGCTTGTCACCCACATGGTCAAGATGGTCTACGGCCAGGAGCCGATCGAAAATTGGCCGAAGGTGATTGAGGAGTGGAAGTCCAAGGGAGGCAATGACGTGCTGAAAGAGGCCAATGCACGCTACCAGAAAAAAGAGGGTATCTTCCTGCCGCGGAAGTAGGAATTGGCGGTCGTTCACCTGCACATGAAGCGGTTCGGGCAGGACTATGCAGGTTCCTCCGCCCAACCGGTATCCTGAATACGAAATCGAAAGGAGCTCTTGAGGATGCATCGGATTTTGCTCGTTGATGATGAACCTATGATTCTGAAAGGACTAAGCGTATACCTTCAGCAGTCCGGGATCCGGATTTCATCCATCCGGCTCGCCGCCAACGGGCGCGAGGCGCTGCAGGCGATCGGGGAGGAGCTCCCCGATTTCGTGTTTACGGATATCCGGATGCCGGTCATGGACGGCCTGGCCTTGTGCGAGGCCATCGCCAAGCAGGAATACCCGGTGCAGACGGTGGTCGTATCCGGCTATGGCGATTTCTCGTATGCCCAGGCCTGTATGGCTTTCGGCGTCAGGGAATACCTGCTGAAGCCGGTGGCCAAGCGGGAGCTGGCGGATACACTGCAGCGCCTGGTGCAGCGCGCCGAGAAGCAGAAGCCGGCCTCCGCCTACCTCTCCGTCGCCAAGATGGATGCGTGGCTGGAGCGGTTTGACCAGGCCATCTACTATATGAACCGCAGCCAGGTTCAGGAGCTGCTGGAGGAGTGGCGGCGGGAGACTTCGGCTTTTCAGCTTCAGGAACGGCAAAAGGCCGAAATGCTGGAGGAATTCCACGGCCTGCTTGTCAAGAAGCTGAGAGCCAGGGAGATGAACATCGAACTGGACGACAGCCTGGAGCTCAGCCCGGAATCCACCGGGGAGGAGGCCTTCGGGCGGTTTGCCGAGCGGATCGGCCAGACGCTGGACCGCCTGTACCGGAAGCGGAAAGGGAAATGGAAAGACCCGATTGAGGAAGCCAAGCATTACATCGAACGCAATTTGGCCAGCGAGGTATCGCTGGAGGAAGTAGCGGATCAGCTGGGGCTGCATCCGAATTATTTCAGCGTCATGTTCAAGCAGGCGACGGGGGAGACCTTCGTCCAGTACCGCACGAAGCGGCGCATGGAATACGCCAAGCGGATGCTCGGCGAGGAATCGAACCGGATCACCGATATTTCATACGCGGTTGGATATGCCGACCATTCCAACTTCACGAAAACCTTCAAGAAATACGAAGGCATCTCGCCTTCGGAATACCGGCAGCGGCTGGGGATCTGACATGTTCCGCAGAAGCATTTCCCACCGCATTTTCGGCTACTTCATGGTATTAATCGTCATTTCCCTTTCGGTGGTCGGCACCATCACTTACGTGCAGTCGTCCAAACTTCTGGACCGCCAGCTGGAACGCTACCTGTCCCAAATGATCACCCATGCGGCCTATCATACGGACTTGTACCTTCAGACGTTCGACAATGCCAGCAAAATCATCCTGTCCGACCCGGATGTCTTGAAGTTTATGGAGATGGATCCGGACAACAGTTTCCAGTATTACGAGCTGTCGCGGCGGATTCAGAGCAAGGTGTTCGATTCGGCCTTTATCATTTATCCGCAGATCGAATTGATTTACGTCATTAATCAGGACGGCAAGGCGATCACCACGAAGGACATCATCCAGGATGAGGTTAAGGATTATAAATCGTATTATCGTTTAATCGAGCAAAATATTCCGAAAGACGGCCTCGGCGCGATCATTAATTCAGCCACGGCCGATCCGGGGGAGGAGCAGTACATTACGTTCATCCGCCGCGTGCGCGGGCTGCTGTCGCACCAGCCGCGGGGTATCCTCGGGATGAAGCTTAACACCCGGGAGATATCCAAGCTGTGGGGACAAATGGATCTGGGGGACAAAGGCTACTCCTTCATTGTGGACAGCAAGGGCAATTTCGTCGACAAGCCGGAGGATGCCGTCATCCCCGAATTCATGGACGATGAGGTCAAGAAGAACCTGCTCAGCGGGGAGGGCACCTTTACGGCCGTCGTCAACGGGGAGAAGCGGATGTATGTGTCGCAGCGGCTCAGCGCCGCCGATTGGCAGATGGTCATTTCGGTCCCGGTGAAGGAGCTTCGGAAACCGATCATGAACATCCGCTATACGACGGTCATTGCCGGCTTCATCACGTTAATTGTCGCGATGTGGATTGCTGGGCGGTTCGGCCGGTCCCTCGTGCAACCGCTCAAGAAGCTCGTCCGCAACATGCGCATGATGGAAAAAGGCGAGTGGAAGACCATTGAGGGGGAGGAGCAGCGCCAGGATGAGTTCGGTTTTCTGATCTCGAGCTACAATGTGATGCTGACGCGGTTGTCGGAGATGATCGAGCGCGTCTACGAGGCGGAAATCCGCTCGCACAAGACGGAGCTGAACCTGCAGCGAATCGCCCTGGAACAGCATAAGGCCGAATTTCAGGCGCTGCAGCTGCAGATCAATCCGCATTTTTTGTACAACACGCTCGAGACCATCAAATGCTATGCCGTCGTCCAGGACTCCGAAGAAATTATGGAAATGGTCGAAGCGATGGCGGCCATGCTGAGGTATGCCATTCAGACGAATTTGTCGGAAATTACGGTCGTCGACGAGCTGAAGCATGTGCTGAATTACATGACGATTCTGCAGTACCGGACCCAGCGCCAGTTTGAGCTGGACGTGGACGTTCCTCCGGAGCTGCTGCTGCACAAGATGGTCCGGCTGACGCTGCAGCCGCTGATCGAAAACATGTTCCAGCATGCGTTCCCCGACGGGATTCAGGATCATCACCGGATCCGGATCGGCGCGGAGGTCCGGAAAGGCGGCTTCCGGCTGATCGTGGAGGATAACGGCGCCGGCATGACGGAGGAGAAGCTTCATTCGCTGCGCCAAAAGCTGGACCTGAACCGGCTCGCGGAGTCCGATTCCGGCTCCCTGTACCACAAGGGCGGGTTGGGCCTTATGAACGTGCACCGGCGGATTCAGATGGTCTATGGGGAAGCGTACGGATTGACGATAGACAGCGCTTTGGATCAGGGAACGACGATTCGGATGTCGCTGCCGTTCGACGGCAGCATGACTTGCATGTATGAGGAGGAGAATGTGGGATGAAGATCGATTTACAGGGGAAAATGGCGCTGGTGACCGGTGCCAGTTCAGGCATCGGCCGGGAAGCTGCCCGGTCACTCGCGGCCGCGGGAGCCGCGGTGGCGGTTCATTATAACCGGGGCCGGGAAGAGGCGGAAGCCCTTGCGGCGGAAATCGCCGAGTCGGGCGGCAGGGCCGCCGTCGTCCAGGCGGACGTCACCCGCGTCGAGGAACTGACGGCGATGCTGGACACGGTTCAGCGGGAGCTGGGCGGTCCGGTGGATATTTTGGTGAACAATGCGGGCCACCTGGTGAAGCGGGTACCGAATGCGGAAATGACCGAGGCGCATTATACGCATGTCATGGACGTCAATTTCAAATCCTGCGTGTTTTTGAGCCAGCTGGTCATTCCGGGCATGACAACCCGCGGCGGCGGGTCCATCATCAACATGACTTCGGTCGCCGCCCATGACGGCGGCGGGCCGGGGGCATCGGTGTATGCGGCCAGCAAGGCGGCGGTCATTTCCTTCTCCAAGGGTCTGGCCAAGGAAGTTGCGCCGCAGGGCATCCGGGTCAACTGCGTTTCGCCGGGCTTTATCGGCCGGACGGCTTTTCACGCGACCTTCACCTCCGATGAGGGCCGGGCCGCCACGGTGTCCAAAATCCCGCTCGGGCGGGAAGGGACGCCGCAGGATGTCGCCGATACGGTGCTGTATCTGGCTTCGGACCTGTCCCGCTATCTTACGGGTGAGACCATCGAGGTGAACGGCGGCTTGTTCATGCGATAAAGAACAGACAACGGAACAACGACATATAGAGCACAGCGAGATCAGGATCAGGGCAAAAGCTTACTACAGCGTCACCCAAACTGGAGGGATACGGACAATGGCAACGGCAAACGGATTGTATCAGCCGCAAAGCGGCGATTTAACGGTGCAGTATGCGCCTTCGGGGCAAACGGAGCTGATCGAGAACCCGCCGAGGTTTACCTGGATTCCGGCGAAGCTGGAAGATGACCGGTACGTGCTGGAGGTGTCATCCGCGCCGGATTTTACCGGGGAGACAACCCGAACCTACGGGCCGATCCCCTACAATTTCTTTACGCCTTCTGAGGCCTTGGAGCCGGGAATGTATTATTGGCGGTACGCGCTGCTCGAAGGGGAAGGGCCGGAGGCACAGCAATCCGAATGGAGCACCGTAAGAGATTTCCAGGTGCCGGAGGGGCTGCCGGAGACGGCGCTCCCATCCCGGAGCGAGCGCTACAGCCGCGTGCGCACCGGCCATCCCCGGCTGTGGCTGCAGCCGGATGAGCTGGAGGCATACCGCGGCACAGTAAGGGAGGACGCGGCAGGCAGCGGATGGCAGGCCTTCTTCGAGCAATCGGTCAAGCCTTGGCTGACCCGGGAGTTGATTGCGGAGCCGCAGCCCTACCCGGACAACCGCCGGACGGCGGCGCTGTGGCGCGGAAGCTATTTGGCCTGCCAGGAGGTGCTGTACGCCATCCGGCATCTGAGCGTTGCCGGTACCGTGCTGCAGGACGCCGGGCTGCTCGCGAAGGCGAAAGCCTGGCTGCTGCACGCCGCGTCCTGGGACCCGGACGGCCCGACCAGCCGCGACTATAACGACGAAGCGGCGTTTCGGATCGCCGCGGCGCTGGCCTGGGGCTACGACTGGCTCCACGGCGAGCTGACGTCGGATGAGCGTAAAGCGGTGCGGGAGCCGCTGCTCGCCCGGACCCGGCAGGTGGCATACCATGTGATCCAGCGCTCGAAGATCCATCATGTCCCTTATGACAGCCACGCCGTCCGCTCCTTATCCTCGGTGCTCGTGCCCTGCTGCATCGCGTTGTTCGGCGAGGAGCCGGAGGCCAGGGAATGGCTGGACTACACGGTGGAGTACTATTACACGCTGTTCTCCCCATGGGGAGGCAAGGACGGCGGCTGGGCCGAAGGGCCCCACTATTGGACGACGGGCATGGCTTACCTGACGGAGGGTCTGAACCTGCTCAAAAACTTTTCGGAGCTGGACGTGTTCCGGCGGCCTTTTTTTCAGCGTACAGGCGACTTCCCCCTCTACTGCTACAGCCCCACCACGTCGACACGCACGGCCTTTGGCGACAACTCGACGCTCGGGGACGACATCATCAAAAAGGTCGGCTTCAACATGCGCGAGTTTGCCGGCGTCACCGGAAACGGATGGTACCAATGGTACTTCGACCAGCTGAAGGACGCGAATCCGGAGGCTGACCGCATGTTTTACAACTACGGCTGGTGGGATTTTGCCTTCGATGACCTCGTGTACCGGCAGAATTACCCGCAGGTGGAGCCGGTGGAGCCTTCCGGCATCGAGCCGGTCAAATGGTTCCGAGATATCGGCTGGGTGGCGATGCACCACCGCCTGCACGATCCTGTGGAGCAGATTTCGCTCATCGCGAAGAGCAGCCGGTACGGCTCGGTCAGCCACAGCCACGGCGATCAGGGCGCGTTCCTGCTGCACGCTTATGGGGAGCCGCTGGCCATTGAGAGCGGGTATTACGTAGCGTTTAACAGCTCGATGCATCTGAATTGGCGCAGGCAGACCAGGTCCAAAAACGCCGTCCTCATCGACGGCCAGGGGCAGTTCGCCGGCATGAACAAGGCGCTGAACCTGGCAGCTAAAGGCGAGATCGAGGACGCCTGGCATGACAAAGGCGTATCCTACGCGCGTTTGAATCCAACCCCCGCTTACCGGGAGCACGTACCGTATTTGAAGCAGTATAAGCGCGAGATTTATTTTGTACAAAACAGCTACTTCGTTATTGTCGATTCGATCGATCTGGAGCAGCCGGGACGGGTGCAGTGGCTCTTCCACACGCTGTACGAGATGGAGCTGAAGGGCCAGTCCTTCCACGTGAACGGCAAGAAGGCCCTGATGGAAGGGCGCTTCATCTTCAGCACGTCCGGAGAGCTTGAGCTGTCGCAGACAAGCGGATTCGAGGGCGTAGATCCCGAGGAAATCGCCGGGCTGGATACGCACTGGCATCTGTCGGCGGAGACCCAGGCCGCGTCTTCGCACCGGATCGCCACACTGCTCGTGCCAAAGCGGCTGGACGAGGGGAGCAAGTACATTTCCTATTTTATGGACGATCAAGGATTCAGTTATAATTTGTATTTGACGGACAACGGGCAAACGCAGAAGATCGAAATCGCGAAGGCATTTTAGTTTATGAAATGACAAGCATAAGGAGGCGGAACAATCGTGAGCAATATCGGAGTTTGGGAGGACGCGGAGCCCGGCGTAAAACGCAAAATTTTGCAGCCGGGGGCGTCGCTGATGATGATGGAGGTGCATTTTGAAGCCGGCGCGGAAGGATATGAGCATGCCCACCCGCATGAGCAGATGTCCTATTGTCTGCGGGGGCGCGTCGAATTCACGATCGAAGGCAAGAAGACAGTCATCGCGCAGGGCGAACACATCGTCATTCCGATGGGCGCCAGGCATGGGGCGAAGGCGCTGGAGGCCAGCGCGCTGCTGGACTGCTTCACACCGCTGCGTGCCGATTTGATCAAGTATTAATTGGCGGCACGGCAGTCGTTGCTTCGGTTTGGCGTGGCCGAAGTTAGGCTGGGCCAAGTTCGTATCATTGACCGTACAATGACTGTATCATGACTGCCTTCACTCAAGCTGCCCCTAGACGGCCTCTCGGCACCCTTTGGACGTTGAAACGTCCATATGGAAGCCGCGGGGCGGTCTTTTTTTGTGCGGGACCACAGACAGTGGCGTTGCTATAATAGTTGGACAAGGGGAAAATAGCTGCGCAAGTCACTTATGATCATCAGTCAGGCAGGGTATAGATGGAGTAACTGCAAAAATGCAATTTTCTTGCGAAATGGGATCAGCCGAAAAGTGAACGGATTAAGAAAAGGAGGAACAGCAATGATTATTGGCATTGTTTCGGATACGCACTTAAGAGAAGGGAGAGTGAAGCTCCCTGCAAAGCTGACGGAAGCGTTCCGGGAGGTTGACCATATTCTCCATTTGGGCGATTGGATGACCCTGGAGGTGTACGATCAGCTGTCGAAATTAGCTCCCGTGGACGGCATCGCCGGTAATAATGACGGGTACGAAATGATAGAGCGTTTCGGCGAAAAAAAGATAATCTCCTTTGAAGGGGTACAGTTTGGGCTTGTTCACGGACATGAGCCTTATTCATCAAGAGCAGCCACTCCCCAGAAGGCTAGGAAGGCCTTTGAGGGCGAGCCGGTTTCCTGCATCCTGTTCGGCCATTCCCACCAGCCTTACCTGCAGATGGACGATGGCGTGCTGATGTTCAATCCGGGATCTCCTACAGACAAGCGCAGGGAGAAGTTGTATTCGTTTGGACTGCTTGAAATCAAAGAAGGTCAAGTCTTCCCCCGGCATGTTTTTTTTGAGGATAAAGGATAGGACTGAAGGGAAAAGGTTAAAAGGTCATGGCTGAGGGATAAACAATAAAGGATGGAGGCCTAGGGAACTCCCCTCAACCTCCTTTTTTTCTCACCTTTTAGTTGGTGTTAAACGACGGATGAATCAATTCCTCGCTGAGCTTCCATAACCGGATCGCCAGTTCCGTATCGGTGGCCCAGGGTCGTACGCCATTCGGGCGGGTGCTGTCCGCGGGAACGGCTTCCGCGATTTCCGCGTCTTCGCAATAAACGCCGCCAAGGCCATCCAACTGCGGGCTGACCGCGCACCATACGCTTGTTGCCGCCCTTACCAAAAGGAGAGGATAAAGAACATGGCATAGCGCTAAAAAAATGAACCGGAAGGTGAGGGAAGCATGGACAATGGAGATGCGGTTCCCCGGAATGTTCAGAATTGGTATAGAATCAGGCGTTATACTAATGGAAGCGTTGTACGAAGAGGGAGGTTATGTGTAATCATGAAAATTATTAGTCATTTTCAGGACGCAGCGCAAACCAGACACCGGGGAGTTGAGCCCTATTCACTTCAGGAAGTTCGGCTAACACCCGAAATGAACATCGAATATACCCGGGGTTTTTACATTCAGCACAACGGCGACTTGATCGGGATCGTGGCGACGGGAGAGGGACCGGTTTTCTTTCACAACCAGGACAAGTATCTTCTTCAGGAAGGCGGCTACTCCTTTTTGCTGCAGAAAAAAAATACGGAAAACATTTTCTTTTTCGAATGGCAGGGGGCTTGCGCGCTAAAAATCTCGTATACGCCCGTTCTGGTCAACCATGGCGGAAGATGGGTCGATGACCCGGTGTGGGACTTTTTCAGCTGGCTGACCAAGGCGGTAAGGAAAAAAAGGTTTGCCGGATACTATACCGTGGGCGAAATTTCCTCGCTGCTGGGCAACCGGGAAAAGTCTGCATCAGGGCAGGCGCTGGTTCAAATGCGGGCATAAATTGGTTTTCCAAAATACGGCTACACGTTTAAATAGCATACTTTACATCATTTACAAAGAACCGCCTCGCGGCGGTTCTTTGTTTTTTGCCCGTCATCAAGCCGCCGGTGATGTTCATGTTATCCGTTTGAAATGCTTACATCTTTGAAATACCGGCCAGTTCCTCGCTAATGCTCCATAACCGTCTTCCTATTTCTTCATCCTGCAATATAGGAAGAGTCATCAGCTGCTTCTTATCGTCGAAGAATACCCCGTTTACGTTTTCGACTTCTTTAGCAGCAGCTAAATACACCCCAATTTCGCAATCCTCTTTTGCCCGTCGATTAGCTAACTTTCCATACACTTTTATATACCAGGGAGCGTTGCGAGTCAGATTCGATTGAACCAATCCCGGGTGAAAGGTGAATGCCCTTACGCCTGTCCCTTCCAGCCGTCTCGCTAATTCATAAGTAAATATTACTCTGGCGAACAGCGCTTGGGTCGTCGCACCTAAACCGCTGAAGTGGTTTATAGACTGGACGTCCTCAATATTGAAGTTAGCTTTCTTGAGAAATCGGGGTGCTCCCGAAACGGTTATAACCCTCGATGGACGGCTCTCCTTCAGCGTATCCAGCAGCTCGTTCGTCAATAAAAAGTGGCTGAGATAATTTAGCGCAAATGTCCGCTCTATTCCTTCCGAGGTTAGCTGTTTTTCAAAATAAACCGCTCCCCCCACATTGGCCAAGACATCCAAGCGTTCATATTTCCGTTTAAACTCTTCACTCACTTTCCGGATGGAGGACTGAAGGGATAGGTCAGCCACCATGAATTCACCCTTCTCATTTCCCGTGGCTTCTGCAATATCGTGTAATGCTTTCTGTCCTCGTTCATGACTTCTGCTGATGATAACGATCTTTGCCCCTAGTTTTGCCAAACCCAGCGCGATGGCCTTTCCGACTCCGGATGTCCCGCCAGTGATCAGAACCACCTTGTTTTGAATATCCGTACTTGTTTCTTCCATTTCCCCTTCACCTCACGAATGAAATCATAGCTTTACATGGAACGTTACAGTATAAAGTGCACTTGATAGCAACACCGTTCTAACCTGCTATAATAAATAGATGGATAATAAATTTTCGAGTAAACAAGTATCTGAAAAAACCGGATTAAGCATTCCCACGCTGCGATATTATGAACAAATCGGGTTAATTGACGGGATCGAACGGGATGAAAAGGGGTATCGCCGGTATTCAGAATCCGATATTGCATGGTTTGAAATGATTAAATATTTTCGGGCACTGGATATGCCCATTCGTGAGATGCAGCAGTTTCTTGCCTTGCATCATCGCGAAAACTCTACCACAAGCGTGCGAAGGGAATTTATGGAGTCTTATCGTGGGAAAATCATCGATCAAAGGAAGGAACTTGAGAAGACGCTGAAGAAGATCGATCATAAAATCGATCTATTCAAAAGTCTTGAAGCCTCGAGTTCCAATTAAAAATTTATCCGCAAAGCTGCGCGCCTAAAGTATTGCAGGTGAGCGCGCCAATGCGCTATAATAGCGTTAAATACGGTTATGGAAAATGAAACCATTTCCATGGACTAAGCACATTGAGCGTTATAACCATGTCGCTATGCGGTTCATATATCGGGGTATGGCGCAGTCTGGTAGCGCGCACCCTTGGGGTGGGTGAGGCCGTGGGTTCGAATCCCGCTACTCCGATAGTTCCCTTAATCGCGCGGCGATGCCTGGGCATCGTCATCATATACGGCGTAATTGAGAACCATTTCAATTGTTGTTTCATACAATTGAAGTGGTTCTATCATTTATTGCAAGATTTTCTAAGAAATCCATAGGAAAACGGGGGTGCCGGAGATGATGATTTCAGAATGCAATCCCGGCCAATTATCGCGTGAGCAAATTTCCACACTGCTGTACAAGGGGATCTTCGATGACGGTCGGCCAGGCGACTGCATCTTCGTGTTCGGAAGCAATAAAGCCGCGAGGTACCGTGTTCCCGCAGCGGTTCAATTATACAAGGATGGCCGGGCACCGACGATTCTTTTTTCGGGAGGGACGACCTGGAAAGGGCAGCCACTGCCTGAGGCGTTGATGATGAAGGAAAGGGCGGTGGAATTGGGGGTCCCTGCCGGACAAATCCTGGTGGAGCAGGAGTCGCGGCATACGAAGGAGAATGTTCTTGCCTCGCTGCTTGTCCTGGACCGGGCGATTCCGCTGCACCGCATCCGCCGGATACTGATCGTCACTTCCGCATACCATATGCGGCGGGCGTACTTGACCTTAAAGACGTACATGCCCTCCTGGATCGAATACTCGATGTGTTCCGCAGAGGATGCGTCGACCCGGGAGGACAACTGGTGGTTGACGCCGGAAGGGTTCAACCGGGCTTCGAATGAAGCCGGCAAGCTGGTCCGGTATGTGCAAAACGGAATCATTGCGGACGATATTTTGGATATGGGTTAATTCCATGTTTCAGCTAAAAAAGGACAACGGCAGCGTCTGAGCGATTCAGGCGGGTCGTGTCCTTTTTCTTTTTTTCGAAATTCCGCTGCTCTTGCGTGAACGGTAGGATGGTGTTCCGTTGTTTCTCCTTAAACCGCGCTCTCCATTTCCGCGGCCGGTGCTTCATGAACCGCCGGTTTGGCCCGCCGCAGCGCATAGAACAACAGTCCGAATACGAGCCAGCCGCCGCCAAGCAGCAGTGAGGATACATCCAAAAGGGTGACGAGGTACAGCACGAAGCCGGCACCGAGGAGCGGGCACATCAGACGGAATATGAGGTCCTTGGGGGTTCGGCCCTTTTCGCGGACGATGTAGTGGAAAATCACCGACAGGTTGACGAACAGGAAAGCTGTCAGCGCGCCGAAATTCACGAATTTGATCGCCGTTTCGAGGCTGATGAACAAGGCGGACAAGGAGATGACGCTCGCCAGCACGATATTGAACACGGGCGTACGGAACTTGGGATGGATGGAAGCGAATGTTTTGGGCAGGAGAGAGGTTCTTCCCATGACGAACAGCAGCCGGGTGACGGTCGTCATGGAGGACATGCCTTGGGACAGGATGGAGAAAATGATGACGAACGTAAACACCGAGGCCAGCACGCTGCCTCCGATGGACTGCATCAGCTCAAAGCCGGCGGAGTCGGCGCTCGCAAACGAAAAGGAAGGGTACATTTGCTGGATCAAATAAGCGGTGGCAAAATACATCAGTCCGGCCAGAACGACAATGACCATAATGGCGCGGGGGATCGTCTTCTTCGGGTCTTTCGTTTCTTCAGCCATCGTCGTGATGGAGTCGAATCCGAGGAAGGAGAAGCAGACCAGCGAGGCTCCGGCCAGAATGGAAGAGAACGAGACGCCTTTTCCTGCGGCAAACGGATCGATGCCCGCGGTGATCCCGCCTTGCATCGCTTTGTAAACCAGGAGTGCACAGAAGCCGGCGATAAACAATATTTGCATCAGGACGAAGATTTTGCTGACATTAGCCGATGTTTTGATTCCAATGATATTAATCGCCATGACGACGGCCGTCAGGAGTATGATCCAGACCGCCGAGGGTATGGACGGGAACTGAGCGTTCAAATTAATTCCGAACATGAGCACGGCGATAATGCACGAAAATAAATAGTCGAGCAAGACGGCCCAGCCCACCACAAAGCCGAGGAACGGGTTCATCGCTTTGGTCACGTAGGTGTAGGCCGAACCGGAGACGGGGAAAGCTTTTGCCATTTGGCCGTAGCTTGCCGCCGTGAAGACGATGGCTACAAAAGCCAGCATGTAAGCGGCCAGGAGCATCCCTCCCGAGCCTTCGTGAAGCACGCCGAAACTGGTGAAAAAGATCATGGGCGACATCCAGGCCAGGCCCATGGTCACGACATGGGACAAGGTTAAATCTCTTTTTAATGTTATATTATTTGACATATTACATTCCTCCTCCAAAGGGATAAAGCAACTGACGACGATTCAATATGTCATGACACCTCACATTTTTGCAGGCTATTTCCGAAAAATCAAGTCTTTTTTCTTCGACGATTCACGATTTTACGGTTCTTCATGGTCTAAAACCTCACATTAATCCCCTAACCATAGCCAATTATCCGCATTTTCATTATTTTTTTGTAAGTTTTTATTGCATGATGCCAAGAATACATGTTAGTATTCATAACATAAACAACCGAATACAAAATGTCTTCTAGGGTTCCGGGCCGATCCAATCATCGGCTGGCTGGTCCGAGAGAAGGCGCACCGGGGCAGCCTGGTGTACACGGCGGGAAAAAAGCCCGGGAGAATCTATCAAAGTACGCTTTGATGTTTCTCCCGGGCTTTTTTTACTTTATATTCGCAGGTTCGAGGCTCACCTGGTGTTTATGCCCGGGCAGCAGGCCTGCTCCATAGGAGGAATGAAAATGACAGCAAGCTTTTCGATCACGATGGGTTCCGGCGGCAAATGGTCCGCCTATATCGGCCGAGGCAAGTCGGTCACCTTGACGGCGGCGGGCGATTCGGCGAATGTGTCCGTGCTGCTTTATCATGCACCGTATCCGTCAGAGAGGTACAACATGCCGGATTCGCTTAAAGCGCAGCATACCGCCTTTTATACGGCCGGTCACGTTCTAATGAGTGACCAGGGCCGCGTCCTTGCATCCATCACAGAAGATACCGTCGGCTGGCATGATCCTCTTGGCGGATACACGACCCGTAAGGGAACGGACGGCAAGTATGGTCCGACTTCGTACCAGCAGGAGCGCAACGCCTGGCTGCGAAGCGGCGAGGAGAACCTGACGGTGGAGCTGTACCGCCACAACCTAACGCCGCGGGATTTGAGCGCGCCGGTGAATTTCTTCTCGAAAGTGGTGTGTGAGCTGGACGGGACGATGAGGTATGTCCCCCAGCCAACCGATGGGCGCTCGGTCACCCTCCGGACGGAAATGGATGTGCTGCTGGTCGTGTCGAACACGCCGCATCCACTCAACCCCTCGGCGGTGTACCCGGGGGCAGCGGTGGAGATCCGTATAAAGGATGCCGCGCCAACGACGGAAGACGATCGGTGTGTGAACCACTGCGGCGAGAACCGGCGAGCTTTTGAAAACACGTGGAATGCCTATGCACTCACGAAAGGGGCGAATTGAAAATGAGCACATTTCAAGCGGTGGCAAGCGAACGAAACGCGGCGGATGCCGTGTACAACCACATCATTCCCGCAGGGGAGGGCTGGATTCATGACCTGCTCCCCGGGCAGGTGCTGCGCATCGTCGATATGGAGGGCAATCAGGCGGTGGACACCCTGTTTTATTCCAAGGAAAATCCAGGCGATCATTATAGTGCGGTCCGTACGATTACCCGCCAAAACAACATTTATCTGACGACAGGCTCGGTGCTCGTTGCTGAATCGGGCCGGGAGCTGCTGCAGATTACGGCCGACACCTGCGGCCGGCATGACACGCTTGGCGGTGCCTGCTCGGCACAGAGCAATACGGTGCGGTATTCCCACGACACGCTTCCGATGCATAACTGCCGGGACACCTTTATGCTCATGCTGGCGGGCCGGGATGAATACACAAAGCGGGATTTGGCCCCGAACGTCAATTTTTTCATGAATGTACCGGTGACGCCGGAAGGAGAGCTCACCTTTGCGGACGGCGTATCCGGCCCCGGACGTTACGTCGAGCTGACGGCGCTGGCACCGGTGACCGTCCTGATCAGCAACTGCCCGCAGCTGAACAATCCCTGCAATGCCTATAACCCGACGCCGGCGCAGGTGCTGATCTGGAATGCGGAAGGAGGCGAAGGCGATGTTTAAAAAGGTGCTGATCGCCAACCGCGGAACGATCGCGGTGCGGATTATCCGGACGCTGCGCTCTATGGGTATTGCGTCGGTGGCCGTGTACACGAAAGCGGACCGGGACAGCCTGCACGTGGAGCAGGCCGACGAAGCCGTACTGATTGGGGACGGTCCGGCCAAGGAGAGCTACGTGAATGCCGAGCTGATCCTCCGCACAGCTCTGGACACCGGGGCGGACGCAGTGCATCCCGGATACGGCTTCTTAAGCGAAAATGCGGGATTCGCCAGAGCCTGTGCAGAGCACGGCATCACGTTCATCGGGCCGTCCCCCGGGCATATCGAGCTGTTCGGCCTGAAGCATACTGCGCGTTCGATGGCCGAGCAGGCGGGGGTGCCGCTTCTGCCGGGCACGGGGCTTATTTCGTCGGTAGAAGAAGCAGCCGGGAGGGCTGAAGCGATCGGCTACCCCGTCATGCTGAAGAGCACGGCAGGCGGCGGGGGCATTGGAATGCGCATTTGCGGCGATGAATCGGCGCTGCGGGATGCATTCGAATCCGTAACCAGGCTGGCGGAGTCGAATTTCAATGACGGGGGCGTTTTTCTGGAGAAGTATATCGCGCGGGCGCGCCACGTCGAGGTGCAGATCTTCGGTAACGGCGACGGTGAAGCGATCGCTCTGGGCGAGCGCGACTGCTCCGTACAGCGCCGGAACCAGAAGATCATCGAAGAGACGCCGGCCCCGCTGCTGGCGGAACCGGTGCGTCAGGAAATGCACGAAAGCGCACGGCGCCTTGCTGCAGCCGCCGGTTACCGCAGTGCCGGCACGGTCGAGTTTCTGTACGATCCGCAAGACGAGAAGTACTACTTTCTGGAGGTGAACACCCGGCTGCAGGTGGAGCATGGCGTCACGGAGGAGGTGCTCGGCATCGACCTCGTGGAATGGATGGTCCGGGAGGCGGCCGGCGATCTGCCGGGGCTGGCACAGCGGGTGCGTGAACCGGAGGGGCACAGCCTGCAGGTGCGTTTGTATGCGGAGGACTGTGTCAATGCTTTCCGTCCGGCGGACGGCCGGATCGATGCGGTGGTCTGGCCGGAACGCGCAAGACTCGAGACGTGGATTCAGCCGGGCCTCGAAGTGACCACGCTCTATGATCCGATGCTGGCCAAAATCATCGTTCATGCAGAAACGCGGCAGGAAGCCGTCTCCCGGATGATCGAGGCGCTGCAGGCGCTGCGCGTGTACGGCGTCACGACGAACCAGTCTTATATCGAAGCTTTCCTGGACACTGATGCATTTCGCGAAGGGCGGGTCTATACAAACATGCTGGCCGGATTTGAGCCGGCCGAGCCGGCGATCGAGGTGCTGGACGGTGGCGTACAGACGACCGTACAGGACCTTCCGGGCCGAACGGGGTACTGGGATATCGGCGTACCTCCGTCAGGGCCGATGGACCGCCTGGCCTTTGCCATCGGCAACCGGCTGCTCGGCAATCCGGAGGAAGCGCCGGGCCTGGAAATGACGCTGCGCGGAGGAAGCTACCGCTTCCGCGGCGCCATGCGGTTCTGTCTGACCGGTGCCGACATGCTGGCAGAGCTGGACGGCGAACCGGTACCGGCGTATACCCCGGTGACGGCTTCGGCCGGATCGGTGCTGACACTGGGCGAAGCCGCCGCCGGGATGCGGGCTTACCTGCTCGTCACCGGCGGGCTGGATATGCCGCTGACGCTGGGCAGCGCGTCGACGTTTACGCTCGGCGGCTTCGGCGGGCATACCGGCAGCGCGCTTCGGCCGGGGGCGGTGCTCCGGGTCCGGAACGGTTCACCGGACCGCCAGCCCGAACCCCTAAGCTCCCTCGCAGCGGCATCGCGCCCGGCGCTGACGCGGGAATGGACCCTAGGGGTCATTCCCGGACCGCATTGTACCGCCGAATACCTGCTTCCGGCGTATTTGGACCAGCTGACCTCCACCGTGTGGGAGGTGCATTTCAACAGCTCGCGCACCGGCGTCCGCCTAATCGGCCCTGCGCCGCTGTGGGCCCGGGAGGACGGAGGCGACGCCGGGCTGCATCCGTCGAACATCCATGACAATGCCTATGCCGTCGGCGCCCTGGACCTGACGGGCGACATGCCGATCCTGCTCGGACCGGACGGGCCGAGCCTCGGCGGGTTCGTCTGCCCGGTCACGACCGCGACGGCGGAGCTTTGGAAGATCGGGCAGCTCCGCCCGGGCGATCAGGTCCGTTTCCGGCTGATTACAGTGGAGGAAGCCGAAGAACTGAGAGCCGCCCAGGAAACTTTCCTGCGGGAACTCTCCGGCGGAGAGGCCGTGCCGAAGCTGCCCGAGCTTCCGCATACATCCCGCGGCGACTATATGCCGCTGCTCGCTTACGAGGACGAAGAGCGGCGATTCCCGATCGCGGTGCGCTGCTCCGGGGACGAAAATATTTTGGTGGAATACGGGGAACGCGAACTCGACCTGCTGTACCGCTTCCAGGTGTATGTCCTGATGCAGGCGGTCACGGACAGCGGAAGCATCCCGTATATCGAAATGACACCGGGCATCCGCTCTCTGCAGATTCATGTCGACGCCTCCCGCATGTCTGTGAAGGAAGTGGCGGCGAAGGTGATGGAGATCGACCGGACGCTGCCGCCGCTCGATTCCATCGAGGTCCCTTCCAGGATCGTAAAGCTGCCCTTATCCTGGGACGATCCGGCCACAAGGCTGGCGATCGAGCGCTATCAGCAAAACGTGCGTCCGGATGCGCCTTGGTGCCCGAGCAACCTGGAGTTTATCCGGCGCATGAACGGGCTGGGCTCAATCGAGGAGGTGGCGGAAATCGTTTTTAACGCCTCCTATCTGGTCATGGGGCTGGGCGATGTGTACCTGGGCGCGCCGGTTGCGGTTCCGCTGGACCCCCGCCACCGTCTGGTGACGACCAAATACAATCCGGCCCGCACCTGGACGCCGGAGAATGCCGTCGGCATCGGCGGAGCCTACTTGTGTGTATACGGCATGGAAGGGCCAGGGGGTTACCAGTTCGTCGGGCGTACGGTGCAGATGTGGAACAAATTCCGCCGGACGGCGAACTTTGAGCAGGGGAAGCCGTGGCTGCTGCGCTTTTTTGACCAAATCCGCTTCTATCCGGTGTCGGAGGAGGAGCTGCTGCGAATGAGGGAGGACTTCCCGCGCGGGGAATTTACCGTAGACGTCGAAGAAACGACGTTTAATCTCGGCGAGTACCTCGCTTGGCTGGACACGACCCGGGAGGAATCGGCGGCATTCCGGACGTCCCGGCAGGCCGCATTTCAGCAGGAGCGCGCGTACTGGAAGGAGCTTGGCATCGCGGAGCATGTATCCGAACCGGAGGCGGCTGCGACCCAAGAGAAGGAGACGCTCCCGGAAGGAAGTCTGGGCGTAAACAGCTCAATGTCGGGCAGCGTCTGGAAAGTGCTCGTGAAGCCGGGGCAGGAGGTCCGCAAGGGTGAAACGATTATAATAGAAGAAAGTATGAAAATGGAGTTTTCCCAGCCTGCTCCGTTCGATGGCGTCATTGCCTCCGTCTTTGTGGCGTCCGGCGATCAGGTCCGGGCGGGTGACTGCATTGCGGCGATCTATCCGGTGGAAAAGGAGGCGGCATCATGAGCATTCAGGCGGTTCCATTCGAGCTGAGCATCCATGCCCTTCAGCAGGGTTATCGGAGCGGCAGCTTTACGCCGCAAGAGGTGATCGCGGCTATTATCGAACGTGCGGAGCGGGATAACGGGATGAATATTTGGATCACGCCGCCGGAAGAGGAGCGAATTGCCCCTTATCTCGAAGGGTTGAAGAGGCTGGATTCGGCTGTCTGTCCGTTATGGGGCATCCCCTTTGCCGTGAAGGACAACATCGACGTGGCCGGCTGGCCGGTCACTGCCGCTTGCCCCGACTATGCCTATGTACCGGAACGGCACGCGCCGGTGGTCGAGCGGCTGATCCGGGCCGGGGCGATTCCGGTGGGCAAGACGAATCTGGACCAGTTCGCCACCGGCCTCGTCGGTACCCGCAGCCCCTACGGCGAGACGCACAACGCGCTCCGTCCGGAGCTGATCAGCGGCGGCTCGAGCTCCGGCTCGGCCGTCAGCGTCGCCCGCGGGCAGGCCGCGTTTGCGCTCGGCACCGACACGGCCGGCTCGGGCCGGGTGCCCGCGGCGCTGAACGGCCTGGTCGGCTACAAGCCGGCCGTCGGCGCCTGGCCTGCGGCGGGCGTTGTGCCCGCCTGCCGCAGCATCGACTGCGTGACGGTATTCGCCCGTCACGTGGACGACGCGGCCGCCGTGGATGCGGCCGCACGCGGGTGGTGCGCGGACGATCCGTACTCCACGGACCGTCCGCTGCACCGCGGCGAGCAGCCGAAGACGTGGCTGCTCCCGCAGGGGCCGCCCGAGTTTTTCGGCCCGTTCGCGGCCGAATACGAGGCGGCCTGGGAACGGGCGAAGGAGACGATCGCCCGCTCCAGGGTTCTCGTGCAGCAGGTGGATGTGTCCCTGCTGCAGGAAGCGGCGGCCCTGCTGTACGAAGGGCCGCTCGTGGCCGAGCGCTGGAGCGGGCTCGCCGGCTTTATCGAGGCGCATCCGGGGTCAACGTTTCCGGTGACGGAAACGATTCTGCGCTCAGGGGCCAAGGCCGAGCATACGGCGGCAGCTCTCTTCCGCGCCCAGCACCGTTTGGCTGAGATCCGCCAAACGGTCAGATCCTGGCTGCGGCACGCCGTGCTGGTGCTGCCGACCTGCGGCGGCACGTGGACGAGGGAGCAGGTCGGCGCCGACCCCGTCGGAACGAACAGCAAGATGGGCCTCTATACGAACCACTGCAACCTGCTGGATCTCAGTGCGCTGGCGGTTCCGGCCGGGCTGGCGGGGCCGGGGCTCCCCTTTGGCGTGACGCTGTTTGCGCTGCCTGAAGAAGAAGCGAACCTGAACGAGGCCGCGCGCTTCCTGCTGCGGCAGCAGGACACGATCCGTGTCGCCGTTTGCGGGCTGCATATGCGCGGCATGCCGCTGGAGCCGCAGATGACGGGGCTCGGCGCGGTATTTGCGGAAGCGGCGCAAACCGCCCCGGTATACCGGCTGTACAAACTGGCGACCGAGCCGCCAAAGCCTGGGCTGGTACGGACGCCTCTAGGCGGGACGCCGATCGCGGTGGAGCTGTGGGATATGCCGGTGGGGTCTTTTGGCAGGTTTACGGCCTCGATCCCCGCGCCGCTCGGGATCGGTCGGGTGGAGCTTACGGACGGGCGGAGCGTGCCGGGTTTTGTCTGCGAGGCGTACGCCGCGGAAGGGGCACTGGACATCACGGTTTCCGGAGGCTGGAGAAACGCGATGGCGAAAGTATAATCGGCTTATAAGGGCTGCATCTCGGCAGCCTGTTCAACAATCGGGCGGTTAGCGTTGTAGTGCTGTTACATCCTTGGATGTATTATTGGGTGCCTTATGGGGCGTGGTTAAGAATAAAATCGTTGAATCCCTAATGAACGGATGATATACTCAATAAAATTCCAGTATATTCCTTATAAAGGCATCGATGAGAAAGAGTCATTGAACCTCGTCTTTTCCAGAGAGCCCCTATGAGCTGAAAAGGGGTAAAGATGAGCTCGATGAACATGGTCTCTGAGCTGCACTTCGAAACCGTATTGGGAGTAGGATGTGACGGGCGCACCCGTTATCGTGCTAGGGTATATACAAACATTTTTGACGTACCCGAAATAAGGTCGATGCGTGAGCGTCGATGAACTTGGGTGGTAACACGGAGATAACTCTCGTCCCTTTACGGGGCGGGAGTTTTTTAGATGATGATAGAATTTATCAAATTTTCCGCGGAGCTGAACGATTCTATAATCGCAAGAATAACTTCCGCTAAACGCAGTCTGTCTTCTGTGAAGGTACGTCGATGGATGTTTTTCTTGTCCAAATTGATTTGGGGAGGTATATGAGATGGAACGAAAATACACCTTTAATGAAATGGCCAAGGAGTACGATAAGTACCGACCAAGTTACCCGGATCAACTGTTTAGAGAAATGGTGGAGTACGCCGATTTGAAAACAACAGATGAAATCCTCGAAATTGGATGTGGTACGGGTCAAGCTACACGCGGAATCGTTAACTTAGGTTATTCCAAGATAACTGCCGTTGAGGCGGGTGAAAATCTGGCGGATTTGACGCGCAATAAATTCAGGGACAAACCCAGTGTCACGGTTATTCACTCTCCGTTTGAAGCTTGGCACCATAAGGGTACGCATTTTAAGCTGGCCATTTCGGGAACTGCGTTTCATTTCATCCAACCGCAAGAAGATGGGTACCGCAAAGTCTATGATCTCCTGAACGATCAAGGATCTGCCGCCTTTTTTTGGACCGTTCATATTCCATCTTTTAATGAAATATATAATGAAATTCGAGACATTTACAGAAAATACGCTCCCGAGCTCGATGACTCACGTAACCCTTCCCTGGAACAAATTATTGAGGAGCGCACGCAATTGACGTTACAAGGTGACCTATTCAATGAGCTTGAGGTCAAGCCGTATAAATGGGAAGACACCTATGCAGCAAGTGAGTACATTTCTTTGTTAAATACACATTCCAGACATCGGTTAATTCCGGAAAACGTGCGGCGTGACCTCTTTAAAGGTATAAGAGAGGTCATTGAAGAGCATGGCGGTACAATCGTTAAACCTCAGGCCGTTGTCTTATTCCTTGCAAGAAAAAATAAATTTGTTAAGTAGGTAATCTGGGTTAATGAGGCTAGCCGGGCCGGTCTTTACCGGTTCTGGCTTTTTTTATGGCAAACAGAGCTGGGTGATTGTTTTTACGAGCATACTTCGACCCTTTTTCCCACTTGGCAAAAAGGCAAGTGCTATTAACGCATGGCCCCCTCCTTCTCGGAAAATGTATTGACAACATGTGGAAGAGGGGATAGATTGAACTCATAAACACGTGTTTATGCCCAAAGGCGTTATTTTCTGGATGGCGAATGCCGGATTCGCGATCGTACATACAGGCATGTTGAAGCGAAGCTCGAGGATACCGCAGCTGTGCCGCCTTTTGTGAACACGTGTTAATGAAGTGGAGTGTGCAGGATGAGGAAGAA
This sequence comes from Paenibacillus rhizosphaerae, assembly GCF_014192015.1. Lineage (GTDB taxonomy): Bacteria > Bacillota > Bacilli > Paenibacillales > Paenibacillaceae > Paenibacillus_AQ > Paenibacillus_AQ rhizosphaerae. The sequence continues at coordinate 114,652 of NZ_JACHXJ010000006.1, read as the reverse complement.
CGACATCAACAGCATCGAAATCGCCAGAATCGCGGGCGTCTCGCGAAGCACCGTCAGCCGGGTGATCAACAATTACCCGAATGTTCCGCAAGCTACTCGGGAGAAGGTAATGCAGGTCATCGAGAGGTACGGCTATTCCCCTAATTTCTCGGCACGCATCATGACTGGCATGAAAACGCTTACGATAGGTCTGTTTCTGATTTCGCCGGAGGCAATTCACGACACGCTGACCCACGCGCTGATTAGCGATGTGATCGAGAGCGCATCCAGCCGCGGCTACTACGTCCTGACCCACATTATTCGAAGCACAAGGGACACGGAAACCGTCCGCAAAGTAAAGGATACTTTTTATCAGCGGCGGATTGACGGCGGCATATTTATCGGTGCGGCGAACCAGGAACCCTTTATTGAGGAACTCATTGCCAAAGGATTTGTGGCGGGAATCGTGGATCAGCATCTGGAAGGGCGGCTGGAGCCGAACCGGGTGATCTGCAATTTTGACAACAAGCTGGGCATTAAGCAGGGAGTCGATTACCTGGTAGGCCTGGGGCACCGGAACATTGCGTTCATTGCAGGCGATCCGCTTCGCTGCTCGGGTCCCGAGAGAATGAAGGCTTTTCAGGAAGCGATGACTGCTCACGGCCTGAAGGTGAACTCGGACTGGGTCCTTCCATCGGATTTCTCCGAACGAAGCGGATATCAGTCGACCGCACGCTGGCTTCAAAGCAATCCAGACCTGCCGACGGTCATCTTCGCCTGTAACGACAGTGTGGCATTCGGGGCGCTTCGGGCCCTGAACGAGACCGGACTGCGTGTACCCGAAGACATCTCTCTGATGGGGTTTGACGATCATCTCTTGAGCTCTCGCATTCAGCCGGCGCTAACCACGATACGCGTGAACTTTTCTGAAATGATCGACATGCTGACGCGGCAGGTCATCGAAACGATTGAGGACGAAACGCAGACGTTCAAGAAATACGTGGGAACCGCGGAGCTAGTGATCCGGAACTCGTGCCGTAAAATCTAATGTGGACAGTAAAACGGAAGCTGTGAAAGGCAGACTTGGCTTTCTCGGGATCAGTTGAGGGAAGCGCTTCGGTTGCTTAGGGTTCGACGTGAAAAAATGCTTTTCCAATTCAGCACTGTTAAGGAGGATCTTCATATGACGGCAGGCGCATTAGGAACCAAGCTGGTTACACAAATCGGAATTGTTGTGAAAGACATCGATACCGTTTCGCAGAGCTACGCGGATTTTCTCGGGGTAGAGCGGCCGAAATGGTCCTGGACGGACACCGTGGATATCGCCCAGACGGAGTTTAACGGGCAGTCTTCGGAGGCTCGCGCGAAGCTGGCCTTTTTTGACTGCGGACAGCTGCAGATCGAGCTGATTGAGCCGGATGAGCATCCGTCGACCTGGCGTGGATTTTTGGAGGAGCATGGTGAGGGCGTTCATCATATTGCGTTTGGGATCCAAGGAATGAAGGAAAAGATCGCCGTTCTGGAAGGCCGCCACATGCCGCTGATTCAAAAAGGCGAATACACCGGCGGGCGCTACGCATACATCGACAGCAGCAACGAGCTGAAAGTTCTGATCGAGCTGCTGGAAAACGATTAATCCGATAAGCAGGTGAGGTGCTGAAGCTATGAATATGTTGATCACGGGATCGGCCCGGGGGCTTGGCTTTGAGACAGTCAAAGCTGCGCTTGCACTAGGGCATAACGTGTTTGCAGGCGTGCGGGATATGGAGCGGCATACCGAGCCGCTTCGTGCCCTGCGTGCAGCCCATCCGGACCGGCTCCAGCTGGTCGCAATGGATGTCACTGACGAAGAGAGCGTGAAGAACGCCATGTCGGCCGTTCTGAAGCAAACGGATGTGCTCGATGCATTGATTAACAACGCAGGCGTGCTGATCGGCCGCGAGCATAAACTGGAGGAGCTGGATTTTGCCGATATGGAAAAGTCCATGCTGGCGAACTTATACGGACCGATGAAGGTCGTGAAACATTTTCTACCGCTGCTGCGCAGGAGCGCCAAACCGTGCATCATCAACGTCAGCTCGGAGGCCGGATGCTTTACCGGGGCTTACGGCGGGGATTATCCTTACGCGATATCCAAAAGCGGACTGAACTACTTTACCGCCCAGCTCCGCAAGGAGCTGACCCCTCAGAATTTTGCGGTTTATGCCGTGCATCCCGGATGGATCCGGACCCCGATGGGCGGCGACCAAGCGCCGGGCGACCCGGCGGATACCGCGCAGGGCCTGCTGCGCATCGCGGAACGAACCGTCGTCCCCGATCCGGATGCCTGGATGGTGAACCACCGAGGGGAAGCAATGCCCTTTTAACGATTGCGAATTCTCCGTGCCTCTGCATAGCAATCGATCAATAAGGAGGATGACTCATGAGAACGATTTGGGCGGTCGTCGGCGATTTTTATCATGAAGCCGAGCCGGCAAGAAAGTCTATTGAACAAGTCTTGGAGCCCTTCCTGGCGAATGGACAAACTGAACTGCTGTATAAGGAAGTTTCCGATCTCGCCGCCGGGCAGCTCGGGCAGAAGCCGGACCTCGTTATTTTATTCGCCGAGAACCGCCTTGAGCCGCAAAGCGACCCCGAGGCATCTTGGATGACCGAAGACATCGGCCGGCAGTTCGAAACTTACGTGAGCGGCGGGGGTGCCTGGCTGGCATGGCATTCCGGGCTGGCGTCTTATCCCGAGGACGGCGCGTATGTGAAGATGCTGCGGGGGTATTTTCTATCCCATCCGAAGGAGCACAGTGACGTAACTTATATACTGGCCGGCGGAACAGTCCTGGGTGAGCTGGAAGGTACCTTTCGATTCAAGGATGAACACTATTTTGTCGCCTGCTCCGAGCAGGAGACCGAGGTGTTCTTACGCTCATCTTCGCGGGACGGTGAGGCCATTGCCGGTTGGCTGCATCCCTACGGCGAGGGGCGGGTGGCCTGCGTGACACCGGCGCATCTGGCCGAGGGATTGCTGAACGAAGGATTTATCCGGCTGATGCGGCGCGTGGTTGTATGGAGCCTGCAGCTTGAGCCGGTGGATGTGTAGGGACGGAAAATGATCCTGAGGAGAAGTTGGTTCTGACGACGAAGGCGGGGCATATTAAACTTGTGTAGGCCTGGATGCCTGAGTGACTGAGGATGCTCTTCGGCATGAAAAATTGGTGAGAGATGATGAGACCAAAGTAGCTGGGGAAGAGGTGAATAGGAAGTTGGAAAAGCAGACAGATGCGTCTGCTTTTTTTGTTTGTTAATAGATGAATCATGGTAGTCGAGGTTACGAGAATTGTCGATGCACTAATTTGGGGCATGGCTAATGGCTGCCCATGTCTGTTGGTGTTTGTGATTTGAGAATCGGGAGTTTCCACCCTTGATTTAAGTTGCCCCGCACGTATGCCCTCCCAGCACAACGCAGCGGAGAGGACGAAACCATTCCGGAGAAGCGGAGCGGTCGCCTGAAAGCTTTCCGCAGGAAAGCTCACTACGAAAGCATAAGCAGTCCCCGAATTTTATCCTTCTATAGATTCCGCAAAAATTCGGGGGCAACAGCGATCGTAGGAAAGTTTCGTACACGGAGCGCCCATCGAAGCGCAAACGTCCATCGAAGCACCAGCGTCCATCGAAGCGCCAGCGCCCATCGAAGCGCCAGCGCCCATCGAAGCACCAGCGCCCATCGAAGCACCAGCATCCATCGAAGCACAAGCGCCCATCGAAGTGGCAACGCCCATCGAAGTGCCGACGTCCATTGAGCACCGAAGTCCACCCCGCACTCAGGCACGCATGCCCGATCCACAAACGCTCATCCCTCGCCATCCCCATGCCGCATTTTAACAGCCCGCCCATCATCCAGAAGCGTTAATTCCCGTTATCAATCGGTAGATCGCTCTATAGAAAGCCGATAAAGCGCTTTCTATAATGAAGTCATACGGCTGGGGCGGAAGCGGATGCCAAGCATTCCTGACTTTCGCCCGGCGCAGCCAAAGACTTGCAGAGACAGGAGGAAAATCAGGCGAATGATCACGAACAGCCAAACGGACGCGGTTCAGGTCCGGCAAACCGGCTCTAAGCTTCGCGTATCTACGGATTGGGTGACGCTGGAGATCGACCTGGAACAAGGCCATTACAACGCTGCCGGCGGCACGCTGTGGGACTGGAAAGAAATCCACAGCGCGATCCGGTGGAACGGGCGCGAATACCATACGGGAAGCTACGACCGCCACAGCATGAATGGGGAACCGGAAAACGTCGAGGATGCCTTGGGGACCGGCCTGCATTTGACGCTGGTGCATGAATCCGACATGCTCCCGACACTGGAGCAGCATTTTTGGATCTACGAGGGGGCGCCGTTCTACCTGACGCAACTGACGGCCGTCCATAAGACGCGCATCCGGCTGAACCGGATGACGGTGCTGCGGTCCGGACAGCTGTCCTTCGGGCAAGCCGTGGATAAGGATGACGAGCTTACGGTGCTCCGCGTTCCCTACGACAACGATAAGTGGGTGCGCTATGAGACACAGACGGCGCCGCTGCGCACCGAAAGCTACGAGGTCACGGCACTGTTCCGGCCGCACAGCCGGCAGGGGATCATTGCCGGTTCCCTGAGTCATGACGTATGGAAAACCGGCATCAAAATCCAGGGCGAACAGCCGGGAACGCTGGACGAGCTGGAGCTATACGCCGGTGCGGCAGGGGAAATGACCCGGGATTTTCAGCCGCACGGCTACGTCCATGGGACGCGCGTGGCGTCGCCGACTGTGTTCGTCGGCGGATACGACGATTACCGCCGCGGTCTTGAGGCTTACGGGCGGGCTAATGGGGCCCTGTCGCCGGCGCTCCCGTGGGAAGGCGGGGTTCCCGTGGGCTGGAACAGCTGGTCTGCCGCGATGAGCACGCTGGATTATGACCTGTACACATCGACGAGCGATTTTCTGAAGCGCGAAGTTCAGGCGGACGGTTTTCATAACAACGACACGCTGTACATTAATTTCGACGCCTTCTGGGACCGTCTGACGGATGAAGAGATGGAGGATGCGCTGAACCGGGTGCGGCAAAACGGCCACAAGCCGGGGACGTACTGGACGCCGTTTGCCTTCTGGGGCAGCCCGGCCCAATTCGGTAAGCCCGTGGAAGGAACGGATGGCGAGTTCACGTACAGCGACATTTTGCTGCGGGACGCTGAGGGCGAAATCCTGCCGGACATCGCCGGCGGCCTGGCGATCGATCCGACCCATCCGGGGGCGCTGAAGCGCATCGATTGGTTTACGGACAAAATCATCCGGGAGGGCTTCGAGTACATCAAGCTCGATTTTATGGCGCACGGTGCGCTGGAGGGACAGCATTACCGCCCTGAAATCACCACCGGCATTGCTGCCTATCATTATGGGCTGTCTTATCTGGCCAAGAAGCTGTCTCCCGAAGCTGCCGGAAGGCCGATATTTATCAATCTGTCGATCGCGCCGCTGTTCCCATACGCCTTTGCGCATAGCCGGAGAATTTCCTGCGACGTGTTCGGCATGATCGGGGATACGGAATATTTGCTAAATTCGCTGACCTACGGCTGGTGGATGAACGATACGCTGTACCGGTTCAACGACCCCGATCACTCGGTGCTGTTCAAGAGCTTTAACCAGGAGGCCACCACCCGGAACGAGGGGCGGAGCCGATTGACGGCATCCGTGATCGCGGGGACGGTGCTGCTGCTTGGGGACGATTTCAGGCAGGAAGAAGCGGCTTCCCGAGCCAAGGCTTGGCTGCGGAACGGCAGCATCATGGAGCTTGTGCGGAAAGGCACAACATTCGTTCCGGTGGAAAGCGCCCTGGGCGGCCGTGCGGCGGACGCCTTTATGCTGGCCGATCCGGGCGAGGAGGGGACAGTCTATCTGGCGGTGTTCAATTTCGACGGAAAACAGGCGGCGAACAAGGCGGTGCCTCTGGCCCGCATAGGACTTGATCCGCTCGCGGTCTACCGCGTAACCGACCTGTGGGAAGGGACCGAGAGCGAGGCCAGCGGGGAAGTCCGCTTAAGCCTTGAACCGGCGGAGTCCACCATTTTGAAGTTATGCGTCCAACAATAATTCAGATTTCAAGGAGGATTGAGGATTGCCGATGAGTACACGAATGCGGTTTATCCCGAAAATATTGCTGATGGTATGGGCTGGGCTGCTGGCCCTGTCCTGGCCCGGGGCTTCCTGGGCCGCATCTTCTGAGACGGCTGCGGGAACGGGAGCCGATGCAGCAGCCGTTTCGTACGAGGCGGAAGCTGGCGCTAACACGTTTACGGGCAATGCGGGTCCCGCGGACTGCGGGACCTGCTCGGGCGGTAAAAAAGCGGGCAACTTGTATGGCGGCTCTACCCTGCAGTTTAACGGCGTCACTGCGGATCAGGCCGGTGTCTATACGATGACGGTGCACTACATTTCCGGCGACCCCCGCGCCGCCGTCATTTCGGTCAACGGGGCGGAAGGGGAGAATTTCAACTTTCCCAAAACGGCGGACTGGAATACGGTCGGCACCTACAATATCCAGATCGACTTGCAGCAGGGCAGCAATACGATCCTCTTCGATGACGGCGGCGGATACTCGCCGGATATCGACCTGATTGAGCTGCGTCTGGCATCGGAGGGTGACGGCGTGCCGGACCATGACGGCAGCATTGGCGAACTGGGCAAGCAGCTCCATGTCACGAAGTACGGCTCCATTACGCTGACCGAGTACCAGCGTGGGTTCAGTGTGGCCAATCCGTCGTACGAGCTGCTGTATAATACCTCGACCGGCCTGTCCCAGTACAACTGGAATCAGAAGCCGGTGATCAAGGGTGCCTATAGCGAAATCCAGCTGGACAAGACGGTGGCGAGCAAGGATTACGCCAAGCATACGTTTAAGGCCAAGGATGGTGTGACCCCATTCCGTGACGGCACGGGCGAAGGCATCAAGGTAACGGTCCGCAGCGAGCAAGAAGGACTGCCGGATCTGAGCCAGGTCTTTTACATTTATAACAACGGACCCTACGTATTGACGGAAGTGACGGCTTCCCAAGCCGCCGGGCTGACGACCAACCAAATTGCGCCGCTGGCAGTGGAGGCCCGGGGCGGCATTGATATCGGCAGCTACGGTGACAACCGGGTGCTCGTGACGCCTTTTGATAACGACAGCTGGTCCCGGTATCAGGCGAAAAGTATCAATACTCGCTTAAATACGGACAACTATGTCAGTTCCGAACTAACAGCCATTTATGACAATACAAGCCGAAAAGGTCTGGTGGTCGGTTCCGTTACGCATGACACTTGGAAAACGGGAATTCACTGGAGCGGCACCGACAATAAGCTGAACGAGCTGCGCGTGTACGGGGGCTTTACTTCCCAGGCTTCCACGCATGACAGCCTGCCGCACGGAAGCGTGTCCGGAAAGAGCGTGACCTCGCCGAAGGTGTTCATCGGTTTGTACGACGACTACCGCAAAGGGATGGAGGGCTACGGCCAGGTGAATGCCGCGATTGCGCCGCCGCTTGCTTTTGGCGACAGCATCCCAGAAGGCGTACCTGTCGGCTGGAACAGCTGGGGCGCTTATGCCGATCATCTCAGCTATGACAACGCGGCAGCCGTCTCCAACTATGTGAAGGAGCATTTGCAGAACAACTCTTTCGAGAACAACGGGAACGTGTACATTAACCTCGATTCGTATTGGGACAACATGACCGACCAGCAGCTGACCGATCTCGTGAAGCTGATTCACGGCAACGGCCAGAAGGCGGGCATCTACTACTCCCCGTTTGTTTATTGGGGGGACAACTTGGAGCAGGTGGTCGAAGGGACGGACGGCAAGTACAAGTATGGGGATATCGTGCTGAGAGATGCATCCGGCAACATTCTGCCGAAGCTGGACGGCGCATATGCCGTCGACCCGACCCATCCGGCGGTGAAAGCCCGGATCGACTACTATATGAACCGTTTCAAAAAGGAAGGGTTTGAATATATCAAGGTGGACTTCCTGTCCCACGGCTCCCTGGAAGGCCGGCATTACGATCCGAAAGTGCAGACCGGCATTCAGGCGTACAATCAGGGAATGGCTTACCTGGATCAGGCCATCGGCGGCACGATGTTCATCAGCGAATCGATCGCTCCGCTGTTCCCGAGCCAATATGCGCACAGCCGCCGCATTTCCTGCGACGTGGACGGCAGCCTGGGCAGCACGGAATACCAGCTGAACAACTTGACTTACGGCTGGTGGCAAAACGGAACGATCTATCGTTACACCGATCCGGATTATATGGCGCTGGTGAAGGGCGGCTCGTATGAAGGAGCGCAGACCCGTGTCAATGCGGCGGCCATTTCGGGCACGGTCTTCCTGAACTCCGACGATGTGAACGACCCGACGGCGCGCCAGTACATGGAGAGCCTGCTCACCAATCCGGAAGTGAACGCGCTGGCGGTGAAGGGCAAAGCCTTTAAGCCGGTCGAAGGAAATACCGGAACGAAAGCGGCGGATCTGTTTGTGCTTGAAGATCAGGCCACGTATTACTTGGCCGTGTTCAATTACACGCAAAATCCGGAGCAGCGTCTGATCGATCTGAAGCGTGCCGGCATTCCTGTCCATGAGGGAGTATCCGTTCAAGTGACCGACTTGTGGACCGGGGAAAAGACAACGGCAGGTGAAGCGCTGGACGTTACGCTGAAAGGTGCCGAATCCAAGCTGTACAAAATTAGTCCTTGAATTTGACTTTACCCAAAGGCTGGTTTATCTTGGGACAGGATGGGTGGTTCTCAGTCATCCACGACTTTTACCTGATTCGAAGGAGGCGTCTTACTCATGAACAATCTGCAGTCCACCACAACCTTGTCCAGCGGGTATGCCATGCCATGGCTCGGGCTGGGCGTCTACAAGGCACAGGAAGGCGATGAGGTCATTAACGCGGTGAAAGCGGCTATTGCGCACGGCTACCGCAGTATCGACACGGCTGCGCTGTACGGTAACGAAGAAGGTGTCGGCAAGGCTGTCCGGGAATCCGGCGTTCCGCGTGAGGAGCTGTTCATTACCACCAAAGTTTGGAATTCGGATCAAGGCTATGACTCTACCCTGAAGGCGTTTGATCAAAGCATAAGCAAGCTCGGCTTGGACTATGTGGATCTGTACCTGATTCACTGGCCGGTCAAAGGCAAGTACAAGGATACATGGCGTGCGCTGGAAAAGCTGCAGAAGGACGGCAGAGTCCGTACGATCGGCGTATCCAACTTCCACGTCCACCATTTGGAGGATCTGATGCAGGATGCCGAGGTAAAGCCGGCTGTCAATCAGGTGGAGCTGCATCCGCTGCTCTCCCAAACGGAACTGCGCAGCTACTGCAAATCGCAGGGCATCCAGATTGAAGCCTGGTCGCCGCTGGCTGCTGGCCAGCTGCTGGACAATGAAGTGCTCGCAGGCATCGGCGCCAAATACGGCAAATCCACCGCGCAGGTCATCATCCGCTGGGATCTTCAGCACGAGATCGTGACGATTCCGAAATCGGTCAAGGAACACCGGATCATCGAAAATGCCGACGTGTTTGACTTCGAATTGACGGCGGACGAAATGCAGCAGATCGACGGGCTGAACCGGAACCAACGGACCGGCGGCGACCCTGATCATTTTAATTTCTAAGCAGCATCTATCAGAGCAAGCATGACCAACCCAATCGCGTATTCCGGCTGACAAGCGGATGCGCGATTTTTTATTCCTTCCCCGGACTCATATCCGGTGCCGCGGATTCAGCCGGTATTGGCTGGGGGTTGTACCGTAAAAACTGCTGAAATGCCGGGTAAACGGATGGATGGAGGGATATCCCAGCTTTTCCGCAATCGCCGTAACGCTCAGGTCGGTTTCGACGATCATATGGGCCGCCCGCTTCATCACAAGCTGATGATGGTAGGCCTTCGGGGTCATCCCTGTCTCGCGCAGGAACAGCTCGTGGAAATAGGTGCGTTTCAGGCCGCAGAACCGGGACCAGGCTTCAACCGACTGTCCATGCTCGGGACGGCTGTTCAAATACTCCAGCAGGCGGACGATGCGGTAATCGCTCGGATGCTGCACGTTCACGGCGTTGTGCCAGGACAGCATCCAGCCGTACAGAAAACTGTTCACCGTTTCGCTGCGGTAAAACTTGGATTCGCTGTACGCCCGGGCGATCATCGCGAATCCATCATACAAATGGGGATGCGCGCGCAGCGAGAAGACGCTTGGAAGCCGATCCAATTCATCGCAGGGCTGCTCTGCAGACAATCGGTCAAAGACGAACGGGTCGGGCGCATGGATGAATGACCGGCTTGGAGAGAGCGGATCGGCGTCATCCCATAAATCGAAATACAGATTATACGAAGGCAGCGGATGGGACGGGCGAATGTGAAAAGCATGCGGCTGGCCCGGACGCAAAAAAATGAGCGTCCCCCGCTCAATTGGATATTTGATCCCGTCGACCTCCATTTCCCCGGGGCCTTCATTAAACAAGTGAAGGGCGTACACGCTGCCTGCGCGCAGATGCTCGTTGCTGCTGCCGTCGTACAGATAACTCATGGAGTCGCCTACGAATGGAGTGATCTCGGATAATGCTTTGTTCATACGATTCGCTCCTTTGTGTCATAGGGTAAGGATGGCTCAAATGAGATTGGCGGATAAATTGACAAATCAATGGATGCGTTAGCAAAGACGGATGACTCATAGAAATGATACGATAATTTCGAAGGTACCGGAACAAGAAAATAATAAAATGGCGGATGAATCCGCAAATAAATTGTAGTGGAGACCCGTTCTGGCCATCTTGCCAGGCCTCTGAACCGGCGGCTGCGCAGCGCCAAGTTCAAGAAGCCGGATCGGCTGGGGGAATGGAGGATATCGGATGAATGACTTGAAGCTTTGGTATGCGGGGCCCGCAGCGGGCTGGGCACAGGGACTGCCGCTCGGAAACGGAAGAATGGGCGGCATGATGATATCGGCTCCGCATAAGGAAATTTGGAGCCTGACCGAAGTGACGTATTGGTCGGGACAAGCGGAGCCTTGCCACGGCCGCTCCAATACGAAAGAGGACCTGAAGCGGATGCGCGAACGCTTTTTTGCAGGCGATTACGCCGGCGGCGACAAGCTGGCGAAGGAGCAACTGCAGCCGCCAAAGCGCAACTTCGGCACGAATTTGAGCCTGTGCGACATCATCCTGGAATGGCCTCCGGCTGCCTCGGAAGGGAAAACGGAAATTCGCCGGGAGCTGGATTTGCTGCAGGCCGAGGCGCGTTCCGCCGGCAGCATGAACGGATACCGGTTTGAGCGGGAGATGTTCATTTCCCATGCGGACGATCTGATGGCGTCCCGGCTGTGGAGCGAGGACCCGGAAGGGCTCACGTTCACACTCCGGCTGGAGGGGCGGACAGAAGAATTCCGCAGCGAAGCCCGGGAGCCGGACATGCTGGCCTTCACCGGTAAAGCGGTGGAAACCGTGCACAGCGACGGGACCTGTGGGGTGTCCAGCAGCGGACTCGTGCGCGTTCAGGCCCGGGGAGGAAGCGTGCTGGCTTCGTCCGGAACGATCCGGGTGGAGCGGGCGGAAGAGGTATGGGTCTACACCACCGTGCACACGGATTACCGCCAGCAGGACGATGCATGGAAGGAAGCGGGCTTCCGCCAGCTGGAACAGGCGCTGGGCAAAGGCTATGACCGGCTCAAGGCGGACCATGCCGCCGATTACCGGCCGCTGTTGGAGCGGGTGCAGCTGGATCTCGGCACGTCCGTGGCAGCCGGCCTGCCGACCGATGAGCGGATGCGCCGTTTCCGGGCGGGCCAGACGGATGATCCGGCGCTGTTCGCGCTCTTCTTCCAGTACGGCCGCTATCTGATGATTGCCGGATCGCGCCAAGACTCGCCGCTGCCGCTGCATCTGCAGGGCATCTGGAATGACGGGGAAGCGTGCCGCATGGGCTGGAGCTGCGACTATCATCTTGACATTAATACGCAGATGAACTATTTTCCGGCGGAAATTGCCAATCTGGGCGATTCCCACGAGCCGTTGATGCGCTACGTCCGGGAGCTGGCCCAGGCCGGCCGGTCAGCCGCACGGCAGTATTACGGCGCAGAAGGTTGGGTGGCCCACGTGTTCTCGAATGCTTGGGGCTTCTGCTCCCCGGGATGGGAAACGTCGTGGGGGCTGAACGTAACGGGCGGCCTCTGGATCGCCACCCATTTGATGAAGCATTACGAATACGGCCTCGACGATGTTTTCCTTGCTGAAGAGGCGTATCCTGTGCTGAAAGAAGCCGCAGCCTTTTTCCTGGACTACATGACCGTGCATCCGGAATTCGGATGGCTGGTGACCGGGCCCTCCAACTCGCCGGAGAACAGCTTCTATCCCGGCTCCCCGGAAGAAGGGTCGCAGCAGCTTTCGATGGGGCCGACGATGGACCAGGTATTGGTTCGGGATCTCTTTAACTTCTGCCTGAATGCAGCCCGAAAACTGGACGTGGATCCCGAGCTGCAGCGGAAGTGGGAGGACGCCATCTCACTGCTGCCTCCTTTGCAGGTCGGCCGGCGCGGCCAGCTGCAGGAATGGCTTGAGGATTACGGCGAAGCCCAGCCGGAGCACCGGCATCTGGCGCATCTGTTTGCCTTGTATCCCGGCAGCCAGATCACGCCGCATCATACGCCGGAACTGGCAGAGGCGTCGCGGGTAACGCTGCACAACCGCATGGAGCGGATCGACCTTGAGGACGTGGAATTCACCGCCGCCTTATTCGGCCTGTTTTTCGCCAGACTGCACGACGGCAGCCGGGCCGAGCATCATATCGCCCATTTGATCGGCGAGCTGTGCCTGGATAATATGCTGACCTATTCCAAGTCGGGGATCGCCGGGGCGGAGACGAACATCTTTGTGATCGACGGCAATTTCGGCGGGACGGCCGCGATCGCGGAGATGCTGCTGCAGAGCCATGCGGGGGAAATCCATCTGCTGCCGGCGCTGCCGGACAGCTGGCCGGACGGGGAAGTTCGGGGGCTCCGGGCCAAAGGAAACATGGAAGTGGATTTGACGTGGAAGCACGGCAAGCTTATCAAGGCCCGTATTCAGGCATTGTCGTGCGGAACCGTTCAGGTGTACTGCGGGGATCGGAGCGTAACACTGAATCTGACCGCCGGCGCGGTGCATACGCTGGATGAAGCGCTCGCCGCGAGTACGGCTGCCGGACGAACAAGCTGAGCCGGGCTATAGCTTCGGTGGAACTTTAGGTATAAGGGCAACTGCAGCCGGAGGGCTGCGGTTGTCTTTTCTATATCAACGGATCATGCGTTGCGGCCTGTCCAGTCCCGGTGATCCTGCATTCTAACCGCGTTATAGGGGAAAATGTACCTTTTGGCTGGAGTGTACCTATACAAATTTGCGATCAAGGCTTTATTATGGAATGTACGCTGCATGAGCTGACAATACATCATTCAACCCACAAAATGATAGCGCTATCAAACCAAGGGGGGACATCATGCTGAAACGTTCCAGCGTTTTTCGAAATGTTTTGATTTCTTATATCGTCATTCTTCTGATCCCCTGTGTGGGAGGTTACATTTCTTACCTCACCTCGATATCCGTTACACAGTCCATCTCGATCGACAACAGCTTGATTCAGCTGGAAAAGAGCCAGGAGCTGCTGGAGCACCGGATGGCGGAGGTGGAAGGCATGACCCGGCAAATCGCCATCAACCAGGAAATGAATATGCTGATGAACGACCGCCATCAAGTGCAGGATGTGTACGGATTGTGGAAGGCGATGCGGAACGTGCTGACCTTTGGGCAAACCAACGATTTTCTTCAAAACTATTATATTTATTTGGCCAATTACGATTTGATCCTGACTTCAGGCTCCACTTTCCGGCCGGAGCATTATTACGAATATTTTCATTATGACGATTTGTCATTTGACGAATGGAAGACGCAGGTTCTGCAAAAGACCCACCGCTCCGAAATCAAGCCGTTGACCGCCTATACGGAGAGGGGAATGGATACTTCCGTCATTACGTTTATGCAGTCCTTGCCGCTCGACAGCTTCAACGATTCCTCGCCGGCCAGCGTAGTGGTCGTGATCGACGAAAAAACCATTACCGGTCTGCTCTCAGGTCTGACCAAAGGATATGGCGGATGGGTACATATCTATGACAGTAAAGGCAATACGCTGGCGCTCCAAGGGAACGTTCCGTCGTATGTGGACAAATTGAAGGATGACCCGGCTTTTGATGCCAATAAAACGAGCCAATTTTATAAGGATGACCTGGTCATCACGACCCGTTCGGACAAGAACGGCTGGGTGTACCAGGCCGGCATTCCGCGGACCACTCTAATGGAGAACGCCAACAAGATCAAGCGCGCAACCTTTATCCTTACCGGAGGGACGATGCTGATCGGCCTGCTGGTAGGACTGTTGCTGGCGCGTCGTCAAAGCGTTCCGATTCAAAGCATGATCGGCATTATCAAAGAACAGTTCGGCCGGGACGAGCTGGAGAAAAGGAATGCGTACGATTTTCTTAGCGGCAATATCGCCAATATGATCAAGACAAACAAACAGCTTGAAGGCGAGCTGACCCTTCAGCTTCCGCTCGTCCGCGATGCGTTCATTAAGCGCCTCATTGCGGGCGAATTCGAATCGCGCGATGAAATCGTGGCGGCTGCCAAACAGGCCAACATTCCGCTCGAAAAGGAAATCGGTTATGCAGGCATTCTCTGCATTAACGGATACTCGGGTATGGACAGTGTGGAAATTTTGAACGAGCTGAGCGCCACTCGCCTCCTCATGAAACAAGCGCTGCTGGAAATCGCGGGTCCGCTGCCGATAACCGACCTCGGATCCGATAAGCTTGTCGTTTTGTTTTTCTGTAACGAGGACCGGGAGCCGGGGCAGGAGGAAGAGGGGCGGATCACCGCTTTAATGGAAGAACTGATCCAGCACGTGTTCCAGGAATACAAGGTTTCCATCCAGGCTGGTTTCGGCGAGGCTTTTGAGACGCTGATGGATGTGAGCCAATCGTTCGAGCAGGCCAAGCAGGCGCTGGAGTATGCCGTGTTTGTGAACGCCAAGGGCATGCTGTGGAATCATGAAGCGCGCATCGAAAACACGACGTATTATTACCCGCTCGACGCGGAGCAGCGCTTGGCAAGCACGATCCGGGCCGGGGAAGAAGAGGAGGCTGGCAAGATCATCGACGGTATTTTCGAGCAAAATATCGCAAGACGCGAGTTGTCCGTCGAGATGAAGCATCAGCTCGTCGGCGAGATCAAAGGAACCTTTCTCAAGCTGCTCGATCAGAAGGTCTTCCAGGAGTCGAACATGCTGGAAGCCGTGAAGCGGAGGGTCATTGACATCGGCTCCGCCGAGCCGCTGGATTCCGTTCAGGCGGAGATCAAAGGCATTACCGCCACATTGTGCGGTTATATCGCCAACAAGAAAAAGGACTCTCATGCCAAACTGGTGCAGCGGATGTACCAGTACACGGAGGAAATGTACGCCAATCCCGATCTGACCCTGTACCGGGTGGCCGAATATGTGGAACGGCCGGAAAAATACATTTCTCAGTTATTTAAAGAAGTGACCGGGGTTAATTACTCGGACCATCTGATTAAGGTGCGCATGGAGAAAGCTGCTGAATTGCTCAAAGAGAGCAGTCACACGGTCGACGATATCGCCGCCCGGGTGGGGTACAACAGCTCCCATTCTTTCCGCCGGGCGTTCAAGCGATTAATTGGCGTGACGCCGAGCGTGTACAGGCAGACGCTGGACGAATAGCACCTACTCTTGAAAGCCGCAGAATCCGTTGGAGGACGATGCGGCTTTTGTGCGCGCGGAAGCCGAGGAGGAAATATGTACACCGCTTAGAGTGATGGACCCTTAAAAAAGGGGAAATTGGATGCAAAACGACGGAAGTGTACCTGTTCAAACGTCCATGGTATCCCCTATGCTCAAGCAAGAAAGAAAACGCTGTCATTTCATTACGCATCCACGCTGATGGCATAGGGGGGATTATTATTCTGAACAAGCAAGCCGCAATTCCGATGAAGCGCGAAAGCAATGCGCGCAAGGTCAGTTACTGGCAGATCGCCGGTAAAAGCATGAAGAGGCATTGGCAGCTCTATCTGCTCGTGATTCCTCCGCTGTTATTTTTCCTTATATTCAAATACTACCCGATGCTTAACGCAGTCCTTGCATTCAAGGATTATAACGTAATTAAGGGGATCTGGGGCAGTCCATGGGTAGGTTTCAAGCATTTTGAACTGTTCTTCGAAAATCCGCTGTTTTGGACATTGCTCAAAAACACGCTGTTGCTAAGCGGTTATTTGATCCTTGCCGGGTTTCCGATTCCGATTATCCTGGCGCTGATGATTAACGAATTACGCGGGAATAGATTCAAGAAATTCGTGCAGATGGTCACGTTTGCCCCTTATTTTATTTCCACGGTGGTCATGGTGTCGATCGTCATGCTGTTTCTGTCCCCAAGGCTGGGCTTCGCCAACGTTGTTCTGAATTATTTCGGGCTGGAATCCGTGAATTTTCTGGGCGACCCGGGCATGTTCCGCTCCATCTATGTCTGGTCCGACATTTGGCAGACGGCCGGCTACAGCGCGGTCATCTATTTGGCGGCCCTGGCGGGCATCGACCCGACCTTGTACGAAGCGGCAAAGGTGGACGGCGCTTCACGGTTCCAGAAAATCTGGCACGTCGATTTGCCGGGCATCGTTCCGACCATCGTCATTATTCTAATTTTGAATGTCGGCAACGTCATGGCGATCGGATTTGAGAAAGTTTATCTTCTGCAAAATCCGCTGAATCAGGTAAATTCGGAAATTATCGCAACCTATGTGTACCGGATCGGATTGCTGAACGCAAACTACAGCTTTGCTACGGCCGTCGGCCTGTTCAATTCCGTCATCAACCTCATCCTGCTGCTGACCGTGAATGGATTGGCGAAGAGGCTGACGAACAACAGCATTTGGTAAGGAAGGAGCAAAGGTATGACCATTCAACTCGCAGGAGGAAAAGCAATCAAGGAGTCGAAGGGCGACCGCCTGTTTTTAGGCATCGTCTACACCATTTTGATCTTGGTCGTCCTGGCGGTTCTGTATCCGCTCGTCTATATTTTAAGCAGCTCCATCAGCAGTCCGGCGGCGGTCACCTCCGGAAAGGTATGGCTGTGGCCGGTCGATATTTCATTCGAGGGCTTCCGTGTGCTGTTCAGCAGGCAGGAAATTATGACGGGCTATTTAAACTCGATTATGTATACCGCGGCAGGCACTCTGATCAGCGTCACGCTGACCGTCATGATTGCCTACCCGTTGTCCCGGAGGTCCCTCTTCGGGCGCAACGTATTCATGATGATCATCACCTTTACGATGATTTTCAGCGGCGGGCTAATTCCTACTTATATGGTCGTTAAAGACCTGCACTTGATCGATACCAGGTGGGCGCTGCTGATTCCCAACGCCATCTGGGTATGGCAGGTAATTATCGCCCGCTCCTTTTTTCAATCGTCGATTCCGGGAGAACTGCTGGAGGCCAGCGAAATCGACGGCTGCAGCGACATCCGGTTCATTCGAAGCGTCGTGCTCCCGCTGTCCAAGCCGATCGTTGCCGTGCTGGTGCTGATGTACGCCGTCGGGCAGTGGAATGCCTACTTCGATGCATTGATCTATCTAAGAAGCGCAGACCTGTTCCCGCTGCAGTTGGTCCTACGGAGCATTATTATCCAAAACAACAGCTCGGGAGGAACGATGGATGCCATGGCGATGGTGCAGAAGCAGCAGCTGGCCGAGCTGTTGAAATATGCGCTGATCGTGGTCGCGACCCTTCCAGTGCTGGTTATATACCCGTTCGTGCAGCGCTATTTCGTGCAGGGGATGCTGGTCGGGTCGGTCAAAGGATAAATATGCTGGCCGGTCCGTCGTGATATAAAGTCCATTTCAGCAAGGAGGTGGTGCAATCTTAAATGATCGGAAGGCATTACAAGCTTGCTGCAGAACTATTAAAAAGGGAGCGATTCGATTGAAAAAGAGCCTAATACGTATGTTTATCCTGCTGATGGCCACCTTCATCGTCATCAGCGGCTGCTCGGGCAAAAAGACAGATAGCCCGGACAACGCACAGGGAGGCGGTACCGCAGCCGACGGAGGATCGTCGAAGCCTGTACAGGTCAGCGTGTTCGCTGTTCAGGAGTCGGGAATCGACATTCCGACGAACAAGTTTACCGAATTCGTCGAGGACAAATTCAACATTCAGTTTAAATGGCAGATTAACCCTTCCGACGGGGCCAAGGAGAAACGCCAGATTTCGCTGGCAAGCGGCGATTACCCTGATGCTTATCTGCTTACAGCCTACATCGACGAATTTTCCCAGGCTGACGTTCTGAAATATGGGCAGCAAGGAGTACTGATTCCTCTGAACGATCTGATCGACCAGTACGGGCCCAACATCAAGAAGGCGATGGAAGAGAGCCCTGAAATGAAAGCTCTTGTCACGGCCCCTGACGGCAATATTTATGGGCTTGGGGCCTATACCGAATGCTTCCACTGTTCCTATCCGAACAAAATGTGGCTCAATACGGAATGGCTGAAAAAGCTCAATCTTCAAGAGCCGAAGACCACCGAGGAATTCAGAGAGGTTCTGAAGGCTTTCAAAACAAAGGATCCCAACGGCAACGGAAAAGCCGACGAAGTACCGCTCAGCGGCTCGACGGAGGACTTCGGCGTCCGTATCATTCCTTATCTGATGAACAGCTTTATTTATGACGACGACCGGAACTATTTGACGATGAGCAGCGGAAAGGTGCAGTCCGCCGCTATTACGCCGGAGTGGAAGGAAGGATTGAAATACGTCAAGTCCCTTTATGATGAAGGACTGATCGACCCGGGCGCATTTACGCAAAATGCGGAGGCCTTCAAAAAAGTCGGCGAAAATGCCGGTGCCGAAATTCTCGGTGCGGGAGCAGGCATGCATCCGGCCATCTTTATCAATATCGATCCAGGCAACACCCGTTCCGCACATTATAACGCGCTGCCGCCACTGACCGGTCCGAACGGCATTTCGTATGCCACGCATGATGCCGGAGGCGTAACTTCCGGAGCCAAATTCGTGATTACGAATAAAGCAAGCAAAGAAGCGCAGATCGCATTAATCAAAATGGTGGATTATATGTTCACGCCCGAAGGGCAGACCAATGCCGGAACCGGTATGAAAGGCATCGATTGGACGGATCCGGAGCCGGGAGACAAAGCGCTGGGTGAAGGCGTCAAGCCGATGGTCAAAACGATTCCGACGAAGGAAGGCGAGCAGCCGCACAATGCGGGATGGAGCGGAATGGGGCATTTCTACATGCCGAAAGAATACCGCGATACCTGGGTACAGGGCACCGACATTTACGCTTCGGACGGCTATGAGCGCAGACTGTACAACGCCACGCTTCTGTACCAGGGACATGAGCCTAAAGAAATCTTCCCCATTTGGTCCGTCTGGATCGATCCAACCGAAATCGACGAAGCCAGCATGCTGCAGACCAACCTGAAAAATTATATTGAGCAAAATGAACTGCAGTTTGTGACCGGCAACAAAGACCTGGACAAAGACTGGGATGCTTATGTGAAAGGCCTGAAAGACCTGCAGCTGGACCGTTACCTGGAAATTTTGCAGACGGCTTATGATAAACTAGCGAAATAATACGATTGAACAAGGAACCGGCAGCTTGGCCTGCCGGCTCCTATGCGGGATGCCGGTTCTATAACAGACTGGCATCTTCCGCGTTTTTTTCATTTTAACAAAACGGGCTGCGATTGTAATTCCATGATGGGCAGACAACGCATAGAAAGGAGCAAAGCATGACTGATTCTGGAAATCGGGGTCCGGCTCTGGTCAAAATGATATCACTGGCGGACTTTGGCGACGCTGAGGGCTTGCAGGCCAATGCAGGGGCAGCCATGCGGCTCGCGCTTGAGGCAGCCGGTTCGCATGACAGTCCCGTCGTTTTGGATGTACCGTTTGGAACGTATCATTTTTATCCGGAGCATGCTGTCAAGGCAGCATATCATATTACCAATACAGCCAGCGAGGAGGAAAATCCGGACGTCACGAAAACGATCGCGCTGCTGCTGAAGGGACTTCGCCGGCTTACGCTGGAGGGGAACGGCTCCCTTTTTGTGATCCACGGCAAACAAACGATGCTGCTGCTGGACGGCTGCGCGGATATTGAAATCCGCAACCTGCGCTTCGACTATGCGGTACCGACCGTGACCGAGATGACGGTGGAGCGGCGCGGAGATCATGAGCTCGACGTTTGCGTGCATCCGGATTCACATTATGAACTGGAAGACGGACGTCTCACTTGGGCCGGTGAAGGGTGGAGGTTCCGGGAAGGGCCGGTTCAGCACTGCGACTTGGCCCAAAACGCCACCTGGCGTGTGGAAGATTGGCCGTCACGGGCTGAACGCATGGAGGAAATCGGCAGCCGGCGCCTCCGGTTTCATTTTGGGGAGGAAGACGCTCCGCATGTTTCGCCTGGAATGACCGTACAAATGAGAGACGGTATTCGTGACCAGGTCGGTGTACTGATCGTAGAATGCGAGAAGATCAGCCTGAACGGCATGGGCCTTCATTTTATGCATGGGCTGGGCGTCGTCGGCCAGTTTAGCGCGGATTTGACTTTCGCCGACCTGGATGTGACGCCGCGCCCTGAGACGGGAAGAACGGTGGCGGGCTTCGCCGATTTTATCCATTTATCGGGCTGCCGGGGTCGCGTATCCATTACGGACAGCCGGTTTGCCGGAGCCCATGACGACGCGGTCAATGTACATGGCACGTACCTCCGCATCATCGAACAGCCAGCACCCGATCAAGTGCGGGTTCGTTTCATGCATCCGCAAACGTATGGATTCCGCGCCTTCTTTCCGGGAGACGAAATCGCTTTTGTCGATGCGCGCAGTCTGGCGTCCTATGCTTCCGGACGGGTTGCCGCCGTTGAGATGATCGATGCCCGCGAGTTTCTTCTGACGTTGGAGCAGCCGGCTCCAGTATTGCATGGGGAGCATGATGTCATCGAGAATGTGACGTGGACGCCGGAGGTCGTGATTGAGAGGAACCATTTTGCCAGAATACCGACCCGGGGCATATTGGCATCGTCGCCACGGAAGGTGGTTATACAGGACAACAGGTTTGAGCGCATGAACATGAGCGCCGTTCTGGTCGCGGCCGATGCGAATTCCTGGTACGAATCAGGCGCCGTCACGGATTTGCGCATTGTAGGCAACCAATTTATCGACTGTGGCGGAGAGGGACATCCCGTGATCCGGATCGCTCCCGAGAATGAGTCTTCCACGTCGGACGTACCGGTCCACCGTGACATTCGGATCGAAGACAACCGGTTCAGCACGGCTCATGCCGTGCTGCTGTCGGCGCGGAGTACGGAAGGGCTTGTCTTTTGCCGAAACGAGATTCTGCTCGAAGCGAAGGACGGCAGCAAAGATGAGATGTATTCTCGTGGGCTCTTTAATGGGCCGTACCCAGACGGGCTTTTTACGATGGAACGCTGCAGCGGAGTTGAAATGGCCGCGAATTCGGTCCATTTCATGGTAACTCCGACAGATGGACAGAACGAGGAATAAAGGAGATGGACGTCATCGACAAGAAAAGACTGATCGTTTTTTTGGACAGCGGGGATACGCTGGTGGACGAGTCTACCGAGGTTCGTGATGAAGACGGAATCGTGGTCAGCGCCGACCTGATTCCGGGGGCGGCGGAGATGGTGAAGACGCTGCATTCGCTTGGCTTTACGCTTGCGCTTGTGGCTGACGGAGACGCCCAATCCTTCAAAAACGTGCTGAGTCAGCACCGCCTGCACGATTATTTCGAGGCGCTCATTATTTCCGAACTTATCAAAGCCACCAAGCCGAGCCCGCGGATGTTTAAAGCGGCGATTGGGGCGCTGAACGGGTCCGAAGCGGATTTTACCCGCACCGTCATGGTCGGCAACAATCTAAGCAGGGATATCAAAGGCGCGAACGCCCTCGGCATCATCAGCGTTTTTCAAAGCTGGACGCCAAGGTACCCCCATACGCCTGCAGACGAGTCCGAGCAGCCCGCTTACACGATCAGTGAACCGATGCAGCTTATCGAACTCGTCAACCGGCTGGAAATGGAGCTTGTGACAGGGGAAATGGCGGGCGAAAGCTCCGAACCCCGGCAAGAGGGGCAAGGACAGCAAGAACGGCAAGGACAGCAAGAAACGGGGGCCGGGGACCATGTCGCATTCTAAGCCGCTTCAGGCTAATCCCCAACCCTTGATTCATGCGCGGGCGGTTTGCCCGGTTTTCGGGATAAAATACGCCAAGGACTGCCCGTAACCGCCGCCTTCCTTGGCGGGTCCATCACGGAGGGAGCAGGAGCATCGGACGCGGAACGTACCAGCTGGCGGGCGTTGACCCAGGCCTGGCTCGAGGATCAGCACGGCGCAGGGCGGGTGACCTGCATCAATGCCGGCGTCGGCGGCACCGACTCGACCTTCGGCGCACACCGGCTACAGGAGCATGTCCTCGAGCACGGGCCGGTCGATCTTCTGTTCGTCGAGTTCAGCGTCAACGACGGGACGGACCGCAGCGAGTCGATCCGCGGCATGGAGGGAATCGTTCGCGGCTGCAAGCGGCGCTCGCGGCCTACCGGCCCGTGATCGTTATGTTGGCCCGTGGTTTCGAACCGGCCGAATTGAGGGTGGAGGTCAGAAACACCGGGAGAAAAGACGTGGCGAGTCTGGGGACGCGACTGCAGGTGCTGAGGATCCTGAGCCATTAAAAAGGGCATAGCATGTCTCACTCTGGCCGTAACACTTGAGCCATAGACCACTCTCCAAAGAAAAACCAGCCGAGCCCCGTCAGGGCTCCGGCTGGTTTTTGATGTTATTCACGTTCGTTCACGGGAAAACGATAGCATGTACTGTAAACCTAAGCTTCTTTACCTGGCTCACGACCTGGCGGGAATATTTCGGCGGCCCCGGGTTCCAATGTTCGGACGCGCTCCAGGTAAGCCGTCACCCGGCGGTCGTCTTGCTTGGGATAGGCAAAGCCGAATTTCGCCGCCACTTCTTGCGCCGTGCTGCGGAACAGGTCGGTCATAGTAAACAGCGCGCTCCAAGCTTCTTCGTATTGGCCTCTTGGATAGGTGGCCAAAAGCTGTTCCCAGCTCGACTCCGGAATGAAGCTCTTTAAGTACTTCCCGTTTTTGCCGGTGCTCACGGAGAACCCAGTGAGGATGCCGGCCTGCCATTCGAGCATCTTGACCAGCATCTCCCGGATGATGTTCAAATGGTCGAGCGCATACAGGATCTCCTGTCTCCACAAGCCTTTGGCGGCGTAAGGCGAGACCCACCAAAACTCATTGCAGCAGTCGGCAAATAGCTTGGCAGTCGGCTGCTGTACCCAATACGCCTGATCGGTCGGCTCTGCCAGCTGCGGCAGGCTCTGGTCTTTATCGAGCAGCACCACAGCCAAGCGGTCGCCGCCGTTCCATTGATGCTTTTTATCGATCGGGCAAAGGGTCAGATCAATCCGGTTGCCATCCGTGAACAGCATGAGATACGGATAAAATCCGTCCATAGACGGAGGGATAAGCTTCATCTCCTCCGGTTTTTGCATGACGATCCGGTCGCCGAATACGTTAACCCAGTCGGGATCTTGGATAAAAGACCCCACGTCAGTTACGACATACACAATATCGTAATCCTGAAAAACATCCTTCGGCGCATTGGGATTCGTGCGCGAGCCGTTCATCCCAACGGCCCGAATGCGCTCGTCGCTTTTGGCTACATTCAATATCAAATCCAACATTTCTCGTTCGCTTCTCATCCCGGGTACAGCCTCCCTTTTTTATGGTTAATTTGGGGTTGGGTTATGCCGCACACGAGGCGGTCCACGAATTCGGATATTCCAGCGGACGACAAGTTCACGTTACAAGTGGTCAAGCAGCTTCTTCATGATGATTGTCCTCCTTTTTAGTGGTGGGTACATCATCGGTAGAAAGGAAGTGCATGGATCATGACAGGCGGTATGCCGTCTATTCCGTAATTACTGATATTTTACCACAATTTGGAGATGAGAGGGAAAGCGTGCTGCTCAAGCACAGGTGAAATTTTCCTGGCGCAACTACCGGTAACATTCCGTTATAAGACCGGACCGATGGGGTGTAGTGGATAGCAGAATGGTTTGCGATATTAAGCGAGTTCATAGTTATTTTAGCCTGTCTACATATAATGAACAAATTGAGATTTTGTCTTTCAAATGGTGGACACAGGTACCATATCTTTTCCAACTGTTGATTTCTATATATAGTAAAAATATTCGAGATTGCAACTAGATATAGGGATGTTCTGGTCGATACGCCAGCAGGAGAATATAGTGTATCGTGTCCTTCTTTTGTAAGACAAAGTATGGGATTGTCCATTAAGGGAGGACAAATCTTGTTATCCTCACTGTGGTAGAGCCAGAAGACAAATTGCTGATCACAACTTAAATAGATTCCGAATAGCCGCGGCATCAAAGTCATTCGCAATTTTGTATGACCTAGATGCATTTATAGTTGCTGCTGTAACCAACGAAACGCCCAATCGAGCCGGTTCAGGGAAGCACTCAATAAAAAGGAGTTATTTTAGGGTATGGTTGATTTCGGCTGCTCCGAATAAAACAATGGCTTAAGCAAAACAAAGCAGCCTGGCCAGGGGCCAGGCGCTGATCAAATCAAGGCGAGTTCACGGCCAAAGCCGTTCGGAACGAGCCTATTACCTCCCCGTCAAGGGATGGGGAAGGGCCTCAAAAACGTCGAAGTTACCGCAAACGGAGCTCCAAGAGGAGGCGGGAATTGGGGTGGAAAGTCTACGTGCCGCCTTTGAGAGCGGGTTCCAACCACCTTATCGATTCCAAGGAACCCGGTCTCAACAGCGGCTGAAACCCCAATCTCGCCCCTCCAACGCGCCAAAGGTCTGGGTTTCTTCTACTCACCCTGCGCGCTAAACGTATGGGTTCCGCCATTCCCCCAAATACTGTAGTTTCCGAGTTCAGCACAAGTTCTCGTATCTAAAACATAGCAGCCTGGCCAGGGGCCAGGCGCTGATCAAATCAAGGCGAGTTCACGGCCAAAGCCGTTCGGAACGAGCCTATTACCTCCCCGTCAAGGGATGGGGAAGGGCCTCAAAAACGTCGAAGTTACCGCAAACGGAGCTCCAAGAGGAGGCGGGAATTGGGGTGGAAAGTCTACATGCCGCCTTTGAGAGCGGGTTCCAACCACCTTATCGATTCCAAGGAACCCGGTCTCAACAGCGGCTGAAACCCCAATCCCGCCCCTCCAACGCGCCAAAGGTCTGGGTTTCTTCTACTCACCCTGCGCGCTAAACGTATGGGTTCCGCCATTCCCCCAAATACTGTAGTTTCCGAGTTCAGCACAAGTTCTCGTATCTAAATCAAAGCAGCCTGGCCAGGGGCCAGGCGCTGATCAATCTCAGGCGAGTTCACGGCCAAAGCCGTCCGGAACGAGCCTATTACCTCCCCGTCAAGGGATGGGGAAGGGCCTCAAAAACGTCGAAGTTACCGCAAACGTAGCTCCAAGAGGAGGCGGGAATTGGGGTAGAAAGTCTACGTGCCGCCTTTGAGACCGGGTTCCAACCACCTTATCCAATCCAAGGAACCCGGTCTCAACAGCGGCTGAAACCCCAATCCCGCTCCTCCCACCCGCCAAATGCATGGGTTTTCTCCAAAACACCCCACGCGCCAAACGTCTGGGTTTCGCCACTCACCAAGGCAGCCCGGCCATAGCCAAGCCATTTCACAGACTTACCACACTATGTTTAGCCTTCCCGCGCACACCCAGTCCTTCCTCAGCTCTTGATCGCCCCCATCATGATCCCCTTCACAAAGTACCGCTGCACGAAAGGATAGACCAGAATGATCGGCAGCGTGGCGACCATGGTGACCGCCATCCGGATGCTCTCGCTTGAGACCGGGATGCGCTTGGAGCTTTGGGCCAGCTGCTGGGCGTCGGACATCATGCTGGCCGTCTGGAACTGGTTCAGGATTTTCACCAGCACGGCCTGCAGCGTCTTTAGCTCGGGCTTGTAGGTGTACACGTAGGAATCGTACCACGAGTTCCAGTGGCCGATGGCCAGAAACAGCCCGATGGTAGCCAGCACGGGAACGCAGAGCGGCATGATGATGCGGAAAAAGATCTGCAGGTCGTTCGCGCCGTCGATTCTGGACGATTCCTCGATTTCGCCGGGGATCTGCTCGATAAAGGTCCGGACCAGAATCATCAGAAACACGCCGATCAGGCCGGGGAAAATATAGACCCAGAACGAATCGATCAGCCCGACGGATTTGATGACCATATAGGTTGGAATCAGGCCGCCGCCGAAATACATCGTGAACACGAAGAAGAAGGAGAAGTATTTCCAGCCGATCAGGTTCCGTTTGCTGAGCGCGTAGGCCAGCATGGAGATGCAGAAGATGGACACGGCGGTGCCGACGACCGTCCGCAGCACGGTGATTTTGATGGCGCTCCAAATTTCCGGATTGCGAAAGATGGTCATGTAGCTTTCAAAGGTCGGCACGCGCGGCCAGAAATACAGCCCTCCTTTTAGCGTGTCCGTCGCGTCGTTTAGCGAAATGACGAAGATGTTCCAGAACGGGTAGAACGTCGCCAGGAAGATGATGGCCAAAAAGACGTACAGTGAGGCATCGAACAGATGCTCGGGGACCGTTTTGCTGTTTTTCATATCGTAAACCTCCCGGGTCGATTAGAATAAGGACTGGCCGTTGAGCCGCTTGGCGATGCCGTTGACGATGATGACGATGATAAAAGCGACGACGGAGCTGAACATACCGACGGCGGAAGCATAAGAGAACATGCCGTTCTGAATACCATATCGGAACGAATAGGTCGACAGCACATCGGAGTAGTCGCGCGTCAAATCGTTGCCGAGCAGGAAGTGCTGGTCAAAGCCGGCATTTAGAATACCGCCGAGGGCAAGGATCAGCAAAATGACGATCGTCGGCTTCAGGTGCGGCAGCGTGATATAGCGGATCTGCTTGAAGCGGCTGGCACCATCGACCTTGGCGGCTTCGTACAGCTCCTGATTAATGGAGGAGATGGCGGCCAGATACATGATCGAGTTGTAACCCATGTCCTTCCACGTATTGCCGATGGCGACGATCCACCAGAAGTAGGAGCCGTGCTGCAGGAATAAAACGCTCTCACGCGTAATGTGCAGGAACTTCAATATGCCGTTGATGGCGCCGTCCGAGGACAGCAGCGTCACGATAATATTGGCCGCGATAACCCAGGAAATAAAATAAGGCAGATACGATGCGGTCTGCACGGTCTTTTTGAAGCGAACGCCGCGGATTTCGTTGATGGCGATGGCAATGAGGATTGGCATCGGAAATGAGAACAGCAATGTAATTAAGGTCGACGCCAGCGTGTTGCGCATGACGATGAGAAAGTCGCCGTTGTTGAAAAAGTACTGGAACCACTTGAATCCGACAAATTCGCTGTGAAACAGCGTATGCCAGAAGCCGCCCAGTGTCGGCTGGTAATTGACAAAAGACATGTACAGGCCCACCATGGGCGTATAAGCGAAGATGAGCGCCCAGACGATCGCGGGCAGCATCATGAGGAACAGATACTTCTGTTGTTTGACGGTCACCCACAGCTTGCGCCGGGGGATCGGGAACTCCGATCTTTTCTGTAAAGCCAGTTCGGTTTTCATAGGGGGCACCTCGCATCTTAAGTTAACTCAAATTATAAAACCCGCAAAAAAAGAGTGTCGATATGGCATTGTAACGAAAGATGCTTGAAAATGACTTACATTTGTGAGGACCCGTAGTTAAGTAACGGGAAACCACTATAATAGATGTAGCAAAAAGGGACTGGAGGGGTAGACGATGTACAGCATTTTTCTGGTGGATGACGAAGAGCTGGAGCTTGAGATGATGAGGGACTATATTCGCTGGGAAGAGATGGGGCTCTATGTTGCGGGCACGGCCGTCAATGGGCGGGATGCCATGGAGAAGATCGAGGCGATTCAGCCCGACATCGTGCTGACCGACGTGCAGATGCCGCTGATGAACGGACTGGATCTGGCGCGGCATATTCGGGAGCGTTACGACTGGATGCAGATCGTGTTCCTGACGGGGCATGACGAATTTGATTACGTCAAATCGGCCTTGAATGTGGGGGCCGTCGGTTATTTGCTCAAGCCGCTCGATCTCAGCGAGATTGTAAGCGTTATCGAAAAAGTGAAGCATCAATGCGAGGAAGTGCGGATGAAGAACCGTTCGATCCGCGTGACCCGCTCCCATATTTTGAAGGAGCTGGTCCATGAATCCGATGCGGAGCGCACCGGAAATCTGGCCGCCAGCTTCCGCCGGCTATCCCGCCACCCGGAGGAGCAGAAGTATGCGCTGGCCCTGCTGCAGTTGGACGGAATCAGCGCCGAAGCGCAAAGCGTTTCCGTGGAGGACGGCTGCAGCCAGGTATCCGAGCTGATCGGGGAATGGCTGGCCGAAAAACGAATGGACGCCGACATCGTTCAGTTCAAGGAAGGCGAGATGGGGCTTTTTATGGGCGCTGCGAGCAAGCCGGGCGAGTATGGCTGGACCGATCTGCTGGAGCGAATCCGGCAGTCGCTGCATTTTACGGTAACGATCGCCACGGCGCCGCAGGAGGAACCGCTGCCGGGGATTCAGGCGCTGTATCGGCAAACACGGGTCATATTGGCGGAGCTGTTTTACACGGGAAAGGGAAAAGTGATCGGGCCGGAGGACGTTCAGCAGCCCAAGGGTGGTGAGGTAACCGCGCTTGCGGAGAAGGAATGGACGGAGGCGCTCGACGGGCATGATTTGGAGCGGGCAGGTGAGATTTTAGGGGAACATATCGCCAAGCTGGTGGCGCTGAGGGTTATAAAAAACGTAGTGTGCGGTGCGGCCATCGGCTGGATCGAGCACCTGCTGGAGCACATTCACGAGCCGATTGTGGAAAGCCATAAGCGTGCGGAGCTGTACCATACCGTCTACGGATGTCAAACCATTTACGAGATTGAAGCGCTGGTGATGGACTACGCCAAGCAGGCGGCGGATTCGGTCCGGCAGCGGTTTGCGGACAAGAACGCCAAGCTGGTGCATCAGGTGCGGACGATGATCGACCAGAACTTCCATCAGCCGATTACGATTAACAGCCTGTCGGACCAGGTGTACCTGTCGCCGAACTACCTGCGCTCCATTTTTAAAGAGAAAACGGGGATGACGATTCATGACTACCTGACCCAAATCCGCCTCGACAAGGCCAAGAGCTACCTGGCTGACGAATCGCTGAAGGTGCAGGACATCGCCCAGATGGTGGGTTACGAGAGCACGTCCTACTTTATTTCCTTATTCGTGAAAAACCAAGGAGTCACGCCGAATGAATACCGAAAACATCTCCTTCTGGGATAAACTCGCCGTGCGCATTCCGTTCATCCGGACAGGCAGGCTTGCCCGCCCGCGCCTGCGGCACAAATTTTTCCTCATCTTTCTGATCGTCATTATTCTGCCGTTCTCCATCCTGATCTATTATTCGTATACGTCGACGCGCAGCACGATTACGAAGCAGACGTATACCGCGCTCAATGTGACATTGGCCCAGATCAATACCAACGTGGAGAAGCGGCTGGATTACTATAACCAGCTGTCGAATATTTTGTACATGGATGCCCAGCTGCGCAATTATTTATCGACGGATTACGAGCAGGCGTTTTATTATTTGGACGCTTTTCAATACATCAACCGCACGCTGCCCTCGCTGATGACGCTGAATTCCAACATTCAGAACATCACGATCTTTACCGGAAACAAAACGCTGTACTCCGACGGCCAGTACGTAAAATATATGGAGGAGCTGCCGGCGGACATCAAGGAAAAGGCGCTGAAAGCCGCCGGAAGCACCGTCTATACCCATACGGACGACTACACTGCGCCGGATGCACATTTTACGCTGGCCCGTTCGCTGAGCTATTTTAGCCTCCAGCATCCCTACGGTATTTTAACGCTGGACATTAGCGACAACGAGCTGTATTCCCTCATTAAGATGGAAAACAACAACAAAAGCGTCTATATTATTGACGAAAACGGAAGGATCATCAGCACGGGGGATCAGAACCTGGCTTCCAGCCTGCTGTACGATCTCTATCCCATTCAGAACGAGCTGAGCGGGAAATCGGGCCATTTTGACTTGAAGCTGAACGGGCAGGAGCGCTTTTTCACCTATAACAAGCTGAGCAACGGCTGGAGTACGGTCATTACCGTGCCGTATGACGAGCTGCTGTCCAACACGAACAAGGCTACGGGAAAAATTATCTGGTTCTCCGCGATCACGATCAGCATTGCCATTCTGCTGCTGTATTTCACCACCAAGGTGCTGACCAAACGGATCGAAGTGCTGCTGCAGCAGATCCGCAAGGTAGAACGGGGTGACTTCCGCCTATCCATCAAACCGATGGGACATGACGAGATCGGCCAGCTGTCCTTTGCCTTCAATAAAATGGCCTCAACGATCCAGAATCTGATCCAGGACGTGTACATGAAGGAAATCGCCATGAAGGAATCGGAGCTGAATACGCTGCAGGCGCAGATCAATCCGCATTTCCTGTACAATACGCTGTCGTCGATCTCTTCGCTGGCCTTGAAAGAGGGGGCGGGGCAGGTCTACCGCATGGTCAACTATTTGGCCAAATATTACCGGGTGTCGCTGAACAAGGGCAAGCGGATCATTCTGGTGGAGCAGGAAATCAATCTCGTCAAAAATTATGTAGCGATTCAGGACATCCGCTTCCGGGACAAGCTGCATATGCACTACGACCTCGATGAGGAGCTGTTCCAGCGGACAACGATCAAGCTGATTTTGCAGCCTTTTATCGAGAACTGCATCAACCATGCGATGTGGGACGAGTCAGGCGTTAATATTAACGTCAAGCTGAAGCGGGACGGGCATGACATGCTGCTGCAGGTCATTGATGACGGCGCCGGGATGACGGCGGAGCAGCTGGACCAGGCGTTGCAGAAGAGCGACACTTCTTCCGGAGCCTCCGGGTATGGGATCAAAAACGTGGATGACCGCATCAAGCTCACTTATGGCGGGGAATACGGGGTGTCCATGTTCAGCAAACCGGGAATCGGCACCGCTGTCACAATCCGGATACCGCTCGATCCGCCTCTGTCTGCCGCAAAAGCACCGGGATGAGAAGCCGCTTTGAAATGATGAAAGACGTTTTCCATTATGAATTGTAATATTGCGTTATAGCTAATTGAACTCCCCGTTTTTACAATTAGACATGTATTCGGGAACAAGAATATGACGACTTCAGAAAGGGGTTCAGGCAATGAAAACGATCAAAGGGATTCTCGCGGCAGCCCTCGTCATGACAGCGCTTACCGGCTGCGGCGGCGGAGGCGGCGAGAAAGCGGCATCCAGCGATGACAAGGGCGCGGCCGCGGACAGCAATGCGCCGATCACGCTGACGTGGTTCGATAAAAATACGGGGGATGCGTTCAACAACCCGGTGGCCAAGGCGATTACGGAAAAGACCGGCGTTACGGTCGAAATCCAGCAGCCGACCGGCAACCCGGTGGAGAAGCTGAACCTGATGCTGGCGAGCGGCGACCTGCCGGATGTCGTCATGCTGGACCGCGGCAGTGACATCATGAACAAGTATATTTCATCGGGCGCGATTATTCCGCTGAACGATCTAATGGATAAGTATGGTCCGCACATTAAGGAAATGTACGGCGACACCCTGGCCAAAACGAAAAACGACGACGGAAAAAACTATTATTTCGCCAACTGGTACGGCCTGGAGAAGTACCCGGTCTTCGGGTTTATGATGCGTATGGACATCATGAAGGAGCTCGGCGTCGGGGATAAAGTGAACAATGGCGAGCCGTTTACGGCGGAAGAGTTCGAGAACCTCCTGGTGAAGTTCAAGGAGAAATATCCGACGATCGACGGCAAGGAATCCATCCCGATGACGCTGAACGGCGAAAATATCGGCAGCGTAACCGGCACCTTCAAAGGGATGTTCGGCATGATGCCATATTATGAAACGAACGGCGAGCTGAAGAAGGACATCCGTGATCCCCGTTACCTGGAGATGGTGAAATTCCTGAACTCCTTGTACCGCAAAGGGCTGCTCGACAAGGAATGGGCGACGATGAAGACGAAGCAGTTCGAGCAAAAGCTGGCGGGCGGCAACGTGTTTGCCACGGCGGAAGCGCTGTGGAACGTGGGCAACGCCAACTCGCTGCTGAAATCGGAAGCGTCCGATCCGGCCAAAGCCGACGAGCATCAGTTCTATCAATATAAAGTGCTGGCTCCGGGCGTGAGCGCCGACCAGACGACGTATGGTCCGAAGAGCTCCCTGGGCTGGGACGGCGTAGCTATCACCCGCTCGAACAAGGATCCGGAGCGCACGATGAAGCTGCTGGACTTCCTGGCCAGCGAGGAAGGTCAGTATCTCCTGATGTGGGGTGTAGAAGGCAAGGATTGGGACATGAAAGACGGCAAGCATGTGCCGCGTCCGGAAGTGCTTGATGCGTTCAAGAAAAACTGGGATGAGGCTTCCCGGACGTTGGGCATCCGCAAATGGACGTGGATGATTAAGAACGGACCGGGCTCCGACGGCACGCCTTACGATCTGATCGGCCGCTTCCAGTCCGATCCGGTGACCGACCTGGCGATCAAAAACCTGGCCGATACCTCGTTCGACACGGCGCCGTACGACAACCTGGGACCTGCGGGAGGTACGCCGGAAGCGATCATGGATACGAAGGTCAACGATACGATCAACAAGTATTTCCTGAAGATGGCCCTCGCTCCGACCGAAGAGCAGGTTACCGAGCAGTACAACCAAATGATGAAGGAAGTCGAGGCGGCTGGCCTCTCCAAACTGGAGAAAATCTACACCGAGAATTATAAGAAGCGCCAGCAGCTGTGGACGGAGTCTAAATAACGCAAGCGGGGGAGGAGAAGACGGCCTTT
The DNA here is from genome assembly GCF_014192015.1 of Paenibacillus rhizosphaerae. Taxonomy (GTDB): domain Bacteria; phylum Bacillota; class Bacilli; order Paenibacillales; family Paenibacillaceae; genus Paenibacillus_AQ; species Paenibacillus_AQ rhizosphaerae. The sequence goes on along the minus strand of NZ_JACHXJ010000006.1, from coordinate 81,560 downwards.
GTCTTTGGCCTCCCTTTTTTGCCGGGACGCGGGCCGTGATAGCTTGCGTGTCCGAAGTTAGCGGGAACGATTCATTTTCAAACGGTAAAGGATGAGGGACGATGGGAAATGTAGACATTCAGTTTGAGTTTGAAGAAAAACAACGGATCTTTGCGATTCATACACAGCGCAGCTCCTACGTGTTCGGGATCAATGAACGGGACCGGCTGCAGCATCTGTATTGGGGCGAGCCTGTCACGATCGAAGACTGTGCGCCGCTGCTGCGAGGGCAGTCGCACAGCTCCTTTGACGCCGAAGTGGATATGGAGGCCGAGGAGTACAGCTTCTGGGGCGGGGTCAACTATAACGAGCCTTCCTTGAAGGTGCGCATGCCGGACGGCGTCCGGGATCTTTCGGCCGGCTATGTGCGCCATGAAATCCGCGAGGAGGACGGCCGGCAGACGCTGGTCATTGTGCTGAAGGACCGGGTCTACCCGCTGGAGGCCCATCTGCTGTACCGGGTCATCCCGGAATATGACCTGATTGAGCGTTCCGCGCGCATCGTCAATACCGGCGGGGACGACATCGTCCTTGAGAGTGTCCAATCGGCAGCGTGGAGCCTGCCGGATCTGCGGGATTACCGGCTGACGCATGTGACAGGCAAATGGTCGGGCGAATTTCAGCTTCGCCGCAACGTGCTGAGTGAGGGGAAAAAGGTGCTGGAGTCGCGCAGAGGCTTTACCGACAGCCATGCCAACCCGTGGTTTGCCGTCGACGAAGGCTTGGCCACGGAAACGGACGGCCGCGTCTGGTTCGGGGCGCTCGCCTGGAGCGGCAACTGGAAGATTACCGCGGAGAAAACGGTGTTCAATCATGTCCGGGTGACCGGCGGGATCAACGATTTTGACAGCGAGTGGGTGCTGGGCGCCGGCGAGTCATTCGACGCGCCTTGGTTTGTCGGCGGGTACACGGCCGGCGGCTTCGGCGGCATGAGCCGGAATCTGCATCAGTACCAGTACGCGTACGTGCTGCCTGGCCGTGAGCCGCGCAAGGTGCTGTACAACTCCTGGGAGGCGACGTATTTCAACGTGAACGCCGCGGACCAGATGGCCCTGGCCGAGCGGGCGGCGCGGATGGGCGTCGAGCTGTTCGTCGTCGACGACGGCTGGTTCGGCCAGCGGAACCATGACCGGGCCGGGCTTGGCGACTGGTACGTGAATAAGGAGAAGTTTCCGAACGGTTTGGGCGAGCTGATCGGCAAGGTTCACGATCTCGGCATGGAGTTCGGCATCTGGGTCGAGCCGGAAGCGGTCAATCCGGACAGCGACTTGTACCGGGCGCACCCGGATTGGGTGTACCATTTTGAGACGCGGCCGCGGACGGAGCTGCGCAACCAGCTGCTGCTGAACATTTCGAAGCCGGAGGTCAAGGCGTATATCCTTCAGTTCATGACCGAGCTGCTGCAGAACCACCGCATCAAGTTCATTAAATGGGACATGAACCGTACGGTTACCGAGCCGGGCATGAAGGACCATCCGCTGCACCGGCAGAAGGAGCTGTGGATCCGCCACGTCCAGAGCCTGTACGAGATTTGGGCCGAGCTGCGGCGACGGTTCCCGCAGGTGGAATTCGAGACATGCGCGGGCGGCGGCGCACGGATCGATCTCGGCATTTTTCGGTATGCCGACCAGTCCTGGCCGAGCGACAATACCGACGCGTTTGACCGCTTAAGCATCCAGGAGGGCTTCTCGTACACGTATGCGCCGCGGATGATGACCTGCTGGGTGACGGAGTCGCCGACGGGCATGAACAAGCGGAACGTGTCCCTGAAGTACCGGTTCCACAGCGCGATGATGGGCACGCTCGGCATCGGCTCCAATCTGAACGAGTGGAGCGACGAGCTGATCGAGCAGTCCGGCGATTTCATCCGCCAGTACAAGGCGATCCGCCCGCTAGTGCAGTTCGGCAGCCAGTACCGCCTGGCCGATCTTCAACACAAGGGCGTCACCGCCGTGCAGTACGTCGATGAAGCCGGCACGGACAGCGTCGTGTTCGCCTTCCTGCATTCGCAGCGCCTCGGCGAACCGCTGCCGCGGCTGCGCCTGCAGGGGCTGCAGGCGGACCGGGCGTACGCCATCGAGGGGCTGCCCGGCAGCTGGAGCGGCCGCGCGCTGATGAACGTCGGGGTCGAGCTGCCGCTGCGGGGCGATTTTGACAGCCTGCTGTACCGGGTAACGGCGGTGGAGTAAGCTGGGATCAGGGTTCGGAGTAACTGGCGGCAGGTTGCGGACTATCTTGCTGATGGAGCTTGCTGGCCGGTTGTAGACTGCCAGGCGGCTGTCAACCGGGCGAGCGGAATGAAAAGAGTGAACGGAAAGACGCCTTCAGGCCGGATTGGCTTTGGAGGCGTCTTTTTTCCTATATGGGGGAAAAGTAATGGGCTGGGAAAGGCGCTGCACTACGAACCGCTGTGAATTTCCGCTTTCTCGTAATAAACGATGCAAAATACGAGCGATACCATAAAAGTAACCGCAAGTATGGTCATACCAGGCACTGCATAAGGATTCGGGCCGCTTTCCGCCAGTCCTTGGGCCAGCTCCCGTACCGGCCAATACGGCATCGCCCATGGAAACAGGATGTTCCTCATGCCATGTCCCATTTCTCCGATGAGGGTTACGATGGTGGCAAATGCACCCAGAACCGTCGAAGGAATCACGCTTGTGCCGATCATGCTTAACGCTGCTGATACAGGAATCGTACCGAGCGCCAGGAGGCCTGCCAGCATATTCATTCGGATGCCTGACCAGAGAACCTCCATTTCGACCGGTTTCGTAAAAGACATGATTACGCCGGTCGCGGTTACCATAATGCATGAGAGGAGCGAGGTTGTGAAGATCAGCACCACGACGGCCCCCAGCTTCGCAAAAAGAATTTTTGTTCGAGAGACGGGATAGGAGAACAGCTGATTGATCGTGCGTTCCTGATATTCGCGCGAGATGATATAGCCTGTCATTAGTGCGAACATGAACGGCCCCAAGATGGTGATCACCATTCCCTGCCGATAAAACATATCCTGAAGATCGATTCCTGCACGAGTGCCTTCAGGAGTGACTCTCGGCAGAAACGCATACAACGTAACAAGGTTTGCCGGGATGGCGCCAAGCAGAATCAGCCAGTGCATTTTGGTGTTTTTTAGCTTCATGATTTCCGTCAGCAGCACATTAAGCAAATTTATCGCCCCCCGTCAGCTTCAAAAAATATTCCTCCAGGCTGTCTCCCGACAGAACCATCTCTTTGATGCCGACCCCGCCCTCGGCCAGCAGCAAACTGACCCGATCCGGCTCATCAAGGTGCTCGTAAAGCCGCAGGCCACCTGACCCCGCTACGACGTAGTCGGTCGTTCCCAGCTTTTGCTCCAAAATAAAGGCTGCTTTCTTCTCGTCCGTCACTTTGATGTCGAGATAGTGCCGGGTCTTTCTTTGCAGCGATTCATAGTCGATTTCCTCCAGCATCCTTCCTTTGTGGATAATGCCGATTTTGTTGGACAACTGCTCGATTTCGCTGAGCAAATGGCTGGATATCAGAAACGTGATGCCCCGTTTACGGACCAGCTCCAGGAAGAGCTGACGCATTTCCTTCATTCCCACGGGGTCCAGACCATTCGTCGGCTCGTCCAAGATCAGGAGTTCGGGGTGATGCAGCAAGGCGCGGGCAATACCAAGCCGCTGTTTCATTCCGAGCGAATATTGTTTGACCTTTTGATGCTTGGCGTCAAGCAGCCCGACGGCCGCCAACGCATCGTCTATGCTTTCCCGGTTGCCCATGCCCATCAGGCGCCGGTGGATCTCCAAATTATCCGCCGCGTTCAGATTGAGATAGAACCCCGGATACTCGATGATGGCACCGATCCGTTCCATCGCCTCGCCCTTGTTGCCGTGTAGCGGCTTACCGAATAATTCAACTTCTCCTGAGGAGGGATGGATTAACCCCATAATCATCCGTAACGTTGTCGTTTTCCCCGCTCCGTTCTGACCCAGGAAACCGTAAATATCCCCGGGTATAATCGTCATATTTACATCGCTGACAACCGTTTTCCCGCCATAACGTTTGGTTAGCCGGCTGGTTCGCAAAATAGTGCTCACAAGCTGTCCTCCTTAACCGTTCAGACCGCATTCAATACGGCAGTGGCAGTCGCTGATGTCACATCAGCTTGACCTTACGCAATTTCGGATATTGGCGAAGCACGGAACCGAGCGAATTTCCGGTCTCATGCTTCAAATGCTGATTGAAAAACGCCAATGTCACAGATTCGGTGATCGCCAGACATTCTGCGGCTGAGGTGCTGCCTTGAATACCAATGAAGCGGTGAAATCCGGCACCTATAAATAATCCGATATCCGTAAATTTCATATGGGCGCTGCCTTCAATTGAATATAAGCTGCCCGATGCTTTCAACGTTTCGGCGAGTCCAGCGGCCGCTTGCTCCTGCTTCTTATAAATATCGATATAGGATTCTTTACTTCCATATGCTGACGCCACGGCTTCCTGCTCTTCAGCAGGCATATCCTCGAATTTTTTCATCGAGGCTTCATGCTTCTGGATCATCTGGACGCCAATTTCATCATTGGCAAGCATTAAGAAAGGGGCGATGCGATTCTTGTCCTCAGGGACAGTATAGACCGAGCCATCCAGGTTAATGGCGGCTTTGATTCTGCTATCGTTCAATGCCAGATCATATGCCGCCGCGCCGCCCAGCGAATGGCCGATGACGCCGATCTGATCGAGATTAAGCTTCCCGGCAAAGATCGAATCCATGGTTCCAGCGTTCATTTCACCCAGCTTATCGATAACCGAACCGACATCATCAGCCATAATGTGGGCGACAATTTCCCGAGGGTCGCCTTGATCAAAATTTACCGTCGCGTCCCGATCCGTGACGATTCCGCCGGGAAGCTCGGCTGCCGACGATACGTAGGTATGGTTAACGGCCACGACAATGTAGCCATGACTGGCCAAATCCTCGCATTGCGAAGTATGCACTTCCATGTTCGTACCGGCGCCATGAGAGAAAAAAATAACGGGATAGTACGCCTGTTTATCCGATACGGGCAGACCTTCTTGCGTATGGGTTTGAACTAGCCGCAGATGGCTGAACATAAAATCAGGCATCCGGTAGGCTGCGGTGAACATCTTTATCAATTCAGGAGAATCGTGAAAATAAGCAGCATATGGCTTGGTTTTATCCTTTGCCGCAGGATAGTATATTTTAACTGCTAATTCCCGTTTTTTGGCCGATCCCTGCAAAAAAGGCTCGGGACGCTCTTCATCCGTCAGATCTACATATTGAACCCCTACATCATAGCTGCCTGTGGGCTTGGGGAGTGTAAACACGGGGAGAGCATATGCCATAAGGGCCGTTATGGCGAGGAATATCAAGGACAAACCGATCGCAAACCCCTTCAGAATTTTTAAGATTTTGGTTTCCGGGAACTTGAACGCGGCTCTCGCTAAAGCGTAGACCGTAAAAAGAACAGCAAACATGTACGAGAACATCATTTGATAACGGGGTCCTTCGATGACGCCGTGGACTGCAAGCGCAAACAGATTAAGGCCCGCGAGTCCTAACATCATGGCCTTGGACGTTTTCTGCCTCAGGCCTACAATCAAGGCAAGCAAATTCGCAATCATTAACGCAACTTCAAATACTCTCATTTGGCCTCCTCCTTTTGAAGCCAAATATACAGATGAGTTCTAACGTACCTTTTTCGTATTTCTAACAAAGTTCTTAAATTTCAGGTGGTGGATCTAGCGGATATCTAATCTTTTAGCAGGCTGAATGAAAACATGGTTTTCTCGCCCGGTTTGCTGGATACGCTGATTTGACCGCCTTGTTTTTCAACCAGATTTTTCGTAATGGTCAGTCCCAGGCCGGTACCGCGGAGAGAAGCGTTTCTTGAAGGCATTCCAGTATAAAAGCGCTCAAAAACGCGAGGCAGGTCTTGAGACGAAATCCCTTTGCCCCGATCCCACACATCTACCCAGACAAAGTCCGTTTCCTCCCGAATCGCAATGCCAATCTCCTTGCCCTCCTGGCCGTAACGCAAAGCATTTGATACAAGGTTCTCTAGAATGCGCCGGATATATAACCGATCCCCTTTGACGTATTGGGGAGAGTCCGGTATCCTCAACGTGGGTGTTAGCCCCGCTTTTTGAAAATCCGGATAAAATCCGAGCAAAACTTCCTGCACGATGTCAGTCAAGTTCATTTTATGAAGCTCGGCTGGCGAATCATCCGCTTCCAGTTTGGCCAGTTCAAAAAACTCCTGGAGTCTTTCGAGTAAGGCATCTCCCTTGTCAGAGGCGATACCGATAAAGCTGCGTTTTTCTTCGGCAGTCAGTGTCATGTCATCTCGCAAGGCTTCCATATATCCCAGCAGGGAAGTTAACGGCGTTCGAAGATCATGCGAAATGCTCGCGATCATTCGCTTGCGTTCATCCTCCAAAAATTGAGTGCGCTCAAACGTCTGCTGAACATCATCCAGCAGACGGTTCAATTCTCCGCCCAAGTCTTGAACAGGCTTCCGTGACCTATGCAAACGATAACGCAAGTTAAGATTGCCTGCTCGGATTGCTTCGGTCGTTCCGGTTATCCTTTTGATTTCCTGCAGCAAATGGCGATGTTGAAAAACCAGATACATGCAGACGAGGAGAAGGAGGACAGCAAATATTTGAACCCACATGCTTATCCCTCCTCGCCGAGCTTGTACCCAAATCCCCATACCGTTTGAATAAACACGGGGTTTGACGGGTCCTTCTCGATCTTCGCCCGCAGCCTGTTGATGTGAACCATGACGGTGTTATCGTCGGATATACTTTCTTCCTGCCAAACGCTTTCGAATATTTGCGATTTCGTGTAAACGCGGGTGGGGTGGGTTAAAAATAGCTTCAATATGGCAAATTCCTTTGCCGTTAAAGATTTCTTCCGTCCGGCGACGGTGACTTCAAAGGTGTGTATATTCAGTTCCAATTCTCCATGCCTGATGACTCCGGTTTCGGCTCCCGCGGCATCTCGCTGAAAATCCATGTAACGGCGCAGCTGAGCTTTGACCCTGGCAACAAGCTCGCCGATGGTGAACGGTTTGGTCATGTAATCATCCGCTCCGAGTTCTAATCCCCATATTTTATCGATTTCACTGTCTTTGGCCGACAAAATAATGACGGGAACGGTTCCCTTCGCCCGAATTTGACGCAAGACCTCCTGGCCCTCGATTAGCGGGAGCATCAGATCCAAAATAACCAGCTGGTATTCATGGTTCTGGATATGGGTCAGCGCTTCCTTTCCATCATAGGCTGAATGGATATCAAAGCCTTCTTTTCCCAGGTATTTTGAAACGAGTTGATTGATTTCAATATCGTCTTCGACCAGGAGAATCTTTTTCAAGGGCGGGGTGCTCCTTTCTTTCGCGGTTAGTAATAAGTTCATCGTACCATATTGCTTCAAGGGCTGGTCTAATTCGATCCCGGTAATCTCACCAGACGAGACCCTAAAAATTTACCCCTTCCGCGTCCCCCGGTACTCCGAGGGCGACTTGCCCATAATTTTTTTGAACAGGCGCGAGAAGTAATAGGGGTCCTGAAATCCGAGCCGGTGGCTGATTTCCTTCACACTTTGCTCGGTGAGGTCCAGATGCCTGCAGGCCAGCTGGATTTTTAGCCGCAGGTAGTAGTCGATCGGCGAATAGCCGGTCGCCTCCTTGAAGCGCTGGGTAAAGTGCGGAACCGACACGCGTGCCTGGGCCGCGAGCTGCTTCAGCGTGACGGTCCCCTCCAAGCGGTCCATCATATACCGCACCGTTTGCGTAATATCGTGCTGGCTGTTGCGGAAAATCCCGTCCTGCGGCTGCAGCCGGCACAGCCTCAACATCGCCGCAAGGTGATGCGCCAGCTGCGATACATAAATGATATGGTTCAGCGTATAGCCCTGCTCCAGCAGCGCATATCCTTCATGGAACAGCTCCGCCAGTTGGCGCGCTTTGTCCGGAGGCAGGGTGACGGGAAGGGAGACGGCGGCGGTTTTAGCCGGACGGGAAGGCGGTTCTGTCAGGTTCCCTCCGTCCGGGGCTCCCGGTGCACCGACGCCTAGGGCGGTCTTATCATCAGAAAGACCTTCTGCTGTGCCAGCAATCGCACCGATATTCCATTTATCACACTCGCAAACATCCGTACTGGCTTCCTCGGCCTCAGGCACGTTTCCTGGCTCGTGCCCTGGACCGGGTCCCGGACCAAATCCCTCAAAAAACGCCTCCGTCTGCTCCCCCTTGAAATGCCACCAGTAAATGCTCCACGGATGCTTCTCCGACGAGCCATAGGCGTGAGGAGTTTGGGCGGGAATCACGATGGCCTGGCCTTGGCCGACCGGCTGTACCCGGTCGTTTCCCAAGCGGTACCAGCCTTCTCCTTCCATGCAAAATATGACGATGACCGCTTCGCTGCCTTCGGGCCGCTCCCGGTAATGATGCAGCGCACGCGGAAAGTAGCCGGTATCGGTCACGTAAAGGGGACGAACCAGCGGATGCGAAGACGATTCCATCAGAATATGATCCGGCAGGACAATGAGTTTCTCGGATTTGAATCCGTCGGGTTTTCGTATCTTTTCCATAGTGTTTACTATGATTTGGTCCGTGTTCTTTGTCAACGGAAACCTCCGTCCTAACACTCCTTATTAACTTCATAAAATCATAAGATAATCCATCATTCCCATGAGATCGTGAATGGAGGGCGGGGCCGCTTTCTTTTAAGATGAGGGCAGAGTCTAAAAGGTTCCCGAATGCAGATATCACGATTGCCAATATCAAAGCGTCCAAGCGAAAGAAAGGATGAGTCAGCATGGCCAAAGCGCCTGAAGAGGTCAAGGTATGGGAGGAGCGGGTGGAAATCCCGACTTACGAGGCAGGCAAGCCCGATCCGAACCCGATGTTTTTGGAGAAGCGCGTGTATCAAGGAAGCTCGGGACGGGTCTACCCGCTGCCGGTCATCGATAAAATTGACGACGAAAAGGTTTCGAAATCGTACCGTATCGTTTTCCTGGAAAACGAGTACGTGCAAATCCAGGTCATGCCGGAGATCGGCGGACGGATTTACCGGGCGGTCGACAAGACGAACGGGTACGATTTTGTCTACCATAACCAGGTGATCAAGCCGGCGCTGGTGGGCCTGGCCGGACCGTGGATTTCCGGGGGGATCGAGTTCAACTGGCCCCAGCATCACCGCCCGAACACGTTTGGCGAAGTGGAGCATACGATCGAACGCAATCCGGACGGGAGCACAACGGTATGGGTCGGGGAAATCGACCGCATGTACGGCACCAAGGTGACGACCGGTTTTACTCTGTATCCCGGCAAGGCTTACCTCGAAATTCAAGCCCAGCTGTACAACCGGACAGCGGCGCCGCAGACGTTTCTGTGGTGGGCCAACCCGGCGGTCGCGGTCAACGACCACACGCAGTCTGTGTTTCCGCCGGATGTGCATGCGGTGTTTGATCACGGCAAGCGGGACGTCTCCAAGTTCCCGATCGCCACGGGCACGTATTATAAAATGGACTACTCCGCCGGTGTGGACATTTCCAAATACAGCAACATTCCCGTGCCTACCTCCTACATGGCCTATCACTCGGACTTTAATTTCGTCGGCGGTTACGACCACGGCGTCGGCGCAGGGCTGCTCCATGTCGCGAACAGGCATATCTCGCCAGGGAAAAAGCAGTGGACCTGGGGTCACGGGGAGTTCGGCCAGGCATGGGACCGCAATCTGACGGACGAGGACGGTCCGTACATCGAGCTCATGACCGGCGTCTACACCGACAACCAGCCGGACTTCAGCTGGCTCGCGCCGTACGAGGAGAAGAGCTTCAAGCAGTATTTTATGCCATATAAAAAGATCGGTCTGGTGAAAAACGCCTCCATCGACGCGGCCGTGAATCTGGAGACGGCGGACGGGCAGGCGACAGTCCAGGTCTACGCCACTTCCGTGTTCGAACAAGCGCGCGTGCTGCTGAAGAGCGCCGGACAAATCGTTCTGGACAAAGTCGTGAAGCTGTCGCCAAGCGACGTGTTCCAGGCGGAGGTGAACATCGGCGCCGAAGCCCGGGAAGAAGAGCTGCGGGTCATCGTGCTGGACGCGGATGGAAGGGAGCTGGTATCCTACCGGCCGATGCCGAAAAAGATCGAGCAGGTTCCCGATCCGGCCAAAGCCATTGAGGCGCCCGAGCAGCTGCCAAGCGCCGAAGCGCTGTACCTGGCAGGGCTGCACTTGGAGCAGTACCGGCACGCGACCCGTGAACCGGAAGCATATTATTTGGAAGGCTTGAAGCGGGACCCGGGCGACATCCGGCTGAACAACGCTTACGGACTGCTGCTGCTGCGGAGGGGATGCTTTGAGGACAGCGAAGTGTATTTCCGCAAAGCGATCGAGACGCTGACGCGCCATAACGCTAGACCGTACGACAGCGAGCCGTTCTATCACCTCGGCCAGGCGCTTAGATGGCAGGGACGGCTCGAAGAGGCATACGCCGCCTTCTACAAGAGCGTATGGACGGGAGCATGGCAGGCGGCGGGATATTTTGCCCTAGCGCAGATCGCCTGCGGGCAGGGTCAGTATGACGAGGCGCTCGAGCTGGTGGACCGTTCCCTGAACGTCCAGTACCGCCATTACAAGGCCCGTCATCTCAAAAGCGTCATCCTGCGGAGGCTGGGCCGCGCCGCAGAGGCCGAGACGCTCGTGCGGGAGACGATCCGCATCGACCCGGTGGAATTCGCGGCCCGTAACGAGCTGATCGCCGTATACCGCGAAACCGGCCGGGCGGTTGAAGCGCTGGAGGCGCTGGACGGCCTGGCGGGCCTTATGCGCGGCGATGCGCACAATTACATCGCCTTGGCTCAGGATTACGCCGAAGCCGGCCAGTACGCGGACGCGCTTGAGGTCCTGGGACGTATCGCAGAACCGGGCAAGCCGGACGCCTATCCGATGGTCCGTTATTACCAGGCGAGCTGGAGCCGGAAGAACGGACAGGATGAGCAGGCTGCCGTTTATGATGAGCTGGCCGCTGCGGCGGATCCGGCGTACTGCTTCCCGAACACGCTCCACGATTACGCCGTGCTCAAAGAAGCGGCGGCGCTGCATCCGGGAGATGCCAAGGCAAGGTACTACTTGGGCAACCTGCTCTATGACAAGAAGCGCCATGCCGAGGCGGCTGCGTGCTGGGAAGCATCGGTGGCGCTGGACGGCAGCTTTGCCACGCCGTACCGCAATCTGGCGCTCGCCTATTACAACAAGCTGAACCGCCCGGACGACGCGCAAGCCGCGCTGGAGACGGCGTTTCGGCTGAACCCGGCGGACGCGCACGTCTTTTACGAGCTGGACCAGCTGTACAAAAAGACCGGCCGCTCGCCGGAGTCCCGGCTGCAGGCGCTGGAAACACACCGCGAGCTGGTGGAGATTCGGGATGACCTGTACCTCGAATACTTAACGCTGCATAATACATTGAACCGCCATGAGGAGGCGCTCAGCCTTATTCTCGCCCGCAACTTCCATCCATGGGAAGGCGGGGAAGGCAAAGTACCGGCACAATACGTGACCGCCCGCGTGGAAATCGCCAAAAGGCTGCTGAACGAAGGCCGGGCGGAGGAGGCCGCCGAGCAGCTGCTGCTTGCCAAGCAGTACCCGCTGAACATCGGTGAGGGCAAGCTGGAAGGCGCCCAGGAGAACAACATCGACTATTACCTCGGCGCCGCGTACGGACTGCTCGGCCGCCAGGAAGAAGCGCGAAATGCGCTGCTGCAGGCATCGCAAGGGCTGGAGGAGCCGGCCAGCGCGATGTACTACAACGACCAGCCGCCGCACATGATTTTCTATCAGGGCGCGGCGCTGCGCAGGCTGGGACGGGAAGCGGAAGCACGGAGCCGCTTCAACAAGCTGGTCGACTACGGGGAAAAGCATCTGTTCGACCGGCCGCAAATCGATTATTTCGCCGTGTCGCTTCCCGACTTCCTTGTGTTTGAGGACGATCTGCACAAGCGCAACGAAATTCACTGCCATTACATGATGGGACTGGGCCAGCTGGGACTGGGCCGAATTCGGGAAGCCGAGGAGCATTTCCGGCAGGCGCTGGCGCTGGAGCCGCATCATCAGGGGGCCACGCAGCATCTTGAATTATGCCGGACGGGAATATGACGTCTCAGACCGAGGGAAGGGAGCGGAAGATGAGCTGGACAACGCACCAAATCAACGGCCTTAACGCCTGGACGGGAAGGACCTCCGCCATGGAGGTCACCCTGCTGCCGGAGCTCGGCAGCAAAATGGTCTCCCTCCGCAACCGTCTGACCGGCCGGGAATGGCTCGCGCCGGCAGGTGGACCGCTGGGGAACCGGGGCTATGCCAGCTCCTTCGCGGACAGCGACGGAAGCGGATGGGACGAAATGTTCCCGACTATCAACGTATGCCGGTATCCGGAGCATCCCTGGAAGGGGACCGAGCTTCCGGATCACGGTGAGGTCTGGTCCATTCCCTGGAAGGCCGAGGGACAAGAGGATGATCGCCTTTCGTGCAGCGTGCACGGCGTGAGGATGCCGTACCGGCTCGGGAAGACGTATTCTTTTGCCGCAGAGGACCGGCTCCGGATCGACTATCAGGTGACCAACCTCAGCCCGTTCCCGTTTGCGTTCCTCTGGGCGGCCCATCCGCTGCTGCACATCGAGGAAGGGATGGAGATCATCGTTCCGGGCGAACTTCGGGAGATTGCCGTCTCCTATTCGGAACGTGACAGGCTTGGGATGAGGGGGGATCTGCGGGCGTGGCCGCGGCCCTTCCCTAACCGCCCGGAATGCCGCCTGGACCGCACGGGCCGCCGCGAGGAGCGGACGGCCGAGAAGTTTTATTTTACGGATGAGCTGCCGGAAGGGGCGGCTTCCGTCTATGATCCGGTCAAGCAGGAAGGGATCACCTTTACGTTTCCGAAGGAGAAGGTGCCTTATTTGTCGGTATGGGCGAATTACGGCGGCTACCAGGGGCAGTATCATCTGGCATTGGAGCCGGCCACAGGCTTCCTGGACGACTTGGCGCATGCCATGAAGCAGAAAGCTGCAGCCGTCGTGGAGGGCGGCGGAACGTATACATGGCATTTGGAGGTAGGCTGGACGAAAGGGAAGCTGTGATATAGAACCCGGAACCAGGCAGCTGAGCGACAGGCCGATTGAATTCCGGACAAATGCATTACGGCAGGAGAGACTGACGGAAGCTCCCGCGCCGAAGGGCAGCAGAGCTTCAAAAGAGAGCTGCGAATTCCCGATCCTCGAGTCCTTTGCATCAACCGGAAAAAATCCTGCACCCCCTCCAGGGATGCAGGATTTTTCTATATATGATAGCCCATAGTATCTATGTCAAAATAATCGGCAGCTCTTTCAGTGCGAACATCATCGTGCTGTCCATCCGCACAAGCTCAGCGGAACGGTCGCGGCGGTATTCGGGAAAACGGTCCAGCAGCGTTTCGATTGCGATTTTGGATTCGAGGCGGGCGAGCTGGGACCCCAGGCAGTAATGGATGCCGCTGCCCAGCCCGAGATGCGGATTCGGATTGCGGTGGATATTAAATTCCTCCGGCCGCTCGAACACATGGTCGTCATGGTTGGCCGACGCCATCCAGATATGGACGAATTGTCCTTCCTTCATCTCTTGCCCGCCAAGGATCGTATCCTGCTTCACACGGCGGAACATCAGCTGCACCGGCGAGAAATAGCGGAACACTTCCTCCACCGCGCCCGGAATGAGGCTGCGGTCGGCAAGCAGCTGCGCGCGGACGTCCGGCAGGCTGTCGAAGCCGAGCATCGCCGAGGCAATCAGGTTGGTCGTCGTTTCGTTGCCGGCTACGAGCAGCAGGATGCAGAAGCCGATGATCTCGAGGTCCGTCAAATGCTCATTATCGATGCGTGCCTCCACCAGCTTGGTGACCAGGTCGTCCTGCGGATGGCGTCTGCGGTCTTCGGCAATTTCGGAGAAGTATTCGCTCATCTCGCGCTGGCATTGATAGAAAGCTTCGCCGCTGTCTCCCACCAAGGCGTCGGACCAGGCTTTGAACTGTTCGCGGTGCTCCAGCGACACGCCCAGCATCTCGGCAATGACGACGATCGGCAGCGGACTGGCAAAATCAGCGATAGCGTCCATCCGCCCCTTTTTCTCCGCTTCGTCCAGCAGCGAGGTTGTGATCGACTGAATTTTGGGAGCCAGCGACTCGATGACGCGCGGCGTGAACGCCTGGGTCACCAGCCGGCGCAGCTGTCGGTGCTTGGGCGGATCCTGCCGCAGAATGCTGTGCTCGAGCGGGTCCTCGGAATTGGGAAAGGCCGACGAGGAAAAAATGTCGTGATTCGTAAACACCGTCTTTACATCGTCATACCCGAACACGTCCCAGATTTGTCCGTCGCTCGACAGGACCACGGGGGAGTCCCGGCGCATCTTTTTATACCATTCCAAAGGCAGCAGTCCATTCGCATTCCATTCCATGAAGCAACACCGTCGCTTTCTTTTTTAGATGATAGAAAACCTGAATTTGGGGCGCATAAGTTCTGTGTCTCGGTCTCTCCGCTTCCTAACAAGGTCTACTGTTTAACACTCTGCAATGTTTTGAACTGACTGGTCAGTTTGATGCGGGCAAAAAAGGTCCTGCTTAATCAAGCGACTTAAACAGACCTTCGGCGACGACCGTGAATACGAAGCTTTCTAAGTCCTCGCGGCTGTACTCATCCTGGTGGCTCAAATAATAGTTGCACGTGCTTTCCAGCATGCCGATCGTACTTGCTGCAGCCAAGTCCGCGTCGACATCGCGCATCACACCGCCCTCGCATTGGGCCTCTCTAAGAATGCCGGCCAAAAAGCTTAAATGCTCGCGGCGGAGCTGCTTCAGCTCATCCAGCACATCGGGCTCGATGCCGTTGGAAATTTCGTTGAATACGATATGGGCAAAATGGCGGGCATCCAGGAACAAGTCCAGATGGTGGCGGAGAACCCGAAGAATCTGCTCTTTGATCGGAAGCGCGGAGCTAAGGTCGGTTTTCGTCCGCTCCATGATGTCCTCGAATCCGGCTTTCACCACGGCTTTGAACAGCTGCGACTTTCCCGGAAAGTTGTAGTACAAGGTGCCTTTGGCGACCTGAGCCCGCTGGGCGATCTCATCCATGCTGGCCCGGTGGTAGCCGTATTCGGAGAAGACGCGGGTGGCTGCGTGCAGAATCTTTTCTTTGCTCACGGTGGTGTATCGGTCCTTTCCTTCTCATTCGTCGGTTGGACGGGAGTGATCTGACTGGTCAGTTCAAAAACAACATAACATGCTGGGAATATTTAGTCAACCTGACCCGAATCGATGGGTTGGAAAACGCCCGATTTTTAAAGGTATGAGATAGAATGAAACCTGATATGTTATACTGAGCACAAATTCAATTTAGGAGTGATCTTCTGAGAAAAAATAAGTCCATGTCCTTTGACGATCTGCTGATGGAATTAAAAGGCCAAAAGTCGGCGCAGGAAGATTCCGGCCGCGTTGCCCTCGACAAGCTTTTAAACGGCTCGTTTATGCGTAAGTATTCGTCGTTTGCCAGCTTCCAGGATTTTTTGGAAGAGGGTAATTTTCAAGCGGAAACCCATGAAGATATGAATAAAATTCCGGATGAGCTGCTGGATCGGCATGTGTCCCGGCAGACAGACTTTAAGGATTGGAAAACCATGCTGGAACAAGCGAATGCGGATTATGCCGCGAATAACGGGTAACCTATCCTGCGTTCGCGTGGATAGATCAAAAGAGGATCAAGCTTTGCGCTTGCTCCTCTTTTTTGTGGGTGTTCAGGCGCGAAGCATCTTCGTGTTTAACTTAACTCTTTCTTAAGGATTGTCTTTAGCTTCTCTTTCGTTTTCGCTCCTATACTGGGCTTACGATACAAGAGGAGGAATTCAATTCATGATGGAGTATAAACAATACCGGAGGTCCGTGGCTTCCATATCCCGAAAAATGATACTCGTGCTGCTCCTGTCTGCCATCTTCTCAGTAGTGTACACCAGCTTCGCGGCAGCAGCTCCCAAGCTTGAGGCAGGCCGAGAGGATCGGATCGACCGGTTCATCGAGACGCGCATGCAGCAGAACCGGATTCCCGGATTGTCTGTCGCGATTGTCCACGATGGCGAAGTCGTATATTCAAAAGGGTACGGGCAAACCGGAAGCGGAGCCTCCGTCACGCCGGACACGCCGCTTCCGGTCGCTTCCCTGAGCAAGTCGGTCACGGCGCTGGCCGTTATGCAGCTGGTTGAAGCGGGAAAAATCCGGCTGGAGGACAAGGCGGCAGACCTTCTCCCGACCTTTCGGATGGACGATCCTAGGGGGAAGGAGATCACGGTGCGGCAGCTGCTGAACCAGACGAGCGGTCTGGCCGATACCGTGTTTCCGGAAATGGCTTTTTCCGCGCAGCCCGCTTCACTCGGCGAATCGATCGCCCGGTTGAAAAAGGTCAAGCTCGCCAGTGACCCTGGAACGGCGTTTCATTACCATAACACCAATTATCAGCTGCTCGCGCTGATCGTGGAGACGGTGAGCAAGGAGCCTTTTCCGGACTACTTGCAAAAGCATATCTTTGCTCCGCTGCACATGGACCGTACGACAGACGCCGCGTTGACCGGTTCCTTTAAAGAACCGGGCCACATGCTGCTCTATGGCCAACCGATCGCTATCAAAGAACCGGATTGGTTCATAGAGGGAGCGGCGGGTAACGTCTCGACCGCAAACGATATGGCGCGGTGGCTGATGCTGCAGCTGGGCGGGGGGACTTACGAGAGCGCACGCCTGCTCAGCCCAGACGGCATCGCGGCGATGCGTAAGGTTCCCGCCGGCGTGGACAGCCGTTACGGTATGGGATGGACGGTGGATGGTGCCAGGGTGAGCCATAACGGCATTTTGTGGACGTATCAGGCGGATCAGCTGCTGATGCCGGAGAGCGGCTACGGGATCGTCATCTTGTTTGGCAGCGGTTTGAATGCACTGGTTAACTATGGAGCCTTTGCTTCAGGCATCGCCGACATTTTGAACGGGGAAGAGCCGCCAAAGTCAGCGATTTCCGTAGGCATGATCGAAGCGGGGATCGCGCTGCTGACGCTGCTGACCGTCCTGCTGTGGGTGCGGGGATTCTTTTTCCGCTGGAAGCGGTGGGAACAAAAGGCCCGGCAGCGCCGTGTTTGGCTGACTTCGCTGCGGATGCTCGTCACCTTGATCCCGCTGGCGTTATTCATCAGCCTGCCGCAGATCCTGACATTCGTTGGCGGCGGGAGAGTGCTGAAATGGGAGCAGATTTTCCTGCTGATGCCGAGCATTGTGATTGGGCTGGCGCTGCTGTCGGCGTTTGGCGCGATCGGCTTCGTCCGCAAGGCCTGCTTCATGTATGCGATATTACGGGAATACCAAAAAGCCCAGGCTTAAGTGCCTGAGCTTTTTTCATGATGACATTACCGATTCTGCGAGCTACTTAAGTCCAGCGGGCCGCCCACAGCTTCATTTCGTGGCAGATGACATGCAGGTCCTGTCCTTTAGGCGTGAGCGAGTACTCCACCGTCACCGGTACGGTTGGAAATACTTCCCTTTCCAGCACGCCCTGCTCCTCTAAATGGCGCAGCGTACTGGTCAGGGCGCGGGGGCTTACGCTGGGGATACGGCGCTGCAGTTCACCAAAGCGAAGAGTACCGCAAAACAGCTCGCGGATGACGAGAAAGGCCCATTTTCCGCCCAGCACATCCAGTGTTTTCTCAATGTTGCATTCGATATGTGTCGGGTTTTTCGGAATGTAACTGCTCGCTTTTTTGACTGTTTCCATAGACTCTCCTCCTTATATGTATATAACTATACTCTATATAGTATCTACCCTTGATATAATTAAGTGAAAAACATTTCACTTCTTTAAATCATATATGAACTTTTATAGAATGAAAAGGGTAAGAGGACAACAAGGAGGTAGATGGAATGAAATACCGGAGACTGGGAAGAAGCGGGCTTAAAGTCAGCGAAATCAGCTTGGGCAGCTGGCTTACATATGGCGGTTACGTAGAGCGCGAAAATGCGGTGAATTCGATCAAAACGGCGTACGATTTGGGCATCAACTTTTTCGATACGGCCAATGTATATGAAAAAGGCGCGGCGGAAGAGCTCGTCGGCAAAGCGCTGAAAGCGTACCCGCGCGAATCCTACGTGCTGGCGACCAAGGCGTTCTGGCCGATGGGCGAAGGCCCAAATGACCGCGGTTTGTCGCGCAAGCATATTACGGAGCAGGCGAATGCCAGCCTGAAGCGGCTCGGACATGACTATGTGGACATTTTCTACTGTCACCGCCATGATCCGGAGACGCCTTTGGAAGAGACGCTGCGCGCGATCGACGACCTGGTTCGCCAGGGCAAAGTGCTGTACGTCGGCGTGAGCGAATGGCAGGCATCGCAGATCGCCGAAGCGATCGGCGTGGCCGACCGTTATTTGCTGGACCGCATCGTGGTCAACCAGCCGATCTACAACATGTTCGAGCGCTACATCGAGAAGGAAGTCATGCCGCTCAGCGAACGCGTAGGAATCGGACAAGTGGTGTTCTCCCCGCTGGCTCAAGGCCTGCTGACAGGCAAATATACGTCGGCTTCCGACATTCCGCAGGACAGCCGCGCGGCGAAGCTCGATTGGATGCGCAAAGGCATCACCGAAGAAAAGATCGCCAAAGTGCAGCAGCTTGAAGGCGTCGCCAAAGAGCTCGGCATTTCCGTCGGCAACCTGGCCCTTGCGTGGATTCTGCGCAAAGATAACGTGGCCAGCGCGCTGGTCGGCGCAAGCCGTCCGGAGCAGGTGACGGAGAATGCCAAGGCTTCTGGCATCGTCCTGAGCGAAGACGTGCAGGAACGGATCGAAGACATTCTGAAATAATCGGACCGGCCAAGGGTTCGGCCAGGTTTGAATCGAAGCGAAGAGGAGGCGTTACCTGTGGCCAAAGTCGTCATTACAGGCGGAAGCGGCATGCTTGGACAGTGGGTCGTGCGTCATTTTATCGAGCAGGGGTATGAGGTGCTGAACGTGGACTTCCGGCGTCCCGACGAGAACCTCTGCCCTACGCTGATTGCGAATCTTGAGGATTTGGGAGAAACCTACAGTGCGCTGGCCGGGGCTGATGCCGTCGTTCATTTGGCGGCGATCCCGGCGGCGCATATCCGCACGCCGGAAGTCACCTTCCGGAACAACGTCATGTCGACGTACAACGTGCTGGAGGCCGCTGCAGGTCTTGGAATCCGCAAAGCAGTGATCGCGTCCAGCGAATCGTCCTACGGCATCGTATTTGCAGTCAGTCCCTTAAGCCCGCAATACGTGCCCGTGGACGAGGCGCATCCGCAGCTGCCCGAGGACAGCTACGGACTGTCCAAGGTCGTCAACGAAATGACCGCCGACATGTTCCACCGGCGTTCCGGCATGCAGGTCGTCTCCATTCGCCTCGGGAATGTCATCCCTCCGGAATGGTATGAGCGTTTTCCCTCGTTTATCGACAAGCCCGAAGAACGGGACCGTATTCTGTGGAGCTACATCGACACCCGCGACGCCGCGGCGGCCATCCGGCTGGCCGTCGAGGCGGACGGGCTCGGTGCGGTGGCCCTCAACGTGGCCGCCGACGACTCCAGCATGGCGGTTCCGAGCCGCGAACTGCTGGCCGCCAGGTATCCCGGCGTGACGGATATCCGCGCGCCGCTGGAGGGGCATGAGACCTTGCTCAGCAACGAGAAGGCGAAGCGCCTGCTCGGCTGGCAGCCGCAGCACCGCTGGCGTGACGAGGTTGCGAAGCTTCGCTGAACGCAGGCCGGAAGTACCCGCAAGAAGCATGGACCACAGAAATAGATATTCCTATGCAAACTCCAAACCAAGAAGACCCCGGCACCGTTCCGGGGTCTTCTTGGTTTTTGGGCCGGTCATTTCCGGCTATTTTGCCTTGGAGGCGTCCTTCTGCAGCTCTTTCCAGGCGGCCACCGAGTCGGCACTTGTATAGATGTAGGGGGTCTGGGGCTGGGCGATCGGCGTGATCTGCGAAGCTTCGATCTCGATCAGGTCCTTGCCCCCTTGGGGCACAATCTTCAGTTTGCCCTGCACCTTGACCCAGGAATCGGCCGGCAGGGTCAGCTTGTGCTGCGGGTCGACCATAATGCCGAAAGGGGTGGCGTCCGCCGTGCAGCACTGCACCAGAAAGCGGCTGACCGCAAAAGGGCCGCTAGTCCCGCCGGTCTGGTCGCGGTAGACGAAGCCGGATACGGCGATTTCCTTGCCCGCAAACTGTTCCTTGAACATTTCGATCGCCCCGAACGTCTCGGAGTAAATCGCCGGGTAGACCGGGATGACGGGCTGGGCGTACAGCAGCTTGGCCAGCTCGGCGAATTCCTTGGCATACGGATCGGAGGTTTCGAAGGTGACGGCCTTTTTCGGCTCTGTGGCAGTACCGGTAATTGACTTCTGCGGCACGGTGGACGCGCTGGGGACGGCCTTCTCCGGCTCCATCGCCGAATAGGAGAGGGAGATGCCCTTCTTGGCGGCGGCAATGCTGCCGAGGGCCTTATCCGGCAGGAGGAACCCAAGCAGCAGCGGGAGCATGAACAGGCCGTACAGGCCGGTGCTTTTCAGGAAGCCGGCGGGCAGGCGGTGATCGCAGTTGCACAGCACCTGGCTGCGTCCGAGCAGCGCCTGGATCACCAGGCTGAGCGCCATCAGGCCCAGCGGAACCGGGCACAGCCGGATCCATCTCGCCAGGGCCGGCGCGACGTAATAATGCAGTGCGTCCTGCTGCATCAGGTGCAAAATATAGAGGGCGAACGCCGCCAGAACGGCCGCCCGGAACAGGTAATGCAGCCGGATGCTGCGGGAGTCGTTCACTTGGCTCTACCTCCAGTCGGATTAGGGATGGTTTCTCACGCAAAGACTTTACAACCAGGCCGAAATCAGAACAGAACCGACAAAGACGCAGGCTGCGATCAGGAAAAACAGATAGAGGGCAAACTTGGTTTTGAACAGTGCCATCAGCATCATGGCGTTTTTGAAATCCAGCATCGGGCCCAGGACCATGAACGCGATCAGCGAACCGGCGGGGAAGGTATGCAGGAAGGTGGAAGCGACAAAAGCGTCCGACGTGGAGCAAAGAGAGAGCGCAAAGGCGAGTCCCATCATGAACAAATACGAGCCCAGCGGATGGCCGCCGATGGCAGAGAGGCTCTCCCGGACCATAAACGTCTGAATGGCCGACGTCAGCAGGCAGCCGATGATCAAATATTTGCCCATGTCGAAAAACTCGTCCGACGTATGGACGAATACCGACGCCAGCCGTCCGCCCCGGGCGGCATGGAGATGAGCATTCCCGCCGGTTTCCCGCTCCATCGACCATCTCACCGGCGATTTTTTTACCGTGACATAGACGATGAGTCCGATCAGGAAAGCGACGGCGAATGCCAGTCCCATCCGGGCGTATGCGAGATCCGGATGGCTGCGGAATGCCATGAAGGTGGCACCGTAGACGACCGGATTGATGATCGGTCCGGATAAAATGAACACGATCGCGACATATACCGGCATACCCTTATGGATGAGCCGGCGGACGAGCGGGATCATGCCGCACTCGCACACCGGGAAGATCACGCCGAGGAGACAGGCGAACAGGATCGCCGGGACCGGCTTCTTCGGAATCCAACGCGACAGGACCTCGTCCGGCACAAACACCTGCAGCAGCGATGAGAGCAGCGCCCCGGCCAGCACGAACGGCAGCGCCTCCAGCAGAATGCCGACAAAGCTGGTTTTGAACGTGTCCATATAGACGTTATCCAGCAGCTCGATGCGCTCTGGCAGCCACAGGACGAGCAGGATGATCAGAAAGGCGGCGGGAAGAAGCAGCGGGACGATTTTAAAAGGGGAGAGGGTGGTCATTGCGGATCAGCTCCTTCCACAGAATGATGGAGAGTTATCGAAACAGTTCGGACCAGCGCTCCTTCAGCCGCGCCTCGTTCAAATTCAGGCCGATCATAACGAGATACGGTGCGCCGGGGTAACGGGAGGTTTCCCAGAAGGTGTGCGTCCCGGCATACTGGACGAGCTGGACCGGCTCATGGCGGGTGAGCGCCACATGCCCCTTGGCGCGAAGAAGCGCGTCTCCGCATTCACGGAAGAACGCCTCCAGCTGATCCCTGGACAGGGAAGCCTGGCTATGTTCTGCCGGGGGAAAGGTCAGCGTAACGGTGTTGACTTTGGAAAAAGAGGCCGCCTCGTCATGATGTTCATGTCCGCTGTGGCCGTCATGCCCGTCATGCGCATAGGCAGTGGCCGTAGATCCCGCACCGTGACCGTTATGGGCAGGGTGGTGAGCATGCGAAGCGGCTGGGTCAACAGCTCCACCGAACCTGTGCTGCGCGCGGCTGCTCAGCGCCTCCTGCGCTGTGGACTGTGCACCAGCCAGGCCGGCAGCGGCCGTGGATGCGCGGCGGCGGTCAACCCCGTCCAGCAGGCTGGACAGGTCGATCCGGCTATATTCTGTGTATACGATCGCAGCCCCTGGATTATGCTTGCGGATCATACTTTCAATTTTGCCGATCGTGCCGGGGGCGGCCAGGTCCTGCTTGTTGACCGCGACCAGATCGGCACTTTCGATCTGCCTGCGCAGCGTGCGGACCAGCTCTTTGTCGGCGGAGAAGCGGCTGTTGAACTCCAGCACATTCTCCGCGTCGAGCATCGTCACCGTGTAATGGTGCCGTACCCGGCCGGCAAGCCCCGGCTCCTGAAGGGTACGGCGGATTTCTTCGGGATCGGCGACGCCGGTGAGCTCGATGACGATGACGTCGGGCGACCGCTCCAGCAGGGTGGATAGCCCCTGCGGCAGCTCGTTTTTCCGGCTGCAGCAGACGCATCCGTCGAGCAGCTTCTGCACCTGAACCCCTGCTTGCTCCTCCAGAATCGTTCCGTCCACATCCCGTTTGCCCAGCTCGTTCATCAGGATGCCGGGGGTCAGCCCCCTGGCCGAGCACTCCTTGAGCAGGGACAGCAGCAGCGTCGTTTTCCCGCTTCCCAAAAATCCGCTTAATATGATGACTGGCGTTTTCATACGCGATTCATCTCCTTTATCCTCGTTGTCGAATATAGAGCAGGCTCAGGGATACGGCCTGTACCAAGCGAAAATTTTTCCCCCAATCTATCTATACGTAAAGATTACGATTTAATGCCTGTGAATGCTGCTGCCTGCAAGATGCTGATAGATTAAGAACCGCCGCGTTCAATGCCATTTGCAGGAAACCGGCTGAGGAGAAATCTGGAAAAGAATGCCGCACATCCATTCATATCCGGACCGAAGTCGTTTATGATAGGTTTATGTCAGCAGCCAAGGATTTCCGGAGGAGGAAAAGGAAGGCATGAGCAAATTTGTCATTGGCATGGACCTCGGCGGAACCCGGATCAAATCGGCGGTATTTGACGCGGATGCCGGTTGGAGGATCGCCGCGAAAAGAATGGACGCTACCGAAGCGGACAAGGGACCGGAGCATGTACTCAACCGGATGAAGCGGATCGTTCATGAACTGATGAAGGAAGCGGGTATCGGGCCGATGGACGTAAGCTGCATGGGGATGGGCATTCCGGGGCTCCTGGATCCGCGGGAAGGGCTGTCGATTCTGTCTCCCAACTTTCCGGAATGGGAAAATATCCACGTTGTAGACCGGATGCGGGAGGAATTCGCTTTTCCGGTTTTCATCGATAATGATGTGCGCGTCAACATGTACGGAGAGTGGCGGTTTGGCGCGGGCAGGGGCTGCGGGAACCTGATGCTCATTACCCTGGGAACCGGACTGGGTTCGGGAATTATTGTTCAGGGGAAGGTGGTCTACGGCACGTCTTCGAGCGCAGGCGAGATCGGCCACATGAACATGTACAGGGAAGGGCGGCCGTGCCGCTGCGGCAGCTCGGGCTGCCTCGGCCGCTACGTGTCCGCGGTGGGTATGGTCCGAACGTTGGCGGACAAGCTGGCGGAAGGACGGACGAGCGTCATTCAGGAATGGACGGGCAACGATTCCTCGCAAATCACGGCGCGGCTCATTTCGGACGCCTATGACCGGCAGGATGCGCTCGCTATTGAAGTGATGCACGAGACGGGAGAACTGCTCGGGTACGGACTAGCGAACGCCATCAATCTGCTGAATCCCGAAATGATCATTGTAGGCGGAGGGATGGCCGCGGCCGGGGAGCGGCTCTTGCGCCCGGTGCGCGAGGGGGTAGCCCGCCATGCGCTGCAGCTGTCCGCCGGTGTCTGCCGCATTGTGCAGGCCGAGCTTGGGGACAGGGCCGGAATGCTGGGCGCCGCCGTGTATGCGGACGGATGTTTGAAAGGAGGGAATTCATGGTCAAACAATGGGCTAACAGGCTGATTATGCTGCTGGTGCTGGCTGCGGTCATCCTGGTCGTTATTTACGCTTTTGAGGGGAAGTTATTCGGCCTTCAAGACAAGGGAGCGGAAGGAAGCCCGACGGTGGTGGAGGCGATTGAGAAGATCAACGGAAAAGGATTCGTGTCTTATATGATCCATGAACATCCGGTTGCTGATGGGGAAGTGGCTTTTTTTCTAAGAAAATCACAGAGCGGTAGCACAACCATGGTTGCAGATTACATTAGGAAAAACGCCAATGGATGGAAATATGTATGGGGCGGAATGTTTTCAGCTTCCAACTATCATCCCGGACTCTCCGATGCCAAAGCCCGCAAGGAAAGCTTCCACGCGGAGTACTTTCCGGGGACGGAAGGCACGGACGTCGGAAGCACTCCTTTTCCATTGTATTGCGTCATCGCCCTGCATCCCGATATCAGCCGTATCGTGGTCAAGGATTCCACCGGCTATGAAAAGCAGGCGCAGATCGTTCCCGTCGAGCAAAACTTCAAGTTGTTTTATGTGTTTTTAGATGCGTCACAGGGCATGAAGTTCGAAATTACGGGCTACGACCAGAGCGGAAACATCATTCGGCGGGTGACTCAGGACGAGGCTCACCTCAATTCGGGCACCGTCCGAATCGATTAACCGTAATTTTACATAAACTACCTTCCCAATTAACGGATCGGAAACAATCCATCGATAAGATGAAGGAGGAAAAATCCAATTCGAACAAGCCGGGAGGAGAGAAATGATGAGATTGGCGCTGCTGGGTGATTTGCATTACCACGAAATCGACGAGTCGGTGACGGGGCTGAAGGAAGCACGGCGTGCATTCTATCAAACGGTGCTGGAGCAGTTTTTGGAGCAGGAAGCGGACCTGTATATTTCGCTGGGGGATCTCACCAACTTCGGCACGGCCTCCGAGCTTCGCGAAGTGTACGATCTGCTTCGCCGCCAGGACAAGACGTTCATTCACGTGCTGGGCAATCATGACTTGTATGCGCAGCGCAGAGCCGAGGTGCTGGAGATTACGGGCCAGGAGAGGTACCATGCCATCGACACGGACCAAGCGATGCTCGTGTTTCTCGACACGGCCAAGGAAATGGATTTTAAGGACTGGGGCGGCTGGCTCGACCCCGAGCAGCTCGGCTGGCTTGAGGAGCAGGTCGGACTGTCGGGCGACAAGCCGCTGCTCGTTTTCGGCCATCATCCCGTATACAACACGACGGCGGGCTCGGAGAAAGACAAGGGCTCGATTCATCCCATCATCGACATGTGGAGCATTTTGAACCAAAAGCAGGGTATCGGCATCTATTTTAACGGCCATACGCATATGGACTCGATCGCGCACCGGCAGGACTGGTCGTTCGTGCAGCTGTCGGCCTGCCTGGATCAGCCGGGCTTCCGGATCGTCGATATCGCGGAGGACGCGATCCGCATCACACCGGTCGAAGTGATGGACCCGACGCTGCCGGATCACATGGCGCTGCTGCACCGGCATATGAAGCATTTTAGCCCGAATCCGGATGCCAGAGGGATGGAGGACGACCGGGCTCTCCTCGTTCCGCTGCCGATTGCGCCGCAAATCTGAATATAGTGTAATCACGACCTTCGTGAAAGGGAGGCTGTACACGCATGAATGACGTTATGACCCGGGAGCATTTTTTCAAAGGTCTCGCCAAGCATAAACGGATTGCCTCCATCAAAGACCCCCGCCACATTGAAATCGCCTTAAAGCACCGGGATGAGCTGAGCGGCATCTTCCTGCTGATGGGCCATATCGGCGTCGCCAAAGGCTATGTGAACGTATTCCGGGAGCACGGTCTGCCGGTGTTCATGCATTTGGAAAAAATCGGCGGGCTCAGCACGGACCATTACGGCCTGGACTATTTGGCCAAGAGCATCCGCCCGGTCGGCATCATCTCGACCAAAACCAGCGTCATCAGAACCGCAAAAAAAATGGGGCTGCTCACAGTGCAGCGTTTCTTTCTCGTCGACAGCGAAGGACTGGAGAACATCGCGAAGAGCCTGTCCCAGGCCGAGCCGGACATCATCGAGCTGATGCCAGCCCGCATCCCGGACATGATCCGCAGGGTGAAGAGCTTTACGGAAGTCCCGATCATCACCGGTGGCTTGCTGTATGAACACAGCCATGCGCAGGAGTGCTTGGACCAGGGGGCGACCGCCATTTCCGCGTCACGTCCCGAGCTGTGGAGAAGAAAGATCATTTGATGTCCCGTTAATATTCCGCATAAACCGCGTTAATAGTTGTCCTTTATGATGAAATCGACAAGTAAATAGAACGGTTGGAGTTATGGAGAAACCTGATCTGCCGAGAGCGCTAAGCCAGCGTTCCTACTCGGCGGTATTCGGGTTTCTTTATTTTTTGGCTGCAGCCGTCGTTGTACAGCAAACATAAACCAAATTCAAGGGTGGAGGAATCAATCGATGTTCAAGAAAAAGATCGCACTCCTTACGCTGTCCGCGGTAATGACGGGCATGCTGGCCGGATGCGGCGGCGGAGCCGAGAAGGCGGCCGGCGGCGAGACTGCGGAGGCGGCAGCGGCCAAGCCGGATAAAAAAATCGTCATTAAATACTGGTACGCCTTCGGCGACAAGATCGAGGAAGCCAAGCAGCATATGGTCCAAACGTTTAATGAGTCTCAAGACAAGATCGAGGTGGTCGCCGAGCATCAGGGGAATTACGATGATCTTCATGCGAAGGTTCAGGCGGCTTTTGCCGCTGGGGATGCCCCGGCGGTCACGGATCTGGAAATCGCCTCGACGGGCGTGTTCGCCCATTCCGGCATGCTTGAAGACCTGACCTCATACGCCGAGAAGGACAAGGACCAGCTGAAGCTGGACGATTTTATCCCCGGACTGATGGGGAACGCCTACGTGGACGACAAGCTGTACGGGCTGCCTTTTATGCGCAGTACTCCGATTATGTACAAGAACGTGACGATGCTGAAGGATGCCGGTCTGGATCCATCCGGGCCCAAAACGTGGGATGAGTTTGAGCAGTACTCCAAAGTGCTCAAGGAGAAAGGCAAGCTCGGCATGACCGTGCCGGTCGATATTTGGTTCTACGAAGCTTTGGTGGCCCAAAGCGGCGGCACGATGCTGAGCGAGGACGGCAAAAAGGCAACGTTTAACGACGCGGCCGGCGTGGCGCCGGTGGACTTCTGGAAGCGGCTGGTGAACGAAGGCCTGATCAAAATGCCGGTCGGCGACGAAGCCGGGGATACGGCGGACAAGGATTGGGCGAACCAAATTTCCGCGTTTAAGTTCGCCTCGACCGCCGGCGTGGCGCAAAGCTTGGAAATCGCCAAGGGCAACGGCTTTGAGCTGGAGACGGCCTTCATGCCGGCCAACAAGGATTACGGCGTGCCGACAGGCGGATGCCAGCTCGTCATGACGTCGAAGAGCAGCGCCGAGGAGAAGGCGGCGGCATGGGAATTTATGAAATGGATGACCTCCCAGGAAAACACGATTTACCAGCATAAGCATGTCGGATACCTGCCGACCCGCACGTCGGCGGTGGAAAGCGAGGAGCTCAAGGAGCATTTTACTCAGTATCCGCAGTATAAAGTCGCCGTGGACCAGCTGAAATACGCCAGACCGCGCCCGATGGAGAACGGATATCCGGAAGTCGCCAAGATCGTCCGCGATGCGATCCAGAAGGCGATTATCGATCCGAAGACGACGCCGCAGCAGGCGCTGGACGAAGCCGCGGCCAAGTCGGATAAGCTGCTTGGCAAGTAAGTTTAGCACCTGTCAGGCAATGAGACAGACCAGCCAAACAAGGAGGCATTCGGCATGGCCCAAATCGAGCTGATCGGCATTTGCAAGAAATACAAGGAAGAAACCGTAATTCAGGACCTCAATCTGACGATCCGGGACGGTTCGTTTACCGTCCTGGTCGGGCCGTCCGGCTGCGGCAAATCGACGACGCTGCGCATGGTGGCCGGGCTGGAAAGACAGTCTGCAGGAGATATTCTCATCGACGGCCAGCGCGTGAACGACACGCCGCCCGGCCTGCGGGACGTGGCGATGGTGTTCCAGAACTATGCGCTGTACCCGACCATGACGGTCCGGGGCAATATCGAGTTCGGCCTTAAGAACCGCGGCGTCTCCCGCAAGGAGCGGGAGCGACTGATCTCCGACATTTCGGAAATCGTCGGACTCGGGCCTTACCTCGACAAGAAGCCGCAGAATCTCTCCGGCGGCCAGCGCCAGCGCGTGGCGCTCGCCCGGGCGATGGTGAAGCAGCCGAAGGTGTTTATCCTTGACGAACCGCTGTCCAACCTGGACGCGAAGCTGCGGAACCAGATGCGGACCGAGCTGATCCAGCTGCACGAACGCCTTGGCACAACCTTCGTCTACGTGACGCATGATCAGGTCGAGGCCATGTCCATGGGCGACGAGATCGTCGTCATGAACGAAGGGGCGGTCCAGCAGGCGGACTCGCCGATGAAGCTGTACGAACAGCCCGCTAACCTGTTCACCGCCCAGTTTATCGGCACGCCGGCGATGAACATCATGAAGGTCGGCGACATCAAGGGGCTGCGCGTCCTGCCCGAGTCCGGAGCCTACCATGTCGGCTTCCGGCCGGAGCATGCACAGATCAATCCGGACACCCCGGTGGAAGGGCTTGTGCTCGAAGGAGACATCTTGACGCGGGAGAGCCTGGGAGCGGAGCACATCTATCAGATCCGTTCCAAGGCGGGAGCGTTTTTTGTCAAAACGTTTCTGAAGCCGCTGGTGACAGCGGAGCGCGTACGCATCGCCGTACCGCACGGGCATCTCTATTATTTCAGCCTGACCGGCAGCCGGATGCAGACGGCGGGCGCGGCGAACGAGGAGACCTCCTCGCGACAGCTGATAGCAGGAGGGGTGTAGCATGACCGTCTGGGAACGGCTGCGCCCGTACAGCATGGTCGCGCCGGCAATTATCGTCTTTGCCATGTTTTTTATCTACCCGATTTTTTACATGATGTACTTAAGCCTGTTCGACTGGAACTTCGTCAGCCCGACAAAAACGTTCGTCGGCATCCAGAACTTCGTGGATCTGCTGTCGGAGCCGGATTTCCGCCAGGTGCTGTCGAACACGACCCTTTATACGGTGCTGACGGTTACGCTGACGACCGGACTCTCCCTGTTCATGGCGATCTGGCTGAACCGCAGCGGCTTCTTCTACGGCCTGGTACAGGGGGCGATCTTCAGCCCCCATATCATCTCGCTCGTATCGATTTCGCTCTTGTGGAGCTGGCTGATGGACCCCGAATACGGGCTCTTGAACTGGGTGATCGGGCTATTCGGCTTCGGCAAGCTGGAATGGCTGTCCCATCCGAGCACCTCGCTGATCTCCCTGGTGATCGTGGCCGTGTGGAAAGGGCTCGGCTATAACACGCTCGTGTTTATCGCGGGGCTGCAGAGCATTCCGCAGGATATATACGAGGCGGCTTCCCTGGACCGCTCCAGACCGTGGACGACGTTCACGCGTCTGATTCTGCCGATGCTGTCGCCGACGATCTTTTTCCTCGTCATCATCAATTTGATCGGGTCGTTCCAGGTGTTCGAAACGATCGCGATCATGACGCAGGGCGGCCCGGTCAACTCGACCAATACGCTGGTGTATTACATCTACGAGGCCGGCTTCCGCTTCTTCAAAATCGGGTATGCCTCGGCGGCCGGCGTGATCCTGCTGTTTATCGTCGGCATCCTGACCATCGTCTATTTCCGGCTGCTGTCCAGCCGTGTTCATTACCGTTAACCGGTAACGACTTCTGCTTCTATGATCTTAAAAAAGGGGGAAAACCGCGTGGAACCCGCAAACCGTGCCTTTGACGGGCATACCGTCGCCGTTCCCGGAGGACGCATGCTGGAAGCGCCGGGCAGACCTGCCCTTGTGCGCTCCGCGGCCGTCCTGCTGCTGAAGGCGCTGAACGTGGCGGCGCTGCTGCTGCTGGTCCTCATCTTTGCCATGCCGTTTGTCTGGATGCTCTCGACATCCCTCAAAACGCTGCCGGAGACGATGATTTTCCCGCCGGAATGGATTCCCCGGAATCCGGTATGGAGCAATTACGCCTCCGCGTGGCAAACCGGGCCGTTCCTGCATTACATCACGAACAGCGCCGTCATTTCGGTCAGCATTTTGCTGCTGCAGATGCTGACGATCATTCCGGCTGCGTACGCATTTGCCAGATACCGGTTTGTCGGCTCCGGCTTTCTGTTCAGCCTGGTCATGGTGACGCTCATGATCCCGACCCAGCTCATCTTTCTGCCGGTATATTTGGAGCTGAGCGCCTTCAAGCTGCTGAACACCCATCTCGGGCTGATCCTCCCGTTCGCGTCCAGCGCGTTCGGCATCTTCCTGCTCCGGCAGGCGTTCCGGCAGATCCCGGAGGAGCTGGTGGAGGCTTCCCGCCTGGATCAGGCCAAGGAATGGAAAATCATCATCCGCATCATGGTGCCTATGGTGAAGCCGGTGCTTGTGACGTTTGCCCTGTTCAGCTTCATCGCGCACTGGAACGATTATTTCTGGCCGCTCGTCATGACGACGAACGAAACGGCGCGGACGCTGCCGATCGGCATCGCCAAAATCCGCGAGGTCGAGGGCGGCGGCACCTGGAACATCCTGATGGCCGGCAACGTCATTTTGGTCGCGCCGATTCTGGCCGCCTTTTTCCTGGCGCAAAAGCATATCATCAAAGCGTTTGTGTACAACGGCGTCAAGTAAGAGGGATGCTGTGTGCCACGTGTACCACAGTGACCATGAACGTAGGCTTACGTGTAAAAGAGCTGTTCCTTCGTCTCCCGGACGATATGGAAGCGGCTCTTTGCTTTTTTGGAGTTATCCAGCTTGTAGATAGGGGGTAACTTTAGGCTGCGAAAATGGTTAACGGCGGCCGCTCAATCACACGACATCTGCGGCAAGTATCGTAAGCGGGCCGTTTTCAGCGGCGATGTCCTGCAGATCATAGACCGAAATCGGGAACATCGGAATACCGACATAATAGGGTGTGATCGCGTACAATGGGTAAAAGAGCACCAACGCCTTGTCGGCGAGGTAGAAATCCTGGTTAGGCGCGACTGTGATGCTCCCCGCATCCAGTACCGGAAGATTCCGGTCCTGCACCTGCTTCTTGACGGCAGCGGTCAGGACCGCTTGGTAGGGGGAGCCCGGTTTGAATAGGCTGGACAAGGTGTAGGTATTCCCCGTTTGCATGGAAAAGGTCAATCCCTTGGCGATCGTGTATCCATGCGCCATCGGCGTGGAATAGGTGTAGTTGCTCAGCACCAGACTGAGAATGCTGCGCTCGTTCGTTTTGATCTCGAAATTTCCGGTCGTTTCCGGCTGGCTTCCCGTCTGGACCGCCTGCTGGGCGCGCTGCATGTCCTGGATCGTACGGATGATCGTGTGGTTGATTTTGTTTTCGGCCGTTTTGTCGGCGAGCCCGGTCACCTGCGGATAGTGGATCACCGTGCCGGGGGCCGTAAAGGTGACGGTATGGATGGTGACCGGCGGTACGTATTGAGGCATGCGGTTCGCTCCAATCGTTGAATGGTATACACCAGCCTATTCCGGGCCTGGGCGTTGGGTGACGGGAACGGAGTGCTGCTGCTTACTTGGCGCCTCGATCGTTTGGGCCGCTGATTTCGTCTCGCTTGAACTGCTCCCGAAAATGCATCAAGCACGATCAGCGTAATCGCCAAGGCGATCGACTGAACGATCGGCAGAAGGTATATTTTTAAGAAACGGTAGTTACGCCGCTTTAAAACAATTTTTCTGAACAGATTCAGCTTTTTTAAAAAATATTCCGAAGCTTCGGTAACCTTACGGATCCGATATTGCACTATAGGGATGAATACAAGTTCAAAGGGAGGAGAGAAGGTGTGCGGCAGATCATTGAACAAGCCCGGCAGGGAGACGGGGACGCGCTATATCGCCTCTTCCGGCAGTATTATGCGATGGCGCATACAGCCGCATACGGAAAGCTGCAGGATCACAATTTGGCGGAGGAGGCGGTGCAGGAGGCGTTTACGGAAGCGTTCGTCCACCTTAGCCGGCTGCAGGAAGCGGACGCCTTTCCGGGGTGGCTGCGGACGATTGTGCACCGCCAATGCTACCGCTTGATCCGCAGAAAGCCGCAGACTTCCTCACTGGAGGAGGGGGAACTGAATGCGCCCGGCCTGCCGGATATCGGAGAGGTTGTGGCGCGGCAGGAGCTGTACCGGATGCTTTACGACTCGGTTCAGGCGTTATCGCCGGGTATGCGGGAGGCGATTCAGCTGTTTTATTTTCACGGGTATAGTCTGCAGGAAATTTCGGAGTATGCGGGAACGCCGGTGACGACGCTGAAAAAGCGGCTGTTCGACGCACGCCGCAAGCTGAGGGGCACGCTGCCGGTCGCCGATTTCGCCCACGTATTCCAGCATTTACACGAGGGAGGAAAACGCATGCTGCATATTGTAAACGGCGATACGGTCGCCGAGACGCTCAAGCAGGGAGTCGTTCAAGGGGACATCCTGGTTTGGCGCGAGGTATATCCGGAAGGCCCGGTATTTCTGGAGCCTGAGGAACCGGCCAATCGTGCGGTTCGAGCGGGATATCTTGAGAAAGGCATGGGCATACCGGCGGATGAGTTTATCCGGATCAGCGAAGCCCAGGAGAAGCAGCTGGCCGGTTTCCGGCAGTATGACGAAGTCGTGCTGTGGTTCGAGCATGACCTGTTCGACCAGACGATGCTGTCTTATTTGCTGCACTGGTTTGGACGGCAGTCCCTTGGCGGGACGAAGCTGAATCTGCTCTGTATCGGAGATTATCCGGGAGTCGGCTTGTTCCGCGGACTCGGCCAGCTATCGGCCAGCCAGATGAAGACGTTATCCGGAACCTGGCACCATATCGGAGCGGAAGAGCTGAAGCTGGGGAGCAAGGTTTGGGAGGCGTACACCTCGCCTGATCCGATGAAGCTCCAGCAGCTTTTGGAGGAGGACACCTCGGCGCTCCCGTTCGTGAAGGAGGCATTTGAGCTGCATCTGTCCCGCTACCCTTCTGTTTATAACGGACTCGGGATCGTGGAGCAGATGACTTTGGAAAAGGTAAGCGAAGGGATTCATTCGCCGCTGGACCTGTTCAGGCAAATTGGCGACCGGCTGCACGGATTGGGCATGGGTGACCTGCAGTACTGGGATGTCCTGCGCAGCCTTTGTCAGGGCCCAAGTCCGCTGTTAACGCTGGAGGGGGCGGAAGACTTCCCCGGCTATGCGGGATCTTCTCCGGCTTTCCGGGACAGTAAGGTCAAGATCACGGAATGGGGGACCCGGGTTTTAAGCGGTGAGGATTACCTGGAACGGTGCGGCATTGACGGGTGGTACGGCGGCGTCCATCTGAGCGGTGCGAAGCCCGAATGGCGTTGGGATCAGGAACGGAGAAGGCTGGTGAAATGCGGGGAGTAGGAACATTGGCTTGGAACAACATGGTTCCGGCCATGATTAATACAGCTAGTAAGACGGGAAAGTTATGAGAAATGGAGTGATGGATCATGCTTTTGTCTGAGGAGATTCTGAAGTCGTTCGGGCTTCAAGGGGAGGCGCTTCCTCTCGAAGGCGGGCAAAATACAACCGTTAAAGTACAGGACGCGGTTCTCAAGCCGTCGGAAAACGTCCGGCATGCCGAGTGGGTGCTTGGCATCATGCATGATCTTCAGCCGCGCGGTTACCGGATTTCCAGACCGATACACGCACGGAACGGTTCTTTTGTCAGCGATGGATGGACGTGCAGCCGTTTCGAGCCGGGCAGGGAAGTTCAGGGTCACTTGGAACAAAAGCTTAAGGTCGCCCGGTTGTACCATCGGGATCTAGCCGCCATACCTTATGATGGGTTTCCGGAGCCGGACCATCCTTGGTCCCATGGCCACCGGATCGCGTGGCAGACCGAAGGACTCCCGGCCGGGTCCCCTGACCCCGTGAAGGATTTCCTGGCAGGTTTGCTCGGAAAGGTCAAGAGAAGCGGGGAATATACCGTTCAGCTGATCCACGCCGATCTGGCCGGGAACATCCTGTTCGATGAGGCGCTCGGTCCGCTGATCATCGACTTTTCCCCGACGGTTGCCCCAGAGGCGTATGCCGAAGCGATTCTTGTCTGCGACGGCATTGCCTGGCAGGGATGTCCGCTTTCAGATCTAGGTCTGCTGCCGGATGACGGTCATTACCGGGAAATGCTGTTACGGGCGGTCATCTTCCGCCTGTCGGTATCCGCAATATTTTGCGGGGAGGACACGGAGCGCTTTTTCACCGAAGCAGAGGCGTTTGGGCCCATCATCGAGCACCTTGCATTAAATCCCTATTGACGAGAAATCTACTACAGGATGAGCAAACGCTGCGCTACCGGCCATAGATTCAGTTACATGACAAAGAAGCAGGCCACTTGCCTGCTTCTTTGTTTCGGTACTCCTCAGGACCGGCGTATTCAATTGCGATTCTTCCGCGAATGCACATTTACTCGAAATGAACCTCCTGATCGAGAAAAGTCTCCCTGCGCCTGAATTCCATAGGCTCTTCAAACGGGATCAGCGCAAAATGAACGGCGTCCAGATGTTCCGGCAGACGGGGTTCGACGAGGAAGGACATGGAGCTGGCTCCTCCGCCCCCACGGGAACCGCTGCGCTGTACGTTGTATTCTTCCTTAGGGCTCGTGACTTCCAGTTGTAGAAGTGGGCGAAAATCGGTGAAATCCTCCGCATGCTCCAGCTGTTTGATTTCGACATGCACGATACTGCCATGCTCATGCTGCATCGCATGGGTGATGACATACTGGAATCCATCCATCACTGTCGTCTTCAGGATTTGCATAACGCCTTGCAGCTCACCGGGGCCGTCAGGTCGCGAGCGGTGGAAGCCACCGTTGATCGATTGAAACAGCCAATTCAGATATGGCGGTTTGACCCCGAATTTCTCCTCGAATTCCTTCATCACTTCCTTAGGCGGAAAACACCGGCGCCCTTTCGCCAGAGCCTTCCGGCGGTTAAGCAGTTCGATCAGCTGCGCATCGATCGCATGGATCTCCTCATCGTAATCATTGGGCACCGCCCGCAGTTCCGACCATCCCATGTAACCGTTCCTCCTTTATCTGACAATATACCAATAACACATGGCTTTTCCTGATTATACCATGTCCCATAGCTAAGGTACGGAAAAAGAATGGACAAGCAATAAGGCTTGGGACTGTAGCTCCTCCGCGCAACTGATGTATAGTGAACATATCATCATCACGCGCTTGGCTTGGTCCAAGCTGGCGGACAAGGAGGGTGGAGCAATCTTGCCCGAAATTAGAGGTTTTATCGGGACCCACGGCAGGGACTGGGAAGATGAGCGGCAGTGGAGCCATCCCGATTTGGAAATCACCGTGGTGTTGGAAGGAAGCGGGCGCTTTGCCCATGAACAGGAAGAAAGGCGGGTCGAAGCCGGGCATGTTGCGCTGATTCCGTCCCTAGCCACGCATTCGTTCCATGCGATCACGCCGATCCGGTTCGGGGTTGTGCTCGCCGACGGACTGCCGGTGCACGTACGTGAGCTGTTCGAGCGGCTGATCGTCCTTGGCAAACCGCGCCTCATTGCCTTATCGCGCCTCGACCAGGACCGCTACGAGCGGCTGTTCCGGGAATGGCTGAGGAGCCGTTCGTCTACGCTGAAAGAGCCGGTCCGAAATGATCTGGCCTGGATCGAAATTCTGCTGCTGTTTTTGAACGAGCATTCCCACCCGGACCAGCAGTCGTTCACGGTATCGCATACAGGCGATTATATTCGCCGGCATCTTCAGGACCCGATCGTCATCGGCAGCCTCGCAGAGATGGCCGGCCTGTCGGAGGAAGGCTTCCGCAAACGGTTTTTCAAAGCTTACGGCATGACGCCCAAGCGGTATCAGCAGATGTGCCGCCTGGAAGAAGCCAAGTGGCTTCTCAGCTCGACCGACAAGGATATGCAGGCCATAGCCGAGCAGATCGGTTTTGCCCAGCTGCACTCCTTTTCGCTGTGGTTCAAAAAGACCGAAGGTTGTCCTCCATCGGAATGGAGAACGAAGCAGCGCCGCGACCACCATTGAGGCAGCCGGTGCGGTTTTGCGTAAATTGTGGCGGGTTTCGATTAACGACTTTCTCCAGGAGCAGGGGCTATGATGAGGGGGAATCTTCTGCTTCTGGCAGGAATGCGAAGAATACCTTGAAAGGAGAGAGCGGTATGAACGTGACGATCGGTAAGAGGGAGCTAGCGATGGGAAGCCGGTATTTGACCGAGCTGCGCAGCAGCAATGATATTATGGAGGACACGGAAGCGCTGAGATTGCGCCTGGCGGAGGAGGGATACTTGCTGATCCGCGGATTTCACGACCGCGAGCGGGTGCTATCCGCAAGGGAGGAGTTTTTACGCAAACTCCAGGCCATGGGCAGATTGGAGCCGGGGGCTCCGCTGAACGAAGGGCGTATTTCCCAAGACAACCGCAGCATGATGTGGGGCGGCGGCGCGGAAGAGCTGCAGGCGGATTTTCCCCGATTTTTGGATGTGGTAAACCATCCTTCGGTGTTGGATTTTTTTGACCGTCTGCTTGGCGGCAAATCGATGACATACGATTATAAATGGCCGCGGGCCGTAGCCCATGGCGGAAATACCGGCGCGCATTACGACGTCGTGTATATGGGAAGGGGCACCAAAAACGTATATACGATGTGGACTCCTTTCGGAGACACGCCACTTGAGCTCGGAACGTTGGCCATGTGCCTGGGTTCCCAGCATTTCAGCAAAATAAGGCAAACGTACGGTGAAATGGATGTAGACCGGGACAATGTCGCGACAGGCTGGTTTTCCGAAGACCCGGTGGAGATCGTCGATACGTTTGGGGGGCAATGGGCCACGACGTCTTTCGAAGCGGGCGATGCCATTATTTTCGGCATGTACATGATGCATACTTCGCTTAACAACACGACGGACCGCTACCGGATCAGTTCAGATACCCGCTATCAGCTTACTTCGGAGCCTGTCGATGAGAGATGGGTGGGCCGCAAGCCAAAGGGCCATTACGCATGGGGCAAAACGACGCCGAAACCGGTTGCCGATGCCCGAAAAGAATGGGGCGTGTAAGGGAGGCAAATTGCCAAATCTAACAAACGTACCCCATCCCACCTGACAAAAAGACACGACTGCCCGGAAAATAAAGCTGTTCCCAACAAATGTGCAGGTACATGGAAACACCTGGCCGTTTCCCTTCCAGGCGCCGCAGCTTACAATGAAAGCGTTATATTCCTGGATAAGAGGAGAACAGCCATGAACTTTGACCTGAACGTGGTGCCCTTCAGCCGCAGAGAGACGTTTCTGGCGGTATCGCTGCTGCCTGAGGGTAAAAATAGACCGGCCGGGCTGTACCTGCGCACCGTCCGGGGCGGAGACGACAAATTCGGTGAGGTGTTCCACATCGAGCTGCTGGATGCCGCCGGAGGTCTTCTGCCATTCGAGGCCGAAGCCAATCCCGCCAGCGTGAAGCTTGCTGCCTTCGACGGCGGTGCTTATGCAGAGCTGTGCATTTCGGACAGCCGCACCGTGCGCTTCCGAACCCGGGGCTGCGGCATCCGGCTGACCTTTCAGCCGGCGGCTTACGATTATGCCTACGAGGCGGCGCCCGGCAGCTGGGAAGTGAACAGCTTTTCGCACGAATGCCGGTTTATGCTGACCCGTCTCGCCGGCTGCATGAAGATGGAAGTGATCTGGGACAAGATCAAGAGCTCGCGCATCGTGGCTGAGTTTATGGCAGGCGGAGCCGCGGGTGATGCAGAATTCGCCGTCGAAGAATTCCGGACCGTGTGGGAGCCGCGGCCGGCGTGGGAGCCCTTTGAGGCGGTGGTAAAGGATGCCGAGGCCGAATTTGCGGCCTGGCTGGATCACAGCCTCGCGGTTCCGAATCGCTGGCGGGAAGGACGGGAACTGGCGGCTTACATTACATGGTCTTGCCTCGTCCCGGCTGAAGGCCGCCTGACGCGTCCGGCGATGTACATGTCGAAGAACTGGATGACGAATATATGGAGCTGGGATCACTGCTTTAACGCCATGGCGCTGGTGCGCCACGATCCGAAGCTGGCGTGGGACCAGTTCATGATCTTTTTCGACCGGCAGGATGAGAGCGGGCTGCTTCCCGATTTCATCAATGACAAGTATGAGCTGTGGAACTGCAACAAGCCGCCGATTCACGGCTGGACGCTCGGCTGGATGATGCGCCGGACCGATTGGATCGGCGAAGCGCAGCTTCGGGAAGTATACGGGCCGCTGTCCAAATGGACGGATTGGTGGTTCCGGTACCGGGACGGCGATGGCGACGGCATTCCCCAGTACAATCACGGCAACGATTCCGGCTGGGACAACAGCACGGCGTTCAATAACGGCATTCCGGTGGAAAGCCCGGACCTGTCCGCCTTCCTGATTCTGCAGGCGGAGCTTCTTACCGAGATTGCCGGGCTGCTGGGCAAGGCGGAGGAAGCGGCGCGGTGGCGCCGCCTTGCCGGGGATACGCTGGACGCCATGCTCCGCCACTTCTGGAAGGACGGCAGGTTCACGGCATGCCGGTCGGGGACGCATGAGCGTTCCCAAGGCGACAGCCTGCTGCTGTTCGTGCCGATCCTGCTCGGCAAGCGGCTGCCGGAAGCGGTCCGGACCGCGCTGCTCCAGGGGCTGCGGGAGGAGGACCGATTTCTCACCGGCAACGGCTGGGCGACCGAAAGCGTCTGCAGCCCGTATTACCAGCCCGACGGCTACTGGCGGGGGCCGATCTGGGCGCCGTCCACCATGCTGCTCGTGGAAGGCGTCGCCGCGGCGGGGGATACGGAGCTCGCCAGAGAGGTGGCCCAGCGGTTCTGCCGTATGCTGAACAAGAGCGGCATGGCGGAAAACTTCGACGCGCTGACGGGCGAAGGGCTGCGGGACCGGGCTTTTACCTGGACGTCGAGCGTATTTTTGATCCTCGGGCACGAATACGGGGAACTATAGCGGGACCATGCACTTCTTCGGAAGGGACTTTTTGGAAAAGTCACCGGGGAGGTGCTTTTCCCGTTTCGGAAGGTGCTTGGCTTCCGCAAACAAGGCGCTTGACCACGGACTTATGTAAGCGGTAACAATTGCGCGGCGAAAGGGCTCCGTCCCCTGCCCGTCCATGCTAGAATGCAGATAGACGACTACCGTGAAGAGGAGGGGATCCGCCATGAATCACCGCCGGCACGGACCGCTGCGGCGCTGGCTTCCGGCAGGAGCTTACCGCAGCATCCGGACCAAACTGCTCGTATGTTTTCTGATTGTGACGCTGATTCCGCTGCTCTCGCTCGGGGCGCTCTCTTATTACCAGTCCGCCAGGACGGTCAATTCCCAGTTCGGCCGTTACGGCGAGAACGCAGTGGCCCAGCTGCAGCAGCAGTCGGACTCCATGCTGGGCCGCATGAAACAGATGAGCCAGACGATCTACTCGTATTTGCTGGATCCCGCCCATGCGGACCTCGGAAGCAACCCGCCGGTCAGTTACGGCGAAATTATGGAGAAGAACGACTTCGAATCCGTCCTGAGGTCGCTGGCTAACGACCAGACGGCCGGGATTTATATTATTACGCCGTCGGGTTATTATTACGGCGAAAATAACCTTGACGTCGGCAAGCTCGCCGGTATTCTGGCCTGGAAGAGCGTGCCCGTCACGAATAGCGGCCCTTCCTGGCTGGGCTTCTATATGCAGAACCATGCGATATCCGCCTCAGAGCAAGCCGGCCCGGCGGTCCTCGGACTGGCGGTGCCAATCCGGAACCCGGGCGGCGCCCAGGACGGCAGCACGATCCTGATCGAGGAGGACGCCCGGGAGCTGCTGCGCATGTTCCGGCAGTTCGAGGAGGACACGAAGGCGCATCTTACGATTCAGGCGCCGGACGGCCGGACCGTGTACGAAAGCTCGGAATCCTTTACGCCGAGAGACAACGATATCATCTGGGACAAGACGCTGTCCGTCAACCATTGGAAGATCGAGGCGCGGCTGCCTGCCAAGGCGTTTTACCAGTCGTCGGGAGTCATCCGGTCGAACACGCTTATCGTGGCGGTATGGTCCTGCCTGCTCGCTTTCGGACTGGCCTATCTGTTTACGTCCCGGTTTACGGGGCGCATCCGTGCCCTGAAGGAATCGATGCAGAAGGTCAGCTTTGGCAAGCTGGATACGCGGGTTCCGGTCGAAGGGCGGGACGAGCTCGGCAGCCTGGATATCAGCTTCAACCGGATGGTCAGCGGCGTGCAGTCGCTCGTCCAAGAAGTGGAGCGAAGCGAGCGCCTCAAGAAGGAGGCGGAGCTGAAGGCGTTTCATTATCAGATCAATCCGCACCTGCTCTTCAATACGCTGAACTCGATCCAGTGGAAGGCGAGGCTGGAAGGGGCGGAGGAGATCCGCCGGATGCTGTACCACCTGACGATGGTGCTGGAGGGCAATCTAGATATATCGCAGGAGCTCGTCACGCTGGAGCGGGAGCTGCGGATGATCGGGCATTTTTTGAAGATTCAGGAGATCCGTTATGGAGCCGTATTCCAGTATAAGCTGGACTGCGAGGAAACTTTGAAGCGGTTTGTCATCCCGCGGATGACGCTGCAGCCGCTGTTTGAGAACATCTTTTTCCACGGTTTTACCGACGGGGCCGGCGTCATCGAGCTGCGCGTCCTGGAGCAGGGGGAAGAACTGCTGCTGGAGCTAAAAGACAACGGGGCCGGCATCAGCGAAGAGAAGCTCGCGCAGCTGTTCGCTCCGAATCCCGAGCCCCGCGGCCGCGGAGGTCTCGGCGTCCGGAACGCGGATCAGAAATTCAAGCTGCATTTCGGCCCGCGGTACGGGCTTACGGTACGTTCAATCAAGGGAGAGGGAACATCGATTCTGATTCGCTGGCCCAAAAAGGAGGAGCATCCGGATGGAGAACGCAAACAACTTGAAAGTGCTGATCGCCGATGACGAGAGTATCGTGCGCAAAGGCCTGAGAACGACGGTGCCCTGGGAGCGGTTCGGCATGGAAGTCGTGGCCGACGCGCCCAACGGGGCGAGTGCGTGGGAAGCCTTCATAGAACACCGCCCGGACATCATTATTACCGATATCGTGATGCCGGAGATGGACGGAATCGAGCTGCTGCGCAGGGTTAAGGAGGCCGAGGAACGGACGAAAATCATCCTGCTCAGCTGCCACCGGGACTTTGAATACGCGCAGCAGGGAATCCAGCTCGGGGCGTCGGGATACCTTCTGAAGACCGCGTTTGAGGACGAGGAGCTGGAAGGGCTGCTGGAGAAGATGCGGCGGGAGCTTCAGCGGCGTCCGTCCCCGGCACCACTGGACGGGGAGAAGCTGGAAGCGCTCCTGTTCGGCTGGCTCAGCGGCAGCAGCGGAAGATTTCCCGCCGAGCTGGAGCAGCTTCGCGCGGAAGCGTGGCGTTTCGGCGGCCAGGACGTGCATGTGTACCATGTCCGGACGGAGGGCTGCGGCATGCCGTGGGCCGAATGGCTGAAGATGAAACAGGACAGGCACAGCTCGGGCAGTGAAGCGGTAATCCCCTATGGCGCTGACGCCTGCTATTGGATCGTGCCGGAAGGGCTGCAGGAGGCGGCACACAGCCTGCTGATCGAAGCCAAAGGCAGCCATGGCCTGCTGAAATGGTCCGCCAAGGGTCCCTTGGGCCCCAGCAGCAATATCGCGGAAGCGTTCCGCTTCCTGCATAAAGAGGCCGAGCTGGAACGGGCGTACGGGGTATCCGGCGGAGATTGGCCTGAGCCGATTCAAAAAGCGGTGCAGCTGCTTCATGAGCAGCCCGGTTCCGACTGGTCGGCGAGCGAGCTGGCGGAAGAGGTCGGACTCAGCCGCAGCCATTTTTCCATCCTGTTCAAAAAGACGGTCGGCGACAGCTTTATCGCGTTCCAATACAAGCGGAAGCTCCGGCTGGCC
Organism: Paenibacillus rhizosphaerae; assembly: GCF_014192015.1. Taxonomy (GTDB): domain Bacteria; phylum Bacillota; class Bacilli; order Paenibacillales; family Paenibacillaceae; genus Paenibacillus_AQ; species Paenibacillus_AQ rhizosphaerae. Next base: position 39,115 of record NZ_JACHXJ010000006.1, on the reverse strand, counting down.
CAGGGGCTGCTGCGGGATACGGACCTGACGATGCAGGATATCGCCGAGCGGACGGGGCTTGGCGACAGCAAATATTTCAGCAAATGGTTCAAGCGATGTACGGGTCAGACCCCAAGCCAATTCCGGACCGTGCAAAAAGGTGAATCGGACCGGACAGTTTGACACCCCGCATGAAACTTCAAACAAAAAGACGCCAAATTGCCGATGAATGCACGTTTTGAACCGCTTTCAAAAGCGTTACGATGAAAGCGGTTCAAAAATGATATGCCTCATTCGCGGGAGGAGCTGACAATTTGAAAAAACAGGTTTCACTTATCGTTCTTGCAGCGGCGTTGATGATGTCCCTGTCGGCATGCGGCGGCAGCGGAGGCAAGGCCGAAACAGCCGGCCAGGGCGGCGGTTCCGGATCGGAGAAGACACTCCGCTTTGCGACCTGGGATACGGGGGATGCGCTCAAAATTGAGCAGGACATCGCCAAGAAGTTCGAAGAGAGCCATCCGGGCACGAAGGTGCAGGTGGAGGCTTACGCGGACGGCTTTGATCAGAAGCTCGCGGCGGGCTTCGGCGCCGCCAATCCGCCCGACGTCATGTACATGTGGGATTTTCCGACCTATCACCAGTCGCTGGAGCCGCTGGACAGCTATGCGGACAAAGACAAGGATTTAAATATTGACGACTTTTACAAGGGCCTGTTCAATTACGGCAAAATCGACGGTACCCTGTACGGCATTCCGGCGGGCTTTACGACGCGGGTGGTGTATTACAACAAGAAGCTGTTTGACGAGGCGGGCGTGCCGTATCCGAAGGACGGCTGGACCTGGCCCGAATTCCAGGAGATGGCCGGAAAGCTGACGGATAAATCCAAGAAGCAGTACGGCTTCGGCGTCCGTGCGGAGAACGACACTTACGATCTGCAGGGGTTCGTATGGAGCAACGGCAGCTCGTTCATTTCCCCTGACGGCAAGACGATCGACGGCTACATGAACAGCAAGGACACCGCTGCGGCGATCCAGATGTTCGGCGACATGTTGAAGAACGGCTCGGCCGTACTGACCGGCGGGAAAGGGCAGCAGAGCGGCGACGACATTTTTAAGGCAGGTAAAATCGCCATGTGGGAAAGCGGCATCTGGCCGCTGGAATCGTTCCGTCAGGCAGGTGTCGACGTAGGCACGGTTGAAATGCCGGCCTTCCCGGGCAAACCGGTCAAAGGGGTGCTGGCTGAATCGGCGCTGTCGATCGCGAAGGACTCCAAGCAGAAGGATCTGGCCTGGGAGTTTATCAAGTTCTACGTATCCGATGCGTCGATCAAAATGCGGGTAGCGGACCTTCCGGTGCGTCAAAGCGTCGTCAATGAGCTGAAAAAGGACCAGGATCCGCTCTACAAGCCGTACTACACGATGCTGGAGCGTTCCGACAACACGCCGGCATTCCTGCTGAATCCGAAGTGGAACGAGGTTAACCGGCAGCTCTCCGCCGCGGTGGAATCAGTCATGCACGGCAGCAATGCCCAGGATGTGCTGAACCAGGCCGTGAAGGACAGCGAGCGCTACATGAAATAATACCTGAAGAAAGAGGGTTTTTGAGAATGGCTCAAACCTACCTCCACCCGGCACGGGAACAGTCAGCCGCCCTCAAGGCCTTGAAGAAACGCAGACGAGGTGGGGCTGCTCCCTACCTCTTCATTTTTCCGTGGATATTCGGCTTCCTGGTTTTCACGCTGGGACCGCTGCTGTTTTCGCTCGTCATTTCGTTCTTTGACTGGCCGATCGTCGGCAAAGTGACGTTTATCGGGCTCGGCAACTACGTGGAAATGTTCACCGACGATCCGCTGTTCTGGAAATCGCTGATGGTAACGCTGAAATTCGCCGTGCTGTTCGTGCCGCTGAACATCGTCGTCGCCCTCGGGCTTGCGATGCTGCTCAACCAGAAGGTTCGGGGCAGCGCAATATTCCGCACGGCGTTCTACCTCCCTTCTGTTATCTCGGGCGTGGCGCTGGCCATGATCTGGTCCTGGGTGTACAGCGGCGATTACGGCATCCTGAATTACTTTCTGTCGGTCTTCGGCATTCAGGGGCCGGATTGGCTGAACGACACGAATTGGTCGCTGGTCGCCATGGTCGTCGCCAGCCTGTGGGGACAGGGCTCGATGATGCTGATTTTTCTGGCGGGGCTCAAAGGCATCCCGAAGGACCTGTACGAATCCGCCTCCATCGACGGCTCAGGCAAGCTTCGGCAGTTTGTCAGCGTCACGGTTCCGATGATCACCCCGACGATTCTGTTCAACCTGATCACGTCGATTATCGCGGCGTTCCAGCAGTTGACGCTGGCGCTGCTCCTGACGGGCGGGGGGCCGATGAAGGCGACGTATTTTTACGCGATGTACATGTATGAGAACGCATTTAAGTATTTCAAAATGGGCTACTCCGCCGCCAACGCCTGGTTTATGTTCCTGATCGTGCTGACGCTGACGTTCCTGGTGTTCAAGTCGTCGGAAGCATGGGTGTTCTACGAGGGCGAAATGAAGCGCGGACCGCAGAAGAAACCGAAGCCGGCGAAAGGAGGCCGGGCATGATGAAGAAGACGCTGAGCTATCTTGCGCTGATCCTCTTTTCTCTGCTCTTTATCGCTCCATTGTTCTGGGCCATTACGACTGCGCTCAAGTCTCCGCAGGAGCTGTATCTGTTTCCGCCCAAATGGATTCCGTCCGTCTTCCGATTCAGCAACTTCGCGGATGCCTGGAATATTCAGCCCTTTAATCTGTTTTTGAAAAACACGCTGATCGTCACGGTGCTATCCACCCTCGGCCAGCTGGTGTCCTGTACGCTTGTGGCCTACGGCTTCGCACGGTTCGAATTCAAAGGACGGAACCTGCTGTTTCTGATCGTGCTGGCCACGATGATGATTCCGTGGGAAGTGACGATGATCCCGCAGTATATGGAGTTCAATTATTTGGGATGGATCAATACGCTCAAGCCGCTGATCGTTCCGTCCTGGTTCGGCTCCGCATACTTTATTTTTTTGCTGCGACAATTCATTATGACATTACCGCGGGAATTAGATGAAGCTGCTACGATTGACGGGGCCAGCAAGCTAACCGTGCTGATGCGGGTGATCGTGCCTTTGATGGGGCCGTCGCTCATCCTGGTGGCAGTGTTCCAAATGATGAACTGCTGGAACGATTACCTCGGACCGCTCATTTTTCTGAACGATCAGACCAAATACACGCTGACGCTGGGCTTGTCGCAGTTCAAGGGCATGTACGGCGTGGATATGCAGTCGATTATGGCGATCACCTGCCTGATCTCCATTCCGCCGCTCGCCATCTTTTTCTTCGCACAGCGCTATATCGTCGGCGGCATTGCGAGCACGGGCATCAAAGGCTGACGCCTCTCCCGATCAAGTGAGGAGATGCATCCAGAGAGAAAGGAAGGGAAAGCATGCACAACACGAACCTGCCCCGGGATTGGAACGATCTCGCCGTGATGGAAAAAGACCGGATGAAAGGCAGAGCCTATTTCATTCCTTATGCGGACGCCGAAGGGGCGCTGAGCGGCGACCGCGGAAGCTCGCCCTGGTTTCAATCGCTGAACGGCATTTGGAAATTTCACTATGCACCCAGGCCGGAGCTGGCGCCGGACGACTTTCGGGAAGAAGCGCTGGCCGGCTGGGACTGGGCGGACATCCGGGTGCCGGGACACTGGCAGCTGCAGGGATATGGCAGCCCGCATTATACGGACCTGGACTACCCGTTTCCGGTGGATCCGCCCCGAGTACCTAATGACAATCCAACAGGCAGCTACATCCGGGAATTCGAGCTGCCGCCCTATTGGCAGGGAAGACGGATTACCGTCAAATTCGACGGCGTGGACAGCGCCTTCCATGTGTGGCTGAACGGCTCGTTCGTCGGCTACAGCCAGGGGAGCCGGCTGACCTCGGAGTTTGACCTTACGCCTTATTTACAGCCGGGGATCAACCGTCTGGCCGTTCGCGTATATCAGTGGTCGGACGGCAGTTACCTGGAGGACCAGGACATGTGGTGGCTGAGCGGCATCTTCAGGGACGTCTACCTGATCGCCGAGCCCGCCTCGATCCGCGTCGCCGACTACCGGGTGGTGACCGAGCTGGACGCAAAGTTTGAGCAGGGGGTGCTGGCCGTCCGGCTCGACCTGGAAGGGGTTGAACCGGACGGAGGTGTCGCGCTGCGGCTGCTGGATCCCGCGGGGCAGGAAGCGGCCTCTGCGAATGAATCGGTGACAAACGGCATGAGTATCTTGGAAGTCCGGCTGCCTGTCGCCCATCCGGCTTTGTGGAGCGCAGAGCATCCCGCTCTGTACCATCTGCTGATCACGGTAACGGATGCACGCGGGAGTCAGACCGAGATCATCGCGCAGCGGGCGGGATTCCGGCAGGTCGAAGTGAAGGACGGCAGATTTCTCGTCAATGGCAGGGCGATCCTGCTCAAAGGAGTCAACCGGCATGACCATCACCCGGATACCGGCCGAACCGTGACTTTGTCCACGATGCGCGAAGACATTCTGATGATGAAGCGCCACAATATCAACGCCGTCAGAACGGCTCATTATCCGAACGATCCGCGGTTCTATGAACTCTGTGACGAATACGGACTGTACGTGATGGAGGAGACGGATCTGGAGGCGCATGGGTTTGAGCCTCTCGGGAACATTTCGCGCCTCAGCGACGATCCCGCCTGGACGGAAGCTTATGTCGACCGCGTCCGGCGCATGGTGGAGCGCGATAAAAACCATCCTTCCGTCATCTTCTGGTCGCTCGGCAACGAGTCGGGCTTCGGCTGCAACTTCCGCGCCATGTCCGAGTGGTGCAAGGCGAACGATCCGACGCGCCTCGTGCATTACGAAGAGGACCGGGAAGCGGAGGTATGCGACATCGTCAGCACGATGTATTCCTCCGTGGAGAAGATGGAGGGCTTCGGGAAGCTGACGGACCATCCGAAGCCGCATATTCTGTGCGAGTTCGCCCATGCGATGGGCAACGGCCCCGGCGGATTGCGGGCGTATTTCGATACCTTCGAGAAGTTTCCCCGCCTGCAGGGAGGCTTCGTATGGGAATGGATCGACCACGGCCTGCGCAGGCGCACGGCCGACGGGCGTGACGATTACGCTTACGGCGGCGACTACGGCGACGTGCCGAACAACGGGAACTTTTGTCTCGACGGCCTGGTCTTCCCCGACCGCACGCCGTCGCCTGGATTGATCGAATACAAGAAAATCATTGAGCCGGTTCGTGTGGAGTGGGCGGAAGCTGGGCACATCCGCATCACGAACAAGTATGACTTTATAACACTTGAACATCTTCAGGCCGATTACAGCGTCACGGCCGACGGGCGTACCCTGCGCAGCGGAGTGCTGACCCTTCCGGCCGTGGGGCCGGGGGAATCGGCGGAGCTCGCGCTTCCCTTTGCGTGGGATCGTCCCGAAAGCGGCCTGGAAGCCGGGACGGAGCGGTGGCTGAACGTCGGCTTCACGCTGGCGGCCGACTGCAGCTGGGCGGAGCAGGGGCATGAAGTCGCCTGGGCGCAGCTGGCGCTTCCGGCTGTGGCTCCGGCAGAGGCGTCACAGCATCAGCCAGCCCGGTCCGCTGAGACTGAGAGACTGCGCCGGGACCTATCCGTTCAGGAACGAGGGCATGCGCTGATTGTGGCAAGCGACCGGTTCTGCCTGGAAGCCGGCGGGCTTGAACCCGGCATCACTTCGCTGCGGATGAACGGCAAAGAGCTGATCCGGCGCGGCCCGCGGCTGAACTTCTGGCGCGCGCCGATCGACAACGATATGTATGTGCTGGCGGACTGGCGGAAGGCGCACCTGGACCGGCTGACCGAGCGGGTGGACGATTTCCGCTGGGAGCGGCTTGGCGCGGACGCGGTCCGGCTGGCCTGGTCCTCGCGGATCGCGCCGCCGGTATATGACTGGGGCTTCCGCTGCGAGACGTCTTATACGGTGACGGCAGACGGGCTCATCATTATGGACGTAACCGGATCGCCGATCGGCACGCCGCCGTCGATGCTGCCGAAGATCGGGCTGCAGTTGCAGCTCCCGGGAGATTTGGAGCGGGTGGCCTGGTACGGCCGCGGTCCCGGGGAGAGCTACTCGGACAGCAAGGAAGCCGGACGCTTCGGCGTGTACCGGAGCACGGTGGACGGTCTGTTTACGCCGTACGTGTATCCGCAGGAGAACGGCAACCGCACCGATGTGCGATGGGTCTCGATTGCGGACGGCGCGGGGATGGGGCTGCTTGCCGCAGGCTCGCCTGTGCTGGAGTTCAGCGCAAGGCGGTACGCGGATCAGGATCTGGAGCAGGCTCAGCACATGACGGAGCTCAAGCCGCGCGACTATATGACGCTGAATCTGGACTACCGTCAGAACGGGCTTGGCAGCAACAGCTGCGGTCCGGCGCAGGCACCGGAGCATGCGGTGAAGCCCGAACCGTTCCGGTTCCGGATGCTGCTGCAGCCGTATTTGGCGGAGGATCAAGCGCCGGAGCGGCTGAGCCGGCAGATGATCGGGGAAGCCGCGCGATACCCACTTAAGGAGGAGAACGATGCTTAATACACAGGACGTTTTGAACTTGTCGGGGAAAGTGGCGGTCGTGACCGGGGGAGCCTCGGGCATCGGCCTGGCCACCGCCGAGCTCCTGGCGGGCTTCGGCGCTCACGCTGTGCTGATCGATATTAACGAGGCGGCCGGGGAGGCTGCTGCCGCAGGCATCCGTGCTGGCGGCGGCTTGGCCACCTTCCGGCGCTGCGACGTCACCTCGGCCGCGGACTGCGAACGGACCGCGGCTGAAATTGCTGCCGATCTGGGAGGCATCCACATTCTGTTCAACAATGCGGGCGTCATCCGCCGCCAAAGCGTGACCGAACTGGAGGAGCGGGATTGGGATCTGGTACTTAATGTGTCCCTCAAAGGCGTCTACCTCCTCTCGAAGTATGTTATTCCGGTGATGGAGCGGGGGGGCGGAGGCAGCATTATCAATACGGGCTCCGGCTGGGGTCTCAAAGGCGGAGACCGAGCCGCGGCCTACTGCGCCGCCAAGGCCGGCGTCGTGAACCTGACGCGGGCGATGGCGATCGACCATGGGCCGGCGGGCATCCGCGTCAACTGCGTATCGCCCGGCGATACGGACACGCCGCTGCTTCGGGACGAAGCCAAGCAGCTGCAGCAGGATGAGGCGGCTTTCCTCGTCGCCTCCGCCGGGGGACGCCCGCTCGAGAGGCTCGGCACGCCGCGCGATATCGCGAATGCGGTGCTGTTTCTCGCGAGCGACCTGTCCGCCTGGGTCACGGGCAGCGTGCTCGTCGTCGACGGCGGCGGGATTGCTTGACCTCAAAGAGTATCGTTTTTTTCAACCATAGAGATGGAACTAAAGTTTTGCATCGAACTTCCTGCGATAGCGGCCCGTTAGAGGCTCACAGCATATTCATATCTTTAGTTCATTCTTTACAGAACGGAGGCGTTAACTTTGGCAGATCATAGAACATATGCCCATCCATATATACCGAATACCGTCCCGGAAGTCCGGGACGCCATGCTGCGGGAAATCGGACTGACTTCCCTGGATCAGCTGCATGACGCGATTCCCGATCACCTGAAGCTGGAGCGGGAGATGGACCTCCCGCCGGCCATGAACGAATACGAGCTGCGCCGGCATATCGAAGGCATACTCGCCAAGAACAAGCACGGCGCGGATTATTTGAATTTTTTGGGGGCGGGCTGCTGGCAGCATTTTATTCCGACGGTCTGCGACGAAATTAACCAGCGCTCCGAATTTGTGACGGCTTATGCCGGCGAACCTTATGAGGATCACGGCCGCTTCCAGGCGCTGTTCGAGTATCAGAGCCTGCTGGCCGAGCTGGTGGATATGGACGTCGTCAACGTTCCGACCTTTGACTGGGCGCAGGCGGCGTCCACGGCGATCCGCATGGCCGGCCGCATCACCGGTCGCCGTACGGCCCTGGTCCCGCGCTCGGTCGATCCGGATAAGGTCGCCATCATCCGCAATTACTGCACGCCGGTTATGAACATCCGCATGGTGGAGATCGACCCGGCCACCGGGAAGATGGATCTTGCCGACCTGCAGCGCAAGCTGGATGGGGACACCGCCGCCGTCTATTTCGAAAATCCGGGGTATCTCGGCATGATCGAAGACCAAGGCGCTGACATTTCCCGCCTCGCCCATGCCGCTCAGGCATTGTCGATCGTCGGCGTGGACCCGATCTCCCTCGGCGTGCTGGAGCCACCGGCCCGTTACGGCGCGGACATCGTCTGCGGGGACCTGCAGCCGCTCGGCATGCATATGAACTACGGCGGGGGACAGGCCGGATTTATCGCGACCCGCGACGAAGAGAAGTTCGTCATGGAATATCCGTCCCGGCTGTTCGGCATCGTTCCGACGGAAGTGGAGGGCGAGTACGGCTTCGGCGACGTTGCGTACGAGCGCACCTCGTTTGCGCTGCGGGAGAAGGGCAAAGAATCCGTCGGCACGCAGACCGCCCTGTGGGGCATTACGGCCGGCGTCTATTTGGCCCTGATGGGACCAAGCGGCATGCAGGAGGTGGGCGGTACGATCGTTCAGAAGGCGAAGTATGCAGCCCTTCGGTTGTCCAAGATTCCAGGCGTATCCCTGCGCTTTGGCGGCACGCCGTTCTTCAAGGAGTTTGTTGTCGATTTTAACGGAACAGGACTCACCGTGGCCGAGATCAACCGCCGGCTGCTTGATGAAGGGATTTTCGGCGGCAAGGATTTGACGGCAAGCTATCCCGAGTGGGGGCAGTGCGCCCTGTACTGCGTCACGGAAATTCATACCCAGGCGGATCTGGACCGCCTGGCCGGAGCCGTCCGTGCCATCGTGGACACGGGCACCTCGGCGGCCGGAGCATCAGGAGAGGAGCAGACGCCATGAAACGGATTGTCAGGGACCGGAAGGTCCGCCAGTTCCACCAAGCCAAATGGGATGAGCCGGTCATCTTTGAACTGCACCGTGCGGGAGAGCGGGGCGTCATTCCGCCGCAGGCCGAACCGGCCGTTACGGCGGAAGCCGGAGGCGTGCAGGACGCCATCCCGGCGAATATGCGCCGCAGCCAGGCGCCGGCCCTGCCGGAGATCGGCCAGGCCAAGGTGCTGCGCCATTACCTGCGCCTCTCCCAGGAGACGCTGGGCTCGGATTTGAACGTCGAAATCGGGCAGGGCACCTGCACGATGAAATACATTCCGCGGATCAACGAAATGCTGATCCGCAATCCCCGCATGACCGAGCTCCATCCGCTGCAGGATGTGAGCACGGTGCAGGGCATGCTGGAAGTCTATCATCATCTGGACCTCGCGATGCGGGAGATTTCCGGTATGGGCGCTTTTAGCTTCCAGCCGAGCAGCGGCACCCAAGCGCTGCTGGCCATGGCCTCCATCGTGCGGGCTTATCATGATTCGCGCGGGGAGGGGGAGAAGCGCAATGAGATCATTACGACGATCTTCTCCCACCCGTCCCAGGCGGCGACCGCTGCCGTCAAAGGCTACAAGATCATCACCCTCCATCCGGACGAGGACGGATTCCCGGACCTGGAGAAGCTGAAAGCTGCGGTTTCCGAACGGACCGCCGGTTTCGTCGTGGCGAACCCGGAGGACACCGGCATTTATAACCACCGGATCCGCGAGTTTACGGACGTGGTGCATGCCGCCGGCGGGGTCTGCTATTATGACCAGGCCAATGCCAACGGCCTGCTCGGCATTACCCGCGCGAAGGAAGCGGGCTTTGACATGTGCTTCTTTAACCTGCACAAGACGTTTGCCGCGCCGCATATGTGCGGCGGGCCGGCCACCGGCGCGCTCGGCGTGACCGATGTGCTGAAGCCGTTTCTGCCGGGACCGTTGGTGGATCAGGCGGCGGACGTGGGCTATGTCCTGCGGGAGCAGGGAGAGCACAGCATCGGCAAGGTCCGCAGCTTCCACGGCGTCGCCCAGACGGTGCTCCGCGCGTACGCGTGGATTCTCAGCCTCGGCGCGGAAGGGTTGAAGGATGTCGCGCAGATCGCTGTGCTGAACAATAACTATCTGTACCACAAAATCCTGCAGATCCGTGGGGCCAGCGCACCCTACATCAAGGGCCGCCGCCTGGAGCAGGTCCGCTACAGCTGGAAGCAGCTGACCGACGATACCGGCGTCACAACCGAAGATATTACCCGGCGGATGTGCGACTTCGGCCTGCATTACTGGACGTCCCATCATCCATATATCGTGCCGCAGCCGTTTACGCTTGAGCCGACCGAATCGTACTCCAAGGAGGATCTTGATGAGTACATTCAGGCACTGGAGCATATTTCAAATGAAGCGTACACGACTCCCGAGAGGGTCCGAACGGCTCCTCATGCCAGCACGGTTCACCGCAATGACGAATCGTCCCTGGATGATCCGCGGCAGTGGTGCATCACCTGGCGCGCCTATCTGAAGAAGACCGAACCGTCCACGGTGAAATAATCATGAATCAACTTGTGATACCAAGGCCAAAGCCGAAACGATGGCTTTGGTCTTTTTTTATGGATTTTGCCCAATATAGTCCTCCGGATCCGGCGGACGAATAGGTCATCCGGTTCCCTTGTGATCGTTATCCAAAAAACTCGTAAAATTTGGAGAAGGAATAACCCTTTTCATAGAGAACTATGCTTGTATAGTCCATAAAACAGCCAAGGATGGACTGCATTGTTCACAGCCAAAACAACCAAATATTTGGAGGAGTGATCGAGGGTGAAGGAGAAGGTGCGTGTTGGAATGATCGGTCTCGGCGCACGCGGCATGGGGCTGCTGAGAGGAATCATCCTGCATATGGAAGATGTTGACGTCGTCGCGGTTTGCGACCTGTATGAAGACCGCTGCGAGGAGGCGGCCGGCTATGTCCAAGAGACAGGAACCGCCAGACCGCTGGTAACGACCAAATATCAGGAAGTTGTGGCTCTGCCGGGGCTGGACGCCGTAGTTATCGGCGCATCCTGGGCGGATCATATTCATATTGCCGCTGCATGCATGGAAGCGGGGATTTACGTGGCCAGCGAAGTCGGCGGCGCCTATTCGGTGCAGGAGTGCTGGAAGCTGGTGGAGACGTACGAACGCACCGGCGTGCCCTGCATGATTATGGAGAATTGCTGCTACGGACGGGAAGAACTGATGGTGCTGAACATGGTCAAGCAGGGCGTATTCGGCGACATCGTTCACTGCGCCGGCGGCTACCATCATGATCTGCGCGAAGAAATTGCCTATGGCATCGAAAACCGGCATTATCGCCTAAATAACTATATTCACCGCAACTGTGAAAACTACCCGACGCATGAGCTCGGCCCGATCGCCCAAATCCTGGGCATCAACCACGGCAACCGGATGGTATCCCTCGTATCCATGTCCTCTAAGGCCAGAGGCATGCATGAATACGTCGTCCGGGAGAGAGGCGCCGATTCGGCGCTTGCCCAGACCGAATTCATGCAGGGCGATATCGTCACCACCGTGATCAAGTGCGCCCATGGCGAAACGATCACGATCACGCTCGACACGACGCTGCCCCGCTACTACTCCAGAGGGTTCACAGTCCGGGGCACCAAGGGGATGTATGTGGAGGAGAACCATTCCATTTACATCGACGGGCAGCATGACGAGCACCACTTTGACTGGAAAAGCCAGTGGGGCAACGCCGATTCTTTCCGCGAGCAGTATGAGCATCCGATCTGGAAGAAATTTATCAGCGAAGGCGTAAAAGGCGGTCACGGAGGCATGGACTGGCTGGTCTACTCCGAATTTATCGAATGTGTGAAGAACGGCACGGATACGCCGCTTGATGTGTACGATATGGCAGCCTGGATGAGCATCTCGGCCCTTTCCGAAGAGTCAATCGCGCTCGGAGGGCATCCGGTGGCAATTCCGGATTTCACGAACGGGAAATGGATGAGCCGATAGATTGATATAGGATCACTTTTTTGAAAAATTTACCTGCAGCCATTTCGGAAAAACTGTCCCGAATGCACAGGTTACGGGCGCTGGCGATCAAGCCGGCGCTCTTTTTCTCGTCTTACGGATGGGCATGCCTATCCCACTACCAACAATTTATTGAAAGCACTTTCACTTCATATGATATAATGCAATAAAAGCAGACATACCTAATATATCAATCACTTCCATCAATTGCATCGCTAAAGCGGAGCATCCGCATATATTATTAGCTCATAAGGAGACGAGTCCGTACGATGTTTAATGTTCTTGTAGTAGACGATGAGCATGTTCAACGAGAAGGCATCAAGGATTTGATATCAGAATACCGGTTCCCGTTCCACGTGCTCGAAGCCGAGAATGGCCGCGCGGCCGAAAATATTTTGAACCGCCACCCCATCGATATTTTGATTACCGATGTCAAAATGCCGCTGATGAGCGGCCTCGAGCTCGGCCGGCTGGCGAAAAAAACGCAGGACAATCTCAAAATCGTCATCTGCAGCGGATACGACGAATTCGAATACGCGAAAACCGCCATAAAGCTGGGCGTCGTCAATTATCTGCTTAAGCCGCTTGTGACCGAGGAATTTTTGGAGGTGATGGAGGAGATTACGCGGATTCGCCCCCATGTCGGCGAACTGGAGGTGGAATCGGAGGAATCGAAGGTGATCCGCCAGGTGAAGGAGTTCGTGAAGGATCATTTTCAGCGCGACCTGTCCCTGACGGAGGTGGCCAATGAGGTGTACCTGTCCCCAGGATACTTGAGTATTTTGTTCAAGAAAGAAACTGGGATGAACTTCTCCAAATATTTGACCGACCTCCGCCTTCGCAAGGCAGGCCATCTGCTGCTGAACTCCAATATGAAAATTAACGACATCGCGGCGTTCATTGGCATCGACAACACCTCTTATTTTTGCCGGCTGTTCAAAACCAATTACGGCGTCAGCCCATTACAGTATAGAGAGAGCGGGAATGCCCATGCTTCACTGGATCAAAAGCAGGTTCAATGATATCCGGTTCAGAAACAAGCTGCTGCTGTCCCACCTTTTTATCGCCCTGATTCCCATTCTGCTGCTCGGCGTTCTTGCCTTTATCCAGTCCTACCGTATCCAAATGAAGGAGCTGAAGAGCGAAGCCGCGGCCAGTCTGGACCAGGTGGCGAACATTCTCGATTATAAAATCAACCGTTACAATACGCTGAGCGAATTTATCGTGCTGAACCGCGACTTTTCGAAATTGTTCACCCGGAACTATGGAGGCAACTACTTCGAGATGTTCCTCGATTTCCGGGATATTATGGATCCGCTCATTTCCAATACGAAGACGATGGACGACAATATCGAGGGCATTACCTTCTATACGTCCGGGGATTTGCTCGGCATCCGCGACAACATTTTGCCGCTCAGCGATTTGAAGCAAAAGCCGTGGTTCGAAGGGTACCGGGGCAGGCATTGGGTGGTGGACGGCAGTCACGTCTACCTGGTGCAGGAGCTGATCAGCAATTTGAAGGATAGCAACTACATGGTGATCTCGGTCAATTACGACAGCATTTTCTCGGATATGGACAAGCTGTCGGATCATATTACCGTGCAGATTGAGGGTCCGCAGCACCAGCCGATTTTCCGTGAACAGATGGCGGAGGCGCCCGCGCAAGGGGCCACCCGGCTCGATCGCACGCTGAAGAGCAACGGCTGGACGATCCATTATTATCTGTCCAATGCGAATGCGTATGTCAACGCGCTGACGTTTTTCAAAATCACCCTGCTCGTCATTGCCTTAAGCCTGCTCGTCGCCTTTTTCCTGATCTATATCGTGTCGAACAACTTCACAAGGCGGATCATCCATCTCAAGAACAAGGTGGACAAGGTGGAGCAGAACAACCTGGACGTTGTCATCCAGAGCTCTTCCCGGGATGAGTTCGGGGAACTGACGAACGGCATCGGTAAGATGCTGGGGCGCATCAACAGTCTGATCCACCAGGTATACCAGGCGGAAATCGCCAGACAGCAGAGCGAGTACCAGCGGCTGATCAATCAGATCAACCCCCACTTTTTGTACAACACGCTGTCTTTTATACACTGGCGGGCCAAAAAGAAGCGGGACCTGGAAACCGGGTACATGGTATCGACGCTGGCCAAGTTCTACCGGACGACCCTGAACGGGGGCAGGGATATGGCGACGGTATCGAACGAAATCGAGCATATCCGGGCGTATTTGGACCTGCAGCTCGTCATGAACGACGGGGATTTTGATGTGGAGTTTCAAGTGGAAGAAGATACGGCGGATTTGAAAATCATTCATTTCGTGCTGCAGCCGATCGTGGAGAACGCGATCAAGCATGGATTCACCCATCCGGAGGCCGAGGAAACTCCGCGGCTTGTCATTGCGTCGCACCGGCAGGAGGGCATCCTGACGCTGAGCGTAACGGACAATGGCGTCGGCATGACCCCTGTCCAGGCTGCAAAGCTGCTGTCGGCCGAGAACGGGGGAACCGGCGTGAAGAACGTCAACGACCGGATGAAGCTGTATTACGGGCAGCCGTACGGCCTTGCCATCGACAGCGTCCCCGGGATTGGAACGACGGTCACCCTGACGTTTCCTGCGGAGCCTGGGGACACGGCGCCGAAGGGGGTCGTCGAGAGCGCGGCTGCCGTTCCATAAAGGGCGGCGATGGGCGGTAGAGAAGGCGTGTGTATCCGTTTCGAAGTGCCAGTGGTCAGCAGGCGATCCTGTTTTTAGCGCGTAGAAGGAAGAGCCGGCTTCCATATGGAAAGAAGGTAAGGAAGGAAAGAAGCAATGAGGAGGAAGAAAACCCTATGTTTGAGCATTTGGTCTCATTTAAATTTAACCGTATCCTTGAGCCGGAGCTGGAGCAGGAGCTTCTTGGACTGCTGCGGGGGCTGAAAGATCAGATTCCAGGCATCGTTGACCTCACGGCCGGCGTCAATGAAACGGAGGAAACGGAAAACATCCACGGGTTCAGCATCGGCCTTCGCGTGACTTTCAAAGACCGCGAATCGCTGCAGGCCTATGGGCCGCATCCGGCGCATCAGACATTTGTCAGCAGACTTGACGGCTTGATCGAGCAGGTCGTGGTGGTGGACTATCCCGTTCAAGGCTGAACATCAATAATTGGTGAGGCTGTGTGGAAGCCGACAGTCGTGCTGCCTGTGGGCATATACCGGGGAAATTCTGTTCTTGATCAACCTCTGGTTGTTGTCCCAGAGCCAAAGGAGCGTCCCTCTCGGGGCGCTCTTGTTGTGTGGCGGATCCGCCTTCGGGGCATTCATGAAAAAAGTGACACAGAACGGAAAAATGTGATATATACGATTTTTTTGCAACCGCATACAATTTTAATTGTACAAGGAATCGACAAGAGAGGGGTTCAAAGGGATGAACAAGCGAAAAATATCGTCACTGCTGGCCGTTACGTGCATCACGGCGCTCATCGTCAGCGGATGCGGCGGAGGAAGCGGCAAGGCGGAGGACAAGGCTGTCAGCGAGAAGGACTACGAGCCGTACAGCAAGTACGAATCTCCGGTGGAGTTTACCATCGGACGGAATACGAGCCATACGAACAATTTGCCGAAGGGCGATTCAATCGAAAACAATATGGCGACCCGATATGTCGAAAGCAAGGTGAACGTGAAGGCCAAAGTGGCCTGGGAGACCGACGATATGGACCAGAAGCTGTCCTTGTCGATGACGACGGGGGAGCTGCCGGACGTGATGCTGGTCAGCCGCACGATTTTCAACCAGCTCGTGGACAATGATCTCATTGAAGATATGACAGAGGTATACGAAAAAACCGCCTCCGAGGGCGTCAAAAACATTTACTCTTCTTATGGGGATCTGCTGCTCGACCAAGTGAAGGTGGACGGCAAAATCATGGGTCTGCCGATGACGAATATCGGCAATCAGCATCAGCTGCTGTGGATTCGCAAGGACTGGCTGGACAAGGTCGGCGGCAAGCTGCCGCAGTCTGTGGACGATGTCTGGAACATAGCTAAAACCTTTGTAGAGAAGGATGTCTCCGGAACCGGCAAGACGATCGGGTTCGGGATGAATCAGGATGCGATGAATTTCTCGCCGATTTTTGCAGCCTATAATGCATTTCCAGGGCAGTGGATCAAGAAAGACGGCAAGGTCGTGTACGGCTCCGTGCAGCCCGAAATGAAAGAGGCGCTCGCCGATTTGGCCGAGCATTACAAGGAAGGGCTGATCGACAAGCAGTTTGCGGTCCGCTCAGACGAAGAGAAGGAAGCGCTGGTCATCAACGGCCAGGCCGGCATGCTCTTTAACCCATGGTGGATCGGATACACGAACTATAAGGATTCCATCAAGCAGGATCCGAAAGCCGAATGGGTGGCGGTATCCGCTCCTGTAGACGAGAACGGCAAATTTAAAACGATCCGGCAGGACCCGGTCGGCGGAGGCATTGTCGTTGTGCGCAAAGGCTACCCGCATCCCGAGGCGATCATGAAATCGATCAACCTGACGACGGACTTCCTGTACTCGCTCACGGACGACGCCGTCCAGTACAAGAAGGAGCATGCCAGCGAAGGGCTGACCGACCACAGCCGCTGGAACAACGAGCCGACGCAAATCCCGATGCAGGTGGACTATGACGATGTCCTTAAGCGTTATTATGACGACATCATGAAGGCCGACAAAGCGGGCAGCGCCGACGGAATCCAGGAAGACCGGGTCGTATCTTATGAAGCGTACCAGGAGTTCAAGCAGAAGGGGAACGCGGTCGACGCCAACACGTACGGCGAATATCTCTCCCGGGTCGAAGGGCAGCGGGAGGCGAATAATCCGAACCTCGAAGTGATACCGGCCGGTTTCTACGGCACGACGGAAGCCATGAAGCTGAAATGGGCCAACCTGCAGAAAATGGAGCAGGAAATGATGCTGAAGATCATCATGGGACAGGCTGGCATCGACGCTTTTGATCAATTCGTGTCGACCTGGAAAAAGACCGGCGGCGATGAAATCACGCAGGAAGTGGAAGAGATGAGCAGCAGGTAAGGCGGATTCGAGGCTTGTACGCAAACGTCAGGGGGCCCGGCTTCGGTTTGGCTCCTTGCGTTGTTCATAGGGGCCGTTCACCGGCCCCAGTCAATACATCCTGGATAAATGGAAGTGATAAACATGTCTTCGCTGGAAGCAAGTCTCAATACGGAGCGGCAGGTTTCGGGACGGATACGGAGGAAACGGAAAGCCTATCATGAAATGACGTATCACTTCATGCTGCTGCCAGGCATGGTGCTGCTGTTCATTTTCTCCATCGTCCCGATGTTCGGCATCGTGATGGCCTTTCAGAAATTCATTCCGGCCAAAGGCATTTTCGGCTCCAAATGGGCCGGGCTGACCAACTTCACGTATATGTTTCAGCTGCCGGACGCGAAGCAAATTTTCGTCAATACGCTGGTTATCGCGGTCGGAAAAATCATACTGGGGCTGATCGTGCCAATCGTGTTTGCGCTGCTGCTGAATGAAGTACGCCTGAAGGTGTTCAAAAGCACTGTGCAGACGATCGTGTACCTTCCCCACTTCATGTCCTGGGTCGTGCTCGGCACGATGATGACGATGATCTTCTCTTACGACGGGATGGTGAACAACATCCTACAGCTCTTCGGACTCGAGCGGACGATGTTTCTCGCCAGCAACGCCTGGTTCAGGCCGCTGCTGATCGTGACCGACACCTGGAAGGAGTTCGGGTACGGAACGATCGTCTACCTGGCCGCCCTGACGGGCATCAATCCTTCGCTGTACGAATCGGCCGCTCTTGACGGGGCAAGCCGGTGGAAGCAGACGCTGAACATTACGCTGCCCGGAATTTTGCCGACGATCATCCTGCTCGGCACGCTGAGCCTGGGCAATGTGCTGAATGCCGGCTTCGATCAGGTGTTCAATATGTACAATCCGCTGGTGTATCAGACCGGAGACATCATCGACACGTTCGTGTACCGGATGGGTCTGATCCAGATGCAGTATTCGTTTGCCACTGCGGTCGGCTTGATGAAATCGGTCATCAGCTTCGTGCTGATCGTCGTGTCCTACAAGCTGGCTTCCAAATACGCCGGTTACCGGATTTTCTAGAAAGGGGCGCTGATTTGCATGATACAATCGAGAACGTTCGGGGCGCAGGCTTCCCGCTTCCTGATCATCCTGGTGCTGGTGCTGATCGCCTGCCTGTCCCTGGCCCCGATCATCAATACGATCATGGTGTCGGTGAGCAGCAGCACGGCGGTCAACGCGGGCAAGGTGTATTTTCTCCCGGTGGATATCAACTTCTCCTCGTACGCTAAAATTTTGGACGACGCGAAGTTCTGGAGGGCTTTCCTGGTGTCGGTGGAACGGGTCGCCCTGGGCGGAGCTATCAACATGCTGCTGACGGTTCTGATGGCGTACCCGCTGTCTAGAACGGCCTCGCAGTTCCGGGCCCGCAACGTCTATATGTGGATTATCGTGTTCACGATGCTGTTCAGCGGCGGCATTGTTCCCTGGTACATGGTCATCAGCAAGCTGGGAATGATCAACTCGATCTGGGCGCTCGTACTGCCCGGCGCGGTACCTGTCTTCAACGTCATCCTGCTGATGAACTTTTTCAAAGGGATTCCGAAGGAGATGGAGGAGGCGGCCTTTATCGACGGGGCGGGTCCGCTGAAAATTTTGTGGCATATCTTCATCCCGGTTTCCATGCCCAGCTTGGCGACGATTACGCTGTTTGTCATCGTGGGCCACTGGAACAACTTCTTCGACGGGATCGTGCTGATCAACGACAGCCATAAAATTCCGCTGCAAACGTACCTGCAGCAGCTGAGCTTGACGCGGGACCAGATGCAGAATCTGTCGGTCGAACAGCTGCAGCAGTACAACAAGATTTCCAACACCACGCTCAACTCGGCCAAAATTCTCGTATCCATGATCCCGATCCTGCTGATCTATCCGTTCCTGCAGCGGTATCTCATTCACGGCATCGTGCTGGGGTCGGTCAAGGAATAGGCCGTTTCTGAACAGGCAGAACATGACAGCAGCAATAAAGGATGGGGCTGACCGCCTAGCTTTGCAAAAAGCTGACGGAGCAGCCCTGTTCGGCGTTTGCCGGGGCTTTCCGGAAGGGACGCGGAAGTGGTGCGGATAACCAATTGTTGACTTCAAAAATGAACTTATGTTATATAAAAATAAGAATAATTAGCACTCATTATGTTTGAGTGCTAAGATACTATGTTCGTTGAGGGGAGTATGCTAGATGGCCATGAAAGAGTTTAAAGCCGAGTCGAAACGACTGCTTGAAATGATGATCAACTCCATTTATACGCAGCGGGAGATTTTTTTGCGCGAACTCATCTCCAACGCCAGCGACGCTATCGATAAAATCTATTATAAAGCGCTAACAGACGACCAGCTGGTTTTCAATAAAGACGACTATTACATCCGGATCACACCGGATAAACAAGCCAGAACGCTGACGATTTCCGATACGGGCATCGGGATGACGCAGGAGGAGCTGGAGAACAATCTGGGCGTCATCGCCAAGAGCGGGTCGCTTGCTTTCAAGAATGAGAACGAAGCCAAGGACGGCCACAACATTATCGGCCAGTTTGGGGTGGGCTTCTATTCAGCCTTTATGGTGGCGGACCGGGTGACGGTCATCACCAAGGCACTTGGCTCCGATACGGCGTACAAGTGGGAGTCTGCGGGAGCGGACGGATATACGATCGAGCCTGCGGCGAAGGATACCGTGGGTACGGAAATTACTTTGAAAATCAAAGAAAACACGGATGAAGACAATTACGATGAGTTTCTGGAGGATTACCGCCTCCGGACGATTATCAAGAAGTACTCGGATTTCATCCGATACCCGATCAAGATGGACGTCACCGGACACCGGCCAAAAGAGGGAGCGGACGGCGAGTTCGAGGAGTACAGCGAAGAGCAGACCGTGAACAGTATGGTTCCGATCTGGCGCAAGAACAAGAGCGAGCTGACCGAAGAGGACTACGTCAACTTTTACAACGAGAAGCGCTACGGGTTTGACAAGCCGCTGACGCATGTGCACATCAAGGCGGACGGCGCCGTTGTGTACAACGCGATCCTGTTCATTCCGGAGCACACCCCGTTCGATTATTATACGAAGGAATATGAGAAGGGACTTGAGCTTTACTCGAACGGCGTCCTTATTATGGAAAAATGCGGCGACCTGCTCCCGGATTACTTCAGCTTCGTCAAAGGGATGGTTGATTCCGAAGACCTGTCGCTGAACATTTCCCGAGAAATGCTGCAGCATGACCGTCAGCTGACGCTGATCGCAAAAAATATCAAGAGCAAGATCAAGAGCCAGCTGCAGACGCTGCTCAAGGATGAGCGCGAGAAATACGAGAAGTTCTATGAAGCGTTCGGCAGACAGCTGAAGTTCGGCGTGTACAACAATTACGGCGCGGATAAGGACGTTCTTCAGGATCTGCTGCTGTTTACCTCTTCCAAGGAGAAGAAGCTGGTAACGCTGGACGAATACGTATCCGGTATGCCGGAAGATCAGAAATATATTTACTACGCGGCCGGCGGATCGGTGGAGCGGCTTGAGAAGCTGCCGCAGACGGAAATGGTGGCCGATAAGGGCTACGAAATTTTGTACTTCACCGACGACATCGACGAATTTGCCATCAAGATGCTGATGAAGTACAAGGACAAGGAATTCAAGTCGGTATCAAGCGGCGATCTCGGCATTGAGACGGAAGCGGACAAGAAGGATGAAGCGGCGGAGACGGAGAGCAAGGAGCTCTTCGAGGAGATGAAGAACATTCTCTCCGGCAAGGTGAAGGACGTCAAGGCTTCAAAACGGCTGAAGTCCCACCCGGTCTGCCTGTCCACGGAAGGCGACTTGTCGATCGAAATGGAGAAGGTCCTCAAAGCGATGCCGAGCGGCCAGGACATCCAGGCCGACAAGGTGCTGGAGATCAACATTCACCACGAGGTGTTCCAGTCCCTGAAGGATGCTTATGACAAGGACCGCGAGAAGCTGGGCCTGTACACGAACCTGCTGTACAACCAGGCGCTGCTGATCGAAGGGCTGCCGATCCAGGATCCGGTCGAATTTACGAACGATATTTGCAAAATCATGGTGTAAGCCAAGCTCCTACCCGACTTGCGGCAGATGCTTGACAGGCGGTACAACCCGGCCTGCCGGAGTTTTTTCTCCGGGCCGGGTTGCTTTTTTTGCCGGAGGGCGGGCTGCGAAGCGAACATCGTGTATAATGGTAGGAGGGCGCAAGGTGATGCCTTAACCGGTCATGCTGCGCATGCTTAATAACGAAGAAGAGGTGTACATGTTGGAAGACCCTACGTTACAACTGGAACAAACAAACATACAGCACGCCATCATCGGCGAACCCATGACCAGCTTGTCCGAGATTTTGCTGAGCCTGACCAAGACGAGGCTGTCCGCGCTGGCTTCCGTCCACAGCATCACAGGTCGTTCCAAGATGAAGAAAGAAGAGCTTGCCGAAGCGCTGTCGGATTACGTCACGAATACGGAGCATTTGTCGTCCATGCTGCTCCAGATGGATGGTGCCGAATGGAGCCTGTTTGAGACGCTCCTTCAGGAGTCTTCCGTTCAAGATAATACGATTCCATACGGGGATTATGCCTTTTTGCTGGATCGCGGGCTTGTATTCAGCTTTTTTTCGGAAGGTCAGCTGCACCTGATCATGCCGGAAGAAATAAGGGACGCCATCCGCAAGGCTGATCTGCCGGCTTTGAAACAGCAGCACGGCCAGCACCAGCTGGCTTATCAATATATTGTTGCCGCATCCCATTTGTACGGAGCGGTTAAGCTGGACAAGCTTCTTGAGATCTACAACGCCCAGAATGAACAGGCGCTGAGTTCGGAGGAGCTTCTGAATGAAGTGAACGAGGCGATCGGCCGGGGCGAGAACCTGCTCCTCCACGGCGGATACATCGTGAACGGCTATCTGCTTCATGATCTGGACGAGCAGAAGATCAACGACTGGATCGCGAAGGTCGAAGGGAAACCGTATTACGTTCCGGACCAGGAGGAGCTGCTCCGGTATACGGACGAAACGTATTTTGAGATGACGCCTCAGCTGTCCGCGCTGCAGCAGTACGTGCTGCGGGAGCTGTGCAAGGACAAGGAGACGGTGGATTACCTGATTGACGATCTCCAGCTGGCGTGCGCCAAAGGTTCGTCGATACAAGATCTGATCTACGAATTCGAGAGCCGCAAAATCAATTTCAAAAACCCGCTTCAGGCCCAGCAGACGATTCAACTGCTGACCGAAGTCTATAACCATACCCGGATGTGGGCCAATAACGGCCATACCCTGGTAGAGCTTCAGGCCATTGCCGACGGCGTTAAGCCGGAGCTGGTGAAGCTGGTGAACGTTTCCGCAGCGGATACCGTGCCGAAGGTGGGACGCAACGAGCCTTGCCCTTGCGGCAGCGGGCTAAAATACAAGAAATGCCACGGAAAATAAACGCCTAGAGCTCTATTGACCCTATATAGATCATCAACTGCAGGAGCGACAGTCCGGACATGAACGTCATGTCCGGACTGCCGTTTTTTTGCGTTTGCCTCTTCTCATATTCTCCATTGCATATGGATTGATTCCGAACGGCCCCATCCGATAGAATAAAAAGAATAAAGAAAGCGCTTTCCTAAATTAGCCGCTATGATAGCCCCTTTTATCCGTTAACGTGATTTCATGACAAATAACCCGTGAAAAGGAGTGATTGGCATTGCGGAACAGCTGGTACCACCGAATGCTGCTTTCGTATTTTCCCATTTTTTTGATCACTGTAACGGTTCTCGTGTTCCTTTCTTTCCTCGTCGTCAATGAAATCTCCCAGAAGGAGACGGTGAAGGCGGACCGGATTTCTACGAGGTATATCGTGGATACGGTCCAGATGGTTCTCAAGGAAATTGAAATGAACGCCCTGGATGAAGTGGAGCGGAACAGCCGTTACAACGATTTTCTTCAGGCAAACGGGCCGCGTGAACGGGATGCGGTATACGCGGTTGTGGACAGCCTGCGGACCCTGGCTGCCAAAGACGAGCTCGTGGATTCCGTGTATGTGTACCGGAGCGGGGACCGGCAGACGCTCACAACGAGCGGTCTCCTGGCGTGGGACGAGTTTGCCGACAGGCCGTTTGTCGAGCAGGCGCTGAGCCAGCCGGCATATCAAGGCTGGTCCCCGATCCGCGACTATCATGAAATGGGGAGCGATGCGAAGCGGCGGGTCATCTCCATGTACAAACGGGCCCCGCTTCCGTTCGGCACGCAGGGCTTTGTCGTCATTAACGTCAATATGTATGCGCTGGAGCAGAAAATCCGGACCATGAAGGCTACCGATGTGTCCTTTCTTCAAATCCGCGACCGGGACGGAAATCTGATCTTCTCGACGCGTCCGTCCGAGCCGGAAGGTATAGAAGCCGTTGAAGGCCGCATTCTTAACCGTATTTCGTTCCAGGCCACCGGCTGGACGTTTGAGAGCGGGATCGCAGCGGGCCAGCTGTTTATGTGGGTTTCGGTCGTTTCGTACATCTGGATCGTCATCGGCGTGGGCACTGTGCTGGCAGCCGTCGTCTACTTACTGTATATCACCAAACGCAATTATAAACCGATCCGCGCCATGATGAACCGGATCGAAGCGGTCCGTGACCGGATGGATCCTCCGGGCGGCGCCAAGAGCGACGAGCTGCTTCTGATCGACCGGGCATTGGAAAATTTAATCCGGCAGACCGCCGACTATGAGAAGCAGCAGCAGGAGAACATGCTGATCGCCCGAAGGCAGCTGTTCATCGACCTCGTTCAGGGCGAACGCCTTGGAGACGCAAACGAGCGTCTGGAACGATTGAAGCCGCTGCCGGTACAGGTCACTTGGCCTTATCAGCTGGTCCTCGTGGAAATACTGGAGTTTTCGCGATTTCAGCAGGGCTTTTCAGTTCAGGACCAGAGCACGCTCAAGTTTGCGCTGACCAATGTGCTGCAGGAAATGGCCCGCGACGAAGGCTTGCACAGTTGGGGGGAATGGACGGAAGCGAACCGGATGGGCCTGCTGCTCGGCAGGGACCAGGATGAGACGGAAGAAGAGACGCAGGAGAGGATCCGAAGGCTGTCGGAGCGGGGCATCGCGTGGACCTATGACCATTTGGGGTTGTCCCTGATGGTCAGCGTCGGCCCGCGTTCGGACTCATGGGAAGAGGTGTCCGCCTCGTATCAGGGGGCCGCCAGGGCACTGCAGCATAAGCTGTCGCTTGGCCAGAGGGCGTTTATCCTCAGCGAGGACATGCCGGCTAACGCGGCGACCAGAACATATACCCACCTGCAGGGCATCGCCGAATTTGTGAAGCAGTTCCGGCTGTCCGACGACGATTGGCGGAGCCGTCTAGAGCGGATTTTTGACGACCTGAAGGCGGATGCCCTGAAGGATGAGGATATCCGCATGATGCTGCTGGCGATGATGGAAATGCTGGCACGGGAGGTCGGAGACCTTTCCGAACAGCTGCAGTCCTTTTTTACGGGCGAGCGGGCCGGATCTTGGCGCCGGGCTGTCGAGGAGACGACGTCGCTGGAACAGCTGCGAACCTTGTTTACGGAGCAGCTTGCAGAAATTTACCGTACGTTCGTCGCCGTCAGCGAAACGAAAAGCCACCGGGCGATGATCGTGGAGATGAAGGCGTACATCGAAGAGAATTTTGCCGATCCGGATCTGTCGTTGAAGCATCTGAGCGACCGCTTTCAGATTTCGGGCAAGTACGCGAGTTACCTGTTCAAGGAAGAGTTCAACATGAAGTTCGTGGACTTCATGGTCCAGCTGCGGATGGCCAAAGCCGAGCGGCTGCTGCTGGAAACCGACGACACCGTCCAGCACATTGCACTTCAGGTCGGCTACGCTAATTCCATTACATTCGGCCGCACGTTCAAGCGGGAGGTCGGGGTAACCCCGGGCGATTACCGCAAATTAAAGGCGAAGACGCAGCGTGACGTTCCGATTTAAGGAACGCGCCTGAGGGCAGAAGCAAGAGCCGCAAGCAGTGCACCAAGCCTTACGGCTCCTTGCTAGAGCGGTATTCTGAAAATAGTTTATTGCCGGAAAACGGTTTGCTCTACAGGAGGTCACGGTTTTCCCGCATCTACGCCCAAATGGTTTATCGATCCGAAACTGGTTTATTGTCCAGCCGCCGCATCCCGTGACATACTGTGGGCATTCCCGCTGATGCGGTGACCGGCCCGATTGAAAGCGTAAACAATAATCCGCTTGCCATTCAGCGGAGCCGGTATGAAAAGATGAAGGGATGATACGAATGGTTGGAAACAGGAACAAAAGGTCTTTGGCAAAATCGGTTCGCTTCATGTCAGCCGTGCTGGTCGCCGGCAGTATACTGTTGTCTGCATGTTCGCCCAAATCGGATCAGGCGGCCTCGGAAGGGTCCGGATCCGGGTCCGGGTCCTCGGGCAAACAGGTGACCCTGTCGGTGGAGGTGTTCGACCGCGGCAATTCGCCTTCGGGGTATACCATTAAAGATAATTATTGGACCCGCTGGGTTCAGGAGAAGTTCGGCACCCCTAATCAGATTCAGATGAATTACGTTCCCGTCCCGCGTTCGGAGGAGGTCGAGAAGCTGAACGTGCTGATGGCAAGCGGCGGAGATGTGCCGGACATCGTATTCACGTATGATTCCAGCACCTTTTACCGATATGCGCTGCAGGGCGGGCTGACGGACTTGACGGAGCTGATCGACCAGTACGGGCCGAACCTGAAAAAGTTTCTTGGCGACGAGGTGCTGAACTATGGAAAGGTGGAAGGGAAGCTGTATGCCATTCCGGCCAAACGGTCGAACCTCGGCAAGTATTCCTCGTTTATCCGTAAGGACTGGCTCGACAAGCTGAATATGCCTGTGCCGCAGACGACGGACGAATTGTATGCGACGCTGAAGGCTTTTAAGGAAAAAGATCCGGGCGGAACCGGAGGCAAAGTGATCCCGCTCGGCATGACGATCGCTCCGGCGCAGTACGAACCGCTGATCTGGTCGTTCGTCAAGGAGACGACGGAGGAGCAAAAATATACGCTGACGCAGCAGCTTGGCTCCCGGGATTATCCGATTCTGCTTCCCGGCTTCAAGGATGCGCTCCAATTTATGAACAAGCTGTACAACGAGGGAATGATGAGCCGGGACTTTGGGCTGGACGAGGACAAGAAGAAGATGAGCGAGGATATCTCTACCGGAAAAGTAGGCTTCTTCAGTGAAGACGACACAAACATTTACTATGCGGACGGTACCTACGAGACGCTGCAGTCCAACGTCAAGGGCGCGGAACTCCAGGCTGTAGATGTTTATACGAATGAGAAAGGCGAGCATGCCAAGCCGGAATACGCACCGGTGGGCTTGTACGTTATGATCCCCAAATCCAGCAAGCATGCGGCGGAAGCGGTGAAATACCTGGACTGGATGGCGTCGGGCGACGTGCTCTTCAACATGCAGACAGGGGTTGAGGGCGAGAACTATACCCTGAAGGACGGTATCCCCGTGGCGCTGGAGAATCCGACGGAGGAAGCGAAGAACCGGATGTTCAACGCCGGCGACATGACCCTCATTACCAACGGACAGCAGCTGGGGAGCCCTGAGAAGAACAAGGAGGCCAGAGCACTCCAGTTTCCGCCGAAGTATCAGGACGGAGCCCGGGAGGCCTTAAAGATTTCCAACTCAGATACGGTGCCGCCGGTACTGATGGACCGTCCGATCGAAGCCCAGGCCAAATACGGCAATACGCTGCTCGACAAGTTCAATGAAATGATCGTCAAGACGACGACGGCGAAGCCGGAGCAGTTCGAAGCGGTGTACGAATCTCTGATGAAGGATTATATGGCCAGCGGCGGCCAGGCCGTTCTGGATGAGCGGACCAAAGTGTACGGCGAAATGAAGTCGAAATAAACCGAGCTGTAGGCCCGTCAACAGAGGAGGCAAGGCTTGTGAAAATGACGCGTTATTTGGGCAGATACTGGCAGCTGTATGCGCTTCTGCTTCTACCGCTGGCTTATTTTATCATCTTCCGGTATGGACCGATGTACGGCATTCAGATCGCTTTCAAGGATTTCAATCTGTTTCAAGGCATTAACGGCAGCGAATGGATCGGACTAGACGCTTTCAAGGAAGTTTTCGGCATGCGGGACTTTTACAAAACGCTGCGCAACACCTTGATGCTGAATTTTCTCGATTTGCTCGTTTCGTTTCCGGCTCCGCTGATCCTGGCGATTATGCTGTATGAGCTGCGGAGCGCTTGGTTCAGGAAGCTGTCCCAAACGATCCTCTACATTCCCCATTTCATTTCCTGGGTCATTATCGGGGGGATCGTGTACCAGGTATTCGGCACGCAGTCCGGCATGATCAACAACGTCATTACGGCCCTAGGTTTTCCGGAGGTTCCTTTTTTGACGGACAAAAATACCTGGCTGATCACCTATCTGCTGGTCGGGGTATGGCAAAGCGCAGGCTGGGGGACGATCATTTACCTGGCGGCATTGACCGGTATCAACAAAGAGCTGTTCGAAGCGGCGGAAGTTGACGGGGCTACGCGGATGAGGCGCATCTGGCACATTACGCTCCCCGGCATCAAGCCGACGATCGTGACCCTGCTGATCATCAACCTGGGCCACATGATCTCGATCGGCTTCGAACGCCCGTACATTATCGGCAACACGATGGTACGGGATTATTCCGACGTGCTCAGCACGTTCGTGTACCGGATCGGCCTCGAATCGGGACAGTACACGCTGGCTACCGTTGTTGGACTGTTCCAGGCGGTAGTGGGGCTGGTATTCGTCCTCGGGGCGAACTTCGTTTCGAAGAAGCTGACCGACGAAGGTATTTTATAGCGCTGCAGGAGCATTTTTACGTAAAAAGGAGTGAACGAAGATGAGGTCGCAAACGTCCGGCAGGGGATTCGATATCGTCAATGCGGTGCTGCTCGGCGTCGTCGTGGTGGTCTGCCTGGCCCCGTTTCTTCATATTCTGGCTATATCCCTTAGCTCAAGCCGTCCGGTTCTCTCCGGAGAGGTGAGCCTGCTCCCGGTAGAGCTGAATTGGGGGGCATACCGGCAGGTGTTCAGCGACTTGTCGATGATCCGATCACTTGGATTCACGGTGCTGCTCACCGTGATCCATACTGCCTTGTGCATGCTGATGACCGTTGCGGCGGGGTTTCCCCTGACCCAGAAAAAGCTGAAAGGCCGCAAACTGATCATGTTTTTGATTGTGGTGACGATGTTCTTCAGCGGCGGCATCATCCCGGAATACATTCTGGTCCGCAGCCTCCATTTGATCGATACGATGTGGGCGCTGATTTTGCCCGGACTGATTAATCCTTTTTATCTGATTATCCTGATCTCCTTCTTCAACAACATCCCGGACAGCCTGGAGGAATCGGCTGAACTGGACGGAAGCAGCCACTTCCGGACGCTTATCAGCATTATCCTGCCGCTGTCGATGCCGGTTATCGCCACGCTCAGCTTGTTCTATGCGGTGGGCCGATGGAACGGGTTCACGGATACGCTGCTGTATATTACCAGCCCGGAACTCTATCCCATGCAGCTGAAGCTGTATCAGCTGATCCAGAACAACATGGTGTCCGACCTGATGCAGATGGAGGGCACGATGGTGAATCCGATGCAGCCGGAGAGCCTGAAAGCGGCAAGCGTAATTTTTGCCACCGCTCCGATTCTGCTCGTATACCCTTGGCTGCAGCGGTATTTCGTGAACGGGGTCATGATCGGTGCGGTTAAGGGATAGGCGAAGGGGAGTGGAAAATATATTCACTGGCTGTAAGGATCAGTTTTCGGTTTTTCGGCAAGAGCATATGAGGCATGGTTTGAGTTTCAGTGAGTGATGCCTTTCGAGGGCGGAACGCTTTTAATCGAGTACAAGGAGGCGGCTTGATGGTTCTGGACAAAGGGGAGTATTCCTTTTCAACCTGTTGGAATATTAAACGCCACGCCGTGGGAAGCGATATGATCGAAGAGATCCGGGAACTGGGTTTTACGCGCGTGGAGCTCAACTATAACGTCACCCGAGAAATGCTGTCCACGATCGAACCGATGATCGAGCAAGGCGAAATCGGCATTTCCAGCGTGCACAATACGTTCCCTTTTATTGACGATCCCGATTACGGCACGGATTCGGTGCTGCTCGGATTTGACGATGAAGGCAAGCGGAAGCGGGCGGTCGATCTGCTGGTACAGTCGGCCGAATATGCCGCCCGTTACGGAGCAGCAGCCGTGGTCGTCCACCCGGGAGAGGTGCCGTTTACGACGAATATCGATCAGGAGCTGAAGGCGCTCTACAAGGAGCACGGCCCCGATTCGCCGGCGTACCGCGGCCTGTGGGAAGAGATGCTGGAGCGGCGGGAATCGCTGAGCGGGCGTTATGCGGAGCGGATCGCACACAGCCTGGAAGAGGCCTGCGGACGGATCACAGCCAAGGGCTGGGACGTGACGATCGGCATCGAGACCCGGTCGCGGTGCTATCAGATGCCGACGCTGAGGGAAGCGCGCGGCATCATCGACCGTCTTCAAGGCGCCAAGATCGGCCTGTGGTACGACTTCGGCCATGGTATGATGATGGAGCGGATGGGGCTATACGACAACGCGGAGGACATGAGCCTGATCATGGACCATATCGCCGGGATTCATATCCACGAGAGCGTGGGCTTGTCCGACCATTGGTGCCCCTACGTTCACAGCGGCGACATGGCTTATTTCGACCGGTTTCTGCCGGTGATTGAAGCTGCGCCCGTGAAGGTGTACGAGCTGAAATCCGCTTGTACGCCGGAGGAGATCGACCGCAGCCATGGGCTGCTGACAAACAAGCTGGAGCGTCTGCGCGCAGCAGGCGTCCAGACCGGGATGGGGACACGTCCCGAATAACGAAAGTGGTGTGGAGATAGGATACGATGGCATTTTGAACCCGAAAGCGAGTGAATAAGACATGTACGAACAATTGGTTGCCATAAACGACCGATGCGTGGAGGAAAGCCTAAGCCGCCAGGTGCTGGACGAGGGCAGCCGTTATCATGGAGGCGTCACGGACCCGGTCAACGGCATCCCCTGGGCCAGTCATGGCGGAACGCCGATGGTGATGGCGCTGTGGGCTGCGGCGTTAATCAATCCCGATTCGCGTTATTATCATGACGTAGAACTGCTCAGCCGGCTGGAGCACGGAGCCGAATTCATATTGAGATTCCAGCACGCGGACGGTTCCATCTCCCCGGGCTGGACGAATATGCACTCTCCGCCGGATACGGCGTTTGTGGTAGGCGGCCTCGCCCAGGTGCACGAGCTGCTCGAGGCTCATCTCGAAGGCTGGGAGCAGCTGGGGAAGGCCGCCGGCTTGATCCGGTTGTTCCTTACCCGGACCGCCCCCGTACTGCTGACAGGCGGCTGTCATACCCCCAACCACCGGTGGGTACTCACGGCGGCTCTCGCCTTTCTGTACCGGCTCACCGGCAAGGAGGAGCTGAAGGACAGGGCCGAGGCCTGGCTGGCTGAAGGGATGGACTGTACGGAGGACGGAGAGTGGACCGAGCGGAGCAACGGAATCTATAACGGGGTCAGCGATATCGTGCTGTATTACGCCGCGGAACAGCTGAACCGTCCGGAGCTGCTGGAACCGGTACGCCGGAACCTGCGGATGATGGCTTACCTGATCCATCCGGACGGCGAGGTGGTCACCGATTATTCCGGCCGCCAGGATTACGGGGTGAGGCATGACCTGTCCGGGTATTTTCTAATCAGCAGGCTGATGGAGCATACGGACCGGGATCCGCTGTTTGCAGCGCTCGCCGATGCCGCCGGGCAGGCGCTTATCCATCCGGGCTGGCTGCCGAACAATGCGATGATCGGCTATCTGCGCTATCCGCACCTCCGCGAGCGACGGATTCAGCCGTCTCCTCTTCCCGATCATTACCGCGTCATGATCAACCGGGGTTTCGACCGCGGGCAGTACCTCCGGCAGCTGGAAAGCGCGGGCCATTACGGCCGTATTTACCACAGCCGGCTGCACACCGATTTCGGCGCTCCGGTCGGACGGCAGCGGGACGGTCAGACCAGCCTGACGGTCATGGCGGAGACGGACTCGTTCCTGTCCCTCCGGCATGGGGCCGTCAGGCTGCTGGGCGTCCGGCTGGCCTCCTCATTCGAACCCGGCTACGTCAAAATGAACACACTTGAGGAGCTGCCTGACGGATATCGTTTGGCCGGCGACGAGGCCAAAGGTTATTACGGACCGCTCCCCCGGACAGTACTGCCGGAGACGGCAGCAGACGGCGGGACAAGCCCGTGGTACTTGCTGCCGCATCATTTGCGCGAGGTGACGCATGAGCAGCGCCATCATGCCGAAGCGGAGCTGACCGCGGAGGAGGATGGGTTCCGGCTTCGCGTGCAGTGCCGGGAGCCCGAGGGCATGATGACGCAGATATCCTTCGTCTTCGGCGGCGAAACGGAGTTCGCCGGGGAGGGATTGTTCCCGGCGGACGAGACCGACGGCGTGCTGTTCTGGAAGTCGGGCGGCGTCCGCTGCAGCGCAGGTAGGGACTGGATTGAGATGGAGGGCGGGCAGCACGGACATTGGGTGAAGGCGCTGAACAACACCGGCTTTCCTGCCGGCTGCCGAACGCTTGTCGTCAACTTGATGACGCCGTATGACTGGACGTTCACTCTGAGGCTTTCCCCGAAGGCAGTTCTGGAGGAATAGGTGCGATAGAGCCAAGCTGAACGAATAAGAAAACTCGGAATGACAAAAAGGCTGTCCCCCAGGTGAAGTCACCTGATGGGCAGCCTTTTTTAGTACAAACCAAGCTTAGATGCAAAAGTGCATCTCATTCAACTAAACTCGCATTATCCTAACGTTTACGCCTCGCAGCCTTTCGTATTATCTTTCAGCAAATGCCCGTAATTGGCCTTGACGAACTCGAGAACCTTGTCGTAAATAATACGGTGGCCGTCCCGGTTCGGATGGATGCCGTCGGAGCAGATGAATTGAGTAAAGTCCGGATGGGCGAGAAAGGCACCACGCACGTCGATGTATTTGGTCTTGGTCAGCTCGGACACCTTGAGAATGGTTGAATTGTAACGCTCCTGCCACCAGTAGATTTTGGTGACGCTGCCGAGGAACTTCATGATGTTTCGCTCCGCTTCGGGGTTGTCCTGGCTGACCCACTTGAAGTATTTATCCGCGTTGAGGGGAGGGAGGCTCATGAGGACCGGCGTAATCGACTGGCTTTTCAGAAAATCCACCGTGTCCGTCAGCATTTTCTCAAACAGCGTAAAATCCGTCTTGGGACGGTGCTCCGCGTCCGGATTGCTGGCAATTTCGTTCCAGTTAAAATCGCAATCGTTGCCGCCGTATTCAATCAGCACCATGCTGGGTTTGCCCTTCAGAATTTCTTTCTTCAGGCTGCCGATGCCCTTGATCAGCGTGTTGCCGAATCTCGCCGTGTTTTTTACGGCTCCCTTTAGTTTGTCCTGAAGAAGGGATACGTAATTATCCTCAAGGATGACATATTTGCTCCGCGTTTCATCATACACGACCCCCTTGGAAATCGAGTCCCCGGAAACGATGTACGTGGCGTCCATTCCGGGCTGCAGTCTGCTGTCGCTCATTTCTTCACCTCTCCCTAACCGTTCAATTCCTATTATTGTAATCCAGGGTTTCGCCAAGCGCAAATGATGTCGCTTTCAGTCAAGAAGGGCGACTCTAGTTTTGGTGGAAAATGGACAATATGGTACAGTTATAGCCAGAAGGGAGTGATTAAGCATGGCCGTATCCATTCAAATTCAGCAGACCCCGAACCCGCACTCGCTAAAAATCAATGCGAGTCAGAGCCTGTTCGAAGGACCGAAGAGTACCTCACTGAAAAAAGGGGACGAAACCGACCATCCGCTCGCCGGCGCGCTGCTCAGCATCGACGGGGTGGACAACATTTTTGGCATCGGGACGTTCGTTACCGTCAGCAAAATGCCGGATGCCGATTGGGAGAACATCGTTCCGAAAATCGAAGAAGCGTTTACTAACGTTTACGGGGAGTAATGACAGAATACTAGCCATAGCCTTAGCTACGTTGTATAGCAAATAACCGAACGTCACAGCTATTCGATTAATGCCCTAACGGAATAGATCTCAATCCGAGTTGAACGAAAAAGCTCCCGCCGTGCTCTTAGCCTCTAACACAGAGGGGAAGCGCGATACGGGAGCTTTTTTGCGTATGGAAAAGTCGTCAATCCTGGCTGCCGGTGCTTAACACACGCTCAGGCAAGAGTTGTGGCTACGAATTCGTCTGCAGCGCCTGATCGATACGTACGGCCGCTTCCTGCGCCTTGAGGCACAGCTCGGCCGCTTTGAAGCAGTGTTCCTGGGTCATGGCATTTTCGGTCCGGTTCAGGCAGTCGAGAATGAGCTGGCCGAAGTATGGATAGCCTACCTTGCCTTTGACTTCGAAGTGCTGCTCGCCGTCCCCGTTGACCAGATAGACGTGGTCGCCGCGCGGATCGCGGGCGATGTCGATGTATTTGCGCAGCTCGATATAGCCTTCGGTGCCGAGGATGATCGTCCGGCCGTCGCCCCAGGTGCCGAGACCGTCCGGCGTAAACCAGTCGACCCGGAAATACTGGGTGGCTCCGTTGTCGCCTACCAGGGTCGCGTCGCCGAAATCCTCAAGCTCGGGATAGTTCGGGTTGTTGTAATTCGCTACTTTACTGTGCAGAACCTTGGCGTCCTTGCAGCCGGCATAGAACAGAAACTGCTCGATTTGATGGCTCCCGATATCGCACAGAATGCCGCCGTATTTATCCTTCTCGAAAAACCAGTCCGGACGCGACGGCGCGTTCAGCCGGTGCGGGCCGAAGCCGGTTACCTGGATGACGCGGCCGATGGCTCCTTTTTGCACGAGCTGTCCGGCATAGACCGCCGACTCCACATGAAGCCGCTCGCTGTAATAGACGGCGTATTTTTGGCCGGTTTCCTTCACCTTCCGGCGCGCCGCTTCCAGCTGGTCCAGCGAGGTGAACGGCGTTTTGTCGGTAAAATAGTCCTTTCCTGCATCCATCACCTGCAGTCCGAGAGGGCCGCGGTCGCTGGGCACCGCGGCTGCGGCCACCAGTCGTACTTCCGGATCCTCGAGCACCTGCTCTAGGCTGTCCGCGATCTGTACCTGCGGGAACTTGTCGGCAAAAGCCTGGCTTCTCGCCGGTTCCGGGTCGTAAACCCATTTCAGCGTCGCCCCGGCTTCGATCAGCCCGTTGCACATGCCATAAATGTGCCCGTGATCCAGGGCGGCCGCCGCAAACACAAACTCTCCCGGCTCCACGACATGGTTCGGCTTACCTTCCGGCGCGTAGTTCATTCCGTCTTTATTTTGTGCGGTCATGGCCGTCACATCCTTTCGCGCATGAGCTGGGCGAACTCTTTCAGCAGCTCACGAGAGGAATATTGTTCGCTGAAATCCTCGATGCCCAAGTAGCCGTCATAGCCGACGGATTTCAGGTCATTGAGGAGCGAGGTGAAATCCACGATGCCTTCGCGCATCGGCGCCCATTTCGAACGCCATTTAACCGTTCCGTCTTCACGCGTTCCCTCGCGGACCCACTCGGCATTTTTGATGTGAACGTGGGCGAGGTAAGGACCGAGAAGCTGAAGGCCCATCCGGGAATGCTCAAAGCCTTCGTGGATCATGTTGCCTGGATCGTACAGGACGCCAATATGGTCCGGGCTGCAGTGGCTGACGAGACGGTGGGCGAGACCGGCGCTCGGCGCGATTGTGCCGTGATGGGTTTCGATGATGCCTTTGACGCCGTATTGCTTGGCCATTTGCTCCGCCTCTTTTAAATAACGGAGCGTCTTGTCGTACAGCTCGTTGTAGTCTGCGGTTCCATTATATCCGGCCACGCCGAGGCGGATCATGTTCGCTCCGAGATCCTGGGCCGTCCGGAACACATGCTCCGTATCCTTCAGGTCCAGATGGTTCAAATAAGGGGTGATGCTGACGACCTCAAGTCCCTGCGCAAGGGCCAGGTCTGTGAATTTCTTCATTTGATCCGCAGGAAGAGATGGGTCGATCGAGCACAAATTGTTGCTCCAGAACGACGGCTTCTCGCCTGCAGCGCCTGCGGGAACTTCCTTGAAGCGCCATTCCACGCCGTCCAGTCCGGCTTCTCTAGCGGCTTGCACAAGTTCTTCAGGGGTTAGATCCGGGGTGACGACGGTAAATACCGATAGTTTCATAGGGCGATTCTCCTCTTATTGAAAATGGATTATCTATCAGTGAGTTCCGGAGACGTCGAGCACTTCGCCGCCGGCAGCTTCCTTGCGGAACGTCGAGTTTTTGATCTTCTCCTGCAGCTTGACGTAGAACAGATCCTCATCGAGCGGAAGGTCCACCCAATCGTCCGTCCAGGCCGACAGATGCATCGCGTTCGAAATCGTCAGGCCGCGGATGCCTTCTTCGCCCGGGGCGATCAGTTTCTCGCCATGCAGCAGGGCGTTGGTGAAGTTCTGCAAAATTCCGTTATGCTGAGGGCCGTGTCCCCCGTGCACCGGAATGTCGCATTTCCAGCATTCCGGCTGGCCGAATCCGCCCGTATATTCCGCATTGAACTGCGGCTCGGGCACGCGCAGGCGCCAGAAAGTGATTTTGTCGTCTTCGACGACGATTTTGCCGTTATCTCCGGAGAGCTCGAACCGGTTCGTTCCAGGTGCTTCGCCTACGGTGGTCACGAATACGCCGGTAGCTCCGTTTTCATATTCGACATAAGCGGTGACGTCATCTTCGACTTCGATATTGCGGTATTTTCCAAAGTGGCAGAATGCACGCACCCGCTTCGGCATCAAACCTGTCGTCCACTGCCACAGGTCCAGCTGGTGCGGATCCTGGTTCAGCAGCACGCCGCCGCCTTCGCCGGCCCAGGTGGCCCGCCATCCGCCGGAATTATAGTAGCTCTGCGAGCGGTACCAGTTAGTAATGATCCAGTTGGTCCGCTTGATATTTCCCAATTCTCCGGACTGCACCAGGTCGCGCAGTTTGGTATACAGCGGAGAGGTCCGCTGGTTGTACATGATGCCGAACAGCTTGCCCGATTGGGAAGCGGCCTCGTTCATTTCGCGAACCGCCTTGGTGTAGACCCCGGCCGGTTTTTCGACGATGACGTGGTAACCGTTCTCAAAAGCCTTAATCGCCAGCACCGGATGATCATAATGCGGAACGGCGATCAGGACAACATCCATCGCCTGCGAGGCGAAGAACGCCTCCGGTGTGTCGAATTTTTGCACCGATTCCGGCAGATGGGCCTGTGCCCACTCCAGACGGGCGGGGCTTGTATCGCAGATCGCCGTCAGCTGCGCCCCCTTGATTTTGTCCACCAAACTCAGTGCATGACTGCTTCCCATATTACCGATGCCGATAATGCCGTATCGTACTTGCTCCATCTAAATGATCCCGCCTTCCCATGGATTATGAACAACGTTTGCAGGCATGTAAGCCATTACATCTTCCTCAAGCTTAGCCGGAATGGCATGGGAAGCAAATGGCTTAGATTAAGAGGGTTTTGCACAAAATTAAGGTGTTTTCGTAAAATGGGAATGATACAATGGCAGTACATCAGACGACTATTTTCTTATATAAGGAGGGTCATATATGGCACAGGCCACGCAGCTCGGCGCACGGCTGCCGGAAGGGCTGCGGCTGCATGTCAGTCATGTCCAGCTCAAAAGCGGCTTTCCCGACTGGAACCGGGCCGAAGTCGCCCCGAGCTTCCACCGGCTTTATTACATCACGGAAGGCGAAGGATCGGTCGTCATCAACGGCGTGACCTATTACCCCAAACCGAACCAGCTGATGATCATGCCTGCGGGCACGAGCCAGACGACCTACACGTCCAAGGAAAATCCGTACACGCGGTACTTCTGCCATTTTGACGCGCAGGTGGGGGAGTGGCCCTTGTTCCATGCGGACAGCAAGCTGTATATCAGCGATGTCGGCGACCCGGAATTTATTCGTAGCACTTTTGACGATATGATCGGCCAATTTCAGGCGGGTGGTCCTTTTGCCGCCTTGCGCATGCAGGCGGGTCTGCTGCACATGCTGGCCTGCTGCCTGGAAGAAGGAGGATACACCGACTATTGGATCGATTTTATGCACCATACGGAAGGGAACAAGCTGGGCGGCGTGCTGCAGTACATTCATGATCATCTTCGTGAACCGATGGAGATCGAAAAGCTGGCCGAGATCGTCCATCTGCATCCAAACTACTTTATTCCCTATTTTAAAAAAGCGATGGGCTGCACGCCGATGCATTACGTCCAACGCAAACGGATGGAGGAAGCCAGACGCCTGCTTTCATTTACGAACGCGCCCGTAGCGGATATTGCCGATCAGCTCGGAATGCAGCTGTCGCACTTTTCCCGGCAGTTTAAGGGGCATACCGGCATGTCGCCGACGGAGTATCGGGCGTGCACGCGTTAGTGCAAGCTCTGAGGAAGAATTGAAGGGACTCTTTTTAGGGATTCGTGAAAGCAGTGTTGAAAATCTCTCTACATGTATTTGTCGAAAATGTTCATTTGCGTAACTGCCGCGTCTGACCATCGTATCGATTTCTTGGTACTAAAGTCAGAAAGCGTTGTATAGGTATTGGAAGGAAAGACGCGTTTGAATACAATATCCTTTGTTCGGATTCAGCGACAAAACCGATAAATGGAGGATATGAATGAGACGTCTTCGGAAAACCGTTGTGTTCATGGTCGTGTTTTTGCTGGCAGCTGTTCTAGCGTGGCCGACGGAACCGGTGCATGCGGCCGATAGCCAATGGATCAATCAGGTATGGTCGGACTATAAATCTTATAAGAAGACAGTGAGCGCCTATCAGAAGTATCAAGAGCAGATTAATTCGGCTTACCGGAAACTCAAACTTACCAGCAACGAAGCCGCGGAAGAGCTGGAGCGCACCGTGCTTCAGGATCAAGAGCAGTGGATCCGAAAGCTGAGGCCGATTTGAAGATGCTCAAGGAACGTTACGGAAATTATCCGAGCTTGGCCAGCGACTTGCAAAAATATGGACAGTACATAGACCCTGACTTTATGAACAGCCCAATGAACAAATATGCCACGGCATCCAAACGCGATTGGCTGAACAGCGCAATGTGGAATCTTCATCGTTCGCTGGACGAACACTATCTTAACAGTATGATGTGGAAGTATCATAACGCCATCAATCCGGCGTACCTGAACAGCCCGATGTGGAAGCTGAAGAACGGATCCAGCAAAAGCTATTTGAACAGCCCCATGTGGAAATACGCATATGGAAAAATCAGTAAAACGTCTGCCAAGCAGCAGTATGACAAGCTGTACAAAGAACAGACAGCCATCATCTCCAAAAATTCAGCAGTATATAAGGAGGCCATTGCCGGCGTAGCTGCCGGAACCGGGAAACAGGCCGCAAAGATCCAGCTGGAAACGGCCGAAGCGCTGGAAGCCCAGCGGGAGGAAACCTTGAAGCAGATCTCGGAGCTGCGGATGAAGATCTCCGGCGAAGGTCTGTCATGGGAGCCGTTGCTGAAAGTGAATTAAGAGTGGACTTCCGGTATTTGTGAGTCATTGATTCGAAAATGGTGAGTGAGGTCCCGTTTATAAATTAAAGCGGCTTATGCCCGGGCTTAGCGCCTGAGGTTTTAAGCCGCTTTTGTTATATGGTTTGGTTTAAGCATGTTCTCTCCATATGGAATATTTTTCAACTTGTTAAAAAAGAACTGACGTGGTACATTATAAATCCGGCCGCTGATAAGGCGCCGGCAAGCAAAAAGAATTTTTAAAAAAAGCTTGCAATTTAGAATTGAACATGATATATTATAAGAGTTGCTGCTGAAACAACAGGCGGTAACGAAACGAAGTTTGATCTTTGAAAACTGAACAACGAGTGAGTATAAACGCGACGGTCTTATGACCGGAGCGAATGGAGATTAAATCAATCTCGTCAGATTCAAAATGAGCTACAAACTTTCGTTGGAAAGCTACTCCCTTCGGGTGAGCAGATTCTTCCAACTTTCTTGG
>NZ_JACHXJ010000005.1 GCF_014192015.1 Paenibacillus rhizosphaerae | reverse complement strand
ATTAGGCACGCCGCCAGCGTTCGTCCTGAGCCAGGATCAAACTCTCCAAGAAAGTTTGTAGCTCATTTTGAATCTGACGAGATTGATTTAATCTCAGTTAAAAACATCATCCATTTGTTCAGTTTTCAAGGAACTTGATCGCTGCATTCGACATTATTTTCAATTCCGACGCAGGATTATATTGTATCATGTTATTCATATCTTGTCAATACTTATTTAGTAAGCATTGAGGATATTTGAATCACCGCCTTGTTTAGCGGCAAGAAATAATATATCACGGATAACGCCTATTATGCAACAGTTTTTTTAAATTTATGTTGTGGTAAAATTTACTTACTTATTGTTAGCCAATTCTCTTCTTCACTGACATAACTATTTTGCATTTAACAGTGAATCGCCAAGCTTAGAATTCTGTTCTTTTTCTGTAATTGATTCTCCCCATGTGCTTAAAACTACTCACAAAAAGGATCATAAGGAGAAGGTTCATACTCGCAGTACCGTTACTTGTGTTTTCTTAATAAGGAGGCTGACAAATGAGCGATTGGTTAAACAAGATCCGCAAGGGAATCGGCAAGAAGCTGGCTGCCATTCACCGCTGGAACGCATGGATGGTTGCTTTTCTGGCATTCAGCGGAGTGATTCTTCCCCTTGGTTTTTGGCGCGAGGTGCTCGGCGGAGGCCGGGTTTGGTTAAAATGGCTGCATATTGGTGTCGGCTTGGCCCTGCTCCTTCCCGTCGTCTACTACCTCTTTTTGGCGGGCAAGCACTGGAAACTGCTTAAGGACCGTCCGAAGCAGAAGTGGAATGTCATCATCGTGCTGTTCCTGTTGGCGGGATGGTTTCTTTCCGGAGTGGTATTATGGCAGTTCAGAGCATTCGGCCCGTCATGGTCCAACCCCGCTCTGACGATTCATGACCTCTTTACGTGGGTGGGTCTGCCTTATATCATCTATCACTCCGTTACCCGTACCCAATGGCTCAAAGAGCCTCACCGGCGGACGGTAAAGTCTGGGGCTGACCGGCCAGCAGCACCCAATACTGCAAACGAGCCGCTCTACACGCGAAGAGCTTTCATACGATCAGCGATCGGTGTAGGTATGGCGGTAGCGTTCGGGCCTTCTTTTATCAAATGGCTGGGCAGCAGTATCGGCTCGTCACAGCAAAACATGGAGGAGCTGCTCGAAAGGAATGCCAACCACCTGATACCGGCCCCCACACCTGCACCGGAATCCCTCACACCAGTCGGTGGAGGGGCTAAAGGGAATTTTCGCATCTATACGGTAACCCCCATTCCCTCATTCGATAATGCCAACTGGTCCTTTACCGTGGATGGGCTCGTCAATAAACGGCTGCAGTGGAACTGGGAACAATTCGTTAAGCTCCCGCGTGTGGTTCAGGTCAGCGATTTTCACTGCGTGACCGGGTGGTCGGTGTACCATAACACCTGGGAAGGCATTCCCCTTAAAAAATTATTGGATGAAGCCGGGGTTCAGCCAGCGGCACAAACCGTGAAGTTTTATTCGGGCGACGGGGTCTACACGGACTCTTTAACGATGGAACAGGCTCGTATGGACGACATTATGGTGGCCGTGCTGCACGATGGTAAGCCTATACCAAGCGATCTCGGCGGTCCGGTACGGCTGATCGTTCCCCAAATGTATACTTATAAGTCCGTAAAATGGTTAAACCGGATTGAGCTGATTCAAGACGACCATG
This sequence comes from Paenibacillus rhizosphaerae, assembly GCF_014192015.1. Taxonomy (GTDB): domain Bacteria; phylum Bacillota; class Bacilli; order Paenibacillales; family Paenibacillaceae; genus Paenibacillus_AQ; species Paenibacillus_AQ rhizosphaerae. The sequence goes on along the minus strand of NZ_JACHXJ010000005.1, from coordinate 547,035 downwards.
TCGGCTATTGGGAAGAGCGGGGTTACGATAAAAATGCCTGGCTTCCGGACGCCAAACAGACATAGCTCGCTATCTCACTGGCCCTTAATCAACGTTCAAGCTCCTCCTCATGACCGCCGAAAACAAGGCGGCGGCTTTCCCGCTGCCTGCGGTCATGTAATTATCCGCATCCGTTCTGTCAAACCCCATCCATACAGCTCCGGTCCATTCCGGCGTATAGCCGACAAACCAAAGATCGCGGTTCCCCTTGCTGCTGACGCCGGGCAGGCCAAGCTGCGTGGTGCCCGTTTTGCCCGCAACCGGACGGTTCATCCTCGCTTTCATGCCTGTACCTTCGTTCACGACGCCGCGCAGCATGCGCGTCATATTTTCCGCCGTCGAATGCGAGATGACCTGGCGTTCATCCGGACGATAGGCATACAGCACCCGACCTTTTGAATCCGTGACCTGGCGTACGAGGTGCGCCTCACGATAAGTACCTCCGCTGGCAAATACGCTGTACGCCTGCGCCATTTTCAAGGGAGAAACGCCGGAATGAACGCCGCCAAGCGCTATGGACAGATTAGCATCCTCTGAGGTAAGCGGAATGCCTAGCTTCGCTGCGAACTGTATCGCCTTTGTCATCCCTACCTGCCGCAGCAGCCATACGGCCGGGGCATTTACAGACTGCTGCAACGCTTGCTTCATGGTCATTTGCCCCTGATAGGCTCCGCTCAAATTCTGAGGCCTGTAGCTCCCGTAAGCTATCTTGCGGTCCTGAAGCATGCTGTCCGGAGAAAATTCACCGCTCTCAAGGGCCGGGCCGTAAGCGATAATCGGCTTGAAGGCGGAACCCGGCTGTCTGGCATCGATCAAAGCCCGATTCAAGCTGCCTGCAGCAGGATGCCTGCCTCCGGTCAGCGCCACGATCCCCCCCGTCCGATGATCCATAACCACCATTGCCGCTTCAACCTGCTGATCCTTGCCGTCCGGCGGAAAGAAATCCGGGTTGGCGAAGGTATCTTCCAGCGCAGCCTGTGCAGCTGTATTCATTCCCGTTACGATGGTATACCCGCCTGTCCTCAACTCTTCCAACGTTTTGCCTGTTCGCTGCGCGGCTTCCCTGAGAGCAGCATCCACATAAGAGGCACCGAACTTAGGTGGATTAACCTCCGCCGGCGGCTGATATTTCGAATTCATAGCAGTCATCATGTCGTCACGGGTAATCAGACCTTGCCGCTTCATAACGCCAAGCACTATGTTTCGCCGTTGTACGGGCAGGTCGCCCTTATATAACGGATTGTAAATTGACGGTCCTTTCGGAATGGCAGCCAAGGAGGCGATTTGCGCCACATTGAGCTTTTTCAGGTCCGTCACCCCGAAATAATGCTCCGCCGCAGATTGGATGCCGAATTGCCCATCCCCCATGTAAATCTCATTCAAATACAATTCCAAAATGTCATGCTTGGACAAGCGTTTCTCCAGCGACAAAGCGATGGAAGCCTCGTTCAGCTTGCGCACCAGCGTTTGATCCCGGTTCAGATAGAGATTTCGTGCCAACTGCTGCGTAATGGTGCTGCCGCCTTCCGAAATCCGCATATGGATGGAGTTGTTGTATACCGAACGCGCAATCCCTTTGTAATCCAGCCCATGATGTCCATAAAAACTCCGGTCCTCCACCGCCAGAAAAGTGTCCACCAGCAAATCAGGCATATCTTCCAGATGCGCCTTGACCCTGTAGCCCGACTCCGGCAGTGGTATTTTTCGAAGCTTGGTCCCGTCCGAGGCCACCAGGATGCTCGACTCCGGCAATACCCGTTTCTCGGGATGACGTCCCACCACGACGCCTCCGTACACATGAACGTAAAACAGACCCGCCAGTACGATCACCGCACCGATGACCGCGACATCGAACGAGAGGTAGAGCCCCCTCTTCACCTTACGCCAAACATCTCCCTGAAGGCTGTTCATGACGCCGTCATCAGGCTTTCCAGAAGCCTTTTCAATCCTTGCGCTTCCCGTTTCACGGATTCCATATCGAAATCTGGCGACTACTGACTGTCCGGATCTACAGCCCCCAATGTACGAAGCAGCAATTTTATTCGCAAAATAACTGCCATGACCTCTTCGTTATCCAGAAGCAGAGTCGATTCATTTGGGATGGGCGGTATGGATATTCGATCGGCGGAAGATGTTGTCCTCCATCTACGAACGCCCTGTAAGTGGCAAGCCAATGCCTTCAACTCACCACCGGAGGCAACTTCCAGTTCATTGAAGGATCCCCGTTCTGCCAGCTCCTCCGCCGCTCTCACGATCTGCTTCATATCATCCGCAAGTTTTTGCGAGCGAAGCATGAACAAACCGGCAAACACGATGAAAAAGACAGCAGCGGCAATCGGCATTCTACCAATATAGTTCACCAAACCACGGGCCAGCCTGGCGAAAAATGAATCGGGCGAAACATGCGCATAGGACCACGCAAAGACACGGTATGTCAAAAAGAGAACGATACCGCTTAACAAAGCGCTGCCCGTCATTGTATACAGATAAGCAGCCCGAACCGTTAACCATTTTCTCAAAAACCTAGGCCTCCTCTCTGCATTGTGGAAAAATCACCCACCTCTGCGCAACAGGATACCAGACAATTCTTAACAAACACCCGCGAAATCCTTAACATTCCCTTAAAATTCACCGCAAGCAGAAATCCGGCTCAATTCAGAGAGACCCCTCATGTGAGTTCATCGAGGATCAAAACAGGCAATGTTGGCATGAAAAAAAAAGAAAAAGCCCTGGACCCATTTTTCAATGAGCCAGGACCTTGTTGGTCACGTCCTATAACTAGTTCGCCTCTTCGTTCAAAAGACGGATGAACTCGTCCTCATCCTCGATCACCTGGATGCCGAGCTGCTTGGCTTTGGCCAGCTTGCTGCCGGCCTTCTCCCCGGCAATGAGCAGGTCCGTCTTGGCTGAGACGCTGCCCGTCACTTTCGCTCCAAGCGCCTCCAGCTGCGCCGACGCCTCATCGCGGGTCATTTGGTGCAGCGTGCCGGTCAATACGACCGTTTTTCCGCTGAAGAAGGAGTCGGTTTTAATCGCCTGAGGTGCCTCCGGAGCCTTCGCCTGTACGCCGAGGGAGAGCATTTTCTCGATGCCCGCCACCACAAACGGATCGGCAAAGAAATTCACGATGCTCTCGGCGACAATACCGCCGACATCCGGTAGAGCGATTAACTCCTCTACGTCGGCTTTCATCACGGCATGGAGATCCCGGTAATGGTCCGCCAGCATCTTGGCTGTGGATTTGCCGGTGTTGGGTATACCTAAAGCGTACAGGAAGGAAGCAAGATCCCTGCCCTTGCTATTCTCAATCGCCTCCAACAGATTCATCGCCTTTTTCTCGCCAAAACGATCCAGCTTCACCAGCTGCTCAAATGTCAGCTCGTAAAGCTCAGCTGCTTCGTGCACGTTCAGTTCGTCGTACAGCTGTCCGGCTGTCTTATCGCTGAACGTTTCGATGTCCATCGCGTCACGGGAGGCGAAATGCGTAATCCGCCCGATGATTTGCGGCCTGCAGTTCAGCTTGTTGTTGCAGAACAAATGGGCACCGCGCATTTCCAGCGGGAAGCCGCACGCCGGGCAATGCTCCGGATAAATGATTTCACCGCCGTCGTTTTCTTCGGTCACCTTACCCAAAATCTCCGGAATGACGTCGTTGGAACGGCGAATAAACACGCGCGTGCCCAGCGCATATTTCAGGTTTTTGCGCTCGATGTCCCCCACGTTGTTCAGCGTACAGTTCTGAACGGTAACGCCCGCCAGCTCCACCGCCTCTACCCGGGCGAGCGGAGTTACTTTACCGGTGCGGCCTACGTTCCAGCTGACCGATTCCAGCACGGTCGTCGTCTCTTCCGCCTCGAATTTGTAAGCAACGGCCCAACGAGGGAACTTGTCCGTATAGCCGAGCGCCTCGCGCGTACGCATATCGACGATTTTGATAACGGCTCCGTCAATGAGATAGTCCAGACTGGAACGGCGCTCCTGAATTTCGGCCAGCTGTTCCATGACATCGTCGAAGTTATCGAAATACGTGATGTACGGGTTGACTTTAAAATGGTTTTCCCGCAGAAAATCCATCATTTCCTTATGGCTGTCGAAACGGATGTTATCCGAATAGCCCACGTTGTAGAAATAGGCATTCAACCGGCGCTCGGCGGTCACCTTCGGATTCAGGTTGCGCAGCGCTCCCGCCGCCCCGTTCCTGGCGTTCTTGAGCGGCTCAGCCGCCGTCTTGTTGTACTCCTCGAGCACAGAGAGGTTCATAATCCCTTCGCCCTGGACCTCGATCGTTCCGTCCTTGTAGGGAATGCTCAAAGGCACCGATTTAATCGTCTTGATCTGCGGAAGGATGCCTTCGCCGACCACGCCGTTTCCGCGCGTAGCCGCCTGAACCAATCTTCCGTTGGTATAGGTCAAATTGAGCGTGAGCCCATCAAACTTCAGCTCCACCGCATAGCTCAGCTCCGGCAAAGGGTTATCCGGGTTTCTCTTGTTATAGTCTTGAACCAGCCTTACAGCCCTTGCGTTCCAGCTGCCAAGCTGTTCGATATTTTGGGCCTTATCCAGGCTCCACAGCGGAGCCAGATGACGATGCTGGACAAATCCTTTGAGCAGCTCTCCCCCTACACGCTGTGTCGGAGAATCCGGCAGTGTCACGCCGGTCTCCTTCTCCAATGCAACGAGCTGGTCGTACAAAGCGTCGTACTCTTTATCGCTAATGACAGGCGCATCCAGCGTGTAGTATTGATAACTGTGCTTATTCAGCTCGGCTACGAGCTGCTCCATGGTCAACTTCAGATCCATGCAGGGTCATCCCTCCGTCTATAGATTCATAATTTTAATTTTCCACTTTAGTGATCGGCGCAAACCCGGCCAGAAGGCGTTTCACGCCAACCGGCGCCGGAAAAGCGATCTGCAGCTCCGTATCGTTGCCGCTGCCTTTGACCGAAACGACCGTCCCGGTGCCCCATTTGCCGTGGGAGACTTTGTCCCCCGCCTTCAGGGCGGTGAGGTCCGAGGTGCTGCCCACTGCTGCCATTTTGGCCGGAGTGGAGGTAGTTACCGTCACCCGGCTCTCTCGTCCAACCGAAGTGGCCGTGGAACCGCTCTGGGAGGATGGCGCGGCGCTTCTTCCGAAGTTGCTGCCTCCACTGCCAAAGCCTCTGCCGCCATACGAACCGCCAATGTTGCCTCCACGGCGGTAGCGGTCGCGGGCAACAACCGTATCTTCCTTTAGCTCTTCCGGAATTTCATCCAGGAAGCGGGAAGGCGGGTTGGCCGTCGTCCGGCCGAACAAGGTTCGCATCTGCGCGCAGGAGAGGAACAGCTGCTGCTCCGCGCGGGTAATCCCGACATAAGCCAGCCGGCGCTCCTCCTCCAGCTCCTCATTATCCTGGAAGGCCCGGCTGTGCGGGAATACGCCCTCTTCCATGCCGATGATAAACACCACCGGGAACTCCAGCCCCTTGGCGCTGTGCATCGTCATCAGGACAACCGCATCCGAGCGGTCCTCCTCGTTGTCGTTCATGCTGTCGATGTCGGCGATGAGCGCCAAATCGGTCAGAAACGCCACCAGCGACTTATCTTCATTATTCTTCTCAAATTCCATCGTAACAGACAGGAACTCGTCGATATTTTCCAGGCGGGACCGGGATTCGATCGTATTCTCGCGCTGCAGGTCGATCCGGTACTGGGTCATCTCCAGCATTTTCTCGGTCAGCTCGGTGACGGACAGATACTCCACCATCTGGTAAAGGGCCGAAATCATATCGTAAAACTCCACCAGGGCATTGCGGGTCCGTCCGGCAAAGCCGAGATCGTCAACGAACTCCAGCACGCGGAAGATGGATACTCCCCGCTCCGTCGCCGCGGCTGCAAGCTTCGCCACCGTCGTATCACCGATACTCCGTTTGGGAACGTTAATGATCCGCGTCAAGCTGATATCGTCATCCGGATTGGAGAGCAGACGCAGATAAGCAAGCATATCCTTGATCTCTTTGCGGTCGTAGAACTTGATGCCGCCGACGATTTGGTACGGAATGTCCGACTTGATCAAAATTTCCTCGATCACCCGGGACTGGGCGTTGGTCCGGTACAGGATGGCGTGATCCTGATACGACTTGCCCTGATTGACGTTCTTGCTGATTTCCGAGGTGACGAAATACCCTTCGTCATGCTCCGAGTCCGCCCGGTACACTTTAATCTTCGCGCCTTCACCTTTATCGGTCCACAGCTTCTTCGGTTTGCGGCCGGTGTTCTGTCCAATGACTTCGTTCGCCGCGTTCAGAATCGTCGAGGTCGAGCGATAGTTCTGTTCGAGCAGAATGGTGCGCGCTTCCGGATAGTCCTCTTCAAAATTCAAAATGTTGCTGATGTCCGCGCCGCGCCAGCGATAAATAGACTGGTCGCTGTCGCCGACGACGCAAATCCGGTGATGGCTGTCGGCCAGCATCCGGCACAGCATGTACTGCGCCCGGTTCGTATCCTGGTATTCGTCGACATGGATGTACTGGAACTTTTTCTGATAAAAATCCAGCACTTCCGGCACTTCCTTAAACAGCTGGATTGTCGCCATGATCAAATCGTCGAAGTCCAGCGAGTTGTTGGCCTTGAGCCGCTTCTGGTACATCGTGTACACCTTGGCGACCAGGCCTTCGAAATAGTCTCCCGCCTTCTGTTCATACTGCGACGGCGTTACCAGTTCGTTCTTCGCCGTGCTGATCACGGACTGGATCGCCTTCGGCTCGAATTTCTTCGTGTCGAGGTTCAGATCCTTCATGCAGTTGCGGATCACGGACAGCTGGTCTGTCGAATCCAGAATGGAAAAGTTCGAGGTGAATCCGATGCGTTCAATATCTCTCCGCAAAATGCGGACGCACATCGAGTGGAACGTGGACACCCAAATGTCCCGGCCCTCATTGCCGACCAGCTTGGCTACCCGGTCCTGCATCTCGCGTGCGGCTTTGTTGGTAAAGGTGATGGCCAGAATGCCCCAAGGCGGCGCCTTGCGGGTTGCGATCAGGTAAGCGATCCGGTGCGTCAGCACCCGGGTCTTGCCGCTGCCTGCGCCGGCCATGATAAGCAGCGGGCCGTCCGTAGCTTCCACGGCTTGGCGCTGCTGCGGGTTCAATCGTTGTATGGCTTGTTGTATATCAATAGGTTGCATGCGTGCATGCTCCTTCCTGCTATAGAAATTCATAAAAAATGATAGGAGTCATAAAAGCGTTCTACGGCTTAACCGAGAAAGACCAACACTCGGCATGCCGGTTAGCGGTTCTCTGTGTTTTGCCGTAAGGGGCCTTACTCATAACCATCTAATGCCACTTACTTTTATTCCTTAACGGCCTTAACCGTCAGCAGCGCCTGCTTCAAATCTTCGTAAACGACGTTGCCGACGACGATCGTGTCGCAGACGTCAGCTGCCTGACGGGCCGATTCGGCATCCTTGATGCCTCCGCCATAGAACAGCTTGGCCCCGTTCAGAGAGCGGTGAATGTGACGCACGGTCTCCATGTCCCCGAACGTCCCGCTGTATTCCACATAGACAACCGGCAGAGACATCAGTTTGTCCGCGACCTGGGCATATGCCGCCGCTCCGGCCGCATCCAGCTCGGTCTGTGCTCCGGTCAAGCGGGCAACCGTGGAATCGGCGTTCAGGACGATATATCCTTCGGGAACGAGCAGCTCCCACGGGATCATGTATCCATATTCCTCCACCGCCCGCTGATGATGGCCAACGAGCCATGCCGAATCCGAAGCATTGAGCACCATGGGGATCATATACAGATCAAAACCCGGTACGATCGCCTCCAGGTCGGACACCTCCAGCACGCAGGGGACCTCATATCGTCTAATACGGGACAGCAGCTCTACGGTGTTGTCGAACGTTACCCCACTGGACCCGCCCACCATGACGGCGTCCGTACCGGACATGCACACCGCATCCAGCGCCTCGTCGGCGATCTCCTTATCCGGGTCAAGCTTAAACACATGCCTCCATGGCATAATCATTTGCATCAAACGGCATTCCTCCACGACAAATCTTCATAAATCTAGTCTATGTCAGCACCGGGTGAGTGTCAATTTGTGTTCGCATAAAATGCGAACATTTTTTCGCCAATCCGGCACACGCAAAAAAGAAGATATGCTCCGGGTAGAGAAGCATATCTTTCAGGTCATAAACGATTCATCAGGTGAAGAATATGGATGCAATTACCACCCGAGGGCAACCAGCCAGCGGTTGTCCCCGAGCTCTTGTTCCGTTACAAAGTCGGAATACACGCCCGTAACCCCCATTCGCTGCAGCCTACTGATTTCGGAAGGATCGTTAATCGTATTCACATAAGCCGTGATTCCCGCCTTCTTCAGCTTGGCCAGAAAATCAGGCTTCGCCCGGGATTCCGGGATCGTAACCGCATCAATCGAATGGCTTGCAGCAAAATCGATGACTTCCTGATCCGTATCCTTGGTAGCATACAGCGTGTATATAATGGACGGAAACTCATAAATACCGTTCACCATTTGCAGCATCGGCTGATCGTAAATTTGCGGCACAACCCTTTCCAGCAGCGCGGGATCGCGTTTTTTCGCCGTATCTACAAGGATCTCCAGCTCTTTTTGCATATCCGCCGGCTCCTGCTCCTTCGTATCCGTCACGATATAAATATCGGGATAATGCTCCATCAGGTCCAAAATATCCGACCAATCCAGCGGCTCGTATGTGCCGAGGATTTTACTGTTTTTGAAGTCGCTGTAGGTCAGTCTTCCCGACTGCTTGTCCTTCGGAAGCTCACCCTTTTGCCCCAGCAGCTCGGTCATGTACTGCGTCCATTCGTGCCTGGCCACCAAATGCCCGTCCGCCGTCAGAAGCAGATCCACCTCGAATACACGGTTTCCTTTTTCATAGTTGGCAATAAACGCCTCGTAGGAATTCGTGTACGCATGCTCGCGGATCCCGCCCATCGCGTGGGAAATGACCCGGTAATCGGTAAAATTGTTGTTGATGTCCTTGGAGCTTCCCTGGGGAACCCACATCATCAGGCCGGCCGCCACCACCAGCGCTAGCAATGCCACCCATTTCCTCATCGATATCACATCCTTTTCACCAGCGTAAGCGTGAGGGAGCGTGTCTGAATCGTTGGGAGCCGAAAAAAGAAAGAGATTCGTTAGTAGAGATTACCCGGACGGGAGGGGCATCAAACGAAGAAGGGGGAGGGGAATGTTGGGAAATAGCCTAAATACCCTATGGGATAAGAAAAAGCGACGTCATGGACGCCGCTTCATTGAATCAGTGCTTGATTTCTAATATGCGTTTTTATTAACAAAGCCATTTCGTATCGTTTTGAAAATGATTTTAATATCAAACAGAAGAGACCAGTTTTCGATGTAGAAAATATCGTGATTGACCCGTTCTTCGATGGAGGTATCCCCTCGCAGGCCGTTACTCTGGGCATAGCCAGTTATGCCAGGGCGAACATGGTGCTTTACCATGTACTTCGGAATTTCCTCTCTGAACTGCTCCACGAAATAGGGTCGCTCCGGTCTAGGACCTACGACGCTCATATGCCCCAGCAGCACGTTGAAAAATTGCGGTAATTCGTCCAAGCTGGTTTTCCTGAGAAACGAACCAAACCTGGTTCGTCGCGGATCATTTTCCGTTGTCCAACCCGTATCGACCGTGCCAGGAGGCATCACTTTCATTGATCGGAACTTATACATCATAAAGGTACGGCGGTTTAAACCAACCCGTTCCTGTTTGAAAATAGCCGGGCCGGGCGAAGTGATTTTGACACCAATCCCAATAAAAAGCAACAGCGGGGACGTCAGAATAATGGCAAACAAAGAGAACGCAATATCGAACAACCTCTTAAACAATCGGTTCGCCGCCATATCCAGCGGAATATCACGGACGTTAATTGTCGGCATGCCAGCAAAGTTATCAAAGTAAGGTCTGGCTGGCAGATAGTCGAAAAAGTCAGGAATAATGAGTGTACGTACGCCGGCCTTTTCACATAAGGCTATAATCTTAGCATATTTGAAGTGAGCATCTAGCGGGAGAGCCAGCACGACCTCGTCAATCAGTTCTTTTTCCAGAACTTTTGGTAGATCGTCAACCGTCCCCAGTATAGGCTTAAAACGGAGCTTCTCCTGGCTGTCCCACTTCTGGTAATCATCAAGAAAACCAATCACTTCATAGCCTAGTTCAGGATATTGCTTAAGGTTTTGAAAAAACCTTTTCCCCAACGATCCCGCCCCAACGATCAAAACGAACTGCCGATTGTATCCCTTTTGCCGAAAATACTTTAATGACGATTTAAGAATATAACGGTAAACAAGGATAAACATCACCAGAGTAATCATATAAAGCGCCAAGTACGAACGGGAGATATTTACTTCCTTCACAAAGAACATTAAACTCAAGAGCACAAAAATGCTGATGCTATGTACTTGGATGATTTTAATGAATTCATCGGCAAATCGTTTCTTACGCTTAGGTGAATATAAGGCAATCATCATGCCGGCTAAGACAGCGATGCCCCCATAAACAAAGCTCCACATGGCATAGGTTTCGACGGGCAGCGGCCTGCTGAACGGTATCCAGCCGCTACGAAACCGGATCCACCATACCAATAGGAACGAAAACTGGATGAAGGCAAAGTCCGTCAGTGCATACATCTGAGACAGGAACTCCTGATTTTTCCGGATCACATGCCCACCTCCACACATGTTTCCTTAGGATCGATTACTGATTTTGGCCGAACCAGCCTACTCTTTAACAGAGCCATTACAAATTTAAGCCCTACGCCCATATATATGAGGGAATTCGTCAAAACATTGTAATGTTTGCGATAATGCTTCCGGTGAAACACGATCATCGCGCGATGGAATTCGTAAATGATCTTATACGGTCTTCTGCGGGCACTTCCACCTTTATAGTGAACAACCGTGGTTTTTGGATAGTAATGAATGTCCCAACCCGCCTGCTTAATCCGGTAACACCAGTCAATATCCTCGCCATACATAAAGAACGTTTCGTCAAGTCCTCCAACCGTTTCCAACACCTCACGGCGTACAAGCATAAAGGCCCCCACCAGACAATCCACCGGGTACGCCTGATCCGGATCCAAGTGCCCCAGTTGGTATTGGTTAAACCTCGGGTTATCCGGAAACAGCTTGGAAAATCCGAAGGCATAATAAAACGAAGCCGACGGCGTCGGAAATCCGCGCTTGCAGGCTTTGTCCAGTGAGCCGTCAGGCAGTATGATTTTACAGCCGGATGCTCCTGCCTTGGGTTGTTCGTCCATGAAGGTGATCATGATATGAAGCGTATCCTTTGGGATCACCGTATCTGAGTTAAGCAGTAAAACGTAACGTCCCTCAGCCGCTTCCATCCCCTGGTTATTAGCCTTGGCAAATCCAGTATTATTCTTATTCGCGATGAGTTTCACTTGAGGAAACTCGGCTCCAATCGTCTCAACCGAATCATCGGAAGAGTTGTTATCGATGACGATGACCTCATAGTTAAAATCGGTCTCCGAGTCAAACACGGAACGAAGACAATCCACTGTCAGCTGGCATGTATTGTAATTCACAATAAGAATGCTTAAATCCAATTTGAAGCACATCCTGACAACCATAGTTATGAAAATATATTAAAATAACGACAATAAAGCCAATTTAAACCTATCTATCGACATTATAGCATAAGAACATTGTAATCTACGTATTAACAGGAAATTAAGACAGTATTAAATTATCTCATACTCTGTTTTTCGTTAATTGCTTTTCGTTTGCTTTTCAAATCACTATACTGCTTTATAAATAATTTCCACGCACCTAGAATACGAACTTCTCTTAATAGGAAATATCCGTTACTGGCAATCTCATAAGGCAAGACCAGTGCTAAGTCCAGTAACAAGCGAAAACGGTCACTATTTTTATAGATCATTTTGTATCGGTTAATATAAGAATACCTTCGGATAAATAGCGGCTGCCGTTGGCGGGTTCCCTTCTTCCAGCCTCGCGCATGATACCCAATGGCTTCTGCATGAAAGTACGATTTCCATCCCAAAACCTGTGCTCTCCAGGCAACATCTACATCCTCTTTATAAGCAAAAAAGTCACCGTCAAAAAACTCCTCGTTTATGCTGATATCCTGAATCATCTTTCTAGAATACATGGCTGCTGCACCTGAAACACCAAAAACCTCTCCCGACTGGTTCCATTTAGATGATGGTTCCCCCGCCCCTCGATCAAAGGCTCTATACGCCTTGTTCATGATAAGCCCCGTGCTATCCACAATCTCAGGATTCGATTTAAGAAGCAGCTTGCCAGTTGCACTACCCACTCCAAGGTGAGTCTCGAGACTGTTGATCAGTAATTCCACATAGCTTGGATCCAATGTAACGTCCGGATTAAGAACTAAGATGTAGTCGCTGTCCGTAACCCCAATAGCCTGGTTATGGCCGGGTGCAAAACCAAGATTCTCTTGATTTATTATTATCTTCAGTTTCTCACCAATTGTATTTTGAAGACATAGGATTCTTTCCAATGTATCGTCAGTAGAATGATTGTCAACAATAACAATTTCTTCAATAGGATAGGTTTGAGCTTGAACAGCCTTTAGACATGGAATGATATCTTCTCCACTATTAAAAGTAACAATATGTACGCTTACTCGTTTATTCATAGACAATTACCTTGTTCCCATCTTAATTATTGATTCCATTATAGCAAATAAACTCTCATCCTATGGGAGGGCGAGAGTTTATTATGAACTAAGCATTAATTCTTAGCTTGGCAAATGCTTCAGAAAATCGACGAGCCCCTCGCGCCATGGTCTAAGATCCGTTAATCCATTCGTCCGAATCGATAAGTGATCCATAACCGAATTCGCAGGTCTTGGAGCGGGACGAGGAAACTGCTCTGTCGTACATGGCATAACCTGTGCAATAATTTGAAAACCAAGCTTCTGAGCTTCTTCAAAAATCGCCTGTGTAAATTCAAACCATGTGCATTCTCCACAGTTTGATGCATGGTAGATGCCGTATTTTTCGGTATGGATCAGTTCTTCCAGAAAAAGAGCCAGATCAACCGTGTAGGTCGGCGAACCCTTTTGATCATTTACGACTTGCAGCTGGGGTTTCTCCTGTCCCAGACGAAGCATTGTTTTCACAAAATTATTTCCATGCAGCCCGTAAACCCAGGATGTGCGGACAATGAAATATCTTGAAGATAAGCTTTGCGCAAGTACTTCGCCTGCTCTTTTTGATTTTCCATACACGCTTTGCGGATCCGTATTGTCATATTCTTGGTAAGGCACAATCGAGCGACCATTAAACACGTAATCCGTACTGATGTAAACCAGTTTAGCGCCAACCTTCTCTGCTGCAACGGCAATGTTACGAGTACCCACCGCGTTCACTTTATAAGCCCCATCTACATCGGTCTCGGCAGCATCCACTGCAGTATAAGCTGCGCAATGGATGATAGAATCCGGTTGGAATTCGCCAATAACACCTTGGCATTGCTCCAAATTCGTAATGTCCAATTCGGAGCGGCTGCATCCCATGACTTCATGCCCCTTTTGTTGGAAAAGAGCGACTACATCTTTCCCTAATTGGCCCGAGGCTCCAGTAACTAGCGCTCTCATATGGAATCGCCCAACCGCTCGCCGTACTGCTTGGCGTAATAATCTTGGTACTCGCCAGACTGAATACGGGTCCACCAGTCTTTATTATTTAGGTACCACTGAATCGTTTCCTTAATACCGGTTTCGAAATTATGCCCAGGCTTCCACCCAAGCTCCTGTGTAATTTTCGTTGGATCAATGCCGTAACGTCGATCATGCCCAGGGCGATCCTGGACATACGTAATCAGTGATTCCGGTTTACCCAACTCTCCCAAAATGGTTTTTACGATGTGAAGGTTCGTCCTTTCATTATTGCCTCCAATGTTGTATACCTCGCCGACACGGCCTTTGTGAATAACCAGATCAATGGCGCTGCAATGGTCTTCTACATACAGCCAATCACGAATGTTGAGTCCATTTCCATAAATCGGAAGCGCCTGGTCATTCAAAGCTCGGGAAATCATCAGCGGAATCAGCTTTTCCGGGAATTGATACGGTCCGTAGTTGTTAGAACAGCGGGTGATATTCACCGGCAGACCAAAAGTCTCGTGGTAAGCGCGAACAAGGAGGTCGCCCCCAGCTTTACTGGCAGAGTATGGGCTGTTTGGGGTTAGCGGCGTCTCCTCAGTAAACAGCCCCGTCTCACCCAGTGTGCCATACACCTCATCCGTGGATACCTGTACATACTTAGTAACATTGTACTTTTTGGCGGCATCCAGAAGAATTTGGGTACCCAATACATTGGTTTTTACAAACACTTCCGGATCGAGAATGCTCCGGTCCACATGCGATTCAGCAGCGAAGTTCACGACCACATCAATCCCCTGCTGGAACAACGCATCCATCGCTTTAGGGTCTGTAATATCTGTTTTGAAGAAAGTGTAGCTGGGATTATTCTCTATAGATTTTAAATTCTCCAGGTTTCCCGCATACGTCAATGAATCAACATTAATGATTTGGTATTCTGGATATTTCTCAAGCATATACAGCACAAAGTTACTGCCTATAAAACCGGCTCCACCGGTAACAAGAAGTTTCATGTAAAACGCGGCCTCCTAGTCAAAATTCAATTCCGCATCCCGCAGAAGCGGATGACGCTGGTCTTTATCCGAAAGAATCGGTTTGGACGTCGGCCAATCGATTCCCAATGCAGGATCGTTCCATAATATGCCGCGGTCATTTTCGGGGGAATAGTATTCGTCCACCTTATACAGGACTTGGGTGTTAGGGGTTATCGTACAGAATCCATGTGCAAATCCCTTTGGAACCAATAATTGACGATGATTGTGTTCGCTTAAAGTAACGCCGAGCCATTGACCAAAGGTAGGAGAGCTTTTACGCACATCTACAATGACGTCATAGATAACGCCGGTGAGCACGCGAATCAGTTTTGTCTGTGCTTTGGGATTCAACTGATAGTGTAAACCACGAATCACCCCGGGTTCCGCAGATAGTGACTGATTGTCCTGAATAAAGTTAAACTGTATGCCCTGCTGTCCTAAAACGGCTTCATTGTAGCTCTCCATAAAAAAACCCCGGTTATCTCCATGGACAACCGGTTCAAGTAAGGCCGCGCCTTGTAGGTGCAAAGGAGTGACTTTCATGTTGGGGGTTCCTCCTTTTAAAGTTTCAACCTTCCAAATTCATCGCCAAAAACCATCTCCCTAGCCAACTCATTAGCCCGTGCCAAGGAAGAATGCGTGCCTGCGTCAGTCCACCAACCTTTGAGAATGTCAAAGGTGAGCTCGTTACGCTTAATATATGCGTTATTTACGTCGGTGATCTCCATTTCGCCCCGGGCAGAGGGTTTTAATGTCCGAATGATATCGAATACTTGATGATCATACATGTAGATACCTGTTACCGCATACTGACTCTTTGGAATTTCTGGCTTCTCTTCTATAGAGATAATACGATCTCCTTCAAGTTCTGGGACTCCAAAACGCCGCGGATCAGCTACCTCTTGTATAAGGATCTTAGCCCCACGGGTCTGGTTTCGGAAGTTATTCACGAATGGAGTGATATCATCTTTAAAAACGTTATCCCCCAAAATAACAACCATTCGGTCATTCCCTACAAATTGTTCAGCCAAAGAGAGAGCCTGAGCAATCCCCCCTGCTTCGTCCTGAACCTTATATGTAAAGGAAACTCCCATTTCCCGGCCGCTGCCGAGTAGATTAACTACATCACCCATGTGCTCTTTGCCAGTGACAACGAGAATATCTTTAAGGCCTGCAAGCGATAATTTATGAGCCGCATGAAAAATCATCGGGTATTTCCCTACAGGAAGAAGGTGCTTGTTGGTTACTTTGGTTAACGGGTAGAGGCGAGAACCAGTACCGCCTGCTAGGATAATGGCTTTCACTAGTATCACCTCCTTGATATTAAATTTAGGAATTATAAAGCAAATTATATACTCTATCAGACGATTGACCATCAAGAAAATCAAAATGCTTTAATTTAAATTCAAAACTTCTCTGTTTCTCGTACTGCTCATTTCTAATTATATTAACTAGTTCATGTTCATTACTTGCAATGGGTCCAGGAACAAATTCACTGTAATCATAATAGAACCCTCGTCCATTTTGGATAAAAAAATCATAATCATATGGAAAGAATATCATCGGCTTCTCTAATAACGAATAATCAAAAATGATAGAAGAATAATCTGTGATTAGAATATCCGACAGGACAAGCAGCTCATTTAAACTTACTGTAGAATCAACAACTAACAAATTATCACTTTTGGGTAATCCGGAGAAATTGCTTATGATGTGCGGGTGAAGTTTAATGATAAATACATAATTATCTCTTAAATGTTCCGTTATAAATTCTATATTTACAGGTATTTTTGGATTATCAACATCATGATCCCGGAAGGTTGGGGCATATAGTATAGCTTTTTTTCCTGCTAAGTTTGGTAATTTGTTTTTTAGCCCCTCTTTTATTTTATTAATATATCCTGAATCAAGGAAAAAATCTGTCCTGGGTGATCCAACTGTATAAATTTTACTCTCGGGAATGCTAAAAGCACTTGAATAAGAACTCACCGCACTTTCTGAATTTAATATGAAGTGAGAAGTATGCTTATTCGCCAACTTTTCTAATTTTGCTAACAAACCATCGTTGTAATCTTGACCAAACTTCTTAATGGCCCCACAACCATGCCAAAGTTGCACAACATGGACACCTTTCTTGGTTTTTATCAGTGATAAGGGGAGGAAAATATTATCCATAAATATGGATTGCGCCGTTGCCATATGGAAGGACTTAAGCAAAAAAAATCGCGCACAAATAAAAAAACTCCTCGGAAAGGAATTAAAGCGATAATCCTCCCGAGTTATAAATATATATTTATTAAATTCTGCTTTTTGTTTTATATTTGTAAGCATGGCCCCAATATTCCCGGTTAAATCTTTATCGTGGGTCATAATAAAAAGCACTTTTTGTTTATTAACAGGGAACACACTATATAAATAAAACATCGCAGCAAACAGAAAGTAGAAAACCAACTTCATATTATTACCTCATACTAATACTTTTTATTTTTTCAACTACTCTTTGAGAGGCATGACCATCATCTGCATGATTAAACTTCCTCACAAACTGTAGATATTTCTCATGGTAAGAATGCTGATAGGTGTTCATATTTCTCAAGATATTGATCAACTCTTCCTCATAAAAAACAACTGGCCCCGGAGCTTCATCAACGATATTAAAATAAAATCCCCTTAATTCATTCTTGTACCTCTCGAAATCATACAAATAAAAAATCATCGGTTTTCCTAAAAGACTAAAATCAAACATAACCGATGAATAGTCTGTTATAAGAACATCAGATATTAATAATAGTTCTTGGATATCCTGTTCATAAGAGAAAAACCGAACAGATTCACTAGAGGCCATATCCATTTCCACCAAATAATGACCTTTAATTAGAAACGTATATTCATTATTTAGTTGTTTTATCAATTTGTGTAAATTGCCAGGCAAGTTTAATATCCATCTTCCTGAGGTCTTATACTCATCATCTCTCCATGTGGGTGCATAAAGTACAACCTTTTTCTCTGTTGCTATGTTCAGTTTCTTTTTTATTTCCAATATTTGTTTACTATTATGGTTCATGAATAGGGAATCGTTCCTTGGATAGCCAATTTCCCAAATTTCTTTTTTGAAGTCAAAAGCGTGCCTGAAAACCTCTGTTGAATATTTATTTTGGGAAATCAAATAATCCCAAGAATTTACACACCCCAAAAAATCCCTTTTATATTGTTCTAAATCAGTATGACCGCCCATATTCAGCACCGTCATGTCCATCGCAAGTTTTTTCAAAGGAGTCCCATGCCAAGTTTGTATGAATATACTTCCACTGCGTTTTTTAAATATATTGGATTGTCTGGAATCAAAAATCCATATAAATGCAATAGCTGCATAAAATAACTGTTGCAAACCATTACGTTTAATTAACGTACATTTCCCAGGAATATTGATACTAGGATCTTCAAATACCCAAACACAACGATAATGCTGATCCAATCCCTGCCTAACCATCTCTTCATAAATATATTTAGGATTTCCTGTATAATTTCTTCCGACACTGCTCTCGAATAAAATTACCTTTTTATTAATTGGAAAACAAAACATCAAAATTCTGTAAATCAAGGCGTATATTCTCTTAAAAATCAGTTTACTCATGCGTGAACCTTTTTATATAAATCACGTTTGATTTGAGTGGTTGAAATCCCCTCTGTTCTAGGCAGATAAACTACTTCACAATAATCCTTGAGAAAATCAAACTTCCCTGTCCAATCATCACCCATGACAAATACATCAATATCAAATTTTTGAACATCTAAAGTTTTTTGTTCCCAATTTGATTCCTCAATTACACAGTCCACAAATTTAATTGACTCCAATATAGTCTTCCTACTTCTAAAAGGGAAATATGTTTCTTTATTCTTGATTTTATTGAATTGGTCATTCGATAAACCAACTATAAGATAATCTCCAAGTTCTCTAGCTCGCCGCAATAAATTAATATGACCTTCATGCAATAAATCGAACGTTCCATATGTTAATACTTTTTTCATGTCGGTCTCCTTTATAACATTTATTTATTTGGACTGAAACCGCATACTTCAGTATAAAACATTTCCATTGCTTTGTTGTTGTACTCCACAAAGTCAAAACTTTTAAATTCCATATTACCTTCCAGATATTTAATCATTCCATTAGCAATACCATCTATACTATTCTCCACTAATTCACCGAATCCACCCTCTAGAACACTCCTTGATCCTGGTATATCAGTTGACACTATAGGTTTATTAAGTACCAATGTTTCTAGTAGTACCATAGGTTGTCCCTCATGATTTGAAGATAAAACGAAACAGTCGCACATTTTAATAAGTGCAAAGGGATTTTCCAACTGACCTGTAAAAATAACGTGATCTTTTATGTTAAGCTGATTAACTAGTTTTTTTAATTTTTTTTCTAGTATGCCTGACCCAATAATATATAATTTTGCATTGCTGAACTTTTCTAAAACATTGGAGAATGCAAAAATTAGTTTTTCTTGATCTTTTTCTGGAGACATTCTACCCATATTCACAAAATTTATATGCTCGCTAGTAGGAATTTGAAAGCCAGAGAATGAAAGTCTCCCCCCACTTAATTCAAACTTATTTATAAAAAAACTAGTATTATCATATTCAAAAGCTGTTCTTTCTTTAGACTCATTAATTATTTTAGTATAGTCTATTGAGTTATTAACAGTTGCAACCTTCTCCCTCGGCAAGTTGAGATTCAGCGCATTTAAATTTTTAGTATGTTCGGAAACAGAAACTATTTTGTCAAAATACTTATATAGAGAAAATACTACATTTAAATTAATTCTATGTTTATAAACACCATTAACCTTCTTATTTAATTCTGCAAGCATATCGTTATGTTGATAAATTACTTTTCTTGAAAAATCGCCGAAGGAAAAAAGAGAAGACCAAAACGGGACATATCCACTAAAATCAATGACAATATCAAATTTCGAATTACCAAATAATCTTGATATTTCCCTTTTATATAATTTCCTTGGCACTAATAACTCGTGAAATTTACTTTTAATTCCTAGTTTTTGAATTATCATATTTCTATATACTTCTAATAAAGTTGCATTCATGCTGCCCACTCTGTAAAAGCGCTTTGCTTGATTATTTATTTTTAACAAGTTTAATGTTGATATATTATCATATTTTCCTTTATCAACAATGGCAACATTATATTTATCGTAATCTATATTATTTAATAAATTAATAACAGACGATGTTATTCCGTTATTTAAAAATCCTCCACAGTACATTAGAATATTCTGCTTATGATCATCAACTTTAAAGTAATTTATGTTATGCAGATCACCGACTATAACTTGAGCTATTCTATTAGAAACTTCACCATCCTCATGTCTACAAAATTTCAACTTAAATGATAAGTACTGTTCTTTAAATGTGTTTCCCACTTCCTCAATTTGGTTTAAAACATCACCTAACTCCTCAATTTCAGTACAAATTGGGCCTGGCAATTCAGATTCCTTTATATAAAGTCCCCTAGATTGCAAATACTCTTCTTTATCATACATAAAGAAAATAATCGGTTTATCAGTTACTAAAAAATCAAAGAATATACTGGAGTAATCTGTAATTAGTACATCAGTAGCAGCTAAAAGTTCATTAGTATCTAGCCAGTCAGGAATGCAAATTCCTTGTAACTCAGTATCGTTTTTAATAAACTTATAAACTAAAGTATGAACTTTTAAAATCAATATAAAATCTTCTGGCAAAGAGCTTTTTATAGCTAAAATATATTTTTTTATTTCATCCACTTTATTCTGTGTCTTACCTACCTCACCGCGCCAAGTTGGGGCATACAGAACTATCTTTTTTCTTGAAATATCCTCACCAAATATTTTCGACAAATAACTTTTAATAAAAGGATTCATTTTTCTAAATGTTAAGTCTATACGAGGGTATCCTTCCTCAACAATGATTCCTGGATAAATACCTTTTAAATCATGTGATTCTATAAGAACATTTGATGTGAACCTATTTGGTGACAGAATATAGTCAGCTTGGAGAAAATTACGCTGAATGTTTTTATGCTGTCCTATTTCCCCACCCATATCTTTACCTAGTGTTTTTAATGGTGTACCATGCCAGGTATTTAAATAGATTTGTTCACTTCTTTTCTGAAAATATGTAGGAAATGTCACATTGTTTATTAAATACTTAGCCGATGTCAAATATTTCAAATATGGTCTACTGCCTACTTTTACAAAGATAACATTCTTATTTTCACGATAAGCATCTGAGTACGGATTATTTTCATTTAAAGCCCATACGTGTATAAAGCCGGAAAATCGAGGATTATTTATTAAGTTACTGAATATTGCATAAGGATTGTCGTTCATACTTTTACCATGATACGACTCATAAAACACAACATTATTTCGGATCTTTACTCTTTCAAAATAATAACTGTACAGTAAACGTCTTCTAAAATTACTATCCTTTGCAAAACTAATTATTGGTTTTAATAAATATTTGATAGATTTTTTTATGAGCGACAAAATTAAGACACCTCTTTTAAAATAAAAAGTTAATTTTCATTTCATTTTATATTTACTCACGACTTTTTTCGTTTCATTTATTTCTAGTACTCTTCCTTTATCTAACCATAAAACTCTATCGCAAATTTTCTCGATTTGACTCATCGAATGAGAAACAAATAACACAGTCGTACCATCCTTAATCATGGACATAATTTTCGCTTCACTTTTTTCCCTAAACTTGATATCCCCAACGGAAAGAACTTCGTCCACGATCAAAATATCTGGTTTAACGATTGTAGCTATTGCAAATCCTAATCTTGCCTTCATTCCTGAAGAATAGTTTTTTAAAGGGGTATGAATGAATTTTTCTAACTCCGAAAATTGGATGATCTCATCTACGTGTTGATCTATGAATTTCCTAGAATAACCTAATATAAGACCATTCAAATAAATATTTTCCTTACCGGATAAATCACCATTAAACCCCGCACCTAGTTCGATGAGCGGAGCAATGTTCCCCTTCCGCTTCACCTCTCCTTGCGTAGGTTTTAATATCCCTGAGATCACTTTAAGCAAGGTGCTTTTCCCCGCTCCGTTGGAACCAATAATCCCAAATACCTCACCTTTTTCAACAGAGAAGCTAACCTCTCTTAGCGCAAAAAAATCCTCATATTTAATTTCCTTTTTTATTTTTTTTATTAGAAAGTGTTTCACTGAAGTGATTTTCTCAGATGGCAACCTATACATCATTGATACTTTGTTAACTTCTAATACAATCTCAGTCTTTTCCATGTTCTCCTCTTAGCCCTTTATAGATAATAAATGAACTTATCTTGTTTTTTATAAAACATAAGCAGTCCTACTCCAAAAATAAGCAGAGAATAGATACTAGTTATCGCTACGGTCCATATCATCGGGACCTCACCTTGAATAACAACGCTCCGAAAAATATCAACAATGCCGAATAACGGATTGAATTCGAAGATTATCTTGTACTGTTCCGGGATAATCGATATCGGATAAAATATCGGAGTCATATACATAACAACAGTCAGAACAATAGAATACAAATGCTTGATATCCCTAAAAAACACCGTAATGGTCGATAAAAGTAAACCTACTCCGATCGAAATAATCAAAAGACAAACAAGAGGAATAATAACAAGTATATTTGTCCAATGAAACCCTACACCTGTTACAGCCATAACAAGTGCAAGAGGTATTAAAGAAATAAAAGTTGTTATAAAGGAAGAACATATCCTTGAAATAGGAAATAAATATTTAGGTACATACACTTTACGTATCAATTGCCCGTTATTATTAATTGAATCCATGGCAAAGTTAGTAGATTCAGAGAAGAACTGATATATAAGTCTCCCAGTTAGCACATAGACTGGGAAATGCTCGATGTGCTGTTGAAATACATTAGAGAAAATAACCGTTAGTACAATCATCATCAGCAACGGATTGAGCATACTCCAAAATATACCTAAAACAGAGTTGCGGTACTTGATTTTAATATCCTTCCTAATAAGCTCAATAAATAAATCTTGATACTTTACAAAATTTTTATATTTAGAAGACATGATTTTACCTCAAACTAATTTTTTGAATACAGAAATAGAGAATATCCCAGAATAATGCATCTTCCTGTCGAATTCTAGCCCGAATTATATCATTTATGTTAAAATATTGTCGTATCTCACATAAAGGAGAATGTAAACTTTGTCTAATCCAGTATACGGTAAACAGGCTAAAAGGTCGAGTAACGCCGAAAAAAGACCAGTACTTTTATGGGCGTTAATTGTTTCCATTATTGCTTTTCTAGTTTGGACTCCGTTCCAAGTCGCTTTATTTAACGGTCAGATGCTAGAGTTTGAAAAGCCTTTGTTCTGGGGCACTGCTCTTTCAAGCATTTTGCTGCTCCTATGGATCGTAAATTACTACAAGAGCTTCAAATTGGCTGAACAGCGGGACTGGCTGCCAATAGCTGTTTTATTATTACCTATTACATACCTATTGTCGTATTTTGGAGCTGCATCGCATTATTTGGCGATGAACATGGTACTTGTGGAATGCTTGTATGTCATGATATTTATCGTCAGTCTCTACCTGCTGCAGGATCGGAAGGCTAACCAAATTCTTCAGGTCGCCATTATGACCGTGGCTTACATCGTCGTCGGATTCGGTATCCTCAACTGGTTTGGCCAAGGAAAATTTGCCGGGTCGCTTGTTGCGTGGTTTTCTAATGGCGTGATGAACGGTAAATACACCGATGCAGTCATGAAGGATTCAAACGGCTTACGTCTGACCTCAGTGTTCCAGTATGCCAATACCTACGCAGCGTTTTTGATGGCCTTTTTATTTGCAGCCGTATTTTGCCTGATTCGTTCGAAGAAATGGTATGGCCAGGCGATTCATGCCTTTATGCTCGTACCTATCATCGTTTCGATCCTGCTCACCCTGTCGCGCGGGGGGCTAGTCATGCTCCCAGTAGTGTTTGTTCTTTTGCTTCTCTTCCTGAAACCTGCCAAGCAAATTTTGTGGGTGATCTACTGCGCGATTGCAGGTATTGTTTCCCTAGGAATATCCAAGGAAGTCACTGACTTAGGACTGCAATTAAATAAAAAATTTGCCGCCGGGGAGGCGACGAAAGCTTGGGCTTTCCTGTTGATTGCTTCTCTGCTTGTTGCTCTACTGTGCTGGGTCATTCAAAAGTTCCTTGCCCCTAAGCTGGAGCAAGGGCTTACCAAATCATCTGCTAAGAAGCTCGCTAATCTATGGATTCCGATTGGAGCAGTCATTGTCGTTGGTGTTGTAGCGTTCCTCCTGATTGGGACCAGTGTACGTGATATCCTTCCGCAAAATGTAAGCACCCGCTTGGAGAACATTAACTTCAAGCAGCACAGTGTGCTCGAACGGATAACCTTCTATGAAGATGGCATGAAGGTTGTTAAGGACTACCCTGTCTTAGGAGCAGGAGGCGGTGCCTGGGCTGCTTTATATGAGAAGTATCAAAACAACCCGTATACCAGCCGGCAGGCACATAATTTCTTTGTGCAATATCTACTGGAAGTCGGGATTGTCGGGTTTGTGATCTTTATGGCTTTTGTCATCTACATTTTTTATAAATACATTCGGGGTTATATCAAGGCGGACGAAGATGGTAGAGATTCCTATTTCCTCTACCTCATCTTAGCCCTATCGATTCTGCTTCACAGTATTTTGGACTTCAATATGAGTTATGTTTTTATTGGTATCCTGGTGTTCGTGGCACTCAGTGGAATGGCCGCTGGAATGGATAGCCAACCCCTGCGTAGATTCACCTGGAAAACAAAGGGTGCGGGATGGACGTACAGCCTTGTGGTGGGTATTTACAGCATTGTTGTACTTATCACATCGATCCGATTTGTTCAAGCAGCTGATGCCGGGCTGGAGGCGAGAAAGATCGTGCAAACAAGTACGTCTTTTGAGGAGATTAAGGCTCCATTGGATAAAGATCTGGGTATCCGAAGCAGTCATCCGGACTCTGTCCTATTGATGTCTTCCCTATACCAATCAGTCTACAAACAAACTCAAAATGAATCCTTTTATAATGCGGATTATGCTCTCCTAACCAGTGCTTTAAAAAAGGAGGCTTACAACAAAAATATCATCAACGCTCTCATTACCAACTACCAATTAAAAAATGAGCAGGACAAAGCGTACAACACCTTAGTTGCCAATGCGCCTAAATTCAACTGGGATATTGAGTGGTATGAAAGATTGATTACTCAGGGCTTTGAATTAGGTTATGCTGCATTGGGTCAAGGGGATACTGGATCAAAAGATAAGTACTTCAAAGAAGGAATCGCTGCATTTGAAAGGGTACAAGCCGGCCTTAAGCATCTAGCGACCATACCGAAGGAACAGCTGACTGGTCGACCGTTCTCTAACTCGCCGATGATGATACTGGATGCTGGAAAAATGTACTATATGACAAACCAACTGGATAAAGCTGCAGATACTCTCAAGAAGGGGCTAAAAAAAGATCTTAGCGATTCCACGAATCGAGAAATCGCCCATTGGTACGTAGCTGCTATGCAGAAACAGGGCTCCAATGACCAAGCCGTTCTGGATCAGCTGATTAAAGCAGACCCTACCGAAAAGGAACAGATTAAGAATTTGTTAAAATTAAATTTTAAGTGAACATGAAGAAGGAGCTCACGAAGTGTGAGCTCCTTCTTTTATTTTAAATATTATAATTATATTGAGTGTTTTCTTTCGAACTCCATAACTTCATACATGTATTCCAGTAACTCATTCCTCAACTCGTCATTTTGGAGCGCATAATGAATCGTAGTCCGGATAAAACCCAATTTCTCACCTACATCATGGCGAAGGCCATCAAAATGATATGCAAGAATTTGCTCGTTTTCGCCTAACCGGGCAAGTGCATCCGTTAATTGAATTTCCCCATTAACCCCTTCCTTCTGCTCTTCAAGTAGTTGGAAGATTCCCGGAGTTAATATGTACCTGCCCATGATTGCCAAATTAGACGGCGAATCCACAGGCTTAGGCTTTTCAATGAGAGCATTAGCCTGATAAACTCTATCGGTCATTTTCGCAGCAGCCACAATACCGTATCTAGATACTTCATCCCACTCAACAGGCTGAACTCCAACGATGGAAGATTCATAGTGCTCATAAATATCGATCATCTGCTTCAGGCAAGGAACGTCTGCCTCAACGATGTCGTCACCTAGAAGCACAGCAAACGGCTCATCGCCAATAAACTTACGAGCGCACCAGATTGCGTGTCCCAGGCCTTTAGGTTCCTTTTGCCTTATGTAATGGATATCGGCCATTTCCGAAGATTTACGAACTTCGTTTAAAAGCCCCCATTTCTTTTTTTCCGTTAGGTTATGTTCTAATTCAAAGGAGTAGTCAAAATGATCTTCAATAGATCGTTTTCCCTTGCCTGTCACGATAATAATGTCTTCTATTCCAGAGGCAACAGCTTCCTCAATAATATACTGAATCGTGGGTTTATCCACAATAGGTAACATTTCTTTAGGCATAGCTTTGGTTGCCGGGAGAAACCTTGTCCCCAGTCCAGCAGCTGGAATAATAGCTTTGCGAATTTTCATTACTATATCCTAACTCCGTTCTTTTAATGTGATTAATATTCATTATAACGGAAAATATTGACGCAGGACATGCCCAGTCTAATGATAATTATTTTGTGGTAAAAAAAGACAGGATAATATGGGTATCCTGTCTTTCTGAACTTTCTATAAGTGATAAGGATAAACCATCTGATAGCTCTTTATTTCACCAACTGCCCACGAGTTACGCCAAGCTGATTCGTCGCTTTCAGCGTCTTCCACACCTGCGTGCCGCTGATTTCGCCGCGCAGGGCGCGGTTGTACAGGTCGATGACCTCATGCACCTGTTCCGGCGTTTCCTCCAGAAACTCGACGCGGTAGGTCGAGACGCCGAGATCCATGAAGTTCGTCAGGTACTCGGCACCGGACTGCTCGATGGCGTTGTAGACCGTGTTGCGGCAGCCCTCGTCCACACGGACCGGGTGGGACATGCCGATGCGGTCCTGCAGGGACGCCCGGTGCGATTCGCACGGACGGCCGCAGTTTGTGAAGTCGGTGCCTTCGCTCAGGAAGGTACAGTATACGCAATGCTCCGTATGGAACATCGGCAGATGCTGATGGATGACGATCTCCAGCTGCGACGTTTTGGAGCGCTCCAGCAGATCGACCATCTGCTGGATGTTCAGGTCGTAAGACGGCGTGACCAGGTCACAGCCGGCTTCGAGGAACAGATCCACCGCTTTGTGGTTGGCGATGTTCAGCGAGAAATCGCCAATCAGCTGCGGATGATCGGCATCGGGGTTTTCCATCCGGTGGCGCAGGTAGAAGTACAGCGCCCCGGTGTTGCGCACAAGCACGGCGTCCGGCTTGAGGCGCAGGATGTTTTTGTGGTAGCCGTTCTCGTTCGGCATATGGATGCGCGGCGTTGCCAGAGCAATCCGCTTGCCGGCGGCATGAACGGCTTCCACCGCTGCCGGGAACTGCTTGATGAACTCGAAGTCGGCGTATATCATCTCTACGCCGGCTTCGAGCGCAGCCTCAACCTGCGAGAGGCTGCGGCACAGCGCGGTGAGCTTCGCCTCACCGCGGGCCACCGGCGATGCGCTGCGCGCGGCATCGCTGAACACGGTCGCCGCCCGTTTCACATACACGGGCGGCTTCGGGCGCTCGCCTGCGAGCAGCTCCACCGCCCGGCGGCGGATGTTGTTCAGCTCGCGCATCGGCACGATGACGTCGCCCTGCAGGTCGACGTCCAGCTTCTCGAGCTGGTAAACGGTGCCGCCCAGGCGGCCGAACTGCTCCTCGAGCAGAGCGTAATCCATCGGCCGCTTCTTGGCGATTTCCAGCTCCATCTCCGAGTCCACCTGCACCGTCGTGCCCTTCTGCACGTCGGTCCAGACGGTGGTCAAGAGACCGCCGGCATGGCCCACGGCTTTGACATGTACCGGGAACACCCGGTACGGCTTTTCCGTCTCAAACGTTTGGCGCAGGCGCTTGTCGAGCGCCGGATCGTTCGTTTTCCAGATGCGGTCGCCGACATGCAGCTTCCGCAGGTCCACGTCGCTCCGGCCCGGAACGATGTCCACGATCCAGCCTTCGCCGGCTTCCCCGTCGACCTTGACGCCTTTGCGGCGCAGGTCGTAAATCCGTCCGCCCTCTTCCTGCTTCGTCGGGTCGCCGGCGTCGAACACGATGCCGTCACCGCGCTTCAGCGGCGCTTCGATCTTGCAGACGACGCCGTCGCGCAGGATCTTTTCGACCCGTCCGACGTACACGCCGCGGCTTTTCGGGAACGTGCCGTCCACCAGCTTTTTGTTGTTCGTGCCTTCGAGGAATCCGTGCGTAAAGCCGCGCGAAAAGCTCTGCTGCAGCTCGCGCATTTCCTCTTCGCTCGGCGGCGTGTTGTCGCCGTCAAAGTAACGGTCGATCGCCTTGCGGTACTTGCTGACCACGTTGGCCACATACTCGGGGCTCTTCAGGCGCCCTTCGATTTTAAAGGACGTGACGCCCGCCTCGATCAGCTCCGGCATCAAATCGATGGCCGCCAAATCTTTTGGCGACAGCAGATAAGTCACATCGCCCATCGGCTTCTGCTCCCCGTCCACGATCAGGTCATACGGCAGGCGGCAGGCCTGCGCGCATTCGCCGCGGTTGGCCGAGCGGCCGCCCCACATTTCCGACGTCAGGCACTGACCGGAATAGGAGACGCACAGGGCGCCATGAACGAACACTTCCATCGGAAGCTTCGCCTGTTCCCCGATTTTTTGAATCTGCTTCAGGTTGTTTTCGCGCCCCAGCACGACACGCTCCATGCCCCACGGCTTGGTGAATTCCACCGCTTCCGGCGAGGTGATCGTCATCTGGGTCGAGCCGTGAATCGGGAAGTTCGGGGAAATTTCCCGGATCAGCTTCACCAGCCCCAAATCCTGCACGATCACCGCGTCAACCCCTGCGTCGATGCAGGCGTCGATCAGTTCCTTGGCATCCTCCAGCTCGTTTTCAAACACTAAAATGTTAAACGTCAAAAAGCCCTTCACGCCATAGCTGTGAAGAAACGACATGATCTCCGGCAGCTCCGCCATCCGGAAGTTGTTCGCCCGGGCCCGGGCGTTAAACTTTTCCACGCCGAAAAAGATCGCATCCGCTCCGTTGGCCACCGCCGCACGCATGCAGTCCCAGTCGCCGGCCGGCGCCAGAAGCTCCACGTCTTCCCTTCTTAATGCCAGTTTGTTCATCTATATCCTCCCAAACCGGTCCTGCCGGTTCTCATTCTAGAATTCTCGTACCTTTGCAGACCTAACGAAAAGAATCAGCAGCATAACTGCTGCTTTAACTTATCTAGTGTACCAGACATCTTCCGATCCTTCTACCATCCCCACGAATTATCTCGATTCCCATAGGAAGGCAGTAATTTTCGCATTTGCTTTACTATCAGGTTATCCGCGTTTGGTAGGGTGCAAACCAGGTTAACGGACCAGCGAGCATTATATAGTGTGAAAAACTCAATATGCAGCAAAACCGAGCAGCTCCAAGACGTCATAGCCGCCGGTTACAGCAATAATCAACATCCTCTAGCGCATCCCAAATCCCGCCCAGAACAGCACAAGACATCAAGCCTTTATTACTCCCCGGATCCGCCGGCACAACAAAAACCGGAACAGCCTTCGGCTATCCCGGTTCCTGGTCAAAATTATTATTTTCTGCTGCACTGATTCGACAGCACCTATCTGACGTCCACCCGTTCAGCTTTATTCGGCAGCCGCAGTGGTCTTGACTTCATTTTTTTTCGTAAACGTAAAAGAATTCAGCGTCTCATCCAGCGTCTTCTTCTGAATATCCGTTGCGTTGGCGTCGTTCAGGGATGCGGACAGCGTAAACACCGTTCCGTTATGCTGAACGACGATTTGGCGCGCGCTGTACGGAATGCCGTCCTTCACCTGATGGATGGAAAAGACGACAGCCGGCTCGCCGGCAAAGGTCGTGTTCTCTACCTTTTCCAGCTTCAAATCCTTCTGATCCTTCACGGCTTCATTGTAGAACGCCTTCAGCTGGCTTACGGCTTCTTCAAAGGAACTATCCTTCTCGGCCGTGATCATCATGTGTCCGCCCACGAATTGGTATTCCACCGGCGACAGCTCAAACTGGTCACGGTTCGCACTCCAGTACTGCGGAATACGAATTTGGTACTGATAGGTTTTGGACGTCTTGGTCGTTCTCTTGGATTTATCGATCAGGAACGTATTCTCTTCCATACTGCCAAAGGATTCCGGCACGACGGTAAAATCAATGTTGATCCCGTTCATCAAATCCTTGAACTTGGCCACATCCGCCGGCTGGTCTTCCGGTGCTGCATATTCCACATAATAGCGGTAACCGTCCTTCAAAATCATCACTTCATATTCGCGGATCCAGCCGTCGCCGTAGTTATACCTGGCTTCGTTCACCAGCGCCTGTTCCCCGGATACCTCCAGCGGGTAGGTATTGACGACCTCGTATGAAGTTTTGACAAAGGACTCTTCCAGCCATTTCTTCATCTGTCCGCCCCACTGGTCGAGTGAGTCGCCTTTAGGGCCAGTGGACACGTTCAGCTTCAAATAGCTGCCGTCCTTGCTTTCATAATACATGTCCGCATTGTCCATACTCCAGTCGGCCGGGATGTCTAAAGCAATGCCGTAATCCTCGTTATACACGCCGCGCATGCCATTCTTGACGGTGGACAGATCCTTTACGGTTTTATCCGCCGGATTAAAGCTCGTATCAAAAGAGTTCAGCAGCCCGGCATATTTATTCAAGTCCTTGAAATTGGACGCCTGCAGGTCAGCAAAATACAGCTCGTACAGGCGATGATGGCTCGAATACATCCGGCACTCCCAGAAGGTTCCGTCCCCGTCCTTGGTCACAATACGGGCATACGGCACCTTTGCTTTGGGGAAGGTCCCCCGGTCCACTACCATCTCGCCGCCTTGTTTGGCGTCCTCCACCAGCCGATCCAGCAAATCATCGGTGCTTAGATCCGCATCCTCATCGGAAGCGTGGACTTCAATGTAGTACTTTTCCTCTGCATCGTTAAAAGACACAATACTCTCGGTCTCATCGCCGCTGCCGACGATCAGGCCGCTCGGATAATTCATCGTCCAGCCGTAGTAGCTGTTGCCGATCTTCGTCTTGCCTACATCCGAATCGATCCCCGGATCTTGCGGACTGGCATCATCCTCCGAAGGTTTCAGGCTGATCACCCATTCCCCCGCCGATCCTGTGTTCATTTTCGCTCCGATGCCTTGCGCCACCGCACGAAGCGGAACCATCAGGGTGCCGTTCACCATGGACGGGGCAGCCTCCAGCTTTACTTTGTGTCCGTCCACCCAGGCCAGCTGGCTGTCGATCGTTAGGCTGATCTGATGAGGGCCGTATCCGATTTTAACCACATTATTTTTTTCCAGCTTCACTTCGCTGCCGAACGCTTTGTTGAACACGCCCAGCGGTACCATCACGGTTCCATTTTTCTTGAACGGCTTCAATATTTGTACCGTCTGTCCGTTAATCACCGCCGCGGTGCTTCCCGTCTTGAGCTGCAATGTCAGCTTGTCCGATCTGCTGTCCGCCCACGCGGGCAGTGCGGCTGCCAGCATGATGACGCCGGCCAGTGCCGCCGATCCGATCTTACGCAACGCGCTTCCCTTCATCCGTGACTGTCCCTTCTTCCCCATTAAAATTCCTCTCCCGGTCCGCTCTCGTCTTCGTAGGCGTCACCCTCAGTGCCCGCCTGCGACAGAACCAGCTTCCGCTCCACGATATCCCCGCCGCTCTGCATAAGCAGCTTAACCGTTTGCCCCGGCAAAAAGGACTTAAACATTTCGTTGATGTCCACGACCGAGGTCACCCGCTTGCCGTTAATGCTGTAGAGTACGTCGTCCTCCTGAATGCCGGCCTTTTTAGCCTGATCCGAGAAGACCTTCGTTACGGTTAACGGATCGTCCGTCGGCAGTCCGACTATGGCAGACCAACTCTCTTCCATGTTGAATCCAAGGCTTGGGCGCTTCACTTCCCCATACTTGAACAGCTGTCCCATCACATACTGCACCGTATCCGAAGGAATGGAAAAGCCCATATTTTCCACGCCTATGGCTGCGAACTTCAAGCTGTTGATCCCGATCACCTCGCCCCGCATATTAACGAGCGGCCCCCCGCTGTTGCCCGGGTTAATCGCTGTATCGCTTTGGATCAGCCGGTAAAAAGCGTTCACGCCCCGGTTCAGGCCGCTGACGACGCCCACCGTCGCCGAATTCCGCAGGGAAAAAGAGATCGGCGTGCCGATCGCAATGACCTTCTCCCCTACCTGTGCGGTTTGTGCGGACTTGGCAAAGACCGCAGGCACTAAAGATTTGGCATTGATTTTGATCAAGGCAATATCACTTGTTTCGTCTATGTATGAATCCACAATGCTATAAGATTTACCGTCGGATGTGACGACCAGCGTACCTTCCAGTCCGTTCACCACATGCGCGTTAGTCACGATCCATCCGTTGGACCTCACGATGACCCCTGTACCGTGCGCCAAATTGTAGCGGTTGGTCGCGCCTCCCGTCAGCGTCGTATCCGTCGAGCGACCGATGATCCCTACAACCGAAGGCGATATGTCTTTCACGATTTGCGGTACCGGATCCGCCGCCACCTGGACGTTGGCTGTCTTTGCTGTAGATGCGCCGGATGCCGCTGTTTTAGCCTTCTGCGCAGCTTGTCCCGCCTTGGATGCCGCTGTGGCCGTCTTGCCTGTGCTCTGTGCCTCGGCCGCCGCGCTTCCGCTGACGAGCACAATCGTGCTGAGCAGCGTAATGACCCACTTTTTCCCCGTCGGTTTCATTCCCTCACCTGACCTTATCTTTATCTTGATCTGCAGATCACCGGAGCCTATCCTTTCCCCTGAATCATAGCCTCAATGTATCACACAAACCGGGCGTGTACAATTGCTGGAAGCCCTATATTTAATAGGAAAATGACACAGCATACATCCCAAATGGCTAAAACAAAAAAAGACCCCTTGTCCGCCGGTTAGCGAAAGGTGTCTTCATTCGTCGCAACTTCGTTTAAGTTGTATCCGATTAGCTCATCCAGTTCTGGATCATGGCAAAGTCGGACGCTAAAAAGACCAGCAAGCAAATCACGCTGAATCCGATTGCAAATTTGTTCTTAACCGGTTGCTTCACCAGACGGATAATCCCGATCAGGATCAAAATCGTAAACAGGATCATGAATACGTCAAAGGTATTGAATTTGGATGCAGCCGATGCAGCAGCTTCTGCAAGCAACATGGTTGGACCTCCTCTTGTGGCTTCGCTCATTTTACATATCTCTTTACATGTTATCGTTCTGGGCGATGAGATGCAAGACTTCGGATGTAAAAAATTGAAATTGTCATAAAATCGCCTTTTTCTGGTAATTGAGGCTGGTCGCCTCCGATGGATAACCCGTGTATAGAAACCATATCCTTTATATTATTACCCGGGTTGCCTTCATTTTATGAAAAATGGCGCTTATTTCCGGACGGCTGGCCACCCATTCTTTGGTTCAACTTACACAGAATCTCCGGAGCTTATGCTTTCTTCATATAAGAAAAACGTCTATCGACGTACCTTCAAAGAAGACAGACCGCGTCTAGCGGAAGTTTTTATTGCGAGATCAGGAAGCGGAGGCTCCGAAACGTATACTTTCTGATCTCTTCAAAAAAAATCATGCCTCCCCCGCCATTCGCGGATTTGGAGACATGATCTGGTCTATATCCTTATTTCGCGTAATCGTTCCACATCGGGCACTGGTTACGGCATTGGAGCTAACTGGTCACCATTAGCTTGTTACCTTCAAAGCTTCGCTGCGCGCCGTGTCGCGCTCCAGGACCGGCTTCAGGTACTTGCCTGTGTACGACTGCTCGACCTTCACGATTTGCTCAGGCGTGCCGGAGGCAATAATCGTTCCGCCGCCGCTGCCGCCTTCAGGCCCCAGGTCGATAATGTGGTCGGCCGTCTTGATGACGTCCAGATTGTGCTCAATGACGAGCACGGATTCCCCGGAATCGACCAGACGGTGAAGCACGGTCAGCAGACGGTCGATATCGTCGACATGCAGACCCGTCGTCGGCTCATCCAGAATATAGAGCGTCTTGCCGGTGCTGCGCCGGTACAGCTCGGAGGCCAGCTTCACGCGCTGCGCCTCGCCGCCAGACAGCGTCGTGGCCGGTTGTCCCAAAGTGACATAGCCCAAGCCCACGTCGAGCAGCGTTTGCAGCTTCCGGTGGATTTTCGGAATGTTTTTGAAAAATTCTGTTGCGTCTTCCACCGTCATTTCAAGCACGTCGGCGATGCTCTTTTCCTTATACTTAACCTCCAGCGTTTCCCGGTTATAGCGTTTGCCTTTGCAGATTTCGCACGGCACGTAGACGTCCGGTAGGAAGTGCATCTCGATCTTGATGATACCATCCCCGCGGCAGGCTTCGCATCGTCCGCCCTTCACGTTAAAGCTGAAGCGTCCTTTTTTATATCCACGGATTTTGGCCTCGTTCGTCTGTGCATAAATGTCACGGATATCATCAAACACGCCAGTGTAGGTTGCCGGATTGGAACGCGGCGTACGGCCGATCGGCGACTGGTCGATGTCGATGACCTTCTCCAGATGCTCGAGCCCGCGGATTTCCTTGTGCTGGCCGGGTCTGACCTTGACCGCCTTGTTGAGCTCCCTGGCAAGCGTTTTGTACAGGATCTCATTGACGAGCGTCGATTTGCCCGAACCGGATACCCCCGTTACTGCCGTGAAGACACCCACCGGAATTTTGGCGTTGATATTCTTCAGGTTGTTCTCTCTCGCTCCGCGGATCTCCAGCCAGCGGCTATCCGGCTTGCGGCGTTCCGTATTGACCGGAATGAACTTGCGTCCGCTCAGGTATTGGCCGGTCAGGGAGTTCGGGTCCTTCATAATTTCCTGCGGCGTCCCTTGCGCGATGACGCGGCCGCCGTGAATACCGGCACCCGGGCCGATATCAATAATATAGTCGGCGGCCATCATCGTATCCTCGTCATGCTCCACGACGATGAGCGTATTGCCGATGTCCCGCATATGCTCCAGCGTGGAGATCAATCGGTCGTTGTCCCGCTGGTGCAGACCGATGCTCGGCTCGTCAAGAATATAGAGCACGCCCATCAAGCTGGAGCCGATTTGCGTGGCCAGGCGAATCCGCTGGGCCTCTCCTCCGGAGAGCGTCCCCGCGGCCCGGCTCAGCGTCAGGTAATCGAGTCCGACATTCACGAGGAACCCGAGGCGCGCGTTGATTTCCTTCAGGATCAAATTCGCAATCGAGCGTTCCTTCTCGGACAGCTCGAGCTGGTCAAACAGCTTCATCGCTTCGCCGATGGACAAGCTCGTCACATGCGCCATATTGTAGTCGTTGACAGTTACCGCAAGCACTTCTTTCTTCAAACGGTGACCTTTGCAGACTTCGCACGGCTTTGCGCTCATGAAGTTTTCAATAAATTCGCGGATGCCTTCGGAAGCCGTTTCACGGTAGCGGCGTTCCAGGTTCGGAATGACGCCCTCAAACACCACAAACGCTTCTTTCCGCTGTCCGAAGTCATTTTCGTAACGGAAGCGGATCTTCTGGTTCCCTGTTCCGTACAACAGCTTGTTCATGTCTTCTTCCTTCAGCTGGCTGACCGGAACATTCTGGGGAATGTTGTAATGCTCACATACCGACTTCAGAAATTGCGGATAATAGTTGGACGTACTGCCTGTCCACGCCAGAAAAGCTCCGTCCTCGATCGATTTCTCCCGATCCGGAATCAGCAGCTCAGGGTCGACGATCATCTTCACGCCAAGACCGTCGCATTCCGGGCAGGCCCCGAACGGGCTGTTAAACGAGAACATCCGCGGGGACAGCTCCTCGATGCTGAATCCGCAGATCGGGCAGGCGAAATTGGAGCTGAAACGCAGCTCTTCCTGGCCCATAATATCGACCAGCAGCTGGCCTCCGGACAGCTTCAGCGCTGTCTCGATGGAGTCCGCCAGACGCGCCTCCACACCTTCCTTAACGACGATCCGGTCGACAACGACCTCGATCGAATGCTTCTTGTTTTTCTCCAGTTCGATATTTTCGGAGAGATCACGCAGCTCGCCGTCTACCCGAACACGCACGAAGCCCTGCTTGGCCACGTCGGTAAACAAAGACTTGTGCTCACCCTTCCGGCCGGAAATCATCGGTGCCAGCAGCTGCAGGCGCGTCTTCTCCGGGTACTGCATAATCCGGTCGACCATCTGCTCGACGGTCTGGGACGTGATTTCAATGCCGTGCTCCGGACAGTGGGGATGGCCCACGCGGGCAAACAGAAGCCGCAGGTAATCGTAAATCTCGGTAACCGTTCCGACGGTAGAGCGCGGATTGCGGCTCGTCGTCTTCTGGTCAATCGAAATGGCCGGAGACAGTCCGTCGATCGAGTCGACGTCCGGCTTCTCCATCTGCCCCAAAAACTGGCGCGCGTATGCGGACAGCGATTCCACATACCGGCGCTGCCCTTCGGCATAAATGGTGTCAAACGCCAGGGAAGACTTGCCCGAACCGCTCAGTCCGGTTAAAACAACAAATTTATCACGGGGAATCGTGATATCTATATTCTTCAGATTGTGGGCCCTGGCACCCTTAATGACGATATTTTCGCTGGCCAATGGTCGCTCAACTCCTTTGAAAGGATCTATATATGGGATTTATCCACAAAGAGAACGACCAGTCCAAACGGCCGTTCCCTTATCCTATCCATGTTCTTGTTTATTCCGCCTGAAGTTCCAGCAGGGCGTCACGCAGCTCGGCGGCGCGCTCGAACTGCAGGTTCTTCGCAGCTTCCTTCATTTCCGCCTCCAGACGCTGGATTACCGACTGGCGCTCCTTCTTCGACATCTTGCCGCCGGTTCCGGTCAGATACTCCGCCTTCGACTCGGCCACTTTTGTCGCCTCAATGACGTCCCGCACCTTCTTGCGGATCGTCTGCGGCGTGATTCCGTGCTGCTCATTGTAATCGATCTGCAAGGTGCGGCGGCGCTGGGTTTCCTTGATCGCTTTGTCCATCGACTCCGTAATTTTGTCGCCATACATCAGAACAAAGCCCTCAGAGTTCCGGGCCGCGCGGCCGATGGTCTGAATGAGAGACCTCTCCGAGCGCAGGAAACCTTCCTTGTCGGCATCCAGGATCGCAACCAAAGATACCTCAGGCAGGTCAAGTCCCTCTCTCAGCAGGTTGATACCAATCAGTACATGGAACGTACCCAGACGCAGGTCACGCAAAATCGCCATCCGCTCCAGCGTCTTGATATCGGAGTGCAGGTACCTTACTTTGATCCCAATCTCTTTCAGGTAGTCGGTCAAATCCTCGGCCATCTTCTTAGTTAACGTTGTCACGAGCACCCGCTCGTCGCGGTCGATCCGCTCCCGGATCTCTCCGATCAAATCGTCAATCTGCCCTTCAGTCGGGCGGACTTCGATTACCGGATCCAACAAACCTGTCGGACGGATGATCTGTTCAACCATTTCATTGCAGTGCTCGATCTCGTACGGTCCCGGCGTCGCCGATACGTAGATGATCTGGTTCACTTTGTCCTCGAACTCTTCGAACGTCAGCGGCCGGTTGTCCAGCGCCGACGGCAGACGGAATCCGTGTTCCACGAGCACCGTTTTGCGCGCCCGGTCCCCGTTGTACATCGCCCGGATCTGCGGCAGCGTTACGTGGGACTCGTCGACCACGATCAGCATGTCATCCGGAAAATAGTCCAGCAGCGTATATGGGGTAGCTCCCCGTTCCCGGAACGTTAACGGTCCGGAATAGTTCTCGATCCCCGAGCAGAAGCCGACTTCCTTCATCATCTCGATGTCGTAGCGCGTACGCTGCTCCAGGCGCTGAGCTTCAAGCAGCTTGCCTTGGGAGCGCAGCTCCTCGAGCCGCTCCTCCAGCTCCCGCTCAATATTAACCAGCGCCACTCGCATCGTCTCTTCCTTCGTTACGAAGTGAGACGCCGGGAAAATCGCGATATGATCGCGTTCACCGATGAGCTCGCCCGTCAGGACATCGATCTCCGTAATCCGTTCGATCTCGTCCCCGAACAGCTCCACGCGGATCGCCTGTTCCCCTTTGGAAGCCGGGAAAATCTCAATGACGTCGCCGCGAACACGGAACGTCCCGCGCACGAAGTTAATGTCGTTACGCTGATACTGGATGTCCACCAGGCGCGACAATATCTGATTGCGCGGCTTCTCCATGCCTACGCGCAGCGACAGCAGCATGCTGGAGTATTCCATCGGCGAACCCAAGCCGTAAATGCACGAGACGCTCGCCACGATGATGACGTCGCGGCGCTCGAACAGCGAGCTGGTCGCGGAGTGGCGCAGCTTATCGATCTCCTCGTTGATGCTCGAGTCTTTCTCAATATACGTATCCGAAGAAGGGATGTACGCTTCCGGTTGATAGTAATCATAATAACTCACAAAGTAATCGACGGAGTTGTTCGGGAAAAACTCCTTGAATTCGCTCGCCAGCTGGGCGGCCAGCGTCTTGTTATGCGCGATGACCAGCGTCGGCCGCTGCACCTTGGCGATGGTCTGCGCAATGGTAAAGGTCTTGCCGGTACCGGTCGCACCCAGCAACGTCTGATGCTTCTTCCCCTGCTTCAGGCCTTCCACCAGCTCGGTAATGGCCTTCGGCTGGTCGCCCTGCGGTGTGTATTCCGACTCAAGCTCAAACGTCTTGGTACTGACGACAATATCGCTCATTGCCCAACATCACCCTTATCATCTAAAATAGATATTCTAAACTATATGTCGAGATTTCCCGATATAAGCTATAGGAAATCATTGTTGAAATAAGAATATTTGTTCCCGTCTATTATACTCTGATCAAGTGCCGTATGCAAACCCTAACTCATGAACAGGAGTGATAGCACAACATGGAAATCACAACAATACTGGGCATCCTGGCGGGACTTGCCGCGCTGGTAGGTGGCTTTTTATGGGAAGGAGGTCAGATTAATGGATTAATGCAGGCAGCGGCCGCCCTGATCGTATTCGGGGGTACCATTGCCGCTGTTGTTGTCAGTTACCCGCTTCACCGGCTCAAGGCGATTCCCAAAGCGCTGCGCTTTGCCTTCAGCAAACCGGCCGAGGATACGAACCAGCTGATCGAAGACTTGGTCGGCATGGCCACGGCGGCCAGACGCAATGGGGTGCTCTCCCTTGAAAGAATGGCGATGGACCATCACAACTCGTTCCTTCGTGAAGGCATTCAGCTGGTCGTCGACGGAACGGAAGAATCCCAGATCAAACAGATCATGGAGCTCGAAATGGACGCCGTGGAGCAAAAGCATGAAAACTACGCCAAAATATTCGAGTCCGCTGGCGGTTACGCTCCGACCATGGGTATCATCGGCACCGTTATGGGGCTGATCCACGTCCTGGGCAGCTTGTCCGAGCCGACCGAGCTCGGGCCGTCGATCGCGGTTGCTTTTACCGCTACGTTATACGGCGTGGCGAGCGCCAATATTATCTTTTTACCCATTGCGTCGAAAATTAAGTCCCGCAGCGCCGATGAAATTCAGCAAATGGAACTTCTGATGCAGGGCATTCTGGCGATTCAGAACGGCGAGCACCCCAACATGGTGCGCAAAAAGCTCGTTTCCTTCACACCGGTGGACAGCTATCATGCCCCTGCCGTGAAGGAGGAATTCATCGATGAGACAGCGGAATAGACGTCAGGGCCGGAGGAAAAGCGAAGGAGACGG
The DNA here is from genome assembly GCF_014192015.1 of Paenibacillus rhizosphaerae. Classification (GTDB taxonomy): domain Bacteria; phylum Bacillota; class Bacilli; order Paenibacillales; family Paenibacillaceae; genus Paenibacillus_AQ; species Paenibacillus_AQ rhizosphaerae. The sequence goes on along the minus strand of NZ_JACHXJ010000005.1, from coordinate 507,383 downwards.
CGGCCGGGACCGGTGGCTGATCACTTATGCGGACCTGATCACGCTGCTCCTGATCTTTTTCGTCATGATGTTCGCGATGAGCCGGCTGGACGTTGAGAAGTACGAAGCGATCACACAATCCCTGCAGCATACGTTCAAAAGCGGCGATTCGATCCTCGAGAAGGGATCCGGCATCACCGGCCAAGCGGACAAACATACGCACCGAAATCCCGACACGGCCAAAAAGCCGCAGGACAGCGGCTCTCAGGAACTGACCGAACGGGAGCTTGCGTTCCGCGAGCAGGAGCAGGAGCTTCAGAACCTGATGCAGGTCATTTCGCAGTATGTAAAGGATAACCGGCTGGAGGACCAGATTTTTGTGGCGGATGAGCCTCAAGGCATCTCGATAACGCTTAGCGACCAATTTTTATTTGATGTCGGCAGAGCGGACCTAAAGCCCGGCTCGGCACCGGTGTTGGACAAGCTCGCTAGCTTGTTCAAGAACCTGAACACGGTCATCAGCATCGAGGGACACACGGACAATCTGCCGATCGTGCATGCTTCAAATTACAAGGATAATTGGGAGCTTTCCGGAGCCCGGGCGCTGTCGGTCCTTCGTTTTTTCCTCGATCAGAAGCATTTGAACCCGGACGAGTTCCAATACGCCGGATACGGCGATACGCGTCCGGTCGGGGATAACGGCACCGAAGCCGGAAGGCAGAAGAACCGCCGGGTGGAGATCATCGTCCTTCGCCAGCTCCAGGAATAATCCGTAACCTCCTGCTTGCCCGGTAAACCACATGGTTAGCCTCTTCATAGGACAAAAAAGCGTGGAAGCTCTGAAGCTCCCACGCTTTTTGTGTTCTTGCCTTACTACATGTCGGCTTCCCGCGCATCATGCGATGCAGGAGTGGACGACTTGCTGCGGGCATGGATTTTCATGCCGATCAACTGAAACAGATTGACCGGCTTCAGTACCAGAACCACGCCGGCATCCGGGTCCGGAGCCAGGATGACGCCCAGCTGGTGATGATCCCCGTCGTAGATTGCCCGCTGCAGGAACTTGACCTCGCCCTGCAGGTTTTGCACTTCCAGCTTGCAGAAGGCCGGGTTTTTGCGAATCGCCAGATGCAGCTGCTCTTTGGACCGGATCGCCATGCCGTTGACCTTCATCATCGATTCGCCGGCCGCAATACCCAGCTCTTCGGCAGGGCTCCCCGGAATGACGGCCAGCACCTTCAGCCCCTGCGCAGGATGGACAAACACCGGGCTCCGGTGCTGCTCCTCATACCGGCTGTACCAGGCCAGTCCTTCATGAAGCACAAAGGCGATCAAGGCCGCCACAAGGGCGAGCGGGCTCCACCAGGCCGACAGGATGCTGAAAGCCAGCAGTACGACGCCATAGATAAGAAGGCGTTTGAACGTCCGCTCCGCCTTCACCTGCGGAAGCAGGCTCTGCGTCATTTCGCTGAAGCCAATCACCACGGGCAGCGCCATCATGCTGAAGCCGCTGCTCCATCCGTCTCCGCCAAATAAAGGCGTCCAAGGCAGAGCCGCATCCGAGGCCCCCGGAATCAGCAGAAAGAGAGGAATCGGCCAGAACACTTGCATCTGGTAGCCTCCGACGAGCTTGCCCCGCTTCCCTTCAATAAAGAGCGGGTTGGCAAAGGACGCTCCCTGCATGCGGATCAGCAGCGCTTCGGCCAAGTGCAGCACGGCCACCAAAGCAAGCAGGGCGGGAATATCCAGACCCGCTACCGTATCCTTCACCGTTTTCAGGAACCCGTCCGGACTCCAGGAAAACAGCCCCATAATAAACTGAATTACGCCCAAGATCCCGATGGCGTAAGCAAAGCACAAATACCTGACCCGGAACAGCAGCAGCACGATAGCCACCACCCAAATGCAGATGACCGCTTCCGTCGTCAGCGATATTCCCAAAAACGCCGCAGCCACCGAGACACCGATCCCGGCCAGCAGTCCGCCCCAAAAGGTCCGCCATGTCTGCAGCCCCCAGCTGTGCAGCCGGACGGAGAACAGCTTTCTCTCCAGCAGCACCTGCCTGCGGTACACCAGCGCCATCAAAATGATCGAAATATAATAAAACGGCTGCGTCAGCAGCTGTAGCAACGCATTCCCGAACTTCCACAACAGTTCCCAAGCGACATCCAATCCGTCACCACGCTCCTTCCCTATGACATTTACGCATATCCTGGACAGACATCAGACGCAAGAAAAAAAGAAGGCTAAAGATCAGCCTTCTTAACGATTCGACGCGGCAGCGGCAATTTCCTTCCGCACCTCGTCGATCCCGTCGTTCAATTGATTATCGTATTTCGGATCGCGGATGTGCTCGATCAGCGCGTTCTCGAGTGCTTCCGCCGTTTTCGCGTCAATGACGCCGTTTGCGCTCAGCTTCGCGCTGCCCTGGAACGATTTGACGGCGGCGACAGTTTTCTCATCGAAGAATCCGTCTTTGCGTCCAGGCTTGAAGCCAAGGCCGTCCAGCATGACCTGCGCACTCTTCACGTCGGTGTTATTCATGTTGTACTCCAGCGATTTGTCCTTGTTGATCGGAGCCACCGAGAAGTAATCCGGCTGAGCCACCGCCATGTCCGGCTTGATCCCCTTCTTGTGGATCCAGCTGCCGTTTGGCGTCAGCCATTTCGCGATCGTAATCTTGAGCAGGCTGCCGTCGCCCATTTGCTTATCGAAGCTCGTCTGTACGGTCCCCTTACCAAAGGAGTTTTCACCGATCAGCTTCGCTCCGGCCGATTGCTGCAAAGCACCTGCCAGAATTTCGGATGCGCTGGCGCTTCCTTTGTTCATCAGGAGGGCGATCGGATAGTCTTTGCCCGTTCCCTTGGACTCGCTCTTCTCGCGCTTTTTGTTCTTGTCTTCAACCTGAACGATCAGCTTGCCCTTCGGCACGAATTGCTCGGCGATATCGATCACGACGGACAGCACGCCGCCGGGATTGTTCCGGACATCGATGACGAGGCCCTTCATGCCTTGGCTTTCGAGCTTCGCCAGCTCTTCCTTGAAGCGATCGCCCGTGTTCAGGGAGAACTGGGTAATTTCAATAACCCCTACCTTACCCGGTTCCATGTGGGCATTGACGGTCTCCAGATCGACATCGTCGCGCACGATGGTGTACTGAAGCGGCGTCGACACGCCGCTTCGGCGGACCGTCAGCTTCGCCTCGCTGCCTTTCGGACCGCGGATTTTCGAGACCGCATCGTTCAGTTCAAGCCCGCTCAGCGATTCTCCGTTCACCGTCAAGATGATATCCTTAGCCCGGAGCCCTGCTTTTTCCGCAGGCGATCCCTTGATTGGAGACACGATGACGACATTGCCGTCTTCGGAGGACACTTCGGCACCGATGCCGCTGAATGAGCCCTCGATGCTCTCCTCAAATTCCTGTGCCGTTTGCTTACCCATATAAGTCGAGTACGGATCTTCCAGCGATTCCATCATGCCGTTGATGGCGCCGTCCACCAGCTTGCTCCGGTCCACATCCTCATAATAATTGCCTTGGATGAGATCCAGAGCCGTACCGATTTTCTTCGCTTCATCCTGCTTCAAGCCGCCGCTGACCACGCTCGCCAGCACGCCCTGGCCCGTCGAGGCCTGATTCGCAAAGCTTGCACTCGTTAAAGCGAGGGTCATTACGCTTCCCAACAGCATACCTACGACGACCAACAATGCGACCGTACGTTTCTTCAAAGTAAGTTTCACCGCCTTTTATTTTCCGGCCGAACCTCTTATGACCAGACTTAACCATCCTAGTATATGTTCGGCTTGTACGGAATATTTATACGGTCTACAGATACGGCATTGGGTCCACAGGCGTTCCATTCTGACGGACTTCAAAATGAAGGTGAGGCCCCGTGACTTGTCCCGTGGCGCCGGATTCTGCAATCACCTGACCGCGGCTGACATGCTCGCCTACCTTTACTTTAATACCGCCTTCACGTATATGTCCATAGAGGGTCCACATTCCATCCCCATGATCGATGATGACACAGTACCCGTACCCGCTCCACCATTCGGCCAGCGTAACGGTTCCCGTTTCGGCGGCGTGGATCGGCGTTCCCTGCGGAACAGCCAGGTCCACCCCTTTATGCATCTTGCCCACTTCACCCGTAACCGGATGGACTCTTCGGCCGAAAGACGATGAAATGCGGGCTCCGCTCACCGGCATATACAGCGGTCCGCCGCTGCCTGAGAAACCGCCCGAGCTTTCAACCGTCGTTGTCGCGCTCCTCTTCTTGGCCGCTGCCGCTGCTGCAGCCGCTCTCTTCGCAGCAGCCGCTTTGGCTGCCGCCGCCTTTCTCGCCGCTTCTTCAGCCTTCAGCTTGTTCTTCTCCTGCTGCAGGGAAGCACGCTTGCTGACGAGCGTGACGAGCAGTTGATCCTGCTCTTCACTGGTGTCGTCGGATTCTTCAATCTTCTGGTCGTACTGGGCGATCAGAATCTGCTTCTGCCGTTCGTTTTCGGCAAGGATCGCCTTCTGGTCTTCCATCTGGGCATACAGATCCTTGGCCTTGGCGTAATCCGACTCCAGTTCCTTTTTCTTAGCCAGCACCAGCGCTTTGTCCTTCTTGTGCTGTTCCAGCAAATCCTTGTCCTGGTCTACGAATTCCTTCAGCGCATCGGCCCGTTCCAGGAAATCGGAGAAGCTCGTCGATGAGAGCAGCACTTCCAAGTAGGATACGTTGCCGTCGGTATACATGAGGCGTACCCGCGACTCCAGCATTTTTTCCCGCGACTGGATCCGCTCTTCGGCGGCATCCAACTCGGTCGCCGTCTGATGAAGCTTGTCCTGCGTATCGTCAATTTGAACCGTCAATTTCGTCATCGTGTTGCTCACCGTATTAATCTGGTTCATGACGTATTGCAGGTTTTGGGTCGTTTTATTTTTGTAATGCTGCGCTTCCTGCTTCTGGGCTTCCGCCTTGCTCTTCTGCTGCTTGGCGGTCTTCGCCTGCTGCTGCAGCACTCTCAGTTCATGGTCGATCTCATCGACCGTCTTTTTCTTTGCCAGACCTACTGAAGGTTGAAATACAGCCGCTGCGATCATAACTACGGCCAAACATGTGGCGATCTTTTTCAACTTGCGTTCCCCGTCCTTTTCCAAAAGTTTCTCCTGTATAACCAAGACTCTCCGTCAGCTGCTTATCGTCCTTGTTCTTATACCTTCAAAAATTTGCGAATAGATAGGGTCGTTCCCCACATGCCGATCAGCACGCCGAGGACAATCAGTAATCCTCCCCACTGCCACAGCTGGCTCAGCGGGAGAAGGGACATCTGAAGCGTAAAATCCGAGCCGATGGAGGCGGCCAGCCGGTCATAACCGACAAACAGCAGCGCCACCGTGATGACGGACCCGATCAGTCCGATCAGGGTGCCCTCCACGAAGAACGGCCAGCGGATAAAATAATTCGTCGCCCCGACCAGCTTCATGATGCTGATTTCCCGGCGGCGGGCGAGAATCGTGACGCGGATGGTGTTGGAGATCAGGAACATCGACATGACGGCGAGGCCGGCCACGAAAATAAACCCGATGTTACGCACCAGGCGCGTCACTTTAAACAGCGTTTCGATTGTGCCTTTGCCGTACTTCACTTTCATGATCGGCTGCTCCGTATGGCTCGTGTTCAGCGCCTCGATCTTCTGGGCGACGAACGGAACCGTCGTCGGCTCGATCACCTCGACCATAATCTTATCCGGCAGCGGGTTGTTATCCTTACCGAATCCTTCAAGCAGCTCCTTGCCCTCGTCTCCCATACTGTTGCGGAAATCGGTGAGCCCCTGCTCTTTGGAAACAAACTGTACCTTGCTGACCTCCGGCATCGCGGAGATTTCGTTCTGGACCTTCTCACGCAGCTTCTGGTCGACGTTCAGATTAAGATAAGCGCTTATCTGCACCTGTTTATCAGCTTTGTCGGCCAAAGCATTGACATTGAGCACCAAGATGATAAATACCCCGAGCACGAACAGGGACACCACGATGGAGGTAACGGAAGCCACGGACATCCACCCGTTGCGGAAGATGCTGTTAAACCCGACCCGCAAATGCCGCAGAAAGGTGTTAAAAGTCATACCCGTATTCTCCTCTCTGCTGGTCGCGTACAATGCTGCCGTGCTCGATCGCGATGACGCGCTTGCGCATCGTATTCACGATCTCCTTGTTGTGGGTGGCCATGACAATGGTCGTTCCGCGGAAATTGATCTCATCTAGCAGCTGCATGATGCCCCACGAAGTTTCGGGGTCGAGGTTGCCGGTAGGCTCGTCCGCGATAATGACCGCCGGGTTGTTCACAATGGCTCGGGCGATCGCGATCCGCTGCTGCTCCCCCCCGGACATCTGTGCCGGAAGGCGGGCGGCTTTGGACTTCAGTCCGACCAGCTCCAGCACCTCCATCACGCGCTTTTTCATCTGCCGCTTCGGCGCTTCGATGACTTCCATGGCAAAAGCCACGTTTTCGTAGGCCGACAGTGTCGGAAGAAGACGGAAATCCTGAAAAATAACGCCGATATTCCGGCGCACATACGGAATTTTCCGCTGCTTCAGCTTGCCGATATTAAAACCGTTCACAGAGATTTGCCCTTTGGTCGGCACTTCTTCTCTATAAATAAGCTTCATGAATGTCGATTTGCCTGCGCCGGACGGTCCGACGACGTATACGAATTCGTTGCGGTCAATCTTGACCGATACGCCTTGCAATGCATGGGTTCCATTCTGGTAGGTCTTCCACACGTCCTGCATTTCAATCACTTCGTTCATCACTTCCTAATTACATAATCAGCCATTATAAATTCGACACATTCCAGCTAATTCCTTTAAAAAAGCGTAGGAATCATCACGATGTGTTTCATTGTAACAAAATTGTTACCTTTTGAGTACCCGAAATTTTTCCACTTTGCCTACATATATATGGAAAGACAGCATCAATCACGATGAAGAGGAAGCGAAAGAGGTGGGAACCCTATGAAAAAAATTCATTTAAGCCTGATCATTATCGCCAGCATCCTGCTGATCGGTTCCGTCACCGCCGGGTGGGTACATCTTTATATCGGACAAAACACCCTTCCGGATAAGATCCAGGTTGCCGGCTACCCGCTCGGAGGAAAAGATTCGGATGAGGCGCTTAAGCTGCTGGACGCCCGTCTCAGACAGATGGAGAGCATTCCCTTGACGCTGTCCGTGGCCGCCAAAGGCATTCCGGATGCCCAGCTGACGCTGAAGGAAGCCGGCGTTTCGTTTGAAGCGGACGCCTTTAAAGAGGCGGTAGCGCAGTTGCATGAAGGAAGCTGGCTGGACCAGCTTAAATACCGCTGGCATTTTCAAACGGACTGGAACATCGTGCCGCACTGGGACATTTCCGCGCTGAAGGAGAAATTCACGCCGGAGTGGGAGCAGGAGCACTTCGGGCTTCCGGTGGAAGCCACGCGGCGGATCTCAGGTAAAGACGAGGTCGTGTACACGCCGGAGGTTTCGGTCTCGCGGATTGACTGGAACACGCTCAAGGAGCAGATGACAGCCCTGATTCCGAAGGATTTCGCCCTGATTGCCGGTGGTGAAAAGCCCAAGCTCAGCCTGGACCTTCCCCTGTACCGGATGGTGCCGAACGTCACGATCAGCAGCCTCAAGGAAGAAGGAATCGAGCGAAAAATCATCGAGTTCTCCACCGGGCTCGGCTCGAGCGGGCCGGGAAGGGTATACAATGTCGATTCCGCCGCCAAGGCGGTGAACGGCATGGTGCTGAAGCCGGGTGACGTGTTTGACTACAGCAAGGTCATTGCCAAGGCGGAGGAAAAATACGGGTTCCAGGAAGCGCCGGTCATCCTGAACGGGAAGCTGGTGCCCGGAGTAGGCGGAGGCATCTGCCAGGTATCCAGCACGGTGTACAATGCGGCCGTCCGGACCGGGCTCGATATCGTCGAGCGGCGCAACCATTCCCTGCCGGTCAGCTACTTGCCGAAAGGTCAGGACGCCACGTTTGCCGAAGGCTCGATCAACTTCCGCTTCCGGAACAATACTGGGAAGTCGCTGCTGATTCAGGCCGAAGTCAAGGATCGGAATCTGATCGTCAAATTTTTTGGCACTTTTCCGAAAAATGTCACCTATGACCTCATGTCCCGCACGGTCGAAACTCTCCCGGTTACCGAAAAGTTCGTGCAGAATCCGACCCTACCGGTCGGCGGCCAGGAGATCCTGCAGAGCGGCAAACCGGGGTACATCGTCGAGACCTATCAAATCAAGAAGGTGGACGGCAAGGAGGTATCGCGCAAACGTATTTCCCGTGATACGTACCGTCCGCAAAACCGGCTGATCGCGGTCCATACGGAAGATCCGGGAGAGGGCAGACCCGCTCCAGGTTCCGAAGAGCAAATCGTGGAGGATGGCGTAAGCGGGCCGAACTTCTGAGCGCAGATGATGGGCAACTATAAAAGAAAAAGGGTGCCTCCGCTGGTTTAATGAAACCGCTGGAGACACCCTTTTTATAATCCTGTGTGAGCTCTATTGAATAATCCCGATCCGGCGCGCCTGCTCCTCCGTCAAAATGTACTCTTCGCTCGGCCACACTTCCTCCTCGGCCTCGACGCCGAACATCTTCATGACCTCGCCCCAAATGCCCTTCTCTACCGCTTCCGCCTGCGTAATAATGATTTTCATGACGCTCTCTCCTTTTCGCTTCTTTTACCCTTTTATACCCCGTTTGAGGCGGGTTGATTCGTCTAGCGCTAAAAGGAGTGCTTATTGCCTAACACTTTCGAACTGTGATAGATTAGAATTAGAAAATATTTGAAATAGGTAACCTTATTCAAATTTGAAGGAGGCATGATCATGGAGCCCCGCAATAAAGTAAAAATCGGCATTCCCGATAAGGAAGGTCAGTTGAGCTTCATGTTTACCCGTGGCGGTGCGCGCCAGGGAGCAGGCAGAAAAGGGATCGGGACGACCCGCAAAGTATCGTTAACTTTATCCGAGGCAACATGGAGCCGTCTGGATGCCTATTGTGACGATCATCAGCTTACTCGGTCCGAGGTTCTGCGTGGAATGATCGAGCATTACTTTTCCGACCAAAATTAAAAGAAAAAGGTGACGCCCGTGTTCGTCCGTATCCCCGGTGACCTTCTGGCTCAAACCGTTCATCAGGTTGCCGTCGCAGCTTCGGTATCCTCAGCACAACCGCAAAACTCTATGATTCATTTACATACGAGTCTGGAAGGATTAACTCTTGCATCAGGAACAAGCTCAGGATTGGTCATTCAAACTAGGCTTCCACTCGATGAGCGACATCGTCAAACGGAATCCATCGCCGTGCCTTCGCGTCTATTTGCGGATATGATCCGCAAGCTGCCTGCCGGAATGGTAACCCTGGAAACACAGCCGCCTTTCCTATTAAAGATTAGTTCCGGGAGTACTTTATTCCGACTCTACGGAATGGATCCAAAGGATGGCTGTTCCGTTCCAGACCTCGGAAACCACCTTTTGGATGTGGAGATATCGGGCTCTCAATTTAAAAAAGCGGTTCAGCAGGTTGTTTTTGCATCCGCCAAATCAAATGAAGCCAGTCCTGTATTAACCGGCGCCCTGTTTCACATCAGAAATGGCTCAATGAGGTTGATAGCTACAGACGGTGTGCGCTTGGCTTCATGCACAACCCTTCTTGATCGCAATCCGAGCTATGAAGCGGAGGCCATCATACCTTCCGCATATCTAAAGCATATCTCCAAACTGCTGTCCGGAGAGAAACTGCGGATCTCCTTCAGTAATCACCGGATGATGATGCAGAATCAGAATCTCACGGCGTACATTCCTCTGATTACCGGATCCTTCCCGTCAATGGAAACGATGATCAACGCCGCATATGTAACGGAAGTCCGGGTGTCCTCAGCTGCCTTTCTCAGTGCGATCGAGCGGGTTAATTTGGTTGCGGGCGATCAAGCAGTTCTGCTGAACGGAACATCCCATTCCTTGGAATTAAGCTCCAATACGCCGGAAGTCGGCGATGTTCTGGAGACTACCCCAGCACTGGACTTTCAGGGGGAGCCATTTCGTATTGCTTTTAACGGGAAGTATATGCAGGACATCATACGTGTAATCGACAACGAATGGATCAGTATTCAATATGCAAGTCCTTTAAAGCCCCTGATTGTTACTGCTGCTTCTTCAAATGAGTCCCTGGTTTATCTAATCACTCCACGAAGGACTAGAGCTACATAGATACATAGATATAATGCAAGCACCTGCCAAAAAAAGGAAGAAACCAAGACTCGCCTCAGCTTCTTCAAAAGTTCCAAATCACGCTTTTATTAATGATGCGCCCCGTCTTTGCGCGCTCCCGGTCCCATCTGGGACATTTGCAGCCGTGATCCGCCCATCAAGGAGACCGAAACCAGCGCCAGTGCCGCCGGTATTACGGCCCACAGGAACGCATGGTCCACGGAGACGGACAGCGCGCTGCTGATCTTCTCCATGACCGGTGCCGGAATGAGCGCTCTGCGCTCCGGCGAAAGCATCTGCTGTGGATCCATCGTAGGCGGCATATTCTGGCCGGAAGCTCCGCCCAGCGTACTGCTCAGCCGATCATGGAAATCATTTCGCTGGATGATACCGAAGATCGTAATTCCCACTGTCATCCCCAGCGAGCGCAGGAAGGAAATCGTCGAGTTGGCCGAGCCCCGCTGTCTGGCGTCCACGCCCTGGATGGCCGACATCCCGAGGACGGAGAACGAAAATCCCATCCCGAAGCCGGCGACCAGCATATAGACGGACAGCATCGTCCGCGTCGTCTCCGGCGTAATCGTGCCGAGCAGCAGCATGCCGCCGCCGAAAATGACTGCCGATAGAATCATGACGCTGCGGAACGACATTTTGGTGGACAGCATGCCCCCTACTTGCGAGGCCACCACAGAACTCAGCGTCATCGGAAGTAGTATCAACCCGGAGTTAGTTGCATTTCCACCCATAACTCCTTGCACAAAAATCGGAATGTACACGGCTGCGGTAATGAAAGCCGCCCCATAGAATAAGGCCGCTGCGCTGCTGAAGGCGAACAGCCTTTTGCGGAACATGTCATAGGACACGATCGGTTCGGCCACCTTGGCCTCCACGGCCAGGAAGACGATCATCAGTACGGCAAACGCGGCGAACAGTCCGATAATGACCGGTGAATCCCAGGCGTATTTGCTGCCACCCAGCTCCAGCGCGAACATCAGGCTGACCACGGATCCCACCAGCGTAGCTGCTCCCCAAATATCGATCTTTTGCTTGGAATGCTCATGAGACTCATGATAGAACAGCACCACCAGCAGAAAAGCCACAATGCCTAAAGGCAGGTTAATATAGAAAATCCAGCGCCACTCCAAATAATCGGTGATATACGCTCCGAGAAGCGGTCCGAACAAGCTCGACACTCCGAATACGGCTCCGAACATGCCCGCCATCTTGCCTCTGGACTCCACCGGGAAAATATCAAACACGATCGTAAACGCAATCGGCACCAACGCCCCGCCGCCGATTCCCTGAATCGCCCGGTAAATGCTCAGCTCGGTAATGCTGTGCGCCGTCCCGCATAAGGCCGAACCCAGCAGGAACATGATGATCCCGAATACGAAAAATCTTTTCCTTCCATACATATCGGACAATTTGCCGAAAATCGGCATGCCGGCCATCTCTGCCACCATATAGGCGGAAGTAACCCAGACGAATTGGTCCAGACCGCCCAGCTCGCCGACAATCGTCCCCATTGCGGTGGAGACGATCGTGTTGTCCATCGCCGCGATCAGCACGCCGAGCAGCAGACCGGCGACAATCAGACCGAGCCTGTTCTTTTTCTCTGCCATGTCACGCACTACCCCTTTATATGTTTGTAAAATGCGCTATCCCAGCCGGACAAACCGGCCTACGCTTGCCGCCGTGTCCTGCTTGAATTCGTCTGTATACTCCACCAGTCCGATCTCGCATCCGCTGCCGATGTTCACCCTTCTGCCCCGGACGACGGCAGCCTTGGTGTTCTCCAGATAAACAACGTCCCCTTCAATACTCTCTGCGCTGAGCTCCCCGCCGTCGTAATGCGAAGTCATCTTGCCGATCAGGGGAATCTCCAACCCTTTCTTGACGGTGATCTTGGCACCCACGAGCTCCCCGATCCGGCTCGGTCCATACATCTTGATCTCGACGTGCTCGCCGTTCAGCATGCCCGGAATTTCCACCACGCCCCGCACCAGCAGCTCTTCCGTCTGGCCGGACGCCGCCCGGAGACCGCCGTTGATCTTGGCGAAATCCGAAGACACATTGCCGCCTACGGCCAGCTCGCCGTTAATGCTGATGCTTTTCAACTGCAGATCCCCGGACACGCTGACCTCGCCCTGAGACTTCAGCAATCCGCCCTGAAGGTTCTCCCGGACGTTCAGCGTTCCGTTGACGGATGCGGTTTCCGCAATCAGGGAGCCGTTCACCTGGGCCGTGCCCAGGCATTTAAACAGCCCGCAGTCCGCCGTACTGCTGATTTCCGCGTCACCCATAATTTTGACCTGGTTAAACGTTCCGCCTCCCGAGCTCCCGCTGCCCGTGATTTTGATATCGCCAAGCCCGTGGCGGTTTCCATTTGACGTCATAACCTTTTCCTCCCTTATTGAATACCCGGTCATCCGGGCATTCCCTGAATGTTATCTCATGCACCCATATTGGAACGTTGCTCTATTGCTGCCTAGCCGGTTTCAGCGCAGATACAGATCTGCTTCAACGCTGCTTCAGATCCGCTTCGCCGATCCGACCTGAGCGTCTCCGTCCCGCTTGAAGTCGGCCTTGTATTCGACCCTGCCGATTTTGCAGCCGGGGCCGATCCGTACTTCGCTGCCGCGGACGACATCCGCTTCCGTATATTCCAGATCTACGAAGTCCCCTTCAATGAGATCGGCCTTCAGGCGGTTGTTGAAGACCGGGGCCAACTGCAGCAAAATAGGCGCTTTCTTTAACCGGCGCACGGTAATATGATCCCCGCCGATTTCCCTGGCTTTGCTGGCCAGGCTCATCTTCAAGTCAATCACGCCGGCGTTCACCAGCCCATCCACGTTAAAGCCGCCGTGAACCGAAAGCACCTCGCACTGCACGTCCCCTCTCGACTTCAGGCTGCCCGACACTTCCACTTTCTCGCTGTTGAGCCCCTTTTCCAGGGTGACCTGGCCGTTGATCGCAGCCGATTCGCTGCAGTGGGTCATCTCTTTGACCGATCCCATGCCGTCCATGATCAGACGTTCGGCTGATAAATTACCGCTGATCGTCATCGTCCCGTTAATCTTGACCGTTTCCCCCAGCACCGAACCTGAAATGTTCAGGGTGCCGTTGGAATCCAGCGTAATGCAGTCAATATCGCCCTTTACCCGGCTGATCCCGTCAATCCTAACCGTTTTATACACACCCGACGCTACCGTCCCGATGCCCGACATCGACATGTCATGTCTTTGTTCCCGCTCCATCGCCTCAAACCTCCGATTGGTTGATTTTTAATTTCAATTCCTCGATACAGCCCCTTAAAGGCAGGCGGAACACCCACTTGGCATCCCGGTCCACATATAAATGCTCGGTAGTCTCGATTAGCAGCAGCAGCGGCACGCCCATTTTGCGGACGAGCGCCAGCTCGCACGGTTTGCTGGCCACTTTAGCGTAATGATCCCGCATGAGGGAAAGCAGCATTTTGCCTTCATCCCGGGTCACCTCCCCGCTCTTCAGCAGCTTCTCCAGAACATAGACCGAGAGAATATCGGCGAACGTCAGCACGTCGTGTTTCCCCACCTCTTGTTGGAACAGGTCCAGTGTCATATTTGTAACAATGTTACGTTGTAAAAGCTCATCTGGGGTGATCGATACTTCGCCGGAGCTCGGCGAAAACACATCGGCCAGCTCGTCGAGGGACAAACCGTCCTTCATATTGATAATGCGGTCTATGCGCTGCAGTATTTTTTGCTTCGGAAAAAAGGTCTCCTGTCCCGTGAAGGAAGACTTGCGGATAAACCATTCCTCGGGAATGAGGTTTTTCCGCTTCCAGCGGTACAGCTGTCCATAGGAAATTCCGGTCAGTTCCAGCAGATCCTTTTTGGAAATCTCTTCTTCGTTCATTGCACATCCTCCTCGCAGAAATAATGTAACATAACATTGTTACGTTGTAAATACGGAAAATGGAAAATTGGGGGGGACCCCACGAAAAAAGACGCCTCCACAAGGGAAGCGCCTTTTTCTTATCCGATATTTCTTATCTGCTTTTTATTATTGCGCTGCTAAAAGTTAGTCCGTCTGCCTGAAGCAGATTGAAGCCCGGATCAGACTCAACCAACTCGTTACGGCTATCGGCTATCGGCTATCGTCTATCGTCTATACGTGCTCGGCAAGCCACTGCTCTGTCATGCTGAGCAGCACCTCACCGCGCTTAATCGCTTCAGCCACCTGATCCGTCGCCGTGCCCCCGTACACATTGCGGGCGTTCACGACGGTTTCCGGCCGCAGCACCTCATAAATCGTGTCATCGAACAGTGGCGAGAACTGCTGGAACTCCTCCATCGTCAGGTCAAGCAGGTACTTGCCCTGCTGGATGCAGTACAGCACCGTTTTGCCGATGACTTCATGCGCCTGGCGGAAAGGCAGCCCTTTGCCGACGAGGAAGTCGGCGATGTCCGTCGCGTTCGAGAAGTCCTGGTTGACCGCTTCGCGCATGCGGCTCTTGTTCACCTTCATCGTGGCGATCATCGGCGCAAACAGCTGCAGGGCTCCCTCCAGCGTGGCCACCGTGTCGAACATGCCTTCCTTGTCTTCCTGCATATCCTTGTTGTACGCCAAAGGCAGCGACTTGAGCACGGTCAGAAGGCCCATCAGGTTGCCGTACACGCGGCCGGTTTTGCCGCGGACCAGCTCCGGCACGTCCGGGTTTTTCTTCTGCGGCATGATGCTGCTGCCGGTACAGAAGGCGTCGTCCAGCTCGATAAAGTTAAATTCCGTGCTGCTCCACAGCACCAGCTCTTCGGACAGGCGGGAGAGATGCATCATGATGATGGACGCGTGGGACAGGAACTCCACGATAAAATCGCGGTCGCTGACCGCATCCAGACTGTTCTCGTAGACCCGGTCAAACTGCAGCTGCTCCGCCACGAAATGGCGGTCGATCGGGAACGTCGTCCCGGCCAGAGCACCTGCGCCGAGCGGCAGGACGTTGATGCGCTTGTAACTGTCCATAAGGCGCTCGATATCGCGCTGGAACATGGACACATACGCCATCAAATGATGGGCGAACAGAATCGGCTGCGCCCGCTGCAGATGCGTATATCCCGGGATGATCGTATCCAGGTTGTCCCTTGCTTGTCCGATCAGCGATTTTTGCAGCTCATGCAGCATGCCGGCCAGCTCGACGACCCGCTTGCGCAAATACAGGTGCATGTCGGTCGCCACCTGATCGTTCCGGCTGCGTCCCGTATGCAGCTTGCCGCCGACCGGGCCGATCTCGGCGATCAGGTTTTTCTCCACGTTCATATGGATGTCCTCGTCCGCCACCGAAAACTCGATTTCGCCGCGGCGGATTTTGTCCAGCACGGTTTGCAGCCCCGCCTTGATCGTCTCCACGTCTTCCTGCGGAACGATTCCGCATTTGCCCAGCATCGTCACATGAGCCAGGCTGCCTTGAATATCCTCCTCGGCGAGCGCCTGGTCAAAACCGATCGAAGCCGTATATTCGTCTACCAGATGGTTGGTCTGCTTCGTAAAGCGCCCTCCCCACAGTTTGCCCACTATCGTTCTCTCCCCTCTTGCTTGACAGCAGAGGGCCGCTCCTTCCCGTGACCGACAAGGAACGGCCTCCCTACGACATGCTTGTGCTGTTGATTATATCATGGAAAAATTATTTGTTCTGTGCCACGCCTGTGCCGACTTTAAGACGCAGGGCGTTCAGATGGATAAAGCCGGTAGCATCCCCTTGATCGTACGCTTGGGTCGGATCGGCTTCCATCGTGGCGATGTCCGGGTTGTACAGGCTGACCGGGCTCTTCACGCCGGCGGCGATGATATTGCCCTTGTACAGCTTCACGCGCACCGTACCGGTCACGTTCTTCTGGCTTTCGGTCACGAGCGCCTGCAGTGCCAGACGTTCCGGAGCGAACCAGAAGCCGTTGTACACCAGCGTGCTGTAACGGGTGATCAGGCTGTCGCGCAGGTTCATCACTTCGCGGTCCATCGTGATCGACTCCATTTTGCGGTGCGCGGTGAACAGGATCGTGCCCCCTGGCGTTTCATACACGCCGCGGCTCTTCATGCCGACGAAGCGGTTCTCCACCATGTCCACACGGCCGATGCCGTGCTTGCCGCCAAGCTCATTGAGACGCTCCATCACGGCCAGCGGGTTCAGCTTCTCGCCGTTAATGGCGACGCAATTCCCCTGTACGAAATCGAGCTCCACGTATTCCGCCTCATCCGGCGCATCTTCAGGAGAAACGCTGAGCAGGTACATGTCTTTATTTTCCGGAGCGCTGGCATCGAACCAAGGATCCTCGAGTACGCCGCTCTCATAGCTGATATGCAGCAGGTTACGGTCCATCGAATAAGGCTTCGCCGCCGAGGCGGTAACCGGAATGCCGTGCTTCTCGGCAAAAGCGATCATTTCCGCGCGTCCCGGGAACTCATTGCGGAATTCTTCCAGACGCCATGGAGCGATGACCTTGATGTCCGGCGCCAAGGCCGCAGCCGCCAGCTCGAAACGCACCTGGTCGTTCCCTTTGCCTGTTGCGCCGTGCGCGATTGCGGTCGCGCCTTCCGCGCGGGCGATGTCCACCATGCGCTTAGCGATCAGCGGGCGCGCAATGCTCGTGCCGAGCAGGTACTGCCCCTCGTACAGCGCTCCCGATTGGAACATCGGGAAGATGAAATCCTGTGCGAACTCGTCGCGCAGATCGTCAATGTATACTTTCGAGGCGCCGGTAGCCAGTGCCTTTTCTTCCAAACCGTCCAGCTCTTCCTTTTGCCCGATATCGGCCGTAAACGCGATGATTTCGGCATCATACGTTTCCTTGAGCCATTTCAGAATGACCGACGTATCCAGACCTCCGGAATACGCCAGCACGATTTTTTCCTTTGCCATGTCTAAACTCCCTCTCCTGAAAAATCTGATCGATTTAACCCATTAAGGCGGCCATCAGCGCTTTTTGCGCATGCAGACGGTTTTCGGCCTGGTCGAAAATGACCGAGTTTTTGCCGTCGATGACCCCTTCGCTTACTTCTTCCCCACGGTGTGCCGGCAGGCAGTGCATAAACAGGTAGTCTGCCTTCGCCAGCTGCGCCAGCTTCTCGTCGACTTGATAGTTTTTGAACGCCGCCTCGCGGACCTTCTGCTCTTCCTCAAAGCCCATGCTGGCCCATACGTCGGTATAAATGACGTCCGCGTCCTTCACCGCTTCTTCCGGACTGTGCGTAACGACGATCTGCGCGCCGCTTTCCTTGGCAATCTCTTGGCTCGCCTTCACCACGGCCGGATCCGGGGTGTACCCTTCCGGACTTGCGATCGATACGTTTACGCCCAGCTTGGCGCCGCCGATCATCAAGGAATGGGCCATGTTGTTGCCGTCGCCGATGTAGGCGAGCTTCAGGCCTTTCAGCTGGCCTTTGTGCTCATAGATCGTCTGGTAATCCGCCAGCACCTGGCACGGATGCGCCAGATCGCTCAGGCCGTTGATCACGGGAACGGAGGCGTATTTCGCCAGATCCGTCACATTGTGATGCCCGAAGGTACGGATCATGATGCCGTCCAGGTAACGCGACAGCACCTGCGCCGTATCGCTGATAATTTCTCCGCGTCCGAGCTGAATGTCGTTTTTGCTTAAAAAGAGCGCGTGGGCTCCGAGCTGGAACGCCCCCACTTCGAACGATACCCGGGTACGGGTGGATGATTTTTCGAAAATAAGTCCGATCGTTTTGCCCTTCAGCGGCTGGTATTCCTCGCCGTTTTTCTGCTTGCGCTTGAGTTCGATCGCCAGATCGATCAAGTACTGAATTTCTTCCGGTGTATAATCGTCGAGCTCCAGCAGGTCTCTTCCCTTCAGGTCGATATCCTGCAGCAGCCCGGTTTGGCTCAACATCGTTACGTCCTCCTTTATCAGTACATGCTCTAATGCTGCCCGGCTACGCCTTGTTTACTGCGGTATGATCATGGATCAGCTCGGCAATCATGCCGACGGCCTGATCGATTTCTTCTTTGGAAATATACAGGTTCGGAAGCAGGCGGATCACGTTCGGACCGGCGGTCACGAACAGCAGCCCGCGCTTCTGCCCTTCCAGCACGATGTCGTTCACCGGCTCCTTGCATTCGATGCCGATGAGCAGCCCCAAGCCGCGCACTTCATTGACAAAAGGATGCACAGCCACCTTTTCGTTCAGCTGCTGGATCAAATACTCGCCCATGTCCGCGGCACGCTGCGGCAGCTGGTCTTCGAGAATCGTCTCGATCGTGGCGATCATCGCCGCCGTCGCGATCGGCGTGCCGCCGAAGGTAGAACCGTGGCTGCCCGGCGTAAACGCGTCTTTCAGATAGCCTTTGCCGAGCATCGCTCCTGCCGGGAACCCGCTGGCAATGCCTTTGGCGAGTGTGAAAATATCCGGCTCAATGCCGTAATGCTCATACGCAAACAGCTTGCCTGTACGCCCCATGCCGGTCTGCACCTCGTCGACGATGAGCAGAAGCCCATGCTGTTCGCACAGCGCCTTCACTGCCTTCAGGAAGTCCGGCTGCACGACAAGCACGCCGCCTTCCGCCAGCACCATCTCGATCATGATCGCAGCCGTATCCGGGCCGATGGCCGCTTTCAGCGCGTCCAGATCATGCAGCGGTACGCTCTTGAAGCCGGCAGGCAGCGGCAGGAAGCCGTCTTTTACCTTATCCTGGCCGGTTGCCGTCAAGGTAGCCAGCGTGCGTCCGTGGAAGGATTGATGGAAGGTGATGATTTCAAAGCGTCCGGTGCCTTTCACTTTCTGGTGGTAGCGGCGGGCCAGCTTGATGGCCGCTTCGTTCGCTTCGGCGCCGCTGTTGCAGAAGAACACCGCATCCGCGCAGCTGTTCGCCGTCAGCAGAGAAGCTGCTTTTTCCTGATTCGGAATGTGGAACAGGTTCGATACATGCCACAGCTCATCCAGCTGGGCTTTCAGCTTCTCGGTCACTTTCTTCGGCGCATGGCCCAGATTGGTCACCGCTATACCGCACATAAAGTCGAGGTATTTGTTCCCTTTATCGTCCCACAGCCAGCTCCCCTGCCCTTTCACCAGGCTGATCGGATATCTGGCATAGTTCTGAAACAATGAGCTTGCCTGTTCGCTTGCACTCATCCCTAATCACTCCTTCTCCCGGAGCCGCAGGTCCCTCCCTGTGCCCCTGTATTAAATGTCCTGCCTTTATCTCAATCCCGCACGATGCGGGTACCCAACACTTCACCCTGCAGCACCCGGCTCAGTACCCGGGGCTCGCTGCCGTCCACGATGACGACTTCCTGTACGTCTCCTTGAATGCAGCTCACCGCGGCCCGAACCTTCGGAATCATGCCGCCGTATATATCGCCGCTGGCGATCATGTCTTCGATTTGCTGCACCGTTACCGACGGCAGCACCTGCTTCTCGCCGTCCACGGCTTTCAGGATGCCGGGCACATCCGTGACCACGATCATCCGCTCGACTCCCAGATGGGAAGCGACGGCGCCCGCCGCGGTATCGGCGTTAATATTGTAACGCTGCCCGGCCGCGTCTACACCAACCGGCGCGATAACCGGCAT
The DNA here is from genome assembly GCF_014192015.1 of Paenibacillus rhizosphaerae. Lineage (GTDB taxonomy): Bacteria > Bacillota > Bacilli > Paenibacillales > Paenibacillaceae > Paenibacillus_AQ > Paenibacillus_AQ rhizosphaerae. Next base: position 487,598 of record NZ_JACHXJ010000005.1, on the reverse strand, counting down.
GTAGCCCATGGCCGTAATGCCTTTAACGATCGCCGATTCCACGTAGGTCACGTCTCCGACATGGCCAACCTCGGCCGCGTTCGCAACCGGCTCGGCCTGGATCAATCCCCCGTCGACGCCCGACAGGCCAAGAGCCCGGCCGCCCGTGCTCTGAATCCGCCGCACGATCTGCTTGTTGATCGTTCCGGCCAGCACCATCTCCACGACGTCAAGGACGTCCTCGGTCGTCTTGCGCAGGCCGTTCACGAATTCCGTTTCGATGCCCAGCTTGGCGAGATTGTCCGAAATGGCCGGACCGCCCCCATGGACGATAACCGGCTGCACGCCCTGCTGCTGCAGCTGCTTCAGATCCTCAAAGAAGGAATCCGGCAGTGCCGCCAGCGTGCTTCCCCCGCACTTCATGACAAACGTCTGCTGGCCATCCGCCCCAATAGGGGAGCCCTGCTCATTCTCCAGCGTCTTCATATGCATTCACTCTCCCCTGCAGCTGCCTTCGCCTTATGTCCGGTAAGCCGCATTGATCCGTACGTAGTCATAAGTCAAATCGCAGCCCCAGGCGGTGGCTTGCCCGGCTCCGCCGTGCAGATCCACGACGATGCGGACGGTGTCCCCTTTCAAGTAAACCAAGGCCTCATCTTCATCAAAGGCGACCGGACGCGATTGTTCCAATACGCTGATATCGCCGAGCCGGATGTCGACCGTCTCCGGATTTACCGGCTCACCCGCGCGTCCGACGGCAGCGATGATCCGTCCCCAGTTGGCATCGGCGCCGAACACGGCCGATTTCACCAGGCTCGAGCCGATGACCGTCTTGGCAATCGCCCGCGCCGACAGATCGCTGACCGCGCCGGTGACGCTGACTTCGACCAGCTTCGTCGCGCCTTCGCCATCCCGCGCAATCTCTTGGGCCAAGCTCCGGCACACATACGTAAACCCTTCGGCAAACGGCTCCCAGTCGGGATGCGCCGGCGTCAGTACTTCGTTCCCCGCCAGCCCGCTGGCCATGGCGATCAGCATGTCGTTCGTGCTCGTGTCGCCGTCCACCGTAATCATGTTGAACGTCACGTCCGTCGCCTGCCGCATCAGCTGCTGCAGTGCTTCCTGGTCAATAGCCGCGTCCGTCGTCATAAAAGCAAGCATCGTCGCCATGTTCGGATGAATCATCCCCGAACCCTTCGCCGCACCGCCAATGGTTACCTCTTTGCCGTTCACCAACACCGATACGCAGGCTTCTTTTTTCACCAGGTCCGTGGTGAGGATCGCCTGCGAGAAGTCCTCCGCGCCCGTCGCTGCGCTGCTGAGCCGCGGCGGCAGAGACTCGATGCCCGCGTTCACGCGGTCCATCTTGAGCAGCTCGCCGATCACGCCCGTGGACGCGACGGCCACGTCCTGTTCCGCCACACCGAGGTGGCGGGCTGCGGCCGCCCGCATGTCATAGGCATCGGCTTCGCCCTGCTGCCCGGTACAAGCGTTGGCGTTGCCGCTGTTAACAATCACAGCCTGCAGCGTGCCGCTTCGCAGGCTCTCGCGCGTCACCTTCAGCGGTGCCGCTTGAAACACATTGGTGGTGTACACGGCCGCAGCCACGGCCGGCACCTCGCACAGAATCGCGCCCAGGTCATGGCGATCCGTCTTCTTGAGTCCGCAGTGCACGCCTCCCGCCGAAAAACCTTTCGGCGTGACGATCGATCCGTCCTTCACCTGCGTAAACGTCGTTAATTGTCCCATGTCTATGTTCATCCCGCTTACGGATACACCGGAGTATAGCCGAGTCCGAGATTCTCCTCCCATCCCATCATCAGATTCAGGTTCTGTATCGCCTGGCCTGCCGCACCTTTGACGATATTATCAATGACCGAAATAATGGTGACCCGGCCCGTCCGCGGATCCGCCGCAAAACCGATATCGCAATAATTAGAGCCCAGCACTTCCTTCGTCGCCGGCCAAATGCCCGTGTCGCGTACGCGCACGAACGGCCGTCCTTGGTAATACTGCCGGTACAGCTCCACAAAATCCTCGTCGTTATACACGCCGTTCAAGTTCGCATACATCGTGCTCATAATGCCCCGGGTCATCGGCACGAGCTGGGTCGTAAACGTCACGGTTACCTGCTCACCGGCCACTTGGCCAAGCACCTGCTCAATTTCCGGGATATGCTGATGCTTATTCACTTTGTAAGCTTTGAAGTTTTCATTGATTTCCGCAAAATGGGAAGTCAAGCTCGTTCCGCGTCCCGAACCCGATACGCCGGACTTGGCATCGATGATGATGCTGTTCGGGTTAATCCAGCCGGCGCTGATGGCCGGAACCAGACCGAGCAGGGTAGCCGTCGGGTAACAGCCCGGATTGGAAATAAAATCCTTGCCGGCGACTTCTTCCCCAAACAGTTCGCACAATCCGAAAACAGCTTGGTCCAAATAAGCCGCATCCGGCGCGGTGTGCTTATACCATTTTTCGTACGTGGCGCCGTCCTTGATCCGGAAATCCCCGGACAAATCAATGACCTTAAGCCCCTCTTCCAGCAAACCCGGCACCAGCTTGGAGCTCACGCCCGACGGGGTAGCCGTAAAGACGACGTCCGCCTTGGCGGCGATTTCCTTCGGATCGGTACCGTCCAAATTTCGCACGATGATGTCCGTTAAATGCGGAAAGCCTTCCGAAATCGGCGTTCCCGCGCTCGATGATGAAATCACTGACGTAATGACTGCTTTGGGATGCCCCTGCAGCAGCCGGATCAGCTCAACCCCGCCGTAGCCGGTTGAACCGACGATCGCAATCCTTACCTTCTCCCCAGTACCGTGTTCTCCCATTCCCCGCGTTCCCCTCTCTACTGCCGCTTCTGTATAAAACATGAATAATTATGTATTATTATACGACCGCTTTTATATAAATACAACACTTTGGAACGAATTTCCCTTATCCTGTAAGGGCTTTTCCGCTCCCGCCTCCTATGGTCCGAGCCTATGTACCTTTCTATCCCCAAGAAAAAAAAAGACCCTGTTCGAGGTCCAATCAGATTATGTTCTTATGGAATGATCCATGTGTTGATCCCGAACCGCCTCTGTGATGTGTGATGGTCGTTTATTTTTTGATGCCGGTAATGATTCAGACAGACGGGAACATTTGTCCATCCCCCAACCTCTACATAATGAAAAAGAGGCTGCCCAGCCCGCATGGATCAACTGTTCGCCTCTTTTTGTTGTTTACTATTAAACTATGATGAATTGTGAAAATAATGCTCAGCTGCCCTGCAGCTTAAACCCTTCGCCCAGCACCTCATGCGCATTGCTGATGATGACAAAAGCCTCCGGATCCACCGACTGCACCAGTGTCTTCAGCCGCGTCGTTTCACTCTGGCCGATGACGACCATCAGCACGGTCCGGTCCGTTCCGGTATAGCCGCCGGTGGCGTTCAGCTTGGTACAGCCGCGGTCCAGGTCTTTCAGCACCGCCGCCGTTATCGGCTCGATATGGTCCGAGATGATATAAGCCACCTTCGAGTAATTAAAACCCAGCTCAATGGCGTCGATTACCTTACCAGTGACATACAGTCCCACCAGCGCATACAGCGCCTTCTCCAGCGACAGCGTACAGGCAGCCAAAACAATGACCGATCCGTCCAGAATCACGACGCACAGGGAAAAGCTGAGTCCGCTGTATTTCTGGATAATCTGGGCCAGCGTCGTCAGACCGCCGGTAGAGCCCCGTCCCCGGTACACGATCCCGATGCCGAGACCTACGGCGATCCCACCGTAGATCGAGGCGAGCAACGGATTGCTCGTCGGCAGCGGCCAGTCCTTCGTCAGATAGACGAACAAAGGCAGCACCACGCTGCCCAGCAGCGAGCGGATGCCGTAATTTTTTCCGAGCAGCAGGACGCCCAGGATAAAGAGCGGAATGTTGAGGGCCCACTGGGTAAAGGCCGGCTCCATGCCAAACCAGGCTTCGGTCAATACGGAAATCCCGGATACCCCGCCGGAAGCAATCCCGTTCGGCAGGAAAAACAAATTAAACCCTATAGCGATAATAAAGGAACCGACAATGATGAGCAGCGTATCCACCACGTGGCGCTGGGGTCCGTTCATAGGCAGAGTTGCCTTTCTGCGGTTCGATGACTTCTGAGACATTACGTTTTTTCTCTCCTTAACAAAAATAAATCGGCCGTGAAACAGTCACGCCTTCCGGAATGCTAAAATCAGTCCATTACACCAAAAAATTCCTACACCAATAGCGTGTAGGAATTCACTTGGTTTTATTCGGTTTCCACCTTAATTTGGCTGCGCAAATAACCGTCGATGAACGGATCCAGGTCCCCGTCCATGACAGCGCCGACATTGCCGGTCTCCACTGAGGTGCGGTGGTCCTTTACCATACTATAGGGATGAAACACGTAGGAGCGAATCTGGCTGCCCCAAGCAATATCCGACTGTTCCCCTCGGATTTCATCCAGCTGTTTTTGCTGCTCTTCGAGTTTGCGTTCATACAGCTTCGAACGAAGCATCGTCATCGCGCGCTCCCGGTTTTTGATCTGTGACCTTTCGTTCTGGCAGGTGACGACCACGCCCGTCGGGATATGGGTAATCCGGACCGCGGAGTCCGTCGTGTTGATGTGCTGACCGCCGGCGCCGCTGGCCCGGTACGTATCGATCTTCAGATCCTCTGTCCGGATCTCCACGTCGACGTCCTCGGTAATCTCCGGCACGACATCGCAGGAGACAAACGACGTATGGCGGCGTCCCGACGAGTCGAACGGCGAGATGCGCACCAGACGGTGCACGCCTTTTTCGGCTTTCAGATAGCCGTATGCATTAAAGCCTTTGATCAGCAGCGTAACGCTCTTGATCCCGGCCTCATCACCCGGCAGATAGTCCAGCGTTTCGACTTTGAAGCCATGCTTCTCTGCCCAGCGGGTGTACATCCGCAGCAGCATCTGTCCCCAATCCTGGGACTCGGTGCCGCCCGCACCCGGATGCAGCTCGAGAATGGCGTTCATTTTATCGTAAGGCTGGTTCAGCAGCAGCTTGAGCTCGAAATCGTCCAGCTTCTTGGTTAACGACTCCACCGCTTCGGCGATTTCGGCGGCCAGCGATTCGTCGCCTTCCTCGTCGGCCAGCTCCGCCATCATGGAGGCGTCGTCGTATTCCTGCTGCAGCTTCTCATATTCGTCAACCGATGACTTCACGGCATTCATTTCCGCGATGACCGATTGAGCCTTTTCGTTGTCATCCCAAAAGTCGGGAGCCGACATTTTCTCTTCGAAGTTCGCGATCATTTCCTGCTTCAGATCTAAGTCAAAGAGACCCCCTAAGATTGGTGAGTTTCGTTGCGATTTCCCGCAGGTCGTGCTTAACGCTTGGATCTAACATGGTTTACTCTTCACCTCTTTATCGACATAAACTCCCTTAAGCGGAAAGACCCTGCGGCCGCCCTCCTCTTCAGAGCAGCGCCCGCTTCGGGTCTCCCGGTTTAAGGGAGTTTTGGCTCCGTTTCTTAGGGTTGCCTAAGAAACGGCTGTTGTATGAATCATGGTACCATTGGCTTCTAGATTATCTTATGCTTCTTGACCGTGGCAGTGTTTGTACTTCTTGCCGCTGCCGCAAGGGCACAAATCGTTGCGTCCGATCTGTTCGCCGACTTGCACCGGCTTCTTCTCGGTCGGCTCGCCATTCGTGGAAACCTTGCTCTCTTCCACGACCGCCTGGCGCTCCTGGTTCGCTTCGATATGAGCCTTCATCACGTACATGGCCACTTCCTCCTGGATGCTGGCCGTCATCGTGTTGAACATCTCGAAGCCCTCGAATTGGTACTCGCGGAGCGGATCCGTACCGCCGTATGCACGGAGGTGGATACCTTGACGGAGCTGATCCATCGCATCGATGTGGTCCATCCACTTGCTGTCGACGGAGCGGAGCACGATCACTTTCTCGAACTCACGCACCAGCTCGGAACCGATCCGTTCTTCGCGCTCGTCGTACTTCTTCTTCACCTTATCGAAGATGAACTCTTCAATCTCCTCAACCTCTTTGCCCCACAGATCGTCGCGGGTAATCGAGCCTTCGTCGAGGAGCTTGCTGTTCACGTAATCAGCCACTTCCTGAAGTTCCCAGTTTTCCGGAATATCGTCGGAGCAGTGCACCTCCACCGCACGGTCAATGACCGGCTTGATCATCTCCATCACGATATCCTTGATGTTGTCGGATTCCATAATTTCGCGGCGCTGCTTGTAGATGATCTCCCGCTGCTGGTTCATGACGTCGTCGTATTGGAGGACGACCTTCCGCAGGTCGAAGTTGTTGCCTTCGACGCGTTTTTGCGCGGATTCGACCGCACGGGTAATCATCTTGCTCTCAATCGGCTGGTCTTCCTCGAAACCGAGGCGTTCCATCATGTTCAGCACGTTGTCCGCGCCGAAACGCTTCATGAGCTCATCACCCAGCGACAGGTAGAACTGCGTCGAGCCCGGGTCGCCCTGGCGTCCGGCACGGCCACGAAGCTGGTTATCGATCCGGCGGGATTCGTGGCGCTCCGTACCAATGATATGAAGACCGCCCACATCAGCCACACCTTCACCCAGCAAAATATCGGTACCCCGTCCAGCCATGTTGGTGGCGATCGTTACCGTACCCGGCTGACCGGCGCGGGAGATAATGTCCGCTTCTTCGGCATGGTACTTGGCATTCAATACCTGGTGCTTGATGCCCTTACGCTTCAGCATTTCCGAAATGAGTTCGGAGTTCTCAATGGATACCGTACCAACCAGCACCGGCTGGTTCTTTTGGTGGCGTTCGACGATCTCATCAACAACGGCCTTGAACTTGCCGTTCACGCTCTTGTACACGATGTCCGGCATGTCGTTCCGTTGGTTTGGTTTGTTCGTCGGTACCTGGATAACTTCCAGGCCGTAAATTTTCTTAAATTCTTCTTCCTCCGTCTTCGCCGTACCGGTCATGCCGGCCAGCTTGCGGTACATCCGGAAGTAGTTCTGGAAGGTAATCGTCGCGAGCGTCATGCTCTCGTTCTGCACCTCGATGCCTTCCTTCGCTTCGATCGCCTGGTGCAGACCGTCACTGTAACGGCGTCCGGCCATCAGGCGGCCCGTAAACTCGTCGACGATCACCACTTCATCCTCTGTCACGACGTAGTCAACGTCGCGGCGCATGATGACATTGGCCTTCAGCGCCTGCACGATGTGGTGGTTCAGTGTAATATGGCTGTGGTCATACAGGTTCTCGATGCCAAAAGCGCGTTCCGCTTTGGCTACACCCTTTTCCGTCAAAGCAACGGATTTGACCTTGATATCAACCGTATAGTCCTCTTCCTTCTGCAGCTGCTTCACAAAGCGGTCCGCCACGTAATACAGCTCTGTCGATTTCTGGGCTTGTCCCGAGATGATCAGCGGCGTACGCGCCTCATCGATCAGAATCGAGTCCACTTCGTCAATCGTACAGAAGTACAGCGGGCGCTGCACCATTTGTTCCTTATACAGCACCATGTTGTCACGCAGGTAGTCGAAACCGAACTCGTTGTTCGTACCGTACGTAATATCACAGGCATATGCCATTTGTTTATCCGCATGGTCCATGCCGCTCAGGTTCACCCCGACGGTCATGCCCAGGAATTCGTAAATTTGTCCCATTTCCGCGCTGTCCCGCTGAGCGAGATAGTCATTGACGGTGACCACGTGCACACCTTTGCCGAGCAGGGCGTTCAAGTATACCGGCAGGGTACCTACCAGCGTCTTCCCTTCACCGGTTTTCATTTCGGCGATCTTGCCTTCGTGCAGCGTCATGCCGCCGACCAGCTGAACGTCGTAATGACGCTTACCGAGCACGCGCTTGGATGTTTCGCGTACGGTGGCAAACGCTTCAGGCAGGAGCTCATCGAGGGTTTCACCCTTCTCCAGACGCGCACGGAACTCCGCCGTCTTCCCTTTCAGCTGCTCATCGGAAAGGTTGACGAATTCCGGCTCTAATTTGTTGATCTGATCAACCGTCTTCATCAGACGCTTGACCTCACGATCGTTGACGTCACCGAAGATTTTTTTGACAATACCTAGCATGGTTAACCCCTTTCGCGCAAAACAATTGTTAGAATCAACTTCAGTTATTTCAGGGTTATGTTCAAATGAAATAGATTCTTCATGAACCAATTCACACAGACACCGGCTGAATGATATGGATTCAGAAAGAATCGATTCATACAGGAGTATTGAAGATCTGCTGCTTGTTGAAATTGATCCGGACAGAATCGGCTTCATACAGACAAAATGCAACTGCTTGAAGTTCATTCCAATCGTGTTCAAACCGGTAATTAGAATAAAACGGGTTTGCATAAATTGTAACAGTTTGTAAGAGATGCCGCAACAACTTACAGCCCTTCCAAACGGCCTCTATATATATACGCACGAAGAGCCCCATCCGTTGCAGGACAAGGGCTCTTTTTTTACTCGAAACTCAATCAATATTTACATCATCATGAAAATTGTTACAACGGACCATCCATTTGTTAATACGCGCGACCTTCATTTTGCTCGATCAAACCGTATTTTCCATCATTCCGTTTGTAAACGACATTCACTTCCTGGGTATCGATGTTCGAAAAAACAAAGAAATTATGTCCGACCATGTTCATCTGCAAAATGGCTTCTTCCACGTCCATCGGCTTCAGGGTGAAGCGCTTCGTGCGGACCACTTCCAGATCGTCATGCTCTTCCTCCGTCATCGTCGGCAGCAGGCCGGTACCGGTCGCGGCTTCTTCCGTGAACAGCATCTTCAGGCTTCCTTCCTGGCGGAACTTGCGGTTGAGCTTGGTCTTGTGTTTGCGGATTTGGCGTTCCAGCTTGTCCACGACGGCATCAATGGATGCATACATGTCATCGCTGCGGTCTTCGGCCCGGAGCATCACTCCAGGGAGCGGAATCGTTACCTCCACACTGTGCAAACCTCTAGTAACTCCAAGTGTCACATTTCCATCTGAGGCGGGGGGTGCATCGAAATACTTCTCAAGCCTGCTGAGCTTCTTGTCGACATAGTCCTTCAAAGCGTCAGTAACCTCGATTTGTTGACCTCGAATAGCTAAATTCATAGGGCACTCCTCCTTTGCAGTTCCATTATATCACAATTGTTAACGCTAAGTAAAAAGGCGTTTTCGGGCGGCTGTCCGCCAAATGAAAGCCCTTTACTCACCCCCGCTGTCCGCCTAAAGCAGGGTAAAATTCCTTAACCGCACAGGAGGAAATGAAACAGGTTCGATCGTGGTAAAATCCGCCGGAACACAAAGAAAGACCCTGGAGATCCAGGGTCTTATCGCTACCGTTCTTCAATTACTTAACCATCGAACCGTATATGTAGGTCGGCCTTGCCGGATGATTATAATTTCGTTACGTTAGCTGCTTGCGGTCCACGAGCGCCTTCGACGATGTCGAATTCAACGTCTTGACCTTCTTCCAAAGTCTTGAAGCCATCAGATTGGATTGCGGAGAAGTGTACGAATACGTCGCCACCTTCAGCAGTCTCGATGAAGCCATAACCTTTTTCTGCGTTGAACCATTTAACTTTACCTTGCATGCACAAACATTCCCTTCGTCGTCAAATAAAGTGTGACTTACGCCCACATTCCTGAATATACCACCCAAACTCGTCCATTGTCAATTGGAATGGAAAGGGGTTTAATTGTATAAAATTCCATATTGATTTACATTTATGTGATTTATAAAGAAGGAATTCCACAGTATAACCATCTGTTTTTCTTCGTTCCATAAATTCATATGTAAATCGATTCAATAAAAACTATAACTTAGTTACATTAGCTGCTTGAGGTCCACGAGCACCTTCGACGATATCAAATTCAACGTCTTGTCCCTCATCCAATGTCTTAAAACCGTCTGTTTGAATTGCGGAGAAATGAACAAATACGTCGCCGCCGTCAGCCGTCTCAATAAAACCATATCCTTTTTCTGCGTTAAACCATTTCACTTTACCTTGCATGCGTTAACATTCCCTTCGTCATCAAATAATGTGAGAGTCCAATATATCTCTGAAACTATTACTGAGAAGGGAGAGGTACACGAGCCTCTCTATTCTGCAGCATAACTAGAAAGTTCAGTTTGTTCAGAGACATCCTGAACATCACATAATATATTTATCTTTTAACCCAATAATTCCTTTATTGAAACAAAAGAAGTTTTTTTATCATTTATTATGATTCTGTAATTAGTACAACCTTACCTCTTTTTCTACCTTCTCACTGACACGCAGAACGGGACCAGCGTGCTGACCGGCTTACTCGACAATCGTTTCATTTATTCATTTAATATTTATTATTCTTTCTTATTCGCGTAGTCGAAATAATTGAATCAGGCCTAAAAACCTAAACCCTTATTACTATTCGGCATCCTTAGTGTACTGCCATATATACAATGAAGAGGTTAACCTTATCTGAAAAGCAAAAAGAGACTAGGAAAATTTTCTAGTCTCTGGATCTCAAACAGTATTCAATAAATGAGAAGTGTCACTTCCTCCGGTCCATGATTATACTATCCGGAGAATACACCGCCTCATATGCGTTACGTTGCATTTTGGCTTGCCCACGATTTTGGAGCCAATTAGCTGCTTCACTCTTAAGGAACTCCATTCTACCTAGAATTATTGAGTCTGCCAGTAATATATTTTTAAGTCTAGTAACTTGTGTCTGTGAAAAAGGATTTTCCTTTTTCAAGTAGTTGATTTCATGAATGAGCTGCTGACGCTCCTCGACAAAAAACTCTATTTCTTCTGATGTCATATCCTGAAGGCGTCCTACCACCGATTCAGTTAATGCCTCTAGTAAAGATATCAACTTATCCATTAGTAATCGCTCGATTCAAGCTTCCAGATGTTATTTTTGCCGCTTCTGCGAAAGTTTCCCGAAGATCAGTCAAGTAACCAAGAGCTTCTTCGGCAGGTATCGCATTTTTCTTTACATTTGCTTCGATTAGCAAATGGTTTATATACTCATACAGAGCAGCAAGGCTTTTTGAAACTTCATAAGATGTATCTAAAGTAGCTATGAGTTCATATATGATAGTCTGGCTTTTACCCAAGCTATTATTTACTTTTTGGAAATCCCTCTTATTCAATCCCTCTATTCCTGAACGAGTAAATCGGATTGCCCCATCAAATAACATCAGCAGGAGTTGACTTGGAGATGTTTGAACAGAGGACTGACGATATTTTTCATAAGGAGATGTAATCATTTTTACTCACCCTTCCATAAATTAATTCGATGTTCCAAAGAGACTTGAGGATTGGGATTGATACTTTGTCATTGCTTGTTCCATAGCTGTAAATTGCTTGTAATATCGATTCTCAATGTCCTCTAGTCTGTTTTGAAGGTCGGCAATCTGCTTATTATAATACTTTAGTTGTTTTCCCATGACACTTTCTTCTTTATAGGAGCTGTTAACATCAGAACTAAACTTCGATGTACCCGCCTTTTTAACCAATTTATCCAGAGTACCGCCCATTTTCTCACTTAGGTCACTAAATATCCCCGAATCTGCTGTTCCTTTAGCGCCTTGAAAAATGCTTACTACTTTATCTGGATCACTCGTTAAAGCTGCTTTTAATTTTTCTTCGTCAATGTTTAGCTTTCCATTTTCATAATACTGTCCTGTAGTTATACCAATAGAGCTTAACTGACCTAACTTTTTAGTAATTACCTCACGCATCGAGCTAATCGTTGATGAAAGAATATCATCATTTTTCAAGAGACCACTTTTTGCCTTTGCTTCCCATGCAGTTATTTCATTCTCTTTCATGTTAGCTTTTTGATCACTTGTGAGTGGAGGGAAATCCCGGTATTTCTGCTCACCTGTTTTAGTAGCTAAGGTACTAATAAGATCATTATAGCTTTCTACAAATGCTTTAATGGAATCTATCGCTTTTTTAGGGTCTGATTGGGTAGAGATAACTGACGGATTACCAGCAGTTGTTGTTTCCATTAAAGTAAGAACTACCCCATTAACTGTTAAGGAGTTACCCTCTGGATTATAGGTTCTAGATGAACCATCAGAGGAACTTATTTTCACTTCAGCATTCGTAGCTGTTTTGACATCAGTTGATGGATTAACTTTGATAAGATTTAAGAAGGAATTTGCCGCTGGAGGGACTGTTTCTCCTGTTATATTAATGTTATTGGCTGCACCAAAATCCCTAGCCGTTATTGAAAATTTCCCACTAATCTCATCAAAAGAAGCCGTTACTTTTGCATCGGAAGAATTAATTCTTCCAATTACTGCAGATATGGTATCTGTCTTAAGAAATGTGACCTTCTTTCCATTGATATTTAGTTCATATGTTTCTTCAGGAGTATCAGTGAGCTGTTCTAGAGTAGTATTCAAAGTTGCATCAGGTTTCGTACTACCAGCCTTTGTCAACCCTTGACCAGTCTGTAGATAAGATTTCTTCGCTAGCTGTGTAACTTCTACTGACATTGACGATCCAGTTGCATTTGCACTAGCTTCGGCCTTTACTGCTGTAGTATTACCTGTTACAGTAGAAAGCTGCGTATTCATTGATCCCGATTTATTGAATTCTTTTAGTTTATTTGTATTGAAGTCTATGATTTTACTATTTATTTCACGGTAGCTATCTCTAGTCCATTCTAAAATTTGCTTTTGCTGATTAAGCTTATCAAGAGGTGCCCGCTGGGCAGTCATCAAACTCTTAACCATACTATCAACATCCATACCTGAAAATCCGTTTATACGCATACGTACATTATTCCTCCTTTAAGCCTTCTGATCAACCAGTATTCCTGCTATTTCCATCATTTTTGCAACGAGATCAAGAGTTTTCTCAGGTGGAATTTCCCTTATTAATTCTCCCGTATCTTTGTTAAGTACCTTGACCATGATTTGATTAGTTTTCTCATGTACGCTCATTTCCAAAATTGTTGTCGGTCCTTGAAGGGCCTTTACAGCTCTATCTATGGCCTTAATCAGTTGTTCATCTCCAAGAGGGACCCGTACACCTTGTTTCTCTAGTTTATTTAATTCCACTCTACTCTTTACTGATTGTATTAGATCATTATTTAAATTGGCAGCATCACTAGGTTGACTTAATCCGTTTGTATTGCCGCTCACCGTATTCGTCGAAAGTGAAATTTGTAAATTCATCTTACAACCTCCGATGGCTTTATTTATTATATTTATCGGTCAAAATTAGAGCGGATTGAAGAGGTGAAATAAGACGAATTAAAGTATAAGAGCTTTGTTATATAGTTGAAGAAAAAACTTCTGAGTGAAATCAGAAGTTTCCCATTAATTCTTTTATTTGGCTTGAGGAGATATCAGGTGCACGCGGGAAATAAACTACTTCACAATTTAAATTATCAAACTTACCTTTCCAGTCATCCCCTATCACAAAGACATCAATACCGTATTTAACAATATCCATCGATTTTTGTTCCCAGTTCTCTTCAGGAATAATTCTATCAATATATTTAATGGACTCCAGCAAATTTTTTCTTTGTTCAAATGATAGGAATGACTTTTTTCCTTTTAATTCATTAAAGGAATCAGTGGATAAACCTACAGTTAAATGATCTCCGAGAGACTTTGCTCGCTTCAATAACAATATATGCCCATAATGGAGAAGATCAAATGTTCCGTAAGTTATGACTTTTCTCAAAGTACCACCCTTTCGAGAATAATTCTTCCATACAATATCAACTAGTAAAATTTAAAATGTTACTTTTAAGGGTAAGTTCCTCCTTAAGTTGTTTATCCATACATACAGCAGCTGCTTTTTGGTAAAATAACCCTGATTGATTAGCTTGGCCTAGCTGCTCATAGATTATTGCCAAGCTATACAAAGCATCAAAATAGCTCGAATCAATAGAATATGCTTGAAGTAAATAATATAACGCCGTCTCTAAATCTCCTCGGCTGTAATAAGATGTGGCTGCAATTGTGTTCAGTTCACTACTTTGCTCAACTAACTCCCTGTTTAAACTCAACATATCATCAAATTGCTTCAATTGGGCTTTCTCCATAAAAATAATTAACTGATCCTTAATTTCATCTAACTTTAAGTGCAATTTCATTTCATGAACGAGTTTTCTCTCAGCATCAAGATTCAATTCATTGTCTATCAATCCCCAGACACGCTCAGCTGAACAAGAGTCAGTATGGGTATGAATGATATTTTTAATCCAATTTCGTTCCGCAAGATAATAATCACGATCCGATAATAATTTTGAAAGTTCCACTTGCAACTGATTCTGACTAGTTACTTTTGGTCCAGGTATCCAAGTTTCATAAGGCTCCAGCAAAAATCCTCTTTTTTTCTCGTAAGTTTTCAAATCTACCGGAGCAAATAAAACCGGACGATCTAACAATAAATAATCGAAGTATATTGAGGAGTAATCTGTTATAAGCAGATCAATACTGCTAAGAAGCTCATAAAGATCCAACCCACTCGCACAAATTTCATCTTCTGTTAAAAGTTTAATTCTATTGCTATTAAAATTTTCAATTTGTTCTTTAACTATGGTTTCTTCTACCCAATGTAATTTGACTATTAGGTAGATTTTTTTTTCTTCCAAATAAGATTCGAATTCCTCTTGATTAAACTCTTCAAATCCAAAGAGATTTCCCCAGTTTCGATCACCTTCATTATGAGTAGGATTAAACTGGGAAGATCGGAAGGTTGGCGTAAACATAATTAGATTTTGCCCATCCAAGTTACTCTCGAATAACTTTGCAAACCATGATCTGTAGTTCTTGCTCAACAAATCATTCCTTGGTGCACCTGTGACTTGATATTTAGATATATCCAATCCTATACAGGCATTAAACAATGTATTAAACATTCCTGAATATGAAGTAATATAATCGACTTTCTCCCACCAAGACCTTAATTGTTCCGCTGATCTTAAGTCACCTGGGTCCATATTTGCCATTGCTTTAAGTGGAAACCCGTGCCACAACTCAATATTTATCTGTTTGTGATTGAAAGGATAGTTCGCTTGCGTTGTTACCACTACATCGCTTTCTTTAACAAAAGAATCATAATCCTCGTACCTTTGTTCCTGAAATAATCTAACCTCATACCTTTCTCTAATATAATTGGGCATACCTCGTAACAAGCCTATTGAATTACACCCAGAGTTGGTTGTACTTATCAAAGATATTTTTGCATCGGAGCTTTCTTCAAGAAGTGACTCCATTTTTTTTATAATATTCCGATCACTTTTTTCTACATACCGAGAGTATTGCTTTAAAGCTTTAAACTTACTCCCAATTTGATCCAGAAGCTCAGCAAGTAACAATCCAGCCCGTTTGTTGGGCATAGTTCTATCAACCAGCTGAAGAAACTTTAGCGCTTCATTAGTCCCCCCCTGCTTAATAAGTAGGCGTGTTTTTAAAATATTTATAAATAGTGGGTCCTCTGGTGAAAAGGCTGCCTCAAGCTGTTCAATTAGCTTCGTTGCCGAGTCCAGATTGTCTTTTTCAATCCATTCATTGATCAGGGATTCTATTTCATCCTTTTGTTCTTCTGATAAAACATCACCAAGTGCATATTCGTAAATACTAAATTTATCCCTTAAATACTCACTAACAGGTGACCCCTTACTCGATTTCATCACTTTAATAATTTCATTTTTATCTACTTCCACTTCAATGATGTATTGAACATATAAATCAAATAATTTTTTTATAGCAGTATCCTGTATTAGTCGAGAATATTTATAATAAGTCGGATAATCATTTATTAGTAAATAAGTTAGCGGGTAAATATACTCGTACTCTGTTTGTTCAAATCGATAAATAATTTCATTCTTCAACTCTTCTCTAACATATTTCAAATTAGGAACTGCTTCTAGCAATTCAGATAAATTGTTATTTACAATCAGAGATCTAATATATTGCTTCTCAGTATAACATGTATTCTCCATATGATAAGAGCTTCTTGCCTCGACCTCAAAGGATTCACTATCTATCAAATTTAAATAAACTGCCCTCATTGTTTTAAAAATAGCTGAACAATAATTTTCAGATAATTGGGATATTTGACGTCCTATTTTTTCAATTTCTTCTTCTTGTCTAAGGGACCCGATTTTCCCATCTGCTATTCCGCATAGAAGTGCAGCCCTAGAATTCCAACTATTTTCAGCTAAAAAATTACTGATTGTATGACTATCTATTTTTATACCAAGAGCCTTATCAATCGCTGAAGAAAAAGTATCAGAATCCTTACCTAAGAAGGTGTAAGGTTTATCTATTGCAGAATCAGGTATAAAGGTTGTTACTACAGGTAAACCGCATGCAATGTACTCATAATGCTTAATAGGATCACAATTAATAATGATATCGCTGTACGATTTGAAGGGGATTATACCCACTTGCATATGAGACAAATATTCTTTTAGTTCACTGTGCTTTTTTGCTCCAATAAAATAAAGGTTTGGCAGAGAATTTGATAAAATGTCCTTACCAAACCCAATAATAACAAAAGATTTATCTGGGTTTGCTTTCACTACATCATAAAACAGTTCAGTATCGAACCATTCATATAAAGCACCCATATAGACTATCCTTGGCTCAGGGATATGACGAATATCTTCTGGTATTTCACTTTTTTTAGAAATAAAATCCACTTCATTAACAGCATTCTTAGAAATAAGAACATTTTTTCTTTTTTCGATTGCTGTACGTTGTAGGTATAAGGATGTTGAAGTTGTAGTAATAAAATCAGCAGTGTTCATTAAAGCATGTTCCCATATCACGTCGTTCTTGTGTCCCCAAAATGCATATTCTAAGTCTGTATGATCATCGACGCAATCATATATGTGATAAAACTCGCCGGTTATTTGCTCTAAAACAGTTACCTGATAAGGCATATAAGTGATAATAACAGGCTTTTCATGGAGCGAAGCATGCAAAATATTCTGAACAAGATCAGCATAGTTATTTATTAGGTTTCTATCTTTAATGACGGATATAGGTTGCAGGACATTGACACCATTCTCCATTCTAATGTTATCTAATGAATACTTTGTAAGATCATGAACGGTAAGATTATCTTCACCTTCAGTAACACTGGCGTTAACACTAGGTTCCATAAAGATTACCTCGTGTCCAAATTTCACCAAAGATTTTGAAATATGATGCATTCTTTGCTGAATATCCCCCCAACCGCAGGAGGACATGATAATAAAAGTTTTACTATTACCGTAAGCGGCTGTCTCATAAATCTGATTCAATGCAATTTCCTGGTTTTGATTGTAAATTTGAGATAATTCTTCTCTTAGCTGACTATCGTTGGTATAGCGATAGGTAAGACCATAATACAATGCAGAATCACTAAGATAACCCAAATGTTCTGATGCGACGGCGTAATTAAATAAAGCATCGGCATTTTTTCTATTGATCGCTAAAGCCTTTTCGAGGCATTTGTGAGCTGTATCATATTCACCCAATTTCAAACAAAGTAATCCTCTAAGATTCCAGTAATCAGCATTGTTTAAATACTCTTGCTCATATTCTTTGCACAAATTGTATGCATCTTGTATTTCATTATTATTAATACAATTGGTTATCTTTTCTAATTTATTCACAGTCTTACCTCCGTTGTTTAGGAAAAAATAAATGTTCCATGTAAATTAACGCATCGAGGGAAGTACATGTATTCAACAATTTACAGCCCATAGGGAATTTGGAAAATTACGCATAATAAATTCTTTAATATTTCGAGCATCCTCTATCTCACCAAGTTTAATAAATAAATCGTGACATTTCTCATAGGTACTGTATTCTGGCGAAATTTTCATAAGTTTATTGTAGAAAAGTTGGGCATCTTGAAGATAATTTGAATTCATACAAATGTCCCCTAGCAGTTTAAGCACTCTTGTATCATTCGGATATGCTTCGAATAACTTAACCAATAAATCAATAGCAACCTCACTAAAGCCATAATCTGCGACTATTCTACATACCTGGACTTTCACTTGTAGGGAACCCTTCCAAATACAATTTAGCATACGTTCAAAAACTTCATATTCTTGAAGCTCAAGTAACCGTTTAATAGTCCCTTCTAGGAGTTTCTCTGAAAGTGAACTTAGTTGACCATCACATAGATCATGATTTTCTACAATATTATGAATGATCACACTTTCTTTACTGCTTAAATTCAATAAAGGTTTTGCTTTATGAAAAAGTTCAATATCATTTAACAACAACGCTAATAATAAAACATCCTCACCATTTTGCTCAGGGATTTTTTCCATACCTAGCCATAAAGATTTTGCTTCATTGTATTGCCTATCATACTGAGATCCAACTGCCAACACATTTTCCTCTACCCTAATATTAAATTCTTTTAAATATTTGTTAAGTAATGGATGCCTCAGTGAGTATAATACTTCCAAAAGCAGCTTAAGTTCCTCTATATTAGAAGTCTTATAGATAACTTCGATATTCTGATACACGTCTTCTACTGATATGTTAGCTTTAGTAACAATCTGAAAATATTTATTCACTGCCCCCATAAATGTTTTCTTTATTTTTATCGACTCTATAATGTGTTCATAACTCTTCGAAAGTTGAAGCTTATTCTCATAAATCTCTGCTAACCGATAATGAGCCATATAACTTCCATTACCTTCTGTGACTGTTACCCCTTGATCTCCAAGTTTAAGACATTCCTCGAAGGACTCTATCGCATCTCTAGTGTATCCTGCTTCCATGAATATCGAACCCTGCAAATAGTGTAAGTCAGTGACGTCGGAATAAATAGTAACTGCCTCATTAATAATCTCTAGTGCCTCGTCATATCTTTTCTGTTCGCTCAAACAATAACCTAATGTACTTACCAGTTCTGGAACAATAACTAGTTCTTTACTTAATGGGTACGCTTTTTTAAGATATTCAATTGCCTTTTCGTACTCTCCAATAGACATGTACGTTCTCCCCATGTTAAACAAGTTATAGGCTGTGGGGTTTTCTTCGACCTCTTGAATCATCAAAGGTAAATTCCTTTTATCTTTCTCACGGTTACTCATCATGTCATCAGTATAGCCGGTATGATTTATCACTACAGAGCCAAAGGTACAAGTGTAATTAGCCCCTTCATCCATTGTATTCAAGTGTTCATGGAGACGATTGCGATAGAGTAAGCCTCTATAGTTTGCGAATAATCTCACCGCTGTATGGTTTATCGCTCTTCCATAAGAAAGAATATTGTGAATTTTCAGAAAATAATAATCGAATCCCGTACTTATTTCTGCTTTTAAGTCAGCATCAGAGGGTAAATACTCGTCAGCATCAAGCACCAGAATATAGTCAGACTTAGCATATTTCAAGGACTCATTCCTAGCCGCTGCAAAATCGTCACTCCATTGGAAACAATAAATTTCTTTAGTATATTCTTTTGCTATATCAATAGTTGCGTCTGTCGAACCTGTATCAACAATTACAATCTGATCCACTTTATCTTTGACACTATCTAGACACTTTCTAAGACAGTCTTCTTCATTTTTAACAATCATGCACAAAGAAATGGTTTTATACATTATCAGTTATCCCCTCGTAGGCACACTTTAATTTATTATTAACTACTATATCGGTTGAAAGGTGATTGCTGATTAGCTTTGAATATATACAAAAAAAGGCTGCCGAGAATAATCTCGACAGCCTTTTTTGCTTAAAATTAACGAAGCAGTTGAAGTACAGCTTGTGGCTGTTGGTTAGCTTGTGCCAACATTGCTTGAGCTGCTTGAGCAAGGATGTTGTTCTTCGTTTGATTCATCATTTCTTTTGCCATATCTACGTCGCGAATACGGGATTCAGCTGCAGAAAGGTTCTCAGATGTTGTTCCAAGGTTGTTAATCGTGTGTTCCAGACGGTTTTGGTTTGCACCCAGCTTAGCACGTTCAGCGGAGACAGTCTTGATAGCAGCATCAAGAACTGAAAGCGCTGCGTTAGCACCTGTTTGAGTTCCGATAGCAACAGAGGTGAGACCCAGGCTAGCTGCTCCCATGTTACCAATGGACAAGCTGATAGATTGGCTTGTATTAGCACCAATTTGGAATACAGCGCCGCTAACACCAGAACCGTTAAGCAATTTCTTTGTGTTGAACTCAGTATCTGTGGAGATACGAGTAACCTCTTTGGTCAACTCGTCTACTTCTTTTTGAAGTTCTGCACGGTCATCATTTGTATTGGTATCATTGGCAGATTGTACTGCCAACTCACGAATACGTTGCAAGATGCTGTGTGTTTCGTTCAGTGCACCCTCAGCAGTTTGGATCAAAGAAATACCGTCTTGGGCATTCTTGGAAGCCATGTCCAAACCACGGATTTGTCCGCGCATTTTTTCGGAAATAGCCAAACCTGCAGCATCGTCACCAGCACGATTAATGCGAAGACCAGAAGACAGTTTTTCAATTGCTTTGTTTGTGTTTGCTTCGTTGACACCCAACTGACGGTGAGTGTTCATAGCAGCAATGTTATGATTGATAATCATTGTAATATTTCCTCCTTGAAAAAGTTATGTCCACATCCATGTGGTTGCGAATTTCGTAAAGGTCGGCCGCCCCTTCGAAATAATCGTCTAATATATATATCGACAGAAATTAAGTTCTGTTTATAGCTTTTTTAATAATTTTTTGTTTCTTTTAAATGTTTAAGCAGTCCCTCTAATTCCCCAGGATTAGCCGTAGCGGACTCTAAATTTGCCTCTTTAATGGAAAGATAAATCTCCTTCCGGAATATATCTATATGATCCGGAGCTGTGATCCCAAGCCTTACGTTATCACCTTCAACCGCCAGTATAGTTATTTCAATCTCGTCTTGAATAATTATTGATTCTCCTTTTTTTCTTGAAAGAACCAGCATCCTATTCACCGTCCTTTTTGAACCCCTGGTTTATCAAAAAATCTAGCAAGCCATGTTTAGTCCGGTAATTAGCCCTATTTAAGACAATCTGCCTTCCAATTAAATTTTTAGGGTTAAGAACTACTGGCGCTAGTAAGTTTATAGTGGAGGTATCCCAAGGTTCTCGTACTGTAACTATACAACGGATTAAAACTTCATCCTTAATCCCTAATTCCTCTGTCTCATGATCAGGCAAATCAAATTCGTAGTCCGGGTAGAACAAAAATGGATCGACTAATAAAAAAGATACCATTTTGTTTTTTACTGATTGTAAATAATAGAAGGGTCCCTCCTCACCATCTATCAATGCAAACTGCGTCTCGTTCTCAAATCCCGGAACCCCCCTCGGAAATTTGTATACCCGATTATTTGAAATATTCAATGAACCCCATGATAAAGTTTCTATCACCATAAAATATCACTCCTATCAAATAAAGAAAAGCTATAGATGGCAAGAATACGGCACGCACATCTCTAGCTTAGATTTTACTACATTAACACATCTATCTTAGGTGGGATAAAGGATATACTCGGGTACTGAACCATATGAATATCCAACTTTCCAGGTATATATTCAATTTCCGGTTTCCTTATAGTCACCTGGATCTCTACCCCTCCCTTATGATATTCAATTAATGGAGGTTTTGTATCGATATGGATATCCACGTTATCAATAGAGGCTGGTCCACGAAACTCTGGAAAAGAAGCCGACTGAAAACCTTCCCCAAATACCTCCCCAATAGTGTTGCCCGGTTTATAAAAACAAGCCATCCTGTTCCCTTGTTCCACACGATTGGCTATACCTTGAAGATAAATCTGCTTTAAACCTGAATAAATACGCTGGTTCACCTCAAGTAAACCTCCACCAGTATAGGCAGCAAGAGCTCGGGATTGATCAATTTCCAACTGCAGTGGGTATTGGTGAATTTCCCAATTACCAGGCTTGGTCCTCATCTCCACCTGTGCTTTTGGTTGTTGTATCGAAAAACTTCCAGGATCAGCGTCAATCATAATCCGGCCTGGTATCTGATGAATCTGCAAAATCCGCATTCAATCAGACCTCCTTACCTACCTCAAAAAGTCGACTAAAGAAGGTTGGATAATCTTGGAGCCGGCTGATAAAGAAGCGTTATAAATATTCTCTTGTATTTTGGAGTTCATAATTAACCCTGCATAATCTGCGTCTTCAGTCTTCGACTGAAGTTCAGTTAAGTTTGTATTAAGATCACTTAGTCTGTCCTGCATTAGTTCAATCCGATTTGTTTTAGCACCAAGCTCAGCACGAGCAGTCAGTATAATCTCCATCCGGCTATCAATATTATTCAATTGAGCTGAAACCCCAGTGGTATCTCCTGAGGTCAAAGCGGCCGAAATATTATCCATAATATTAAAAATATTGTCTATATCCGTCCCACTACCAAATATATCAGTTCCGGTCAGATTAATAGGCATCTGCACACTTTCACCAACTGAATAATTTATTAATCCAGTATCCGTTGTAAGTGAACTTAAGCTTGTAGTATCAGATGTTCCGTCTGCATTTTTGGGGAAATCATACGGTTTGCGGTAAAATGCCTCACCGTTAAAAATGTATTTCCCGTTAAGTTGACTATTTGCTATATCAATTAATTGCTCTTTTAATTGTGAGACCTCTTGTTTGATACTATCGAAAGCGGATTGCGGATTCGTATCGTTAGATGCTTCCACAGCCAATTCCCGCAATCGTTGAATAACTTCCCCAGTTTGACCAAGCACCGTATCGTTAAAATCCAGCCAGGACAGCGCGCTGTCCACGTTGGATGTGTATTGGTCATTGGAAGCCAGCTCCGAACGGTAGCGAAGCGAGTAGGTAATGCCCACAGGATCATCCGAAGGACGATTCAGCTTGCGGCCGGTGGCCAGCTGGTTCTGCGTGTTGTTCATCTCTCGCGCGTTGCGGTTCAAGTTCAGGAGCAGCTGGGAGTTCATCATATTGGAAGTCACTCTAAGCATTGGTTAACCCACCTTTTACCGTTATCTTCCTACAGTTCCTGTAGAGTTGATCAGTTTATCCAGCAGCTGGTCAAATGTGGTCATAAACCGCGCGGACGCGCCGTACGCATGCTGGAACTTGATCAGGTTGGCCATCTCCTCGTCGAGGGATACGCCGCTGACCGACTGCCGCTGACTCTCGACCTGCTGTACCAAAATGTCCGAGTTTTGCGTCTGCCGGCTCGCTTCCTGGGCCTGTACCCCCAGTTGTCCCACCATCGAGCTGTAGTAGCCGTCGATCGTCGTGGAGCGGGTACCGTTCGGCGAAGTAAAGTTGGTCTGCTTCATGTTGGACATGAGCAAAGCCAGCGTGTTGTTCCCTTGAATGACCTTCTCGTCCGTTCCCGTACCTTCGGTTCGCATCGAGGTGGCAATCAGGGTTGGATCTTCTGCAATCTTCGTGTTCAGCCGGATAGTTCCCGCCGTAATCGGACCGCCGTCGCTCGATTCAAAGAAGGGCAGACCGCCCGTCGTGGTCCCATCCATCGTATAACCCAATTGGTGCAGCCCGTTCAGGCCTTTGACCGTCACCACGGTATCCTGATCGACAACCCGCCCGGTAATGCCCGGAAGGGTGACGCCGGCTGGCAGTACGCTGCCTTTAGGAATCGTGATCTGGATATCGCCGTTCGCCAAGGTATTGGCCAAATCGTTCAGCTGCTTCTGGTAATCCTTCACGTAGCCTTCGCGGGACGCAATGATGCCGTGCACCTCTCCGCCCTGCAAATTCCCTGACGCATAGGCTGCTTCAAGAAAAGCGCCGCGATCATCCGGACCAGCACCATCCACATCCGCACTTACAGCAAACCCTTCGACGAGGGCTTGTCCACCCATCGAAATGTTATAGCCCTGGTCGGTGTCCTGGACCGTGATGTTAATGATTTTGGACAGCTTGTCCGTCAGCAGGTCGCGTTGGTCTCTAAGGTCATTGGCGTTGTCCCCAAGCCCCTCAATCCGTGTGATCGACTGATTCAGGTCCGCGATGGAGTTCAGGTAGTTTTGAACCTCGCTGGCTTTCACGCCGACGTTGGCGGTCAAGTCCTGGCTCATTTTATCCAATTGGCCGCTCATATAGTTCATTGCATCCGTCAAAGCCGTCGCATTTTCCTTGACGACTTTGCGTGCCGAGGCACTTTCCGGATCCTTGCTCAGGTTGGACCAGGAGTTCCAGAAGTTGCCGAGCACCTTGCTGATGCCCGTTTCCGACGGTTCATTAAAAATGCCCTGCAGCTTGTCCAGCGTGTCCGATTTGATTGTCCAGCTGCCGTTGGCGTTGCTCTCACTGCGGAACTGCGTATCGAGAAAGCTCTCGCGGATCCGTTCAACTGACTGATATTCAACCCCAGTGCCCAGCTGCCCGGGTGCAATGGAGCGGTTCATGCCGTAGGCCTCAATCGGGCGGGACGCCTGCATTTTCACCGTTTGCCGGCTGAAGCCTTCCGTATTGGCGTTGGCGATGTTATGACCGGTCGTACCCAGTGCAGCCGTCTGCGTAAACAGACTGCGCTTGGCCGTCTCGATGGAATGGAATGTGGATGTCATGCAACAAAATCCTCCTTCACGTTCGGGGGAGAGCCGGGCTCACCCATGTCTCAATAGCCCCACGTCGTTGTGGGTCTTTGCTTCATCGTTGGTTCATGTGAAAATTTACGGGGAGCCCCGACACTCGTAATGCTCATAAGAAAAGTAGACTTTAAAGGGCCTATGCCCTTGAATCGAAAAGGCCGCTTCGGGCCACGTTCCCGCTCCGATCCGCCGGATGGTGGTAGGTGACATCCTGATTTGGTCGGCCGACCAGAATATCCAGGGACAAATCTATAAACGAAAGCGACTGCTCGATCAGCTTCTGGTTCAGCTCGTTCGCCCTTTTCAGCTTTTGCAGGGTCTCCGACAGCTTCTCCTGAATGGCAAGCAGCCGCTTCTTCTCTTCCACGTCAAAAACAAGCCGCGACAGTTCCGTCAGATTCAGGTTCAATTCCGATTTGATGCCGCGTTCGCGTAAATACTGCTGGGCGGAGACCGCGCGCTTCTGTTCGAGAATTTCGATCTGCTTCACCAGCTTGGCTTCCTGGTTCATGATCTTGATGAGAGATTCAACTTCGTTGGCAATGATGGCTTTCTTCTTCTCCGCGGTCAAGTCCAGCATATGGAGATGAACCGTGTCCAGCTGCTCCAGCAGGTCGTTTAAAGTATGAACAGACATATGGGGTCACCTAATTCCTTGGAAACTCTTTAAAATAGGGCATCAGCTTATCGGCCAGTTTACCAGCATCCACTTGATAGGTGCCGGAAGCGATTCTCTGCTTCAGATCCTCGAGCTTCTTCGCTCTCTCCGGGTCATTAGCACGGCTCTGGGCCTCAAGCATTTCAATCGCCTCCGAGGAAATGGAAACCTGGTCTTTCTTGCGTGCAGGCTTTTGCGCTTCCTGCCGCTGCGTCTCCATATTCCGTTGATAAGGGTTAACTCCACCAATTCTGCCGGTATCATTAATTTTCATATCTTCCACCTTCTTTCACAATATGCGGGCTGCTCCGCCGGGTACTCCCCCGGCTTCCCAAGCCGACACGTCAGCCCGTTCGCATGCAAAATGCAAACAACCGATAATCTTTACTAAGTTTATCGGTCATCACTGAATCATTATTAATAGCTGCTGCCGTTTTTAGTGCGGCAGTCGGTTATTTGTGGAATTTATCCACGACGCGGTAGGCACCTTCACCCGGTTTTCTAGGACCAGAATCCTGATCTTGGCCTGCTTGAGTAGCCTGGCTGAGCTCCCGGGTCAGACGGGTGCGGCAAGAGTCGCACATATGCCCCTCACGAATCAGCGTTCCGCATACCTCGCACGGATACATCAAGTTCGGTGCGTTCACGACCGAGATGCGGCCCTCACGGACAAAACTCGTAATCTGCTTGACGGAAACACCCGTCGCTTCCGACAGCTCCTGTATATTGGCACCCTTCTGCTCCCGCAGGTAATCCACGCAAATCTCGTATTCGCGTTCGATTTCCTTGATGCAGTTCGGGCAAATGTCTCTGAAATTGGCAGCGAACAATCTGCCGCAGCGAGGGCAATTCGCAAGATCCATCGTACTTCTCCCCCTATCGAATACCAAATCAAGCCATGATGATATGGTTCTAGATTACCTTATCCGGACTCCCCTCGTCCATCTTAATTTACGAGATTCGGTAAATCCTGACATGATTCTTATCGGTATTACGAACGGGCCCATGTCAGGCTGTACACCTCGGTGGCAAGCCCTAATCCCCGGTGCAATGTATCCCGCAGCACCTCTGCGCACGCATTGATCGTGCTTCCCGTCGTATAGATGTCGTCTATTAAAAGAATTTGCAGGGGCCGAGGGGCATCTTGAGCTGTTATTGCATGTCCATCACTATCATAACGATTCATCACGCTATTACTATGGCTTGCATTAGATGATATCCCATATGTACGCATATATAACGATAAGGCAGCTGCTAACCCCTCCTGATGCAAAGCAAATACATTCTTCATCGATTCAATCCGCTCCTGACGGGATTTATAGCTCTGTTTGGCGGTGTGCTCCCTGCGGACCAAAAGCGGCATGACCGGGATGCGATGCTTGCTTCCAAGCCCTCTCGCCAGCACCTCCGCCTGATTAAATCCCCGCTCCTTCAAACGGACTTCGCTTACAGGTACATAAGTAATCACATCGGGCTTCCATAACGCCTGTCCCGATGATTCTCTTAATCTATGGAAAAAGGGTACCTCTGGCAAAACGGAGCCGACCAGTGAAATAACATTGGAAATAACCGCTGAAAAGAATCCAATAGTGGCATCCGATTGAATACGCTGATTTTGGGGATGGAATGTGTGAAATGTATGGCCTGGTGCAGCGTCTGAACTACGCGTTGAAAATAAACTTGGCCAAGATGCTGAAATTCCAGTAGACGAAATTGAGTCCCAAGAAGACGACATGAGTTTTCCTTGTGCCAGTTCAGGGTTAAGGCCGAGCAACAGGCTACTTAGTTCCTCCTGCATCTGTAGGTAAGCCCGGCTCAGCATATGGACAATCAGATCAGCGTATTTCTCATGCCCGCGATACTTGTATTGGGCCAGCCATTCCCTCATCACTTCATTATATTGGACAGCGCTCCGGTTACAGACAAAAGACCGGCGCCTCATCTCATTCCGCAAACAGTCCGGACAGCCGATGGCACGGCCGCAGCAGAGGCAGCGGGGCTTATGAATCCAGGGGATCGCCTCCGCACAGGTTCGGCAAATGCCCGGCCATTCCCGGACAAGACGGCTAACACTGCCGCAGGTCAGGCATATTTCACCGGGCGGAGACAGTAAATACTGCATCATATGTAACAAGGAACTACTGGACTTCAACTCATTATTCCTCCCATCAGCTTATCGCTTAATTGGCTGCTCCTTCAAATACCCGTGCTTGCCGGCAATCCGGTTCATCGCCTTGATCTGGCTCACAGCCAGCTTTTGGGACAATGTCCACTGGGATGAGGCAAAAATGACCCTTCCTGCCGGGTCCTCGGAAGACCGCCCGGCCCGCCCGGCCATTTGGACGAGCGACGCGTCGTCGAACAGGCTGCTGTCCGCGTCCAGAATATATACGTCGCTGCGGGGAACGGTCACCCCCCGCTCCAGAATGGTCGTCGTGACGAGCAAACGGATGTCCTTCTTACGAAAGGCCATAACTTTCTCACTCCGCTCCGCATCTTCCGAGGATGTCCCTTCCACCGAAATATCATTGAATCGGCGACGAAGAATCTCCACCAGCGGTCCGATATGACGTATCCGGGAGACGAACAAAAAGATCTGCGCCCCCCGATCGATCGACCGGCGAAGCTCCGCGGCGAGCGGTCCCAGCACCTTCGGCTGCCGCAGGCAGGTTTCCACGCTGCGCATGGCGATCCGCTTTGGCACGGGCAGCGGGTGGCCGTGGTACCGGACGGGCACCTTGGCATGCGGCAGCGTGCCCCGGGACACCTCCCGCTGCAGCGGGCGCGGCGGCGTCGCCGACAGGTATACAAATTTCCCGTCCGGCTTGCAGGCATGCTGCGCCGCATAGGCCAGCATGGGGTCGTTGTGGTAGGGAAATGCGTCGAGCTCATCGATCACCACCAGGTCAAAGGCGTGGTAGAACCGCATCAGCTGGTGGGTGGTCGCAAGCGTCAAGGCGCCGCTCTCCCAGCGCTCGGCGCTGCCGCCGTACAGGGTGACGATCCGGACACCGCTGAATGCTTTGGCCAGGCGTGGGGCGAGCTCGAGCACCACGTCCCGGCGCGGCGTGGCCACAAGCACGCGCCCGCCCACCGCTAGCACGGAGTCGAGCAGCGGAAAGATCATTTCGGTTTTGCCCGCGCCCGTCACGGCCCACAGGAGGAAGCGGGAGGGCGCGATGCTGGTGCCGCTTCTACGCCCGGCACCCCATCTCGGCCGCATCCAGCCGGTGCGGCCGCCTGCCGCGGAGCCCCTTCTGGGCGGCTCCGCTAGGAACCCCAGCGCAGCCCAGGCGGCATCGCCCTGGGCTGCGCTAAGCCCCCACCGCCCCGCGACGGCGGCGGTGGATTCCCCGGCCGTGCCCCGCACGGCCGGATCCACTGCTGTGCGAAGCAGCAGCGAGCAGGCGCGGCTGCGCCCAAGCGCGAGGCATGCCTCGCAGTAGGCGCAGGCCGCGAGGCCGCACGCGGCGCATGCCGTGCGGCCCGTGGCTTCGCTGCCGCAACGGCGGCAGCGGGGGGCTTGGCCGCGGCCGGCGCGAAGCGTGCCGCGGGGTCCCTTGCGCGGGCCGGCGGCAGCCACGCCCGCGTCCAGCGCCAGCTGGCCCTGCAGGTAGGCCAGCTGCGCCGCACTGTGCCAGGCGCCGGCAAGCCCTGGCGCCCGGTCGGTCAGCAGCGAGTCGACCTCCGCTGCTAGCAGCGACCTGCCGCGCAGCCTGTCCACCAGCTGCGCGGCCTGCTCCGCAAGTACCCTAAGCACAGCCGGATCCCTTACGTCACCTGCCCACTGCCCTTCTTCCGGTTGACGCATCAGCTCCTGCCATACGGCAGGAGATAGCGGCTCGCCAAGCTCCCAGCGCCACATTCCTGGACAACCATCCCCGACCTTTCTGTCATTGCTCTTGAGGTTGAATCCATCCTGCACAGCTCTTTCATAGCCCTTGGCTTTGAGTCCATTCCATGTCGCCCTGTCATCGCCCTTGGATTGGACCCCATCCTTCGTCTCCCAGCCATAGCCCTTGGCTTTGAATCCACCCTGCGCCGTCCCGTCATGCCCCTTGGCCTTGAAGACATCCCGCTCCGCCCGTACATAGCCTTTGGGTTTGAGCCCACCCCACGCCGCTCCGTCATTGCCCTTAGGGTCTAGGCCATCCCGCTCCATCTCCTCCCTCAACTCCGCCTCCAACCACCCCTTCCACTGCTGCAACTTCCAGTGCGCCATCTCCGGCGTGCCCACAAAATTCTTAGCCACCTTGCAAGCCCAGCCTAGAGGCATCTCTCCCGACAGCAAAACCATCGTTCCATCCTTTTCGGCATTCCTGCTTACGCACTCCCACCATACGATGTCGATACGCAGGTCCAGCGAAATTTTTATCCTCCACCGCTGACCTTGCCGGATGGTATATACAGCGACACGCATGCGTCCTCCCCCTTTCTTCCTCCCCGTTTTGGTGAACGATACATTGGAATATCCGATCCTCTATATATGGAAACAATCAGAAAACCTCAATCTCTTCCAGAATTTTTTCCGCACGAATTATTTGTAAAATCTACCTAGAATGAACTAAAGAAATGAATAGGCCGCTATCGGGCCGTTATAACAAGAAGTTCAATGCATAACTTCAGTTCAATCTATACAAGTCATTAGAAATCACTGACCCTTTTCCGCCCAACGCAAAAAAGCACACCCCCGGCTTGTCGCCTCTGGAGTGTGCTTCACTCTGTATTCTGCATTATGCCGCCTCCCGGCATGAACGCAGTTCCCTGCGTATTAGACATAAGGAATGCGCTCCGCTTCATGCGGCTTTCTTAAATCAATCATTTCCGAAATCATGCCGTCATCCAGCACCAAGGTACCTGCGATATCTCCGTTCTCCACGGAGGACTGCATCGGGACGACGGACAGTTCCATACCTGCGGTTCCGTGCATCCGGCGGACAATTTCCACCGTCTGATCTGTGGACGCTGCATCCAGCACCGTTAGACGAAGCCTCTTACCTGAAACGAACGAATACCACCCGAATGCCCGGATGTACCATTCGATCTGTCCCTCATGGTTGGACGTTACCAGCGTATAGTGAACCCAGGGTGAACTTTTGCGCTTCTGCCAAGCATGAAATAAGTGAACCGCCGCAGCCGCCAGCACGTATACCGCCGTGATCCACAAAAGCGGAATCATCATGCAGACTCACCTCCTGTATACCCACACTATATGCGGGTACAAACCGGACGGTGAATGATAAAGGCCGGATCGCCCACACCT
Source organism: Paenibacillus rhizosphaerae (assembly GCF_014192015.1). Lineage (GTDB taxonomy): Bacteria > Bacillota > Bacilli > Paenibacillales > Paenibacillaceae > Paenibacillus_AQ > Paenibacillus_AQ rhizosphaerae. Next base: position 457,163 of record NZ_JACHXJ010000005.1, on the reverse strand, counting down.
CTGACGAAAGGGGCATGAGCAAGCGTACAGTGGAATTTTTCACAAACTTTGGCAGGGACAAGCAGCCATCCCAAAATTATGGTATTAGAGCGTAACCCAACCGTATTTAATCGAGTTGATGACTGCTTGCGTACGATCGTCGACTTCCATCTTCTGCAGGATGCTGCTGACATGGTTCTTGACCGTTTTCTCGCTAATGAATAAAAACTCTCCGATCATCTTGTTGCTCTTGCCTTCCGCCATCAGGCGCAGCACTTCGGCTTCCCGCCGGGTCAGCGGATTGTTCTCGCCGGCCACGAATTTGACGCCTGCTTCGCGGACACCGCTCTCGGTCATGGCACCCGTTTCGTTCAGGAAGGTCATGCGCCGCAGCTGCTGAATCAGCTTGCCGGTCACTTTCGGATGAATGAATGCATAGCCTTCCTGAACCGAACGGATCGCATTGATCAGCGACTCGGCTTCCATATCCTTGAGCAGATATCCGTTCGCGCCCTTGCGGAGCGTCTCGAATACGTAACTCTCATCATCATGAATGGATAGAATAATGACCTTTACATCCGGAAACAGCTCGCGGAGCTTCTCCGTGGCCTCCACACCATTTTCCACAGGCATATTAATATCCATCAGGACAATGTCGGGTTTGATATCGTTGCAAAATTCGAGCACCTGAATACCATCGCCGCATTCCCCGATGACCTCAATGTCTTCCTCCATGTTCAAAATACGCTTCAGACCCTCGCGAAACAGTTGATGATCGTCAGCCAGGAGGACCTTAATGGTTGTTTTGCCGGAATCTCTCGTTTCCATCCAACTACTCCTTTCCCTTTTCCACGTTCGTTGGGATATGGATAATGATCTTCGTGCCCTGGTTCTCGGCCGATTCAATCTCCATTCTCCCTTCGAGAAGCTCTACCCTCTCTCGCATTCCGATTAAACCGAAATGATCCTTGCTCTTCTGTTCCAGAAGCTCGACTCGGAATCCAAGTCCGTTGTCTTGAACGACAATTTTAACCATCTGCGCTTGATATGTAATTTCAATTAACACATAGGTTGGGTGGGCATGCTTCGCCGCATTGCTCAATGCTTCCTGGACCAGACGGTAGATCGCCGCCTCCATTGCAGAAGAAAGACGATGCTCTTTCCCTCTCGTTTCGAACATGGTACGGATCTTGGTCTTCTCCTCATAATCGTGCGCGTATTTACGCAGCGTCGGGATCAGTCCCAAATCATCGAGTGCCATAGGACGCAGATTAAAAATGACCTTGCGCATTTCTTCAAGGCTGGAGCGTACCTGCCCCTTCAAATCTACTATTTCGTCCTGCACCATCTTAAATTCCTGCTTCAGCAGCATTCTTTCCACAATTTCGGTTCTCAGGACCAGGTTAGCGAGCAGCTGCGCCGGGCCATCATGGATTTCACGGGCGATGCGTTTGCGCTCTTCTTCCTGCGCCAAAATAATTTTCAGACCGATCACCTGGCGGTTCTTGGCCGTCTCGATGATCCGGGTCACTTGTCCCAGCTCTCCCGACAGGTATTCCATGACAACGCCCATCTGCGATCCGATGGATTCGGCACGTTCTATCGAATTTTCGACACTTCTCACCCGCTTCTGGAGTTCATCGCGTCTGGCTTTCAAATACATTTCCTTCTCGCGATAAATCATCACATCAAGCTGCAGCTGCGTCGCTTTCTCGTAGGCCTGCCTAATATCATCCTCTTTGTACCGGACGAAGTCCCGGCTGACCTCGGTCAGCCGGATCCGGGAGCGCCGGTAGTTCAGCTCCAGCTGATCCACCTTCTGCAGCGTATCCACGGTTTCCTTCATCACTAACTGCAGTTCCTGATTCAACGTGAGCAGCTCGTCCCGGGCCGTCTCGAGAATCTCGAACATCTGATATTTGCTGTTTTCAACCACCTGGATGGCATTCTTAATGACTCGGTCTATCGCATCGGCTTGAAAATCCACGAATTTCTACTCCATTTCTAACCATTACAGTTCTACATAGAATGAGCTGCAGTCACAATTCCTAAGTTCATTTCTATACATATCATACCATATCATGATTGGATGGTGATGGTCTTCGTGTTTTGTTCCCAATTTACTTGTAATCCTAATTGCTCGGAAACGAGCCGAAGTGGGACTAAAGTACGACCTTGGGTAATAAATGGAGCGACTTCCGCGCTTTTACGCTTGCCGTTTAGGATATATTCCTTTTTGCCGACCGTCAAGTCCATCAGCTTGCCGCCCCGGAGGACGCTGATCCGCTGATTGGCTGAATCCCAAGTGGCTTGTCCGCCAAATGTATCCAGTACGTATTTCACCGGAATGTAGGTCGTACCATTCTTTATGACCGGCGCAGCGTCCATAGATTTCTTCTGACCGTTCGACATATACGATTTCTGCCCGACCGCCATGATCACCTTGCCGGTTGGAAGGCCTGCCTCGCTGGACAGCGAAGGCATCGTGAATTTAATGTTGTCAAAAGCAACCGTACCCGTCTTCGCCCGCTCGTCCTGCCCATCTTCGACATTCACGACGTAGAGGCGCTTCAGCTGGGCCGGGAAGGCGATGCCCAGGCTGCTCAGGTCCACGTTGATCGTCTTCCAGCCCGTCCAGTCAATGGCTTTGGCCAGGTCGACGTAAACCGTCTGTCCTTTCGCGTCCGTCAGCTCGGCACGCATCCAGTTCAGGCTGCTGTCGCCCATTGCGTCGATCGACATCGACGTGGCCGCCGCATTGATGCCTTTGCCCGATGTTCCGTTCAATTGTGCATAAGCATACATTTTTCCGGTTCCAGCCGTCATGTCATACTGCAGCTGAAGCACCTTGGAATTGGCGTGGTCGCCGGTTCCCTGCGTCACCTGTGCCGATCCGGTCACCTGGCTGCCGCTGTTCGTCGTAAAATCGATCGGGTATGTGACGTTTTCGAAGTTCTCCCACATGTCTTCGCCTGCTACCGACAGTACGACAACCGTGCTGAAGCCATTATACCGGGCAATGGCGTAACCGACCTTCGTAATCGCATTTACCGAAGCGACGGTCAGCTTGTCATCCTGCACACTGCCTTTAAAACCGATGAATTCCCACTTCAGGGACCCGGCCGGAACCGTAATGCTCTGCCCGTCCTTCGTGACCGCCGTAACCGGCACCGATACCGTGCTGCCCGCCTTCAGCGGAGCTGTTGCCGTACCGACGTTCAGGGCGGACAGGTCGTCCCCGCCGATGACCTTCACCTGCATGCTGGCGCTGGCTTTGCCGTTGACCGCGGTGATCGTCGACGTTCCTGGCTTCACGCCCTTCAACGTTTGTCCGCTGACCACGATGTTGCCGTTGCTCGACTTCCAGGCCGGCGTCAGGCTGGACACATCGATCGGGTTGTAGTAGGTGTCATAGCCCTTTAGCTGGAACGACGCCTGCTGTCCAATCAGGATCGCGGAAGAACCGCTAATTTTCAGGCCGAGCAGGCTGCCCTGCGGCGCCTCGGTGTACACGCCGACAGCGTTGACGACGCTGCGCTGGGTCGTGCCGTATTCCGTATTAAACGTCAGCTGCGTATTCGTTTCGCCGAGCGGCCGGTCCACCATCGTCGTGGAGCCGCCTCCGTCCAGGTTCATGCCCTTCCAGACGCCGACCTTGACCATAAAGGTCTGCAGCTCGGACAGCGACATGCCGGAGCTGTTGTCGTTCTTCTCGACGGCTACGATGTACGCGTAACGCTGATCCTTCGAATATCCGAGCGCCGTACGGGCGCGGTAGCCGCCTATGCTGGACACGTCGCGCGAAAAGGCCGACGCCGCTCCGTTGTTCACGAGAATCGTATGCCCGCCGATCATCATCTGCAGGTTTGCCGGGTCAAGCGACTGGCCAGACGTTTTGGACAGCAGCTTGTAGTCGGTTGTGATCGTTTGGCCGACAGCCATATGGTTGGTTACGAATTGTGCCGCCGTTCCATGGGTCCGCAAGATGTACCCGTCCTCCGGCACCGCGAAATCGAAGCCGCCCGGCTCGGAAATCTGCGTGATCACATTGTTCTGTACCAGGACCTCAACCGGTGTCGTGGAGCTGTTCTTCGGACGAACCGGCGACTTCCAGGCGCTTGTATAAATATACATGGCATTCGCATGGCTGTAATTCGAAGTTCCGCTCTCCGGCGTGTAAGATGCCTTGTTGACGCCTGCCAGTGGGAACGTAAAGCCGTCTTGAGCTGTCACCGTTCCGTCAAACGAAAATTGGTCGATGACCGGCGTGCCGCCCTTGGTTACCGCAAAAGAATACATGCCCTTCAGATCCGAAGGCGTCGATACCAGTTCCCCGCTGGTGACCTGACCCCCGATCGGCGCCCCGTCTCCGGTCGTATTAAAATAGTCCCCGTTCACGCCCGCTACCGCACCGGTCTCTTTGACCATGCCGCCGGTGCTCTGTTTGGTGGTCAGCTGACCGTCCTGGCCGTTCATGACGTCCATCTTGACGTTCGGATTCTGCAAATCCACTTTGATGACATCCGCCAGCGCCGTCGCCTGTTTGCCAGAGCGTGTGGTTGTAAATTTGTACTTGGTCAGAATCGCTCCCGACGTGACCGGGCTCTCACTGAGCTTCGTGACGGTCGCCGCCGTGGCCGCGCTGGCCACTGAAGCGATGGAATGTCCGTTCAGCGGGATGCCGCTGCCGATAACCGGCGTAATAAACAGCAGGCCAGCCAGCGATACGACCATCCACTTCTTGCCTGCACCCTTCTTGTGCTCGTTCCCCATGCGATCATTATGCCATTTCATGTACTCTTAACTCTCCCATCTTCTTCATGCGCGATGCTATTCTATCGTTGTTTGTTCATAAACAGGACCAACCGACTATACATGTTAAGCATGAGCTCACAGACTCTATGATCTAGGTCCAGTATGAACTCCCTATTAAATAGACTGAAATTATCCAAAAAAGTTACGGAAAATTAATCTTTTTAGCAAAATCCACCGGAAAATCCCACAAAAAAGCCCTACCGAAGTAGGGCTGACGTACTGAAATGGAAACTCTATGATTTTGTGAGAGATTTAGCCTGTTTACTGCTTTGGTTACAAATACCCGATTTTCTCCAGCAGACGCTGCAGCATGACGGCCGCCTGGGCGCGGGTCGCATTTCCCCGGGGCTGGTACGTGTTCACCGTAACGCCCTGAATAATGCCTTCCTTCAGCACGCGTGCCGCGGAATCGGGATACTGGATTTGCTTGCTGTCCTTAAACACTTTCAGGTACGTGGACGCCGGATAGTTCAGCGTCGAGTTGTATCCCGCATAGTTCATGGCCCGGACCATCATGATCCCCATCTGCTCGCGCGTGATCGAGCTGTTCGGCTTGAAAGATCCGTCCGTATTGCCGGTGACGATGCCGGCTTTGGCCGCCGCCCCGATATAGGCGCTGGAGCCGATGTTGACCACGTCATAGAAACGGTCCGCGCTCTGCGCATCCCCTTCTAACCCGAGGGCTCGAGCCACATACTCAGCGAATTCAGCGCGGGTTATGCTCTGATCCGGGGCAAACAGCGTATTGGTGCGGCCCTCGATGACCTGCTTGGCGGACAGTGTGCTGATCGCGTCTTTCGCCCAGTGGTTGCCGAGATCGCTGTAATACTTGTAGAACGTCGCTCCGAAAACGGTGAAGTTCCCCTTCACCTTGGCATGGAACACCCTATGGCTGCCTGCCGTGTCGATCACGCCGGGAACGTAGGTCAGCTTGCTCGCTCCACTGTCGAAGCGGACCAGGCTGGACCGGCTGTCCTGCAGTGTGCTGTTCGTCCTGACGAGAACCTCCCCGCTGAGCTTCATCTCGCGCGGATTGTTCGGCGAGCTGTTGTTCACGGCGGATACATAGAAGTCTACGGGCTCGGTGATCTTTTGGCTGGAGCTGGTGTTCAGCTTCTTGCTCAAATCCGCGGCGGATTCCGCCGACAGCTTCTCTACCGTGATGTTGAGCGTGACGGAAGAGCTGCTGGCATTCAGGCTGCTGGCAATGTCCGGCAGGTTTATTTTGCTAAAAGGTACCATATACACGGCGTCCCCGGCTTTCACCGCCAGCACCGCGCTGCGATCGATATTATAGACTTGCTGGAGCGTGTCTAGTGGGAACGTAACCGATGCTGAGCTCAGCCCGACTGCGGCATCCACAACGAGCGTATGCAGCTTTTCACCGGAATTCAGCATATATTGGTAAGCCTGCTTCAGCTTCTCGCCATCGACCCGGTACTGCTTAATATATTGATTGTTGCGGGACTTTACGTCCGACACAGCCGTCGCCTGATTGCCAAGTGCAAACATGGCCTGTCCAAACTCTCCCGCCTCCATCAGTATCAGGTAAAACGGACGGTTGGGATCGGTCGATCCGCTGCCGGTCGTCGTGCCCGTGTTGCTGACCGGAATTTTGTTAAAATACTTCAGATAGGTGCCTGCGCTGTCCCTGAGCGGTGTTGCGCCTGGAATATAGGACAGTTCCACCTTTTGGCCGCTGATGACCGGACTGCTGAGCTTGATCGTCAGCGTGCTGCCATTGACCGAGGCGCTGGCCAGGGAGCTTGTCGTTCCGTCCACCAATACTTGGAACTGGGTTACCGTAACGGAGGACTGGGACACCAGCGTTTTATTGAACACGACCTGGATCGTATCTCCCTGCACCACCGCCGATTGGATGTCCCCCATATCGAGCAGCGTCGTAACGGTAACCGGCTCCAGGTTCAGGTATCCGGCCGAGTTCCCGTTCAGGTCCGTCAGGCGCGCGGTACCGGGTACGTACGAGATCGTTACCTTATTATCTTTGCTCAGTGTTGACGTCAGTGTCAGCGTTACCTGGCTGCCCTTGATCTCCACCGCAGTCACGTAATTCGGCACATTGTTGACCAGTACGGAAAACTGGCTTTTCATCGGTACATTGGTCGTGCTGAGCAGCTCGTTATACGTTAGGACCAGCTTGGTGCCGCCGCCTTCCGCCTTGTCCAGGACCGGAGGTTTCGTATCCCAATAGTTGCGGACGATGTAATCTGTGAATTCGGCGATATTTTGTCCACGGGAATCCTGAATCGGATACGCCCCCGGTTTGTAGCTGACCCGCACCACCTGCCCGTCGCCAACGGACGTGTTCAGCGACAGCGTCAAGGACTGGCCGCTTTGACTCACGCTTTTGACGCCCATGCTCGCTCCGTCCGCCGTTACCGTGAACTGCTCATAAGCATAGGCAGAAGGGCTTTTCAACGACTGGCTAAAATACAGCACCACCGTGCTTCCGGAAATCGTGCCGCTGGTTGGCTTTGGCAGCGCAGAATCCACGCCGTTCACAACCTCGCGGGCCCCAAAGGCCGCCGCCGCATTCCCCGCCGTATCGCGGATCGGGCTGGAACCGCCGCTGTAGCTGATTTTCACGTTTTGTCCGACGGCGACGCCGGTCTCCAGAATGACATAGACGCTGTCACCTGAGGTATACACATAACTGATCCGCCGCGCTTCATCGTTCACCGTCACGTTAAAATTGGCCGTCGATGGCCAGGAGTCCGAATACAAAGCTTCATTATATACGAGCCGGATGGTGGTGTTGCTGTACATCTCGCTGCTCTGCAGCACCGGAGCCTGCTTGTCCGATGTGTACGTCTGGAACGTCCAGCCCGTACTGCTTGTAATCCCGGCATAGTTCATGCCAGGGTTCTGTTTGTCGTAAAAAGCCCCCGAGTCAACGGTCACGTAATAGGACGCGTCCCTGTCGAGCGTGTAACCGGACTGCAGCTGGATTTTGGCCTGGGTCCCGCTCACCATGACCGTCACCGGAACACTGGCACCGTTGGAGGATTTGCGGAGCAGTACATTCCCCGAACCGCGAACCACTTCCCGGTTAAAATTCATATACAGCGTCGTGTCCACCGCCACGTTCGCGCTTCCATTAGTTGGAGAAAAGCTGGTCACGGTTAGCGGAGTCGTGCTGCCTGGCGCCGCTGCCGTGGTGAAGGTCCAACCTGTGGTCGAAGTAATCCCCGTCACGTTGCTGCCTCCCCGGTCCTGAAAAGCTCCTGTAGGCACAATCACATAATACGATGTCCCGTACGCCAAAACGCTCCCCGGATCGATCGTCACGACCGTAGACCCGCCGCCTGTCACCTGGGTGGATTGGACGTTAATCGAAGTCACCTTCGTACCGTTTGATTTTTTATACAAATCAATCGTACCTTGCCCCGGATATACCGGGTTGTTAAAGGTCAGCTGGAGCTTGCTGTTCGTGGCGATCCCGGTCGCTGCGCTTTGCGGCGATTTGGCCGTAATTGCGGTATCACCCTGCGTCGTAAAATACCACTGCCCACCTGTCGTCAACCCTCCGAACGCTTGTCCATCCAGCGTGGTGATCACACCTGCAGGGATATACACGTAATACGTTGTGTTTTTGTCCAACGAACGGGATAACGTAAAGCTTATCTTCTTCCCATCCACTTGAACCCGCGAATTCGTCTGTCCCTGCGTCAGCGTGATGGTATCCACCACTTGGTTGTCAGATGCCCGTTTGATCTGTACGCTGCCGCTGCCCGTTTGGATTTCTTCATTAAAAGACAGCTGCAGTGCATCAGTTGTACTGGCCCCGATGGAAGCCACCTGTGGCGCGTAGTCCACGACAGCCAGCTTGCTTAGCGTGGTGAACGTAAACGTCGACTCGCCTAACGGATCAATATCGTCCTGGAACACTCCTTCTTCAATTGTCACCTGATATTTCGTCTGGTAGGACAGCCATTTGCCTGCAGGCAGCTGGAAGGTGAATCTAGTGGAGAGTGCTGGATTCGTTGAATTCATAGTCTTCAAATCGTTCAGACTGAGCTTAATCTGGTTTGCTTCATCTGTATGAGCCAAATCGATGATCCGAACGATCGGGTCTTTCGTTGGATCGCCGGATGGATCGGCAATATGTACGTTTTGGTTAAAGGTCAGCTGAAAATCCGGACGTCTCCCGACTTCAATGGCCTCATCTGCCGGCAGCGTGGAGACAAGCGGTGCACTCGCTTGAGCCTGCACTGCCGCAGCTGCTGCAGAAACGGTACCTCCTCCCATTCCTCCTGTGATTCCTATGTCCAATGCCATGGCGAGTGCTAGAATGCATGCCGTTATTTTTTTCATAGAATGGCTTAAACCTACCTTTCCTTGTATTCCGCCCCTGTGAAACGAAACATACCGCACCTTTTTCACAGGCATACGCTTATACTTCTATGTCGGTTAAAATGGAAAGGAAGTTTAGCCTATGGCTGGAAACGCTGAGTGATAGGTATGCAAAAAAACCTCAGTCCGGCTGTTAGGCCAAACTGAGGTTTTAAAATTTCTTCTATATATAAGTAGCTGCTTCGATTACAGACCGGCTTGGGCACGCAGCTCTTCCGCTTTATCCACGCGCTCCCAAGGCAGATCTACATCGGTACGGCCAAAGTGACCGTAAGCTGCGGTTTGCTTGTAAATCGGACGGCGCAGATCCAGCATGCGGATGATGCCGGCTGGGCGCAGGTCAAAGTTGGCGCGAATCAGCTCAACGAGCTTCTCGTCGCTTACTTTACCTGTTCCGTACGTATCGACGTTGATCGATACCGGAGTTGCTACACCGATTGCGTAAGCCAATTGGATTTCGCATTTGTCAGCCAGTCCTGCAGCAACGAGGTTCTTTGCTACATAACGCGCTGCGTATGCTGCGGAACGGTCTACTTTCGTCGGATCCTTACCGGAGAAGGCACCGCCGCCATGACGGGCATATCCACCGTACGTATCCACGATAATTTTACGTCCTGTCAAACCAGCGTCCCCTTGAGGTCCGCCAATGACAAAACGACCCGTAGGATTGATATAATACTTTGTCTCGGCGTCAAGCAGTTCTGCAGGGACAACCGGCAGAATGACTTGCTCTTTCACGTCTTTCTGGATTTGCTCCAACGTCGCATCTTCCGAGTGCTGCGTCGAAACAACGATCGTATCCACACGGACAGGCTTGTCGTCCACATACTCGATCGTCACCTGCGTTTTACCGTCCGGACGCAGGTAGTCCAACGTACCGTTCTTGCGCACCTCAGCCAAGCGGCGGGCAATCCGGTGGGACAGCGCGATCGGAAGCGGCATCAGTTCAGGGGTTTCGTTAGTCGCAAAACCGAACATCAGACCTTGGTCGCCTGCACCGATGTTTTCAGTTTCCTTGTCCACCTGGGCAGGGTCACGGCTCTCCAGAGCGGCGTTAACGCCTTGAGCGATATCGGCCGATTGCTCGTTGAGTGATGTCAACACGGCCATCGTGTTGGAGTCAAAGCCATACTTCGCACGGGTGTACCCGATTTCTTTTACTGTATTACGAACAATTGCAGGAATATCTACATATTCAGATTTCGTACTGATTTCACCGATGACGAGCACCAGGCCGGTCGCAACCGACACTTCGCACGCCACGCGGGCATTCGGATCATTTTCCAGAAAAGCGTCAAGAACCGCATCGGAGATCTGGTCGCAAATCTTGTCCGGATGTCCTTCCGTAACGGACTCGGATGTGAACAGATGACGTCCTTTTACAGACATTGTATCAACCTCCTCTAAGGGTATTATAACAACGGCAGATAAGTTCTAAACAAAAAATGAACCTTTTCCGCAAAGGAAAAGGTTGTTCTACAATCCTCGTATGTCATATTAACGTATTTGTCAACCCATGTCAATGAAAGCAGATGCAACATGGGCTTCGGAAAATGCTGCATGAGTGCTTCTATGATCAGCGTTGAAATGGCTGGTTACAGCAGGTTTTGCTGTGCCAGACGAACGAGACGTTTCGTCATTTCGCCGCCCACTGAACCGTTCTCCCGGGATGTCAGATGAGCCCCGTTCACACGGCCAAATCCAATGCCTCCAGCTTCACCCAGGTCTGATGCAAACTCGGTGTCCGCACCGTTAAAACCTGCAGATCCGTACGCCGCACCCAGCCCAAACTCGGCAGCGATTTCGTACTTCATTTGATTCAGCATATTCCGGCTTTCCGGTACCACTTTACGATTACTTCTTGCCATGATGGATACACCTCCTGCAAATATGGTCTTGCAAGAGTAGTATTTGTCATCCGGCCGTCCCTAGACGTATAAATCATTGTTACTTCTGGCAAAAATAAGCTTATGTAGTGCGATTATTGGATCGAATAACCGCCACGAACCATAACAGTGAGGCTGGATTTAACGCCGTCTTGTACCATGATGCCGCGTCCGGCTCTTGGGAAGGACATGAGATGGTTATTTCCAACTGCTTGTCCATTAGTTACGTCTTTACCATCCGTAAGGTCCGCAACGCCATTGGAGTCCGCACTGTAGATAACGGCATGTCCGTTACGAACGATAAACTCAGCACCTGCAGCAGCGATCAGTTTCTCACCTGGTTTTACGGTGACGATTGTGACTTGGTCACTTGATGATGATGAATTATTATTTCCGGAATTGTTATTTCCATTATCCGTTGGTGTGGTTGGCGTCGTAGGCGTTGTTGTTCCTCCGCCCAACGCTTTTTGAATCTGTTGGTCAACGTAGCTCTTCGTCACGACCGGATCATCGGCTGTGCCGGCTTGGCCTGTCACACCTGCGCCTTGAGCGGTGATGTCAAAAATGGAGCCTAGGGCTACGCCTGCGGCGAGAACGATTACGGTAAGGGATAGTTTGGTGATGGATTTCATGGGGACCTCCATTATTCAGAATAGTTAGGATTCTAACAGTAGAAAAGCCCCTCATAAATTTATGAGGGGCTTGTTTCTGAAGCAAGTTTGATACTTATCTTACTTAACTTCTTTTACATCGCTTCCTTCAACAGCGTAAGAAGAGATAGTCAAAGCATTATTGTTATTATCAGTAATTGCTTTGGCAGAGCCATTCTTAGAGCTGTCAAACTTCAGTGTTACAGTATCGTTATCTCCAATAACATTGGAGTCAGCCGTTGCTGTTACAGTGATTGTATCACCTTTTACAACTACGTCGTTAATAGTTGCATTATCACCATTAACATTGAGTGTAAACAAGCCTTTAAGGAAGTTTACAGTCACATCTGCGGATTGTTTCAAAGATTCATTGGCAGTGATTTCAACCGTGTAAGTTTTATCGGTTTTTGTGAATACTGCTCCCTTAGAACTTGGCGCAATACCGTCTTTAACAGCTAGTTTCAGGTTAGCATCAATCTTGTTACCATAAGCATCTTGTGTCGATGGGGAAGCAACTGTTTTCAACACTACATCTCCAGGCACTTGTGCATTCAAAGTACCACTTGCAAAAGCCAAGGTAAGTGTTTTCTTATCATCGCTTTGAGTATACGAAGTAGGTCTTCCAGACTTACCAGATTCTAATGTTCCTTCCAGGAAGAAGTCACCAACGTTGACATTAGAAAGAGGAGCATCAAATTTAACCTTCACTTCGTTACTGCTTGTAGCGTAAACTTCACCCGAAACAGTAACAGCTGAAGTTTTAGCCAATACTTTAGATACAGTGAAGTTACCTTGGCTAAAGTAGTTGCCGTCAGCATCTGCAACATAGCTTGCTTTTACTGTTACATCGTTCCAACTTTCAGCTGGAAGTGCTGTATTTGTAGCTGCAATGCGAACTGTGTTAGTGCTGATCAAATCGATGTCATTGCTATCTTTAGTGAGCTGGAACTCACCTTTCCCTTTAATTTCAACAAAATACTTAGCGGCATCCAATGCACTACCCGCACCAGAAGTGCTCAATGTTTTGTTGAATTGGAGATATACATAATTTGGTTTGGAACCAGTGTTCACATCTGCCCATGCACGGGAGATTTCACCGTTTTGGACAGTGTTAGCAGCCAAGGTTACAGTGTAAGGAAGTAACACATTGCTTACATAAGCTGTATCTTTAACGCCAGCTGCAGTCAAAGTGTAAGTCTTAGATGCGTCAAGTCCAGTACCCAGGTTTACAGTTACTTTCTTAGTACCTTCATTGTAGCCTGGAGTGATTACTGGATGACCATTGGAATCCACGCCTGTTACGTCAGCGATCGTTCCGTCAGCGTTTTTGAGAACATAGTTGTCCTTGTTTGTTGCCGATGCAGAATCAAGCGATTTGCTGAACTGCAGTTCAACATAGTAGTTGTTTCCGTCTTTGTAAAAGTTGGAACCAATTACAGTTGGACGAACAGTATCTAATGTAGGAGTAACTGTTGTGTCCAAATTAGCAGTGTTATTACTGTAGTCAGTTACACCAGCAATATGCAAAGTGTTTTCTGTATAGTTCAGCGGATTGCTGAAATTCAAAGTCACTTTGTTGTCGCTAATTTTAGCGATTGTAGCTGTGTTGGAAGATACATTTGCATAAGCGCTTGTTACGCTCTTGATTGTTTCGTCGAATTCAACTACCACTTGTTTCAGGTCGTTGGATTTTACGGAAACAACCGTTGGAGCTGCAGTATCTTCAGCTACAGTGAATTTGTTTTCAGTAGGAACGATTTGCAGTCCGGAGTAGTCTTGCACACCACTTACACGAAGAGTGTGGTCTCCAGTTGTCAAATCAGTTGTTACGATTGCAGTATCTGGGTAAACGTATTTTACAGAAGCTGCAATTACGTTTCCGTCAATACGGAAAGAGCTAGCATTTACTGTATTTCCATTTACCGGTTCGCTAAACTTAACTTTGAACGCTTTAGTTCCCAGACCTTTAACTTCGGTAACTTCAGGAACAGCTACGTCAATTGGTGTAAAGTTAACGCTTTGAGAGATCGTTTTAGTTCCGTCTCCAGTTTTAACGTTGTTAACTTTCAGCGTTGTTTGCTTTTGGTTAGACAGTGCAGAAGAAGTTTCAGCAACCAACAATGTTACGGAAGTTTTGTCAGCAGACAAAGTTGCACTTTCGAAAGCCACGTTGCTGATCGAATAGTTGTTAACATTCTCAGCTGTAGTTTGATCTACAGTTCCGTCAAATTTAACAACCAGCTGCTTCAGGCTTCCAGCAGTCACGGAGTCAACTTTAGTAGCTGCAGTGGATACCCAAGTTACTTTAGCTGTGTATTCGTTACCAGCTGCGTCCTTGAATTTCACTTCAGTTTCTTTGTTGGCTTCAAGCGGCTTGTCGAGTTTAACCTTTACTACTTCGCCAGTAGAAAGTGTGAACTCAACGTTGCTTGGGTCAACTACTTTGTAAGTAAAAGTGATATTAGTCGCTTGGTCGATTGCGTATGCAGCTTCAACCAATTGGGAACGGCTAGCGTTTGCTTTGAAGTTAGCATCTTTAGAGATGAGGCCTTTGTCGATGGCTGCTTGAACATATCCTTTAGCCCAGTCAGCTGCGTTGTTGTCTGGGTTTGCAGGAACTTCAAGTTTCAGCGCACGAGTCAGAACAGTCGCCATTTCTTGGATGGTTACTTTTCCGTTATAGTTGAAGATTTTCTTCACGCTGTCTTGACCTTGCATGATACCAGCAGCAGTTACTGCTTCAATGTAAGGTACTGCCCAGTTCTTGGCGTCGTAACCTTTGTCTTTGTAAGAAAGAGTTCCAGTTACTTCTTTCAGTCCAAGAAGCTTCGTGATGACTTTCGCGAACTCAGCGCGAGTCATTTCTTTTTCAAGATGAGCAGATCCGTCTGGGTAGCCGTTGAAGATACCTTTAGCTGCCAGAGCGTCGAATTTTTGTTGCGGAGTTACTGCAGTATCACCAAATGCTACAGATGCAAACATGGAGAATGCCATTGCTGTAGACAGAGCGACTGTCAAAATTTTCTTCATAACCTTTTTTTCTCCTCCTTGAACATTCATCACATTAGAGTTTTCTTTAAATAGGTAGCTCTTGTTACTCATTAGCCAGTGCACCCCCTTTCCCGAGTTGAGCATGGTTCATATAAATGATGTCTGTGACGATATCACAGAAACTGGTAAACTTGTTAACGAAAGCGGCAAAAAATAGAGTAGATTCCTAATCCTACCTAAGTATTATACAATGGGCCCCACACAGCGTAAAGATAATTTTTCTAAAAAATAGACATCTTTCTTGCTGAGGTGAATGTTGGTTGAATACCCATCGTAATTGACTCTACATCTTAGACGCGTGTGTTTCTAAAAAGTTGCACCTTTTTTAAAAAAATTTCAAAATTGTTACCGTACATGAATAAAAGACGTCAGAAGACCTGTTTGTCCAAGAAATATCTGGAAGACATTAACCTTTTCTTGCTTGCTTGAAACAAGGAAAACAAAAAAACAAGGCACCGATTGGCACCTTGTTGGTCGCTGTAAATGAGTCAAAAGTTACAAAATATTAACGAATTTTCATGGCAAGCTGAATGATCTGAGCGCGCATTTCCGGGCTAGTATTGAGGTTATCGTACATTTGCTCAATCGGCTGCTTGTTCTCACGGTAAGTCTTTTCGTGTTTGATTGTCGAATGAGACCATTCAATGAGTTCGTTTTCGGAAATGACCAGCTCGTTATATGCATCATGGAATCCGGTCTCCATTACGAGACCCTCCATTACTTCTTGCGTAACTTCTCTCGTTTTCCGAGTGATTTCGATTTTCTTCTCCAAAATGCTAGCTTTATTCTCAAAATTGGTCTTTGCTTTCAGATAATCCAGCTGCGCCTTCGAATAGATCGGTTTCATAAGATTGCCTTCACCCTCTAAGATAAAATATCGTTCTACGCCATTGTATCCTAATTTCCGACAAATTACAAAGAGTTGAAATTGGAAAAAGATAGCCTCTTCCCATAAATTAAGGGTAAGAGGCTTCTCCGTACTAGCTTAGATTTTTAGGGAAGATGCTGGTGCTCTTCTTGAGCAGCTCAACGGCAATCTTACCGGCTTCCGCACGCGTCATGCTGCTCTGCGGGTTTAAATTATAAGAAGGTTTCTTCTGCCCGGTAATCGTAATCGGTTGGCCAGCCATGATTTTAGCGCTCACAACAGCTGAAATACCAGGACGCGCGTAAATATCAATTTTCCCTGAATCCTGGAACTGCTTATCCAACGAAGCTTTAAGCTTATCATCATTCGTTGGCATTTTCAGTTTCAGTGCACGTGCAACCATCACAGCAGCCTGTTCACGTGTAATCGGTTCTTCGACACCAAAGTACCCTTCGCCAATACCTGTGACGATGCCGGCTCTTGAAGCTGTCTCAATGTATTTGAAATCCCATGTATCCGTCTTGGCTCCAGGTACGATATCGAAATAAGTCTGCACATTGTTATCATAATTCAATGGAATATCGAGACCTTTAACCAACAATGTGGCAAATTCTCCCCGTGTCGTCAGGTCATCCGCACCGAAGGCGTCAGCTTGAACGTTGGACATAATGCCTTTGGCATAAAGAGCATTCAGAATGTCTCTCGCCCATGGATGCTTCGTAATATCACTAAATCCGCGGCTTTGCTTCATGACGACATAATAGCCCGAGTCATCAAAAGGAACCGTAATCGTATGAGCTTTAGTGTTTACGGCACCCCCGACGTTTTCCCATTCCGCTTTGTCCGTAAAACGGAATACGGTCACGGTTGTACCCGCTGCATCCACTACGTCCGGGTTAAACGCGATGGTCAATGTACCCCGCTGGGAAGGTACGATTTTTCTTTCCGGCTCGAGGATCGACAGATCTCTGAAGTTACCCTCAATAGAGTATGGCGCCAATCCATTTGTTGATGGCTTATAACCAGGCGTATCCGGAGATCCTGATTCCCCTAATCCGGCGCTAATCCAATATACGTTAGATACTCGTGTGAAGTTGTAAGTCTTGGCCGTGGAATTGAAGAACTCCAACAGATCAACCGGCAGCTTGATCGTTTCCTGACCATTCGGCGTTCTTTGGTCCTTGTTCAGGCCGATCACGTCACCGTAATCGTTCTTTCTTTCCAGGACTCCGTCTTTCGGATCGGCAATGCCGAACAGATACTTGTTATCAGGATAAAACTTAGCGACTTCCCCTACACCGACGTTCGCCGATTTCAGCACGGTACCTTTCGGGAAGGCAAGCTCCAACGCTTTATTGAATGCACTGTACTTGGTTGCCGGTTTTTCCGTCATGTATTGAGAGTCCACGGTCACAGCGCTGGTGTAATACACATTTACCGTTTGAGTAATAGTCTGTGTGTCTCTCACAATATCAATTTTGATACTCGTAGACTTATCCGGTTTGAGTCCTACAAAATCATAGAAGAAGCGGTCATTCATATCCGTTCTCTTGGTAGCCAGGTTTTTGTTAATCAGAACCTGAGTGGCTCCCTCAGCCTCGATATCGAAACGGACAAAGTTTTTATTCACCACGATCTGATCCCCTACTGTTGCTTTCGGGGACAAAATACGGAACGGTGCCACGACACGCGTAATCTCTAGACGCTGGCTGGAGCGCGCTCCTGTACTGTTGATCAGCTCCAGATTGTAGACATGACTTCCCAGTGCTTCAAACGGAATGTTTCGAATCCGCAGCAGGAACTTCCCATCGATCATGGCCAGATCATAGTCATAATCCTTGCCATTGTACTGGAACTTGTCTGTTTTGATCTCTGTTGTTCCTGATGTCACTTTCGATAGATCAATATTTTGATCCAAAGACGAGAAGAATTTTTGCGATCCGAGGTTCAGGTTGATGATTTTCGCGCCGCCGCCTTGAATCACCAAGTCGTATTTCAATTGGCTCGTCTCATAAATATTGTCCTTATATTCGAACAGCGGCGAACGTTCCAGAATTTTATCCAGCTTCGGATTGCTTGTCGTCTGTCCCAAGTTCAATTGGCTGAACGATTCGCGGTTTGCATCATCCGCAATGGAAGGCTGGAACGTTGTAATATTCGAAACATTCGTATCTACGATATAAATCCGGAGTTCCTTGCGGACGCTGCGAGTGTTACCTTTGCCGTCCATCGAAGAGCCAGTCAGAACAATCCGGTTCTCTCCATAATAAAGAGGACCCGATACATCAACCGTAAGATTTAAATCAAAGGTCTTGGTTGTATTGTCAATTTTAAAAGGTGTACTGAGCTTCAAGTCAGCTCCCGTAAGTCCGTTGACGAACAATTCGGCATTTGAGATGTTTTCAAAATCTCGGTATTCACCCTTCAGCCGAATCGACGAAGTTCCCTTGCTGGAGTCAATTTCAAACGTCTGTCCGTCGTAAAGATTTTCTACATAAATATAGTTCTTCGTGGCATATGTGATATTGACCGTATAATAAGCGCTGGAGTCATTGAATTGGAATCTCACCTGCTGCTTGCCGTTGGAGAATCCGGTTACTTTGTATACGACTTCGTTCTTGGCCAAATCAGATGGTTGCGAGCCAGCCTTAGTTACATTTACGCTGCCCGTAGGAAGGTACTCGGCCTTCAACACCGGCTGCGGGGTGATGCCATCTAAATTCTGGTCTGCTTGGACGAGCACGTAGAAGGAGTCGGACTCAAGTTCCGTTCCATCCAACGGCAGTACACTTGTATCGGCCAGTGTATTGCCTTCCTGATAGCCCTTCAGGTATTTCATATTCGTAATGCCGACCTCACCAGGCAGGTATTTGAATATCAAATCGGTAGCGGCATCAATCTTGTTGTCGTAGGAAACACCGAGCTTAATTTTCTGTGCTACAACACCAGCAGCAAAGGCTAGCGAGTTCACTTTAAATGTAACAAGACGATAAGCTGGTGTTACTCCGTCTGGTGCTGGAATTGCAACTTCATCTAATACAGAGTAGTCCGTATTTGGAGTTAAAATATTGTTATCGATCAATACAGTACCCGCATCTTTAAACGGCTTTCCTGTGTCATCAAGGAGAACTCTTGCGGTTAACGTACCCGAAGGCGTTCCATTTTGGCCGTTATCAGTAACGGTTGGCGTGTTATTCAACAGGTTGTAATCCTTACCGTTATAGTTCATGTCCAACGTTACGAACGGACTGTTCTTGTCATAGTAGTATACTTCACGCGTTACAGATACCGAGTCTGAGCCATTTTTGATCGTAATCGTCAGCGTGTTAAGACCCGTTTTCAGTTTCAACGCAGGGGAAAAGAACTTACCCGTTTGCGTTAACGTCGATACCAGTGGCGTATCGCTGTTCACGGCTACAGTAACATCCGTTGCATTTTTGACATCCCCTTGAAGGGTTACGGACTGCTTGTCCGAGACAACCTGAGTCCCTTCATTGAGATAAATCTCCCCAAGGCTGGATCCCAGCAGCTTCAGGTTTTGGACATAAGGTACTTGGTCAAACAAAACGTAGAACACGTCAGAGCGGGTAATTCCGTTTTGCGAGCCTGACAAGGTAATCTTGTTGAACCCAGGGAACAGGGATAAGTTTGTCGCTTTAAATTTTTGGGCCGAAGACGAAGTATCCTTCGTAATATTCCCGTCTTTAAAATGGGCCGAATCCGTTACCCACTCAATACCGCCGCCCTGCAGAGTTTTAGAGCTCAACTGCTCCACTTTTGCTTTCAGCGAATCTTCAGTAACATACGCATATGTACCGGTGATTGTAAGGGTAGGGCTGCTGGATACATATACATTTTCTCTGCTGATTTGCGTACCGGAAGTATCAGTCGTTAATAAAGAAGTTTTTCGCAGATCCAAGTCATCCGGTATAAAATATGTGGCCGGCTGCGCGGGCGCTGCATGCACAGGCTGAGCTAAACCTGCAGGAAACAATGAAACGATCAATGCCATAAGCATGATCCAGACATACGTCTTCTTAATGCGGTGCATAAATGTTTGATCTCTCCTTTTCGCCTAACTTTTGTGAGATTTCCGGTAATCATGACTGGAAATTCCAATTGATTCTCTACTCTTTGTATCGGATACTTTCTACCTATTTTTTAGGTAAAATTAGAAAAAAAGTCCCCCCTTTATGAATTGAAGGGCACAAAAAAACGCCGCACCCTCAGGTGCGACGTTCGCTTACTTTATATATAATTGCATAACGCTCTTATCTTACCCTAATTATGACGGTTCTCACTAACCTTCATCCGCAGCCTTGCGATCAGATTCAGGATCGGCCGCTTCGTCTTGCCGACGAGGCCGATGATCTCTGCGCCGATTTGCAGGAAGAACATCATGACACAGATCACGACGAACGTGACCCAGTTCGCTTCATACATCGCCGCCGACGACTGGATGACCGCCAGGACGCCGAAGAACGCGGCGATACCGTACACGATCAGCACCGACTGGCGGTGGCTGAAGCCGATTTCGCGAAGGCAGTGATGCAGGTGGCCCTTGTCCGGTGCGAAGATCGGTTTCTTCTGCATCCAGCGGCGGATGATCGCAAAGAACGTATCCGACAGCGGCACGCCGATGATGATCAGTGGGGTGATAAACGAGATGATCGCAATCTGCTTGAATCCAAGCAGGGAGAGCATCGCCAGACAGAAGCCCAGGAACAGCGACCCCGTGTCCCCCATGAAAATCTTGGCCGGATGGAAATTGAAATACAGAAATCCGACGATGGCGCCGAGAAGCAAGAGACACAGCATGGCAACCATCATGTTGCCCATCAGCAGGGACATCACGAGGATGGTGCCGATCGCGATGCCGGATACGCCGGCTGCCAAGCCGTCGAGACCGTCGATGAGGTTAATGGCGTTCGTTACGCCGATAATCCAGATGATGGTCAGCGGAATGGAAATCCAGTTTTCCAGCGAAGAATAGTTATCAGCAAACGGAATATTTACAAAGTCCACTTTGATATCGAATCCAAACACGACTACGCAAGCAGCAATGATCTGCCCGAGCAGCTTCACCTTGGCCGACAGTTCGAAGCGGTCGTCGAGCGCGCCGATCAGCACGATCAGCGTTCCGCCCAGCAGGAATGCCTTAATAAAGTTGGAATCCCGCATCGTGAAATGATCGGCGACAAACGGAAGGACTGCGAACATGGCTAATATAAAAGCAAGATATATGGCTAAACCGCCAAGCCTAGGCATAATTCGCGTATGCACTTTTCGGGCATTCGGTACGTCCACGGCTCCGATCTTCACCGCCAGCTTCTTGACGAGCGGCGTCAGGACCAGTGCCAGGATGAGTGACACGATACATCCGATGATGGCTAGCATTAACATGTGATTGTTCAACCCCCAATTGTTCTACCGGATTGAATTATACTCTGATCGAAAAATAAAACCAATCCCGTTTTTTCGCAAAATATTGGGTTATTCAAGACGATTTCATCTTTTTATCTGGGTTTTGTCAGGTTTTCTTTATCCCGCAGCACTTTCACTACGAATTTCGGCAGCGCAAGCATTCTTTTGGCTCGCGTCGGCTCCTTCAGCAGGCGGTATAACCACTCCGCCCGCAGCTGCTGGAACAGCTTGGGAGCCCGCTTGGACTTGCCGGAAATGACGTCGAAGCTTCCGCCGACGCCCATCATGACCGGTACGCCGAGCTGCTCCTTGTAACGCGAGATCCACGGCTCCTGCGTATCCACGGCACGTGCCACGAACAGGATGTCCGGCTCTGCTTCACGGATCGCCGCGATCACATCGGCGTCCTGCTCTTGGGAAAAGTAGCCATCACGAAATCCCGAGATTTGAACCCCCGGATACTGCAAATGTAACCGCTCCGCGGTCGCCTGAATCACTTCGGACGTCGAGCCGAGCAAATACACTTTCCAGTGATAGTCTTCTCCGACCCTCATCAATTCATGTAGGAGGTCAAAACCTGCAACGCGTTCCTTCACGGGCGATCCGGCTTTATCCGCCGCCCATACCACTCCCGTCCCGTCCGGGACGAGCAGATCGGCTCCCTTCATGACGTCCATGTAAGCAGGGTCCTGAAGGGCCGTCATCACCATAATAGGATTGGCGGTAATGATCTGATGCGGCCGGCGCTCACCCGACTGGATGAGTCCGGTTAAATATTGAACGGTATCGGTCATGCCCCATCGGCTCACCGGTATGCCGAAAATCGGCACCGTGGGCACTTGGCTTGGTTGGTTCACGCTATAATCACCTTATCCTTTATTGCTGCTGCAAAAAATCAATAATATGCTGCGCCGGAGCCTGCGCCTCTTCCTTCAGCACCGCGATGCGCTCGCGGTTTGCCTCCTGCCAGAGGCCGCTCTCGCTCAGCAGGCGAGACACCTCGCTCTTCAGCGCCTCAGGCGCCAGCGAAGCGCTTGTCCCTACAGGCTCCAGATCCAGCCGCTTCAAAAAGTTATCGATCTTCGGATCATAGGACACCCCGATCATCGGCACCAGCTGATTCGCGGCATAGATGAGGCTGTGCAGCCTCATGCCGATGACGACGTCGCAGCGGCCAACCTCGGCCAGCATCTCCTGCGGATGTACCGCATCGCGGCACATCGACACGACGCTGCCGTTCGCGGATACATCGCCCATCCGGTCGATAATCTCCTGCGACGCTTTCACGTCGTCCGGCAGATGGAACGGCAGGAAGCGCAGATGCACGGCCTGCTCCTGGCACAGCTTGCCCAGCCCGTCGGCCATCGCCTGCAGCTCCCGGCGTTCCGGATCCCAATACCGGACCGAGATGCCGATCACCGGCAGCGGACGTTCGGCGTCCTGCTGCAGCCGTTCCGGCTCCTGGCCGCCGGTCGTCAATCCCATGACCGGGTCAGGCACGACCTGAACCCGGTTCCAGCCCAGGCCCATGCGTTCCAGCAGGTGCGCCGATTCCTGATCCCGAACCGATATATATTCACATTGGTTAAACACGCTTTTGATGAATGGATGAAACAGCTTCCGATTGACGGGTCCAATCCCTTGCGAGTAGATAAAGACCGGCTTCTTCAGCCACTGGGCCAGCTTGATCACCCCGAGATAATAAGGGATCGTCTTGGAGCTGGTGGCATCCTGCAGCAGACTGCCGCCGCCGCTGATCAGGCCTGAGCTTACCTTCAGCGCCTGTCTCACCTCGCCCAGCTTCATCCGGTGTACCGCGTCCACGCCGTAGGTGGCCTTGGTCCACTCGGGATCGATGGAGAGGACCACCGGCCGAATCGGAATACCGGCTGCCTTCCCCCGCTCCTCCAGAGCGGTTAAGATCGATTGGAGCACCGCCTCATCCCCGCTGTTCCGGAACCCGTAGTATCCGGAGATGACTACGGTCTTCTGAGACGTGGTACCCATCGTTTCCAACACCCTTCCAGTACTTGCCATACGCCAATGGCGATCAGGCCAAAGATAAATCCGAGACCCAAGCCGAGCAGGTCACGAACGAACGAAATTTTCATCGGCGAGTGGATATGCGCGAACGTATCCACCATCGACAGCTGGCCGATGACCGTAAAAATCATCAAGTAAACGACGTTGCGGTATCTAAGCGACAAGAAGATACCCAGCAGGAACAGCGGATGCGCGACCAGTTCCTTGCTCCGTGGACGGACGTGGAATGTGTTCTCCAAGAACGTACGGAATGTCATTTCAATCGAGCTGACGCTTCCCCCGTTACCGGTGCGGCTCAGATAATATAAGCCTAACACACCTAGGACGGCCGCTGCCACTACCCAGACCAGCGTAATCGGGGTACGGAATAATTTACCGATTTGCTGCAGCGGTTTGCCGCCGCGGTACAGAACGACGTAAATGGCGATGAGACCGATTGGTGCCGCATGCAGCAAGCTGACGCCGCGGAACTGATTCAGCACGAGGCTGTACGTAATGTTGTTCAGCAGCCCGATGACAAAAGGAATCGCACTGAGCGAAATAATGGCCGTCTTAATATAAGTCACAACCGCATGAGCCAACCGGCGTCCAGGCGAAAGCCCCGCGTTGGCGGCGTTCATTTCGTTCAGCTTTCGGACCGCCAGCAACACGGCAATCGTCGGTGCGCTGATGGCCACGAGCAGAGCCAGTGCTTGCTCAAACAGCGTCGGCTTGAGGACATACAGTCCTGCACTGCCGATTAACCCAAGCACAAACGCAATCAGGGTCAGTGCCGGGATAAAGTAAGAAATGAGGAGTGCAACGAAGGCAACCCCGCCGAGCACGACCACCATTTTGAAATAACGCTGTCCGGCCGAATCATAAATATGGAATGCTCCCGCTTGTCCCATCTTGAAACCGTTGTTCTCCATCTGCTTGATGGCATTTCCCGGCTCCTGCAAGGTTTTCACGATGTTCTCCACGGAATCGGTAATGGTAGCCTTGGTCGTATTGCGGGATGGAGCGACGTTGATATACAGCATCCGGATGTTCCGGTCCTTCGTCGCCAGCGCAAACCGGTCGGCGATCGTCTCCGGACTCAGCGCCGCAGCATCACGGTCGCTCAGGGAGTAAATACGGGCTACGTTGTAATCCGTATCGTAGGCCAGCTTGGACAGCCCCTTCTGCGGCTGTTTCAGGTTCTCGATGGCCGCAATGCCGATCCCGTATTGGTTCAGCAGGTTGGCGAAGCCCTGCAAGCTGTTCATATCCTCATTGTCATTGAAGCCTTTAACGGAATCGCCCTCAAACAAGACGCGTTTGACGCCGTTCGCCTGATAGTAGGCCAGCAGCTTGTCCATCGCTTCCTGGTTGTAAGGAAGGCTGTCGGACATCCGCGGAACAATGTTGAATCCTTTGCTGCGCAGCATTTCGAATGCAATCGGATCTGGCTGCATTGGCTTGAGCACGGCATCCTCCGGGGAAGTTTCGAGAATCAGGCCCTTCTGCCCGTTGAATTCCC
Source organism: Paenibacillus rhizosphaerae (assembly GCF_014192015.1). Taxonomy (GTDB): domain Bacteria; phylum Bacillota; class Bacilli; order Paenibacillales; family Paenibacillaceae; genus Paenibacillus_AQ; species Paenibacillus_AQ rhizosphaerae. The sequence continues at coordinate 432,572 of NZ_JACHXJ010000005.1, read as the reverse complement.
ATGGCTTGACGCCGATGCCGATCCCCGTAAAGGTGTCTTCGATCAGGGGAGACAAGCGGCCCGCATTCTCTTCGTTCGTAAACAGAATATAGGTATAGTTATCGTTGGTCGGGATGACGCTCTTCGTCATCGAGGCGACGTCCCCCGCATTAAACATCATGATGCGGCGGGATTTTTTAAAATCGTCCAGCGTACTCTCGAACATCGCCATGCTCGTCACGCCCGCCGCCTTCAGCTGATCCAGCTGCTGCTGAAGGTATTCCTCCGGGTGGGCTTGATATGAAGCCGTCTCCACCAGCCCGCGATAATTATACACCAACTCTACGTTATTGGAAGATGACTCCGTCCGGTAGCGGTCATAAATCACCGGAATTGCGGCGATAATGCCCAGCACGACGAGAATCCACAGCCATTTGCGGGATGCCGTGTTCCAACGCTGCCATTTCTGATGCACCAAAAGTACCTCCTCATAATAACTCCGGGAATCCGCAGCGTTCTTCCTCGAACACGCGGCCTCCCGGAATATCCATTTCTTAAATGTTAGGCGTCTACCCTTGCCATCACTTCATCCGACAATTTCTGAATACGCGCATTCGCATCCTCCAGAGAATCGCCTCTCACGGCAAAGTATACCTTGATCTTCGGCTCCGTCCCCGATGGTCGCAGGCAGAACCAGGAACCGTCTTCCAGCATATATTTCAGCACGTTTTCCTTCGGCAGGCCGTCAAGTCCTTTTGAATAATCCAGCACCTGCGTGACGGCTTGTCCCGCCACTGTCTGCGGCGGGTTGCTGCGCCAATCGGACATTTTCGCCTGGATTTGGGCCAGGCCGTCCTTGCCTTTCAGCGTGCGGGACTCCAGTTTCTCCTGGAAGTAGCCGAACTGCTCATACAGCTCTTGCAGCACCTCGTACAGCGTCTTGCCTTGAGCTTTGTAATAGGCACCCGCTTCACAGATGAGCAGCGAGGCCAGCACGGCGTCTTTGTCGCGGGCATAGTTGCCGGCGAGGTATCCGTAGCTCTCCTCGTACCCGAACAGATACGTATGGGAGCCGGTCTCCTCGAACTGGGTCATTTTCTCCCCGATGTATTTAAAGCCGGTCAGCGTATTGAATACTTCCGCCCCAAAATGCTCGGCGATCGTCGCACCCATCTCGCTGGTCACGATCGTTTTGATGACCGCCCCGTTACTTGGCAGTTTGCCGGCTTCTTGTAACTGGCTGAGCAAATAATAAATCATAAGTGCCCCGGACTGGTTACCGGACAATACGACGAATTCCCCTGCCTGGTTCTTCACCACCGCACCCATACGGTCGGCATCCGGGTCGGTTCCGATCAGCAAATCAGCACCGATCTCCTGACCTACCTTCATGGCCAGCGTGAACGCTTCGCGTTCTTCCGGGTTCGGAGACTTTACGGTGGAAAATTCGGCGTCCGGCTGCTCCTGCTCCGCTACGATATGCACGTTCGTAAAGCCGACTTCCTCCAGCACGCGGCGGACCGGAATATTCCCCGTCCCGTGGAGCGGTGTGAAGACGATTTTAAAATCTTTGCCGAGCGTCGACGCAATCGCCTCTCGGTTAACGCTGACATCGGCTACGGTGCGGATAAACGCATCGTCATCCTCTTGTCCGAGCCAAACAAGCAGCCCTTTCGCTTCAGCTTCCTGCTGATCCAGGCGCTTCACCGCAGCGAAGGAATCGACCTGCTGGATGTAGGAAATGACCTTCTCCGCTTCGTCCGGCACGAGCTGACCGCCCTCGGCGTTGTACACCTTGTACCCGTTATACTCCGGCGGGTTATGGCTCGCCGTAATGACGATGCCGCCGGTCGCTCCCAGATGGCGCACGCTGAACGACAGCTGCGGGGTCGGGCGCAGGGATGGGAATAGCTTGGCTGTAATGCCGTTGCCTGCAAGCACCAGAGCGGCCTCCAGCGCAAACTCCGGCGAGAAGTGGCGGGAATCATGGGCGATCACAACCGAAGGCGTGCCCTCGGCCGAACCGTGCTGCTCCAGTATGTAGCGTGCAAATCCTTGCGTCGCCTTGCCGACGGTATACCGGTTGATGCGGTTGCTTCCTGCACCGATCACGCCGCGGAGGCCGCCTGTGCCGAACTCCAAATCTTTATAAAAACGGTCTTCCAGCTCCAGTGGCTGCTCGGACAGCCCTTCGAGCTCCCGTTTCGTTTCTTCATCTATAGAAGGATCTTGAAGCCATTGCTTGACATTGTCACTTGCTTGCGTGCTGAGCTCTTGTGTCATTACTGCTTCTCCTTTCCATAATAAGAATGATGGGTACTTAAGATTGTGCGGGGTCGGACAGAGCGAACATGATGTCGCCTTCCGCGACCACTTTATCGTCGACCTTGGCTACGGCGTGTCCCTTCCCAATGCTTCCCTTAAGGCGGGTAATCTCCACCTCAAGGCGAAGCGTATCGCCGGGTACCACTTGTCCACGGTAGCGGAAGTTGTCGAGACCCGCCAGAAAGCCGATTTTACCCTGGTTGCTCTCTTCCTTCAAAATAGCGGCTGCTCCAACCTGCGCCAGCGCTTCGGTGATCAGCACGCCCGGCATGACCGGATACTCCGGAAAGTGGCCGATGAAGAAAGGCTCGTTAATCGTAACGTTCTTGATCCCGACCGCACGCTTGCCGACTTCCATCTCGATAATGCGGTCCACCAGCAAAAACGGAGGCCGGTGTGGAATGATCTCCTGAATTTCTTTCACGTTAAGCACGTCTCTCAAACTCCTTTCAAAATAGGCGAATCACCGCAACTTTTAAGGGTTATACTGCATAAAATCCATAGATTTCGGATAAAACTAAACTATCCTTCACCCTCTGCAGAAGTGAAGGTTCAGATAAGGGGCCTTTCTCCGGTATGCCGATCCTGATGAACGGCACGGGGGAGGCCCTTTTGTACGGGCTTCGCAAGTCCCCCATCATTATACATTTTCCGAGCAAAAAAAGAAAACTCCCGAATGGAAGGAGTTTTCTGTCAAAAGTCAGCGGTTAGACGCCCCGTCAGGGCGCAAATACCAAATCGATCACATGCTGCCAAGTCTTCCATTGAAACACGTCGGACAGGCTCTGTTTGCCGATAAAGACATAACCGAAGGTCATCCCGCCAACCAGAGCGAGCAGCAAAAACAGCGGAATCATCCAGCGGATGACAATTCTCCATCTTGCCGTCTTCCGCACGGCCGGTTTCGCTTTGCCAGCTGCTTGGGTTTTCTCACTCATTGCAGAACTCCTATCCACGGATATTGTTCGCCAGATTCATCATCGTGTCGCTGGATGTCAGTGCCCGGGCGGATAGCTGATAAGCGCGCTGCGCCTGCATCATATCCGTTATTTCTAGCGCATAATCGACATTCGACTGTTCCAGATATCCCGAACGGATGGTTGTCCCGGAGACGGCTGCGGTATAAGGGGCGTTGCCGAACACCTGAGCTTTCGTCAGGTTGCCTGGAATGACAAACAGGTTGCCGTCCATCTGCACCAGCGCATCCGGGCGTACCCGCGATGCCAGCTGAATGGTAGCCACGGCGTTTGTCCCAGTCGCATTCGAAACAATGACCTGTCCGTCCTGATCGACGGCCACCTTGGCATTGTTTGCGACGGAGATCTGCCTGCCGTTCGTGTCCAGAACGAAGTACCCCTGATTGTTCACCAGCACCATGCTATCCGGCTTCGCAGGGTCGGGATCGGGTACAAAATGGAAGGCGCCTTCCCGGGTGTAGGCCGTGCGTCCGTTCGCTTCAACCGCAAACAAGCCCGTGCCTTCAATGGCGAGATCCAGCGGATTACCCGTCTGATTCAGCGGCCCCTGCTGCATATCCCGGGTGATTTCCGTCATCCGCATGCCGAAACCGTTCGCGTATCCAAGCGGGGAAACCCGTCCGTTCTGCTTGAAGCCGTCCGGCTGCTGCGTGACCGTCGTCAGCACGTCCTCGAAGGAACTGTCCTTCCGTTTGTAACCGTCCGTATCGATGTTGGCGATGTTATCCGCGATCACGTCCAGCTTCCGCTGCAACGCATTCATGGATACCATCGCGCTGATCATGGAGTTATTCATTTACGTCCACCCTCCCTAGTGCGTAGCATCCTCTATACCTTGCCGACCTCGTTGACAGCCTTGTCCAAACTTTTATCATAAAATTGCACGACCTTCTGATTGGCCTCATAGGCCCGAAGCGCCGTGTTCATGTCTACGACCGCCGCAGAGGAATCCACGTTGGACTGCTCCAAATAATGCTGCCGCACTTCTACGCGGTCGGCGTTACCCAACGCGCGGACACCGGCAGCTGCGGGTTCATCCACCTTGAACAATCCGTCACCCGTACGCACCATCTGGCCGGGCTGCCCCACGACGGCAATGCCAAGCCGCGTTCCGGGCGCACCCGTTGCGGGATTCAAAATAAACCCCTGCTCGTTCACTTTAAGGCTGTCCACCGAGCCTGTCAACCGAATGGGCTGATTATTGGCATCCAATACCTGGTACCCGGCCGAAGTCAGCAGCAAACCGTCCGGTGTCACCTGGAAGCTGCCGTCTTTCGTATATCCGATTTCCCCATCCGCGTTGCGGACGGTAAAGTACGCTTCCGGCTTGTACGTTACACTGCCGTCCGCATCGACATACTTGCCGGATTGGTCGAACGGAATGTTCTGACCCGTTGCCGGATCGGTGACTTCGAGATCGGACACCAGCGCAAAGTCGGTCGGCTTCTCGCTCTCCGTGATGACGCCCTGCTGGTACATGGACAAGCTCTCTTCAGCAAAAACGCCCGTGATCAGCTTGCCGAGCTGCGGGTTCGGGTTCTCCGCTCCCCCGCCGATCATCGAAATCAGCACCTCGGGAAAAGAACGGGCCACGCTGTTCACCTGCTTGTACCCGGGGGTGTTGATATTGGCAATATTTTGGACGGCGGTGTCGTGGCGGCTCTGCTGCGTCATCATGCCGGCAGCGGCGGTGTAAAGTCCTCTCAGCATTGAGATGGGGTCCCTCCCTGTTTCATGTGCTTGTTCATTGGGTAATTCATAATTTATCTTCATCTATATAGATAAAATTATAGCAAATATGGCTCTGACTTTAATTCTCTCTATTTATATACATTGCTGATCTATATGAACGGGCTCCTCAAAGCCCGCGATCCATAGTACATATATCGGACATTAGCCCGGGTTTTTTTAGGGTTTTGCCACAGCCGGCCCAGGGCCGGCCATACATCATTAGAATGCTTTCTTGGACACCTTGTCCAAGTGATCGAGCATGAGTCCCGTGCCTTTAACGACACAGTGCATCGGGTCCTCCGCGATCAGCACCGGCACGTGCAGCTCTTCGGCGAGCAGCTCGTCCAATCCGTCAAGCAAAGCGCCACCGCCGGTCAGAATCACGCCGCGGTCGATAATGTCGGCGGACAGCTCGGGAGGCGTCCGTTCCAGCACCGACTTGGCAGCGGCCACGATCATCGAGACCGGTTCCCACAGCGCTTCCTGAACTTCGTTGGAAGAGACCGTCACGGTAAGCGGCAGTCCGCTGACCATATCGCGCCCGCGGATATCGATCTCATCCTGGCGTCCGCCCGGACGGACGGTGCCTACTTTGATCTTGATATCCTCCGAGGTGCGTTCACCGATGAGAAGCTTGTACTTATTTTTAATATATTTCACGATGGCTTCGTCGAACTTGTCCCCCGCCATTTTAATAGAAGAGGCGGTAACGACGTCGCCCATAGACAGGACGGCTACATCCGTCGTTCCGCCGCCGATATCGACGACCATATTGCCGCTTGGCTGATAAATATCCATACCCGCGCCAATGGCTGCGGCTTTCGGTTCTTCTTCCAGGAACACATCCTTGGCTCCGCTTCGCTCGGCGGCTTCCCGGATGGCCTTCTGTTCAACGGAGGTAATATTCGTAGGCGCGCAGATCAGAATCCGCGGCCGGCTGCTCCAGCTGCGTCCTCCCACACTGCTGATGAAGTACTTCAGCATCGCTTCCGTAATCGCAAAATCCGCAATGACCCCGTCACGCAGTGGACGAATCGCCACGATATTGCCGGGCGTGCGGCCAACCATTCTCCGGGCTTCTTCCCCGACGGCAAGGACTCTTTTGGTATCGCTTTCGATCGTCACGACGGAAGGCTCGTTGAGTACAACCCCCCTCCCTTTGACATGAATCAGCACGTTGGCTGTGCCAAGATCAATTCCAATATCCTTGCTAAACATCATGAAAAGAGCCCCCAAAGTATTATTTTATGGTAAAAGAGTCCCTGTTACCGCTTATCGAAGTCCCATTTCGACAGGATGTGGCAGGAAGTTATGTATTTTTGGGAAAAAGGGATCACATTTGTCGACCTTATACCATCTTTTAACATATCATACTTCAGGGGAGGGATACAATGGGCACAGGTGTGCCCTGCCGCTTGATCATATGAACCGGGCCTGGAAGCCCAGATGGTCAGGCTTTGGCGGAAGCGACGGCTTCCCGTTTCTTCCCGCTGGTCTTTTTATACTTAATCTTGGTCGCTTCGCCTCCCCGGAGATGACGGATCGATTTGTGGTATTCAAGAATGTGCTTAACCTGATCAGCCAGATCGGGATTGATTTCCGGCAAACGTTCGGTCAAATCCTTATGCACTGTGCTCTTCGATACGCCAAATTCCTTGGCAATGGTTCGGACCGTGTGTCTCGTTTCCACGATACAACGACCAATTTTAATGGTCCGTTCTTTGATGTAATCGTGCACGCTCCCGCCTCCCTACTGTGGATAGTTTGGTACATTATATGAGGGGCGTGCCTATATATTCGCGCTTTCCAAGCCTGACAAGCTCCTCAAGGCCCATTTATTTTACGGGCAGCGCAAAATAACCCCGCATATCGAGGGGGCTGACCAGAGCTCTTTCCCGCCATTCGCAAGGGTTTTGCACACAAAAAGGCAGGGATTGTCCCTGCCTTTAGGCTTATTTTTCTTTACTTGTATAGATTGAACTAAAGTTTTGCCTTGAACTTTGTTTAGTTCATTCTATATGGCGAAAAGCTTTCGGTTACTGCTTCGGAAGAACGGTTTCCGGATTGACCGGAGTTCCATTGTCGAACACTTCGAAGTGTACGTGGTTGCCCAGTTCCTTCTCGATTTCGCTGCGTCCGGCTGTACCGATCGTATCCCCCTGCTTCACGGTGTCGCCCAGTTTGACTTTGGCGTCCGAGAGGCTTTGGTAAACCGTCTTGAGATTGTTGTCATGGGTAATCTCGATCACGGTTCCAGTCAGCGGCGGGTTCAGATCGACGCGAGTTACTTTTCCACCGAGAGCAGCTTTGACGTCAAACGCTTGGTCATCTGCGCGGGCCAGGTCGACGCCGACGTTCGGAGTGAACGTGTCATCGTACTGAACCATCGCGGCTTGATGATTTTCTTCGGTACCATTTTCATCATAGAACGGCTTCACGACTTTTACGTCTTTGGCATTCGCCACCGGCCAAGCCATACCTTCGGCATTGGCGGTCACTTCAACAGCATTGTCCTTAGCGTCTGTGGCAGTGTCTTTGCCGGCTGCAGCATCCGAAGCGGTAGTAGATTGCTCCGTTACTTTAGCGGGGTCTTGGGTAAGGTTCTTCTGGCTGGTATCCTGGTAGACCCACACTAAAGTTAGTATAATTGCTGCTGCGGCCACGTAAGCTGCCGGGTATACCCACCGTTTGGACAACAGCTTTTTCCACGAAGAAGGCTGATTTACAGGCTCTCCTTGCACTTTTTTAGGAGCTTCGCCGTGGTTTTGACTACTTTTGTTTTGTTCATTCATATGTTTATCACCTCAGTAACATTGTTACCGGGGTGGAATCTTTTATACGTATCTCTTTATATTATTTTTTCAGTCTTTAGAGAGAAGTTTTGAAGCTTGCGTAAAGTCGATGCCCGTATAGTAGTGTTTGAGAATTTGCGTGGCGGTCGACCCTTCCTTGGCCATCCCGTTCGCACCCCACTGGCTCATCCCGACGCCATGCCCGTATCCGTACGTGGTGATCTGGATGTCGGCGCCCGACGTCTCCCAAGTAAACTCGCTGGACCGCAGGTTCAGCTTCTCTCTCACTTCCCGGCCGCTGAACACATGTCCGCCGATGGAAATCTCTTGAATCCGGTGCCCTTCCGTCGTAGACAAGACTTGAATGAAAGGCTGACCCGTTGATACCGTGATGGCCTGTCCGGCTAGACCAAGCTTGTTGATAAAATCTTTGCGGCTGATCGTGACCGTTTCCTTGTACCCCGGCGCCAGCTCCTTGTCCCATGGACTCGCTACGCTGCGAAGGTACGGGATATCTTCTGTCCAATAATCCTCCGAATTTTCGGTATACCCGTTGCTGGTAGAAAAAAAGGATGCCGTAATCGGCTTGCCTTTATAGGTCATGATCGTGTTGCGGGTTTCCTGCACCGCCCGCTGCAGCTTGGCCAGCTCCGCGGATTTTCCCTGCGCCTTCCATTCCTTCTCCAATACTTCCTTGGAGATATACGCCTGGTGGCTGACGGTATCGGTTACCATGGCCTTGCGGTCCGGCACGCCGCTCATGTCGCCGTCGACGAGGCGGCGGACAATAAAGGTGCGGGCCGCGATCGCCTGCGCTTTGAGCGCCTCCAGCTCAAAGTCCGCCGGCATCTCGGCCGCCAGCACGCCGGTGACGTAGTCCTCCATCGGCAGCACTTCCACTTGTCCCGTCTTCGTCAGATAGACGGACACGTTCGGCAGCTGCGCCTCCGCTTGCGGCGCAGCGGGCTTGGCCGGTGCGGGCGCCGGAATGGGCGCAGGCACCGGTGCGGGGTGGTGGTGCGTCGTCACCACCACCAGCGTGGGCAGCAGCAGCGCCAGTGCGAGTACCCCGCCCGCCCCCCACAGGGCGGCTGGGGGCACCTTGCGGGCGCTGCCCGGGCGGTGCGGCCCTTTGGCCGGGCCGCGGCTTGGCGGCGGCGTCCATGGGCGCCGCCCTGGGCTGTACCGGGCGCCGCCAGGCGCGCCCGGGGCTTCGGGCCGGAGCGTGCCTTGGCGCTCCGGCCTGTCCGGCGCTGCAGCCTCTGGCGGCTGCGCAGCAGTGCCGGGCAGCAGCGTCAGCCGCGGCCTGCCTGGCTGGGGGGCCGTGCTTCTCGGATCATCCGGCGTGAGCGCTTCGCTTCTGGGAGCGACGGGAATTTTTAATTGTGTGCGTGGATCCTTCATATTCTCTCAAACCTCCGTCCATGCTTCGTCCTTCGTTACTAGACCTTCCGGATACCGGCTGCGCGGCGGGCAGAAATCGATGGGACGCGGCTTTATAGTCCGCTCCCGTCTTCACCGTTCACATCCGATATTCATACATATGAGAGGCTTGAGAGTGATAGAACCCTTTTTGAGAGAAACAGAGATTGTGCCTTCCAATCCGGGGGAGCCTTCCATTCCTTAAAAGATAAAATAGGCTGGGTCAGAACCCATGCCCTGCATCGTATAAAAAGAAGTTCCTCATTATAATAAGAAAGACTTTGATTGAGGTGACGAAATCGAAGGGAATGGTGGATCGCAGACAAGTGGACGATAGAAAAGACCAGGCCGCAACGGGCCTGGTCTTTTCTTAGCTGCTTATGGGTGGATGGCCGCGTGCTTCCGGCCATTTGTTTGTTTACAGTACAATGAATCGTTTCCAGTAAAATGTTCCGCCTATCACAAGATCAAATAAGGACTTACACCCAGGTCGGCTGCACGTTCACCAGCTTGACTTCCTCTTCCTTGCTGTCCGCCTCTTTCTTGGCCGCTGCCGGCTGTGTCAAGGTCGGCTCATCGACGGAGATGCGCCAAATGTCGGCTCCCAGTCCTTGCAGCTTCTCAGCCAGGTGAACATAGCCCCGGTCGATATGATGCGTACCGCTGACCTCTGTCGTCCCTTCCGACACGAGGCCCGCCAGAATCAAGGCTGCTCCGGCCCGAAGGTCGGTAGCGCATACCTTGGCGCCTGTAAGCTTGGCACCGCCGGTTACGATGGCCGTGCGGCCCTCCACCTTGATCTCCGCGTTCATCAGATGGAACTGATCCACATGCATAAAGCGGTTCTCAAACACGGTCTCGGTCACGACACTTGTTCCCTCCGACTTGAGCAGCAGCGCCATCATTTGCGACTGCATGTCGGTCGGGAAGCCCGGATACGGCAGTGTCTTGATATCCACCGCTTTGAGCGGATGGTTCGCCTTCACGCGTACGCCGTTTTCGCCTGGTTCGATTTCAACGCCCATCTCCTCCAGCTTGGCAATGACCGGACCCAAATGATCCGGAATCGCGCCTTCAACGTACACATCTCCGCCCGTAATCGCAGCCGCCACCATGTAGGTGCCTGCTTCGATTCGATCCGGAATGACCGTATGTTCGGTACCGTGCAGCTTCTCCACGCCTTCGATCCGGATGACACCGGTACCGGCGCCGCGCACTTTCGCACCCATGCCGTTCAGGTAGTTCGCCAAATCGACAATTTCCGGCTCTTTCGCCGCATTTTCGATTACTGTCACGCCTTCAGCCAGCGTGGCGGCCATCATAATATTTTCAGTAGCGCCCACGCTGGCCACGTCCAAATAGATCTTGGCTCCGCGCAGTCTGCCATTACTTTTCGCTTCAATATATCCTTGTCCCAGGCTGATTTCGGCTCCCAGCGCTTCAAAACCCTTCAGATGCTGATCGATAGGTCTTGTACCGATGGCGCACCCGCCCGGCAGTGAAATCCGCGTATGGCCCATTCTCGTAAGCAGAGGACCCATGACCAGAAAAGACGCCCGCATCTTCCGCACCCACTCATAAGGCGCTTCACACGAGGTAATCGTTTGGGCATTGACCCTCATTACATCCTTTTCATATGTAATGACTGCACCTATGGATTCCAATACTTTACTGATTGTAATTACATCGTCAAGAGGAGGCGCATCGATAATGATGCTTTCTCCTTCTTCCCCAAGAAGAGAGGCAGCGATGATCGGAAGAACAGAATTTTTTGCCCCGCTGACTTTCACGCTTCCGGTCAGTTTATTGCCACCGCGGACGATAAATTTGCTCATCATGATTCCCTCCGCGTCCATTTTTTCCTTTATTTCTGGATATCAAGAAATTACATTGCTAATTCCCTAACTTCCATCATAACATTGACCTTTTGACGGATACAAGCGTTTTTTGGCGAATATGCTCCGGAGGAACTATCGCTTCAAGCCGGCCGGCACCCAGGGCACGCTAAGCGGGATGAGTTACGAAATCAGACTTTTTCGGTTCCATGTCCACATCTTTTTAAACGTGTAAGGCTTTCCTGCCACCTTCGGCAAGTGGAACCGCCAGCCTTACCTAAACTGTTCTTTTTCATTGTTGACATAAAAAAATGTTATTATTCGACATCTTTCAACCGTGTTCAGTTGCTGAAGTCCTACAAGCAGCCTATCAGTGATATAACCAAACGTTGACCGGTTAAAACATATACCGGATCATGTTGCTCCAGCCGATATAATCGATCAGAAACTTAGCGACGAAATGCCCCAGTACCACCGCCAGAAGCAGCTGCAGCAGCTTCCCTTGGGCTCCCTTCGGATGCCTGATAAACAGGTCCAGCTTCAAGTTCTGAAGCGCCCACCAAGACAAACCGATGCAGAACAAAGACACCACGATGGACATCAGACCGCTGACTCCGATGGTGCTTGATATGTTCTGTGATACGTCCGAATCCATGCCCTTACCTCCATCATCACTTGATTTAAAAAAAGAAGAACGATGAACGCTGGGTGTCCCTTCCAGCAACCAAGCTCATCAAGGGACTATTATATAATACTTGCCTTGCCCTCAAGAATCCAGTTCCAATTCCTTTATTTTTCAATAATTTATCGTAAAGCGCTTTCTGTCTAATTTCCTCGGAAATAAATAGGTCATTTGGACTAGTCGGCACCGATATTCTATATGGAATATGGGGATGTATGACTGAAGAATCCCCTGGTTTCATAGGAACTATGCCTTCGGTTTCTATCCGTTTCAATAAAAAAGCCTGTCTCTTTAACGAGACAGGCTCTCTGTACTATTATTTACGACCGGCCACATTGATCCGGTTAATCGCTTTTTGCAGGGCCATTTCCGCACGGCGGAAATCGATCTCATCCTGCTTGCCCGCTGCCAAACGGCGCTCGGCGCGCTCTTTGGCGGCACGTGCGCGTTCAACATCGATCTCTTCAGGAAGCTCTGCGCTCTCAGCCAGAACGACAACCTTGTCTTTGCGTACTTCAACAAAGCCGCCGTTAACCGCGATCTCGGTGGTTTTCTTGCCGCTCGTCACGGCAATCGGAGCAACCCGCAGCGGGGTGACCAACGGAATGTGGTTCGGCAAAATGCCGAGCTCACCCTCCACACCGCGTACAACCAGGCTGTCCACCTCTCCGGAATAAGCCACGTGGTCCGGTGTGACGATTTCCAATAAAAAGGTGCTCACTTACATCCCTCCCTGAATGCTCACTTCGGAAGCGGCTAGCTCCCGGCAGGACACTATTCCAACGTCTTCGCTTTTTCTACGGCTTGTTCAATCGTTCCAACGAAGAGGAAGGCTGCTTCAGGAAGGTCGTCGTGCTTGCCTTCGAGAATTTCCTTGAAACTGCGGATCGTTTCTTTAACCGGTACATAGATACCCGGCATGCCGTTAAACGCTTCGGCAACGTGGAATGGCTGAGACAAGAAACGCTGCACCCTGCGGGCACGGCCTACGATCAGCTTATCGTCCTCGCTAAGCTCATCCATACCGAGGATGGCGATGATATCCTGAAGCTCGTTGTAACGGGCCAGGAGACGCTTAACGCCTTGAGCGACGTTGTAATGCTCTTCGCCCACGATTTCAGGCGACAGGATACGGGAGCTCGATGCCAGCGGATCCACCGCCGGATAGATACCCATCTCGGAAATTTTACGCTCCAGGTTGGTCGTTGCGTCCAAGTGGGCGAACGTTGTGGCTGGAGCCGGGTCTGTATAGTCATCCGCAGGCACGTAGATCGCCTGGATCGACGTAACGGAACCTTTTTTCGTGGATGTGATCCGTTCTTGAAGCTGACCCATTTCGGTTGCCAGCGTTGGCTGGTAACCTACCGCGGAAGGCATCCGGCCCAGGAGGGCGGATACTTCGGAACCGGCCTGGGTAAAGCGGAAGATGTTGTCGATAAACAGCAGCACGTCTTTGCCTTCTTGATCACGGAAATATTCCGCCATCGTCAGACCTGTCAGTGCTACGCGAAGACGGGCGCCCGGCGGTTCGTTCATTTGTCCGAACACCATCGCCGTCTTGCTGATAACGCCGGAATCGCTCATCTCGTGGTACAGGTCGTTACCTTCACGGGTACGTTCACCTACACCCGCGAATACGGAGATACCGCCGTGTTCCTGAGCGATGTTGTTGATCAATTCCTGGATCGCAACGGTTTTACCTACGCCGGCACCACCGAAGAGACCGATTTTACCGCCCTTTTGGTAAGGAGCGAGAAGGTCGATAACCTTGATCCCTGTCTCCAGCATTTCCGCTTGGGTCGACAGTTCGTCGTATTTTGGCGCTTCACGGTGAATCGGGCTGGAAACCTCGGTAGTCACTTCGCCCGCTTCGTCGATCGGCTGTCCCAGTACGTTAAATACGCGTCCGAGGGTAGCGGATCCTACAGGAACAGTGATTGGACCGCCCAAATCCACTGCTTCCATACCACGAACCAGTCCATCGGTAGAGGACATGGCAATGCAGCGCACCATGTTATCGCCCAGATGGTTTGAAGCTTCCAGAGTCAAGTCGATCTGGCGTCCGCCAGCGACTGTGCCCTCAACTTTAATTGCATTGTAGATTTCCGGTAGTTGACCTCTTTCGAATTCGATGTCGACAACCGCACCCATAATGCTGACAACGCGTCCTTTGTTCATCTTTTTTGTTCCCTCCTACAAGTCTGCTGTATTCGCAAACCTAAATCGTAAGCCATGCGGCTTAACGGTATGCTCCGTGCAAGGTTCTATTATGAAATATAGATCATGTCTATCGCAGGTAACCGAAGCCGACAGACCGATTAAGGATGAGTTTGCTGCTGAAAACCAGGTGGGGCTTCTCCACACGCGGACAAGCACCCCCGGGTTATGAAAACAGAGATTCGAAAATAAGACACCGTCTAAAAATCTTATACCTGAGCGTTCGCACCAGACACGATTTCCGTAATTTCCTGCGTGATCGCAGCCTGACGCGCACGGTTGTAAGACAGTGTCAATTCGTTGATCAGCTTGGTCGCGTTCTTCGTCGCCGCACCCATCGCCGTCATCTTGGCACCCAGCTCACTGGCTTTGGCGTCCAGCAGTGCGCTGAAGATCAAGGTTTCGGCATATTTAGGAAGCAGCGCTTCCAGAACGGCTTCCGGAGACGGCTCGTATTCGTAGCTGGCCACCGGGGAAGCTGCGGATTCCATGCTGTCCATTGGCAGGAGCAGATTGGCTTCCGGAATTTGCGTCAACGCGTTCACGAAGCGGTTGTAGATGACGTACAGCTCATCGATTTTACCTTCCTCAAACTCGCGGACCGCTGCGGAAGCGATCGACTTGATGTCGGCAAACGATGGCGTATCGGACAAGTCCGTAACCTCTTTCACAATCGGAAGCTCTCTGCGGCGCATGTAGTCGCGGCCTTTCCGTCCAATCACGAACAATTCGTATTCATCGCTGGACTTATGGCGTTCCTTAATCATCGTCGAGACAAGCTTCAACACGTTGGCGTTCGAACCGCCCGCAAGACCGCGGTCGGAGGTGATGACCAGGTATCCGGTTTTCTTCACGGGACGTTTCTCAAACATCGGATGCTTGATGCCTTTGGTACCGGACGCGATGCTGGAGACCACTTCCTTCAGCTTCTCGGAGTAAGGACGGGAATGCTGCGCCATCTCCTGGGCTCTTCTCAGCTTGGAGGCGGCGACCATTTCCATCGCCTTCGTGATCTGCTTCGTGCCTTGAATACTTTTGATCTGACGTTTAATTTCGCGTAATCCTCTTGCCATGTTTTCACCACCTCAAAACTTTAGCAGAGCTAAAGTTACTTCGAAAGCAATAACTAAGCTTTGACAAAGTCAAAGCTAACTTCGTAAGCGAAACTTAACTTTAGCAGAGCTAAAGTTACTTCGAAAGCATTAACTGAGCTCTGACATCGTCAAAGCTGACTTCGTTGCGCATATCTTAAAAAGATGAACCCGAGCCTTGCGGCCCGGTTCACGTCCAGGCTTACGCCATCACAGCAAAGCCTCTTTTAAATTTATCAATAGCCGCTTTCAGAGCCGTTTCGTTGTCGGCAACCAGATCTTTGGTATCGCGGATGGACGCCATGATCTCAGGATGGTTGCTTTCAAGGAACGCCAGGAATTCGCTCTCGAAACGACGGATGTCGCCGACAGGAATGTCGTCCAGGTGTCCTCTGACTGCCGTGTACAAGCTGGCTACCTGCTGCTCAACGCTGAGCGGCTGGTTAACCCCCTGCTTGAGGATTTCCATCAGTCTCGCACCACGGTTCAAACGGGCCAGCGTGGATTTGTCAAGGTCGGAACCGAATTGGGAGAACGCTTGAAGCTCGCGGTATTGGGCCAGATCCAGCTTCAAACCGCCGGCGACTTTCTTCATCGCCTTGAGCTGTGCGGAGCTACCAACCCGGGATACGGAAATACCTACGTTGATCGCCGGACGCTGTCCAGCATAGAACAGTTCGGACTCAAGGAAGATCTGTCCGTCCGTGATCGAAATCACGTTGGTTGGGATATATGCGGATACGTCGGACGCCTGTGTTTCAATGAAAGGCAGAGCGGTTAATGAACCACCGCCGAGTTCATCGGACAGCTTCGCCGCGCGTTCCAGCAAACGGGAATGCAGATAGAATACGTCACCAGGATAAGCTTCGCGGCCTGGAGGACGTCTAAGGAGCAGGGACAATTCGCGGTATGCCGCTGCCTGCTTCGACAAGTCATCATAGATGATCAAGGCATGTTCGCCTTTGTACATGAAGTACTCACCCATTGCACAGCCCGCATAAGGAGCGATGTACAAGAGCGGAGAAGGCTCGGAAGCCGATGCGGTAACGACGATCGTGTAGTCCAGAGCGCCATGACGGCGAAGGTTTTCCACGACGTGCGCAACCGTCGATTGCTTTTGGCCGATGGCGACATAGATACATTTCACGCCATTGCCTTTTTGGTTAATGATCGTATCGATCGCGATTTGGGTTTTACCCGTTTGACGGTCACCGATGATCAGCTCGCGCTGTCCGCGGCCGATTGGCACGAGAGCGTCAATCGCTTTGATACCGGTTTGCATCGGCTCATGAACCGATTTACGGTCGATAACGCCTGGTGCGCTGCTCTCAACCGGACGGTAAGCAGAAGCTTCGATGGGTCCTTTGCCGTCCACCGGCTGACCAAGCGGGTTGACAACGCGTCCGAGCAGGGCTTCCCCAACAGGAACCTGCATGATGCGTCCGGTACGTTTCACTTGGTCGCCTTCTTTGATTTCCGTGTAAGGCCCGAGGATAACGACACCTACGTTGCTTTCTTCCAAGTTCAGCGCAAGGCCTACGACACCGTTGGCAAACTCGACGAGCTCACCGGCCATAACATTGTCGATCCCGTGAATACGGGCGATACCGTCGCTTACTTGAATAACGGTGCCGACTTCGGCCACTTCGATGTCAGATTTATATTGTTCAATTTGACTTTTAATCAGCGTACTGATTTCTTCAGGTCTGATACTCAAGTGTCTTCACCCCTATCTACTGTGCTAGTCTGTTAAAAGACTTTTCAAGCCGTTCCAGCTTCCCTGCCAAACTGCCGTCGTACAGCATATCGCCGATGACGACTTTTACACCGCCGAGCAGATTTTTATCAATCACGTTGGTTACGCGAATTTTCTTCTTAGCCAATGCTCCAAACTCCGCGGCAACCGTTTCGATTTCCTGGTCGCTGAGCGGATAAGTGGAGTACACCGTGGCGTCCGCAAGTCCAAGGCTTTCGCCTTCGATCCGGACGTAGCTGTCCAGCAGGTCGGCGAACAGATCCGCTCTGCCCCGTTCGATCAGCATGTCAACGGTGTTCATGACCGGCTGGGATACTTTGTCTTGAAGGGCCTTTTTCAGCACATCCAGTTTCACCGATACGGCAATGTTGGGCGTGGAGATAAAACGGCGGATCTCGTCATCCTGGGTAATGGCCCCAACGACGGCCTTGAGCTCCTGCTCCACTTCCAGCGTTCTCTGCTGCTGCGCAGCCACTTCAAACAGCGCCTTCGCATAACGCTTGGCTGCTATTGTCTCCCGGCTCATGGTCTGCCCCCTACCTCTTTAAGGTACTGGTCCACGAGCTCTTCCTGCGCTTTGTCGCTGCTGACTTCCTTCTCAAGCAGCTTGGATGCGATCTTCACGGATACGGCGCCCAGCTCGCTGCGCAGCTCCTGAACCGCCTTGTTCTTTTCGCTTGCGATATCGCGGACAGCGTCCTCTTTAATACGAGAAGCTTCCACCTTGGCTTGTTCCATAATTTGGTCAGCCTGCTTGCTGCTCGTTTGTCTGGATTGCTCGATAATGTCGTAAGCCTCTTTGCGCGCATTTTCCAGAGCTTTTTTCTGTTCTTCTACGTAAGCAATGGCTTGTTCGCGGGTTTGTGCCGCTTCGTTCATTTGACTCGTCACAAGCTCACGGCGCTTCTCCATAATGGAGAACAACGGACCGAAAGCATATTTGCTCAGAAGCCAATACAGAATCACAAACGCAATCAATGCCACAATGAAAGACGAAGGGATAATAGTCAATCTAGTCACTCCTTTCCGGTGCACGTTCAGTCTTGTTCATCAGACAATCAGATAAGGAAGGATCCAAGAGCCTTCCTTATCTGACGGCTAAAAAGAAGGCGCGGATGGCCGTGGCCTTCCCCGCCAAACCTTACTGCTTAAATTAAGCTCCTGCGTAGAACAAGAACGCGAGTACGACACCGATGATTGGAAGGGCTTCGACCAGACCTACACCGATAAACATTGTCGTTTGAAGCGTAGATTTTGCTTCTGGCTGACGAGCGATACCTTCAACCGTTTTACTTACGATCAGACCGTTACCAATACCTGCGCCAAGTGCGCCCAAACCTACTGCAATCGCAGCTGCAAGAAATGCCCAAACTCCCATTTGTAAAATCCTCCTTAGAGATGTGTATTTTATTATTATTTATGTTTAGTTAAGTGTGAAGGAAGAAAACTCCAAGCTTAACTTTGAAGCTAATGTTCGTGCTCGTCGTGGCTCTCGATCATCTGAGAGATATAAACCATCGTCAAGATCGTGAAGACAAATGCCTGGATGGCGCCGACGAAAATACTGAAGCCCTGCCAAACGATGAGACCGAGCGCAGAAGCGATATATCCGCCTACGCCGAGTGCGGTCAGTTTCAACAGAACCGAGATCAGCACTTCACCCGCAAAAATGTTACCGAATAGACGCATGCCCTGCGTCAGCAGTTTCGCAAACTGCTCGATAACGTTGATCGGGAAGAAGAACCAGTAAGGTTGGAAATAGTGCTTGAAATAACTCTTTGTATTTCTGGTCATTCCCAGGAAGTGCGAAAGGAAGAATACGATAAACGCGAGCCCCATGGTAACCGAAGCATCTGCCGTAGGTGATTTCCACCAAGCCAGCTCGACTTCTTCTACATCCGGATGCTTCGCAAACTCTTCGGTGACTGATACGATTTCTTTGCCAAAGACGTGCGCATGTTCCGGATCGTGGACTCCTGTAACGATACCAAAAGGAAGACCCAATAGGTTGCCGACGAAGATAAACATAATAAACGTCAATCCAAGGGACAGAAAGTGCTTCCCCTTCTTCCAATCCATCGTGCTGGAAATCAGGTTCTGGACGAATTCCACCGTCCATTCCATGAAATTCTGCAATTTCCCCGGGTTTTCGACTGACAATTTACGGGTTGCCAGCTTCGCGATCACAAACACGATTACGGAGGTTACGATGAGCATCAGGATTGTGGAAAGGTCGAATTTTATGCCGCCCAATTCAATAATCGGTGATGTATGCATGTTTTTCTCACCCCTTTCTCAGTTGAAGGTCTACTCCTGTTTACGAGACAATCGAATCCCTATGAATAAGAGAAGAAACTGTGCCAATACCAGTGTTGCCGCAACGGCATACAGGTTAAACGTCTCCGGCCTTTGATAGGCCACAACGACGGCCAGCACACTGAGGGCTGCACGGGTCAGAAAACCCATATTTACTCTCTTGCCGCCCCCGCCTTCGACTGAATCCAACACTTTTTGCACCTTATAGCCCAAATAAAAGCTATTGGCAAGGCTGACACTGGAGCCAAGCACCATACCCAGCGCTATACTCCGGTATTGCGGGAAGACAGCAGCACCCAAGAAGCAAAGAGCCAGGAAATAAAGTGTTGCTCTAGTCAATACCCTGCGGTATTTCCATAGTTCACTCATCACTTTCCCCCATGACTGCCTTGGTGATCATAAAAACGCTTACGCCGCCAATCGCCAGACCCAGCAAAACTCCGAATGCAATCCAGAGTCCGGGTCCTCCCCAAATCTTGTCCAGCCAAGAGCCGAGATAAAAGCCCCCTAAAGTACATGCGGCCAGATCGATTCCGATGGCGCTTACAAGGCCCGCATACTTCAGAGGGCTTGCAGCATTTTTATTGGATTTTTGCGGCTTATCAGGTTGATTCATCTCTGTCCACCCTCTAATCCCAGTTCATTTTACTGAATGACCCGAGAGTTTGTCAATTGAACAAATCCGTGTCGAAACTGGCTGGAAATGTGACTTAGATCACTGCAAAAAGCCCGCAAATCCGTGTCAACCGTACAGTTTAACTGTATGCTGTACTCTTTGCCCTCAGAATATGGCTTAACTTTCCTTTGTGAACATTCTGTGAAATTGTTCCGGACGTTCATTTTTGATGCCAAAATGATGCAAAATCGCGTCGACAATCCGCTGGGATGCCTTGCCATCTCCGTATGGATTTGCGGCGCCGCTCATCGCATGATAGGCTTCCTGATCGGTCAGCAAATGCTTCGTCCGTCCGTACACTTGTTCCTCATTCGTTCCGACCAGCTCGAGCGTTCCCGCCTCGATGCCTTCCGGACGCTCGGTCGTGTCACGGAGCACCAGCACCGGCACACCGAAGGATGGAGCTTCTTCCTGAAGACCGCCGGAGTCCGTCAAAATCAGATGCGTATGCGGGTAAAAATTGTGCAAGTCTACAACATCCAGCGGTTCAATCAGCTTAATTCTTGGATGATTGCCCAAAATTTGATGCGCCGGTTCTTTGACCGCCGGGCTTGGATGGACCGGATACACGATGGCGATATCGTCGAATTCGTCGGCGATCCGCTTCACGGCACGGAAGATGTTCAGATGAGGCTCGCCCTGCGATTCGCGGCGGTGCGCCGTCATCAGAATCAGCCG
Source organism: Paenibacillus rhizosphaerae (assembly GCF_014192015.1). Lineage (GTDB taxonomy): Bacteria > Bacillota > Bacilli > Paenibacillales > Paenibacillaceae > Paenibacillus_AQ > Paenibacillus_AQ rhizosphaerae. Next base: position 412,095 of record NZ_JACHXJ010000005.1, on the reverse strand, counting down.
TTTGCCCTGCGCCCAGTCGAGCACAGGATGGTGATAATCCGGCTTGACGGTGTACTGGAATACGTCGGTAACGGTATTGCCCGTCACGTAAATGTGGGATTCGTTCTTGTTCTCCTTCTTCAGGTTGCCTGCAGACCAGTCCGTCGGGGCAAAATGAAGATCGGCAAGCACGCCGGTCAACTGCCGGTTCATCTCCTCCGGATAAGGGGAGAGCTTGTTCCACGTTCTCAGCCCCGCTTCGACATGTCCTACCTGGATCTTCTGCAGGAAGGCCGCATAGCTGGCCAGAAAGGTCGTCAGCGTGTCTCCGTGCACCAGAACGATATCAGGCTTGGCCTCTTTCAAAACCGGCTCCAGGCCCTGCAGAACGCGGATGGTCACCTCGTTCAGCGTCTGGTTCTCTTTCATGACGTCCAGATCGAAATCCGGCGTAATCTTGAATACCTCGAGCACCTGATCCAGCATCTGACGGTGCTGGGCCGTTACGCAGACGACGGATTTGATATGTTCCGGATGCTTCTGCAGCTCCAGAATGAGCGGAGCCATCTTGATGGCTTCCGGACGCACGCCGAAGATCGTCATCACTTTAATTTTTGACATATGGTTTCCCTCTCCTTACTTGGTTCCGTACAGCCGGTCTCCGGCGTCTCCCAGTCCCGGAATGATATAACCGTGATCGTCCAGCTTCTCGTCCAGGGCTGCCACATAAATGTCCACGTCAGGATGGGCTTCCTGTACAGCCTTGACCCCTTCCGGCGCGGCGATCAGGTTCATCAGCTTGATCTGGGTGCAGCCCCGCTTCTTCAGGACGTCGATCGCGGCAATAGCCGATCCACCGGTCGCCAGCATCGGATCGATGACGATCAGCTCGCGCTCGGTCACGTCCGTCGGCAGCTTCGTGTAATACTCGACAGGCTGCAGCGTTTCCGGATCGCGGAACAGGCCGACATGTCCTACCTTGGCGGCGGGAATCAGCTTCAGCATGCCGTCGAGCATGCCGAGCCCGGCGCGCAGGATCGGAATCAGGCCGAGCATGCGGCCCGCCAGCACCTTGCCCTCCATCTCGGCGACGGGTGTCTGCACCTTGACCGACTCGAGCGGAACCTCGCGTGTAATTTCGTAAGCCATTAAGGAAGCAACCTCATCGACCAGTTCGCGAAAATCTTTCGTGTTCGTCCGCACATCGCGGATAAATGTTAGTTTGTGTTGAATCAAAGGGTGATCACAAATCACCAGTTTTCCCATGTTAGTCCCTCCGGTTAAATCGTAAGTCTAAGTGCTGTCATTGCCGGTTAGTTTGATGCCCATTCGCATACGTTACATGCAAGTACACAAATCTTATTTATTATATCATTCCTGGAAATGATTTTGCACCCAAGAAAGATATGTTTATTCTGGCCCAAAGATCAGCCGGCTTAAACGTTAACCGAGAGACCATACAAGGGAAACGGTATCCCTGTAAGCAGCCTGTAAAAACCCGCCTATCTAACATCAGACCCTCGTATCTATCAGTCTTAAATCTAGCGGTTCTCCCCCTCTGAACTACTATATAAAAGTCATTCTAAGAGTGTGTAGGCACACAACCGCTACAATGGCAGAAAGGTTGATTGACCCATCCGGCTTCTGAGGCGAGAAAAACGTTTATCGACGACTTTACAGAAGATAGATCGAATTCCGCAGAATTTTCTATTGCGAAATAAGGATATTTAGCCCCGGAACTTCGGAAGTTTATACTTTCTTATCTCCAAAAAAAGGGACCGGAGAACATTCCCCAGTCCCTTACTTTCTCACAGACTTTCACTTCTCAAGATCTATGTCCTATTAGTAGTTAAGTTCAGGATACAGCGGATATTGATCCGTCAGTTCCTTCACCATCGCTGCTGCTTTGGACAGCACCGCTTCGTCCTTAGGCGATTTCAGCGTCATGGCGATGATTTTGCCGATCGCCACCATCGCCGCTTCGTCCATGCCGCGGGAAGTCGCAGCCGGCGTACCGATCCGGATTCCGCTCGTGACGAACGGGCTGGTCGGATCGAACGGAATGGCGTTTTTGTTGACGGTGATGCCCACGGAGTCCAGCACCTTCTCGGCGTCTTTCCCCGTAATGTTCACGCTGCGCGTGTCCACCAGCATCAGGTGGTTATCCGTGCCGCCGGATACGATGTTCAGCCCTTCGCTGATCAGCGTTTCAGCCAATACTTTGGCGTTCTTCACCACGTTTTCAGCATACGTTTTGAACGATGGGTCAAGCGCTTCGCCCAAGGCTACGGCTTTGGACGCGATGACGTGCATCAGCGGACCGCCTTGCGTGCCCGGGAAGACGGCCTTGTCGATGGCCGCAGCCCAAGGCTGCTTGCACAGAATCATGCCGCCGCGCGGACCGCGGAGCGTTTTGTGCGTTGTCGTTGTGACAAAATGGGCGTGAGGCACCGGGCTCGGATGAAGACCGGCTGCAACCAGGCCTGCGATATGAGCCATGTCGACCATGAACAGCGCGCCCACGTCATTGGCGATCGAAGCGAGAGCTTCGAAATCAATCGTACGCGGATAGGCGCTCGCACCGGCGACGATCAGGCGCGGACGGTGCTTGAACGCAAGCTTGCGGACTTCGTCATAATCGATGAGGAACGTATCTTCCTGGACCCCGTAAGCGACGAAGTTGTACAGCAGACCGGAAGCGTTCACCGGGCTTCCGTGCGTCAGGTGTCCGCCATGGGCAAGGTTCATCCCGAGTACGGTATCCCCTGGCTTCAGCGCTGCCAGATACACGGCCATGTTGGCTTGGGCGCCGGAGTGTGGCTGCACGTTGGCATGCTCGGCTCCGAACAGTTCTTTCGCACGGTCACGCGCAATATCCTCCACGATATCGACGCGCTCGCAGCCGCCGTAGTACCGCTTGCCCGGATATCCTTCGGCGTATTTGTTCGTGAGGACGGAGCCCATGGCTTCCATTACCGCTTCGCTGACAATATTCTCCGATGCGATCAGCTCGATGTTCGCACGCTGACGCTTCAATTCCAAATTCATGGCCTCGAGTACAGCCGGGTCCTTCTTACGCAATTGATCCATGTTAATAGTTCCTCCCTTATTGGAATTCAAAATTCAATGTTCGTTTCAATCATCCGCTCATGTTAATCGCAAAGATCTGAACTGCCGCCGTCACGATCGGCATCGCCGGCTTCTTCATCCAGACGATATACCGCCCGTTCGCCGCCGATCAGTTTGGGCCGCGTATAGGCCGCATTCACGCGCGCATGACCCACATAGCGCAGGGTCGGGCGGAACGGCACCGCCACGCGCCGCAGATGCATGCCGATCATCGTCTCGCCGATGTCGATGCCCGCGTGCGCCTCAATTGCTTCGGCCAGGCAAGGCTCCTTCATGGAACGGTAAGCAGCGGCAGCCATGGAGCCGCCCGCTTTCGGAACAGGAACGGCGGCGACCTCGGTTAAACGAAGGCGCTCCAGCACGGACCGCTCCATAACGAGCGCCCGGTTCAAATGCTCGCAGCACTGAAACACCGTGTCGAAGCCGAATTGGGCCCGGACCTCGCCGATGGCCTGCAGCAGCTCTTCGGCTACCCCGAGTGCCCCGGAAGTGCCGATGCGCTTCCCGGCCACCTCGCTGGTGCTCGTACCGACGACCAGCACTTTACCGGGGCCAAGCCCTGCGGCTTCCACCAGCTCATGAAGGATTCGTGATACCTGTTCTCCCAGCGAAACTTCCAATGGACTGCTTCCTGACATGCTTTCCATGAGAAAACCTCCCTAATTGTGCAGATACCGCTCTTCAATCGCTTTAATCTTGTTCACGCGCCCGACATGACGCTCACCGCCGCTGAACTCCGTGCCCAGCCAAGCTTTGACGATTTCCTGGGCCAGCCCCGGACCAATGACGCGTTCGCCCATCGCCAGCACGTTGGAGTCGTTATGCTCCCGGGTGGCCATCGCCGAGAACACATCGTGAACCAAGGCGCAACGGATGCCCGGAACCTTGTTCGCCGCGATGCTCATGCCGATGCCTGTTCCACAGATCAGGATTCCCCGGTCCGCCTCGCCTTGGGTAACCAGCTCGCACACAGGGAGAGCATAGTCCGGATAGTCCACGGAATCCGTGCATCCGCATCCTACATCCGCAACTTGATGCCCCATTCCTTCGATCACGGCAATGATGTCTTCTTTCAAACGTATACCCGCATGATCTGTTCCAACAGCAATTTTCATCTTTCGAAAAACCTCCCAAAATTTCGCGCAATACAGAGAAACGAGTCTAACGCTTCCCGGTATTCCCGTGACTTCTTGTACCATTATAACGCATTTGCAGCCACTAGACGAAAAAAAGAGCAGTCCGCGGATCATTCCGCAGAATTGCTCTTTTGCCCAGGCGACCGGCCGTATATCCCGGTGCTCCATCGTGGTTGGATCCACATTGTCGCCAGTTACACCGGAACCGATGTTTTTCACCTTCATCATAAAGCATGACGCGATGAAAATCAATCTGCAAATTTACTCCATTTTTTTCAACTTAGGCTCCGGCCCAAGTGGCAATTTAAGCGTCTTTCTTAAAATGTACGGAACGCCTCCAGCTTATCCAGCAGGCGCTCGATGGCGGCACGGATTTCTGCGGCGGTTACATCGTAATCGTCGCGGGACCCGCCGAACGGGTCCGAAATATCAAAGCTCGGAATGCGCTGCTGGATCTCGATCAGCCGCTCCCGTTCCTCGTCCTCCAGCTGCTGTCCGAGCGCCCGCTTCATTTCCCAGGTGGCGTACAGACTGTCGAGCTCCTGCAGATCCTTGATCACGTTCTCGTCATCTTCGGTGTATTCCTTCAGGGTATAAATTTTGTCAGCCGCGAGCGGAAAGCTCCGGATCACATGCTGCTTATGCCCCTGGGTCAGTGTCAATATCAAATCCGCCCATTTCACCGTTTCGGCCCTGAGCGGCTTGGCGGTCAAATGCTCATCGATCTCGTGGTCCCGCAGCACCGCTTCCGCATGACGCGAGATGGGCGTCCCTTCAAGGGCGGCCACGCCGGCCGAACGGACTTCGAGCGGAACGCTGCGCTCCTTGGCCAGCTTGCGAAGCAGAGCTTCGGCCATCGGGCTGCGGCACGTGTTACCCGTACAGACAAACAAAATATGCTTCACGTCTCTAGCACCTCCCGAAGTGTCTTTGCCGATATTGTATCAGAAGATAAAGGCGAGGCCAAATGCCAGCAAAATCGCGCCGCCAAGGGCCTCCCCGTATTCGCCGAGATTCCGGCTTACCCTCCTGCCGAGCAGGAGTCCAAGCACGGCCATCACGCCCCCGCAGATCCCGAAAGCCAGCACGGTCAGAATCCGGTTGCTCTCAAACATTCCCAGGGATACGCCTACCGAAAAAGAGTCAATGCTGACGCTGAGCGAAAACAGCAGCATCCCCAGCAGGGAGCGGTGATCCACCATTCGCGTTTCACTTGTCTTGAAGGAATTCAGGACCATATGTCCGCCCAGCAGCACCAGCAGCCCACCGGCAACCAGGGCGGCAACTTGTCCGAGCAGCGAACTGACGTAATATCCCATAAACATTCCCAGCAGCGGCATCAACACATGGAAAAGGCCGATCAACAGGCTGATCTTGAGAATATGCAGCAGCCGGATTCCTTTCATGCCGATTCCTACGCCCAGAGAGAACGCATCCAGTCCTAATGCGACGGCCATTATCATGATTGTCATTAGCTGCCCTAAACCGGCAGAAGTCTCTAACATCCCTATTCCCCCATGTCCGTTAGGTTCTTGTACAACCATATGCGGACAAGAGGTAAATGATGTCTCTCAAAAGGTTCAGCGAGCGGTTACAAGCGGACAATCCGCTGTCCGGCAGCCTTACGGAGCCGGTTCATAATGGCGGCGCCCAGACCCTCTTCCGGGCAGGCTTCCGACAAAATAAACGTCACGCCTTCTTCATCCATGCGGCGGAGGGCGGCGTACAGCCGGTGGGCGGCCGTTTCCAGTCCGGCAAGGCTGCCGAGGGACTGCACGCAATCCGCGGCGTAACGACCGATATGCTCCTCGAATGCCATCACACCGGTCCTCTCCCCGCGTGCCGCCGCCGCCTTCAGCTGCTCATCGATCCAGCCGGATACCTGCTCCGGCTTATCGCCCTGCACAATGGTGAGCGTACCCTTGGGGGCGTAGTGCGTATATTTCATGCCGGGCGATTTCGGAGCGACGATCTCCCTTTCACCCGGAGAGCGTTCAATTCCCGGATCGGTCGTTACCGCCGTCCCGGAAGCGGCGGCTAGCTGCTCGCTAGTAATGCCGCCGGGCCGGAGAACGGTGACGCTGCCGTCTTCTTGGACCTGCACGACGGTGGATTCAAGGCCGACTCCGGTCGGCCCTCCGTCCAGTATACCGTCGATCAGCCCGCTCAAATCCTCCCAGACGTGGCCCGCAAGCGTCGGGCTCGGCCGCCCGGAGCGGTTGGCGCTCGGCGCTGCCACCGGACAGCCGGACTCCCGAATCAGCTTCAGCGCGATCGGATGGTCCGGCATCCGGATGCCGACTGTCGTCAGTCCCGCCGTCACCCGCGGGGACAGCACGCCCGGCAGAAGCGGCAGCACCAGCGTCAGCGGGCCGGGCCAAAAGGCCGCCATCAGCCGCCGCGCCGTATCGCTGACCTCCGTCACGAGCCCGTCCATTTGGCCTGTATCCGCAATATGGACAATGAGCGGATTATCCGACGGCCTGCCCTTGGCCCTGAAAATGGCCTCAACGGCCTCCGTATTCCGGGCATCCGCCCCAAGGCCATAGACGGTTTCGGTCGGAAAAGCAACGGTACCGCCATCCCGAAGAATGGCGGCTGCCTGACGGATCGACTGCTCCGCACGGGACACCGCTTCCGTCTCTGCTTCTCCGGCATCGGCGCTGCGTCCCATCAATACGGTAACATCCCATGCCGGTGTGGCATGGCTCTTATTTGCATCATGGGTGAAAGGAGCGCTTCCACCATCCTGCTCTTGGTTCAAACCTTTCATCGCTGTTCATTCCTGTCATCGAAATTGTATGTTTTATTATAGCACATCAGCAAATCTCCATGATGCATGCCCCCTGAACAGGATTACTGCGAGCTCCTAAGCGAACAGCCCCGTCAGCCAGGACCACATCCCGGAAATCATGTCCACCAGGAAAAAGCGAACCTCCGGCTGGGAAGCATCGGCCGCTGCCTTCCCGGAAGCTTGAGCGGCTGCAGTATCCGTCACCTTCGCCGAGGCGGTGGTCACAGCGCCTTTAGCATCAGCCTTGGCATCCGCAGACTGAGCCTTGGCATCGGCGGGCTGAGCCGCCGCATCTCCGCTGGCCGCATCGATGAAGCAGAGCGGAGGGAACAGCACGCACCACCAATTTTGCCCGCTTCCTGCCCCCAGCGTGATCCGGAGCGCTTCATAGTTCCCGGCCGGATACACCGTGCCCCCATACAGTTTGGTCGGAAACGGCACGATGCCCAGCTCAACCTTGTAATCGTAATAAATGCCTCTTTTCTCCAGCTCGCGTCCCACCAGCTCGTTCAGTTCCGGCAGATGCTCCCGGATTGTCGTTCTCGCCTGATCCAGGCTTTGCGGGTCCTCAAGCTCCTGTACCCAGCCGTTCATCTCCGCCACCACGGCATCGCGGATCTCGCGTTTGACCAGCTGGTCATCCGGATTATCGGAATTGGCCAGGATGCGCAGGCGGATGGATTCCTGTGGAATCGGCCCGCCGGCCACGGCCGCGTCCGTTTTTTGACTCTCCCACATCATGGCGATCATAAACAAAATACAAAAAATAATGGCGGTATCCTTCACCAAGTCGCGCAGCCAATCTTGCCCTCTATATTTCCCCTGTTTCATCGTCTTCTCCATTTTCCCCGGGCCCCTCTCTATCAGAACAATCTATGATAGTTCTCAGTATGTCCGGGAATGCTAGAGTCTAAACCTAGCAATCTATTCAATCGAATGAAAGAGTCACCTTTGACACGGATATCCCCTGAATCAAGAAACAAAAGTGAAAACTTTAATTCGTTCTATCCAGTATTTTTATCCGTTTTGAACCCGCAAAAAAAGACCGTCTTCCCAAGCCCAAAGGCTTGTCGAAAACGGTCGTTTCTTGTAAATCATCAGCTTCACATGCCCGCTTTGGCCTGCCCGGTTTGAGCGGCAGCCCCTTTGGCCGGGGTCAGCATCTCGTCGTCCACTTCCTCCCCATGAACGCGCACGCTCATGATGATACCGATGCTCGCCATATTGATCAGCAGTGAGGTTCCCCCGTAACTGATAAACGGCAGCGTAATCCCGGTCAGCGGCATCAGGCCGATAAAGGCGCCGATATTTTCGAAGATCTGATAGAGCATCATCGCAATAATGCCCACGATCAGAATCGGCCCCGCCCGGTCCCGGCACTCGAGACAGATCAGAATCATCCGGTGGATCAGGATAAAATAGAGCAGCAGCACGACCGATGACCCGACGAAGCCGAACTCCTCGGCGATTTCCACGAAAATGGAGTCCGAATAAGTATATGGCACACGCCCGGATTGAACCGAGGACCCTTTCATATACCCTTCGCCCACCATGCCGCCGGATGCGATCGCCAGCTTGGCGTTTTTCGTATGATAGGACGCCTTGGCCGTCGCCTTATCCGGTACCAGCCACGGGTCGAGACGTTCCGTCCAGTGCTCCCGCCCAATGTCTTTCATGAACTTCTCAATGTTGTCGTGAAAATGAATGTAGGAAAAAATGCTTCCGACGGCCACGGCCGCCAACACCACCAAAGCAATCAGCGCATGCCAAAACTTGATGTTGCCGATCCAGAGCAGTCCGAGCAAAATCAGAATGTAACTGAGCGCGTTCCCGAGGTCATTCTGAACCATTACGAGCGCAAACGGCACAAACGTCAGCAGTCCGATCGGAACCACGTCATGCCAGAATGAGAGCCTCGATTTATTTTTGCGCACAATGATAAACGTCAGAAAAATAATCAGAATGAGCTTGAACAGCTCGGCAGGCTGCAAGCTGAAACTTCCCATCTTGATCCAGCCCTGGGCGCCGTTGACGTCGGTCCCGATGAAGTTAACGGCCACGAGCAGGGCCAAGCCGAACAAATACAGATAAAGCGCATATTTGACAAGCAGCTTGTAATCGACGATAACCAGCCCGAAAAATGCGATGAAGGCAAGCACGTAAAACTCGATCATTTTAATATGGGAACCGGCAAACTTTGTCCCCTGGGTGACACTGTAAATGGACATGATGCTGATGCCCATGAAAATCAAAAGAATAAAAACGACGACATAATCCACTTTTTTCAGCTTTTGAAGCATGGTTATCCTCCTGTGCGGAGCCTTCCGCTCCTCGTTGCCCCTGATGCGTACCTGTCTATTGTAATAGAACAGCCATGCCATATTCAATTCCTGTTAAATCCATCCCGGATGAGGCGCAGGATTTTGCCCGTCCCCGTGGCTGGAACCGGTTCTTTCTGCAGCGGGAGCAGCTCCTCTTCCTCCTGCCCGTGAATCCGGACGCTCATCACCACCCCGATGCTGACCATGTTGATCACCAGTGAGGTGCCGCCATAACTGATAAAAGGCAGCGTAATGCCGGTCAGCGGCATCAGACCGATAAAGGCGCCGATGTTGACAAAAATCTGGTAAATAAACATCGTGATTATCCCTGTGATCAGGTATGGCCCCGCCCGGTCGCGGCAGTCCGCGGCGATCAGAATCATGCGGTGGATCAGGATAAAATACAGCAGCAGCAGCGCCGACGAGCCGATAAATCCGTACTCCTCGGCGATCTGGACGAAGATGGAGTCGGCAAAAGCCAGCGGTACCCGGCCGTCCGACTGGATCGTCGTCCCCAACATGTAACCCTTGCCGTCGAGGCCGCCCGATCCGATTGCCAGCTTGGCATTGTAGGTCTGCCAGCTGTCGTCACGGGAAGCTTTGTCCGGAACGAGCCAGGGATCAAACCGCGCGATCCAATGCTCGCGGCCGATAGACTTGAACAACCGCGCTGCTTCGTCATGATAATGAATGTACGCCTGAATGCCGCCGAAAATGGCGGCAAAGGCCACGGCGAATCCGATCATCGCATGAACATACCGGATGTTGCCGATCCACAGGAGCCCTACCAGAATGAGGAGGTAGCAGAGCGCGTTCCCCAGGTCGTTTTGCGCCATCACCAGCATGAGCGGAACCAAGGTGAGGAGACCCAGCGGCACGATATCCCGCCAAAAATACAGGCCGCGGGACCGGTCGCGGTTTTTCCTCAGCAGCAGGCCGGACAGAAAAATGACCAGGAACAGCTTGAACAGCTCGGCAGGCTGCAGGCTGAGCCCCCCAGGAAGGGTGAGCCAGCCGCGGGCACCGTAATATTCGTTGCCGGCAAACAGGACGAGCAGGAGCAGCATCAGGCCGAAGATATACACGTACAGGGCATATTTGATCAGCAGCTTATAATTGACGAGCGAAGTCGCCAGAAACCCTGCAAAGCCGATGACGTAATAGACGGCCATCCGCTCCGAATAATGATCGGTTTTGGGCCGGCCGGCGGTGACGCTGTATATGGAAGACAGACTGAACGCCATCAGGCAGAGCAGCACCAAAATGACGGTAAAATCCAATTGTTTCAGTTTGTTCAGCATATCCTTTCCTCCAGGGAAACCATAGGTAATTCCATTGTAGAGGAAACTGGGTCAAAAAGAAAATTATGGGATTACTGGCGGACGCCGAGAACGTGGCGTTCAATGCCGGCGAGGTCCGGGATGATGATAATCTCATCCCAATGGCCCGCCTGGCGGAGCAGGTCCGCGACCTCGCCCGCCTGGCCGATGCCCAGCTCGAATCCGATGAGCCGGGGCGGCTCCTGCAGCAGCGGCAGCTGCTGCATCATGATGCGGTACGGCGCGAGCCCGTCCGCTCCGCCGTCCAGCGCTGTGCGTGGCTCATGGTCGCGCACTTCGGGCTGCAGGCCGGGAATGTCGGCCGCAGGAATGTACGGCGGGTTCGACACCAGGATGTCGACCCGCCGGCCCGCCAACGGCTCCAGCAGGTTGCCTTCGAGGAAGGCCACCCGGGCGCCGTTGGCTTCGGCGTTGCGCGCGGCGACCCGCAGCGCGTCCGCCGAGATGTCGCTGGCGTAGACCTGCCAGCGAGGGGCGTGCAGCGCCAGCGTGACCGCGATGGCGCCGCTGCCGGTGCCGATGTCGGCCGCGGCCAGCGGGCGCTGGACGTCCGCGGCGCCGGCATCTTCGCCGGGCGCAGCGGCTGCGCGGCCCTGTGCCGCCGGACGAACTGCTTCACGGTCCGGCAGCTCCGCGCCAGCCGGCCCCGGAACGTAGCCGGCGTCCTGCCCCTGCGGCCGCTCAGCCGCAGCCGCCCCCTGTGGCCACAGCCGCGCGGCCTGCTGCAGCACGGCTTCCACGAGCAGCTCCGTCTCGGGCCGCGGGATCAGCACGGCGGGCGTCACCTGAAAGGGGATGCCGTAGAACTCCTGCTCCCCGATAATGTATTGGGCCGGTTCGCCCGCCGCCTTGCGGGAGATGACTTCCTCCCAGGCGTCCCTCCGTTCGGCCGGGAACGGATCGGGCAGCGCCATGTAATAGGCCGCGCCGGAGAGGCCCAGCACATGCTCCAACAGCAGCTGGGCGTTCCGCTGCGGCTCCATGACGCCATGAGCCGCTAAAAAAGAGGAAGCCTCCGCAAAGGCTTCCCGTATACTCTGCTTTGTCGTCATCACAAACGTGCTTTCCTTCAAAGCCTTATTCCCCTTTATCCATCATTTCCGCCTGCTCCGCAATGTTGAGGGCCGAAATGATCTCTTCGATTTCGCCGTTCATGACCGAATCGAGCTTATGCAGCGTCAATCCGATACGGTGGTCGGTCACCCGGCTCTGCGGGAAGTTGTACGTGCGGATCCGCTCACTGCGGTCGCCTGTACCCACTTTGCTTTTCCGCTCACCGGCATACTTCGCTTCTTCTTCCTGCCGCATCATATCAAAGATCCGCGCACGAAGCACCTGAAGCGCCTTTTCCTTGTTCGAGTTCTGCGATTTGCCGTCCTGACAGGTGGCCACGATTCCGGTTGGAATATGGGTCACACGAACGGCGGATTTCGTCGTGTTAACGGATTGTCCGCCCGCACCGCTGGAGCAGAACGTATCGACGCGGATATCCTTATCATGGATTTCAATGTCGATATCTTCGACTTCCGGCATGACCGCCACCGTGGAAGTGGAGGTATGGATCCGTCCGCCGGACTCCGTCGTCGGGATGCGCTGCACACGGTGCGCGCCGCTTTCGTATTTCATTTTGCTGTAGGCGCCGCGTCCGTTGATCATGAAGATGACTTCCTTGAAGCCCCCCAGATCGTTCGTATTAGCGTCCATCAGCTCTACGCGCCAGCCCTGGGTATCCGCATATCGCGTGTACATCCGGTACAGGTCGGAAGCGAACAAAGCCGCTTCGTCGCCGCCTGCCGCGCCGCGGATCTCGACAATGACGTTCTTGTCGTCGTTCGGGTCCTTCGGCAGGAGCAGAATGCGGATGCGCTCCTCCAGCTCGGTACGGCGTGCGGTCAGTTCCTCGATTTCCATCTTCACCATTTCGCGCATTTCGTCGTCCAGCTTCTCGGCTTGAAGCGCTTTGGCGGATTCGAGTTCTTCCATAACGGATTTATATTCGGTATAAGCCTCATATGCAGGCTGCAAATCGGATTGTTCTTTGGAATATTCCCGCAGTCGCTTACTGTCGTTCGCAACGTCAGGATCGCAAAGCAGTTCACTAAGCTTCTCGTAGCGGTCAGCCAAGGATTGCAATCGGTCCAACACTGGGATTCACCTCTCCTATTTCAAAAATACACTAGGTATATATATGCCATATCGTTATCGCCGCGCTCTATGAAAAAAATAGAGGGTAGACGACTTTATATTATACCACGATACATACATATTTACCATAGCTGACATTGGTGAACGGGACAGCCCGAAAGCCTGTTATGTTAAGCTTGCGCCTTGTTTTTCCGCCCTATACTTACCAAAAAATATACGCCGCAAATGACCAGCGGATACAGGATTGCCCAACCGACGAACGGAAAGACCGCCGCCGTAAGGATAAAGGACAGCCAGCTGACCGTCCGTCCCCACCGCTGGCCTTTCAGCAGCCGAATCCCGGCCGCACAGCCGCCCAGATACGTCAAAATAAACGTGGCATTGGGTAGCGTAATCAGCGTAGTCAGCGACACCGCGCCCGTTCCGTACAGAACGAGCACGAGGACGAAACAGCCGGCCAGGAAGCCCAGTCCCCCGACAGGCGTCTGGAATCGGGACGACATCTTCCCCATCCAGGCCGGCGCCTTTCCTTCCCGGGCGAGCGCGTAAGCGAGCCTCGACGAAGCGCCGGTATACGAAATGACCGTAGCCGTACAAATAAACATCCCCGTCAAGCCCGCGATGACAGCCCCGGCCGGACCGAGCAGCTTTTCAATGACCAGCAGCAGCGATACGTCCGAGCCGCTCCCCCCATAGCTGTGCGTTCCCACCGTGGCCAAAGCCGTCAGGAAATACAGCACGCCGACGATGATGGCCGCGACCGTCACACCCTGCACCGCCGCCCGTTTCGGGTCCACGAACTCCTCGGATAAATGCGATACCGCCTCCCAGCCGATAAAGCACCAGAACAGAATCGCCGCACTTTGGCCGACGCTGACCCACCCTTCCGGCATAAAAGGCGTGAAATGCCTTGCTTCCATATGGGGAAAAGAACCGGATATCGCCAGGATAAGCACCACCACGATCGCCGATACGACAACGATCTGCACGCTGCCGGCCAGCTTCATGCCGAAGATGTTGATGAACAGGGACACGGCCAGCATCAGCGCGGCAATAGCGATTCTGGCGCCGTCACCCAGACCAAAGGCAGCGGTCATATACCCTGCGCCCGTCAATGCGGCCACCGGCGCGCCTATTGGCACCGACATGAGGAAAAACCAGCCGACCAGTGTCCCGGCTTTGGTGCCGTACGCTCTGGTGACAAACGAGGACACACCCCCGGCATCGGGGTAACGCGCCGACAGCAGCCCCATCACGAGGGCCATCGGCAGGACAAGCAGCGTCATGAGCCCCCAGGACAGGAGCGAAGCCGGACCCGCGATATGTGCGGCGAGCCCCGGCACGATCAGGATGCCGGATCCGAGCACCGAACCGATATATAAAGCGATGGCTTGAGGCAGCCGAATGGAAGAGGTTAAGTGTGGTGCTGCCGAAGTCTTTTCAAATGAGGCCTTTTCTAATGAAGCCATATCGTTGATCATCCTATCTGCTGTTAATGGTGTACCCGGCAGGGATTACCGGTCATTCTTGGGTTGTGCAGTGCCCACAGCTTAACAGATAATAGATGAATAGGTAAAACAGATTATTTTGATCGTTTCCATCGGGAGAACCGATGGTTGCTCTTTGATACTAATTCGTATTACGAACCCTTGGGAGGACCATCAATGGACTTAAAACACTTACACACCTTCCGAACCGTTGCGGACACGCATGGCTTTACCAAAGCCGCCGAAGCACTGTCCTACGCCCAGTCGAGCGTCACGGCGCAAATTCAAGCGCTGGAGGAAGAAGTCGGCTCGAAGCTGTTTGACCGTCTTGGGAAAAAGGTACAGCTTACATCCGCAGGCGAGCGTCTGCTGCCCTACGCCATCCAGCTCTTGGAACTGCACGACCGGGCACTGGCCGAAATGTCCGCAGGCGGGAGCCTGCCATCCGGCACGCTGAACATCGGCGCACCCGAGTCACTTGCGGCGTTCCGCCTGCCGGACATTATTAAGGAATACACGGAGCTGTACCCGGACGTGAAGATCATTCTCCGGCCTGCCGGCTGCAAGGAGCTCAAGAAATTGGCCTTGTCCGGCGATATGGACCTGGTGTTCGTGCTGGAGCCAGAAGCCGATGACCCGCACCTGCAGTCAGAGACGCTGATCCATGAACCGATGGCGCTCATTGCGCCGCCGGAGCATCCCCTGACCCTGCTGCCGCAGGTCGATACGCTGGACTTAAAAGATGTTTCTTTTATCCATACCGAATCGGACTGCAGCTACCGCCTGCTGCTCGAACAGCACTTAAACAGCCACGCGATCTACAGCAGCAGCGACCTGGAGTTCTGGAGCATCGAGACGATCAAGCACTGCGTCATGTCCGGCCTCGGCATCTCCCTCCTGCCCGCCATAGCGGTCAAGGACGAGCTGTCCTCCGGCCGGCTCATCCGGCTCCCTTGGGACGACAGCCCCTGCCAAGTGGCCACGCAAATGCTGCATCATCCCGGAAAGTGGCTGTCTCCGGCCCTTGGGGAGTTCATCCGCCTGTCCCGGGAACATGCCGCCAGATGGCGCCAAAACGGCTGAATAAATTTTTTTAAAAAAACTTTGCAGGGATGCCTCGGCATGCGGCGTCTAACTTAACGTATCGGGAGGAGGGGAGAAGACTGGAAGAAGAGTTGCAGTGGATCCGGGCGGTCAAAGCCGGCCATCCGGAAGCCTATAAATTTCTGGTGCAGCGGTACCAGAGCATGGTATACCACGTATGCCTGAAAATGACCGCCGACAGCGTCTCGGCGAAAGATTTGTCGCAGGACATTTTCCTTAAGGCATATTCGGCCCTGCCTGCTTTTCGGGAAGAATCCTCCTTCTCCACCTGGCTGTATCAGATCGCCGTCCGGAAGTGCCTGGACTGGAAAAGGGCCCACCAAAGGGAACAGGCGCGAAGGACCATGGGAGAGGTCAGCGAAAACGATTGGGTGACCGCCGAGACACCCGAAAAGATCGTCCTCTCCGAGGAGACGAACAGCCGGATCCGTCAAATTGTCGATGAACTGCAGGAGCCGTATAAGTCGGCCGTGCAGATGTATTATTTTGAACAATGCTCCTATCAGGAGATTGCCCAGAGGCGGGGCATTACCGCCAAAACCGTCGAATCCCAGTTATACCGTGCCAGACAAATGATGCGTCAGAAAGGAGAGGAGCTCAGGTGAAATGCGAACTCATTCAATACCAGATGGCTGCTTACGCCGCCCATGAACTGCCGCCCGAAACCTCCCTCTTGATCGAAAAGCATTTGAACCAGTGTCCGGAGTGCCAGGCTTGGTATCAGCAAATTGTGGAGATGTCCCAAATTTGGGAGAATCCGGGTCCGGTCATGGATATGCCGGATATCGTATCCGGCGTGATGGAGGAAGTCCGTCAAATGCCGCCGCTGGCGGTAAGATCGCTGCCGAGAAGCCGGCCCCGCGAGTCGCAGAAATCCAAGCTGGCCCATTTCGGGCTTGCGGCCTGCCTGACCTTCTGCTTGTTCCAGTTCGGGATATTCGAGCATTTGGGGAACGGGCTGACGGAGGCCACGCAGCATTTATCCACTCGAATGGAGCACATATTTAAGGAGGGTAACCCATGATTAGAAAAAGTAGATGGCTCACGTTTTTGTTGTCCATGATTCCCGGCCTTGGCCATTTATATTTAGGATTCGCCAAACAGGGGCTGCAGTACATGATCGGCGCCTGCGTCTGTATCATCCTCATCCCGTCGATTCCGATGCTGTTTCCGTTCGCTCTGGCGATTTTGTGGTTCTACCAGCTGTTTGACGCCCTGCAGAAAGCAAGCTGGATGAAAGCCGCGGCCATGGAGCATGAACGGATGATGATGGGCCAGGACACCTTTGGTTACCCTTGGACCGAGCGTGACTGGATTCAAATGAACGGATATCAGAAGGAATCGGCGGTCCATCCGTTTTGGATCGGGGCGACCTGCATCGGGATGGGCATTCTCGTCCTCCTCGTCGGCGTTTTCCCCGGCTTGTGGGAATGGCTGCTGAACCGCAATATTACCAGCGTGCTGCTGGCCGTCGGCCTGATCGTTTACGGCATGTGGCTGCTTGGCAAGAGACCAAACCATAAGGGAAGTGAACATCTGTGACCGCACCGCTTGAGACGCGCCCGCCGGTCCGTAAAATCGGCAAATGGACCACGGCCATCGGACTGATCGGCCTCGGGGTCATCATCATGCTTCAAATGAATCAGTTCATCAGCTTTGAAGTCCTGAAATATGTATGGCCCACCCTGCTCATCCTGCTCGGTATTGAAGTCGTCATTTCCAATGTCGTGCATGCCAACCAGCGCGTTCGTCTGGGCGGCGGAAGCGTCACGATCCTGATCCTGCTTCTGATCGTCAGTGGAGCTCAGGCGATTTACCCCGATTGGACGTTCCTCTTTAACAAGGGTTACCTCAGCGCCGTGCAGGGATCCGTTCCGGCACAGGGAGAAATCAAGCGGGTGGAAGTTTTCCTCGACAGCGGCAAGGTGAACGTAACGGAAGCTCAAGGCTCGAATATTGCCTATGAGGGAAAAGTCCGCGTTCGCACCGAGTCCTCCCAGGCCAATGCCGACAAATGGACGAAGCAGCACTGGAAGTCGGAAACATCGGGGGGCACGCTGACCCTGACACTGGATAAACACCAGCCGGATATCGTTCTGATCGGCGGCTGGGCGATGCCTGAAGATTACTTTAACCTTCAGGTTCCTGAGTCAGTGGAAGTGGAAGTTCATACGAAAAATTCCACCATTGAAGCTTCCGGACTTCATGCCGGATTGACGGCTGTGACGTCGAACGGCACCCTGAACGTGAAGGATATTCAGGGCAAGGTGTCGGCCAAAACAAGCAACGGCCGGATCGTGGCCACGAATATCAGCGGCTCTTCCGAGCTGGTAACCAGCAACGGTACGGTGACAGCCAACCAGCTTGACGGCCCGGTCTACATCCGGACCAGCAACGGCGCCGTGCGGGGCGATAGCGGCATCGCCGGCAATTGGGACGTGAAAACCTCAAACGGCAGCATTAACCTGACCGTTTCCGAGGACGCCAACGCCAAGCTAACCGCCAAGACATCCAACTCCTCCATCAAGGGCAACATCGGCTGGGTTGATGAGAGCGACTCCCGCGCCACGGCCACCTTGAGAGACGGCCAGTATACCGTGGGGCTGGCCACGTCCAACGGCAGCATTACGGTGAATCATTAAGAGCTGTGAGCGTCGCAACCAAAAAACCGCCATCCCCAGGATTTCCTGAGGAATGGCGGTTTTACGTTTATGATCGGCTTGTTCGCAATCCAAAGGTTCGGCTCGATTACACCTTTACACGTTGAAGCGGAAATGCATCACGTCGCCGTCCGCAACGACATAATCTTTGCCCTCCAGGCGAAGCTGGCCGCGTTCCTTCGCGGCATTCATGGAACCGGCGGCGATCAGATCGTCGTAGGAGACCACTTCGGCACGGATAAAGCCGCGCTCAAAATCGGTGTGGATGACGCCGGCTGCCTGCGGCGCCTTCATTCCTTTACGGATCGTCCACGCACGCACTTCCTGCACGCCTGCCGTAAAGTACGTGTACAGGCCGAGCAGGCGATAAGCCGCCTTGATCAGACGGTTCAGGCCGGACTCCTCGAGACCGAGCTCCTCCAGGAACATATCCTTGTCTTCCCCTTCCAGCTCGGCGATTTCCGCCTCCACCTTGGCGCTGATCGGAACGACTTCGGCATTCTCGCCTGCAGCAAAGTCCTTGACCTGCTGCACGTACGGATTGCTGTCCGCGTCGGCCACGCCGTCCTCGCTGACATTGGCCGCGTACAGAACCGGCTTTAGTGTCAGCAGGTGCAGATCGCGGACGATCACTTTCTCTTCGTCCGACAGCTCGACGCTGCGGGCCGGCTGGTCATTGTACAGCGCTTCTTTCAGGCGCTCCAGCACTTCAACTTCCTGGGCGTACTGCTTGTTGCCGCCCTTCATGTTTTTGCGCGAACGGTCGATGCGCTTCTCCACGCTCTCCAGGTCGGCCAGGATCAACTCCAGGTTGATGGTCTGAATGTCGCTGACCGGGTTGACCTTGCCGTCCACGTGTGTGATGTTCTCGTCCTCGAAGCAGCGAACCACGTGCACGATTGCATCCACCTCGCGGATATGGGCGAGGAACTTGTTGCCCAGACCTTCCCCTTTGCTCGCGCCGCGGACCAAACCTGCGATATCGACGAACTCAAAAGCGGTCGGTACGGTTTTGTTCGGCTGGACCAGCTCGGTCAGCTTATCCAGGCGCTCGTCCGGAACTTCGACAACCCCGACGTTTGGATCAATCGTACAGAACGGATAGTTGGCGGATTCGGCACCCGCCTGGGTAATTGCGTTAAACAACGTGGATTTGCCGACGTTCGGCAGTCCAACGATCCCTGCTTTCAAAGCCATTTATATGACAACTCCTATTTAGGTAATAGTTAAACAGACGTCTCTCAATCCTACCCATTATATATTAGAACCCCCGGAGCGGCAAGGATTTGACTTGATTACCGGATGCCCGGCCCGAGCCGTCGTTTCGCCATGCTGCTGAGATGAAGCAAACCGGGGAGCGTAAAGAGCGTAAGGATAAAGAGTGTAACGTTCGTGTAAAAAACGAAAGGCGGCAAAATGAACGAGGACGGCGAAAAACCAATGCCGCAGATGAAGGCAATCAAGCTTTCGACGAAAAAGACCCGGATTCTCCGGGCCTGGTGAGAACATTTGTCCATACTATCTCTAAAAAGGATACCAAAACCCTTTCAGCACCCGCACCTTCAGCCAAATGCCCACGGCCAGCAGCAGCACGCCAAGCACGGCCAGCGTCCAGTCCAGCCCTTCCATCTCCTTGCCGCTGTACCAGGTGCGCCTTTTCTCCGTACCAAAGCCCCGCAGCTCCATGGCGTTGGTCACCGAATCGATCCGGTGCAGCGCCGACTGCAGCACGGGAACGACGACCGCTGACAGGTTGCGCAGGCGCTGGGCAATGCTGCCGTCCTCTTTCGTAATCCCCATGCCGCGCGCCTGCATCGAGTTCAGCGTGCTCCGGAACTCCTCCGTCAGGTCCGGAATATAGCGGAGGGCGATGCTGACGGCGTAGGCGATTTTGTAAGGCACGCCGATCCGGTTCAAACTGCCGGCAAATGCGCTCGGCTGCGTGGTAAAAATGCACAGGATCGTAATCGGCAGCAGCGTCAAATATTTGGCCGACAGCGTCAGCACGTAAAACAGCGTCTCCGCATTGATCGTGTTGTAACCGAGCGGAATCAGCGGCGTATCCGTCCCCGTCAGCCGTGTGCCGAAGGTCGGCGTGATGAGCAGAATAAAGATGCCGTTCAGCACCGTAAAAATAATCATCAGCCAAAACAAAAACGCCATCTTTTTGAAAGGAACACCCGCCGTCGCCAGCAGCCCGATCCCGACAACCAGCATCAGCACAAACACCCGCAGGTCCAAAAACATGTACGTCATGACCGTCCAGGCCATAAACAGCACCAGCTTGACCGCTCCGTCCAGCCGGTGAAACAGCGAGTTCCCCGTGACATAGAGGCTGCCCGTTCTATTCATAGCCCTTCTTCCCTTTCTTCTCTGCGTTGATAAAAGCCTGCACAAACCGCTCCGGCGAAGCCAGGCCGTTCGCTTTGGCGAAAAGGGACAGCGACGTCTCTTTCAAATGAGCAGGCTCCGTCACCTCCGGACGGCTGAGCACCGAAGCGACCGTGTCGGCGGCAAGAATTTCACCCGCGCTGAGCACCACGGCGCGCTGCGCATACTCCAAGGCCAGATACATGTCGTGCGTAATGAGCAGGAAACCGATACCTTGTTCGGCCAATTGCTCGATAAAATCCATAAACTCCTGATAATGCCGATCATCCTGACCGGCCGTGGGCTCATCCAATATCATCAGCTTCGGCGCCAGCACCAGAATCGCGGCGATGCTGAGCCGCTTCTTCTGGCCGTAGCTGAGTGCGGAAACGGGCCAGTTGCGGAAAGGATACAGCCCGCAGGTCTGCAGAACGCCGGCGACCCGCTCCTTGATTTCAGCGGCGGGCACGCCGCGGACCTTCAGACCGAGGCCAACCTCGTCCGCAATCATATGCTGCGTGATCATCCGGTTCGGGTTCTGCATGACATAGCCGATCGCTTCACCCCGGCGGCGGATCGACCACGAGGCCATATCCTCCCGGCCGGCATACAGAATCGAGCCGGACTGCGGCTTCAGAATGCCCGTAATCAGCTGGGACAGCGTTGATTTGCCCGCCCCGTTGTTCCCCAGGAGTGCAACGATCTCTCCGGCGCCGACTTGAAGCGATACATCCTTGAGAACCGGCTGCCCCGGCTCATACCCGAAGGTCAGCCCGCGTACGTCCAGCAGCGGTTCGGCAGGCCGTGACACCGCTTGAGCGGCTGCTTGTTCGCTCCATCGATCCAGCCGCTCCCCCAAGCCGGAAATCCCCAGGGACTGAGGCCGGCTGAGGCCTTGAACGCCTTCCAGCGATACACCGGCGTACCGCAGCGCATCGACATACAGCGGCGGACGCAAGCCGCAGCCGCGCAGCAGGTCGGACGCCAGAATCTCGTCCGGCGCGCCTACTGCCTCGATGCGTCCTTCTTTCATCAGGACGATCCGGTCGATCGGCTGCTGCAGCACGTCCTCCACGCGGTGCTCGATGATGATAACCGTTTTGCCGCTCTGCCGGTGGATATCGTCGATGAGCTGCATCGCTTCGCGCCCGCCCGCCGGATCGAGGTTGGCCAGCGGTTCGTCGAACAGCAGCACCTCCGCATCGGTCGACAGCACGCCGGCCAGGGACACGCTCTGCTTCTGCCCGCCAGACAGCTCGTACGGGCTGTGTTCGATATATTCCAGCATGCCCACCCGCTCCAGGGAAGCGGCGGTTTCCCGTTTCATTTGCTCGCGGGGCATCGCTTTATTTTCCATGACAAACGCCACGTCCTCGGCCACGCTTAAGCCCACGAACTGGGAGTCCTGGTCCTGCAAAATCGTTCCCACCGTGCGGCTCAGCTCGAAAATGCTCAATTCGGCAGGATTCCGTCCGGCAATGCTGAGACTGCCGCTGATTTCACCGCCGTAGGTAAAAGGAATAAGCCCATTGATGCAATGGGCCAAAGTCGATTTGCCGGAGCCGCTGGGACCGGCGATCCAGATCTTTTCACCGGGATAAATGTCCAGCGTAATGTCCTTCAGCGTGGGCTCCGACTGATTTTTATATTTAAAGCTGTATTGTTGAAACGAGATGATCGGCTGCATCATGACGTGAATCTCCTATCCTGTGGCGCTATGCCAAGCACCTACTCGTTGACGCTCAAATTGCTGACTTTGGCGTTTCTGCGGGCAAATCCGATCACAGCCGGAACCCCGAGCACCGAAAAGACGACGATATTCGAAATCGAAGCGGCCGTGACCTGAATCAGCAGCTTATCACTCGGCTCGCCCATAAACGTGATGTCAAACCATCCCGAGAAGAGCAGCGACAGAATGATGCCGACGACGCCGTATACGATGAACAGGCCGATATGCTTTCCTTTGTATGTACCGTTTTGAGGGTCAAACCCCTTGGATAAGTAAATGAGTCCCATAAATGCGGCCGTAATGCCGGAACCGAGCGCCCAGCCCCACCATACCGTACCGCTGGTGAGCAGGTCGTTCAGCACGTGGCCGATCAGCCCTGCGATAAACCCGACCACCGGGCCGAACAGGGCGCCAAAAATCGCCAGCAGCGCAATCGCCGGACGCAGCGAGGTATCGGGTCCCACGGGAATGCCAATAAAGCTGGTGGCTCCATAGAGGGCCGCACCGATGCCTATCGTCACCACGGTTCTTGTGTTTAACTGAAAAATGGATTTCTTCAAAGCAGCGTCACCTTCCCCTTTATATCGATTCAACAACCTTCATGTTCCAAAGGCGAACATTTTGCGTTATTTGTACTCTTAATATAAGGGCGGGCAGAAACGAAGGCAAAACTTTTTTTGGTAAATATTATATAAAATTTTTGGATCGGTCACCGCAAGGAACGCGGAAACAGCCATAACAGCAGCAAAAAAGGCCTAATTTCCGATGAGGAAAATGGGCCTTTGGTTGATTGTTTGCTTTTTGGCATTTAATTCGCTGAAAAAGAGCAGGTTCCTGTCAATAATGCTATCAGCCTGAAGACTGTCTCCCCAGGTCACGGCCGGGTCCGCACCAGCCGGCGCGTCCCCTTCAGCGCGGCAATGTCCGCCGCGCCGATGCCGAACATCGCGGTGCGCAGCTCGAACTCGACCTGCGCCAGCGCCTCGTCCAGCGCCTGCTCGGACGAGACGGCCGGGCCGAGCAGGCTGCGGCCAAAGCCCGCGAGATCGGCGCCGAGCGCCAGCGCCTTGGCGGCGTCCACGCCGCCCTGCAGCCCGCCGCTGCCGATCAGCCCTCCGTGCGGGGACATCGCCCGCACCTCGGCAATGCATTCCGCGGTCGGGATGCCCCAGCCCGCGAACGCCTCCGCCGCCCGGCGCCTAACCGCGTCCCGGCTGCGGAACTTCTCGACCTGGCTCCAGGAGGTCCCCCCGGCGCCAGCCACATCGACGAAGGCCACGCCGGCGTCGTACAACCGCGCCGCCGTGTCCCCGTCGATGCCCCAGCCGACCTCCTTGACGCCGACCGGCACGTCCAGCCGGCGGCATACCTCTCCGATCCGGCTAAGCAGGCCGCTGAAATTCGTGTTCCCCTCCGGCTGGAACACCTCCTGCAGGCCGTTCAGGTGCAGCACGAGCATGTCCGCTCCGGCGATATCGACAGCCCTTTGACACTGCTCCACGCCGAAGCCGTAGTTCAGCTGGACGGCGCCCAGGTTCGCAATCACCGGAATCGTCGGCGCATGTGTGCGTACATGGAAGGTCGGCGCGAGCTCCTCCTTCTCCACCGCCGCGCGGATCGAGCCGACCCCGAGTGCCCAGCCCCGCCGCTCGGCGACGGCAGCCAGGCGGGCGTTAATCGCTCCGGTGGCATCGCTTCCGCCCGTCATGGAGCTGATCAGGAGCGGCGTCCGGAGCGTCCGCCCGAGGAAGGAGGCTTCGAGGGAAACCTCCTCGAAGCCGATCTCCGGCAGCGCACAGTGGCGAAAGCGGTACTGTTCCAGGCCGGAGGTTACGCCACTGCCCACATCTTCGTTCAAGCACAGGCGCACATGCTCGATTTTTCTTTCGCCTGTAGGTATTTCGGGCAGCAAGGACCCGCTTTCCGCTTCGTTTCCGTTCATCTGATGCGCCCCTTTCATGGATATGCAAACCTTGAGTAACTTCGTGACCCACTCGTCACCCCACGATTCTCTAAAAAAAGTATTATACCACAGAACCTTTGTTAAATTCGCCAGCACATCTCAAGCCGAGAAGATCATCCATCCCGTGAGTCACGGATGATGCATTCGGCTGACCCAAGTTCACAAGACCGCTTCCCTCCCCTCCAGCGACCCGGTTCACACATCGCCGTATAATGATGGCTACGCACAGGGGCACACGTCACAGCGACGCATCAACTGCTTTGCAGGTTGTCTGGCCGAAGCGCTTACAAGGAGCCCACAAAAGTTTCCTTGGGGAAAATTTTTGAAGTACATGCAACTGCCCAGGAGCTTTCCAATAGGATGTGATATCTGTTTAGACCCGATATAGATCGAAAGAATGGTTGTGAAAGGAGTGCTGCCCATGAACGCAAGTGAGGAGAGCCGACTGGCCGCCGCCCGCAGCGGCTGGAGCAAAGGAGGCGGACCGCCCAGCCTGCCTGAAGTGCATAAATCGATGAAGGTTCCCTTGAAGGGCAGCTTCTTCCGCAAGATGCTCGCCTTCGCGGGTCCCGGATACCTCGTCGCCGTAGGGTACATGGATCCCGGCAACTGGGCCTCCGATTTGGCCGGCGGCGCCATGTTCAACTACTCGCTGCTGTCGGTCATTATGATATCGAACCTGATGGCGATCCTGCTCCAGTCCCTGTCCGCCCGCCTTGGCATTGCTACGGGAAGGGACTTGGCCCAGGCCTGCCGCGATCATTACAGCAAGCCCGTCAGCGTCGGGCTCTGGATATTATGCGAGCTGGCGATTGCGGCCTGCGATCTGGCCGAAATTATCGGCTCGGCCATCGCGCTGCAGCTGTTGTTCGGCCTGCCGCTGCTGGCCGGCGTCCTCATCACGTCCGTAGACGTCCTTCTGGTGCTGCTGCTGCAAAACAAAGGATTCCGGCATATCGAAATTTTGGTCATTTCGTTTATCGCCGTCATCATCATGTGCTTCGGGGTCGAATTGTTCCTGTCCAAGCCGGAGATGGGAGCCGTCATGGCCGGATTCGTGCCGACGGCAGACATCGTGCAGAACCCGGAAATGCTGTACATCGCCCTGGCCATGCTTGGTGCGACCGTCATGCCCCACAACCTGTACCTGCACTCCTCGATCGTGCAGACCCGGCAGTACGATGAGTCCGTCGCCGGCAAGAAATCGGCGATCCGCTTCGCTACCGCGGATTCCACCGTGGCGCTCACCATCGCCCTGTTCGTCAATGCGGCCATCCTAATCCTTGCCGCGTCTGCCTTTTATTCAACGGGGCATACTGAAGTAGCAGAGATTCAAGACGCCTACCAGCTGCTCACTCCGCTCCTGGGCACCGGTGCGGCCAGCGTCCTGTTCGCCGTCGCGCTGCTCGCTTCCGGCCAAAACTCGACGCTGACGGGAACCCTGGCCGGCCAGATCGTCATGGAAGGCTTTATGAACATCCGCCTGAAGCCATGGATCCGGCGACTAATCACGCGCCTGATCGCCATCGTTCCCGCCGTGATCGTGATCGGAATTTACGGGGAAGGCTCCACCGGCCAGCTGCTGATCTTCAGCCAGGTCATCCTTTCGCTGCAGCTGTCCTTTGCCGTGTTCCCGCTGGTCAAATTCACTTCCGATCCCGTTAAGATGGGACCCTTCATCGCGCCGCGCTGGGTGCGAATATTGGCCTGGATCGTAGCAGCCGTCATCGCTGCGCTGAATATTTACTTGCTGTACGGCACTTTTTTCTAAACGGTCACAAGACGTCATGCCCTTTTCCCATACAATGACAGCGGCAAGCTGCTTCAAAAAGGCCCTTTCGACGTTAATAGGTGGATAGATTCATGGAACGATGCAAGGCAGGGTTCAAGACCGTGAGGTTCCGCCTCCCGGGAATCCTGCCGTTTAACCCAACGGCTGGCGGACAAGCAAAGGAGGCGATGATTCGATGACCCACCATATAAGTTCCCAACAAGCACCTGAACCGTACAAGGCACGTACGGCCGGCCGGCAGCCGCAGGGAAAAAGCCGCAAGCGCCGGGTACTGCGCTGGATTCTGGCTGCGGCCTGCTTGCTCGTCCTTTGGCTCG
This sequence comes from Paenibacillus rhizosphaerae, assembly GCF_014192015.1. Lineage (GTDB taxonomy): Bacteria > Bacillota > Bacilli > Paenibacillales > Paenibacillaceae > Paenibacillus_AQ > Paenibacillus_AQ rhizosphaerae. The sequence goes on along the minus strand of NZ_JACHXJ010000005.1, from coordinate 385,829 downwards.
CTGGGGTCATCGTTTACCAGACACACAAGCCCCTTCCTCCCGGCATTTCCTACGAGAGCCCGCTCTACCATGTCGATCAGGTCCGCTTCTATCGCGACTTGACTTACCCTGATAACCAAGGGCAGGTCATCCATGAGCCCCAGATAACGAATCGTATCATGCAGATTGTCGATGAATCCCGGCAATTCCTTGTCATCGATCTGTTCCTGTTTAACGATTACAAGCATAAAGGCCAGAAGTTCCCGACCGTCAGCAAGGATTTGGCGGACAAGCTCATAGCGCATAAAAAGCAGTACCCTCAGATGCAGATCGTTTTTATTACGGACCCAATTAATATTAATTACGGCTCCGCCCCGAACCCCCTGCTCGAAGCGATGAAGGCGGCGGGCATCCAGGTCGTCGTGACCGACGTGGATCCGCTGCGGGATTCGAACCCGATCTACTCATCCGTGTGGCGGACGTTTATCCAATGGTTCGGCCAGTCCGGCAACGGATGGATTCCGAACCTGATGGCAAACGAGGGGCCCAAGGTCACCGCAAGGTCGTATTTGAAAATGCTGAACGTCAAGGCCAACCACCGCAAGGTTGTGGTCAGCGAGAAGACCGCTCTGGTCTCTTCCGGCAACGTGCATGATGCCAGCGCCTACCACTCCAATATTGCGTTTGAGGTGCAGGGCCCGATTATCGGCGATATTCTGAAAGGCGAGCAGGCGGCGGCCCGGCTGTCCGGGGACTACCGGCTCCCGGTATATGCCCCAGCCTCCGAGAGCGCTCAGAGATCAACCCAAGGGAAAATAGGTATCCGCTATCTGACCGAAGGCAAGATCGACAAATATACGCTGCTGGAGATCAACCGGGCGCCGCAAGGGTCCACCCTGTGGATGGGCATGTTCTATCTGGCCGATGAAAAGGTGATGAGCGCCCTGCTGGATGCCGCCGACCGCGGCGTCAACATCCGGCTGCTGCTTGACCCCAATCAGAACGCCTTCGGCCAGGACAAAATCGGCATCCCGAACCGCCCGGTAGCGAAGGAACTCACCAAGCGTTCCGAGGGGCGTATCGCAATCCGCTGGTATAACACGACGGAGGAGCAGTATCATACGAAGCTGATGTACATCTCCAATCCTTCAGGCAGTTCTGTGATCATGGGCGGTTCGACCAATCTTACGCCGCGGAACCTGGATAACTATAATCTGGAGAACGACCTCTGGATATCCGTTCCGCGCGGCGATGCACTGGACCGGCAGGTGGCCGGCTATTTTGACCGGCTCTGGAACAACAGGGACGGGCACTACAGCCTGGACCTGAGCGCGTATCAGGAAAAATCCACCTGGTTCAAGGATTTCCTGTTCCGCGTGCAGAAGCTGCTTGGATTTACGACCTTCTGAGCCGTCACCAAGTCCAATGCTTTCACGGCATCCCCCCATTCTCCGGGGTTTGACCCGGGCCTTAGCACAGCCACTGAATTCTGATGAGCCCCGATATCTCGCCGGTACGATTATGTAACGCAAAAAAGGCGCCTTCTGTTATGCAGAAGCGCCTTCTTAAATACCTTTTATAGCGTTGTCTTAAGGCTCAACAATATCTCTGCTCACGGAACGCATTCCCTAAGCTTCGCAGACCGCCGACAGCTTGCACCGGTCTCCGCACAAGCGGCCTTTGCCGTGCGGCACGCACATCGGCGTTCCGAAGATCGGATCCTCCGCAATCATGCAATCCATGCAGAACACTTCCTTGACCATCTGCGGCGTCAGCACGTCTTCCGGTGCGCCGGCGCAGTATACGCCCTGGTTCTTCACGGCAATCATATGGTCGGCGTAACGGCAGGCCAGATTCAGGTCATGAAGCACCATCACGATCGTCCGTCCCTGCTCACGGTTCAGCTCATACAGCAGATCCAACACTTCGATCTGATGGCTCAAATCCAGGTACGTCGTCGGCTCGTCGAGCAGAATCAGGTCGGTGTTTTGCGCCAGCGTCATGGCGATCCAGGCCCGCTGCCGCTGTCCGCCGGACAGGGAATCAACCGCGCGGTCGGCCAGATCGGTGAGGCGCGTCATTTCCAGCGCTTCGTTCACCAGACGCTCATCCTCCGCACTCCACTGCTTCAGCCACGATTGGTGCGGATAACGCCCCTGCTTCACCAGCTGAAGCACAGTCAGGCCCTCCGGAGCCGTCGGCCCCTGCGGCAGAATTGCCATATTCCGGGCAACTTCCTTGGTCGACGTCCGATGGATTTCCTTACCGTCGAGCAGTACAGATCCGCTCTTCGGACGCAAGAGACGCGCCATGGAACGAAGCAGCGTGGATTTGCCGCAGCCGTTGCTGCCGATCAGAACCGTAACTTTGCCTTCGGGAATGTCCAAATGCAGATCTTTAATAATATCGGTATCGCCGTAACCCAGCGTCAGTGCTTCCGTTTGCAAAAGCGTCATCTTTCCCGTAACCCCCAATTCTGCCTATCATATGATTTACAACCGTCTAATAACGTCCGTCCACAATAATGAGAATCATTATCACAAATATAATGGTCGGCCGCGTGAATGTCAACCACTCACAGGCCCCCCAAAGAAGCTTTTTCGCCTACCTCGTACCGCCGCAAAGCCGCTACAGCAAAGGGGATAGCAGCCTCGCGAGGGATTCCATAAAGCGCTCCGGTATTTTTTTCTTATTAAATTTATCGGGAATGATCTGCTTCGTATACACCAAATCCCGCTCGAAGTCCGACACGATCCGCTGCACGCTCTCGGTCTGCACCAGCAGCGCGTTCACTTCAAAATTCAAATGGAAGCTGCGCATGTCCATATTGGCGGTTCCGATCGTCGCCACCTCGCCGTCAATGATCAGCAGCTTGGAATGCAGAAACCCTTTTTCGTATTCGTAAATTTTGACGCCCACGTCGAGCAGTGACGGAAAATACGAGTGGGAAGCCAGGAACGGCAGCCACTTATCCGGCTTGGACGGAAAAAGGATGCGTACGTCGAGCCCCGACATCGCTGCCACGCGCAGGGACGTCAGGATATCGTCGTCCGGGATAAAATAAGGCGTCGCCAGCCAGACCGATTTCTGCGCCGAGGTGATCATCGAGAAAAAAATATTTTTGAGCGTGCGCCGGTCGTTGTCCGGTCCGCTCGGAATGATCTGCACGGCGCCGCCGCTGCTTTCCGCCAGCTCGGGAGACAGATATTCGGCGTCCAGCACCTTTTCCCCCGTCATATAGAGCCAGTCCTGCAGGAAAATAATTTGCAGTGTCCGCACCGCCTCACCCCTGACGCGCATATGCGTATCTCTCCAGAAGCCGTAAGCCGCATTGCGGCTCAGGTACTCGTCCCCCACGTTCAGCCCGCCGATAAAGCCGACCTTGCCGTCGATCACGACGATTTTGCGGTGGTTGCGGAAGTTGACCCGGGAGAGAAAAAAAGCCTTGGAGCTTCCGTACGCGACGACTTGAACCCCGGCTTCTTGCATGGTCCGGAGGAACGATTTGGGCAGCTGCATGCTTCCCCAGGCATCGTACATAAAACGGACCTGCACGCCGGCTTTGGCCTTTTCAATTAAAATCTGCTGAATCCTTGTTCCGATATGGTCGGCGCGGTAAATGTAGTATTCCATATGAATATGATGCCTGGCCTTCTCAAGCTCCTTCAGCAGGGTGGAGAACGTTTCCTGCCCGTTGGTCAGCACTTTGGTATCGCTGGAGAAAGAAATCGGAGTCCGCGCCAGCCGCTGCGAGAGATGCAGCAGCTGCTGCTGCATGGGGTTGAAGGAAGAGAGATCCGGGTGGAACCGCACATTATTCTCTTCCAGCCGGTCATACGTTCTGAGATCCTGCTCGGCTTTTTTATCGAACTTGCGCCGTTTGAAGTAGTGTTGCCCGAAGAGCAGATAAAAGAACAGCCCCACCACCGGCATCAGGGCGAGCAGCAGAATCCAGGCCATCGTCGAGGACGGGTTGCGGTTCTCCATAAAAATCATGAACCCGAGCGACACGACGGTGAGCGTGGAAAATATACTGACAATGGTTCCCGCGGTTTTGCCGAACACGCCGAAACCAAAATAGTAAAACGCAAATAATATGGCGGCAATGATAAAGATTTGTATTCCCCGTCTCATATGTTACCTCTCTTAAGTATCATTAAAAAACATGCCTATCCATGGTCATCGTCCAAACCCATAAGGTATATTTTACATGAACAAGTTCAAACTTCCTACGAATTTTTATCGAACGGACAAGCTTGCTCAAAAATGCCGTGCCCGCCTGATGTTAGAATGCCCATCTTTCTTGACATTGGCCGCATCATGTGAAAAAATAACACCTAACGACCGTTAGGTAGCCAATAGGAGTCGATGATATGAACGCCAAAAACACCTTGCTCGAAGCTGCACTATCGCATTTTGCCAAGGATGGATATGAAGGAGCGTCCCTGCAAAAAATAGCCGAGGAAGTCGGCATCAAAAAGCCGTCCATTTACGCGCATTTCAAAGGGAAAGATGAGCTCTTCCTGCAGACGCTGAAAGGCGCCCTCGATGAGGAAGGGACCCGGATTATCCGCCGTTATATCAGCCTGAAAGACCAGCCCCTCGAGCAGCGGCTTAAAGGACTGCTGGAGTATCTCCAGGAGGAGTACACCCGGAGCAGCAAAACCAAGTTTGTGCTGCGCATGGCCTACTTTCCGCCTTCCTCGTTGCATGATCAGGTCATGGAACTGGTCTTTCCGTTTCTGGATTCGATGGAAAAGCGGATGATTCGCGTCATGCGCCACCACGCTTCCGCCGGCCATCTCCCGGTTAAGGATCCGGATGGTGCGGCCGTCGCCTATATGACGCTGATCGACGGTGTCCTCATCGAAATGGTGTGCGGAGGGCTGGAGGGTTCGCAGCGCCGGCTGGCAGCCGCATGGCCCGTATACTGGGCGGGCATTCATCATATTTGACGCAAGTGGCATCCTAACGGACATTAAAGGAGGATCATCATGAACCGCCACTGGCTTTCTGTTATTATCGGGGGCGTTGTGGAAGTGCTGTGGGTGTCCGGCCTGAAGCACTCGGACAATGCGCTCGAATGGATTCTTACCGTCATCGCCATCATCGCGAGCTTCGTTCTCATTATTGACGCTTCGAACCATCTGCCGGTTGGGACAGTGTACGCGGTGTTTACCGGCCTGGGAACGGCCGGCACCGTCGTCGCCGAGATGCTGTTCTTCGGCGAACCGTTCCGCTGGCCCAAGATACTGCTCATTCTCGTTCTTCTCGCCGGAGTGATCGGCCTTAAGCTGGTCACCGACAAAGACGGCAAGGAACAAAAGGGGGCGAATCACTGATGGCTTGGATTGCAATCGTCATCGCCGGCCTGTGCGAAATGTTCGGGGTCATCGGCATCAAAGGCGTCACGCAAAAGAAAGGGCTCCCGGCCTATGCCATGCTGATCCTGTCCTTTGCGCTCAGCTTTTCCCTGCTGTCCTACGCCATGAACTCGATTCCAATGGGAACGGCGTACGCGGTCTGGACCGGCATCGGCACGGTCGGCAGCACGCTGGCCGGCATGTTTCTGTTCGGCGAGCCCAAGGAATGGCGGCGAATTTTGTTTATTGCCATGATTTTGGCCTCAGCGGTAGGTTTGAAGCTGATCTCATAATTTTTTTTGCTTTTTTTATGGAACGATGTCACAAATTCCGTCCCTGATCAGTCTTCTTTGTGAATGAACTTAAAGGAGGCTGTTATCGATGAGAATCAGATTGAATTACAGGGATGCCAATATGCCGGCTTTTAAAGCGATGCTTGCTTTTGAGCAGTTTGCCCACAACACATCGATCGACAAAGTGCTCTACGAGCTGATCAAAATCCGGGTGTCGCAAATTAACGGATGCGCGTTTTGCCTGGATATGCACAGCAAGGACTTGCTCAAGCTGGGAGATTACCAGGAGCAGCTGACGCTGGTCTGCGTATGGCGGGAAGCACCTGTGTTTACGGAGCAGCAGCGTGCCGCGCTGGAGCTTGCGGAATATGTAACGAAAATTTCCGAGGCGGGCGTCCCGGATGAAGTGTTCGGCAGGGTCAGGGAACATTTTGACGAGAAAGAGATCATCGACCTGCTCATGGCGATCAACGCGATCAACTGCTGGAACCGGCTGGCCATTTCAACCGGCATGTTTCCGGGCTGCATGGGTTAACGAACCGCCCATCGAAACCGTCACAATTTTGCCACATTCATTCCTTATATATTTGAAGCCGAACCGGCACCCTCCTGCGTATTACAACCAGGAAGGTGCCTTTTTTTGTAAAGAGTGCCCGGCTGTTTGAAACAGGCTTCGCTTTGTAATATAATCGTTCTGACTAAACGGTCAATTTGAGAACCCGAGTGTCAGAAAGGAGTGAAGGTGCATTTGTCTGAGAAACTGGCGGACAAGAAAAAACAGATTCTGAAAACCGCCCTGCAGCTGTTTTCCACAAAAGGGATTTCGGCCACCTCCATGCAGGAAATCGCGGAATACTGCGGCATGTCCAAAGGCAGCTTGTATTTGCATTTTAAATCCAAGGAGGATTTGGAGAGCAGCATCTACCTGTACTGTGAGGGCCTGATCCGGGACAGCGTCATGCAGGTGGAACAAGAACACCTTCTGACTCCCAAAGAACAGCTGCGGAAACAGCTGGAAGTCGTGCTGAATCTGCTCGTGGAGCTCCGCGAGTTCCTGGTGGTGCAAATTCAGGATCACCATGCCTCGGGTAAAAAGCCTCCGTCCCAGAAACATTTGCGTGAGAAGCAAATCATCGGCATCCAGTGGTTTAAAAACAAGCTCGAGCAAATTTACGGGGATGATGTGTATCCCTACACGCTGGACCTTACCATGTTTGTGGTGGGCCTTCTCGACGGATATATCCGGACGCTGTTTATTCCGGGTCTGCCGCTCAACATCCGGCGGGTTGCCGACCATATCGTGTACCTGCTGGACGAAGTCGTCGGCAGCATGGTCCGGTCGCAGCGGGATCCGCTTATTTCCCCGGGAATATGGACCGAGTGGACGGAAAAGCTGAAGGACCGGTCCGGCGGAAGCCTGCGGCACCCGCTGATCATTACCAAGCAGATGCGGGATTTGCTGAAGGACAAGCTCCAGGAGGGACCGGTGCGTGACCTGGCCCAGGAATCGATCGACATCATCGATAAGGAGTTTCGGGACATCGAACCGCGCAAAGCGATTCTGGCCGGCATGATCGCCAACCTGGAGAGCGTGCCCGAGCTTGGTTCCTTAAGCCGCGAACTGAAGGAAATCTGCAAGCTGTACGTGTTTTCAAGAACCGATCGTACCTGAAACGTGAGCAAGAGATATAAAGGAGAGGAGCAGAAACCTGCGAAATGAAGAGCATTATTAATTTTTCATTGAACAATAAATTCGCCATCTGGATCCTGACGGTCATCGTCGCCGCCGCCGGCTTGTACAGCGGGCTGGTGATGAAGCAGGAGACGATTCCGAACATCAACATCCCGTTCCTTAGCGTGACTGCCGTTTATCCGGGCGCTGCGCCGGAAGGCGTCGTGCAGGACATTACGATCCCGCTGGAGCAGCGGCTGCAGAACGTGGACGGGGTCAAGAACGTCTCCTCTACGTCAATGGAGAACGCAGCCAACATCGCCATGGAATTCGATTACGGCACGGACCTCGATCAGGCCACGGCTGCCGTTCGGGAAGCGCTCAACGAAGTGACGCTGCCTGACGGTGCCCAGAAGCCGACAATCTCCAAGTTCAGCCTGAGCTCGTTTCCGGTCGTATCCCTCAGTGCGTCCGACAGCTCAAGCGACCTGGAGGGTCTGACCAAAAACATTGAGAACGAAGTCGTGCCTGAACTGGAGAAAATTCCGGGCGTCGCTTCCGTCTCCGTCTCCGGACAATACGTGAAAGAAGTGCAGCTGACATTTAATAAGGAGAAAATGGCTCAGCTCGGCCTGACCGAAGATACCGTTAAGGGCATCGTTCAAGGCTCTTCCGTACGGGTTCCGCTCGGCCTGTTCAACCTGGAGCAGTCCTCCAAAGCGGTTGTCGTGGACGGCAACATCACGACGCTCGATGATTTGAAAAAACTGACGATTCCGGTTACGCCGGGAGCGGGCAGCGCACAAGGACAGAGCGGTAGTGCCGGGGCAGCCGGTCAAGGTGCCGGTGCCGCGGGAGCTGGCAGCACAGCTGGTGCAGGCGCAGCTGGTGCAGGCGCAGGCAGCACAGCCGGTGCAGGCGGCGCTGAGGCAGGCGATGCTGCAGCATCCGTTCAAGGCGGCCAGGCCGGTATTCCGACCGGCATTCCGACGGTGAAGCTCAGCGATATCGCTGACATCAAGGTGGTCGGCAGCGCGGAGTCGGTGTCCCGCACGAACGGCAAGGCCTCGATCGGCCTGCAGATCGTCAAGGACAATGACGCCAACACGGTGGATGTGGTCAATGCCGTGAAGGATAAAGCCAAAGACCTTGAAGGACAGTTCAAGGGCATGGAGCTTACGGTGCTGCTCGACCAGGGCAAACCGATCGAAGACTCCGTGTCGACGATGCTGGATAAAGCGGTCTTCGGCGCGCTCTTTGCCGTTATCATCATTCTGATCTTCCTGCGGAACATTCGCTCCACGATCATCTCGATCCTGTCGATTCCGCTCTCGCTGCTGATCGCCCTGCTGATTCTGTGGCGGCTCGACATTACGCTCAACATGATGACCCTCGGCGCGATGACCGTCGCGATCGGCCGCGTCGTCGACGACTCCATCGTCGTCATCGAGAACATTTACCGCCGCTTGACCAGCAGCGGTGAGAAGCTGCGCGGACGCGAACTGATCCGCGAAGCGACGCGCGAGATGTTCGTTCCGATCATGTCCTCGACGATCGTAACGATCGCGGTCTTCCTGCCGCTGGCATTCGTCACCGGCATGGTCGGCGAGCTGTTCATGCCGTTTGCGCTCACAATGGTCTTCGCCCTGCTGGCTTCCCTGCTCGTAGCGATCACGCTCGTGCCGATGCTGGCCCACACCTTGTTCAAGAAGGGCATCAAGGCCTCCAAGCAGCATGATCACGACAAGCCGGGCCGGATGGCCCGCGGCTACCAGCGGATTCTGAACTGGGCCTTGTCCCACAAGCTGATCACGTTCGGATCGGCGGTCATTCTGCTCGTAGCAAGCTTCTTCCTGACCCCGCTGATCGGCACCAGCTTCCTGCCGGATCAGGAAGACAAATACATCATGGTGACCTACTCGCCTGAACCTGGTGCTCAGCTGGAAACCGTGGAGAAGCGTGCCCTTGAGGCCGAGAAATACATTTTGGGCCAGCCGAACATCGATAAGATGCAGTACTCCGTCGGCGGCAGCGGCAATCCGCTGGCCGGGGGCTCGTCGTCCAATTCGGGTCTGTTCTATGTAGAGTACAACAAAGATACCAAAGACTTCGAGAACGTGAAGAAGAACCTCGTGGAAGGTTTGAAGAAACAGGTATCCACCGGAGAATGGAGCCTGATGGACATGTCTGGCGGCATGGGCGGAAGTTCGCTCAGCGTCAGCGTCTACGGCAACACCCTGGATGATATCAAGCCGGTCTCCGAGCAAATTCTGAAGCTGGTACAGGCGAATACGGAAGATTTTGAAAAAGCGAAAACAAGCCTTACCAAAGCTTATGACCAATACACGATCGTGGCGGATCAGCAAAAACTCAGCTCGCTGGGCTTGACAGCCGGTCAAATCGCCATGAAGCTGAGCCCGGTCCGCGAGCGTCCGGTGCTGACCGAAGTGACGGTCGATAACAAAGACTACAAGGTTTATATCGAAACCGACAACAAGGAATACAAGAGCATCAACGACATTGAGAACGAAACGGTTCAGTCGCCGCTGGGCATGAACGTTCCGATCAAAGACGTCGCCAAAGTGGAAAAAGGCACGTCGCCGGATACGATCACCCGCAACGACGGCAAAATGGTCGTGGACGTGACGGCCAACATCGTTACCTCCAACGTCGGCAAAGCTTCTTCAGACTTGCAGAAGGAAATCGACAAGATCGACTTGCCGGACGGCGTCGAAGTTAAATTCGGCGGCACCACCGAGCAGATCAACGATACGTTCACCCAGCTCGGCCTGGCCATGGCTGCGGCGATCGCCATCGTCTACTTCGTGCTCGTCGTGACTTTCGGCGGCGGCCTGGCGCCGTTTGCGATCCTGTTCTCCCTGCCGTTTACGATCATTGGCGGACTTGTCGGCCTCTGGATCGGCGGAGAGACGCTGAACGTATCGGCCCTGATGGGCGCCCTGATGCTGATCGGTATCGTCGTTACCAACGCGATCGTTCTGATCGACCGGGTGATTCACAAGGAACGCGAAGGCTTGTCAACGCGTGAAGCGCTGCTGGAAGCCGGAGCCACCCGTCTCCGCCCGATTCTGATGACGGCACTCGCTACCATCGGTGCCCTGCTGCCGCTCGTATCGGGACTGGAGAACAGTGCCGGCATCATCTCCAGAGGCCTCGGCATCACGGTTATCGGCGGTTTGGTCAGCTCCACGCTGCTGACGCTGGTTATCGTGCCGGTAGTGTACGAGTTCCTGATGAAATTCCGCAAACCGAAAGTAGAAGATTAATTTCTTCAAAATAAAAAGGACGTGCCTCTCTTCCCAAACGGGAAAGAGCACGTCCTTTTTTTAATACATAAAATCGGAATATATAGACAACTTAACAAAAATCCCCGCTCAAGAAAGACCTGTCATGGCTTGCTTATAGTCTAAAGGCTCATTCATGTTATAGAAGGCCTTGACCGCACCAGGCCCAAGCTCCTGGATCAGCTCTTCTTCGGAGACATAGCACACCTTCAGCAGATCCAGCCACTCGGTAAGGCGCAGCCGTCCGGAAGACAAGCATTGCTCCAAAGACGGCAGGACGCCGCGATGGTAGGCAGCCAGCAGCGGCTGAATGCGCCCTCCCGATACCGGGACGATGGCCTGGAAGCCGCCTTCATCATTCGTAACCGCCGCCGTTTCTTCTGCCTTCCGTGCCAGAAAACGAAAAACCTCTTCCGTCACAAACGGCATATCACAAGCCGCAACGACGCTCCAGGGCGTGGCGGCGGCATGCAGTCCGGCATCCAGCCCGGACAGTGGCCCCTGCCCCGGATAACGGTCATGCACCACTTCTTTGTCCAGGAAGGCATATTTTTCGTCGTCATTGGCCGAAATGATGATCCTTGAAGCAGCAGGCGACATCATACGGATGACTCGCCCGATCACCGTTTCACCGTTCACGCTCAGCAGCGCCTTATCGGTACCCATCCGGCTGGATCGGCCCCCGGCCAGCAGGATTCCTGTCATATTCAACATCGTCCGTCTCATCCCCTCCGTTACAAGCAATTGCAGACAATCCAGGTCCTATTTTTCATACATTTAAAGTAGAGCCAAATAAATTATGGGATAATTCTCAAAAGTTGGTTTGTATCCCTTTTCAACTAATGATAAAGTGGGATTGGCAGTCTTTAAAACGCCGCTTACGATAGGGAATGAACGGTAGAATTTCTAACTTTGCGCACGGATCGGCTCATCAGAAGATTACAATGCGGAACTTCAGTTCAACCTATATATTAGCAAACGGCCGGAAAGGAATGTGCTAGCGTGCAGGAAAACGTAAGCAAGCCGTCTTCGTTAACGCCGCTCAAGGCGTTCAACTTTTTAATCTACGGCACCATGGTGATTTTCACCAGCTACTTTCAATTATACCTGCAGGATGCGGGAATGAACAAACTGGAAATCGGCAGCCTGATGGCAATGGGGCCGCTGATCTCCCTGCTGGCCAATCCGGTCTGGATGTTTGCCAGCGAACGCCTGCGGGACACGAAGCGCAGCCTGCTTCTCATGATGGCGGGCACCCTGCTGCTGACTCAATTTGTATTTCATGCCGACACGTTTACGATGATTTATGTCGCCATGATGCTCTTTTTCTTCTTTCAAAGCCCGATGTTTGCACAGAGCAACACGCTGATTCTCGGCTATATTCCCGATCAGCCGCACCGGTTCGGCGCGTTCCGGATGTGGGGCTCTATAGGCTGGGCGGTGACGGCTGTGGCGGCCGGCCTCTTCCTCGACCGGATCGGAATCTCCCGCCTTTCCTTCGTGTTTACGGGGATTCTTGTCCTGGCGATCGTGTCCGTCCTGATCCTGCCCCCACTCAAACGGACCTCCGAAACGCCGCCGATGCGCCTTCGGGGCTTTGGCAGGTTTGCGGTGAATCGTTATTTTATTGCATTTATTATTCTGGGGGTGGCTGTCTCCGTTCCCACCTTTATGAATAATACGTTCATGTCGCTCTACATCACGGAGTTGGGAGGATCGAAAACGGTCGTGGGACTGGCCGTCTTCCTGTCGTCCATTCTGGAGATCGGCGTGCTGATTCTGTTCAATCGTTATCTGAGGCGAAAGCTATCCACGCTTGTGGGCTGCCTTTCCCTTGTCAGCCTTCTGTTCGTCCTTCGCTGGCAGCTGATGGCCAATGCCACGAGTGCGGTCGAAATCGCCGTGATCCAGATCCTCCACAGCATCACCTTCGGCGGTTTCTTCTTTGTCGGAACTCAGGTGGTGCGCCTGTTGACGCCGGCCCCCTTCCGCGGACCCGCCCAGGCGCTGTACACGCTCACTTGGAGCGGCATTTCCGGCATGCTCGGCAGCTTGGCCGGCGGCTGGCTGTTCCAAAACTTCGGCGGCGCGGCCATGTACAAAATCTGCGTGATGCTGGCGCTGATCGGCGCGGCCGGCTTCGGCATTATGTGGTATTGGATTCGCATGCAGCATCATACCCAGGCAGGGGCTGCTGGAACGGTGACCGGGCCTGCCGATGATGACGATTCACTGTTCTAAGGAAACCTTGTCCGATCTTCGGGCCAAGCCTGGATATCTGAGAAACCGGGCAAGCTGAACAAAAAGCCAGCCGCTGGATGATTTGCATCCGCGGCTGGCTTTTATATATCTCATTCGATCGTTGCAGATCTGGACACTGGGTTCCTGTGCACTCCCGTCTTATTTCGGCATTTGAAAGGAGCTCTTCAGGGAGACGACCAGGTTAAATACCGGTTGTCCGGGCGCGGAATACTTCGAATCCACGTTAAAATATCCGTGCCGGAAGAACTGGAACTTGTCCTCCGGCTTGGCATTCTTCATGTCCGCTTCCACAAAGCCGTGCAGCACTTCGAGGGAGTTCGGGTTGATTTCGTCCAGGAAGCTTTTCTCCGCCGTTTCGGCTTCGTTCTCCTCGGCTGGGGCATCCGTCTCTTCCGCCTTGATCAGCGGCTCGTACAGACGGAACTCGGCCGGTACGGCATGGGAAGCTTCTACCCAGTGGATGGTCCCCTTGACCTTGCGGCCGGTAAAGCCGGTACCGCTCTTCGTCTCCGGATCATAGGTGCAGTGAATTTCCGTCACCTCGCCGTTCTCGTCCTTCACGAAATCATGGCATTTAATGAAATAAGCATTTTTCAACCGGACCTCGTTGCCCGGGAATAGACGGAAGTATTTGTTCGGCGGGTTCTCCATGAAGTCGTCCTGCTCGATGTAAATTTCGCGCGAGAACGGGATTTGCCGCGTGCCCATGTCCGGGTTCTCGGTATTGTTCTCCGCTTCGAGCCATTCGACCTGGCCTTCCGGATAGTTGGTAATGACCACTTTCAACGGCCGCAGCACCGCCATCGTCCGCGGTGCCTTCAGTTTCAGATCCTCGCGGATGAAGTGCTCCAGCATTTGCAGATCCACCAGGCCCTGGCTCTTCGAGATGCCGGTCTCGTACACAAAATTACGGATCGCTTCCGGCGTGTAGCCGCGGCGGCGGAGTCCGGAAATTGTCGGCATGCGGGGATCGTCCCAGCCGTCAACGATCTTCTCGTCCACGAGCAGCTTCAGCTTCCGCTTACTGGTCAGCGTCTGCGCCAGATTCAAGCGGCCGAATTCGTATTGATGCGGCGTACTCTCCATTTCGCATTCCTGGATAACCCAATCATAGAACGGGCGCTGATCCTCGAACTCCAACGAGCAGAGGGAATGCGTCACGCCTTCGAGCGCGTCCTCCAACGGATGGGCGAACGCATACATCGGGTAAATGCACCACTTGTCCCCCGTGTTATGGTGCGCGGCATGGGCGATTCGGTAAATGACCGGATCCCGCAGGTTGATGTTCGGCGAGGCCATGTCGATCTTGGCGCGAAGCACCTTCTCCCCATCCTTGAACTCGCCACTGCGCATCTTCTCAAACAGTTCGAGGTTCTCTTCCACGCTGCGGTCACGGTAAGGGCTGTTCTGGCCCGGCTCGGTCAGCGTGCCGCGCGTCTCGCGGATTTGATCGGCTGTCTGATCGTCGACATACGCTTTGCCTTTTTTAATCAAAAGCACCGCACGGTTGTACATTTCATCGAAATAGTCCGAGGCGTAACGCTTTTCCGCCCATTCGTATCCAAGCCATTTCACGTCTTCTTCAATGGATCTGACGAACTCCACGTCTTCCTTCAGCGGGTTCGTATCGTCAAAGCGCAGGTTCGTTGCCCCTTCGAATTCGCCGGCAAGCGCAAAGTTGATCCAGATCGCCTTGGCATGCCCAATATGCAAATAGCCGTTCGGTTCCGGAGGAAAGCGGGTGACCACTTTCTGAACCTTGCCCGACTTCAGGTCTTCCGATATGACATTTTTAATAAAATTGGAGGGAGTGCTTGGTTTCTCCACAGTTATCAACCTTTCATCCATAAAGTCTTCTTTATAGATAGACTTCGTCCATCTTATTCTCTGTATAAAGCTTGTTTCATATAAATATACCTGTAATGCCGGGAGAGTTCAATCATTCGCGCTCCTCTCCCCTTTTACGTGAACACGAAGACTTCTACATCCTTCCCCAATCCAGGGTCAAACATGAAAATTGGGGCTAATACCATTTTGACGCCATTTGAGGAATAAGGTAGCATGGAAGTAAAAGCCGAAGGGGGCCTAAAGGCATATGCCATCGATGAAGCTGGGGAAAGAACAGCGGGACCAGGCGATTCAGCAGATCCAGCAGTTTTTTGAGAATGAACGCGGCGAAGCGATCGGTGAGCTGGCAGCGGACGGCGTGCTGGACTTCTTTATGTCGCACATCGCTCCGCATGTGTACAACCAGGCGCTGAGCGACTGCCGCCATGTGGTCAGCCAGAGAATGATATCCCTGGAAGATGATATATACGCATTGGAACAAAAGGCTAAAGCGTCCCGTTAAGTAAGAGGGGAGAAGTGAAAACGCATGGTTGGTTACATTTATAAGCTGGCCGCCAATTTCGCCGATCTTGGGAAAAGAAAGAGGGATTCATTGATGTTTACATACGCGCTTGACGACCAAATTGAGCTCAGACCCCTGGCGCTGCAGCATGCACGCCCGCTGTTTCACTTGACCGACCGGTCACGTGACCGGCTGCGGGAATGGCTCCCCTGGGTGGATGCGATCCGTGAAGTGGAGCATACGGCCAATTTTGTAAGAAACGCCATTAAGCAGGGGGCCGAAAACGGCGGAATTTCCGCCGGCATTTGGGTGGACGATGAGATCGCCGGCCTGATCAGCTATCATCAGATCGATTGGAACAACCGCTCTGTCAGCATCGGCTACTGGCTGGGGAAGGAATTTGAAGGCAAGGGCATCATGACCAGCGCCTGCCGGACCTTTGTCGATTATGCCCTGATGGAGATGGATCTCAACCGGGTCGAAATCCGCTGCGCAACGGGCAACCACCGCAGCCGCGCGATCCCCGAACGGCTGGGGTTCGTTCTCGAGGGAATCGTCCGTGAAGCAGAGAAGCTGCCCCAGGGTTACGTGAATCACGCCGTGTATGGGATGGTGCAAAGCGAGTGGAAGCTGCTCCGGTAGCCCGTTTTGAAACCCTTTCCTTCCAGGCAGACAAAATGCCGCCGCTCCTGTTCAACAGACAGGGGACGGCGGCATTTTGCGATTCGTTGGAGCGATCATTTGGCGATGCTCAGACGTTCAGCAACTGCTGAATAACATGGGGGCAGGCAGTCTGGCCGGAGCCTGTCCCGTTTAGGCCAGCCAGTAGCTGAACTGCTCCTTCACGTTCGAAGCAAGGGCCTCCACTTCGAGCATCCGGGCGATCTCTTCCCGGTCCGCCCGCTTGCGGCCCAGCGCCAGCTGACGCAGAACCGCAGCCACCGTCACGCTGCCCTGGTAGGATTCACGCTTGACGATGGACGACTGGCGGTCCAGCACCCCTTCCTGGAGCACGCGGAGATAAAACCCGCTGTAACCTGTATCCAGCACCCGTGCCGGGAAGTCGGTCACCCCATGCTTGCTGGCGATTTTGAAGCAGGGAAATCTCGGCTGGGCGACCTGCATCACCGTCCCGCCGATCTCCAACGTATCGCCGATGCACACCTCTTCTTCCAGCAGCCCCGATACGGTCAAATTCTCGCCAAAAGCCGGGCATTCCATCGGAATCCCCAGCGCTCTCTCCCAATAGGCGTAATGCTCCACGGGATAGACGCAAACGGCCTTGTCCGGTCCGCCATGATTTTTCATGTCGCCCTGGCCGTCCCCGTCCATCTGCGTGCGTCCGACGAACACTTCTCCTTCAATCGGGCGTTTATGTATGCCGGTCGTCAGCGGTTTGCCCATATACTCCACCGTCACCGGCTTGCCGACGTTCACCGATACGATCCGGTAATCGGTATCCACCTGATTCATTGCGGCTTCCCTCCAAATTGATCATCTTGCTTCCATCATAGCATTTGAGGGTGTGCCGGTCCAAAAGAATTACACGAGCTGGAGCGACCCCTAGAGAGCCTGGACCAGCCCGCCGTCAATGACAAGGGTTGTGCCGGTAATATAGGTGTTGGCACCCGATAACAGGAATACAACGCCTTTGGCGAATTCCTCCGGCGTTCCGTACCGTCCGAGCGGAATTTCGCTCTGGGACTGCTCTGCGACCTCTTCCGCGCTGACACCCTTCGCTTTGGCATTCGATTCGTTCAACTGGATGATCCGGTCGGTCTCGATCCGCCCCGGTGCCACCGTGTTCACCAGGATCCCGTACTGAGCCAGCTCCTGGGACAAGGACTTGCTCATGCCGGCTACGCCGTTGCGGAACGTATTGGACAGAATGAGCCCGGGAATCGGCTGCTTGATCGAGGTAGACGTCAAATTGACGATATGCCCGCCCAAACCCTTCATATGCGGGAGCACCTCACGGATCATTCGGACATAGCTGAGCAGGTTCAGCTGGAAAGCCTTATCCCAGTCCTCATCCGTCAGCGTTTCAAACGTTCCCGGAGACGGACCGCCCCCGTTATTCACCAATATATCGATGCGGCCGAACTTTTCGGCCGTATAACGCACCATCGCTTCCACTTCATGCGGAATCGTAATGTCCGCCGCATAATATTCCACCACGCCGCTGCCGAGCTTCTGCAGCTCCTGCTGTACCGCCTCCAGCTTGCCGTCGCTGCGGCTGACCAGCATCACATCGGCTCCTTCTCGCACCAGTTCAGCGGCGATCGCTTTGCCCAGTCCTTGACTGGATGCAATGACAAGCGCCTTTTTACCATCAAGATGAAGATCCATTCTCTTATGACCCCTCTTCTATAAATTCTGCTATACCCTTTTAAACTGATCATTCGGGGATGAAACCATTCGGATTCTTGAATGCTGCTGATGACAAAGCGTTAATTATAGTATAAAAAGGAACCTCCACCTTGTGAAAGTCCCTTTTGTACCGTTTTATATCGGGCAGACTGACTAATTATGCACAAAAAATGTCAGATCATGGCATTTTACAAAGCAGATAGCCCCATAGCCCCATCAAGGACGCGCCAGAAAACAGCTCATCAAAATATCATCGACATCACGGCCGCCGATACAAAATTCCCGTTCCAGGCAGCCCTCCTGTACGAATCCGCACTTGCGGTAAAAGGCGATGGCCCCGGGATTGGAAGACAGGACCCGCAGTCTCAGCTTTCTTTTTCCTTGCTCCTGAGCCCACTTCTTACCCGCCTCGATCAGCCTCGACCCGATCCCCTCCTGCTGATAATCGGGATGAACCGCAATGTTGATTTCACAAACATGGCTGTTGCTGGAAAGGCCCGTAGCCGGACGAAATCCGATGTACCCGCACAGCACGCCGTCCACCACGGCTACCAGCTGGGAACCCGGAGGGCAGTGACGCAGATAATCCTCCCGGGAAGACCAGCGGACCGGTTCCGGAGCGGTCCACTCGTTCCATACGAGAGCGTCGATCTCCATCAGCGCCTGGGCATCCCTCATTTCCGAGAGGCGGATGGTCAAAACACGATGTTCGGATGGCATAACAGCTTCACCTCGTTGATTGTAAACTAGGACCGGGTCCATGGATATTCAGGTCATCGTCAGCTTCCGAAGGATTCGGCCAGTTCCATCTCCGCCTGCCGGTTGCGAACCGCATGCGTCACAAAGAACACGACCGACAGCACCGCTACCCCAATCGCCAGCCAGGTCACCGGCATGATTCCTCCGTTATCGTACAGTATTCCCATGACATAGGGCCCTGCCATTCTTCCGACAGCCCCCATTCCCCCAGTCAAACCGATATAGAACGGAGCCGCCTTATAGGCGTGATCGGAAATAAAAGCCGGTATGGCCGGCGAGATCAGCATCTCTCCGAGCGTCGCCAGGATCATCGCCATAACCATTCCGGGATAACTGTGCAGACCTGCAATGACTAGGTAGGCCCCCAGATAAAAGAGACCGCTGGCCGTAATCTGAGCCGAGGAGGTCCGCGCAAACCAGCGCTTGATCAGGTTTGTCAGCGGCTGGGCGACAAAGATGAGAATGCCGTTCATCGTCCACAGGAAACCGTAAGCCCGCTTCGGCATGCCCTCGGAGATAATGAAGGGGGACACACCCGTGTTCCAGATCGAGTTCCCCAGCCAGAGGAACAGGGAACCGATGCCGATGAACAGGTACACCCTCGTATTGCAGAGCAGGGACCAGGTGCCGTCGGCACGCTCGGGCTTGTCCTTTTTCTGCAGATGAACCGGCCCCTGCTCCTTATCGAGCCGGCTGAGATAATTCAGGAAAAACATGGCGAAGACCGCCGATGTGACCCCGTTCAGAATAAAGGTCAGGTCGTAGGACAGATCCGCTAGGAATCCGCTCAGCGCCGTCCCCAGGGCGACGCCGATGTTGTTGGCGACATACACGACGTTAAACAGCTCGCCCCGGCGGTCGGCAAAGCGGTAGCCGATGAACGCCTGAATCGCCGGCATGGACACGGCGTTGCAGAAGCCGATAAAGCCCATCAGAGCCATGTATATATACCAATATGGACTGATGAAAGGCAGGGCGAACAAACCAAGCGCATTCAGGCCGAGCGATCCGACGATGAGCCGCTTCACCCCGACCCGGTGGTACAGCGCGCCGCCGAGCAGCTGGCCGACGATGCCGCCCAGCGCCTGGATCATGATGACCAGGCCGGCATCGGCCATCGAGTGGCCCAGCTCCTCAAACACGTACATGGTGGTGAGCGGCCACATCAGCGACCCGCCCGCCGAGTTGATCAGGCTGGCCGCTAAAAATATTTGAACTTCCCTAGGATAGGATTGCAGAAATTTCATGATAGGAATCTCCTGTGCAGCGGTATGTGGTGAGACCGGGCCGATGTCCGGCTTCTGAAACCGGCAGATAACGAACGAAAAAAAGAAAGCCCCTGGGGGCTCTCCGGCAGGTGTCAGCCAAGCGTAAAGCCGGCTGACACCTGTAGCAATCAATCGTTATGTCGGCCGTCCCACATGACAGTATCTATCATATTGTGTCATCCCGCAATGACCTTCACTGACGCTTTACTTCGACAGTGGTTGAGAAGAACGTGGCTCCGCCGCCCATGTCGGCCAGGCGGTCCGGCGTCAAGGCGTTGGCCCGCTGCCTGCGGCCTCCCTTTGCCCACCACAATCCCTGGCTAATGACAGTGCCGGGAAGCATTTTATCCGTCACCACGGCCTTCAGCTCATACCGTCCCCGCTCGTTGTATACGCAGACGGGATCCCCGTCAGTAATACCGCGGACAGCGGCGTCTTCCGGATGGATCTGCAGCACCGGCTCCTTCTCCAGCTTCTGATGCTTTTCCACATTGGCGAAGGTGGAGTTCAGGAAATTGTGGTTTGGCGGCGAAATGAACATGAGCGGGAAGCTCTCTCCTGCCGCAGGACGGCGCTGCCCGTCGTAGCCTTCCTTCAGCGGGACATACTCCGGCAGCGGCGGCAGTCCCGCCTGCTTCATCGCTTCGGAATACAGCTCGATTTTGCCGGAAGGAGTCGGCAGCCGGTCCAAATAGTGCTGCTTTGGCGTCATGTCAAGCTTCACGAAGCGCTGCTCCTTCAGCGACCCCAAGGTTACTCCGTTCAAATAGGGATTGTCCGGATAATCCAGCGCCGCTTCGATCATCTGCTCCTCTGTTTGGGAGAAGGCCTCTTCATCGAAGCCCATCGCCCGGCCCAGCAGGGAGAACAGCTCCACGTTGCTCTTGCTCTCGCCCTGCGCAGGAATGACAGGCTCCTGGATCTGAACATATTGATGCCAGTAAGAGCCGAACAAGTCCGTGCTCTCAAAGGAAGAGGTCGCCGGCAGAAGGATATCGGCGTATTTCGCCGTATCGGTCATAAACAGGTCATGCACGACCGTAAACAGGTCCTCCCGGGCAAATCCGGCCTGAACCCGTGCCGTATCCGGCGCGACGACCAGCGGGTTGCTGCAGTAGACAAGCAGCGCCTTGATCGGCTGCTCCGTCATGGCCAGCGCTTCCCCGATCCGGTTCATGTTGATGCTGCGAGCCTCGGGGTTCGGCCGCAGATCCGGGCGTTCCAGCGCTTCGCTGTTCATCGCGTTATAGCCGCCGTTGGACTTGGCCGCGCCCCCGCCCTGCTTCAGCCAATGGCCGGTCAGGGCCGGCAGGCAGGCGATGCTGCGGATGTTCATGCCGCCGTTGTCATGGTGCTGCAGGCCGTTGCCGATGTGAATGTAGGCAGCTTCCGCCTCGCCGTACATACGGGCCAGCTTCTCGATATCCTCTTCGGGAATGCCCGTAATTTGGGATACGCGGGCCGGGGTGTACGCCTTCACATGCACTCGCAGCTCCTCATGGCCGATAGTGTATTTGGCCATAAAGCCGTTGTCCGTCAGTCCATCGCGGAACAGGATGTGCATCATGCCCAGCGCGAGCGCCGTATCCGTTCCGGGGTACAGCGGGATAAACCAGTCGGCCCACTGGCCGGTACGGTTCCGGTGCACGTCGATGACGACCACCTTGGCTCCGCGCTTGCGGGCTCTCTCCGCAATGACGACTTGGTGCATGTTCGTGCTGATGATGTTGCCGCCCCAGACCAGAATCAGGTCGGCGTATTCGGTATCCTCCGGCGTCGTCCCGCCGCCGAAGCCCATCGTATATTTCCAGCCGGCGCCGCCGGCGGAGTTGCAGATCGTTTGGTCCAAACGGCTTGTACCCAGCGCATTGAGGAAACGCCGGTCCATGCCGTCGACGCTGAGAATGCCCATATTGCCATAGAAGCTGTAGGGCAGTATCGCTTCGGAGCCATGCTCCGCGATAATATCACGAAAGCGCTGCGTAATTTCCGTCACGGCTTCGTCCCAGGTAATCCGTTCAAACCGGCCTTCCCCTTTGGGCCCCGTTCGCTTCATCGGGTACAGCACCCGGTCCGGATGATAAACCCGCTCCGTCATATTTCGTACCTTATTGCAGATCGCACCCTGAGTAATCGGGTGATCGGGGTTGCCGGTCACTTTGACGATTTTACCGTTCTCCTTGTGCAGCAGCAGGCCGCAGGTATCCGGGCAATCCAGCGGGCACACCGCAGGAAAAACGCCGTTCTCTTGCTCGATCATCTCCCGCTCCATCTCCCTCTATATGAAGTCTGTATATGCTTGTATTTCTATCTTAAAGCGAGTCGGCAAAATCCGCAAAAGAAAAATGGAGACTTCTGTTTCACCCCCATCCCCGCCGGGTATAAAAAGAACAGGAGCATAGAGTGGACGAACCGCGTTCGCCCTGCCTGCTATGCCATATATCATGGACCACTCCCAACCGAATTCGCCAGGTCGATGTTTCGTTCCCCCGGACGCCGACCTGGCGAATTTGTTTATTTTTGGAATCCCATCAAAACCTGTGTTCCCGCCCTGGGCATCGGGGTAATCATTCGTAGAGGTGATAAACGATGACAACGGTTTTTGTAGCAGGCGCAAACGGGCAGACCGGGCGCAGAATCGTATCAAAGCTGGTTGAGGCAGGCTATGACGTAAGAGGTCTGGTCCGTAAAGAGGAGCACCTCCGGGAACTGGAATCCGCAGGAGCCAAAGGTTACCTTGGGGACTTGTCGGGAGCTTTCACAGGCGGTATGAAAGGAGCGGACATCGTCGTCTGCGCCGCAGGGGCCGGCACCTCGGGAGATCCGGAGCATGTGGATCATGTCGGAACCGTTCGGCTCATTGAGCAGAGCGTGCTGGAGCAAATCCCGCGGTTTGTGCTGATCAGCTCTATGGGCACAAAGGATCCGGATGCCATGCCTTCTTTCCTGAAGCCCTTCCTGATGGCCAAACGCAAGGCCGAGACCATCCTGGAGGAAAGCGGACTGCGCTATACCATTATTCGTCCGGGCGGACTGACGAACGAGCCGGGCAAAGGCAAGGTGCATGCCGCCCCGCAGCTGCAGCGGCACGGCCGGGTATCCAGGGATGATGTGGCCGCAGCTGTTCTCGCAGCGCTGCAAACCAAGCAGACCCATAATCAATCGTTCGACCTGCTTGAAGGCGATATTCCGGTAGAGGAAGCGTTGAAGGGATTAAACGGCAGCGTTCCGCAGTAACCCTCCGTTGTTTGGAAACAAACAAGGACACGGTTATCCGTGATTCAACGCCGGAAAGCGCCGGAGAAGTAAGAAAAACGGGAAGCAATGGCTCTGGAGTTTATACTTTCTGATATTATAAAAAAAACGTCTATCGACGTACCTTCAAAGAAGACAGACCGCGTTTAAAGGAAGTTTTTCTTGCAATATCAGGAAGCAATGGCTCTGGAGTTTATACTTTCTGATATTATCAAAAAGGTCTGTCCCGTTTTCGGGACAGACCTTCTTTCAACATATTATCGTTTCGCTTTCAGGCGGCTGCTTCCCGGGCGGTTTACAGCAAACCGCGAATCGCCTCCGTCATGGCTTCCGGCGACTCCTTCGGCTCAAAGCGGGCAACCACTTCTCCCTGCCGGTTCACCAGGAACTTCGTAAAGTTCCATTGAATCCCGCCGTCTTCGGCCGGACCCGGCTGCTGCTCTTTCAAGTATTGAAAGAGTGGATGGGCCCCTTCCCCGTTCACTTCCACTTTGGCGAATACCGGGAATTGAACCCCGTAATTCAGCTGGCAGAACGATGCGGCTTCTTCGCTGGTTCCCGGCTCCTGTCCCCCAAACTGGTTGCAGGGAAATCCAAGGATTTCGAGCCCCTGCGCCTTGAACTGGTCGTACAGCTTCTGCAGGTCGCCATACTGCGGCGTTAATCCGCATTGGCTCGCCGTATTGGCGATGACCAGCACTTTGCCTGCATAATCCTGAAGAGACACCTCTTGACCAGAGGTCTTGGCTGCTGTGAATTGGTACACGGACATGTGATTACCCCTTTCTATCGTTCCTATGGAGTTGGTATTACGCTGTGTTTTTACGATCCACTTTCCATGATACTCCAAAGCGGCCATGATGCAAGTCCAGCCCCAAGCGAATCCAATGGAGCCGGGAAACAGCCTCATATCGGCATGCGGCGGTTCATATACTTTCCTGTAGCCGAAGGGGAGATTACTGCTGAAAAGGAGCCATACGTATGAATCACTCATCCAATAGGCCGGAGTCGGGCAGGCGGATTCCCCAGCCGATCCGCGGCCGCGAAGGAGCGACCGACGAGGGCCCGCGCGACGTGCTTCGGGATATGGAGAATCCCGACATGCTCGTTCCGCCGAAGACCGACAACGGGCTGATTCCCAATTTAACATTTTCCTTCTCCGATACGCACATGCAGCTTAACGAAGGCGGATGGTCCAGGGAAGTGACGATTCGCGAGCTGCCCATCGCCACCACGCTGGCCGGCGTCAACATGCGCCTCACCCCAGGCGGCCTGCGCGAGCTCCACTGGCACCAGCAGGCCGAATGGTCCTTTATGCTGCTCGGCAGGGCATGCATTACGGCAGTGGACCAGAACGGCCGCAATTTCATTGCCGACGTGGGTCCCGGAGATCTCTGGTATTTCCCGCCAGGTATTCCCCATTCCATTCAGGGGCTCGAAGAAGGCTGCGAGTTTTTGCTCGTCTTTGACGACGGACATTTCTCCGACCTGAACACCCTTAGCATCTCCGACTGGTTCGCCCATACCCCCAAAGAAGTGCTCTCGGCCAATTTCGGCGTTCCGAAAAGCGCGTTTGCGGATATCCCTTCCGGTCAGGTTTACATCGAGCAGGAACCCGTTCCCGGTCCGCTGGATAGCCAAAAGGTAACCTCGCCCTACGGGGAGGTGCCCCAAACCTTTACGCACCGCCTGCTCGCGCAGCCTCCGATCATCACGTCGGGCGGCAGCGTGCGGATCGTGGATTCGTCCAATTTCCCGATCTCGCGCACCGTAGCGGCAGCACTGGTGGAGATCAAGCCCGGCGGGATGAGGGAGATGCACTGGCACCCGAATCAGGACGAATGGCAGTATTACCTCACCGGCCAAGGCAGAATGACCGTATTCGCCGGTGGCGGCAAGGCCCGTACGTTCAACGTTCGCGCGGGGGACGTCGGCTATGTGCCGTTCGCCTTCGGACACTATATTCAGAATACCGGAACAGACAGCCTCTGGTTTTTGGAAATGTTCAAAAGCGACCGGTTCGCGGATGTTTCATTAAACCAGTGGATGGCCCTGACGCCGAGGGAGCTGGTAGCGGAAAACCTGAACGTCGGCTCCGATCTGCTGGATGCGCTGCGCAAGGAAAAATCGCCGGTAGTCAAGTACCCCGGATTCTCTTACAAAAAGCCAGAAGACGGCCCCTCGGACGAGTAACATCCAGGGGGACGTCTTTTTTCTAGAAATAAGAAGGTATAGGCTTCGAAGACTCGACTTCCTTATACCGCAAGAAAAGTTACCGCTAAATGCGGTCCGTCTTCTATGAACATTAGTCGATAGACGTTATTCTAATTTCGCCCGCTCGTTCCTTTATCGTCCGGCAGCTTCCGGTAGTCCGAACGCTTCGGCGATCAGCCGGAAGGACTGCAGCTTATCCTCAAAACAATGGGTAATGCTGGCGATCATCACCTCATCGGCATGGTATTCCGCGCACAGCTCTTCTATCCTGCCTTTCACCTGCTGCGGGGAACCTACGACCATCCGCTTGCGGTTCTCCTCAATCCGGATCCGGTCGTACCGCGTATACGGATATTCCAGCGCTTTCTCCACCGGCGGAGTGCCTGCAGACGATCCGCCCTTTTCCAATAAAATGAGTGAAAGATCCATGCTGGATGCAATCCGGTTTGCCTCTTCCTCCGTCTCGGCGCAAACCGCAAAGATCGCTACCAAGGACTGGGGTTTGTCAAAAATGGCCGACGGCTGAAAATGCTCCTGGTACCAACGCATCACATCGCTGCCGCCGGAACCGTTGATAAACTGGGCGAAGGCAAATCCGGTCCCCTGCATGGCGGCAATCCCGGCGCTGCCCCCGCTGGAGCCGAGCAGCCACATTTCCGGAACGGTTTGGACCATCGGCGTGGCCAGAAGACCCGCAAAAGGATGTTCCGGACTCAGAGAATCCGTCAAATAGGCGATTAAGTCGTCGATCTGATCGGCGTAGCGGTCCTCACCGCGCATCTTCCCTTCCTGAAGGGCACGGGTCGCCAAAGGCATGCCGCCCGGCGCGCGTCCGAGTCCCAGGTCGATTCTCCCTGGGTATAGGCCTTCCAAGAGCCGGAAGTTTTCCGCTACCTTGTAAGAGCTGTAGTGAGGCAGCATTACGCCGCCCGATCCAATCCGGAGCGTCGACGTCTTCGCCGCCAGATGGGAGATCAGCACTTCCGGACTCGAGCCGGCCAGGTTCGGGGAAAAATGATGCTCCGATACCCAAAAACGGTGGTATCCGAGCCGTTCGGCTTCCTGGGCCATGGCCGCCGTCTGGGCCAGTGCTTCCACCGGATTGCTGCCTTCCGAAATCGTTGATTGATCCAATATGCTCAGCTTGATCATTACGCATCAAGACCTTTCTGCTTATGACTGATTGCAGCGTGTGCTGACTGCTGTCGGTGCAGCAGCGGCATCCATGATTTGGATGAGCTGCCCTGCTATTATATCATGCGAGTGACGGGACAAAAAAAGGCAGCAGCTGTCCCCACCTGGGTCAGCTGCTGCCTTGCCCGCGGGCCGCCGTTATTTCCGGCGCCCGCGTCCTCCCGCGCTCCGGCCTCTGCCGCCGGGAGCGGATGGGCGGCCCGTGCCGCTACGCTTGGCGTCCCGGCCGCCGCGGGAACCGCCAGCCGGCGCGCCATGATCCGCGCGTGCCGCTGGGCCCCGGCCGCCGCCAGCGCTGCGGCCGCCACGCTGCCCGGCCGCACCGGTGCGGGAGCGGCCGGCACTTGCACCGCCTGCGCCGGCCTCGCTTCCGGCGTAGGCGCCGCGCGCCCGCTTGGCCTCGCCGCGGGCGCCCCTGCCTTCACCGCCCGCGCGTGCGGGGCGGTCATCCCGGCGCGGGCGGCCTTCGCCGCGTCCGCGTTCGCCCTGCTCCGCATGGATAGCGCGCGCCTTGGTCCCCGCGGCGGTGATGCCGGCGCCCTTGTCATACCGGCGCCGTTCGATGTTGTACTGGATGTGCTGCTCGATGCGTGCCAGCTCGCCTTTATCTTTGGGGGCGGCCAGCGTGATGGCCATGCCCTTCTCCCCGGCCCGGCCCGTGCGGCCGATCCGGTGAATATAGCTCTCCACGTCATGCGGGATGTCGTAGTTAAACACATGCGTGACGCCTTCCACATCAAGCCCGCGGGCCGCTACGTCCGTCGCGACCAGCAGCTGCAGCTTCGCCTCACGGAACCGCTTCATCACCGCTTCACGCTTCGCCTGCGACAGGTCACCATGCAGCTCGTCCGAGTTATAGCCTTTCTCCAGCAAGGCCTCATTGAGCGCCGACGCCCGCCGCTTCGTGCGGCAAAAAATGATCGCCAGAAACGGGCGGTACGTGTCGATCATGGAGAACAGCGCTTCCTGCTTGGTCCGGTCCGTCACTTCCACGACGATCTGCCGGATATGGTCCAGCGGCACAGGCGACTTCTCCCCTTTGATCACCACGTCCTCCGCGTCCCGGGTATAGGCTGCCGCAAGCCGCTTGACCTCGGCAGGCATCGTTGCCGAGAACAGCATCGTCTGGCGCTTGTAGGGCAGTGCCTGAATCAGTGTCTCGACCTCGTCCAGGAAGCCCATGTGCAGCATTTGGTCGGCCTCGTCCAGCACGAGCATTTTGACGCGCCCGAGTTCCAGCGTGCCGCGCCGGAGGTGGTCCAGCAGCCTGCCCGGCGTGCCGATGATCAGCTGGCGTCCCCCTTCGAGCTTCCGCAGCTGCTTCTCGACGTCCTGTCCGCCGTAAACGGCCAGAATCCGGATATCGGTCCCTGCCGCCAGTTTTCTTGCCTCCTCGGTAATCTGCAGCGCCAGCTCGCGCGTGGGTGCGACGACAAGCGCCTGTGGATACAGCTGTGTCGGGTCTATTTTTTGCAGCATCGGCAGCATAAAGGCCAGCGTCTTGCCGGTTCCTGTACGTGCCCTCGCGATCACGTCGCTCCCAGCGAGCAGGAGCGGGATCGTCTCTACTTGTACCGGCGTCGGGATGGCAATGCCGTTCGCCCGCAGTGTATTGACCAATGATTCGTTAACGCCCAAACTTGAAAACTTCAACAAAAATGCACCTCATTCATTAAGATCCGCCTTTAGCGGGATATATAGTGGATTAACTCTGCTTATAAGCTTGTACTTCTTATATCTTAAAAAGGAGGACCGTCACGCGACCCGTGCAGGGCCGCCGGACAGACCTCCCTTAAAGGATGTTATGGAAACGCATGAAAAAACAATGTATGGATCATAATGGCGGCAATACGGGCAGCTAAAACCTGCCGGATTTGAATATGGAAAACAGCAGCCACAGCACCATCAACAGCGCCACAATAAATCCGGTCCCGATTACCGGAAAATGCCACAGCACCGAGGATTGCTGATTCAGGGAAGAACCGATGATCAGTCCGACCATGATGATGCTGAAGGCAAGCAGCACGATGCTGAAGGACAGCCGGTTGCTGATCTGGTCGAGCTTCCTCATCAGGGCTTCCATCTCCGGAACGCTGATCTCAACCTTCAGCTTGCCCTTGCTGATTAACGATGATATCTGCCTTGCCTGGTCCGGCAGGTCAAACAGCGCCTCTGCCAGACCCGCCGCTCCGCCCAGCAGCTTCTTCCGCAGGTTGCGGGTGCTGAAGCGGTCCTTGATCAGCTTCCGTCCAAACGGCTCCGCCATGTCGATGATGCTGAGCGTAGGGTCCAGCTTCTCGATGACGCCTTCCATCGTCAGCAGCGCCTTGCCGAGCAGCGTCAGATCAGGGGGGATCATCACTTTGTGACGCTGGGCGACCGCGAACAGATCGTTCAGCGCCGTCCCCATGCTGATTTCGGAAAAAGGTATATTATAGTACTGCTCCCGCAGACTGTCCAGATCCCTGCGCAGCTCGCGAATATCGCCATCTTCGGGCATCATGCCCAGCCTCAGCACGGCTCGGACCATGCTGTCGGTGTTTTTCCTCATCAGGGCGATGATCAGCGAAGACAGATGATCCTTCATCTCCTCGCTAAGCCGTCCCACCATACCGAAATCCAGATAAGCGAGACTGCCGTCCTTGCGCACAAGCAGATTGCCCGGATGCGGGTCAGCGTGGAAAAAGCCTTCGATGAAAATCTGGTGCAGCATGCTCTCCACGAGCTTCTCGGCCGTTTCTTTCAAATCATATCCCTTCGCCACAAGCTCCTCCTGATGGCTTAAAGAGATGCCCCGGACGTATTCCATCGTCATGACGCGCGAAGACGTATACTGCCAAAATATTCGCGGGATGCACACGGTCTCATCGTTCTGAAACTGCAGTGCGATTTTCTCCGCGTTGCGGCCCTCCTGGGTATAATCCAGCTCAGCCCGCATGGAGCTCGCAAACTCTTCCACCAGGCGGGCGATCTGATACTGCTTGACCCATACCCAGCGCTTCTCAGCGAGTGCGGTCAGGTCCCTCAGGATCTCCAAGTCTCTGACCACCATCTGTAAAGCCCCCGGACGCTGGACTTTGACCGCTACATCCTCGCCGGTCTTGAGCTTGCCGAGATGAACCTGTCCAATGGAAGCCGCCGCTATCGGCGACTCCTCAAACCAGGAGAAAATATCCTCGATGGCGTCGTCCAGCTCCTGTTCGATAATGCCTTTGGCCGACTCGGACGAGAAGGGCGGAACCTGATCCTGAAGCTTGATCAGCTCCCGGATGATCGGCTCCGGCAATAGGTCCGACCGGGTGCTGGCCAACTGTCCCAGCTTGACGAACGTCGGCCCCAGGTCTTCCAGAACCAGCCGGATCCGTTCTCCCAGCGTCTTGGTCTGCGGCGTTTCATGAGTGATCCACCGTCTCGGGATGGACAGCATCTGGAACAGGCCCAGCTCCTCCACGATATAACCAAAGCCATGACGCATAAGCGCCATGGCGATCTCCCGGTAACGACCGGTATGTCTGATGCGCAGTGCCATCTTATTCCGCGGCCGGTTCGGAACGCTCTGCTTCGAGCTCCGCCACCCTCTTCTCCAATGTTGCGATGCGCTGTTCCAGACTGACGATGTCCTGATCGGAAGGAACGTGAATGTCCGTCAACACACGCCGAACCTGCTCCTGAATCCACGTTTTAAATTGGGACTGCTCCTCTTCGCCGCGTTCCACCAGCCGGTTGACCAGATCCTTGGATTCCGACGGCGCCAGCTCGCCCCGTTTGACTAGATCGTCC
Organism: Paenibacillus rhizosphaerae; assembly: GCF_014192015.1. Lineage (GTDB taxonomy): Bacteria > Bacillota > Bacilli > Paenibacillales > Paenibacillaceae > Paenibacillus_AQ > Paenibacillus_AQ rhizosphaerae. Next base: position 355,765 of record NZ_JACHXJ010000005.1, on the reverse strand, counting down.
ACGATCTTTTCGACTTTCTCTTTGCTCACTATGGTAAGGCCCCATCCCAATGAAATTGCTTTTTTAAACAGATCACTCATGGTTATTCCTCCCAAAGCTATAGTCAATATATTATACCCCCAAATGATGGGTCATATAAACCCGGTGGCCGCATTAACCCGGAAGATGCGCCGCCCATTGCGCGGCCTGCAGAATAAGCCGGCGGATCTGCGGATGGAGGAACGTCGGCTCGTGATGCCCCGGCATCAGAAAAGCGACTCTTCCCATGCCGTAGCTATGCTTCCAGGCCGCCGGATGCCACGTTCCTTCCAGTTCGTATTCCAGCAGCACGGTTCTTTGGCCAAACGGGTCGAAATCGATCTGGTACGGTTCTTCGTCGAGTTCAAAAGGCTCGATGCCTTTCGTAACCTGGTCCTCCGCGCTCACCCGGAACGACAGCGGCTGGTACGGTGGATGACCGTTAAAACGGCCGCCGGCCAGCTGGGCCAGCTCGTATCGCCGGTTGCCGATGGACAGGCCGTTGTGGATGACAAGCAGTCCTCCCCCCTGGCTCACGTAAGACAGCAGACCCGCTGTCTGCTGCGGAGACACCTTCTCGTCCCACAGGTCGAAATAGCATATGCAAAGGTCAAACGGCTTCAAATGCTCTTCGAGCAGCAAATTTTTGTTCTCGCTGCATTGAACCGAAATGACATCGTTCAAAATATGGCTGATCTGCGCGTCCACCCCCTGCAAAGGGTGAAATTTCGGATGCGTGTAATCGCCGAGTAAAATGCTTTTTTTCTTGTTCATTATGTTCCTCCTTGCTCGCTCTCGTTCCCTATAGCATTCCACACTTTCCGAAAAAAACCTTTAATTCCTTTCGTTTTGGTGTAGGAAAAAAGGGATGCGACCAGCCGCATCCCCCGTCTGTATGGACATGTCCCTTCCGTCAATTTCGAACAAAATACCTTCCCAGTTCCACCATCATGCTGCCCATCCGCTCATCTTCCTCCGGCGAGCAGACGCGTTCGATGCCTTCCTCCCGCAACGCCTGGGCCGTAATTTTGCCAACGGCCGCCGCGATGACTGGTCCGGAGAAAGCCGATATCAGCTCCGAAAGCTCGCCCTTCGCCCGGGCGTACTCGATCAGGTTGCGCACCTGCGGGCCGCTGGTGAACGCCACGGCGTCCAGCTCCGCCGCCGTAATTTCGGCGAGCAGCCGCGCAAGCTCCGCTTCATCCGGAGCAATATGCTGATACGGCAGCACCTCCCGCACCTGTGCCCCCTGTTCCTGCAGCCAGGCGGTCAGCTTCGGGGCCGGATCGCCGTGCAGCTGAAGAATGACGTCCGCGCCTTGAAACGAATAAGAAGCCAGTCCCCGGATCAGACCGGCCGTGCTTCCGTCGTCATCCCGTACGATCGGGATAATCCCTCTTTTCTTCAGCGCATTAACCGTCTTGTAACCCCGGGCGGCAATGGACGAGCCCTGCAGCGCTTCCAGCAGTGCAGCGCCAGCCCCCATCTCCTCCGCTACCTGATCGATGGCGTCGAGCCCCATGCCCGTCGTCAATATGACCCAGGCCGGGGGATTGGCGATCCAGGCTTCAATATCCTCGCGCAGCTTCACATCGTCGAGGAATACCGTTCCCTGTGCGGGACGAATCAGCGGAATGCCTCCCATGTTCTCCACAAGTTTGGCCATTTCGGCCGCCTTGCGGGGACCGGTTAACGCAATTTTTTTACCTGCCAAATTCCGAGCCATGCATCCTTCTCCTCATCAGGGTTCATGGAACCCGCCACTGTTTTATTAAACAGTATACTTGAAATCCCGCCCCAGGAGATGAAAAGATTCAAAGACTTTTGACGGCAGTGGCGTTTTGGCGCTTGGCCAGACGGTGTCTTTTGCGCTGGTTATACAAGAATCGAACGACAAAAAAGGAAATGACGCCAAGCACCAGGCCGAACACCGACATGCCGATCAGCACATGGAGGCCGCCCTGCAGCAGATGCTTAAATATGGTGAAATCGCCGGACAGCAGGTTTCTCCAAGCATGCTCCTGGACCGGAATATCCACCATTTTTTTCGGAAAGAACCATTCTCCGATTTTCTTGGCAAAAGGGAGGAGGACAATAGGAAGGAAAGTGAGCTTGCCAATGACATTGCCTATAATAGCTGCCGGAAGCGAGCCGCCGGACAGCCTTACCGTAGGGTAAAAAATCAAATACACCAGCGACCCGGTGGAAATGACGATCATCTCGAGGCCGAACCCGAGCGCAAATCCGAGTGACACTTTGCGTGCTCCGCCCGGGGAACGAAACAGCTTGATCATGTTCAGCTTGATTTTCCGGTAAAACATATGAAAAATGTTGTGCTTTTTCGATTTGGTTGTCATGTAATCACCCTTCAGGTTTGCCTAGCAGGCAGGACATCCCCTTCAGCCGCAGGCTTCAGGGCCGCCCGTTCCTTCTATTGTATCACTTTTATCCCCTCTAATCTAACTGAAAGGGTCTGATTTATTTTTGCCGGCAGATGGATCAGGTAGCGTCCTCCCGGGGTTTCTGCATCCGGGGCTTTCGATGGGGTCGATGGAACAAAAAGATAAAGATCGGCAGCACGATGACGAACACCAACGCCACGACCGTCCACTCCCTGTCGAACCGGAACACTTCGACCGAATTGGGGTAGATCCAGAAGGCTGTGACCACGGCGAACAACCCGATGGGTGATGTCATCATTTTTCCGGAAATCTGCGGGATCATCGTTTTTAATCCGTAACAAATAATGAACAAGCTAGTGGCAATATTCAGTAGAACGGCCGGAAACCAGAGAGCTACGAGCGGCATGTCGAACCGGTCGAGGAAATCGGTGATTTTAATCTGCCGGGACATTTCGTAAGACGGATACATCAGACTTTCGGCAATGGGTATGCCTACCAGCAGCGCAATCATAATGACAATCAGAAGCAGCAGCCCTGTCGACAGGAGCAGAGCGTACATCCCGTCACGGATCCGGTAATCCTTGCTTGAGAAGATGAACGGGAGCGCCAGAATCTGGCCCAGGTAAGAAAAGACGACCCAGCTCCCTTTGCCGACGCCCGCCCAATCGACATAAAAGTAAGGCTTGATATAGTTGAGATCAAAATCCTTGGCCACGATAAACGGCATGGTGAGGATCACCGTCGTCATAATCGGCCCATACAGATCGGCAATGCCCATCACCGTCTGCACGCCTCCTCTGGCGATAAAAATCACCGTCGCCGTGATCGCAATAGAAATGATGAAGATCGGCGTTAGCGGCAGCAGGACGACATTGGTAAAGTCGGCAACCATGCGGATATCCCTGGCCAGGATGATAAAGAAAAATATCAGGTACAGGAAGGTAATCACTCTTCCGATCACTTTATGCCGTCCGTTGAGCGATTGGAACAGGTCCTTCCCGGGGAACCGCTTGGCGCTTTTGGACAAGAGCAGAAGCATCAGCGCAACGACGAGTCCTGCCGGAAGAAAGGACAGGTAGGCGTGCTGCTTGGCATAATTGGCCAGCTCACTCGGTATGTGGATTAATGTGGTGTTCAAGATATAGGTGATTCCGAGCATCCTAAACTGCCGGTTCGTCACTTTATTCACAGCCCTGCCTCCTTTATTGCGATTTCACATTCAAAAAGGAACGAATTTGTCGAGATAATGTCCCGCCAGCACCGATCCGTACACGACGCGGCCAAACTGCAGGCAGTAAGCCCATATTCCGAACCCGCCTGCGAGCAGGATATAGGCCATCCAACGGTTAATCCCCGGAATGTCGCGCATGACCTTCCGATCGACCAGGATTATCAATATAGCGGCCAAGATATACATCCCCAGAAGCTTAATCATTCCTGATTTCCTTTCTGCCGAAGGGCTTGCCGACGGCTCCGATATTCTCGATATGAAGCTCAGGTTTTACGATAACCTTGACTTCGGGATATACCTTCTTCCAATTGCCTTTAAACCTCTGCCAAGCCTTAGGGTCATTCTCGTAGATCGATCTGCCGAATCCCAGAATATCCGAATTGTATTTATGCTGCAGTGACCTCATGGCGAGCTGCACTTTATCGACAATCTCCTCGCTGGCCCGGCGTTCCAGGTCCCGGAGACTCCGCTCATCACTGATAAGGCTGTTCGAATCGTTTTCGTACACGGCGCCCTTGGCGTAAATTTCGATAGTCATCGTGATATCGTTGCCGCGGACGAACGGTTTCAGCTTGGCCTCATTTTCGCTGAAGCGAATGGAAATGTGGCCTTTACCTCCGGGCCCGTCGACGATAATGTCCGGGGAGGGAGCCTGATTCATGGCCAGATTGATGATTTTGCCTTCCTGCCCTTCCAGGGCTCCCACGAACTTGTCTTCGTCAAACAAGGCCAGACCCGAAACCTGGATATTATTTTTGGACGTTCCCACGCCCGGCGGCACCGCCTCTTGAATAGACAGGTACGGAAGAGCCACGTCCACGCCATCCGTCATGAGTGTGTTAACCAGCTGTTTCAGCGAATCGGGTCTTTTCGTGAATTCGTTGATCAGCTCCCGGATCATTTCGCTGGAGAACTGCTCCATCGGTGCAGCGGCGTCCAAAATTTTGTACGCCGATCCGCTTGTCACCGCCACCAGCGATGACAGGCGATTCTGCGGAATCCGGGCAAATTGGTCCAGCATCGGCGCAATGCCGTCCCTCGCAAAATCCTCGCCGACAAGCAGCACCCGCCGATGGGAAAAGGAAAGGTTCCGGGAGTTGCCGGCCTGGATTTCCATATTGGCGCTGCGCAGCGTAATGCCCGTCTTCGATTCCAAATAGTAAGACTTTCCGCCACTGGTGCCTCCGCCCCCGCCTTTACTGCCCGCACCGCCCAAATTTCCCGGCAATGCAATCTGGAGGGCACTTCGGTACAACCCGTTTTCCTTGTCGACGGAAGATCCGATGACGAAGGCAATGTCGTTGATTTCTTTACGATCCCAGCAGCCGGCCAGCGCAAGCGGGCTCAGGAGCAACAGACCGGCAACCGCCCATTTCTTGATCATGTCCATATCACCACACCTTGTTTGATTGCGGGGTACCGTTGATCTCCTTCTTCTCGCGCACCCGGTCTTTCTTCGATGCCCAGGACGGGCGCCGCATCATCTTCCACCATGGGGCGCGCACGAACACGTCCTTGTTATCCTGGACATGGAACGGGCTGATGCCGGACATATACGGCACGCCGAAAGAGGTCAGCTGCGTCACGTGTACCAGAATCCATACCAGGCCCAGCACGATGCCGAACAATCCGAGCACCCCGGCCAGAATCATCAGCGGAAACCGCAGCAGGCGGACCGTGATGGCCAGGTTGAAACGGGGAATCGTAAAGGAGGCGATCCCCGTCATCGACACGATAATGACCATCGGGGCCGATACGATGCCGGCTTCGACCGCAGCCTGACCGATAACAAGCGCCCCCAGAATGCTGACCGCCTGGCCGACGGTTTTCGGGAGCCTAATGCCGGCCTCGCGCAAGGCCTCGAAGGAAATTTCCATAATAAGCGCCTCGACAAGCGCAGGAAACGGGATCGCCTCCCGGGCAGCCGCGATGCTGAGCACCAGGGTCGAAGGCAGCATGTCCTGATGATAGGTCGTCGTAGCGATATACAGTGCAGGAAGGAAGAGGGCGATAAACACGAATAAATACCGGATCCACCGGATGAAGTTCGTGATGAAGAACCGCTCGTAATAGTCCTCGCTCGCCTGCATCAGTTGAAAAAAGGTAACCGGACCGATGAGAACGAACGGCGTGCCGTCCGTGAATATGGCAAACCGCCCCTCCAGCAGCTGGGCCGCGGCGGTGTCGGGGCGCTCGGTGTACTGAAGCTGGGGAAACGGCGAGTACGGATGATCCTCAATCAATTCCTCGATATATCCGGATTCCAGTATTCCGTCGATCTCAATGTCTTTGAGCCGCTTCTCGACGTCCCGGATCATCTTGGGATTCGCCAGTCCCTCGATGTACGAAATGACCACATCCGTTTTGGTCTCCGTCCCGAGAACGATGCTCTTCATCTTCAGCCTCGGGGACTTAATCTTGAAGCGCAGCAGCGCCGTATTGACGCGAAGCATTTCCGTAAATCCTTCGCGCGGCCCGCGGATGACCGCTTCGGTCTCCGGTTCGGATACGGTTCGGCGCAGTCCGCCTTTCACATTGAACAGATGGGCTTCCGAATATCCGTCTACCAGGATAACCGCGCTGGAATTCATCAGCCCCTCGATGACGTCCCCCCACATGGTGGCGCTGTTGACCTGGGACAGGGACACGCGCGTATTCTCCAGCGGCTCCAGATCGGGGTCCTGTTCCTTGTTCTCGTCCCCCTCATTCTTCAGGCGGACCAACCCTTGTATAATGGGCTGAATCATATGGATCTGAAGTTCTTCGGAGAACACGATCCCTTCCACGTATACGAGCAGGCCCTCAACGCCAGGGGCAACCTCCATGCTCCGGTAGACCATGTCCGAGCAGTCATCGAAGATATCCTTCAGCATCTCCGTATTGACTTTCAGATCCTTCTGGATCGGCACCTTATCCAATGAAGGAGACGGCAGACCCAATGCCCTTCCTGTTGGAAGGGCCATACGCGGCTTATCCGGTGTTGCACCGCCTTTTTTCATCTCCACTAGTCACCTCGATTTCCGCTCCTTGCCAACAAGAAGGAATTTACCCGTAGGTTGTGCCAGATTTGGATAAATTATGTGAATGGCTCCGGGAATACACAAAAAAAGGCGTCACCCGCTTGCAGCTTCGGGTAGCGCCTGTCTATCGATTGCCGTTAGATTTTAAATTGTGCGACCTGCTCGAGCAGCTGCTCAGCCAGCTTTTTCAGACTGGCCGCCGAAGAGGCGATCTCCTCAATGGAGGCAAGCTGTTCCTGGGCGGAAGCCGAGACGGCCTGCGTGTTGCCTGCGGCTGCTTCCGAATACCCCTGAATGAGCCGAATCGACTGTTCGACGCTTTCGCCGCTCTGCGCAAGCGAGCGCGATGCCTCGGCGGCCGAGGCGATGTCCGCGCTGGCTCCTTTGACAGCCTTGCGGATCCGTGTAAACGACCGGCCCGTCAAATCCACCGCTTCGATGCCTTCGGACACCCTCGTCTTTGCGTCGTTCATGGCGGACAGAATCCGTGTCATCTCGCCCTTCATGCCGTTGACGAGCGCTTCGATCCGCTGGGCCGATTGCTCCGATTGCTCCGACAGCTTCCGCACCTCGATCGCGACGACGGCGAAGCCCCGTCCATGCTCTCCGGCTCTGGCCGCCTCGATCGACGCGTTCAGCGCCAAGAGATGGGTCTGCTGGGCAATGCCTGTGATCAGATTGACGATTTCGCCGATCTGGGCCGTACGTTCGTTCATCGTGTCCACGATACCATCGAGGTCGCTGACCGTTTCGTGGATACCCTGAATTTTGTCCGTAACGCTGATCACGGCCGCGTTGCCTTCTTCCGCCGATTGGGTTGTCCGCTGCATCGTCTGCATGACGCCGTCCATGTTGGCCCGAATCCGCTCGGACTCCTTGGACATAACCTCCATGCTCAACATGCTCTGCTCCACACCGCGAAGCTGCTGCTCGCTTCCGGCCGCGACCTCCTGGATCGCTTCGGTCACATGCTCGATCGCTTTGGTCGTCTGATCAGCGCCTGCAGCCAGCCCCTTGGCGGACGCGTTCACGTGATCCGTGATTTCCTGGACACTGACGATCATCGTGCGGAGATTGTCCACCATCGCCTGGAAGTGACGGCTGAGATTGCCGATCTCATCCCTCTTCGCCGTGTCCAGATCCTCCCGCAAGTCCCCCTTGCTGATGCGCTCGGTCGCCAAGGTAAGCGCAGAAATCGGCTTAATGATCGAGCGGATATTGAACAGGATGATGGCCAGGGCGGCCAGGATGGATATCGAAATGACCAGGACGACCGTGTTGCGGATGCCGCTGACGGCACCAGCCACCTCTTTGTCGTACATCGTTCCGGCTATTTTCCACCCGGTGAGCTCGTTCGTCGTGAAGGACGCCCGCTTCCTCTCGTTTTCGTATGTATAGCTGAATGTTCCTTCTGGGCCGGCAAACAGATGCTTGGTCACCACTTCTTCCGCCGGTTCCCCCGTCTTGTCCGGATGCACCACATAGTTCTTGGCCGTATCGACGATCACGATGTATCCGTTCTTGCCCAGCTTCATTTGGGTCAGGGTGCGAATCGTGTCCAGATTGAGCTCGATCGACATGACGCCTTTGCCTGATGGGAGCATCTGGGCGATGGAGGCGGACATTTGGCCGTTGGCCGCTTTAAACACCGGCGAGATGGTCGCCCCCTTCCCCTGCTTGATCGCCCGGATATACCAGTCCTGCTTGCGGACGTCGTACCGCTCCGGCAGCGGGTCCTCGGAGGCCCGGACGAAATCGCCGCTATCCGTTCCCAGCAATATGTCCTTGACCTCCTTATGCAGGGTGAGGTACTGCCTCAGCTGCGCCTTGAGCTCGCCTCCCTTGCCGGTGGGATCGCTTTCAGCACTGGCGACATAAGACTGTTGAATCAGGTAAGCGAGATCATCCACCTTCGCCTGGATGTTCTGCGTGATGATCCGGTCAGCCGACTGGCTGCTCTCCAGGGCGTTGTTCATCAGCGTCCCCTCAATTTCCCCTTTGGCCGACTGGTAAGACAGCATTCCGATCATGACGCTGGGAACGATCAGCACGACGAGATAAGATACCAGCAACTTTCGTTTAATGGACAGCGACATTCGTTTCACTAGCACTTTCCTTTCTACTGGGTAATCTGTATCTCCCACCCTCAAATTTGTTGCTCAAGTCATGGTCTGTATGAGCATTTTCTCATAGATTGATCTCACTCATCCCCATAACATTTCTACATATATCCATTTTCTTTAAAAATTTTGAACTTATCAATAGGTACTAAGAACTAGTAAAAAGCATTTCTCCGGCGTCATTCATCCGATAGAGTTCAAGGCTTTTCTCCGAGGGTATACAGCGTTTTGCACAAAAAAACAGCCTGGTGCTATGCACCCAGACTGCTTGCCGACTTGCTGCTTATTATTGACTCCCGGTAAATAAAGTCAGCGCTGTTTGCCTCTGAAGACGGACTATCGTTTTAGCGCGTTCGTAATCCGCTCCTGCAGCGCCACGAGCTCTTCCCGAACACGGGCGATCTCCTGGATTTTGACGTCCAGCAGGCCGATCTGCTTCGTAACCGCTTCTCCCATCTGCTTCAGCTCAGCCGTGCGCTGGCCGTCGTCAGACGAGGACGAAAATTTGCTGCGGTGGAGCTCCACCTGCTCATGAATCTGCAAATATTCCTGAATTTCCTGCAGGGAGAAGCCGAGTACCTTACGGGCCAACACGATATTTTTCAAGTGCTGCACGTCTTCTTCCGTATATAAACGCATGCCCCCGTCCGAGCGCTCGGGTGATTTGATCAGGCCGATTTCCTCATAGTAACGGATCGTGCGCTTGGTCAGGCCGGTTTCCTTCGCCACATCATCAATTTTAAGCCAGTCCATTCCGTTCCTCCCATTCAAGGTTCTCCCCCAAGTATATCGTTCTCCCCGGCAGAATGCCAATGCGGAGGGGCTAGCATAGACGAGCGATACACTACCGGTCTGGAGAAAAAAAGACCGCCCCCAGCGCGGTATTGGGATACCCGCTGCAGGACGGCTTTCGTCATGCATGATTCGATCATTATGAGTTCAAAATTTGCTCGATCCGTTCCAGCACCTCCGCCGAAAGCTCAATGCCCGAGGCCTTCACGTTCTCGGTGACCTGCTCCGGACGGCTCGCGCCTACCAGCGCGCTCGCCACATTCGGCTGCCGCAGAATCCAGGCCAGGGCCAGCTGGCCTACCTTGATGTCCAGGTCAGTGGCGACCTCCTCTAACTGGCGCACCTTGGCGATCTTCTCTTCGCTGATGCGGTCTTCCTTCCAGCCTAGCTTCGCGGCGCGGCTGCCTTCCGGAGCCTGGCCGGGCGCCGTGTATTTGCCTGTCAGCACGCCTTGCGCCAGCGGCGAGTAGACGACCTGGCCGATGCCCTTCGCCTCGCCGAGCGGAATAACCTCATGCTCGATCTCCCGCTGGAACATGTTGTACACCGGCTGGTTCACGACGATGCGGTCCAGCAGGTAGCGGTCAGCCGTGCCGAGCGCGGCCTCCATCTGCGCCGCGGTCCACATGCTGACGCCGACGTACAGCACCTTGCCCTGGCGGACCAGGTCATCCAGCGCCCGCAGCGTTTCATCGATCGGCGTATCGGCATGATACCGGTGACAGTAGTACAGGTCCACATAGTCATGGCCCAGGCGCTTGAGGCTGGCGTCGCACTGTTCCATAATGTGCTTCCGCGACAGTCCCTGGTCATTGGGCCCGTCCCCCATTTTTCCGAACACCTTGGTTGCCAGCACGTAGGACTCCCGCGGGTACGCCTTCAGCGTCTGCCCCAGCAGCTCCTCGGCTGCTCCCCGCTCATACACGTTGGCCGTGTCAAAGAAATTTACACCCGCATCATAGGCCGACCGGATCGCCTGAACCGCATTTTCGCGCTCCACGTATCCGCCGTAAGTCAGCCAGCTGCCCAGGCTGATTTCACTCACTTTCAGTCCGCTTCTTCCCAGTCTCCGGTATTTCATCGTTGCATCAGCGCCTCCTTCATCATATCGGGATTCCCCCAAATGGCCGCCCTAAGCGCGGGTTTTTTGCCCCCGCCCGCAGAACGATTTAGGCTTTCCTTACTATTGTAAACAACCCCCGCAGGGAAGAAAAGCCGCCGCCCGGGCAAACTCCGTTTCTTTTTGGCGAAAAGTGGTAATAAATGAAATGAAAATACTTAGGAGGCTACGATGCTATGCAACCATCTGAACCGATATCTAATGAGCTGCCGCAGTACCCCGAATCTTTATGGAGAGCGACAACGGACTTTCCTTCCTTTCCCCGTCTGACGGAAGACATCAAGGTGGACGTTGCTATTGTAGGCGCGGGGATTGCGGGCATAACGACCGGGTACCTGCTTGCCCGGGAAGGGCTGAAGGTCGCCCTGATCGAAGCGGGAAAAGTGCTGAACGGCACCACCGCACATACGACTGCAAAAATTACGGCCCAACACGGCATGCTGTACGATGAACTGCTGAGCCATTTCGGACAGGAACGGGCATCCATGTATTATCAGGCCAACCGGGAAGCGCTGCAATTCATCCGGGACACGGCGTCCAAGCTGAATATCGACTGCGGTCTCCATGAGGAAGACGCCTATGTATATATGGAGAAGGATAAGGATCTCAATAAGCTGGAGAAGGAATTCGAAGCTTATGAGAAACTGGGCATCCCCGGCGAATGGGTGAACAAGCTGCCGATTCCTCAGTTCGCGTCGGGTGCCATCAAGCTGCCGGGACAAGCCCGGTTCCATCCGCTGCATTATTTGCGGCGTCTGCTGGAGGAGTTCGTGAAGGCTGGCGGACAAGTGTATGAGAATACGACGGTCCATAAGGTGGACAAGGAAGGGCCGTTAACGGTCGTCACCTACCGCGGAAGCCACAAGATTCAATGCAGCCATGTCGTCGCGGCTACCCACTTCCCGTTCCTGGATGAAGGCGGCTTTTATTTCGCGCGGCTGCATGCCGACCGCTCGTATGCGCTGGCTATGAAGCCGGAGACGACGTTTGCCGGCGGTATGTATATCAGTGCGGACAAGCCGACGCGCTCGCTGCGGGCCGCCTCCTGGAACGGCGAAGAGGTAGTTATCGTCGGCGGTGAAGGCCATAAAACCGGACAGCATATCTGCACCTTCTCCTACTATGAGGCGCTCGAAGCCTATGGGGGCAAACTGCTGGGCAGCAAAGGCATTCCTTTCCGCTGGTCCACCCAGGATCTGGTCACCATCGACAAAGTGCCGTACATCGGACAAATTACGTCCAAGGATGAAGGGATCTACGTGGCAACCGGCTTCAACAAATGGGGCATGACCAGCGGAACCCTCGCCGGACGGATGTTATCGGATCAAATTATCGGCAGGGACAATCCGTACAGCGAGCTGTACACGCCGTCCCGATTCCTGGCCGACCCGTCGATCATAAACCTGGTGAAGGAAAATGCCGATGTGGCCGGGGAGCTGATTTCCGGCAAAGTCGGCCTCGTCCACAGCCGGATCGAAGATCTGAATCCTGACGAAGGCGCCGTAGTCCGCCATAATGGAAAAAAAGCCGGTGCCTATAAAGATCCGGAGGGCAATCTTCATCTGGTGGATAACACGTGTACGCATATGGGCTGCGAGACCGAATGGAACGCGGCGGAGCGGACCTGGGACTGCCCTTGCCACGGCTCCCGGTTTTCCTATGACGGGGTCGTGTTTGAAGGACCGGCCATCAAGCCGCTTGAGAAACTGGACACACGAGTAGACTGAATTAAGGAACGATATCACCATCGGAGGCGATTCCTTATGATAGTCATCACCAATACGATTTTGATCAAGGAAGGGCACGGACAGGCCGTGTCCGAGCGGTTTGCGAATGCCAAGGGCGTGCAGGACATGCCGGGCTTTGTCCGGATGGAGGTATGGCTGGGCAAGAGCAAAGAGGCGGACGCCGAGGAGCTGAAGGTGTCCACCGTCTGGGAGGACGAGGCGTCATTTAAAAACTGGACGCAGAGCGAGTCCTTCCGCGCTTCCCACCGCGGTGCGGGAGGCAGCAAGGACGTCCTTCTCGGCTCTACGCTGAACCAGTACGAGCTCGTCGTCAGCCCCCTGAATGCGGCCGAATAAGCAGTCGATGCTATAGGGCGGGCGGATTTTGCCCGTTCAACCAAAAAAGGATAGGTTCGAGAGATCCAAAGGGTCTGCCGAGCCTATCCTTTACTATTTTATAAGATGCAGCTGATATGCTTCCGCCTGCGCCTGCGCCATCCCGTCCCGACGACATTCAGGCGATGCCCGCCTCCGCTCCCGCTTCTTCCACCTGAAGCCGGTATGCATACAGCGACTCGTCGATAATGGCGCTCATCATGGACAGATCCGCTTCGGGGATCAGCTCCAGTGCATAGTTCCATGCGTTCTCTTCAATCTGCAGCGCCACGCGCATCCGCTGTTCCTCGGTAAGATTCATGTCTTCCAGCGACTCGGAGAGCGCAGGCAGCTCCGGGTCCGCGGCATGCCCCAGCTCATGGGACAGGACAATTGTAAAATACTCCTCCACCCGGTCCAATGATCCGAACATCTGCATGCATTGTTCCTCGATCACACCGGTATACATCGTGATCCGCTTGGAAACCATCCCGTATTTGCCGCCGATCAGGCGTCCGTCCCGGGACCGTGTTTTCAGACGGACCTGAACGCCCAGTCCCGACCGTCCGACCAGCTCACGGATGATTTCGTTCAAATGTATGGTGTTCAATGCTCTATCTTTATCCCCTTTATATGTCAAATAACCTAATAAATCATTATACGACGCAGCAGGCGAAAAGCAACAAGCAATCAAGCACTTTTTTTCGGGTTGGCTGCAGGGAGCCGATCAGCTAATGGTGAAAAGGGCATCCTGCTTGTTCCTGCTTGGCAATCGACGCCTCTCTCTTAAAGAAGTTTGGCGTCTTTACCGTGTTGTCATACGAATGGTGAAAAATATGGGTCGTCGCCGGCGATAACGGCGGGATCAACCACGTCCAGCTGCCGGTGACCTCTCTGCCGCTTCTGGCTTCGTGCTCTTCAAACAGCCGGAACTGGGAAGCCGCCGTATGGTGATCCACCATGCTGACCCCCGCCTGCTTGTAGGAGTGCAGCACGGCGACATTCATCTCAACAAGTGCGCGGTCCCGCCATAGCGAGGTTTCGCTCGCCGTGGACAAACCCATCAGCTCCGCCACCCGCGGCAGCATGTTATACCGCTGTTCATCGGCGAAATTTCGGGCCCCGACCTCGGTCACCATGTACCAACCGTTAAATGGAGCGGCCGTATAGCGGATGCCGCCGATCACGAGATCCATATCGGAAATGATCGGCACAGCGTACCAGCGCAGGCCCAGCCCGGCAAAGGCGGGCATATCCGGATGCGTGATCGGCACTTCCATGACCAGATCCGGCGGAATGGGAAACAGTTCAGGCCCGCCTTCCCCGCCTTGAATGACAAGAGGAAGGACGTCGAAGGGCGTCCCTTCTCCCTTCCAGCCCAGCTTCATGCACAGCCTCGTAAACGCGGCGGAGGCCGGATCGCCGGTGACGGTCACGCCGTTCTCATACCCCGCATAGCGGATCAGCTGGTGGTTCATGATGCGGATATCTCTCATGCCGGGTACCGACGGCCTAAATACCGTGATCGTCGGCACGATTCTGCCGCCGCCCGTGCCGCGTTCGATATGCCGGAGCAGCGCCTCGGCAATGTCGTCAGGCCGCTCTAGGCCCCGCTCATCGATGACCTGCATCGAGTCCCAGAACAGGCGGCCGATGCAGCGGTTGCTGTTGCGCCAGGCCATTTTTGCCCCGTGAACCAGCTCCTCGTACGTATGCTCATACGTTCCAGTCTCTTCAATACTGGCCCTGACCTCCGCGAGCCTCCGGACGGTTTCGTCCTCCGTCTTGCCCAGCTCCTGATAACACCATAATATATATTCTTCCGCATCTTTCTGCAGAACGTCATACACCTTCATGCTGCGTTCACCTCGTCGTTCGTAAAAAAGGTCTGTCTCTCCCCATTATAAGCCAGACGCAGAAGCCACAGCCGTGCAAGGCTTGAGCAAATGGTGAATCTTGCGGCGGGCTGGATGGGACGGTTTGAGCGGCCGATGGAGCTGGGCGGCGGGTGCACAAATAAAGAGGAGCCCTTGTAACAAGGACTCCTCTTTTGATTGATCAGGACGGCATGCCGGCTTTGGTATTTTCGGCCTCTGTATGGGAAGACGGCCAGAAAGCAAAGCGTCCCAGCAGCGCCGTAATGGCCGGCACGAGAAACGGACGGACGATGAAGGTATCCAGCAGGACACCCGCGGCGGTAATGATGCCGAACTGGACCAGCACCTGGATCGGCAGCGAGGCGAGCACCGCGAAGGTCCCGGCCAGAATGAGGCCGGCGGAGGTGATGACCGAGCCCGTCTCGGACACCCCCTCCTGGATCGCCTGCTTTAACGGCATATGCTTCCGTTTTTTCCAGATGCTCGAGATCATAAAGATGTTGTAGTCTTCGCCCAGCGCCACCAGGAATACGAACGAATAGAGCGGAATCGCTCCTTGGATCGCGTCCGCGCCAAGCCCGTAATGGATGATGAGCCAGCCCAGGCCAAGCGCCGAGAAATAAGACAAAATAACGGTCAAAATCAAGTACACCGTTGCGGTGATCGACCGCAAATACACGAGCAGCAGCAGCGTAATCATACCGATGACAACCGGAATAATGACCATCGTGTCGCGGTCGCCGGTCTCGCGGGTATCGTATTGTTCGGCGGTCTGGCCGCTGATCCATACTTTATCCGCCGGGGAACCCACCCCCGCCGCCTGAAGTGCCTGCTCTGCCGTGCTCCGCAGGTGGGGAATCTGGTCCATCGCTTCGCTGGAATAAGGATTCATGTCGAGCGTGACGTCATACGCGATAATATTCGCGTTTTGACTGCCCGGCTGCCCTTTCGACACCTCATCCACATACGGCAGCTCCTTCAGCTTCTCATCCAGGCCGTCCGGCTTGCCTTCCGTATCGACCATAATTTTCACCGGAGCCAGCTCCCCGGGGCTGAACTGCTTCCCGATCGTATCGAAGCCTTCACGCGAGGCCATATCTTTCGGAAAAGATGACATAATATCGTAGGTGAACTTGACCTGGCTGGATACGGAGGCGAGCGCGCCCAGCACGATCACCGTCACAATGACGATCATCCAGGGTCTGCGGACCACAAGCCGGCTGGCAAAGCCGGGACGTTTCGGCTTGCGGGCCGGTACCGGTTTGCCCTTCTTGCGGGCGCGTTCCTCCTCCATCTCCGACGTGCGGGGAACAAACGGAAAGAACGACGTGCGCCCGAATATCGCCAGCAGTGCAGGTACCAGCGTCAAGCTTGCGATCACCATCACGAGGATGGAAACGCTGAACGGAACCGCAAAGCGGTGGTATGCCCCGTACTTCGCCAGAAGCAGGGCCAGCAGCGACAGAACCACCGTGAATCCGCTCATGGCGATCGCGCCTGAGGATTCCGTCACTGCCCGCAGCAGTGCCCGGGACTTGCTCTCTTCCTCTTTCAGCAAATGGCGGAAATGTGAGATCAGGAACAGACAGTAGTCCGTTCCGGCGCCGAACAGCAGCACCGTCATGATCGAAACGGCCTGGGAATCCACGGTGATCCAGCCTTTCTGGGCCATCAGGCCGAGCAGGGGGCTGACCGCGCCATACGCAAAGCCGACCGCGATCAGCGGAATCAGCGCCAGAATCGGCGAACGGTAAATGAGCAGCAGGATGACCAGCACCAAAATGACGGTGGACATGAGCAGCTTAAAATCCGCGTTCTTGAAGAGACCGGTCGCGTCGATCGAAATGCCGACCGGACCTGTGACGCGGACGCTGAGGTCCGAACCGGAGTTATGGCTTGCTGCGAAGGGATCCTGCCCGGTTTCTTGCGTGATCCCGGATTTCAGCTGCTCCACCCCTTCTTTCAGCTGGTCGCTGTCCGCGCTTTTCTGGAACAGCACGGGGGTGACCAGCGTGCTCTGATCCTCGGACAGCATCGATTTCAGCGCAGCAGCCGGCATTTGGTGAAATGGAGGAACCAAATCCTGGTAAGGAACCGGATTCGCGCTCCATTCGGCATACATTTTCTGCACATGCTGTAAATCGTCGTCTTTCAGCCCGCCTTCACGGTGCCAGACCAGCAGGGCGGGAACGCCTGCATCACTGCTGAACTGTTCCTCCGCGATGCGCTCAGCCTGTACCGAAGGCTTGGCGTCGTCCAGATTGGCCGCATTGTTCTGGACCTCTTTGTTGACCATCGGCCAGATGGCGCTCAGCACGCCCACGATGATGACCCAAACGGCCAGCGTGATCCATTTGCTTCTTCTTCCGGCGACCCAGCGCCCATATCCGGAATCCCCCATATTCTGCTCCTCCCCACCTGTTACAGGTGTCGAAATGGTATAGTATAAGCACATGTTCATGCCGATAAAGTGCGGCTTCCGCAGGCTCCGTGATACAATATGAGACAGTGCGGACCGCAGTACTTTTCAGCCTTATCAGGCGGCATACAGCTGCAGATTCCAACGAATGGCATATCCGCTGATGCGATGCCACATTAATTATATATACCGGAAGGTTAATTATCAATCGGGATTTAAAACCGAATTTTAGAATGACTAAAGGACAACGACTTAGAATACTGGAGGACAACGACTTAGAATACTGGAGGACAACGATATGGAACAATCCCAGGGTAAACATCCGGCCAAACGCTCCCCGGGCCGGCCCAAACGCCGGCAGGAGGACACCCCCATGAACGAATTCATCCTGAAAACGGCGTCCGCCCTGTTCATGGAGTACGGTTATGAGCCGGTCTCGCTGCAGCAAATTGCCCAGGTATGCGGCGTAACCAAGGCTTCCATTTACTATCACTTTGAAAATAAAGCCCAGCTCTTTACGGCGGCCGTCACCGCCATGATGCAGAAAGCGCGCAATGCCTCCCTGCGGATTATGCAGCAGGACAAACCGCTCTATGAACGGCTCGTGGAGCTGGCCGAGAACAAGCTTCGTTTCCCGCACGGAGACTTTGAAACGATTATGCGCGATGCCAGCGCCTCGCTGGCGCCCGAACAGCTGGAAGAAATCCGCGTCAGCGAGGACCAGATTCACGATGTGCTGACCGTCAGCTTCACCGAAGCGATCAAAAATGGGGAGGTGCGCTCCGCACATCCGCTCCTGATGGCGCACACGCTGGCGTCCATGCTGATGATCGGCAACCGGGAGATTGCCAAAGAGTTTGCCCCGTCCGCGGGCGAGCTGGCGCAGGAGATCGTCAATATGTTTTGGAACGGAGTCGGCGTGCAGGAAGCTTAGCGTAAGGACTGGCTGGGGTCGTCCCCGCTATTCTTTCGACGCTTGCCGGGCGGACTTGCCCCGCGCCGGCTTCTTCTGTTCCTTCTCCTGCTTCTGCCGCAGCTTCCACTCGTCAAGCCACGCCCATAAATAGTAAGCGGCATAGCTCCGCCATGGCGACCAGTCGCGGCTGATCTCCAGCATGAGCGGAGAAGCCGGCTGGCTGTCGAAGCTCCACAACTCCTTCATCGCATTCTTCAGTCCGATGTCATCGGCCGGGAAGAAATCGGTTCGGCCTACGCTGAACAGCAGGAAGCACTCGACCGTCCATTTGCCGACGCCACGGATCGGGAGCAGCCGGTTGAAAATTTCTTCGTCCGCAAGGTCCGGCATCGCGTTAAGGTCGAGTGAGCCGTCCGCTACCTGCCGCGCCAGACCGGTGATGTACTCGGCTTTGCGGCGGCTGAACTGCAGCGGCATCAGCTCGTCAGGTTCGAGCGCGGCCAGCGCGTCCGGCTTCGGGAAGCTGTAGAGCGTATGGTCCCCGATCGCCACAGGGGTGCCGTACTGCTCCGTGATTCGCGAGACCAGCGAAGCGGCAAAGCTCAGGTTCATTTGCTGGCCGATAATCGTCCGCACCAGATTTTGAAACAAATTTGGCTCCAGTAATATTTTCAGCCCATGCAGCCCCGGAAGAATGGAGCCAATGACAGGCTCATCCTGAAGCTGCGCATAGAACGGCCTGAGGTCTACATGGTTGGACAGCATTTTGCCAATATACACCCGGACGGCTTCGGTTTCCTTTGGATCGCATGCCTGCAGAAGCTCCACCTCCGCCTCAGGCCCTTGACCGGTCTCCACCAGGGTCACGGTGACCGGAATGTCGCGCCCTTCCACCGGAACCACTTTCGTGAACACTGGATATTCCGGATGGGCCAGTACGAGACGGGGGTTTTGCCCTCTGACCGCGACCATGGTTCGTTCGATGCTGAAGGGTGTGAGCAGCGGAATTGTTTCTTTCATGTACCACATACCTCCTGGCTCCTATAAGGTTATAAAGCGTTCGCCGCAGAAGGTTTCTGCGTTTTCATTTTCTGAAAGAACTTATATGATCAATATTGACAAACACACGTTCGATATTCAAGCATAAACTGCCAATATTCCAAAAAAAGAGCAGCCGTCTAGGCTGCTCTTTTGAAATGCGGATGTTCATCGTTGCGGGTGCTGCCTTCACCCTCAGACAACCTCCTGAATGCTTCCGCTGGAAAACTGGCTGTTATACAGATCGGCGTAGAAGCCGCCTTTGGCCAGAAGCTCCTCGTGGTTGCCCTTCTCGATCACGCTGCCTTGATTCATGACCAGGATCAGATCGGCGTCACGGATGGTGGACAGCCGGTGGGCGATGACAAAGCTCGTTCTGCCCTTCATCAGGTCGTTCATCGCCTTCTGAATGTAGACCTCCGTCCGGGTATCGACACTGCTGGTCGCTTCATCCAGAATGAGGATGGACGGGTCGGCCAGAATGGCACGCGCAATCGTCAGCAGCTGCTTCTGCCCTTGGGAAATGTTCGACGCTTCTTCGTTCAGCACGGTGTCATAGCCGTCCGGGAGCGTACGGATGAAGTGGTCGGCATGAGCCGCCTTGGCCGCCTCGATCACTTCCTCGTTCGTGGCGCCGGCCCGGCCGTATGCGATATTCTCCATAATCGTCCCGTTGAAGAGCCAGGTATCCTGGAGCACCATGCCGAAAATGCTGCGCAAATTGCCGCGCTTCAGGTGGGTAATGTTTACGCCGTCGATGGTGATCGCCCCGCCGTTCAGCTCATAGAAGCGCATCAGCAGGTTGATGAGCGTCGTCTTACCGGCCCCGGTCGGCCCGACGATGGCGATCGTCTGCCCCGGCTTCACGTCGATGTTCATGTCTTCGATGAGCATCGCGTCTTCCTTATAGCCGAACCGCACATGCTCAAACTGCACGGCACCCTTCGGATTGTTCAAGACGGCCGCATCCGCTGCTTGCGGCACTTCCTCTTCTTCATCCAGCAGCTCGAACACACGCTCCGCCGAAGCGATGGTGGACTGGATGATGTTCGCGATGTTGGCCGTCTGCATAATCGGCTGGGTAAACTGCCGGGCGTACTGGATGAACGCCTGCACATCCCCGATCGTAATGCGGCCATGGGTGACGAAGATCCCCCCGACCACGCAGACCAGCACGTAGCCGATGTTGCCGATAAACATCATCATCGGCATGATGATACCGGAAATAAACTGAGCTTTCCATCCGGAGCTGTACAGCTTTTCGTTGATTTTGTTGAAATCTTCGACAGACTCCCGCTCGCGGCCGAAGGCCTTCACGATTTTATGCCCCGTGTACATTTCTTCCACATGGCCGTTGAGCTGTCCCAGAGAAGCCTGCTGGGCCATGAAATGCTTCTGGGACCGGGAAGCCACCGCTTTGATGACGATGAGGCTGAGCGGCAGCGTCACGATCAGAATCAGCGTCATCCATGGGCTGATCGACAGCATCATCACGATGACGCCGACCAGCGTTACGATCGACGTGATCAGCTGCGTCAAGCTCTGCTGAAGCGTGGTGCTGATGTTGTCGACGTCATTGGTCGCGCGGCTCAGGATTTCCCCATGCGTCCGGGAATCAAAATATTTCAGCGGCAGGCGCGACAGCTTCGCGTTGATCTGCTCACGCATATCGTACACGACCTTCTGCGCCACGCCGGCCATCAGATATTGCTGGATATAGCTGAACGCCGCGCTGAACAGGTACAGACCAATCAGAATCAGCAGAATCTGGGTAATGTAGGTAAAATCAATGCCGGCGCCCGGCGTCCCCTTCGCCATCGCGATGACGCCTTCCAGCAGCTTGGTGATCGCCTTGCCGAGAATTTTCGGGCTGGCAATGCTAAACACCGTACTGAGAATCGCCGTCAGGAAAATAACGATCAGCGTTCCCCGCCGCGGCCGCAGGTACCCGACCAGCCGCTTCAGGGAGCCCTTGAAGTCCTTGGCCTTCTGCGCAGGCATCATTTGGCCGGGATGGCCGCCGGGATGCCGGGGTCCTCCCATCCGAGGTCCGGGTCTTCTTGCTTGCTCACTCATGCGATCTCCTCCTCTGACAGCTGTGAGGATACAATTTCGCGGTAGACGTCGCTGGTCTCCATCAGCTCGCGGTGGGTGCCGATGCCGGCAATCCGCCCTTCGTCAAGGACGATGATCCGGTCGGCGTCCATGACCGTGCTGACCCGCTGCGCCACGAGCAGAACGGTCGCGTCCCGCGTTACCGGCTTCAATGCGCTGCGCAGCTTCGCATCCGTCTTGAAGTCCAGCGCCGAGAAGCTGTCGTCAAACGCATAGATTTCCGGTCTGCGTACCAGCGCCCGCGCGATGGACAGGCGCTGCTTCTGCCCGCCGGACACGTTGTTGCCGCCCTGGGCAATTTCCGACTCAAAGCCGTCTTTCATATTCATAATAAACTCGGTCGCCTGGGCGATATCCGCCGCTTCGCGGATTTCTTCATCGGTGGCGTCCTTTTTGCCGTAGCGGATATTGTCCGCTATCGTCCCGGTGAACAGCAGCGCCTTCTGCGGCACGAAGCCGATCTTGGCGCGCAGCTCCTCCTGCGTCATCTCGCGGACGTCGACCCCGTCGACCAGCACGCTGCCTTCCGCTACATCATAGAAGCGCGGAATCAAGCTGAGCAGCGTGGACTTCCCTGAACCGGTGCCCCCGATAATCGCTGTAGTTTCCCCCGGTTTGGCGGTAAAAGAAATCCCCGACAGCGCCGGCTGCTCCGCGCCCGGATAGCTGAACGTCACGTCCCGGAATTCCAAATAGCCGCGGCCTTCTTCGAGAGTCTGCGCAACGAGCGGATCATCGATATCCGGCGTGATGCTGAGCACCTCGTTGATCCGCGCAGCGGATGCGGAAGCGCGCGGAACCATAACGAAAATCATGGAGACCATGATCAGGGAGAACATGATCTGCATGGCGTATTGGATAAAGGCCATCAGGTCTCCGACCTGCATATCCCCATGGCTGATGCGCAGTCCGCCGAACCAGACGATGGCGATGGTCGATAAGTTCATGACAATCATCATGATCGGCATCATGGCCGCCATGATTTTGTTGACCCGAACCGCCGTGCTGGTCAGATCGTAGTTCGCTTCCCGGAAGCGCTCCTCCTCATGCTGAATCCGGTTGAACGAACGAACAACCCGGATCCCCGTCAGGTTTTCGCGGAGCACCCGGTTCAATTTGTCCAGCTTGACCTGCATCGCCTTGAACAGCGGCAGTCCCTTGCCGGCAATCAGAGCGATGGAGCCTGCCAGCACCGGTACGATCACGACGATGATCAGTGACAGCTTGGCGTCTTTGGACACCGCCATTATAATCCCGCCGATACACATCATCGGCGCGCTGATCATCATCCGCAGCATCATGGTCAGCACCTGCTGGGTCTGGGCAATGTCATTGGTGGTTCGGGTAATGAGCGAAGCCGTGCCCAGCTTGTCGAATTCCTGCAGGGAGAAATTCTGGACATGCTGGAATACCCGGCTGCGCATCGATCTGCCGAATCCACCCGCCACTTTGGCCGACAGGTAGCTTGCAATAATGGAGCAAATCGCTCCCCCCAGGGCCACGGCCAGCATAAAGCCGCCGATTTTCCAAATGTAAGGAATGTCTCCCTCGATGATACCCTTATCCACGATGTCCGACATCAATGTGGGTAGGTACAGGTCCGACATGGACTGCAAAAACACAAGCACAAATGTGAACAGGATCAGAAGCCAGAACGGCTTCAATGAACGAAAGAGCTTCAGCATGTTGGCACTTCACCTCCATCCGATGAATCATTCTGCGTTTTTCTTTCATAATACTTATAAGCCTTGGTCAGCAGCTCGGACAGCTTCTCGCTTTCCTCGATGCCCAAGTGATCGACAAGCCCCTTGAAGGAATTGATCGTCGCCTTACGGGCTTGTATAATCGCTTCCCGCCCCTCTTCGCTGAGCTTGATCCGGACCACCCTTCGGTCCGCCTCATCCGGCGTACGTACGATCCATTTCTTCTTCTCCAGCGCTTTGACAAACTGGGTAACGGTCGGAGAAGTGACCCCTAGCATCGCACTGATCTCGGACACCTTCAGTCCCGGGCTATCCGGCTCGACATGCCGCATGAGCAGAACCATCAGCCCCATCTCGCTCATCTTCAAGCCCTCGATCACCCGGTGGCGGAACTCCCCCCTGTTAAACCGCATGACCGACTGAAGCAGCTGAACAACGGTTTCGTGGTGCCGATCATGCTCCTGCGGTTCGCTACCCTGGCAGAAGGCTTCCTGACGGTTGTTGCCATCGTCGTTCATGACGCAAACAATCCTCCCTTCCCAAACGTGCTATGAAAGATGATATCCTGCACAAAAAATAATTAGGTCACCAATTAAATAGGCAACCTAATTATATGGCCTCTCTGATTTATATGTCAATTAAAACATATCAACAAAAGTCCAACAATATTTTGTTCATGGATCAGCTGTGCTTGCAAGATCAGGATCTCGCAGCAGACGTTTCACCGTCGCCGCAAACAATATGCAGCAGGTCGCGGCCGCGCAGGCATCTGCAATCGGCTCGGCCATAATGACGGCATCGGCTTGGGGCGATATGAACGCCGGCAGCACAAACACCAAAGGAATCAGCAGAATGATTTTACGCAGGACGGCAATAAAGATGGACACCTTGGCCCGCCCTAGCGCAAGAAACATCTGCTGCAGCGCCAGCTGAATGCCATAAATGCAAGTCCCCAGAAAAAAGACCGGCATCAGCCTTTCCGTCAGCGCAATCAATTCCGCCTGATCCGTGAAAATCATGACGGGAAACCGCGGCAAAAATACCGCCACCGCCCACATGACGATGCCGAGGGCGCCGCAAACGGCCGTACAAAACCGGATCGCCGCCTTCACCCTTGCATAATCTCCGGATCCGTAATTGTAGCCGATGACCGGCTGCGCTCCCTGCGCAAAACTGGATAAAGGCAGGGAAAACAGCTGCATAAGGCTGGTCAGAATGCTGATTGCGCCCACATACAAATCGCCGCCATACCGTGCAAGAGAAATATTAAACACGATCTGGATCAGGCTTTCGGTCGACTGCATGATAAAAGGGGAAAGCCCCAGCGCAAGGATGCGGCACGCCATTCGGGGGTTCACCCGCAGATTGCGGAGCCTAAGGCGAAGGTGGCTGTGCCTGGATGTAAGAAACCACAGCACCCATATGGCGGACACAGTCTGGGAAATGACGGTTGCCAAGGCGGCCCCGCGGACTCCCATATGCATCGGAAATATAAAGAGGGGTGCCAGGATGGCGTTTAGCACAGCTCCGGCACAGACCGTGGCCATCGCCGTTTTGGCAAAACCCTGGATGGAAATAAAAGAATTCAGCCCCAGGGATATCAGCACGCTGACCGTCCCTAGCAAATAGATGCCCATATAATCGCTCGCATAGGGCAGTGTTGTATCGCTCGCCCCGAAGGCGGTTAACAGGGGACGGTGAAAACACAGCAGTACCGCCGTCAGCATTCCCGAGACGAGCAGAAGCATCAGGCAGCAGCTGCCGAGCAGCTTCTCCGCTTCCTTGGGTTTCCCTTCCCCCAGCTTCATGGAAGCCAGCGGGGCGCCGCCAAGACCGATGAGAG
This sequence comes from Paenibacillus rhizosphaerae, assembly GCF_014192015.1. Taxonomy (GTDB): domain Bacteria; phylum Bacillota; class Bacilli; order Paenibacillales; family Paenibacillaceae; genus Paenibacillus_AQ; species Paenibacillus_AQ rhizosphaerae. Next base: position 331,049 of record NZ_JACHXJ010000005.1, on the reverse strand, counting down.
CCGCAAACGCCGAGATGGTCATGATCAGCGGAAAGGCGATGCCCAGTCCGGTTAAGGCAAAAGTACCGCCTCCCGGCATCCTGCCGATCAGCATCCGGTCGACGACATTGTACAGCGCATTGACGATTTGAGCCGCAATCGCCGGAAGAGCAAGAGACAACAGCAGCTTGGGGATGCTCCCCGCGGCAAACCGGCTGCTCATTTCATCGTGATGGATTGTGAATCAGTCCTTTTCGCTCGTAGTTTCAGTAGAAATGCGCATTTCCATCTTTTATTATATCAGACTGGAATCGCATGAAAACACGAGTTTTAAGGAATCTGAGCGGCCGTATAAAGGCTGTATAACATAAAAATAATAAGGAGATACATCATGGAGACAAAAACGCCTCAATAGCAAAATGAGGCAGTCTGAAGAGGTGCAGGTAAATGTGATTTTTACTTGTATACCTTATTAAAATCATGCGTTCCATGACCGGCTACTCCCTGCCCTCCATCAACTTCCCCTGCGTAAACGCGATCCATTCCCGCGCGGCATAGGACTGGTAACGGTCCCTGCGCCAGATCATCCCCAGCTGCCACGGAATGACCGGTTCCACCAGCGGCATAATCCGGATCCGCTCCCGGTCGATTTCCCGGCAGATCGTTTCCGGCAGCAGGGCGATACCCAAATTGGCGGCGACCATGCCGCTGATCAAGTCCCATTGAGAGCTTTCGTAGACGATATGCGGCTGGAATCCGACCCTGACGCATTCCGTAATGATCCGGTCATGCAGCGCAAAGTCCTCCCGGAACAGCACAAAGTTCTCTTCCGCCAGATCGGCGAGAGGGACGCACTCGCGATGCGCGAGGCGATGAGAGGGGTGCACCAGCAGCATCAGGTTTTCCCGGACGAACGAAAACGAATGGAACAGCGAATCGTCGGTCGGCAGCACCACGACGCCAATGTCGAGCAAACCGCTCTCCACGTCGACCTCCACCTTTTTGGCGCCGTCCTCAAAGATCTGCATCGTCACCTGCGGGTATTTCTGATGAAACTGCCCGATCACCTCGGGGAAAAAGCTCGATCCGACCATGGGCGGCAGGCCGAGGCGGATATGGCCTTTCTTCAGGTTTTTCAAATCGCCGAGCTCGGAGGACAAGCTCTGAAACGACTTCACGATCGGCTGCGCCTGCTCGTAAATAATGCGGCCGGCATCGGTCAGCACCACCTTTTTGCCCGAACGGTCAAACAGGGTGACGCCCAGCTCCTCCTCAATGTTGCGGATCGTTTTGCTGATCGACGGCTGCGTGATGTAGAGCGATTCCGCCGCTTTCGTAAAACTCTGCAGCCGGGCGACCTCCATAAAATACTGCAATTGGCGGATGTCCATACGTCATTCTCCTTCCCTTGAATATGGAGTCCAAGTGGACTGCGATAGATCCATATAAGTTGAATGAAAGAATACGATGCAAGCAAGGGAGAAAAATGATTCCGAAGAAGCGAGCGGTCTACAAGCTTTCCAAAGGAAAGCTTACATCGAAAGCGTATACCTTGGCTTTCAGATTTCTACCATACGTGGGCTCAATACAATCAAGAAATCGGAAAACAAGAGTGATCGTAGGGACATTTTACGTACTTGCCCATCATCCATTTCGATTTTCAACTTATATACGCCATCCATTTTTCCATAGCCATATGGAATGATATCCATTCGATATATGCATTTTACCTATGAAAATGAATGATGTAAAATTTTCATTATAAATGAAAGGAAGGCGAAAACAATTGATGAAGCATGCCGTCAAAGGGACCTTTCAGGTCGCCGTTTTAATGCTGTTCTCTTATGCGATGAACCAGCTGGCCGGTCTGCTGCATCTGCCGGTGCCGGGCAGCATTCTCGGAATCATCGTGTTGTTTATTCTGCTCGAATCCGGCATCGTCAAGCTCGAATGGATCGAAGTCGGAGCGAACTGGCTGCTCGCCGAGCTCCTGCTCTTCTTCATCCCGGCCGCCGTCGGGGTAATGAAATATTTTTCGATGCTGGAGAGCGACGGGGTGCGAATCCTGCTCGTCGTTATTTTCAGCACGGTCGTGGTCATGGCCAGCTCCGGCTTGACCGCTGCGCGCATTGCCAAACATAAAGAACGGAAGGTGTCATGATGATCGGTCTCATCTGTCTGCTGCTAACCCTCGTGATCTACATGGCAGCCAAACGATTGTATAAGCGGTATCCCAGAGTGTATCTGTCGCCGCTGATGGTGACGCCCTGCGTCATTATTATTTTCCTGCTGTGCACCCATATTCCCTATGAACATTATAACGCCGGCGGGAAATGGCTGAGCGATATGCTCCAGCCTGCGACAGTCGCCTTTGCGGTCCCGCTCTATAAAAATTTCAAGGTACTCAAAAAGCACGCCGTCGAAATCGTCGTCAGCGTGCTTACCGGTTCCTTCATGGCTATGATCTCTTCGGCAGTACTCGCCAAAGGGCTGAAACTGGACACCTCATTGGTGACCAGCCTGATCCCCCGCTCGATCACGACGCCGATCGCCATGAACGTATCGCAGGTCATCGGCGGGGTGCCGAATATTACGGCAGTCTTCGTCATTATGACCGGCCTGCTCGGCTCCGTGCTTGGGCCGATGATTCTGCGCCTCCTGCGGATCGAGAACGAAATCGCCCGCGGCGTGCTGCTCGGCACGAGCGCCCACGGGACGGGAACGTCCATGGCCTTCGGCTTCAGCTCGATGAGCGGAGCGATCTCCAGCGTCTCGATGATTCTGGCCGCTCTGTTTACGCTCGGCGTAGCACCGCTGCTCATGCTGATGTGGTAATGGGTTAGAGCCGGACCGGCTTGCCTGAAGATGCCGATGCCAACGCGGCAAAAGTTACAGCCTGCGTCCGGCAGGCATCCTCATAGCTTGAAAGAATACGGGAGCGGTCTCCAGTGCGCAGCGCATGGAGAAACGCTTCCGTTTCGCGTACATAGGGGCTTCCCTGCTCCGCATATTCCGTCTTTACGCCGGGCGCTGCCAGCTGCAGCCGCTGCGGGTTCCAATCGACGATCCCCCGGTCCGTGTAGAACGTCAGTCCCGTCTGGCTCAGCCCGCCGCCTTCCGGCAGGACGCACGTGTTGGAGATGTTCGCTACCACACCGCTCGCCATACGGAGCGTGACCGTTCCTACGTCGGCGACCTCCACCCCGTCCACCTGGCTCCGCTTGACCCGGTCCCCGTAGAGGGCATACACTTCCTCCACTTCACCGGCCGTATACCGAAGCATGTCGACCATATGCGTCGTCTGCTCGATAAACTGCCCGCCGGAGCCGTTTTGGCGTCTCCACCAGGACACGCCCGGCATACTGTCCATCCACCGCCCCAGCACCATGCCGGTCGTATGGTTCGACAGTTCCTCCTTCAGCCGCGCTGCATTGTGCTGGTAGCGGAAATGGTACCCCACCGACGTCAGCAGTCCCGTTTCACGGATTCGCGCCAGAATTTGTTCCGGCAAGCTGGTATCGAGCCCCAGCGGTTTTTCCACCAGAAACGGAATGCCACGCTCAATCAGCTTCATCTCGATTTCACCGTGCGCCATCGGCGGCACGCAGATATACGCCGCGTCGAGCGGCCCCGCGTCCAGCATGGCATCCAGTTCCGCATATCCCTCGGCGCCGTAGCGCCGTGCCATCCGGTCTGCTTTCTCCTGGCTTGTACCACAAACCGCCGTCAGCTTTACTCCATCCATCGCCGCCAAGTTGTCGGCATGTACGCCGCTGAACCACCCGGTCCCGATTAATCCGATACGAAGTGTCATCCTGCGAGATCCCACCTTTATCCTGTTTTCTCCACTATACGGGCGGAAGTCCCGTTTGGCTATGTTTTTGTTTGAAGCGGCGCCCCTGCCTAAGGTCTCCCGACGGTGAACCCCTTCCACTCATCCGGGAGCAGTCCCTGATAGTGCCGCTGGAGAAAACGGTCGTCGACCAGTACCAGCACGCCCGTATCCTGCTCGGAGCGGATCAGCCGTCCTCCCGCCTGAAGCACCTTGTTCATCCCCGGAAACACATAAGCGTAATCATAGCCGCTTTTCCCGTTCTCATTAAAATAATCACGAATCAGGTTCCGTTCAAAGCCGAGCTGCGGCAAGCCCACGCCGACCACAACGACACCTCCCAGACGATCCCCCTGCAGGTCGATCCCTTCAGAGAAAATGCCCCCGAGCACGGCGAAGCCGACGAGCGTATCGGCATTGTCCGCCTGGAACGCAGCGAGGAACCGCTCCCGCTCCTCCTCGGCCATCCCGGTATCCTGCACAATAATGCCAACTTCCGGGTGCAGCTCCGCAAAAGGCTCGACCACCAAACGCATATATTGATATGACGGGAAAAAGACCATGTAATTCGCCCTGCGCTCCGATATGAGGCCATGCAGCAGCTTCACGAGGGCGTCCCGGGTGTCGTCCCGGTCACGGTACCTGGTGGACAGCGGCTCGATGCGCACATCCAGCTGCTCCCGGCTGAACGGCGACGGCACAGACAAGCTGTAGTCCTCCTCGCCGGCGCCCAGCATATCCCTGTAGTAGGACATCGGAGACAGCGTGGCCGAGAAGAACACGGTTGAGCGGAAGCTTTTTCCCGCCTGGGTGAGCAGGTAGGACGGATCCATGCAGAACAGCTTCAGCACGCAGTCGCTCCCGCGAATCTCGGCATAATTCAGGAAGCGTTCATCATACAGCTTGGCGATCCGGATATAATGCTGCGACGCAAAATAAGCATCCAGCAGCTGCTCCTGCAGCCCGGGGTCGCCTTTGGGAGCCAGCAGCTCCCGCTCGGCTTCGGCGATGAACAGCGTAAGCCGCTCCCCCAGCTCTCCGGGCTGTTCCTGCCACACCTTCTGGCGGGCTTCGCCCAATTCTTTTTTCAGCTCGATAAAAAACTTGTTGACCGCATCCGCCGCCTTCTGAACCCCGGCGTCCACGCCCTTGTATCCGCGCTTCAGCTCGAGAAATGCCGCCTTGCCGATCTCAGCCGAGAACATGTCCCGCCCCCGATCAACAAGGTTGTGGGCTTCGTCCACGAGCAGCACCGTCTGCTTCTTCTGTTCCTCGGGCAGCCGTTTGAACGAAACCCGCGGATCAAAGATATAATTGTAGTCGCAAATAACCGCATCCGCCGCGTAGGCTGCGTCCAGTGAAAACTCAAAGGGACAAACCTGGTGCTTGCGCGCGTAACGCTCAATGACAGCGCGGTCCATCACCGTTTCCTGGGACAGCATGTCCAAAATCGCCCCGTTGACCCGGTCGTAGTAACCGTCTGCAAACGGACAGGCGTCCTTTCGGCAGACCGTCTCCTCCTGAAAGCAGACTTTGTCTTTGGCTGTAATCGTCACCGTCTGCATCCGCAGCCCTTTGGCCTGCATCAGCGCGAAGGCCTGCTCGGCGGCCGTTCGGGTGATCGTCTTGGCCGTCAAATAAAAGATTTGTCCCAGCAGCCCCTCCCCGATCGCCTTCACGGACGGGAACAGCGTGGACATCGTCTTGCCGATCCCCGTCGGGGCCTTGGCAAACAGCTTCCGCTTCTCCTTTACCGCCTGATAGACCGCTCCCGCCAGCTTGCGCTGTCCTTCCCGGTAAGCGTCGAACGGGAACGGCAGCGCGCGGATACTCTCGTCCCGGAGGCGCGCATTTTTCAGCCGGAGCGCAGCGTACGGGGTGTAGACGTCAAGCACCCCCATCATAAACGCCTCGAGCTCCGCCAGCGTCATGGTGCGCCGGAACCGGCGCTCCATTCCGGTGTGCGTCTCTACATAGGTGAGCTGCACCGACATCTGATCCAAGCCGTGGTCCATGGCATAAATATAGGCGTAAACGGTAGCCTGCGCCCAGTGCACGGCCTGTCCGTCCCCCTCCATCGCATCCAGGCTCGCAGAGGTCGATTTGATCTCATCGATCATCCAGCCGTCATCCGTTTGGATCAGGCCGTCGCATCTTCCTTCGATGACATAAGTCAGGTCCCGAAACGGGATCTCCCGCTTCAGGAACACCTCCTTCTGGTCGCCTTCCCCGTATGTTTTCTGCACCTGCTGGTGAATTCGCGTGCCTTCGACCATGGCGGTGGCAGACCGGAATCCGGAGTCGATATCCCCGCTTGAGAAAGCATATTCCACCAGCGGCCGGACCGATATCCGAACCTCCGCCCGCTCCCGGTTTTCTTCAGACATAGGATCACCCGTTCCCCTCGTTTTTCCCATCATACCATAACTGGAGCAGGCAATCCCAATGCTCTGTCCACGAAAAAAGCCCGTGCCGCCCTGATAAAGGGGCCCGAGCCTGTCTTAAGAACCTATCCGGCAGCGGCAGAGCACACACAATGCCACCGTCTTCCCGCTATCTTCTCCGCGTCTCGGTCAGGCGGAACTGGTTGACGAGCTGGAGCAGCGATCCCGTGATGGATTCCACATTCTCCGATGTGCCGCGGACATGCTGCATATCCTCCTGCAGCTCCTGCAGGGTGCCTTCCACCTCTGCCGAAATGCTGCGGTTTTCGATGCTGACGGCGGCTACCTTTTCCATGATTCCCACCACTTCGCCGACCATCTTGGACTTGAGGCTATCCTGGCTGCTGGCCTGTCCCAGCATTTCAGAGGCCGAAGCGACGATTTTTGTGCCTTCTTCTACCGCCCGGCTGCCTTCGTCCATGGAGGCAATGGCCGTCTCCACCTGCCCGCCGATCTGCTGCAGCGTCCGCTGGATCTGCTCGGTGGAATGCCGGGTAAGCTCAGCCAGCTTGCGGATTTCCCCCGCCACCACCGAGAAGCCTTGGCCGTGCTCACCCGCCCTCGCCGCTTCGATCGACGCATTCAGCGATAACAGGTTGGTCTGCTTGGAAATGTTCTCGATCGCCGTCAGCAGGCCGGCAATATCCCGCGTCGTTTCCATAAACGTCCGGATGGTCCGGTGGCTCTCCTCCACCTTGTCCTGAATCTGCTTCATCTTGCCGCCGATATGCTGCACTTCGCTCTGCGCCACCGCAATTTGCCGAGCGGCCGCCTCCTCGATTTCCCGCAGGGTGCCGCTCATCTCCACCGACACGTCCTTGGCCACGTCGATATCCTTCAGCTGGCCGCGGATACCGCGGATCATGCTGTGGACCTTCCCGCTCACCCGCTCCGTGGAGCTGGCGGTCGACTGGGCCGTCGCATGCTGCACGTGCTGGCTGTCCTGAACGTCCTGCGCCGCCTGCTTCACCTGCAGCATGATGCCTTCCAGGGCATCGATCATGCTGTTTACCCATTTGCCGAGCTCCTTGGCCTCGTCATCCGCAAATTCGCGCAGGTCCAGCCGCTGCGTCAAATCCCCTTTGCCTTCGGCATTAATCCGGATGAACCGGTTCAGCCTGCGAAAATGCTCCGCCGTCCGCCGCGTCCCCCTGCGCTCAAGAATGGAGACCGCGATCCAGACGAACAGCAGGTTTGCCGCCAGAACCGCGGTAAGCCCCATGACCGGAGGCAGACTCCAGGCCAGCAGGCCGAATAGAAGACCGTTCAGCACCAAGCCTGCCAGGCCTGTCATCAGGTGCATTTTCTTCATCTTCCAACCGAAACTCCGGAAGCGGTACACTTCCTCCAGATCCCCTTCGCACATCATTCCCCATACGTCCGGGCAATGCGGAAGCTGAAAGGTAACCCCTTTACCGATGACCGGAATGTGCCGGTAGTCCGAATATCCCGGAAACTCGACGAACAGATTGCTTCCGTTCCGGATCGTGTTGGCCACCCCGGGATGCAGTTCTCCCGTGGCCGGATCTTTGAACACCAGCTCCAGCTCGGTATGGTTCTTCACCTGAACCATCCCGTAGTCGGTCCGCACTCCCTCTTTCAGGTTATCGCCGTGTGTAAAGGTAAAGTCCTCGAAGCGGCTTCGCGACAGCGCCGTTCCGGGCGCGATGTTCTTGCTCAGTCCCGGCTTGGCCATAAATATGTAATTATCGCCCGAATCGGGATATACATGCCCCTGCTCCCGTTGGATCAAGTCACCCAGGACGTCGTTCGGAACCCGGCCGCACAGCGCCCCTTTCCACTCACCGTCCTTCATGACCGGCAAAATAAACATCAGCGTCATGGCGTCGTGAAACGCCGAAGTGCTCGGACCGATCTCTAATGTGGCCGGGTCGGAATAAGGGCCGAACAGGCACGGACTCCCCTGCAGCGTATACTTCAGCCCCGGCGCGATCAGGCCCTCCCGGCTGCAGCTTGCCCCGATGCGGGACGTATGGGTGGAGCACACTACTTTCATGTCGTCACGAATCAAGAAAATCTCCGAGAAATCGGCCCCCCTCTTCATATAGGAAGCGAACAGCGGCTCCAAGGCAGCAGCCCCGGCGGGATCTTGGACGAGATGACCGAAAATCGGGCCAAGCTGTGTGCTTAAACGCTCCAAATGGGACCAATACTCCGTAACCCAGCTCTCTAATATTTGTGTGCGATTCTGGGCGATCCCCTCAAAAATGTCTTCGATATCCTCTTTTAAATGACGGTTTAACCGGTACGACCACCAGAGCGGCAGACCTGTTGTAAAGCCAAGCCAGTCAAACATCCCCCTCAACCCCTTCGTAAATATGACACTTCTTGTTAATTTATTTAACACTATATGGTATTCGCACATTTTACCTAAAATTCAGACCAGGTTCAACACAATATTTTACAGTTTTTAGGGGGTTATTGACCGGTTGGAAATAAGCGGTGTATCCCGTGTTTAGCGGGAAGTCGCGGCGTTACGGCTCAGGGCGGCTTCATTCGTCGGATCGGAAATCCGGACGTTTTCGAAGAATGGTTCAGAAGAGCGGCGGAAGCGGTTCATTTACTTCCCAATATGGTAAATGATAACTAGAAATGACTAGGATTCGCCTTTTGACATCTTTCCGGGCCGAAGGCATAATAAACCTATTGCCCTCGATTCCATACGACAAAAGGGCTCAAGCAACCGCAGGATATTCAATTTTATGCGCAATCATCCAGCTTTTCGCGCGATATACTCAGCTGCCCGGCTCAGATCAGCCAGGTCAGCCCGTCATTAACAGGAAGGAAGTTGGTAACGTGTCTTCACTTCGTGGATTTCTGCGAAAACCGTTTGTCTTATTCACCATTCTTTTAATTTTAAAGGGGTATTTGGCATGGGCCGTTACGTTTCATGACCTGATACCCTGGAAGCCCATCATTACCGAAATTCCGTTTATTTGGCTCGTGTTCTGCCTGATTGAGTGGTTTGCCGGCAAGCGGAAATTCGGCGCTTATGTCATCGCCAACCTGCTGCTGACCACGATCTTTTTCGCCGTCATTATGTACTTCAAATACTATGGCGTCATCGCGACTTACCATGCCTTGGAGCAGGTCAACCAGGTTACGGCCGTCCGCAACAGCGTCTTTTCGCTGATGGACCCTTACTATCTGCTGATCTACGCCGATATCGTCGTGATATTTATCATCATGGTGCGCCGCCGTAAAGTGTGGCAATGGAAGGATCAAACCAGCCGCCGGGCCCGCCGGGGCGTCGTTACCGTGCTGTTCATCCTGTCCCTCGTGATCTGCCTGTTTAATATCGTTCCGAACCGGGCCAGCATGAACGAGATCAAAAAAGCCCAGCAAATGGGTATTTTGAATTACGAAGCGTATACGATTTTTTCCAAGAAGAAAGAGGACATCGTTCCGCTGAACAGCATTACCCAGGCTTCGATCGATGAGCTCAAAGGCCTCAAGAAGACCGATAAGCCGCAGCATTTCGGGGATGCCAAAGGCAAGAACGTGATCATTATCCAGCTGGAATCGTTTCAGAATTTCCTGATTAACCTGAAGATCGACGGCCAGGAGATTACACCCAATATGAACAAACTGGCCAAAGAACAGTATTACTTCCCGAACTTCAATCAAATGGTCGGCCAAGGCAATACATCGGATGCCGAATTCGTCGTGAACACTTCGTTCTATGTTCCGCCGAGCGGGGCGGCCACGCAGAACTATGTCGACAAAAAGCTGCCGAGCCTGCCGAGGCTGATGGAGAGCAACGGATACACGACCGCGACCTTCCATACGAATGACGTGGAGTTCTGGAACCGCGGGGAGCTGTACTCATCCCTTGGCTTCCAGCATTATTACGACAAGTCCTTCTTCGGCGACGAGGATTCCTTCTTCTTCGGTCCATCGGATGAAGTGCTGTATAAGAAGACCGCCGCGAAGATGAAGGAAATGAACCAGGAAGACAAACCGTTCTATGCCCAGGTCATCTCGATGTCGGCGCATCATCCGTTTACGATTCCGGAGAGTAAATACCACATGCAGCTCCCTGAGCGGTACGACGGCACGTTTGTCGGGGATTACATCCGCGCCCAGAATTATGCGGATTATGCGCTGGGTCAGTTTATTGATGAACTGAAGAAAAACGGCCTCTGGGACGACAGCCTCATCGTCATCTACGGGGATCACATGGGACTGCCGCTGTACTCCCTGGACCGGGATGACAAAGAATTGATGAAGGAAATTTACGGACATGAATACTCCTATTCGGATATGATCAACATTCCACTGATTCTGGCAGGCAGCTCGATCAAACATCCGGAAGTGAACAACACGGTGGGCGGACAGGTCGACATCCTGCCGACGGTCGCCAATCTGACAGGCGTTTCCGCCCAGGATCACATTCATTTCGGGCAGGATCTTTTAAATCAGAGCTATAATCTGATTCCCGAGCGTTATTATCTGCCGACCGGTTCCTTCCTGACTAACAATGCGCTCTTCGTGTCGGGAGCCGGTTATGAAGATGGAGCGCAGTACCCGCTGAGCGGCCGAACCTCGGTGGACGAAGGCACCACGGAAGACGAATATAACCGAGCGCTCAAGCTCCTGAATCTGTCCGACAGCTACGTCAATCAGCAGCCGCTTAAATAGAGAACAGCCTTATGCATAGTAAGCCTTGCCTGTACAATTACGGGCAGGGCTTTTATTTTTTTCATTGTTATCAATCTGTTATCCACTAATAGCACACCCCATTTCTGCAGAAACTCAGATCATCCACCTATATTTAGCATATTATCGCACACGCACACTTGATCTTCAGATGTATTTTGTTTATAACAATTATATTAGTTATCTTAATTAATAACTAAATATGCTAACAAAATAACTAAACAAAGAGGTGCACACCGTGAATTCAATGCACAAAAACATGCTGGAAGGATATATCGGCGGCATGACCTGGGGGTGGACCGGTATCCGGGGAACGTGGAACACGCCCGAGGCCGGAGGTTCGATGGAAGAAATGGCAAGCCGCCTCGGCGTGAACTGGACGGCCGTCACCTTCGCAGCCCTGCAGGATACGGCCCATTCGACGGAAATCCGTTTTGCGGAAGAGCCGACTGTAACGGATGAAGAGGTGCGCCATGCGATTGCCTCCGCCAAACGTCTCGGCATGCGCGTCTGCCTGAAACCGGTCGTCAACTGCGCCGACGGAACTTGGCGGGCCCATATCAACTTTTTCGATATCGACGTGCCCTGTGAACCGAAATGGTCCGAGTGGTTTGACTCTTATACCCGGTTTATGCTGCACTACGCAGCAATGGCCGAGGAAGCCGGCTGTGAAATGCTGTGCATCGGGTGCGAGATGGTGCAGACCGACCGCAGGGAACGGGAATGGCGCGAGCTCATCCACCAGGTTCGGCAAGTATACTCCGGCATCATTACTTATAACTGTGATAAATATCAGGAAGGTCAAGTGGCTTGGTGGGATGCAGTGGATGTCATTTCATCCAGCGGCTATTACCCGATCGACAGCTGGGAAGAGCAGTTGAACCGGATTGAGCCGGTCGTTCGCCGTTACGGCAAGCCTTTCTTCTTTATGGAGGCGGGATGTCCCAGCCGGACCGGTTCGAGCCGGATTCCAAACGACTGGGGACTGCCCGGAGAACCGAACGAGGATGAACAGGCTGCTTATTATGAGCGGATGTTTGAATCCTGCTCTCGCCGTCCGTGGGTCGGGGGATTTATGCTGTGGGACTGGCCGGCAGCGCTGTATGCACCGGAGGACGCCGCCGGAAATGATGATTACTGCCCTTATGCGAAAAAGGCGGAGGGCCTCATCCGCGATCATTACACGGCACAAATCCGCGAGCTCGGCGGACTGCCTGCCCAGCCGTAAGCGATCTAAAGGACGCGCAGTTAGGCGTAGCCTTGTATTTTCGGCATCCTCAGCACGCACATACGGGCAACCCTGTGCATTCACCGGGAAACATCCTTTATCAATAAAAAGCATCCTGCCAAACAGGCAGGATGCTTTTTGGTATAACCGGCTGAGATTTTATCGCGCCTGCTGTGCGGTCAGCTCCCGGGGCCATCCGGCGCCGGCGCCGTGGAATCGCGGTAGACGATATCGCCGGCAAGCAGAATTTTTTCCAAAGGCGTATCCGCCTTGTCCATTCGTTCGAGCAGCTTCTCGACGGCCCGGCGGCCCATCGCCTCCTTCGGAACATGGACGGTCGTCAGGGACGGACTGCCCTTGGCCGCATCGGCGATATTGTCGAATCCGGCAACCGACACGTCCTCCGGAACCCGCACGCCAAGCTCGATCAGGATATCCCGGGCCGTCAGCGCAATCGCATCGTTGGCGCAGACCAGTGCGGTCGGCAGCGATTTGGATCTGATTTTCCGCGATATCCACGACCGGATCTCGGGCTCAAAGCTGCCGTTCTCCAAATCGGGAAGCGGAATGACCAGCCCTTCCTGACTGGACAGCCCCTGCTCGTCCAGCGCCGTCCGGTAGCCGATGGAACGGTCCCGGAAGCTGCGCGAATACCGGTCGTTCCCGATGAATTGCAGCCGGTGATGGCCGATGCCGATCAGGTGGGTCGTCAGCCGGGCCATCACATCCATGTTGTTCGCAAAGACCGTATCAGACGGAATAAGCGGATCCTCCATATCGACCAGCACGATCGGCAGCCCCATCCGGTGCACCTCCAGCAGCAGCGGCGTGGAAATTTCCCCGACCCCAATGAGCCCGAGAATCCCTTCCGGATTCAGGAGGCTGACAAAGTTGTCCACGTTCTGCTCCGAGATGATCACCATGCCCAGTCCCCGTTCCTCCAGGCTGATCGAAATCCCCTCCATAATCTTGCCCCAGTACAGCGATTCCCTGTTCTGAAAACGGATATTGGGCATCAACAAGATCACGGAATGCTTGGAGCCGCTGCGCTTAAGCGTATGGGTCTCCGTGCGCGGGCTTCTCATGTAGGCTTTCTTTTGCGAAAAATACCCGAGCTGGGAAGCCGCCTGGATCACCCGCTCCCGGGTCATTTCATTGACTCCGCCCTTGCCGGACAGCGCCTTGGATACAACGAACTTCGATACGCCCAGATGGTCGGCGATTTGCTGCATCGTAATCTTTTTGGCCATCGTCTCTATTTCACCTCAAATAAACTGTCATTCATGTTATGAATATGGTAAGGGCTGCATCAGCTCGCCGCTTCCAGGGCGGTTAAGGCGCCGGTTATGCTCCCGGTCCGGATACAGCCGTTTCTGGAACCATGTTTGTTAGTCTGCAGAATCAACAACATTATAACAAAATGGACGCCGGCATTATATAGAGACGATAATGAAGAACAGTGAAAGCTGAGCTCTTTCCACATTTAGGATCAAAAGAATTGACTCTCATCCCGCGATCGTATACATTTGTATACAAATAGCGATGCAGGTATACAAATTCACTAATTCTAAGGAGTGAAGTCAATGACAGAAGATATGAACAACGAGGCAGGCCGACAGCCGGAATCGGCTGCTGATCCCCGGATGCTGGAGGGTGGCGGCCGCTGGGAGCGAGGCGACCGGCGCGGCGGGGGCCGCGGACACGGACACCACGACCACGGCCGACGCGGCAAAAGGGAGCACCACGGCGACGACGAGGGCAGCCGGAGCTTTCAGAGCGCCCAGACGTTTCGGCGCGGCCGCGTACTGATGTTTCTGGAGCGTATGCAGGTCATGCGCAGCACGCTCATGCAGCAGCTGAGCCAGCCCGAGTTCCAGCCGATCCAGCAGGTCATTACCGGCGAGCTGAAGGCCGTTGACCAGATGATCCAGGAGTACATCCATACGTTCGAGCTGCGCGAAATGGGAGATGGCGAAGTCCCGGGTTCTTCGCCGGGAGGCCAGGCGCAGGCTGCCGATTCCGATACCAAGTGAGGTCCTGCCCATGTGGAAACTAATGATATCCTACCTCCGCCCGTACAAGGTGTCGGCTCTGCTGGCTCCTCTGCTGATGCTGCTTGAGGTATCCATGGACTTGCTGCAGCCTGCGCTGATGGCGAACATCGTTAATAAAGGAGTCGTTCTCGGCGACCTTGCGTACATCGAGCGAACGGGTCTTCTGATGATCGGGGTTGCCATTGTCGGCCTGATTGGCGGCGTGGGATGCACCGTCTTTTCGACTTATGCCTCCCAGCATTTCGGCACCGATCTCCGGGACCATCTGTTCCGGAAAATACAAACCTTTTCCTTCCGCAATCTTGACGAGCTGAAGACCGGGTCGCTCATTACCCGGCTGACCAACGACGTCGTTCAGCTGCAGACGGTGGTCCAGATGATCCTGCGGAGCATCCGCTCCCCGCTGCTGTTCCTCGGCAGCCTCAACATGGCCATGTGGATCAGCCCCCGGCTGACACTGGTCCTGGCGGTATCGATACCCGTCCTGGTCGTATTTCTGGTGCTGCTGATCCGGAAGTCTTTCCCGCTGTTCGGCCGGGTTCAGTCGATGCTCGACCAGGTCAACGGTGTCCTGCAGGAGAACCTCGCCGGCATACGGGTCGTCAAGGCCTTCGTTCGCGCAGGCTATGAACGCAAGCGTTTTGCCGGTGCAAACGGCGAATACACGAAGGAGGCCATTTCGGCCAACCGGCTCTTGGGGCTGAACATGCCGGTGATGACGCTGATCCTGAATTTGAGCATCGTGGCGGTGCTCTGGTACGGGGGTGCCCTTACCCGCGGCGGTTCCCTTCCCCCTGGCGATTTGATCGCCTATATCAATTACGTGACACAGCTCCTGTTCGCCATGCTGATGGTGAGCAACATGCTGACCTTCATCTCGCGGGCCAGAGTCTCCGCAGCCCGGGTTCAGGACGTGTTTGGCGCGCAGCCGGACATTGTTGATCCCACCGGCGCCCAGGCCAAGGAACCGGCCGCCGCGGACGTGGTCTTCGAGAACGTATCCTTCGGTTACGGG
Source organism: Paenibacillus rhizosphaerae (assembly GCF_014192015.1). Taxonomy (GTDB): domain Bacteria; phylum Bacillota; class Bacilli; order Paenibacillales; family Paenibacillaceae; genus Paenibacillus_AQ; species Paenibacillus_AQ rhizosphaerae. The sequence continues at coordinate 315,817 of NZ_JACHXJ010000005.1, read as the reverse complement.
GAGCATCCGCATGCCGATCCGGTGCTCAGCGGGATCAGCTTTACAGCCAGACCGGGACAGACGACCGCCATTCTCGGCGTAACCGGGTCCGGCAAATCCTCGCTCGTGCATCTGATCCCGCGGCTCTATGATGCCACCGGCGGCCGCGTGCTCATCGGCGGTACGGATGTCCGCGACCTCCCGCTGGACACCCTCCGCGGGATGGTCGGCATGACGCTGCAGCAGTCCGTGCTGTTCAGCGGCACAGTGCTGGACAACATCCGTTACGGCCGGCCTGAGGCTCCGCTGGAGGAAGTGACCGCGGCAGCCAAGGCGGCCCAGGCCCACGATTTTATTATGCAGATGCCGGACGGCTATGAGACGTTGATCGGGCAAAAAGGCGTCAACCTGTCCGGCGGGCAGAAGCAGCGCCTGTCCATCGCCCGCGCGCTGCTCTTGAAGCCGCGGATTCTCATCCTGGACGACAGCACGAGCGCGGTCGACGTCGGCACGGAATCGCGCATCCAGGCGGCGCTGAAGGAGCTGATGAACCGCAGCACGAACATCATCATCGCGCAGCGGATCAGTTCGGTCATGGAGGCCGACCAGATCCTGGTGCTGGAGAACGGCTCCATTGCCGCCCGGGGAACCCACGAGGAACTGCTGCGGAACAGCGAGATCTATCAGGATATTTACCGTTCGCAGCGGAAGGAGGAAGATACGCATGCCGCAGCCAACTAAACCCGCCAGCGCCGAACCCGGCCGCGGGGGCCCTCCCATGATGGGCCACGGACCCGGCCGAAACATGGTGATGCAGAAAGCCAAGCCCAAGCAGGCTGGCGCTACCCTGAGAAGACTGTGGGCCTATTTAAGCCGCCAGCGGTTCGGGCTAATCATCGTATACGTAACGACCATTCTCAGCGCGGTCATTTCCCTGATCGGCCCTTTCCTGCTCGGCAAAGCGATCGACCGCTTCATTATGCCGAAGGAGCACGACGGCTTCTGGTCTCTCTGCTTGCTGATGATCGGCATCTATGCGCTGGGCAGCGTGGTTTCCTGGGTTCAGGTGTATGTGATGACGGCGGTCTCCCAGCGTACCGTCCTCGCCCTCCGTCAGGATCTATTCGATAAATACCAGCAGCTGCCGCTGCGCTTTTTCGATACCCATCCGACCGGAGAGCTGATGAGCCGCACGACCAATGACATCGAGAACGTGTCGAACACCCTGAACCAGAGCGTCACCCAGCTCTTGAACAGCATCATTACACTGGCCGGGTCGCTGGTCATCATGCTGAGGCTCAATCTGCCCCTTACGCTCGTCAGCCTTATCAGCATTCCGCTCGTGCTCGTGGCCACCCGCCAAATCACGCGGCTGACCCGAAAGCTTTTCAAAGCCCAGCAGCAGCACCTCGGCGAGCTCAACGGCTTTATCGAGGAGACCGTCAGCGGGCAAAAAATCGTCAAGCTGTTCCGGCGGGAGCCTGTCGCCATCGAGCAGTTCCAGAAGATCAACCACAAGCTGAATCAAGTCGGGATCCGCGCGCAGATCGCCTCCGGCATGGTCGGGCCGGTCATGAACATGGTGAACAACCTCAGCTTCGCCCTGATCGCGGCGGTCGGCGGCTGGATGGTGCTAAAAGGGCACACCTCCGTCGGCATCGTCGTCAGCTTCCTGAACTACTCCAAGCAGTTCGGCCGGCCGATCACCGAACTGGCCAACCAGTTCAACCTGATGCAGTCCGCCATTGCAGGGGCCGAGCGGGTCTTTGAGATTTTTGACCTCGACACCGAGTATGCCGAGGACTACAAGCGGGCGGTCACAGAGCTTGGGCAGGTGAAGGGCAGCGTCGAATTCCGGAATGTATCGTTCAGCTATAAACCGGGAACGCCGATTCTGCAGGACGTATCCTTTACCGCTGAGCCCGGACAGATGATCGCCCTTGTCGGCCCGACGGGCGCAGGCAAAACGACGATCATCAACCTGCTGACCCGGTTCTATGAGATCGACCAAGGCGACATCTGCATCGACGGGGTGAGCATCCGCGATATGGACAAAGACAGCCTGCGGAGCAAGGTCGGGATTGTTCTCCAGGATGCGTACGTCTTTTCCGGAAGCATCCGTGAAAACATCCGGTTCGGACGGCTCAATGCGACCGATGCCGAAGTGGAGCATGCCGCCAAGCTGGCGAATGCCGACCGCTTTATATCCCGTCTGCCGGACGGGTACGATACGGTCCTGGTCGCCGAGGGCAGCAATCTCAGCCACGGCCAGCGCCAGCTGCTGACCATCGCCCGGGCGATCCTCGCAGATCCGGCCATCCTCATTCTGGATGAAGCCACCAGCAGCGTCGATACCCGGACCGAAATGCATGTCCAGGAAGCCATGCAGACGCTGATGAAGGGGCGGACCAGCTTTGTCATCGCCCACCGGCTGAGCACGATTCAGGATGCGGACCGCATTCTGTTCATCCATGGCGGACGCATTGCCGAGCAGGGAAACCACCGGCAGCTGCTGGAAGCCAAGGGCTTCTATTATGACCTGTACACCAGCCAGTTCCAGCGGGCGATATAATTGTGGGAATCATAATAAAACTCCGGACGCCTTCATAGGCGATTCCGGAGTTTTTTACGGATGAACAATGTTGTTAGGTTAGGATCTAACCCTCCATGGGAGTCAGAACAGCCTGCGGCTCCGTTTCGCGAATCCGCTCCTTCTCCGTTCCCTCCCCTAACCGGATATAACGCCCAATAAATTGGCGTATCCTGCGCTTGTACTCTGTTTTGTCCACAAAATAAGCGTTCGCGTGCGAAGCCCCTGGAACCACGTAGACTTCCTTATCCCCTGCCGCGGCATCCACAAGGCGGTGCAGCATGGCGTATGGGACAAAGGTATCGCGGTCCCCGTGAATAAACAGAATCGGAAGCTTCGTCCGGGCCACCTGCTTTAACGCCGACGCTTCTCCGAAGGTGTATCCTGCCCGCAGCTTGCACATCAGGCTGGTCGCCGGCAGCAGCGGAAAAGGCGGGAGCTTATACATCTGCTTGAGCTGATGGGTCAAAATGTCACGCACCGACGTGTAGGCGCAGTCCGATACGATGCATTTCACCTGTCCGGGGAGCTCTTCCCCGCTTACCATCAGCACCGTCGCTCCCCCCATGGATACGCCGTGCAGGAAGATTTCCGCTCCAGGTCCGCTGCGGCCGATGACCGAGCCGATCCACCGCAGGATATCCCTGCGGTCCGGCCAGCCAAACCCGATGTAATTCCCCCCGCTTTGCCCGTGCCCCCGGTTATCCGGCATCAGCACGTTCATGCCCATTTCATGGTACAGCCTTGCAAAAGCCCCCATTTCCCGGCCCTGGCTGGAATAGCCATGCACGACGATGGCGGTTTGACGGGTGGGGGCTTCCGCGGGGATGAAGTATCCTTTGAGGGCAATTCCGTCTGAGGACGTCAGCTCCAACGTTTCAACAGGCTGGTGGTGGAGCCACTCGTCCTCCAGCTCCCAGGGATGCTCTTCTTTGACCAGCGCCGGATCGGCCTCCAAAAACTCCTTGGTGCTGCGTTTGATGCCCACATTATAAAAATAAACACTTGCCGCGGCCAGCAGCAAAACGACCACGGCCAGGCAAATGATGACGACCCATACGGCGGTGAACATGATGGTGATCTTTCCCTCCCGGTCTTAGGCGAATATTGGATATGTATAAAATAACATTCCGCGGCACGGCATACAATGGCAGTTCTGCGGCCGCCCCATCCCGTCACGCAAAAACAGCCCCTTCGGTCCATCGGCCGAGCGCGGCTGTTCGCTGTGCTGCAGGATGATACTACTTTTTGTTCTTCGCCATCGACCGCAGCGCCTCCCGGTAGGCGTTGTCCGTGCTGTAGTCTGGCTTTGGCGCCGGCGGCTCCTCTTCCTTGGCCGGCGTGCCTCCGGCGAACTGCCGGATCGCCTCGCGGTAGGCCCGGTCGCCTTGCTGCTCCGCGGCCTGCGGCCTCCGGGTTAGCACCGGCACCGGCTCAGGCTTTCTTACCTGTTGGGCGTTCACCGGTTTGGCTGCCGCCGGCGGCGGTTCCTTCGCCTTCACAGGTTCAAGATGAGCGGCTGGATCCGCTTCTTGGTTGTTCCGGACAGGTTCCTGAGCCTGCTTTTTCGCCGTTTTCTTGGATATCCGGGCGTTGTAAATAAAAAGAAAGACCAGGGCGAGGACAGCCAGAACGATAAAGGCGATAACCATAGCCTATACCTTACCTTGCTGCCGTAGAGAACCGTCCGGACAATTCGGCTACGCGCTTGCCTAATGCACGGCCCAGGGCGAGGTCGTTTTCGCTGGGCAGGTTTTTGGGATCGTCATCCGAAAGCTCCACGGGACACGTCACGCCCACGCCGTAATACGATCCGTACAGGGCGTTCTCCGGTATATTTCCGGGAAGGCCGACAACGATCATGCCGTTGTGGAGCATCGGCGTCAGCAGGTTGATCATGGTGGATTCCACCCCGCCGTGCACGGTCGCCGTCGTGCAGAATACGGCCCCGACTTTGTTGACCAGCTTGCCCTGCGCCCACAGGTAGCCAAGCTTGTCCATCCAATTTTTGAGTCCTGAACTGATGGTTCCAAAATGTCCAGGACATCCCCATACGATGGCATCCATATCTTCAAGTTTATAAATGTCCGCTTCATTAACGTGAGCGATTTCCGCCTCAGCTCCGTCTACGCTCGAAGCCCCTTCCCAAACGGAACGCGCCAACGCTTCCGTGTGGCCGTTTTCGCTGTCATAAACGACGTACACTTTCATGCTTTAACTCCCCCTTCATCAACTGGATTTCTTATTTATCCCCAGGGCGGCGTTCCTTTATCCTTGCGATGGTCCGGGGGTATTCCTCTATCGAATATGAATGGGGCGATTAGGAGATGCTCTTGTATATCTGTACTGAGGAAGCAAACTTTAGGAGGGAATATGCTGTTATGAATTCGCGTGCACTGCTGGTCAACGTTGTAGTCGTCATCATTGTGCTCGTCTTGGGCGGCGCGGCCATTTATTACTACAACCAGACCTCCAGCTATATTAAAACCGACAACGCCCAAGTCACCGGACAGGGAGTATCCATCACCGCTCCGGCAGCCGGCAAGCTTACGACCTGGAACGGATCCGTCGGTAAATACTATAATTCCGGCGATGTCGTCGGAAGCGTAACCTCCGGAGGTACCCGGCTTGATATTACCTTCCCTGTGAACTCCACCATCGTTCAGCAAACGGCGGTTCCCAATTCTTATGTATCCCCAGGGACTTCGCTGGCAAGAGCCTTCAACCTGAACAACCTGTGGATTACGGCCAATATAGAAGAAACCAAGCTGGATAAAATCAAGGTCGGCCAAACCGTCGACGTTTACGTTGATGCCTTTCCGGATACGACGCTGACCGGCAGAATCGATCAAATCGGATTGGCTACCGCCTCTACGTTCTCGTTGTTTCCAACGACCAACTCCAATGCCAACTACACCAAAGTAACGCAAGTCATCCCTATTGTCGTGACCATTGAGGGGTATAAAGGCCTCGGGCTCGTTCCAGGCATGAATGCGACCGTTCGAATTCATATTTAGGGGGCTTGTCTAATGGAAAACATACATATGGGGCGAACCTTGACGGTGCTCATGCTTGGGGCGTTCGTCTCCATCCTGAACCAGACGCTGCTGAATGTGGCGATCCCCCACCTGATGATCGATTTTAATGTTTCCGCAACGACGGTGCAGTGGCTGTCCACCGCCTACATGCTGGTGAACGGCGTGCTCGTTCCGGTCACCGCTTTTCTGATCGAGTCCTACGGGACCCGGGTTCTCTTTATTACGGCCATGAGCCTTTTCACCGTCGGCGCGGTGCTCTGCGCCGTCAGCACCAACTTTCCGCTGATGCTGTTCGGCCGCGTCGTGCAGGCCAGCGGAGCGGGAATCATCATGCCCGTCGTCATGAATGTGTTCCTGACGGTTTTCCCGCCCGAAAAACGCGGAACCGCGATGGGCATGATGGGGATTGCCCTGATGTTCGCACCGGCGATCGGACCCACGTTATCGGGATGGATCGTGGAGCATTATACGTGGCGGATCTTGTTCTTCATGGTCATTCCGCTGGCCGTTCTTGACATTCTGTTCGCCCTGAAGTGGCTGAAAAACATCAACCGCCTGACCAAACCGAAATTCGACTTCTGGGGCGTCGTCTTCTCTACCCTGGGCTTCGGGATCCTGCTGTACGGATTCAGCTCCGCCGGAGACAAGGGCTGGACCAGCTTCACGGTACTTGGCTCGCTGATTGCTGGCGCCGTGTTTATTATCCTGTTTATCGTGCGCGAGCTGAACATGGACTCGCCGATGCTGGATTTCCGCGTGTTTAAATACGACATCTTCTCGGTCTCGACGGTTGTCGGCGGCCTCGTCAACATGATGCTGTTCGGTGCGATGCTGCTGCTCCCGATTTACCTGCAAAATATCCGGGGGTTCACCCCGCTCCAGTCCGGCTTGCTCCTTCTGCCAGGGGCGATCCTGATGGGGATCATGTCCCCGATCTCGGGAGCGATTTTCGATAAAATCGGCGCACGGCCCCTGGCCATTATCGGCCTGCTCATCACCGCGGTCATGACCTTCGAGTTCAGCCGGTTGACCGACGCCACGTCGTATTCGCATCTGATGATGCTCTATACCATCCGCAGCTTCGGCATGTCGCTGATCATGATGTCGGTGCAGACTGAGGGACTCAACCAGCTTCCCTACTACCTTGGAAGCCACGGAACGGCAATGTCCAACACGATGCGGCAGGTGGCCGGGTCGATCGGGACCGCGCTGCTTGTAACGGTGATGTCGACGCGCACCACGTTTCATATAGCGGAATCCGCCACGCTCTACAACGAAGACAATCCGTTCATCATGCAGGATATCGCTGCACTTGGGCAGGAAGTGGCCGCCACTGCAGGGGTTCCCGCCGAAAGCGGCGTATCGCTGGCCCTGCAGTCGGTGCTGGGGCTGGTATCGTCGAATGCAAGCATCAACGGCATCAATGACGCTTTCATCGTAGCGACCTGGTTCGCCATCGCCGCCTTGTTCTTTTCCCTCTTTCTGCGCCGGGCGCACAAGGGCAAACAGTCAGGCAGCCCGGCCAAGCAGCCGTAAGCCTCAGACCCAAAGCTGCCGCACCAACTATATTGGACATTGGATTCTTGGAGTCCACCATACACAACCGAAAAAAAGCCTTTATCCCGCATGGGATAAAGGCTTTTTAATTTTTAAGGACAAGATTTGGTTGTATTAGTCGTACAAGCAGGGCCCCTCTCATAGGATGTAACAATGCGACAGATTGATGAAGGGGGTTTTCTTTGAATGAGTGTATGGATCAGCCATTTCCTGCTTGGCCTTTCCCTGGCCGCTCCGATTGGTCCCATCAATGCGGCACAGATGGACCGCGGGCTCCGTGGAGGCTTTTTACACGCGTGGCTGGTGGGCCTCGGGGCCATGGTGGCCGACGGTATTTTTATGCTGCTTGTGTATTTCGGTGTCATTCATTTTCTCAACATCCCCTTTATGAAAACATTTCTGCTGCTGTTCGGGTTCTTTATCCTGACTTATATCGGCGTAGAAAGCCTCCTAACTGCAGGAAAAGCGGGTATGGAAACCCGCAGCAGCAATGAATCGCATATGAAATCCTTCAGCGCCGGCTTTATCATGTCCATCTCCAATCCGCTGTCCATCCTGTTCTGGATGGGGATTTACGGTTCGGTTCTCGCCGACATGATCGCCAAGTACGAAGCCAAAGAAGTGTTCCTGTACAGCTGTGCCATCATGGCCGGCCTCATGCTGTGGGATGTGCTGATGGCCCTGGTAGCCAGCATGTTCCGGCGGGTGCTCACGCAGCGCCTGGTCAGCGCCATTTCGGTCATTTCCGGCATTTCGCTTATCGGATTCGGCCTCTACTTCGGATACGAGGCATACCGAATTTTGTTCGGGTCCTGATCGTTCTTGGGCCGGACTCGGCATGATCGGCATGATCGTACGAGCCCTTCTTCGGCCCATCGGTCTTGTTCCAGAAATGGCGCATCACCAGCGTGACGCAGCCGATCACGACGATAAATCCGAGGCTGATGAAAAAACCGGGTCGGCTGATTTTATGAAACAGCGTTCCGATCAGCGTCAGAGTGATCAGCGCCATGCCGATATACCGCTTGACTTTGCCCCAGCCGGTCAGCTTCAGCAGCTTGCCGGACGTGACGAGAATAAACATCCAGTTATACAGCAGCATCATGCCCGCGGCCGTCGTAATGTACTCATACACGCTTTTTGGCATCAGCAGAGCGGATACCACCGAAGCGAGCAGCCCCACAGCCGTCAGACCGATGGCCGGCAGGGGCTTTTTGCCTTCCTTCTTCTTGCCCTTGATGAAAAAGCGCGGTGCGTCCCCGTCGCTAGCCAGCGTTACGATCATCGTCGTCACTGCAAACAGCGAGGCCGTCATCGTCGAGAAGCCGGCAATAATGAGTACGGCGTTAAACAAATGCGGCACAAACGGCAGCTTATAATCAACTAGGGCCACCACAAACGGGCTCTCCTCCTCGGCATAAGATTTCCATGGCTCGAGAATAAGCGCCAGTCCGATCGAAATGACATAGATGGACACTAACAGCAGCAGCATCATTTTGCCCGCTTTGGGCGCGTCTTTGGGCTCCTTCAGCCTCATCGTCATCAGACCTAGCGCTTCCAATCCCCCGTATCCGTAGAAAGCGAAAATGAGCGCCGCCCAAAATCCTGTGAGCCCGCCCGGTATCCAATCCCGCGGAAAAGCGGGACCGTGGGCGTTGGTCGGAAGTACGCCGGTTACCGCTAGAACAGCGATGACCATAAACATGAAGATCGCCGCAATTTTTAGCACGGCAAAAATGTTCTCCATCCGCTCAAACCCCTTGGTTCCAATCCAAATGATGAGGAGCCCGAGGACACCGTATCCCGCCGCAAAGCACCACATCGGAACCTGCGGAAACCAGAAACGCGAAAACAAGGCAAGCGCCGTTAATTGGCTCCCCATAATGAGCAGCTCCGACGACCAGTACACCCACCCGCTGCTGAACCCTGCCCACCGGCCGAAAGCCTTCTTGGCGTAAGAGCGGAACGAGCCCTCCATCGGATCCTCCGCCGTCATTTGGGACAGCTTGTCGTAGACCAGGTAAGCCCCGAACGCCGCCAGGGCGTACGCAACGACCGCGGAAGGGCCGCCGATCTCAATGGCAATATGAGAGCCCAGGAAAAATCCCGTACCGACCGTGCAAGCCACCCCAAGGAGCGACAGCTGCCACCATTTCAGTTTCTTTTCCTTCGTCTGGGAGCCTTGATTCTGTGCCATAAATGATTCCCTCCACCGTATTGGTCGAACTCTGTTATCATCCCCTGGAGGTGACATTTTATGTACTTTATGGCGGGCTCCGGAATACCAAAAACCGCAGCCCTGCAGAGACTTCCGTCATTCTGCGAACCGCGGTTTTGAGTGATGGACTAATGATGCCTTTTAAGATTCGTTATTTTTTGATTCCCCAAGCCTTCAAAATGGCATCATGCACATACGTGTTTTCGTAGACGCCTGCAAACAGCTCGGCTCCGCTGCCCATAGCCGTCAGCGGCACGTCCACGCCGGAGTGGCCGGAAGTCGTCCAGTCCACATAGAACTGATCCTTGGAGTTCGCGATGGCGAACGGACCGTCTTCCTTAGAAATGCCGTCTCCGGACTCGTCCTTGTCATCCGGCTCTTCGATCGTCAAGCCGCCTGTCTCATGGTCGGCCAGCACAAGCACCAGTGTATCGGGATGCTTCTTCGCGAATTCCTTAGCTGCGCCAACGGCTTTGTCCAGCTCCTGGCCGGCTTTGATCGTCAGCTTGGCATTGTCATTGTGGGCGAATTCATCCGTGCCTTCTTCCTCAACCATCAGGAAAAAGCCCTTTTTATTGGTAGAGAGAGTATCCAGCGCTTTTTTCGTCATGTCCACGAGCGGTACCGTTGGATTGTACAGGTCACCTTGCCCTTCCTCTCTTTGCTGGAACATTTCTTCATTCGCAAACAGGCCGAGAATTCTGCCGTTCTTCGCTTTGCTCAACTCTTCTTTGTTCGTTACATATTGATATCCGAGCTGCTTGGCTTTCTCCACCAGGTTGCCCTGAGTGCCCTTGCTGCCTTCTGTCGGATCTTCAGCCGGCTGGTCCGGATGTGGGCCTGGCGTGCCTTGCGGATACCAGAAGTCCTCACCGCCCCCGAGCAGAACGTCTACTTTTTTCTCCAGATACTGCTTGGCGATATCACTTTGCTTGGAGCGGTCTTCCACATGGGATGCGAATGCCGCTGGCGTTGCGTCGGTAATTTGGCTTGTCGTCACGAGACCCGTGGATTTGCCTTTCTCCTTGGCGATTTCAAGCAGCGTTTTGACCGGTTTTTTGTTGGCGTCCACACCGACGGCTCCATTATAAGTCTTCACGCCGCTGGCAATGGCCGTTCCCGCTGCGGCGGAATCCGTAACCGTAGTCGTGGAATGGGTGCGAAGAAGTCCAACATATGGCATATCGTCCATTTGCAGCTTGCCGTTGACGCCAACGGTGCTCAGACGGATGGCGTCGCGCGCTGCGGTGCCCATGCCGTCACCGACGAATAGAATCACGTTTTTGGCTTTGCCCGCATTTTGCGAAGGGGCTTTCGAGTTTCCTTGGGCGCTGACCGAGCCCGTAAAAATTAAACTTGCCGCCGCGCTCAGGCAGAAAGCGGTTTGAACCAGACGTTTACTGCGTTTCATTCATCATTCACTCCTTTAAAGGATTCTAGCATGTCCCCATTATAGGAGCCGATTGTTAAACGAGATGGCGGAGTTTGTAAAATGTATTTCATCTTTGTGAAGAAGCAGGGGAACAGACCAGACAGGCTCAAACAGGCCGCGGGTGAAATCTGTTTTCTTCTGGTCCCCGGATTATGATATATTTCATATCAGGAAGACCTATTTTTAGTAGAAGTGGAGAAGGAGGAAACACAATTGGAATTCAGAATTGAGAAAGACACCATCGGCGAGATCAAGGTTCCGGCGGACAAGCTCTGGGCGGCGCAAACCCAGCGCAGCTTTGAAAATTTTGAAATCGGCACGGAGAAAATGCCTCTTGAGCTGATTCGTGAATTCGCCATCCTTAAAAAAAGCGCAGCCCTCGCCAATAAAGAGCTCGGCAAGCTGAACGCGGAGAAAGCGGGCGCCATTGTCGCAGCGGCCGACGAAGTGATCGCCGGCAAACTGGACGATCATTTCCCGCTCGCCGTATGGCAGACCGGAAGCGGCACCCAGTCCAACATGAACGTGAACGAGGTCATTGCCAACCGGGGGAACCAGCTCCTTCAGGAACAAGGCAGCGACCAGCGTATCCACCCGAACGACGACGTCAATAAGTCGCAAAGCTCCAATGACACGTTCCCGACCGCAATGCATATTGCCGCCCTGATCGCCGTGGAGGATCAAGTCCTGCCTTCCCTCGTGAAGCTGAAGGAGACCTTCCGCGCGAAGAGCGAGCAGTTTATGGATATCATCAAGATCGGCCGGACTCACCTCCAGGACGCAACTCCGCTGACCCTGGGCCAGGAAATCAGCGGATGGCACCGGATGCTGGAGAAAAGCGAAAGCATGATCCGCAGCAGCCTGGAATCCCTGCGCGAGCTGGCGATCGGCGGCACCGCGGTAGGAACCGGGATTAACGCCCATCCGAAGTTCGGCGAGATGACGGCAGCCAATATCAGCAAACTGACCGGCAAAACGTTCACATCGGCGGAAAACAAGTTCCACGCGCTCACGAGCCATGACGAGATCGTCTATGTTCACGGCGCGCTGAAAGCGCTTGCCGCCGATCTCATGAAAATCGCCAACGATGTGCGCTGGCTGGCCAGCGGTCCGCGCTGCGGCATCGGCGAGCTCACGATCCCGGCCAATGAACCGGGCAGCTCCATCATGCCGGGCAAGGTCAACCCGACGCAAAGCGAAGCGCTGACGATGGTCGTCTGCCAGGTGATGGGCAACGACGCGGCGATCGGCTTCGCGGCGAGCCAAGGCAACTTCGAGCTGAACGTGTTCAAGCCGGTCATCATCTATAACTTCCTGCAGTCCGCCCGCCTGCTGGGAGACGCCATGCGCTCATTCAACGACCACTGCGCCGTCGGCATTGAGCCGAACCACGCAGTCATTGAGCGCAACCTGAATCAGTCGCTCATGCTCGTGACGGCGCTCAACCCGCACATCGGCTACGAAAACGCCGCCGCGGTCGCCAAGCTGGCGCACAAAGAAGGCCTGACGCTGAAAGAGGCGGCCCTGAAGAGCAACCTGCTCACCGAAGAGCAGTTCGATGCCGTCGTACGTCCGGAGGAAATGATCCATCCGAAGGAATAGTTTGAATATAGAAGCAAAAAAGTCGAGTGATAGCCAGGAATCTTCCTGGCTTACTCGACTTTTTTTATATTAGGTAGATCAGTGGCACCCGCACCACTCCATATGTTCAATAGTTGCAAAAGGCAACTGCATTCGGCTCAACCGCCCATCTAAAAACAGTTTCCTCACCTCGCTCCCCTTAGCTCGACATGGACCCTTGGTCTGCCCCAGCGGCGGCAAGTTTGGCTTTGGCGTGTTCCGACCGGATTTCCTCCTGCTTTCTAGCGGCGTAGTAACGCCGGAAGCGGATGGAATAACCGAGCATATACAGCACCAGCAGCGAGGCCAGCGAGTTCAGTACCACGAGCGACACATGCAGATCGAAAAAGTACGTCAGCACCCCCGTGCCGACAACCGGTACGATAAATCCGGCATACCCGGCGAGGTAAAAGGTCGTGATGACCTTTGACCGGACTTCGGCGTGCGGCAGCTCGCCTGCCAGCCGCAAGCTGATTTGGAACGTCCAGCCGCTGCCAAGGGCCTGAACCAGCACACCGATCCACAGCAAGCCAATGCTTCCGGTCGATCCCGAGAAGACGACCAGCCAGGCTCCGATCGACAGCAGCGCGATGCCCAGCCGCAGACGGGTGACCGGTTCGCTCGCCAGCGGCATCAATTGCAGCAGTGCCCCTCCTCCCAGCAGGAGCAGGATCAGCAGGCCGGAGACGGACAGGTTGGACGTGTGCAGCACGCTTTTCACGAAGGAAGGGATCAGGGACAAAATAATGCCGTTCAGCGTAAACAGCGTAAAAATCGGCAGGGCGCTGAATGACCAGAAATGCGGGCTGATCTCGGATGGCACGCCCAGCGATATCGGTGCAGGTGCCGCTTTAGGTTTGCCTTTTTGCGCCAGAAAATCGGCGTCCTTTAGCGTTTCAAGAGCCATCCACGCGGTCACCAATAATGCCGTCAGCAGCCAGAAAGGAACGCGCAGCGGCATCAAGTGCAGATACTGAATGACGAGTCCCGTCAAAGCCGGACCCAGACCAAATCCGACCGATACCGTTATACCCGACAAGGTGATGGCCAGAGGGACTTTGTCACCCGGCGTCTGTTTCAGCAGAAATGCCACCGCGGTACCGGTAAACGTTCCGTAAGCGATGCCCTCCAGAATTCTTGCGGCATACACAAGCCACGCCTGCTGACTGCCCATAAAAACCAGAGTGGCAAGGATGGAAATCCACACGCTGATCCGGAGCACCCGCTTGAGGCCCCAACCGCTTCCACGGGATCCGGAGATCAGCAGTGACGGCAGCAGAAACAGGGCGTACACCGCAAATAGAATCGTGATCTGCAAGCTGCTTAAATGATAACGCTCCTGGTAGAGCGGAAATAACGGGGACGTAAACGTCGCCCCGATCGACATCATTAAAATCATCCAAAGCATGCGTTTCAAGATGATCACCCTCACTTATTGGAATGTTCGTTCAAGAAAAAGGTATAAAAATCGGCCCTCCTACAAATGGGTGAAGCAGCCGGAGCTGTAACTAAAATTTATCAGAACGATCGTTCAAGAAAATATCAAAAAAATAGGGTCCAGACTCGCTGAAAACTTACCCATTTCTATTTAACTTTAAAAAACCGTAGACACTGCGACGGCACAAATATCCTCCAGCACACCGCGATCGGCCGTCGTCCGGGCCATGACATGGATGCCCTGCTTAACGCCGTTCAAAAAACGGGCCAACTGGCGCGGACTTTGCTTGCTCCGCAGCAGCCCTTTGTTCTGCGCCCGCATCAAAAAGCTGAACAGCAGCGCTTCGGTATGCATATAGTGCGCATCGATCCGGCTGGCAACGTTCGGGACAAAAGCTACCGCTCCCAAGGTCGTGTTCGTCATGAGGCAGCCGCGCCCCCGGGCCGCGTTACTCAACGAAACGTCCATCACTCTGGAGAAATAACGCTCCAGTTGTTCCTTGGGCGAGTCGCTGTCCTCTTTTAAAATATGGTTATAATTCTCGTCCGCCCTTGCGCTGAAACGGTCCAGGCAAGCCAAAAACAGCTCATGCTTGTCGCCGAACGTATCGTACAGGCTGCCCCGGTGAATCCCGAGATGATCGCACAAATCCTGGATTGAGGTGCTCTCATAGCCCTTCTCCCAGAACAGGTCCAGCGCCTGGTCGACGGCTTTCTCCTGGTCGAATTCCTTGTGTCTGCCCATACCGTAAACGCCCCTTTCCTGATCTTGATGTGAGGATAACATTTTTTTGAACGTACAGTCAAGTATTTTGCGCAAAAAACAGGCGGGACACCCCCGATCTTCACGATCTCATTAGGGACGCCCCGACGTCTTATCACAGCTATGAATGGAATATGGTTTTTGTGGCCAAAGCCCGGGGGACGATTATTCGTTATCCTGGGCTGGCTGCTGGCTGAACGCTTCTTTGGCGTCCTCCACCATTTCTTTGGCGAACTCTTCTCTTTGTTTGTCCGGTACCGGCATTTTGTTCAGCTCGGTTCTTTGGACTTCGTGTTTGCTAAGCTCTTGATCATTGTGATTCGTCATGTCCGGGTGCACCTCCTTTAATTACAAAAAACTGCCCAAGTGGTAGGATGCACCAGTCCGGTTTTTTTATGCATGGCAGGTTTCAACGAAAAGCGGACGGCAGCACGCTGTGTACTGCCAATTGTACAATGCCGGCCTCCCATTAATTGGCCTTGGTCAACAGCGCCTCCGGCCGGTCCAGCTGGTACAAGCTGCGGTAGCGGGGCTCGTTCTCTATCAGCTCGGCATGACTGCCGCGCATTACGATCTTTCCGTCCTCCACAAACACGATTTCGTCCATGTGCTCGGCACCGGCCAAATGATGGGTCACCCAGATCAGCGACTTCCCCTGCAGCGAATCGAGCATGATCCGGATCAGTTCATTCTCCGTGCGGGGGTCCAGGCCAACCGTCGGTTCGTCCAGAAGAACCACCGGATTGTTCCGCAGCCAAATCCGGGCCAAAGCGATCCGCTGGCGCTCGCCTCCGGAGAACCGCTGTCCGGTCTCGTGCATCCGGGTATGGTAGCGGTCCGGCAGCGATTCGATCAGCCGGTCAAGCTTCACCTGCCGGGCTGCCCGCACGATATCCTCCTCGCCGGCATCCTGGCTTCCGAGCCGGATATTGTTGGCCACGCTCGTATCGAACAGGTGCGGGTTCTGGTTCAGCACCGAAACGATATGGGGCATATGCTCCCCGATCGCCGCGGCCGGAACGCCGTTCAGCGTGACCTCGCCCTCGCCAGGGGCCAGCGCGCCCTCCAGCAGCTTGAGCAAAGTCGATTTGCCCGCACCGCTGCGGCCGATGATAGCGATCTTTTTGCCTTGCGGAATATCGAGGGATATATCCCGCAGCGTCCAGGACGACTCGCCTTCATAGCGAAAGCCGGCGCGGTCTACCCGAATATGGACGGCGCCGCCGGCCATCGCCGCGGCTTGATCTTCGCTCAACTGTCCGTTTTCGTATCCTTTCACGCTGGACTCCTCCCCTTCCAAATCCGAGAGCCGCCGCAGGGAATCCCGATAGCGCGGTAGATGCTCCACGGCTTCCGAAACCGGGAGCAGGGCATCCGTTACCGGGAACACGACGAGCACAAAGGCCGCGATCAGCACGGCCGGCAGCTTTCCGTCCGCATGCATCCCTGCCGCCCAGACCAGCATCGTCAGCAGGATCAGGCCGGCTACGCACTGGCCGGCCAGCTGTCTGAAGCGTACCCAGGCGCGGAGCTTGGCGTCTGTTCGGGCGGCTTCCCCGGCTTTCGCCTCGTAATCCGCCAGGAACTGCGCCTCCCGGCCGCTGATCACCCAGTCGCCCATGCCCAGCACGGCATCGGTCAGCTGCCGGTACATGCCGGCTTTCTGCGTTTTGGCCAGCTTCGTTTTGGCCTTGGTCATCAGCAGGGATACCCACGGCAGAATGCCGACCAGGACGAACATATACAGCGCCAGGAGCAGGGCAAAACGAAGATCCCAGCGGCCTACCGCCGCTGCGGCTGCCGCGTACATGACCAGCGCCGACGCTCCGGGAAACACGGTCCGCAGGTACACGTCCTGCAGATGCTCGATGTCGGCGGACAGCACGCCCAATATGTCGCCGGCGCGAAAACGCGACTGGATCCAGAGCGCCTGCGGCTCAAGGATCCGGTACAGCCGCTCGCGCATGGAGGAAACGATCCGAAGGACCGTATCATGGCCCGCCAACCGCTCGGCGTAGAACAGGACGGCCCGCCCGATGCCGAACGTGCGGACGAGCACGATCGGCACGTACACCATCAGAATGTTGTCCGGGCGCAGCGCCGATTTGGAGATCAGCAGTCCGGAGGTGAACATCAGGCCTGCCGCGAACAGCAGCGCGAGACTGCCAAGCCCGATAATCACCAGGCAGCGTCCCCAGTTCGCTCGGACGTACGGTAATATCCACCCTTCTTTTCTCACCTTACTCCCTCCATTTGCGACCGAATCAAAGCGTCATACGCCCCGCCCTTGCCGAGCAGCCCCGAATGGGTGCCCTCCTCGACGATCCTGCCCTGCTCCATCACCAATACACGGTCCATATCGGGCATCCAGTGCAGGCGGTGGGTGGCCAGAAAAACAAGCTTGCCCCGGAACAGGCGCAGCATCGTTTGCTTCAGTTCATACTCGGTTTCAATATCAAGATGGGCCGTCGGCTCATCAAGCAAAATCATCGGCCGGTCGCTCAGAAAAGCTCTAGCGAGCGCCACACGCTGCGCCTGCCCGCCGCTCAGCTGGCGCCCGCCCGCGCCGATCGGCTCATCCAGGCCTCCCGGCAGGCTGCGGACCAGCCCGGCCAGTCCGGCTGCTTCCACAGCCTGCCACGCCTCCTCCCGGGACGCCTCCGGCGAGTAGAACCGGATGTTGTCCAGCAGGGAGCTGCTGAACAGGTACGGGTGCTGCGGGATGTAGGTGATCTGGCTCCGCCAGGCTTCACCGGCCAGCGAATCGACCGGCGTGCCGTTCAGGCAAATCTCGCCCGCATCGGGTGCGAGGAACCCGCCCAACACGTCGATCAGCGTGGATTTGCCCGCACCGCTGGCGCCGATAATGCCGATGGTCTGCATGCCCTGAACCTCAAAGGACGCGCTATCCAGCGCACGAGGGCTCTGAGGGCTCTGAGGGCTCCGCTCCTCCTGCCCGGCTCCATCCGTACGGCGCTCAGTAGGCCGGTCAGCTCCAGCCTCCCGTCCGCTTTCAGCACCATCCGTCTCCGGTGCTGAACCATACGCTTCAGCCTGGTGCTGCACAGTCACCCCCGACAGCGTCAGCCGGCTGAACGGCGTCCAACGCCAGTCGGCGCCCGGACCCGGCGCTCCATCGGAGTCAGCCGGTCCTCCTGCCGGGCGATCCAGGATGGACTGCATCACGGCACCCGCCTCCTTGCCGTCCTGCGTCGCATGGAAGTCCGTACCGACCTGCCGGACGGGCAGGAAATATTCCGGCGCCAGAATCAGCACCGTCAGCGCGGTGACCAGCTCAAGCTGCCCGTTCACGAGCCGCAGGCCAAGGCCGACGGCGACGACGGCCACCGACAGCATCGTGAAGAAGTCGAGCGCGAACGAGGACAGGAAGGCGACGCGCAGCGTACGCATCGTCGCCGTCCGGTAGCGGTCGCTCACCTTGGCTACCGATGCGCCGTGCTCCCGGCTCTGCCCCAGCAGCTTCAGTGTCTCCAGGCCGCGCAGCGAATCGACGAAGTGGTTGGACAGTACCCGGAAGGTGTCCATCTGCTTCTCGGCCTGCTTGCGGGCCGCCAGCCCGATGAGAATCATGAAGGCGATCAGGATCGGCATGGAGACCAGCAGAATGACGCCGGACGTGATGTCACGGAAAAAGACGTAGGCCAGAATCAGCCAAGGAATGATGGACATGCCGGCCATTCGGGGCAGGATCAGCTCCAGGTATTTCCGGAACTTCTCCGTTCCTTCGAGCGCCAGCGTGACCAGATGGCCCGTGCCCTCGGTTCTCGCAAACCGCGGGCCGAGCCGGAACAGCTTCCGCAGCACCCGCCCCCGGACCTCGGCTGCGGTGCGGTCGGCAAACGCGCTGCCGATTCTCTGCTGCAGCAGTCCGAGCCCGTGCCGGAGCAGGAAGGCACCCAGGAACATCGCGATCCTGCCGGTCTGCCCGGATAGCGGTGCCCCCGCGAACAAGGCCGATACGGCCTCAGCCAGCCCCTTGGCCATGATCAGGATGGAGACGCCTTGCAGAACCGTCAGGAGCAGCATGACGGCGAAAACGGGCTTTATCCCTTTGTAACCCAGCAGCTGCTTATCCATGGTTCTCAGTACTCCAGATGGCTCTGCTCGTGAACCCGTTTATGAAAGACGAAATAACTCCAGATCTGATAGCCAAGCACGAACGGCAGCAGGGATAAAGCCACGATCGTCATAACTTTCAGGGAATACGGGCCCGATGCGGCGTTGGTCAGCGTCAGGTTGAACGCCTGATCGATCGAGCTGATCATGACGTTCGGGAACAATCCGGTAAAGAAGAAGGCAATCGTCAGCGCGATAACGGCGCCCGTCATGCCGAATGCCCAGCCGTCACGGCGCTTGGCGATGAAGACGGCGGCCAGCACGTAAGCGGCAGCGATCACCACGCCCATGACGGTCAGCAGGAACGCACGGCCCTCAAAAATGTCCGTTTCGAAATAGGTCATCGCTCCGAATGCGGCGATCAGTACCGCCAGCGGTGCGAGCAGCATCTCCGCCAAACGGCGGGCCCGCGCCTGCAGGTCACCCGTGACCCGGAGCGTCGTGAACATCAGTCCGTGCACGAGGCAGAGCACCACCATGGTGAGCCCGCCGACCACGGAATACAGGTTAACGATGTCGCCGAAGAAACCGGCTTTCATCTCCATCGCCTGATCGATCGGCAGCCCCCGGATCAGGTCGGCGAAGACGACGCCGAGCAGCAGCGGCGGCAGCAGACTGCCGGTGAAGATGACGACATCCCATGTTTTTTTCCAAGCAGCGGTCTGCACTTTGCCGCGGAATTCAAAAGCCACCCCGCGCCCGATCAGGGCGAGCAGCAGGAGCACCAGCGGCGTGTAAAAACCGCTGAACAGCGTTGCGTACCAGTTCGGGAACGCGGCGAACATCGCGCCGCCGGCCGTCAGCAGCCACACCTCGTTGGCATCCCAGAAGGGGCCGATCGAATTGATCAGCACCCGGCGCTCGGTATCGTTTTTGGCCAGGATGCCCGTAGACATCCCCACCCCGAAGTCAAAACCCTCCAGAAAGAAAAACCCGATAAACAGGACAGCTACAAGGACAAACCACAGCTCATTGAGAGACAGCATGCGGAACTCCCTCCTTATCAAATGGATCGGCCGACTCATACGATTTTTGAGTGGCGTTGTCGGCGTACGGCCCTTTCTTGATGACGCGGACGAACAGATACACCATGACCACCGCCAGAATGGCGTATATGGCCGTAAAAGCAATGATGGAGAACAGTACCTGGCCGGCCGTGACGCTCGGCGACACCCCGTCGGCGGTGGTCATCAGCCCGAATACGGTCCAAGGCTGGCGTCCAATCTCCGTCATGATCCAGCCCGACGTATTGGCGATAAACGGCAGTGAAATAGCAAACAGCATCAGGCGCATAAACCAGGTGTTGCGGTTGTCGAGCTTTTTGCGTGCCGCAAGATAGACGCCGTACAAGCTGAGCACAATCAGCAGGGAGCCGCTGGCCACCATGATGCGGAAGCTCCAGAAGGTCGTGCGCACCGGAGGAATGTAATCCCCGGGGCCGTACTGCTGCTCATACTGGGACTGCAGCTCCTTCATCCCCGTCACTTCGCCGGAAAACTTGCTGTAAGACAAAAAGCTGAGCAGGTAGGGAATCTGGAATTCCCCGGTGTTGGTCTGATTTTTCGTATCGATAAACGCCGTAACCGTCCACGGCGCGGGATCGCTGCTCGTTTCCCAGAGCGCTTCGGTCGCAGCCATTTTCATCGGCTGGGTCTTCACCAAGTATTGCGCCTGCTGGTGGCCCACCAGTGCCACGCCAATCGAGGATACAAGCCCGATGATCACCGCGATGGCAAAAGATTTTTTGAAAAAGGCGGTATCCTGCTTCTTCAGCAGCTTATAGGCGCTGACCCCGGTGACCAGAAAGGCCCCGGTCATAAAAGCCGCCAGAATCGTGTGCGGGAACTCCAGCAGCAGCTGGCCGTTCGTAATCAAAGCAAGGAAGTCGTTCATCTCCGCGCGGCCGTTATGGATCGTATAACCGACCGGACGCTGCATAAAGGAATTGGCCGCCAAAATCCAGAACGCCGACATCACCGTGCCGAACGCGACCAGCCAGATGCAGATCATGTGGACCTTTTTGGACAGGCGTTCCCATCCGAAAATCCACAGGCCGATAAACGTCGATTCGAGGAAAAACGCAAGCAGCGCTTCGATCGCCAGCGGCGCCCCGAACACATCACCCACAAAGCGGGAGTAAGCCGACCAGTTCATGCCGAACTGGAACTCCTGCAAGATCCCCGTCACCACGCCGACGGCGAAGTTGATCAGGAACAGCTTCCCCCAAAATTTAGCCATTCGTTTGTACTCTTCTTTGCCCTTGACGACATACATTGTTTCCATGATCGCAATCGTGAACACCAGCCCAATGGACAGCGGCACGAAGAAAAAGTGAAAAATCGTCGTCGCGGCAAACTGGATACGTGACAGCATAACTACATCCATCGTCTCTTCCCTCTTTCCTGTCGTTATTCTTAAAACCCGCCTAACAGGTTCCGATAACTTGGCTTCATCGTTTCTTCCTGTATCATGGCAGACTTTGATTCCGAATATTGTGATTTATGTCACAATACACAGCCCAAATCGTTGATTTTGTGAAATTAGTCACAAAATATTAAAAAATGAGCCCTTCAAGTACAAAAAAGACGCCCGCACCTTTCGGCGCAGCCGTCCAATTCTTCGGTTCCTCTATATATGTTGCCTGCTTCAGGTTCGTTCGTGAAATCATGCTAGTCCCGTGCCACATAGTATTTATTGGTCATGTACCAGGCATCGCCCTTATCGGTCGGCACTCTGCCCTTCTTCTTGTCCAAAAATACGATTTCCTTGCACTTGGAACAATACCATTTGGTCGTGTAGTATTGGGAAAAGGTCGTGTAAGTCGTACCGCATTTGCAATCGACCTTGAAGTACACCCGATTTTCTTCATACGCCTTCGAGAGCTGATCCGTGTTGTCGGGCTCCGAAGAAGAAACCACGGGCTTGATCAGTTCAGCGTAATTGGAGAACCGATTATGCACTTTAAAATCGGCGACCAGCTCCGGATTCAGGCCGAAAAACTCCTTACCGATCGCTGTGATGAATTTCGCATCCGTGCGATAGCACTCGATCCATTCCTGAATCTGCTTATTGGATAAAGGTACAGTTCCTTTAATGCCGCTATTCAAGGTGTAGGTCATGATGCTCAAATTCTCATTGTCTTCATAGAACATTAATTCGGAAACCTCCTTATGATTTCAATTATTAATGTACTACTTCTGAGGGACAGAATCAAAGTGAGAAATAGTGCCAAGTGCCGGAAACATAAAAAAGCCCCCTTTCGGGGGCCTTCCAAAGCGTGAAACCCGCAGCTGCCGGATGTAGAGCGCTTTACTGCGGCATGCGTGCGGCTTCATTTTTTGTATGAAATTACGACAAACAAATACCTTTTAACAGCCCTTTTGTCGAAATCCGCCTGGTGTAAGCGGTTGTTAGCCGCAGGAACAAGGCGGTCTATAGACGACGATATGGGCCGGGGCCGGGATACGGTTCATGCGGATAATACGGAACCGGGCGATGACGGCCGTCCGCCAGTACAATCACCAGCAGATCGAACAGAACGAGCGGCAGGATAAAAGGAAAAAACGAGATATGCGCCTTTCCCGGACTGCTCGAGACCGAGGAAACTCTCAGGTATACCTTGGTACCGCTGACCTTGACGATTTTACCGTAGAACGTGCTTCCGTACTTCGTCTTGATCTTTACCCGGCGGTTCATATACTTCTTGGCTGCCGAGTAATGCTTAGATTTCGCCATGCGTCTCACCCCCTTCACCCCAGCTTATTCCAGTTGGGACGAAGGGAGCCGGGACGGAAGGCTATTTCCTAAGCCGGTTGGAGCGGAGCTTTTAAAGGTTACGGAAAGCCAACTTCCATACAGTAATATTGGCGATGAATGCCACGGCCAGCAGCACATAGACACCGGAAGTCGAGAAACGGAATGCTAGATGAAGCCCCGCCATGGCCCCCAATATCAAAAATAGAAGGAGCATCAGGCCGGCTTTTCCAGATTGCGTTCCTGCCTGTGCGGGTTCGGTAAACGGCATTTCCAAACCCATCAGCCGGAAGCTGATTACGGTATAGAGCAGGGTCATGACGAGTATGACCAGCAGATCCGGCAAAATCCTGACGCCGAAAATCAAGGTAAAGACGATGCTCTCCACGACGAAGATCGGCAGAATAAGCTGGACAATGCATGCTTTAAGCGTGCCTTTATAGACAGGCACATGATCACGCAGCGGTACGGTATCGAAAATCCACGCCCCTTTCGGCGAGCTGGTGTACTGCAGCATCATGACGGCGCTGGGTACCACCAGGCCACAGAAATAGAGAAGTAAATAAGAGTTACCGGAACGAATGTCCTCCCAGCTGCTGCCCGAATGAAAGGTATTAAACATGAAAATAAACGGAACGATGAGTGAGAGTCCCAGCGAAGGGTATACCTTCAATTTATAATCCCGCTCCTTCCTGATCATGCCCAGTGCAAAGCGGAAAAACACCTGCTCTTCCCGGCTTCTGCAGATCCAGCGCCCCAGAACATCCGGCCACTGGCCACCCCTCCCCTTCTTCCGGGCAGTCTGGTTGGACAGTTTCCGCAAATTGGCTTCAAACGAAGGGATCGTCCGTACATAAATCCATACAGCCAGGAGCGGCAGAAAGACCGACAATAGGCTGAAAACGATGATCGCCTCTCCCCTATGTCCACCGAACAACATTTCAAACGGAGCCGCAAACCAGACCGGGAACAGAAATACATGCCACCAATGGGCTTCATATCCAATCTGCAAATCCACCAAATTGAACACTCTGGCGAGGAGCTGGTAACCCACCGCCATCACCATCGTCAGGCTGATTTGCACATAATTAATGATGTCCTTCAGCTTTTCTCCGTCGAAGAAGCGGAGGACGAGCCAGTACAATAATGCTGTTATCGCGACGATCAGCAGATCCATCAGGCAGATTTCCAGCACAAATACCAAAAAGAACAAGATACCATAACGGAACAGGGCGCCAGCGAGCGGTGCGGCCGTAAGCGAGCCTGTAATAAAAAACAAATAAATCATGATATGAATGGCCTTGGCCATATTGATCGTCTTAACGTTCACCGGTTTGGAGCCCAAAATGGTATGGTCCCGAACATCCAACAGCACAGAGGAAAAGTCGGAAATCAGCGACGTCATAATCATAAACATCAAGATACCGAATACGAAGCTCATCTGAAAAATAAGGTTGTGGCCCATGACCACTAGCGGGATCATAACCACCCCCATGACGGCATAAATCCACAGCGACTTCATAAACTGGTTGGACAGCTCTTCCGGGTCGGCAGAGCGGGAGGTTTTGCCGATGAGTGTCGAGGCCCGGCGGCCATCCATTGTGAGTTTGACCTGCAGTATTCGGCGCATCTGCACATAATCCATCCCTGCTTTTTCGAACAGACCTTTGCAGCGGTCCAGCAGGATCAGCGTTTTGAAATCACTCATCGCTGTACCTCTTTCACAATGGACACGATTCGGGCCGCCGTATCTTTATGTTCATGATAACCGGTCAGCTCTGTAAAAATCTCTTCCAGTGTTCCTTCATGCAGCTGTTCTTGAAGCTGCTCGAAGCTGCCGTCGGCGACAACGTTCCCCTCATTCAGCAAAATGATCCGGCTGCTGATCTTCTCCACAACCTCCATAATATGCGACGAATAAAAGATCGTTTTGCCTTCGGCTGCAAGGTTCGCCAGCATCTCCTTAACCACCATAACGCTGTTTGCATCCAGTCCGCTCAGCGGCTCATCCAAAAAAAGAATGTCCGGATTATGCAGGAGGCTTGAGATCAGCAGCACTTTCTGGC
Organism: Paenibacillus rhizosphaerae; assembly: GCF_014192015.1. Classification (GTDB taxonomy): domain Bacteria; phylum Bacillota; class Bacilli; order Paenibacillales; family Paenibacillaceae; genus Paenibacillus_AQ; species Paenibacillus_AQ rhizosphaerae. Next base: position 291,227 of record NZ_JACHXJ010000005.1, on the reverse strand, counting down.
GCATGCCTTTGCTTAAAGAGGAGATCCGGTTAAAGTACACCTCTTCCAAGCCAAACTGCTCCATCAGCCGTTGCGCCTTGTGATCGGCAAGCCGCCGCTCAAGACCGTACAGCTCACCAACGAACGTCAGATATTCCTGGGGGGTCAGGCTATCGTACATCTCGGCGACCTCCGGAACATAGCCGATCCTGGCTTTATACTCTACCTCTCCGTTCGAAATATCCTTGCCGAAGATACGAACCCGGCCGCTGTAGCCTTTGACAAGGCCCAGCATGATTTTGACCGTCGTACTTTTTCCAGCGCCGTTCGGGCCGATATATCCGATGATTTGCCCTTCATACACATCCAGGTTGATGCCCTTCAGAACCTGCTTTCCCCCATAGTTCATTTCGAGTCCTTGGATGGAGATGATCGGTTCATGGTTCGATTCTGACATCGCAGCTCCTCCTATGATCCTATTTTCCAAATACTAGCATAGCAGATATAAGGATGGAAGCGGACCATGAATCCTACAATCGCCGTATTTTTTGCCGACATGCGACAACTTTCCTTCATTTTACGCGTTCTACACAATGTCCGGTTGAATGCACTCCAAACCGGCACAATGAAAGGAGATTGACACGTTATGATGACTCCCGGGCCACCGCCCTTTGGCGGAGGAGGCTTTGACTTCTTCGATTTTATGTTTAGAATTTTCCCCTTTATTTTCGGCATCGTGTTCATTATCATAGTTGCCAGCTTCATTATGAATGGTGCCCGTTATTTCAAAAATGCCCGTACGCCCCGGTCGTCCATGTACGCCCGTGTTATTTCCAAACGGATGGACATCCGCCATCACAGCGGCAGCCATCATGATAACGGCAGCGGCTTTGTCAATTCCAGCGGCTCCTCCAGAACGTACTACTACATCACCCTGGAATTGGATAACGGGGAGCGGAAGGAATATTTGGATGTGAAGCATCTGTACGGCCTGGTTACCGAAGGAGACGAGGGTTATGCCGCGGTCCAGGGCGATTGGATCGTCGGTTTTGAACGGGAGGTCGGGCAAACGCCCTAAAACGGTCAAAGCAGCCTTGACCGCGGGTTTCATCGCAGGACAAAGAGCAGTCCCATCTCCTTCATCTCCTTCGTCCTGCACGGATGCCGTGTTACTCCAGCAGCCCTCCATAGGAATAATTTTTATGATTATACACCTCTCCGGCTGAGGACGCGAAGGCTGATTTTTCGACCTGGTCTGATCGAACAAAAAAAGAAGGCCGGCGCTTCAGCCGGGCCCTTCCCCGCATAAACTGCTTATTAACGGCTTCGGGTAGATACGCTCTTACTTCCAAGCCCGTCTGAAGTTCATCACTCTTCGGAATATGGATTTGTCCTTCAGCTGGTTAAAAATGTACGGATCGGGCATCGTGTTCACTTCAATGATCCACGGAGTCCACGTCCGGTCAAAGCCGATGTCCAGGCCGATCTGCCGGAAACCGGGGTACTTTTTGTGTAAGTGCTTTGCGGTCGTCACCCCGAGCTTGTTCAGGGATTGGATGACTCTAGCCGTCTCTATCTCATTCAAATGGGCCCCGAGCAGCGTTTTGACGTCCATCGGCGTGCCCCCGCTGTGGTAATTGGTCACGATCTTGCCTTCACGGGCGACTCTTCCGATCAAGCCGGTCGCCTCCCAATCTCCTCCAGGACGCCGCTGCACCATCACCCGGATATCGAAACGACGCTTATGGTACTTTACGAGGTGAATCCCTTTTTGAATCAGATAGCTTCTCTTCCCGGTCAGCTTCTGCAGCGATTGATAGAACGGGTCATAGCTGCTGAAGGTCTTTTTTACCGTCTCCACCTGATACGTATAATCTCCGTTCTCCAGCTGTTCGGCGCGAATAACCCCTTTGCCGTGGGTTCCGTTTTCCGGTTTGACATAGACCATACGGTACGACTTCAGCATTTCCTTCAGGTCGGATTTGCTGATTTTGCGGGTATCCAGCATGAACGGCCGGACTTCCTTGCTGCCAAGCAGCACTTTCGTTTTAATCCACTTGCTGACGACTGCCGTGCGGTTCTTCTCCCCCATCCACCGATCTCTCCTGTCCTGTCTTCAAAATTGATTGTAGCGCGCTAGCAAAACCTGTGTATTCTATGCACGGCACGGCGGACTGGACAGGACATTCATCCCGCAGGCGGAACAATAGGTTCCGTTTCTGGGCTGGAATCCTGTACTCCCTTATGGGGGCACGCATAAATAATAGAATGGAACAATTGAAGCAGCAGGTGCGGGGATAAGCATCTTTGCTGTAAGGGAGGAAAACGGCTTGAACATACTGATCGTAGCCCCCGAACGGCTCCCTGTTCCCGGCAGCGGCTCGGTGGAAATCTGCATATTATCCGTCGCCAGGCAGCTTGCCAAGAAGCATGCGGTAACCGTCTTAAGCAGAGCCTCCGCGGGATTGCCTATGGAGAGCACGGATGAGGGGGTTCACATTGTCAGGGTCCGTTCCGGCAGCTCCAAAGTCTACCTCGCTTCGGTGCTTCGATTCATTCAAGGGAAAACTTACGACGTCGTCCAGGTGGATAACCGTCCCCATTATATGGCCGCTATTCGGCGGGCTTTTCCCCAGGCCAAGGTAACCCTGTTTCTCCATTCGCTCACTTTCGTGCCTTCGACACGGCTCGTTGCCGCTAGCCTGAAGCATGCCTGGTGGATCGTCGCCAACAGCGCTTCGCTGAAACAGAAGCTGTCCGTGCGGTTTCCCTCGCAAGCGCACAAAATACGTACGATCGAGCTTGGCGTCGACACCGACCGGTTTCGCCCGCCAACCGATTTTGAACGGGCGCAGGCGCGCAGCCGGTATGGAATCGGGGATGTCTTCACCGTGCTGTTCACTGGACGGATCATACCGAGAAAAGGCGTGCCCGTTCTGCTGAAAGCCGCTCAAATCGCAGGGAAGCAGGTCCCTCTGCATCTAGTCATTGCAGGCCGCAGCAAGGAGGGATATATCCGGAAGCTGAAAGCCGAGGCTGCCAGGCTGAAGGTATCGGTCACCTGGACCGGCAACAAAAATCACAGCGAAATCCACAGCATCTACCGCATGGCCGACTGCTTTGTCTGTCCCTCCCAGCGGCACGAAGCCTTCGGTCTCGTTAACGTCGAGGCGATGGCATCCGGACTTCCGGTTATCGCTTCGCAGATCGGCGGCATTCCCGAGATTATTAAGCACGGGGTCAACGGTTACCTGGTGGATGACTACTGGCGTCCGGAAGGCTTTGCGGAGTATCTCGTAACACTGGGGCAAAGCAAAGAGCTGCGGCGCAGCCTCGGAGGCAGCGGACGCAGCATGGTACTTCAGTATTTCACATGGGGCCGGACCGCCGAGAAACTCGCGGCGCTGTACTCCTAAAAGGTTCTGCTCTGGCTGCTGGGGACACTTTGGCTCATTGCCTTTTTCTCAACAATCCGTCCGCGTTGCGCAGCATCAAAGCACCGGCAGCCAAGGAGAGCAGGAAGCAGAAGCCGGCAGCGACCGTGAGCGTTGACCATTCAAGTATTGGATGACCCAGCATCGTCTGCCATCCGATAAAGACCAAGCCAAGCACGTAGCAAATGCCCGTCAGGTGAATCATCCGGAGACGAACCCAAATGGAGAGAGATGTCCGGGTACTCAGCCAGGCGACGAGCGGGACAGCCTGAAGCGCGTGGAATCCCAGGCCATGCAGCCAGATAATGTTGCCATGGCCCCCCACGATACGGCCTTGGTTAACCGAAATCCAGATCCCCGCCGCAAAAGACAGCATTACGGCCACCATGGCATAACGGATGCCCGTCACCAGCTCGGGATGAGCCGCGTATACTTTGCGACGGAAAAACTGCGCGGCCAGGAACAGATAAAAAACGACGAGCAGCAGCGCGACGGACGCAAAAATGTTGCCCACTGCCGAATCAAAGGCGGATCCGTCTTTGACAAACCGGGGATTGACCCCCCGGAAGTTTTGCACCGTTTCGGCAAAATAGGAATACAGTGCAAGCGCAATGTAGGGATAGCGGTAAAAGGCTCTGCCTCTTGGCCCCAAACCTGAATATGGGATCATCAGTGCCGTTGTCAGCAAAAACATCCCGATCGCGGCGTTAAAGGAAAACGCGCTTTGAACATTGCCGCCGGGAGCTACCTCCGCCCCGTTCACAAGGGTCCAGATCCCGCAGAAGGCCGACAGCAGAAATCCCAAGACAGCAGTCAGGACCAGCCACTTTTCCCCTTCAAACCAACGGAACGCCGGCCGGGCGCCCACGCTCCTTACAGTGACCATTTCCATTCATAATCTCCTCCATCCGAACGTTTTGGCTTTGATTACGTCTTATTGTACAGAGAAGGAGGTTCCGGGAATTCTATCCAGGGTCCAGACTTTTCCCTGGACTTTGGTCGATGCCGTCCCCGACCAAAGTGCGGGATACAAGCTCTTATTCAGCGTGCTGCCAGAATAAACGGGGACGAACTTCAGCAAGGACAAACAGCCCTGAACCGGTCGAACCTGCTCAGGGCTGTATTGGTTAAGGCTTTGTTTGTCTGGCTGCCGAGCCGCTTCTGGTTGAGCTCGCAGAAAGAGCGCTCATGTCCGTGAGCTATCAAGCCTGCACAGGATCAACGCTGCCGTCTATCCGGATACCTGCCGCAGAGGTTCTTCATGAGCGCGTTTCTTGCCGTCTGTCGGCCAAAGAATCCTCTGCAGGAGAAGACAGATGATACCAAAGGCAAGAAGAAGCAGACCCATGATGCAGAACACCTCTCCCACGCCAAATCCCTTGATCAGCAGACCGCCGGCTAATGGAGCTATGATCATAATCGTACTGGACATCATGTTCTGAATGCCGAAAATCCGTCCGGTCATACCTTCAGGCGTTTCCTTTTGCAGCGCGTAATTGTTCGTCACCATGAACAGCCCGTTGCCGATCCCGATGACAAGGCCGAGCACGATGCTCCAGATCTCCGGAGAACCGGGTCTCAGCAGCCCCATCGCCCCGATCGCCGCGCCTACCAGGACAATGCCGCCCCCGATCCCTATGCCGTAACCGATCCGATTCCGGCGGTTCAATATCATGATCGTGGCTACGGCACCCACGCCGGTAGAGGAGACCATCCACCCCAGAAGAGATTCGTTACCCGGCGCGATCTCTCTGTAGAGCGTGGGAAACTGGAAATCGATCATTAGAATAACCAGGATGATGGTCATATTCACGATCATCGTAGTGAGCAGAATCCGGCGCTGCAGCAGCACCGCCCAGCCCTGCCTCCATTGTTCGATGAAACCCGGCCCGTGCTCCGGACCGGAATCCCCATCCGGACGCGAATCCGCCCGAGGAACCGTGTGATTGGCCTCGATACGGCGCAGCGTAAACAGCAGCAGGCACGAGATCAGCCGCGTTACGGCATTCACCAGAATGCAGAGCTGCGGGGACAGTACGGTCAGGACGACTGCGCCCAGCAGCGGACCGGCGATTTTGGAGAACTGGTTGACCAGACCGTTGTAGGAAGTCGCCTTCAGCAGCTGATCCTCGTGGACCACCTGGCGTGTCAGCGCCTGATGCGACGGGACGCGGAATACGCCCATGGCGGCACGCAGAGCCAGAATCGGCAGCAGCCAGTACATGCCGGGAGCAAACAGCAGCAGGACCGTCAGAACAGTCTCGGCCGCATCGGCGATCAGCATCAGGTTGACCTTTTTCCAGCGGTCGGCGACCACCCCCGCGAGCGATCCGAGAAGGATGCCCGGCAGGGCCATCATGACCGGGATCAGCGCAATCATTAAGGGATCGGCCTGCCAGCGGTAGGCGACCAGGACCTGGATCGCAAAGGCGTCGAACCATTCGCCGAACGAGGAGATGGCGTAAGCCGTAAACATTTTGGCATAGATGCGGTTGGTCCACACCGATTGTGCGGACGGCCGCGGCTCAGTATTCAGGGATTGAGACATGATAAATTCCTCCGTTAAGTCAGAATGTGGCGTACTCTCACTGTAACGAAGGAATATCAGAGGAACATCAGACCGCATCCAGAATGCTTTCGATTTTTTCTTCAATCGGCGCTTTATAGGCTTCCAGTTGAAAATTCCGGTTATATTCGGCGTACTTCGCGGAAAATTGGCGGTGAAGCTGGGGATCCTGCACTTTTTGCTCCAGAAAGACCAGCGTCTCCCGGATCGATCCGACGATCAGCGGCACGTTGTGCGTCATCTCTCCGACCTCGATCCCGTAGTTCAAGGCAGCCGCGGCCTCGGCGCGTTTTCCCTGCCGGAGCAGCATTCGCCCTTTAAGACCGTGGTAAAAGCAGATTTCCCGTAAATACGGGGTTTCTTCCAGCATCCGTTCGACTTCGCCAGCGCAGCGTTCGGCTTCGGGCAGGTTGTCTGCACCCAGGTGGACGTACATCTCTGCCATTTTGATATGGACGTTGAAAAATTCCAAATCTCCCCCCGCTTCGCGAACGGCTTCGTATGCCGCCCTAATCCTGGACAGATCTTCTTCGACCCGGCCGTTGTCGGTGTACAGTCCGATGATATTTAAAATCCTCAGCTCCCGCTGATGATCTTCCGGACCAATATTAGCGGCCATGGTTCGCTCGAAGTAATCCAGGCATTTTCCCGGTTCATGGTAAAAGTACAAATAAAAATGCAGCAAATAATACAGCTTGCTCGACGGCGGGAATTCATTATCCGTTAAAAACCAGTTGATATCCGCCTGCGCGTACCGGATAAAAATCAGGTGGGATGGCGGGAGCTCAAAGCCGAGCAGATCCTGCTGGCTCGCCAGCGTAATCATCGACTTGCATTGGCCGTACATAAGGTATTTGTTCATCAGCTGCCGCATTTGGGCCTGCAGCTCGGTATCCTGCATCGAAGGATTGCGGAGATCCGGCTCTTTGACCGTCAGGCTGTAGCCATAGCCGCGCACCGTGTTCAGAAAGATGCGGGCACTCCAGGGACGCAGCTTCTTGCGCAGACGGTAAATATGGTCGTCCACCGTCCGCTCCACCGGATATTCCATCGGCCATACCCGGTCCAGCAGCTGCTCCCGGCTGAAAGCCTGACCGCGGTGACTGTATAAAAATTGCAGCAGCGCATATTCTTTGGCAAGCAGCGGAATGTGCTCCTCCTGGTAGCTGACCATATATCCACTAGGATCAAAATCCAGCTGGGCCACCATCCTCCCTCCTTTCTTCAGCCGTGCATCTCGGTGACCGTTTGTAACCCTTTCTGTTATTTAAGCATATTCCCGATTTGCCGCACAATAGGGAGGAAATCCGGTGGCGAAATGGCGTACTATTGATATGAAGCTGATAAGCCAACTTTTACCACGCCTAAACGTTTTTAGAGAAAAAGACCTTCGGGTTTGGGATATGAGAAGGAGGTACAATCTTGAGCAAAATTCATACCAGACTGGTCATGGTACCGGTGATGTTATACGTCATCTGCCTGTTGATAGGATGCAGCCATGCGTCGTCGGCGTCTTCCGGCACTCCATCGTTTCGCAGTGCTGAACAAGCCGTAGAATATGGACTTCATGAAGAGCAGGTCGAGCTGTCCAACGTACTCACGACCATCACGGTCGACGGGGAGGAGCTCATTTTTTACGAAAAAGACGGCGCCTTCGGTGTGGGTGGGGTGAATGAAGGACCTAGCGGGTATCAGTGGTACCGATCTTCTCCCTATCTGAATTTTGAAGGAGAGGATACCCCTTATATGACAGGAGGTTTTACCGTTCGGACTTCTAAAGGACAGGACGTGAACATTCTGGCCGGAAAAGTGTTTGACCCGAAGATTACCGGGATGTCCGTACAAGGGGATCATGAGGCCCAAGAGCTGTCCATTACGGGGCGTTCCCGTTTCTTCTTTACGGTCCACCAGTCGCCTTTTTCTGAATTGGAGGTCACTCCGGTTCTGGCGGCGGGGGCGGTCGGTCACCCCGATTCATTCCATTGACGAAAGAGGTGTTTCAACGGTGATATGTCAACTCAAACGCCCGTCGGCTCTGCTCGCAACGACTGCCGGTACAGCCGCCATCCTGCTTTGGATGATGCTGGTTTTTTTTAATCCGTATTCATCCAGTCTCGAGACCCGCCCCCTTCAAATCACCTTCTTTACGCTGTGCGTGCCTGCCGCCCTAGCGATCGTGTCCGCTTGGTTTCGCCGTAGAACACTTTTGTTGATCGCTTTCCTTTGGTCCCTGCCCATTAGTTTGTACCTCGCGATGACCCCGGGCATATTTGCGCTGTTTGGCGCCACTTCTTGCGCTTATCTGGTCTCCTACTTCCTGATGCTGGCGGAAATGCGGCGATAAGGGGACTGAGGATGCAGTAAGTGCAAAGGGTTGGCCGGGAGCGGCAGGCGAGCCGCAGGGCGACAGGCCGGAGCCAGGGGCATTAGGGCTAGCATACCGACCCCCGCGTGCGGCTGTCTTATCATGTGCCTTTACATACCAGCTTCGGGCTCCCGCATTCATCCGCCTCCCCCGGTTTACCCATCCCCACCTCCCCCACTGCTCCCTTCAGGCGACTCACCCCGCCCAACGCAAAAAGGCTGCCGCGGCGTCCTTACGGACCTCCGCGACAGCTTCTGGTCGTACGCGCCTGAACGGCCTCGTACTTTTTGCCAAACTATTGAATGCTTGCTCCGACTTCCTTGACCATTTCCTGCACGGACAGCAGTCCGCCGCCGGAGAGGTACCAGTAGTTCGGATCGAGATATACGATGTGCCCGTCTTTGAAGGCCTTCGTGTTTTTGATCAGATCGTTCTCCACCGTCTGCTTGGCGGACACGGATTCTCCGCCTTCTCCGGCCACAGCCGCGCCGCGGTCCACGACGAACAGGTAGTCGGGATTCTTCTCGGCTACGTATTCGGAAGTGACGCTTTGACCGTGCGTAGAAGCTTCAATGTTCGCATCCACCGGCGTAAAGCCCAGCACATCGTGGATCAGGCCGAAGCGGGAGCCCGCGCCGTAAGCGCTCAGCTTGCCTTCGTTCGCCAGCACGATCAGGGCGTTTTTGCCCGAAGCGGCGGCTTTATCGTGAATTTCCGCGATCGTCTTGTCGACATTGTCCAGCTCCGTTTTGATCTCGTCTTCTTTGCCAAAGATCTGGCCGACGGTGTTCATGTTCTCCTTGAACGATTCCATGTACCGTGCCGTATCCAGGCCCAGGTAGACCGTCGGCGCGATCTTGCTGAGCTCCTCGTACGCCTCGGATTGGCGGCCGGAGATAATAATCAGATCCGGGCTCAGCGCATTGATTTTTTCAAAATCGGGTTCTTTCAGGCTCCCCACGTTGCTGTATGCATCCTTGTCGGCGTATTTGGACAGGTACGGAGGAATGTTCGCCTGCGGAACCCCGGTGACCTGAACGCCCAATTTATCCAATGTATCCAGAATGCCAAAGTCGAACACGACGACCTTGTGCGGATTTTTCTTGACCTTGGTCTCTCCCAGCTTATGTTTAATCGTCAGCTCCTCGGAACCGGCAGCCGCCGATGTGTTGGTCGATTCAGCAGACGCCTCTTTGGCAGGTTCTGCCGTATTTTTATTACCGCAGGCCGCCAGCACGACAACCAATACGGCTGTTATGATGAACAGCATCATCTTTCTTGTTTTCAACTTCATCCACCCCATGTTCTGATTTGGTTTTCAGCTTGATTCAAGCCGTCAATGTATAAAATTATGTGATGAACTACCCGCCGGCGCCTGGCTGTCGCTAGTCCACGCATATAATTTCCCTTGGTTGGCGTTGCTAAGTTCTTTATCTGACCCGATCAACTTCGGGAGAATATTGCTTTTGGATCATGCTGACTCATACCTCTCCCGGGCCTCAGACTTTAGGCAAAATAAACGCAAATTTTGTTGTTGTTAATGTTCTCAATGGGGATATCCATCCCGTAGACCTGCTTCAGCACCGGCGTATCGATGATCTCGTCCGCCGTTCCTTCCTTCACGACCCGGCCGTTCTTTAAGGCAACGATGTCGTCCGAATAGACGGAGGCAAAATTGATATCATGAATGACGATAATGACCGTCTTACCCAGCTCATCCACCATCCGCCGCAGCACCTTCATGATCTGCACCGAGTGCTTCATGTCCAGGTTGTTCAGCGGTTCATCCAGCAGAACATAGTCGGTGTTCTGGGCAATGACCATGGCGATATACGCCCGCTGCTGCTGCCCTCCGCTGAGCCGGTCCAGGAACTGGTCCTGCAGATCGCCAAGCTCCATGTAATCGATGGCTTCCTGAACGTATTTCCAGTCCTCCGGCTTCAGCCGGCCCTGCGAGTAAGGGAATCGTCCGAAGCTTACGAGCTCCTTGACCGTCAGGCGGACGTTAATGTGATTGGACTGCTTCAGAATCGAAATCTTCTTGGCGAGTTCGCTGCTCTTGCAGCGGTCCACCCGCTCCCCTTCGATGAGGATTTCACCGCCGTCACAGGAAATGAGGCGGCTGATCATGGAGAGAAGCGTGCTTTTGCCCGCCCCGTTGGCACCGATAAAGGAGGTGATTTTTCCTTTGGCGATGTTCACCGAGACGTTGTCGACCACTGTTTTGCCGCCATATTGTTTGGAAACTCCTTTAACCTCGATCACGATGATTTACTCCCCTTTAGCAAAAGATAGATAAAGTACACGCCGCCGACCAGGTTGATGATGACGCTCAGCGTCGTGGAGAAGGTAAACACCCGCTCCACCAGCAGCTGCCCGCCGACAAGGGCGATGATGCTGATCAGCACTGCAGCCGGAATCAGCAGGACGTGCCGGTAGGTCCGCATCAGCTGATAGGCCACGTTGGCTACAAGCAGCCCAAGGAACGTGATCGGCCCGACGAGAGCCGTCGCGATCGATATGAGCACCGCCACAACAATCAGCAGCCTTTTTACCACCCGGTCGTAATCGACGCCGAGATTAACGGCATGATCCCTTCCCATAGCAATAACATCGAGATACTTGGTATAGCGGGTGAAATAGACGGTCACCAGCACGATCCCGGCCGCCGACACCAGCAGCAGGTCTGAATTGACGTTGTTGAAGCTGGCGAACATTTTATCCTGGACGATTTGGAACTCGTTCGGATCGATGAGCACCTCCATAAAGGAGGACAGGCTCTGAAATAATGTACCAAAGATCAGACCGAGCAGAAGCAGAAAGTAAATGTTCTGCCCTTCCCTTTTGAACAGGAGCTTGTAGAACACGACCGAGAACACGGCCATCATGCCGACGGAAATGAGAAAGTTCACGTTTTTGCCCATCATCGTCAGGCTGATCGAGCCGAAAACATAGACCATGAAGGTCTGAAACAGCATATACAGGGAATCCAGCCCCATAATGCTCGGTGTCAAAATGCGGTTGTTGGTAATCGTCTGAAACACGACCGTCGAGAAGGCGATCGCTCCGCCGGTCAGGACCATGGCCAGCACTTTTTTGCCCCTGCGCGGAAGGATATAATCCCAATTGCCCCCGGACTGGATCACCATAAAGACAGCGATCACGACAAGTGCGGTAACGGTTAAAACGATCAGCTTGGTCAGGTTGGATTTGCTCATGTCGTGTACGCCCTTCTTCTCAGCAGTAAATAGATGAAGATCGCGCTGCCAATCACTCCGACGGTGACGCCGATGGAGATTTCATACGGATAGATGATGACCCGGCCCAGGATGTCGCAGAACAGCACGAACACGGCTCCCAGCAATGCGGTATGTAGCAGGCTTTTCTTCAGATGGTCCCCCAGATACATCGTGACGATATTCGGAACGACCAGGCCCAGAAAAGGAATCATGCCCACGGTTAAAATCACGACCGATGAGATGGCGGCGACGATGACCAGTCCGATGTTAACGACGGCTTTATAGTTAAGCCCCAGGTTCACCGCGAACTCCTCCCCCATGCCCGCAATCGTAAAGCGGTTCGCGAACAGATAGGCGATGATCAGGAGCGGAATGCTGATGTACAGCATCTCGTAGCGGCCCTTGAGGATCATGGAAAAGTCGCCCTGCAGCCAGGAGGACATGTTCTGGATCAGATCGTTTTTATAGGCAAAAAACGTCGTCACTGAACTTACGATATTGCCGAACATGAGTCCGACAAGCGGAATAAAAATCGCGTCCTTGTATTTGACCTTATCCAGGATCCGCATGAAAATCATCGTTCCCAGCAGGGCGAAAACGAAAGCCACCAGCATTTTCACCAGCGGCGTTGCATTACCAAACACCATCAGGGCTACCAATATGCCGAACCTTGCCGAGTCCATCGTTCCGGCCGTCGTCGGCGACACGAATTTGTTTCTCGTCAGCTGCTGCATGATCAGGCCGATAATGCTCATGCTCGTGCCGGCGATGATAATGCTGATCAGGCGCGGCAGGCGGCTGATCCAGAGCACCTGCTTCTGTTCGGCTGTGAGATGAAACAGATCCAGCGGGGAGATATCCTTTACCCCGATAAACAAAGAAGCGGCTGAGAATACGATAAGCAGGATCCACAGCGTCCACAGGTAAGTATTTTTCATGGCGATCCAACGCTTTCTATAGTCTGGTCAGTCATTGAAAATCCTTATGAAAAAGCATATGTCAATTTCGATCTAAATAATAATGATATTCATTCTCAATTAACTGACTTAGTTATTATTCTAACAGCTGACCGGTTTTTGTCAAACGTTTCTGGGTATTTTTATTCTTCAGCCTCCCTCCCGGAAGATGAATGCAGGCCGCCCGGAGTGGTCATAGTAACAGGGAATGCCGACTGCAAACACAAGGAGGTTGAACAGCCATGGACAGCACGCATGAGTATGTGGAGAAGCTCCACGACACTCAGGAAAAAGTCCGCAAACACAAGGACGGCATCAGCAAAGGAGCCAGCGCGAAGCTTCCGACCAAGCAGCATGGCACGAAGAAATAACCAGCAAATATTAAAAAAGGGCACTTCCTTTCGACCGAAAGGAAGTGCCCTTTTTTTAGAGAGCAGAAAGTATAGGATTCGGAGCTTCTGCTTCCGGATTTCGCAAGAAAAACTTCAGTTAAACGCGGTCTGTCTTCTTTGAAGGTACGTCGATAGACGTTTTTCTAATTGATATTTCAGGGATTTTCGCAAAGTTTCTGCAATCTCCAAGACCAAAGTCCAGTTTGATCCTGGTCCAGAGACAGTTTCTGGATAACCCGCCACTCCTTTATGATGGACGAAAGCATGAGACGGCTTCGGCCTCAGGTCTGATCTGACCGCAGGCGGCGAGGGCCGGTAAGGAGAGAAACTATGGAGTGGATCATCCATCTGTTTGAACAATACGGGTATATGGTGCTGTTTGCCGGTCTGTTCGCCGAATCTTTGGCGATCCCCTTCCCGGGAGAGCTGGCCATGGCCATCTCCGGCCATATGTCGACGCTGGGGAGTTTTCACCTGCTGCAAATTATTTTGTATTCGTATATCGGCGCCATCATCGGCACAACGGTGACGTATATTATCGGGTATCGTATGGGAACGCCCTTTTTTGAAAAATACGGCAAGTACGTCCTCTTGAACCCGGCCCGGATTGCCAAAATCACCGGCTGGTTTGAGCAGTACGGCACCAAGCTCATTCTGATCTGTTACTTCGTGCCTGGACTTCGGCATTTTACCGGATATGTGTCCGGCGTGCTCCGGATCAATGCACGGACCTTCTTTGTCTATAACTACATCGGCGGACTCGCCTGGGTTATCGTCTATGTCATGATCGGCAGGCTGGTCGGCTCGAAGATCGAGCAGTTCCTGCATTTGATTTCCCAGTATTCGCTCGTCGCGATCCTGGTGGCTGCTGCCATCCTGGTTCTCGTCGTGTACCTGAAACGGAGAAGAAAATCAGCGGCCCCTCGGGTTAAAGCGGAAGTGCGGCAGGAGGACTAAGGCCACCCGCACATAGCGCAGCTAATAGCTGTGGGACAGCCGGCGGCCGCGATGACCATACGCTTACAGCACTGGCTTTCTGTCTCTAACGTCAAAAGCCGCCCCGCCGGCGCTTGTCCGGGGAGCGGCTTATATGCTTGCGCCTTATTTGACGGCACCCTGCGTTACGCCGTTGATGATCCATTTTTGTGCGAACAGGTAAATGATGATCATCGGCAGCATCGCCATCAGATACGAGGCGAAAGCCAGGTTGTAGTCCGTGTTGAACTGTCCCTGGAAAATGTACTGCACGAGCGGCAGCGTATAGCTCGACTGGTCGCTGATGATGATCAGCGGGAGCAGGAAGTCGTTGTAGGTCGACAGGCAGATCAGGATGCCGACGGTGGCGTTGATCGGCGCCATCAGCGGGAAGATGACCCGCCAGAACGTGCCCCACGTCGTCGCCCCGTCCACCGTAGCAGCTTCTTCCAGCGCCATCGGGATCGAGCGAATGTAGCCGACGTAGACAAAGACGTTGAAGGCCAGCGCATAGACCGTATGCAGAATCGTCAGGCCCACCAGATTGGTCATATGCAGCGCCGATGCCAGCTTGACGATCGGCAGCATGATGATCGGGAACGGAATGAACATAGCGCTGATGAAGTAGAAATACAGCCCTTTGAAGAACTTCCGGTGCATATTCCGGGCGATCGCGTACGCCACGAGCGAGTTGGTCAGCAGCGTCAGCACCACCGTCGAGATGGTCACCAGCGCGCTGTTGCGGAAAGCGCGGAAGAAGTTGGTCATCTCCACCGCGTTTGAGAAGTTTTCCCAGTGGAAAGTCGTTGGAATGGCGAAGACCGACCGCGTCATTTCCTCGGGATTTTTCAGCGCAATGGTCAAGGTCATGTACAGCGGGAACAGAATCAACAGTGTCCCCAGGGCTATCAGGATCATGACGGCCCAGTTCGTTTTGGTTCTCATTACATATCGCTCTCCCTTCCTTGAAGAAACTTAAGCTGCAGGATGGAGATGATCGCAATGACGATAAAATAAATGACCGAGTTGGCAGACTGGTAAGCAAACTCGCCGCCCTGGAACCCGCCGATGTAGATCAGATGCGAAATGGACTGCGTCGCCCGGCCGGGCCCGCCATTGGTCAAGGCGACAATCTGATCGAAAACCATCAGCGAGTTTTTCATCGCAAGCACCATATTGATCGTGAAGAACGGGGAAATGAGCGGAAAGGTAATTCTCCAGAATTCCTGCCAGCGGCTGGCCCCGTCCAAATTCGAAGCTTCATACAGCGAAGCCGGGATGGTCTGGAGCCCCGCCAGATACAGGATCGTATTGAACGCAATCCCCTGCCATACCGCTACGATCACAACCCCGATCCAAGCCAGATTTTCGTTACCTAAAATGTTCGTTGAGAACGCATGGATGCCCAGGTTTTGCCCCCAAATCGTAAAGACGTTGGAGAACAGGTAGTTGAAAATATATCCGACGATCAGCACGCTCAAAATGTTCGGCAGAAAATAAATGCCGCGGAAGAAGTTGCGCGCCTTGATCCGCGCATTCAGGCCAAGGGCGATCAGCAGACTGAGCACATTGATCAGAATGGTGACGACGATGGCGAACTTGAAGGTGAACAGATAGGCGTTCCCCACATTGCTGTCCGTAAACAGGTTTGCATAGTTGCGGAATCCGATAAAGTCGTAATGCTTGCCGAACCCGTTCCAGTTCGTGAACGAATAGTAAATGCCCTGCAGGGCGGGCAGTGTCATAAATACGAAGAACAGTACGACCGCCGGCACGGTCATCCAATAATACGCCGTAAGTCGCTTGGACATCCCTTCATCCTCCTCTTTTGATCATGGTGTTATTTCCGGCTCTGGACTTTGTCCCACTCGGTATCGAGCGTTTTCAGATAGGCGTCGATATTCCGGTTCTGCAGGAATCCCTGCACGATCGCGTTCAGCTGCACGGCGGCCGGGATATAGTGGTCGGCAAAATCGACGACTCTGCCCGCCTTGAAATAAGGCTCGAGCTCGGCAACCGCCGGGTCGTTCTGCGTCACACCCTTGACGGCCGAGAACGCGGTTTGCTCTTGGATGTACTGGCCGATGTTGTCCGGCTCGAGGAGAAAAGCGATGAATTCCTCCGATTCTTTCTTATGCTGGGTGCTCTCGGAGATGGTCAGCAGCGTGTCCACCCCGGAGATCAGCTTGTTCTTGTCCGGGTCGTTTCCGGTTGGGAACGGGAAGAAGCCGATGTTCGCTTTCGGATTGGACTTCCGGATTTCCGGAATGGCCCAGCTGCCCTGGATGTACATGGCTGATTCCCCGCGGGCAAAGGCGCGGTTGCCGTCCGCATACGTCTTGCCGAAGTTGTCCCCGTGGCCGTAATCGAGCAGCTTCAGCTGCTTCTCCGCCACCTCGCGGAATTTCTCCTGGAAGGTAACTTGGTTCTCCCGGCGCTGCTTGAAGAAGTCGATGCCGACCAGGTTCGGTGCGAGCGCGTTAAACGGCAGATTCGTCTGCCAGTCGTCCTTGTATGTAAAATAAAACGGAATGATGCCGCTGTCCTTCACCTTTTGGGCGGTCGCAATCAGCTCATCCCACGTTTTCGGAACGCTCAGCCCCAGCTGCTTGAAGATGTCCTTGTTGTACATAATGCCGTTGGCGTTGGTCGCGTAAGGGATACCGGTAATTTTACTCAGCCCCGTTACGTCCTTAAGCATTTTTATGTAGTTCGGATCAATGGCTTCGACCAGCTTGCTCTGGGTCAGATCGGCGAAAATATCGCTCTTTGCCAGGATCGAATACGTATCGGTCGCACCCATGCCAATGACGTCGGGAATGTCGTTTTTGACAACCCTTGTCTTCAAGACCGTTTCGGCATCCGGCGGATTCACCTGGGTGACCTGAATTCCGGGATGCGAAGCGTTAAACTTGGCTACCAGCTTATCAAAGGAGCCTTTGGCCTCCGGTTTGTTTTGAAAAAACTCCAGCTTGACCTTCCCGGCGTTCTCCCCGTTATTTCCACAGGCCGTCAGTATTGACGCGAGCAGCAGGCAGGCCAAAAGGATTCTTCCCATCTTCATGCGAAACCCCCCATATCGAAATTCTTGATGTTGAATTTTCTCTAAAATTACCCGATTTTGTCGAAAAATAAACAAGCCGCCAAGCAAGCAGGCTTGCAGCGAACCTGCGAATGAAGCGCCGTTTCCTGTCGTAGTAAAAAAGCAGCCCCCTGACGGAAAGGCTGCTTTTTGCATGGCTTGACCGAAGAGCTTATTTTTTGGCGGCCAGCCATTGGGCTACACCTTGAATGTCAGCATCGGACAGTTGGCCTTTGAAAGCCGGCATGCCGCCGCGGCCGTTCGATACGATCCCGGCGATTTCGTCCGCGGAGTATTTGGCTCCGACCTTTTGCAGGTTCGGTCCTACAGCGCCTTCGAGGTTGTTGCCGTGGCAGCTGACGCAGTTGGCTTTAAAGATCGCTTCCCCGTTACCGGCTGCTGCGTTGCCGCCGGTTTGACCGGTCGTTGTCCCCGTATTCCCGGCGTTGTTATTGGCTGCGCCTTCGTTGTTGTTATTGTCGCTGCTCTTGCCGCAGGCGGACAGGGAAAGAACAAGCAGCAGGCTCACGAAAATGATCGATTTTTTCATTGAGGTTGTCTCCCTTCAACTTATTCAAATTTGCCTATACAGCTACGATGCCCCAGGAATAGGCTTTTCATGTACACGGTTTTTCATATATTTATGCTCTCCAGACCGGGCTTGGCATGTGCATAATATACCCAGCAAAGGGGAACATATCCCACAAGGAGGAATGAAACCATGGCAGAACAACAAAAAGAACAACCACCTAGCGGGTCCAGGCGCCAGTTCCTGAAATATTCAGGGACGGCGATCGGCGGTCTGGTCGTCGGGGGCGTGATCGGCGGGGCCATTACCGGCGGCTTCAACAAAAAGAAACCGGCCACGAACGCGCCGACATCGCCGCAGACCGGAACGCAGCCTGCTGCAGATTATAACCATGCGACCATGTACTTCAACCAGCGCCAGCTGCAAATTACCCAGGCAGCGACAGAGCGCATTTTTCCGAAGGATGATAACGGCCCTGGAGCTAACGATCTGGGCGTCGCTTATTATATTGACCATCAGTTAGCGGGTCACTGGGGTTTCAACGCCCGCGAATACCGCATGGGACCTTTTGTTAAAGGAGAAGCCACGCAGGGCGACTATCAGAGCATTAACCGCAACGAAGTCTTCCTGCTGGGGCTTACCGCCATGGACAACGCCAGCCAGAAAAAATACCAAAAGGGATTTACCGACCTCGCCGACGAAGAAAAAGACGCCATTCTGACTTCGCTGGAAAAAGGTGACATTGAAGTGATTAACGGCATTACCGGCAAAAGCTTCTTCGATCTGCTTCGCAACATGACGCTCGAAGGCGTATATGCGGACCCGCTCTATGGCGGCAACGTCAACATGGAGGGCTGGAAGATGCGGAATTATCCGGGCAACCAGATGTCCTATGCCAAAATCGTCGGTGAGGACGCTTTTGCCAAAACGGATCCACTCAGCCTGCATGACCATTTGGCCACACATTAATTTCTACATGCTGACAGAGAAGGAGAGTTATCCATGGCTACGAAATTGCCAAGTGTCCCCGTATTGATCGTCGGGATGGGATGGATCGGCGGCATTATCGCCGCCGAATTAAGCAAGCAGGGAATCAAGGTCGTCGGCCTGGAGCGCGGCAAACCCCGTTCCACTGAGGATTATTACATGGTCCATGACGAGCTCCGTTACGCCCAGCGCTATGAGCTGATGCAGGATTTATCCAAGGAAACGATCACCTTTCGGAACACGTCGAAAATGACGGCCCTGCCGATGCGCCAATACGGGGCCTTCCTGCTCGGGGAGGGCCTCGGAGGCGCGGGCATCCACTGGAACGGACAAACATACCGGTTCCTGCCGTACGATTTCGAAATCCGGAGCAAAACGATCGAGCGCTATGGAAAGAAAAAAATTCCGGACGGCATGACCATTCAGGACTGGGGCATTACATACGACGAGCTGGAGCCCTATTTCTACAAGTTCGAGGAGGTCGCGGGCATTTCCGGGGATCAGGAACAGGCGGCGATGGTCGGCAAGCGCTCCAAACCGTTCCCGACCAAGCCGATGATCAAGACGCCGATGATCAAAATGTTCGAGGAAGCGACCAAAAAGCTTGGCTACCATCCGTATATGATGCCGTCGGCCAACCTGTCCGAGCAATATACGAACCCGGATGGCATTACCCGGGCCCCTTGCCAGTACTGCGGCTATTGCGAGCGCTTCGGCTGCGAATACGGCGCTAAGGCCGATCCGGTCGTGACCGTCCTTCCGGTCGCACAGAAATCGGGGCATTTCGAGCTCCGTGAGTATGCCAACGTAACGGATATTCTGCATGACGGGAAAAAGGCCACCGGGGTGAAATACGTCAATCCGTTGACCGGTCAGGAATATGAGCAGCCGGCGGATGTCGTCATTCTGGCAAGCTACGTGTTCAACAACGTTCGCTTGCTGCTGACGTCCAAGCTTGGCAAGCCGTACGATCCGAATACGGGAACAGGCGTGGTGGGCAAAAACTACGCTTACCAAACGAATGGCGGATCGGCGACGGGATTTTATGACGACAAGCAGTTCAACCTGTTTGCCGGAGCCGGCGCGCTTGGCATGGAAATCCCGGACTTCAACGGCGACAACTTTGACCACAGCGATCTGAATTTCATCCACGGTGCCGGCATCCGGATTTCGCAAACTGGGCTCCGCCCGATCGCGAACAATTCGGTTCCGAAAGGGACGCCAACGTGGGGCAAAGACTTTAAAGCGACCTCGCTGAAATACGCGAACAACTACTTGACCGTGGCGGCGCAAGGATCGAGTATGCCTTGGAGGCACCACTATCTCGATCTGGATCCGACCTACAAGGACGCTTACGGCAAACCGATGATCCGGATCACGTTCGACTTTGAGGAGCAGGACCGGCAGATGATCACCTTCATGGCAGGCAAAACCGAGGCCATCATGAAGGAAATGAAGCCTTCGTCCATCGGCTCCTCCAAGGAGCTGGGGCCGTTCAATATCGTGCCGTATCAATCCACGCACAACACCGGCGGCGCGATAATGGGATCGGACCCTTCGACTTCGGTCGTCAACAACTATCTCCAAATGTGGGATGCCGAAAATGTGTTTGTCGTCGGCGCATCCGCCTTCCCGCATAACAGCGGCTATAACCCGACAGGCACTGTTGGCGCCCTCGCTTACCGGGCTGCGGAAGGCATTGCGAAATATTTGAAATCGGGCGGATCTCTCGTTTAAGCGAAAACACCGCCTTTGGGCAAGGAAAAAGCGGAGGGAATCAAATGGATCAAGACAACTGGATTGTTCATGTCGCCGAGGCGCGGAAGCGGCTGATCATCGTCGGCATCTGCTTCATGGTGACGTTTGCCGCCGGATTATATGCCGCACCCGGCATCCTGCTCTATCTCAAGTCGCAGCCCTTGGCGGAGCCGATCGCCTGGAACGTGTTCTCCTTTACGGACGGCATTCTGATCTACATGAAATGCGCGCTCATCTTCGCACTCATGTTCACGGTCCCCGTCCTGCTGTACCAGCTGTGGGCGTTTGTGAAGCCGGGGCTCACAGAGCATGAAGCTAAGAGCGCGTTTCCCTTCATTCCGGTCGCATTCATGCTTTTTCTGGCCGGGCTGTCGTTCAGCTACTACGTCGTGTTTCCAATGATGCTGAAGTTCATGAAGCGCATGAACCAAACGATCGGGGCGATCGAAACGTATGGGATTGACCGGTACTTCGGGTTCCTGTTCGATCTGGTCATCCCGATGGCCATCGCCTTCGAGCTTCCTGTGGTCATCCTGTTCCTGACCCGAATCGGGCTCCTGACGCCCGATTCGCTGAAAAAGACGCGCAAATACGCGTATCTGGGACTGGCGATCCTCGGCTCCTGCATTTCGCCGCCGGACTTCGTCTCGCACCTGTCCGTCACCATTCCGCTCATCCTGCTGTTTGAGATCAGCGTATACGTATCCGGCCGCCAGTGGCGGAAAATGCAGTCCAGCCCTTCCGGCAGCTAGGCCGTTTCAGTCCTGCCCATAAGCAACTGCAGCAGCCCCAAAGTCTGGTAACTCGGATGTTACATTCCTGACCAGACGACAGCCGTCATCCGTCCAGTGTCCAGTCATCTGGGCTAGGACGCTAATCCAGAAAAGAGGTGTACATGCTATGCTGAACAACATTGGTGTATCCGGCCTGGTCATTATTCTGGCCATCGCCCTCGTCCTGTTCGGGCCATCGAAGCTCCCGCAGCTCGGAAGAGCGTTCGGGGACACGCTCCGTGAGTTCCGGAGCTCCACGCGCGGAATCGTTGAGGAAGAAGAGAATTCCTCCGACTCTTCGGTGAAGCAGCTCGCCGAGAAGCGCTGATTTGCCCAAAGCAGCGCCCATTAAACAAATAAAAAGCAGCCTTCCCTTTGGGGAATGGCTGCTTTTTTACGAGGGTTATCTCCGGGCGCGTAGCTAGTATTTTCATAACCGCCAGGAATATAAAATTCGTCCTCACCCCATGGACACATCTCTATTTTGTCCTACAAAGGAAGACACGGAACTTATATTCACCAGCCTGCAAATTGAAGAGGATGCCCCTATATTTAGTGTTGATATTCACCAACCACCTATATATGGAAGTGAAACTTGGACCAAAGATAGGGTACTAGTGTCCACCTTTTAAAAGACAAAATCCAAATTTGTATCTTTATCAGTAGACAAGCCCCACTCTAATCGGGAACCAGCATGAGGGTGCAAACCGTTCAGCCTTTTCCGTTTTTCTCCTGGTTTCAAACCCGCCACTGTTCACCGACATACGCCAGATCTCAAACCAAACGGCCCTTCTGTGACACTCTCCCGATCTCAAACCAAACAGCCTTTCTATGACACTCTCCAGATCTTACACCAATCAACTGCTCCCCGGCACTCCGCAAATCTCAAATCAATCTGTTTTTCTCTTTCTCTGTCCTTATCCAATGGACATACTTTTGTTTTGTTTTACAAAAGATGGACACGACACTATATTCTTCTATAGGCGGCTTAAAAGCAGAGATCTCTACATCTTGTATTAACATCTACATTCTAACCGATATATGGGAAGAGGACTGAGAGCAAAGATAGGGTGCGTTTGTCCACCTTTTGAAAGACAAAATCGCGATCTGTTCGTCATCAGTGAACAAAATCCTGGAACGATACAAATCTAAGTTTTGTTCGTTATAAGTGAACCAACACCATTGAAAGGTAATATCTAAAGTTGCTCTTACAAGTAAACCTATTTCTATGAAAAATCATCTGAAGTCGTTCTTATAAGTAAGATAAACTCAATATAATCGTGAACAAGCTCCGAGGGCGCAAGTCGACCAGCTACTCTCCTGCGCTTTCCAGGTTTTTGAACTGGCTCTCGAACATCCGGGCGTAGAAGCCTTGGCGTCCGATCAATTCATCATGGCTGCCCTGCTCCACAATCTCGCCATGATCGATGACCATGATGTTGTCGGCTTCCCGGATCGTGTTGAGCCGATGCGCGATAATGAAGGTCGTGCGATCCTTCATGATTTGGAGCAGCGCATCCTGGATATGCAGCTCGGTCCGGGTGTCAATGCTGCTCGTCGCCTCGTCGAGGATGAGGATCGAGGGCTTCGCCAGGATGACGCGGGTGATGGCGAGCAGCTGACGCTGACCCTGGCTGAGGTTCCCGCCATTCTCCGACAGCTCCGTTTCATAGCCGTCCGGCAGGCGGCGGATGAACACGTCGGCGTTGGCCATCACGGCGGCTTCGCGGATCTCCTCATCCGTGGCATCTGGCTTGCCATACTTGATGTTCTCCTTAATCGTGCCGGAGAACAGGTACGTATCCTGCAGCACGATCCCGAACGTGCGGCGCAGGCTGTCGCGGGTGTAATGGCGGATATCGACGCCGTCGATCTGAATGGAGCCTCCGGTCACGTCATAGAACCGCGTCAGCAGATTAACGATCGTCGTCTTACCCGCCCCTGTCGGCCCCACCAAAGCCGTACTGGTCCCCGGCTTCGATTCGAAGCTGACCTTCTTCAGGATCGGCACCTCTGGCCGGTATCCGAAGCTTACGTTCTCGAATACGACGTGGCCTTTGGTGCGGTCAAGTCGTACCGCATCCGGCAAATCGTCCGGCTCCTCCCTCTCGTCCAGCACCTCGAACACCCGCTCCGCACCGGCCACGCCGGACTGGAGCAGATTATAGATGTTGGCCAGGTCGTTCAGCGGGCGAACAAACTGGCGGGAGTAGCTCAGGAAGCTCGCGATCACGCCGACGGTAATGAGGCTCTTGACAGCGAGAATCCCGCCGACAAGCGCGACTGCAGCGAAGCCGATATTGTTGATGACGTTCATCAGCGGCATCATGAAGCCGGAACGGATCTGCGCTTTGAGCCCGACTTCAAACAAGCGGCCGTTGACCGTCTCAAACTCGTTAATCGCCTGATGCTCATGATTGAACGCCTTGACGACTTCTATGCCGGAAATCGTCTCTTCGATATGTCCGTTCAGCATGCCGAGCTGAACCTGCTGCTCCTTGAACAGCACCGACGTTTTGCGGGTAACCGTACGCGTCAGCAAATACAGAATCGGCACGGTAATAAGGCTCGCCAGGGTCAGGATCGGGCTGAGCACGATCATCATCACCAGCGATCCGATAATGGCAATGCCGCCGGCCATCAGCTGCGTGGTGGATTGGGAAACGGTCTGGCTCACATTGTCGATATCGTTGGTCAGCCGGCTCATCACTTCCCCGTGCGACCGGGCGTCGAAATACGAGACCGGAAGCTTCTGCAGCTTCTGAAACAACGAACGGCGCAGCCCCGCAACGATTCGCTGCGATACGCCGGCCATCAGCCAGCCCTGCAGGAAGACGAGCACGACGTCCGTGATATAAGCAGTTGCCAGCACGATAATAAACGACTGAAGCAGATCGAAAGCAACGCGTCCATGGTTCGCGGACATGGCGTCGATCGATTTGCCGATCAGGAACGGCCCGATCAGGGTCACGCCGGCATCAATGATGATGAACACCATGATCAGGCTGAGCAGCTTGCGCTCGCGTCCAAAATAGCGCCACAGGCGCCCCATCGTTCTCCGGAAGTTTTTGGGCTTGACCGGCTTGCCCCGGCCCATGCCCCCGCTCCCGGGTCCCCTCATCATCCCGCCGGGACGCCCCGCAGGACCCGGAGCTCCCGGAGGCGGCGCCTGCTGTGCCTGTGCGGCTTCATTCTGCGGCATGCTGATGCATCTCCTTTCCCATCTGGGACTGGTAAATCTCCTGGTAGACCCGGCACGTCTCCATCAGCTCTTCATGCGTGCCCGTGCCGACCATCTCCCCGCGGTCCATCACCACGATCCGGTCGGCATCCATGACCGACGTGATCCGCTGGGCGATCAGGATGCAGGTCAGCTCGCTGGCATACGTCCGCAGCGCTTCCTTGATTCTCGCCTCGGTCGCAACGTCCACCGCGCTCGTGCAGTCGTCGAGAATCAAAATCTCCGGCTTCTTCACCAGCGCCCTGGCAATGGACAAGCGCTGCTTTTGTCCGCCCGAGAAGTTGACGCCGCCTTGGCCGATCCGGCTGGCGTAGCCTTCAGGCGAAGCCATGATGAAGTCATGCGCTTCGGCAATCCGGCACGCCTCCTCCATTTCATCTTGGCTCGCGTCTTCCTTGCCCCATTTCAAATTGTCTTCTACCGTGCCGGTGAAGAGCATGATCTTCTGCGGAACGACGGCGATCATCTCGCGCAGCGCATGCGGGTCCATGTCCCGCACATCGGTGCCGGCCACTTTGACACACCCCTCGCTGGCGTCGTAAAAGCGCGGAATCAGGCTGACCAGCGTGCTTTTACCCGAACCGGTCGAGCCAATAATGCCCACCGTCTCTCCGGGAAGGCAGGTCAGTGTAAAGTCGCGAATGACCGGGTCGCCTTGAGTGCCCGCATAGGAGAAGCTCACTTGCTCAAAGTCGATACGTCCGTGCTGGGTAACGCGTTTCGCCGCCGACTGGCCTCCATGATCCAGCCCGCTTCCTTCGGCAAACACCTCGCCAATCCGGCCGGCGGACGCTTTGGCCCGGACGAACATGTTGAAGACGTTGCTGATCATCATCAACGAGAACAGCATTTGCGTCATGTAGTTGATGAACGCAATGATGCTGCCGACCTGCATCTGCCCGTTGTCGACCCGAATTCCGCCAATCCAAAGGACGGCGATGATGCCGAAATTGAGGAAGAGCGAAATACCCGGTCCGAAAACGGACATGACCCTCATCGACAGGACCGAGCGGCTGGACAGCTCTGTGTTGGCGCTTTCAAATTTTCCTACTTCGTAATCAAAGCGGTTGAACGCCTTGACCACCCTTACGCCCGACAAGTACTCGCGCATGACGCCGTTCACTTTATCCAGCGCCCGCTGCACCCGGATAAAGAATGGAAAACCGATCTTCATGTTCAGCACGATCAGGACGGCCACAACCGGCACCACCACCGCCAGCACGAGCGACAAATGCACATCCAAACGGATGGCCATAATGAGGCTACCCACGCACAGCAGCGGCGCCTTCACGAAGAACCGCATCATTCCGTTCACGAAGTTCTGCACCTGGGTGACGTCATTCGTCAGCCGCGTGATGAGCGAGGCCCGGTCGAACTTATCCATGTCCTCGAACGACAGGGACTGGATTTTCCGGAACAAATCCGACCGCATTTCCGCCCCGAACCGCTGTGACACATGGCTTGAAATGATGTTTCGGGTGGAGGCCGACACCGCGCCGACGGCAGTGATCAGGAGCATGAGCCCTCCGTAATGAAGGACTTGATCCATCCGGCTCTGGGCCACCCCGACATCGATGACCTTGGACATCATCGTCGGCTGCAGCAGATCGCACAGCGACTCTACCGCCAGAAACAATACGGCTACGCAAAACAGTTTCCAGTATTTCTTGACATACTTGTTGAAAAAGGACATGGCTGCATCACCTTTTACGCTTATTTTAGGTAGAGCTACATGTTCATGTTCACCTATATGTAATTTAAGACATATACACTAGTGAAGATTACTCCTTTTTCGGTCATCTGTCACGACCAATATCCGGCAAAATCAATTTATTCCCTAAGCCACTTGTCGAAAAACTCGCGGTACCCTTCCTTCATAATCCGGCTGGAAAAGCTCTCAAACGCATAGCTCCGGTTGTCCCAGGAATAAGAAGACGGCGATGCCGCCGCCATGTTGACCAGCTCAAACCAATTTTTTTCGTTTCCTGAAAAGGAGTGCCTTGCGCTGATATGACCGTAACAAGGGTGCTCGGGCTTTACGACGATTTTACCCATGGCGAGCGCCTCGGTCAGCGGCATGGCGAACGTATCGAATTTCGAACAGTTCCAGTACACCTTCGCCGTGTTCATCAGTTTAAAAATATCGTCCTGGCTCAGCGCAAACTGCAGCCGGACATTGAGCGGAATGTCGTACTTCTTCATGCTCTCCCGGTATCGTTCGCCCCCGAAGACCATATACACCTCCTTGTCCGGATTTTGACGGGCGTACTCCAGCACGAGATCCGGCCGGCGGTTCTCCTCGTCCCGTCCGATCCATAGAATGCGGTTGTGCACAATCTGCGACGGGTCAAAGTGCCGCTCCGCCAAATCCTCACTGAAGCCGATCGGGATCACATCCACGTCAGTAACCCCAAAATTGCGGGCAAGCTCGCCTTTCAAAAATTCGGTCTGCACGATCGCCTTGTCCACCATTTGATAAAAGGGCTTCATCATGTCATACCCCGTCAGGGCCGGGTCGGGAAAGCTGTGCGGAAAGAGCACGCTGTTTTTCAGAAACATTTTCAGATAAGTAAATCCGGATACGGTATAGATCACGTGATCGATGCCGTTGGCATAAATCTGGTCCAGCACAATGTCATAGTTCACCAGGTCGCCCTTCTCATGCTCATATCCCGGCACCCAGTCATACCCGCTCACATGGCGCTCCGGAGATATAAAGACGATATCCACCCCCAGCTCGCGGCCGATGGCCTGCAGGCGGTCCGCAAAGACGCGCGGCCCCTGCCTCTCGGTAAATTGGATCTTTCTCATGACCAGTCCGACTTTGTTCATAACTTCATCATCCTTTATCTGCACTGCCTTTCTGAGTTGGAAAATCAACAAGTTTACGGGTCAGGACAAGAGCGGGCAGGCTAGCAGCGCCATTTCCAGGCATATGCGGCGTTCCGGCTCCAAAAAGTCCTCCCCGAGAATTTCGTTTAGTTTGTCCAGACGGTTGTACAGCGTCTGCCGGTGAATGAACAGCGCCTTGGCCGTATCGTTCTTCGAGCCCATGTACTGCAAATAGACGTCGAGCGTCTGTACTAAATGCAGGTGATGCTCCTTGTCGTAAGCCGTCAGCGCCCCAAGCTGCTCCTCGACGAACGATTCGAGGAACGCCTTGTCCGGGATGGCCTTCAGCAGCTGGTAGACGCCGATCCGCTCGTAGAACAGGCTGCTGCGCATCAGCTCCACCGTGCGGGACACCTCCATCACCTGCTCCGCTTCCTTGAAGCTCTTGTGCATGTCGGTCATCCGCGGGCGGATGTTGCCAAAGCCTGCGTGCAGGCTGAACGGCTGGGACAAGCCCACGCCGGTCAGGCGCAAGCTCTCCACAATCCGGCGCACCGCCTGCTTCAGGGCCGCCGCGTTGTCTCCCGAAGCAGATCGCTCCCTCCCGCACAAAATATAGATGCGGTGTCCCTTCTGCATCAACAGATTGCGCAGCCCGTGCTTCTTGAGCAGGGCGCGCAGCCGGACGAGGAGATCCTGCTCCTCCGCTTCGATCCGGTCCCGGTCGGGCCGCAGGGCGCTGTCCGGATACTCCATCTCGACAATGCCGCCGATGAAGTGGACCTCTCCCTGCTTGGCCGGACGTACGCCCATCCGGGAACGCGCCGCCTCTTCATCATCCAGCTGGTGGGACAGAATGTCCTGGATCAGCTGGTTCTGATCCCGCAGATGCTTCTCCTCCAGGAACAGCATCCGCAGCAGCAGCGTGGCCAGCGATTTGGCCGTGTAGTCCAGCAGCAGGACGATCCGGTCCAGCGGCTGCTGGCCTGGAAGGATCATCCCCACGTACGCCAAGGTCTCGCCGAGACAGATGACGGGCTGCGAGAGCAGCAGCCGGTCGCCCGGCATCGGGAAGCGGCTGGGCTCCTGGGCGGCCGCTTCATTGCCCTCCACCTCCTTGCGGTAGAAGAAGGTCAGCTCGTCGGCCTCCTCCGCTGCAGCCGGCTTCGGACAAAATTTATTCGTCTCCACGGACGAATGATACACAATTTGATAACCCGTGTATTCATATAATACATGGAGAACGGCATGAACATCCGTACTCTGCAGGGTAATTTGCTGCAGCCGGCGGGAAAAGGCCTCCAGATCCTTCAGCAGCTGATGCTGCTGGTTGATCAGCAGCCCGTGAATATCCTGGGTGATTTCAACGAAGCGGACAGGCTGCTCGAACACGAGCAGCGGAAAATCACACTGGTCCGCCAGCTCGATAATTTCCTCCGGAATGTTCTCGATGCTCGTGCCCAGCTCCACGCACAGCCCCGCCGCCTGCTGGCGGATGAGCTGCTGCATGTAGGACAGGCGCTCCTGCTCGTAATGATGGAGCCAAAGGCCGGTGGTGAGGATCAGGTCGTTTTTCGTCACGAACGGGGCCACGTTCGTGATTTCGAGAATATGCACCCAGCCCACCTCACGGTCCAGGCCGTTCGCTCCGGCAATCAGCCGGGCCCGCTTGAACACCGGGCGCTCCAGCACTTCCCGGATATGCAGGTTGAAGCCGCTGCTCATCGGCATTCACATCCCTTATGTTAATTATGGTAACACCAGCCGAACATTATGTCCTGCCGCTGCGGCAAACGGATTGACAAGACGTATGATGAATACGCGCCGATTCAATTGTACACTTTTAATATATTATGAGGTGAGGTGATCTGTCATGAAAATCGGAGTACCCAAGGAAATTAAAAACAACGAAAATCGTGTCGCCGTCACGCCGGCAGGTGCCCTCGAACTGATTCAGCACGGACATGCCGTATATATCGAGCATCAGGCCGGAGCGGAAAGCGGGTTTCCCGATGAAGAATACAAGCAGGCCGGAGCCACCATTCTGACGGAAGCATCGGAAGTGTGGTCCCAGGCTGATATGATTATGAAAGTCAAAGAGCCGCTTCCCAGCGAGTACGGGTATTTCCGCAAAGGGCTCATCCTGTTCACGTATCTGCACCTGGCCGCCGAGCCGAAGCTGGCCGAGGCGCTGGTGCAGTCCGGCGTTACCGCCATCGCCTACGAAACCGTGAACGTGAACGGCACCCTGCCGCTGCTCACGCCGATGAGCGAGGTGGCCGGACGCATGGCGGCGCAGATCGGCGCCCAGCTGCTGGAGCGCCCTCATGGCGGCAAAGGCATCCTGCTCTCCGGCGTTCCGGGCGTATCGCGCGGCAAGGTGACGATCATCGGCGGCGGTACGGTCGGCATGAACGCGGCGAAAATTGCCGTGGGCCTCGGCGCCGACGTCACCCTGCTTGATCTCAGCATCCCGCGTCTGCGCCAGCTGGACGATATTTTCGGCAGCCAGATCAAGACGCTGGTGTCCAGCCCGTCGAACATCGCGAAGTCGGTTCAGGAGGCGGACCTCCTGATCTGCGCCGTCCTGATTCCAGGCGCCAAAGCGCCGCGCCTCGTCACCGAGAAGATGGTCAAATCGATGAAGCAAGGCTCGGTCATCGTAGACGTGGCAATCGACCAGGGCGGCATCGTCGAAACGATCGACCATATCACGACGCACGATAACCCGACGTACGTGAAGCACGGCGTCGTGCACTACGCGGTGGCGAACATGCCGGGCGCGGTGCCGCAGACCTCCACCCTGGCGCTGACGAACGCCACCATGCCTTTCGCCCTGAAGCTGGCCGGCGAGGACCTGCAGCATCTGCTGGCGACAAACAGCGCCATCCGCAGCGGGGCGAACGTGGTCAACGGCAGCATCACTTACGAGGCGGTGGCCCGCGACCTCGGCTACGACTACGTGCCGGCGGAAAAAGCACTCGGACGCATTAAAGTATAGTTGTACCACTCATCCCTATGGGATCGATACTCATGTCAAAAACCGGCTTCCTGATGTGCAGGAGCCGGTTTTTATATTCCGCTTGAGTTACTTTACTTCACGGTGATTTGAATCTCGGCGGATCCCTCGATAGACTCGCCAGTGGACTCCAGGCTAAAACTAGCCCCCGCGCTAATCGTGTACTTCCCGGAAGGAAGGGTGCTCCACCTGGTGTCCTTCAACATCTGGGCGGGCAGTTCCTCGTTTGGGTGCTCCTTTTGATAAAGCGTAAAATTGTAGTTTGGGATATCATTGGATGAGTCCAACTGGTCCAGAAACACATCGCCGGGCGAATAGGTAGTGGGGATCAGGATGGCTGGAATAAGGGCGCCTCCTCCCTCCCCCGCCTCGTTGCGAATCTCAAAATAGAACGGCTTAAAGCCCTGATTAACAACCGCGTCCTTTTCCCCTAAATACTCCAGCTGCGCCCAAACCGGAACTGGCTCGCCGTAAGGAACCTCCGTTTCAGATGCATATATGGACAGCCTGAAATCCCCCAGTGTCTTCGAGGCATGAACCTTCGACTTGCCGGTCACCGGAACAGGCGTATCCACATGCACCGTATTGAACTCCTTGTCGTAAGAAACTTCGGCTCCCATCGCCGTGGAAACGTCACGCAGCGGGACGTACGTCGAGTCCCGGTACGAGAACATCGGACCGGTTCCGCCTTTCGCCTCTTCCCCATTAAAAACCAGCCTCGGCTGAACCGGCTTGACCTGAAGCGTATCGGAAGAATAAGCTGCGATGGATAAGCTCCATGCGGCGGCAGCCAGAACGGTTACCGCACCTGCCCGCATCCATAATTTGCTCATATGCTGCACCCTCTTTTCCGAAAATCTGTATGCCTCTCGGACTTATTAGACATATAGAATGGTTAGCCCTATCATACCATGATTATGGAATTTTTTTGAAAAATTAGGGTGCAGAAAACAACGCTATCCCCCTCTTGACTGCTCCTTAGGAAATGGTCAGAAGATCCTCGAGAGATTCTCAGAAAGCCCTCAGGAGATTTTTCAGAAGATACTCTTCTAGTACTCAGGGGTACTCAGGGGTTCTCACGAGGTTCCTAAAAGGACCTCACTCACGACGTTTTCAGCAGCCTCTTCGCCCCACGGTCTGCCGCCTCAGACCGGTAGCGCCGAACTAGCACCCAGTCATACAAAAGCGGGATGAGCAGCAGGCTGATCAGGGTGGAACTGATCATACCGCAAACGACGACGATGCCGAGCATTTTCGAGATAACGGTGTCGCTGCCGCTCGAAAAGCACAAAGGCAGCAGCGTCAATACGGTGGTCACCGCCGTCATCAATACGGGGCGTACCCTGGAGGAAGCGCCGAGAAGAATCGCCTCCCTCGGGGCCATTCCTGCGGATAGATGGCGCTCGACCCGGTCCACCAGCACGATGCCGTTCGTTGCGGCAATGCCGGTAATCATCAGCAGGCCGACAAGCGTGGCCAGATCCCACTCTCCCCCGGTCAGGACCATTCCGGCAATAGAGCCGATAAAGGCGAAGGGAATACCGGCCAGCACGCAGAGAGGAGCCCTCCAACCCCGGAAAACCATGCTGAGAATCAAGAGGATCAGCACAACGGAAACCGATAAAGCGATCGCCATTTCTCCGATCATTTGTCCAACTTGAGCGGTAATGCCGTTCATCGAATAATGCACGCCGGCAGGCAGGGTCAGCTCACCCAGACGTTTCTTGACTTGTCCGGCGACCCGCTCGATATCCCTGGATGTAATATTCGCGGTTACCACCGCGAAGGGCTCGCCATCCCGCTCCCGAACGACCTGCGTCCCGGCAGCCCTCGTCAAGGTTGCCAGCTGTTCCAGCGGCACAGACTTGCCGTCCTTTCCTTGGAACGTTTCGCGTCCAAGTACGGCCAGCACCTCCGTTTCCGGCAGTTCCATGCCGGAAGCGTCATCGCGGGCGGCCGGGAGCTCGGTCCGGAATTCAAGGGGAACGGCTTCCTGCCTTCCGGCGTTCATCTCGACCAGCGTCTCTCCGGCCAAATAATTCCGAACTCTTTCCATCACCTGCTCCGGCTTCACCCCGGCGCGTTCCAGCTTGGCCCGGTCCAGCTCGACCCGGTAACCCGCAAGGCCGCCCTCATCATCGGCCGCTCCGAGAACGCTCAAGTTCTCCATCCCTTCGAGGCTGCTGCGGATCGTTCCGGCGGCCTGCTCCAGCGTGGCGCCGTCGGCCCCGGTTAGATCAATTTTTACCTGGGAGTCATCCCCGGATATATTCTGGTTCGTGACGGT
This sequence comes from Paenibacillus rhizosphaerae, assembly GCF_014192015.1. GTDB lineage: Bacteria > Bacillota > Bacilli > Paenibacillales > Paenibacillaceae > Paenibacillus_AQ > Paenibacillus_AQ rhizosphaerae. The sequence continues at coordinate 258,813 of NZ_JACHXJ010000005.1, read as the reverse complement.
CACCACGGCACTGCCCGACAAAGCGGTCAGCCGTTCTTTCAGCCTCGTCGTCACCGCGTCGAGGTCCTCACCCTTTTGAACCGACACGGCAATATTGGCGATATTGGCGCCCTGGATCCAACCTCCGCCCGCGTCAAACACATCGTCGAATTGAGGAGTAAACGTGGAGCCCAGCACCGAAGAATAGGCTGAAATTCCGGAGTCGGAAGCCAGGACCTGTTCCATACGCTTTACAGCAGCATCCACTTGAGACAACGTCGTCCGTTCGGGAAATTCCAACTGGACGTTCATTTGACCCGTAGCGTTGGCAGGCAAAAAGTTCACCGGCAGCAGGAAGCCTCCAGCGACGGCACCTGCCAACAGCACCGCAAAGACGGATATCAACCTCCCTTTACGGGAGAAGGCCCACTGGAGGACACGCCGGGTAACGGGTTCGAGTGCCACACCGGAAGCGCCTGGGCGGTCTTTTTGCCATACATGATACAAAGCAGGAACAACCAAAGCCGCCACCAGCAGCGAGGTCAGCAGAGCAATGACCACCGACCACGCGAACCCCGAGAACGCGGCACCAATCATCCCACCGACCAAAGCGATGGGAACAAACACCGCAACAGTCGTCGCCGTCGACGATACGATGGCGGGCAGCATTTCCTTGGCTGCTTCAGATATCCGCCCGGAAGACGAAGATTTGGCTTGGCTCTGCTTGCGGTGGATATTGTCGAGGATCACGATCGTGTCGTCGATCACCCGCCCCATCGCTACGACGAGACCAGAAACGGTGAGAATATTGAGGCTGAATCCCATCACGTGGAGCAGCCCCGTGGTTACCAGAATGCAAATCGGCAGCGACAGCGCAATGAGCAGCGTCGACCGGATGTTGCGGAAAAAGAGAAATACGCTGACCATGGAAAATAAACATCCTAACAGCCCTTCCCGAAATAGCCTGTTCAGGGAAGAGTGAACCTGCGCTCCCTGGTCAAACATGACGGAAAGTTTCACATCCTCCGGCGGGTAGCCGGTCATGCCTGAGAGACGGCTGTGAATGCCCTCCGATACTTCCGTGATGTTGGCCGACGGTTTTTTGAGAATGTCCAGTACAACGCTCGCGGCTCCTCCGGTTCTGGAGATCGTCTGCTTGTCGACCAAGGATGGGGACAAGGTTGCAACCGAGGAGAGAGGCTCGCTCTGCCCGTTGGCCCCTTGGATGGGAAGGTCCATCCAATCCGTCGCATTCGGACTCCAGCCCGAGGCCTCGAGAGGAATGGACATGATGCTGTCCGTCAGCTTGCCTTGGACCGAAGGAAAGCTCACCCCGGCCAGGGACTGCTTGACGTTATCGACCGTTAATCCGTACTTGGTGAGGTCTTCCATCCGGACCGACAGAACATAACCGTTCTTCGCGGAGCCGGTAGCCCGGACTTCGCTTACGCCCGGTGTATGCAGCAGTTCATCGGCGATTTGAGCCTGAACGGTCGTTCTCAGCGCATCCTCATCCACTTTTCCTGAAGGACTTGTTATGTTCAGCCTCATGATCGGAAAAGAGCTCGTGCTAACGCGGGTGACGGTCGGTTCGCCCGCGCCCGCTGGCAAGGCTACATCCCGTAAAGCATCGGTTACGTCCCGCTCGGCACGATCCATGGTGTAATTCAAGGGAAAATACAAGCTGATCAGGAGTCCGCCGTTAAAACTGTTCGTCTCCACCGATTGCAATTCTTCCACGCCGCGGACCGCCTGCTCAATCGGCCTCGACACGGCTTGTTGGATCTCCTCGGCCAGGAAACTCGGGGCATGAACCGTAATCATGAGTGTAGGATTGTTGATTGGCGGGAGATAGTCCCGATGCATCCGGTAAGCGGATGTCCCCCCCCAGACCAAGATGATGGCCAGCAGGATCAGAATCAGCACCGTTCGTTTCATCGCCGCCTCGATGAGTCTGTTCATCATTACTCAGCTCCTTGTGGGATAGACGAATGCAGACAATCCCCCATGCTCCTAAACGGAACGATGGGGGAATGTGCCGCACCTTTGGTTTTACGCTTGTCTACTGTCGTACAATTCTTTATTGAACCGCTTTGCTGTCCGGCTGACTTGCAACTTCCGCAGGCGTAAGCACCTTGTCTTCGCCCGGATACGGCGTGTCAAACCCTTTGGTTGCATACCACGTCACATGGTTCAGCATATTGGCATTTGTCTCGTCCGGAGAAGCCTTTTCCCCGCTGAAATGAACCTTATTTTCGTTCGACCAGGCCGTCCACGCCTTCTCGATTTCCTTTGCTTCCGTTGTCACTTCTGCTGTATTGGCCAGTGCCGCAGCATTGGACCCAGGCTGGCCGTTTAACGTATCGAGCGGAATCTGGTTCGGCACGAACTCGTACGGCGTAAAGTCCGGCTTGTCGGTAAAGAGCTCGCTCATTGGAACGGCGGCTGCATCGTTCTGATTCATCGGTGGCAGGCCCAAAATTTGCTCGATGCTCCGGACCATGTTAATCACCGTCCAATAATGGCTGTCGGTCACGCCTTTCTTGACCCAAGGGCTGATGACGTAAGCAGGTGCACGGTGGCCGTCCACATGATCCACTCCGTTCTGTGCGTCATCCTCGGTCACCAGAATCAAAGAGTCTTTCCAATACGGGCTGTGGGAGATCAAATCGACGATCTTGCCGACCGCCAGATCATTATCGGCCACCTGGGCCTGCGGAGTCGGGAAGCCGGTGGATGTTCCCGCCGTATGGTCGTTCATGACCCACATTTGCACGAGTTGCGGCAGGTCGCCGTTTTTCACATAGTCCTCAAACTTTTGCTTGAAGATTTCGTACCGGTACTGATCCGGAATGCCCGAGTCGAACGTCGGAAACGGCTTATAGGTGATCGGGTCAAGCGACGGAATATCGGTCTTTGCCGTGTAATCCCCGATCGGCACATGAAGCTCTCCCTGCTTTTGCCCCGACAGGATCAAGTAGTCGTTATACCAGTCCGTCCATGTACCGAATGCCTGAGGGCCGCTGAATGCCGTGGTGTCTTCCCCGAAGTTGACGACAGATACTCCATGCTTCAAGGCATTGTCCCACAGGTGTCCGGTCGATGCGTAAGCCAAAGAATCTCCCGCACCCCCCGGATAACTCCGTACGTTGCCTACATCCGTTTCCTTGTCTTCATAATCGGTGTTGGTTGCCTGCATGACCCACTGGTGTCCGCTGGCCGACTGAATGCCGGATACGTAGAAGTTATCGAGAAGCGGGTAAGTATTGGCGATTTTGTGGAAGTTGGGGGTTACGTCTTTTCCGAATTGGGTTAAAGCGGGGTCCGAGTTGCCTTTGCCCATATCCCCGTGGACCTGGTCATAGGTTCGGTTCTCTTTGATGATGTAGAAAATATGCTTGATCGGCGAAGGCTCGCCAATCCGCTCAGGCATGGCCACCGGCTTCTTGTTGTTGCGCGGCTTGGCATTACGGCCGGCGATTTCGAACCAATTGTTGTTGGCATAGACGTCATCCGTCCATTGGACAAGCTCCTTGTTGGAAAGCGAAGCTGGAATGATGGAGAGAGACCCTTGCTGGGCATAGGAGGAATGTCCCGTCACGCTGATACCCTGTATTTTCAAATTGCGCTCTGGTCCGAGGGAACCGACCCCGTCGGCATTCGCCACGAGCAGCCGGTTATGGGCTTGATCCGTTGCGATATCGACCGGGAACCATGCGGTCGGCACCAGTCCGCGAAGTCTCGGTTCTTTAGACGGCCCGTTCCAGTCATAGACAGCCAGCGCGTTGTTGCGTCCGAGACTGACCGCAAGCTGGTTCTTGTTAATCATCTTAACCGCATTGGGCGCCGATCCTTTGGGTGCATCAGGGTAAGGCTTGACGTCGATCGTCTGTACAACATGGTTTGTATTTGTATCGATGACCGACACCGTGTCGCTGTTCGTGTTGGCGACAAATACATACGAACCGGAGACATCCATCCGTGCAGGCTGCAGTCCCACTTCGACCGTTGTGCTGACCGTTTTCCCGGACAGGTCCACCACGGACACGGTGCCGCTGGCCGAGCTTCCCGTTTGCTCCGCTACGATAGGCGTTCCGGATGAGTCCACCGTGAGGTCGCCGGGCTCGGCGGCTCTTCCGCCTGTGTTCGTCACATAAGCCGTATTGCCGCTGACCACGACGCTGGTCGGTGCGTTGCCTACGGGGATTCGATCGGTGAGTTGGCCCGACTCCAAGTCAATCACGCCCAGGCTGTTATCACGGCTAAGCGCCACGAGAAGGGTCTTCCCGTCCGGCCCAAGTGCAATATCTTGAGGATTAATGTTACCGCCTACGGCTGCCAAAGGAAGGCTCACGGTTTGGAGAATCGACGGGGTGCCGTCATCGGCGACCGACATGATGACGACTTTGCCCGTCGTCCCGGACGAACCTGTTGCATACAGCCGGGTGCCATCGGCAGAATAAGCCAGGCCCCACATATGCGAAAGGCTTAACGGGATGTTATTTTTGATCAGTGCTCCCGTTTCCAAATCTACAATGTTGATGCCGTTGCCGCCATAATCGCTTCTGCCGATAATGGCGGCTGCTGTTTTTCCGTCCGGACGCACCTTCACCGAAATCGGGTTACCTCCGAATTCAACTTGCTGGCCTGCCGGTGTGACGTATTGATTGACCGGTGTTAACACCGAACCGTTCGCCTGCCGTCCGACCAGATCTTTGTCAAAGGGGTTTCCTACCGCCGCGTATACGCTTCCAGCGCCGAGCAGCAAAGACGCCAGTGAAATCAAAGCCACGCCCCTTTTCTTGCCTAACTTCTTCCGTCTCATTCATTCCCTCTCCTCTGCTATCGATTTCAATCGTCCTGCAGGTTAGATATTAAGAAGGGAATGTAACGCCTATGTAAAAAGAAACGACGTATCTGATTAAGCGGATGAAAATAATTCCAAACCCCTATATGTATCATTCTTCATAGGGGGCATATTCGACTACGGCTCCATCCAAAGACCCATATGCAAAACATCCGCTGAAAAACGAAAAAGAGGTCCCCGCAGGACCTCTTCATACTGTGTTTTTTAACTGACCGAACGAGGCGCCCTTAAATGAGCGTCCCTTTCTTCAGCATTTTCGTCGGATGGTCGTTGACGACCAGCGGCAGCATTTTCATGCTGCTCACCATCGGAGAGTTGCACTGGACGCAAACCGGCTCCGTTTCAAAAGCAAAGTTGTCTCTCATCCAGCCGTTGCAATCATCGTTAACGCATGACCAGATCAAGGTATCGGCCTCGGGAATTTCCTCGACCACTTTTTTTCCGAAATACATCGCGAACCCTCCCGTTATTTACCTCAGTTCATCGGTGTCCGCTTAGTATGCCCCAGAAATATATATTTATGATAAAAATCGCCTGATGATCCGGACGGCACGTTACCGCTGGATTTCGTAGTACGTTTCGTCCGAGTGCTTAAACGGTCGGTTCCTTTCAGATACGCCAATATAATTTTCGGGTTCTTGACGACGCCCCAGTCCCCGTACTTACCCTTCTTGTCCCCCCAGAACAGTCCGACGGTGACCAGTCCGTATGTGAACAGAAGCGGCACGATCAGCAGCATTCCGGAGACGATGATACCGGGCGACACCCGTTCAAACTGGCTTTTCACCCCGCCGCTGATCAATCGCACGGTTGCCAGCAGGCGGTCGATCTCCGATCGCATGTTGTCCGTCACCCAGCTGTCGGCGTCGATCGTTATGATGATCTCTCCCCTGAGTAGCCACGCCGGATCGGTTATGTCATAATCAGGATCAGAGAGATTTTAAAGGGTACGGAATAAACGATTGAGGAACCGGTGGTCACGGTATCAGCTGAGGAAAAGGAAGCGGTGCGCATGTTTGAAGATATTACGGAAATAGCGGGGCAGATGCTCATTTTGGACCGGACGGCACACCTGGAGGATGTGGATGCCCTGTATCCATTTGCGATGGACGAGCTGCTGTGCCGGCGCACAGGAGAAGGAGGACCGCCGTTGTGTCATATTTGGCGCCACCCGCGCTCCTTTATTATCGGTCTAAGGGACAGCCGGCTTCCCGGAGCAGAGCCAGCGCGGACTTGGCTGGAATCGCTCGGATACCGCACGGCCATCCGCAATTCGGGCGGCGCCGCCGTTCCGCTCGATCCGGATGTGGTCAACGTGTCGCTCATCCTGCCGAAGCGGGGCGCGGGCGATCTCCACTTCCACCGGGACTTCGAGCGGATGTATGCGCTGATCCGGCAGGCGCTAGCCGCCACCGGACTGCCGGTGGACAAAGGGGAAATTGCCGGGGCTTACTGCCCGGGTGACTATGATCTGAGCATCGGCGGGCGCAAGTTCTGCGGCATTGCGCAGCGGCGCCAGGCCCATGCCTACGTGATCCAGGCCTTTGTCATCGCGGGCGGATCCGGGCGGGAGCGCGGGCAGCTGGTCAAGTCGTTCTACGACCTGGCTTCCGCCGGGGCCAAAGACGGGGATTACCCGTCCGTTGTGCCCGATTCCATGGCTTCGCTGGAAGAGCTGACCGGCATGGGGCCTGAGGCGGCCGACACATTTGCCGCCTCCGTCAAGGAAGTGGTCCGGAGCCTCCAGACAGCTGCCGGAGTAAACGAGGCGGCAAGCCGCCTCCACCTGCCGAGCGAGGAGGAAATCCGGGAAATGACGGTCAAGCTGATGCACCGTTACACGCCCCGAACGCCGTAAGACTACTCCAAACAAGCAAAATCCGCCCGCGAAACTTATCGGGGCGGATTCATGATCAGCAGAAGAATGCTCTTATCCAGCGTATCATTCCAGTCTATAAAGCAATCGGATACCGGCTGATGCAGCAGGCCGTTCAGGCGCTTGCTGCCCATAATATACTCTTTTTCCAGCCTGCTCTTTACCGACTTCAGCAAGCGGCCATGGCCCAGCCGGATCAGCGCCTTCTCCATTTCCAGGCACACACCGCTTCGCACCACCAGCAGCGTTCTGGGATTAAGCTCATAAGTGTCAATCTGCTCGGGCGATTTTTGAATTCGCTGGCAAATGTGGAGTATTTCCGCTTCGACTTCGGATTTCACAGGGTATTCCCTGTTCAGCGCGGCGCCCTGTCTGCCCGCCTCTGCCGACACGACCACGATCATCCCCGAGCCTTTATGGAGATTCCAGTCATAATACACCTCTTCCGGTTTCGATCCGTTCATGATTTCAAGATAATTGATAATTTCGGGAATTACCGCCTGCATCAGATTGGCTCTGGTCTGCACAATCATGTCCTCCTGCTCCTGTTCCAGCAGGATGCGTTCAGACGGCGTCAGGAAGTTGCGCAAATATATCGTAATAAAGGTGTGACCGACAGAAACCACCACAGATTCAGGTCCTTTGCCAAAGTGGTCTCTTAATAGCTTGCTGGTATAGCTGGCAAAGAGCTGATGAAATGGTTGTTGGTTATGTAATTGATCCATTGAATTAGACGCGTCGTTGCGGTACGCTGCTAAACATGATCTCGGCAAGCCGCCAAATCATGTGTCCGCAAAAGCGTGTCTTTATATCCCTCCTGATTACGAAATAAGCGGGTGTTTCCCTGTCCCCGGCACAACCCCCGGGTCCTCAGCAAAACAAAAAGGCCTAACTTTCCCTTTAACAGCAAGAAAAAGTTAGGCCATAAATGACTTTTATCCAAGGATATATTCATTCATTTACCCGACAATATGAAATTGACGTTTACCAGTCTTGATTATAGCATAGGTATCGTTCTAAGAACAACCGCGTTTCATAAAGTGCGAATATGTTTATTTATACTCCAAATTAAAGCGGAAGAGCGGAGGTTGACGGCATGAACGGTGCAGAGATCAAAACGATATTGTTTAAGGATGACGGTATCATTCCAGGCAACCCTAACCTGCCTGTCATCCTATACTTGGGCTCGCTTAAGGATGAACCGGAGGAAGCGGAAGCCGTCTTTAACCGCAACGGATGGCTGAACAGCTGGACGAACGGCGTCTTTGATTACCATCATTATCACAGCAATGCGCATGAGGTGCTGGGGGTGATTCGCGGCTCCGCCGTGCTTCAGCTCGGCGGCGAACATGGCCAGAAGGTCGAGCTGACCGCCGGTGACGTGGCCGTCCTTCCGGCCGGAACCGGGCACAAGCGATGCTCCGCCAGCAAGGATTTCAGGGTCGTCGGAGCCTATCCGGACGGCATGGATTACAATCTGTGCACCGGCAAGCCCGGGGAGCGTCCAGGGGTACTGGAGGATATTGCCCGTGTGCCGCTCCCGAACACCGATCCGCTGTACGGTGCGGCGGGGCCGCTGATGAGTGCCTGGAAACCCCAGCAGCAGACGGGTCATCACGCCTAAGCCTTCCTTTGACGACCACTTGATGAACGAGCCCTGTGCAGCAGAAGTGCAATACAGCCCTGAACCAGTCAAGCCGCAAGCCGTTCACCCATTTGACATTCCTGACAAAATAGGTTTCGATTAGGATCAAACGTCAATTGAGGTGAACATGCCATGCGGCTTCTTGTCATTGAGGACGACAAGCATTTATCCGATACGGTATGCGAGACGACCCGGGACCTGTTTGAGGCCGATCAGGCCTTCGACGGTGAAGAGGGACTGTATCTCGCCCAGCAAAATATATACGATGTCATCATTCTGGACATTATGATGCCGGGTATGAACGGGTATGAAGTGTTAAGCCATCTTCGCGAATACGACATCACCACACCGGTGCTGATTCTGACCGCCAAGGACGGCATCGACGACAAGATTCAGGGCTTCAAGAAGGGGGCCGACGACTATCTGGTCAAGCCGTTCCACCGCGAAGAGCTCCTGCTTCGCCTGGAGGCCATCGTCCGGCGCTCTGTCGGAGGGTTCAGGGAGCACACCCTCTCCTTCAAGGAACTGCGGCTCAATCTGAAGAGCCGTACAGTCAGCATCGGCGAGGAAGCGATCCTGCTGAACGGCAAGCAGATCGACCTGCTGGAATACCTGATGAACAACAAAAACATCATCGTGACCAAAGAACAAATTTTCGACCGGGTCTGGGGCATGGATTCCAGTACCACCAACACGGTGATCGAGGTCTACATCAGCAACCTTCGTAAAAAGTTCAAAGCGGCTGGTTACGACAAGTACATTAAGACGATCCGCGGCATGGGGTACATGCTGTCGGAGAACGGTGAAGACCATGAATAAAAACAAAGTGATCCGCCACCAGCAGCTCCGGCTGATTCTGTACAACCTGATCGCATTCACCCTGCTCTTCGGCCTCTTCGGTGCGATCGTATTCGGCCAAATGCGGACAACGCTGTTCGCCAAACCCGACCGGGATCTGACCATGTACAAAAGCATCATCGAATCCAGGTTCGGCGGCAGTCCGCTCAAGGATGGATCGTCGGAACGATCGTCGGAACGGTTCCGGTTTGGCAGGGTCATGCCCCCTCCAAGCCCCCGGATCATTCCCGTCCAGTGGAACGCCAAAGGTGAAATTGCCAACATCCAGCAGATCGGCATGCTGAACTACGAAAATTACGGTTTGGAAAACCTGAAATTCGACCCGTCCACGATCGGTGTCATTTCCAACCTGACCATGAAGGGCACGTATCACTTCCGCACGCTGACCGTTCCCGACCCCCTTTTTAAGGACAGCTACATCCAGCTGCTGGTCGATGTCGATACCGAGCATAATCTGCTGGGCAACTTCAAGCGCATCATCATCATTTGCGCGGCCGTGTTTATTCTGCTGTCGATCACCGCCAGCATCATCCTGTCCCGGAAAACGATTAAACCCGTGATCCGCTCCTGGGAGAAGCAGGTGGAGTTTGTGGAGAACGCGTCGCACGAACTGCGGACCCCGCTCACCATCATCCAGAACAAACTGGAATTGCTGCAGACCATGCCGGATAAAAAAATCGTGGACACATTCGAGAACATCGCCTTATCCCTCTCGGAAACCCGCCGGCTGTCCCGGCTGACGACCGACCTGCTTACGCTCGCCAGGGCCGATTCCACCGAAACCCAGCTGGAGAAGCAGCCGGTCGACATAGACGAATTGATCCACGACATGTGCAGCCCGTATATCGAAATCGCCGAGCTTTCGGACAAGCATATCTGGCTCCGGCTGACGAGCAAGGCCCGAATCCAGGCTGATCCCGCCCGGCTGCACCAGCTGATGGTCATTCTATTGGACAACGCCCTCAAGTATACGAAAGAGCACGACAGCATCGGCATCAGCACCTATATCAAGGAAAACCGGGTGTTTATCGAAGTCAGTGACACCGGCATCGGGATCAGCGAGGAGGGCCTTCAGCGCGTCTTCGACCGGTTCTATCGGGAAGATCGGGCACGCTCCAGGGAAAACGGCGGCTCCGGTCTCGGGCTCTCGATCGCCCAGTGGATCGTGCACAGCCATCACGGCACCATCCAGGCACTTCATAACCATCCGAAGGGGGTCATTATCCGCATCCGTCTGCCCAAATAGCTGCCTCCCTCTACTCGGTTTTCCCAGGAAAAATGTCATCCATCCCTCACGTCTTGAACACGAAGATGCGAGTTGGTGGAGAACGGTTGATGTTTTATGCCCGGTTCCCTTTTATGAGGATGATCATTTGCCTATTGGCCATCCAAACGTATGAATAACGGGGCCTGTCCTTATCCAATGGACATATCCTTGTTTTGTCCTACAAAAGAAGGACAAGACATATATATTCTCCTGCACGCGGTTGGATTCAAAATCCCTATATCTAGTGTCAATATCCAACACGTGTCCCATATATGGAATCGAACGTTTGAGCGAAGATATATTACTTCTGTCCACCTTTTAAAAGACAAAAACTGAATTTGTTCATTATACGCAGACAAGATCAATTTAACCGTGAACCCGCCCTAAATCGTCTGAATCGCAAACCATTCAGCTATTCTCCGGCATTCTTCAGGTTTTCGGACTGATTTCCCAAATTTACGGTCGGTCTGGCGCTAAGGATGTTCTACGCTGGCTCGCCAATCTCCAAACTTCACGATATAAAATACTGGATGGACTTTGGCGCCATCCTGAGCAGCGCCTGCTGCATCCTTATACCCTACGCGATACGAGCCGCACCAGATCGACGGTCAGCACCGGCAGTGACACGGAAGCGGGATACGCCAGGAACCGCGGCTCCCATTCGGGCGAAAACTTGCCCTTGTACTTCCGGAGGCCCTTAAATCCGTACCAATGCCCTCCGTACTGGAATACCAGCGCGGCCAGCTTCTCCTCACGCAGCGCGCTCCGGGTCTCGCCCACGCTTGCCAGCGGTGCGTTCCCGAGGTTAAAGACCTCGTATCCCTGCTCCTTAGACCACTCCAAAAGCTGGACGAACAAATAATCCATCGTCCCGTTCGGAACTTGGCTGCGGTGGCGCATGAGATCGATGGACATCGTCCGTCCACCGTCATAAGCCGGGGCAAGGGACGCAAAGGCAAAGATGCTTCCTCCGGCTTCCCGCAGTACGGCAATCGGCGCCTCCTGCAAATAGCGCTCGTCAAACCAGCCCAGGGAGAACCCTTTTTCCCGCCTGCCGTGCATCCAGTCGTCCGACACCGCGCGCAGCTCGCGCAGCAGCTCCGGTGCAAAAGGTGGATGAACCACTTCAAACACCGCCCCTTCCCGCTCGAAACGGTTGCGCACCGTACGCAGGTCGGTGTTTTTCTTGCCCGACAGCGTAAACTGATCCAGATGCACCAAGGCTTCTTCGCCGAGCTTGAAAAACCGGTAGCCGAATTCATGGTACATCGGCAGATAGCCGGGGGTCGCCTGATAGAAGACTACGGACATCGCGTAGGTATCAGCCATTTGCAAAAACTCGCCCACCGCACCCGGTACCAGCTTCTCCGGACCGAGCGGATCGCCGAGCACGACCAGCTTGTCACGCGAGCGGGCGTAAGGGATCAGCACTTCGTCATCCGCGGACCAGAAGAAGCTTTTATCCCCCGTAAACAACATATGGGTCAGCAAATTTCCGTGATGAATCTGCAGATACTGCCGCAGCCTGTCCAGATCGGCCGGTTTCGCCGGGGCCGCCACCTTGCGGCTGGGACGCAGCACGATCAGCATGGTCAGCAGAAGCCATGCCCCGGCGAGACCGATCACAGCAGATGCGGCATAAGGATTGGAGCCGACCATCCAATGCATCCGCTCCGCAGTCGGCAGGTGGCGCAGCCATCCATGGTGAACATGGGCGCCAACCCAGTAATAAGCCAAGGCGATCACCGCCGAAAGCATATACCATACGGCTGCGCTTCTCCACTCGATCAGGGCGCCTGAGCGATAAAAGCGGGCCCGGGAAATCCACAGCATCAGCGTAACGATCAGCAGAAAAATAGCTTCTTCGAAATCAAACGCCTTCGTAAAGGTGAAGACCGCCCCGGCGAAGAGCAGCCCGCTCGTCCACAAATACGCCCCGCGGATGCGGAGTGAAATGCCCCGGGAAAGAATGATCAGCATAAAGCCGATCATGACCGACAGCAGGTGGGAGATACGCATGATCGGCATGGACAGCAGCTCCTCCGACAACCGCAGCCGGTACAGCAGTCCTGGCGTTGCGGCCGACAGCAGCAGCAGGAATCCGCTGACCAGTACGAGTTTGCCGAGCGCCCACACGCCCAGATCGCTCAGAAAGCGCATCTGCCCCGGCCAGCGCCACAGCCGCTGCCAGGCGTTCAGTGGAATCTCGACGGCGGTCTCAACCTTCTCCAAGGTGCGTTTCGCCGGACTTCCGAATTCGAAGGCTGCCAAGATCAGCCCAATCAACCAGGGGATGACGTAGTAGAAGAGCCGAAACAGCACCAGGACGGCCATCGCCCTTTCGGCTGGATATCCCATATGCTCAATGCCGAGCAGGACGGTCAGATCGAACGCACCGATGCCTCCCGGCGCCATGCTGAGAATACCGGCAATGGCGGATACGGTATACATACCCATGACGCCCTGGAAGGTTACGTCATGCAGGACACTGGCGGCAATCAGCCAAAACGTCACGCCGGCGCAGGCCCATTCCAGCAGCGATGCGCACAGGGAGACGGCCACCGTGCTCCAAGGCGTCCGGCCCTCTCCTTTGTTGAACCACCGCGTAAACAGCGATGAGCGCTGCATCAGAATAAATAAAGGCAGGTAAAGTGCCATCCCCCATACGGCGAAAACCAGCCAGCGGTGCTCCCGGATCATCGTGGTTGCCGGGAACATCCCCGCTAGAACGCCCCAGGACATGAGGGACAGCCCTGTGATGATGACCGGTGACAGAAATACGACCGCAGACGCCATCAGCGAGGGCGCAATGCCGCTCCTTTTATACAGCAAGGTACGGAGGCCGGCGCCGGTCAGCCCGGCAAAACCGATCATATTGTTAAACGTGTTGGCGATCCAGGCGTAACGGAACGTGTTCCACCAGCCGACGTTCAGCTTAAAATGCATGCGGATCATGTAATCGTACAGGCTCATCACCCCGACGGAAAACAGGGAAAACAGACAGATCCCCACGACGGTGCCCACCGGCAGCAGACGCAGCTCATGGAACGTACGCGCCAGGTGAATCTGCCGCAGTTCCCGCTGCCCCTCCCAATAGACGAGAGCGATCACCGCAAGCGGAATGAGCAGACGAATCGCTTTGATCTCATATATCGAAGCCAGAATACGGAAAAATTTGTACCGCTCCAGCTTTTCCTTCATGCTATGCACCCTTTCAGCAGTGAAAACCCATTGATGTTGGTCAACATTCTTCCTTATCCTACCATAAAGCATTCATCCCATCCAAACACGTCCAATGAACCGGGGTTCTATGGGAAGAGGGGCAAAGAGAGAGGGGCAATCGGGACGGAATGAGCATTAGCACGAACGGTCAGATTCGGCGTCCAGGTATCGGAACAACGCTGAATGCTATAAAAAAATCCGGCCCCGAAACGAGCGGAGCCGGACCATCTTTTTGTTCATTTATATTCTCAATCGATTCACTTCGCTGGAGAAATCATCTGCATTTCCCGGCCCCAATGGCGGTGCAAGGCGATGGCGTCGACCAGCTGCCGGGCAAAGACGCCGCCGTCTTCCGTTTCCTTGTGGATCACCAGTCCGGTATCCTCGCCCGGAGATGCCAGGTGGCCGGAAGATGCCGAAGCGTCAGCCAAATGAATGCCTGAGCCGGACAGCAGTCCGGTCGCCAGCGCGGAAGCGCCTACGGTTTTGAAATGGTTGTAGGCTTCCGTCACGAAATTGACCGCCTCTTTGACGCCTTGCAGCTTGGCGATGTTCTCCTCCCCGCCGGCTACATAGACGGCGTCAAACAGCACGGAGTCGGCCGTCAGGAAGGTATGCATGACCTCCAGCTGGCTGCCGTCGGTTCCGGCGATCATCCCCAGATTCTCGCTGACGACTTCCGGAACGACACCCGCTTCAGCGAAAGCGGCGAGGACGGCTTTCATTTCGTCTGCGTCGAATCCGTCAGCGGCCAGCACCGCCACCTTACGTGTAGCCGGAGACATGGCGGTATGAAGCTGGCTCAGCGCCGGAGAGGCCTGGGTTTCGGCACCTCCCGCCACGGTCGCTCCGGAGGCTTCTTCTCCAGCCTTCGGCGGGTTGACGCCGACGCCAAGGGCGATTTGCTCGGCCAGCATCAAGTCCACGTTGCCGAACATATCGACGACCTGCTGCTGTACGCTTTTGCTTTTGACCTTGCCCACTTCAAAACGGAAGGCTTTAATGATATGCTGCTTCTCCACGTCGGACATGCTGTTCCAGAACAGCTTGGCCTGGTTGTAGTGGTCCTTGAAGCTGTCACTGCGCGCCCGGACCTTGCGCCCCTCCACCTTTTCCTGATAATGGGTGTATCCGCCCTCCTGCTCCGAAACCGGACGGGGATCGTTGTTTCCAAGGGAATTTTTATGATAGCTGGTTTGGCCCCGGTTGATCGTCATGCGGTGGTATCCGTCGCGCTGGTTGTTATGGATCTCCGCCACCGGCCGGTTGATGGGAATTTCGTGGAAGTTCGGTCCGCCCAGACGGATCAGCTGCGTATCGGTATAAGAGAACAGGCGTCCCTGCAGCAGCGGGTCGTTGGAAAAATCGATTCCCGGCACGACGTTGCCGACGTGAAATGCCGCCTGCTCCGTTTCGGCGAACACATTGTCCACGTTGCGGTTCAGCGTCATCTTCCCGATGCGCTGAACGGGGATGAGCTCCTCCGGCCATATTTTGGTCGGGTCAAGAATATCGAAATCGAAGTTGAACTCCTCATCCTCCCGGATGATTTGCACGCCAAACTCATATTCAGGATAGCTGCCCATTTCAATCGCTTCCCACAGGTCGCGGCGGTGAAAGTCGGGATCCTTGCCGGCGATTTTCTGCGCTTCGTCCCAGACCAGGGAATGCACGCCCAGCAGCGGCTTCCAATGGAATTTCACGAAATGCGCTTCGCCCTTGTCATTGACAAACCGGAAGGTATGTACGCCGAACCCTTCCATCATCCGGTAGCTGCGCGGAATCGCCCGGTCCGACATCGTCCACATGATCATGTGGGCCGATTCCGTGTTATTGGCGACAAAATCCCAATGCGTATCATGGGCCGTTGACGCCTGCGGAATTTCGTTATGGGGCTCCGGCTTGAACGCATGCACCAAGTCAGGAAATTTCAGCGCATCCTGAATGAAGAAAACGGGAATGTTGTTGCCTACGAGGTCGAAGTTGCCGTCTTCCGTATAAAACTTGGTGGCAAAGCCCCGGGCGTCCCGCACCGTATCAGCCGAGCCGTGGGAACCGGCCACGGTGGAAAAACGCACGAAAACCGGCGTTTTTATCGATGGGTCCTGCAGAAACTTCGCCTTGGTGTACTGCGTCATCGGCTTATACACCTGAAAATAACCGTGCGCGCCAAAGCCCCGGGCATGAACCACACGCTCAGGGATACGCTCATGGTCAAAGTGGGTCATTTTCTCCCGGAAATGAAAATCCTCCATTAACGTCGGCCCGCGTTCGCCTGCTTTGAGCGAATGTTCGTCCTCAGAGACCCGAACGCCCTGATTGGTAGTCATGGCCTCGCCCGCATCGCTGACGCGGAATTCCTCCAGCTGGCTGTCCTTGATATCCTTCTGCGGCTGCTGCTCGTTCTTACGGTTCATCAATGCATCCCCTCCTGGTCGGTTACGGACGGTGTCCGAGTATTTACACCCGTTATTTACCCGAATGAAGATACGCCCAAACGGGAAAACTAACCTGGCCATTTGCGATACATTTATTAAAAGCCGTGCTGCAGAGGCATTTTCCGGATTCCAAACTTTTTTACCAAACCATATTTACATTTCTATAAAAATAGATATAATAAAGTCATGGATACCTTATTAACCATTAAAGCACTATCAAACGAGACCCGGTTTAAAATTCTCGAATGGCTGAAGCATCCGGAGGAGCATTTTGATCCTCAGGAGCATATGCCGGCATCCTGTAATTTCAAGGGCGGCATTTGCGTCGGCAGCATTTCGCAGAAAACAGGGCTTGCACAGTCGGTTGTTTCAGGCTACCTGGTGAAATTGCAAAAGGCTGGCTTGCTGGAATCCCACCGGGCCGGCCAGTGGACCTACTATAGACGCAATGAGGAGGGTATCAATCGTTTTATCGAACAACTCAAGAAGGAACTTTAGGCTAAAATGACATATGGTACATACACATCTGAACCTTTTGGCTTTAAAGCTCCTTCTTTTCATCATATATATCTATTTTTATGGAAATATATAAAAATACAATTCCCAGCATATTGGAGGACATCTATACATGAGCAGCAATTCACAGCATTCCCGTTCCACCGCAGCTTTATTCGAACCGTTTACCATTGGCAGCCTGACGCTGCCCACCCGTATCGTCATGGCTCCCATGACCCGCGGATTCTCCCCGAACGGGGTACCGGGTCCGGACGTGGCGGCCTATTACCGCCGCCGGGCCGAGAACAACGTCGGCCTTATCATTACCGAAGGTACGGTAATCGACCACCCGGCGTCCACCGACAGCCCGAACATCCCGAGATTTTTCGGTGAAGACGCCATGAACGGATGGGCCGAAGTGGTCAAGCAGGTTCATGAAGCAGGAGGCAAAATCATGCCGCAAATCTGGCACATCGGCATGACCCGCCCGGTCGGCGCTGAGCCGAACCCGGAAGCGATGCCGATCGGTCCTTCGGGCCTTGATCTGAACGGCAATCAGGTTTCCGAACCGATGACGGAAGAAGAAATCGCCTATGTGATTCAAGCTTATGCCGACGCGGCTGCCAATGCTAAACGGATCGGGTTTGACGGCGTGGAAATCCATGGTGCTCATGGTTATTTGATCGACCAGTTCCTGTGGGAACGAACGAACCGCCGCACGGACCGCTACGGCGGCGACATGATGAAGCGCGCACGCTTTGCGATTGAAGTGGTGGAAGCCGTCCGCCGTGCCGTAGGACCGGATTTCCCTGTCGTGCTGCGCCTCTCCCAATGGAAAACGAACCAATACGACGCAAGGCTCGCTCCAACACCGGAAGACCTTGGGGAGCTGCTTGGCGCCTTGTCTGACGCCGGCGTCGACGTATTCCACTGCTCGACCCGCCGTTTCTGGGAGCCGGAGTATGAAGGGTCCGACCTGAACTTCGCCGGCTGGGCCAAGAAGCTGACGGGCAAACCGGCCATTACCGTCGGATCCGTTGGACTGGATGAAGCGTTCACGAGCCTGTTCACCGAAGGCAAAGGCGCAGGCAGCAAGGATATCGACGATCTTCTGGAACGCCTGGAGAACGGCGAATTCGACCTTGTTGCCGTCGGCCGTGCATTGCTTGCGGATCCCGCTTGGGCAACGAAAGTGCGTGAAGGGCGCATTGACGAGCTCGCACCATTCACAGCGGAAGCACTGAAAACACTGGTTTAATGCGGTCCCGCCCCACCCCCGGGACAACGCGCCGCGTGAAGCCTTGATATATATAAAGACCGGAAGAGGGCTGCAGCCTCTTCCGGTCTTTTTGCTGTGTACATAATATTGTCTGTACACATCGCGTTCATACGTTTACAAGTTATTAGGAATCCAGCGTGGAGTCTTTCCCGCTGACATGGGCCATCTGCTGCTTGCGGGACCGCCCGCGCGACAGGGTTTCCGGCAGCACGATCAAGGCCGGAACCAGCATCGGCAGCAGGATGAAACAGAGCACGACGAGACCGACGATCACGGCTGCGGCCAGCTCGATCAAGAGAACGAGCCCCGAAGGCATCAGCGTAGCGAACGTTCCGCCGAGAATGACCATGGCGGAAATAATGACGCCGCCGACGCTCCGGGCTGCCCTGACGATCCCTTCTCCCGGAGACAACTCCCCGTTTTCCTTGTAGCGTTCCATCAGGAAGATGCTGTAATCCACGCCGACCGCGACGATCACAATGAAGGAGAAGAATGGCACGAAGGACGATACCCCTTCCGCCCCGATGATATAGGTCGTCACGAATTTCGAGGCGCTCATCGCCACGTAGTAGGAAGCGACAAGCGACAATACGATAAAGACCGACGGCCAGAAAGACCGGATCACGAACAGCAGAACGACGAACACGCTAACGATGACGATAACCGCCGTGCTGTTGAAGGAACTGATCTGAGCCTTGTTTGTATCGTAGGTGGTCGAGCTAGGTCCGGCCGCCCCGAATGTGGCATTCCCGAGCACGGTTCCCTTCAGTGTACCGGAGACTTCGTCGTTGATCTTCTCGATCGTGTCCATGGCCGCCGGGGAATACGGATCGTCGTTCAGAATGACGATCAGCTTCGTAATCGTGCGGTCCTTAGACATGAAAGCATCCACCGCCTGCTGGAAGTCTTCGTTCTCCAGCGCCTCACGCGGAATAAAGAATGTCTTCGAGCTGTTCAGCTGGGTCAGGAAGTCATTGGTCTTGCCAAGACCATCGGAGATGTCGCCCAATCCGTTACCGCTCTGGTCGATGCCTTCCTTCAGCTGGGACATGCCGCCCGAGAGGCTGGAAAGTCCGCTCAGCAGCTGTTGCTGCCCGCTTTGGACGCTGCCCAGCGCAGCGTTTAGCTTCTTCATGTTCGCGGCAATTTCCTGGCTGCCGCTGCTGCCTTGACGCAATCCCTTGGCCAACTGGTCCGCCCCTTGCTCCAGCGCTGCCAGGCCGGCGGCCATTTGCTTCTGCGCCGCGGCAATTTGGCCTAAGCCGCCGGAGGCCTGGGCGAAGGATGCGTTCAGCTTGCCATAATTCGCATTCAGCTCTTTGAGACCGCCGTCCAGCTGTGCCAAACCGGTAACGAGTCCTTCGCCGGTCTGCTTCAGCTGAATATAGTTCGGATCCTCGGCCAGCTCGCTGTGGCTCTCGCCCAGATTGCCGATCAGCGTATTCATGCCGGCAAGCCCCTGCTGAATCTGCGGAATCTGTCCGGATACCTGCTCATAGCCGCCTGCGAGCGACGCATATCCCTTGGACAGCTCCGAGAGTCCTTGATTGATTTTGGACGTATTGGTGCTGACCGTGTTCATACCGGCTTCAAGCTTTGCGATGCCCTTGCTGAGCTCCGATGCGCCGCTTGCCCCCTGCTTGATGCCGCCGGATACCTGCGAGATCGCGTCCGTAATTTGATCGTAGCCCTGCTTGACCTGCCCCGTACCCGACACCAGCTGATTGGCGCTGGAGAAGTCCGGAGTCGTCAGCTTACCTCCGATCTGGTCCAGGCCGTCCTTGATCTGGTCCACGCCTTTTTTGGACGCCGAAATGCCGTCCGTCACTGTCTCCGTCTGGCTGCTGATATAGAAATCCTCCACCGGCTCCGACTGCGGCTGGGTCACGCTCGATACCGATTTGACCCCGTCGATGCCCTTTAACTTCTCCGTCAGCTTATCGATAACCCCAAGCGTGTCGGTATTGTCCATCGGCTTGTCGTCTTCGATGACGACAGTCGTCGGCAGCGCCTGGCCGCGGCTGAAATGATCGGCCACGATGCTGAAGCCTTTGGTCGACGGATAGCCGTTCCCCAGCTCCTTCAGCTGATCGAAGGACAGCTTCTGTCCGCTGGTCAGCAGCACCGGAATCATCAGAATGACGATGATGACCGTCACGATAATCGGATGCTTAACGGAAACCGCCGTCAGCTTCGCCCAGAAGGTGCTTTCCTTGTGGCCCGCCACCTTTTTCGACGGCCAGAACAGCTTCGGTCCGAGCGTCTTCATCAGGAACGGCGTCAGCGTCAGAATTTCAAGCACCAAAATGACTGTGCCGATCGCGACCACATTGGCCGACTTATAGATACCGAAGTCCGAGAAGCTGAGTCCTGCAAAGGCAATAAAGACGGTAAGAATGCTGTATACGATCGTTTTGCCAGCCGTTCTGTAGGAAACGACGATGGCTTCATCAACCGATTTGCCATGCGACAACTCTTCTTTAAAACGGTTAAACAGAAGAATATTATAGTCCGTCCCGATGCCGAACAGGATGAGTACCAGCAGCATCTGGGTCACACTGGTGACCGGGAAGTTCATTTTATCGATAATCTGCGCCGCGATCCCCATCGAACAGAGGTAGGATATGCCTACGGCAAGGAGAGACACGAACGGGATCACGATGGAACGGAACATGACGATGAGCACGACCAGAATGAAAATAACGGTCAGCGCCGCGCTTTTCTCCACTCCTGCCGTGGACGCCTTGATGTAGTCGTTCTGGATAAAATCCTCACCGCTCAGGTAGTATGTCGCTTTGACATCCTTGAGCGCCTGATTGAACTGATCCGTGATTTCCTCCATATCCCGCCCGTTCTTATCCAGGCTGAAGCTGACCATCACGGTCGTGCCGTCCTCCGAAATCAGCTGTGATTTGGCTTCGGGCATTGAGAACGGGTCCAGGACTTCGGTGATGCCAAGCTCGGATTGCTTCGCCTTCATGTTCATGACGCCGCTCTCGATGCTCTTCATGTCGTCATCCGTGAGCTTGTTTTCTTCATGGAACACCACGATGTCGCTGGTCCCGCTCTGGCCGGTCATTTTATTCAGCAGCGCCCCCGCAACCTTGGAAGGACTGTCTTCGGCAAGGGGATCCTGGCCTCTCTGCTGGAGAATGGCGTTCACGTCGGGCTGGAACACGGTCAGCAGGACCGTCGCTACCAGCCATAACACCAGAATCGCCCAGCGCCACTTGATGATTTGCCGCATGTTGTTGATCTTCCTCCTTCAACTTCCTTAGTAAACAAGCGTTCATTTTTGAGCGAAAAAAAGGGAATCCTATGGATTCATCCCTTTTTTTTATTCCAATGATCCGTGCCCAAGTAGTACAGATACACCAGCTGGTTCACCAGCCGTTTGACCGTTTCCCCGTCTTCGTGATCGCGCAGAATCAGACAAACGCCTTCCACAACGGTCCCGCCCAGCATCTGGGCCGTCTGCTTCTCTTCCAGCGTCAGCTCGCCAACCTCTTCCTTACCGAAGCGAAGCACGCTCTCCAGGATCGACACGACCAAGGCACAGATGCTTGCCTTCACGCCGGCGTATTTGGAACCGGTGCTGCGGTTAAGCAGAATCATCAGCTCAGCGCTGGACTCCTCGAACAGGTCGACGATGATGCTCTCAACCATATGCAGGCAGTCGATCGCCTCCGTCCCTTTGGCGAAGTTCCGGTCCACTTCCTGCTTGATGACCAGGATGTTGGCGATGCAACGCTCATAGACCGGCCCCACCAGCGCTTCGAACAGCTCCTCTTTATTTTTAAAATAACGGTAGATGTTCCCGGTGGTCATGCCGGCGGAGGCAGAAATGCGGCGCATGGAGGCATCGGCGTAATCGTGCTGCTTGAATTCGGCCAGTGCGGCGTTCAAAATACTTTGGCGGACGTCATCTTTGAGAATTTGCATTAATAAACACCCGTTTACTGATAGATTAATGAGTTTATTATAGCGGCTCCATCGCCTGCTGGCAAATGTCGTTTTTCCGGCCTTTCATCCTATGCGGGAAATTGTCGAAACATACGTTCATTTTAGGCGGTTATGGTCGACGCAGGTACCAAACTGCTTTCAGCGGAGCGGCACGTTCACCTCAGCGAAGTACAAGGTAAATAGCAGCGCCAGCCGGTATGCCAGCGTACAGTCTCCGCATCTCTCAGCTAGACCGCCCGCTCCTCGATCTCAAAACCGAGATCCTCGATCATCGCATGGTCTGCCAGCACATCCTGCCCCTCGGTCGTCAAATAGTCACCCACGAACACCGAGTTGGCTGCGTAGAGCGCGAGCGGCTGCAGGGAACGGAGGTTCAGCTCGCGGCCGCCGGCCACGCGGATTTCCTTGGAAGGGCACACCAGCCGGAACAAAGCCAGCACCTTCAGCGCCTTCAGCGCGGGCGTACGTCCGGCCTGCTCCAATGGCGTCCCCGGAATCGCGTTCAAAAAATTGACCGGGATCGAGTCGGCGTCCAGCTCCCGCAAGGCGTAAGCCATGCCGACGATATCCTCATCGCTTTCGCCCATGCCGATGATGACCCCGGAGCAGGGGGACAAGCCGGAAGCTTTGGCCTTCTGGACCGTGTCCACCCGGTCGTCATAGGTGTGCGTTGTAGTAATACGGCTATAATTGGACTGGCTCGTATTGAGATTATGGTTGTACCGGTGCACCCCGGCCTCAGCTAATTTCTCGGCCTGTCCGTCCTTTAGCAGTCCCAGGCAGGCGCAAATTTTAAGCGGCATCGTCTCCCGGATCTCTTGAACGGCCTCCACCACTTGATCCAGTTCCCTCGGCGTCGGGCCTCGGCCGGAGGCCACGATGCAGTATGTACCGGCTTTACGCGCAAGTGCCTCCCTCGCTCCGGCAAGCACCGTTTCTTTATCCAGCAGGCTGTACTTCTCGATCGGCGCCGTGGATACGATAGATTGGGAGCAGTAACCGCAGTCCTCGGGACACAGTCCGCTTTTGGCGTTTAAGATCATGTTGAGCTTCACCTTCAGGCCGTAGTAATGCTTTCTCACCGTAAAAGCAGCCTGCATCAGTCCCAAAAGTTCTTCATTCGGCGCGTTTAATACGGCCAGCCCCTCTTCCATGGTAAGCCGCTGCCCTTTCAGTGCCTTGTCGGCCAGAGCCTGCCAGTCCTGCCGTACCGGGCTTCCTAAGACCGTCTCTTTCTGCATAGGTTATCATCCCTTCGAACTGTTATATTTTCGGTATCGTGAAGTCGTTACATCGGTCTATTTGCCGCTCGTTAATTGTCAACCTATTTAAAGTTATTATGGTTGACAATTAATTTATCGCTATTCTAGCAGATCCATCACCCGCTGTAAATGCATGAAAAGACAATCCGCTGCCCCCAGCTTCGCCTCTTCCTTGCAGCGACTCTAATCACCTCCATGGAAAAGGCTGCCGCGAGACGCTGTTGTTCTCCTGCGGCAGCGGATCCCGAGGAAATGCCTTTCACGGACGACGCAAAAAGGCAGAGAGCCCTAAGCCTAAGCTCCCTGCCTTTCTGACAAATTGTTGATTCGGATTACCGCAGCGGGTAACGGTTGAATCGTATGAGCATGCCGGGACAAGGGACAGCGTCCAAATATCCTAGCGCGTTCCTCATCCGGCTACTTTAATATGATAGTCCTTTTTCAAGTACTGATGAATCCGTTTGAAATCTCCCTGGTTCAGGTCGTGCAGGCGCTTGCCCTGCTTCAGCTCCCGGCCCAAAATAATGCCGATCGTCTGCGCCGCCAGGGCAGTGTTCGGCATGATGCGCGCACTGCCATAGGCTTCGATGGCCGCCCCGATATTTTTGCCGGTCACCAGGACGTTCTCATAGCCCTTCAGCTCAAAAGAGCGCAGCGGAATGCCATAGCGGTCCGGCTGCCCGAGATGGATGCCCTTTGGCACCGTCCGGGTTCCCTGCAGATCCAGCGCATAGCCGCCAATGCTGACGTTATCCCAGAACATCCTGCTGTTCATGACGTCCGAGAAGGTCAAAATATAATCCGTTTCGAACCGGTTATAGTCGCGGATATACAAATATTCCGGAAAGCCGTTCAGCTCGGCCCGGTCGAACCCCGGGATGTTCTTCCTCAAAAATTGCAGGATGTACGGCGCTTCTGCCTTCGCTTTATCCAGGGCGGACTGCACAGACTTCGGATCGGAAGGATTGACGTCGAAGATCAGAAGGGAGTTCATAATGGCTTCGCCACCCTTCTGATAAGAGGTGTTCATTCCTCTCAGCAGCAGCTGCGGATCGCGCGACTTGTATTTGAGCGTGATGTTGCTGAATCCGGTGGCAAAATCCCAATCGACATACGTATTTCCGCCGTACTTATCCCGGACGTTGGTCAATGGGTAATCGTCCAGCACGGCCTGGTGAAGCTTGCTCCAGTTTACATGCTTGAACTTAAGCATCATCGTGGCCGCCATATAGTCGGGATGGCCGACCTTTGAAATGCGTTCCATCCCGGGAATCCGCTTGGCATTCAGCTTGCCGGTCAAGGCGTTAAAGTCCGTATTCTCCAGCCAATAGCCCGCCTCAATCGTAGAGATGTTCCCTTGAAGATCCTGGTATGTCAAGGATTTCAGCAGTTTTCCGCCGCCGGAAGCCGCAACCGCGACGGACTTGACCGTGATTCCGCTTTGAACCGGAATTCCCTTGATCAGACGGTTATAGTACCGGTTAAAATCGGCCTCCTTCCGGATTTTCCCGCTGTTATAGCCGTCAAACAGGGTTTTGATTTCGCCCTGGACCAGACTCCGCTTCTTGGCGTCATGCGGCTCGTCCAGAAACATCATCTGTCCCTGAATCAGCTCGCCGCCCGGCTTGTTCCGCGGATCGAGAATCAGAACGCTGAGCCCCTGTTTTTGTGCTTCCCGGGCCAGCAGCACCCCCTGTATTTCGCTGCCGATGACGACGACGTCGTAATGCTTGCTTTGCGTGTGCTTGCCCTGCGCTTGCTTGTCCTGCGTTCCCGCCTTGCCCCCTGTCCTCACGGGAGCATCCACCTGAGCCGTCGCGGCCTCAGGGAACAGGGAAGCCGGCGTTAATGAAACAACCAGCCCCACAAGCAGGAGTGGAAAAAGGACGAAATATACGAATTTCCGCTTATTGATCATGAAAAAGCATGCGCCCCTATCCTAGTAATCGTGTCTGGAAAACGTCTAATCATGCGGGTGCCGCACAGTCCTAGTTATCATAAAACCCGTGACGGATATAAGAAAGCAAAAGACAGGGCGAAAGAACCTTTCCATAAAAGATGCCCCAAAAACGCTCTCCGTATGTTTTGCGGTCATTCCCTCAGGCACGCTCCGCCGGCTTTAGGAGACGCGGTTTAAAATTACCGTATCAGCGCCTCCCAGCCGGAACCCGACAAGTCCACCGGAACGTCCTGAAAGCTCCCCTTCAGAACCTCGATATCCTTCAGGAGGTTTCCCGTCAAAATGCAGACCGCCGTCTCATCTTTGGTAATCGTCTTCTCTGCGATCAGCTTCTGCAATCCGGCGAGTGTCGCCGCCGATGCAGGCTCGCATCCGATTCCACTCCGGTCGATCCGCGCCTTGGCGGCGAGAATTTCCGCATCGGTGACGGAGCAGGTAACGCCGCTGCTCATCTCCAGCACGGTGCGCGCCTTCTTCCAGCTCGGCGGGTTGCCGATGTTCAGCGCGGAGGCCAGCGTATCCGGCCGGGGTTCCGGCGTCAGCATCGGGCTTCCCGAAGCCATCATGCGGTGGAAGGGACTGGCCCCTTCCGCCTGGATCAGCGCGATCCGCGGCACTGACGAGATGAACCCGAGGCTTTTCAAATCGATCAGCCCTTTGCCAAGCGCAGATACGTTGCTGAGCGCGCCTCCAGGAATGATGATCCAGTCCGGCAAGCTCCAGCCAAGTGTCTGGGCGATTTCATAAATGATGCTTTTCTGTCCCTCGATCCGCAGCGGGTTCACCGAGTTGCAGACGTACAGCCCCAGCTCCTCGCCCCGCTTCTCCAGGAAGCGGATTCCGTCATCATACGTGCCCTCAAAGCTGAGGACCCGGGCCCCGTAAGCCTGAGTCTGCAGCACCTTGTTTGCCGATACCTTCCGATCGGGGACAAATACATAAGCCCGGCTCCCTCCCATAGCTGCATACATGGCGAGCGAAGAGGAGGTATTTCCCGTCGAGGAGCACGCAAAGGCGGAGTACCCGAGAGAACGACCATGCGACACGGCCACGGTCATCCCGTTATCTTTGAAAGAGCCGCTCGGATTCTCGCTCTGCGCTTTGAAGTACAATTGGCGGATTCCCAGCGTTTCGCGAATCTGATCGGCGGCGTATAACCCGGTATTGCCTTCATATTTAGAAACAATATATTCGTCCGGAAGTTCCGGGAAAATTAATTCTTTGTACCGCCATACGCCGCTGGCATAGACCCCCATCCGTTCGGACAGGCGTTCCTGAAACCGCCGCTTCAGAAGCTCGGCATCAACCCATGCCAGGTCCTGCTCCACTTCCAGCAGCGCGCCGCACTCGCATCGGACCCGGAACGGCTCCAGGCGATAACTGCTTCCGCAATCCACGCATTTCAGTTTCATTGACAAATTCCTCCTATTTTGACGTTGTGCTTCCTCATTTGGTTGCACCCGCCTGCAATTTAAGCTTAGAATATGCTCCGTCATGATATAAATCTAATATATTGTTTTTTATAAAACATAAATTTCAGTTATGATTTAGCTATCATCCTTAATTCTATGTAAAGGAGAACTTTCATGAACCTGCACGCGCTTCGCCTCTTTTACCAAGCCGCCTCCCTCGGAAGCGTAACCCTCGCAGCCGAGGCTCTGCACCTCAGTCAGCCCGCCGTGACAGCCCAGGTCAAAAAGCTGGAACGCGAAATCGGGCTCCGCCTGCTGATTCCCCAGGGGCGGGGCGTCATGCTGACGGAGGCCGGCAGGCATCTGGCCGCCGAAGCCCGGCGGCTGTTCGAGCTGGAAGGCCATATCGAGGAGACCTTGGAACAGCTGAAGGCGGGCGGCGCCGGCAAGCTTCACTTGGCGGCTACTTATCTTCCGGCCAACTTCCTGCTCCCCAAGTGGATCGCCCGCTACAAACGCGCTTATCCCGGCGTCGGCGTCGAGCTCAGCACCGCCAATTCCAGCCAGACCACCGATCTGCTGCTGCATTACCGTGCGGAGATCGCCTTTATCGGCGGCATCCGGCTGGACCATCCGCATCTGCTGCGCACCCCTTGGTACGAGGACGAAATGTGCTTTATCGTGCATAAGCGGCATCCTCTGGCTGGCGCCCGGGTCAGCCTGGAAGAGATGCTGCAGGAGCCGTTCATCTATCGCGAGGAGGGCAGTTTCGGCAGAGAGCAGCTGATCGGTTTATGCTCCGCCCGCCATCTGCCCGCCCCGCCGGTCGGGCTGCAGATGAACGGTCTGAACGAAACGCTGCGGGTCGTGATGGAGGGCTACGGCGCGGCCTTTCTATCGCTGCTGGAGACCCGCGAACATATCGCGGCGGGCGACATTTCCCGGGTGGAAGTCGACGGCGTGCACATGACGAATCCGGTGTCCATCTACACCCGGAAAGAGGAGTCCTCTCCCCCTGCACAGCGGTTCATCGATATGATCTTGGCCAAGTCATAACTTGTCGAAAAGCGTAGTCTTTTTCAGTACAACTATAAGGTCCTTTGTCGAAGAACGGCTGGTGTTGGCGGTAAAGGTTGAGGGCTGGCGGAAGAATAGAAAAGGGCAAGCCGGGGGGACATGAAGTCCTAATATGGCTTGCCGAAGAGGGTAGATTATGATGATTTGAAGGCAGGGGACTGCGCCGTGCGGTCCCGGATCTGCAGCGCGGGGATGGAGCTGAGCGCAGGGATATTCGCCAGATCAGGTGGAAGCTGCCGCTCCGCGGCCTGGGCCATCTGTTCAAACAGCAAGCTGTAGTCCGATGACGCTTCTCTCGCTGCAGCATGATTTTGGGCATTCCCCGCTGCCGTGATCAGAGCGTAACCGATATGCTGCACCGCATCGAGCGCAGGCCACCAGGAGCTGGCCTGATTCCGCCGCCCCACCGACTCGGCGAGCGCCCCGTCATATAGCAGGCGCAGGCGGATAAGCGCGTTTTCCAGTTCGTTCGTCCATGTCGTAACCCTGTTAGGGGGGGAGGAGGACAGGATACTCTCCAGCAATTTGCCTTCCATCCGGATGACGCCCGCGAGCGCCCGCGGCAGCTTGTTGGAGGAAGCGCGTCTCCAGAGAAGGAGCATGCCGATGATGCCGATGGCGCTCCCGATCAGAATATCGGTCAGTCTGGCCGAGATGAAGAAGCTGACCGCCGTATCCGGATGGCTGCTCTCCGCGATCAGCAGCGAGCTCGGTGTGATGAAGATGACGGCCAGGGCATAATTGCGCAAGTAAATCAGTTCGATAATAAATTGAAGAACGGCCATAATCAGCGCAATATAGATGCCCTCGGGCCGCAGCGACAGGAGGAAGGCGCCGAGGAACAGTCCGACGACGGTGCCCGCCGTCCGCTGGATAGCCCGGTGAGCCGTGCCGAGCACCGTCGTACCGAGCATCACCGCCGTGCAGGAGAGCGGCACCCAGTAGGACCGGTTCAAATCCAGCGAGTAGGCGACCGCTGCAGCGGCGGCAATCATGATGCCGTACCTGAGCGAGGTATGAAGCAGCGCCGAATGCGGGTTCAAGGCGCCAGACAAGAGACGGCGCAGGGAAAAAGAGGGAGGAAGGGTCACTTCCTCCACCGTCCCGCGGCCGGCATCTTCGCCCAGGCAGATGGCGGCCGCCTCGTTCAGCAGCCCGGACAAGCGCCGGACATGCCCGTTCGGGATGTCCGCAGCCGCCTTGGGCTGCAGCTCCTGCTGCGGATCCTGTAAGCGATCCGCAATCGAGAGCAGGGACGCGGCCGTGCCGGCCGGCACCTTCGCCGCCTGGCGGTCCAGCGAGATTTCGACGGCGGCCATAAACATTTCATTGGCCTTCCGGCTCAATGCCATCAGGCGCAGCGTCGGCCTGTAATTCCGGCGCCAGCGCAGCTCCCCGCCGGACACGGCAGCTTCAGCGGTACGAAGCTGAACGGCCGCCTGGTATCTTTTCTCCGGGTACAGGTCGGTTCCGATGGCATCCACAAAGGCAGCCAGGCCCCGGTAAGCCCCCGCAACCGCTTTGGTCTCCGGCCCATGAGGACGAAGCAGCCAACCGCTCATCCCCACCATCCAGGCAAAGGCTCCGCCGGTCAGCACAAGCAGGGTTCGCAGCGGCAGGGCATGAAGATCGTACGGCAGACTCGTCCCGACCGAGAAGGTCAGAATGAAGAACATGGCCGACGGTCCGGCGATTTGAAACGCGCCAAAGCCGAATACGGCAAGGGCACCGATCAAACCGAACAGCAGCACCATCAGCCACGGGGTTGCCGCCGAGAGCGCCCCAAGACCAAAGGTAATGGACAAGCCCAGGGCTACGCAGGCCAGCTTAATCGCCCGCTGCCGGTACGTTTCGCTCCCCACGTACAGGAAAGCAAAGCCCCCGATCGAGGCGCAAAGCCCGTAATCGAGATGCCCGGTCAGCGCGCCGACCAGCGTAGGCAGGCCTGCCGCAACGGCCGACCCGATCCCCCGGAACCACTGCAGCGGCAGCGGCCGGATGCGGAACGCGTCCCGGACGGTTCCGGGAGCCGGACCCTTGTGTACCGCCCTTCCCCCCGGATAAGTATGCATTGAATTCAATTCGCATCATCTCTTTCTCTTAGACTCCATATTTGTTCGCACCCATCAAGGCGGTACGTCATACCTTTTCATCACTACTCAGCCTCATATTCATCAAGAAAGGGACCGCTCACGCCGATATTCCGGTTGATCCGCTTCAGTGTCTCGTTGAACAGGGCCAGCTCTGCCTCCGGAATGCCGTCGAGCACCTCTTCCCGGTACAGCCGGTTGATCCGCCCGACCAGTTCCCCGTGCAGCTGCTTGCCCTCTTCCGTGATATAGATCAAAAACGACCGCCGGTCCTCTTCATTCCGGCTGCGGCGTACGAGTTGCTTACGTTCCAGGATGTCGAGAATCTTCGTCAGGTTCGCCTGGTCCTTGTCCGCAATCCATGCGAGCTCCTTCTGCGTGATGCCGTCCTGTTCACTGAGCCGCTTTATGACCGTCCATTGTTCCGGAGTGATATCATCATCCTTCAAATGAAACGCCATGTAACGGTTCAGCGCACGGCTGGTTCTGGATACAAATTGTCCGTACAGATCCTCGTAGTCTCCCTTGTTCACGGCCGGATCGTCCTTTCTCTTGTACATGTTCTTCTTTTCACTTTACAGCCAAAAATGTTTTTTGTAAATAATATTCGTAAGCAAATAATTGACATACGAACTAATTACTCAATCGCATCTCTTCCCCTACATCATGCGCAGTGCAGGTGTAAGGGGATACACCCGGTTTTCAAAAAAATTTTCGTCAAACGCAAAAAAAAAGCAGGCATTCTACGCGAATGACTGCGCCCCGCTATGTATTTCTATTCTCTATCCAATTCGTTCAAAATCAGCTTGGCCGCCCCGATCGCTCCCGCCTGGTTGCCAAGCTGTGCCGGGCGGACATCAATCCCCGGACTTAAGCTGGTGAGACTTTCATCAAGCAGCGGCCACCAGATTTCCTGTGAATCGGTCAAGCCTCCGCCAATGACGATCGCACCGGGGTTAAGGCCGATATGGATATTGTGCAGCAGCACACCTAAATTTCGGACGTATTCGTTGACAACCTTCACAACAGCCGGAAGCCCCCGCTTGAAGTCCTCCAGCACCTCAATTCCTGATGGATAGGATACGTTTGCAGCCTCAGCCGCAAGGGAAACCAGCGCCGTCCCGGACAGATATTGCTCCACGCAGCCCCGCTGGCCGCAGTTGCATGGCCGCCCCCCGGGGACGAGTATGGTATGCCCCCATTCACCGCCGTTCCAGCCAGCCCCCCTGAACAGTTCGGAGCCCACCATGTTCGCCCCGCCTACGCCGGTGCCCAGGGTGAGCATGGTGATGTCGGGAATCCCTTTGCCCGCTCCGAGCCACGCCTCGCCGACAAGGGCCGTGTTGGCGTCGTTATCGACAAAGACCGGCCTGCCGTATGCCTGATCCAGGATCGCCTTCAGCTCCGTTCCCTGCCAGCCCGGCAAATTGTCGGTCGCATACACAATCTTACCGGTATGAACGTTGACCCGGCCGGCGGTGCCGATGCCGATGCCGGATACATCCCCGTTTCTTTGCAGCAGCTCATCCAGGAGCGAATGCATGTTAGCCATAATCCGATCTTTTCCCTGCTTCGCATCAGTCGCGATTCTACCGCGGTCGAGCACCTGTCCGCTCCCGTCGAGCACCATGCCCTTGATGGAGGTTCCGCCAATATCCAGGCCAATTGCTTTCACTTGTCGCACATCCCTTCGATCCTGCTCAGATGTCTCTATTATAACAATGGCCAGATATTTTCTCCATTATTAAATTCATAAACGGAGAAATATTTCATCAATACAATCCAACTGCCTCCCTTCAGCAGTACCGCTTAAAATGAATGTTCTCGTATTTCATTCTCAGCCGGTCCCGGAGCGCAATCAGCTCGTCTTCAGGCATGGGGTCCAACTGCTCCCTCGTATAATCCAGCCCATGCTCCTCCGCTATATCCAAAATCCCCTGAATATAAAGTTCCCGGTAATCTTTCATCCCCAGTCCCACCTCCTTTGAAGTTTAGCCCCTACTTCATACACTACCCCGCTGTTCTGCGCTTAAACAAGAACCTCCACCTCCTGCACCTGGGCCGCGTATAACTGAATCATGATTGGATAGAATACCCACGAGGTGTGATTTATGGACGTATTTGCAAAAATTAAGCATTTTTTTGTAGCCGGGGAACAAGAAGTAACCACGGTCAAAGAGCCGGAAAAGAACGAGCATCCTTCACTTGAACACACAATCCGGCAGTTTGAAAATTCGATGGATTTTATCCACCGAACCTATCCGCAGTCCCATGTGGATGTCATATACCTGGCTTATCTCATCGGAAACGACCAGCTGCTTCAAGAGATCATTCGGCCCTTTACCGATGCGAATGAAGAAGAAGTCAAAACCGTTCTTAGCCGTTCCCAGTATGTCGTCGTCGTGGACAGCAAGGAGTGCATCAACGGCATTCTGAACGGCAAGGCGGCCGTTTTCTTCCGTGGCAGCACCTATTTGGTTGATATCTCCAAACCGGTCGGCCGCAGCGTTGAACAGTCCGAAACCGAAACGGTCATCTCCGGCCCCCATGACGGCTTCGTGGAGAATATCGGGCAGAACCTCGGCGTTCTGCGCCAAAGGCTGAAAAGTGCCCACTTGAAGTTCGTCAAGCTGGAGGTTGGGGAGGTTGCCAAAAACGTCGTCGTTGTCGCTTATATTGAAGGGCTCGCCAATCAGGAGATTGTCGACGAGCTGATCAGGCGGATCCAGTTGATTGAATACGACGCCGTTACCGATACCAATATGCTGATTCAGTTCATCGATGAGAATCCCAACTCGATCTTTCCGCAATTTATGACGACCGAACGTCCGGACGGCATCGTATCCAAGCTGATCGCCGGCCGGGTCGCCGGATTTGTGGATGGCAGTCCGTCGGGCTTTACCTGCCCCACCGACTTCTTCGACTTTTTCTCATCGCCGGACGACTATTACCAGCGGTGGCTGATCGGCACCGCACTGCGCGTTTTGCGGTTTATCGGCTTCCTGATTACGATTTCCTTCACCGCCTTCTATGTATCCGTCACAACCTACCATTACGAAATGATCCCGCACACGATGCTGCTCAACTTGACGGAGTCCCGGGCCAAGGTCCCTTTTCCCCCGCTGCTCGAAGCGCTGCTCATGGAAACGACAATCGAGCTGCTGCGGGAAGCCGGCGCCCGGCTGCCGACCAAGGTTGGACAGACTATCGGCATCGTCGGCGGTATCGTGATCGGGCAGGCCGCCGTTCAGGCCGGATTTACGAGCAACATCCTGATCATCGCCGTGGCAACGTCAGCGATCGCTTCCTTCGTGATCCCGAGTTACATCATGAGTGCATCCATCCGTCTCATCCGGTTTGGACTGATCCTAATGGCCGGTATTCTGGGGAATCTAGGTCTGCTTATGGCTATCGGCATGGTCGTGATCCATTTGGCGGGAGTCACGAACATGGGGACCTCTTATCTCACCCCCCTGGCCCCCATCAACTTCAAAGACATGCTGGACACTTATATCCGGGGGCCGTTTTGGGCTTTACGCAGCCGGCCGACGATAACGAGAACCTCCAACAAGAAAATCAACAAAATGCGGAAATAGCGGCGGTGATGGACTGTGAACGAAAAATTGAGCGCTTTTCATATTGCGACCTTGATCTATATGATCGAGAATAACATCGTCTTGTTCGCCCTCCCGCGGCTGGTGGCGGAGAATATGGGGACTAACGGCTGGGTGGGATATATCATTCTTGCCTTGGTGTCCACCTGCAATATTCTCCTGTATTGGGCCGTCTATCGCATGGGGAAGGGAAGGTCCATGTTCGACATTCTGGAGAAGTCCCTTTCCAAATGGATTCTCTACCCGGTATATGTAGGACTAGCCATGTTTTATATCTTGGTCGCTGCCTTTGTCGGAAAAAACTTCTTTCTGATCTTCCAGATGATTTCGTTCCAGACATCCAATGTAACATTTATCTTTCTGCTGTTCTGCGTCATGGTGTATTTCCTGCTCATCAAGCATGTGTATAACATCAGCAAAGCAGCCACAGTGTTTGCTTTTTTGACTTGGTGGACCTTGCTGCTGACGTCTTACCAGGCGCGCGAGTGGAAGCTGGTCCGCCTAACGTCTTATTTTTTTGAAGATCCCGCCGGGGGCCAGGTTCTTCACAATTGGGCCGAGGTGTATACCTCCTTTATTGGTTATGAGCTGTGCATCTTTTTATTCCCTTATGTCAACAAGAAGAGCAAACTGTTCAAGGGAGTTCTGTACGGGCATTTGCTGACCGCATTGGCTCAGGTCATCGTCCTGCTGACGGCGTTTGGCTTCTTCAGCTTCCAGCAGCTTCAATCCCTGCTGTACCCGATCATCGATATGCTCGACTTTATTGAAATGCCGTTTATTAACCGGGTGGAAAATCTGGTGTTCGTCATATTCGTATTCGGCAATCTGGTGTCGACCACGATGTTTTCGTTTGCGTCCCTGTCCATGATCAAGCGGATCTTTCCCAAGACCCGCCCAAAGCGCCTCGAGTTTTTCATCGTGCTCGGGGTATTTATCGTCGGGTTCTACTCCAGGTATTTGTCCCAGTCGGAATATCAGCTCCGGCGCGTGCTTTTTACCGAGATCGGCATTGCCTTTATTCTGCCTATGCTGCTGATCCTGGTGCTCCTGTTTCAAAAGCTTCGGGAAAGGATGAACAGTCATGAACATTAACAAGCGCCTGCTGATGATGATGACTGCCGTTATCCTGCTGCTCACGGGATGCACCGACCAGCATATTATCGAAAGGGCGGGGTTCGTCCGGACGATCGCCTATGACTTATCCGGTGAAGGTGAGAACACGAAATTAAGGGTAACCGTCAGCATCCCGAAGTCCAACCACGAGGACGCGATTGTCTACTCCACCATGGCGGAATCAGGGAAAAAGGCCAAAATGATCTTCAATCGGCATAACAACCGCCGCCTGGTCAACGGACAGCTGCGCCAGGTCGTATTCGGCGAGAGGCTGGCAAGAAGAGGCGTTTGGAGCAATATGGACACGCTGACCCGGGACCCGTCCATCGGTTCGCGCCTGCATATTATCGTGTCGGAATCCGACCCGCATCACATCCTGATTCGCAACGACTATCCCCAAGGCCCCACCGCCGGGGAATATATCGACACGCTGATCCGGACCGAGGCCAAAGCCGGCGAAATCCCGGACACCTCCTTGTATACATTCACCAGAGACTACTATGACGACGGCATTGATCCGGTCGCCACGATCTTAAAGGAAGAGAAGGAGTCTCTGTCCGTTGACGGCATCGCACTGTTCAAAAATGACCAATATGTCGGGAAAATCGAAGCGGAAGACCGAATGTTTTTCGCCCTGCTCCATCATGGGGTTCGTGCCGGCGACTTAAACGTCAGCATCCAATCGGAGCGAGACCTGGAAGAGCAGGCAACGCTGGAATACCTGTCCAGCAAACGGAAAATCAAGGTGCTCTCGACCCGGGGCATCCGCGAGGGCAGGCCAATTCAGGTTGCCCTCCGCATCAAGCTGTCGGGCTCACTGCTGGAATATATCGGAGAGCTCGACATGAAAAAGCCGTCCGATCAGCGAAAGCTGGAGGCGGAGCTGGAACAAACCATTAACCGGAAGTGCCAGAAGCTGATCGACCACATGCAGGAGAAAAAATCCGACCCAATGGGGATCGGGCAGTATGTCCGCAACTCGATTCCCCACAGCGTATGGAAGCAGCTGAAGTGGGAAGAGGTATTTTCCAAAGCGGATATCAGCGTGCACGTCGACGTCAAAATCCGGGATTACGGCAAAATGCTGCACTAATGCGGACTGGTACCACCGTGCTTGCGTCAACAATCGTGAGAATGCACCAAAAAAACCGCCCCGAACGAGACGGCACCCACCCTCAGATACAATCTACCATTGGGGATGCTGTACAAACGCTCGGAGCGGTTTTTCTGTCTGTTGGCATGAACCGGCTGCCCTAGTCCTCGTAACTGGCCAATCCCTGATCCATCAAAAAGTCCATTTCCGCCTCCAAAATGGCTTCCACGGTCATCTCATCCAGCTTGATATCGCGGCGGTTCAGCACATAATCGACCAAATCATCCATGTCGATCTCCACCTCGCCTTTCACATCGGCTTTGGCGTTGTTAATATAGGCTTCCTCATGCTTCAGAACGAGCGCAATGCTATCCCGGTCGGCTTGTGTTTCCTCGGCAATATATGAAATCAGCTCTTGTTGTTTGAGCGGCTTGTTCATGGGCGAAATCATCTCCAATCTTTGTTTGACTAGAGCCATTGTACCACATCTTTCCCCGAACTCCATGGGCAGGGCCCGGCGCGAAAAACCCTCTTCTCATTTCGGCCCGTTGTTGTAGAATAGAATGGCATCCTTATGGAATGCAAGGAAACCATTGGGAGGGCCAATAAAATGAGTTCAGCAGTCCCCTAGATCAGGACTGTTCGGAAAGGAAATGTTGGACGAGAATGAAGCAGGTGTACGACAAAGTGTTTAACCGCTATTGGAGCCCTTATTTGGCCATGGCGCTGGCCGGTATTTTAAGCGCATTGTATTTTGGCATCACCGGCACCGTCTGGGCCGTCACCGGAGAGTTTACCCGTCTGGGCGGACATCTTCTGGAATGGTTCGGTGTGGATATTTCGGACTGGGCCTACTTTCAGCTGATCCATATGAACGGAACCACGCTGACCCGGACCGACGGATGGATCGTATGGGGTATGTTCATTGGCGCGCTGATCATGATTCTGCTCAGCAACAGCTTCAAGATCAGGGTGCCGCGGCAGAAACGCCGGCTGTTTCAGGGGCTGGCCGGAGGTTTTGTAGCCGGCTTCGGAGCGAGGCTGGCCCTCGGCTGCAATCTGGCGGCATTTTTCACAGGCGTGCCGCAGTTTTCCCTCCACTCCTGGATTTTCATTGCAGCTACCGCAATCGGTACATACTTCGGGACCAAGCTGGTGAATACCTCGTGGTGGAAGGGGAAGCCCACCCTTCTGAAGGGAAATGCCGCCGCTCCTTCCGCGGCCCGCAAGAAGATTCAGCCCTACGTCGGTGCCCTTCTGGCACTCGCATATGCGGCTCTGGTCGTCTATTTCTATGCGGCAGGCAAAACGATGCTGGGCACGGCCGCTTTGTTCGGGGCCGCCTTCGGTATTCTGATTGAGCGGGGACAGATTTGCTTTACGTCCGCGTTCCGCGATCTCTGGATCAGCGGACGGGCGGCCATGACGAAGGCGATCTTTGTCGGGATGGCCGTCAGCTCCGTCGCCACGCTGATCATTATTCTGGTAAACGGAATGGATCCGATTACGAAGATTGCCGCGCCGAGCACGCTGATCGGCGGCATCCTGTTCGGCATCGGCATCGTCATGGCCGGCGGCTGCGAAACCGGCATGATGTACCGTCTGATGGAAGGCCAAGTAGTATTCCTGCCTGTATTCATCGGCAACATTGCGGGAGCCACCGCTTTGGCATACGCCTGGGACCACCTCGGCATTTTCAATGCCATCGTGAAGCCCGGCAAACCAATCAACCTCATTACGGCGATGGGACCGGCCGGGGCGATCCTTCTGACGCTGGCTCTGCTGGCGGTCGGTTTTGGCATTGCCGTGTACTGGCAAAAAAACTACCGGTTTGGCATCGGCTTTAAGAAAGGGGAAACGAAACATGTCCATTGATTTTACGCTCGATCTCCGCGGGGAATCCTGCCCGTATCCGGTCATTTACACGCTGGAAACGCTGCGTGACCTGAAGAAAGGCCAGCTGCTGCAGGTCATTACCGACTGCCCTTCTTCCTTCCGCAACGTACCGGAGGAAGTCGTGAAGCACGGCTATGCGCTGGAACAGGATCCCGTCCGGAACGGCCAGGAGTTTTTATTCTATATCCGCGCGTAAGCCGCGGCATACATTGAAGACCAAAAAAGGATTAGAGCGATAACCGCGCTAATCCTTTTTTACATAACAGACAAGGAACAGCGCCAAGAGAGTCCCCGTCACGCCCGCGATGACAGCCGTAACGCCGGCGGCCTCCGGCCGTTCCCTGTATTGATCATAACGTATGAAATGCATACCAGATCAAGATGTTTTTTCGCCGCGTACTTTTTTAGGCTTGCGGCTCGCTGACTTTGACTAACATTTTGCCGAGATTCGTACCCTGGAATAGCTGCAGGAAAGCGTCGATGACATGGTCAAAGCCTTCAACGATCGTTTCTTCGTATTTCAGCTTGCCTTCGGCCAGCCACTGTCCCAGCTGCTGCAAACCTTCGGCTTGGCGGGAAGCATAGTCGCTGAGCACAAAACCTTTGATCATCGAGCGGGTCTTGATCAGCTTGGACAAAATTCTCGGACCTACATCCTCCGTGCTGTTGTAGGACGAAATCGCACCGCACAGCGGAATCCGGGCATAGTCGTTCAGCAGGTTCATGACCGCATCCGATACCCGGCCGCCGACATTGTCAAAATACACGTCGACCCCGTTCGGACATGCTTCTGCCAGCTCCTCTTGGAAATGGTCTGATTTATAGTTCACCGCCGCATCAAAGCCGAGCTCGCGGACCAGGTACTCGCATTTCTCATCCGTACCGGCAATACCGACGACGCGGGTGCCCTGTATTTTGGCGATCTGGCCCACGAACATGCCGACGGAACCGGCCGCTCCCGAGACGACGACCGTTTCTCCTTCCTTCGGCTTGCCGATGTCCAGCAGACCGAAATACGCCGTCAATCCGGTCAGGCCCAGCACGCTCAAATAAGCGGACAACGGCGCGATCGACGGATCGAGCTTGCGGACGCTGCCGGCATCAACCGTGTTGTACAGCCGCCAGCCCAGCATGCCAATCACCTTGTCCCCCGGCTGCAGGGCATCGGACTTCGATTCCACCACTTCGCCGACGATCCCGCCGGAAATGACCTCATTCAGCTTGAACGGCTCGATATACGACTTCGCGTCGCTCATTCTTCCCCGCATATAAGGGTCGACCGACAGGTACAGCGTGCGGATGACGGCCTGCCCTTCCTGCGGCTCCTGGATGCTCCCTTCGCGGAACTCAAAGTTTTCGGGTCCCGGCATGCCCACCGGGCGCGATTGTAACAAAATTGAACGGTTCATTAATTGTTGTACCATACAATATTCACATCTCCATCGTTTAGAATTGGGATCAAAAGGCGATGACTACACACCTTAAAACAATCGAATTTGAATAAGAAAAACGTCTATCGGCGTACCTTTCTGATCTCTTCAGATAGTTTTAAAACTTTCAAATTACAAGGAATAAAGAGAGGTTTCCCGCCCAATCATAGACTGTCCAGGAAACCCGGTAAAAATGCGTTAAACGTATCCTCTCTAAGCTGCCCGTATTTATTCTGGCCCCTCCGGTAAATGTGGATCAATTCGGCTTCATACAAAATCTTGAGATGATAAGACACGTTGGACTTGTCCATCCCGAGCGATTCGCCGACCTCACCGCATGTCTTGTGCTCCGGATGCCGAACCAGATATCGGATCATTTCGATCCGTTTCACTTCCGACAGCGCCTTGAAAATTTTGGCCCGTTTCTCATCGTCTTTTGACGTTAGTTTGATAGTCATGCAACTATCCTACTCCTTTGCCTTCGGCAGAGTCAAGCAGCCAAATTGTTACATCCCCTATTCCACTGCCTGCTCTTTCTCGGTCGTAACAATGACCCCATCGATATTATCCCCGGAAATCTCATAGTTTGCAGAAGCCGGCTTATCAATTTTTCCCATATCTGCCGACGGGTAATAAGCGATCTCGTAGGTCTTGCCCTCGACCGTCTCCGTGATCTTCCCCTGCTGCTTCACATAGTCCAGATATTCTTCCAGCGCCATATTCTTCTCATGCATCACCGCGCTGTGCGGAAGGCCGACATAACGGAAGTGCCACGGTTCATATTCGATGCCGGTAATGCTGATTTTGTCCTCGGGATAACGCAAAATAAAGCCGTACTTCCAGGCGTTCTCCTTCAGCCACTTGCCTTCCGGGGCCTTATCCATCTCCTCGAGACTGGAGCCGATATCCATAGAGAGCCCTAAATTATGCTCGCTGGCACCAGCCGGAAGGGCATATTTGGAGCCCTTTTCCTTATACAGCTCCTCCTGCTTGTCAAAATCGCGGTAGCCGCTGCTGATGAGAAAATGATCCACGCCGTCCTTCCTGGCCGCGTCCACCATGGTCATAAAATGGCGTGCCAAATCCTCGGACAGCATAATATGCGCGTCCAGCAGGCTGTATCCTTCCATCAGTTCTTTATGATCAAACAGATTGACAACATCCTTCTTTACCGCGTCCCCGGAAACGACGGGATGATCCTTATTGACCAGCAGCAGGTTGCCCAGATGCACCTGATTCGAATCGACGTCCAAATACGGACTTTCTTCTTTGGTTGGGGACTCTTGGTCCGGTTTCACCGAAGCCCCGTCTTGCTTGGGTGCTCCCTGTTCCGTTTCTGTCTTGACATGCCTTGTGCCCGAGCCGCCGATCTGATGCTGGACGCTTCTAAAGCCCACCAGCACCAGGATGACGATGACCGCGAGCAAGAAAAACCACTTTCTCATTTCATCGTGTCCTCCTTCAATGCCTGTGTAATATAATAGAGGATCGCTTGGGAAATGAATAGGGGAAATTATGACTATTTCGCGGATTCGCCAACAATG
This sequence comes from Paenibacillus rhizosphaerae, assembly GCF_014192015.1. Taxonomy (GTDB): domain Bacteria; phylum Bacillota; class Bacilli; order Paenibacillales; family Paenibacillaceae; genus Paenibacillus_AQ; species Paenibacillus_AQ rhizosphaerae. The sequence goes on along the minus strand of NZ_JACHXJ010000005.1, from coordinate 218,430 downwards.
TACGGTGCTAAGGGCGTCCGGGAGACCGTCTTGACGATCGCCCACGACAGCAGGATGGACAGCGCTCCGCCGGCCCATACGAGCAGATGATAGGAAACCGGTCCGGTCTGCTGTACATATTCCCGCCACAGGAGAAGAAAGAACGGATGCATCAGGTAAATGCCGTATGAATACGTTCCCAGTGAGAACAGCGCCTTGTACAGCGGGCTTCCTTGGCGGAATCCCCGCGCCAGCTGCAGCAGGAATAAGCAGGCCAGCGAAAAATATAATGCTTCGGACAGCTTGTTAACATACGATAGATACGGCTGCGGGACCCAGTGGGGAGCGGCGGTCTGCAGCCACTTCTGCCCAATATACACGGCTGCGGCCGCTATAAACGCTGCGGACATCCAGCCCGCGCCTTGGCCAAAGGCTTGTTGGACGCCCTTCTCCCTCATTTTTTTGGCAGCGAAAGCCCCCAGGTATAAATACAGCATATACGATCCGATAAACGTACCGATTTCGTCCATATGCCATACATAATAGTTCAACAAATAGACAGCCAACTGGATGGCGATCCCGAAGACGAGCGGATGCCGCCTCAGCACCGGAACCCTCTGCAGCAGCATAAACAACGGAAACAGCAGGTAGAACTGCGCGATAATGACCATGAAATACAGATGCTCGTAATTGTTCCCCAGCGGCAGGTTGTTCCAGAATCGATGCCAGCCCTGCTCCAGCGAGAGCCGGTGATCGTACGTGTAATAGGCGGCATAAAAAAAGGACCAGAACAGATAGGGAACCACGACTTTCTTGATCCGCTTTTTATAAAAAGAAAGCCAGCTCAGCTGCCTCCCGTCGTAATGATAGAACAGCAGGAGCGCGCTCAGGAACAGAAATCCCGGAACGGCGAAGTTGCAGCCGACGTTCACGGTATAGTACAGCGGGTATAACGCCGAACCGGTCGGCAGTTTTGCGACCGAAAACGAAGTCGTATGAATGGCGACTACCGCGATGATCAGTAGGCCTCTCAGCAGCTCCAGATAGGTTATCCTCTCTCTTTTTCCCACAGTGTCACCCCAGATGTTTGGATTCAGCCATATACAGGTATTACCCACATGTTAGGGGTGGTTACCCAGGTATTTTTAGGGGGCGGGAAAAAGCAAAGAGCCCGCGGGATCTTCCCGGGGCCTAAAACAGCTGCATTAACTCATCATTCTGTTCTACAGATGCTGAAGCTTATCGGGGTTTCTGACGATATACAGGTCGCGAATCCGGTCTCCCTCCACATGGAGGAGCATGGCGCCCTCGATTCCCTCCGGCGACCGGAACACAAGCCCCGGCTGGCCATTCAGTGAGACATGCTCAACTTGAATGCCTCTCTCAGCGTCCGAAAATTTACGGTAAACTCCCAAAGCGAAGCGGGCGACGAAGATCGGCGACACGATCGGCTGAACCGCCGCGGACGCCTTGCCGCCCCCGTCGGACGTGATGACGACGTCCTGCGAGAGCAGCGACAGCACAGAATCTATGCTCCCCTGCTCGAGAGCCGACAGAAACCGGTGGACCCACTCTTCATCCGCAGCTTCCGGCTGAATCGGCATCTCGGGATCAAACCCCATTTTCGCACGGGCCCGGCTGAACAGCTTGCGGCAGTAAACCTCCGTTTTCTCGACGAGCTCCGCAATGTCCGGATATTCAAAGCCCAGTGCCTCCCGAAGAATAAAAACGGCTCGCTCCAGCGGGGACAGCCGTTCCAGCAGCACCAGCATCGCGTAGGACAGCAGCTCCCCGCGTACGACGGTCTCGGCGGTATCCTCCGCCGACGTCTCGATCGGCTCGGGCAGCCACGGCCCGAAGTACTGCTCCCGCTGCCTGCGGGTGGATTTCAGCATATCCAGGCAGCGGTTCGAAACCATTTTGCACAAGTAGGCTTTCGGTTCGTTCAGCTGCGCCAGGTCCCGGTCCGCTATCTTCACGAAAACGTCCTGCACCGCATCCTCCGCATCGGACACGGAGCCCATCATTTGATAAGCGATCGAAAACAGCAGCGGACGGTAATTCTCATACAGTTCCCTCATCGAATGCTCACCTTTCCTATTGGCATGGCGGGTGCTCACTTGAGCAGACTCGCATGATCCCAGGTAAATTTCCGAATATTCCGGCCGAGTCTCCCTTGTATGATCATATCGAGTCCCCACTGCCGGGTCCAGACCATTCCTTTGGCCGGACCCAGACCGAAGCAGAAAACATCCATATACCCTTTATGGACAGGTGCAGGACGGCCCTCGACATCCGCCGCCACGACCTGGCCGAGCCTGGTCGCCTGAGCGCCCGCCTCCTTGCAGGTCATACCGTCCGCCCGGCCCGTTTCCGGATCGACGATCTGAGCGCAATCTCCAATGCTGTAGACGCCGGGTTTGCCTGCTACCCGATAGCTCGCATCGACAGCCACTTTTCCTTCCGCAGTAACCGGAAAGCCCATGCCGGAAAGCCCCGGATTCGGCACGATACCAAGTGTCCATACGCACAGCCCTGCGGAGATTTCGCTCCCGTCCGAAAGGGCGATTACCCCGCCGCGTTCCCGAATGACCTTGCGTCCGTGCAGCGTGGTCACCCCTTCGTCGGCGAGCAGCCCCTCCAGTTTACGGGACACCTTCATCGGACCCTGTGCAAACAGCCGCTCCTCGGCATTGACCAGGTACACCCGGATGTCCGCGGGATTGAGGCCCAGGCCCTTGGCATCTGCCCGGATGGCATGAGCCAGCTCGGCCGAGGTTTCAATACCGCTGATGCCTCCTCCGGCCACGGTAAACGTCAGCAGCTTGGCGCGGTCCTCCGCATCGGCGCCGGCCGCCTCGCGAAGATTCTGCTTCCACATCCGGCGGATCTGTTCAGCCGCTTCCTGCGAAGTCAGCGCGATGCCGCCCTGATCCGGCTGCGGGCGCCGGACCATGCTTCCCGCCGCCATCACCAGGACGTCATACCCAAGGCGTGCGTCCCCGCCTTCGCTGCGGCTGAAGGCGATCTGCTTTGCCTCAAAATCTACGCGCGTGACCTCCCCCTGAACGAGTTCGACCCCTTCTCCTTCGGGGAACAAACGCACCAACGGGACGGCGATGTCCTCCTGCAGAGCCGCCGGCTTGAACAGCAGCACCTTGCGAAGGTGATAAGGGTCCTTGTTGATCAGGATGAGTCTAAGCTCCCGGACAACCCCTTTAAGCGATTTTTGCATAGCCTTGACCGCATTGATTCCGGCGTAGCCGCCGCCGACCACGACGCATGTTAACTTTTCCATAACGTCCACTCCCCGCTTTGGTTTTGCATATATCACGAAGAAGAGGGAGCATTTGTGACACTCGAAGGGAAAAATTTAAAAAAAAGCGGTACAGACTAAAAACAGACCTCCCGCCTTCGGGAGGTCTTATGCATTTCTATGATTTGTCTTCCGTGATTATGGCTGAGCGCCGGGATTTAATCCGCAGGACGCCTCGCCTGCAGCATTCACACATTTCTTCTGTCCCGCAGCCCCTGCCCTTGCCGACTTCGAGCGCTCCAGCATCAAGCTGCCCGCGGCCAAGGCGATGCCAATGGCTACGATCGCGGCGGAAGCCAGCGGCAGTCCGGGCAGCCCCAGCCTGCTCTCAGCCACATACCCGCCGATAAAGGCGCCAAGCGCATTGCCGAGATTAAAAGCAGAGATGTTCAGGGTGGAGGCCAAATCCTGCGCTGAGCCGGACCGCCGCAGCACCTGGACATTCAGCGGAGTGACCATCGCGTACGCGGCCGCTCCCCATATAAACACCGTGATAAGTGCGGGCACGACCGAAGTGCTCGTGAAATAAAAGGCGATCATCACCACAAGCAGCAGCCCCATACTGCCCAAGAGAGATGTATGCAGATGCCGGTCTGCCAGCTTACCCCCAGCGGCATTCCCGATCACCGAAGCCAGCCCAAACAGCAGCAGCACGATCGAAATGCGCTCCTCCGGCAGCTCCGTGATCTCCTGCAGGATCGGAGAGATGTACGTAAAGGCCAAAAAGACGCCGCCAAATCCGAATACTGTCGTGAAAAGGGCCAGTACCGGTCCCGTACGCGCAACCTGACCGAGCTGCCGGCGGATCTGCGGCCTTGCAACCTGCGGCATGTCCGGAATCTTCCACAGGATGCCCGCTCCGACGAGCAGCGTAATGATGACCAGCATCCAGAACGGAAAACGCCAGCCGAACTGCTGGCCGAGCAGCGTGCCCAGCGGCCCGCCGATGACCGTCGCTATCGTCAGCCCCGACCCGGCTAGAGATATGGCCGCGCCTTCCCGTCCCGGAGCGGCCAGCTGGCCGGCCATGACGACGGCGGCTCCGAAAAAGGCCCCCTGCGCCACGGCGCTGACGACGCGGGAGGCGATCAGCAGTTCGAAGGAAGGCGCGACAGCGCTGAGCAGGCTTCCTGCCCCGAACAGAGCCAGCATGTACAGGAGCAGGCGTTTGCGGGGAACCCGGACCGTGGCGACCGTCAGCAGCGGTCCTCCTGCGACGACACCGAGCGCATAGGCGGTGACGAGCCAGCCTGCCGTCTGAACGGTGACCTGGTACTGCCGCCCGATGTCCGGCAGCAGACCCATCGGGAGCAGCTCTGACGTGCTAATCACAAAAATGCCCACGGCCAGCAGAAGGACCTGCAGGGTACCGGGACGCATCCATCCGCTGCCCCTCATCCCCGGACCTCCTCTGCCTCAGGCGTCCCGCCCGGTCTGCCCACGATCGGCATCTGCAGTTCGGACATCACCGGGCTGGCCGGCTGCTCCGGCAGCTCCCAGTAAACCTCCCGGCTCGGCTCCTGCTCCGGGATGCCGTAACCCTGTTCCTCGAGCCAGCCTGCCAGCCTGGACGTGACCTCATAGGAACCCGCTAGGCCCGCGGAATGGGCGATACAAGCAAGCTGGGCAGCCTTCAGCTCCCTAACCCGTATCCGGCCTTGGTCCGGGAGGGGGCCCGCAACCGGAACACCTACTTCCAGATCCACGGCGTCCTCACATTCGGCGCAGCTGTGCCACAGAACAATCACCCGCTGATCCAGAGTGCCCTTGTACAGCGTTTTGACGGCCTGCCGCAGCTCCCGGATCAGCCCAGGAACCTTCGATTTGGAGGTGACTTCCCGAACGGAGGCGATCCATTCTGGGCCGGTCTTCCTCACGACGACATCCAGGGGCGGCTCTCCATCCTCATTCCGCTCCAGCTCATCCAGTCTGGCCCCGAGCCGGTTCAGGCGGGCCTGCTCCTCCCTCAGCATCTCGGTAATTTCGGCCGATTTATGAAGGAGCATCGACCTCATCTGTTCCGTCCCCAGGGCTCCGTCCAGCAGCGGAATCATCTGCTCCAAGGTGAATCCCAGGTCCTTAAACACAAGAATCCGGTGAACACGCTTCAGCTGGTCTGCCGTATAGAAGCGGTATCCCGTATCCGGATCGGTATAAGACGGCTTTAGCAGCCCGATCTGATCGTAATAGCGGAGCGCTTTGGCCGATACCTGGCTGATTTTCGAAAATTCCGTAATTTTAAACATTTCCCAGCCTCCTCTCCGCTCCAGTATAAAGCTTTCCCTTAAGTGGAAAGTCAACCCCTGTGACAGCGCCCATCGTTCATGGATTCCATAAGCTTTTACGAAATCCAAGGCGAATGTCCATACCTTTCATGATAGAAAGAATACGATAAAAAAAATCAACTGTCATCACACCAGCCGCTGCTGTCTAAGTTACTTTCCAATGGAGGGAGACCCCAACATGGCACATCTTCTTGGTCAAAGGGAGATCCGCAGCATTTCCCGGCGCTTCCGCCTGCAAGCCCTTCGCTGCACGCCTGTCTCTTCGCTGTACCGAAAAAACGCCGTGATCCAAATCCAGACGAACCTGGGCACGTTTGCATTAAAGCCGTACAACCGGAATCCCCATCTTCGCTCAGGTCTGGCTGCCCAAATAAAATCAGCCGCAAAGAATGTCCGTTTGTTAATGAACAACGCATATGGCTTTATACCGGACTGGCTTCCCGCCGACTCCGGAAAGCTGTGGGTCATGCACCGAGGGAAACCTTTTTATATGACAGCTTGGATTCATGGGCGGCCTATGGGGATGGAGCAAGATTATGAGCAGCTGGGCCTTGCCCTGGCAAAACTTCACACCCTCCGCTGCGGACTGCCGCACACCCCTCAATCCGCTACCCTGGAGCAAGTTCGGCTGTGGAAAGCCAAGGATCATGATCTGCGGAAAAATATGGTTCGGGCCTCTTCCGTGAATCCCGCACTCCGAAGAGCCGTCAGGCAATATGGCACAGCTTGGAAACGCTTCTCCGATGAGGCATGGTCCGAAATCCGTCATCCGGATATTTCGCGGCTCTGCGCCCAGGAAAAGGCGAGTCCCGCCCTGATTCACGGCGACATCACACCACCGAATGTCATTATTGCAAATGACGAGCGACTTCATATTATAGACTGGGATTTTATCAGAGTCGGCTCCACTTATGCGGATACGGCCAAGACGATCATGAATACGACCGGGTTTCATACCGCCTTCATGGAGGCTTTTCTTAGAGGATACGAAGGGATCAGGCCCTTAAGCCTGCCGGAGCGTAGATTGGTCAAGGCATTGTACGGCTTGCCGAGGGAAGCCTGGTATGCCGTCCGGTTCCCCAAGAGCAAAAGAAGCACCGAGATGCTGAAGACGATGGACCAGACCTGGACGCTCAGGCGTCAATCGATGGAATACATGAACAGCTGGGCAAATCCATAACAAGGGGTGATGTTATGACGATGACGGACTTCAGGACCAGTATTGAAGAAACCTACGGCATGAGGATCCGCGAAATCAGGCGGGTAAAGGACGTATTTCGGATTCGGACCCCTCAGGGTACTTACTGCTTGAAGGGCTACGATGTTCAGGCGGAGGACGTTTTCTATATAGCCCGGGTCTTTGCCTGCCTGAACGATCGGCGGTTTACCCGAAGTCCAAAAGTGTACCCTACTACCGCGCATTCACCGATTATGGTCCATCAGGGCTCGGTATACATGCTGACGAATTGGGTACACGGAAGGCAGCCGGATTTTGGGACAACAACGGATTTGAGGAAAGGGCTGCGCGCGCTGGCCAGGTTTCACACTGCCGCCGAAGGCTTTCCTGCAGGGGAAGCCCCCGCCTCCAGGATTCGTTATTTCGATTTGGAGAAAGATGTCTCGGATTATAAGAACCTGCTCGGATACTACGAAAATACAGGCCACTTAGTCCCTCCGTGCGAAGAAGTAATCCACTGGCTGCGCGAGCCCGCCGTTCTTGCGGCGATTACAGCGGAGCAGCAGGCATCTGCTTTTATCCATGGAGATTACAACTATCCCAACTTGATTAAAGACAAACGGGGAAAGCTGCATCTGATTGATTTTGAAAACAGCTCACTGCATGTGCGAATGAAGGACTTATCCCACATTCTTCACCGCAATTTCACCTGGAACGCCAGTGGAATGCTGCGCGCCGTCGAATATTACCAGCGGCACCGGCAGCTCAGCGCCCCGGATCTTTCTTTACTGCATGCACTGCTGTCCGCACCGTATCCCGTCGTCCGAAGCATCAAAATCGGCGGAATCCAGTCCGCCGCCCGGGTCATCCCCTCCCCAGCCCGATTCATGCAATATCGAAAGGAACTGGGCGCATTGCTCGCTACCTCCTGAATTTCCGGCCGCGCTCACCCTTCATCGGGAAGGTGCGCACGCCTCGTTTAACGGAACGAAGGGAGCCTGTGCCCAGGCCTCAATCCGCCCCAGGCTGCGGATGATAGAGGTATGCTTCCAGGTCTATCCGTCCCTCGGCGTCGACCTCTACCCCCTCGCCCTTAAGATACAGCATTTGCAGCATGCGCGGCTCCTCCTCTACAATGGCGATCTCGCCTTTCGCGTTGACGACCCGGTGCCAGGGAAGTCGGTGCTTCCTGCCCAAGGAATGAAGGATGCGCACGACCTGTCTTGCCTCCGGCTCCCCGCCAGCTCGGCGATTTGCCCGTAGGTCATCACACGGCCCTCTGGTATATGCTGAATAATATGGATGACGTTCATCGTAAATGGCTTCATTGGCTTCCCCAACCTCCAAAACGGGATTCATGCTTTATACGGTCGATAAAATACCGGTACGCCGGCCTCTTCCGGGTCTCCTGCCAAATCCAGCCAAAGTGAACCCGCTCCTGGTCAAAGCCTTCGACATCCAGCATGACGAGGTTGTCTCGGAGCGGTCCGCCCAAGCTGTAAAACGAATAATCATGTCCCACCGTCACGGCGAGACCCTCCTGCAATGCGCTCTGCACGGCTCCGCCGTTATTGGTCCTGAACTCCTTTATATAAGTTTAGCTTAAGTTAGGGTAACCACAATTAAATTTATTTAAAGCCCAAATCATCGCGGTGGACGTCTCGGATGAGCGGCTGGCGAAGGCTCAGGAGATCGGTGCGACGGCGATCATTAACGGAACCCGGCAGAACACCGAGGAGGAAATCCTCGCATTGACCGGCATCGGCGTGGATGTAGCCTTTGAAGCGGCAGGCGCCCAGCCGACGTTCACCAATGCCGTGAACACGGTCAAAAAGGGCGGCGAGGTTGTTGTGATCGCGGCGTTCTCCAAACCGGCGAGCATTGATTTGATGCAGCTGATGGTGAAGGAAGCGAGCGTTACCGCCATCCTGGCCTACCGCCACATTTTCCCTGAGATCATTTCACTCATCGCAAATGGTGCTCTGGACGTCAAACAGGTGATCACCAAGAAAATCCCGCTGGACAACCTCATTGAAGAGGGCTTCGAGCTGCTGATCCAGGACAAAAGCCAGGCTAAGATGTTGACCAAAATCCAGCCGTAACGGCAGGCCGGAATGAATCGACGGCTCCCGCTGGCACAAAAGGCCGCCTCTAAAGAGGCGGCCTTGTTTGGGCTGCAGCGCTTGTACAGATCGTTACTTCACCGGAATCCAAATTTCCGAATACAGGTCCGGACTGGAAGGATCGTCGTCTGTATAAACCTCCAGCTCGGCAGTGCCGGTATATTCGTACCCGCTGGACGGGAACCATTCCGAGAAAATCCGCTTCCAGGCGCTCTGCATCGCGTCCGGCATCGGACCGCGCACTTCGAACACGGCCCATTTGGATGCCGGAATGTCCAGCTTCTCTAAGCCTTCCGGCGTCTCCTGATCGCATTCCGTCGCAATCCAGTAGTCCATCTCCTTCGATCTCACCGCGCCTTGATCAACGCATACGCCGAGCGCGCCCTTGATCTGCCCGCTGTTCACGCGGAACAACAGATCGTTGACTCCGTTCTGGTGAACCTCCTGCCACATCTTCGGAATCCCCTCGAGGTTCTGGCCATTTTCATAGGAAAAGGCCCGCTTGACTCCAACGACTTGGAACGCTTCTCTCTCCACCATATGATATTTCACCGGTTCGGCTCCTTTCAGACTCACTTGGATGACCAGGCGGTTATAAAATTGCAGCTTCCCGATCCCTTTCCGCGCCTCCGTCGGGGTGACGCCGTGCTGCTTGCGAAAAGCCTTCGAGAACGCCTCGGGAGTGTCGTATCCGTATTTGCAGGCAAGGTCGATGATTTTGGTATCCGTTCCCGTCAGCTCCTTCGCCGCGAGAGACAGCCGCCTGCGCCGAAGATAGTCGCCGACCGTAATATCGGTCAGCAGCGTAAAGGTCCGCTGAAAATGAAACGGTGACGAGTGCGCCTGCCTGGCGATCTCCTCGATAGTAATGTCTTCGTAGAGGTGGTCCTCCATATAATCGATTGCCCGCTGCAGCGATTCTACCCATGCCATAGTTCCGATCACTCCTCGTATGTCATCATAACCCCGTCATTCGCCAAATTCCTGTCATTCCGTGCTATTGCCGAACAGGTTGTCCGTTACGTTCTTCCGTTAAACTTAAGTATACAATAGGAACTCGGGGGTACAGCACCCCGTTTGGCGAAGACGGCACAAATCAAGAAGCCTGGCTGTTTGGGAACTCCGCATAGAACGTCAAATAAGCCCGGAACGCAGAGGTTTCGGGCTGCCCTAGAATATGGCTGATCATTGGATATGCATACCGTTCATTTTTTTATCTTCCCCATTTCAGAAACATGGCCAGCTTGCAGCATGGATCGGTCTCCACTAACGGGTCGACGGTAATCCCGATTCCGCTCGGGGAAAACTCGGACGAGATCTTCGACGAGCTGCTGATCGACTTCATCAGCCGGTCTACCTCCTGCTTGTTCCCGGCCTGGGCGGCTGTCATCACCTGAACGGCAAAAGAATGGTCCGACAGCCTGTTGAGAATTTTGTAGCCCTCCTCCATCAGCGGATAGTATCCCTGAATGGACTGGTTGAGGGTATCGGTCTTGATCTGCGGGTATTCACGAATCCATGAATAGTAATAGGGCCGCGGGTAATAATGGGGGCACCATCCACCGTATGAGGGATAACTCATGGCGTGATCTCCTTTCTGTAGGCACCGGTCGGTCCATTATATGCCGCGGCTGGGCAATGGTGAGAGACGCCTACCCGAAACGCTTGGTCTTATACCATTTGCTCTGTCTGCCCGTCACTTTATCGACGATCATCGACCAGAAGGCCAGCAGCGAAATGACCAGAAACAGCTGGGCATACGTGAAGTAAGACACGCAGGACAAGATGAAGTTCCTGACGTTGCTCTGTCCGATATCGGTCGCCAGCGCCAGGTTGATCTGAAGAACATAAATGTAATACATCAGAGCCCAGGCAATGACCAGATACACATACAGGTCGCTGCTGAATTGGAACGGTGATAACATATCCGGGTAAAAGAGCGCAATGATCTGGTACACGAGATTGACGATAAAAATGAGGTCGGAAACGATAATCGCCACCATGAACCAAAAATAACTGGCGGCGTAATAAAGCACTTGCAGCTTGATCCGCCAGCTGCTCCTGTTAAACAGTTGGTGGATATTGTCCACGACCACCCTGTAATTTCCCTTGGCCCAGCGCTGGCGCTGCTTCATATAAACGTCGAGCCTTTCCGGCTCCTGCTGATAGGCTTCAGCCTGCGGTGCGAGCGCGATCAGCTGGCCGCGGCCCAAAATTTCGAAGGACACCGCCGTGTCTTCCGTGATGGCGTGCTCGTCCCATCCACCGATATCCTCCATCAGCGAGCGTTTGACGATAAAATTGGTCCCGGGGATCGTTCCCAGACCGAACAGCTCCCACAGACCGGTATGATGCACCCGCTGGATCGTGATCAGCTCCAGGTTGATGAACTGCGACAGCAGGTTCTGCCCGCGGTTGCGCGCTTTGTTGCGTCCGAACACCGCACCGTAACGCTCAGGCTGCTCCATAGCTTTCCGGACCAGAAAGTAGAGGGCGTTGCGCTCGGGTGCCGCATCGGCGTCATAGACGCAGATCCAATCGCCGGTGGCTTCCTTCAGCGCGTCATTCAAAGCTCCGGATTTCCCGCCGGTGCCGGTCCTCTCCAAAATGAGCAGGTCCCTGTCTCTATAACTGGTTTTCGCCTTCAGTGCCTTCAGCTTGTCCGCGGTGCGGTCGGCGCAGTTATCGGCGATCACGATGATCTGGACTTTGTCCGGGGGATAGTACAGCTGCAGAATATGCTCCACCGTCGCGGTAATGACCAACTCTTCATTGTGGGCGGGGACCATGACCGTCACGGTCGGAAAATCGTCCAATTGCCCGCTGCGCACCAGAGCCCCCCGGTTCTGCCTGTACACAAACCGGATCGCCCCGGCCATGATGACAATCGACTCCAGCACGGCGATCCAGATCGATACGATCGACAGGAGCAGGATCACGTCAGCCACTGAAATTCCCCCGATCATATTTTTTCTTGACTTTGGCCCGGAACATCAGCGTGGCGATCGTCAGCACCAGCACCGCTGCGGCAAAAAGGATGCTGACGCCGATACATACAGGAAAAAACCACTGGGTATACGACATGCGGGCGCCCCTCCTTTCTCCTTATACATACTCACCGATCAGATCGGTCTCCGTATTGCGCTCCAATGCGGCAATGACCTCGTCGATATGTTCATATTTGCTGAACTGCTCCGGCTGGAACACGAGCGCCCCCGTGCGGACGACGAGCTTCAGCGGACTCCCGCTCCGGTCGACGGCGTCAACATTCATCATGGCCTGCTTAATCCGGGCGGTGAGCTGCTGCAAATGCTCCTGATTCGTCATCGGATACAAGACCACAAAGCGTCCCTGGTCGATGAAAAATTTATAATCCTCGTAGCGGATCTGCTTCTGGATCGTGTGCGACAGCTCGAGCAGCAGCCGGGCGTACCGCCTGGAACCGAGCGACTCTTGGACGAGCGGCAAAAATTCAATTTTAAACATCGCCATACAGAAGTCGTAGCGCTGCGGATAACGTTTGGCGAGATTGGAGTGTTTGATGACGGCATCCTCCAGGGAAAGCTTATTCCCGAGGGACGTATCGAGGTCCAACTGCGGGCTCATGTCCTTCAAATCCTCCAGCCGCTCGATCAGCCTCCGGTTCCGGATCAACCCGGAATGAATCACGGAGGCCAGGATCATGTTGGCGGGAACGAGCAGCAGCCAGGAGAACGATAAGATATCCACATGTGCATAAGTGTTCAGCCACACAAAATAACTCACAAGATAAAAGAAGACGGCCACCGCCGTAACGCCGACCGGCATAAAGAAGCCGATCAGCAGCGCAGCCAATGTCCCCAGGCTGAACAGCAGCTCCTGAGGGGTATAGGCCTGATCTGCATATACCTTGATAAAAATAAGCAGCTCCTGAATCATGATGACAAACACAAGGATGAGATAGCCTGCTTCAATGCGTCGTGTCGGCGTTTGGTCTTTCATCGGCATCCTTCCCTTACAGCAGCTACAGCAGCCAAAATTGGAATCAATTTCTAATTATTACCCCATTTACAGGCGATGTCACAAAAAAATACCCCCGCAGAGCGGCGGCTTTTTACTCAGATGCCTTGGACCCTGCGGGGGGATTGAAATTCATATTTTTTAAGCACGTGAAAAAGTCATTCCGATGAGAGAATGCAGACCTGTTAATGATCGTCCTTCCAAATGACCCGGTCCCCATAATGACTGCCCCAGTCGTACATCATCCGCAGCACCGGCATCAGCGAGCGGCCGTATTCGGTCAGCGAATATTCCACCCGGGGAGGGACCTCCGGATATACCTTCCGCGAAATCAGCTGATCGTCTTCCAGCTCCCGAAGCTGGTTGGTCAGCATTTTTTGGGTCACATTGGGGATCAGCTTCTTCAGCTCGCCAAACCGCTTCGTCCCCTCAAGCCCCAGATGCCACAATATAATCAACTTCCATTTGCCGCTGATCACGGCAAGAGTCAGTTCCTTCGCGCAATTGATTTCCTTTAGATTGATACGGTCTTTGATTTCCGTTGCCACGCTGCCACCTCCTTCTTATAGGATACTACACGATTCGCTTTTTCGCTTGATGCAAAAAAGAACCATCCCTCGGTCTGTGAGACCTTTGGGATAGCTCCTATGCGAACTGCTTGATTTGATATTTCTGGTTGAGCTTTACTCCAGGTTTGCGTGCCTGCCGAACATCTGGGAGGAACTTTGCCCCCGCTGCTCCATCAACCGGAGAATGACGGCATCGTATAAAATGATCAGCGTTTGCTCAAACAGCGATCCCATCGGCTGAATGGTCGCCTTTATTCCATTGTCCGCCGTTTGTTGATCCTTGGGCGTACCCGGGAGACGGACCGGGAGATCGGACAACCGGCCCAGCGTGGAGTCCGGGTGAATGGTTGCGGTGACTACCGCTGCTCCGATCTTCTTGGCTTTACTGGCCATGGTGACCAGGCTTTGCGTCTCGCCTGACCCGGACCCGATGACAAGCAGGTCCTCCGGGCCGATTCCCGGCGTCACCGTCTCGCCTACCACATATGCGGGAATTCCGAGATGCATCAGACGCATGGCCAGTGCCCGGCCCATCAGGCCCGACCTCCCGGCTCCCGCCACAAACACGTGTCCGGCCCCGAGAATCATGTCGGCGAGCCGATCCGCTTCTTCATCCGAAATGCGGGTAATCGATCGCTGCAGCTCCTTCGTAATTTCGAGGGCGTAATCGGCCGTATTCATCTTAGACCTGACTAACCAGCTGCTTCATCTGCGATGCCGCAGCCCGCTTGTCATCCTGACCGGTGATTCCCCCGCCCACAATGACCAGATCCGGGCCGGCCGCAATCACCTGAGGCAGCGTACTCAGCTTGATCCCGCCGGCAATGGCCGTTTTGGCGCGGTTCACCACGCGTTTGATCGTCAGCAGGTCTTCAAAGGAGCTGATGCCTGCCGCCTGGTGGTCGTACCCTGAATGCACGCAGATATAATCCACGCCCATTTGGTCAATTTCCTTGGCGCGCTGTTCCATATCCTTCACATTGATCATATCGACCATGACTTTTGTGTTTTGCTTCCGGGCTTCATCCACGGCTCCCCGGATGGTGGAGTCATCGGACACGCCGAGAACGGTGATAATGCTCGCTCCGGCCTCGGATGCCTTCATGACTTCGTATCCGCCGGCGTCCATGATTTTCAGGTCTGCCAGCACGCGCAGGGAAGGGAAGGCTTCTTTCAGTTCTTTCACCGCCCGAAGCCCCTCATTGATGACGATCGGCGTTCCGATTTCCACGATGTCTATATATTCAGCAACCTCGTTTACGATTTCCTTGGCTCCGGGAATATCAACAAGATCAAGTGCCAATTGAAGTTCCATAGTGCGTATATCTCCTTTATGATCGATTTGGTTCGTGAACCACAACCCCATTGTAGTTGCTCCATTTCGCTTGCGTAAGTAGGCACTTTATCGTAATGAAGTTACCTCGGCGTAACTATTGGATGTCCAAAGAACACAAAAAAGGCCCCCTTGAGGGGGCCCTCACGACCAAAAGTGAACGGTATCATGTTGGCCGGAGCAGGGCTTCTACTGCTCCTTTTTCCCGCCGTACCGCACGGCATTGTACCGCTCGATAAGCGTATGGACCGCTTCCGGCGCCAGGCCGGTTAAGCTCTCTCCCGCCGTAAGCTCGGCGCCGTTCTCCGCAGGAGTACGGCTCGCCCGGAACGCGTACCCTTTCTTGACCGCACGGCGGATCAGGCTCTCATAAGCCTGACGCGGGTCGCTGCCGCTGATATCCTGTTCCTTGCGGAAGCGGCGGAATCGGCGGGGCTTGGCGGCAACGCGGTCGATTCGCTCGACCTCATCCACGAAGTCCGCCGTCTCCTCGGAAATCCGCCGGATCTGCCGCAGCAGTCCGAGCCGGTAAGCGAGGCGCCGGACCCAGCTTCGGATGCGCTCCGGAAGCCAGCGCCGGAACAGCTTATACAGCAGCATCCCCAGCAACACAAGCGCGGCCAGGCAAAGAATGCCCAGAACGACATAGCCTATGACTTTCAGCCACATCGGGTGCTGCACAGGACCCTGATCCATTCCGGACAGATCGGGCATCATCGGATCGGCCGGTGCTTGCGGGGGCTGTTCCACAGACTGTCCGTCTCCTCCCAATCCTTGAAGGAGAGACCGGAGGCCGTCCCGCAGGAACAGGAAGATCGAACTAAGGCCCTTCCATCCGCTGAGCAGGGCGATGACGACAATGACGATCCACGTCATTGAGCGGTTTGCCGTCAGGATCCGGCCGAACAGCTGGCGGTCGGCCTGCTCGGCGTGCGAGGCGTCCCGGACCCGCTCGCCGTTCATGCGCAGCAGGAGGGCGAACAGCGTGATCATGGCCATCACGTACAGCGACGTGCGGTGCGGATGAAGGGCGCCGACCTGGCCGGCCGTAATGTACAGCACAAGCGATGCGCCAAGGCCGATCAGCGGCAGCCGCTGCACCGCTGTCTTCCACCACTGCTTGCGCCCGGCAATCAGCCCGCGGATCGCAGCCGCCAGCAGGGCCAAAGCGGCCAGCGCCGCGGCGAGCCGCAGGCCGAACACGGCCAGGGGCAGCAGGACCGCGGCCGCCAGCAGGATGGGCGTCCACAGGCGGCCGCCCCGGCTGCGGGACTGCTCCCGCCCGGCCAGTACGCCTGCCGCATGTACGGCTCCCGCGAGCAGCCAGATGAGCAGCGGATGGAGCGGCAGCACATATGCCGCAAGCAGCACGGCCACGGGGTACAGCGAAGCGGACTCGAGCAGCGAGAAGTACAATGCTTCCCCGGCTCCCCGGTAACGGGCTTGCGCTTGCTGACGTATCATACCGCCGCCTCCCTCGCATCCGGCCATTCCGCAACCGATACGCGGTGGCCTTTGTTCTCGAGTCCGTGGATGCTCTCCCGGACCGCTTCAGACAGATGGGCCGTTATGAGCAAATAATCGACCCTCTCTTCCTGCTCGCGCTCCGCTTCCAGGCGCAGCAGCTCGTGGAATGACATCCGCGTCTTCATATCCACACCGGCCATCGACTCCAGCACATTCTCCAGATGGGCCATGCCGTAATCCGGGTCGAGCCGGAGCATAGCCTGGCTCTCCGGATTGACCGAGGCATTATGGGTGAAGCCGGCGGCCATGCCCTGGTGGATCAGCGAAGCCGCACAGGTGGCTGCGTAAGACAGCGCATCTTCGACCGTCTCCGGCCGGGTCACCACGTTCCACATCTGCTCGGACACCTCGATGTTCAGGCAGATCATGACCCGCGGATCGGCGGTATAGCCGTGCTTGTGCACCTGAAGCTCCCCCGTTCTGGCGGTGGCTTTCCAGTGGATCCGGTTCATCGGGTCTCCCGCGGCGTATTCCCGGATTCCGGTGATGAGAAACGGATCCTCAACGACCCAGCGCCGCACCGCTAGCTCCCCCTGCCAAGTCTTCCAAGAGGACGGCAGCTGATCATCGCCCAGCAGCTCCGGGTAGACGACGAGCCGTTTGCTGAGCGTAATTTGCCGTGACGGGGTGTAGACCGCAAACAGGTCCCCGCCGGTCATCGTGGCCGAGTCCATCCGGTAGATCCCCCGGCGGGTACACTGGATTTGATGCGTCCGGGTAATCCGGGTCCGGGGACGAAGCATAAATAAGCTCGTATGATTCTGATAAATATTCCCCTCGCTGATAGAGGTTTCCCGGCTGCGCTTAAACATCAGGGACGAGGGAAGCATCGCTTCCAGGCGCAGCCAGGGCACCGGAAACATTTTGCCGTTTTCGATCACCTCGACCATTTCAATCCGGTCCCCCACGTAACAGGTTTCCGTGCTGAAATGGCGCTCGTACGTCAGTTTCCGCAGCGATCCCCTGCCCAGGATCAGGCCCTGCAGCACCAACACCCCGCCGCAGGCCAGAAGCAGCCACAGCATCGCCATTATCTCACGCCGCTTTCCAGTCCCGCTTCGCTGGGAACTGCGATATGATCCAGCACCTCAAGCAGAATGCGCCGGGCGGCCTCCTGCTGCCCGCCGTAGCGCTTCTTGAGCACCAGTCTGTGAGCGCAGACCGGCACCAGCAGATGCTTAATGTCATCGGGAAGTACGTACTCCCGTCCATTCAGCGCAGCATAAGCCTGCGCCGCGCGCAGCAGCGCCTGGGTTCCGCGGGGGCTGATGCCAAGAGCCACTTCCGCATGGACACGGGTCGCTTCGGCCAGAGAAACGATGTATCCCATCAAGTCCTCGCTCACGTTCACCTGCGCACACAGCTGCTGGGCTTCCAGCACCTCGTCGGCCGTTGCCGTGCGCTCGGCCCGCTCTGCGGTTAGCCCGGCCGGTCCCTGCGTCCGCTTCAGAATCTCCTTCCCTTCCGCTGCGGATGGATACCCCAGCTTCATGCGGATCATAAAGCGGTCCATCTGGGCTTCGGGCAGCGGAAACGTGCCCTGGTTATCGACCGGGTTCTGGGTGGCCAGCACCATAAACGGCCGCTCCAGCGCCATCGTCTGCCCATCAATGCTGACCTGCCGCTCCTCCATACACTCCAGGAGGCTGGACTGGGTTCTGGGTGTGGCCCGGTTAATTTCATCCGCAAGCACGATCCGCGAGAACAGCGGACCCGGGCGAAACTGAAATTCGCCGTCCTTCTGGTTGTAGAAATGGATGCCCGTCAAATCCGACGGCAGCAGATCCGGGGTAAACTGGATCCGTTGAAAGCTGAGCGACAGGGACGCCGCCAGACTTTTGGCAAGCAGCGTTTTACCGGTCCCCGGTACATCCTCCAGCAGCACATGTCCCGACGCCAGCAAGGCCGTCAGCAGCAGCTCCACTTCTTCCTCTTTGCCGACAATGACTCTCCCGATATTCTCTTTCAGTTTTACAGCCAACTCGCGAACTTGATTCACCTGCATTGCATTCCCATCCTCTCCTGTAGGACTGCCTGCACTTTAGGCTAAGGCAATCTACGGTTTATGATTAAAGCGTTTACAAGTGTCTTTGATGCCCCCGGCAGGCTGGGCCTTTACGCGGGAACTGTTCAGCTATCGATCTTCCGGCAGGGCCGTTCTCTATTACCGGACGGTTTTGCTATATTTTATCACCGAAAGGATCATTAATCACCTACCAGGCGTAAAACGCCCTATTTTTTGCCCCTCCAAGACAGTTGTCCCTCACAAAATCCGGCAAACATCACTAGGATGAACCATACCACAGACAAAGGATGGTTGATATGAGGAGGTATCTTAAAAGCCACGGCTGCGGTTATGCCCGCCGGCATATGGCAGGACGACGGAAGAGGCACTCTCGTCCACGGTCACAGGGCAAGCTCATCGTCAGCATCGTCCGAGGTGAAAAACGGCTGACGACCAAAGTTCCGCTCCGCAGGTTCGATAAGTTCGTGTTTGTCATTAACGATCAGTTCACAAACGCCCCGAATACGACGCAGATTGCCAGCGGTGCAGGCCACAGCAGCGCGTCGGGAAGCAACGCGGCCATCGGATCCCCGAATACGGACCAGCAGGTCAGCGTCGGCGCCGGAGGAACCGCCGATAACATCAGCTTCCTCCGCGAGTCCACTCACAGCTGCCGTGGGAAGCGGAGACGCTCGCGCCGCCGGAAGAAGGAAGCCATCTTCGTTCTTAATCACCAGCGGGTTCAAATCCCGGAGGGAAGCGAAGAAGCTGCCGCCACTCAAATTGCCAGCGGCTCCGGCACACACAGCACGAGCGGTACGAACTCCACCATCGACAGCCCTTGCACCAGACAGCAGGACTCGGTCGGCGGCGGTCCCGGGGCGAGCGGCATGAACAAGTTTGTGAAGAAGCAAAGACGGAGTCACCGTATCCGCCGGTATTATTAAGAAAACAGACCGAATCCAAGCCGTTGACGGCCGCCGCGCCAGAACGTATGATGACGCTTAGAGGTGATGGATGTGAATACGCTGCTCATTCTGGGCGGAATCATGATGTTTCTGGCCGTGGCCATCGGCGCATTCGGGGCGCACGCCCTGAAGGATAGACTCGATGACAACCGGCAGAAAACCTATCAGACGGGAGTCCAATATCATTTGGCTCACGGTCTTGGCCTGCTGCTGATGGGTCTCTTTGCCCCATCCGCCGCACATTCAGGCACCATCCAACTTGCAGGATGGCTGCTGTTTGCGGGAATTCTATTATTCTCGGGGAGCCTGTACGCGCTGAGCGTGACCGGCATCCGCAAGCTGGGGGCGATTACGCCGATCGGCGGGTTGGCCTTTTTGGCGGGATGGGTCGTATTTATCGTGGCTGTGGCTGGCTAACCGATTGAGGATAGGGCTGTTCCGCCTAAGATGCCCTTGGACATGACAAAAGCCTGCAGATTTGCAGGCTTTTTCGTGTTTATTCATGTTTTCGGCCTCAACCGTTTACCGCACTGGCCTGGCTCGCACCTCTGCCGTTTTCCTTGCGGATTTGCTTGCTGCGCAGTTGTCCGCAGGCCGCATCGATGTCGGTTCCATGCTCCAGCCGGACGCTGACGCTGACCTGGTTCTTTTTGAGCGTGTCATAGAAAGCCAGGATCGACTCCTGCGCGCTTCTCTGATATTGGCTGTGCTCATCGACCGGGTTGTACGGGATCAGGTTGACGTTGACCAGCTGTCTGCGGTCACCGATCAGCTCCGCCAATTCAGCCGCGTGTTCCCTGCCGTCATTGACGTCCTTGAGCAAAATGTACTCGAGCGTCACTCTGCGCTTCGTTTTGGCCAGATAGTAATCCATGGCCCCCAAGACCTCCTCAATCGGATAAGCCTTGTTAATCTTCATAATCCGGGTTCTCAGCTCATTGTTCGGTGCATGCAGCGAAATCGCCAGATTCACCTTCAAATCGCGGTCGGCAAATTCCATAATTTTCGGAGCCAGCCCGCTGGTCGATACGGTAATATGGCGTCCGGCAATCGCCAGCCCTTTGCGGTCCTTCACCACATTGATGAAGTCGACCATGTTCTCGAAATTATCAAACGGCTCCCCGATGCCCATCACCACAATATGGCTGACCAGGTCGCCCGGCTTGTTCTGGTCCAGGAACAGCTGCACCTTCATGAGCTGCTCCACAACTTCCCCTGCCGACAGGTCCCGGCTTTTCTTCAGCAGTCCGCTCGCGCAGAAGCTGCAGCCGATGTTGCAGCCGACCTGGGTTGTCACGCAGACGGAAAGGCCGAACTTATGGCGCATCAGCACCGTTTCGATCAGGTTGCCGTCCTGCAATCGGAACAAGAATTTAACCGTCCCGTCGGCCGACTCCTGCTTCACATGCTCTTCGAGCGTCTGGATGACATAGTGCTCCGCAAGCAGCTTCACACAGTCCGGATTGGCATTCGTCATGTCGGCAAAATCGGTGACCCGTTGCACATATAGATAGTCCCACACCTGAGAGGCGCGGAATGGTTTATGTCCATATTCAAGCAGCCATGCAGACAGCTGATCGAACGTTAATCCATAGATGGATGGTTTATTCATCGTTTTTCCTCTTTTCAAAAGCTTTAAAATGCACGTTATCTAGATTGAACTAAAGTTTGCCCTATAACATTCATTTCTTTAGTTCATTCTATGTATCTCTACTTTACCAGATCCGGCAGGCAATCTGTCTATTATTGTCCCAAATTTTTTTTGTTAAAACAAGGGATGCGGCAGGAGTTTTGCCACGGGATAGGCATCTGGCTGCGCAATTATCGCATCCTGTTGATAAAGAACAAACTTTTTAAAAATCAGTGCCCGATTTTCGGCGGCGGGAATCCGCGGGGCTGGACTATAATAAGAAAAAAGCATGCTAAAAAAGAGGAGGCCGGTCATGATTACGGCTGAACATAAAGTGGAGTATTATCAGGCGCTGCTCGATAAAAAATCGGAGTACGAGGGGATTTTCTATGTCGGGGTCAAAACGACGGGAGTGTTCTGCCGCCCGACGTGCCCGGCCAGAAAGCCCAAATTTGAAAACTGTGAGTTTTACGAGACCGCGCAGGAGGCGCTGCTCGCGTCCTTCCGGCCCTGCCAGCGCTGCCGCCCGCTGTCCCCTCCGAATCACGTCTCGACGGTCGTTCAGAAGCTGGTTGAAGCCGTCGAGACCTATCCGGAAAAAAGGTGGAAGGAACAGGACTTTGATGACCTCGACATCGACGCCTCGACGGCGCGGAGGCAGTTCAAAAAACGGTTCGGCATGACCTTTGTGGAATATGCCCGCGCCCGCCGGATGGGGCTGGCATTCAAGCAGATCCGGTCCGGCCAGGCGGTGATCGACGCCCAGCTGTCGAGCGGATATGAATCCGGAAGCGGATTCCGGGACGCCTTCTCCCGCATTATGGGGGCGGCGCCGGCGAAATCCGCAGACAGCCGCATCCTGCGCGCGGCGTGGATCGATACACGCCTCGGCCCGATGGTCGCGATTGCCGACGAGAAGGCGCTGTACCTGCTGGAGTTTGTGGACCGGCGGGGCCTCGAGCGCGAAGTGGAACGGCTGCGACAGCGGACGAAATCGGCGATCATCCCGGGCGCCACCGCTCCCATACGGTCCATCGAGCAGGAGCTGACGGCTTATTTTGACGGGAGTCTGTCCGTATTCACCACACCGCTGCATTTGATCGGCTCCCCGTTCCAGAAGTCGGTCTGGGCGCAGCTGGTGCAAATACCGCCGGGCGAGACCCGTTCCTACTCCGGGCTGGCCGGGGCTCTAGGCAAACCAATGGCCTTCCGGGCCGTGGCCCAGGCCAACGGCGCCAATCCGCTCGCCCTCGTCATCCCCTGTCACCGCGTCATCAATGCAAGCGGCGACCTAGGCGGTTACGGCGGCGGACTGACGCGTAAAAGCTGGCTGCTTCAGCACGAGAAGCAGCTTATTTCAAACCAGCGGCAGCATTGATCCAAAGCGTTCCCTGCTTAGAATAAAGCACGCCGATATCGAAAAACAGGAGTCCCCTGCAGGTCCAATGACCGCTCGGGCACTCCTGTTTGCTTTTTCGGCGCATGCTTCGCCTATGCGTGCTGCTCCCCGCCGCTGCCCGTAAGCGTAAGGCTGGCGGAAGCCGCCTCCCGGCCGTTGACCAGCAGCACGATCTGGTGCTCGCCCGGATAATGGCGGCGCGTCGTCAGATCGGCCCAAGAATGGGTTCGCGTCCCCGACAGGCGGGAGCCTCCGGGTACGGTCTTATCCGACAGCAAAAACGCTTTGCGCGATATTTTGCCGCGGGCTTTGACAAAGTCGATCCCGTATTCCACCCGGATATGGACCGGCTGCCCATCCCGCACGCGGATCTCGTAGTGAAGCTCTGTGCTGCCTCCGACTGCTACTTCGGACGGCTCTACCGTCAGCGAAGCGGCGGACGCCAGCGGCTCCTCCGCCGAAGACTCCGCGTATCCGAACAGCGCCATCGCTTCCGGGTGGGACTTCTTGATCAAGGTCCGGCATCCATGACGGATAATCCAGTCGGTATGCGGATGGGTGCCCTTCCATCGCCGGGCAATTTCCAGCACCGTGTCCGGATGATCCTTCGCGATGTCGTTCAGGTTGTTGGCGACGCTCTTCCGGACATAAAGCGACGGGTCCTGCTTCAAGAGTTCCAGCACGGGCAGCACCGGCGCCGGATCCTTTTTGAACATCGGCAGTGCCTGTCCCCACGGCAGCCGCGGCCGGCTGCCTTCGCTGGCAAGACGCCGCACATGCTCGTCCGGATGCTGCGCCCAAGCCGCCATCTGGCGCATCATCCGCTCCGGATCCCGCAGCAGAAAGGGCCTGACGGCAAACTCCGCCGACGATTTGGACGTGAAGCGCTCGAGCGCCTTCATTGAAAGGTCCCAGTGCTCCGGCGCCTGCCCGAACACTTCCACGAAATCGGGAAAGAACAAGTACGGAAACCCCGCACAGTGCTCGTCGATCGCGAAGAGCACCTCCAGCGCCTCTTCATATCGGGCGGGCAAATGGACTCCAAGCGTTTCGCTGATCCGCCGCATGCGGGCCTTCAGCTCAAGCTCCTCCCATGTGTCGTCCATAACGTCACCAATAAACTTATCTGTATCAAACGCAGCGTGGGCGGTATGAACCTTTGCCCCGAATCCGCGTAAAAACTGCTCATTGTATACTGCCTTCAGCTCAGCCATCAGCACACCTCCTCCTGAAGTTATAGTAGACCGCAGCGGAGGAGGAAATCAACTCTCCCAGTCGTCTTACCAGCCCTGCCGCTCCCTTTTAAGCGGCGGACTATGATTCATGGCTCATGCTTGCGATTCGCCAGCAGCCAGCTGCTCCCGGATATGGTCCGCCGCCTCCTCCCAATATGCCTTCATCTGCTCACGCTGCTGGATATCCGCCAGCTTCTCCTGATGGAAGCTGATCGTCGTTCCGGTCTTGGCCTCCAGCAAGCGGATCTGGACCGTGGAAGGATGGATCCAGCCGGGCCGCTGCCAGGTCAAGCGGATTTGTTCCCCGGGATTGACCACCCGAATCTCGCCGTGGTTTCCTTCCTTGGACGTATACGCCGTTCCCGGCTTGAATTCAAGCACCGGGAGTTCCCCGAGCCATACCATCATACCCTCCGGGGAAGTCAGCAGCGACCACGCTGCCTCCCGAGATACCGGAAACGTTCTCCGGACGCCGACCTGAAACCCGGCAGCGGCAGTTAAACCTACGGGCTTCGCTGCATCATTCGCAATGGGTACCGCCAGCTTGCTTGTTGATTTGCTCATTGTCACCGCTCCTCGTAATGTAAAAATGGTTGCTTTGGCCTGTCCCGGCCGAATCGAGCATCCAGCTCCACCACCCATCCAATTCTCTACCGGTCTGTAATTCGTTCGTTCATCGGAGTCAGGGCATCGACAAACAATTCGATGCTCGTCTGCAGGAACTGCTCATGGGACACAGCTGTAATCAAATCCGCGTTGTGTAGACGGGAAATGAAGGCACCGTAATTCATCCACATAAACGTCATAGCCTGCGCCTCGGAATCTATGGCCTTCACCTTCCCCTGCCGGTGCATTTCCTGGAAGTACGCCGTCAGCAGCTGCTGCAGCTGCCGCGGATGATCCTGGGCCCGGTCGCGCAGATCGGACAGCTCCGCGCTCCGCAGCATGACCAGAACCAGCTTCCGGTTCCGATTCATGATGTCATGGTAGGCACGGGTTATCTGCAGCAGATCTTCACGCAAGCTCCATGTCAGCCGGGTGGAAAACAGTTTCTCCATCTCGCCCGCATAATGAAAACAGCCGATCGCCTGTTCCAGCAGCTGCAGCTTGGTGCCGAATTGGCGGAACAGCGTCATCTCGCTCACCCCCGCGGCTGCGGCAATTTCCTTCGTGGATACTCCCTGATATCCCTTCTCAGCCATCAAGTCAATTGCGGTCAGCATCAACCTGTCCCGGTTTGTCGTTGATTCCGTCATTGTGCCAACATCCTTTGGAGTAGTCATCCGGGTGATGTTAGTGTACACTAACATTCCGTTTGGAATCATTGTAAAACTACCACGGGCCTGTTGTCAATAACTGGGATCCATCATGAAGCACTTTATTGAATCGGCGCATCCCATGGAGGGTTCTGTATGATTCGGATTTGTTATGGATTTCCGCCATGCTCCGCGTATTATCTTCTGCCCCGAAAACCCAAGGCGAACGCAACGGCGACGATCACAAATTCCTATGATCGGCGCGCTCCAAACCCTGACATATTGTTGTCAGCGTTGTTGGCTATACTGAGGATATAAGAACGTATAGATCATGAACCTTAAGGAGGCGGTGCAGTCGTGACCGAGCCGATGCCTAAGCCAACCGATACATCCCTTTTTGCGAAAAATGTTCCCCAGGTGCTCAGCCGCCGGGCCTTGAACCGGGCACTGCTCGACCGCCAGCTTCTCCTGCGCCGGGCAGAGATGCCGGTGCTTGACGCGCTGCGGCATCTGGCCGGCATGCAGGCCCAAGCCCCGATCCCGCCGTATTACGGCCTGTGGGCCCGGCTGGCCGGCTTCCGGCACGAGGAGCTGTCCCGGCTGATCGAAACGCGCCAGGCTGTGCGCATCGTAATGATGCGCTCGACGATCCACCTCGTGGCGGCCGGGGACGCCCTGGCGCTGCGCCCCGTCCTTCAGCCCGCGTTGGACCGCGGCTTGAAGGGAAGCTACGGCAAGGAGCTCGCCGGCCTGGATACCGGCGCGGTCGCCGCAGCCGGCCGGGCTCTTGTGGAGGAGGCGCCGCTTGCCTATGGCGAGCTCGGCGCCCTCCTGCAGGAGCGCTGGCCGGACCGCAGCCCGGCCGCGCTAGCAAACACGGTGCGCACGCTCGTGCCGCTCGTGCAGGTGCCTCCAAGGGGCCTGTGGGGCGCCAGCGGCCAGGCCCTGCACACCACCGCGGAGGCGTGGCTGGGCAGCCCGCCCGCGGCAGCCTCCAGCTCCGGATTCGAGGAGCTGGTCCTGCGTTACCTGGCCGCCTTCGGGCCGGCCTCGGTTAAGGACATCCAGGTCTGGTCCGGACTCACCCGGCTGAGCGACGTCATCGGCCGGCTCGGGCCGCGTCTGCGGACCTTCCTGGATGAAAAGGGCGTCCTGCTGTACGACCTGGCGGACGCACCCCTGCCCGCGGAGGATACACCCGCACCTCCGCGTCTCCTTGGCGAATTCGATAACATGCTTCTCTCCTTCGCCGACCGCTCCCGGATTATGGATGAACGCTACCGCCGCCGCATCTTTACGGTGAACGGCATCATCCGGGCGGCGGTGCTCGTGGACGGATTCGTCCGCGGCATGTGGAGCCTGGAGCGGAACAAGCAGTCCGCCGAGCTCGTGATCAAGCTGTTTGAGCCTATCTCGGACGCCGATCAGGAGGCATTGGCCGACGAAAGCCGCCGCCTGCTGGAATTCGCCGCAGCGGATTGCCCCAACCGGGAAGTCCACTTCAAGCTATCCGAGCTCTAACACCGAAGCCTAGCTAGTGACCTGCCGTGGCGTGTCTTCGTTGAACAAGTGGCGCGCGACGGCCCTCAATGATCTAATTCCTTCACAACATGGAAACCGCCCCGCAACGTTCCCGTTCGCACCATCCGATTCCAAACGCCTCCCTTTGTTCCAGCCCGCACGGCAGCCTGCCTATCTCGGGCTTTTTCGCATGTTAGCAAGAACGGTCAAAACGCACCCCCTCCCGTCTGCTATGCTGATATCAAAGGAGGGGCACACTGGTGTATTCAAGTCGGATTCAACACAGCATCCGGTTCATGGAGGAACAGCTTCACGAACCGCTGACACTCGAGCAGATCGCGGCGGAGGCCGGATTCTCACCATTCCATTTTCACCGGTTGTTTAGAAGGGAGACCGGGCTGAGCATCGCCGAATATTCGCGCAGCCGCCGGCTGTGTCTCGCCTCGCGAATGCTTCTGTACTCGGAGGAGCCGATCATCGGCATTTCGCTGCAGTGCCATTTTGAGAGCCAGGAGGCGTTTACCCGCGCCTTTAAAAAGATGTACGGCATGCCGCCAGGGCGATAACCGGAAGATGTTCAGCCTTCATGCTCAGGCCCATGCCGCCCAAGGAGGAGAAAAGAACATGATCGAGGAATCAATGGTGAAGGGCTGGGTGCTGAGCGGCAGCCACCCGCATCAATATGAAATCGGACTGGACCGCCACAACGTTCATCAAGGGAATGCCTCGGGTTATTTGAAAGCCGTCACACCAGCAGGCCCGAACGTGTTCGCCACCATGATGCAGCAATTTAAAGCCGATCGGTACCTGAAACGTAGAATGCGCTTCTCCGGCTTCGTCCGGACGGAAGGAGTAACCGAGTTCTGCGGACTGTGGATGCGGGTCGATAATCAGGCCGAGGACGTGCTCCGGTTTGACAATATGAACAACCGCCGAATTGTGGGCGATACGCATTGGAACCACTACGCCATCGTGCTTGATGTCCCGGACAATGCCGCGACAATCTCGCTCCGCGTGCTGCTGATGGGACCGGGGCAGGCATGGGTGGACAGCTTCCGGTTTGAAGAGGTCGACGAGAGCGTACCTACCACGAATCTGGAGATCGTCTACGAGCTTCGGGACGAGCCGTCTAACCTGACATTTGAAGAATGATAGCCAATATACAGTAAGGGAGGGCCCTCAGGCCCTCCCTTACATATTTCCGTCCGCTTCGGAGGCGGTTTCCTCCTTGGCGGCATTTACCTTGAAATCCATATGCTCATAACCCCAGCTGCACATATCGTGGAGCACGGATCTCAGTGACTCCCCATGTTCCGTCAAGGAGTATTCTACCTTGGGAGGAACCTCCTGATATACCTTCCGGTGAATCAATCCATCTTGCTCAAGCTCACGCAATTGGTTGGTCAGCATGCCCTGTGTAATATGGGGAAGCTGCCTGCGCAGCTCCCCGAACCGTTTCGTCCCCTGGTGCAGCAATATAAACAAAATGAGCGGCTTCCACTTGCCTCCGATCGCCTGCAGCGTCGTGATGATTCCTCCCGTGTTTCCCGTCCCGTGGTCCTTACTCATCTCGCTAGCCCTCCCCTTTCCAGCCGAAGCGGCAGTGCCGTCTTTGCTGCCATTGTACCAGAGTACGCCGAATCGTGACAGTACTCTTCTGAATCGTACATAGTATGGTTTTTCGTACTACCCGGCAGTACGCTGTCCTGATCAATAGTACGGTATACAGGACTTAGTATGTTTAAAATGCGTACTTTTCAAAGCGGCGGTCATGAACAATACTGGGGGTGCATCATTCATAACGCACTCCACCCGAAAGGATGATTTGAAATGAAAACGATGGTCATCGTATCCCACCCTGATCTGAGCCGATCCAAAGCCAATCGTGCGCTGCTCGAAGCGCTGCCGAAGCATACCGATATCCACGTCCGCGATCTGTATCAGGAGTATCCTGATTGGCAGATCGATGCGGACCGGGAGAAGCAGCTGCTGCTTGCTTACGACCGGATTGTTCTCCAGTTCCCTTTTTATTGGTACAGCTCACCGCCCCTCCTAAAAAAATGGTTTGACGATGTACTGACTCCCGGCTGGGCTTACGGCCCCGGAGGGGAGCATTTAAAGGGCAAAGAATTCATCGTCGTCACTACCGCCGGCGGCACGGATAAATCATTTCAGGCCGGAGGAGAGAACTGGTTTACGATCAGCGAGCTGCTAAAACCGATCCACCTTACGATTGCCCACTGCCACGGCACCTTCCTTCCCCCGTTCGTGGTGTACGATGCCAACCGGGCCAGTCAGGAGCAATTGAAGACGGAAGGCATCCGGTACGCCGAGTATATCCAGACGCCTTCTCCTGTGCTGATTCACTGATTCCATCCCGGATAGCTTAAAAGAAAAAGGAAAACGGGCAAGGCCCCTCGGCCTGCCCGCTGTTTATTCTCCCGGGATCAACCCGGGAGCTCCTTTATTTCTCGCACAGCCAGCCTGGTTAGTTTAAGACGTCCTTCATAAACCGTTCCAGTTGAAATACATCGGTAATATTCTGGTTGCACTTGGCGCTGTCGATGCACATATAATTTCCGACCCGTCCGAAATGATCCAGTGCCGATCCTTTGGCTTTCGTCTGCGCGGTCACGAAGGCCACCTCTTCGTGCTTATTGCAGAGGCAGCAGACCCCCTTCTTGTTCGTCGGGGTGAACCGGCCCTCAATGCCTGTCATTTTTCCGTCCAGGTTATAGACGATGAACAGTTTATTCGTTGAAATGTCGGTCCAGCCGATATAGGTCAGGAAGCGGAAATTGAGCTCGGCCAGCGGCGGAAGCTTCAGCTTTTTAACCTTGGGAAAAAGCTTCTTCAGCTGCTGTTCCGTGACCTGCGGAAAGGCCGTGACGTATTGCTCCAGCTCGCTCAAATAAGCCTGGAATTCCTCGGCACGGTTTAGCGTCGGAATCCGGTCGAAAAACCGCTTCTGCTCCTCCGTCGCAGCAGGGAACATTTCAATGACTCGCGTCCAAGTCGTATGCCGGATGGCGGCTATTACCTTCTGGTCGGCTGTGGTCTTGATGTTATATTCGAGGCGCCCCACCAGGCGCTTGATCAAATTATACTCGTGGTTTTCCATAAATGGCGTTAGCATGTGTTTTCCTCCTCAATTCACCAAAAAACGGAGTACCTCAAATAAGGCACTCCGTCGGTATCGAAAAAAATACGATGCGAGAAGTTCCTTGTATTAGGTCAAAAGGGCATACGTATCCCGTGAACAAATCACGAAATTTTTGCACTTTTGCCGGCTACAAGCAAACAACTGCCACTTATGGATTCCCCTTTCGAACTTCTGCACATACACCGACATTATAAATTCTCATTTCAGCCTTGTAAAGATATCCCTGGGTTAAGGATTCTTAACCGCCTGCGGCGGGTTGGAGAGCTAAGCATTCCCCGGCTGGTGTCCGATTGACAACTGCAGGAAGCCTCCCTTATACTGTGTGGCGTAACGATAAACTTGAATGAGGTGGGAAGGTCATGGAAATTTTGTCTACTGTTCTTAGAAGAGATTTGGCTTGATACGGGAGAAGTCTGCCCTTTTTTAGCCATCTCGAGAACAGTCGATATGATTTCCACATCTTTTCCAGCTTTTGAACGTTAAGCGGGTAAGGTGTGTTCACCTCACCCGCTTTTTTTGCATATTTGGGCGGCCCCGTAAAGCACCTGAAACACCGGGGGAACGGACCCAATTGGCTGGGGTATCTTAGTATACAACCGGATATTCACATCATTTCGCTGTCCTCCTGATGGCTTCATTCGAACGTATTCAATGAAACCTAAGGAGAGAGAATCATGAGCATATTAAATGTCACGAATCTTACGCATATGTACGGAGATCAAATCACGTTTCGCCACATTGAATTTCGCCTGCTGCCGGGCGAGCATGCCGGACTGGTCGGCATGAACGGCGCCGGCAAGTCGACGCTGTTCCGCCTGCTGACCGGAAGCCTGCTGCCGGAGGAAGGGCGGATCGAGTGGTCGCCGCGCGTCCGGGCCGGCTTCCTGGAGCAGCACATCTCGCTGCAGGAAGGGATGACGGTCCTGCGGTATCTGGAGCGGGCCTTTCAGCACTTGTTTGACATGGAATGCGAAATGAATGAAATCGCGGCCCGATTCGGTGACGCAGGAGACAACCTTGACGCAATGCTCAGGCGCTACGGCGAACTGCAGGATGGCCTGGAGCAGGCCGGCTTCTACACCATTTCCGCTAAAGTTGAGGACGTGGCCCGTGGGCTGGGTCTGGCCGAGATCGGCCTGGACACCGACGTAAGCCGCTTAAGCGGCGGCCAGAAGACAAAGCTGCTGCTTGCCAAGCTGCTGCTGGAGGAGCCCGATGTGCTGCTGCTCGACGAACCGACCAACTATCTG
Organism: Paenibacillus rhizosphaerae; assembly: GCF_014192015.1. Lineage (GTDB taxonomy): Bacteria > Bacillota > Bacilli > Paenibacillales > Paenibacillaceae > Paenibacillus_AQ > Paenibacillus_AQ rhizosphaerae. The sequence continues at coordinate 187,695 of NZ_JACHXJ010000005.1, read as the reverse complement.
GACGCGGTGCATATCGAGTGGCTGACCGGCTACTTGAAAAAGTACCCGCACGCCTTTATCGTTGTGTCGCATGACGAGCATTTCCTGAACGAAATCACGAACGTGATTTTTCACCTGGCCCATCAGACCTTGAAACGCTACACAGGCAGCTATGCCGCGTTTCAGAAGCAATACGCGCTCACCCAGAAGCAGCAGCAAGCCGTCTATGAGCGGCAGACCCGGGAGATCGAACGGCTGGAATCCTTTATTAACATCAACCGGGTCCGCAAGGCGAAGCAGGCCAAGAGCCGCGAGAAAATGCTGAGCCGTATCGAGCGGGTCGAGAAGCCCGGAGAGGGCACGGCGCCCCGTTTTGAGTTCCGGGCGGAAGGAAATCTCAGCGGCTCGGTGCTGATCGAGGCCAGACGGCTTCAGGCCGGGTACGGGGTGCCGCTGTTCCGGCCGCTGAACCTCACCGTCAAGGTCGGCGACAAAATCGCCATCATCGGGGAGAACGGCACCGGCAAGTCCACGCTGCTGAAGACCCTGCTCGGCGGCATCAACGCGCTGGGCGGCGCCGTCACCGTTCAGAACACGGTCCGGACCGCCTATTATCAGCAGGAAGACACGCCCTCTTCGGACACACCGCTGCAGTACGTCTGGTCCTTGCGTCCGGATTTGACGGAGAAGGAGATCCGCCGCACGCTGGCCATGGCCGGTCTGAGCGCAGAGCATATCCGCAAGCCCCTGCGGACGCTGAGCGGCGGGGAACAGGCCAAGGTGCGGCTCGCGGAGCTGATGCTCAGCCGGAGCAATCTGCTCGTGCTGGATGAGCCGACGAACCATTTGGATGTCCGCGCGAAGGAGTCCCTGCAGAAGGCACTGGCCGCCTACCCCGGCACCGTGCTGCTGGTGTCCCACGAACCCGCCTTCTACGAAGATTGGATCACGGACATTTGGAGGGTGCAGGATTGGAAGTAAGACCAAGAGACAAAGCGCAAATCACGAATCCAATATGGATTCGCATCATTGATCTTCAAGGAAAGAAGCTGCCGCTCCGGAAGAACCCGGTCGGCAGCTTCTTTTTTGTAACGGGTAAACTTGCTACTTTTTTAAATGGTACGGCACCGTGGTGACGATGATATTTTTCCGGTAGAGCAAAAAGGCACGGATCAGCAGGCTCGACTGGTTATGCAAAATGTTATGCCAGCTCTTCTTGGGGATAAACTGCGGAATAAGCACCGTCACCCGGTAGTGCGACTCTGAAGCTTTGTACTCCACGGTATCCACAAATTTCGTCAGCGGCTGGATAATACTGCGGTAAGGCGACAGCAGCGTCACCAGCCGAATGTCGGGCTGCCACTGCTTCCACTTCTCCTCCATCTTCCGCTCCGATTCCCGGTCATAGGCTACGTAAACAGCGATGATCTGGTCGGGTGACAGCGACTTGGCGTAATTAATCGAGTTCTCCACCACATGGGTAATCCCGGCGACAGGCACGATCATCACATTTCCTTCGACGGGAACGGCCGGCTCGCAGGTCGTAATCCGCAGCTGGTCGCCGACAGCCTCGTAGTGCCTTTTGACCGCATGAAATATATAAACGATCAGCGGCAGGAAAATCAGCACGGGCCACACCTGCCCAAACTTGGTAATAAAGAAAATCATCATGACCGTGAAGCTGATCAGCGCCCCCACAAAGTTGATGATCAGCTTGCCCAGCCAGCCTTTCGGCTTTTCACGAATCCATTTGACCAGCATCCCCGTCTGGGCCAGCGTAAAAGGAATGAATACCCCCACCGCATATAGAGGGATTAAATGCTCCGTGCGTCCCTTGAAGGCGATGATCAGAATGATCGACGCCGTGGCCAGAAACATGATGCCGTTAGAATACCCCAGGCGATCCCCGCGGACGGTAAACATCCGGGCGATGTATTTATCCTTGGCCAGGTTGACGGCGAGCAGCGGAAAAGCGGAATAGCCGGTATTGGCAGCAAGGACAAGAATAAGGGCGGTTGTCGCCTGGATAAAATAATACAGGAAGCTCCTCCCAAAGGTGGTGGAGGCGATTTGGGATACGACCGTTTCTTTTTCATTCGGTGCGATCCCATAATAGTAAGCGAGAAAGACGATGCCGGCGAACAGGATCGCCAGCAGCGTGCCCATCGCCATCAAGGTTTTGGAGGCATTATTCGGCGCCGGGTCGCGAAAGTTCGGAATGGCATTGGAGATGGCCTCCACCCCGGTCAGCGCCGAGCTCCCTGAAGCAAAAGCCCGCAGCAGCAGAAACAGGGAGATCCCCGCTACCGGCGTGCCTATTGGCGCGTGCAGGGTTGGGGGCACCTGTCCGGTCGCGATTTTGTACAAGCCCACCCCGATCAGAATGAACAGCGCCAGCACGAACAGGTAAACCGGATAAGCCAGAATGGAAGCTGATTCGGTAATCCCGCGCAGGTTCAGAATGGTAATCAGAACGACCAGTGCACAGGCGATAACCACATTATAAGGATGAAGGCCGGGAAACGCCGACGTAATGGCATCCGTCCCGGAGGACACGCTGACCGCCACCGTCAAAATATAATCGACCAGCAGCGAGCCGCCGGCGATCAGTCCCGGATTGATCCCCAGGTTCTTCTTGGAAACGACATACGCTCCACCGCCGTGGGGATAAGCAAAAATGATCTGCCTGTACGATAAAATGAGGGCCAGCAGCAAAATCAGAATACCGAAACCGATCGGCATCGTGTACCAGAAGGCTACTGTGCTGACGGTCACCAGCACGAGCAAAATTTGCTCGGGACCGTAGGCAACGGAAGACAACGCATCGGAGGACAGGATGGCCAGCGCCTTGGTTTTATTCAGTTTTTGTTCACCCAATTGGCCGGACTTGAGCGGGCGGCCGATCAGAAACCTCTTGACGGCGGATAACATGAATAACACCTCGATCTCTGTCGATAGTATGGTTTCATTAGGGTATCCCTTTCCCAGCCAAACGACTCCGGGTATATCTAGGAATCCCCTCCTCAATCATTTACACCGCCGCAGGGCATAAAACAACAAAAAAGCCTTCCGCTTAGGGAAGGCCTTGTGTGAAGAATGTGATGAAAGAAACCATAAAAGCCCGAACTATACCAAAAAGATCGCCACGGCCGTGGTCACCGCCAGCCCGATCAGCACGGGCTTCAGGTTCCGTCTCGCCAGCTCGAACGGGCTGACGCCGCAAATGGCCGCGGCGGGAATCAGCGCCCAGGGGATCAGCGTGCCGCCGCCCACCCAGATCGCCGCCACCTGGCCGAGGGCTGTCAGTGTGGCCGCACTGGCATGCGTGGCGGCCGCGAACAGCTGGGCGATCGAGCCGGCGAGCGAAATGCCGGAGAAACCGGAGCCGTCTAGTCCGGTGATGGCCCCGGTGATCGTCAGCGTGACGGCGCCCACCGCTCCGTTCAGCGGCACCACATGCGCCAGCGCGGCGCCCAGGTCGTTGACGATGCCATTTGAGGATTCCGGCAGCACCTTGCCGAAGAGGTCGGTAAACGCCGCATCGCCGAGGTAGAAAAAGGCGGCGATCGGAATAACCGGACCGAATACTTTAAACCCGAACGTGAAGCCGTCGATCAGGTAAGAGGTCACCTTTTCAAGCCCCTGGTTCCGGTGCGAAAGCAGCGTCACCGCGATCAGGATCAGGACGGCCGTGCCGCCAACGAGCGCCGTGGCGTCTCCGCCCTGCAGCTTCAGCACAAACATGGCGGCCACGTCAATCAGGAACAACACCGGGATGATGACGGCCAGCCACACCCTCACGCGGGGCGACAGCGGGGCCGCAGACTCTTCCGCTCCCCCGCCTTCGCCCGTAAGCGCACCCGCCCCGCCGGACCCGGTGACCATACCGTCCCGCCACGTGCCGTTCTTCATATCCCGGCGCATCATCCAGTAGGCCGTTGCGGTCGTCACCAGCCCCATCACGATGACGAGCGGAACGCTCGCTTCCATGACCTGCGATACATGAAGGCCCGCCGCGTCGGCAGTCAGCTTGGGCGCGCCCTGAATAATATAGTCCCCGGAGAGCGCGATGCCGTGCCCGAACAGGTTCATCGCAATCGCCGCGCCAAGGGCGGGAAGACCGACGCGGGTCGCGACCGGGAGCAGCACCGCTCCGATCAGCGCCACTGCAGGCGACGGCCAGAAAAACAAGGAAGTCACCAGCATGATCAGTCCGATTCCCCAGAAGGCGACCGCCGGCGTCCGGATAAACCGCGTCAGCGGCGCAACCATCGTCTCGTTAATGCCGGTGCGGATCAACACCCGGCTCATCGCCACGATAATTGAAATGATCATGATGGTGCCCATCAGCTCTTTGGTCGCATAAATAAAAGAATTAAAGACGCCCGACACCGAGCCGCTCAGCGTCTCGGTCGCCAGCCATCCGAGCACAAAAATGCCTGCCACGCAGATCATCGTCGTATCCCGCCGCTTAATCAGCAGCGCCATAATAAAAACGATAAACGCCAAGTACACATAGTGTAAGGCTGTTAAATGAATGACCATACCGGTCACACCCTTCCCCTGCTGCATTTGTGCTATATGCTATGCGGGGGCCTGGGCATGTGTTCATGTCTATGGCTTAGGACAAACGGTAGGTAGCGAACGGCTCACCGCTTCGGAACGGCTCGCTGATGCGGTCCAGTTCCTGGATCGTCTCCGCGCTCAAGGTCATTTCTACGCTGCGCAGGTTGTCCTCCAGCTGGCCCGTGCGCGTCGCCCCGACGATGACGGTCGAAACGGCCGGACGTGCCATCAGCCAGGCCAGTGACAAGCTGCTTGGCGCTAATTCCAGATCGGCAGCCAGCCGTCCAACCTCCTGGCCAAGCCGGATGTTGCGGTCAATGACAAACCGGCTGAAGTTCGGATCGGTATCGGCCCGGGATTGCTCCGGCGCCCGGTTCTCCAGCGAATACTTTCCGGTGAGGATGCCCCCGGCCAGCGGAAAATAAGGGATGATGCCGACGCCTTGATCCTGGCACATCGGGACCAGCTCCCGCTCCGGCGTCCGGTCTGCAAGCGAGTAGCTGACTTGTGTGGACACGAACCGGTTGAGCCCTTTGGCTTCACTGATGCCGATCGCCTTCATCAGCTCCCAGGCGGCATAATTGGACGCGCCGATGTAGCGGACTTTGCCGGAGCGGACCATATCGTCCAGCGCCCGGAGCGTTTCTTCCAGCGGAGTATGCGGGTCAAACGTATGAATCTGGTACAGGTCGACGTAATCCGTGCGCAGCCGTCTCAGGCTGTTCTCCAGCTCCGTCATCAGATGGTAGCGGGAAGAACCGCGGCCGTTAGGGCCCTGCCCCATGACCAGCCCGGCCTTGGTGGCAAGCACCGCCTCCTTCCGTCTGCCTTCCAGCGCCAGGCCGATGATGCGTTCCGACTCGGTCCCGGCATAAATATTGGCGGTGTCGATAAAGTTCACCCCGCTATCCAGTGCGTGGTGGATGATCCGGATGGAGGTATCCTGATCCGCCCGCTTTCCGAAGGCGTTCGTGCCTAATCCCAGGACGGATACTTCCAGTCCGGTATGGCCAAGGTAACGGTATTTCATGAGTTCATTCCCCTTTACGATAAAGTGAGTGTTCAGTGGCACCTCTTGGGATATTGTGCAGCCCAGGTTCATATGGTTTGCTCCCTAAGCTTGGGCCGTCCGCCGATATTTCCGCCTTCGGCTTCCCGCCCCCGTTGACGAGCCAGATCCCCAGCAGCACAAGCACAATGCCGACCGCCACGACGGGATTCAGGTTTTCCTTCAGGAACAGGCATCCGCAGATGACCCCGACGACAGGCACCAGCAGCAGCGAAATTGAGGCTTTGCTGGCCTCCACCTTGGACAAAATGTACGACCACATCACAAACGCCAGCGCTGAGCCGACGACGCCCGAGAACACGACGTACACGACCGGCATGACGCCCCAGTGGCTCGTCCCGTGCTCGAAGATCGCCGAGTACAGCAGCAGCCCTACCGCGCCGGCCACCATCTGCCAGGTCGTAAACTGGAGCATGTCGCTGCCCGCGAGTTTTCGCTTGATAAGCAGGTTGGACAACGCCCAGGACAGACCTGAGGACACCGCAAGCATCAGCGCTCCTGTGCTGCCTCCCCAGTGGGCATCCATGGCGATGAAGAGCCCGATGATGCCGATGATAATGCCGGCGAGCTTGCGCAAGCGCAGCTTTTCTCCCGGGAGCCAGAAATGGGCCATCAGCGTCAGCCAGAGCGGCATGCTGTACGTGAGGACCGATGTCAGGCCGGCGCTTAGATCCTCCAGCGAAATCTGGATCGCCAGGTTAAAATACATCGTCTGCAAAATGCCGCATACGATGTACCACTTCAAATCCTTCCAGCGGGGCAGCGGCACCCTGCGGAAATAACAAACCGCCAGGAGTACGAGCGCCCCGAGCGCAAAGCGGTAGCCGGCAAAAAGCACCGGCGGAAACACGCCGTTGGCCAGCTTCATAAAAACCCAATTGAAACCCCATATTAAACATAAAAGACCGATCAAACCATTCATGTTCACACCCCGGATGTCTGAGATTGAAACCCCCGTCCGCAGAGTGCAGTCCGGTGAACCCTGCCAGCGGCAGTTACAGTTACCTTTCATGTTAGTCCAATTTCGGACCCATGGGAAGAAAGAAAAATCTTAACTCCATGCGGTTGGCACGGCGGTACGATCGGATTTCTTGCAGATTTCGAATAAATGGATGTGTTACCCGATGACGACGAAAAAGGCCCGGGAAGCTTTGCTTCCAGGACCTATCCATGCTCAGATCTGACACTACATCATTTTATCCTAACCGCAATGCATGTACGCGGAAGGGATGGGCAAATGTTAGGCTGACGCCTCGATTTCCGTCTTCTGTTCGGACTTTCGGCCCGTTCTCCACGCCTTGTTCGCCACCAGCGTCACCAGCATGGCCAGAATCAGCGCCACCAGCATAGCCGCGGCAAAGCCGACCACGTTGTTTGACAGAAACGGCCCCATAAAGGACGGAACGTACGCCGTTCCGCGGACGTTAAACAATCCTACCAGTCCCCCGCCGACGCCGGCTGCCCCAATGGCGCCCGCAAAAACGACCTTGTTTGAGAACATAAACGGGTACGCCGCCTCGACAAAGGTGCCGAAGCCCATGTTGATCAGAAAGCCCGGCGCGGCCACTGCCGCCTCTCCCCGGTCCCGCGGAGCGATGATGTTGGCCAGGGTGATTCCCGCGGAAACCATTACGAGGCCGACCATGTCGATGGCCCCCAGGAAGCTGTTGCCGGTCTTCTCCATTTCCAGCAGGACGATCGGCAGAATCGCCGCATGATACACGCCGCCGATAATTGCCGGCCAGATCAGAAGGCCTGCAACCACGCCCGCGATGATCGGATTCAATGAAATCGCCTGATTGATGATGTATTTAATGAACTCGCCGAGCTGCAGGGCAAACGGGGCGATCAAATAATACATGATCAATCCGGATATGAGTCCCGCTAATCCTCCGGCCACGATGTTGACCGTCGTCATCGGAAACTTCCACTGCACGCATTTGACGAATAAGTACTGCACCAGCAAGCCGGCGCCAATCCCACCGATGATGCCCCCGATAATGCCGCCGTTCACCGACAGCACCCCGGCGATGACGCCCGCGACGATGGACACCTCGTCCATGTCGGAAATCTGCTTGGCCGCCACAACCGCCAGCACGACCGGCAGCGCCTTGAGCATTAGGTCGAACACCTCGCTGAGTCCCTTCAGCGCCGGAATCTGGCTGATCGCCAGCACGATCGCCATGGCGATGAAGCCCGGCAGCGAGGACTGCATGATGCCCTTCAAATTGATCCGCCGCAGCGGGTTCCCCGCAGGTGCAGCGGACTTCTCCCCGGCGCTTCCGAGCACCGGGATGTATTTGATCCCCCAGTACTTGCACAGGGACGTCATAAACGAAACGGCTCGCGTCCGGTTCGTCGTCCCGGTCGTGCCCGACGTGGCGATGACATTCGCTCCCTTCGAGCTGATCATCGCCATCGATGTCCCGCCGGTTCCCACGACGGGAATTCCCGCCTCGGCCGCGGCCTGCACCGCCTGCCGGTTAGACCCTTGCGGATCGGCGCTCATCACGATCAGCCCGTCGATGCCGCCGGAGCGGATCCGGTTTGCCAGCTCCGCATCCGCTTCCGCCGCCGCTTCGTTCGTATCCTTCAGCGTCCCTTCATAGCGCTTCTCCAGACGCTGCTCATCCTCATTCCATCCGTACAGCATGGCGGCGGTGTGGTCCTTCGCCACGTCCATCGACTCGGACGCGGCAATGAACTGCACAAGTCCGATGTCCACGCCTGCGCTCTGACACTGCGCCTTGATCTCCCCGATCAGTTTCTCGGGATCCTTGCCGCCGAGGTTAAACAGGTTGCCTCCGCTGCTGCCTGCAATCGCTATTCGCTTCATCTCGTTCTCCTTGTTGTATGGCTTTCGTTCTTTATCTGATTACCGTATTACCATATTATAAGGATAAAAGGTACGGCCGACAACCGTTTTGCCTGCAGAAAATAGGCCTCTTTCTGCGTTACTGCCGGCACCCAATGGTTAAGCCATCCGGGGTCCCACATTTCGGTTCGATGTTCGGCGGCATCTCCAACCGCCTTGCACCTCCTCCTTCGCTCAAAGTAACTTCGCCCTTTCCCTACGTCAGGCCGAAGGCGGCAGAAGAAAGGACACCCCTGGTGGGTGCCCTTTCGCCGAAGCTTATTCTTTTTTTAACGAACCGTAGACAGTGTTTTCCGCCAGCTTTATTGTCTTTCAAACAATCCCTTCTGCTGGTCCTCTACCGCCATCTGCTTCACGACAAAATGCTTTTTCTTGCCGGTTGCCGTATACGGCAGCTCGTCAATGAACCGGTAGAAGCGCGGCTTCTTGTAATTGGCCAGCATTGGATGATCGCTGCAGTACTTGTTCAGTTCTTTGGCCGTCAGCTCCGGATCCTCCTTGATCACGTAAGCGACGATCGATTCGCCGCGCAGCTCGTCCGGCGCGCCGACGGCGACCGACTCCTTCACTTGCGGGTGCTGGTTCAGAATTTCCTCGATTTGCACCGGGTGGATATTTTCGCCCGAGGAGACGATCATGTCATTTTTCCGGCCGACCACGGTCACGAACTCATTCTCGTCCCAGGTTCCCATGTCCCCGATGTACACCCAGCCTTTATAAAATACCCGCTCGCTCTCATTCGGATTGTTCACATAGGCATACGTGGATTTACCCGGCGACTTGACGATGATCTCGCCTACCTCGCTGCCATCGCGCGCCACGACATCATCCGGTTCCGCCCGTTTGTCCGGGTAGACCTTGACCACCGCGACATCGTCGTCGGTGCAGGAACGTCCGGCCGATCCCGCCATTTCCGGCAGATCGTAAGGACGGAGGAACGTGTTCCAGAACGCTTCCGACGTGCCGTAGCCGTTGAAAATATTCGGCGTCAGCGTCTCCTGGAATTTGATGCAGTCCTCCCGCTCCAGCGGCGCTCCCATCGTCACGATGCCTTTTAATTTAGACAGGTCCACAGGGTTTTTCTTTTGGGCGTCATAGAGCATTTTGAGCATTGGCGGAGCCCCGATCAGGAAGGTCAAGTTGTATTTCTCGGCGAGTTCCAAGCATGTTTTCGGATGGAAGTATCGTAGAATGACGATTTCGGCCCCCACATACAGGGATGGAGTCGGTCCTCCGGAATGGATGCCTCCGCGGTGGAACCAAGGGCTCATATTCATCGTTTTGTCGGTAGGGTTGAGAGGAAAATGCATCGCCACGTCGTGGGCGGACAGGATGTCGTTAATGTTGTTGATCGGAACCCCTTTTGGCTGGCCGGTGGTTCCCGAGGTATACAGGCGCGTAATTTCATCGTAGATATGGGAGGGCCGCTCGATGTCCGGGTTATGCTCCGGCTTGTCCTGCACATAATCGCTGTAGGTGATGTGATCCGCAGGGGCCTCTTGATTGCCGTTCATGTCGACCATCACGATCCGGCGGGGGCGGTGTTTGGCCATGGCCAGCGCCTGCTCTGCCGTTTCCTTGATTTCCGCGTCGTAGATGTAAACGGCTGGCTTGCTGTCATCGAGGATAAACGCAGTTTCTCCGGGGGAGAGCTTGAAGTTGATCGGGCAGTTGATCGCGCCGATTTTTTGCGGAGCCAGGTAGCTGAACACGAATTCGGGCGAGTTGAGCAGCTGGTACACCACAACCTCATTTTTGCCGACTCTGTCTTCGAGCAGGGCATGTGCAAGGCGGTTTACTTCGCCGTTCAGCTGGGCGTATGTCCAGGTGTGCTCCCGCACCGGATCGGTCAAGGCCGGGCGTCCGGCAAACCGGTGCACGTTCCGCATAAATCCGTTGATATACGTAAACTCATTTTCAAAGGTATCTTTAAACATCCGAACATCATAGGTAAATTGTTGTTCCATGGTACCCATCTAACTTCCTTCCTTCATATTCAAAATCAAATCTTTACGAGACTTCGAAAAGCGGAACCGGGTCTCTCGCCCGTCCGCTTCTTAATTGGTTCCGTTGTATTTCCCGACGATCAGGGACGTATTCTGTCCGCCGAAGCCAAAAGAATTGGACATCGCGATACGGACCTTCGCCGCTCTCGCCTCATTCGGCACATAATCCAGATCGCATTCCGGATCCGGCTGCTCGTGATTAAGCGTCGGCGGTACGATCCCCTCGCGGATCGCCTGAATGCAGGCAATCAGCTCCGTGACGCCGCCCGCCCCCATCAAGTGGCCGGTTGCCCCTTTGGTCGAGCTGACCGGGATTCCGCCTGCCCCTTCGCCGAACACGGCCTTCAGGGATTTGGCTTCGATCCGGTCGCCAAGCGGCGTGGACGTTCCGTGCGCGTTAATATAATCCACGTCGGACGGAGCCAGGCCGGCCTGATCCAAGGCCTGTTCCATGCACCGCACCTCCCCGGATCCCTCGGGTTCCGGCGAAGTCACGTGGTAGGCATCCGAGCAGTTGGCGTGGGCGAGCAGCTCTGCCTTGATGTCGGCTCCCCGGCCTTCGGCCGATTCGAGCCTTTCCAGAATGACCGCACCGGCTCCCTCGCCCATCACGAACCCGTCGCGATTGAGGTCAAACGGCCGGCTTGCTTTAGCCGGGTCGTCGTTCCGGGTCGACAGTGCCCGGGCCGACGCCAGACCGGCGTCCATCAGTCCGCACAGGATGGATTCCGCTCCGACGGCCACGACCGCATCCGCTTGCCCGGACTGCAGGAGCATGGAAGCCATGCCGATGGCGTCCGCACCGGAAGAGCAGGCGGTGTTGACCGTATAGCTCGGACCTTTGAAGCCATACGCGATCGAAATTTGGGCGGCTGCAATGTTGCCGAGGATTTTGGGAACCAAATACGGGCTCACCCGGGCGCTTCCCGTTCCGGTCATCTGCTCCTGCGCCGCCGCTGCCGTCGTGATGCCTCCCAGCGCCGTTCCCACCACGATGGCCACCCGCTCTGGCTTCGCGTCCAGCTTACTGTCAGCCAGCGCCTCTTGGGCTGCGACCATAGCAAACTGCATGAAAATATCGGTCTGTCCAGCTAACTTCTTCGGTATGTAGTCCGTGGGGTTAAACGCTTTGACTTCCGCCGCGATCTTGACCGGAAGCTCCGAGGCGTCAAACCGCGTAATACTTCCGATCCCGCTGTGTCCCTTCAAGAGATTGTCCCAGTAAGCCGGCACGCCGATGCCGACCGGGGTTACGGCCCCCATGCCTGTAATCACCACGCGTTCCTTCACTCCGAAAGCACCTCCTCTCTTTTTGTGCCACAACCTATATCGTTCTTGCTTGTAGTTTAAGCTTGTGCCGATGACTTGCCTGTCAATGCGCCGCTCCATATGCTGCTGATCTGCTTCCACAACTCTGGGAAACGCTTCTCCACGTTAAACGGAAGACCTTGGTCATCCACATACGTGTGGGACGTCGTCCCCTCGCACGCCAGCTTTCCGTCCTGCTTCAGCACTTGATAGGTGAACGTCATCCGGCTCCGCGACAGGGCTGTCAGCGATGTGCGGACCGTGACGGGCTCCTCCGGGCGGAGCATTTTTTTATAATCGCAATCCGCTTTTAAGCAAACCAGCGAAATGCCTTTACCATGAAAGGTTTCCATGTAAGGAAATCCGTATACGTGCATGAATCTCATGCGCCCGTTCGTGAACCAGTCAAAAGCCTTGGCGTAATAGGAGATTCCCGCCGCATCGCAGTCCCCCCAGGTCACAATCATCTCCATGTCATGGCTGGGAAAAGAATCTGTCAATCTCGCTCCCTCCTTTCGCTCGTGCTATTTTTCACACTGAACATTATACTCCGATTATCAAAAATAAAAAGTAATTTGCTAACTTTTATAAGGTGGCCCACTCTTTACCTGCGATTCCAATCCACTATTGAGTCCGTTGTCCATTCAAGGATTGCCCTGAGGGCATGTTTTCAAACTGCGAAAATTTTGATTGAAATACACCTGAGAATCACTACAATTCAGATTAGGCTTATTGGTTATTATTTCATGTTCCATAGGGGGAAATAGGTTGAGAAATACGTTGATGAAAGTCCTCACGTCCGCGGCGCTGCTCAGTGCCATCACTATGCCTTCCGTAAGTGCGGCATCCACCACGTTCTCGGATATCGGCGGATCTTACGCCAAGGATGCCATTAACGAGTTAGTCGAAAAGGGTATCCTTAACGGAAAGGGCGACGGCAAATTCGACCCTGCCGGAAAAATTGAAAGACAGGATTTTGCCATCATCCTTGCCAAGGCATTAGGTCTGGACGTTTCCAGTACACCAAAGTCGCCGACATTCTCGGACGTACCTCCGGACAGCTATGCCTATGCCTTTGTCGAGGCCGCTGTTAAGGCTGGACTGATCAAGGGTCAGGGAGATGGAACTTTCGGCACCGGCTCCAACCTGTCGCGCCAGGATATGGCGGTACTGTTCACCCGGGCTCTGGGCGTTGATGTCCAGGGGAAAGGGGCCGATTTGAAATTTTCCGATGCAAGCTCCATTTCCGACTATGCCAAGGATGCAGTCGGCGCCGCGGTTGAGCTCGGATTGATCAAGGGAGGCACCGACGGCAAATTTGATCCTAAAGGGGGTGCGGCCAGAGAAGCAGTGGCACAGGTAGCCAGCCGTTTTTTTGACGCCAAGGAGATCATCGGCAGCCAAGCTCCGCCTGCGCAGCCGGACCCGGCTCCAACCACGCCAGATGAACCGACCAAGCCGACTACTCCAACCCCTCCGGTGACTACGGTGCCATCTACATCGGGCGAAAGCAGCAATAGCGGCGGCAGCACGCCTAGCCAGCCGGAAACGTCGGCTTCGGCGGTGACCTTGGTGTCTTCGTCTCCACTAAATATTGGAGATCCGATCAAATTGATTAGCAGCAAAGTAGGCAAAGTGTATGTGGTGCCTTATGCAGCAACTCCAACGAGCAAGACGGACCTAGATTCACTGCCTGATTTGTTCGTGAGATCAGTTCTTAATGCGAATCAGGTCACGGAAATCGGAACATCATTGTTGACAGCCGGAGAATACAAGGTATATTTCGGAGACAACGAAGGGCGCATGTCGGCGCCGTCTTCTAAAATCGTGCTTCAAGATAATCCTAAGATCGCTTTAACGAATGAAGGGGAATCCTCCTTCCTTTTAGGTAAGGAAGGTGCCGTTCTTAAAGATTTTACCTATACCTATAATCCTTCTAGTACAGACAGAGATATCAACGATTGGATTCAGGTGAAGTGGCACGGTAAATCTTTAAAAATGATCTATAATTCAACTCAACACAATTTCAAAGTTTTTGAAGGGGACCATCTGGTAGGCACAATAGAGGTAAGCTCTGGTTCAGCCCCTATCGCCATTGAGCCCGCTGAAGATGGACTCCACATCCGGCCCACCGAAAAGGCTACTGAAACAACAAAAGCTGCATTTCAGTTTACCCTAAAGAGTTACAATACAGAGGAAGAAACTCAACAAGAGTTGATCTGCCGGTACAATTTGACCTTGCACCATCCGTTACCGAGGCGACTTACCAAGACGGCGTTATCACTTTAACGGTAGATCAAGATCTTCACCAAATGGATGTTCTCCCTCTCGTTAAAAGCATCTCCTATTCTTCAAGCGGCGAGTTTGGTAATGACAACGGATATTTACTTCAAGATGAAGAGTTCAAAGTTGCGTTAAGCGAAGACCCCAAGCAATTTACTATAACTCTCACCGACTCCGTGCTTAACGAGCTGCTCTTGAACGAAAGGGGAAAATTCCGCATGGTTATCTCTGGCCTCAGAGACAAGGCAGGCAACCTGTCCGAAGAGGAAACCCGCGATGTGAACATATCAAACGTCGGCCCAAACCCCACTTCAGAAGGCGAATAATGCAACAAAAAAACGGCCAACATCCTTGGCCGTTTCTCTTTTATCCCTCCTGCCCCGCAGCCTCCATCCTCAGCAACCGGGTCCGGGTCACCATCCCTGCACTTTCCAGCGTCCTCTTGGACGCCTCGTTGTAATACCAGCAGCCGCTGAGCGGCCGGATCCCCTGGGCATGGCACCAAGCTTTCAGCCATAAAATGATGCTTCGGCCTACTCCCTGATGGCGGTACGACTCATTCGTGAACATGCCGATACTGGCGGTGCCGTCGATCAAGACCGAGCGCTCCACAATGCCGATACCTAGCAGTTCGCTGCCCTGATACCAGGTAAAGAGCTCCCCTTTTTGTATTCGCAATGCGCAAGAACCACCCAGAAAATCTCCGCTTACCCGCTGGATGTCTTCCAGATCGGCAAGCTCCGCGGGACGTAATATGCCTGGTTCGGGCCCTCGATCACTCGTCAAGTCCATTCCGCTGTCCTGAAAGAAATAGGCCTGCTTGGCGATAGTCATATCAAAATCCAGGGCTAGGCTGAGCAGGAGCTCATCTCCCGTCGACACGAACACCTCACTCACCTGATGCTCTTCCAGCACCCGCCGCAGCAGGACCTGCGCATGCCTCTGATGTGTCCGGCGGAGATAAAACTGGGTCAGCAAACTGTTGTCATGGACGGCGTAATATCCAAGCGGCGCGTCTTCAGACAGGATGATGTAATATTGTGATTCCAGAATATACTGCTCCAAAAAGGTATCAAACGGCGAAGACAGCCCTCCTATGTATTCCTGCAACAGCTCTCGAACTTCTTCGATCCCGCACGCTCTAGTGTCCATGCTCGAAACACCCTTTCCAACCATCCTTTTCCTTCATTTTACATCGGCTTCCCGCTGATCGAAACTACAAAAAAGACCATTCCCACACGGAATGGCCTTTTGTTCCAAAAAGCTCCTAGAAGCAGCTCCTGCGGCTCGCCCCTTTAGATTTTAAAAGCCCCCATCAGCGGCATAATCATTTGCAGCATGTTCATACCCACCCGAATATTCGGGATAATCTGGCCGAACATGCCCATAAGTCCTCCGGATTGGCCTGTAGTCTGACCCTGCGCATTGGGCTGACGGCCGCCGCCAAACAAGGCGCTGAAGATCCCGGATACCTGTACTTCTTTCTCCCGCGTAGGCGGGCCCGTCATCTTCGACCGTCCTCTGGCCGCGGACAGAACAACCTGCCCGTTCTCAATGCCCGTTACGTATCCCACATACTGCGTGCCATCCTTGAGCACCACCCAAACCGGCTGACCCAGCAACTGGGCGGCTTGTTTAGGATCGACAACGTACTCCTGCTTCATGAAAATCACCTCGCTTTTCAGCTATCTGATCCGCTCGCCAATCCCTTGCTTCCAATCCATACCACATAAGACAATACATCGCCGAACTCGTCGTAGAACTGATGATTCCTTTGCAGCAGCTGCAGCGCTGCCGGATCGTCAAGCCACTCTATATCGAACATTTGGTATGGATCAAAGGATATGCTCACTCCCTGCTCCTGCAGCGAGGCCAGGCGGTCCGAAGGAAGCCGCGCATCCAGACTGCGGAAACCCGCCTGCTTCAATAGCTGCTCCCATTCTTCCAACGAGGGAATATCCCGGGCGCCGTACAGCTCTTGCGACGCTTCCCTCAGTCCCAAACAGTCCTGCTTCCGGACCATTTCA
This sequence comes from Paenibacillus rhizosphaerae, assembly GCF_014192015.1. Taxonomy (GTDB): domain Bacteria; phylum Bacillota; class Bacilli; order Paenibacillales; family Paenibacillaceae; genus Paenibacillus_AQ; species Paenibacillus_AQ rhizosphaerae. The sequence continues at coordinate 171,582 of NZ_JACHXJ010000005.1, read as the reverse complement.
CGGTCATATAACAGTCCGCCGTCCTTGAGCACACGGTGGTATTCCCGCAAGGCAGCCGGAATGTCCACAAATACGGTAACCGACTCGACAAAAACGACATCGAACCCGCCGGCTTCAAACGGAAGTGAGGCGGCATCCGCAATCCGGAAATCAACCTCCACTTCCATGGCCTCGGAGCGCCGGCGGGCTTTCCCGATCATGCCCTGATGAACATCGACGGCGGTTACCCGGTAACCCATTTTCGCCAAGTGGCAGGCCGTTCTCCCGGTTCCGCAGCCCACCTCCAGAATATTCGCTCCGGCCGGTATGGTATCGCGCTCAAGGAGTGCCAAGGTGCTGTCAAAGCCGCCTGGATGAGCAGCCCCTTCACCCAGCGCAGCCAGCATATCAAAGTACTTCAACGTTTCTCGCCTCCATCAGGCACTCCGTCTGGTCATCGGCCCGCCATGGCGGACGGACAGGTCTCCCGTTTTTCTCTTAAAAAAAGATCCCTGCATTCCCTATCGTCTGCAGAGATCAGTTCACATCCAGCGAAGCGCCAGTATATATCGTCTATTCTATTTAGATGAAGAGGAACGGTATCAGGAATAATAAAGCAATGGAAGTCCAGGCTAAAGCCCCGTATCCTGGCGGGTAACCGTAACCGTAGCCGCCATAGCCGCGGCCGTAAGGACCGTATCCCGTGTAGCTGGATGTCTTGGCTTTTTGCTGCAGCTCGCTCAGCTGCTTGCTGGCTTTTCCGGGATTCGTGGACAGAACGGTCGCACGGGGAGCCGCGTCGCCGAGCTCCAGTCCATGATCCGAAACTCCCTTAATCGTGCCATACACTTGCGTACCATCCTTAAGAACCGCACAAACGTGCTTGCCGACATACGATCTGCACGTATCAGCCGATGGTGATTGGATCAGCATCATGCCTATTCCTCCTTCCCACTTCATTCCTTTATCCTATTCACCTGCAACCGAAGTCGAAAGGGGAATATGACCATTTATATAGAGCCCTCGCCAGAAAGGCCTTGAAACCCATATTCTCAGGATACGGGCTCCGTTTTCGTCATGTCATCCATGTTCCGGTTATAAAAAAGAAACCGCGTCTCCTATAGATAGGTAGACAGGGCTTCTCTTCAATGCTGACAACCGCCCAGCCTGGCGGCGCTCCAGTTTCAGCTTCATTTTGTTAGGCCAATAATTTTACAGCGACACAGCTCCTGTGCCAGTTCATCTGCCGGGCCAATGCTTGCCGGCCTGCGGAAAACTTGCCGCCGCCTCTTGCAGCGCCCGGTCGATTTGCTGCTTGATAATGTCCGCATAGACGGTTTGGTTCATCTCCAGCAGGCTGGGATACAGCATATCCACCAGCTCGCCGATCGTTGTAAGCGCGGCGGAAAGCTCGCGGATGCGCATCGTCACCGCCCCCCCGCCAGAGGGGACCTTGACCGCCGGATGCTTCCGCTCGGGCTCCTTTAAATCTTCGTGCAGCCTATGGAGCTGCTCTGTTACCATCTGGAACTCCCGGCTCTGACAGATGCAGACGATATGTCCTGTCCCTTCTTCGTCCCAGGACTGATAGACGTCAACCAAAGCAAGCGGGGCGGAACGGGTCTTCATGATCAGTTCCACTTTCACGTTGGCATGGGAAGGTGCAATGTAGGTAATCGCTTTGTCCACCGAGCCCTCGTCGAGCAGATCGAGCAGGGAGCCGGCTTCAGCAAATGTCGCTTCGGCCTGCCTGGAGGCGGTTAAAATATGATAATCCCGGTCAATGCAAAAATAAGGGACCGGTATTTGCGTCATGTCCATGGACGGTCATTACCTCACGATCTGCTGCTTCGCATCAGCGAATAAATAGGAATCGATCCAATCGTTTAATTCGAGTAAAGTTGGCACAAACACGGCCTGATCGGCCAAGCCCTGATCAATTCCGTACGGTTCGATCACGCGGCCGCCAATGATAACTGCAGGACTGCCGGGCAGGCTCCCGAGTGCGTTTACGTACTGCTTTAGCTTGGGTAAATGATACACGATGGAGACCGAAAGGCCGATCACATCCGGCTTCCAGTTCATGGCGCCAAGAAGGGCATCCTTCAGTGGCAGATTCGGGCCGTAAAACCGGGCGGCGAACCCGCGCTCTTCGAAGAGGGCCGATACCATTTTCAGACCGAAATAATGCGCTTCTTCCTCCACGCAGAGAAACATGCCTCTCTTTCCGTTCGGCTGCTCCGGCTTCACTAGCGCGGCATACCGGGTCATCAATATATCGCAGACGCCTGAGGCCAGATGCTCATCGGCCACCGTTATCAAATTTTGCTCCCACAGCGAACCGACGTATCGCATGGCCGGCGCCAGCCACTGCTCATAGATATACAGGCTGTTCCTGCCGGACTCAACTTGCTCCACAAGGCTGGCCCAGCATTCTTCTGTCCTTCCGCCAATCATTTGTTCAGCGAGTTGTTCAATGCCCATATTCATGCAGCGGCAGCCTCCTTTTCCGTCGGTTATGGATATATCACCAATCATATATCAGACTTATATACTATCATCCATACAAAAAGAAGGGAATGTAGATTCAACACAGGTTTTGTCGAATTTGACGACCTTGGGCCTGTTCCTCTACGATGAACACAAATAAAAAATGAAAGACTTGAAAACTTTGGGAGATTATACCCATGATCTTTATTATAATATAATTAGCCCTCATCCGAGAGGCAAGGAGGAACATGCATGTATATCGTTCACTCAACTGTCGTTGTCCCTGCTGATAAGGCCGACGAAGTTATCCATATTTACAACCACCGATCCAAGTTGGTGGATCAGGCTCCAGGCTTCCAATCCTTCATGCTGCTGCAGAATGAACGCAAGCCTCATGAGCTGACGGTACAAATCACTTGGGAAACCAAAGAAGACTACCTCCGTTGGGCCAGGGGGGAAGATTTCAAGCGGGTCCATGAGCTGGAGAAGCAGTACCCGGATCAGGAGCTGGCAGCGATCGTCCCACAGGTCAATAAGTACAACGTGGTCGCCCGATGAAACAAGCCGGCAAATACGAACGACTGATTGATCGGGTGACGCAGCTGATTTACGAAGCCGACCCTTCACTCATAGACCGATACGGCGAGAAAGGAGTGCAGAAATGCAAGGATGATAATGCACACCATATGCGTCATCTGGAAACGGCACTCGAACTTGACGATTCACGGGTATTTAGCGATTATGCCGTTTGGCTGAATGGTATTCTGAACACCTACGGCATGGAAACGCGTACGCTGACGGATAACTTCCGATACCTTCAGCAATCTCTTTCCACAGTGGACGAATTGGACGAGCCCACCAAACGGGCCTTCGGCCAGTACCTGACCGATGCGATAAATCGGCTTGAAGCAGATCAAGATTGATTGCTTTTCAAGAATGATAACGGAAGGGGTAGACGCGGATGAACGGGAATGGACGTAATGAGCTGCAAGCTGCAGCACCGGTATCGACACAAGAACTGACGCTCGTGAATAAGGATGCACTGGAATTGGACCCCAGCTTTGTGGTGGGTCTGGGTGCATCAGCCGGCGGACTGGAAGCATTGGAGATTTTCTTTGACCAAATGCCGACAGACACGGGGATGGCCTTCATTGTCGTTCAACACCTTTCTCCGGATTACAAAAGCCTGATGGACGAGATTTTGCGCAAATACACTTCCATGCCCATTCGCGAAGCCAAGCACGGCATGAAAATCAACGCGAATCATATTTATTTGACCCCTCCACGTAAAATCCTCACCGTTTTGGAAGGACGTCTGCAGCTGACCGATTCCATTCCGCCTACAGCCCTGCACCTGCCGATCGATATGTTTTTCCGCTCACTTGCCATGGCCTACGGCACCAAAGCCGTAGCCGTGATTATGTCCGGGACCGGCACCGACGGCTCACGGGGAATACATGACATTAAGGAAGCCGGGGGACTCGTCATTGTACAGGACAGTCAATCAGCTAAATTTGACGGGATGCCCAGCAGTGCAAGGCTGTCCGGTAACGCCGACGTGGTGCTGGCCCCGAAGGAAATGACAGAAAGGCTGATGCAGCACGCTCATGGCGCAGAGTACGAGAGCATGACAACGGTCCGGGAAACCATTACAACCGAGCAATACATTCAGCTCATTTTTGAGAAAATCCGCCAGGACTGTGGCGTGGATTTTACCTATTATAAACGGAACAGCGTGCTGCGGCGGATCGAGCGGCGGATGGCCATCCATAACGCCCCGTCTATGGCGGCTTACATGACTTATCTGGAGGAACACCGCGAGGAGCTGCAGGCGCTGCGGAAGGATCTTCTGATCGGCGTCACCAATTTTTTCAGGGATCCCGAAGCGTTCCAGACCATATATGACAAGGTGCTCCCGGAAATCTTCGAGCGCAAAAGCCTCTCCAAGGAAATCCGCGTCTGGGTGGCGGGGTGCTCGACGGGGGAGGAAGCCTACTCGATCGCGATGCTGCTCCGCAAATACGCGGATACGCTGGATGAGCAATATCTGATTAAAATTTTCGCCACCGATCTGGACAAGGAATCGATTGAATACGCCAGCCAAGGCATCTATACGCAGAGCAACATCAGCCACTTGTCGGAAGAAGACCAGGAGCGCTTCTTTATCAAGGACGACGATATGTTCCAGGTAAGCAAAGACATCCGCAAGATGGTTGTGTTCGCTCCGCAAAACATCATCAAGGACCCCCCATTCCGGAATCTCGACCTGATCACCTGCCGGAATATGCTGATTTACCTGCAGCCGGAAATGCAGCAGAAGGTGCTGTCCCTGTTTCATTTTGCGCTGAATCCGGAAGGCTTCCTGTTCCTCGGACCCAGCGAAACGATCGGGCGCTTTGCGGGGCAGTTTGAATTTGTGGACCGGCGCTGGAACATTTTCTCGCACAAGAACGGAAAAGCCGAATCGGAAACACGGCTGTTTTCACTCGAAGGGCGGATTTCGCAGACCCAGTCCTACCGTAAAACCGCGCCTCCCCCGGCTGCCGTCCGCGACCCGGCATCGCCTAAACGTCTGGACGATCTGCAGGGGGCGCTGGTCGAGGAGCACATTCCGCCCGGCATGATCGTGGATCAGAACAACGATGTCATTCACCTGAATGGAGCGATCAACGATTATTTGACGCTTGCCCAAGGCAAACCAAGCTGGAATTTGTACAAAATGATCGACCCGAACGTATCCGTCGCGGTCTCGTCCGCCGTCCAGAAAGTCCGTCAGGAGCGGCGCGGCGTCGTCTACCACTCGCTCAGCATCGCCACCAACACCGGTGAAAGGATGGTGGACCTGCACATTCGGCCGTTTTCGCTGAAGAATAAAGCGTTTGAAAAGTACGTGCTCATCCTGTTCATGGATCCCGAGGAACCGGAGGCCGCGGCACAAATGGTGTTGGAGCCGTTCGAAATTGACCGCAACGTGAGCTCCCGGATCATCGAGCTGGAGCAGGCGCTCCTGATGGCGGAGGAATCGCTTCAAGCCACCGTCGAGGAGCTCGAGACGTCCAACGAGGAACTGCAGGCGACAAACGAAGAGCTTGTGGCCGCAAACGAGGAGCTGCAGAGCGCCAACGAAGAGCTGCAATCGGTGAATGAGGAGCTGGTGACCGTCAACACGGAATACCAGTTTAAAATCCAGGAGCTCACCGACGTGAATAACGACATGAACAATTTTCTGGTCAGCACGCGCATCGGCACCATTTTTCTGGACAAACGGATGTGCATCCGCCGCTTTACTCCGGCCATCACGAAGGAGATCAACCTGCTGGAGGTCGATTACGGCAGGCCGATCGAGCACATCTCCCACCATTTTAAATACGATACGCTGGTGGCCGATGCAAAGCAGGTGCTGCAAACGCTCGTTCCATTCGAGAAAGAGATCCAGAGCCAAGACGGCACCTGGTACAGTATGCGCATCCTGCCTTACCGGACGGAGCAGAATTTTATTAGCGGGGTCGTGCTGACGTTCGTGAACATCACGGATCTCAAGGCGGTCAATGAAGAGCTGACGAAGCTCAGCTACGCGGTCGAGCAAAGCCCGAGCATTACCGTCATTACCGACGTCAGCGGATCGATTGAATACGTGAATCCGAAGTTCACCGAGATTACCGGGTTCAGCCTGTCCGAATCAAGGGGAAACAGCCTGAAGGCCTTTTGCAAGACGTCCGAGGGAAGTCCCACGGTGGATCTGATCATGGAGACGGCCAAAAACTGTGGCATCTGGAAAGGCGAGCTGACCAGCACCAAGAAGAACGGGGAATTGTACTGGGAATCGGTGAAGCTTATTCCGATCAAGGACAAGAAGGGCGGGATCATCCATTTCGTCAAACTGTCCGAGGATATCAGCGAGCGCAAACAGGCGGAGGAGATGCTCCGCAAGACCGAAATGCTGTCGGCCGTCGGCCAGCTGGCTGCAGGTATCGCCCACGAAATCCGCAACCCGCTGACCGCGCTGAAAGGCTTCACCAAGCTGATGTCCAACAAGGGGACGGGCAACGACTCATATATAGGGATCATGCTGAACGAGCTGAACCGCATCGAGCAGATCGTCAGCGAGCTGTTGGTGCTGGCGAAGCCGCAGGCGGTCGATTTTGTCCAAATGGACCTGGAGCCCATCCTGCATGACGTCATCATGCTGCTGGAATCGCAGGCCAACATGAACAATGTGGAGATGAACATCGACCTGAAGCCGGGCATGAAGGTAGTCTGCGTCGAGAACCAGCTCAAGCAGGTGTTCATCAACGTGCTTAAAAATGCGATTGAAGCGATGCCGCGCGGCGGCGAAGTGAACATCCAGGCCAGCCTGAGCGACAACCACAACATCGTCGTGCGGTTTGCCGACAACGGCTCCGGCATTCCCGAGAGCAAGCTGGCGAAGCTGGGCGAGCCGTTCTATTCCACGAAGGACAAGGGAACAGGCCTCGGCCTGATGGTCAGCTACAAAATCATCGAGAATCACCAGGGATCGATCCGTTTTGAAAGCGCTGAGGGTGAAGGGACGACGGTCACGATCACAATTCCGGGCGTGGCGTAAGGATTACCGCAGAGTTCATCATAATATCAGCAGCGACAAGGGGATCGCGCATCACTAGCCCGACAACCTGCGTGTTTCCCCGCTAATCAGGAGGATGGGGAACCTTGAATTTATTTATTCCCGGATTAAAGTTATCTCAGTTGTTTTATGAAGAAGTCGTCAGCAAGCTCATCCAATGCCCGCATGCAGCGGCTTTGATCGGCGAAGGCTCCGAAGTGCTGGGGTATGACCAGCCGCGCTCCACCGATCACAGTTGGGGACCGAGGCTGCAGATTTTTGTTTCAACCGCCGAGGTCGAAAAGGTGAGCATGCGCGTCGACAGCGGGCTGCCGGATAGTTTTATGGGATATCCCGTGCGGTTCTTTTCATGGCAGAACGGGACGGTTCAGCACCATGTCCACGTGACGACCCTTGAGGACTGGCTGGTTTCCCAGCTGCGTATCCACGGACGGGGCCCGCTCACTCCACAGCAGTGGCTGTCCCTCCCGCAGCAGCATCTGCTGCAATTTACGGCAGGCGCCGTGTTTCATGACGATGCCGGTGAGCTGTCCCGAATGCGCGGGCAGCTTGGGTGGTATCCGCAGGATATTTGGCTCTGGATGCTGGCGTCCCAGTGGCATTTGATCGGCAATTTGCAGCCGCTTATAGGCAGGACAGCCGAAGCCGGTGACTTTCGAGGCTCCGTTTTGATCGCCTGCACCCTGGTCCGCCGAATGATGGAGATGTGCTTCCTGCAGGAGCGGACGTACTGGCCTTACCCCAAATGGTTTGGAGCAGCCTTCTCCCGGCTTGGGGCTGCCCCCACGGTGGGCCCGGTTCTTGACGGCATCCTCGCCGCTGCCGACTCGGGGAAGCGGGGGCAAGCTGTCAATCAGGTGCTGATCCAGCTGGCCGAGCGGCATAATGCGCTTGGGATTACACTAGAAATCCCGCCGCAGATTGGGGATTTTCAGGTCGGAATTAACGGCGCGGTCCGGCCATATCCCGTCTTGAATGCGGGAAGCTATGTCGAGGCATGCCGGAAGGCAATCGCCGATTCCGCCATCGCCCGCCTTGTCCCGATCGGGGCGATCGATCAGCTGACGCACGCGGATGACGCGCTGATCAACTTCACCTCTTGGCCGGAGCGCTTGAATGATGTGTACGCGCAGGAATTGAACAGCCCTGCCGGTTCGGAGTGAAAAATACTGCCTTGCAAAAGCGCATCTATTTCACCCGTATGCTGGCAAGCAACGGCTTGAACTCACAAAAAAAGAGGGGGATCATGCCCCCTCTTTTTTTGTAGTTTTCAACACCTGAGCACACTTACCCGCTACCGGATCAGCCAGCCGTGTAATTCCTTCCGCTGCTCGCATACTCGCGAGCCCCCGGCTGCAGGCCTTACTCCCTCGGCTCTCCCGCGGCTTCCCATTTCGTAATCTCCTCACGTACCCGCGGCGCCACCTCGGTTCCGAGCAGCTCAATGGCTCGCATCACGAGATGATGCGGCATTGAGCCAACCGGCACGTGCAGCATAAAGCGCGTAACGCCCACGTTTTTGCGGAGATGGATGATCTTCCGGGCGACCGTCTCCGGATCGCCGACGTATAAAGCGCCTTCGAAGCTGCGGGCGTTGTCGAAGCTGTTGCGGTCATAATGGCCCCAGCCCCGCTCCCGTCCCAGCACATTCATGCTGTATTGGGTCGACGGGAAGAACAAATCGGCGGCCTTCTCCGTATCCTCGGCGATAAAGCCGTGCGAGTGGGAGCCCACCGCCAGCTTCGACACGTCATGGCCCGCGTGGGCAGCCGCCCGCTTGTACAGCTCCACCAGCGGCGCAAACTGCGTCGGTCTGCCTCCGATAATGGCCAGCACCAGCGGCAGGCCCAGCAGGCCGGCACGGATGACCGACTCCTGGTTGCCCCCGCTGCCGATCCAGATGGGCAGCGGATCCTGAACCGGGCGCGGATACACGCCCAGGTTGTGAATCGCCGGGCGATGGCGGCCCTCCCAGGTCACCTTCTCGGAAGACCGGATTTTGAGCAGCAGATCGAGCTTCTCGTCAAACAGCTCGTCGTAATCGTTCAGATCGTATCCGAACAGCGGGAACGATTCGATAAAGGACCCCCGGCCCGCCATGATTTCGGCGCGTCCGTTCGAAATCCCGTCGACCGTGGCAAAATCCTGAAAAACCCGGACCGGGTCGGCCGATGACAGCACCGTGACCGCGCTGCTGAGCCGGATTCGCCGGGTCTGCGGCGCAGCCGCCGCCAGCACGAGCGCCGGCGAGGACGCTGCATAGTCTTTCCGGTGATGCTCGCCTACTCCGAATACGTCCAGCCCCACCTGGTCGGCAAGGACAATTTCCTCAACCACTTCCCGCAGACGCTGCGCGTGGCTGATGACCTCACCCGTCTCTACGTCCGGTGTCGTTTCCACAAAGGTACTGATGCCTATTTCCATGGGATCCCCCTAGTTCAACAGATTGGTATACTCTAACCGACCGCCGCAGCAGCCGATTTTTTCTTAATTACGTATATCTTTATATTGAACTATTTCGGCGCCCATTTCAAGCCTTCCCGCAAAAATCCCTATTCGCCTTCCTGCTCCACACCCGGTCAACGCGCGACGGCTCTAAAATACCGATACACCCGGTCCAGCTTCGCTTTATGCCTTCCCTTTGGACTTTCCATATTCCCGAACTCGAAAAATTTAACCCGCTGGATGCCCACGTACCGGAACAGCGCTTTCCGCATCAGCACTTTATGTGCGTTATTCAGCCAGAACAGAGGATAGAGCGCCGGCCCTTTCATAGAAGAGATGCACACGACCGATCTGCCCTTCAGCAGCCCTTCCGGGAGCAATCCGCCCTTATCCCTGTAAGCGAATCCCGAAGCGAACATCTGGTCGATAAAACCGAGCAGCATGGCCGGCGGCCGGCCCCACCAGATCGGGTAGACCAGGACAATTTTATCCGCCCACAGCAGCATCCCCCGGTACTTCTGCAGCGCAGGGTCTGTATGCATATCCCGTCTCCGCTTGGTCTCATTGAAGATCAGAACCGGATTAAAGCCCTCTTCATAGAGGTCGAGCGTCTGGATTTGCGAAATCGCCGGATTCTCACGGCTGCCCTCCAGTACTTTCTGCAAAAACGAGTAACTTAAGCTTTGATGATTCGGATGCGTGTAAATGACCAGTACCTTCATCGTATCACCCCATTTACTTATCATTTGATAACCAAATCCTACCACACCGGAAATTTAGTTGTCAAATGATAATTGTTTATTGATAATAATTTTGATATGTTCGTGAGGAAGAGGTGGTGACATCATGGACGAAAATACGCTATTTGACAAGTTGATTGCCTTTACGGCAGCCGTACATCAGGTCAAGCATGAAATGACTCAAGGCATCAAACCCGAAGGCATTACGCCCGTCCAATACAGCATGCTCGAATACATCGCCGTTAGCCAGCCGGTAACCTTGAGCAAAATCAGTGACTGCCAGCAGATGTCCATGCCGAATACGAGCCGGGAAATCAAGAAGCTGTGCGATAAGCAGCTGTGTGAAAAATACGATGATCCCAGTGACCGGCGCAAACAGTACGTCCGCCTGACCGGCGAAGGGGAGCGTGTGATGAAAGAGGCCTTCGGCCACGTCGGCGCGCGGTTCCTCACCCGGCTGCAGAACGCTTCCGAGCAGGATTTGCAGGAGATCGTTCATGCGATGGACGTGCTGCACTCCCGGGTATTTTATACGGATAAATGATGATTGAACGACCTATATGATCTCCGGATGATGAAAACATGGCCCTTTCAATGCACGCAAAAAAGGCGCCTGTCTCCAGGCACCTTTCATAGATGAAGTATATGCTCCCGGCAGCTCTGCTGCCTCCTGCCTTACCCTTTAATCCGCTCAGCCGCTTCCTGCAGGGCTTGAACCACCTTGTCGCACCAGCTGTCGAACTCAGGATCCTCAGTCTGGTGTTCCGGATGGGCCAGAATATACTGTACTGTCTCCTTAATGCCTTGATCCACCCGTGTCGTCGCCACAAAATCGGGAACGAGCCGTTTCAATTTGGCATTGTTAAAGACAACCGTATTGGCCTTGTCTCCCAGCAGGCTGCCCCTGAAATCCTCCTTGCTGCAGGCATCAAGGAACTCGGATGCGACATGAACCGCATTCAGCTTCACACCCAGCGCGTCGGCGATAATCTCGTAAATCTGGTTCCAGGTGACCGATTCATCCGATGTAATATGTACGGACTCACCAATCGCATGAATGTTGCCCATCAGGCCGATAAAGCCCTTGGCAAAATCCCGGTTGTGTGTCATGGCCCACAGCGACGTGCCATCCCCGTGAATAATGACGGGCTTGTTCTCCAGCATCCGTTTCGCCACCTGCCAGCTGCCCTTGCTTCCGTGCACGCCAAGCGGTATCGAGCGCTCGTCGTACGTATGGCTTGGCCTTACGATGGTGACCGGAAAGCCCTGCTCGCGGTACTGCTTCATCAGATAATCCTCGCAGGCGATCTTGTTCCGGGAATACTCCCAGTATGGATTGGATAGCGGAGTTCCTTCGGTGATGAGGTAATCGGATAAAGGCGACTGATAAGCCGAAGCCGAACTGATGAACATAAACTGTTTCGTACGGTCCTTGAACAGACGGTAATCCCTCTCCAAATGCTCCGGCACGAAGGCGATAAAATCGGCCACGACGTCAAACTGGAGATCAGCGATCAGGCTGGCCACCTGCTCCTCGTCGTGAATATCGGCCTGAATGATATGGGCCCCTTCCGGCAGGGCATCATTCCGGTGTCCGCGGTTCAGCAGGTACAGCTCGCAGCCCTGCGCCAGCAGCTGCTTCGTAATAGCGGTACTGATTGTTCCCGTTCCTCCAATAAATAGCGCTTTCATAAAAAGACACCTCCATCAAGATGGTCTAGAAACTTTGGATTCCTTAAGCCCATCCTAACGATAACACGAGAAGGCCTCCCAGACAATCAAGAGAAGTAACGGCGCAGGCTCTTTTTCATCTCCGCTTTCCGCGCGGCAAACTGTTTGTGCCGATGGCCGTTGGCCCCCGACGGATGGGGAAAGCCCCACAAGCACTGCCCGGCGTCCAGCATTCCCTGCCCGGCCAAAAGCTGGAGAACGCTTTCCACGGCCGTTCCAAGCGGAATGATGAAGGGGCCGACCTGGAAGGCGCCCAATTCTTCGGCCATACCGTTTAGCGCGGCGTCCCTGAGACTTGGGGTCCCCAGCAGACTCGGGCGGCTGCCGTTGTAATTGGCCCGGTTGACGAAGACGGGATAGCGAAGCACGGAACTGGTATGCAGCAGCCTACGCTCCGCGCCAAATAAAGCTTCACACGCACCGATCCCCAAATACTCCGGCATCCCCAACTCGTCCAGCATGGAGATCAGGTTCGCGCGCGGACTTCCGGCAAAGCTGGCCGCCTCCTTCGCCCTCCGGCACACCGCCTCATCGCCCAACCCTTGATCCATGGCATGCCGCGCCGCTTCATAAGCGATTCTCATCTGTGTAAAGCCCGGGGTCAAGCCCACGATAAATAGGCTTGCGGATGAATGAACATAATCATTATGCGGAGCGTAAAATGTCTCTACAAGGCCGTCTGCCGATAGACGAAGCTCCGGAATCAGAAGGTCCTCCCGGGTAAACCGCAGGTCTGCCGGCAGTGACAGAATGGCGCTTCGGAACGTGTTCAAGGCACTAGATAACAGCAATACCATCCCTCCTGTTGTGTCTGACGGAAACGCGGGGATGCTTTCACCTGCAGTGCATCCCTGCTCCCGGACGTTTTCGGAAGTGCCCCTGGCTTGTTATATCCTTATCCTTGCCCTGCCGGTTAGGACCCATCCCCCGCGATCACTTCCAGCGAGTTCCCCAGGGACTGCAGCAGGTTGCCGGCGACCATCATGTCGTTCACTTCTTTGCTTGAAGCAGATTTTCGCAATCGGGCGGTTAACTCTGCCTGCGCGGCATTGGCGATCGCCTGCATCGCATTGCCGATAAGCTGCAGCTTCTCTCCTTCCTGCTGCTGCTTTTTGCGGGATGAGAGCACCTTCGTCTGGCCAATGGCCGCAACATTGGTCCCCCATGCCTGAAGCCATGCAAACGCCGCAATCTGCTCCTTAATCTTCCTTTGCTTTGACCGCATCTTTGATCGCATCGTATCCCTTCTTTCAATCTACAATCTATGAGAGGTATCTACTGCTATAACATACGCTTCTCTAGCACGGCCCGCCGATGGTGTATGTCCTCCCTTGTGCGGCGCCTGTCCGATTTCAAAGGAAAAAGAGGCTTGTCACACGGACAAGCCTCTTACAAGGAGTATGATTCCAGTATTGCCTTACCGATTCTTATCCATCTCCGCCTGCTCATAGCGCCGGGCGAACCAGGTGGCAAGGAGTGAGCCGGAAATGTTATGCCACACGCTGAATATCGCGCTCGGCACGGCAGCGACCGGATTGAAATGAGCTGCCGCGAGCGTCGCGCCCAGACCCGAATTCTGCATGCCGGTCTCAAACAAAACCGCCTTGCGTTTGCTGAGATTCATGCGGAAGAGCTTGGCAAACAAATAGCCAAGGGCATACCCGAGCAGATTGTGAAGAATGACGACCGCAAAAATAAGCAAACCGCTTTCGATGATTTTGGTCCGGCTGCCGGCCACAACGATTGCCACGATCAGCACAATGGCCAGGGTGGAGACGAGCGGGAGCGCCTGAGCGCTGGCTTCGGCCTGCCTTTTAAACAAGGACTTAACGATAACTCCGAGCACGATCGGCAGAATGACCACCATCAGGATATCCTTGATGAGCGCGCCGGCATCGACCGGCATCCAGCGGCCGGCCAAGAGGCTGATCAGCGCCGGCGTAGCCAGCGGTGCGATAATGGTGGATACGGAAGCGATGGATACCCCCAGCGCAACATCTCCCTTCGCCAGCAGCGTCATGACATTGGACGAGGTGCCGCTTGGGCAGCATCCGACGAGGATGACGCCTACGGCGATATCCGGCGGCAGGTTCAGCACCAGCGCCAGAACATAGGCCAGCAGCGGCATAATGATAAAGTGGCCGACCACGCCGATCAGTACTTCGAGCGGCCTGCGGAAAACTTCGCGAAAGTCGGCGGAGGATAAGGTCAGCCCCATGCCGAACATCACGATGCCCAAAAAGATAGAAATGTAGCCCTTTAACGGGGTAAAGACATCAGGTAAAAAAAAGCCCAGACAAGCAAACAGAATGACCCAAACCGAAAACGTGCCACCGACAATCTTGCTTACTTTTGCAACAGCATTCATCTCTCCGAACCTCACTTCTTGTGTAATAGAAATCATTCTACGACAAAACCCGTAAATCGTCTACGAATTCCGGAGAATTGGAGAGGGTTGCTGTTGCAGGAATGTACTGGGCAAGGGCGCCTTCGTTTTTTGGAAAAGCGTGTAACGAATCCTGTTGACCGAAGTCTTATAAGAGACAAGGAGGTGAATCGGTGGAGGATCTTCAGCAAATCTACGATCAATATTTTCAAGAGGTATACCGTTTTGTACTCTCGCTTAGTCGAAACGAGCACATTGCCGAAGAGATCACCCAAGAGACGTTCTATAAAGCGCTCAAGCGGATCGATACCTTTCAGGGAACATGCAAGATCAGCGTATGGCTGTGCCAAATCGCGAAGAATACATATTTCTCGTACTGGGAAGGGCAAAAGCGGTATCAGCGTGCTGAACCGGAGACAGATCCCGTAAGCCAGCTAAATGTGGAGCACAAGGTTGTCCTGCAATCGGAGGCGCTGCGGATCCACCGCATTTTGCACGAACTGGGGGAGCCCTACAAAGAAGTATTTACGCTGAGAGTATTCGGCGAATTACCTTTTGTGGACATTTGCCGCATATTCGGCAAGACGGAGAGCTGGGCCCGAGTGACCTTTCACCGGGCTAAACAGAAAATCCAAGAACGCTATCAGGAGGAGGAACAATGAACAAACCTTCTATATCATGCCATGTAATTCAGGACCTGCTGCCGTTATATCACGACGAGGTGTGCAGTCCGGATACCCGCGAGCTGGTCGAAAGCCATATTAGGCTATGCCAGGAGTGCCGAGCTGCTTTAGACAAATTGGGGGACGAGCTGATGCTGGATACAGACGCCACCCGCGAACACCAAACCCAGGCCAGCAGCCTACGCCGGATCGCCGCGTACTGGAACCGCTCCAAGGCTGTCGCTTTTATCAAAGGACTAGCCATTGCTACCTTCGTTTGTGGGGTGCTAATCGGAGGATACCTGTTATTAACCGGTTGGAATATCCGGAGCGTCCCTACCAAAGTGATCGAGGTTACCGACGTTGGCCTGATGAAAAACGGAACCATCGCGTATCACGTCAAAATGACCGATGGCTATAACGTGAAGCAGGTCAGCTATAATCTCGATGAGAACGGAAATTTCTATATGACTCCCCTTCGCCCCGTCATCAAATCGAAGGCCTTTGCCGATATCGGCCTGGCGAATACGTATTACTGGATCAACCTCGACGAGCAAAGAGCGAATCATGACCCTAACGGCACCGGAACTGGGATCCAAGCGGTTTATTTGGGCACCCCGGAGGATCATATTCTCATTTGGAAAAAGGGCATGACGCTGCCACCCGCCAGCGAGGCGGCAGAGGGCCAGCTAGCTTCGGGAGAATGATCAAGTGCTAACGGTACGAACGAAAAAAGGCCTCCTTCATCAAGGAAGCCTTCCATCCAGTTCATTATAGTGGGTCGTCTGATTCCGCCCATGCGTTTTGGACGCATACAGCGCCTCGTCGGCCTTTTTCAGCAGCGTGGCCTCCGTGTCCCCTGCGGAAGCGGTCGCCACGCCTACACTGACCGTAATCCGCCCGACCGGCCAGTCCGCCTTTTCGGCTGCGGCCCGAAGCCGCTCTGCCCGCTCCAAGGCTTCCGCCGCATCGGTATCCGGCAGAATAAGCACAAATTCTTCGCCGCCCAGCCTGGCCGGAATATCATCCTCCCGGGAGCAAGCCGTCAGCACTTCCCCCAGCTGGACCAGCACTTCATCCCCGGCAGGATGCCCCCAGGTATCATTCACCTGTTTAAAATGATCGATATCGAGAATGGCCAGGGAGAGCGGCCGGCCCGTTTCGGGTTCGCCTGACAGGCGGCTGTCCAGCTGTTCCTGGAAGTACCTCCTGTTCTTGAGCCCGGTCAGCTTGTCCGAACCGACAGCTCCACCAGCACCGCGTTCATCTCCACAAGCTGGGCCTGCTTTTGTTCGATTTCCTGATGGATCCGCTGCAGCTCTTCGAGCGCCTGGTCCTTTTTCCAATACGCTTCCTCCATTTGCTTCTTGGCGGTGCGCAGCTCCTGTTCATAATCAAGGCGCCTCTTCATCTGCACCAAAATGCAGTCGATCGTCTCCACCCCGTCCTGCTCAAACCGTCTGCCATTCAGTATGAAGGGAACCGCTTGCCCCCTACCGTTCTTTAAACTGATAAACAGCTCATTCACATGGCCGTCCAGATGAATGTACGGGTAGAAATACGAGTGGAAAATCAGCTTGTTGGCCGTGGACATGATCGATTCAATATGCCTGCCCACCAGGTCCTCCTCCCGGTATTCCATCATATCGAGAAACGTTTGGTTCACATCTACGACCGAACCTTCACGTGTGATGGAGACATAACCGCAGGGAGCGTAGTTTAACCGGTTATCCATGTATCTTGTAATCCTTTCTATACTTGTGACTCAGGAGAGCCCCGGTGCCGCCAAGTATTCCCGAATGACGGCGATCGTCTCCTGCGGGTGGCTGATATGCGGGTAGTGGCCCTTTGCCTCCATCAGCCGAAAGGTGCTGTTCCTTAAATGCCGGTGCAAATACGCACCGACTTCGATTGGCACCACGCTGTCTTCCGAGCACTGCATAATAAGCGCCGGAACCGACGCCAGGGGCAATTCCTGCCGGTGATCCGACATAAACGTCACTTCGGCGAATTCCCGGGCAATGGCCGGGTCGGCCGAGATAAAGCTCCGCTCCAGCTCCTGGCTGAGCTTCGGGCGCTCCGGGTTGTTCATGGCCAGCGGAGCCATGAAGCTGGCCCATCCGGCAAAATTCATCTCCATCATTTCCAGCAGCTCGGCAATATCCTCCGGGTCAAAGCCGCCGAAGTAGCCTTCATCATTCAAGTAGCGCGGGGACGGGCCGATCATCACCAGCCTGTCAAAGCGGCCCGGACGCTCCATCGAAGCAAGCATGCCGATCATAGAGCTGACCGAATGTCCGATGAACGTCACCTTGTCCAGCTCCAGCGCATCTATAATATCCAGCACGTCCTGCATATAGCCGCGAAGCGTGCGGTATTTTTCAGACGTGTACGCTCTCAAATCCGACTTGCCTGAACCGACGTAATCGAAAAGCACGATGCGGTATTGGTCTTCAAATGCCGGCAGGATATACTGCCACATACTCTGGTCACAGCCAAATCCGTGGGCAAAAAGCAGCGTCCGGTCGCCCTCCCCGATCACGTTCACGTGATTCCGATTCAGTACATCAACCATCGCCGTATCCCCATCCTGTCCCATTGGCTTATCCCCTCATTGTGAAGGGAGCCCCGGCAAATTTCAAGCAAATGGTGGAAAAGCTGCCAGGTCAAATCCAGGGCTTCCGCTAGAGAATGTGTGTTTCATTAATTTACCAATGATGAAGAACAAAACCAATTCGGCTCCCTCTCGTCCAACTATACAGGGACTTCTTGGTAAAGATACCCGCCGGAAGCCCTTGTCCGATGCGGTTCATCATCCACGAACCGTCAATCCTGTTAAAGCAAGGTGATGATAACATGATGAGAAAAAAAGGGGCGGTTCTTGCCGGATTGGCTGCCGCCATGATCGCAGGCACGTCGGTTTATGCGGATGCCGCCCCGGCATCCAACAAGCCGATCGCCGTCTATCTGGACGGCCAGCAGCTGCAGACCGAAGTGCAGCCGCTGAATGTCGGCGGCACGGTACTCGTGCCGATGCGCGGCCTGTTTGAGCGCCAAGGGGCCAAGCTGTCCTGGGATAACGCCACGAAGACGCTGAAGGCCACCAAGGGGGCCACCACGCTGACCTACCGGATCGGCGAGCATACCGCGAACCTGAACGGACAAGCCCTCAAGGTGACGGTGCCGGGTCAAATCTCCGGCGGATATTCCCTCGTGCCGCTGCGTTTTGTGAGCGAGGCATTGGGCAGCGAGGTTGCTTGGCAGCCGGATGCGCACACCGTCCGGATTACGTCCAAGGTTACGCTTGAGACCTCCATCCGCTGGGGGGTGAACCTGCGCAGTAAACCGGATTCATCGAGCAATGAAACATCTCTCGGCATGCTTGCCGCCGGACAGAAAGTGCATGTCATCCGCGAGGTGAACGCCCTCTGGCTGGAGGTGGAGACGGATAATCACCAAACGGGATACATATCGGCCAAGCCGAAATATACCGACTATGCCAGCGTCTCGCTAGCCGACATGCAGGCGGACGAGCTGATCGCCTACGGTAAAAAGTTCCTCGGTACCCCTTACGAATTCGGGGCTTCTTCAGACCAGACGAAGACATTCGACTGCTCTTCCTTCGTTAAGCGGGTTTACGAGGATGTGCTGTCGGTCGAGCTGCCCCGCGTGTCCTACGACCAGGCGAAGGCAGGCAGGGAAGTGTCCCTGAGCGACCTTCGCAAAGGGGACCTGCTGTTCTTCAGCGCCCGCGGGCTGGATATCGGTCATGTTGGCATCTATATGGGCAATAATCAAATTCTGCACACGTACTCCAAGGAGCTCGGCGTTCACGTCGAAGCCTTTGACGGCCAATGGAAAAAACGGTTCGTCACCGCGCGCCGGATTCTATAACCGGATCGTCGGCTGTATCCAACATAAAAAGGGGAGTTTCCCAGGTTCATCGACCCGGGAAACTCCCCTTTTTATATGCGTATTATTTTCCTTGCGCCCACATAGATTCCATTTCCTCCAGGGACTTTCCTTTGGTCTCCGGTACCGCGCGCCAGGTAAATACGAGGCAAATCAGCGACATGACGCCGAAGATCCAGAAGGTGGCTGCCGGACCTGTCGAAGACAGCATCGGCGGGAAGGCCTGGGATACGACGTAGTCGGCGATCCACAAAGCCATCGACGCAATCGCCGTTGCGATGCCGCGGACCCGGTTCGGGAAGATCTCGGAAATGAGGACCCACACCACCGGTCCGAGCGAGATCGCAAAGGCAGCGACGTAAATCAGAATGAAGATCAGGACCAGCGGGCCGGAGGTATGTCCAGTCTGGAAGGCCGTTCCGATCACGGCCAGGCAGATCAGCATCGCGGCCGACCCAACCAGCAGCAGCGCTTTCCGTCCTACTTTATCGATCAGCCAAATGGCCAAAATCGTGAAGAGGACGTTGATCACGCCGACAAAGATCGTCTGGATCAGCGCCGCGTTCGTGCCGGCACCGGTCTCTTTAAAGATTACAGGCGCATAATACAGCACTGCGTTGATGCCGGTTACCTGCTGCAGAATGGCCAGACCGATGCCCACGATCATCGCCATGCGCAGGCCCCGTCCGAACAGCTGGCGGATCGATCCTTTTTCCTGATTAAAGGATTCCTTAATATCCCGCACTTCCTGCTTCGCCAGGTCTTCACCATGAATCTTGAGCAGGATCGGCAGCGCTGCCGCCGCGCGTCCCTGTTTGATCAGCCATCTTGGGCTTTCCGGCACGAAGAACAGCAACACGAGGAACAGTACACCGGGGAGGACGCCAAAGCCAAACATCCAGCGCCAGGCGCTCGACACGTCCCAGGCGTCGTCGCCGAGTCCGGCGATCCACAGGTTGACAAAGTACACGAGCGAGATGCCTGTAACCGTTGCCAGCTGGTTTAATGCCACGAGGCGGCCGCGATATTTGGCCGGCGCGATCTCCGCATTATACAGTGGACACAAGGTGGAGGTAATGCCGATGCCAAGACCGCCGATCATCCGGGCCATAGTAAACCCGCTGAACGTATTCGGAATGGCCGAGCCGATCGATCCGATGATAAAGAGAAGCGCTGCCGTAATAATGACCTTTTTCCGGCCGAACTTGTCGCTTAACATGCCGGAGAACAGCGCCCCGGGAATACAGCCGATGATCAAACTGGAAACCGCCCAGCCTGTCTGAAAATCGTTCAGGTTAAATCGCTTCTCCATGAAACCGATCGCACCCGATACTACGGCTGTATCAAAACCAAACAACAGCCCGCCCAATGCGGCTACGATGGACACCAGCGTCACGAACTTCATGCTGATTTTCTGGCTATCCTGCTCGCTGCTATGTTCCAATGTAATTGAGCTCATATATTATCCCTTCCATGTCATTAATTTGGATGGATGAAGTCCAAGAAATCATCACTAAAAACCTACATCCATTGTAACATGGGGGACCTTTGCATCCGCTTTCGATTCCCTTCACTTATTTGCGGTAGATCAGCATAAAATCGCTCCGACGGCATCCTTAAAAGTCCGGACTAGCACAAATTCGACCGTCATCACAAATAAGTCCATGCCTGTATACAAGCATGGACTGTTCTCTCATTGGTGCTGCATTCTATACTCGGACGGCGTGAGACCCGTCACTTTTTTGAATACCCGGCTGAAGTAGTTCGGATCCTTGTACCCGACCTGGTAACAGACCTCCTTCATGCTGTACCGGCCGTCCTTCATCAGCTCCTTGGCTTTGTCGATCCGCAGCCGGGTCACATAGTCGATAAAGGTTTCCCCGGTCTGCTGTTTGAATACCTTGCTGAAATAGTACGGATTCAAATGGACATGCTCCGCCACATCCTCGAGCGGCAGCTCCTCCTGAAATTTGCCCCGGATATACATTAACGCCCGGTCAAGCATGTTGGTGGTCCGCTGCTCCCGCTCTTCGCGGATTTGTCGGATCGCCAGCTCAACGTAGACGCTCTCTCCGGCATCGCCGGTTCCGTTGATCAGCTTCTCCGCATGCGCCCTGTCGGCACCCGAAGCCTCAATCAGGTCTTCGAAGCGGCAAATGCTGCTCCCTTCCGGGTCATACCTGGAGGCGAAGACCGCCTCGTAATAAGACCGTTTGATGCCTTCCGCCCGATTCTGGACGGTACCGATGCCGACCGGGACGGCCATCCCGCACTGCTCCCGCAAAACGTCTGCCAATCGGGTGCCGAGCTCGCTGGCGGCTTCGGCCAGCGCCGTGTCCCCGGCCTGCCTCGTTCCCAGCAGAAACAGTGCCATATGGCTGTGAATGAGCGAGCTGACGACCGTGCCGTAGCCGTCCTTGGGCGCTGCATGCGCAGCCGTTTTCACGGCGTCGTACACCTTTTTCTTGGCGTCCCCTACTTCGGACAGTCCAAGCACCAGGGAGCAGCCTTTGTCGACCGGGAGCTGCAAAATATCGGCCAGATGGCCCGTCTCCGTCTCATTGACATGGCCCGACATCAAATGCAGCGCGATTTCCGTCTCGGCCAGCGGCAGCAGCTGAAAAAATTGCTCGCGCACCGCAAGCTCCTCATCGCGCTTGTGCTGCTCCTCCTCCAGCTCCTGCACGAGGCGGTTCAGCACCGAAACAATCTGCTCCCTTTTGGCCGGCTTGACCAAATACTCGTGCACGCCGAGGGAGATCGCCTGCTTGGCATATTCAAAATTTTCATAGGCGGTGATGAGAACCATTTTGGCCTGCGGATGCTGGGCTTTAATCTCCTTCAGCGCCTCCAGCCCCTGAATGCCCGGCATTCTCACGTCCATCATGACGATGTGCGGGCGATGCTCTTCCGCCTTCTGTATGGCCATCCGGCCGTTCTCTGCATGGACCGTTTCAAACGTATCCGGCATCATCCGGTTTACGATCCATTCGATGCCTTCCCGCTCCAGCGCTTCATCATCGGCGATCAGCAGACGATACATGGCCATCCTCCTTTCGTGCGGCAGGGATGTTCAAGAGGACCGTCGTCCCCTTCCCGGGCTCGCTGTCAATGTCGATCAAATCCTTTCTGTCATAGAACAGCTCCAGGCGCTTAAACACGTTGCGGGTTCCGAGGCCCGTCGAGTGCCCTGCGGCGTGCCGTTCTTCTCCGCCTCCCTGTTCCCGCGGGCGCGGAGCGTCGGTATCCAGCAGCGACCGCCGGACCTCCTCGCTCATCCCGATCCCGTTATCAGAAATGGCAATCCGTGTCCCGCCCGGCACGGCAGAGACCACAAGCCGAACCTCGGCCCCCTCTTCCATGCCTTCGATGCCGTGCACGAACACGTTCTCCAGCAGCGGCTGCAGCGTCAGCACCGGCACGAGCACATCCAGAGCCTTCTCGTCGATATCCGTAACGAACCGGATGCGGT
Source organism: Paenibacillus rhizosphaerae (assembly GCF_014192015.1). Classification (GTDB taxonomy): domain Bacteria; phylum Bacillota; class Bacilli; order Paenibacillales; family Paenibacillaceae; genus Paenibacillus_AQ; species Paenibacillus_AQ rhizosphaerae. The sequence continues at coordinate 149,162 of NZ_JACHXJ010000005.1, read as the reverse complement.
CGCGAAACCGCGCCTGTTGAATCGTAAAGTACTCCTTCGCGTGCTCCACCTCGTCGCGGAGCGGCACCGGCCGGTCCAGCTGGCGCAGATTGTAACGCAGCAGATTGGACATCGTGACCGTGAGATCGCTCGTCTTCTCGGCCCCCTCGATCAGCGCCAGCTTAGACAGCACGTTCAGGGAATTAAACAGGAAATGAGGATTGATCTGGTTCTGCAGCACCTCAAGCTCCAGCTCCTTGACGAGCCGGTCCTTTTCCAGCCCCTCTTTCTCCTTTCGGATGAGCGATTTCAAATTGTCCTGCATCTGCACGAAAGCTTCGGACAGAATCCGAAACTCGTCGCGGCTCTTCATCACCGGCGGCTTCACCTGCAGGTTGCCGTCTGAAATTTGCCGGGCCGTCCGGGCCAGCTGCCGGATCGGTCTCGTAATGCGGAGGGAGATCCAGTAGGCCAGCAGCACGCTGATCAGCGTGCTGAATATAAACAAGGCGACGCCCCATTGGTTCATCCGGTCGGTCTGCACCAGAATGCTCCGGTAGAGGGGCTGATAATAGCTCAGCTCCTGGTCGATCAGCCGGTACGCTTCTTCCTGGATGAAACCGGCCGTCTTCTCCGCCGCCGCGTAGGAATTCGCGTACGCCAGCGGGGTCTTGCCGCTTAACGCCTGCAGGATGCCGGATTCCTGCGAAACAAACGTTTCCAGCAGATTCCGGTAGCTCCGTACGCTCGTCTCTGTGGACGGAATGGCATCCTGGGCCTTCAATTCCGCCTGCAACTTCATGAGCTGGCTCTGATGCTCCTGATAGATTTGCCGGCTCCGCTCGCTCCGGTCCGCCAGATACACATTGACGGCGCTTAAATTGCTGCGGGTCTCCGCATCGATTTGTTTGTATAGTAATACCCGGTCCAGCATCATATTATAGCTCTGCTGAACGGTTCGTCCGCTTTGAAAAATAAAAAAGGATACCGCGTTCGTCAGAACAAACAAGGCGGGGATCACAATGAGCAGCATTCGGCGCATGTTCATGGGCCGTCCACCTCCAGCTTCAGCGCCGCCTTGTCCATAACGCTCGTCGGGATAAAATACTCGGCTGCAAAGGACTTGCCATGAAAGTGCTCGTCCAAGAGAGCGATCGACCGGGCCCCCATTTCTTTCGGAGACTGCACAATGGACGCCGAGATGTCGCCCTTCTCGATCCCCTGCCGGGTAATGGGCAAGTCATCAAAGCCGTATACCTGGATCCCCGTCTTGCCCGCAGCTTGGATGCCTTCCACAATTCCGGCCGCGTCAAGGGAGCTGAAACCGACGATCGTCTGGATGTCCGGATGCTGCTTCAGCATCGCCTCAGCCTGCTTGGCCGCCCCGATCCGCGAGATGTTGGAGGATCGGACGTCCACGATGGCAAAGCCGGGAGCCGCAGAAACCACCGAACGAAATCCCGCTAGGCGCAGCTGCATATTTTCGGCGCGTTCGCTTCCGATCATGACGCCGATCTTCCCTTGGCCGGCCGCTTCCTTCAGCACCAATTCGCCCATTCGTTTTCCCGCTCCCAGGTTGTCGGTTCCGACATAGGCCAGGCGGGAGCTGCCTGGTTCATCCGCGTCAACCGTAATCACCGGAATTCCTTGCCCTGTGGCTCTTTGAATCAGCGCATCGTATTCCGGATCCACGATTCCCTGCACAAGGATGCCGTCGGGCCTGGATGCGATCGCCCTTTCCAGCAGCCTCATCTGCTCGGCGGGATTGATCCGGATCGGCCCGGTATAATCAATCCGCATCCCCAGCTTGCCCGCCGCTTCCTCCGCCCCCTGCTCCATTTCCCGCCAGAACGGGTTGTCGAGCTCCTGGGCGATCAGCACGACATGCTTAACGGACGGATCATCGGCCTGCTGAAGCCGAATCTGCCCGACCAAATCGCCGATGGTCATGGACGAGAGAATGAACCGGAGCAGAATATACGCAAATATGAGAACAAGAACAATCAGGCCGAAGGGCCAGATTCGCTTAAGCATGAGCATCCCTCCTTTGCCCAATTCAGATATATCCATAGGATCGCCGTTTTACCGTAAATGCTGCTATGATATAAATTTTTATTTAGTATGCGGAAAACCAGCCGCGCCTATCATTGTTAAGACGTAAGTCAGGGAGGTTCCCATTACAACAGTATAGCATTTGGATGAAAATCCGCTGAATTGTTTCTGAATATTTTCTGAACGATAATGAAAGGAACCTGGGAAATAAAAAAGATGGCCCCCATCTAAGGAGCCATCTACTTCTTAAGCTTGATTTATAGTTTCTTCGGCGCCAGTTCAACCGCCTGGCGGATCGCTTCCATCATGCTCTTCTCTTCCACGATCCCTTTGCCCGCAATGTCAAAGGCGGTGCCGTGGTCTACGCTTGTGCGGATAATCGGCAGGCCGACGGTGATGTTCACGCCTGCGTCGAGGCCGAGTACCTTGACCGGTCCGTGGCCCTGGTCATGATACATGGCGACGACGATATCGAAGTCACCGCGGACGGTGCGGAAGAACAGCGTGTCCGCAGGCAGCGGTCCGACCACGTTGATGCCCTCGTCCTGGGCGCGCTGCACGGCGGGCACGACCTTCTCCTCTTCCTCGCCGTAGCCGAACAGGCCGTTCTCACCCGCATGCGGATTGATGCCGCAAACGGCGATGCGCGGCTGCGCGATGCCGGACTTCGTCAGCGTCTCATGCGCCAATTGGATAACGCGGTATACGCGCTCCGGATTGATCATTTTCACCGCATCAATCAGACCGACGTGAGTCGTGACATGAATAACCTTGAGGTTCGGCGCGGAGAGCATCATGGAAAACTCGCTTGTTCCCGTCAGATCGGCCAAAATTTCCGTATGGCCCGGGTATTTGTGGCCGCCTTTATGCAGGGCTTCCTTATTCAGCGGAGCGGTGCAGATGGCGTCGATCTGCTGCTTCTTCGCCAAATCGATCGCTTTGGCCAAATACTCGAACGCCGCGTGGCCGGCCTCAGCCGATACCTGTCCAAGCGGAAGGTCTTCACTAAGCAGATTCAGGTCAAGGCAGTAGACGGTGCCGTGCTCATAGTTCAGAGTGCTGAGCTGATCCTCGGTCACCGCTTCGACGTTCAGGCTGCTGTTGACATAAGCCTTGGCCCGATTCAGAATTTTGGCATCCCCGATCACCAGCGGATGACACAGGTCGTAAATCCCCTGGTTCTGCAGGCTCTTCAGAATAATTTCGGGTCCAACACCGGCTCCGTCCCCCATCGTAATGCCAATGACAGCTTTGGTTTCGCTCATTTTCATTCATCCTCTCCACTCATATAGATCAACGCATTCATCAAAGAATGCTCATTACCGAATCCTCCAGCCTTCGTTACGGCCCAGTACTCTCTTGTATCCGCTCCGCCGCGCAGCTTTCCGAGCGGAAGCCCGGCCTCCACCTCGGTGCACAGCTGCATCTGGTTCATGTTCAGCTGATTGCATACCGCCTTGGCGGTATCGCCGCCAGTCAGAATCAGGCCGTTAATGTCCTCGTATGCGCCCAAGATCTCCCGGGCGATCGCCCCGAGCTCCCTGGAAATCGTCTCGCCGATTTCGGTTTTTCCGATCGAAAGCTCGGCTTCCAGCCGCTTCGTTGCCTCTCTATTGTCGACCGACGAATCGACAAACAATACAAAATGCTTCTTATCCGCTTCCCTGGCCAAGGCGGCCATGACGTCCGGCAGAGCGTACGTACGCTTGATTAGCTCCACCGGATCCAGCTCCACGAAGCAGGTGTCCGGCATCGACCGCACGTTCTCGAGCTGCTGCTTGGTCACCTGCGACAAGCTTGCGGACACGGTCAGCGTCTTGGCGACCCGCAGCCGGTCCCCCGGACGGTCATCGGTCCGCTTCAGCCGGAGCGCTTCCGGCAAAAACTCGATCAGGCCGGCCGAACCGGCCCATACCGTCTTTTTACCCGCACGGGCAAAAACCTCGGCAATCTTTTGCAGATCTTCATCCGTCGCCGCGTCGCATATAAACCAGGTCCGTCCCGATGCGGCATGTTCCTCAATTGTCTGCATCAACCGTTCCGCCGGCCCGTGCAGCTGCGCAAGGTCGATCAGGACGATGCTCTGCTGACCTGCATACGGCCGAAACAAATTCGCGATGAAGCTATCCTGGACCGGCGTTTTGGGATCGCGTCCGAATTCGGTCTCCGAGACGCGCTGCCCGTGAACATGCTGATAACCGTCAAGGGTTTGACGGTTCATCTTCGGATACGCCGGGGCAATCACGACCACTTCCGGCTGATGAACGGAAACGACGGCTGCCAGCTCGGCAGCCACGTTCCCCCGTAAGGTCGAGTCCATTTTTTTATATACTTGAAGATACCCTTGCTGGTAAAACAGATTGCTTGCTTGAGAAACGTTGTCGTATGCTTCCTGCTCACCGGCGGCCCGGGTGTCCGTATCAATAATGGCAACATCCCCGTCCGGCTTGGCCGGAGCTGCCTGGGAATCGAGATACACGGTGGACGTGATCCCGATCTTGGACAGCTGCACGCCGGCATCATTAGCTCCCGTCAAATCATCTGCGATAATGTACATATGCTGCATGTTGAACGACTCCCTTACTTGATTCCTTGTCCATGCCACTTACGCCTGTGAACTCCGCCGCTGCGCCCGTCTTGCAAACCAGGTCGTCAGAAGCGGGGTCAGAATCGCCGTCACAATGACGCATGCCGTAACCTGAAGCGTTGCATCCGCAGCAATGCTGCTGTACCCGGAGTACACTGCGGCAACCGCCATCGGTACCGCCGAGGCGTTGCCTGCCGTCGACGAAGCCGCAATCCCGGCCACGCCGTCGCCGCCGGTCAGACGGTCGATCAGGAACAGGACGATCCCGGTGATCACAACAACACCAATCCCGAGAATGACGCCGGAGAATCCGGCTTTGACCACGTTGGTCAAGTTAATGCCGGCGCCAATCGCAAGCGAGAAGAGCGGGATGATGACATCCTGTCCCTTGCTCAGAAACTCGCGCATCTTCTCGTCGAGGTTCCCGAGGATCATGCCGAGCACTAGCGGCAGAATGGCAAAGACAAACGCCATAATCGGGAAGCTGGCCAGGCCGGCGACGCCAAGAATGAGCATCGTAAAGAACGGGCCGGATTCCAGAGACATGATCGAATACGCGGCGACGTCTTCCTTTTTCTTGCCGAGCTGACCCATCAGCGCCATGTACAGGCCGCCGTTGGTGTCGGAGAATGCCGCGATGATGGCCAGAGCCGACAGTCCCAGAAATAGATTGTTCTGGTCCGGGAAAATCGCTTTGATCAGCAGGGCGATCAAGAAGGTCGTACCGATTTTACCTGCCCAAAGGCTGACGCCCTTCTTCAAAATGTAACCGGTTGCCTGAAACCGAATCGTCGATCCCAAGCAAATATAAAAGGCGGCAAGCAGCGCGGATGTGCCTGTCAACAGACCGCCTGTAAACGAGCTTTTGAATTCCGGCATATCGAATACTTGCGGAAAGAACGTCCGAATCAGGGCGCCGATCAGCAAAGGGATCAACATCATCCCGCCGGGGACTTTGTCAATGGCTGCCTTTATTTTCATGGCTGTGTCATCTCCTGTGTTGTAAATTTAAACAGTTTGTTCTGTAAAAGCGATTACAAAAAACGATTACATCGATTATGATAAACGTTTACAAAAAATAATGCAACACTTTTTAGCTAAATAAAATTCATTTAACTAAAAGTGTTGCATATTTAAACAATCTGTGGCGAATCCATATTAGTCCTTTAGCTTTCTCCATAATGTCGACCGGTTAATGTTCAGGCGCTTCGCCGCCTTGGTTTGGTTGAAGCCTTCCTGCTCGAGCACCTTCTCAATGATCGCCTTCTCGATCTGTTCCAGCGTGCCGTTCAGCAGATCTCCGCCGATCGCTCCGGCAGCCTCGCCTTTTCGCTGCAGCAGCTGTTCGATCAAGGCATGCTCAATGACGTACCCTTTCTCCAAAAGCACCGCCTCCTGAAGCAGCGCCCGCAGTTCCGATACGTTGCCCGGCCAGCCGTAGTCCACTAACAGGGCCAGTCCCTTGTCCGTCATTTTAATAGGCGAGGTGCCCTGCGTTTGGTTAAAATACAGCAAAAACGAGGTAACCAGCTCCCGGATATCCTCTTTTCGCTCCGCCAGCGCAGGTACATGAATCCGGGCGATCCCGTCCTCATAGGTTCCCCACAAATGCTGCTCCTCAACCATCGTGAAGATGAGGGCAATTCCCCTTCCCTGAAAAGCGTTCATCCTCCGCCACAGCTCTGCCTTCAGGCCGCTATCCATCATATCGAGCGCGTGGATATGGAGCGTCTTGATCTCCGTGTCGACTTCTTCGGGATCAAGGACCAGCATATCGGCCGCCTGGACGGAGGCGAGCAGGCCCTCCCCGCCAAACTTGCGGTCATGAATATAACGTGCGATCAATTCCTTGCCGGCCCCCCTCGGCCCGATCAGCACAAACCGGGATGCGGAGAGGCAACGGTCGATCATCGACAAACAAGCGTCCATCGCTTCGCTCTGATGAATGATCAGCGGCGGCGTGCCCGTCTTCACCTGCAAAACCGCCTCGGCCGGCGAATTCATATGGACGCGCAAAAATTCGCACACCCAATAAGCCCCATTTTCCACCGTGACCCGGGTTTTGACGATCTTCAGCGGCCTGCCATCCGCATCGCTCGCATGGCTGGTTTCCCGGACCGCTGCCGTCTCCCGGAAAGCGTGGCGATCCAAGCCGACATGCGGGACGGGACGGGAATCAAAATGCTTCCACTGCTCATACACCACCTGCCCGTTCTCCGCCAGGACCATCACATCCCCTGCCGTAACCTGCAGCACGGCTTTGAGCCTTTCGATTTCCTGCCGGTTCTTCATCATCCAGCGGGAGACGGTCTTCGCCTCCTGAAAGGCATCAAAGATCGCTTCCCGCCCGGACTGGATCAGAATGCCCACAAGCCCCAGCCGGGACGCCGTTTCGAAGGTCACCACATCCCCCATAATCAGCTGGTAGCCTTCCTCCTTGAGCCTTCTGAGCAGGCTCTCCGTCTCGTCCTCGTCATGAATCGTGAAAATATCGATCGGAATTTCCAGCAAATCGATGATGGCCTTGGCGCCGAGGGTGATGGCGGGAAAGCCGACAATCGCCTTTTTCCGCGGAAAATCGTTCGCCAGCGTTAATACCCGCAGCATGTCATAGCCGGATACATGCACGTCGACGACGGGGATATCGACGGCCTCCCCGATCAGCTTGGCCGTTCCGCCGCGGCTGATGATGACGTCGACCCCTTCGGCCTCCGCCTGCTTGGCGATGGCAACCCCCTCTTGAAGATTTCCGACCCGGATCTGAAGGTCCAAATCCTTCTCTTCCGCACGGCATGTCTCGATCAAGTTTTCCATGGCTGCATATGGAGCTATAAACAGGGCTTTTATTCTCATCTGATCCCACACCTATATTCCTTTAAGATTGTAGTTCAGTCATAGCATATAATCGGGTGGTATGCAATTTTAGTCTTGTCTGCCGGTCGTTTGGGGAAGGCGACGCCAGGGAAAGGTCATTTTATTGGGGAGGGAATTCAGAGCCAACAGCTGCAGCCGCGTTTGAAAAAAATACGGCACAAGCCAATGGATCGCCTGCGCCGCAAGGAACTTTATTCATTTCTTCTCTATGCTCTCCCTATGATATCCCGAGCACCAGAATGTGCTGCGGACCCGCCGGCCCGATCCGGGTGCGTCCCTCATCACGGAAACCCGCTTTGAGATAGACATGACGCGCGGCAGTGTTTCTCATATTCACGGCAAGGACCACTTCATCAGCCGTCGGGAAATGCTGCTTGACAAACTCCTTCAGGCCGAGCAGGGACTGCGTCGCGTAACCTTGTCCCTGGTGCCTGTGATCAATAGAGAATGCCCGCAGCAGCAGGGCATTGGGGTTATCCGAGTACTGCCCCCGGTCTTCCCCTTCGTCCAGAATGAAAAAGCCGACCGGCTCTTCATCCCCCAAAATGACGATCGGATGCCGCTCCTTCCGCTCCAGCGCGTTCTGTATGACTTCAAACGGTAGCGCGGTGAATTCATGCTGCTCCTCAGGCAGCGTAAAAGCTTCTAGTCCAGCCTCATAATCCCGGTGATATAGGGCGAGCCTGACGTTACTCATGGTGTTTTTCATCGGAGTCTCCTTGGGCCATGTCTTGATAAAGACCGATTTTGCGGTCCAGCATAGCCTCATATTTCTTAAACCGGGCCATTTGCTCCAGGACGTGCTGCCTTTGTTCCCGGAGCCGCTCCAGCCGCTCCTCAATGGTGGTCGCCTGGTTGACGAATCGTTTAATGTCGGCAATGCCCATCCCCGTTTCCCGCAAGCAGCAGATGAACTCCAGCGCTTCGATATCTTTGGCTTCGTACAGGCGGATGCCGCTTTCGGTGCGCTGAACGCCCGGCATGATGCCTTCTTTTTCATAATACCGCAGCGTATGGATCGACAAACCGGTATGGGCCGACACTTCCCCGATCGAGTAGCTCATACCTCCAAATCCCTCCTAAGCGAAGGCCCACCTGACGACAGGTGAGCCATGGTTATTCGTATTATAATTCCTGCCTGGTGGGCCTTACAATCATTTCATTGACGGCCGTTTGCGGCGGCTGGGATATGGCGTAGGCAATAGCGTGGGCGATGGCCTCCGGGGTCAAGGCGATGTCCATGGAAGCCTCGATGTCCCGCTTCACTTCTTCGTTCGTAATCGTGTGCACCAGCTCGGTGTCGACGCCTCCCGGACAAATAATCGTCGTGCGGATGTTGTTCTCAGCCTCTTCTTGACGCAGCGCTTCGGTGATCGCCCGAACGGCGAATTTGGTGCCTGAGTAAACCGCCCACGTTTTGCGGACGATGTGTCCGGTCACCGACGAGACGTTGATGATGTGCCCCTGCCGGCGCTCCCGCATATGCGGCAGCACAGTCCCGATCCCATAGAGCACACCTTTGATGTTCACATCGATCATCCGGTCCCACTTGATCCCTGCGTTGTTCACCAGCACGTCGATTTGTCCGAATGTATCGAGGGCGAGCCGGGCCAAAACCTCCATCTGCGCCTCCACGCTCACATCCGTTACTTGATAGACCGCTGTACCTCCTTCCTGCTCAATCGCCAACTTGAGCTGCTCTAACCGTTCTCCGCGTCTTGCTGCGAGCACCATCCGGGCTCCGCTTCGGGCGAGGACCCTCGCCGTCGCTTCTCCGATGCCGCTGGAGGCTCCTGTTAAAATAACCACTTTTCCTTGCAACGCATTCATAATCATGGGTACCATCCTTTCTTTACGGGTAAGATGGTTCCCAGTATAGGACCTCGAGCGCGCTCAAGGTCAAGGCTTTCCGGGGATAGGAAAAGACCGGTATCCACCGCCTAGAATCCAGCGGGTACCGATCTAAAGATACTGCGTTTATGAGGTTGTAAACTGGATACGTTTTGGGATCCATTTCCCTACAGAAGGTTTAGATTTATCCCGCCTGAATCTGGCTCCACATCGTCACCATGTCGATCCAGCCGCGATGCTCCGCGATTTTGCCGTCTCTAAGGCGGTATTGGCGGTACAGCGTCACGTTCATCGTGCGTCCGGTCGGTGCAGTGCCGAAGAACACACCCCGATGGGTGCCCCGGACCGTCATCCGAACGAGAACCTTGTCGTCCTCGGCGATGATTTCCTCTACCTCATACTGCTTATCGGGAAAAGCCTCCAGAATTTTAGCAGCAAACTGCTTCAATCCTTCTTTCGATTGATAACTGAGCTCCAGGTAATCTTCTGTCGTAAAGGTATCCGCCGCACTTAGATCGTTACCGTTCCAGAACGCCCGAATAAAAGCTTCAACCACCTCGGTATTTTTTTGCTCCGTCGTTGTCATATGATCCATCTCCTCTGATTTATGTTTGGTGTATCGTACCAGGTGACGTCAGGCACCAGCTTGCAGTTGGGGGAGCAGCGTACCGGTGTCATACCATCCGAAGCGATGAACGATCCGCCCATCGTTCACCGTGAACTCGTGGAACTGCGTGATGCGCACCATCCTTCCCGTGGCTGGGTTCCCCGCAAATGTTCCGGTGTGCTTGCCGGTGATGACAATCCTTGCAATAACCTCCTCTCCCTGGACCATCACGTCATCCACTTCGTATTGCCGGTCTGTGAATGCCTCTTCCAGCTGGCCGATAAACCCTTGCCCCGATTGACTCAACGCCCCTTCCCTCCATGCCTCTTCAATCCATTTTACTGCCGCTTCCACCTGCTGCTGCCGCGTTGTGTTCATAACGATCCGTCTCCTTTTGGGTTGTCATATTCAAATCCTCCGGTGCGCATCATGCAATGGTAAAATGTATAATGTTACTTTTCGGTCACGTATTGTATAAAAAAATATACTGTCTATCCGGTTACAACTACCGTCCCAGCTGAAAGCAGCCGGGTCATCTTAATCAACTGCCCCAGTACTGCGGCAGCCCGCTCCCTCACGCCCGCATCCAAAGGCACGCCATCCGGAGCAAAATCATTCGAACCGTACCCTACGGAAATCCATTCCGCACAATTGACGCCATGCAGGTTGCGGACGATCGTCTGTAGATGCGTTAGCGAGCTGATGCCGAGCGGTCCGCCTGCCGAGCTTACGGAAAGAACCGGCTTGCCTTCCACATGTCCCGGCGTCAAATAATCCAGGGCATTCTTCAGCGCACCCGAGATAGATCCGTGGTATTCCGGTGTGGCCACAATCAGTGCATCCGCATTAACGATCTCATTTTGAAGCCGTAAGGCCCCCGGATTTTGCCCTGATTCCGGCGAATAAAGCGGCAGTTGTAGCTCCCTGATATCCACGAAGGAGACCGTAATTCCGTCGCTGACCAGCAGGCTCTCCAGATAACGAAGGAGCCTGGTGCTTACAGATCCTGAATTGTTGCTTCCGGCAATCAAAGTCATTTTCATTTCATACATCTCCTTTGGATTCCCCTGCGCTGCATCAGCACGTAAACGACTGCCGGCTGACAAACGATTCGGGGTATGATAATATGTGACTATATTGTCACTCTTGATGAGATTATAATACGTTACTATATGGTAACATGTCAAGGGCACTGTTCCATTTTTTTATGTGCATACGGCAAAGGAGGTGTCACGATTGGAGGACAATCTAGTATTTAAAGCGCTCGCCGACCCCACGCGCCGTACCCTTCTGGACCTGCTGCAGGCGCATGACGGACGGACGCTGAACGACTTGTGCGCCCCGCTCGACATGTCCAGGTTCGGCGTGATGAAGCATTTGAACCTGCTGGAGGAAGCCGGACTCATTACGACAAGGAAGGTCGGCCGGGAGAAGCTGCATTACCTTAACGCCGTACCCATCCGCCAAATATACGAACGTTGGGTCAGCAAATACGCCGAACCATGGGCGGCGGGATTAACATCACTTCAATTCGAATTGGAGCGTGAGACGCAAATGGAGTCCCAACCGAAGCATGTCAACCGGATCGCCATCAAATCGAGTCCCGAGCAAGTGTGGCAGGCGATTACCGACCCGGCCAAAACGTCCAAGTTTTGGTTCAATTGTGCCATTCAATCCTCCTGGGAAATCGGCTCTTCCTTTGAACTCCTGGGCCCCGAGGGGGAAAAGAAGGTCAAGGGGGTCATCCTTGAACTGGATCGCCCGCATAAGCTGGCCGTGAGCTGGCAGTTTGTGAATTTGCCGGGCACGGAGAACGATACGCCTTCCCGCGTCACGTGGGAGATCGCTCAGCATGCAGAAATGCCCGGCGTCACACTCGTTACGGCCATTCATGACGATTTCGAACAGGCGCTCCCTACCGCGGGCGTGCTGGAGAACGGCCTGCCGCTGGTCCTCTCCGGAATGAAAACGTTCCTGGAAACGGGGTCTACGCTGGCGGATATGTAAGGAGTTTCAGCAGGTAGCGAAAAGGCAGAATCTCACCTCGTACCGCCAAGCTTTAAGTATGAGGCAGCCTAAGGCCCAGTCGCGACTGTCCGCGAGTGGGTTTTTTTGCGCCATCTGATCGACAAGCATTTTAATCCAAGCCCATAGCTGGATTTCTCAGAGATACTCTAACTTTTGTGTCTTCCAAGCGTTGTTATAAATAGATGGTAGCATGCGTCCATTATAGGCTGTGTGAATTCCACCCTGCTTATATAGCAGATAACCGAAAGCGATGGAGAAGGGAGCTGAATGCTTTGATGAGCGGTGGTAGCATGATAGGTTTAGGCGGCGTAGTGGCGGTCCTGGTAATGTGGGGAGTTTGTGCAGTCATTTTCTTTTTGCTGGTCCGGCTGGCCGTGGACAAATCCAATATGCGCACCGAGCTGCGGCATTTACGCCGGGAGGTTCGAGAGCTGAAATCCTTGGTACAGAACCAGCGGAACGATTCTATCAACCATGTTGAGAATTTCTCCTATAACCATCCCGAAGATGATTAAGTTAATGGAACATTAAATCTCCAGGTCACCAAAAAAAATAGCCTGTAAAAAAAGGGATGCCAGCTACAACCGGCATCCCCCATGATCAGAGCCGAAGCCCACTTCCACCAGCTGACCTCGGTATGATCGCGAAATCGGAGGAACAGCAGCAGCGCCACGTAAGAAGCCGCTAGCGCAATGCCTGCTGAAAGCAGCCAGTACGACCAGTCATAGGTAATCTCGGCCGGAAGACGCATGGCGGCCATCCCCGTGTAGTGCATCGCCACGATGCCGCTGCCCATGCAGAACCCGCTCAAGGCAAACTTGCCCCAGTTCACACCTTTGGACAGCAGCATTTGAAAGGCAATAAAAGACGCCACAATGCTGCACAGCATCGATATCAGCGTAATCGGAATATCGTAATTGACAGGCACGTTCAAATGGAAGGCAAGCATACCGATGAAATGCATGGACCATACTCCGCTGCCCATGACGCATGAGCCGGCTGCCAGCCACCATTTCTGCGTCCTGCCCCGCGACCTTGATATTTTGCCCGCCAGGTTGAGGGTCGAATAGGACGCAAATACGGCGATCATGAACGAGAGAAGTACGATCCATAAATTATATGATTCATGTAACAGGACGATGGGGCTGACTCCTTGTTGTCAGCGCAGTAAAGCTCATAGAGCAAGTATAAAGGAGCGTTCAGCCAAAACGAAAGAAGTATTTTAGCAAAATTCGCTAATTTTCGCCACCTTTTGCACGTGTTTTACCGCCTATCGACATGTCTCCGTGACCCCGGCAGCCTGCCGTCACTCCCCGGTCGGATAGGCTTCCTGCAGATGCTTGACCGACTGCCGGATCAGAGCCTTCAGCACCTCTGCATCGATGTCCGCAACCTTGTTGATATAGACGCAGCCTTTGCCGGAGGTATGCTTGCCCAAATCCTTCAGGAGGACTTCACGCTGTTCTTCTCCAGGGGCAAAATAGAGGCTGATCTTGGCTTTACGGGGCGAAAAACCCACGAGCGGCGCATCCCCTTCGTGCCCTGACGCATACTTGTAATGGTAAGAACCGAAGCCGATGATGCTTGGCCCCCACATTTTCGCAGGGAACCCCGTCGTCTCCGTAAAAATGTCCAGCAGCCGATACGCATCCTGCTTCTTGCCGGGATGCTCCACCTGTTCGATGAACTCGAGGACGCTGTTGTCGGTTTCTTTCGTTTTCAGTTCATACATGGTCGCCACTCCTTCTGCAGGAAAATAAAAGGGCCTGCCCGGTTTCCCGGGCAGACCAACGGAATCGGTTTATTTCACCCAATAAACCCCTTCCTTATAGGTCAAGGTGTACACCAAACCATCATCCGTGAGCTTCGCCGTTTGGATGCGGTCGGATACCAGGCGGGTATTCCCCTTCGCGTCAATCTTGTAGATTCCAGGATCATAGCCTTCCGACAGGTAGTAAATCGCGCTCTTTCCGATGTAGTAAGAGCTCACCGGCTTATCGCTGCGCTTCGTTTCCTTGCCGGTCGCGAAGTCATATTGGTACAGGACGCCCGGATCGTAGGAACTGCCGGCAGCGTTCGAGGTATAGTACAAGCTGCCGTTCAACAGCTGGGCATTAAGCACCTTTCTGGAAATCACGGTTTTTGGCTCCGCTCCGTTCACGTCGGTCTTGGCCAAATAACCGGTCGCACCGTCCACATAATAAATCTGGTTATCCACCATCCAGAACGGACCGGCGGCAGGAGTAAGCTTCACCTGCGTCTGATCAGCCGGGTTGACTTTGTACACCGAGCCTTCATCCTTTGGATCGCTGTCTTTGTAACCGAGCACGTACACAAAGCCGCCTTTCACGTACATCGAGTCATTTACGCTATAGCTGGTGCCTCCCTCGGCGTGCTGCTTCCGGTTGATGGCATAGACGAAGTCGTCCTGGCCGATCGCCTTATTCTCCCCAGTCTTAAGATTAACCCGGCTTAAGTTATCGACCGTTTTGCCCATAACGTTAAAATCGGCATGATACAGGAAATCGCCTGACTTGACAGGCCCGATCATGCTTTTGGCACCTGTTACCTCCTTCAGGGCACCATTTAGGACTCGGTACAATGTCTCCGACCCCATCGTAAGATCGCCGCTATGAAGGTTCACGTACAGCTCATTGTCAATCATCGAGACACTTTGCAGCCAACCGTCCGACGGCTTCCAATCCGTGAGCGAGCTCACCTTCCGAACTTTATTGTTGGTAAGGTCCAGTGCATACAGTACGCCTTGATTGTTCACCGTGGATGCGATATACAAGTCATGCCCGATGACCTTTCCACTGTGCAGTGCCGGCTCGCCCGGAATGTCAACCAGGACTTCCTTCTTGCCGTCGGCCTTCCGGTATAAACGTTCTAATGTGCCGCTGCTTTGATAAATCTGCTTGTAATAATACAGCGCGTCTCCGTATTGGGTCATCGGCGTCAGTATCTTTTCGTCCGCCACCGGCTTCCGGGTGTCCTTCAGCTGGGTCAGGATGCGGTTTTTGACGGCCAGCGTTTCGGCACTTTTCTCGTCAACGGCTTCGTCTCCCATCACGATCAGACCGTCCAGCCACTGGATATTTTTGCCCAGCGCCTCCGCTGCGCTTCTGAGAGGCAGAACGACGCGGCCGCCGATTTTTTGTGGAGCGACGTCCATCTTTTTGGACTCGTTATTCACCAGCATGGTGGTGCTGTTCACTTTGAACTTGATCGTTTTTTTCAGCCCATAGTTCACAAAAGTAACGTCATCGGGATTTTTCGCCTCCCAAATCGTTTGCCACTCACCCTGAGAACGGAACTGCGAAGCCAGCGTCCCCATCAGGCGGATCGGCACCATGACCCTTCCGCTGCGCTGGACGATGTCGTAATCACCGTAAAGGTCGGTCTTTTCCCCGTTAATAAAAGCTTTTCCGTGATAATCATAAGGAATGATGACCATCTGGTCAAAGGTTTGGCTTAAAGGCTTGGGAGCCGCCTTCTCTGCGGCAAAAGCCGGTACCGCCCCGCATACCAACGCCGCGGACAGCAGCAAACTCGTTAGCTTCCATTTTGTAGACATTGAAACTTCTCCTTACCCTCAGAATTTAGTCCTATCTATGGCGAGCCTGGTCCAACCCACCGGCCAGGGACCGCCTAGATTATAGACGTTAGGGAAAAGGAATATGTTTCTAGTTTTTGTACCCTTTTGTGCAGAGAAAGCCACGGCCGCCCATTCAGCCCGCCAGAATCAGCTTCCTCCACAGCCAAACTATAGGCCTTCCATCACCTGCTTCACCAGCCGTTTGGGCGCCGCAAGCAGATACGCCTCCTTGATCAGCACGGCCAGCTCATCCCAGTCCGGGACAGTTGATTTGTCCACGGAAACCCAGCCGTGGTGCCCGATATAGGGCGTTTTGACGTAGCCTTCCTGCTGCAGCAGCAGAAACTGTTCTTCCTTGGTCGACTTGAACGAAAGGCTAGGAATGCCCTCGTTCTCCCCCATCATGACGAACGTTTTGCCTCTGACTTTCAAGACATTGTGGCCGAAGCCGTCAACAATCTCCTCCACCTCCGGCAGCGGACGGCTGATGCTCCTCACCCGCTCCAGCATGTCCAAGCCCTGCTTCGACTTCATCCCAAGCCGCCTCCTTATCTTCTCCGATACAAGTCCATCGTTTTATAGCCCGCCGCCAGAGCGGTTTTCATCTCCTCGCGCCGCTTCTCGCGGGTCTCCTCTTGTACAGCGCTGTAAACGTACCGGGCCCAATCCCGGCGGTATCCCGGCGTTAGAGACTGGTAGAAGGCAAGCACCTCCGGGGCATCCTGCAGATCCTTCTCCACCTCCGGAATCAAGGCTTCATAATCGCCAACGGATTGGCTCGGTTTGGAGGATGGCTGCTTTTTGCTTTGCTTCTCCGCTTTGAGGCCGACGACCGTAAACACGTCGTTCAATCCGACCATTCGCGCAAATTTAATATTGCTTGTCCCAATATATCCATTCTCTTCCGCGCCTAACCCTTCCAGAAGCTCGTCCCTGTGAATATAGGTGGAGTACACCTTGTTTCCCTTTTTCGGATACGCCGCGTACAAATATCCCCCTTCGTTCAGATGATTGCCGTCAATCACCTTCCTCACAAGCGCCTGCAGAGACTCCATATCGAGCACAAAGGCGAAAATCAGGTCGTAACCCCCGTCTTTCAGCTCGGTATCGTACCCCTCCAGACCGGCCAGCAGATCCTCTCCTTCCGGTTGATGCAGTACCGCCGTCTTGTTATATTTTTGCAGGTTCAACTTTTCCACGATCGTTTTCGCCATTCCCACGGACCTCCATAAGTTCATTGATCTCTATAAGTTGAAAATTAAAATGGAAGATGGGGCAAGTACGTCATCATGTACTTCCTTGCTTGCACCGCATTCTTTACTTCAACTCATTTACATAGGTTAACCTGTGGCTTTTTCGTATATAGTAAAGCGAACATTCGGGAAAAAAGCAACCTTCCTGCGGCAGCGCCCCTTGCTCCAGAACGACAAAAAGAACCCCCATCAGATGGGGGTTCTTCGTTACCCGTGCATATCACCGCATTTTCGCGGTATTTTAGGCCGGTCATTAGATGGAGGATGTGCCCGTTTCAGTGGTATCCGAGCTGCCGGAGCCCGACGTGCCGGACTGTCCGGCACTGCTTGTTCCGCCGCCGGACGTACCGCCGCTGGAGTTGCCGGTTGTGCTTCCGTTAGAGTTGCCGGTTGTGCTTCCGCTGCCGCTAGTGCCTGAGGTGCCGCTTTGATCGGTGGTGTCCGATGCATTACCGTTCGCTCCTCTGCCGCCAGGTCCCCGGCCGCCGCCAAAGCCGCCGCCAAATCCACCGCCGCCGGTGGTCACGCCGGACTCGTTCACATACGTGACCGTGTCACCGAGCTTGAAGCTGACGACCTTCGTACCGCCGGTCAGCTTGCCGCCCGTGTACAAGCCGTCTTTCAGCGTACCTGTCGACGTGCCGCCCGTGTAGAAGACGTACGTCTCTCCGGACTTCAGATCCGGCGTTGAAATGACGATGGTCTGGATGTCTTTAGCCGGTGCGAAACTCAGGACCGGCGCACCCGCACTGTCGGCCAGCGTCACCAGCGTGCCCGCCTTCACTGTGCTCGGGAATGTCATGAGCACCGAGCGCTGCGACGACGATTCGGATGGCGCTTGGGCCATACCGGCGCTGCCCGCGGCTACCAGCAGACCGCCGGTCTGCTCGAACGTACCGTCATAGTCAAGGGCGCCGTTGCCGCCCGATGTCGGCCCGTTCACGATCGCGGTGCCACCGGACATGGCGATAGAGCCGTTGGCGTCCAGGCCGTCGCCCTGCGCATTCACCATCAGGTAACCGCCGCTGATCGTGAGCTTGCCGGTACCGGCGCTGCCGCCCCGTCCGCCAGGCATGCCTTGGCCGTCCGGACGCTGCTGAGCGCCGTTTTGGTCGGCTGAGCCGGTCTGCGCCGCCTGGTCACCGGTATTCGCCTGAGCATTGGACTGCGCCGAGTTCGTACCAGACTGCGAACTGGTTCCTGCAGCCGAAGACGTCCCGGACTGTGCCTGATCGCCCGTCTGTCCTTGGCCACCGGCTGCTTGATCCGGCGCCTGTCCCGGCATGCCTGCCGGCGGTTGTCCGCCGAACATGCCGCCCGGCCCTTCCGAGCTGCCGCTGCCGTCGGAAGCATTCACGCCGTCATCGCTGGCGACGACGTTCACTTCGCCGCCGGCGATGTGGATATCCGCGGCCTCAATGCCTTCGTAGCTGTTCTTGATGTTCACTTTGCCGTCGGATATGACGATCGATACGTTGCCGTGAATGCCGTCGTCGCCGGTTGTGAGATCCATCTGGCCGCCGGCAACCAGGACGCTGCCGTTGCTGTGCACCGTGTCATCCGCCGAGTCGATCGTGAACGTGCCGCCCGAAACGGCAATGCCCGCCTCCGCCTTGAGCCCTTTCGAGCTCGTGGACTCGCTTTCCTCATCCTCCGTCTGCGCCACATCCGCGTCTGTTCCACTGCTGCCGTTCGTACCTGCTGCGGCGTCATCCTTCACTTGGGATGCGGAATCCGTACCCGAAACCGATGGCGAGGTGCCGTTCGCCGAATCCGCAGCCGCGCCGCTGCCCGTGTCTTGGGCGTCCCCCTGTGCGCCTGTTCCCGACTGACCGCCGAAATCAGGACGCTGCATCGGCATTTCTTCCTGGTGCGGCTCGGCGTTCGCGCTGCCGCCGCCGGTTACGACATCATAAGTGCCGCCGTCGATAAGGAGCGAGGTGGCTGCCTGGAAGCCGTCGCTGCCGGATTCAACATGGAACGTGCCGTCCTCAATAAGCAAATACCCTTTATCGGTCTTGTCCCCGTCATAGGTCGTCTTGAAGCCATCCCCGCCTGCGTTGACGTTGATCGTGCCTGCTTTGACCGCGGCCAGATCGCGGCCGATGATGCCGTCGTCGGCTGCGTTGACGCTCAGCGTGCCGCTGACGATTTTCAGATCGTCCTTGCTGGTGATGCCGTCCTTGTAATTCCCCTGCACGGTCAGCTGGCCGGTGCCGTTAATCGTCAGATCGTCCTGGCTGAACAGGGCTGCCGTCGGCGCCTCATCGGACGTATCCGCATACTTCGTGCCGTCCGACAGCGTATTCCGCGTCCCTTCCGGCAGCGTCAGCACCGTTTTGCCGGCTTGCTTGACCTGGACAGCCGGGCCGTCCGAGCTGGCGATTTGCGCGCCGTTTAGCACCAGACGCACGACGTCGTCTTTACCCGCATCAACCACAATGCTGCCGCCTTGCAGCTTGCCGCTGATCACATATGTTCCGGCCGAGGATATCGTGATCTTCCCTCCGCTGGCTTTTGCGCCTGCGCCGGTCACAGTGGCGTCCGTGCCGTTCAGCTTGATGACCGTGGAGTCGCCAGCTGACCAATCCACCGTCGTATCGTCGGCGTCATACTCCACCAAATCCTTGATGTTCAGGCTGGC
Organism: Paenibacillus rhizosphaerae; assembly: GCF_014192015.1. GTDB lineage: Bacteria > Bacillota > Bacilli > Paenibacillales > Paenibacillaceae > Paenibacillus_AQ > Paenibacillus_AQ rhizosphaerae. The sequence goes on along the minus strand of NZ_JACHXJ010000005.1, from coordinate 129,689 downwards.
CAGCTTCGCGTTCGCTTCGCTCGCATCCACCGTCGCCGTTTCCGTCGATTCAGTCGCCGTCCCGTCCGCCGTTGTCGTCGTATTGCTTGCCGCATTGGTCGTGCATCCTGAGGCCAGCATGGCCGACAGGATCAGAATCACGGCAAATTTCATTTTATAGGAATGTTTCATCGGATCAACCTCGTTTCGTTTAATATTCCTGCACCGCAGGGTTCATCGTCAGCGTAATGTCCAGATTCCCGTTGCGGGTCCGGATCGCGTCCAGAAATTCCTTCTGGTTCGTCTGCGGCCCCATTTTCACCGAGTACACCACCTCATAGAGGCTGCCGAGCTCGGTGGTCTTGACCTTTTTCAGCTCATACTCGACGTTGTGCTTGCGGAAAATCTCCTCAAATGCCTCCTCGTAACCGAGGTTTTCCGGGATGGTCACCTTGAGCGTCTTGATCGCGTCTTTGCGGGTGCCGAATTTGATCAGCTTCAAGACGTACATCAGCGCGCAGAGGATCACTGTAAACAGTACCGCGTACCCAAAGGCGCCAACGCCGGCGGATAACCCTGCCGCCATGGAGAACAGAACATAGGAGATATCCTTTGAGTCTCCCGGCGCACTCCGGAACCGGATGATCGAGAAGGCGCCGGCCAGACTGAACGCCCGGGCGATGTTGCTGCCAATCAGCATAATAATGATGGCCACGATCGCCGGCAGCACCATCATCGTCAAGGTGAAGCTCGGCGAATAGGCAGGCTGTGTTTTCATGTATGTGAAGCTGATCATGGCACCCAGCACCATGGCGATGGCCAGCGTCAGAAGCGCATGAGATAACGATAAGGCCGTGTCCGCAGCGGACGAATTCAAAATAGAATCGATCATAAAACAACTCTCTCCCTTTCCACAACTGGTGCATTGGCATGTCTTATCGATTTTTTATACTCGTTCCCGTATTTGGAGAAGCTTGTACGGTACATCTGATGCTCGGAGAGCATTTTGGACAGCCAGACCGGAACGGTCTTCTCGGCCTTGACCTCCATCAGCCACTGTCCCCGCTCCATCAGCAGATCGCCGTAATCTCCGGCCTCAAGCGCAAGGTCGTAGCGCCGCGAGCGGATGTTGGTGTCGAAGGTGATCCGCAGATCCCGGTTTCCCTTGCAGAACAAGGCGATGCGGTCGTATGCCAGATACACCATCGGTTTCAGCTCGTACCGGCTCAGAAAATACTCGATCTCGCTGACCACCTGGCGGTTCATGCCCTTCCGGAATTCCGGCGGAATCCCTGTCCGGACGAACTCATATGCCTCATGAAGCTTGAGCGAGGTTCTTCTTTTGTTCACCAGGCCGAATACCTTCTTCTTCAGCTCCAGATATACTTTGGCATCGCTCTCCGGCACGCCGTATGACCGGATCCGCAGCTTTTCCCGGTACTTGGGCTTGGCCAAACTCGTACGGATGAGCGTATGATGCTCCGTATCATAGTACAGGTTGCTGATGGTGTAGAACTTGTTATCCTTGTTGTTTTCATCCGGTTCCATATATGCCATCAGGTCGTTGTAAATGTTGTAAAAAGCCTTGGTGTCCATCAGATACTTGTTCTCATACCGGTTAAACACTTCAATAGCCATCGTCATTTCGCTCCTTTCGTTTATGCAGGTTCACCCGGGCTCATCGCCCTTCATGTTTGTAGCTTAATAGCTTAACCTTTAACGAATCTTAAACATTGCGATAACATTCCATTTACATTCCGATTACATAACAAGTGCACCATTGTACAATAGGGGACAAGCGAAGGAGCTGACGTTCAGGTCAGTCCGGCCGCAGCCTGAAAGGCCGCCGTTCAAGGCGTTAAAGGTTGATTAAAGGTTCGCTTCTTATCATTAAGGGACAATAATGCTTCACTAGAGGTATGAAGGAGATTACGATTATGCGGATATTAATTGTGGAAGACGAGGTTCGTCTGGCCGAGGCACTGACCCAGATTTTGAAGAAAAACCATTACTCCGTCGATGCCGTCCATGACGGCCAGACGGGTCTGGATAACGCCCTCAGCGGGATCTATGATCTGCTGCTGCTCGACATTATGCTGCCGGGGATGGACGGGATTACGCTGCTGAAGACGATCCGGGCCGAAGGCATCGCGACGCCGGTCATCATGCTCACCGCAAAGGGCGAAATTTCGGATACGATTACGGGGCTGGACTGTGGGGCCGACGATTATGTCGCCAAGCCTTTTTCGACGGGCGAGCTGCTTGCCCGGATTCGGGCGGCGCTGCGCCGCAAAGGCGAAGTCGTCCCCGAGGACGGCCTAAAATTCGGGGATATCGAGCTGAATACGTCCACGCTCAAGCTGAGCTGCAACGGCAAGGAGCTGAAGCTGATTTTGAAGGAGTGCGAGCTGCTCGAACTGCTAATGCTGCGAAAGTCGGCGGTCACATCCAAGGAGCAGATGATCGAGAAGCTGTGGGGCTTTGACTCCGATGCGGAGCACAATAACGTGGAAGTCTATATTTCGTTTCTGCGGAAAAAGCTCACGTTCCTGAACGCCTCGGTGCGGATCAGCACGATACGAGGCGTCGGCTATGTATTGGAGGCGACTTCTTAATGTTCAAGAAGCTGCGCAACCGGTTCCTGCTGATGAACATGGTCATCATCACCATTATCATGCTGGTCGCCTTTGCTACGATTTACGTCATTACCTATCAAAACGTGCGCCGCGACATCGGCATGGAACTGGAGCGTGTCTCGGAGTTTTACCACAAGGACGGCGGGCCCGGAAAACAAATTCCGGGGAAAGGCTCCGGGCAGGGCGGGGCTTCGCTGGCCCAGACCGGAAGCGGCGGGAACACGGGCGGCTTGTCCAGCACGGGCAACACTGTCGCCCAGATCCAAAATTCTGTTGGCATCGGCGAGGAACCGTCCGGCTCGGGAGATACGGATCTGCGCCGTCCCCGGGATGGCGGGCAGACGCCGCCGCCGGAGCTGTCGGTATCCTTCGAGCTGAAGACGGACCGGGAATGGAACCTCCTCTCCAAGAACACGAGGTTTGATATGGAGGATACGTTCTATGAGACGGCCAAGGAAGAAGCGGCTTCCAAGCCCGTCCGTAACGCCCAGTTTACCCTAGAGGGAACACGCTGGGCCTACAGCGTTCAGCAGACTCCAAGCGGCTATTCCATCGTGTTTCTCGACGTGACAGCCCAGCTGAAAATCATCACCAACCTGATCTACACCTTTTCCATCGTAGCGCTGGTCATGCTGGCGGTTATCTATCTGACCAGCCGATATTTCGCCAACCGGTCCATCGAACCGGTCCGCGAAGCCTTCGACAAGCAGAAGCAGTTTATTGCGGACGCCTCGCATGAGCTGAAGACGCCACTTGCGGTCATCAACACGAACACTGACGTGCTGCTGGCCAACAGCGACGAGACGATCCGGTCGCAATCGAAATGGCTCCAGCATATCAAATCGGAGACCGAACGCATGAAGACGCTCACGAACGATCTGTTGTATCTGACCCAGATGGACGATGCCCGGGGACATATGATCTTCGTGCCGTTTGATCTCAGCGAAGCTGTCGAAGGCGTCATTCTTACGATGGAAGCGGTCATCTTCGAAAAGGAGCTGTCCTTCACTTACGATATCGAGCCGCGTTTGACCCTGACCGGCAGCAGCGAGCAGATCAAACAGGTCGTCATGATCCTGCTGGACAACGCCGTCAAGTATACCCATCCGCGGGGCTCGATCCATCTGAGTCTGATGAAGCAGCATAACCACCAGCTGCTGCGGGTGACAAACACGGGCGAAGGCATCGCCCCGGAGCATCTGGACAACATCTTCGACCGCTTCTATCGCGTCGACGCCTCCCGCTCCCGCAAGCACGGCGGATACGGCCTTGGCCTGGCGATCGCCAAATCGATCGTCGAGCAGCATAAAGGCAAAATATCCGTGAAAAGCGTGCCGAACGAGAAAACGACGTTTGATGTGCAGCTGGGGTGAGCAGTAAAGTTAAAGTTTTATCCCTTAGCTCATTCATTCGAATAGGAATCAATAAAAGGCACCCATCCGGGTGCCTTTTTTAGTAGCCACAAGGTTCAACTCCATGTCCATGTGTCCTGATCACTACAAATAAGCCGATATGCCGCAGCCGTCAGCTATTATTTCTGCCCATCCTGTTCCGCCAGCTGCTGCTGGGCCAGCCGGATCATCTCGCGGACCATCGATCCGCCGATTTTGCCGCCGACATGGCCGACGGATTCCGTCGTCAGCTCACCGTTGCCGTCCGGGCTGAGCGGCACACCGAGGTCTTTGGCCACTTCGTACTTCACATCATCTGGCCGGTTCGGGTTCACGTCATACCCCTCGCGCCGCATGACTTCCGCTTTAAACGTCTGCATGTCTCGGGCAACCCCAGGCACCGCGTATTTCCGGTTTCTTCTCGACATCCTAGCTTCATCTCCCCACTTGTTTTCCCTTAACATGCCCGGAGACGGCAAAGAACATCCATCCTAAGCGCTGCCTGATCCTGCCTTCCTATATTTACTTCTTTAGATAGGAGATCAGACCCGAAGGTTTCCTTTACGCTCAGACGTTTGTATGTCCCTCCCGTAAAACCGCTGTCCTGCCTTGTTCACACACGCGGCAAAAGCAAGGAACGCTTGGCTCTGGAACTGCTCCTTCCGGGACACCAGCCGTGTGTTCACAAACTGGTATCGTTCGGGAACGGGATACATACTTACGCCATCTTCATCCGTGATCGCAGCAACAGCCATCCGGGTCAGAAACGCACTGCCGATTCCCGCACGAACGCAATTTACCATTGTTTCCAATGTGCTGACTTCGATCATATTCATAGATTGTTCCTCTTTGCTATGGAGCCAATCTTCATTTGCAGCGCGGAGTGGGCAGCCCTTTGGAAACACGACCCAGGCAGGATTCCCCGTCTTATCGATAAATGCTTCTGTCCCTAGACCTGCAGGCGCCAGGAGCACCACCTCTTCCTGTATTTCAAAGGCGATCTGCAGTAAGGACAAATCAAACTCCCCGGTCAAGAAGGCGCCATCCAAGCGTCGATCCAGGACTTTCTCGTAATTTTCCTTCGACGTTGCAGTCACCAGAGACAAGCTCACCTCAGGATATTGACTCTGAAATTCGGATAGCGCCTGAATAAATGGGGCCGTTGAAGCTATCGTTTCCACCACACCGATCGACAGTGGACCGCAAGGATGGTCAGGCTCCTTGACAGCCTTGGCTGCCTCCTCGGCCAGCATGAGAATGTCCGAGGCATATTGATATAAAACTAGTCCTTTCTCGGTAGGGACTACCCCCTTCGGTGTCCTAAGAAACAGCTGCACCCCCAACCCCGATTCCAGCTTTCGCACCCTTGTGGTGAGGTTCGACTGTACATAGCCCAGCTTCTCAGCTGCGCGGGTAATGCTGCCTTCCTTAACGATAGCCATAAACACTTTCAAGTCGGTTAGCTCCATCCCCAAAACCTCCGATTTAATCCCATCAATTTTTTTAATGAGCTCATCTATAGCAATCATTTTACGGTATTACACAGGCAGGATACAATCATCTCAGGTCAACAGCCTGATGCAAGAGAAGGGCCGCTATTAAAAAATAAAGGGAGGTTTTAAAATATGAAGCAATATCCGAAACTTTTTACCGGTTATATGCTAGGTACCCTACCGCTTCCGAATAGAGCAGTTCTGGCGCCGATGACACGCACCAGTGCGGAGGCGGACGGAGTGGCTAACGATCGTATGGTACGTTATTATTCCCGTTTTGCAAAAGGGGGATTCGGCTTGATCATCACGGAGGGCTTGTACCCGGATGCGGAATTCAGCCGAAGTTATCATCATCAGCCCGGTATCGCCAGCGCAGCACAAGCTGATTCGTGGATACCTGTCGTTCAGGCCGTACACCGGGAAGGAGGGAAAATCATTGCCCAATTGATGCATGCAGGCGCGTTAGTCCAGCACAATGCTTTCACTCCGATCGCACCGTCTGCTGTGCAGCCTGTTGGAAAGATGCTGGAGGATCACGGGGGCAGCGGCGAGTTCGCTGTTCCAAAGGCTATGACGTTGGCAGAGATTCGAAGAACGATTGAAGGCTTCAAGCAGGCCGCTCTCCGCGCGAAGTACGCCGGATTTGACGGTGTGGAGATTCATGCCGCCAACGGCTATCTGCTCGACCAGTTTATTACGGATTATACAAACCGGCGCACGGATGATTATGGCGGTGCGACAAGCCGGCGTATCCGCTTCGTAGTAGAAGTCCTCAGAGCCATCCGCTCCGCCGTTGGCCCGGATTATTTGGTCGGCGTTCGCATTTCTCAAGGGAAGGTGAACGATTTTGACCACAAATGGGCTTATGGAGAAGAAGATGCGAAAATCATCTTCGGGGAATTGGCCGCCGCTTCCGCCAGTTACCTTCATACGACCGAGTATAAGGCATGGATGCCCGCCTTCTCGGATAGGGGCCCGACCCTGGCAGAGCTCGCCAAACGATACAGCGGCCTTCCCGTGATCGCCAATGGAAAACTGGGTGATCCTGAAAAGGCCGAACAAATGCTTCTTGCAGGAGCAGCCGATCTGATCGCCGTAGGTACCAGCGCACTGGCCAATCCCGATTGGGTGAACAAGATACGGGAAGGGGGCACGCTTCGGGCTTTTGATCACCGTTTTCTCCAGCCGATGGCCACCTTGAAGGAAGAAGAGGTTTTGGGATAAGACTTGTTCCACACCAAAAAAGGACCAGCTTCTTCGCTGGTCCTTTTTAACTTATTCATGATCTTATATCAGGTTCCGCAGTAAGTCCGATAACGACACGACGATTCCGGTACAACAGCAAACTCGGCCTGTTCCGGTGTATGTGCGTATGGATTGGCCAGAACCTGCAGCAGCTGGTGCATCACTTCGTAATCGTCGTCCTGCTCTGCGGCCTCCAGCGCCTCCTCCACCCGGTGGTTCCGCGGAATGACCGCCGGATTGCTGTCCCGCATCAATTGATGCGCAGCCTCTTTGGTTTCGGGCTGCCGGTCAAGCCTTGCCTGCCAGCGCGAATGCCAGGCCTCGAAGTCTTCGATGCCATGGAGTGGCGTTCCCTCCAACCGGTCAAACGTTAAAGCAAGAAACGTATTGGTGTAGTCGGCGCGATGCGTCTTCATGAGCCCCAAGAGCTCTTCGATGAGCGCCTCGTCCTCCGGTTCTTCATGGAAGAGCCCAAGCTTCGCCCGCATCCCTGCAAGCCAGTATTCATTAAACAGTCCGGCAAAAGTCCCAACCGCGTTCTCCGCCAATTTAAGGGCCTGCTCCTCGTCCTCATGCAGCAGCGGCAGCAGGGCTTCCGCCAGTCTGGCGAGATTCCAGGCGCCGATGTACGGCTGGTTGCCGTAGGCGTAGCGGCCTTGCGAGTCGATGGAGCTGAACACGGTAGCCGGATCGTAGGTGTCCATGAAGGCGCAAGGACCGTAGTCGATCGTTTCGCCGCTGAGGGTCATGTTGTCCGTATTCATGACGCCGTGGACGAATCCGACCAGCTGCCATTTGGCGATCAGGGACGCTTGGCGCTTGATCACTTCCTGCAGCAGGACAAGGTAGCGGTTCTCACCGGAAGCAAGGTCAGCATCCGGATAATGCCTCTGCAGGGTGTAATCGGCCAAAGCCTGCAGGTCATCCGTCGTACCCGCCCCCCGCGCAAACTGAAACGTGCCGACGCGGATATGGCTGGCCGCCACGCGGGTCAAAATCGCACCCGGCAGCTCTTCCTCCCGGGTAATCGCCTGGCCGGTGGACGTCACCGCCAGGCTGCGGGTCGTCGGAATGCCAAGGCCATGCATGGCCTCGCTGATAATGTATTCACGCAGCATCGGCCCCAGGGCCGCCCGTCCGTCACCACCACGGGAGTATGGCGTTCGGCCCGCTCCTTTGAGCTGAATATCCACTCGCTTGCCCTGCGGCGTAACCTGCTCGCCCAGCAGAACCGCCCGCCCGTCGCCCAGCATCGTAAAATGTCCGAATTGATGACCGGCGTATGCTTGAGCGAGTGGCTGCGCCCCTTCCGGAACGCGGTTTCCCGCCAGTTCCGCAGCCCCCTCAGCGCTCATGAGCGCCTGAGCGTTTAAACCGAGCGACGCGGCCAGCGGCTCATTCAATGCCACGATCTTCGGCGAGCGCACCGGCACTGGGTCCTGCCGGGTATAAAACAGATCCGGCAGGCCGGCGTAGCTATTGTCTAAATGCCATCCCGCCTCCAGCTTTCCTTGTGTATCTGTCATAAAGGTCTCCTTTTTTAATCCTAATGAAATCATCTTCGCATGATGGCAGCCTGTTTGTCCTAAGGCCAAGAACGGTTCCACTGACTCATATCCTGTGCCGTATCTAATTAATTATGCGGCCCAGAACTTCAGCGGCCAAACTATGCCTGGTTCTTCCATTATAAAAGAACATGGCGGTGGATACCATGATGCGGTTCGGCCGGTTCAACGCAAACAGCCCCGCCATTCGCGTTGAATGACGGGGCTGACTATAAAGGGTGGCTGTTGTTCGGAAAAGACGGCGGATATTTTTGTCCTACCCATTTTATCCTTTGATTTTAATGATACCGGACTCTCGCTCCCGCTCTTTGTCTTCTTCTTTGTCCTCACCGACCAGATCTCTGGCGGACGACTTGAATTCAGAGAGCGTGCGCCCCACGGCACGGCCCAGCTCCGGCAGCTTGGAGGGTCCGAACAAAATCAGCACGACGACCAGGATCATCATCAACCCGGCGAATCCTACGTTTTGAAACATAGCAATCAGCTCCTTCTCATTTGTCATGGAAAACGTTCCGCCTTAGCGATATCAGTATGCCTGCCTTACTTCTTCTTGGAATCCGGCTTCACGGCCACCGCTTCGATCTCGATCAGCCAGTCGGAGCTCACCAGGCTCGCCACGCCCAACGTGGAGCGGGCAGGCTTGACCGGATTGGCCTCGGTATTGAAGAACTGCGCATAGGCATCGAACCATCCCGTATAGTCAAACGTGCCGCCCTTCTGGGCGTCAGGGGCGATGTACACCCGCAGGTACACAACGTCCTTTAGGCCTAGGCCCTGCTCCTTCAGCTGCTTCTCGATTTCCTTTAAAATGCCGATGCCCTGCGTTTTCGTATCCCCGTAGCGTTCATAGACCGTCTTGCCGTCCTTGTTCAGCACCGGCGGGACGGTACCGCTCGTGAACAGGTACGATGCGCCTTCAGGAACGACCACGCCGCTGGATATGGACGACGACGGGCTGCCGTAAAATACAGGCGCCGGCGCCGCCTTGGCCGGCTTGGCGGGATTCGCCGGGGGATGAGCGGCGCTGTCGGCATAAGCGGTGACGCTGACCGTGCCAAGCAGCACCGCCATCAGCAGCGCCGTTTTCGTTTTTTTCATCATAAGACCAGCCCCTTCTAGATATGGATTTATGATTTCATCACACGCTGATGGATATCGGTGACCACCTCGCGGGCGGACTCGATCGCTCCAGCCTGCCATGCTGTAATGTAGCTGATATGCTCACCGGCCAGGTATATCCGGTTGTCGGGTTTGCAAAGGGTCGGGTAGTGCGTTTTGCGGTCGTTTGCCGAGTAAGAAACCCAGCCGCCTTCTTGATACTTGACCGTTTTCCAGTTGATCGAATAGGAGGATTCGAACTCTTTCGGATACTGCGGATGGATTTTGGCTCCTTGTGCCAGCGCCAGCTTCTCCCGCTCCGCGTACGACATGGCGCCGAGCTTGTCGGCAACCCCGCCATAGGCATAGTAGCCGAGCAGGACTCCCTTTTTCCCGAAATAATCGGTCGGCGGGTAATAGATCTGCGTAATGTCCATATTCGTCAAGCTGCTGCCCCCGTACAGATGCTCATCCTCTTCCCAGAAGCGGCGCTTGAACTGCAGCCCGATCTTCCCGGCCGAGGCATAGTTAATGCTCTGAATCGCCTTGGACATTTCGGGAGAAAAATCGGCGGGAATCTTCTTCAAGACGGAAAGCGGAATGGTACAAATGCAGTAATCCCCTTTGATTTCCTGCTCCCGGCCGGATGCCATGTCGGTGTACACGATTCACACCCGACGAGGACTGGCGGATCTCCTTGACCTCGGCCCGGAATTTGATCCGATTGCCAATCCGCTTCTCGAACGCCTTGGCGATGGCATCCATCCCTCCGATCGGGTGGAACATCATCATCTGCTGATCGTATTCGTACTCATTGCTGAAGTACTTGCCGAAGCCGGAGTTGATGATCGACTTCAGGTCGAACGGATCGCGGAGCACCCCGGCATCAAGCCGGCTTCCCGGCTCATCCTTATAACCGCCGCGCGCCGAGCCTTTGTAGAATAAATCGGGGTTCAGATCCCCCTCCACCTTTAAGTAATCGACCAGCTTCATCTTCTCTTCAGCCGTGAGCGGAAGATCGAGCGCGTTCTGATCGACCGCCTTGGCGAGCATTTCCGCGACGTAGCCGCGCACGTCCGCTTTGGCGGCCCGCTTCGGCACCTTCTGACCGGATAAAGCGCCCACGCTTTCGTTATAGTAATAGCCGCTTTCGTTCACGTTGTTGAACGGTTCGATCGCAACGCCGAATTTCCGGCAGTACTCCAAGGTGACATGGAACTGCGGAATGCGCATCGGGCCGGCATTGAAATACAAGCCCTTATCGAAACGGGACGTTTGGGTACCCGAACCGATCTCCGCCTCTGACGTGCCGCCGCGGATGGTCCAGCAACGGCCGCCAGACCGGCTTTTTGCCTCGAGAATCGTGCAGTCGTACCCCGCCAATCCCAGTTCGTACGCCGCCGTCATGCCGGCGATCCCGGCGCCGAGAATAATGATCTTTTTGCCGCTCCGTCCGCTTAAGTGCAGATCATTCGGACCCGGCGGCTCGTATTCGGCGGCCTTCATCGTCTCCGGCGACAGCAATCCCATCGTTCCCATCAGGCTGAAGACGGCAACGGATCCCCCTACTTTGCCGACGGTCGACAGAAATTGTCTGCGGGTCATCTCTTTTGGCTGCTCCTTAATGGTCACCTCGATCACTCCTTCGCTAGTGGAATGGAACCTCTGAGGCGATCTTAGCAAAGAAACTTGATCATCGGTGATTTTGTGTAAGGATTTCTTACACATTTTTTTATTTTTAAAAAATCGATTGCATTTTCAAAGGGTTTTCCTTAAAATCATGTCATAATTCCTTCCACAGAAATCCGTGGGTGTGTCTCTTCTCTTCGATTTATCTTCTTTTTGTATAGATTGAACTAAAGTTTTGTATGGAACTTCAGGTTATAGCGACCCAATAGAGTCCTATACCATTCATTTCTTTAGTTCATTCTATATTGGTTTCAATCCCGCCTATTTCTGCAATGGCTCGGGGTTAACTATACTTGCACAGGAGGTAAGAAGCATGGAGAGCAAGGTGATGAGCATTGGGGTCGTCTGCGAGCTGACCGGCTTGTCGGAACGCCAAATCCGTTATTACGAGGAACGAAAACTGATCTTCCCGGAGCGGACGAAAGGAGGTAACCGCCGATATTCTTTTGAAGACGTGAAGACCATTCAGGACATTCATCAAAAAATGCAGGAGGGATTTAATACGCTGGAGCTGAAGGAAATGAAAAAATCGAAAAAGCCGCGATGCACGCCGGTTTTCCGGTAACGGATATGACTTGGGAGGAGTGACATTCGCCTATGGAAGCGAAAAATACGATGACCCTGCTTGGCCATATCGCCGAGCTTCGAAAACGGATCCTTCGGATCGCCGCCGTATTCATCGTCAGTATGGCAGCCGGCCTGTTTGCTGCCCCTCATATCCTGACGCTGCTGCGGACGCATTCCCCGCTCCAGGTCGCATGGAACGTCTTCTCACCATGGGATGGACTGCGGATCTATATGAGCATTGCCGTGGTACTTTCCCTGCTGCCGACCATCCCCTTTGGTATGTACCAGATTTGGCGGTTTGTCAGCCAGGGACTCAAGCCTGGCGAGCAAAAGGCGGCGGTCCGCTACATTCCGTTCTCCGCATCATGTTTTCTGGTGGGCGTGGCCTTTGCCTATTTCGTCGTCTTTCCGATGAGCCTGCGTTTTACAGCCGGCATCAACCGTCAGATCGGCCTTGTGGAGACCTATGGGGTTTCCCAGTACTTCGGGTTTATGTTCAATATTATGATCCCGCTGGCCATCGCCTTCGAGCTGCCGGTCATCGTCATGTTTCTGACCCGGATCGGAATCTTAAGTCCGTCGATTCTAAAAGGGATGAGGCGTTACGCCTACGTTATTCTGGTTGCCGTGGCCGCGCTCATCTCGCCGCCTGATCTCGTTTCTCATCTCATGGTCGCCATTCCGCTCATCGCCTTGTACGAAATCAGCGCCTGGCTGGCCGGCTGGGTCCATCGCAAGAAGCTGCGCGCGAAGGAGGCTTTGGAGCTGGCAGGCGCGGATGGTTCCTATTCGGCAACCTAAAGTGCGGAAATGAAGAGTTCCACTCCTATGAACGTAAAAAAGGAAGCTGTCTCCCCTGCGAGGGAACAGCTTCCTCATGATTTTTTGACGCCGATATTGCTGGGATTTCATCCCCGCTCACGCGTTCATGACGGTTTTTTTGTCACTGGTCCTAGGCGTTAACTAGTCCGCGCACAAAGGCTTCGAAATCCGGCGCAAGCCGGGTGATCTTACGCCCATTCGCCTGATCCACATGCACAACCTCAGGCTCTCCGTCGTTACCGGCGCCGCGGTAATCCAGCATGACCACGCCAGAATCTTGCGGGCAGTCGCAAATGACGACGCCGAACTCCGGATAGCCTCCGTTCTCGATAATGGACCGGCTGCCGGAGGCGCCGCAGAGCGACTTGGCCTTGTCCCGGCCGATCCCGAGCATGCCGTTAATCCGGACCCCGCTTGACGTTCCATCTGCGGCTTCACCCAGCGGGAAGTACCGGCTGCGGGGAATGCCCCCGTTATGTATTTTCATCATCTGCACATAAAACGCCGGCAGCTTGAACACCAGTTCCTCCTGGACGGAATCGATCAGATCATCCGTAGGCGGAGCCGAAACATATGATTCCGAATCGGGATCGGCGTCGTTCCAGAAGTTGTTGATATCGAAACCGGTATTTGGCGAGCTAGGCGGCACGTCCAAATTGGCTTCGCCCGATGGGACAGCATTCACGGAAGCCACAGCCGCCACGGCATCGCCCGTTTCTTCGGTTTCTCCGGCTTCATCCGGATCGCTGTCTTCCGCCGAATCGCCGGAATCGTCGGAGTCCAAATCTTCTTCCGTCTCTTCCTCGAATTCCCCGGCCTTCTTGGCACGGATCCATTCCAGGAACTCGAGGGTATCCTCATCCCCCGGCTCCAGCTCATCGGCACGGGTAAACTCCCGCTCGGCGTCATCATACTGCTCCAGGTAATAGTAGGCCAGTCCAATCCGGTAATGCCAGAGCGGATCCTCCGTCCCTTCCTCGGCAACGGTCAGAAACTGCTGCATTGCCTCCTCGTAGCGCTCCAGATTGTTCAGTGCCCGGCCTAAATGGCCGATCAGCTCATAATTCCGCTCCTCAGCGGGAATTTCCGTTACGGCCCCTACGATGCGTTCGTATTCATCCTCTTCATGCCATGTCTCCAGCTGTTCCAACAGATCCTCGCTCATCCTCATTCCCCCTGCGATATACTCTTGCTGTGATTATAGCATTTTCCGAAGGCGGTTCTCCAGGCCGCATCCCCGATGGAAACCCCATCATGATGGAATCATCGATCGCATTGAATATTTGATCCAAGAGGCTAACCTCTGGTGCAGTGCTAACCTTCGGGATTTTCCTGGTCGCGTTATTGACTTAAATCGATAAACGAAAAGTAACCCACTCTTAAGGTTGTCACCTAAGTGGGTTACTTTTCACGGTCATGCAAGATCCTAGGGAACATAGCGCCCAATGATTTTACAGCGGCGGCTGCTGTACCCCCAGCTTCACCCATCCTTCCTTCGATGGCCCGTAGACAGCCGGTATGCCCAGTCCCGCTTGACGCATCAGAACCGTCGCCTGACCCCGATGATGTGCAATGTGCTTGATCAGCCCCATCAGGATGGAGGCATTGGATTCCATTCGTCCAAATGCGTTCTTTACCTTGCTAAGGGATTCATCGGTCCACTGCTCTTCCAGTGCCTTGGCGGCTGCCGAGCTGATTGCCCGGAAGGTATCCGCAATTTCCTGAGCGGAGGGGACTTCACTTTGATTTGCGACCTTATCCATCGCGAGGCCGAATTCGTTCAAATAGTCGGGGATATTCGAGACAAAATGCCAGGCGATCCTGCCCAAAGTACGTCCTTCCGGATAGACCTGCTGCCCCAGCGATTCATCCGTCAGCGCGTCCAGAACCCCCTGTGTCAATTCGGCTTCCTTGTTCCATTCCTGAATAAAATCTTGAACCGTCACATACATAACATTTTCCTCCTTTTTATGGTTACAGCTTCTTACGACCAGCCTCTGCTTCCTTTCGGCCTTTCATACGTCCATCTTAGCCCATATTGGTGACAGGGTTTGTCATAGTTATGGACTTTATCAAGAAAAAAATCAGGAACGCAAACAACCGACTTATGATCGCCATGCGTCGGTTGTTTTGGTATATCGGGCTATCACTTTGCCGTATCTACACCATATATTCCGCCATAATTTTCTCGATATCGTAAGGAGTCACCCCTTGCTCCACGGAAAATACCGCATCGGCCTGCCCTGGTGTTTCGGTCATCTCCCCGCGGGCCTTGGCATGGAGCGTGAACAAATCGTACAGGTCCGGTTTCCGCAAGGTCGTCATCGCTTTACCCATCAGGACCATCCCTTTTTGGTTCCCCTCGACGTTGTTGTAGTTACGGATGACGGGTCAAAGACAGATCCGTCCAGATCACCGTGCGTTCCACCAGATCCAAGATCACGGGGATGGCAATCTGCGTATCGGCGGTGACGTCGATTTTGTTCGCGACCGTACCAGGCTCGAAAATTTCGCCGGATCCGGGCTTCTTACGCATCATCCAGCCCGTGAAGCACTCCGGTAAATCGCAATACGCCTGGCTTGTGAACGAATGCAGCGTCGCCACAATATACCGTCCGCCATAATCGACGATGGAAGGAATGTACAGGTCGATAAACTCGGACGCGCCTTGAGGGGCCGAAACGATATCTCCGCTGTGCACAGCCCGATACTTGGACGACCGCAGGTTCGTATACGAAATATGCTCCACATACTGCCAGTCGCGGTCGTACATTACGGCGGACAGGTCGATATCCACGCGGCCCGTCGGCTTGCCGTCCACCAAGCCCTCTTTCCACCAGCTGAAGAAACGGATCGTGTCCCCTTCCTCCATCGGCACCCGGCTTCCCCGCACGATCGTATGCAGCGCTTTGCTGGCGGAGCGCCCGGAGAACGGCACATGGTAGCTTTCGTACCATCTCTTCCTTCCCGTAACGAACAGCTCGCAAAAAAGCCGGACTCTGTGTGTTATTGAGATTGACGCCGTGCTCCACCAGCAGCTTAACTACCTCCAGCCGCCCTGCGATCAAAGCGAGATCAAGCGGGCTGAATGCGGCGTTTCGGCTAAGCGCGATGTCCTCCTCTATATCCCAGCCTGCTCAAAGAGCATCCTGCAAAGCCGGAATATTCCCTTGGTAGATATGCATCGCGATGTCTGGCAGCTCCTCGAATTTCCCGATATCTTTCAATTGAATCATGGTTTCCTCTCCCCTGCCCGGATATCAAACATTCAAAATTTTATTTGTAAATTCGTAGACGGATCCCCTGTACTCCATTAAGCTTAAAGTAGGTCACTTGGGGTGATTTACCTGCATGATATTAAAAATGGAAGCGGGGTGCATGCCATTGCCGACAATTGTCATGATCATCATCATCTTCTCGTTACTCACCGCGACACTGACACTCACATTTGCCATCAAAACGGTAACCAGCCAGCGTAAAGGGCTGCTGCAGCGAAAAGCCATCCTCACAAGCGGTACATCCGCGCAAGCTGTTATCAATTCCATTCAGCAAACGAACGCGCAGCTTGATAATCAACCGGAGGTCCTGCTTGATCTGACCGTCACCAAGCCGGATGGCGAATCTCATCATACTATCGTCAAAACGTTTATCCCGATCGTGAATATTCCCTCCTTTCAGAAAGGCTGCGTCGTTGAAGTGAAGTATATGACGATCGCAGGCGAGCCAAAGTTTGAAGTCGTCGGTGCTTACGTACCTTGAGCGGTAACCGCAAATGAAAAACGGCCTTCATCCCTTGAAGTTCAGGGTGAAAGCCGTTTTATTTAAGATTATAGAATTTATAAATTTCAGCGAAGCTGAACCATTCTATAATCGCAAGAAAAACTTCAGTTAAACGCGGTCTGTCTTCTTTGAAGGTACGTCGATAGACGTTTTTCTTATCATATATCGCTATATTTACATCACGTTGGCCGAATGCAATCCACGGTTGAGACCGAGCGTCCGTTCCGTCGATGTATGAATTTCGCGGATCAGTCCCGGATTTTTCATCAAAGGCGCGCCGTACGACGGAATCATTTCCCGAATCTTCGGCTCCCACGCCTTCGCATGTTGAGGGAAGCACTTCTCGATGACCTCGAGCATGACGGAAACGGCTGTTGAGGCCCCCGGAGAAGCCCCGAGCAAAGCGGCGATGGATCCGTCCCCGGCGGTAACGACTTCCGTACCGAACTGAAGCGTGCCTTTGCCGCCAGCTTCCGTATCTTTGATGACCTGCACGCGCTGCCCCGCCACCAGCATATCCCAATCCTCGATCTTGGCGTTCGGAATGAACTCACGCAGCTCTTCCATACGTTTTTCCTTCGACAGCATCACCTGCTGGATCAGGTACTTGGTCAGCGATAGGTTCTTGGCGCCTGCGGCCAGCATCGTGAGCACGTTGTTCGGCTTGACCGAACCTAGCAAATCGAACATGGAACCGGTCTTCAGAAACTTTGGCGAAAAGCCCGCAAACGGTCCGAAGAGCAGCGACTTCTGATTGTCGATAAACCGGGTGTCCAGATGCGGTACCGACATCGGCGGCGCACCTACTTTAGCCTTGCCGTACACCTTGGCATGGTGCTGCGCTACCACTTCCGGATTGTTGCACACCATAAAGAGTCCGCTGATCGGGAATCCGCCGATATGCTTTCCTTCCGGGATGCCGGTTTTCTGAAGGAGCGGAAGGCTTCCGCCGCCACCGCCGATAAAGACGAACTTCGCCGTATGGCGTTCGACGCTGCCGCTGCTCAAATTGCGTATTTTCAATTCCCACGCGCCATCGCTGGTGCGTTTGATATCGTCCACACTGTGCTTATAATGGATACCGACGTTTTTGCTCTTCAAGTGCTCAAACAGCATACGCGTTAAAGCGCCAAAGTTGACGTCCGTTCCCGAGTCCATTTTGGTGGCCGCGATCGGTTCATCCGAGGTCCGGTCCTTCATAATGAGCGGAATCCATTCCATCAATTTTTTCGGATCATCGGAGAATTCCATCCCTTGAAACAGCGGGTTTTTGGACATCGTCTCAAAACGCTTCTTCAAAAATGCTACGTCTTCTTTCCCCTGCACCATACTCATATGGGGAAGCGGCATAATAAAGTCCTGAGGATTGCGAATCAAATTACTTTTAACAAGATAAGACCAAAACTGCATGGAAACCTGAAATTGCTCGTTGACGCTAATCGCTTTGCTGATATCTATAGATCCATCCGGTTTCACGGATGTGTAGTTCAGCTCGCACAGGGCGGCATGCCCCGTTCCTGCGTTGTTCCATTCGTTAGAGCTTTCCTCGCCCGGGCTTGCCAGCTTTTCAAACACTGTAATTTTCCAGTTCGGTACTAATTCTTTCAACAGTGTCCCCAAAGTCGCACTCATGATTCCGGCACCAATTAAGATAACGTCTGTATCGGTTTGTCTGTTGCTCATAATTACCGTCCTTACACGCTAGTATTTGAAGAAAAGATGTAGGCGCTCTCAAGAGGCAAGCCAGAGTGCGACCCGGTTATCCACCTTTTCTGATGAATGATTACTTAATTTATAGTATAGCACTATTCTCTGGAGTGTTAAATGATTGTCGTGCGAACAACTCGGAAAAACAAAAAAAACCAAAACCGTCGCCCGGATACATACCGGGATGATGGCTTTGGTCTGGTTAAGTCCTATTCTAAAGATTTTACCCATTCCTCTGCGGTAAGCACATCAGCTTGCTTGGGAAAGACCTTCTCCGTCAAGACGCGATGAACCTCAGGGTCAGCATCGATGCAGGCGTCGGAAAGCACCACAAGGGCAAAGTCCTTATCCGCCGCTTCCCGCAGCGTTGACAGCACGACTCCACTCGTCGCAATTCCGCTGAGTATGAGCGTGTCAATCCGGTTCGCTCGCAGGATGACTTCCAGGTCGCTCCCCGCAAACGCACTCACCCGAACCTTGGTTACAACCGGCTCGTCCGGCCGGGGCTTGACCGATTCGTGAATTTCCATCATACCTTCCATAGGCGCGGATCCGGTCCGGCTGGGCATGCCCCCGAACAATTTGTTTCTAGGGCTGATCTCGGGATAACCCGGGCGAAAGGCAACCCGTACGTAAATCACGGGAATCTCATGACTTCTGGCGGCTTCGATGGCCGTTTGAAACGGCTGCAGCGCCTTCTCGTCGTTCGCGTACCGCGGCACGATGCTGTTCTGCATGTCCATGACCAACAGGGCGCTTCTACTCTCTGGATTCTGCATAGGGTTCTAGGCTCCTTTATAGGTGAATTCGGCGGGTTGGGAAAAAACGATATGTATATATTGGAGTATAGGCCTATGCATAAGGGAATTCAAATCAGGGTTGATTCAACCCAAAAATCTCTTGGTTTGGCGGAGTATAAATGAGTGTAATACTAATGTAAATACACACTAGGAAAAGGTGAACAAAATGACAAATCCGACCACGGACAACCAAGAAGCAATCGAGAAAGTACGCGAATTGATCAAAGGCATTGATACGGCCATGCTGACGACCGTCTCGGAAGAAGGACTGGTTTCACGTCCCATGAAGACCCAGGACATCGAATTCGACGGCGACCTGTGGTTCCTAACCAAGAAAGATACCGAAAAGTTCCATGAGCTGCTGCAAAACCGGCAGGTCAACGTGGCTTATGCGGGCAAGTCCTTCGTCTCCATCCGCGGTGAAGCCGAGCTGGTCAACAGCACCGAAAAACTGAAGGAATTGTGGAACCCCGTTTACGAGCAGCTGCTGGAAACGAACTATGACGATCCGAACCTCGTTCTCATCAAGGTGCAAGCCGAAGCGGCCGAGTACTGGGATGCAGGCAACAAGTTCAAAATGGCCAAGTTCCTGTTCCGCAGGCTGATGGGCAAAAGCGGCGAAGGCACGAATATGAATCGAACTGTGGAATTGGATTAGGATAAAAAACGGGCACCGGTTGAAAAACCAGCGTCCGTTTTTATTTTCAGATCACAATGCACATACTTCGATATGATTCGACTCAGCTTGACGGATCACCAGCCGCCTCGCGTTTTTGCTGTGAAATATAGTGCTCTCCCACTCTCATGATCTGTTCCAAAATGGGCTCCAAACGTTGGCCGAATTCCGTCAGCGAGTATTCGACTTTCGGCGGCACGGTCAAAAATGCATTTCGCTGTACGATGCCGCCCTCTTCCAACTCCCGCAGCTGTGTCGTCAGCACATGCCGGGAAACGCCGGGAATTCGCCGGTGAAGCTCGCCAAAACGGCAGGTTTGCTGAAGCAGCTCGTGGATAATCTTCGGTTTCCATTTTCCGTTGATCAGCTGCAGTCCCACATCTACCGGACAACCAAATGTTCCATCCTGATAAGGCATCTTTTCCTCCCGCTGGTCAGGTTTTGATGACAAAGTCATCTATTTCTGCGTACTTCAATACCGGTGAAGGTTCGTATAAGCTACCTGTATATCTCCATTATACGAAAAGAGGCGATCTTATGAAGCTACCCGCAAATATCCGCCCGGTCATGCGTCCGGAAGACATGAATGAAGCTTTTGCCGAGGCCTTCAACTCCGGCGATATCCACGCTCTGCTTTCGTTATACGAACCAAACAGCATTTTGATGAACCCGGCCGGCCGGCTTGACCAAGGGATCGAAAGAATCCGCGGAACGCTCGATGATCTGCTGCAGCTGCAGGGCCGCATGAAATCCAGGAACATTTACTGCATCCCATTCGAAAATATCGCCTTGCTGCGTGCGCATTTCATCCTTCATACCCAGGATGGGAACGGCAATCCGGTACAGGTTGAAGGACATACGTCCGAAGTGATACGACGACAAACCGACGGAAGCTGGCGGTACATCATAGACCACCCTTCGGGCTCCGATCTACTGGAACGGATACGCCAAGGCTAATGTTTCGCAGGAGGTTATGCCCACTCGGAGCTGCCAGGCTGCCGGTGCCGTGTCTAAGTTCGTCCTCTATGAATATGGTGTAGAAACATTTCAGCAGAGGGTGAGAGCATGTTCCAATTGAGCGGAATTGTAGGCGGGAAAACGCCGGTCAAAGTAGGGCCGCGGCAGACGCTGCTGCTGCAGCAAATCGTCATCCGGGTGAAAAACGGAAGAAAGCTGGTGTTGAAAAACCTCAACTTCTTATTCAATAATGAAGCCTTTGCGATTAAAATCGAGGCCCAGCCATCTCCGGGAAAGTATGTCGCCCGGGGGGGTGCCGGGGATTTAACGCCAAACAAGGTGTTATTCGACAATAACACCGGCGAAGATCAAATCATTTTCCTCTTGGTCAGCGCCGTGAATACCTCGAGAAGTTCCAAAGAACTCAGCCGCTCGGACAGCTGGCGTATGACCCTCAAGCGATGATACTGGTTCTCGATGAATACCGTTTAAAAAACCAGAATTCAGCCCTTTCCGGCATTGACCGGGAGGGGCTTTTGCTTATTCCAGGCAAAGCCCACAAACCAACCCATATCCCAAAACGGGATCTTTTTACTTTAAACCACACAATAAATGTCGTGGCGTTTGAGCAGCTTCATGGCTTGCTCCGCCATCATTGCTGGCGGGTGCGGCATCTGGTTCGCAATCCACCACTCTACCGTTCCGACAAATGCTGAAGCCGTAAACTGAAGCGTGACTTCCGGATCCATGCCTTGGTTGGCTCCCTCCATATCGATCTGTTTCTGGATCAAGGTCCTCGTAATTCCCAGCATACAATCGCGAAATGCTACCGTTTTATGACTGGACAGCATGGAAGAGAAAAACAGAAAATGATCCTCGAAATAAGCGAACAGCGATTTCAGTGCTTCCGTTGCCTCAAATAGATCCGTTACTTTTTGCTGAAAGGACTTGTTGAGCGAGCAAGCCGTAACCATTTGATTCAAATGATCTTCGATGCATTTGTCAAGCAGATCGTATTTATCTGCATAATGAAGATACACCGTTGCCCGGTTGACGTTTGCCCGTTCGGCAATATCGTTTATGGTAATCCGATCGAACGCCTTCTCTGCGAACAGCTCCAGGAACGCCCGATTAATAGCTTCCTTCGTTCTTGTAACGCGCCGGTCTTTTTTGACTTTAGCCTCCACGGGTCGGTTACCTCCCTACAGTTAGTCGACAATTTGGGTATATGTGTCGCGTATCATACGGATCCTCGCCTTTTAACGATTGAATCCATGCCTTATCTCTCTATAATATTAATCAACGGACGTTAAATATACAACAAATGTAGTGCAATGCTGTCGACAGCACGAAACATTAAATTAATATTGGGAGACGATGACCCATGGAAAATATAAAATCGAAAGTAATCATTTTGACCGGAGCGACCGGTGGAATCGGTGAAGCTACTGCGAAACTGCTCGCCCAAAACGGAGCCAAGCTCGTATTGGCTGCGAGAAGGGAAGATCGGCTGCAATCTCTTGCCGACGATATCTTAAAGAGCGGCGGAGAAGCGATCTTCCTGCCGACCGATGTGAGCTCAGCGAATGGGATGCAGGAATTGGCACAGGCGGCACTGCAAAAATACGGGCGGATCGACGTGCTGGTCAATAATGCCGGAATTATGCCCAATTCCTGGCTGAACGAATTGAAGATTGATGATTGGGGCCGCATGATCGACGTGAACATCAAGGGGGTATTGTACGGCATCGCCGCGGTTTTGCCAGCGATGAGGGAGCAGCAAGCGGGGCATATTATCAACATTTCTTCGCTTATGGGGCACAAGGTTGTTCCGGTAACAGCCGTGTACAGCGCCACCAAGCATGCCGTACGGGCGATCACCGAAGGCCTGCGTCAGGAAGAATCACCGACTTCCCGCATCCGGACCACCAATATCTCTCCAGGGATGGTGGCGACGGAAACGGCGATCAGCGTTCTTCCGCCTGAGTACCAAGATGCCGTGGCGCCAGGGAGCGGGATGGCACTTTCACCGGACAGCGTCGCCAGAGCCGTTGTCTATTCCATCAACGAACCTGATGATACCGCTATAAACGAAATCACGATCCGGCCTACCTTACAAGAAATCTGAAAACGGACTGTCCTCCGCATGCCATGCATGTCAGAGGGCAGTCTTTTTTTGTTTTCCATTTACAAATTTTTCATTGACAACCCGCTGAACCAACTATATATTGTATGACAATGATAATCATTATCATATCGGAATGCTCATGATATATCTTATAACAAGGAAGGGTCTGTACATGAATACAAAACGAAGGTTCTCATTAACCACATTAGTAGTCTCGCTGGTGCTTATACTGGCGCTTGTTGGCTGCTCGAGTCAGCCATCCGGTTCATCCTCTTCATCCACAGCAACTGAGGGTGATTCCGCAAACACCGAAACGGCCACATCCGAAACCACGGCTTCTCAAGATGCAGATACGCAGTATCCGATCGTGATCAAGCATGCTTTTGGAGAAACCAAGATTGAGAAGAAGCCTGAGCGGGTCGTCACGATTCAATGGGCGAATCATGATGTGGCGCTCGCGCTCGGCGTTGTTCCTGTAGGCTTCTCGGCGGCGAATTACGGCGTTCAGGATGACAGCGGACTGCTGCCTTGGACGGCCAAAAAGCTTAAGGAACTCGGCGTATCCGATCCTAATGTGTTCCAAGATACGGACGGCCTTGACTTTGAGGCGATTTCCGATGCCAACCCGGATGTCATTCTCGCGGCTTACTCCGGGATTACGCAGGAAGACTACGATATTCTGAGCCAAATCGCTCCGGTTGCAGCCTATCCGACTGCTCCTTGGCTGACCACATGGCGCGAGCAGGTCCTGTTGAACGCGGAAGGCATGGGCATGAAAGCAGAGGGCGAACAGCTCATTAAGGACACCGAGAACCTGATTAAGGAAAAGGCGAACGAACATCCACAAATTAAAGGCAAAAAAGTGGTTTGGGTCAATTTCTCGGCGAAAGATATGTCCAAATTACATATTTATACCCCTGCTGACCCTCGCGGCTCATTTCTAGAGGAGCTGGGACTGGTTTATCCGGAAAGTGTAACCAAACAGATCACCGATCCGAATAACTATTCCATGAATTTAAGTGCCGAGAACGCCGACATGCTGAACGATGCCGACATCTTGATCGGATACGGCGGCGACGACTTATACCAAGCCGTGAAAAAGGATCCGCTGCTC
Source organism: Paenibacillus rhizosphaerae (assembly GCF_014192015.1). Classification (GTDB taxonomy): domain Bacteria; phylum Bacillota; class Bacilli; order Paenibacillales; family Paenibacillaceae; genus Paenibacillus_AQ; species Paenibacillus_AQ rhizosphaerae. Next base: position 106,042 of record NZ_JACHXJ010000005.1, on the reverse strand, counting down.
GGCAAAATCCTGGCGATCCAGAGAGGTTCCGTCGTATTTATCGGGGACGGTACGCCGCTGGCCGCTTCCGGCAACCCAAACCCGCTCTCGATCGAGTATACGATTGATGAATACCTGAAATTAATCGACGGAGCCATTAGCAAAATCAATGAATAAATCTTCGGCTTTAACAAAAGAGAGGCAAAACCCGCATACTCCCAGGCATCTTACGACGGTGCTGATCCTTTGCTTTGTCCTGCTGGGCGTATGCATGGTCGCCTCCTTAGTCTTAGGCTCCCGGCTGGTGAGCTTCCATGAGCTGATCGACGGATTATTTCACCACGATGTCGACTCCTACGGGGCAAACGTCGTTCGCAAGAGAATTTCCCGCACCGTGTTCAGTATATTCTGCGGTGCGGCGCTCGGCGTTTCCGGTGCCCTGATGCAATCGGTCACACGCAACCCGATCGCCGATCCGAGCATCCTGGGTGTGAACACAGGGGCGTCCTTGTTTGTCGTTTGCGGCATTGCGTTCTTGAACATCAGTACGGCCAACCAATATATTTGGCTGGCTTTGGCCGGGGCCGCAATTACGGCGGTGTTCGTATTTGGAATCGGCTCCATGGGGCGCGGCGGAGCCACGCCCATCAAGCTTGTTCTGGCCGGGGCGGCTACCAGTGCCGCCCTTTCTTCCCTGGTCACCGCCATCATGATCCCACGATCTGATGTGATGGATCAGTTCCGGTTTTGGCAAGTGGGCAGCGTCGGTTCGGCGAACTGGAGCGCGATTGCTACCTTTGTCCCTTTTCTGATCGTCGGCATTCTGACGGCTGTCATAACGGCTCCGGCCCTGAATGCGCTGGCCTTGGGTGACGAAGTAGCGACCGGCCAGGGTGTTCGGACCGGAACGCTGAGGCTTGTTGCGGCGCTTGCAGGGGTCCTCCTGTGCGGCGCAGCGACCGCGCTGGCGGGCCCGATCGGTTTTGTTGGACTGCTAGCCACTCACGTCATCCGCCTGATTCTTGGCCCCGACTTGCGTTTTGTTATACCAATGGCGGCGGTATCGGGAGCGATCATTCTGACGGTGTCCGATGTGTGCGGCCGGCTGATCGGCAGCCCCGGAGAGCTGGAAGTCGGCGTCGTTACCGCGTTTATCGGCGCTCCCATTCTCATCATTTTAGCGATGAAATCGAAAGTGCGTTCATTATGACAAATCATACGATCGAATTTATTATGGCAGGCAGACGTCAACGACACCGCCGATGGATCCTTGTAACCAGTCTCCTTGCGGCTCTTGCATGCATGCTTTGCTGCGCCATGCTTTTACTGGGGAGTACCATTTATCCGGTTCAGGATGTCATCCGTGCCCTGTCCGGAGAGCATCTCAAAGGCGTATATTTCGCAGTAAATACAATCCGTTTACCGAGAATGCTGGCCGGGCTGTTCGCCGGATTCGCTTTCGGTATTGCCGGGTACACCTTCCAAACGATGCTGCGCAACCCCCTGGCGAACCCGAACGTCATCGGGATTACTTCGGGGTCCAGCGCTGCGGCCGTCTTTTGCATTATTTTACTTCATTCCAGCGGGGCCGTCGTTTCCGTTGCTTCCGTCATTGCCGGTCTGGCAACGGTGCTGTTGATTTATGTTTTATCCAGAGGCAGATCATTTTCAGTCGGGCGCTTGATCCTGGTCGGCATAGGCATACAGGCCATGCTTGACGCCGTGATATCCTATCTGCTGCTCGTCAGCGCACAGCAGGATATTCCCGCCGCCCTGCGGTGGCTCACCGGCAGCCTCAACGGCTCGCAAATGCGCGAGCTGCCGCCCCTGATCATAACGGTTATAATTTTTGCACCGATCGTGATCGTGCTGGGCAAACATCTGAACATGTTGGAACTCGGAGAACAATCGGCTTCCTCTCTCGGCGTGGACACGGATAAGACCAGAGTTGCGCTCATTGTGAGCTCCGTCTGCATGATTGCGATTGCGACCGCTACCACGGGTCCCATCGCCTTTGTCTCCTTCCTTTCGGGACCGATCGCGAAAAGATTGGTCGGCGTCGGCTTCTCCAACATCATTCCGGCGGGTCTGGTTGGTGTGAATTTGGTTTTGGCGGCAGATCTCATCGGACAATTTGCTTTTGAGTACCGATTCCCTGTGGGTATCATCACCGGGCTGCTCGGAGCGCCGTATTTGATCTTCTTGCTTATCCGAATGAATCGAAAGGGAGAATTATAATGAAACCGACACATGTTTTTGAGGCCGAACAACTCGTAGCGGGCTATGATCATAAAACGGTGATTCAAGGCGTCAGCCTGGTGATCCCAAGCAATAAAATCAGCGTCATTATCGGAGCCAACGGCTGTGGGAAGTCCACGCTGCTGAAAACCATGGCGAGGCTCATTAAGCCGTCATCCGGCAGCATTACGCTTGACAGTAAGCCCATCGGCAAATTTTCGCCGAAACACTTGGCAAGGGTCCTAGGTTTGCTGCCGCAATCGCCTATTGTGCCGGAGGGGATTTCAGTCGCGGATTTAGTGGGGCGTGGAAGATTTCCGCATCAATCCTGGCACACCGGATGGACCAAAAAGGACTATGAGGCCGTTGCCGAAGCCATGAGGATTATGGATATCACCGAACTAGCCAACCATCACATTGATGAGCTGTCAGGTGGCCAAAGGCAGCGGGTCTGGATTGCCATGGCGTTGGCGCAGCAAACCGATATTTTATTTCTGGATGAACCAACAACCTTTCTGGATATTACCTATCAAGTTGAGATCCTTGACCTGCTCACCGACCTAAACCGCAAATACGGAACGACGATTGTGATGGTTCTTCATGACATCAATTTGTCGGCCCGTTATGCAGACTATATTTTTGCGCTGTATAAAGGAGCGCTGATGGCAGAGGGTGAGCCATCCAGAGTGATCACCAGCACACTCGTTAAAGACATCTTCGGACTCGACTGCATGGTGATCGAAGACCCTGTATCGGGCTCTCCTTTGGTGGTACCTAAGGGGAGGCATCATGTGGGTCAAGTAGAACAGTGAATTAAGAAAAGCTTAGCTGCCTTCAGAATGCTAAAATCCAATTATGTATGAAAAAACAACCATTGACGACTTCTCATGTCATCTATGGTTGTTTTTGTGTTGGTGTATTACTTATCGATCAAGTTGGTTACTTTCAGCATTCTTTCGATCAATGCCGCAACCTCGGCACGCGTCATTTGCGCTTTCGGACTATGCACTCCCGTCCGGTTGTTATCCCCGTTCGTAAGGCTACTATTGTCGTCCATTCGATTTATATATATAGTTACTTCCAAATCTCTTCCGCGATTTCCTTAATAAAAGCAAGCTTGCGCCATTGCTGCTCCTCGGTCAGGTGGTTGCCTTCTTCCGTGGAAGCGAAGCCGCATTGCGGACTCAGGCAAATCCGGTTCAAATCGACGTACTTCGTCGCTTCCTCGATCCGTTTCAGAATGTCCGCTTTATTTTCCAGCTCACCGAATTTGGAAGAGAACAGACCCAGCACGACCTGCTGATTATCGTTCAGGAAGCGAAGCGGCTTGAAGTCGCCTGCCCGCTCGGTATCGAATTCCAGATAGTAGCCGGAGTAGTTATCGATACCCAGGAGCGTTTGCGCGATCGGCTCGTAGCCTCCTCCAACTCCGGCGTAAGTCGATACATAATTACCGCGGCATACGTGCGTCGTGACGACGAGATCTTCCGGCAGACCAGATATCACTTCCTCATTCAATCTTGCAAATTCATTCGCATACTCCGCCACGTTGACGCCGGCCTGCTTCATGAACGCCATAAACTGTTCGTCGCACAGCGCTCCCCACGTGCAGTCGTCGATTTGGAGGCTGCGGCAGCCGGCTTCATAGAGTGCAAAGATCACTGCTTTGTAGGCTTTGACAATATCTGCAGCAAGCTCTTGCCGATTCGGATAAATGGCTAGCGTGCTCTCCTGATTTTCCGCCCGGTCCAGCTCGAACAGGAACTGCGCGGCCGCAGGAATGGATTGACGCGCAACGACGTCTTCGCCTGCTGCCTCTTTTAAAAACGCACAATGCGAAACAAACGGATGACTGCTGTAACTTACCTTACCCGTCAGGCGGGCGGTTTCAGGTCTGGACTGCGCACCGTTAAATTGGTAGCCCTGATCAATGATGGTCCGCTCTACGCCGCCAAAGCCCCAGAAGAAGTCCAGATGCCACCAGGAGCGGCGGAATTCGCCGTCGGTGACCGCTTGAAGGCCCACCTCTTTTTGCTTCTGCACAAGCTTGATGATTTCGGCGTTCTCCACTTCTCTCAGCTGCTCGGCGGTGATTTCACCGTTCTGGAATTGGGCTCTGGCTTCCTTCAAAGCTTGGGGGCGCAAAAAGCTGCCGATGATATCGTATCGAAACGGAGTAACAGTTCGCTTTGTAGGTTTGGTTTGTGTGCTCATCGGTTAATCTCCTCGGAAAATAATATTAAAATCACTATAGCATATCCCAATGGCTATAACGTTCTACTAAAAGGTTATAGCCTGTTATAGCTATTAACTATAGCAAACCTTCTTTTCCGGGAAGCCGCCGTACTTGCCCTCATCAGTCACTCTTCCTTCATTGTTAAAATCTTCAAGTTCCCGTATCCTTATTCTTGTTACAAGCATTTTGCGTCATGCACGTAGGAATGGAGACTATGACCCCCATGAAATCATCCTTCTTAACCCGGCCTTTCTATTTCCTGTGGACCACCCAAACGGCGGCGAACGCCGCGGATGTGCTCTACATTATGGCGCTTACAGTGCTGGTGTTAAACCAGACCGAATCACTCCTATCGGCTGCGTTTATGCCGCTGATGCGCAGCGGCGCCCAAATGCTGAGTGGCCTGATCGCACCGCTGCTGTTGAACCGCTTCAAACTGCCAGCCCTGCTGCTCCTTTCGCAGACGGGCCAGTTTCTGCTGTTCGTAGGCTTGGCCGTTTACCTGCAGCTTACCGGAAGGGACGCTGCGCTTGTTCTTGTGTTCGGGCTGGTTTTTGCCATGTCCTTCCTCGACGGATGGACGGTTCCCGCCCGCAACGCGCTTGTTCCGCGGCTGGTTGCTCATGAGCAGGGCCTGCTCAAGGCCAACAGCTTGATCAGCGTCAGCGACCAGGTAGTGCAGTTTGCCGGCTGGGGGCTCAGCGGTGTGATTGTCGCCCTGCTGGGGCCAAGCCCCACGCTGCTGGTGACGGCCGCCGTCTACGGGCTGGCAGCGGCCTTTACACTGGGCGTTAAGGAGCCGGCGGAAGCCCTTCTTGAACAACAGCCGACCGACGCGGCGCCTGACCACAGCATAGCGGCGGCCCCTTCTTCCAGATGGCATACCCTAACCGAAGGCTGGAAAATCATCTGGCAAATGCCGCGCCTGCGGCTGCTAACCTTCATGGACATCATCGACATGCTGGGCGGCTCGGTATGGGTCGGCGCCTTTACGCTGGCCTTCGTTCAGATCGCGCTCGGCCAAGGCGAAGAGTGGTGGGGCTTCATTAATGCGGCTTATTTTGCGGGGACGGTTGGCGGCGGACTACTGGTTCTGGCCATTTCACGCTCCATCGGCAGCACCCTTCTGGCCGCCATGCTGATCGGCATGGCGGGGTATGGCATCCTCACTGCGATATACGCCCTCAACACCCAGCCCTTTATCGCGCTCATTCTCGTGCTGCTGATGGGACCATTCGCCGAGCTCTCCATCATCAACCGCCGCACCTTGATTCAGCGAAGCGTAGACAAAGAAATGCTGCCGAAAGTGCTTTCCGCTCAAGCCTCCCTGCTGAACCTGGTGTTCTGCATTTCGCTGCTCGTTATGGCCGCCCTTGCCGAATGGCTCGGCATTGTGAATCTATACTTGTTAGCAGCAGTCCTAACGCTGCTTGCGCTGGGAGTCGGCCTGATCGGTCGCCAGGCTTTCCATAACGAGTCTACTCCCGGCGCAGGAATGTAAATTCCGCTAAAAAACCACTCCATGGCCAGGAGTGGTTTCTATCTTTAATATGCTGATGGAACGGTATCAACTGCATAGCCGGGGTGCAGTTCATATCCTCGGTTGTCCTTTTTCATACTTGAAGACGGTATTATTCCTTAGGCATTTCGTTGAAGTAAGCGATATCCTCAACCGGCAGTCTTAACGTCGGGTGTCCGGGATTTGCCGCCTTGCCGATGGCGATAAGCATAATAGGAGCGTATCTCTCGGGAATATCGAACGCTTCTGAAAATTTAGCCTGATCAAATCCGCCCATTGGGACCGTATCATAACCTTTGGCACGGGCGACAAGCATAAGCTGCATGGATACCAATCCACCGTCAATAGATACTTTTTGAAGAACAGTCTCCGGAGGCATGCTCGCGAACAACCCTTGATAGCGTTCCACGAACGATTTAGCCGTTTCTGCCGGCATGTACCCCGCATCGACCGCCATTCCGTAAATCTTCTCGGCCAATTTATAGCCTTCCAGATCTCCGAGTACCGCAATGACCGCCGAAGCCTCGATCACTTGCTGCTGATTGAAGGCAATCGGATACAGTTTTTGCTTCAATTCCTGCGAGTCGATGACGAGGAATCGCCACGGCTGCAGATTGGCGCCTGAAGGAGCCAGCGCAGCTTGCTGCAAGATTTCGTTCATTTCCTCCTGCGAAATTTTCACGTTGGGATCATAGCTGCGGACGGACCGCCGATCCTGAATAACGTTGAAAAATGGCTGCTCCTCCACCGTTTGGGACAATTGTGAAACGGACATGCTTCTCTCCTCCTCGTAATTACTGTGCTCACAACAGGCACAGTATATCTTAAAATAAAATGCAGTCGAATTAACAACTGCAACTTAACTGATCACAGTATATAACGTTCCGGCTCAAATTGCAATCCCGTAATTATTCTTGCATCAAATCGGCTAATGTATGCTGCTTGAGCAGTTCAACCGTTTGATTCTGCACTTCCCCCATAATCGCTTCAAGCTTTTGTTTGCCCGAAGCGCATTCCTCCTGAACCTCTTGTTCGCAGCAATCCGATTTTACAGCTAAATATATATCCGCCAGCGTAATTTCATCCGGACGGCGCTTCAGATAGTAACCCCCATTCCGTCCCTCTCTCGCTTCAACCATTCCGTTATGCGTGAGCTGTGCCAATACTCTGCGGAGGAATGTGGCATGGGTTTGGACATCGCAGGCAATGGCCGCGCTGTTAAGCGTTCCTTCGCATTTGGCAAGCAAGATCAGGGCATGAACGGCAATGGCGAAACGCGGCGGACCAATCTGGGCGCTCCGGTTAGATATCATATAAATCCCTCCTGTTTACAGTGTATCGCAATCTCATAACAAATTCTGCATCAAGCAATAATACTCTCTTTTATCATATCAGTTCTTTCCTCGAACATAAAACTCGCGATTAAGGAGTGGATGGTTTGCGGAAGAAGGCAGGCACATGTTGATGTGTTTTGGTATCCCGGTCCATAAAGGCTAAAGGCCATCCTTAGAGGGATGGCCTTTGTAATGCCACTTGTTTAACTATTCTCCTGGAAGGTTGTCACGGCACCAACCTCAATTGGATACTCGCGGCGCAAGCGGGCGGGGCTCCATATGACTGTCGGACTGGTACATCGGTTTGGTCCTTACTTCGATTCGATGCGGCCCAGCGGGTTGGCGCTTTCTGCCAAATCCGCGCGGGCTGCCGCCCAGCCGGAATCGTCGATACCAAGCGCGCTGCGGAGGTAAGCCCAGGTGACACGCTGAAGCAGGGCGACCCGTTCGGAATTCTCGTCCGTCGTCTCCGTGACATTGTATCCGGGAATTCCGCCCAGCGAGTGCTCGCTCCCGAAAAGGGTGAGCAGGCTCTTGCTGCCCGGGCTCAGGAAGTACGGGTCGGCGAACCAGTCCGGCCCCCGAGTGGACAGCCGGGACTGATCCTGGTCCCCTGCGACCACGAGGGTCGGCGTGTTCATGTCCGCGAAGCTCGGGTTCATGAAGGGGAAGTGCTCAGCCGCGAACGGGCTCAGGTCGGCTCCGCCCTTGCCCGTCGTGGCAAGCAGCAGTCCCGCTTTGATCCGCGGGTCGGACATGTCCTCTCCCGGCTTGCCGTTGGCATCGAGGACCCGTGCGCCCAGAAGCGTGCTCGCCGTCTGGCCTCCCCAGGAGTGTCCGGCTGCAGCAATGCGGCTTCGATCAAGCCGTCCGCTGAGGCCAGGCACGGAAGCCTCAATCAGATCAAGCTGGTCGAGAATCCGCTTCAGGTCATCGACCCGAATGCGCCAGATCAGCGGTGTCCGGGAATCTTCAGGAGGAAGATTCAGCGTTCTCGAATCGAGGTGAGTGGGCTGAATAACCACGAAGCCATGTGCGGCCCAGAAATCCACCAATGGAGCATAGCCGTCCATCGACGAGCCAAAGCCGTGCGAGAAAACAATGATGGGCAGTTCGTGCCCCGTTGCGGGCGCAGACACCCGCACTTGCAGATCCTCACCCCGGCCCGGGGCGGACAGCACTACCGGTTTTACCGAGATGATTGGAGTAGGTGTATTAACGTTGATTTCCATAAGTAAAGTTCCTTTCGTTAAGCGAGATTGGGTTTGTATTAATCACTAGAAGCTGGTTACCATGGGAGCGGGCCGACCTCGTTCGAAAACGTGCCTGTCGGACCGTTCTGGTCGAGAAGCGCCAGGCGCACGGGTTCGCGTGCCCCCTGTTCGACGGTGCGTGTGCCCGCGAAGTTGTTGAGGTCCGTCCCGGTAAAGCCCGGGCATGCTGCGTTGACCTTGATGCCCGTCGACTCGAGTTCAATAGCGAAAGCAAGCGTCACTGCGTTGAGGGCGGTCTTTGACGGGCTGTACACGGCACCGAACATCGGGCGATGCGGATTGGCCGGGTCTGCGTTGAGCGTCAACGACCCTGCTTCGCTCGATACGTTGACGATGCGTGCCGCCGGTGCCTCACGCAGGAGCGGCAGCATCGCTTGGGTGACAGCGATAACGCCAACCACGTTCGTCTCGAATACCGCGCGTACCTCATCGAGGGAAGCGACGCTTGGCCGGCCCGATTCCCCGATCTCCTCAAGCGGCCGGCCCGGTTTGCCCGCATGCGAGATGCCCGCATTGTTCACGAGCACATCAAGGCGGCCAAGCTCGCTGCGGATACGCTCTGCCGCGGCAGCGATGGAGGCCTGATCCGTGACGTCGAGCTGGAGGGCGCGTGCGTCCGGTCCGACTCTTTTCGCGGCCTCCTCCCCATTCTTAAGGCTGCGCGACCCGACGAGTACGGTGAAGCCGTGTGCCGCCAGATCTTTGGCAATTTGAAGACCGATTCCTTTGTTGGCCCCGGTAACCAGGGCGACGGGTTTATCCTGCATTTAAAAAATCCCCTTTCGTGCATTGAAGTATGGTATTTGTCAATCTCCAGGTTGATGCGCCAACTTCGTATCCAAAACGGATCCTCTGGTTGACACGTCAACCCTATGGGTAAAAAACTTGGTTGCGCGTCAACCCGTCATATGCGATCACATGTGGTTGATGCGTCAACCTGGTATCTACTGTAACATGTTGTAGTTGATGCGTCAACCGTGATATGATGATTCCATGGATAAGAACGAGCTGAATGAAGAAGAAATGCAAATATGGCATATGTGGAAGGGCTCCTTCCAGACCATCTTCGGCCGCGTCATCAAGGAAATGTCCGAACAGACCGGTCTATCGGAAGGTGATTATGGCATTTTGGACCGGTTAGATCTGCTTGGGGACGGCAGCCTTCGCCAACAGGAATTAGCCGACTCGATGGACTGGGATAAGAGCCGATTGTCACATCATTTGACGCGAATGGAGAAACGTGGACTCGTGAAGAGAAAGCCGATGAACACAGATCGTGGTGTTCAAGTCATCATTACCCCCGCCGGACAATCCGTGCTGGAAGATGCCCGTCCCATCGCCTCTAGGGCCATACGCAGGCATTTCTTTGATCAATTAACCGAACAAGACATCGAGTCGATTACTAGGTTGGCGGAGAAGACAAAGTCTTCGTCTGGTAAAACCCCGCCGCCTTGACCGCATTTGTTAATGTTATTCGTGAAACAGATGAGTACAGCGATCAGCAAAGAACGGGCCCTTTCACCTTATCGGTGAAGGGGCCTTCTACTTTCTGTAAGCCATAACCTACTCTAGGGTGTTGATTGGCGAGTATAACAAAAAAGGAGCTGCCCGCGGCAGCTCCTTTCCCTATGTGTCAGAGTACTCCCATCCTCTTTAGGTGGGAATGAAATGATCTAATTTCGTTCTTAGCTGGAATCGATCAGTTTCTGACATTGCGGCTAAACTGATTCACGGCACTAAAGAGCGCTTTTACCGATGAAGTCATAATATCAACGTCAATGCCGCAGCCCCAATATACACTGCCGTTGGAAGCCGCGATCCCGATATAGGACACCGCTTGGGATTTCGAGCCTATTTCCAGAGCATGCTCCGTATAGATCAAATCGGAATAATCCAGCCCAAGCTCGGTTTGGAGGGCATTGCTGATCGCATCGAGTCGGCCGTTTCCGTTGCCGGCGATTTCCTTGACTTCGTTGCCGGTGCGAATCGTGACGATCGTTTGGAAATCTTCGTTGTCGGTCATGCGGTATTTCACAAACTCGACAGGCGTTTGGATATTCACGTATTCCTTCAAGAAAATGGCGTAAATTTCCTCCGGCATCAGTTCTTTCTGCTGCTGATCCGATACGTTTTTGACAAAGTATCCGAAGTTTTCGCGCATTTTCGCCGGGAGATCAAGTCCGTATTTCAGCTGCAGCACGTACCCGATTCCGCCTTTGCCGGACTGACTGTTGATGCGGATAATGTCGCCTTCGTATTCCCTGCCGATGTCCATCGGATCAATCAGCAGATAAGGGACTGACCAATGCTGCGGATCCTTTTCCTCGCGCCATTTCATTCCTTTGGCAATCGCATCCTGATGCGAACCGGAGAAAGCGGTGAATACCAGCTCGCCTCCGTATGGATGTCTTTCGCCTACTCTCATTTTGGTCAGCCGTTCGTACACGGCGGCGATTGCCGGTATGTTCTCAAAATTGAGCTTTGGATCCACCCCGTGAGAGTACATGTTGAGAGCCAGCGTCACAATGTCCACGTTCCCCGTCCGTTCCCCGTTTCCAAACAACGTGCCTTCGACCCGCTGAGCTCCGGCCAGCATACCGAGCTCGGCGTCGGCCACGCCCGTACCTCTGTCATTATGCGGATGGACAGACAAAATCACATGTTCCCGGAAATTCAGATGCTCGCTCATATACTCGATCTGGCTGGCGTAAACGTGAGGCATCGACATGGATACCGTTGCCGGCAGATTGATAATGACCGGATTTTCAGCCGTTGGCTGCCAAACGTCAAGCACGCTGTTGCAAATGTCCAGCGCAAACTCGATCTCCGTGCCGGTAAAGCTCTCCGGCGAATACTGGAACTGGAAGTTGCCTTCCGTCTCTGACGCGCATTCCTTCAGCAGCTTGGCACCGCTCACGGCGATGTCGATAATCTCTTCCTTGGACTTGCGGAATACCTGTTCCCGCTGCGCCACAGAGGTCGAGTTGTACAGATGGACGACAGCTTTTTTCGCGCCCTTCAGCGATTCGAACGTTTTGCGGATGATGTGCTCTCTCGACTGGGTCAGCACCTGGATCGTCACGTCGTCCGGGATCAAATCCTGCTCGATCAATGTGCGCAGAAAGGCGAATTCCGTTTCCGAAGCTGCAGGAAATCCGACCTCGATCTCCTTGAATCCAATATCTACAAGCAGCTTGAAGTATTCCAGCTTTTCCTCCAGATTCATCGGAACGATTAACGCCTGATTGCCGTCGCGAAGGTCAACGCTGCACCAAATCGGCGCCTCCGTAATATATTCCTTCCGGGTCCAGTTCAGGCTGGTCTCCGGCGGCATAAAATATCCTCTGTCGTATTTGTTTACATTTTTCATGGATACCCTTCCTTTCGTCGATTCCTATCTAATCTGCCAAAGATCGGAGGCGCAAAAAAAGCCTTTCATCTCCACTAACAGAGACGAAAGACTTTAACATCTTACGCGGTACCACTCCGAATTCATGCCAACGCCGGCATGCACTCTACGGATACGGTTTGCATAAACGTCACAAACCTGGATCCTCCTGATGATAACGGTCAGGCTCCGGCTCCACCTACTTCTATTTCAGCGAGCAACTCCAAGGCGAGTTCCAATTTTCTCCACGGCTGTTTCACACCGGCCAACAGCTCTCTGTTCGCTTAGAAAACCGTACTATTCCTTTTCAACGTAGTTTAATTATTAGGATTAATGCTATATCACCGACACGATGGTGTCAAGTGTAATCTACATCGTATTGTTCTTCTGTGAGGGCTATTTTATTTGGCTGAATGGTGAAAATCGGGTGAGATATTTGATTTATATGCACAGAAATAAGGGATGAAGACTCCGGCATTAATATTCTGTGGGAGCGGTTTAACAATCATTATGGTTTGTATTCCCTTCTAATCTGTGCAGTAGCCTATAATCAGGATTTACTTCCCATGCTTCAAAGGGCACAAAACATTTAGCATTCATGGCGTCTAATAGTCTGGACCGCTGTTGGGGTCTCGTGATGTATTCCCCGATATTGGATTCATTAATTTTTATATATCTGGCCTCAAGAACTTCGTCTTCTTGTATTTTAATTTCACCGCTTATGTATTGTGCTCTAAAGCACACAGACAAAACTTGTTTTGTTGTGTTCATATAGACGCCGGTTATACCCATGGGCTTAATAACGATACCCGTTTCTTCAAGAAACTCCCTGCAGATCGCCTGATCAAGAGGTTCACCTAATTCAACATTTCCACCCGGCATCTCCCATGTATCTGAACGCCAGTGGGTTCTAAGCAACAATACCTCCCCCTTCTCATTGGTGAGCAGAGCTGATACCGAAATACACTGTTTAGGCACTTCATACTCCAAACTAAGCCCTCCTTATCAAAGTCCGTCACTATTCTAGGTTACCTTTCTGCTTAAACCAATGAAGTAAACACTGGTGTATATTCGAGACCCAACGCTAAGCTCCTTTTCGGGGTCACTTATCGCTAATGACCGCAGCACAAAAAGACACCGCCGAAATAATTCAGCGATGCCTTTCTATCAATGCCGCACAAGCCTCAAAATCGGCTGTTCGAATTTCTCCGCTTTTCCGCCGGCAGGATGGCCTCGACCACGTCCCAATGCTCGGTAATCTTTCCGTTCTCCACGCGGAACAAATCGTAAAAAGCCGTAGGCTGACCATCAAACAAACCTTCACTTACCGTAAGCACAAAATCGCCCTGTCCGATGACCTGGTGGAGGTGAGTATATTGAAATTCAATCTTTTTCTCCGTCAGTGCCTGGAGTGCCGTATGAAGCCCCGAAAGGCCGTCCGCGATATGCGGACTATGCTGAATGTAGCGATCCCCGTCAAAATATGAGTTCAGCAGCTCCGGATTTTTCCCAAACAAAATGCTCTCAACATAGCTTTGAACAAGTCCTTTATTCGCATCCGTCTTGTCGATATCCTGAATCGTGACCGGTCCGTCAATCATCGTATGGCCGCTTGGCGTCTTCTCCACCATCTCCTGCAAATTGTCCCAATGCTCAACGATGAGCCCATTTTCAAAACGGAAAATATCAATCCCGATCTTAGGACCGAAAAAATCATATACGGAATGGAGCACCACAAAATCTCCGTCGACCAAAGCACGCTTAACGCTGACCTTCGTACCGATTTCCCTCAAATGATCCATTGCGCCAAGCATGGCTTCACGGCCATCAGATAAGGCTTGGTTGTGCTGAATATATTTTTCCGGATGAACGTACGCCGTAATCGCTTCGGGGCTGCCGCTCTCCAAGCTTTCCAGTACAGCGGTTGCCTTACGGACAAGCTCATTGTGATGATTAAATGTCATCGGAATCTCCTCCCTGTATTTATCAAAAGTAAAAAAAACATTTGAGAGCGATGGACCGGTCCAAAACTCTCGAATTTATCGTCATCAGATAAATAATGAACATCGTGTTGTTTATTTATCTTGTGCTCATTATAATAAGGAACCATATCACCCTCAATATTCAATATTTTGAGTTTTGCAGGATAAAAGGCAATTCGCAGAGATTTGTCGCTTAACGTTATAAATTTCTTTTAGGAGAGCGAAAATCATGAAAAAAAAGAATACCGATCTAAGAATTGTGCGCACGAAACAATCGATCCGAAAGGCATTTTATGAGCTGATTCAGGAAAAAGGATACGAAGCGATCACGATCCAGGATATTGCCGACCGGGCGATGATCAATCGAAACACGTTTTATCTTCATTACCAGAACAAACCGGATTTATTAGATACCTGCATGGATGAGCTGTTGAGCGAATTACAGCAGACCGTTGTACTTTGCCCATTCCATATGAACCCTTTCCGTATGTCCAGACTTGAGACCGTTATGCAAGCCGTCTTGGAACACATTTCGGGCAGTATTACTTTTTACTATGCCATGCTGGTTGAGGAGAGCAGAATCTATCCGTTTCGAGCAAAAATGGAGGCTATCATCAAAGGCAAACTGGATGAGGGGTGGAAACCTGCGCAGAGGAATTCGCCGTTAGCGGTATCTAAGGAATTGCTGCTTGAATACCTCGTATCGGCTTTCATGGGGATCGTGATTTGGTGGATCAAAAACGACCGGCCCCTGCCCGCGGGTGAAGTGTCATCCCAGTTCAGTAGAATCGTGACCTATGGGCATTTGAAAGCTGCCGGCATTGCCGTTGAGGAGTAGGATCGCGAGGCTAGAAGGAGCGTAGGCGGGCGTTCTTTAAAAAACAAAGGACAGGGGATCCATGTCTGCCCTGCCTGTCCTGTTCGTGTTTTGGTTTGAGCTCTTCGATGTCTTAATGCTTGTTGTCTCAATATTCCCCTTTAATGACAAAAAACGAGCCCCGAATGGTCCCGGCCAGCTTGGACTTCTGCCTCGCAAACTTAAACTTCCCTTCCAGCTCTTGGGGTACCTCCATCCCTTCCGAAAGCTTAAAACCGACGGCCCGCTTCTTCGGGTCGTCCACCGTATACATGACATTAAGCCCCAGACCATCCTCGTAAAAGACGTAGGCAAATTGGATATTTTCTACTTGAAAACGCGATGTCTCCAAAGGTTTGGCCGCAAACTCAATATCCCGTTCTTTTTTTAAAATCCGGTTCACATAATCCAGGGTTTCCTGCCTTTCGCTGGCGGGCAACACCGTAAATTCATGCTTGTATTTGTTCATAAAATAACGGGCTTCATTTGCGCGCAAACCGGCAAGCGCTTCGGCGACAGGTGAAGATTCCAGACCAACCGTAGATACATGTTTAAAATCAACGATATACGACATTTTCATCCCCCGTTTTCTCTTCATTTCCGGAAATCTATATAAGTATAAGTGACTGTCAAATCTGTTAGTCTTCTAAATATTGTTTACATAGATTGGTAGAAACAAACATCCCGTTTAAATATTCAGCACTTTGCGTCAAAATCCTTCAGATACCTTCACAACATCTATGCATTCTAGGAGAATCACTCCTAGGATAATCCGCCCTCTCGTTAATCACCACGGCCTAATATATACTGATGCAGTCACCATTACAACTACAAGATTAGCGGAGGTTTCCTATGAGCCAATTAAACGATAATCATTCGAATAGCGGGAAAAGAGAACCGTTAATAGATTGGAACAAAACAGCTCTGGTTGTCATCGATCTCCAACAATGGATTGGCCAGCAGTACGCTCCTTATTCCGCCGAAATGGTCATTGCCAATGCAGCCAAGCTGGCCCATCATTTCCGTAACCATGGGGCTTTTGTGGCGCTTGTGCATGTATCCAGTAAGGACTTCAAAGATATGCTTAGCCCCAAGCTTGATGCCGCGCCTCCCAAACTCAATCTGGTTGAGGGCTGGGATGAATTTGTTCCCGAGCTCGGCGTAACTGAAACGGATCATATCATCTCTAAGAAACAATGGGGGGCCTTCCACGGAACAGACCTTGATCTTCAGCTGCGCCGCCGAAACATGGATACCATCGTCATCTGCGGTATAGCCTCAGGGATCGGTGTGGATACAACCGCCAGAGAAGCTTTTCAGCACGGATACGATATCATTTTCGCGATTGACGCCATGACCGGGTTCACGAAGGCTGAGCATGAGCATGTACGGGATGTCATTTTCCCGAGGATGGGGCAGATTCGCACAACGGAAGAGATTTTAATGGGGATTTAGTCTATCAGTGAGTATTCCATCTGAAGTCCCAAAAGGCATCCGGCCGGACCATCATAACTGACCCTCCATAGGAGCTACTATCTCTAATTTGCTGCTAATGGAGGGTTAATCTGTCTATATGAACAAAATGGTCTATGACAACGTAGGATTCACATGTTTGAGTTTATCCGGGTTCGCGACGGCATAAATCGATTGGATGCCATCGCTTCTGACTTCGAACGAGTACACGTAGGCCACACGGTTATTTATCGTTAATACAAATCCTGTTCTTCCATTCACATCGGTCATTGAATAGGCAAATCGACTATCGGGCTGTCTGAACCAGTCCGCCCACCCTTTATAGAGACGAATCACATTCACGATCCCCATGACCGGGCGTGTTACAGCTTGGGCCCTGCCCCCTCCATCGGTATAATGGACAACGTCTGTAGTTAACAGCTTCATTAAGCTTTCCATATCCCCCTCGATCAGAGCGTGAAGAAAAAGCTGTACCTGGGAGTCTGCGACTGAATTCGTGGAATGATGTGGTGATTTATGATGCATGCTCTTTTTCGCCCGATGGAAGATTTGCCGGCAGTTGAGGGTGCTCTTCCCGATGATTTCTCCAATCTCGTCGTATGGGTATTGAAAAATTTCTTTCAGAAGAAACACCGCTCTCTCGACCGCGCTCAATTGTTGCAATAGTAACAGATAAGCCGTTGAAATCGTTTCTTTCCGTTGATAGATTTCGGAAGGATTCAGGTTGAAATTCTCCGCCTGTACTAAGGGCTCAGGCAACCAAGTCCCTACATAAACCACCCGCTGTTTAGCGGAGGATTGCAGCAGATTCAAACAACGATTCGTGACGATTTTGCACAGATAGGCCCTTTCGTTGCGAATATTCGTTTCTGGGGGCAGTTGATCGAAGGTTAGAAAAGCTTCTTGTATGATATCTTCGGCATCCATTACGCTTCCAAGCATTCTATAGGCAAGTGAAAACAATAACGGCCGGTAGAGTTGATACATTTTTTCCGTGTCCATAACAAGTCCCTTCTATACCCGCATTGGTTCGCGAGAGAGGATATGGCATGCGGCTCGCTTGGCGCTCGCCGCCGCTCCATCTACTAAATATTCGCCATGCGTTGCCCAATCTCCGGCTACGTATAAGCCCCTGATTTCCGGAACGGCGGGTCCCGGGTTTTCCGTCCGTTTCATATGCATGAAATCGTGAACAACCGTCATTCTGGGGAAATATTGCTCCGCAACCACCTCTCGACGCCAGTTCGGTTGAACGAGATCCATCGCTCGCTCCAATTGTTTGCGATCTTCCTGCGCATCGCTGCTTTGTCCTTGAAATTTAATCATCTGGAACAACTGTATATCGCCATCATCACTTAGTTCCAATCCCTTGACCCGTGAAGCGTTAACCATAAGAATCGGTTGATCGACACCGTACACAAATTGATATTTCGGATTTGGGAGTCTTCGTAATCCGATATCCAGACATGCGGCCGTAATCGGAATCGCTTGTTGTTCCCAGAGCTTGAGCGAGGTATGTTCAGCTTGGGGGATCAACTTCATGAAAACTTTCGGCGAAGTCGTCAATATGACATGCGATGCATCGATCGCTTCACCATCCGCACATTGAACGTGCTGCACTTGCCCATTACGGTGTTCAACGGATCTCACCTTTTTCAGGGGCAGCAGGGTTACACCTAAACGGAGTGCTTCCTTGCACAAATGGTCAACTAGAGAGCCCCATCCTTTTTTCACATAATACACGCCTTTAATCGAACGCTGCATTTGTTTGAAGAGAGGACCGGCTACTTGCAAATCAGGGGCTTGCACATACGTTCCCCCCCGAGCCAAAACGTACAGCAGATTGCGGATCATAGGGTTTTCCACATTCTCCTCCATCCAAGATCGTAAACTCATATAGGGAATCGATTCCGTGTCTAATTTGAGGATTTTCATGAGGATGGCCCCGAACTTGACTTTGTCTGAGAGCGGTAACAAGGGAGACTTTAACAATGAGCCGATACCTGCGGGAAAGGGGTACACCTTCTCTTTCCATATTCCATACGGCGTGAAATCATCAACTCTCTTGAACAGATCCGGCGTGAGCTGGAGTTCTTGGAAAATAGCATAGGCTTCTCCAAAATATAAAGCATGTGAGCCTAAATTAAAACGCACCCCCTCCTTTTCGGTGGTGATCGCTCTTCCGCCCATTTGCCCCTGACTCTCCAGAACTGCGACACTTTTACCCTCTTTCGCTAAATAAAGTGCAGCCACCAAGCCAGCGAGTCCTCCGCCAACAATGACCACATCATATTTCGCTGCCATCTGAAGCACCTCTTTCCTGTCTTTATAATCAAGACAATGAAGCGATTTAAAATGTTACAGGATGGGAGGCAGGCTAATGATGAAAAAAATTAGAGCATCCTGATGGAAAATGGTACTCCATAACGGCAAGTTTTAAGGCACCCTCTCGGGTGCCTTAGATTTATCTCGTTATGCGTTTTATATCTCGCTAGCTTGGCGGTTTAGAAATTGCCGAATCGATGCATCTGTGCTTAGTCCAATGGCACGGCTATAAGCCGAGTGGGCATCTTCTTTTCGCTGTATCCGTTTGTACAGATGGCCGGCAAGTGCCCAGTAAGGCTGATAGCTAACCACCCTTTCAGATGGAATGGCTTCTAAGAGAGCAATGCCGCGTTCCAATCCATAAGCCTCCGCCACCGCCGCAGCTCGGCCGACTAATGCGCCCAGTGTGGGAGATATACGAGTGAGACCCTCGTATAACTGAGCAATCGCCTCCCACTCTGTACGCCCAGTCGATAAACGCTGTGCATGCACCGATTGGATTGCGGCCATGAGTTGAAATCGGCCGATTTCACCGGCCTGCGAGGCGATATGCAAATGACGCTCCGCCTCCAAGATCAAGCCTTGCTCCCATCGAGCACAATCCTGCTCAGAGAGGAGAATAAAGTTCCCTTCTCCATCATGCCGGGCCTCGCGTCGCGCTTCACAGTGCAGCATGAGCGCCAGCAGACCATTCACCTCCGGTTTGCGTGGAGCGAATTGGAGGAGCAACCTTCCTAGAAAAATCGCTTCCTCCGCCAATCTTCTGCGAGGCGACTCGGCAATGGCTGCTTCGTCCCACCCGCTTCCGTAAGCAGCGTAAATGGCCTCCAGAACGGAATCAAGACGATTTGCGATTTCTTCATCATCAGGTAATTCAAAAGTCATGCGTTCGGCACGAATTTTTGCCTTTACCCGGGTAAGACGCTGACTCATGGTGGAGGGCTTGATTATGAATGCAGATGCAATTCGGGCTGCATCGATTCCAAGCACCGTCTGCAGCATAAGCGGTGTACGCATTGCAGGGTCAATTGCCGGATGAGTACAAAGAAACATCATCCTCAGTCGTTCGTCCGGAAAGCCGGCACTTGAAGATGCCAACCGTTGTGCATCCTCGGACATGGCAATGAGTGTCGGCAGCGCACTTTCGGAAACGCGGGTACGGCGTGCACGGTCGATAAGCCGCCTCCTGGCGGCAGTAACGAGCCATGCTTCAGGCTTATCCGGAATGCCGATCTTCGGCCAAGTTTCTAGCGCAGCGAGAAAGGCGTCTCCAATGGCATCCTCGACAGCCTGCAAATCCCGCCAGTTTACAGCCAAATAGGAGAGCAATCGGCCGTAAGCGTTACGGGCCATTAGTTCAATGACTTGATGAGCTTCCATGGCGTGATTACTTCAACGCGGGAAGGTTTTGTCTGACCTCCACCGTATCGACAGGTCCTCGAGCAGCCCACTCTAATGCAGTGTCAAGATCCGGAACATCAATTACGAATATCCCGCCGAGCTGCTCCTTCGTTTCGGGAAACGGTCCGTCCTGAACAACCATCTCACCGCCGTGCCGCTTCATTGTTGCAGCTGACTCAGGAGCATGGAGACCCGAACCGAATACCACTATTCCGGACTCCCGTAAAGCATGCACATAGTGCGTCCAGCCTGCCAAATATTCTTGTTGCCGGGCCGGATCCATTCTTGCCGCAAAGTCCTCCTGACTCTCGTAAAACATTAAGGTGTAACTCATACAAAAACTCCTTTCTTTAAAACCGTATTGGAATTGGGTTGCACTATAATGTCGTATGGGCTGTTCCGATTTCTACATGACTAGAAAAATTTTTATATAAAAAGCTGGTGTCACTTGTGATACGTTTCAGCTTAACATCGTTGTCAGCGGGAAATGGATGGAGCTGCCACCGTCAGTTTTTTGCTTTAATTCCATCTGGTGTGCGTATTGTCATTTTCTGACCCGTCATGTAAGCATGAAAAAACACATCCTAAATGGGGATATAGCATTCTTCTAGATAAACCTTATCATGAATTGAAGGACCAATTGAGGTTTATTCATAGAAAAAAGCTTATTCACCAAAAAGGATGTGTTTTCCTGTCTTAATATAGGGCTTGAATAAGTTTTTAAATTATGAAGCTTTTGCCGCGACTGCTTTTTGAATTAAAGCTTTTGCATCGTTATTAGAAAGACCTTGTTTAGGTTGAAGCAAATTTTTCTCCGCTGCACTTAGAATACCTTTATCAATCAGCTTTGCCATAGATTTAACCGCATAGGCAGAAACGGTTTTGCCATCTTCAAAACCTGCAATGATCGTAGCAGCGTTTTTATCAGAAACTGGATTGTTCAACAATTTAGCAAGAATGGTAGCCGCCTCTTCACGAGTGATATCACGATCAGGATTGAAGTTACCACCGTAGCCTTGAATGAATCCAGCATGAGCAGCTTCAGCGATGGCATCTGCATAGGCAGCGTCAGCAGCGACATCCTTAAATGCAGGTGCTGCAGCTACTTCGTTTAGCTTCAACATGTCTACAAGAGCACTTACAAATTCAGCACGAGAAATCACTTCTGTGGTTACAGGTGTTTCTGGTTGTTCTGTAGATGCACCCAGGTTCGTAATACGTCCTTCTGTTTTAGCTTGAATAGCGCCACCTTTAAAAGTATCTACAATGTACTGGTAGAATACATCCAGATCGATCGGACCTGCTAAGGATGATTTAGCATCCACTAGCACCGTATAGTTATCTCCACCTGCTGCCATAAAGTTGTTAACTACAGCCGTATATGTTTTTCCAGGGTCAATCGGTGTACCATCTTCAAGAGTAAGACTAGTCACACGTTCTGCAACTGGCTTATTGAAATCTGCAGTATACTTCAAGCCAGAGATTTGGAGTGTTTTGGTGTTGGGTGTACCGTCAGCATTTGTTCCCCATTGTTGCTGCAACAAGGTTTGAATTTGTTCACCAGTCAGCTCTAATTTCACCAAAGTATTGCCAAAAGGTTGGATTTTAGCAAGATCAGCAAAGGTCACATCGCCTTTTGGCAGATCTGCACGAATACCACCTGGGTTCATAAATGCAAAGTCAGCAGCGCTTGCCTTATCACCAAAGTCTGCTTGCCGCATTGCATCTGCAATGAGGTTCCCTAGAGGCGCTTCATTATTATAAGCATCTGTACGGGTGACAGAACCATCTGTAGTACCTACTGGCTTCGTTAACTCAGGATGCTTGTCTAATGATTTTTTAATAATAGCTAAAGATTCAGGGTCTTCTTTGACACCCTCTTGATAAGTCGTTGTAACTGTAGCTGATTTTTCGGTTACATCCCCCGTAGTAGGGTCAACCATCAGCTTAATATCTTCAAATGCCGTTCCATAAGAATAAGCTTGAACGATTAATTTTCCATTCACTTCACCGTTAGCTAAAGCATGGTTGTCACCTGCAACGATAACGTCAACAGGGGAATCGGCAGGCAAAGCTTTAGCCAAATCAGCCGCTTCTCCAGTGGTTACACCGTCCTTGGTTGTTGCTGGATCATGTGCCAGGACGATGATCGTTTCTACACCTTGATCTTGCAATTCTTTTGCATATTTATTTACGGCTTCAACCTCTTCTTCTGCGCTTAAGAAACGCACGCCTGCCGTACCCGCTGGGGATACTTTAGAAGGTGTCGCTTTCGTTACTAATCCAATAAATCCGACTTTGACTCCGCCCACTTCTTTAACCACATATGGCTTAATCAATGGTTTGCCCGTGGAGGTTTCAATGACGTTTGCATTTACATAATCAAATTTTGCGCCAGCATGAGTTACCTTGCCTTCTTTTGGATCCAGGCCACCAAAGATTTGTGCTTTTAATGCAGCGATACCTTGGTCGAATTCATGATTGCCCAAAGACCCTACATCAAATCCCATCATATTCATCCATTCCAACGTAGGCTCATCACGATCTAGAGATGAAACTGGAGCAGATGCACCAACAGAATCTCCATTATGGAAGAGTAGAGAGTTTTCATATTTGGCTTGAGCTTCTTTTAAATAGGTTGCTAGAATTGGAGCCGTTCCTGCCTTCTTATCACTAACCATCGATGTGGTATCCAACTGACCGTGCAGGTCATTGATTCCAATCAAGTGCACTTCAACATCTGAGCTTGCAGCAGAGACAGAGCCTACCGCACCAAATAGTTGGGAAAGCAATAGTGCAGTAGTAGCCACACGAATGGTGCTTTTACCCAGAACTTTTTTCCATGACATGAGTTACAAAACCCCTCTCCAATTTCTGTTCCTGAGATATTTTAACATGATTACATTCATAAAAGTCGTAGAATATATCAAATCTATGTAAAAAAGTTGAAAAGTTAATAGAGAAGAAACATACCAATACCTGGCTCTACACCAAAGTTAGTGCTTGAGGTTTCGAATTGCTCTGGCGTCGAAATTTCGGCTTATGAAGAGATACTAACCATGTCTACTTCTCACCCGGCAGTGAAGTAACTGTTCCTTATTACTTATAGAAGTAGGACGATATAGGCGAACTATACTGTGAAAGATTACAATGAAGCCCCTCTCGAAAAATGATCGAGAGGGACTTGCTTATTCTTGGCATACTTCAGCCCTAAGTGATGAGCTTGATTAAGCAGCATCTCATAATGCTTGGAATTGGAAACACCGCTATATGCAATTCCCACATTGAGCAGGTGAAACCTACGGGACCGCCATAATCGTGACAGTACAAAATAAACTGTGGAATAGACAACTGATCCAATAGTTGCTCAATCATGAGCGAGAACTGTTCGAATGTATAAGAGAAATCGGTGATTGAGGGCATGCTGCTGTACCCAAAACTGGGGTAGGCTAGCAGGGATATAGACGATTGGATGTGGAAGAACCAGAGAATCTGCAGTTCGCAGGTTGGCGATTTTATGGCGCAGTAGCGATCATGTTTTGCCATCCTCATTACTTTTCTATTGGTTCTGTTAATTCTCCTCTCAGTAAAGCAATTTCATGTTTATACGGAGGGTTTTTGTATTTAATAGGCCCTATAGATGGAGTTTCAAGCAGTTTGGGGAGATTAGAAAGTTGGGGATGGTGAACAATGTAGTCCAAGGCATGCAGACCTATAAATCCATGTCCGATATTCTCGTGTCGATCTTTTCGGGAGCCGCGTTCGTTCTTGGAATCATTTATGTGAAGCACCTTTAACCGATTGAGCCCAATGATGCGATCGAATTGATCAAGCACGCCGTCAAAGTCATGGACAATATCGTATCCGGCGTCATGAACGTGGCAAGTGTCCAGGCAAATTGAAAGACACTCATTGTAAGTTACTCCGTCTATAATGCGAGCCAATTCCTCAAAGCGAACGCCACATTCCGTCCCTTTACCGGCCATCGTCTCTAACGAGATTTGAACCTTTTCATTCCGGGTAAGAACTTCATTAAGCCCCTTAATGATCTTGTTAAGCCCTTTGCCTACTCCTTCTCCAACGTGTGATCCAGGATGCATAACAATCTGTTCCGAACCCAATGCTTCCGTCCGATCCATTTCATCGCGCATAAAAGCAATGCTGTGACTAAATACTTGATTGTTCATGGAATTTGCCAAATTGACTAGGAAAGGAGCGTGAACAACAATATTGCTGATTCCATTCTCTTTCATATGCGAATGCCCCTCTGAAATCTTGTAATCAGAGATCGGTTTTCTTTTCGTATTTTGTGGAGCGCCGGTGTAAATCAGGAATGTATTCGCTCCATAAGAAGCAGCCTCTTTGCTGGCTTTAAGCAACATCTCCTTGCCGCCCATGGATACGTGACTTCCGATTAGCATGTACTATCCCCCCGAATTCCGTATTTCGTTAAACTGAATATTTTCAGCGTTTACGGGAAGATAAGATGTTATACATCAAGCAATAAGCAACTGACAAACTGAAACGGCAACTTTCACCCTAGTCCCACAACAGCCTATCCGGCCCTCCCCTGAATTGCACCCTACTTATGATACGGCTCTCCTTATCATCTATAGGGCGAAATCTTCCCTCGTTGCTACTTCATACGCAAAAGTACCCACAGCCCATACAACTTTTTCAAAGTGTTTAGTCTATGGGTACCGGTTTACACAGTACCTGGATTTATTATATCCTGTCCGCTGAATGGGGGCCTATCGGTTTTTTACTGATGCCACTTCATATGTTATGATCTCACTTCCGAGAATTGGAGATTCTTTATTTGCTGCCTCTGAACCTGGTTCTGGACGTTTGTGTGCCGATTTAAAGGCATCGCTATTTCTCCAAGCTGTAAAGGAATCCATATTTTCCCAATACATGTTTACATTTAACTCATCGTATTCAGTTAAGTTCTGTGTCAGCAATACTTCTACTTTGACAAAGCCCTTGAAAGTGTCTAGAGGGCCTGGTGCTGTAAAACTCGGTGCCATTACTGCGCCCATTCCCTTTTTCACTTTAATTCGGTTCGTGACGACGATCATCCTTACCATCTCCCTATTTTTTTGGAATTTTCATTGCTCACGAAATGAAGAGGATTCCAACAACACCTTAATGGATGGACTCCAGTTCCGCTAGAGATAACTTGCCATCTTCCATCCGGTATATCTTGTCGCAGTAGGTAAGCAGCCGCTCATCGTGTGTGACCATAATCGCCGCTTTGTGGCGTGTTCTCACTTCATGGGCAATCAAGGAGGCAACTTCATGAGCGCGCTTCGTATCCAGGCTTGCTGTAGGTTCATCCGCCAATATGACATTGGGATCGTTAATTAACGCGCGGGCAATGGCGGTACGCTGCTTCTCGCCCCCCGACAGCTCCTCCGGGTAGCTCTTCAGCTTAGTGCCTAGACCAAGCTCTTCAAGTAACTTTATAGCCATCGCTTTGTCTGCTGCACGGACCTTTCCTGACATCCGTTTCACGACAAGCAACTGATCAAGAACGTTCAGGTATGGAACCAAATTCGAGGCCTGCATGATGAAGCCAATCTCATGCAATCGGACATCGGATAGTTGCTTGCCTGACAGCTTCGATATGTCCTTCCCATGTAGTATGACCTCTCCCTCGGAAGCTTTGAGCAGTGCACCCGCGACAGATAGAAAGGTACTTTTTCCAGAACCCGACGGACCTACCACTGCGACGAACTCACCTGGCTCCACTTTTATGGACACTCGGTCTAATGCCGCAATACGATTCAATCCTTCGTCGTAATATTTGGAAGCTGCTGTTATTTGCAAGCCTTCTGTCATTACTCAACCCTCCCAAGTGCCTTAAGCGGATCAATTTTCGAAATCGTGCGAACGGATACCAACGAACTAAGCAATGAGATCACCAGCAATACAATGGAATACGTGAACACCAGCTTCGTATCCAGCATGAACGGCATGCTTTGGGGCATGATTGCCGCTGTACCATATGTCAATAAGATGCCAACGATAATGCTTGAGAGCGACAAGACGAACACCTGTGAGACGACGGCTTTACCTAAGAAACCATTCTTGGCTCCGATCGCTTTCATAATCCCGAACTGGTTGGACTTCTGCATCGTGAATACATAGAAGAACACGCCAATGATGAATGCTGATATCGCAAGCAGGAACACAAGCATCATCATGATTGTGCCATTCTCTTCTTTGTATCCAGGCATTCCCTGTACCGCCGCCGCACGAGTAACCGTATCGGTACCCGAAAGCTGTTCATTTATAGTATTCCGATCAATATCTTTACCTTGAAGCATAATCGCATTGACGGGGTCCATGACTCCCTTGTCCGAGCCTGGTGCCGCAAACGCAAGCTTACGCCACTCTTCAATAGGTGTAAATACAGCTGCTACGTGGTTATACGTCTGATTCTTGACAAAGCCGACAATCGTCAACGATTCCGTCGAACCATCTAATTGGAAGGTGTCCCCTAGCTTAAATCCTTCGTCTTTCATCGTCTCATTCACGATGACCTTCGTCATCTGATCGGATGTCAGCCCCGTGCCTTCAATAATCGCCGGCTCAAGAAAGCTCCCCGGGTTAATTCCAATAATCGCTATATCTACTTTATCCTCATTCAACTTGCTACTCCCTTTGATTGCCGATGCCATGATGGTTCCCATAGGTGAAACGGCACTTACATTCGGCATCTCTGCTAATTTAGCTGACAAATCATTAGACAATAAAGACTTACTCATTGAAGCCTTCGACCCTTGTTCGAAAACCACATAATCAGCCCTCATCGTCTTAAACGTCGAAGCCGCAAGCGTAGATAACCCATTCCCCAAACCTGACAAAATAAACACCAACCAAGAAATAAGCACAAAAATGATAGCAATCATCAAAAACCTTGTCCTGCTGTGTCTCAATTCCTTCAATGCCAAAAACATATGCTATTCCTCTCCTCAACACAAATAAATGACACGCGTGTCAAATTAATCACATCACATCACGTCCGGCACATATTCATTATAGGTTTTATATGACACGCGTGTCAAATATATTTGTGCTCCTTATCGTCTTCCTACCCCTCCCAGCCACATTTGGTACAATAGCTTACTCCACTGAGGCGTAGGCATATTCATCATATTGGGAGTTTCAATCAGGTTAAAAAATACACCTATAATGGCAGGAAGCGGGATGCTTGTATTCAAGTGCCCCTCTTCCTGAGCACGAGCAAACAATCGCTCCAGTTGATTTTTTAAAGTCACATGCGCTTGCTCAACAAATTCAAGATCGTTGGCCGCAGCCGCAGAATTGGCTTTATTTATTTTATGAGCATATCCAAGCAATTGATGGAAACTAGCTTCCTCCAGATATACATCTAGCAGATGTTGAAGGGCATTCATGCAATCCGTTTCATCAATAGCCGACGCCTTCTGTAATACATTTTCCATTGATCGTTTCATACATGCAGCAACTATCTCTTCTTTGTTGGCATAATATTGGTAAATCGTGCTTCTTGCTCCAACCAGGCTCTTGGATAACAACTTAAGTTGAAACCCCTCATAACCGTATTCGAGAAGCACTCTCTTGGTTTGGTCAAGCAACTCTGATTTTGTAAAAGCCTGCTTTCTTCCCATGTTCATCACCGTCCCTAATTGCTAGCCGTAATCTACATTGTAACAAAAATATCGCCCTACTTGTGATACGGTTCCCCCCGGTTGATCTTCACCGCGCGATAAATCTGCTCCACCAGCACCAGCCGCATCAGCTGGTGCGGCAGGGTCATGCGCCCGAAGCTCAAGCGCTGCTGAGCGCGGCGCAGCACCTGATCGGAGAGCCCGTGGCTCCCTCCGATCACGAACACGACATGGCTCGTCCCGTAGGTGCCGAGCCGGTCGATCTCGGCGGCCAGCTCCTCCGAGCTCCAGAGCTGGCCGCCAATGGCGAGCGCGATCACATGCGCGCTCTCTTTGATGTGCGCGAGGATGCGTTCGCCCTCGCGCTCCTTCACGATCGTCACCTCGGCTTCGCTCAAGGTGTCGGGGGCCTTCTCGTCCGCGACCTCCACCATCTGAAATTTGATGTAAGGCGTCAGCCGCTTGGCGTATTCCTGGATGCCCTGCACCAGATACTTCTCCTTCAGCTTGCCGACGCCGATCATTTGAATCAGCATGCATATCCCTCCACTTTTCTCATTCCAAAACCCTATCCACTCTTCTAAAAAGTAAAAAAGAGCGTGTCTCCACGCCCTCCCTATCGCTATTCAGCTTTGTATAGCTTTTCCTGCTAACCCTGCGGCTACACGACCAAGAACTTGGCAGGCTGATCACAGTGCGCGCACTGCACGGGCGGGTCCCAATCGGAGAACTCCGTCTCCTTCAGGTCCACGATATCCGGCGCGTCCTCGTACTCGTCAACGAACATATCGATCGCGAGCTCCACATGGTCTTTACAAACGACAAACATAGACTGGCATCCCCTCTAAAATTGCACACAATGTACGTTTTTCTGGTTGATCATCCGAAAACCTATGACTCTCATTATATCCGGTTTTAGGCCGGATCACACGTCCTATTTTAGGAATCCGGCTTGTCGGCGAGCTTGACGTCCACGGTCTCCAGCTGGCCTGCACGGTAGAAGGTGACCTTGAGCATGTCGCCGATCTTCACTTTGTCATACAGGTATTTCTTCAGCTCCAGCGTGGTCTGGATCGGATCCCCGTTGAATTCCGTAATGACGTCGTTTAGCTTTAGCCCGGCATCCTTGGCAGGCCCGATGGCATCCAGCACCACCACGCCGTCTTTCACGTCAGCCGGAAGCTTCAGTTCCTTGCGCTGGTCTTCATCCAGCGGAGCGTACGGATTGTTCAGGTCCACGGTATACACACCCAGGTAAGGACGTGAAATTTTGCCGTATTTCATCAGCTCATCCACCGTCTTCATCACCTGATCGACCGGGATGGCAAAGCCCAGGCCTTCCACGCCGGCATCGGAAATCTTCATCGTGTTGATGCCAATCACTTTGCCGTTCAGGTCCACCAGCGCGCCGCCGCTGTTGCCTTCATTGATGGCCGCGTCGGTCTGGATCACTTCCTGCTCCCAGTCGTACACGCCGTCCTGGTTCAGCGACACTGGCACGACCCGGTTGGTGTAACTGATGATGCCGGATGTCAGCGTATCCCCGAGCCCGAGCGGATTGCCGATGGCGAACACCGTCTCCCCTAAACGCAGCTTCGTAGAATCACCCATTTCGGCCACATCGGCAATATTCTTGTCGTCCACCGACAGGACGGCAATATCCGTCACTTTATCGGTACCGACGAGCGTCGCCTTTTTCATATCCCCACCGACCGTCATCACTTCCAGGTCCTGTGAGCCTTCAATGACGTGGTTGTTGGTAATGACAAAAGCCTTGCCGTTCTCCTTCTTGAAGATGACCCCTGATCCGAGCGCCGAATCCTCCAGGTCGGCCGTTCCCTTCTCCGCGTCCTTCGCGTCCTTATAGTTCACGATGCTGACGACGGTGGGGCGGACTTTGGCCGCCGCCTGAACGAGCCGGTCGAACGGATCTCCGCTGCCGTCCAGCGGCGTCGAACTAACCGCACTGACTGCCGCCGTCTCCCTTGTATGGGAAGGAAGGCCGGTGATGAGGCTGAACAGGAGCACCGCCACTACCGCACTGATGACGGAGCTGACCGTCGCCACGAACAGCGTGGACGTCCCCCGGCTGCGCCTGCTTCTGCCCCACACCCGCTGTGCGGGATATACCTTGCGAAGGCTTCGCCGCCGTTTGGAAATTTTGGTCGAATAAAAATCGTCACGAAACAGCCCCATGTGATCCTCTCCCCTTTGTTGTAACACATCCCGAAAATCGTGTGAGATTCATCCATACAGTCGCCTTTGACGAAATAATGAAACATTTCCATCGCCAATGGCTTGATCTGTATTACTAATGACGTGGCGGCATGTTCTCATAAGCTTCTAGTCGTTCAGACTGCCTATACTATTAATAACTGCTTCCAGCTCATCAAGGTTGCACGAGGCAGAGCCTTTATTTTTTACATCACCACATTGGGCTGAATCTAAGCAGCAAATTTGAAGCGTTGATGTCTCAGTCACTCACATTCGTATGTATAGAATTCGCCCACGTTGACTTCGGATTCTCTTTCTATATAGATTGAACTAAAATTTTGCATTGAACATTTATTTAGTCCATTCTATCTAGCACATGAGATTTATTTCATAGAAACAGGAATGTTTCCAGCACATACAGACTAGAATAAAAGTAAAGCCTGATGAAACTATGAAAAAGGGCGAAGCACGACCTGCTTGCTGCAGGCTAATCTCCAGTAAAACCCGCTGTGTGCAAGCCCTCGCGGACATTCATGCGGTATAGTTATTGTAACATAAGTGGGGCGGTTGCCCTAATCTTTTATCGCTTGCGTCATTGGTGGGTTATGGAATGGAAACGATGATGAAAAACAAGGAGGAACAGACTCATGGAACGATTTCCGTCTTCGATGGACTATGTCAATATGATGGCCAAGCTGGGGGATTTAAAGGACGAGCACTACCGCAATACCCTTGCCTTAAGCACGATCATTGAACTGCTCGTTGACAAGGGCGTTCTCACCCGCGATGAGGTAGAGAGAAAAGCGGCGGAGCTCGACGCGTTTATGGCTCACTCACCTTATCCCACGGTGTAGGGCGGTCGTAATAGGTGTCGCACAGTTTAAATTCGCTGTCTTTATAAAAGCATCCCCGGTCTTCCATCCCGGCACGCACGGTCATTTTTGCCAAATCCATCTGATTGTGGTCCCTGCTTAAATGCGCCAGATAGGTGCGCTTCAGGTCCCCCGTCAGCAGCTCGCTCATCGCCTCGCCTGCGGCATCGTTGGACAAGTGCCCAAGGTCGCCCAGGATGCGGCGCTTGGTGTTCCAAGGATATCGGCCCATCCGCAGCATCTCGATATCATGATTCGCCTCCAGCACGAGCACGTTCGAGCCGCTGATGGCCTGCTTCACCTTATCGCTCATATAGCCCAGGTCTGTGGCCACGCTCAACTTCTCATCTCCATCGTAGAAGCAGTAGCCCACCGGCTCTGCCGCGTCATGCGAGATTTGAAAAGACTCCACCCGCAGCGAGCCGAAGTCCCGCACTTCGCCGCTGTCCATCACGACGCGGTTCTCCTCGGCGATTTTGCCGACGGACTTGTTGATCGCCTCCCATGTCTTCTCGTTGGCATAGATCGGCAGATCGTATTTGCGGGCCACGGCACCGAGCCCTTTAATATGGTCGGAATGCTCATGAGTGACAAGAATCCCGTCAAGTTCCTCTCCCGACAGCTCCCGCTGCTCCATCAGCTCGTCGATCCGCTTGGCGCTAAGCCCGGCATCGATCATCAGCGTCGTATCTTTGTTTCTTACCACGGTTGCGTTCCCCGTCGATCCGCTCGACAGAACGGTAAAAGATATGCCCATCATCCCTGCTCCTTTCCCTCTTCGTCCTTGGGGCTGTTCACGGTCACGTCGCCGCTGATCCCCTGTACATAATAAATTTCTCCGCTCTCCAGCGTGAACCGCCATGATGGCGCAGCCACCTGGCTCTCCGAGTTAAATACCTGGCCGTAATAGCCCAGCTGAATATCTTTAATGGCCGAACCTTCCGGGATAAAAGCGTCCACTAACCGTTTTAGTGCCCCGGATGCCGGCAAAATCTTCTGCTCCTGCTCGTCCTCCATCGGGGCGATCTCCACCAGCGACTGGCGGTACGACACGATTTTCTGCTCGCTGTAGTACAGCTCGAGCTGATCGTTGAACAGCGGCCATTTCCCGTCCACCAGCGTATGCATGACGAATCGGCCCGCGGCACCGGCAACTTTCACCCGTTCCAGCTCCGCTTCCGTCATCTCCTGGCTCGCCTGCGGGTCATACCGGTAATTAGCGAACTCGGGAATCTGATCGCCCAGGGCCTCCACAAGGTCGGTGCCCATAAAGATCAGTTTGCTCTCGACCGGCTTCTTCAGCGTGACCGGTTTGCCGATACTTTCCCCGCTGACGTAGTGGTAGGAGATTTTGGGCAGAGCGGGCGTCATGCTTGGAATCGGGCACAGCAGCTGAATCGATTTATCCTCCATCGCCTTCTGTGTACTGTCCGCCAGGGAGGCAAAGTCCAGATTGGTGTCCGCCTGCTCGCGCACGTCGGCCCACAGCTGGTAGCCCAGCACCAGGTTCAGCAGCAAAAAAGCGTAGATCAGCACATTTTTGGCCCGTCCCCAATCCATCCTTTGCCCTCCTTTTACCCGAAATTTGATCCCGCATGGTTACCCATAGCTTCAGCTAACCCAAAATTCACAGGCCACGACATGCTATCTATCTCATCGCTATGAAAATGGAGCCTTGCTCCTACGAATAAACCTTTAATGCTGATGCTGCTTCCGTTATAGCCCTTGAATACAGCAGCAAGATATAGATTTGAGGGCAGAATTTCCTGCTACTCCCACCTTACGCCACTCTTTTCCATCGGTCAACCTGCATCATGCCAAGCCTGGCGTCCTTTTAGCGGATCACCGTCACGGCGCCGCTCTCCTGCTTCACTGCCCAGACCGGCGTCAGCTTCAGTCCCGTTCCGGTCTTGGTCAACTCCGGCAAATACGCCGGATATAGATCCTCGATCGCCGAATCCTTGTTCATCTGACTCAGCTTGTCCTTGAGCTCGGCACCGCCCGGCAGCTTCACCATCGTCTTATGCTGCTCCCCGGATTTCATATAAATCAGGGAACGCTCATACGCCGATACGGTGCCCTGCTGCAGGTTCAGCCGGATCGTGCCGTAATGGAAATTGAGCGTGTCCAGAATCGGATAAGCGCCGTAATACTGCTGGAACACGATTTGGCTGCGGTCCTCTCCGGTGCCCGACTGGCCGAGCCGGTAGGTCCCGTTCCAGCCGCCATGCTCGTTGACGAAGTCAACGGCAGCCAAGGCATCCTTCCCGTCGCTGCTCTCGCCCGCCGGCGGCGCGGCCGGATCGGTGTAGCTGATCCACTTCTGCTCCTGCCGCACCTGGAGACTCCGCTTGCTGTCCGTATAAATCTCCGATCCGTCCTTTTCCTGAATGTAGCGGGTAATGCCGGGGTCGAAGAAGAGGCTCTGCTGCATCTGTTCCACCGTATAAACCCCGATATTGATCTCGGCCTCCACCATCTGGATGGACGACTGCGGCACATAGTACTTGCCGCCTGCCTCCGAAGAGTAAGCTGTCCATTCCTTGCCGAAATCGACATGCTGCTGCACGTCCTGCACTGTCAGGTCGACTTTGCCGGCCTCATAGACGACGTCGCCTTCCGTACTAAAGAACATCGCGTGCGTCTTGGAATCGTTCGGCGACGTGTAAATCCAAATCCGGTCGATCCGCTCGGCCTCGAACAGCGAATCCGGCTCGATCTGCATGACGCGCTGGAGCAGCGATACCGGGATCCCCGACCCGAAGGTCAGCTCGATGCCGGGATCCTCATTGCGGATCTTGTTCCAGTCCGTGTTCTCCACCGGACGGCGCTGGAAGCTCTCGAAGCTGCGCCCCTTCAGACGCGAGTAGATCAAGTTGTAGAACGTGGAGTTCGGGTAAAAGACCGTATGCTTGCCTTCTCCCATATGAATCTGCATTTTATCCGGATAAATCAGGTTCTCGGCGCTCTCCTCCGGTCCCATGTTGTCCGTCTTGATATAATTGTTCTCCGTTTTGGCGATCGAATCCCCGCCCGGCAGCCGGTAAATCAGGTAATAGCTCTGCACCAGGCTGCCCGCAACGAGCAGCGCCAGCAGGATCGATTTCATCTTCTCCTTCATGAGGCGCTCCCCCCTTCGTCACCCAGAGGCAGCGTAAACGTAACCTTTGTGCCCTGCCCCAGCTCCGACTGTAGGGAGATGGTTCCGCCATGGGCGAGCACGATCTCGCGGGCGATGGACAATCCGAGTCCGGTGCCGCCCATGTTGCGGGAACGGGCCTTGTCCACCCGATAGAAGCGCTCGAAGATCCGGTCCAGGTCCTTTTTCGGAATGCCGATGCCGGTATCCTGCACCGAAATGGCGAGCAGGCGGCCTTCGGTCAGCGCCGCTTCCATCGTGATGCTTCCACCGGACGGCGTATATTTGAGCGCGTTGGATACCAGGTTGTCCAGCACCTGATCGATCTGGTCCCGGTCGAACGGCACCTTCTGAACCCCTTCCTCCACACGGACTTCCGCGAGAATGCCCTTCTGCTGCATTTGAAAAGAAAAGCGGTCCGAAACGTCCTCCAGCATTTCCAGCACATCGGTCGGCTGCTTGCGCAGCAGCGCCTCCTTGTTGTCCAGCCTGGACAGATGGAGCAGGTCCGTCACCAGCCGGATCATCCGCTCCGTTTCGTTCTGGATGACCCCCACAAACCGTGCAGCCAGCGGCGGATCGTCCAGCGCCCCGTCATCCAGCGCTTCGGTGTAGCTCTTGATCGTCGTGAGCGGCGTGCGCAGCTCATGCGACACGTTCGCCACAAACTCGCGGCGTGACGCCTCGAGCTTCTCCTGCTCCGTCACGTCCTGCAGCACGGCGATCGTGCCCGTGATGCCGAATTCGCGGCGGTGAATCGGAGTAAAGGTCACGCGCACCATGTAATGGCGCGACTTCTCCTTATCCTCTTCCGGACTGATCTGCAGCAGCATCGTCACGTACGTCCCTTCCGTGAAGGTGTCCGCCTGCTCCGGCGTCAGTCCCAGCACTTGCGCGATATCGCTTCCCGCCAGCTCATCCTCGTCCACGCCCAGGATCGCCCCGGCGCGGCGGTTCATCAGGATGACTTTACCGGCCTCGTCCGTAGCGATCACGCCATCGCTCATGTTCGTCAGGATCGAAGCGAGCTTCTCTTTCTCCTCTTCGTTCTGGATCAGCGCTTCGCGCAGCCGCGAAGTCATATAGTTGAACGCCTCGCTGAGCTGGCCGATTTCATCGTTGCCGAATACGGGCATCTTCTGGTCGAAACTGCCCTCGGCCACCGCAGTGGCGTGGTTCGTCATCTCCTTGATCGGGTGAGTGATCGTATGAGCCAGAATGACGCCAAGCACGCAGGTCATCCCCAGCGCCAGCAGGATGCCGGAGATGAAAATGTTGTTCACCCGGCCCATCGTATCGTACAGCTCCTTCATCGAAGCGACGATGTAGATGGCGCCGACGATTTTCCCGTTGTTCATGACCGGCTTCGCGACGACCTTCTTGCGCACATTGTCTTCATCAATGACGTATTCCTCATTGTCCTTGATGCCCTGCAGCGCCCGGCTCACAACCGTCTGCGTGTTCTTCTTCCCGACATAGTCGGCATGCGAAGGGTAAGAGGTGATCAGCACCTTGCCGCTGGCGTCAAGCACCTGGATTTCCGCCCCGTTCAGATTGAACAGGTTGTTGACGATCGCCCCCAGGCTCTCCACCGGATTATTTTCTCCCGTATCCCCGGTGCCGCCCAGCTTATCCGCCGCAAGCACCGACAGCAGCTCCGCCCGCTCCTGCAGGTCCTTCGTAAAGTTGCTGGTCAGGGAATTTTTCATCGCGCTGACAAAATACACCCCGATCAGCTGCATCGCGATCAGGATTAGCAGCACATAGATAATGATCAGCTTCGCCTGGATCGTGCGGAAAAAGGAGGGCCATTTCATTTACAGGCCTCCGTTTTTGGGACTCCGCATGACGTAGCCAAGCCCCCTCCGGGTAAGGATATATTCCGGCTTGCTCGGATTTTCCTCAATTTTCTCCCGCAGACGCCGGATCGTCACATCGACGGTGCGGACGTCGCCAAAGTATTCAAATCCCCATACCGCCTGGAGCAGATGCTCCCGTGTCATGACTTTGCCCGCATTTTTGGCCAAGTAATACAGCAGCTCGTACTCCCGGTGCGTCAGATCCAGCGCTTCGCCGTCCTTGTACACCAAATACATGTCCGTATCGATAAACAGGCCAAACAGCTGCACGCCCTGCTTCGGCGCTGCCGCGGCAGGCGCGGCGGCCGCTTCCGTACCGCCCGGCTTATTCTGGCGCCGCATCTGCGCCTTGACTCGGGCCAGCAGCTCACGGGTGCTGAACGGCTTGGTGACATAGTCATCCGCCCCAAGCTCCAACCCCAGCACCTTGTCGATCTCCTCGTCCTTGGCCGTCAGCATAATGATCGGCAGCTCCATCCCGGCGGCTCGCACCTCGCGGCACACGTCCATGCCGTCCTTACCGGGCAGCATCAGATCCAGCAGCATCAGGTCCGGCTGCGCGGACAAGGCCATTTCCACGGCGCTCACACCGTCAAAGGTACAGATGACCTCATACCCCTCTTTTTCCAAATTGAATTTCAAAATATCGGCAATCGGCTGTTCGTCGTCCACGACCAAAATGGTTCCCTGCATCGGCTGACCCCACCTCTTTTTCTCTCCGTACTAGTTGACACTGTCCTTTTCATTTTACCATACCTGGAAGCCGGTCACATCCCGCAGAACCGCAGTTTTGACAGTAATCCTTTCCTTTTCATGAAATTTTCTTGCAAACCCCCGCCAACCCATTAAAAAAGCACGGCCTCCATCAGGAGACCATGCTTTGAATATAGAAAACGTATGATAGCCGTAATCCGGTTATTCACTCAGTTCAAATATTTCATCGGATTCTGAATTGAACCGTTCTTGTGGATTTCAAAATGCAGATGGGTGCCGGTTGAATGCCCGGTGCTGCCCATGATGCCGATTTTTTCGCCTTGGCTTACTTTTTGGCCGCTGTGAACAGAGATGCTGTTCAAATGTCCGTACAGCGTTTCATAGCCGTTGCCGTGGCTGATGATGATGGCGTTGCCGTAGCCGCTGATTTGGCCCGTAAAGGTTACCGTGCCGTCGTCAGCCGCCATGATCGTCCGGTTGCCGGATACCACGTCGATGCCCTTGTGCATCTTGCCCCAGCGCGTGCCGTAGGAGCTGGATATGATATGGCCGCTCACCGGCCAGGCGAACTGTCCGGAGCCTCTGCCCGGAACTTTCGTTCCCTGCAGGACGACCTCTTTGAGCGAAGACTTCACGACCGTTTGTCCGAGCCACTGCTCGCTGACGACCTTTCCGTTCTCCTTCGTTACCTGATAGGTCATCACCTTCAGGCCTTCCTGTCCGGGCCGAACGACCTTCGTCTTGCCGGCCGGTAGTTCCTTGCTCTTGCGGATTTCAATTTCC
Source organism: Paenibacillus rhizosphaerae (assembly GCF_014192015.1). GTDB lineage: Bacteria > Bacillota > Bacilli > Paenibacillales > Paenibacillaceae > Paenibacillus_AQ > Paenibacillus_AQ rhizosphaerae. The sequence goes on along the minus strand of NZ_JACHXJ010000005.1, from coordinate 68,801 downwards.
GGCGCAGTCGATACCTGCTCGTTCACCTTCTCAACTGTCCTCACCGTAATTGGCGGCTTTGGTACCGTCAGCTTCAGCTGATCGCCGATCTGCAGGTACTTTTCCTTCACACCCGGATTGTTGCTGTAAATCTCCTTCTGGCTGATCTTGAACTGGCTCGCGATCGTGCTGATCGTATCGCCTTCCTCCACTGTGTACACGAGCGGCGCTTCCTGCCCCGTCGTCAGCAGTTTGGCGGCTTCCGCCGCGGTCAGCACTTTGTTCGGGTCGGCTTTGACCGGCGCTACCGTCACTTTCTCCTCAATAGACACCTTTTGGACCGAAGTTCCCGGCGTCGTCGCGGCTTTCGCGGAGGATGCGGTAGCTGCCATCTTCTTCAGCTTCGTTTCCGCTTTGTCCCTCCCACTGGCCGCCGTGACTGCAGCCTTCGGCGCAAACTTCATCTGCGCCTGTTCCAGCGCAGCATCCACCGCGGCCTGGTCCTTCACGATCCCGACGACCTTGCCGTTTACTTTCAGCTCCACACCTTCGGCATATGCCTTCAGCATGCCGTCCAGCTTCTTGAGCGTGTTATCCGTATCGGGCTTGGCCTGAAACGCCTTCTCGACCTTCGTCGTGATGCCGTCCGTCTGAAGCACCATCTCCACGCCGGGATATTTATCTTGATATTCCTGCTGCTTCTGGCTGAACAGCTTATCGATTTGAGAGGGATCCTTGACCGTCCCGATTTCCTGATTATGTACAAGGACATGATAATACGGGACCATATTGGCATTGACGTACTGATTGCCTGCATAGATAAGTCCAGCGATCACGATAACCGCACCGGCCGTACCCGCGATCCATTTCCGTGGAGCGCTCCATTTCCGCCCTTGGGGTTCGGTTCCGGGCGTCGCAGTACCCATATGCTGATGTTCATCCTGCTTTCCGGAGAGTTGCGCGGAATTTGTCGATACTTGATTATTCTCCTTCCAGCGGTTACCCTTAAAACCCTTCATAACTCTCTCCTTGTTTGCTTTGTATGCTTTTTCAAAAATGACGAAAAAGTTAAAATTTTGATACCTTTTAACACAATCTATACTTTAACACAACGTTTACAAACAATTCAACTCTCATCGCAAAGCAAAAAACCCGCGTCGGGCGCGGGTTTGTGTTATTTACCTATAAGTGGATTGCATTACTTTAATTCATTAAAAGGTTACAACTTCCTCTGTTGGGTTTGATCGTCCAGTGTTTCCAGCTGCCTATTGCTCCAGCAGTTTGCTAAGCGCGGCATATTCTGCCTTCGTCAAATACTTGGAGATCGTGTCTTCTATTGTCGATAATTCTTGCTCGGTCAGGCCGTCCTCCATGGCGGCTGAAATTTTCTGCATTTCCGATTGCGGCAGCTTTTTCATCAAGATGTTAAATATCTGCTCCTTCTCCGTCGCAGTCAGCTCATCTTTCTTCTGGATCATTTCGTCCGGACTGATGACGACCTGCTGATCGGCTGCGGACTGGCCGCCCATGGCCGATTCGCTCAGACCCTGCCCCATAACGGGCAGTGCGTCATCCGGCGCATCTGCGCCTTCGGATTCTGCGGTTCCTCCCGTTTCCGTGCCGGCCGTGCTGCCGTTTTCTGTTCCCGCTTCGCTGCCGTTGGTTCCGGTCAGGGACCCGGCTCCGGCAGTTTCTCCCGCTCCCTCCGTGCTGCCTGTTCCGTTTTCGGCCGCAGTCGCGCGTTCCCCCGATGTCTTGCTGCCGTCCGGCGCTTCAGCCGTGCTCGCCGACTCTTTATCGGGCTCCTTCTCCTTGGCGGTGTTCAAGCCCAGCATTCCTTTCATCATGCCCCCAATGCCCATCGGCTGGCCTTCCAGCTGAATGTTAAAGCTGGCCAGCAGCGATTGGACATACATATTCACGACGGCTCCCGTCGTAAGCACCGTCAGGCCGCTGATCAGCACCACGGTCAACACCGTTTTGAGCAGCCATTGCGTAATCTTCATGGCGTACCTCCTCCTTTGCCCTTCCACCGTCTCTTGTTCGGGCTGTTTCCTGAGAATCCAGCCGTTATTCCTTGTGACCGGCCCATCCCTGCCAATACGTAAAATCGTCTGTTATTAGAGCTTAACGCCTTGGGCCAGGCCGCCCCAGATCTGCCTTGCTCCGACTCTATCAGAGTCATGACAGCTGAACTCTATGAAACGGCGCTACTCTATAGAATGAACTGAAGACATCCTGTAAACTTCATTGCATTCTATATATCTAGCAGTATTGACGGGAAGCGGAGGATTCAATCCTGCGGTACGCAAAATAGCCCCGCAACTTGTGGCTTACGCTTCGATGCCTATTCCAGGTCCTTTGCGGTGACCTCCAACAAGGAGACTGACTCCGCGAAGTCTAATATCTCAAAAAAAAGGCCACCTGCCGCACTTGGCGGCGAGGTGACCCCTTCGATCAAAACGGATATCTATTCGCCTGCTTCCAGGCTATTGTACGATGATTAATAGATCGGCAATACCTGATTGGTCTGGTTCCGGTTGCGTCCTACCGAGAAGATGGCAATCGGAATGCCTGTGAGCTCGGATACGCGGTTGACATAGTTGCGTGTCGTTTCAGGCAGATCGTCCAACGTCTTCGCGCCGGAGATATCTTCGTGCCAGCCCGGCATTTCTTCGTACACCGCTTCGCATTCGCCCAGCATTTTCAGGCTGGAAGGGTAGTGGGTGATGATTTCCCCGCGGTATTTGTATCCGGTGCAGATTTTGACCGTATCCAGACCTGTAAGCACGTCCAGGGAGTTCAGCGACAGTCCTGTCAGACCGCTGACACGGCGGGCATGGCGGACCACGACGCTGTCAAACCAGCCGACGCGGCGCGCACGACCGGTTACGGTACCGTACTCATGACCCTTCTCCCGGATATAATCGCCGATCTCGTTGTTCAGCTCGGTCGGGAACGGTCCGTCGCCTACACGGGTCGTGTAGGATTTGGCCACGCCGATGACCTGCTGAATTTTGGACGGGCCTACGCCCGAACCGATACATACGCCGCCCGCGGAAGGGTTGGACGAAGTCACATATGGGTATGTGCCTTGGTCGATGTCCAGCATGACACCTTGCGCACCCTCAAACAGCACCTTACGGTCTTCGTCGATCGCGTCGTTCAAGACAACCGAGGTATCGGTAACGTATTTACGGATTTGCTCCGCGTAGTCCAGATACTGCTTCAGCACTTCCTCGACTTCCAGCGGCTCCCCGCCGTACATTTCGATGACTTGGTTCTTCTCCTTCATCAGATGGCGGAGCTTCAGTTCGAACTCCTCGGGATCCATCAGATCGGAAATCCGGATGCCGTTGCGTGCCGCCTTGTCCATGTAGCATGGGCCGATCCCTTTCCGGGTCGTGCCGATCTTGTTCGGCCCTTTACGGTCTTCTTCCAGACCGTCCAGCACCATGTGATACGGCATAATGACATGCGCGCGATCACTGATTCTCAGATTGTCCGTCGTAAATCCGTTATCATGAATGTATTGGATCTCTTCGAGCAGTGCCGCCGGGTTGATGACCATCCCGTTGCCGATGACGCAAACTTTATCGGAATAAAATACGCCGGATGGAATCAGGCTGAGCTTATATTTTTTACCGTCAATCAGAATGGTATGACCGGCATTGTTGCCGCCTTGATACCGGGCCACCACATCGGCGCTTTCTGCAAGATAATCCGTAATCTTGCCTTTGCCCTCGTCTCCCCATTGTGTTCCCACAACGACTACTGTTGACATGTTCATTCCCCCGCTTGGTGTGTACCACCGCATTTTAATTAAAATCTTATTTCATTATGTTTACCTGTAAGTATGATTATGCACTATTTCAATGCTGCTATCGTCAAAGGGCATGTAAAACCCTCACACGTTCCAGAGTCTCCTTCCATGAGGCAAGCACTGGACTGTGCTAAAGCAGCATTACCAGTGTAACAGTCCCCATTTTCAAAGTCAAATAAAAAACGAACAATTGCACTATCTAAAGTACAATTGTTCGGAAATAAGACAAGCATTCACAAAAATATGGATAACCATTTATAAGATCGATTGGATCTATCTATCCGTGCTCGCGAACGTCATCGCCCGGCTTTCGCTACATGGCGAATGCGTCGGTATGCGTCCGCTCGTAATTGACGAACTTATTGAAATTCTTCATGAAGACCAGTTCGACGGTGCCCACCGGACCGTTACGCTGCTTGGCAATAATGATCTCGATGATGTTTTTCTTCTCCGTCTCCTGGTTATAGTAGTCGTCGCGGTACAGGAACGCAACGATGTCGGCGTCCTGCTCGATGGAACCCGATTCACGAAGGTCACTCATCATCGGACGCTTGTCCTGCCGCTGCTCTACGCCCCGGCTGAGCTGGGACAAGGCAATAACCGGCACGCTGAGCTCACGCGCGATTTGTTTCAAGGTACGGGAAATTTCAGATACTTCCTGCTGGCGGTTCTCGCCCGCCTTGCCGCGTCCCTGGATCAGCTGCAGGTAGTCGATTACGATCATCCCGAGCCCCTTCTCCTTCTTCAGACGGCGGCACTTGGAGCGGATATCCGCAACGGTAATGCCTGGCGTATCATCGATATAAATTTCGGCCTCCGCCAGGGAAGCAATCCCCATGGTCAGCTTGGCCCAATCTTCATCGGTCTTGAAATCGCCGGTACGCATCAGGTTGGCGTCCAGGTTCGCTTCGGCACAGATCATCCGGTTGACGAGCTGGGGCGCCGACATCTCCAGACTGAAGATCGCGACCGTTTCTTTCGCACGCACCGCGACGTTCTGGGCGATGTTCAGGGCAAACGCCGTCTTCCCGACGGAAGGACGGGCGGCCACGATGATCAGGTCGGAACGCTGGAAGCCGTTGGTCATCCGATCCAAATCTACAAAGCCTGTCGGTATGCCGGTGGTGCTTCCGCTCTGCTGATGCAGTACCTCAACGCGCTCGAACACTTCCATCAGCACGTCGCGGATGGCGACAAAGCCGCTGCCGCTGCGCCGGTTGGAAATCTCCAGGATGCGCCGCTCGGCGTCGCTCAGCATGCCGGATACGTCTTCGCCGCCGGTGTAGCCTTCGCTGACGATCTGCGTCGCTGTGCGGATGAGCCGCCGCAGCATGGACTTCTCTTCGATGATCTGGGCGTAATACTCCACATTGGCCGCCGTCGGCACCGCATGTGCCAGCTTCGCCAGGTAGCTGACGCCCCCGATTTCCTCCAGCTGTCCCTTGTCCTGCAGACGCGAGGTTAAGGTAATGAGATCAATCGGCTGGTTCTCTTCTCCAAGCTGGATCATCGCCTCATAAATCAGCTGATGCGGCACATCGTAGAAATCCTCGGGCGTAACCCGCTCCATCGCGGTGATCATTGCTTCGCTCTGCAGCAGAATCGCACCTAGAACCGCCTGCTCCGCCTCCAGATTTTGCGGGGGAATCCGGTCGAAAAAGAGCTCTCCGCCCATCTTATTCCTCCGTGACCTGGACCTTCAGCGTAGCTTTGACATCCGGATGAAGCTTCACGGTCATCTGCGTCACGCCCAATGTCCGGATCGGCTCATCCAATTCGATCTTGCGTTTGTCGATCTTGATGCCTTGCTGCGAAAGTGCATCCGCGATTTGCTTGCTCGTGATGGCTCCGAACAGCCGTCCGCCTTCCCCGGCTTTCGCTTTAAGCTGTACGGTCATCTCTTCCAGTTTTTTACCGAGAACCTGCGCTTCTTCTTTCTCCTGCTGCTTGCGCTTCTGTTCCGCCGCGTTCTGGTTCTCCAGCGTCTTCATGTTGCCGTCGGTTGCCACACGGGCGAGACCGCGCGGAATGAGGAAATTCGTTGCGTAGCCTTCCGATATATCTTTAATGTCCCCTTTTTTGCCTTGACCCTTAACATCCTTGATAAAAATGACTTTCATTCGAACAACCCCTCTTTCTCCTCAATTTGTGCAAGAACTTCGAGCAGCTTGGCTTCCGCTTCCTTGACGGTGCCCTTCAGCTGCACGGCGGCATTGGTCAGATGGCCTCCGCCGCCGAGGCGCTCCATCACGACCTGCACGTTCATCTTCCCGAAGGAACGGGCGCTGATCCCGATCAACCCGTCCGGACGTTCACTGATCACGAAGGAGGCCACCACATCCGTCATGTTCAGCAGCGTATCCGCCACCTGCGCAATGAGCAGCTGCGGGATGACCGTTCCCGGATCCGTGACGGCCAGGGCGATTTGATCATATACCATTTTAGCATGCTTAATGATATCTGACTTTGCCAGATATTCCTGCAGGTCTTCCTTCAGCATCCGCTGGATCTGGATCGTATCCGCTCCGCTCCGGCGGAGGAAGCCTGCCGCCTCAAAAGTCCGGGAACCGGTATGCAGCGCAAAATGCTTCGTATCCACCGTGATCCCGGCCAGCAGCATGGTCGCTTCCAGCGGTGTAAGCTGGATTTTCTCATGGATGTACTGCAGCAGCTCCGTCACCAGCTCGCACGCGGATGATGCGTACGGCTCCATGTACACGAGCACGGCGTCGTTGATGAATTCTTCGCCGCGGCGGTGATGGTCGACCACAACGACCCGGCTGGCGTGATGAACCAGCTTCGGCTCGATTGTCATGGACGCCTTATGCGTGTCCACCACGACCAGCAGGCTGTGCGGGCTGATGAGCTGCAGCGCCTGCTCCGGCGAGATGAAGCGCTCGACGAGCTTCTCGTCCTTCTGGACCTGGGTCATCATCCGCTCAATGGACGGGTTCGTGCCCGGAAGCACGATGTACGCTTCAACATTGTACATCTGTGCCGCCTTCAGGACGCCGATAGAGGCGCCAATAACGTCCATATCCGGCATCTTGTGCCCCATGATGAACACCTTGTCGCTCTCCTGCATCAGGTCGCGCAGCGCATGCGCGATGACGCGCGCCCGGACCCGCGTGCGCTTCTCGACGGCGTTGGACTTGCCGCCGTAGAAGGACAGCCGCTGGCCAGCCTTGACGGCCGCCTGGTCGCCGCCGCGGCCGAGCGCCATGTCGAGTGACGACTGCGCCAGCTCGCCCAGCTCGCTGATGCTGTCCGGGCCAAAGCCCAGCCCGATGCTCAGCGTCATCGGTACCTTCAGCTCCGCGGTCATTTCGCGGACCTCGTCAAGAATGACAAAGCGGCTTTTCTCCAGCTCCTGCAGCGATCTGTAGTTCAGCATCATCAAATACCGGTCGGACGACAGGCGCCGCAGATACACTTCGTAATGCTTCGCCCATTCCGTGATTTCGCTGGTCACCTTCGCAATGAGCGACGTGCGCTGCTGGTCATCCATGCCCTGGGCGGCTTCGTCCAGATTATCCATCATAATAATGCCGATCGCCAGCTTCTCGGCCTCGTATTTCTCCCGGAGCACGACCATCTCCGTTACATCGTATAAATAGATCAGCCGCTCATCGGTGTTCAGGATCAAATGGTAGTGCAGCTCGCCCACCTGAATTTCCGTCTCAATCTCCTTGGGCCCGTCCTTATGCGCTTCCCGGCCGCCGTCCCTTTTCTCGGCAAGCAGCGGCATCAGATCGGGAAACAGCTCCGATAGGCTCGCGCCCACAAGCGATTTTTGACCGAACATGGTGCACACGAACCGGTTATTCCATTCAACCACGCGGTCCTCGCTGTACAGCACAATTCCGAAGGGCAGCGTGTTGATGGCTTCCCCTTCCACCCGTTTCACCCGGAAGGAAAGGCCGTTGATGTATTCAAGCAGTTTTTTGCGGAAGTCCATTTCCTTCTTCAGCACCGCATAGCAGAGCGCGACGACAAGGCAGAGGCTGACGATTCCCAGCGCCCAGTTATACCGGGTCACAATAATGACCAGAACCAGCATCAGCGCAAACGCCCAGACGGTATAATAGCCGTGCCAGCGTTTCTGTAGAAATTTAGGCATGACACCCACCCTAACGTTTTGATTTGGTCATAAATTGACGAAGCGGAAATGCAAGATCCAGAATGCCGATAATCCGCATCGGCGGGAATAGTAGAATGGGAATCGCGAACAGCAGCGGGATGACGGGATGCCATTTCCGCTTATGCCCCAAAAAGAAGAAGAAGCCAAACGCTTGAATCATAAAGCAAATATGCAGAAGCGGCAGCAAGTTCGCGGCAATCATATCGAGAAAGCTGTTCTTTGATCCGCTTGCGAAAATTTCAATAATGACACCAATCAGATAATACCAGATCAGGGATCTCGGCAGCATCCACTCTCGGGCCGGCTTCAGCCTTGGAACAGAGAAGCCCATGCTATCCATAATCGGACGAGCAAGCGCGTGCGTGATCACCGCCATCATAAAGGAACTGACAATCATGGCAAAAGGAATCATTTGCACCGTGGCGTCGCTTACCATCTGCATCTCCTCAGGGGACCAGGTCATATCCGAAATCAGCGGGTTGCTTCCGCCCACATCACGCAGCGGAGACATCGTCATTTTGACAATGTCATGGACATAGCTGGACAGATCAAAGTGGAAGAACGCCGTTCCGACCAACAGCAGGAGCAGCAGTTCCGCCAGAATGGTACCTGCACCCAGCATCAATATGCGTATAGCCGGTACCCTTCTCTTGTAGGCCCGCCCCATAATCAGGGCAGGAATCAAAAAATAAACGGCGAGCAGCAAATACACCGGATGTACAAGGTAGGCAATCAGCCAAACCGGGAGCACATGCAGTATGAACGATTTGACGTTAAGTGTTGTGAATAGAATTGCGGCCGGCAGGATGAGAAAAAAGACGGTCACAATCGAGAAGGGAGATAGTAAAGATAGCAGCAGGAGCAAATAGACGACACTCCAGACTACCGACGTCCAGCGCATTTTCAATGTGTTCACCTCTTACGCATATGTTCTTCCAGCGCGGAAATATCCTGGTACCAATCTTCAAGCTGGTGACCTTCCTGTTTATGCTTCTTCAATTTGTCGAGCAGCAGATTATCCATGTCCTTGTAGGACATGCCGAGCCTGCGGGCCAGTATGTAAGAGCTCATGATCAAGCTGGCGAGACTGTCACCCACCCGGGTGGTGCTGCCTTCCCACAAGGCTTTGAAAAGACGGGATACGTGGTCTACGACTTCGGTTTTCAGCCATTCAATGACTTTAGCGCGTTTGGCTACATCCAAATCCTTTGGCATGCCTCTAGGTCACACTCCCTTAAATAACCCCACGATGTGGGGCTTTATCCTCCGATGCCTATTCAGTTACTCTTCGGCAGTCCGATATCGGCAAATACGCCTTTTTTTGATGAAAAAGCTTTATTCTCCATTATAGCATAAATAATGGCCTCTCACGAAAAGCCCCCCTGGCATAAAACGGCGGCAAACATCCGGCAAAGTGGCGTTATTCACCTCTGCCTATGCTCCTGCCTACGAAAGGGTAAAAGAATAAATGATAAGGCAAAAAAGACCTGCCATCCCGTACATCCCAATCCAAGCAGGTCTTTTGCCATTGCCTATTCAAAATCTTGCCCGGCTTCCCCAAACCAGCGGATTAGCGGGTCTCAATGGATGCCTTGGTCTCCTCCGAAGCTTTGGATTCTCTGGAGACGAACTTCTCACAATATTCGATAATCTGGCTTCTGCGCACGATGCCGATAAACCGGTTCATATCATCCACCACTGGCACGAAGTTCTGCACTTTCGCCAAATTAATCAGATCTTCCATATTGGCGTCGATGGACACCGGCTTATTATGCACTTTGAGCGGAACTTCCTTCAGCAGAAATTTGGACGTGTTCTCGAACGTCACCTTTCCGCCGGAATTCTTCATATACCAGAGCAGATCGCCTTCCGTGACCGTTCCTGCATATTCCCCGTTCTTCCCGACGATCGGTACGGCCGTGTACCTGTGATACTCCATCCGTTCCAGCGTTTGCCGCAACGTGGAGTCCATGGTAACACTGACCACTTCCTGTTTAGGGAGCAGAAAAAACGCTATATTCATGAAAATTGATCCTCCTCTTACCCTTTTTCAAGGTTCCCCTAACTCCATACGTTTCAAACCGCCCATTGTCTCAGCAGGGACACAAAATCAGCAGCCGAACCTGTGGCTGCCGATCATGCCCCGCATTTCTGATCCCGCATATGCACACTCTTGCTTGTTGCGGTTTATTTTTCTCTATATGCGAGCCAATAGGCACGCTTTTTTGATATAAGGAAGCTTAATCTTCGGAGATCCGGCATCCTTATATCGCAAGAAAAACTTCTGCTAAATGCGGGTCTGGCTACTCTTATTTTACAGCAGTCGTCTCTTCCTTCTTATCCAACATGTCCGGCGTCAACAGCTGATCCGAAGGGGTATCCGGATTCTCCCAGCTGTCGATCAGCTTCGTGGCGTTCTGCACGTCCTTCTTGTTCGGCTCATCATAATAAACGCCGTCAATCTTCATGCCCTCACCCATGATGGTATAGGCGGTCATCTCAGCCTTATCACCGGCCAGCACTTGTTTCGCTAAATTGATAATGAAATTGGGCTGCATATCGGTTTTGAAATTGTCACCCATAATTTCGAGCAGCTCCGGAATTTTGGAAATTTGGTTCAGGTTCAGCATCCGGTTGGCCACCGCATCCAAAAAGACCTGCTGGCGCTTTGTCCGGTTAAAATCGCTGTCCTCCCGGTAACGCACATAGTTGAGCGCTTCTTCCCCGCTGTAAATGGGCTTATTGGCTTTGACCGTAAATTTCTCGTGATCCTTGCCCTTGTTGACAATATCCTTGCCGATTGGCAGCTCCACGCCGCCCAGCGCGTCTACCGCGTCCTTCAGACCTTTAAAATTGATGGTGGCATAATAATTGATATCGTGGTCCAGAAACGCCTCGACGGTATCCTTGGACATCTGCTGACCTCCAAAGGCATACGCATGGGTAATTTTATCTTTTTTGCCTTTGCCGACAATCTCCGTATACGTGTCCCGCGGAATCGAAATGAGCAGCACTTTGGAATCCTTTGGACGCACGACCGAATAAATGATCGTATCCGAACGCGACGGTTCGTTGTCACGCTGGTCAGATCCGAGCAGCAGCACCGAGAACGGCTTGCTTTGGTATGCAATCTTCTCTACCGGCTTGCTCGGCACGTTGTCCTGGGACGTCAAAGGCTGATACGATTTCTGCAGCGAGCTTTCCACTTGCTTGGACAGGAACAGGTCAAAGGCCATGACTGCGAGCTGCTTGCGGAAGAGATAAGCCCCTCCGGCCAGAAGCAGCAAAATCACAGTTAACGTTATATATGTTTTTGTTCTCTTTTTCATTAAGGGATTCCTTCTTTAAATTTAGAATAAAAAATGAATTATAGCCAGGTCGCGCCTGTACTTCCATCCCTCCCTTCTATATATACACGAGGGGCGAAGGCTTGACGCACAAGCTTGCCCGCTGCCGTTTGGGTATAAAGTCACAGCCAAACGACATTTACATTGTAAACGCAAACGAAACAAAAGAAAACCTTAAAAAGGTAACAGCATTACCGGAATGAGGATATTCGATGTCGTTTCCATCCCCCAAAAAAACAGCCCCGCCTCGGCACAAAGCCGCAGGCAGGGCTGTATATGGAACGCTCAGAAGGACCCCAATCCTTCCTGTATACGAAGCATATAACTCTAATGATCGAATAGAATATTACTTCAGACTGTTCAGGTCTGAACCGCCTTCCATGCCGATCGGGAAGTGGCAGGCCACCTGGCGCCCAGGAAGCACTTCCGTCAGGGCTGGCTCCACTTGGCTGCATTTCTCCTGAGCGAACGGGCAGCGAGGGTGGAAACGGCAGCCGGACGGCGGATTGGCCGGAGACGGCACGTCGCCCTGAAGGACGATCCGGTTGCGCTTCTTCGTTGGCGTCGGCTTCGGAATCGCGGACAGGAGCGCCGCGGTGTATGGATGCAGCGGGTTGGCGTACAGTGTTTCCGTTTCGCCTACCTCAACCATTTTACCGAGGTACATGACGCCGACACGGTCGGAGATGTGCCGGACGACGTTCAGGCCGTGGGCGATGAACAGGAACGTCAGGCCCATTTCGCGCTGAAGCTTCATCAGGAGATTGATGACCTGGGATTGGACCGACACGTCAAGCGCGGATACCGCCTCGTCGGCCACGATGAATTTCGGATTCAGCGCAATGGCACGGGCGATCCCGATCCGCTGCCGCTGACCGCCGGAAAATTCATGCGGGTAACGATTCCGACGAGATGCGTCCAAACCGACCAGCTCCATCAGCTCGATGACGCGTTTTTCGATCTGCGACGAAGACATCTTCGTATGGACCTTCAGCGGTTCGCCGATAATATCTTTGACCAGGAAGCGAGGGTTTAGGGAACCAAACGGATCCTGGAAAATAATTTGCATTTCCTCGCGCATTTTGTTCAATTCCTTGGAGCTCATGGAATGAATATCGCGTCCGTTAAATTTAACAGCTCCGGAAGTCGCGCTCTGCAGCCGGAGAATGACCCGGCCCAGCGTCGACTTGCCGCATCCGGACTCACCCACGAGTCCGAAGGTTTCACCTTCGCGGATGGTGATGGATACGTCGTCGACCGCTTTGACGTTGCCCACAACCCGGTTAAGCAGTCCTTTATGAATAGGGAAATACTTCTTCACGTGCTCTACTTCGATCAAGTTCTTAGCCATTGGCGTTTCCCCCTATTCCACCGCTTACCGAAACTCCGTTCAGGTCCTTACCTTCATACAGCCAGCACTTCGTGCTGTGTTCTTCGCCGATCTGAATATCACCCGGCTCCACCTGACGGCACTTATCCATGACATGCGGGCAGCGCGGGTTGAAGCGGCATCCTTTCGGCAGATTGCCCAGGCCCGGAATGGTGCCCTTGATCGTGTACAATTCGTTGCCGCGTTTGCCTTCAAATCCCGGAATGGACTGCAGCAGACCAACCGTGTATGGGTGCGAAGGATTCGAGAAGATCTCTTCCACCGTTCCCTGTTCGACGATCGAGCCCGCATACATAACGGCAATGTGGTCAGCCACCTCGGCGGCCACGCCCATATCGTGCGTGATCAGCAGAATCGCCATGCCGAGTTCTTCTTTCAGTTTCATAAGCAGGTCCAGAATCTGTGCCTGTACCGTCACGTCCAATGCGGTCGTCGGTTCGTCCGCGATCAAGAGCTCGGGCTTGCAGGCCAGTGCCACCGCGATGACGACGCGCTGACACATACCGCCCGACAGCTCGTGCGGGTACTGCTTGGCTCGCATTTCCGGAGCCGGTATACCTACCAGACGAAGCAATTCGATCGCTTCTTTCCAGGCTTCGCTGTGGCTCTTGTTCTGATGCAGACGCAGGCTCTCCGCGATCTGCTCGCCCACGGTAAAGACGGGGTTAAGCGCAGACATCGGATCCTGAAAAATCATCGCGATCTTGTTGCCGCGGATCGATTTCATCTGGTCCTGCTCTTTAGTTGCAAGGTCGTCGCCATTAAACCGGATGTTACCTTCCAGTATACTGCCCCCTGCATAATCTATCAGACGCATGATGGATAAAGAGGTAACACTTTTGCCGCTGCCGGACTCGCCGACGAGGCAGAGCGTCTGTCCTTTTTCGATATTGAGTGAGATCCGGTCCGTCGCCTTGACGAAACCATTCTCCGTCATGAATGCCGTGGTTAGATTCCGGATTTCGAGTAGTTTTTCCGCCATTTGTCCAGCCTCCTCCGGGAAATCTTCTTCTTCTGTCTAGGGTCCATCGCATCACGGATACCGTCGCCAATGAAGTTGACGGCAAGCACAACCGCCAGGATACAAACCCCTGGATAAATGGCCTGCAACGGATCAATCAGCATAAATTCCTGCGAGTTGCTCAGCATAAGTCCCCAGCTTGTGGCCGGTGCCTGGATACCCAGACCCAGGTAGGATAATCCGGACTCGGAAAGAATCGCGCCCCCTACCATCAGGGTAGCGTTAACGATAATCGGAAAACTTGCGTTACGAAGCAAATGCCTGAAAATAATACCTGACTTGGAAACACCGATGGCACGGGCGGCTTCCACGTACTGCATTTCACGAAGCTGCAGGTACGTACCGCGAACGAGACGGGCTACGCCCATCCAGCTTGTAAAAGCCAAAATCATAATCATATATTGAATTTTCGTTCCGAAAATCGCCATAACCAAAATGTTCAGGAACAACGTCGGAATCGAGTTCATGACGTCAATCAGACGCATGAAGATCGTATCGATCCAGCCGCCGAAGAAGCCGGAAATCGCGCCGACCAATGTCCCGATGATGACGGAAATCGCTGCGACGGAAAATCCAACCAGAAGGGAAATCTGACCGCTGTGCAGCAATCTCGAAAAAATATCGCGACCCAGTTCGTCTGTACCCAGTAGGTGATCGCCACTGCCGGGCTTCAGGTTGGCGTTCATCAGATCGATCTTAGCCGGATCGTATGGCGTAATAACGTTTGCCAGTACGGATATCACAACAAAAAAGAGCAGTACGATAAGTCCCGTTACGGCATAAGGGTTACGTAAAAACTTTTTCACGACCGTCATCCACGGGCCCGGAGGCTTCCTGGAAGGAGGGAGTGGCGCGTTTGCCGGTTCCGTATGCTCAGATGCCTGAACATTGGGAGCTGTCTCGATGTTCATGTCACTCATGCCGATTTTCCTCCTTTACTTCCAAGTTTCACGCGTGGGTCAACGATCTTGTACAGAATATCGGCGATAAAGTTGCCGGCAACGACGACCACAGCCGTTATGAGCGTAATCGCCATCAGCACCGAATACTCGCGCGAACGAGCCATTTCGACGAACAAGCGTCCCATGCCCGGCCAGTTAAATACGCTTTCCGTCAGTGTCGCACCGCCGACCAGAATCGGCAGATCGAGGCCGATGATCGTAATGATCGGAATCAAAGCATTACGCAGCGCATGCCGGAAAATGACCTTGCGTTCAGGCACGCCCTTCGCACGGGCCGTACGGATGTAGTCCTGCTCCAGCACTTCAAGCATACTGGAACGGGCGTATTTGGAATATGAGGCCAAGAAACCAAGCACCAACACAGAGCAAGGCAGGATCAAGTGATACAGCAGGTTGCCGAAGTTCCCTTGTTTATCCATGTCGTACATGTCGGACAGCGGGAGCCAGTCTAGCTTTAGGGAAAACAACTCCTGCAGAATGATGCCGAACCAGAACGCAGGCATTGCAAAGCCGATATAACTGACGAAGTTAGCCGTCTGGTCGGATATGCCGTACACTTTCGTACTGTTATAGATTCCCCAAGGGATCGCTATTAATAGCGAGATAAACCAAGCAAACGCCATCAGTTTGATCGTATTACCAACCGTTGGCCACAAAACCTCACCAACCGGCAGATTGTTTTTGAACGTGTGACCCAGGTCGCCTTTCAGCATGTTCGTCAACCAAATAACATACTGGGTAGGAACCGGCTTATCCAGACCCAGGTTATGGGCTTGGATCTTTGCGGTTTCGGGTGATACTCCAGGGGCCATCATCATCTGTGTTGGACCGCCTGGCGCAGCGTGAATAAGGCCGAATGCAACCAAAGAGATCAGAAAGAGTACAAGAATGGATTGCAGTAAGCGGCGGATGAAGTATTCAGTCATTGTTGATCCTCCTAGAGATGATACGGACACGGACGCCTAACCATCATCCTTTTTTAAACACAAAAAAGGGTGGAGGGGAAGTTTCCTCCCCCTCTAGCACCGTTGTTACTTCCTATGTTGTCTATTATTTTGCGTCTACCCACCAATTGATCAGGTGGAAGAAGTATCCGTAAGCCAAGGAGGATTCAGGAGCATCCTCTTCCGCAAATTTCACCTTGCTGTTGTACGCGGTTGGCGTACCGTATTGGTACATGAACACGTATGGAAGGTCTGTCGAAATTTCTTGACCGATTTGTTTGTAAATCTCTTTACGCTTCTCTTGGTCTACGACAGCCGTTCCTTCTTCCCACAGCTTGTCGAGTTTTTCGTTCTTATAGAAACCTTGGTTTTGACCAGCCGGCGGGAAGTACTTCGAGCTGAACGTCGTTTCTCCGTCCGGATCCGGGTTGTTCAGGGACCAGCCCATCAGGATTGCAGGGTATTTACCTGGAGTCAGGTTTTGGTCAACCCATGCAGCGAAGTCCAGTGCTTTAGGCACTACTTCGATACCTACGTCCTTCAGGTTTTGCTGGATTACGCTCGCCACTTGCTCACGGCGGCTGTTACCCGAGTTGTATTGAAGTTCGAAGGAGAAACGGTGTCCGTCTTTCGTCAGGATGCCGTCGCTGCCTGCAGTCCATCCGTCTTCAGCCAGCAGCTGCTTCGCTTTTTCCGGATCAAAGGCATAGTTGACTGCCGCATCGCCCGGATCTGCCCAGGAACCTGGCAGGAACGGAGCGTTCATCAGCTTGCCTGTGCCTTTCAGAACGTTGTCGATCATGCCTTGACGGTTAAGCGCGTAAGCAATCGCCTGTCTTGTTTTTTGTCCAGCCCAAGGAACGAATTTGTCCTTGAAGTTGTCCGGGTTGAAGTTGAACCCGAGGTATTCGTATTGCGGACCTGGCTCCTGGATAACGGTCAGGCCGTCTCTGCTCTTCACGGCGTCGACTTGGGTTACCGGGATACCGCCCAGAAGGTCAACGTCGCCTTTGATAAGGGCTTGAACTTCTGTGTTTTGGTCGGCATAGATTTTATATACGATCTTGTCGATATGAGGTTTAGGACCCCAGTAGTTCGGGTTTCTTTCGAAGGAAAGGTACTGCTTCTGCTTCCACTCTTTCCATACCCAAGGACCACTGGACACCGTTTTGGCCGGATCGGTTCCGTAAACGTTCTTTTGCAGCTCTTCAGGCTTAACGTCCTTCAGGATGTGCTCAGGAACGATTTGGGTAGACAAAACATATTGGAATGGAGCGTAGACTTGTTTCAGCGTAATTTTAACGGTAAGGTCATCCACTTTCTCGATTTTCGTTACCTTGTCAAATCCGGACATGCCAGGGGATCCGACTTTAGGGTCCTTAATCGAATTGAATGTGAAGACAACGTCGTCAGCCGTAATCGCTTCGCCGTCGCTCCATTTCGCCGAGTCTTTCAGCTTGATGGTATACGTAAGTCCGTCTTCGGAAACCGTCATCGGCTCAGCAGCAAGAGACCAAGGCTCGGCTACGACTTCACCTGTACGGTTAATGTCATACAGCTTGGCATACATGAACTCCGCAGCATCACCAGAAGCTGTATCTTGAACGAACAGTGGGTTTACGCTAACGATGTCGGAGAAACTTCCGTAAGTCAGCGTACCGCCGTCCACCGGACCGGTTGCCTCTTTAGTTCCCTCCGTGCCCGTAGTCGCAGACGAATCCGTGTTACCCTCGTCTTTAGGTGTGCTGCTTGCTTCATCCTTGCTGCCGCATCCTACGAACAGCGTGCTGACTACCGATAATGAAACGAGTAATGAGAGCCATTTTTTCTTGCTTGTCATGTACCATTTTCCTCCCCTTTATGATTTGAAAAATAATGGCGTCCCGCATAAGATACGAGAACAACCCAAGACCTCTCCAATGGTCTTAAGCGAATCTGGCCGCGAAAACCATTAGGGACTTTACACCTACTTCGGTTACCGTAACTGACCCCCGAATGACGTTGAAACAATTCCCCCTCTTGCAGACCTTTCATATTGCAACAAGACGACGGTAGCAAGGTAAAGCAATATATTAAAAAATAATATATCCAGAAGTAAGGCAGGACCGGTGCGGGATCGTACAGGAATAAAGGACAGTTGATTCCGCAACGTGGCCGCGCAGTGCATTATAGCGCAATAAAGCATTAATGCTTTAAATGACCATCGGTCAATTTGAATCAGCAAAAAGGACTATATGTGAAATGGTTAAAACTTCCTAATAAATTTAATGTAAATAATACGTGTAAATTAATATCACGTCAATATTTTTTTTAGGCGGTTTTAATATATTTTTTAAAATAGCTGAATATTAGCTGTATCAATGGGATTTTGATGAAAGAGGCGATCCGTTATCACCAAATTTAAATGTTAAAAACAGGAAGGTTCGACGTCTGGAATATCCAAGTTTTCAAAATGTTCATAGTATAAACCGCTTACATTAAGAATACATAAAAATGCATGTTAGGTTCTGTGACATAATAGTGAGGTGTCTTGTAAATTATGGCAGCCACAGGCTAACAGCATAGGAATCTTCCGCGTCATTTCTTGCAAATCAACATTTGATTACGTTCAAATTTACTGGAACATAAATCATCTGTCAATTATAAATATAGCGGGTAATTCTGGTAAATAGATGGGAATTACAATATTTAAATTGTCAAGGAGCTGGGGCTGCCGGAGGGGGAAAAAGCCCCGCCCCGTATACCCCTATTATAAATCACTTATTGAATAAATCTATGAGTACTAGATTATTCCATACAATTAACATACTAGCGCTCTATACCTATCGTTACGATTTCGCAAGGTCCCGCTTCCAGCTCCAAAGACTCAGACAGCTGTTCTACCGAAGCACCTTGCGCCTCTTCCAGAATGGTCGTTTTATATGCACGGCTCACCGGTTGAGGCCATTCTAACCGAAGGCTGGCAGGCTGCTGCTTCATGTTGTACCAGCGAAGCATATGGTCTCCGGAATCCTCGTTAACGGTCCACGCCGAGAAAGCCACTCCCTCACCGCTCCAGGCAAAAGGAACATGTACCGCAGACAGATCGCCGGCATGGATTCCCGTTTGTACGCTTGTCCAAGGAATTTGGAATTGGTAGGCTTCCGCGTAAGCTCCGGATTCCTCCCCGTGGCCGTCATGCGGAATGATTTCAAGCTGAACGGCATGTTCGCCAAGGCATTGAGCTTCCGGCGTCGGGAACCAGCCCCAGTCGCCCAGCTCGCCTACCGAACGCAGCAGCGTGACTGCAATGGTATTCCGCCCGTCCCGAAGCACTTCATACTCGTTCAAACCAAGGTTGGCTACCGCCAGGCCGGCTGTCTCCCCACTCACATCGACAAAAGCCTGCTGGTGCTGGGCGTTGCTCGGATTCTGCCATTCGATTGCGGGCTGATTATCCCGTGTCACGATTTCAAACATGGAGTCCACGCGGTGCCGGCTAGCTTCAATGTCGGTCGGCAGCAATGCGCGGACGCGGTGATCCTTAGCCTGGTTGTTAAACGAGGCCTCCACTTTAACGCCTTTGCCGTCTTTCTCCAGACGAACCAGGGTACGAATCTTCATCGGCACGGTTTCTTTCACCCGTTGAGCTTTGCGCTCCGGATAGTAGACCACTTCGATCTGCTCCTTCTGAAGAAGCTCATCTGCCGATGCCGGTACCTCCCAGTCATGAACGATTTCGAGCGTAGCGCGGTAAGGCGTATCTTCCACAACCCGAATCGATGCTTGCACATCGCGCGTCGTCAGCGGAGTTTCACCTTCAGGCTGCTTGTACATGTATTCGTTGCCGATGTCCCCGGTATCCTCATAAACGAGCAGGTCACGGTATTCACGTCCGTTTCGCTTGTCGGTAACCGTAAGGCTTCCGTTCGGCTGGGCCGCTACCCGCAGGATGCTATTTTCCATTACGTTGTTCCCGGTGATCAGCGATGCTGAAGCATTGTCCGAGTGCTGCGCCGCTGACTGGCCAGACACGAGTGCGTACGCCCGAAGTCCGTGAGCCGGAACGGCGCCCGCCTGCAGCGTAATCCGCACGGCACGCGCCATATACGGCTGACGGAACCGGTCATCCGGCAGATCGTAGCCGAAGCGCTGGCCCAGATCCTCGAGTGTAAACGGCACCGGCTTTCCGCTCGGGTCCAGTACCACGCGCTCACCAAGTTCGAGCGCCTGAATTCGGCGGCTGATTTCGTCCAGCGGGATGCCGTCGCGGAAGTAGATCCGCTGTACGTCCAGTTCGACGGATACGGTGCCGGTCCGCTCCCACCCTGTGGTGTTGAACACCACAAACGGCAGCGCATCCTCGCCGTACTGTGCGAAGGATGACGTATCCACCGCCTCGGCCACAGCCCGTTTGCTGTCTTCAATGATCGATTCAGCCACGTCGCGGCTCTTCGCAAAGCGGGTTACCATCTCGCGGTGAACCTCATCGACGCTGCAGCCGCAGATGCTGTCATGCGGATGGTTCTGCATCAGCGTTTTCCATGCATACGTAAACAGATGGTGCGGGTAGGCCTGACCGGTCAGGTGGGCATAGGCTGCCAGCGGCTCGGCTACCTTTTCCAGCAGCGCCTGGCCATGCTGGTTCATCTGCTTGAGATATACGCGGGCAGACGCCGTGTTCACGAGCGTCCCCCATCCGTCGGTCCGCTGGCTCCGAAGCTCGCCGCGAACGACGGACAGCTCATTCTCTTGATGGCCTTTGACCGACTCCAAATACTGCGGGAAGTTCGAGTGAACGAACTCCGTGTCCGGGTACAGCTTGCGTGCAGTCTCCAGCGCCTCAGCCAAATCGGTCTGAATCGGCTGGTGGTCGCAGCCGTTCATGAAGAGAAGCTCCGGCGTCGACGCATACTTTTCCGCGTCCGCCAGCTTCCGGTCCCAGAACACCTTCGCCTCTTCGGGATCGGCCGGAATTTCGTTGCCGTTGCTGTACCAGTTGGCAAACAGAATGCCGAGCACCTTGGAACCATCCGGACCTTCCCAGATGAGCTCCGAGAAGGAAGACTCATATTCGGAGTCGGCAACAGTATTGTTAAATCCGGTCGGCTTGACGCCGCGGCCGAACAGGGCGTTATCGATGCCGGATTGGCGCATCAGCTGCGGCGCCTGGCCGACGATGCCGAAGGTGTCGGGGAAGTATCCCACCTTGGAAATTTGCCCGTAACGGCGGGCGTCCTTATGGCCGATTTGCATGTTGCGGATGTTGGCCTCGCCGCTGGTCAGGAACGCATCCTGCAGAATATACCACGGGCCGATAAAGATGCGGCCTTCGCGGATGTATTTTTCAAGCCGTTCCTTCTGCTCGGGGCGCACCTGAAGGTAATCCTCGAGAATGATCGTTTGCCCGTCCAGGTAAAAGCTCTTGTACTCCGTATCATTCTCCAATGTATCCATCAGCACGTCCATCAGACGGATGAGACGGACATGATGTTTTTCATAGGGCAAATACCATTCCCGGTCCCAGTGAGTATGGGAGATGATATGCGCCGTTCGTTTCGGCTTGTTTGACATAGAAATCGGGTCTCCTTTCCTTGGGCGGCTTGTTCCCGATCGGAACTCTCATCCCCTGCTTGCAGATCAACATATCGGGCTAAGGCCCAGCTTATAACCAAACCTTTCCCTGGATAAATTTGCACTATCATGGATGGCTGAGCGCTGGCATTGATGACTTACGGACATGACCATGTCCTTCCGTTAGTGTCCATCTATCGCGTACAAATTAACATCCAAAGTAAGTCTTCAATTTAACCTATATATAATAGAAGAAAAAAATTTCGGCGATCGTTACATTGGACGATTTCTGCGGGCCTGATCTTTCCTTTAAAAGTTTAAAAAAGTCCCCTTCTGGTTGCCCAGTTTTGGTGATCAATCCCAAAGTAATCTCCAAATAGAAGGAAGCCGGGGCACCAACATTCAATATCCGGCTATCGCTGCAAAAGCCCTAAGGCGCGGCCTCCTGTCGGAACAATATCGGTTTCTGAAAACAAATGTCCATTCACAGTGGACAAACGTTTTGCCTCTGATAAGGCAGCGGATCGGCGCAGGATCGCTGGATCCCGCACCAAAATTATCCTTTTCCCCTGCCCTGCAAGGATTGGTTTGATGCCCATCCCGTTTGGCCCTGACGGCTCACACCTGCAAAAATCCCTGACGATCGTCTACAAGTTGCTGTACCAAATTAACGTGCCGGTTCCACTTGGATGTCAACCTCATCCGGCCGGTAAACAGCCGTAATGCGGCCCTCCCGGTCGGCGGCAAACAACACGCTGCGGTCGCTCTCGAGCGTAAAGCTGTAGATAGCTCCGGTCAACGGGTCCTTGACCTGTACCGGGGCATCCCAGCCGTACTCGGAGACGAATACGTACAGGCTGCCATCCTTGAAGCTGAGCTTCCGGCCATACACGCCTGGCAGGTCTCCGCCGGCCATCCACTCGAGCTCGCGCTCCACGCCGGCTGCGGCAGCCGCGTACCGGTACAACTCAAGGATCGGCTCGTCCCGGCCGTTCAGCTCGAGCGGCAGCGGGCTCCAGATCAGCCGGCCCTTGCCCAGCGGCACGTCCACGAGCGCATCCATGCTTGCACCGGTCCCTGCGGCTGCGGCCGGGATTTCCTTGGCCACCTCGGCGATCCGCCGGTGCCCGAAGGATACCGGCAGCAGCCGCCCGTTCACGCCGAGCATTTCCTCCCGGCGCACATTGGCAAGCCGGCGCTCGCCGAGGACGGCGTCCAGGCGCGTCGTCGGACGCCAGTAAGCGTCCAGGCCGAGCGGGCCGGTTGCAAGCAGTGTCGCGCCGGTGTCCTTGACGAGCTCCAGCAGCTCGTCCAGCGCCCGGCTGTCCATGTTATGCGGGCTCGGTAGCAGGATCAGCTTCGGCGCCTTCTGCCGCAGCGCATCCAGATGGTATTCCGACGCCGCACGGAACGGCAGTTTCAGGTCATAGGCCAGCAGCCGGGTCAGCCGCGTCGTCGACTGGAACGCGAATGCGCGGTTTGAGAAGTCGTTCGAATACGGGAAGACGGCGACGATGTCCTCGAGCTCCCGGTCCGTAAACAAGTCCCGCGTGGCCGTGATAAAGCGTCCAAAGTCGTAGGATACGTCCGCTTCCGGCTTTTCCGTGCCGTCGGCGCGGAGCGCTCCGATATGCGATTCGTTGGCGTTGTCCATATAGAAGTTCGTATTCCAGATCCAGTGGATCGCACCAGCTCCTCCGGTAGAGAAGGCATAGGCGTATTTCCGCTCCAAAATGCCGCGCAGCTCGGCTTCGGACCGCTTGGCGCGGCCGTCCGGCGTTTCTACGTACATAATGCCGGTCTCCTGGATCAGGTTCGGCTTATCCGGCGTTTTGGTGAAGATGCCGTCCCATACCAGATAGTCGTTCAGCCACCAGGAGTGCACTGTCGTATAATCAACGGCCTGCTCATAGAAGAACGGAGACGGACGCTGGGCGCCGAGCGCTTCGTCCTGCCCGACGGTCACCAAATGGTCCGGGCACAGCTCCTTGATCGTGCCGACGAGCTGCTCCGCCCACCGGTTGTGCATATCCATCGAGAACAGGCAGTAATCGAGCCATCTGGTTCCCTTCTTGGCTTTGTGCATATCCTGCACGTCGAAATTGATCTCTTCCACTTCCGGAATGGATGCCGAAGCAAAGTCAGGCAGCTGGTCCGGCGTCATGTTCCAGGCTTCCTGGAGGCTGCGGATATCGCCGTGGCGGCGCTCCAGCCACTCCACGAACGCCTGGTGCTCAAACGGATCCCGGGCGGAACGCGGTCCCTCCGAGAAAATCCGCGGCGGATCAAACATCGACGGCTCGTTAATCAAATCCCAGTCCACATGCGTCGTGGCCGTATGGCGGCTGACGATGCTGCGGATGAAGCGTTTCTGAGCCTCAACGCTCTGCGGGTCGAGATAAGGGTTCAGCCCTTCCCACGTCTCCGGCGTAAAGGAGAAGAACGTGAAGGTCACCTGCAGGCCGTGGCGCTTGGCCGTTAGGAAGAAGGCGTCGATTGCGCGCAGCACTTCCTCCGAGGCATGCCCGTCGACCTGCATGATATTCCGGTAAGCCGTCCAGACGCCGGTGCGGATCCAGTTGATGCCCGCCTTAGCCATCTGGGCCATGTCCCGCTCCCACACGTCCACGTTCGGCAGGAACAGGAACTTGCGCGCCACGTCGGAGGTCATGTACGTCATGCCCACGACGGGCAGCGGCCGGCCGTCTTTGATAAAATAGTCACGGCTGCGGGTAATCGGCGAGCCCTCGGCCAGAAGAAGGTCATCGCGGCCCCAGAAGCCCTGGCGCAGGACGCGCACTTCGCCATCCGGTCCCTCCGCACGGCACACGATGCGGTATAGTCCGCTCTTCAAAGCCAGCGGCACCGGAATGCGCACGAAGTTCTGCTCCTTCGTCACCTGTGCCTGGAACCGGTGGCTCCAGGCCTCTCCGCTTCCGCCCTCATGGCTTACTTCCAACTCGAAGCTCCACAGTTCAGGCGCCGAACTGCGCAATTCCCCGCGCTGCAAAATCTGTGTCTGCAGCGTCAGCACCGCGTGTTCCCCGGCTTCGTACGAAGCGTAGTTCGGCTTCAGCGACAGCTCGGTTACACCCCGGGCGCAGAAACGCGCCCAGTCAATCAGATGCCCAGCGCCGCCGCCGCTCCAGAACGTTTCGGTCAGCGGCAGGAACACGAACATCCAGCGCGAGCCGGCGAACGTCACGCGGGAGTTCTCCCACAGCACGATTGGCGCGGCGATCTCCCGCTCTTCGGCGGTGAGGCCGGTAAGTAGAGGATAGATCTGCGTGCTCATCGGGCCGGCTGAGCCCATCTGCTGCGGCAAGTCGGCGCTTTTCGTCGTATGCGGCACCAGGTTCCAGGCATCTGCCAGCTCAAACAGGCCTTCCTGGCCGTTCAGCAGCGGGATGCGGTCCGAAACGGCGAGCTTCGTGACCTTGTCTGTGTTTACCCGCAGTGCTTCATGAATATAGAGTTCCTGATGATAAGCGGTTTGCTCGGTCTCGGAAACCCAGGATCCGTTATCTCGTACCACAGGAATTTTAAAAGGCGCCCCGCCCGCACTGATCAGGCTGCCTCCCCGATGCAGGAAGGCGGAAATTTCCGTCCAGGCGGTCTTTGGAAAGTAAGGCGCATGCAAATTGACAAAACAACCTTGATCCACTCCGCGAAGCGCGTCGGCCAGTTCTTCGGCGCGAACGACCGCCACTTCTGCGGCATGCTGGAAATCCCCGGATTGCGGGAGCTTGCCCGCAGCCGGAAAATCCGGATCGCACAGAATGATGATATGCCGGCTCATAGCAGACCGTCCTTCATGGCCTTATACACGAGCTGGGAGAACAGGCTGTTGGACCAGGCGAACCATTTTCGCGTAAAAATGGTCGGATCGTCAGCGTGGAACCCTTCATGCATAAAGCCTGTATCCGCATCGGTGGCTTCCAGCATGGCGATCATCTCCAGCTTCTCTTCGGCCGTCTGGGCGGTCAATCCCTGCATGGACAAAGCCATATGCCAGATATAGTCCTCCGGCGTGTGCGGGCTGCCGATGCCCTTGGCCGCCTTGCCTTCGAAGTAGAACGGATTTTCCTTGCTGAGCGCAAACCGTCTCGTATTTTGATAAATCGGATCGTCTGCCGTCGTGTACCCCAGATAAGGGATGGACATCAGGCCCGGCGTACCGGCGTCGTCCATCAGGCAGTAGTTGCCGTATCCGTCGGTCTCGTACGCGTAAATCGGACCGAACTGCGGATGGCGGTAAATGCCGTACAGCTGAATGCCGTAGTTGACTTCGATCTCCAGCTCCTTGAGCTCGGCCAGCATGTCCATGTCGCGGAAGACCCACTCGGCGAACTCCTGCATTTGACGCAGCGCCACAACCGCAAACATATTGCCCGGAATGTTGTAATGGAAGTCGCACGCGTCGTCGCTGGAGCGGAATCCCGACCAGATCATACCCGTATAGTTGACCGGCATCCCCATTCCGTTATTGCGCAGGGAGTCGGTTAGGATACCGTTGTTGCGCGTAAAGCGGTACGGAGACTTCTCGAAATGGTGCTGCTCCGTTTTGAACACGTCGATGATGGCGCGCATGGCCTTTTTGAAATTGGCATCGAAAATGTCAGTCAGTTCGGTTTCCTTCCAGTACAGGTAGGCCAGACGAATGACGAAGCACAGCGAATCGATCTCAAATTTGCGCTCCCACACCCATGGGGACATGTCCGTTTCGTCCGTCGTGTTCCAGTGCCAGTCATTGGCCGATTCGTTAAACGCGTTGGCGTACGGGTCGATCAAGACGTAATGAACGTGGCGTTTGACCAACCCGCCGATAATGCGCTGCAGATCCTTGTCTTCCTTGGCAAAAGGCACGTAATGGACGACTTGCTCCACGGAATCGCGCAGCCAGGAGGCCGGGATGTCGCCCGTAATGACGAAGGTCGTTCCGTCGTCCATCAGCTTGGTTGTCGTTTCCAGCGTATTCGGAAAGCAGTTTTTGAACAGCTGCAGCAGCTTCGGCCGGTGGGCCAGCTTCTGCTCGGCTTCTTTGATCACGTCCTGGATCGCCTGGGGCATCTCCAGCGCCGGCATCGGTATTTTAGGAAGTCTGAATTGTTCCAAAGCGATACGCCCCTTTACTTGGCTGAATAGTAGAGTGTAATGATGACACATCAAATCATGTGCTGTTATACGATCTATACCAAACTTCTATATATTGCGTTATTCACCCTGCTTAAGCAGGACGGTTTTAATTTCATATGGGGCAAAAGACAACTGCAGTCTGCCCTCCTGAAGCTGCAGCGGATGAGCCTGCTCCTCGAGCGCGTTGGACAGATAAGCCTCTGAGATGGCTCCCGGCCATATCAGTTCGATCTGTTCACGTCCGCCAGTCGATTCATAGAACCGCAGGATAACGCCGCTGCCGTCCTCGGCCGGTTTTACCGTGTCGAGCACGACGTGTCCGCCGGATAGGGTGATCAGCGATCCCGTTGACGGACGAGAGCCTTGGGCACCGGATTCCGCTTGGCGAACGGGCACGTCGACGTTCAGCTCCGCTGCCTGACGTACGGTGTGCGACTCTCTCCAGCCGCCTTGATGCGGCAGCAAAGAGTAGGTGAAGTCATGCTCGCCAAGGTCAGCCGTCACGTCCGGCCACTTCGGCGCCCGCAGCAGGGACAGACGGATCGTGCTGCCCTGAACGTCATAGCCGTATTTGCAGTCGTTCAGCAGGCTGACGCCGTATCCATGCTCCGACACGTCCACGAAGCGGTGTCCGCATACCTCGTACTGCGCCTGCTCCCAGCTCGTGTTCCGATGGGTGGCGCGCTCGAGGGAACCGAACGGAATTTCGTAGGTCGCCTTATCGGTGACCACATCAACAGGGAATCCCACTTTCAGAAGCTTGTGCGCCTCGTTCCAGTGGACATGCGTTTTGAAATCGATCCGCCGGTCATGATGATAGAAGATCATGTCCTGCGTGATTTCGGACTGCCCGATCTTCCAACGGAAGCGGAGGACGTCCTTGGTGCGTCCGGCCAGAACCAGCCGCTTCTCGAGCAGCTCCGCCTCACCGGCCGGCTGCTGTTCATACCGGGTGTCAATGTCCCAGGCGTCCCAGAGCGTCGGGCGGTCATGGAAGAAGTGGAACCGGTTTGCGCGTTCCCCTTGCTTCACAACTTCGCGGCCAGCCGCTTTGTCCAGCAGGCTGGTGATTTCACCCCGTTCGTTGAATCGCACGAGGTAAGCTGAAGTTTCCCACATATCGCCAAACGATTGAATTCCGGCAGAGTCAGCATTCACGGCGGCTTCCGGTTTCACCCATACGGTTTTGTAACCCAGTGCCGGAACGTCGGAAACCCGGACGGAGATTCCGCCTTCGACGGTGTCCGTCTCCAGGCGCGTGCCGTGCTCATCATAAGCTGCCAACGAGGCAACTTCGCCTTGTTCTGCTTGGATATGGACCACAGCGCTCCGGCTCCATCCGAGACTGTTGAAGACAACATACGGAGTGCCCTCCATGCCGGAAGTGTCGATATCCGACACCAGCGTGTTCAACCCTTCGTTCAAGGCATGTTCTCCCTTGGCGAAAATGTCGACGTATTCCTTGTCCGACGTTTCATACGTCTCTGTAATCGCCGAGCCCGGAATGATGTCATGGAACTGGTTCAGCAGAATCAGCTTCCAGCCGTCATGCAGCTGCTGCGTCACCTCTGTACGGTTGGCCGCGTCCATCTTCGGCCCAGCCAGCGTGTTCCACAGCTCGGCTTCCCGATACAGCGCCTCCGCCTTGCGGTTGCTGCGTTTGTTGCGGGCATGCGTCGTATACGTGCCGCGGTGCAGCTCCAGGTAAAGATCGCCGCGCCACGTCGGAAGCACCGGGCCCGCCTGCTCGATGCTCTCGAAGAACTTGGCCGCCGTACTGTAGCGGCTTGCCGGCTGTCCGATCATCAGATCGGACCGGTCGATGTACTCCAGCATCTCGCGGGTGACGCCCCCGCCGCCGTCCCCGTGTCCGTACAGGAGCATCTGCTCGGGATGCAGCGCCTTTTCCCGATAGGACTGCCAGTGGTCGTGAACATCCTTCGGCAGCGTGTTCTCGTTCACGCCATGGTTCAGATAAGACAAGATCGGCGTTCCATCAATACCGACCCAATGAAACAAATCGTATGGGAACAGGTTGGTGTCGTTCCAACCGAGTTTGGTCGTCATGAAATAATCCACTTTGCCATGCTTCAAAATTTGCGGCAGCGACGCACAGTAGCCGAACGTGTCCGGCAGCCATTCGATATTCGACATCCGGCCGAATTCCTCCTGGTAGAACCGCTGGCCGTACAGCATCTGCCGGATCAGCGATTCGCCGCTCGGCAGATTCAGGTCGGGCTCGACCCACATGCCGCCGACCAGCTCCCAGCGTCCTTCCACGATCCGCGCCTTGACCCGTTCGAACAGCTCGGGATCGTTCTCCTTCAGAAACGCGAAGAGCTGCGGCTGGCTTTGCGTGTAGCGGTACTGCGGATATTCCTCCATCAGCCGGTCGACCGTCGAGAACGTGCGGCTCGCCTTGCGCACCGTTTCGCGGACAGGCCACAGCCAGGCGATATCGATGTGCGACTGGCCGACCATATGCTCCAAGCCCTCGGCATTGCCGCCTACTTTATGGACGTCCGCTCTAAGCGCTGCCTCAATATCGGCAACGGCTCTGCCGTCACGGATGGCCGCTGCATCCAGGTTCACGAACCGGTCCATCGCCCCGTACAGCACTTCCATCAGGCGCACGCGGCGGAAATCCTCCTGCGGCAGCAGCACCAGCGAATCGCGTACGACGGTGACGGAATACATCAGGCTCAGCACCGCATGATTCGGCCGCACGAGCAGACTCGTGACCGACGTGATCGGCGGGTTGATGACCGCCTGCTGATTCAATGGATCGACCGGTTCCGGAACCGGGTCAAACAGCTCGATCTCGAGTTCAGGCGTCTCTCCGATCACGGCGGGGTCGAGCGTCACGTAAGTATGATTGCGGTCGAGGCCCTGATAGGAAACCCCGTTAACGCGCAGCAGGCCTTCTCCGCCCGATGCGAAGACGAGCCCAAACGGCTCGGATGGCCAGCCTTCCGGCAGCACAAGCCGGGTCCGGAAGAAATACGTCGTTCCTTGTTTGCTTGGAAAAGAGGCCAGCCCCTTCCCTTCCGGGTAAGGAGCCGTATTCTCATATTCGCCAGGCAATTTGTAGTAAGAGCGGGTGATGTCCCAGCTGCGGAGCTCAATCTGCTCCAGCCAGCGGTTGTCTGACAATTCACGGATAAAGCGTCTGATCCGTTCCATTTATTTACCCTCCCGCACGGTCAACTCCGTGCTCATCGTGTCGTTTACATGTCTGCCGACATGGATCCGGAACAGCCCCGGCTCCACGACGGGCTTTAGGTCCCTGCCCACGTACTGCAGCTGTTCCCTGCCAATCTTAAATTCCACGGTCCGGGACTCACCCGGCTCAAGTTCCACTTTCGTAAACCCTTTGAGCTCCATCAACGGACGGCTTGCGGCGCTCACGGCATCTGAAATGTACATCTGTACAACTTCCGCCCCGGCACGGCTGCCCGTGTTCGTCACGTTCACCGACACGGTCGCCGTTTCGTCTTCCGTTATCGAATCGGCGCTGATGCGGAGCTGATCATAGTCAAAGGTCGTATAACTGAGGCCATAGCCGAACGGGTAACGCGGCTTCGAATCCTCTTCCATATACCGCTTGCCCCGAGAGCGTTTGCCGTTATAATACACCGGCAGCTGGCCGACATGCTTCGGAATCGATACGGTAAGCCGGCCGGACGGATTGACGTCGCCGAACAAAATGTCCGCCACCGCATGTCCGCCCTCTTGCCCCGGATACCAGGCCTCCAGAATCGCGTCGGCATGCTCGTCCACCCACGGCTCGGCAATCGGACGGCCGTTAATGTACACCACGACGAGGCGCTTGCCGAGCTTGTGGATTTCCTGAATCAGTTCCAGCTGCACGCCGGCCAATCCCAGCGTCATGCGGTCGATGCCTTCACCGCACTCCATGTCGTTCCAGGAGCTGTCCGACACCTTCGAGGCGCCGGTCTTCAGGTCGATCGTGCCTTCGCCGAAATCGCGTGCGCTCGATCCTCCCATGACCATCACCACGGTGTCCACCTGTTGTGCATACGACAGCGCCGTCTCAAATCCTTCTTTCGAGTCGCCTTTAATCCGGCTTCCCGGTGCATACAGCACCCGGCCGGAATCGGCGCCAAGCTTCGCTTGAATCCCCTTCAAGACGGTTGCTACTTTGTCCGCTGGCTGCGGGGACGTGTAATCGCCCAGCTGGTTATAGCCGTGGTCCGCGTTCGGACCAATCACGGCAATGGTTCCCGCTTGCTTATCCAGCGGCAGCGCACCATTTTCATTCTTCAAGAGAATGATGCCTTCCTCCGCCAGCTTGCGTGCCAGCTGCACATGCTCTCTTTGGCCAATGACCTGCTCAGCCCGCTCCGGATCCACATACGGACGGTCGAATAGGCCCAGCTTGAACTTGAGAAGCAGTACCCGAAGGACCGCCCGGTCCAGAACCCCGATCCCAAGCTTGCCTTGGCTAACCGCATCCAACAGATACCGGCCGAACATTTCGCCGGACATCTCCATGTCGATGCCCGCCTTGATGGCTTGAACGGCGGCATCCATGCCGTCTTCCGCCACATCATGGCCCGCGGCCAGCATGTCGATGGCCCCACAGTCGGTGATGACCATGCCGTCAAATCCCCACTGCTTGCGGAGGACGTCCTCCAGCAGTTCCGTGTTGACCGTGCACGGCACGCCGTCAATTTCGTTATACGCCGGCATGATGGACGCGGCGCCGGCTTCCACGGCTTTTTTGAACGGATACAGGTCCACCTCAAGCAGCTCACGCCAGCCCATGTGCACGGGGCCTGCGTTGCGTCCGCCTTCGGAGCTGCCGTATCCGACAAAATGCTTCAGCGTCGCGGCAACGCTCGCGCCGCTGTCCAAGGCATCCCCCTGAAGCCCCTGGACCGATGCGGCGGCAAACTCGCCGATCAGATAAGGGTCTTCGGCGAAGCACTCCTCCGTGCGCCCCCAGCGGGGATCGCGCACGACGTCCAGCACCGGCGAGTACGTCACCGCCCCGCCCTGCGCCCGGGTCTCCGCGGCGACGGCGCGGCACATCTCGCGGTACAAATCGACGTTCCATGTGCTCCCGAGCAGCAGCGGCACCGGATAAACCGTGCCGTCGATCGCCATATGCCCGTGCGAGCACTCCTCCCCGATCAGGATCGGAATGCCGAGCCGGGAGTTTTTAATGGCATAACGCTGAATTTCGTTCACCGCCTCTGCACCTTCCTTGGCGGACAAACCGTTCTCCAGCGTGACGCCGGTCCAGGGATCGGCGCGCAGCACCCCGTACAGGGAACCGACGCCGCCATTTTGGACTTGCTGCTTAAAAGATTCCGTTAATTCAATCTTCCCATCTCTATATTCATAGGTTTGCCAGCCGAACGGCTGTACGAGCTGGCCGACCTTTTCTTCCAAAGTCATCAGACCTAGCAAATGCCGGGCCCTCTCCACAGCTGGTTTCGTCTTGTCTTTGTAAATCAACATCTCGACTTCTCTCCTGTCTCCATATAGTGATGTTGTTTATTATTCTTTGACGGCACCTACGGTAAGTCCTTGTACAAAATAACGTTGGAAGAACGGATATGCAAAAATAATTGGCAGCGTAGCGAGCACGACCATTGCCATACGGGACGTATCCTGTGGAATGGACTGCAGTGCAGCCATGCTGAGCGAACTGTTGGCCGAGTTTTGCTGAATGAACTGAATGCTGGATTCGATCCGCATCAGCATCGATTGCAGCGGCACCAGATTCGGATTGTCGATATAGAGCAAGGCATTAAACCAGTCGTTCCAATATCCGAGCGTACTGAACAGACCGATCGTAGCCAGACCTGGCAAAGACAACGGCAGCACGATGCGGAGGAAAATGTAGAAATCGCCCGCGCCGTCGATCCGGCCCGATTCGATAATCGCCTCCGGTACGCTGGTGCTGTAGAACGTACGCAGAATCATGATATAAAAAGCGTTCATCGCGAGCGGTAAAATCAGCGCCCACAGGGTATCTTTCAATCCGAGCAATTGCGACACAACCATGTACGTCGGAATCATCCCGCCGTTAAACAGCATGGTGAGAATCGCGAATACGGAGAAGAATCTGCGATAGCGGAAGCTTTTCCGCGAAATAGCATAAGCGTACAGCGAGATCAGGATCAAGCTGACGAGCGTACCTACAACGGTAACCAGGATGGTCACGCCATAGGAGCGGAGCAGCGTGTCGCCGCTTTGAAATACGAATTTGTAAGCCTCTAAGCTCCATTTGGCTGGGATCAGACGGTAGCCGTCCGTTGCCAGCGTTTTTTCATCGGTTAACGAGATAATGACGACGAACAGAAAAGGAAATACACACAAGAAGGAAAAGATCGCCGCAATTGTATGAAGAACAGCGTTCGCGCCGCGCGAAACATGATGAAAATCCCGTTTTTTTCTTTGAATGACCTCCGCCATAACCTGACACTCCCTTCAAAAAATGATTTAGAATAATGCGCTGTCCTTGTCGATTTTGCGGACGACAAAGTTGGACACAATCACGAGTACAAAACCGACAACCGATTGGTAGAGGCCTGCAGCGGTACTCATACCGATTTCTCCAGTCGTTTTCAGACCGCGGTATACGTACGTATCGATAACGTTGGTTACGGAGTACAGCGTACCCGAGTCTCTTGGAACCTGGTAGAACAGACCGAAGTCGGCGTAGAAGATCCGGCCCACTGCGAGCAGCGTCATGATAATGATGATTGGCGAGAGCATTGGAATCGTAATGTTCTTGATTTGCTGCCACTTGCTGGCGCCGTCGATCATGGCTGCTTCATACAGGGATTTGTCGATACCCATGATGGAGGCGAGATACACGACGCTGTTATAACCGACGGATTTCCAAAGACTGACGAAGACAAGGATATACGGCCAATATTTTGGATCGGAATACCACTGAACCGGCTCGGCGCCAAACCAGCCGAGGATTTGGTTGATCATCCCGCGGTCCATGCTTAGGAAGCTGAATGCGAAGTATCCGACGATGACCCAGGACAGGAAGTAAGGAAGGAACATCCCCGTCTGATAAATTTTTGCCATCGTTTTGCCGACCAGCTCGGAGAGCAGGACTGCCATGGCTACGGACAGGATCAATCCGAGAATGATAAAAGCCAGGTTGTACAATAACGTGTTACGCGTAATCGTGTAGGCGTCATTGGTGCTGAACAGGAACTTGAAGTTGTCCCAGCCTACCCACTCACTCTTGCTGATACTGGCCCAGAAGCCTTCCCGGTTAAAACGGTATTGCTTGAACGCCACGATTGTTCCCACCAGCGGCAGGTAGGAAAAGAAGAAAAACCAAATGGCACCGGGCAGTACCATAAACAGCATGACTTTGTTTCTAATGAGGTTTTTGAAAAATGCGGCCATTCTGTTTCCCTCCCATGATTAATTGGTTATACATTGAAAAAGGACCGGGCGCTAAGTCACCCGCCCGATCCTTTCCGAATTTTTTTCTACATTACTTGTTGTTGTTTGCAGCTTTCCAGGCGTCAAGCTGAGTTTGTGCTTCAGCGATGACCTTGTCCAGGCCGGCTTGCTTGAATGCCGCAATCGCTTTTGGCAGATAAGTTTCCGGATCAACGGTACCGGTCATCAGGGATGCCCAGAACTGTTCCTTCACGTTTTGTACAGCTGCCATTTCGGTTGCTACTTTCGTGCTGTCGAAGTTGAAGCTCAGGATTGGAGAATCTTTACCTTCGGCATTAAATTTCTTGAATTGCTCCCACTTGTCATCCGGGTCGTTCGGGTTCAAGTAGAGCAGCATGTTGTTGCCGAGGGAGTACGACGGCATGTCGTAGTTCTTGCCTTCCGGAAGGTTTTCAATGTGCTTGTCGTCAACCTTCTTGTAGTGCGTTCCTTCGATACCGGAATCCACCATGTTGCGAAGAACCGGATCCGTATTCAGCAGGTTCAGGAATTCCATTGCTTTCTCCGGATGTTCGGAGTTCGCGGAAATCGCCATGATCGAACCTTGAACCGATGTGTTTGTGATAATAGCATCACTTGCCGGTGTCGATTTAACCGGATAGCCATAGCTTGCAGACCAAGTATTGTCAGCCAGCGGCTGGGTTTGCGCACGGTCCATGAACCAGTTGCCGGAAGTCATCAGATCGCTAGTAGAGCCTGTTGTTGCTGCTTCCGGAGCCACATAGCCGGCTTGATAATATTTGTGCATCGTTGTCAGCGCCTGCTTCATTTCTGGCGTTTCGAGGATATCGACGATTTTGTAATCGGTCGTATCCAGCTTCACGGCCATTGGCAGATTCTGAATGATGTAGTCATAAGGAATATAAGGAACGTAGTTCTTGTCCATCGCGAACGGTGTTACGTTCGGCTCTTTTTCCTTAATCGCTTTCAGCAGCGGCTCAATGCTATCCAGGGAACGTACATTGGAGGTATCCAGTTTGTACTTGTCCACCAGGTTTTGGTTGAAGCGCCATACCTCCTGCTGAGGAAGCTCTTTGTTGGCCGGAATGCCGTAGTTGTGTCCATCGACTTTGGAGCCTTCCAGGAAAGCAGGATCGATGGTGTCTTTGATGCCTTGTCCATATTTATCAAGCAGATCGTCGAGTTCCATGAACGCGCCTTTTCTTGCGTTCTGTACGTAATCGAATCCGCCTGCGGATGTGAACATAATGTCCATCGGTTCGCCGGAAGCGACGTTCACCTGCATTTTTTGCTGGTAGTCGCCCCAGTCAATCATTTTCATGGTGACGGTTGCATTAATCTTCTCTTGCGTATACTTGCTGACCTCGGCCATAACCTTGTCAACGTCTTTTTGCGGCGTGCCGATCGTGTACCAGATCAGGTTTACCGGCTTCTCGGAGCTTCCCGAAGATCCGGAACCGCTGCCTTCCGCGTCTTTGTTGCCCCCACCGCACGCGCTGAGTACAAGCGCGAAGGCCGTCAACATGGCCAGTGCGAACGAGAAGCTTTTCTTACCCTTGCTCATGTGTGTTCCTCCCTTTTTGAGTTACAAGTAACTGATGTCTAGCTGTCTGCCCATCATGAGGATGAACCGGCTTTTTCTTATATTGTTTCCGGTTCGGTTTGTTTAACTAAGATAACCTTAACGGATGTAAGCCGTTACAAAAAGAAGATAAACTAAATAAAACCGTGTACAAATTAAAGAAAAGGTTTTCTTTTTGTCTATTTTTGTCAATTTTTCAGTGAAACGCTTACTTTTATTGTTTTTCTTTCATTTTCATTTGTTTTTTTCTGCATCAAACGTCACAAAAAAACCCTAAATCGGATGAGATAGTAGGTGTTTAGTCTCATCTGATTCAGGGTGTCTCAAGTCGGTCAACCGAGCCCCTTGTAATCCGTAGGTGAGATCCCGACATATTTCCTGAATTGTTTATAAAAATATCCGGTCTCCCAGTAGCCTACATTCCGCGCAATCTCCTGCACCTTGAGGTTCGTGTTCTTCAGCTGCTGCTTCGCCTTTTCGATCCGGAACTTGTTGATGTATTCGGCGAACGTTTCCCCGGTTTCCTTATGAAATAGCTGTCCCAGATACACGGGATGGATATGATACTGCGCCCCCAGCGTCTTTAGCGAAAGTTCGTCCGCGTAATGATTGTGGATATGGACAAGCACCTGATTCACTACGGGGTTCTTCATGTCCTGCAGCAACGATTGGACTGCAGCTCCGGCCACTTCCTGCAGCGCGGCGATCAGATCCTGCAGCGAGGAGCTTTCCCGAACCCTGCCTAGGCCGTTCTTGAATATATCCGACTCGTCCGTATGCTTGATCTGCTCGAGCTCCATTTTGAACCGGATCACCAGCTCCAGCCCGGCATTGAGCAAATCCTCCGGCCGGATATGCCCCGCCTTCTGCATCTGCTCAAAGTCGTCTTGGATTTTCCGGTTCAGCCCGGCTTCATCCCTCGCCAGAATCAGCTTGGCGTATTCGTCCCAGGCGATGGCGATATGCCGCTCGGGGCCGCCGCTATTCTCCTCCAAGCTGGTGTAATCGATGACCCGTCTATCCGGAAATACCATAAAATACTCCAGCGACTGCTTGGCCTCTTTGTAGCTGACCGAAGCCTCTCCGGGGAGGCGTACGGCCGAGCCGACGCCAATATGTACTGTGCGGCCCTGCTTCGCCAAAGCAGCTTCCAGTTGCTCCAGGGCCGTCATCAGACGAGCCTTCCCCTCCTGCGGGTCTTCCAGGCTGCCAATCAGCACGGTATCCCCATCAACATCGCGGAACAGTGTCAGCCCTGTACTGTCTTTCAGCAAACCGTCAACCTGCTCGAACAGCGCCTCATCGGCCATGGCCCGAAGCACTGCCACGGCCATATAAGGCCGGTCCAAATTCACGCCAAGCAGGTCGGCTCTTTCCACAAACTCCGGAGAGGCGATCTGCCCGTTCATCCAGCGGTAGAGTGTATTGTCCTTTAAAATCTGTACATCAAATGCGCTGTACAAACCGTTCGCCTTCGTGCTGTCCAGCTTGGATACAGTATTGCGGAGCGTTGATTCCAGCTCCTCCACATTGATCGGCTTAAGCAGATAGTTTTCGATGCCGAGTCTCATTCCCTGCTTCAAATAATCAAACTCATTGTATCCGCTCAGGATGATCACCTTGAGGTCGTTGCGGGATTTACGAGCTTCGCCGATCAGGCTCAGGCCGTCCATCACCGGCATCGAAATATCGGTAATCAGCACGTCCACGGGCGTAGACGCCATGACCTCGAGCGCCTGGCGTCCGTTCTCTGCGTGCCCGACGATCTCCAGGCCCAACGCGGCCCAATCCAAAATATCGTATAGCCCTTCAATAATGAACGGCTCGTCATCCACAATAAACACTTTATACATCTTCAGCATCCGTCCCTTCCCGGTTAGGATAACGTACGGTGACGACCGTACCGACTCCTTGCCGGCTGTCAATTTCCACCCCGTAAGCCGGACCATATAAAAATTGCAGCCGGCTGTGCACGCTGCGCAGCCCAAACATTTCGCCGGACTCCTCCGGTTTCCCCAGCTCTTCATGGATTTCAGCCAGGCGCTCAGGCGTAATTCCTTTGCCGTTATCCGTGATCACAGCCACCAGCATATCGTCTTCTTCCCTCACCCGAATGTCCAGATGATTATCGTCGCGATCGGTCTGGATGCCGTGAACGATATAGTTTTCGATCAGTGGCTGCAGCGACAGCCTCATGACTGATTTGCCCTGCAGCTCCGGGTCCGAATCGATCGTGTAGCTGAACTTCTCCTTATAGCGGATCCGGAACAGCTCCAGATACAAGCGGCATGCCTCCAGCTCATCCTTGAGCGTGTAGATCTTTTTCTGCTTCACCAGACTTTTGAAAAGCACAGACAGACTGTAGATCATTTCCCCGACATCTTTAGCCCCTTGGGAAATGGCCCGCATCCGGATCACTTCGAGCGTATTGTACAAAAAATGGGGATTGATCCTTGCCTGCAGCGCCACCAGCTCCGTCTGCTTCTGTTTGATTTCCGCCTTGTACACCCGCTCGATATACAAGTTCAGCTCGTCCAACATGTCATTAAAACTTCGGGATATCTGGCCTAGCTCATCTTCACCAGGGTTATCGATCCGTGCGGACAAATCTCCGTTTTTCACCTTACGCGTAATTCTAATGATCCGGTTCGTCCGGTTGGCGAAATTAATCACAAAGAAGGCCGGGAAAAAGATCGCGAACAAAATACAGATTCCGCTGATCGTAATAATCGTTTTCCGGATGCCCGAATAACTGGCCTCCACGTCCTTTTTCGGAACCGCACCAATCACGACGTATCCATTGTCCGCCGAAGTCAGCTTGTTGATATACATTCGGCTGCTGACCTCAGCCGGGCGGGTATTCCCACCGTCGTAGAGCGAATCGGTCACATCCATATACGGATAGGTCTTCCCATAATATTTCCCTTCCGAATCATACAAAACCTTACCGTCCGCCGATAGCACCGCAATATCCCCTTTGAAGCTGTCCTTATAGCTGGTCAAAGCATCGGTGATGCCGCCCGAATCCAAATAAACGAGAAACTGCCCCGCGTTTTTCAGCTGACGGTTGTTGATCGGTACCCGGATGGCGTACAGCTCAGGCGCCCACTGGTCCGCCGCTTTCCGTATCCAGTAATTCGGAGCGGTGATGCCCTTATAATCCATCGCCATGACGTCCGGAATATAGGAGTGGGTCATATCGGTGGTCAGCTGCTTGTACTGCTTGTTGGGCTTGAACACAGATAGATACTGCTGCTCCGAACTGTACAACATGATGTTGCGGATATCTCCGTTTTCATCCATCACCTGCTGAAAATACTGCAGCGGGTCTGTCGAGTTGTTATTCGTTTCGTTGTAAAACTGATCCATCCGGTGCTGGACATATTGCGAATAAGGATGCTCCATCAAAAAGGAAATGTTCGAGAACAGCATTTCGTTCCGGTACATGTCCCTGGCAATATTCTCTACCGACTGGTAACGCTGATCCAGATACCGGCTGACATTTTCCATCGCGGCCTTCTGGTTGTTGAGTTCCTTCTCCACGATCGATTGGGATAGGGAAGAGAACATCAGATAGGACAAGATTACGATCGTCAAAATGGCAATAATCGTGAAGATCAGCAGAATCCTCATGAACATGTTATTTTTAAAATAATTCCTGTAGACTCTGCCCAGTCCCATGGTAATCCCCCTTCTCGCCGTTTTTCCATTATATCATACCCTCGTTGGTCGTTAAGGAACACGCTGTTTACGGATCCTGTTTACAAAACCTTCTAGCCGGAAATTCACCATCAGGAAATTGCCCGGGAAATGGAAAGCCTCACCCTGCCCTTCCCCTCGGGTACGCTTACAACCCTGCCGCAACTGCTCTATGCAGCAATACCACTATGATAACTTTTTCATTTCCCGTAAGACAAATGGAATAATTTTGAACGTTACGAACACAGCAAAAAAGCCAGCACCTGGGATGTCCAAGGTACTGGCTTTCTCACTCGCCAACGTACAGATTACTCTGTAGTGTATGGCAGCAATGCGATTTGACGGGAGCGTTTGATCGCAATCGTCAGCATGCGTTGGTATTTTGCGCTAGTGCCGGTTACACGGCGAGGCAAAATTTTACCGCGTTCGCTGATAAATTTCTTCAGCAGGTCGGTATCTTTATAGTCAATGTGAGTAATCTTGTTCAC
Organism: Paenibacillus rhizosphaerae; assembly: GCF_014192015.1. Classification (GTDB taxonomy): domain Bacteria; phylum Bacillota; class Bacilli; order Paenibacillales; family Paenibacillaceae; genus Paenibacillus_AQ; species Paenibacillus_AQ rhizosphaerae. Next base: position 29,311 of record NZ_JACHXJ010000005.1, on the reverse strand, counting down.
AGTGAAGAAGCACACTTTACGACGTTTGTTACGGCCGCCGCGGCGAGCCGGTCTTTTATCGTTGTCTCCGCCTTCTCTTTGTTTAAAAGCCATGCTGTTTCAGTCCTTTCCTTATTAAAATGGCAAATCATCATCCGAAATATCAATCGGTTTTCCGTCATCGGAAAAAGGATCCTGATTGGAATTGTTCCGCGAGTAGCTGTTACCGCCACGTCCTCCGCCTCCGTTGTAGGAAGGCTCCTCACGCGGGGTGCTTCCGCCTCCACCGCCTTCACGGTTGGATTCCAGGAAACGTACGTTATCGGCAATGACTTCGGTGACGTATACACGTTTACCTTCGTTATTCTCGTAATTCCGTACCTGGATGCGCCCTTCTACAGCCGTCAAACGGCCTTTGCGCAGATAATTGGCGCAGGTCTCAGCAAGCTGTCTCCATGTGACCACCGGAATAAAGTCCGCCTCACGCTCTCCGCCTTGCGCCGTAAACGGGCGATCCACAGCGAGCGTAAACTGCGTTACAGCTACCCCTGAAGGTGTATAGCGCAGTTCCGGATCCCGGGTCAACCGGCCGATCAAAATAACACGGTTCAACAATCGAGTCCCCTCCTTTGAGCGAATTTCATCACTAATCCCGTAAACGGATATTAAGCAACAACGTCGAGCGTAATGAGATAACGAATGACTTCGTCAGAAATTTTCATGAGGCGCTCAAGTTCGGCTACAACGTCAGGGTTGGCGCTGAAATTAACCAGAACAAAAGTACCATCACGGAATTTGTTGATCTCATACGCAAGGCGGCGTTTACCCATCACTTCATGCTTAGTGATTTCTCCACCGTTGGAGATGATGCCTTGGAATTTTTCGACTGCGGCTTGAACAGCATCTTGTTCAATGTCAGGACGAATAATGTACATCACTTCGTATTTGCGCATATGTTTCACCTCCTTATGGACTTCGGCCCCTGATCATGTCAGGAGCAAGGAGCGAGTCTAAACTCGCACCATATTAATATATCAAATTGGTCCAATGATTGCAAGTACAAAGCCGTATTGATCCTGCTCCACACATGATTCTCCGCCAAGGGTACACACTACAGAGGCAGTCCATTTTAACGATTAAAGGAGGCCTTGTCCATGGGTGAAAGAACCGAATTCGAAACAGGCGACAAAGCGCCGAATCCCGGCGTGTACATGGAGGTTGGTGAAAACAGCTTCCATACTGAAATCACGGATCCACAGCGGGTCGAGCTGGCTAAGGGCGATACCTTTCCAGAGACATCGAAGAAAGACCGCAAATGGAAACGGATGACGAAAGCACGGGTCCACTAATTTTGCAAATGGATGCATAAGCGCACGAAAACTGCGCATATTACAATCAGGCGGTGCTTGAGAGAGGTGTGGTTCCGTTGGACATGATCAACGCAACAAAGCACAGGAAGTCTGAAACAGCACGTTCAAGAAGCGGAGGGAAGTGCTAAAAACACTTTATTGTCTAAAGCAAAGATTTGCTAAAGGCTGACCCGAGTTTCACTTGCTGAAGTGTTGTGTGGATGAATTCCAAAAAATCATGGCATCGCCTGCCAAATCGGAGGACCTTCGGGTCCTCCTTTGGTTTGTATGCAGCTGCCTGAAGCTTCACCTCTGATCATGAAAGCAAAGCATCATAATGCGAAGCTCCCCCCTGCTTTATCTCAGCCACAAATATGGCGTTCATGTAGAACGGGTATTCCACGCTCAAAAACCAAACCCTCTCGAACTTCCATGAAGCTGTTGGGGTATATCAAAGCATAACGCTTTGATGATCTATTCATGAGCAACGCCTTGGCTCTAATAACTAAGAAAACCTCCAGTTTATCCAACTGAAGGTTTTCGCCGTATGTATTCTATGCGCAATCACTTAAAAAAGGGAATGTGGCGGAAAGAGAGGGATTCGAACCCTCGCACGCCTTGCGACGCCTAACTGATTTCGAGTCAGCCCCCTTAGACCTCTTGGGTACCTTTCCGCAGCAAAATTGATTATAGCACATGTCCATCATTTGTGCAAGCCCCTTGTCCAAAAGCTACCGATTTCTAAGCCTGCCCTTCCGTTCCCTCTTCCGATTTCGAACGAAGCACCTTTTTCATGTTTTTCTCAAACTTCGCCCGGGGGATCAGTACGCTGTGCTGGCAGCCGACGCATTTGATCCGGATATCCATTCCCATGCGAATGATTTCCATCTCGTTACTTCCGCATGGGTGGTTTTTCTTCATTTGAACGATATCTCCGAGCTGAAACACTTTACGTTCCACCGTTATCCTTCCCCCATTTCGTTATTCCCTTCTTTACCTGCTGCAAGCTCGGCCTGTGCCTGTTTCATCATGTCCTCGTATTCCAAAGCCTGCTTCACGTCCGCTTGAATCTGCCGTTCGACATCCCCTTTGGTGTTAGGCATACACTCGGCTACGATTCGAATGACGTATTCACTCGTGTTTAAGGATTGCACCCCGAGTACATTCGGCACTGAAATGACATTGGGATCCCGCTGCTGAATGCCGGTAAGCGCCTGTTTAATCAGCGCTACGGTTTCTTCAAGGTTTCGCTCGTTTTTCATTGGAAGGTCAACGACCGCAAGCGCATTGGATAAGGAGTAGTTCGTTACGCTGGCGATGGAACCGTTAGGCAAAATATAAACTTCACCAGTAGGGCTTACGATGCGCGTGGTCCGAAGGCCGATCATCTCTACAGTACCTTTGAAGGTCCCGGTCTGGATTACGTCTCCTACCGCAAATTGGTCCTCTAATATAATAAAGAATCCGGTAATCACATCTTTAACCAAACTCTGCGCGCCAAAACCTATGGCCAAACCAAGCACCCCTGCTCCGGCAAGGAGCGGCCCCAGGTGAAAGTTGAATTCCGACAGAATCAGCAGCACCATAATAAAATTGCAGGTGACCGCCGTCACGTTTTTCAGCAGTTCGGCTACTGTGGCGAACCTCCGCGGATTGACGTTCATCCGGCTTTGTTCCTGTCTCGCCAGCGACTTGTCTATAATTTTGGATACAACCCGTATAATGACACGGGAGACAAAAAACAGAATGATGATCCGAATACCTGAAAACAGCACGTTGGTCCACATATCTACATTCGTCACCCAGTCCAGAAATTTATCGCCGATACTTACCGCCTGCTTGACGGCCTGCTCTGGATTGGGAATCATTTCATCAAGCCATAACTTCCTCAATCAACTCTACCTCCTATTCTCGATGCTCTTATAGCCCTCTGTGCTGTCTTTGAAGTAGATTCCCCGAATCTCCACCTGCTCCTGCTCGATGATCGTCTGTACGCTCTCCAGCTCGTTTGGAGGGAACTGGATCGACAATGCACAGCCCGCTGTAATTTCCTTTGGCGTAGGAAATAAATCAATTTCAATATCTGCATATTCAAGCAGCATCTCGGCGCGCAGCGCCTGCTGCGTCGAATCAAAAGCAATCAGCATCCAGGTTTCCATCTCCGCCACCATCCGTTTCTCCCCACCCTGATTTGTGCTGCATTCTTCCGTATTACTTTTTCTATGGAATCTCTGCGCGAAGTATAAAAACCCTCATCCTTCCATATACTAGTTACTACCAAATGCAAGGAGAGGAAGATTCTATGACTCAGTGGCCAAAAACGTCTCCCAAACAGGAGCCTACATGCTTAAAAATACCACATACAGACCCTGAAATCCATTCCGCAATTATTCATCGTCTTCTGTTTCATCTCTCTCAAGCCGGGGAAAATCAACAGGTCATCGTTGTATGTATCGGCACCGACCGATCCACGGGCGATTGCCTCGGTCCTTTGGTAGGCACGGCATTGGCCCGGTATAATAATCCATGGTTCCACTTGTTTGGTACGCTGGACGAGCCTGTGCATGCCGTTAACCTTCAGGAGACGCTCTCCTCGATCTATTCGCTGTATGACAATCCGTTTGTCATCGGCATCGACGCGTGCCTGGGACAATCCTCCAGCGTAGGCTGCATTCAAGTCGCCAACGGCCCGCTTAAGCCCGGTGCAGGCGTACATAAAGAATTACCGCCGGTTGGCGATATCCATTTGACGGGTATCGTTAATGTCGGCGGCTTTATGGAATACTTTGTATTGCAGAACACCAGGCTGAGCTTGGTGATGCGTTTGTCCGAAATTATTGCCTCAAGCCTTCATTCCGCCATCAAGGAATGGAAAGCCCGTACTACGCTTTTTGCAAGGCTAGAGTAATCGCCTCTGCCTCTTCCGGAGAAAGAGGATAAGTCGACTGCCCGGCTTCTACCGGCTTAGCATAAACATAGGAGCTGTCACGGCTGTATAGCGCAGTGATGACGACTCCGCTTCGGTCAGCATCAACGATCGCAATCGAGAAGCTTAGATCGCTCCCTCGTTCGCTGAATGCATTGTAGCGTTTAATACCGATATTACCTTTGATCGTTTGAAGATTATTCAATGCCGTTGACAAGGATTCACGCTGTTGCTGCTGCTCATCCTCCACGCTGTCCACCTGTGTCTTTAGATCGATGAGCAGTGTCTCTAAATCCTCCACCCCGCTGCCGGCCATCATCGTTTCGTATTTACGGCGAATTTTTCTAAGCTTTGCCCCTTGTGTCAGCACCAACACGAGCAAGATCAAAATGAGGAATACGATCCCGCCAATGATTCCTGGTAATTGTTCGCTGATTAAATCATTTAAGTCCGACATGCTGTTCATTCCTTTTCCTCAATCTGACCTACTCGTTTTCAAAACGTATCGTGATCCCACATATTCATAGTCACTCAATAATATTAGGTTAAAAATTACAACCAATCTAATTCTGCCGGTTGTCCCTCAGCTCCACAGGGTAACCGGTTTTGTTTTGCCGTCAATGATTTGATTAGAAATCGACCCCGAGGGCTTGCGTCCAGGCCTACCAGTCAACGAACCAGCTCGACCATCGCTTCAACCATCCGTTGAACCTCCTGCTCCGTGCTGTTCGCACCAACACTTGCCCTCACCGCTCCGGTCTGATCTGTTCGTACCGCATAATGGGCCAATGGCGTACAGTGCATCCCCGCCCTGACCGCGATTCCAAACTGCCGATCCAGGCGGAAGGCGATTTCCGTAGAATCCCGGCCCTCAACCGTGAAGGCCACGATTCCGGTCCTTTCCTTCCCTTGTGCTGGACCAAGCAGGTTCAGACCCGGCAGGTCTTTCAAACCCTCAATCATCATTTGGGTCAACGCCCATTCATGCTGATAAATCCGCTGTGGGGTTTCCTTTAGTACATACTCCACCCCTGCTCTTAGCCCGGCAATTCCGACCGTGTTCAAGGTTCCCGCTTCATACCGATCCGGCCTTACGCTGGGCATTTCCTTTTCCTCCGATTGGCTGCCAGTCCCTCCATGGATCAGTGGTTCCAGATCAATCTCCGGGGATAAATAGAGCCCTCCCGTTCCTTGCGGACCGAGCAGCCCTTTATGACCGGGAAAAGCCAGCATGTCTATGCAGCAAGCCTCCACATCAATGTCCAGCACGCCGGCGCTTTGTGCGGCATCCACCAAGAATACTGACCCAACACTGTGTGCCAACTCACCCATTTGCTGGATCGGCAGAATACTTCCCAACAGATTTGAGCTGTGGCTGCAAACGACCAGTCTCGGCCTCTTGGATAAGCATGCCTCCAACTGCTGCATGTTCAGTTCTCCTTGATCATTTACCCCAATGTAATCCACATGAATATCAAGTGTCCGCATTAAATATTCCAGTGGCCTCCTCACGGAGTTATGTTCAATCATCGTCGCAACGACGTAGTCACCGGACTTCAGGATCCCCTTGATCGCCATATTCAATGCCTGGGTTGTGTTATACGTGAAAATGATGTTGTTGGGATTCTTCACCCGAAACAACTGAGCCAGCACCCGGCGGGTCTCAAAGAGAACCCTGCTCGCTTGTACGGCCATTTGATGGCTCCCCCGCCCTGGATTCGCCGCCGCTTCCTCCATCGCCTTTTGCATGGCCGTCAGCACACCAGGCGGTTTCGGCCAAGAGGTCGCTGCATGATCCAGATATACAACTGAGTTCATATCCTGTTTCACTCCGATCCAAGGAACAAAGAATGACGCATCCTCGGTCCCTTTCAGGAATCACTTAGACGCGTCATCCCATCCACTGATCTTTATTGCAATAACTCCAGCAGCCGTTCCAAGTCCTGTTTGCTGTAATAGTTCAATTCAATTTTGCCCTTATCTTTATTTTGCTTGATCTTCACTGTCGTTCTAAACCGCTCCCGTAACGACTCTTCCAAGTTATCGATATATGGATCGCGTTTTTTGACCTTCGCCTTGTTTTTATCCACCGGCTTCCGGTCGAGCTGTTTCACAGCCTCCTCCAGGTCACGTACGCTCCACTCATTGTTCACGCATTGCTTCGCCAACTGTTTAATGAGAGACGAATCCTTGAGACCAACCAACGCTCTCGCATGGCCCATGGAAATTGTTCCACGTGAAACATAGTCTTTGACTTCATCCGGTAAAGCCAATAAGCGAAGGAAGTTTGCAATATGGGATCTGGATTTCCCTACTTTCAACGATAGTTCTTCCTGTGTTAGCGAATATTGATCCATCAAACCCTGATAAGCAACAGCCACTTCCATCGCATTCAAATTTTCACGCTGCAGGTTTTCAATCAAGGCAATCTCCATCACCTGCTGATCGCTGAATGTCCGGACCACCGCCGGGATGGTTGCCTTACCGCAGTATTGCGAAGCTCTAAAGCGCCGCTCCCCTGCAATAATTTCATATCCTTTGAGCACGCTGCGTACAATAATCGGTTGAATGACCCCATGCTGACGAATCGATTCGGCCAATTCCTGAATAGATTCCTCGTTAAAGTCTTTGCGCGGCTGGTAAGGATTGGCACGAAGTTGGCTGAGTGGGATTTCTACGATTTTGTCATCCTCATTAATCGAAAGTGAAGGAATTAAAGCATCGAGCCCTTTACCCAATCGTTTACTCATACGAAATCACTTCCTTTGCCAACTCTAAATATACCTCAGCGCCTTTCGAACGCGGATCATACGTAATGATCGACTGACCATGGGACGGAGCCTCACTAAGCCGGATATTTCTTGGAATAATCGTTTGGTACACTTTTTCCTGAAAGTATTTCTTAACTTCCTCAATTACCTGAATTCCCAAATTTGTCCGAGCATCCAGCATCGTAAGCAGGACGCCCTCGATGCGAAGCGAAGTGTTCAAATGCTTCTGGACAAGACGAATTGAATTCAGCAGCTGACTTAATCCCTCAAGGGCATAGTACTCGCACTGGATAGGAATAATGACCGAGTCAGCGGCAGTAAGTGAGTTAATAGTAAGTATACCAAGAGACGGCGGACAATCGATTAAAATATAGTCATAATTTGCTTTCACCAACTGAAGCGACTTTTTGAGCCGGAGCTCTCTAGAAATGGTCGGCACTAGTTCAATTTCCGCTCCAGCTAATTGAATCGTTGCCGGAATGATGTGAAGTCCTTCGATTTGCGTTTGCAGGATCGCATCCTTGGGATGTACATCATTGATGATCACATCATAAATGCAGTTCGCTACATCCGCTTTGTTGACACCTACCCCACTGGTTGTATTGCCCTGGGGATCGATATCGACGAGCAGCACCCTTTTCCCGAGCGAAGCCAATCCTGCACCGAGATTGACGGAGGTTGTCGTCTTGCCGACTCCGCCCTTTTGATTTGCTATGGCAATAATTTTGGACACTCAATTCACCTCTATGTGTATGAAGACTCTTCTTGTAGGTCGCGGGATTGTGATCATCAGCAAAACAAACGGCTGCTTATACCTGTATGACCCCGGCGGTAAATCAGAGATCCGGTGCTTCATTATACAGATACGCAGAAACGGCTTCGCCCTGCAGTAGTGTGCTTCCCCTTGCTTGAATAACAAGAAAAACCTTTACTCAATTATTCGGACATCATCAATGAACAACTTTGATTTCAGAACCATGACGAGAAAAATAGGAGATGCGAACTTTCCCCCTCCCCCTCTATCCTTCCGACTTATGAAATTCTGCTATCTGGAACATATAATTTCATGGTTTTAGAGCCAATTGGACTCATTCGTATCATGCAGAACTGTGGGAAGCATGTTTCGGTATGACTCATTTTAACTTCCTGAAAAAAGCGGCCGATCAGCCGCTAAGCTCCATCGTATTAGCGCTTAGGAATTTTGATCACGATCTCATAATGATCCTCATGATCGTTTTCCTGCGTTTTAATGGCCATCCCGGATCCAGACACCATGTCAATGGATTGGCGAATCGTGTTCAATGCCAACCGGACGTCCTTGGAATAAGAGATACGTTTTGCCTTTTTGATTTTGGCCGATTCCTTGTAAAACGCAACTCTAGCTTCCGTTTGTTTCACATTCAGTTCCTTGGATACAATCTCAGCCAGCACTTTCAGCTGCAGCTCCTCGGTATCGAGGGACAATAACGCGCGGGCGTGCCGCTCAGTAATTTTGCGCTCCATCAGTGCGTTCTTCACTTCTTCAGGAAGATGAAGCAGCCGGATTTTATTGGCAATCGTTGATTGGCTTTTCCCAAGGCGCTGCGCCAAGCTCTCCTGCGTAAGTTGATGAAGGTCAATGAGCTTTTGGTAAGCAACAGCTTCCTCGATAGAGGTCAGACCTTCACGCTGGAGGTTTTCGATCAACGCAATGGAAGCAGCTTGGGAATCGTTAAATTCACGGACAATGGCGGGAATGGTCTCCAAACCGAGTTTGGAAACGGCACGCCAGCGCCGTTCACCGGCAATAATCTCGTATTTGGCATTACGGATACGAACAACAATGGGCTGGATCACCCCATGCGTCTTGATCGTTTGACAGAGTTCGTCGATTTTATCGTCATCAAAAATGGTCCGGGGCTGGTAAGGACTGCTCACGATTTCTACCACCGGAATTCGCTTTACTTCATCCCCATTGCTTCGTTCCGTCAAACCAAACAATTTAGAAAATTGTTCTTTCATTCCGTATATTACCACCTAAATTCGTAATAGCACCGCTAGAGCACCTAACAACAATCTACAGGTCATCGAGACATCCATGATTGGATATGGGTAACAAACTAACCGGCTACCCTTGAGCTTTGATAGCTGCCATCCAGACATAGAAAGACATTTCTATGACTTCAAAAATGGAAGATGAGAATCGTCAGATCCGATCGTATTTTATGTATAAGGTTCACATGACTGAACGGTCTGACAGTCGGACCACTTACCAATGACCATCCCTCTCTATCATACCATTTGAAGCCGGTTCATAGAATACAGTTTATACTCTATTCTACCACTTTTCTTCATATAATCCTATTCTCCAAAGTTCCCGATTTTTCCTGCCATTTAACCATTATTTCACATTGGGAAAAGCATTTATCGATGTTACTTTAAAGAAGACAAAACGCTTCTAACGGAAGCTTTTCTTGCGATTTTCCAATGATTCAGCACCGTTATATTATAATTCTATAATCTAAAAAAAAGAGGACTGTTCCACGTGAAACAATCCTCTTCATTCCATACATATGACTTGGTTTCAGACGGTTCAGTGATAGGAAGTCAGTCGAGTGCACATTTTATAGGTTGATACAGCTTCCTAATACCAAGTTTATATTGATTACACCAAGGGAGATTTAACAGCCGTTCCGGCCTTTCTCGGATATTTACCAGGGGTTGGCGCAGTCTTGCGGATCTGGACAATATGGCGAGCCGATTCCTCCACAGGCAGCAAAAAGCGTTCCACTTCGATCACCTTGCCCCGAAGTTCTTTTAAACTCTTGGCGGCCTCTTGTACCTCTTCCGCCGGATCGCTTCCCTTCATCGACGCAAACAGACCATTCACTTTGACGAAGGGAAGGCAGAATTCATTCAGTACGGCCAGCCTGGCCACCGCACGGGCGGTAACGAGATCAAAATGATCTCGGTATCCCGTTTTCCTTCCCCAGTCCTCAGCTCGGCCATGGAGAAGCTCTATATCCTTAAGTCCGGTCTCCTGCACAATGTGCTGAAGGAAGGAAATGCGTTTGTTCAACGAGTCGATAATCGTCAGCTTCAAGTGTGGAAAGCAAATTTTCAGCGGGATCCCCGGGAATCCCGCTCCGGAGCCAATATCGGCTAGTGTCCCGATCTCCCCCATATTCACATAAAAAGCCAGAGAGATGGAATCATAGAAATGCTTCGTATACACCTGCTCCCGCTCGGTAATCCCGGTAAGGTTCATTTTCTCGTTCCACTCCACCAGTTCCTTGAAATAAATTTCAAATTGTTCCAGCTGGGATGGTTCGAGGGTAATGCCATGTTCTTTCAAACGCTGCACAAACTGCTCTTGTATTGGATCCATTCGTTAACCTCTTGCCGCTGTAACGCGATTATAATGTTCCAGATATACCAGCAGAATCGAGATATCCGCCGGCGTTACGCCGGAAATGCGTGAAGCTTGACCGATCGAAATCGGACGGATGCTGCTGAGCTTTTGACGAGCCTCAATGGCAATACCTTGAACATCGTTATAGTCGATCGATTCCGGAATCTTCTTCTTATCCATCTTTTGCAGACGCTCCACATGGATCAGCTGCTTTTCGATATACCCTGCATATTTGATTTGAATTTCCACTTGCTCCTTCATTTCTTCCGTCAGTTCATACGGCGAAGGTGAAATTTGTTCAATATGGCTGTGGGTCACTTCGGGACGGCGCAGAATGGTCAGCAGGTTGCTGCCATCCTGAATGGGAGCCGAGCCAATCGATTCTAGCAGTGCATTTACATGGGAAGGACCCACCTTCGTCGAACGAAGACGTTCGATTTCCAGCTCGACTTTTTCCTTCTTATCCAAAAATTTCGCGAACCGTTCTTCCGAAATCAGGCCGATTTCATGACCCACCGGTGTCAAACGCAGATCGGCATTGTCATGGCGAAGCAGCAGTCTGTATTCCGCACGGGAAGTCAACAGACGGTAAGGCTCGTTGGTACCTTTCGTCACGAGGTCGTCGATCAGAACACCGATATAGCCTTGCGAACGATCCAGAATGACCGGTTCCTTGCCCTGTACTTTGCGCGCGGCGTTAATGCCCGCCATGATGCCTTGACCTGCGGCTTCTTCGTAACCGGAGGTTCCGTTAATTTGACCGGCCGTGAAGAGGCCCGGCATTTTCTTCGTTTCCAGAGACGGCCACAGCTGCGTCGGCACCATAGCGTCATATTCGATCGCATAGCCGTTACGCATCATTTCAACCTTTTCCAGGCCAGGGATACTGCGCAGCATCGCCAGCTGAACGTCTTCAGGCATACTGGTGGACAGGCCTTGGACATAATATTCAGAGGTGTTCTTGCCTTCCGGCTCGAGGAAAATTTGATGCTTCGGCTTGTCGCTAAAGCGCACGATTTTATCCTCAATCGATGGGCAGTAACGTGGTCCTGTTCCTTCAATAATACCGGAGAACATCGGTGCCCGGTGCAGGTTTTCATTAATAATGCGGTGGGTTTCCACCGAAGTATACGTCAACCAGCAAGGAAGCTGCTCGTTATCGGAAGATTCCGTTTCATAGGAGAAAAACTTAGGTTTTTCATCCCCTGGTTGAATTTCCGTTTTGGAGAAGTCAATGGTGGACTTGTGCACGCGCGGAGGCGTACCGGTCTTAAAGCGAACGAGATCGAAGCCCAGCTCACGCAGGTTTTCCGCCAGCTTCACCGAAGGCTGTTGGTTGTTCGGTCCGCTTTCGTACGTCAGCTCACCCATAATGACTTTCCCGCGCAGATACGTGCCGGTAGTCAGCACTGTTGATTTGGCCCGGTACGCGGTGCCGGTTTTCGTCACCACGCCGACGCAGACGCCGTCTTCGACAATCAGTTGTTCCACCATACCTTGACGCATCGTCAGGTTCGGTTCCTTCTCCATCGTTTCCTTCATCGTTTGTTGATACAGGAACTTGTCGGCTTGCGCACGCAGTGCATGCACGGCTGGCCCCTTCCCTGTGTTCAGCATCCGCATTTGAATAAACGTTTTATCAATATTGCGTCCCATTTCGCCGCCAAGTGCATCGATTTCACGGACGACATGTCCTTTGGCCGGTCCCCCGATCGAAGGGTTGCACGGCATAAATGCGACCATGTCCAGATTGATGGTAATCATCAGTGTGTTGCAGCCCATCCGCGCTGCGGCCAAGGCAGCTTCACAGCCAGCATGACCTGCGCCGATGACGATGACATCATAGTTGCCTCCATCATAACTCATTGGACAAACCTCCTTCATTTTTCTGAAAATAAATGCATGAATCTATATGAACGAACGACTTATTTACCTAAACAGAACTGGGAGAAAATTTGATCCAGCAGCGTTTCGGCCGCCGTATCGCCTGTGATCTCACCAAGCTGTTCCCAAGCAAGACGGACATCGATCTGGATCATGTCGATCGGAATAAATTGATCCGCCGCTTCGTAGGCATCCTGAAGCGATTTGTAAGCCTTTTTAAGCAGTGCGATATGCCGGACGTTGCTGACATAAGTCAAATCGCCCGACTCCAGCTTCCCGCTGAAAAAGAGCGATGAAATCGCCTTTTCCAAAAGATCGATCCCCTCTTCGGTCATCACCGACATCGGGACGATCAATTCATCCGGATAGTACCTGGACAACAAATCCCTGTCCAATTGCGAAGGTAAGTCCATTTTATTCATAATGACGATGGATTGTCTACCACGGATTTGTTCCATTAATTCCAGTTCGTCCTCGTGCAGCGGTTCGCTGGCATTCAGCACAAGCAGAATGAGATCGGCTTCGGTGACCGCATGCTTCGAGCGCTCCACCCCGATTTTCTCCACGACGTCCATCGTTTCCCGGATTCCCGCCGTGTCCAGCAGCTTCAGCGGAATGTTGTTGATCGTGACGAACTCCTCGATGACATCCCGCGTCGTGCCCGGAATGTCGGTAACAATGGCACGGTTCGTATGCGCCAGCGCATTCAGCAGCGAAGACTTGCCCACGTTCGGACGTCCGACGATGGCCGTGGTGATGCCCTCGCGCAAAATTTTCCCTTCTTCGGCAGTCTTCAGCAGCTTTTGAATACCTTCCATGACTTCGCTGCTCTTCTGCTTAATGAACTCCGCCGTCAGCGATTCCACATCATGCTCCGGGTAATCGATATTCACTTCGATGTGAGCCATCGTTTCCACCAAGGTGTGGCGCAGCTCCCCGATTCTTTGGGACAAGGACCCCTGTACTTGCTTCAAGGCAATCGAGAAGGCCCGGTCCGACTTGGACCGAATCAGGTCGATCACTGCTTCCGCCTGGGAAAGGTCAATCCTACCGTTCAAAAAGGCCCGCTTGGTGAACTCGCCGGGTTCCGCCAGGCGGATCTCCAGCTGCAGCAGCAAATCCATCACCCGCTTGACTGAGATGACGCCGCCATGTGTGCTGATCTCCACCACATCTTCCGTGGTAAAAGATTTGGGCGCCCGCATCACGGTGACGAGCACTTCTTCTACCCGCTCCTGGGTGTCCGGGTCAATGATATGCCCATAATGAACCGTATGCGACTCCGCCTTCGTTAACGCCGTTTTGCTGTGAAAAATCCGTTCGACCTCAGAAATCGAGTCCGGTCCGCTCACGCGGATGACGGCGATTCCCGCTTCCCCTACAGCCGTCGATATCGCTGCGATTGTATCCGTAAACAAGTCTGTCACCTCTTTTTTTCTATATTAACGTTCATCGTTTCCGTTAGCTCTATTGTTGCCATATCCGGACGTATCAAGACCTGCAGCACTTGTCCCGGCACCTGCTTTGATCTAGTCAAAGATTCAAAAAAAACAATGACTTTATAAGCTAAAGGTAAGCTCAATAAAGTCATTGTACAGGTCTCTCTTTACTTTATCGTAATGACTACGCGCCGGTTGGGCTCTTCCCCTTTACTGTAGGTCTTCACCTGTGGATGGTCCTGCAGCCTGGAATGGATCACCTTCCGCTCCTGCGGGGACATCGGTTCAAGAACGACTTCTTTATGGGTCCGAATCACCCGTCCCGCCAACCTGTCTGCCAAATCCTCCAGCGTCTTCTTCCGGCGCTCCCGGAAGTTCTCTGCATCGAGCACAAGCCGCACGTAACTGCTCGATACCCGGTTCGCCACAATGTTAGCCAAATACTGCAAGGCATCGAGGGTTTGTCCCCTTCTGCCAATAATCAGTCCCAAGTCGGGACCGAAAATATGAAGTGTCGTAGCATCCCTCGCGTGCTGAATTTCAACGCTCACATCCAGCCCCATGCTCTTTCCGACGTCAATGATAAACTCGGCAGCCGTTTCGTAAGGGTCCTTCTCTTCTTCCTCTTCGGAAGCTTCAGGCTCATTCAAATCTAGTGGCAAAGGTTTCGCCGTCTCCACTGGTTCCGGTGCGGGCTCAGGCAGCAGTGTAAGTTCCACCTTTGCTTCCTTGACACCGATCAGTCCCAGGAATCCTTTTGACGGCTGCGATACGATTTGGACCGTGACCCGGTCGCGGCTTACCCCAAGCTGGGCAAGCCCTTGGTTTACAGCATCTTCAACGGTTTTTCCTGAAGCGACGACTTTGCTCATTTAGATTTTTTTGCCCCCTTCTTCCCTTTGTTATTTCCTTTACCGCCTTTGTTACTGCTGCCTTTGTTTCCAGACTTGGCATTTCCGCTTGCTCCAGCCGAAGAAACGGCGGCTACATTCGCTGTCGTATGGTTGTTACGATACAGGAAGTAGTTCTGGATAATGGTATACAGGTTACTGTAAACCCAGTACAACGGCAGTGCGGATGGGAACTGGTAAGACATGAAGAAAATCAAAACCGGATATACCAGCATCATAAACTGCATGGCACCCTGCTGCGGGCTCGGGTTCATCTTCATCATCATGCGGGACTGCAGGAATGTCGTTGCGGCAGCCAGCAGCGGCAGGATGAACGTATGGTCCGGCTTACCCAATTGGAGCCACAGGAACGAGTGGTCACGAAGATGCGAGTTGTACACGATGGAATTATAGAGTGCGATAAAAACCGGCATTTGGATAATCAGCGGCAGACATCCCGCCATCGGATTAACCTTGTTCTCTTGAAACAGCTTCATCGTTTCCTGCTGCTGTTTCTCCGGCTGATCCTTAAACTTTTCTTTTATCTTTGCAAGTTCAGGCTGAATCGCTTGCATCGCCTTAGAACTTCTAACCTGCTTAATGGACAACGGCAAAATAATCGTACGGACGATAATCACCATCACGAGGACGGCTAAGCCGTAAGCCCCGCCGAACCAACCGGCGAACGTATCTAATGCGAGTGAGAAATAATAAACGACGTTAGCCTGCCAAAAGCCGCCGTTCTTCATTTCTTCTGTAGTATGCGTCACAGTGTTGCCCGTTCCGCACCCAGCTAAAACAACCACTGCGAGCATCATCACAGCGATGAGGAGGATCCATTTCCTGCCTCGGCTAGTCTTAAGTAGCGACACTTCATAACCCCTCTCTTAACGCTTCCATTCACCGTAAATCATACCATAATTAATTGGACAAAGAAACCAGCATTCAGCGCCCCGGCGGCTTCAGCAGCGATGCTTTCCGAAGCACGTGCAGAACGCTTTTTTCAAGGTCTTTATAGGACATTTCGACCGCGCCCTTCCGTACGATAAAGACGAGATCAACGTGTTCAATGAGCTTGTCTTCATGGTGACGCATAATTTCCTTGACCAGTCTTCTCATCCGGTTGCGTACAACGGCATTACCGACCTTCTTGCTGACGGAAATTCCGACGCGGAACTTCTCTACCTCTTTTTTGCGGAACCAATATACGACGAATTGGTAATTGGCAAATGACTTCCCATGCCTATATACGCGGCTGAAGTCAGCCCGGTTTCGTAAACGTAAACTTTTATGCACGAATATCCCCTGCTTGCTGCCCGCCATGACCTTGTCCAGCGGCCTTTCCTTCAAAAATATCAGCATTCGAAATTTTGCTTCATATAATATATAGCGATATTCCACTTCCTAGTATGGTCATCAAATTTGCGATATAAACCACAATAAGAAATCGGAGCTCACCTTTAGAGGACGTCCCATCCTTTTTAATTTCATCGGAATTGGGTCGAATTTACGTCTTCTACCCGGCTAACAGGCCCGCTTCTCCCTCTTTTTCATGAAGGAACTTGCAGAAGTAGACGCAAAAACTTCCGCTAAAAGCGGTATGTCTTCATAGAATGACGTCGATAGACGTTTTTTTATGAAAAAAAGACCACCTCGGTGGTCTTCATGTACGAAATTTACGCGCTCAGTACTTTTCTGCCCTTCTGGCGACGAGCTGCCAGCACTTTGCGGCCGTTTTTCGTGCTCATTCTTTTCCGGAAACCATGCACCTTTTTGCGCTTGCTTACATTCGGTTTAAATGTCGGTCTCATGTATTGCACACCCCCTTACAGGATTTCATAACCTTTATGGTTAAATATTCATTTTCATTCAACACAGAAAATGCCTTTATACATTTAATCATGAACAGGCCCAAAAGTCAACTCAAACCTGTTCCCCCACTTTCCGGAATTTGACCCCCGCGATCGCTCTTCTCCCTCTTTTTGCTGCTTTCTCTTTCTCTCTTCTCGATTCCGTCTGACCTGGAACGCAGCTTCATCGCTTCATCACCTTCTTCGGCAGCGGCTTCCTTAAACGTTCCATCTCTCTCTTCACCTTCGGTTCATGTGGACACTTCTTCTGACATTCGCTCGTCATTTCGATAATATTTCATTGAAACCACGCCATCTCATTTTTAAATCCAGCCAACCCGAGTTTTCCACAGCCGCCGACCCAACAAACCCGAAAAATCCACAATCCCGATTTATCCACTTGTTCACATCGTTCGCAATAAAACTCTAAGATCCGGCATAACCTGTGCACAACTGATTTTTTATTTTGGGAGATGCTGTCGAAACTTAAACACGTTATAAACAATATATAGTGGTGTGAATAAAAATTATACACAACTTATTGAATTTGTGGATAATTTCAGCCATTTCATTGATAAACGGGCGTTCTTTTGCTATGATTATATTGTTTTTGGATGTGAATATGTGATTTCACCCCATATATTATCAACAAGCTGTGGATAAACTTGTGAACAATTTCAATTTGTCCACTTTTTTTATTTTCCCCCGTTTTTGAAACTGGGGATATATTCTGCACCATTCATCTTTTTTCGACATTTCCACTCATGGCTCGATCCCAGCCACATTTGGAAGATTTAAAGGAGTGACAGTCTGTGGACAGCCATACTTCCGAATTATGGCAGCAAATCCTATCTATTATTCATACCAAGCTCAGCAAGCCGAGTTTTGACACCTGGTTTAAAGCAACCAAAGCGATACAAATGAGCGAGCATACCATCGTAATTTCCGCTCCAACCACATTTGCTGTCGAATGGCTGGAAAGCCGCTACACAAAACTCGTTAGCTCCACGATCTATGAAGTGTTGGGGAAGCAAGTTGACGTGAAATTCGTCATTGAGGAGAACAAGCCTGCCGAACTCACCCCACAGCAGCCCGCACCCATGCCTCAGGCGACCCCTGACGAGGCTCTAACCCATATGCTCAACCCGAAATATACGTTTGACACATTCGTCATCGGTTCGGGCAACCGGTTTGCGCACGCGGCCTCTTTGGCTGTCGCGGAAGCGCCGGCGAAGGCGTACAACCCTTTGTTTTTGTATGGAGGGGTAGGGCTTGGCAAAACCCACTTGATGCATGCGATCGGACACTACATTCTGGAGCACAATCCTGCCAGTCGGGTCGTATATATCTCTTCCGAGAAATTTACGAATGAATTCATCAACTCGATCCGTGACAACCGGGCCGAGAGTTTCCGCAACAAGTATCGGAATGTCGATATTTTGCTGATTGACGATATTCAGTTTCTGGCGGGCAAGGAGTCGACGCAGGAGGAATTTTTCCATACGTTCAACGCCCTGCATGAGGAGCAGAAGCAGATTATCATCTCAAGCGACCGGCCGCCCAAGGAAATTCCGACGCTGGAGGATCGGCTGCGCTCACGCTTTGAATGGGGACTGATTACGGATATCCAGCCGCCGGACCTGGAGACGCGAATCGCGATTCTGCGGAAGAAGGCAAAAGCAGAGAATCTCGATATTCCGAACGAAGCGATGATGTATATCGCCAATCAGATCGACACGAACATCCGAGAGCTGGAAGGGGCGCTGATTCGCGTCGTCGCCTATTCCTCGCTGACCAATCAGGACGTGACCACGCATCTGGCTGCCGAAGCGCTGAAGGATATCATCCCGTCCAGCAGACCGAAGATGATCACCATTCAGGACATTCAGCAGAAGGTCGGGGAGTACTACAATCTGAAGCTTGAGGATTTCAAAGCGCGGAAACGGACGAAAGCCGTCGCTTTTCCAAGACAAATCGCCATGTATTTGTCCAGGGAACTGACGGATTTCTCGCTGCCCAAAATCGGCGAGGCCTTCGGCGGAAGAGACCATACGACCGTCATCCACGCCCACGAGAAAATATCTCAGTCTCTGAAAGAGGACCAGGATCTGTTCAAAGTCATCAATAACATCACGGAAAAAATCAAAAACCCAACCTGAACAAGTTCAAAGCCTATGCACAATCTATACACATGTGAATAGGCTTGATTTTATTGAGGTTTTTGAGCTTATCCACAAATTCAGTGCGCCTACTGCTATTACTATATATTTTAAATAATATAATATTCATAATAGGCTGCACGCAGCCGTCATACCCAGGTAGTCTTGCAATCCGAATTTCCTGCTAGGAGTGAAACTATGAAAATCAGCATCCTTAAAAACGTTCTTAACGAATCCATCCAGCACGTATCCAAGGCGATATCGAGCCGAACCACCATTCCGATCTTGTCCGGTATCAAGCTGGACGTGAATCATTCGGGAGTGACCCTTACAGCCAGCGACACCGATATTTCCATTCAGTCCTTTATTCCGGTAGAGGATAGCGAACGCACCATCGTCACGGTGGAACAACCGGGCAGCGTCGTGCTGCCGGCCAAATTTTTCGTAGAAATTATCAAGAAGCTGCCTTCCCAGGAAATTCAAATGGAGGTCAAAGACCAGTTCCAAACCTTTATCTCCTCGGGAGCCACCGAAATTCAGATGGTTGGACTGGATCCGGAAGAATTCCCGGTGCTGCCTGATATCGAGGGGAACCAAACGATTTCCCTGCCGGGAGCGCTGCTCAAAAACATGATCCGCCAAACCGGTTTTTCCATTTCCACGCATGAGACGACACCGATCCTGACGGGGGTTCTGTGGAACCTGGATCAAAACGAACTCAAGTTTACCGCTACCGACCGGCACCGCCTGGCCACCCGCTCCGCCCATTTGGAAGGAGCCGACGAAGTGAAATTTCACAACGTCGTCATTGCCGGCAAAACGCTGAGCGAGCTGAGCAAAATCATTCCCGACCAGAATACGCTGGTCGATATCGTCGTGGCGGACAACCAGGTGCTGTTCAAGATCGACCGCGTCCTGTTCTATTCCCGCATCCTGGACGGCATTTACCCGGATACTTCTAGGATTATTCCGACAAACTACAAAACAGAACTGGTTTTGGACACAAAAAAATTAAGCGAGTCGATCGACCGCGCTTATTTGCTCTCCAGAGAGGAGAAAACGAATATCGTGCGCCTGCAGACGATGGAACATGGCGGAATCGAAATTTCTTCCAGCTCGTCGGAACTCGGTAAAGTGCGCGAAGAGCTGGACGTGATTGATTTTAAAGGGGAACCTCTGAAAATCTCGTTTAACTCGAAATATATGCTGGACGTGCTGAAAGTGGTGGAAAGCGAGCAGCTCAAAATTGCTTTTACCGGCATTATGAGCCCGATCATTCTGAAACCGGCGGATGACAGCCAAAGTCTGTACGTTATCCTTCCGTACCGGACCACCAACTAAGCAAAACTTGTCCACAGCGAAAGGATTTCTGATGAACAAAATAGTTATCCACAGTGAATATATTAAGCTTGATCAATTTCTGAAGCTCGCCAACTGCGTATCCACAGGGGGGATGGCCAAAGCCCTGCTGGCGGAGAACATGGTGACCGTAAACGGGGAGCCGGAAGACCGCCGGGGGCGGAAGCTGTATCCGGGCGATCAAGTCAAAGTGACGGACTGCGGCGAATTTGTGGTAGCACAAGAGGCATAAAGTGCCCCCAGGCCGCTGCTTCGGCGGCGGCCGGCGAAGATGGGGAGGATAAGGCGTGTTTGTTAAAAATATCAGTCTGCAGCATTATCGTAACTACGAGAAGCTGCAGCTGGATTCTTTTGGAGACGTAAATCTGCTGATCGGACAAAATGCCCAAGGCAAAACCAATTTGCTGGAGGCTATTTTTGTGTTGGCATTAACCAAAAGTCACCGGACCTCCAAAGATCGGGAGCTGATTTCGTTTGAGGGAGGAAGCGCGCATCTGTCCGCGGTTGTGGATAAGAAGTACGGTCCGATTACCCTCGATTTGACGATGTCCCCACAAGGGAAGAAGGCGAAGATTAACGGACTCGAGCAGCGGAAGCTGAGCGATTTTATCGGTGCGCTGAACGTCGTGATGTTTGCCCCGGAAGATTTGGAAATTGTGAAAGGCACCCCGGGCATCCGCCGGCGGTTCCTCGATATGGAGATCGGCCAGGTACAGCCGGGATATCTCTATCATTTGCAGCAGTACCAGAAGGTTCTTAACCAGCGGAACAACCTCTTGAAACAGATGTGGGGGAAAGACAGCGTGAAGCCCGGGATGCTGGAAATCTGGGATCAACAGCTTGTGGAGCACGGTGTTAAAATCATCAAAAAGAGGAAACAATTCATAATAAAGCTGCAGAAGTGGGCGGAAACGATCCACCAAGGCATCACAAGCGGCGGGGAATCGCTGAGGCTTGTCTATCAGCCGTCGTTTGGCGACGCCGAGGAGGAAGATGAAGCTTATCTTTTTGAACAATTTATGTTAAAGTTATCACAAGTGAAGGATCAAGAAGTGCGCCGCGGGATGACCCTTGCCGGGCCTCACCGCGACGACATGGCCTTTTTCATTAACGGTAAGGAAGTCCATACGTACGGTTCCCAGGGACAGCAGAGAACGACTGCGCTGTCTCTTAAACTGGCTGAAATCGAACTGATCCAGGAGGAGATCGGAGAATATCCGGTGCTCTTGCTGGATGATGTGCTGTCTGAGCTTGATCCTTACCGGCAAACGCAATTGATCGAGACTTTTCAGAGCAAGGTTCAGACCTTTATCACGGCAACGGGAATCGAAAGTTTGAATGCCGATAAACTGAAGAACGCGAACATCTATCATGTTCATGCGGGACAGGTCAACTCTTAAGGAATGGGGAATGGTTATGTATATCCATCTGGGCGGTGAAAAAATCATCCGTTCTGCGGAGCTGGTTGCGATCTTTGACATTTCGATCGAGAAATCCTCCAAAATATCCAAGCAGTTTGTAAGCCATGCCCGGCAGGAAAAGAACGTGGAGTACATTGGCGAAGAGGAAGCCAAATCCATCGTCGTGACGAAGAGCACCGTCTATTACTCTCCGATTTCCTCATCCACGCTTAAGAAGCGGGCGAATGTCTTCTTCGCCAACGCTTAGGACACTGTGAACGCAGGTACACTCCAATCAGCAAACGTAGAATATATAGAAGTAGGTGACAGGCATGTCTATGAATCAACCGCAATACGATGAGAGTCAGATTCAGGTTCTGGAGGGTCTGGAAGCCGTCCGGAAACGGCCGGGCATGTATATCGGATCAACCAGCGTAAAGGGACTTCATCACCTGGTGTGGGAAGTGGTGGACAACAGTATCGACGAGGCGATGGCTGGTGTATGCGACCATATCGAAGTCATTGTCCACAAGGATAACAGCATCACGGTTGTCGACAACGGACGCGGTATTCCGGTTGGTGAGAATGAGAAGCTGAAAAAATCGACGCTTGAGGTCGTCATGACTGTGCTTCATGCCGGTGGTAAGTTCGGCGGCGGGGGATATAAGGTGTCCGGCGGCCTGCACGGCGTTGGCGTATCCGTCGTTAACGCGTTGTCCAGCAAGGTCGTTGTCCAGGTTAGGTTGAACGGGCATATTTATCAGCAGGAATACCGGCGCGGCGTGCCCCAGTATGACGTCAAAGTCATCGGGGATACCGACGAGCACGGTACGACCGTTACCTTCCTGCCGGATCCGGAAATTTTCACGGAGACAACGGAGTATGACTATAATACTCTCCTGACGCGGATTCGTGAGCTGGCCTTCTTGAACAAAGGCATTGCTTTGACGCTGACCGATGAGCGTACGGGGGCTTCCAACTACTTCAAGTACGAGGGCGGTATTATCGAATACGTCAAGTTCCTGAATGAGAAAAAGGAAGTTCTTCATGAACAGCCGATCTATGTAGAGGGCTCCCGGGACAACATTCAGGCGGAGATCGCACTGCAGTACAATGAGAGCTACACCGAGAACATTTATTCTTTTGCGAACAATATCAATACGCATGAGGGCGGAACCCACGAATCCGGCTTCAAGAGCGCCTTGACCCGGATTATTAACGAATATTGCCGCAAGAGCGGCCTCGTCAAAGACGGCTCTAATCTGTCGGGCGACGATGTGCGCGAGGGCCTGACAGCCATTATTTCGGTCAAAATTCCGGAGCCGCAGTTCGAAGGCCAGACAAAAACCAAACTCGGCAACAGTGAAGTCCGCGGCATCGTGGAATCGCTCTTCTCTGAGAAGCTGTCCGAGTTCCTGGAAGAGAATCCTGCCGTATCCCGGCGGATCTTGGAAAAGGCACTGCAGGCATCCCGTGCGCGCGAAGCCGCGCGTAAAGCCCGTGAATTGACGCGCCGCAAGAGCGCACTTGAAGTCAGCGCTCTTCCCGGTAAGCTGGCGGATTGCTCCTCGAAGGATGCGTCCATTTGCGAGCTGTACATCGTCGAAGGGGACTCTGCCGGCGGATCCGCCAAGCAGGGACGCGACCGGCATTTCCAGGCGATTTTGCCGATCCGCGGTAAAATCCTGAACGTCGAGAAGGCGCGTCTGGACCGGATTTTGTCCAATTTGGAGATCCGGGCGATTGTAACGGCGATGGGTACAGGCATCGGCGATGAAGATTTCGACCTGAGCAAAGCCCGGTACCACAAGCTCATTATCATGACTGACGCCGACGTCGACGGCGCGCATATCCGTACGCTGCTGCTGACCTTCTTCTATCGGTACATGAGACAGCTGCTGGAAGCGGGATACGTATACATCGCGCAGCCGCCGCTCTTCAAAATTGAGCGCAACAAGACGGTCCGTTATGCCGGTTCCGAGAAGGAGCGTGATGAAATCATCGCCGAGTTCGGAGAGGGATCCAAAATTAATATCCAGCGGTATAAAGGTCTGGGGGAGATGAATCCAGAACAGCTGTGGGAGACGACTATGGATCCGGAGAGCCGCACCATGCTGCAGGTCACGATTGAAGATGCCATGCAGGCAGACCTTATTTTCGACACCCTTATGGGTGACAGCGTTGAACCGCGGCGTGATTTTATTCACGAACACGCAAAAACGGTTAAAAATCTGGACATTTAAGTTTGAACTCCACCTAAACTTGTTGGTGAGTCCAGCCCTGAATGATATAGACGGACAAAACAAGAGAAGTTTCCGGAACCGGAGCTTCTCTTGTTTTTGTTAATAGCTGCCTCTCCTTTTACTTCTGCCGGGGAGCCTCCCATAGTTGATCGCATACCGTTCGATGCGGCGGTAGATGCTTTTATCCTTGAAAAACTTTTTAAACGGAAAGATGGCCGGGAGCGTGTTCACTTCAAGAATCCAGGGGTTGAGCTGTTCGTCGATGGCTACGTCGAGGCCGATCTCCTTGATACCGGGGAATTTGGTCTGCAGCTGCTGTGCGGTGGCTACACCCAGCTCATACAGCTTTCGTTCCAATAGCGGGGCTTCTTCAGGGCTTACGTTCCCTTCGAGCAGTTCATTCAGCAGGCGTACGGAACCTCCACCGTGGTAGTTCGTGATGATCATGTTTTTAGCGGCTACCCGACCGATGATGCCTGTCGTCTCCCAATGGCGGTACGGTGTTTTTTGGGTCAGAATTCTCAGATCAAACTGGCGCTCCTCGTACTTCAAAGTCACGATCCCTTGCTGAATAATATAAAACTTTCCTCTTGTGTGCCTGAGTATGGCCAGATGCAGCGCGTCGAGGTTCGCGTACGTCTCGGAGCGTGTGCCGTAGCGCAAGGTATATTCCACTACAGTGCGGGGAGAGCTTTCGACGGGCTGCTCGCCAGCTGGAGCAGCCGGTTCCCCGTGCCGCTGAACGTTCATGACCCCGTTGCCGTACGTGCCGCGGTCCGGCTTAATGTATACAAGAGTTGTGTTTTCAAGCATATTACCCAGCGTAGCGCGTGTATATTTTTGCGTTAAAGGAATGTAAGGAGATACCTGTTGATTCTGTAAAAGGACCTGGGTTTTCGCCCATTTGCTTGCAACACGTTGAATCGCCAAGAAATATCATCCTTTCTACGTGATTGGCCTTGTTATGTGCTTGTCGGCCGGAGCTTCTTCTCCGCGGTTCAAAGGCGTAAAACATAGGACAAGCAAGCAAAACAATGGTATAATATACAGATGTGGTGTTTTGTTTGCTCAAAACAGCACTAGGCGTCCTTATTGCCCTACCAGTATATGTGGAAAAGGCACAGAAGGCCGGGCGAATCCCTAGAGAAACGGAACTTGGGCGGCTGCGGAGCCGGCGGCGCTCAAACGTTTAATTGTGCTCTTTTTGTGAAAGTAATATAATAAAGATTGGTGGTTTTGCGGATTGACGTCCGTTGATTTCACCTTTTCAAGCCCTGCGGTCATACGCTTTTCTGTTCGCTTGGGCAAGACGGAATTGAACTTTAACAGGCTTGCTTGAGCCTGAAAGTTATGGGAACTTTTGCGGAAGTACGGGCGTTAAGCCCAGCCTGCAAAGCATGTACGTCGATAGACGTTTTTCCTCATATATTGATTTTTTTCTTGCTGTACTGAATGAATCGTCTGTAAAGACAATGTTATTGGTTTGATAGAAATTGGAGGAGGTCCACCATGGCGGAAGAAAGAGGCTCGCAAATCAAAGATCGGGACATACGCGACGAAATGCGCGAATCCTTTATGGATTATGCGATGAGCGTTATTGTTTCCCGGGCTTTGCCGGATGTGCGGGACGGGATGAAGCCGGTCCACCGGCGTATCCTGTACGCGATGTCGGAGCTCGGTATGTACCCGGATAAACCATTTAAGAAATCGGCGAGAATCGTGGGTGAGGTCATCGGTAAGTATCACCCGCATGGTGACTCGGCTGTATACGAGACCATGGTTCGTATGGCACAGGATTTTTCGATGCGTTATATGCTTGTGGAAGGCCATGGAAACTTTGGTTCCGTTGACGGTGACTTTGCAGCCGCCATGCGTTACACCGAGGCGCGTCTCTCCAAGATTGCCATCGAGATGCTGCGCGACATCAACAAAGAGACGATCGATTTTACCGAAAACTATGACGGTGAGGAACTGGAGCCGGTTGTGCTTCCGGCACGTTACCCGAACCTGTTGGTCAACGGGGTATCGGGAATCGCGGTCGGCATGGCCACCAATATTCCACCGCATAACTTGGGTGAAGTCATTGATGGCGTACAGGCGCTCATCAAGAACCCCGACATTACGTCGCTGGAATTGATGGAATATATCAAAGGTCCTGACTTCCCTACCCGGGGCTACATTTTAGGCCGGCAGGGAATCCGCCAGGCATATGAGACCGGCCGTGGATCCGTCACAATGCGGGCCAAAGCCGAGATCGAAGAAGTCAACAATAAAGCGCGTATCATTGTGACCGAGCTGCCTTACCAGGTCAATAAAGCGCGTTTGGTTGAGAAAATCGCCGAGCTCGTGCGCGAGAAGAGAATCGAGGGCATTACCGATCTGCGGGACGAATCCGACCGGACCGGTATGCGAATCGTCATCGAGCTGCGCCGTGACGTCAATCCGAGCGTTATGCTGAATAATTTGTACAAACACACGGCGCTTCAGTCCACGTTCGGCATTAACATGCTCGCAATCGTGAACAAGGAGCCGAAGGTTCTGACGCTGCGCGATGCGCTGTATTATTATTTGCAGCATCAGATTGAAGTTATCCGCCGCCGGACCGAATATGATCTGAAAAAAGCGGAAGCCCGCGCTCATATTCTGGAAGGCTTGCGAATCGCACTCGACCATCTGGATGAGGTTATCTCGATTATCCGTTCTTCGCAGACGACGGAAATTGCCCGCGACCGTTTGATGGAGCGTTTCAGCCTAAGCCTTGAGCAGACCCAGGCCATTCTGGAAATGAGACTCCAGCGCCTGACCGGCTTGGAACGCGAGAAGATTGAGGCCGAATACCAGGAGCTCATGGTGAAGATTGCCGAGTACCGCGAAATTCTCGCGAATGAGCAGCTTGTTCTCGACATCATTACGAATGAGCTTCAAGAAATCAAAGAGCGCTTCGGCGACGAGCGCCGCACCGAAATTACCGTTGGTGAGGAGAGCATTTTGGATGAAGATCTGATTCCGCGTGAAGAAGTGGTTATCACCATCACGCATACCGGATACATCAAACGCTTGCCTGCCAGTACCTATCGCAGCCAGAAACGCGGCGGACGCGGGGTAACGGGGCTTGATATGAAGGATGAGGACTTTGTCGAACATCTCTTCGTCACCAACTCGCATAATTATCTGATGTTCTTCACGGATCGGGGTAAGGTGTACCGCCTGAAGGCGTACGAAATTCCTGAACTCGGCCGTACCGCACGGGGAACGGCGATTATTAACCTCATCCAGATCGAACAGGGAGAGACAATCAATGCCGTGATTCCGGTCTCCGAGTTCGAGGATGACAAATACCTGTTCTTCGTTACCCGCACCGGGGTTGTGAAGAAGACGCCTCTCGAGGATTACGTTAATATTCGCAAAGGCGGCTTGATCGCGATCAACCTGCGTGAGGACGACTGCTTGATTGAAGTCAAGCTGACGGATGGTAAGCAGGAAATGATTATGGGTACCGCCCATGGCATGTCCATCCGCTTCTCCGAGCATGATGTGCGGTCGATGGGGCGCGGAGCGACAGGGGTTAAGGGGATTACCCTGGACGAAGGCGACTCGGTGATCGGCATGGACGTCATCGATAAAGAGCTGGATGTCCTGATCGTAACGTCCAAGGGATACGGCAAGCGTACCCCTGCCAGCGATTACCGTTCCCAAACGCGTGGCGGTAAGGGGATTAAGACCATTAACGTCACGGACAAGAACGGACCTGTGGTTGGGCTGAAGGTCGTGAAGTCTGAAGAAGACCTGATGATCATTACGACCAGCGGCACATTGATCCGGACCAGTATGGAGGGAATCTCCACGATGGGCCGCTACACGCAGGGCGTGAAGCTGATTAACATCCGTGAGGATGATGCCGTAGCGACCGTATGCCGAGCGGATAAGAGCGACGATCCGGAAGATGAAGATGAAGTCTTGATCGAAGGTCAAGAGGTCGGCAACGGGTCGGAAGAAGGCGCGGAGCCTGACGACACGGGGGCGCCTGCACCTGAGATGACGGATACTTCGGATGAAGCACCGGACGAAGAATAATTCCGGCAATACGGCAAACGTTAAGAGCATGAGTCTGATTCCATCAGATTCATGCTTTTTTTCTTGGCTTCATATGGCAAGCAGGCAATTGTACAGCAATCTTATCCGTAATATAATTGGTGTATATTACCACCATAAGAGTCGGAAATGAGTGAATTGATTAATGGCCAGCGTATCGATTACGGAAATCAAACCCGGTTTGAAATTATC
This sequence comes from Paenibacillus rhizosphaerae, assembly GCF_014192015.1. Lineage (GTDB taxonomy): Bacteria > Bacillota > Bacilli > Paenibacillales > Paenibacillaceae > Paenibacillus_AQ > Paenibacillus_AQ rhizosphaerae. The sequence continues at coordinate 1,387 of NZ_JACHXJ010000005.1, read as the reverse complement.
CAAGGATGTTCACACGCCATTGGGCGGATTGCTGCTTCGGAAGGGAACGGTACTGCTGCCGAGAGACCTGGAAATCCTGCGTGCATTTATGGTGCATTCTGTTGACATTGACAACGGAGAGCAGGAGACGAAGAATCCAGCCGACAGCAGAGCGGCGATACCGCAGCGAAGCGCCCCTTCAGTTCAGGCTGGTAAGGACCCAGGGACAATCGTCCAACGTTCCAGTTTTCAAGAAGAGTACGAAAGAATGATTCAGCTAGTTAAAAGCACATACCCTTCCGTAATTGCGGCTGAGGTGCCGATTTTTGAGCTCAGAGGCCAGCTGGAGGCCCTTATTTCACAGATTAAGGACTATAATTTATTAACCTTTTCCCCAAGAAGCATGAGGGAGTATGACTATATTTATCACCACGCCGTCCTCTGCGCTTTGTCATCCTATCAGCTGGCCAGATGGATCGGGTTACAGCAGAAGGACTGGATGCAGGCTGCTTTTGCAGGCTTATTTCATGATATCGGTAACATCAAAATCGACCCGGCGGTCTTGTACAAACCACAGCCCCTTACCGCAGAAGAAGTTGAGGAGATGAGGAGGCATACCACCTACGGCTATCAGCTGCTGAAAAATGTAACGGCCATAAATGAGGGCGTACGATTGGCGGCACTGCAGCATCATGAAAAAGTAGACGGCTCAGGGTATCCTCTCCGGCTGAATGGAGGTAAGATTCACATCTATGCCAAAATTGTCGGGATCGTTGATATATTCCACGCCATGACGCTAAATCGGATATACCAGAAGGCCCAATCTCCGTACTTGGTACTAGAGCAAATACATTCAGAGGCTTTTGGCAAGCTGGATCCGAGCATTGTCCAAACATTGATCAGCAAGTTGACGGAATTTCATAACGGTACCGTTGTCCGATTAAGCAATGATCAGATTGGAGAAATTGTCTTCACGGACCGCAATCATCCGACACGCCCCATGGTCTCTGTTAATGGGCAGATTATCAATCTGATTCATCAAAGGCAGTTATTTATCAATGAAATTATTTCTACGTAAATAGTTGACTTCATATTAAAAGCTGTGTTATATTATTTCTTGCCTCTTAAAGCGGGAATGTTGATAACACAGCTTTTTAAAAGAAATATAAAAAAAGCTTGCAAACTTGCTAAGAGCATGATATACTATAAAAGTTGCTGAGGCGATGAGATCTCGGTAACACAACGAAGTTTGATCTTTGAAAACTGAACAACGAGTGAGTATAAACGCGATGGTCTTATGACCGGAGCGAATGGAGATTAAATCAATCTCGTCAGATTCAAAATGAGCTACAAACTTTCTTGGAGAGTTTGATCCTGGCTCAGGACGAACGCTGGCGGCGTGCCTAAT
>NZ_JACHXJ010000004.1:463326-738394 GCF_014192015.1 Paenibacillus rhizosphaerae | reverse complement strand
ACGTTCTTCCCTGGCAACAGAGCTTTACGATCCGAAAACCTTCATCACTCACGCGGCGTTGCTCCGTCAGGCTTTCGCCCATTGCGGAAGATTCCCTACTGCTGCCTCCCGTAGGAGTCTGGGCCGTGTCTCAGTCCCAGTGTGGCCGTTCACCCTCTCAGGTCGGCTACGCATCGTCGCCTTGGTGAGCCGTTACCTCACCAACTAGCTAATGCGCCGCAGGCCCATCCGCAAGTGACAGATTGCTCCGTCTTTCGTCATTCCCTCAGGAGAGGAAATGAGATATCCGGTATTAGCTCACGTTTCCGTGGGTTATCCCGGTCTTGCAGGCAGGTTGCCTACGTGTTACTCACCCGTCCGCCGCTAACCATCAGGAGAGCAAGCTCTCCATCAAGTCCGCTCGACTTGCATGTATTAGGCACGCCGCCAGCGTTCGTCCTGAGCCAGGATCAAACTCTCCAAGAAAGTTGGAAGAATCTGCTCACCCGAAGGGAGTAGCTTTCCAACGAAAGTTTGTAGCTCATTTTGAATCTGACGAGATTGATTTAATCTCATGTTGCATCGGTTATAAAACCGTCGCATGTATACTCACTCGTTGTTCAGTTTTCAAAGATCAAACTTCGTTTCGTTACCGTCTGTTGTTTCAGCAGCAACTCTTATATTATATCAAGTCCGACTCAGTTTTGCAAGCTTTTTTTAATTTCTTTTTTTCAGGCTTGCTGCCAGCGCTTTATGCGATGTTTTCTTGGCCGGAATTAGAATATACCATGTATGTAATTCGATTGCAAGTTTTTTCGACAAAAAATTTAAATCTCCATTTATTCCGTACCCTTTGGTACTTTTGATGGCAACTGCCGCAAACCATTCATAATCTTCATATATACATTCATACGTCAACGATGACTCCAAGCATGTCTTTACGTTTAGAGTAACTCCCTCTTTATCAAGATAGAGCCGCTCGCCTGCTGCAGCGGCGATCCACGCTGCGTCCCCCAATCATTTTTCACATCATTATATAATCCCCAACTTTCAGACTTTTCGTTGCGCTATATATTGCGCTATATATGATACTTTTCAAATTTTCCAAAAATAAAAAAGCCCTCATCCGCTCTATAGCAGACAAGGGCAGAGCATTCAAACAATCAATTCCTAGAGGCTTACTCGGCACCGAGGAATGCGAACCGGCACACCACGATGATGGCCAGCACCCACATCAGCCAGTGAACTTTCTCTTTGCGCTTACCGAAGATGTTACCGAAAACCGCAAGAATCACATAGGACAAGATCCCTGCCGAAATCCCGTTGGCGATCCCGCCGGAGAACGGCATCAGAACGATGGTCAGAAAAGCCGGGAAAGCCTCAAAGAATTCGTCCCACTCGATGTTGCGAACCTGGCTCATCATCAGCACCCCGACGATGATCAATGCCGGCGCGGTAGCCGCCGAAGGAACCACCAGCGCAAGCGGAGCGATGAACAGGGACAGCAGGAACAGAACGCCAGTCGTAATGGCTGTCAAGCCTGTGCGTCCGCCTTCCTCAACGCCTGCCGTGCTTTCCACGAAAGAAGTGATCGTGCTCGTACCCAGAACGGCACCGGCGCTGACGCCGACCGCATCGACGAGCATCGCTTTACCGACGATTTTCTCGCCTTTCTCTTTATCCTTCATGATACCCATCCGGGTTGTCGTACCTACGAGCGTTCCGAAGGTGTCAAACAGCTCCACGAACGTGAAAATAAAGACGATATCGAACAATCCGATGTGCAGCGCGCCTTTCAGGTCCAGATCCCCGACAGCCAGGTTCGAGAACGAAGGCAGCCAGTTGGCGTGGGACAATCCGCTGAGGTCCGTCACCCCCATAGGAATACCGATCAGCGTCGTTACGATAATGCCGATCAGGAGCGCCCCTCTTACTTTCAGCACCATTAGAATGGCGATAATCAAAAGTCCGATCAAAGCAAGCAGCGCATCTTTATGTGTAAAGAAATCGCTTAGCGCCAGGTTGAAGCTTCCGCCGCCGATCGGCTTGCTGATATCGGTACCGGCGTTCACGGTGATCGAGATCAGGTTGGCGAGCTTGAAGCCGATGATGGCGACGAACAGGCCGATCCCCACCGTAATAGCGGTTTTAATGTTTTTCGGAACGGCGACCATCAGCATTTGCCGAACGCGCGTTACCGTCAGAATGATAAAAATAATACCCGAAATAAATACGGCGCCCAAGGCAGCCTGCCAGGTAATTTGACCGTTGGATCCTAGCACGACGGTCATAAAATAAGCGTTCAGACCCATACCCGGCGCCAAGGCGATCGGGATATTGACAAACAACCCCATCAGGATCGTAACGAGGCCCGCGCCGACTGCGGTGGCGAAAAATACGCCTTCATGAGGGATGCCCGCACCGTCCGGCCCGAGAAACAGATTGTTGACGAACAGGATGTACGCCATCGCCATAAACGTCGTGAGACCGGCGATCATTTCTGTTTTTACATTTGTGCCGCGTTCCTTTAATTTAAAGAACCGTTCCATTTTCAAATAATCCCCCTTAGAAATTTGAGTCAGAACGACAAAAAAGCCGGCAGACCGCAAAGCGACCACCGGACATTATGAATGAAAGAAAGAGATATCCGCCGATCATCAGCTTGGACTTACCATGGTCAAGGCAAGCTGCGCCCGCGAGTGGACATCATCTCTTCTAAATTCGTAGCCAGATCATTACGGTGATCTCGTAGAGACTCCCGGGCCAATTCCCGGGATTATACGAAAGAACATATGTCGTTTCTCACATCATTCATTGTATGAAGACAAGCTTCACTTGTCAACAGAAAAAACGAATAATCGTGAGTAAGACATGATTCAATGTTCGGAAATTTGCATATTCCTCCCATGGAACTACGGCCGCCTTACATAGAATTTTTTCTCTAACTAGGGCTTAGCTTTTGGAATTGGTCCAGAAATTATGTAGAAAACAAAAAAAGACCCGCACCTGCCTTAAGCAGGTACGGATCTCGAACCTTCGGATATAACGATCAGCCTTACTCCCACTCGATCGTGGCCGGCGGCTTGGAGGTGATATCGTACACGACGCGGTTGACGTTCTCCACCTCGTTGACGATACGCACCGAAATTTTCTCCAGTACGTCCCACGGAATGCGGGCCCAGTCGGCGGTCATGCCGTCGATCGAGGTTACCGCGCGAATGCCGACGGTGTACGAATACGTACGCGCGTCACCCATGACGCCCACGCTCTTCATGTTCGGCAGAGCCGTGAAGTACTGCCAAATTTCCCGGTCAAGCCCGGCTTTGGCAATTTCTTCGCGCAAAATGTAGTCGGAATCCCGAACGATCGTCAGCTTATCTTCCGTCACTTCGCCCAGCACGCGGATTGCAAGGCCCGGGCCCGGGAACGGCTGGCGCCATACGATCTCTTCAGGCAAGCCGCATTCCTCGCCGACTTTGCGGACTTCGTCCTTAAACAGCGTTTTGAGCGGCTCGATCAGCTTGAATTTCATGTCCTCCGGAAGGCCGCCCACGTTATGGTGCGACTTGATCGTTTGAGCCGTTGCCGTTCCGCTCTCGACGATATCCGTGTACAGCGTTCCTTGCGCCAGGAAGGCAAAGTCGTCAAAACGTGCAGACTCTTCCTCAAACACGTAAATGAATTCGTTGCCGATGATTTTCCGTTTTTGCTCGGGATCGTCCACGCCGGCCAGCTTGGACAAGAAACGCTCGCGGGCGTCGATTTTGACAACTTTCATGTCGAATTTGCCTACAAAGGTATCCATTACGCTCTCGGCTTCGCCCTTGCGCAGCAGACCGTGGTCGATAAACATACAGGTCAGCTGATCGCCGATCGCCTTGTGGATCAGCATCGCAACGACGGAGGAATCCACGCCGCCGCTCAGCGCGCACAGCACTTTCTGGTCACCGACGGTTTCGCGGATTTCTCGAACCTGATCCTCGATAAAGGATTCCATCGTCCAGTTACCCTCACATCCGCAGACTTCATAAAGGAAGTTGCGGATCATTTCGTTGCCGTTCACAGAGTGGCGTACTTCCGGATGGAACTGCACCGCATACAGCTTCTTCTCGCCATGGCTCATCGCCGCGATCGGAGCCGACTCGGTACCCGCGTCGAGCTGGAAGCCGGACGGAAGCTCAACGACATGGTCCCCGTGACTCATCCATACGACCTGACGGTTGTCCAATCCTTGGGTAAGCGTCGTGTCCGGTTTGAACTCAAGCTCCGCTTTTCCGTACTCGCGTTTGTGCGCGCGCTCCACCTTGCCGCCGAGCTGCTGGGCCATCATCTGCATGCCGTAGCAAATGCCGAAGATTGGCAGCCCCAGATCGTAGACAGCCGGGTCCACATGGGGTGCGTCTTCCGCATACACGCTGAGCGGTCCGCCGGAGAACACGATACCTTTCGGGTTCAGCTCCCGGATCTTCTCGATCGGCGTGTTAAAAGGCAAGAGCTCGCTGTATACTCCCAGATCGCGGATGCGTCTTGCGATTAATTGATTATATTGTCCCCCGAAATCGAGGACAACGATGATTTCATTTGGCTTATTCATTACCGTGCCTCCCTCAATTAATGAAATCAATTATACGCAACGATAATTCATACCGTCAAGGAAGCCGCAGCACCTAAGTTATGCCAGCCTGCCGGCGATCAAAAGGCATCTGCGCAGGAAAGCGCTCCCTTGGCTGCGGCTTACGGGAACCTGACCAAAAGCTATCTTTTCCCACTCCGCGGCAAAATCGTACATTTCTTTGCGCATCATTTCATCATCTACCTGAAGGGACAGCACATATTCCCGAACGGTAGCCCCCGGCGGCGCCGCACCGTACCGGCGGGTAATGCCCTTCCACGCCGGAAGCGCCGCCCGAAGCAGCTGCTCCTTGCCCGGAAAGGCCCGCCGCGATAAATACACCAGGCCCCACAGCCAAATCAGGCCGCGATACATCCAGGCGCAGCGGACGGCGGCGGTCAGCAGCAGAGCCGTGGCAACTGCTCCAACCGCGGTCCACACATGCTTGGCCATAAAAGACGCGATCCCCAGCGTGATGTTCTTCACTTGGAGGGCGGCGTGAGTCCAGTCCCAGGTGCCGCCCGACTGGATGTCCTGTGCCTGGACCGTTCCGCTGTCGGAAGGCAGCGCAAATCCAGGCGTTGGGTCGAACGGAATCCAGCCGGAGCCGGGGAAGTACACTTCGACCCAGGCGTGAGCGTCGCCTTCGCTGATCTGATAACGTCCCGGGTGACTGCTTTCCTCTTTTCCCGGGGCAAATCCCCTGACATACCTCGTGGGAATTCCCTCGCTTCGCAGCAGCACCGCCATGGCGGTTGAGAAGTGGTTGCAGTACCCTTTCCGCGTCGTAAACAGGAAGTCATCCACAAAGTCCTCGCCTCGGGGCGGAACGCGGGTATCCATCGTGTAGGCGTAGTAAGTTTTCAAATAGTCCTCCACCGCGACGACCGCATCATATCGCGTGAGCGACGCCGACGTAATCCGGTCGGCCAGCTGCTTCACGCGTTCGGGCAGCTTGTCCGGCAGCTGAAGGTATTCGTCCCTCACACGCGCCGGATCCGCGCCCGCTTCTTCCCGCAGCAGCTGAGGATCCACGGCGGGGATGTCCGCCTTGATCCGGTAGCCGTTCACTTCCGGCACGCCCGAAATCAGCGGCACCTTGACCGTCCCGGCATCTTCGTCGGCGATTACGGTCAGGGACACCGATTTCCGACTCGATTCGAGGTCGAGAACCTCGGCGATGGGACCGCCGGCAAAGAGAGGGAAGCTCTCGGTCATGGGCCGGTTGAACATGATTTGCTGGGTGACGGTCCGGTACTCAGCCATCGGAGCGGTCATCTCCCCACCTTCCGAGTCCGATCCTTCAGGCCGGACCGCGCCCGGAATAAACAGGGTGCGGGAATCGGCCTCCTGACCGGTCCATTTACGGCCGTCATAAACACTGAGCGTTTCCCCCCGCCAATATGTAGGAACGGGACTCTCCGCTTCAAAATAGAGCCGGCCCCCTTGGCTCAAGGGCATTCCCATGTCCTGGTCGTCCCCGCTCAGGTTGTAGCCCGTCACGGCCGCGGCTGAGGCGTCGCCATAATTGTCCCTGACCCAGGATTCCAGCCGGCCGGCGGCCTGCTCCAAGGACATCCTCCCTGGAGGCTTGGGCTCGGCCGCATATCCCAGTCCCCAGCTTCCGCCGAGGACCAGGATGGACAGCAGGCTGAGCGACACGATCCAGGTGCCGTACACCTTGCCGCCAAACCTGCCAGACGTGTCGCTCTCACGCAGTCTGGACAGATGCAGCATCCCTTGAAGCAGGAGCAGCAAACCGCAGGTTTGGATCATATCGGCGTAAATATGGATGCCGAGCAGCGTCTCAAGGCATATTAGGTAGAGCAGAGTGGCCGCGGCGAACAAAAAAATGCTGCGCCGCGACAGGGCCAGCGATTGCACGGAATAAACCAATAAGGACCAGCCGACGATCAAAACCAGCGTACGGGTCTCCGAGCTGGTCTCGGCAAAGCGCCCGGTGGACAGCAAGAGCAGAAGATCATCGCGGCATTGCGATATCCAGGAAATCAGCCAACCTAAGGGCTGGCCCTCTCCGGAAACGTTATACCACGCAGCGCCGACCAGCACGAAGTACACCGGGAGGGTAAACGTCCACTTCGTCAGCAGGGTCCCCCACAGCAGCAGAAGCGCCGTCAGCCACAACAGCGTCGTCATAAATCCATCGTCCGTGGAACCCATTAGCGGCCGGAGCGGAATGAGCCATTCGGCGAACAGCCCCATAAAGGGCAGAGATAGGATGAGTCTGTACAGAAGTGGATCCGTTCGGTCCTCCATTTATACCGCCCCCTCTCCGGGGAAGTTCGACTCCACGTGACCGACGCGGGATACACGGCCGCCGTGCACGATAAATACGCCGGCCCCCAGACGCGAGAGCAGCGCCGCCCGGCGGAACAGGCCGGGATCGTGAACCGCCGCGGCGTACGATGCCGAATCGCTGCTGTCGGTCCCTGCCGCGGCGCCTGCGCAATAGATATCCACATATCCCCCGGAGGAGATGATCCCGGATACGGTGCGAAGCAGCTCGTCGGTCAGATAGCCGGTGACGACCGCCGTTCTTTTGCCCTTTATATCGCCGGCTGCTTCCTGAAGCTGTGCAGGCAGCGGCATGCCGCCGGACAATTTCAGTCCCGACAAGGCCGCAAGCATGCCGGTGATCTCCGGCCCGGTCTCCTGCCTTAACGCAGGGCCGGGTCCTCCGGGTACTCCGGCTTCTCCCCGCAAGCCGGCACGCAGTCCCGAGCCAAGCAGCACCGGTTTCTCGCCAGCACGCCCGGCTTCAACGAGCAGCCCTGCCGCCGTCGATACAGCGGTCTCGAACCCCCGCTGGGCGGCCTCACCGCTGACGTCGCCTGCCCGGGCGCCGTCCGGCATATAGCCGCTGAAGGAGCGGTCGATCATGACCGCATAAGAGGACTGCTGCGCCTCCTCCGGCAGGCTCGTATGCAGGCGGCCCCACCGGGCCAGGTGCTTCCAATGGATACGGTTCGGCGGATCCCCCGGAACATATTCCCGCACCTCCATCCCTTTCATGCCGTCTGCAAACCGGGGAGGCCGGAGACTGGCCTCTTCGCTATAAGACGGCGAAGCCGCCGGCCGGCATTCCTGTCCGACAGGCAGCGGCTCCGGCAGCACGATAAACCGGCCTTCTCCCCTAACGACCTTCCTTCCCTGAAACCACCCGAACAAGCCGCCCCATTCCAGCGCACAGGCTTCAAACCCGTAATGCCCCCGCGGAGGAGCGGGAATCTCATAACGATACGTTAATGAGCGCCGAAATCCGGGAAAGAGAACGCGCCGGAAGCTCCCGCCGGTGTAATAATCCTCCACAGCCATCCAGGGGAGGGGCAGCGGCGAGCGGAAATGAATCCGCAGGGTCACGGGCACGGCCTCTCCCGACGGAATCACGCTCCGGGGCAGGCTGCGTTCCACCCGGATTTGCCGGGGGCCCAGCAGCTGAACCAGCATGCCGCCGGCCAGCACCAGGCAGGTCAGAAACATCATGAACCACAGGGCCTCGCCTCCGTGCAGCCGGTACATGGCCAACATACCGCCCAGCACTGCCAGCCCGATTCCCCATTCGAGGACCCGCCGCATCATAAGCGGCCTCCCTTACGGGAGTGAACGGGGAGCACCAGCTGCCGCAGCAGCTCCCGGACCAGTTCTTCGCTGCTGGCCCCTGCAAGAAGCGCGGCATGGTTCAGCATCAGCCGGTGGGCGAGGACCGGCACGGCGGTATCCTTGATGTCGTCCGGGATGACATAAGAGCGGCCGGCCATGTAGGCCGAAGCCTGGGATGCGTTCATCCAGGCCAGTGTCCCCCGCGGGCTGATGCCAAGCTGGACGTTCGGATGGCGGCGCGAGGCGTCGGCCACCTGGACGAGAGCCAGCTTAATGGACTCGTCAACGAAGACGCCGCGGACGGCACGCTGCATTTTCGCCATTTCTTCCGCCAGCATGACCGGTTTTATAGCGTCCAGCGGATGGTCCAGCTGCATTCGCGTCAGCAGCTCCACTTCCTGGGCCGGCTCCGGATACCCCAGGCTCAGCCGCATCATGAACCGGTCCATCTGTGCCTCAGGCAGGCGGTAAGTCCCTTCGAAATGCAGCGGATTCTGCGTCGCCAGCAGCAGGAACGGACGCGGAAGCGGATAGGTGGTGCCGTCCACGGTCACCTTCCGCTCTTCCATTGCCTCCAGCAGCGCGGATTGGGTCCGGGGCGAAGCCCGGTTGATTTCATCCGCCAGCACGATATTGGAGAGAACCGGCCCCGGCCGGAACTCGAAGCTGCCGCTGTGCGGATGGTATATCGAAGTGCCCGTCACGTCGCCGGGCATCAAATCGTATGTGAACTGGATCCGGCCGAACGTGCAGCCGAGGCAAGCGGCGATGGCCCGGACCAGCATCGTTTTGCCCACCCCCGGAACATCCTCCAGCAGAATATGTCCGCCGCTGAGCATGGATATTAAGGCAAGGCGGATTTCCTTTTCTTTACCGACGATAACGGATCCGACGCGCGATAAGACGCGGTTCAATAATTCCGGGGCAACATCATCATGAAACACCGATGGAGTCGACAAAGTAACAACCTCCGTTTCCAATCATGGCTTGATCCCGTCGTAAATAGGAATCTATCAATATTCTCTCCATGAAGAAAAGGAAGTAGACCTGCCGTACCGGCCCATTTTTTAAGAGATCTAAGTTTCGGAGCTTCCGCTTCCGGACCCCGCTAGAAAAACTTCTGCTAAATGCAGTCTGTCTTCTGTAAGGGTATGTCGATAGACGTATTTGTTATATATCTAGGTTCCAGCGTCATGGCCCGCACAGGCTTCTTAAGGAAAAATCATAGAAAAGAATTAGACGAAGCCCTCTGCAAATATCGTAGAATCGTTCCAGGCACTCAGACCGTTAATATATCGTGACCCGCCGCTCCTCATCATTAACCGATGCCGTGATTCCGGCATATCCGGAAGCTTCAAACAAGCTGCGCAGAGGCACCCACAGCGATCCATTGACCGTCAGCATCTGCAGCTTCGCCTCAGAGATCACCTGATTCCCCTCCACCGCCTCCAGTCTGCCCGTGTCCGCATGGATCCGCAGCGAAACCGCGGCGTCCGCCGACAAGGACGCTACCCAGGCTGCCCCGGCCGAATCCCATACCGTACTGCCCCCGACCCGCTCGGTCAGCGCGCGTAAAGGCACCATGTAATGTCCGTCTACGATGCTGTACTCGCCGGTATCCAGCGTGGTCTCGAGCCCGCCGACGTCCAGGCGAAGCGGTTTGCCAGGCTCGAACAATGCGGCATTCTGCGCAATATGCGACTGAATCCAGGCGGCGCTCGGCGCGCTTCGCTTCAGTCCGCGGGCTGTGGCGTTCACTTTAAATTGTACCGGCGGGTCTTGCGGTGACAAGACACCGAACTGATATCCATGTGCCTTGTACCAGCTAATAATTTGCGGGAGCGCCTTCACGCTTTCCGAATGGCCGGGACCGTCATGCATCAGGAGAACCACCTTGCCTCCCGGTACGTCCGTTGTGGCACCCTTCACGATCTCCGCAGCCGGGACGTCACGCCGCTTGGAGTCGCCGCTGTCCACGTTCCAATCCGTCACGACGTACCCTGCCTGCTGCAGCAGTTTAAAGTACGTGTCGTCAAAATGCCCGGCCGTCCCCCCGGGCGCCCTGATCAGCTGCGGCCTTTCCCCCGTGATCAGGCGGATCTCCTCTTCGGTCTCCTTGATTTGTTCCCAGAACACGGGAAAAGATTGATAGAGTTCGGTATAATTATGGTCATATGTATGATTTCCGACGGCATGGCCTTCTTCGTAGATCCTCGAAATGAGCTGCGGATACTTCTTTACCTGCTCACCGAGAACAAAGAAGGTTGCGCCGATCTTGTTTTTCTTTAACATATCCAGCACCTGGCCCGTTAAATCGCTGGGGCCGTCGTCAAAAGTCAGATACACCGTTTTGGGGCTGACCGGAGCGGCTTTCTTCGTCATATTGGCAGCAAGCAGCCCCGTTTGGCCTACATGGACCGGATCCGTTTTTAGTCCCATAACAGCAGAACTCTTCTCCTTTGCAGCTTCAATGCCCGGAGCCGAACTGACCGCATTCTGAACCAAGGGCGTCAAAGGCTGCAGCAAGGCCCGCCCTTCCCGGACGCTTGCGCAGAATACGATAGCCATCACCGCTAAAACGACCCCGATCGATCCCAGAACAACGCTGAATGTCTTCTTTACCATGTACCTTCTACCTCCACTATTTCTATGAGTTCTGCTTTCTGGTAGATTATATGGTGAGAGAAGTGGAAATAGACTTAAGGAAAGCCGAATCTTTCAAGAGCTTGGCAGTCCATGCTTCCGGATGGAATCCGTTGGAGTCCCGTGGAATCCGGTTGTGATCTTTGGGGGCCCGACCTGAATTGGAGTGAACACCTTTTGGAATTGTTAAAATGGATACATTTGATGTTCGAGCAATACGGCTACCTCGTGTTGTTTCTCGGACTGGCTTTGGAATTTATCGCCCTCCCCTTCCCAGGTGAGACGACGATGGCCTATGCGGGCTTCCTGTCCTATGACGGCATGCTTCATTACGGGTGGCTGCTGATCGTCGCGTTTGCCGGAACCACCCTGGGGATGACCATTACATACTTTATCGGCCTTAAGGCAGGCCTGCCTTTTCTCCAGCGCTACGGCAAATGGTTCCTGCTCTCCGAGCATAAACTGGAGCGGGCCAGCCGCTGGTTTAACAAATACGGGCAGAGCCTGGTCTTTATCGGATATTTTATTCCCGGTGTCCGCCATTTTACCGGCTACTTCGCCGGCATGATCGCCCTGCCCTTCCGCAAGTTTGCGCTGTTCGCCTACAGCGGAGCGCTGGTTTGGGTCTTGTTGTTTATCAGCATCGGTAAAATATTCGGGCCGCAGTGGAAGTTTGCTTTTCACCTCGTGGAAAAGTACTCCTTCTGGATCGTCGGCGCCGTCATTATCGCTGTTGTCGGGCTTCTGCTTTACCGTTACCGAAAAAAAATGCGCTCACTGCTGTCCAAACTGCATGTCAGCTGACATGCCGGGGTAGTGGCGGCCGTGGAGAGACCTGGGTACCGTCCATTTGCCGGCTTCCCTGCCTCATTCCCTCAAACAAAAAAAGACGCACGCTGCATGAAATGCAGTGCGCGTCTTTTTTACACCCTAAATATATAAGTACATTAACCCTCCGCGTTAGCGGTGCTGACTTTTTGCCCTTGAAGCTCGTTCTTGAGCTCGGTGTGCGGCTTCGTTCTCTTGATGAAGAAAGCGAGAACCAGCGCGGCGACACTCAGCCAAGTGGCAACGATGAACGCATAGTTAATGCCGTGAACCATCGAATCAGCGGTCAGCTTCGCCATAGCGGCTTTGTCGGCCGGATTGACCGTCCCCCCGGCAAGAACGTCCTTGACATGACTTTTCGTTTTATTGGTCATGACCGTAACCAGGATCGCCGTTCCGATCGAACCCGAAATGGTGCGCAGCGTGTTGGACATCGCCGTACCATGAGCATTCATGTTCCGCGGCAGCTGGTTGAGACCGGCGGTCTGGATTGGCATCATCAGCATCGACATACCGAACATCCGTATCGTGTAAATGACGATCAGATGATTGTACGATGTTTCAACCGTCAAACGGCTGAATTCAAAGGTCATGATCACCGTGATGATCAAGCCGACAACGGCCAGCCATCTTGCGCCGATTTTATCAAAGACCGCGCCGGTAATCGGCGACATGATCCCCATCAGAATCGCGCCGGGCAGCATCATGAGGCCCGATTCGAGCGGCGTGAAGCCGCGGATGTTCTGCAGGAAGATCGGCATCAGGATCATGCCCGCGTACATCGCCATCGTGATAATGACGTTAATGATCGTCGTCAGCGTAAACATATTGTATTTGAAAATCCGGAACTCCAGCATCGGAATCTTGGATACGAGCTGGCGCCATACAAAGAGGATCAGACCCACCGCGCCGACAATCAGCGTGGCGATAACGGTCGCGCTCCCCCATCCGTCGGTACCCGCGTCACTGAAGCCATAGAGCAGGCCGCCGAAGCCGATGGTCGACAGAACCACCGACAGGAAGTCGAATTTCGGTTTGGTCACGCTCGTTACGTTCTTCAAGAAAAATACGCCGATTAATGTGGCGATGATCGCTACCGGCAGGATGATGTAGAACAGCACCCGCCAGGAATGATGTTCAACGATGTACCCCGACAACGTCGGTCCGATGGCCGGAGCCAGGATCATGGCGATCCCCATCATGCCCATGGCTGAGCCCCGTTTTTCGATCGGGAAAATGTTCAGGAACACGACGGTCATCAGCGGCATCAGAATGCCTGCGCCTGCCGCCTGAATGACGCGTCCGGTCATAAGTATTCCAAAGTTGGGTGATATCGCGCATATCAGCGTTCCCAGCGAAAACATCGTCATCGCTGAAATAAACAGCTGACGGGTCGTAAACCGCGCGATTAAAAAGGCCGATACCGGAATCAAAACGCCGTTAACCAGCATGAAGCCGGTCGTAAGCCATTGGCCTGTTGTCGGCTGAATGCCCAAATCATCCATAATTTTGGGCAGGGCGATATTCATCAAGGTCTGATTCAAAAATGCCACGAATGCGCCGAGGAGCAGTGCGGCAATGATCGGCCCTTTCCGGATATGCTCCATAGATTGAGCTTGACTGCTATTCATAATTTCTTTCTCTCTCTCCCTTTTGGCTGAAAATCCGAATAATTTGCTGGTGTGTCGCTAGTAGATGGCTTCTGTCCTCCTGTTTGATCTGTAAAAGAGGCATCAGACAGCCCATGCTGATTTGCTTGGTTTGCTTTCTAAGTTCATCTCCCTTCTCAGTAATCCGCAGCGCGATCGACCGCCGATCCGTCTCGAGCCGTCTGCGTTCGACGAGCCCCGCTTTGACGAGCCGGTGGACAACCCCGCTGGTGGCGCTGTTCCCCATAAGAATTAAATCTGCCAGCTCGGAGAGACCGATATCCGGATGCTCGCGGAGCGTATGCAGGACAAGATATTGAATCCAGGTGGTCTCAAGAGCATCGGCTTGCTTCCAAAAAATTTGGTAAAACGTGAGATTGACCTGGCGAAACGAATACAACAGTTCGAGAATTTCCTCTTGAGGATCCAAAATCATTCTTCACCCTGTTTCTATTTCCATCTCTTAATATTTCGCGTACGAATTATTTTAAAACCAACATGTTTACGTGTCAATAAAAACATAAGGATAAATTTACATATATTTTTGCAATCCATTTTCATAAATGACACTGAAATTTACCGGAATCGTTTTCATTTAAAGAACGATAATTCAAAGGCGGCTGCAGAGCAAAACTGGGCCCCCGAATCATTCCGGGCAGCCCAGCTCATTTCAAATGTTTTACTTCCTATACTTAGGATCACAGTTTTAATATTTGTTCCGCGAGCTACATAAAATTAAAGGACTGACACGACATCGCCAGCATGGCCCGCCACCCGGAGCTTCCGCCATTCTTTGATGAGCCGTCCCTCTTCATCGATCAGGAACGTCGAACGGACGACGCCCCAGAACTCACGCCCGTACATTTTCTTCAGCTGCCATACGCCGTACAATTCGCTCACATGGTGGTCCTTGTCGGACAGCAAAGGAAACGGCAGGCTAAATTTCTCGGCAAATTTGCCGTGTGATTTAAGCTCGTCCGGGCTGATCCCGAGCACGACCGCTCCTTTTGCTTCAATCTGAGGAAGTGCATCACGAAAATCGCAGGCTTCCTGCGTGCACGCGGGCGTATTGTCCTTCGGGTAGAAATAGAGCACCACTTTGCGTCCCCTAAAGCTGCTGAGGGTTATTTCCTCCCCGGTCGAGGCCGGAAGGGTAAAATCGGGAACCTTGTCTCCAACTGCAAATTCTGTCATATGTACAAACTCTCCTTTCAGAGGTCAAGCACTGCATCTATATAAATTGAACACTTTCGTTCATTTTATCTTGGTGAAATGCTTTCCAGAATGTAAAATTGATTGTATTGTCAAAAAAAATTATAATAAATGAATCCTTACTCTACAAATGTCTGAACATGTCGAAGACAAGCACTCTCCTTCAACAGGATAGCGAAAGGAAGAAAAGGAATGACTCCAAGGAAAAAAACGATATTATGGATTATAGCCATCATCGTATTAGCCATCATTGGTTATGCGGTCTATTATTTCGCATCGATTTATAATGGCCTGCAGGGGCTGCAAAAATCCGCTGAAGAATCTCCATTTAAATCTGTTACCCCCGTCGAAGTCAAAGTTCCCGATCCTCCCAAATGGGAAGGCACCGAACCGGTCAACATCCTGCTGATGGGTGTGGACGCCCGCGGCATCAAGGAAGGTGAAGTTCCCAGGTCTGACAGCATGATGGTCGCCTCCCTGGATCCGGTCAAGAAGCGCATCAATGTTTTCTCGATCCTCCGCGACACGTATACCGACATTCCCGAACACGGCCAGGACCGTATCAATACGGCGATTACCCATGGACCGAATACGGCTATGAAGGCTGTCGGCGATCTGCTTGGCATTCCTATCCAGTATTATGTCTATACGGACTTTCAGGGATTCATCAAGCTGGTGGATGCCGTCGGCGGCGTAGATTTTTACGTGGAGAAGGATATGTATTATCCGAGCAACGCAGACAACCATGAATACGATATCGACCTAAAAAAGGGCCAGCAGCATCTCGACGGCACCACGGCACTGCAGTACGTCCGTTTCCGACATGACGCCACTTCGGACTTCACGCGGACGGAACGGCAACGGGCCTTTCTGAAGGCGGTCGCCCAGAAAATGCAGTCCACGACGTCCATCATGAAGCTGCCGAACATTCTGGAGCAGGTCAGCCCATATATAGATACGAATCTGTCCGTCAATGACATGTGGAAGCTGGCTACGGTCGGTTACCAAAGCCAAATGGCCGGCAGCGAGCAAATTCCGCCGATGAAGCTGCTTAAAGAGGAAAAGGTCGGCGGCGCTTCCGTCCTGACCGTTTCCAGCGAAAGCAAGCTGAAGCAGTATATTCAAGATATTATGAACAAGCCGGAGGCGGTGCCGGTATCCAGCGAAGGCAAAACAGGCGCACCAGCCAATACCAACACGAACACTAATACCAACACGAACACTAATACCAATTCGACAACCTCCGGGGATACCGGGGAGAACGGCAGTACGGGCAGCAGCAACTAGGCTGCCCGCCTGTTTTTTATTTGAGAAAGGAAGTTATCTGTCATGAATCGAACACGTTCCGGGCAATTATACCAGGAAGCATTGCAGCACATCGTCGGTGGCGTCAACAGCCCCTCCCGCTCGTTTAAGGCGGTTGGCGGCGGGGCGCCCGTCTTTATGAAGCGGGCGAACGGAGCCTACTTCTGGGATGAGGACGATAACCGTTATATCGACTATCTCGCCGCTTATGGGCCGATCATTACCGGTCACGCCCACCCGCATATCACGGAAGCCATTACGCGTGCCGCGCAGAACGGCACCTTGTACGGAACGCCGACGCAGCTTGAAATCCAGCTCGCCCGGATGCTGAAGGAAGCGATCCCGTCGATGGACAAGGTCCGCTTTGTCAACTCCGGCACCGAGGCCGTCATGACGACCATCCGTGTCGCGCGTGCCTATACGAAGCGCAACAAGGTCATCAAGTTCGCCGGTTGCTATCACGGCCATTCGGACCTCGTGCTCGTGGCGGCCGGCTCAGGCCCTTCCACACTGGGGATTCCGGACAGCGCCGGCATCCCGACCAGCATTGCGCACGAGGTCATTACCGTGCCTTATAATGACCTCGACGCCCTGCAGGCGGCACTGGCCAAATGGGGCGAAGACGTGGCGGCCGTCATGGTGGAGCCGATCGTCGGCAACTTCGGCATGGTCATGCCGAAGGAGGGCTTCCTGGAGGGCCTCTGCCGCATGGCCCATGACAACGGCTCCCTCGTTATCTATGACGAGGTGATCACCGCCTTCCGCTTCCACTACGGCAGCACGCAGACCTTTGCGGGCCTGCAGAATCATGATGCGATCCGGCCAGATTTGACCGCCCTCGGCAAGATCATCGGCGGCGGGCTGCCGATCGGAGCCTACGGCGGCTCCAAGGAAGTGATGGAGCAGGTCGCTCCGCTCGGCCCGGCCTACCAGGCCGGCACGATGGCGGGCAACCCGGCATCCATCTCGGCGGGCATCGCCTGCCTTGAAGTGCTTCAAGGCGAAGGCGTCTACGAAGAGATGGACCGTCTGGCCACGAAGCTTGCGGCCGGCCTGCAGGCATCGGCCGGCCGGTACGGTGTGCCGCTGACGATCAACCGCATCCGCGGTTCGCTGTCCACGCACTTCTGCGACCATCCGGTGACCAACTACGACGAAGCGCAGGATACGGACGGCGAAGCCTTCGCCGCCTTTTTCCGCGCCATGCTGAACCGGAATATCAATCTCGCGCCTTCCAAATACGAGGCCTGGTTCCTGACCACGGCCCATACCGAAGCGGACATCGACGCGACGCTGGAAGCGGCGGAGGCCTCCTTCAAGGAGATCAGCAAGTAAAAGAGGATCCGGGGAAGGCTGGAATCCACCCCGATCATCGGCGGGTTGCCAGCAAAATTTTATGGCAGTGATATCGGCGGATCGCGGCGGTGGAATAGCGACAGGTTAACAACGGAATAGGAACGGATAGCAGCGGATTAACGGAAAAATGCCCCTTTCTTTCCGCGGGAAAATAAGCTACAATATTCCAAATCCATTTTCACGATGATGAAGAAGAGTACGCGCGAATCGCGGCCTGACAGAGAGCCGGCGGGTGGTGCAAGCCGGTGGCGGCGCGCGCGGAAGTGGGCTTCGGAGTGCCCCGTCTGAACAGGAACGCTTCCCCAAAGAAGCGGTCAGTAGGATGGGCGGCATGTCCCCACCGTTAACCGGGGCAGGGTATCGAGGAAGGCATACACGTTTCATTTAGCGCCGGAATCCGTACCTGTTGAGCAGGGCTGCATCCCTAGGGGATGACGGCCAATCAAGGTGGCACCGCGGGCTAGAGCCCCGTCCTTGGGTAGATCTCCGTCTGGAAATATTCCAGTATGGGGATCCCAAGGGCGGGGCTTTTTGGTGCTGAAATACGCAGGACTGGGGACTTGCCTTGAAGCTTGACCTGAAGAGGCATGAGCTTGAGTCCCTCTCCTAAGCGTAGTACCGGCGTCTATCGTCGGCCCTTCCGCCCGTATAACCAACAAAACTGCAGTACTGAAGGAGGTGATGGCCATGGATGACGGCTGGTGGTGGCGGCCCGGGAAGGCCGGGTTATTAGACATGAACGCAAAGGCAGTTCCGCAAAAAAACCAACGTAAACTCAGGAGGAATAACCATGACAATTTCAACAAACTCACAACCCAAGGACATTGTCCTTACCGGAGACCGCACGACCGGCAAGCTGCATCTCGGCCATTACGTCGGCAGCCTGAAGAACCGGGTGCAGCTTCAGGAGCAGTACGAAACCTATATCATGCTGGCAGATGTGCAGGCGCTGACCACCCATTTTCATACGCCGGAAATGCTGGCGGGAAGCGTACGCCAGGTGGCGCTGGACTATTTGTCTGTAGGCATTGACCCGGACCGAGCGACGCTGTTCGTGCAGTCGATGATCCCTGAAATTGCCGAGTTGACGGTATTTTACTCCATGTTCGTGTCGGTCAGCTCACTGCGTCATAATCCGACGATCAAGAGCGAGGCCGCCGAGCGCGGATACGAGGATCTGTATTACGGCTTCCTCGGCTATCCGGTCAGCCAGGCGGCAGACATCACTTTCTGCAAAGCCACCCTGGTTCCCGCCGGTGATGACCAGATTCCCCATATCGAACAGACGCGCAAAATCGTCCGGCGCTTTAACGAGCTGTATGCCCCCATCCTGGTGGAGCCGCAAATCATCGTCGGTGAGCGGCTGGACGGACTCGACGGTTCGAGTAAAATGAGCAAAAGCCTCGGCAACGCCATCTCCCTCGATTCCACCACGGATGAGGTCCGCAGCCGGATTCGCAAGGCTCCCACCGATCCGGCACGCGTGCATAAAACCGATCCCGGCCATCCGGAGGTTTGCACGATTTACGGGTATCACCGGATATTTCGCCCGGAGGACAGCGGCAATATTCATGACATGTGCACCCGGGGCACGCTCGGCTGCGCCGCCTGCAAAGCTAAAATCACCGGGGCGATCGAAGAGGTGCTGGAACCGATCCGCGAACGCCGCGCCCGGTATGAACAGCGTTCCGGCGACATCGACGACATTCTGATAACAGGTACCGCAAAGGCTCGCGAGGCCGCGCGCCAAACGATGGGCGAGGTGCGGGAGGCCATGGGGATCAACTATTTTGACCGGAGATAAAATCATGATAAAAAGGGACCACCCGGAATTCCCCGGCTAGCCCCTAGGAAGATATCCGTCCAAGGTGATACGGCTGGCCGTTCCTTGGGCGGTTTCTTATTTTTAAAAGCTCTGAACCAGGAAGTCTCGAAATTCGCGCGCAGCTTGCGATAAATAGCGCTCCTTTTGCCATGCGATTTGGTATGTGCGCCGGCAGACCGGCTCCTCGATCCGCAGCACATGAAACGGAAATCCGATCCGATCCACCAGCGTTTCCGGGAAAAAGGCGATGCCTACCCCCGCCCGGATAAAATGGCCAACTGCCGAATGCTCATCCACCTCGCATACGATATCCGGTTCAAACCCGGCCTGCCTGCAAAACTGATCCGTCATTTCCCGAAATGGATTGCCGCTCTGGATGCAAATAAAAGCCTCCCCTGCCGCCTCGCTTAACCGGACGCTGCTGCGGCCCGCAAACCGGTGCGATGAAGGCACCGCCAGCAAAATTTCCTCCGTCAAAAAAGAAATTCCCTCGATGCCCGGCTGCTCGATCGGTGGGAACGTGATACACAGGTCCAGTTCCCCGCTTAACAGCTTATCCCGCTTCTCCTGCTCTCCTGCCTGGGAAATTTGCAGCCGAATTTCCGGATGCATCCCCAAAAAATCTCCGATCCGGTCGGAGAAGCATTTATGCGTGGTCGTCGCCAGGTTCACCCTGCCCTTCTCCGCTCCCGCCAGATCCTCGAGTTCCCTTCTTCCATCTTCCAGGGCGTTCAGCGCGGTCTCCACCCTGCGCAGATAGGCCCGGCCAAAGGCATTCAGCCTGATCTGCCGCCCCTTCCGGTCAAACAGCGGCACGCCCAGGTCCTCTTCCAGCCGCGAAATCGTCTTGCTGAGGGCAGGTTGAGCAATGCGCAGTTCCTCCGCCGCACGGGTTATATGCTCAAGCTCGGCAACTTTGCGAAAATATTGAAGCTGCAGCAGCTCCATCGAAACCCCTCCTTATATACCAAAGGTTATTAATAAATAGCATTATATATATTTTTTATTATTTATGATCGATTATAGAATAAATACAGGCCGAAGGCGAGAGTAAGGCTGCTCAAGCTCACCGCAGAAGGCATGAAATTAAAGCCCTGGATATCCCTATATTCAATGACCGAAAGGATGAACGATAACATGGCAGAACAACAGGAAATGAAAGCCGCGGTAATCCGCACGTTCGGTCCGCCGGACGTCCTGCATACGGCGGATGTGCCGCTCCCCTTACCCGGCCCCGATGAGGTCAGGGTTCGCGTCAAAGCGGCCGGCGTTCAACCGTTCGACCTGGCCGTCCGGGAAACCGGATGGGTCCCGCCCGGGCTAAGCATCCGGTTTCCGCAAATTCTCGGCAATGACTTCGCCGGAACGATCGAGCAGGCCGGAGACCACGTGACGGACTTCGCGGCCGGCGATGACGTGATCGGCTGGGCTCTGCTGGCCAGCTACGCCGAATACGTCGTCGTTCCCGCCAGCCAAATCGTACGTAAGCCGCCGAGCATCCCTTGGGCAGAAGCCGGGGCGCTCGCGGCTTCAGGGCAAACCGCCCACACCGCCCTGCAGGAGCTTCGCGTCGGTGAAGGCGATACCGTCCTGATCCATGGCGCCGCCGGTGGGGTTGGCACCATGGCCGTCCAGCTTGCCCGCGCCTTGGGCGCCACGGTAATCGGAACCGCCAGCGAGCGGAACCACGACTATCTGCGCGCCCTGGGGGCCATCCCCGTCGCCTACGGCCCCGGCCTGGGCGATCGGGTCCGCGCCCTGGCTCCCGGCGGCGTCGATGCGGCCATTGACGCCGCCGGGAGGGATGCGCTCCGGGTGTCCGTGGACCTCGTCCCGGACAGGGAGCGCATCGGCACGATCGCGGACGGCGAGCTTGCAGAGGAGCTCGGCGTCCGCATGATCCGCAGCCAGCGCACGGCCGCGCGGCTGGCCGAGCTGGCGGGGCTCTGCGCCGCGGGCAAGCTGAAGGTCCGCGTGCGCCGGACCTTCCCGCTGGAGGAGGCGGCCGCGGCGCACCGCGAGCTGGCCAGCGGGCACGGCCAGGGCAAGGTCGTGCTGGTGATCGGGTAAGGAGGCCTCTGCTGAAGTCCGCACCGTTTGCAGAAACCGGTGGATTAGCCGTGGATGCGGTGCACCGTCGCATGGGCGTAGGCCAGAAGCTGGTCCGACAGTGCATCGGGCGGGCGCAGTGTAAAAGCTATGGGCAACTCCGGGTGTGTCCGAATGGAGAAAGCAGAAGCGGTTTTTAAGATTACGAAGTGGCAGCAGATGTAAAAGCTGATGCTGTAGTGGCCCTTGCCTGCCAGGGTGCGGCAGCAGGATCAGCAGGGTTCAGGGTGGGGCTATCTAAGGGCTTTAATTAGAGGAGTTGGGCGCCAGCGGGCTCGCCCTCATAGGCTTCGGATCCGATGCTCTCGCTACGAACCAGAGCCCTTAGCGCAGCAGGCATAGCTACCTCCACTTCCCCGATTCCAGCGGAGCGGCCGGATTCATGCTGGAGAAGCGGCAGCCGCCGCCTAAAAGCTTTCCGAAGGAAAGCTAGCACCGGAAGCATAAGCTGTGAGCGAATTTCTTCCTCATCGTTCATTCCGGAATTTCGCGAGCAACAGCGGTCGGAAGCATGAGCCGGACGCGCAGCGGGCTTGAAAGAAGGCTTCGAAGCCCCCACAAACAATAAGGGCTCCCCCATCACCGGGGAAGCCCTTCTCGCTTATTATGGATTGATAAATGCCGTTCTCAGCTTCGCCACGTACTGGACGTCGAAGCCAAGGCCTTGCGCCAGCGCTGCCAGCGGTACGTACGTCTTCGATTCCTTGCCGACCTTGTTCAGGAACGCGGGTGCGCCGACGGCGACCGGTTGGCCGTTCACCTTCACGGTGCTGGCGCCGATCGTAATCACGACCGTGTTGCCCGCGTAACTGATCGTCGCGCTGGACGTCTTGCCGTCCCACTTGGAAGTGGCGCCGACCGCGTTCACGATGTCCTGGATCGCCACGAAATTCGCGCCGTTCTTGATGACCGGCTTGTAAGGCGTGTTCAGCTCCTTGCCGCCAACGATGATGCCCATCAGCGTACCGGACTCGTGAACGGCCAGCTTGGTGTATCCGCCCCAGATCACTTCGGAGAAGACCTTAGCCATCGCCTCATACCCCATCTGGTTCGGGTGGATGTCCCGATCCGCGATGATGTGCGTCATCGTACCCTCGCCGCCGACGAACTCCTTGGCCACATGGGCCACCTTGACGTTGACGCCCTGCGACTGATAGGAGGCCGCCATCTTGTCAATGACGTCGGTAAATCCCTGGGCCGCCTGCCCCAGCTTCGGATACAGCGCCTTGTCGGCGATTTCCGGCATCGGCTGGTACTGGTCGGCGACTACGATCAGCGCGTCCGGATTCAAGCCGTGCAGGTCGTCCAGCACGACCTTCATGCTGTCCGAGTACAGCTTGAATAGCTCCTGCACCCGATCGGACAGCTGCTGGTCCGTCATCTGGCTCCCGGTCTCAAGCAGCTGGGACATGTCGTTGCCGCCGATCGTGATCGTAATGGCGTCCGCAGCCTTCACAGCCGATTGGGTCTGAGGAGCGGCGGCGCCGATCTGGGCGGTCCGGGGATCCGGCAGGTTCGGCTGAATCGCCTCGGCACCGATCGGTTGTCCGGCAGTAACCGCCTCAACAAAGTTTTGGAGCCCCTGGCTCCTCAGCCCGGCGATTCCCACGTTCAACGTTTCCGTCCGGCCGTGAAGCAGTCCCTGCTCCTGCAGCCGGTCCACAAAACCGTAAGGAACGTCCTTCTCTCCTTTACCGGGCTCATAGCCGACGGTTAACGAATCGCCGAAGGCGACGATCCGGTAGGGCTCTTTCGCCGCCGATGACGGCGAAGAGGCGGGTGCCGCTCCCGCCGCGCTCAGCACCAGGGCCGAGGACAGCAGCGCAACGGACAGTGAGCCTATGTACTTGTGAACAGTTCGAAGCATGTGATCACTCCTTATTCAATGGAACAAGCCTCCGGCAGGACGCCAAAGGCTTGCTTGCTAACTTCAGTTTACCACCATTTACCGGCTTGCGGGATTAGTTTTCCCCCGGAATGGCGGCATGCGATTCCCGATATTCCGTCGGGGTTTGGCCCGTAGCCTTTTTAAAAACCTGGGTAAAATACTTCGGATCTTGATACCCCACCAGCGGCGCGATTTGGTACACTTTAACGCTCGTATGGCTGAGCATGTACTTGGCTTTGTCCATCCGGCACTCCGTTAAATACTCAAGGAACGTATAGCCCGACACCTGCTTGAACAAGGTACAGAAATGGCTGATGCTCAGATCTGCGACTTCTGCAACCTCCTCAATACTGAGATCTTGATGATAATGGTTCGAAATATACTGCTTCACCTTTTCAACCACGGTTGGCCCGTCTTCCCGGTGCTGGGTTTTCAGGTGATCCGTCAGTTGGACCGCAAATGCTTCTTTAAGCAGAGCGATCGCGTCATGCAGGCTCCCCTGATCATGCAGCTCATGTATCAGGCCGTCCAGGCGCCAATCCATCGGCGGATTCCCCTGCTCCAGCTGGCGGCACAGGACGATCGTCAGCTCAATGAGCAGCCGCTCGGCCGCCTCCTTCGGATAGGCCTGTTCTTCCAGATATCCCTTCAGCTCATCCCAGCTTGCGTTCAGGCGCCCCATATCGAGCGTCCGGATGGCATCCAGCAGCAGCGATTCGAGGTGCTTCGGATATTTCAGATCCGGATGCCCGGCAATAACCTCATGTTCCGTATCGGCAAACACGCCCTCCTGCTCGGAATAAAAGCGCTGGTACAGCGCCCGGGCTGCGCCGTCATAGGCTCTGCTCAGCTGGTGGATTCCCCGGGTCGTCTGGCTGAGGCCCACCGAGCACTTCAGCTTGGAGAACGTACGGATCCGGTCGATCAGATCGTGGCCAAGCGTAATTTTCCGCGGCTGCAGCGCATCGGGGAACAGGACTATCCATTCTCCGCTATGAAAGGGGAATACCGCCAGGCAGCCGTACTGCTGCGACCACTCCTCCAAAATGTTGCGGACCGCAAACAGCCACAGCCGCTTTTCAGCCATCGACCACCGTTCGCTAAGCTGGTGATAATAATCCAGCTGTACGACGGCCATAAAGTAGTCTTCATCCAGCTCATGGCTCTCCAGCCACGCGAGCGGTCCGCGCGGACGGTCGTTGCCCTCGATCCATTCCGAGTACATCCGCTCGCGGGCCATCACGGACAGCACTTGGACCGAATGCAGCAGCCTGTCGTCGGCCCGCTGCGCGTCCAGCCGGGCTGCGGCCCGCCTCAGCATCTCCGTTAATTCGTCATGATCGATCGGCTTCAGCAGATAGTCGAAGGCCCCTTGCCGAAGCGCCTCTCGGGCATATTCGAATTCGCCATAACCGCTGATTACGATAAAAATACGTCCGGGGTTCCCCGTAAGCACTTCCTTCATCAGCGTAATGCCATCCATACCGGGCATACGGATATCGCTGATGATGATATCCGGCTCGTGCTTCCGGATCAAGTCCAGCGCCCCTTCCCCGTTCCTCGCCTCGCCGGCCACCGCGATGCCCAGCTCCTCCCAAGGGATGGCGGCCTTCAGACTCCGCAGGATGATCGGTTCGTCATCCACCAATATGGCTGTGTAATGCCGGTCTGAACCTTCCACGGTATGTCCCTCCTTTCATTTCACCGCCGTGCTGCGCCTCAGATTCCAATATTGCTTCGAGGAGTCGTCCAGCTCCTGCAGTGCGTCATCTGCCGAAATGTCTCCGTGAATCATCTCTTCGATGACCGCCAGAAACGATTTGTTCACTTCCGGGGACAGCATATTGTCATAAGGAACGAAGGTTTGCGGGTCCTGCTCCATCAATGCGGTGACCTGCGGAAAGACCGGCCCGGTCCGCTCGGCGTCAAAAGGAATGCGCATGGACGGAATCCGCAGGCCTTCGTACACGATCCGTTCCTGTACTTCCGTCGTGTACAAGCTCTTCATCAGCTCCAGGGCCGCCTTTTTCTGCGGTTCGGTTAAATTGGAAGACAAGCCGATCCCGATCGTATAGCCTCCTGCGAGCGGCATGGAACTGCCGGGCTCGAGGGACGGGAACGGAATCGCCTTGATATCGTTCTGAAAATCGGCCGGCGCCCGCTCGTTATGAAACAGCGTAATGTCCCAGTTACCATTTAAATACATGCCCGCTTTACCGTGGCTGAACAGGTCGATCGCTTCTTCGGTCGAAATATCGTTGGGATGGGGACCGAATGCACCCTTTTCCGCCCAAGCCTCGATCTGGTTAAATGCCTTCAGATAAGCCGCATTTTCAAAAGCGGCACCGCTGTTTCCCTCGACTAAGTTTTCGATCATTTGCGGGTTGCCGTAGCGGTCCATTAAATAATGGGCGAAAATAGCCGCCGGCCAGCGCTCCTCATTGCCGAGGGCGAACGGGATATAGCCGTGCTGCTGCAGCACGTCCACCGCTTCGTTTAACTGGCTTAACGTTTCCGGAATGGCGATCCCGAGCTTGCGGAAAAGCGCAGCGTTCACATACAGCGGCTCGGCGTTGCCTTCAATCGGCAGGCCGTAGACATGGCGGTCGAAGGTCCACAGCTTCAAATCTTTGAACTCATTCTCCAGGTGGTTGCCGTTCACGAACTCCGTCAAATCGAGCAGCCGGTTCGACCTGACATATGGCTCGATCTCGGCGCCGCCGAACAGGACGAACATGTCGGGAGGTGTGCCGGTCACCATCTCGCTCTTAAGCTTCTGCTCCCGGTGGATCGTTTGATCCATCCCGTCGAAATTGACCTTGACGTTGGGATGGGCCTCCTCAAATTCACGCACGACATCCTCAAAAATGTTCAGCATCGGCCGATCATGCTCGCTGATCCAGAAATGCCGGAAGGTCAGCGTGATCTTGTCGGTGGCGTCCTCCTCGATTGGCTCATGGTTGGCATGCGCCACCACAACGACCGTGCCGGTCAGTACGACCGCATAGAGGAGCACCCAGCCCCAGCTTCGCAGTTTTCTTTTTAACATCCGTCTCTCTCCTCCTTCCCCCGACGCTCCGGTCTATGGCATAATTTTCGGCACCCGGATCCGAACGACCGATCCGCCGCCGGGAGAGGAGCATATGAGGATGCCGTAGCGGCTTCCGAACCGGATCCGCAGCCTTTCATGGACATTCTTCAAGCCAACGCCGCTGTCATGGTACTTTTTCGATCCGGCGGACTCCTTGTTCCAAATGCGAAGCAGCGACTCCGGGTCAAAGCCCGGCCCGTTGTCGGACACGTCGATGACGATGTCCCGGCCGGCTTCAAGAGCCTGAATGCGGATATATCCTTTGTCCTCCATCGGCTCAATGGCGTGGTACAAGGCGTTTTCAACAATCGGCTGAACGATCAGCTTCTGGGTCATATACGATCGCAGCGTCTCGGGAATGTCGATTTCATAGTCAAACCGGTCTTCGAACCGGTATTTCTGAATGTTCAGGTAATGGCGCACATGCTCAAATTCCATATACAGCGGAATAAGCTCCTGGTTCTCGCTGATGCTGATCCGCAGCAGCTTGCCGAGGGAAATGACCATTTTGCTGATATCCCGGTTCCCGGCCAGCACCGCCATGGAGTTGATCGACTCCAGCGAGTTGTAAATAAAATGGGGATTGATCTGGGCCACCAGCGCCTGCAGCTCGGCTTCCTTCTTGCGGGTCTGCTCCGTCTCCACCTGCTGGATCAGCTCCTGGATCTGCGAGCTCATCCGGTTAAAGCCGTCGATCAGCAGATCGGTCTCATCATCGCTTTGCGTATGGGATGTAATCGGCACGAAGATGCCCTGCTTGACCCGCTTCATGCCGTTTACGGCGCTGATCAGACTGCGGACCAGCCTGCGGATAAAAAACTGGTCGAACCAGAGTGCCGACAGCAAAGAAAACAGTCCTAAAATAATGGCGATATTCCGAATGGAAACGGATTCAGAACGAATCAGCTTCAGCGGCGTCACCGCAACCAGATACCATTGTTCATTGTGGGACGGCAGAAAGGTAATAAGCGATTTTTCGTGATGAAAGGAATCCACGTAATAGTCCTTCGTCTTGGTGTACGTGCCTGACAGAAAAGGAAAAGGGATGTTCTCCCCGATCCGGTCCCCGGATTTGTTGAATACGACGCTGCCCTCTTTGTTCACCAGCAGAATGTCCCCGTTCTTGAGCGTCGCGGCTTCCCAGAATACTTGATCCAAAATATCCGGCTTCACATAGATGACCAGGTAGCCGATCGTCTCCAGCGAGTAGTAGTCTTTGATGACGCGGGCATGAATCATAACCGGCCGGCCCGCTGCCGCCGAACCGTTCTCCCCCGGCCCGGACCATACCGGGCGCCCTTCGGCGCCCAGCATGGACGCATACCAAGCTTGCCGCTTCAAATCGCCGAATGACATCGGCGCGTTGTATTGATAGATCAATTGGTTGGTGGAGTACAGACTGAACGAAGTAATCATCGGGTGGTTGATCAGCAAATTGTTGATCTCCTGCTTGCGGTCGTACGTCACGCTTACATCCGGATTTTTCAGAAACTGCTGAATGACCGGCTGGGTAATCGCCGCATTGGAGACGGAGTTGATCTCATTCAAGGCGAACTTGAGCTTGCGGTCCGTCTCCAGCAGCGAAATCCAGTAGAAATTGTTCGACTTCTTCTCCATGGCGTTGGAAAAGTTGTAATAGGTGACCACGCCCATGATGATAACCGGTATGAACACCAGAAGAATAATAGCCAGTAATATTTTGCGGCGGAGCTTCATGGCACTTGGGTCCTCCTGCCTCCTGCTTCTATGTCTTTAGATCTATTCATTCTTCATGGCATGAAACAATTCCTTCGTGTCTGGCAGATTTCAGGGGAATCAACTCTTGATGGCTCCGGAAGTCAAGCCTGCAATGACCCAGCGGCTGAAGAGCAGAAATACGATCAGAAGGGGCAGCGTCGCCGTAAACGTCGCGGACATGATCATGCCGTAATCAAGCCCGTCGCGATTGGAGAACAGCTGCTGCAGTGCGATTTGGATCGTAAAATGCTCACTGTTCTTCAGTACGACGAGCGGCCAGAAGAAGTCATTCCAGACGTTCATAAAATTGAGAATGCCCAGCGTCGCCATGGCCGGTGTAATGACCGGGATCGCAATGCTCCAGAAAATCCGGAAATGCCCGCCGCCGTCGATGCGTCCGGACTCGATCAGCTCGGAGTGGACCGCCGTGGAAATATACTGCCGCATCCAGAAGATCCCGAAGGCGTTCACCATCGCGGGCACGATCAGCGCCTTGTACGTATCGATCCAGTGCAGCTTCGCCATGATGATGTACGTCGGCAGCACGCTCAGCTGGGTCGGGACGAACAGGG
This sequence comes from Paenibacillus rhizosphaerae, assembly GCF_014192015.1. GTDB lineage: Bacteria > Bacillota > Bacilli > Paenibacillales > Paenibacillaceae > Paenibacillus_AQ > Paenibacillus_AQ rhizosphaerae. Next base: position 709,967 of record NZ_JACHXJ010000004.1, on the reverse strand, counting down.
TCGCGATGACGAAATAAAAGAGCCCATTTTTCAGCGGAAAATCATACTTGGCGAAGGCGTATCCGGCCAAGGTGCAGAAGAACACCACCGACACGGTCACCATGGATGAGACAAAGAGCGAATTGAGCAGCGCGCGAAAGAAGTCCGTCCGCTCCAGCACCCGCTGGAAATTGTTCAGAAACTCGCCGCCGATGGACAGCATCGGGGGAATATGAAATACCGCCCCGCGGTCATTTGTCGCAATAACGAACATCCAGTAAAAAGGAAATATCGAGACCAGCGCTCCGATCACGAGCAAAATGTAAAAGAGTGTTTTGCCGATCAATCCCGTATCTCCCGGCGTCCGGGAAGAAGCCGTTTGAAGTGAACTCATGCCTTACCACCTTCCGTATCTCCGTTCATCCGTCCCGATACCCACATGTTAATCATGGAGAAGATGATCGTAATGATAAACAGCATGACCGCCGTGGCCGCCGCCGTACCGAAAAATCCGTTGCGGAAGGCTTCGCTGTACAAATAAGTCACCATCGTAATCCCTTCCTGACGGGTCGATCCCGTCCCGGACTGCCCCAAATAGACGTACGGTTCGGTAAACAGCTGGAGCGCGCCGATGGTCGAGATCAGCGTCACGAAGACGATAAACGGCTTGAGCAGCGGCAGCGTAATGTAGGCCAGCTGCTGGCGGCGGTTAGCCCCGTCGATCCGCGCGGCTTCGTACAGGTCCATCGGAATGCTCTGCAGGCCGGACAAGAAGATGATCGCGTTGTAGCCCGTCCAGCGCCACATCACCATGGTGGAGATGGCGATTTTGACACCCCACCAGCCGGAGTTGAAGGCCACGCTCTCCAGCCCCAGGCCGTTCAGCATCCAGTTGATCATGCCGTTGTTGCCGAACAGGGTGCTGAATACAAGCGTCACGGCCACGATCGACGTAATGTTGGGCATGAAAAAGAGGACCCGGAACGTCTTCTTGAACCGGGTCATCGCCGAGTTGAGCATGACCGCCACAAGAAGCGCAATGATCAGCTGCGGGACGGTGCCCATCACGCCCATAATGAGCGTATTGCTGAACGAGATCCAGAAGGTCGGATCGCTTGTGATCAGATCGTAGTTTTTCATCCCGACGTATTTCATCGGGCCGAGCGCATCCCACTTATAGAAGGACAGATAAATCGTAAAGAAAATAGGGTACAACCCGAAAATGGCGAACAAAATAAAAAAAGGCGAAATAAACGTATAGGCTGTAATCCGGCTCCGCCTTTGCTCCGTCAGAAAAGGCTTCTTGCTGCTCCGGGCCTGCGAAGCGATTACGGTTTCTGCCATGCTGCACCTCCGCGGTTCTCATAGGATCATCCAAACCCGCCAAGGATGGCCCTGCGGCCGTCCTGACGAGTTTGGATGCAGACTACATACTTCAACAATCGGATTTCAGAAAATGATTAGCTGCGTTCCGCCAGCGTTTTGGCTTTCTCGACGGCGGCGTCCCATTCTTTGGCCGGGTCGGCCTTTTTCTCGAGGACGTTTTTCAGCGCATCCTTGAAGAACGTATCCGTCTGGTCATGCAGCGGACCGTAGTAGACCGGTTTGACGCGCTGCGCGGCTTTGCCGTATTCCACGGCCGTCGCCTGACCGCCAAAGAAATCGTCCTTGAAGTCGGTGAAGGCTTCATCTGTGTACAAGGCAGGAATCGAAGGCATCAAGCCTTTGGATTTGAACGATTCCAGCTGATTTTCCTTGCTGTCGAGCCAGGCGATGAATTCGTAAGCTTCCTTCGAATGCTTGCCCTGCTTCGGCAGCGTCAGGAAGGAACCGCCCCAGTTGCCCGCGCCTTCAGGAAGCTGTGTAATTCTCCATTTGCCGGAAGAATCCGGACCGTTGGTCTTGATGTTGCCGGCCATCCATGCCGGTCCGAGCATAACGCCGAATCCGCCGTCATTGGTCGCCTGACCCCATTCCGGAGACCACAGCAGCGTATTGCCGATCCAGCCCTCCTGAATGCCTTTGACCGTAAAGTCATAGGCTTTTTTCACCATCGGGTTTTTGTCGCCGATGAAAGAGCCGTCCGCCTTGCTGAAATAGATCTCACCGTCGGATTGGTCACGAACGCCGTTGTAGACCAGATCCGTCAAGTCCGCAAACGGCTTGCCGGTTTTCTCTTTGAACTGCTTTGCCACCGCAGCGAACTTATCCCACGTATCGATCGCCTTGCCGAATTCTTCCGGATCGGTCGGCAGTCCCGCCTTCTCCATCAAATCGGTGCGGTAATATACGACGGTCGGGCCGATGTCGGTCGGAAGCCCGATCTGGAAGCTGCCGTCCTTGGACGAGCCCTGCTTCCATTTCCAGTCCAGGTAGTTGCCGGCGATATCTTTAGCCCCTAAATCATTCAGGTTGTAAAATTTGTCCTCCGCCGTAATGAACCGCTCCATGAAGCCGATCTCCAGCATGAAGATGTCCGGGGCTCCGGATCCGGCGGACAAAGCTGTCGTCAGATTGTTATGGTGTGCTGTCTGATCGGACGTGTTCTGGAATTTGATCGTAATGTTGGGATGCTCTTTGGTATATTCTTTGCCGAGCTCCTCATAGTTGGTCGTACCGAGCGACCAGAAGGACAGCTCGATTTTCTCATCCGAGCTCGTCTTGGAGGAATCGTCCGTCGTGGCCGCCGGCTCCGCCGTTCCTTCCGAGGTACCGCTGCCGCTTTTACTTCCCCCGCCGCAGGCGGACAAGGAAACCATCAGGATGAGCGCGAGCAGCATGACCGGCCATTTCTTGCCTTTTCTCATTTGTTTAATGCCCCTCTCGAAAATAGGTTGATTTACAAGGATCAGTGTACCGGATCGCTTTCCAAATTTTGAGGAGGCAATATTGCGATTTAGGGTTGAAATTATTACGGTGGGGTTGCTGTGAACAAGTGATGGGAAAGTTTCTTGGGGAGGAATCTCAGCTGCCGGGTGAATTTCGGAGTCCTTAATAAACGGCAAAAGACCTGTGCGGCCTCTCTGCCGGAACCGGCAGCTGCCACACAGGTCTACTTTTGGAGGATCAAGCGATCATGTTCTCTACGACTTCTTGTCCTCCAGGGACTGGCTTTCGGACGCGTCCCCTTCGGCTCTCTTCATATATTTATCATACCGGTCATCAAGCTCCTTCGCCATGCCCCGGTATATCTTCGTCTCTTCCACGATCGGGTCCATCTTCGTCTGGATCCGGATTTCATATCTCGGAGAAATGAGCTCGCGCTCCTTCTCTTCACGGTTTTGCTGCTGCTGCAGCTCGCCTTCGGTCAGCATGTCACTGAGCTGCCGCTCCAAATTGTCCTTCTCATTCATGGGTTGACACTCCTTTGCGCTGTACCGGTGGCCTGCCACCGCGTGAATAAGATCAATTACGTCCTTTGTTTGGTTACCCCGATTCAAGCCTAGTGAAACAGCCTGGCGATCAGGCCCAGCTCCTGAATCTCCGAACTATTCACCGGTCCCCTTCGCTTCCTTCAATGCGCCGACCAGCTCCTGCTGGATCAGACCGTTCGTAGCAACTACATGGCGAACGCCCAGATGATAAGGATTGCCGAGCGTATCCGTGATGCTGCCGCCGGACTCGGTGATCATCAGCGATCCTGCCGCCAGGTCCCAGGCGTTCAAGCCGACTTCCCAATAACCGGTAAGCCGCCCGCTGGCAACATAAGCCAGATGCAGAGCTGCAGAGCCCCCGGAGCGGATGTTGCGCACCCGCGGCGCAAGGTAATTGAGCCCGGCCATATTTTGCGGGAGCGTCGTATCTCTGCCCACCGGAAAGCCCGTTGCAAGAAGGCTCTCATTCAGCGTTCCCTGCTGAGAGACGGACATGCGTTTCCCATGCACATAGGCGCCCTTGCCCTTCTCAGCCACAAACATTTCATCGCGTGAAGGATCATAAATGACGCCGACGATCACTTCACCTTTATGCGCCAAGGCGATGGATACGGAAAAGAACGGATACCCGTGAACATAGTTCGTCGTTCCGTCCACCGGATCTACAATCCACAAGTATTCTTCGTCCAGCGCCTGCTCAAGTGCTTTCTTGGAAGCCTCCGGTCCGGGCTCGACCCCTTCCTCGCCAAGAAGCGCGTGATCCGGAAAATGAGTGAAAATCAGCTTGCGGATCATTTGCTCGGCGCCCTTGTCCACTTCGGTGACCAAATCCGGCGCTCCGGACTTGGTATCCAGCTGTTTTACCGTGCCCAGTTTACTCTTAATCCATTCGCCTGCTTTCGAGGCGGCGTTAATCGCTACAGCCGTAAAGCTCTTGCTGGTTACGACATATGGTACCTTACCCTCTTGGTTCAAAGCATTCACTCTACTTTCTGATTAGATCTGTACTTTGGGACGGCCCCGTCCGCGGGCGGAGCCAAGACGACTCATGAACACAGCTCCCGTCCCCGTGTGGATCAGCTTATACGTCACACCGCTGATTCTATCTCCTAAAACTATACGTATAGACTCCGGCAAAGTTTCGCCCGATTCGGACCGGGAAACCGATTTCCACATTGGCCCCGAAGGTGATGTCTCGTAAAGAAATATATTCCTGTCTAGGGTGTAATCTCAATACTCGCACCATCCAGAATACGCACTCCGTCACCCTGATATGCCTGCAAATCCTCCATGAGCTTAAACAGTGCCCCGTCTTTGGCTTTGGCTTCAATCATGACATCCACCGCAGGTGTATCCCCGGCAATCTTCCGTAAAAAGGTCAAGAGCGGCTCCATCTCGACGTGATCGGCATGGCCGCGCGGGTCCGACTCGCTCTTGGGGCTGGACACGTGAATTTTCGGCGGAAGCGGCTTGTCCTCCCTCGCATCGGCCTGCGCCAGCGGCGTCGACCAGGTATGCAGAATGTCCGGCCACAGCTCCCAGGGCTTCTCCCCATCATTATTCACCCATTGGTGGTGAATATCCAGCACCATCGGCAGTCCGACATGCTGGCAGACCTCAAGCGTCTCGGCGGCCGTGAACGTCTTGTCGTCGTTTTCCAGCGTCAGCCGCTGCTTGATATCTTCGTCCAGCGCGGCAAAATGCTCCTCAAACCGCTGCGCCGCAGCGGTTTTGTCACCATAAGCTCCGCCGATATGTATGTTGTTTTTCGCTGTCGCGTCCAGCCCCATCGCCTGAAGCATCGTGAGATGGTGGCGGAGGTCGCGGATGGAGCTCTCCAGCACCTCGGCCCGCGGCGTGCTGAGCACCGTGAAATGATCCGGATGAAAAGAGACACGCATGTCATGCGCCTTGACGTAATCGCCTACTTCGGCAAACGGCTCGCGGAGCGCCTCAAACGGGCTCCAGTCGCTTAGATCCGAATGGGTCGCCAGTGGAATCAGTTTGGAAGAAAACCGGTACACATGAATGCCGCTGCCGTTGTTATGCTTCAGCAGCCGCAGCGTGTTATGCAAATTTTCGGCCGCGATCCGCTCCAGCTTGCGAATGGCCGCCTCCCGGTCGTTCAGTTTGGTGAAACTGGCCATCGTCATCGTTTTGGAGGGAGACGCATCTTTAATCACGGTGGACATCGCCACGTATCCGAAACGGACCCTCATCATCGGCTTCTACTCCTCTTGGTTATATAATCATCCTTAAGGAGTATGTTCCCCAAAAAACATTTCGTAAGCCAAATTGGTCTGAATCCGCGACTCCTCGTCGGTCAGCTTGCGGATGAGCTCCATTTCGACCTCCGTAACCTCCTGCCCCTGAAAATTGATCTCGGCGATGCAGCCGACGATCTTGACGATCGCCACCGCCACGTTGTTCGGGGTATAGGCAATCACTTTCTGGCCTGTCGGGAAGACGCGGAAGCCCTGCTTGACCATTTTGCCGCGTCCGTATTCGAGCAGCTCGTACAGCTCCTGGTCGCTTTTGAACTTGCACACGGAATTAAATTCGGTCTGGAATCCCATCATTTCATCTCCTTCTCCTGATTAAAATGGAAAAGGTATCCGGCCTATACTGCAGAGCCGGCCGGATACCTTATATGTGTTGCTGTACGTCTAAACCGCTGACATGGCGGTTATCTCACCTCACTAAACATCTGCAACGCCAAGCGCCAAGCTAAATGTCGTTAGCAAAAACCAGCGACTGCTTGCTGCTGTAGCGCTCCAGCGCCAGCTCGATCATCCGGTCCAGCAGCGCCTGATAGCCGAGGCCCGTTTCACGCCAGAGCAGCGGATACATGCTGTATGGAGTGAAGCCCGGCATCGTGTTGACCTCATTGATGAAGATGGCGCCGTCCGATTTGCGGATGAAGAAATCCGCCCGGGTAATACCGCTGCCTTCGATCGCCTGAAAAGCAATCAGGGCGAGCTCGCGCAGCCGGTCCGCCGTCTCGGCGTCCAGCGCGGCTGGAATGACCATTTCGGACTGCCCATCCGTATACTTCGCCGCATAGTCGTAATAATCGCTGGATGAAATAATTTCTCCCGGCACGGATGCCATCGGCTCGTCATTGCCGAGCACGGCCACTTCCACTTCGCGTGCGTCCACAAACTCTTCGACGATGACCTTGAGGTCATAGCGGAAAGCGAGCTCAATCGCCTGCTCCAGCTCCTCGCGGTTTCTCGCCTTGGAGATGCCTACGCTCGATCCCAAATTCGCCGGTTTTACAAAGCATGGGTATCCAAGGTCGTCTTCGACGCCCATGATCAGATTGAAGCTGCTGCGCTCCCACTGCGATTTCGTGAAAAAGCGGTAGCCGCATTGAGGCAGGCCCGCCTGCGCAAACAGCTTTTTCATGACGGCCTTATCCATTCCGGCTGCTGAAGCCAGGACTCCGGCGCCTACGTAAGGAATGTTCGCCATCTCGAACAGACCCTGGATCGTTCCGTCTTCCCCATAGGTTCCATGAAGAAGCGGAAACATCAGGTCGATGCCGGCCTCTCCGCCGTACAGCCTGCTGAAAATCGCTCCCAGCGCCGCTTCCGTGCCTTCCCGGCTCTGTTCCAGCTTGAGCTGGTCCAGCTTGCCGAGGGGAGCCTGCAGCGTCGTTCCTTTTCTCCACTCGCCCTGCTTCGTAATATAGAAAGGAATAAGTTCGTATTTATCGTAATCAAAGGCGTTCATCACCGCAAAGGCCGTCTGCAGCGATACCTCGTGTTCTCCAGATTTACCGCCGTACACAAGGCCTACGGTTGTTTTGTTGTTCCCCATGCCAAACCTCTCTTTTTCCTAATGATTGCAGGTGTCCTCCTGCCGCTGTTCATATACCATTATAATGGTTTAGAAGTAGTCCGGGATATGTAAAAAACGGTATACGGTGTTCTCCGACCAGGCGTAGGAGTCCTTGTAGTCCCAGAAACGGTGCTTGCTGCTGACCGTATGGGCGTTGACCAGCGGGCTGCCGCCGGCATCAAACGCCGTAACGATCGTGCTGTGCTGGAAGGCGCCGTCGCCGTCCCAGTCATAAAAAATGACATCGCCCAGCATCAGCTGCTCGGGCCGCTCCACGAGCTCTCCGCGAAGCCCCCAGCTGCTTGACGACAAAAAGGACTGCAGCGCGTTCGAAACCGCCCAGCTGTAGCTCCACCACTCTTTGCTCCCGACATACCCTTTGTACCACCAGCCCGATTCTCTTTTACCAGTATAGTGGATCGGAGCGCCACCTGCAAAGAGGCATTGCGAGATGTAATTGGTGCAGTCCACCTCGAATACGGCAAACTCCGGATTACTGGACTCCCACCACTCGTCGGCATAAGCCGCTGCTGCCGCGCGGTTATAGCGCGATGTTTTGCGGCCGGGGCCACCCTGCAGCACTTCGGCGTTCAGGTAAGGCTTTGGCCCGCCCGTGGAATAGGCGTAGGCCGGCTGCCCGGTGTGCACGGCAGGGATGCCTGCGGCCGGATGCTTCTCCGGCGTCAGCTGTTCCACCGACACGATCACCCAGGCGTCCCCGTCCCGGATCAGGGTCAGCCTCTCCCGCTGAATCATTTCCTCCACATGATTGACGCCGCCCTTTTCGTAGAACAGCTGCACATACAGCTGCACGTCGATGACCGCCTCCTCCGGGGTATCGCGGATCGTCCGCAGCAGCTTGGCCCTTGTCTCACTGCGAAGCGGCCTTGCCCCCCTTGCGGCATACCACTGTGACAGCCGGGAAGCCCGCTCACTCCTAGCCAATAAATAAGCCGGATCCGTCACGACCTGATCTGTATGTTGTGACCGGTAATCGATCTGATGCTGGTTGTATTGATTTACGTAGGTGTACAGCGTCTGCTTCCATTCCTTCTCCATTCCCATGCATTCCCCTTTCACCCGTTTCGTTAACCCGAATATGTTGTTTCGGCTGCGTATATTCCACTATATGAAAAAATGGGTGCACCTATGAACCCTGGTCCATTTTCGCGTTGCGGAGGTCCGCCGGAAGACCGGAAAAGGACAAGCTGCGCAGTCCGGGCCGGCGGCGGCCGGAACCAGTCCCGGCGCAGATCGGAGGAACGTTTTCCCGTTCTTTTGCCGCCTCGGTCTCTTCATATAAATAGACGCAAAAAGTACTTTACTCCCCGGCTTGTAAACGGTATACTAAAAGCGAACCTCACTATTTTGAAATTATGTTTCATCTAGTGAAACAAGGAACGGCAAAGTGATCGCCCTTATCGCCCTCACCCAAGCCACCCTGAATGATGATTGATTTGATGAACCAAAGTAATGCAGAGGAACCGAATTACGATCAAGGAGGTACATGTAATGACAGCAAAGGATCAATTCTCCACGGCCCGCAGTCTGGAAGTCGGAGGCAAGACCTACCGTTACTACAGCCTGCAGGCTCTCGAAGAGCAGGGGCTCGGCAGCATTTCCAAGCTTCCGTTCTCCATCAAGGTGCTCCTGGAAGCCGCTGTCCGCCAATTCGACGGACGTGCCATTACCCAGGAGCATGTATCGCAGCTGGCCAAATGGAATGAAGGACGTGACGATAACAAGGAAATCCCGTTCATTCCGGCCCGTATCGTATTGCAGGACTTCACCGGCGTACCGGTCGTCGTCGACCTTGCAGCTATGCGCGACACCGTGAAGAAAGCCGGCGGGGATCCGAAGAAGATCAACCCGCTCGTTCCGGTCGATCTCGTTATCGACCACTCCGTTATGGTTGATGCGTTCGGTACCAGCGATGCCCTCAACTACAACATGCAAGTAGAATTTGAGCGCAACGAGGAACGCTACCGCTTCCTGCGCTGGGCCCAAACGGCATTTAACAATTTCCGCGCCGTTCCTCCGGGAACCGGGATCGTTCACCAGGTCAACCTGGAATATCTCGCATCCGTGGCGGCGACCAAGACAACGGACGGAGAAACGGTCGTATATCCGGACTCCCTCGTTGGTACGGACTCCCATACCACGATGATCAACGGCCTCGGCGTCGTCGGCTGGGGTGTCGGCGGGATCGAAGCCGAAGCGGGCATGCTCGGACAGCCGCTTTACTTCGTAACGCCAGACGTTATCGGATTTAAACTTACAGGCAGCCTGACGGAAGGCGCTACGGCGACCGACCTTGCGCTGACCGTTACCCAAATGCTCCGCAAAAAAGGCGTTGTCGGCAAATTCGTCGAGTTCTTCGGACCGGGTCTGGCCAACATCAGCCTCGCGGACCGCGCAACGGTAGCCAACATGGCACCCGAATACGGCGCAACCATCGGCTTCTTCCCTGTCGATGACGAAACGCTGGCTTACCTGCGCAACACCGGCCGCACCGATGAGCAGGTTGCTCTCGTCGAAGCCTACTACAAAGCACAGAACATGTTCCGCACCGCGGAAACCGAAGATCCGGAATTTACGGACATCATCGAACTCGACTTGGCCTCTGTCGTACCGAGCCTTGCCGGACCGAAGCGTCCGCAGGACCGCATCGAGCTGACTCATATGAAGGACGCCTTCAACGACATCGTCCGCACGCCGATCGAAAAAGGCGGATACGGCCTCAGCGATGCCAAGATTGAAGAAAAAGTGACAGTTAAGCACAAAGACGGCTCCACCAGCGAAATGGGAACCGGCGCGGTCGTCATTGCCGCGATCACCAGCTGTACGAATACGTCGAACCCAAGCGTTATGCTCGGCGCAGGTCTCTTGGCCAAGAAGGCCGTGGCACGCGGGCTGAAGAAGCCAGGATACGTGAAGAGCAGCTTGACGCCGGGTTCCCTCGTGGTCACCGATTACCTGCAAAAAGCCGGACTGCTTGAATCGCTCGAAGCCCTCGGCTTCTACGTAGCGGGTTACGGCTGCGCCACATGTATCGGTAACTCCGGTCCTCTTCCGGACGAAGTGAGCCAGGCCATCACCGACAACGACATGACCGTCGCTGCCGTGCTGTCCGGTAACCGTAACTTCGAAGGACGCGTTCACGCTCAGGTGAAAGCCAACTACCTGGCTTCCCCGCCGCTCGTTGTCGCTTACGCGCTGGCAGGTACGGTCAACATTGACCTGCAGAACGATCCGATCGGTTACGACCCGAACAACGAGCCTGTTTATCTGAAAGATATCTGGCCGACTTCCGCGGAAATCAGAGAAGCGATCGGCTTGTCCGTCAGCCCTGAAGCGTTCCGCCGCAAATACGAGAACGTGTTTACCGCGAACGAGCGCTGGAACGCGATTCCGGTGCCGGAAGGCGAGCTGTACGAATGGGACGACAAGTCCACGTACATTCAGAACCCTCCGTTCTTCGAGAATCTCGGAAACGGCTTGGCCGACATCGAGGATATCAAGTCCGCACGCGTGCTTGCCCTGCTGGGTGATTCCGTCACGACGGACCACATCTCCCCTGCCGGCAACATTTCGCCGACCAGCCCTGCAGGTCTGTACCTGAAGGAGCACGGCGTTGAACGCAAGGACTTCAACTCTTACGGCTCCCGCCGCGGTAACCATGAGGTCATGATGCGCGGTACGTTCGCGAATATCCGCATCCGTAACCAAGTGGCACCGGGCACCGAAGGCGGCGTTACGACTTACCTGCCTACGGACGAAGTCGTGTCCATCTATGATGCTTCCATGGAATATCAGGACAACGGACAGAACCTGGTCGTTATCGCCGGTAAAGAATACGGTACGGGAAGCTCCCGCGACTGGGCGGCGAAAGGTACATTCCTGCTCGGCGTCAAAGCCGTCATCGCCGAAAGCTTCGAGCGGATTCACCGCAGCAACCTCGTCGGCATGGGCGTGCTTCCGCTGCAGTTCCAGGAAGGCCATGGCTGGAGCAGCCTGGGCATCACCGGCCGTGAAACGTTCGACATTGTCGGACTCAGCAACGACATCAAGCCGGGCGAGAGCCTGACCGTCACCGCTACACGCGAGGACGGCACCAAGTTCGAATTCCCGGTAACGGCCCGTCTGGACAGCATGGTCGATGTGGATTACTACCACAACGGCGGCATCCTGCAAACCGTGCTGCGTCAAATGATCGCCAACCAATAATAATGTACCAATCAAAAACACCCCGCAGTGCCATTGAAATGGCCTGCGGGGTGTTTTTTTTTGTAATGCGTCCCTATTCATTGATACTGTGAGACGTTGAATAACGGTCGATGATAGATGGCATCCACGGTTCCGTCGAACTCCATCGCACTCAAGGGAAGGAGGCTTCTAGCTGCTTTATCGTTTTTGGGTGCGTTGTCCTCCAGAAACACCTTCTTTTTCATGCCAAAGGTATAAGTCAAGGGTGCAACTCTCCCTTTATCGCTCTTTGCCTTGGCCTTTATTTGGTTCGCCCCTCCCCATTTCTTGATTCAAAAAGATCTCATCTGATGTTTCATTCTCTTGGCAGAAGGGTAAAAAGAAAACAAAATATCGGTCCGTTTACGGATCTGCTGCGTTTTGGGCAGCCGGAATTAAACATTCTTCATGAAGAGCCGATTCAAAATCCATGGCATAAGGAGGCCTGCAGGATGATTCATATGCACGGCATCATGCCCTATCACCCCTCTTACCCTAAGCCGCAGCCCGTTAACCGGCCGGTCAAGGAAGAGGCGGATAAGCAGAAGAGCTTTCAAGAGATTTTGCAGGAGAAGATCAGCCAGAACCGCTGATGCTCCAAGAACTCTGAAGGCAGGCGTCAGGCGGAACCACATCCGTTAACTGTAAAAAGACCGCTCGCTTATGCGTACGGTCTTTTTACAGTTCCGATGAACACTGGATTGCAGAAACCTATGCCGACACCCGGCCGCCCGGCAGTGATCTTCGATATTGGCTGGACAGAAAGGCCATATACTTTTTAAGACCTACCCAGCTGAAGTATGCGATCCCTCCAATGATGGCGCCGACGATCGCCGCTACCACCATGCTGTATTCCGTCGGGACCTCCATGCCGGGTACGCCCATGTTGATCCAGGTCACACCGAACGTGCGGATGACGCCCGCGACCAGAACCAGCAATGTGCAGAAGCCAAAGCCGTAGGCAATCACGGCCAGGACCGGGATGACCATGATGCTGAGCAGCCCTGTCGTGCAGTAGAACAACGCCATAGCCAAAATTTCCCGGAAAGATCCGGTCCGATTCCCCTCGGCGAAATGCTGGCTCCGGTACGCCTTGGCGAGCTTGCGTGGATCTCCCAATCGCGACAGGATCGCCGCCTCCGGCTGCCCGTTCGCGATCCCCTCTGCAATGTGGCTCTCGATTTCCATTACGGCGTCCATCCGTTCTTCATCGGGAAGCTTCTCTAAATACTTGTTCAATTTCTCCAAATAAGACCTTCCATATGGGCTGATCATGGGATCTCTCCTCCATAGATTTGAATTTGGTTGACGCTGCGGCTGATTTTGTTCCACTCCGCAGACATCATCTCCACAAGCTGGTGCCCCGAAGGGGTCAGGCTGTAATATTTGCGCGGCGGTCCTGCCTCCGATTCCTTCCAGAACGATTCGATGTATTGATCCTTTAGCAGCCGCCGAAGCAGCGGATAGAGCGTTCCCTCCGTCACGGCGAGCGGCTCCCACTGATCCAGCAGCGTAACAAGCTCGTATCCGTATCTGGGCTGCTTGGCGATAAGCTGCAAAATGCAGTATTCCAGGATGCCTCTGCGGACCTGCGAAGTCCATTCCGACATTTCCATTTCGTTCGTCCGCTCCCTTCGTTACCATAATAACACCAGGTACCTTGCTTTGCAAGGTACTATGTCAAAATAGTTTCGCAAATGAATTACAATCAGACATGCAATAGTTTGGCGAACTATTTACAATCACTCGTGCAACTGTTATATTTGTTGTATAACAGATATTCATACTCTAACAATAAGTATGACCAACGCAGCATGTTGATGAAAGGAGGGCTCATCATTGATTATCCGGTTGGATATGCAGTCCGACGTGCCCATTTACACACAGCTCATGAATCAGATCATCGAAGGGATCGCCAGCAAACAGCTGGCCCCGGGCGAGTATCTTCCCTCCGTCCGCAGCCTTGCCTCGGATATCGGCGTGAACCTGCACACCGTCAACAAGGCTTACACGCTGCTCAAGCAGGAAGGATTTATTCAAATTCACCGGCAAAAAGGGGTCGTCGTGAACCCGGACGGCATGCCGGGAATCACCCCGGACTATCAGCATAAACAGGAAGCTCAGCTTAGACCCGTCATCGCTGAAGCCATCTGCCGGGGCATGGATAAGGCGGAGCTGCTGCGGATCGTGGAAAGCTTTTACGACGATATCACCCAAGAACCAAAGGAGAATGCCTAATGTATTGGATATCCGTAGTGTTTCTGATCGCCATGTTCGTTCCCCTGTCGCTGTCTCTGATCTGCATGCCTTATTTGACACGGGAAACCGTCAGCTTCGGCGTGTCGGTCAGCGAAGCCGTGTATCACAGCGCTCCGCTGCGCCGCATGCGCAGGCAATATGTATGGGCCAGCTCAGTCTCATACGGCGTGCTGCTGATCGCCTGCCTCTTCGCCATGCTGAACGTGCCGGAAGAGCAGCAGCCTTCCGTCATTTCAGGATTTGTAATCCTGCTGATCGCCGCTTCGGCGGTCATCAATCTGACTTTTTACACGAAAATGAAACGGTACAAAGCCACGCTCCCTCCGGAGGCGCTGAACCCTTCGGTCGTGGCGGTGGATACGTCATTTCGCAGCGGGAACAAGCTGGTCTGGTCGAATAAATGGTTCCTGATCCATGGAGCTATTGCCGTTATCAGCGCCGCCCTCGTCTTGGCCTACTATGACAAAATCCCCGACACGCTGAACATGAAGTTCAACTGGCAGGGCGAAGTGACCCGAACGGCGGCCAAATCGTACCGGACGGTCCTCGGCTTGAACTTGATGCAGCTAGTGATGATCGGGATCTTTATGACCACGAACTGGTCGATCCTTCGCAGCAAGCAGCAGCTCGACCCGGCAAACCCGCAGCAGTCGGTACGCCGAAACGCCGCCTTCCGCCGCAGATGGTCCATGTTCAACGTAGCGGCCGGCCTTATGATGGTGCTGCTGTTCTCGTTCGTTCAATACAACATGATTTATCCGCTAAGCCGGGATGTCATGATGCTTGTCAGCCTGATGATGCCCATTCTGATCGTCGTGCTTGCCATCGTGCTGGCCTTTACCACCGGTCAGGGCGGACGCCGGATCGGCGGCCCCTCTTCCGGTTCCGGGGCAACGCATGTCGTTAATGATGATAAGTATTGGAAGCTCGGCAACATTTATTTCAATCCGCAGGACCCCGCCCTGTTCGTAGAAAAACGTATGGGCATCGGCTGGACGGTCAACTTCGGCAGACCCGGTGCCTGGATTTTCCTGGTCGGTATCTTAGCTGTGGTTATCATCGCTGCCCGAATCGCAAGTTAACGAGCCGGAACGCGATGTGTCATATTATCATTCGGGGATATCCCCTTGAGGAGGAATGTTTATGAAAAAGAAACGGACCCTAAGCGCAGTGGCTGCTGCTTCTTTGACGGCCATCAGCCTGTCTGTCCCTGCTGCGGCGGCTGAAACCCCGGACGCCGCATCCTACGCTCCCGTTCGCGAAACCGCGCTGCGATTGGGCGCCCAGGTCAGCTGGGACCCGGAGCAGCGCTCGGTGACCGTCAAAAAGGGCGATACGACGCTGGTACTGACAATTGGGCGGTCCACCGCCGTACTGAACGGCAGAACCGTGCCATCCGGCGGAACCGTCCGGATTACAGGCCAACAGGCGATGGCTCCGGCCGCCTTCCTGTCTGAAGCCTTAGGCGGCACAGAGAGCGTCACGGGCCCTTCTGAAGCCGCCGACGACAATGCCGACTTGTTCCTCCAGGCCCTGCGGGCCGGGAACGGAGCTGAGGCGGCTAAGGTCATGAGCCCCGCCCTGCAGCAGGCCCTGCCCGCTCAAACGCTGAGCGGCTTGTGGAAGAACTACGAGAGCGTCTACGGCCAAGTTTCGTCAGTAGGCGGCAAGCAGGAAAGCGACAATGCCGTCCACCACAATGTGGCGTACACGCTGCAGACAGCGGCCGTACCGCTTCAGATCACCTTGCGCCTGAATGCAGACCGCCTGGTGGACGATCTGAACATCGGCCCGGTCTCGTCGGGTGGATACCGGCCTCCGGCCTATGATCATCCGGAGGCTTATACCGAACGGGAGGTCCAGATCGGCAAAGGGGAATGGGCCCTTCCCGGAACGCTGACCCTGCCCGCTGGTCAAGGACCGTTCCCTGCCGTCGTGCTCGTTCACGGGTCCGGTCCGAACGACCGGGACACCTCCATCGGCGGGGCCAAGCCGTTCCGCGATCTGGCGGCGGGATTGGCCGCCAAAGGTATCGCTGTCCTGCGCTACGACAAAGTCACGTTTGAACATACCTTTAAAATCGCAGCCAATCCGAAACTGACCGTCAAAGAAGAGACGGTTGACGACGCGCTGTCCGCGGTGAATCTGCTGACCGAAACCCCGGGCATCAACCCCGCCCGGATTTACGTGGCGGGACACAGTCAAGGCGGCTATGCGATGCCGCTCATCGTTGATGCCGATGCCGGCCGGAACATCGCCGGCACTATCCTGCTGTCCGGCCCGAGCTCTTCATTCATCGACGTTGTCGTGGAGCAGCAGGCCGAATTGATTTCCCGCGTGAAGCAGCTGGGTCAGGATCCTGCGCCTTACGAGCAGCAGGCAGCCGTGTGGACCCAGGCCGCCAGACTGCTGGACGACCCTCAGTACTCGATCTCCCACCTGCCGGAGAGCTTTCCGATTCCACCGGCTTACTGGTGGTACGATAAGAAGGATTACAAGCCAGCCGAATTAGCCAAGACGCAGAACGGCCCGATGCTCGTCCTTCAGGGCGAAAACGACTGGCAGGTGCCGATGCATGAATTCGAGCAGTGGAAGGAAGCATTAAAAGGCCGTACCGATGTGGAGTATAAGTCTTTTCCGAAGGTAAACCATCTGCTTGCGGAATATGACGGCCTCTCCACCGGAACGGAATACGCACAGCCTTCCAACGTGACGCCGGCGATAATTGCTACGATCGCAAACTGGATCGGCAAACAGAAATAAGCGGAATGAAGGCGTCAGAAGGCGGCGGTAGTCCGACACTGTAGAGCTCAGGCGCCCTCCTGCTGATAACGTCCCTAAGATATACGGCAGGCCCCTTGAATCGAATCAAGGGGCCTGCTTTTATGTGTCTACCATTGAAGGTGGTGAGCCCCTGGATGTTGGGTCACCCCCTCCCCCTCCAGCGCGGATGCGCGGATGGATTTCCCGGCGGAACTTTGGGATAATGTGGTTTAGAATCTGATTGCTTCATACCTATTTTAATTCATGCTTAGGAGGCCTTGTCCATGATTGAAAAACGCCCCATTACCGCCGATGATTTGTACCGGATGCATTGGGTCGGCGACCCTGCCGTATCCCCCAAGACCGGCGCCGTCGCGTACATATCGAAAACCGTTAACGACCAGCATGGAGGCTACGCCTCCCATATTCGTCTGATCTCGCCGGACGGCCGGGAGGATACCGCCTTTACCGCCGGCGAGCAGGACGCCTCGCCCGCCTGGTCCCCCGACGGCTCCAGGATGGCCTTTCTGCGCAAGAAGGGCGATGCCCGCCAAGTCTGGGTTATGCCCGCGCACGGCGGCGAAGCCCAGGCCGTAACGGAGCTGAAGCACGGCGTCAGCGCCTTCAAGTGGGCGCCCGACGGCAGCGCCCTTCTGCTCCGCGCCGAGGCTCCTCTGGCCGATGAAGCCGTCGATGGGGACTCCGGAGCCCAAGCGGAGAAGCCCGGCAAAGACAAACAGCCGGACGAAAAAATCATTCATCGTATAAAATACAAAGCCGATGGCGCCGGGCTGTGGAATGACCGCAGAACGCATCTGTTCGTTCACGATCTAGCGGCTTCCGCATGCACGCCGGTCACTTCGGGCGATTTCGATGTGTCTTCGTTCAACTGGTCGCCGGACGGCAGCCACATTATCTATACCGCCACACATCCCTCCGCTTCTTTCCCGGATCCCGACCTCCGCCTGACCAACGACTTATTCGTGGCGGAGCGGGACGGCGGCAACGTCCGGCAATTGACGGACGGGCGGCTGAGCATTGGGCCGATCGCCTACACGCCGGACGGCAGCCATATCCTGATGCTGGCCGACGACCTGAACTGCGGCTTTGCCACGCTGACGCGTATGTACCTGATTCCCGCTGAAGGCGGCGAGGCCCAAGCCTGCTATGAGGACTTGGATGTGCAGCTCGGACACGCCTGCGTCGGCGATATGCGTGCGGGAGCCGGCAGTCCGCCCGCCTTCAGCGAAGACGGCAAGCACGTCTTCCTGCAGCTGAGCGAGGACGGCGGCGTCAAGGTCGCCCGCTTTGCGCTGGACGGCTCCGATTACGAGATCGTCGCCAGCGGCGACCGGGAAATTTACCAGTTTGCCCTGGCACCGGAAGGCAGGCTGATTCTTGCTTCCGCGGATACGCTGCATCCGGGGGATCTGTTTGCCTTTGACATGGCAGACGGTGAAGAGACCCGGCTGACCGACTGCAACAAGGAGCTGTTCAGCGAGCTTGCGCTGAGCGAACCCGAGGCCTTCCGCTTCGAAGCCTCGGACGGCTGGCCAATCCAGGGATGGATCATGAAGCCGGTCGGCTTCAAGGAAGGCTCCAAGGTACCGGCCGTTCTGGAAATCCACGGCGGCCCGCAGGCGATGTACGGCTGCACGTTCATGCACGAATTCCAGCTGCTTGCCGCAGCCGGATTTGCCGTGTTCTATACGAACCCGCGCGGCGGCCACGGATATGGCCAGGTCCATGTCAATACGGTCCGCGGCGATTACGGCGGACGCGACTACCAGGACCTGATGGATGCGGTGGACTATGTCCTGTCCGCCTATGACTACATCGACGCCTCCCGGCTTGGCGTCACCGGCGGCAGCTACGGCGGCTTCATGACGAACTGGATCGTCGGGCATACCGACCGCTTCCAGGCCGCCATCACCCAGCGTTCGATCTGCAACTGGGTGTCGTTCTACGGCGTCAGCGATATCGGGTACTATTTTACCGAGGACCAGATTTGGGGCAATCCGTGGGACGATCTGGAGAAGCTGTGGGAGCATTCCCCGATCGCTTACGTGAAGCAGGTGAACACGCCGCTCCTGATTCTGCACGGGGAGCAGGATCTCCGCTGCCCGATCGAACAGGGAGAGCAGCTGTTCGTGGCGCTCAAGCGTCTGGGCAAGGAAGCGCAGTTTATCCGTTTTCCGGGGGCCGACCACAACTTGTCCCGCAGCGGCAATCCGCATCTGCGCGCCCGCCGGCTGACCCATATCGTACGCTGGTTTGAAGAGCATATCGAGCACTGATTCCCCTGATTTCTAATTAATAATCTCTATGATATAAAAAAGCCCGCCATACCGGATCACCGGCATGACGGGCTTTTCTGTCTGACTATGATGCAGACCGTGTGTTTCTAGATTCAGTTCTTCCGGTAACAACCACATTGGGCTTCCCGCCGAACTACGGAATCATCAGCCCCATTTCCCTTGCCGCTTCGATCAGCACGGGAGCGAATTCATTCAGCGTTTCGCTTGACAGCCGGCTCACCGGGCCGGACACGGACAGGGCGGCGGCGACGCGTCCGTTCCGGTTCACGATCGGCACCGCCACCGCGGCTGCGCCGGGCTCGCGCTCCTCGATGCTCGTCGCATAGCCCCGCTCGCGGATGTCCTGCAGCTGCCGCACATAGCTGCCGCCCTTCACCAGCTCCGCCCAATCTGGATCGCTCAGGAGCTCCTCCTGATCGGCGGGCGCGGCAAACGCCACCAGCACCTTGCTCGACGCTCCCACCGTAAGCGGCAGGCGTGCCCCGACCTGTGCCACCCTCCGGATGGCCTGGTTGCTCTGTACCGCCTGAATCCGCAGACGGTCCTTCCCGTCCCGCAGGTACAGGCTGACCGTCTCACCCAGCCGGTCGCGCAGCCGCTCCATCGCCGGCAGCAGCAGCACCGCCGGATCGTCGCTCTGCGACAAATGCGTGGACAGCTCCCACACTTTCATGCCGAGCCGGTATTTCTCCGTCGCCGCATCGCGGACGACGAAAGCCTTCTCCTCCAGGGTCGTCATCAGCCGGTGGACGGTGCTCTTGTGCAGTCCGATCATTCCGGCGATTTCCGTCAGTCCCAGTTCACTGTTCTGCGTAAAACACATCAATATATCCAGTGCCCGTTCAACGGCACGAACCGTTAATTTGCGGTCTTCCATTCCGATCCCGCCCCTCAAATGTTTCACCACATGAAACATGGTTACATAAATTATAAGAAATTCACCGGATAAAGTCTATATTTTCTTCGCTGATCATCTCGCAGGAGGACGCCAATACGTATGCTGTTAAGGCGAATGTTCGGCATCGCTGTACTCGCTCATCACCAGGTGCCCATCCGCTTGTTCGGTTCATGCCGCTGTGGCGCCCGATGTGTATGTCCGCATCAGGAGGACAAAGGTAGTCGGCAGGTGAACCATGGGGCGGCTCACTATTACAATTGTCTAACAATTGTCCGCCCTGGATTGACTTTGGCCTTAGGCTTGCATAGGATATAGAGTAAAATTTTATATGTTTCTTAAAAAGAGTCCGGAAGTTAAACTTAATATAGTAAAGTATTTTATAAGGAGGGGCACGCATGAACATGACATCCCGTAACGACGTACATCTTCCCCGCCCCCTGCCCGATACACCATTACCGTTATCTACGCGAATGATTCGCTTTAAGCATATTCTGGTCGCACTGCTCTTGTCCGTTGTATTTTTCCTGCTGTTCTGTTTCATTGCACTGCACGCCTACATTGCCTGGGTATTGTCCAATCCGACGGTCGCACCCCTGTACTCCAATCCGATGCAGGCCAAGACCATGCAATACGAGGACATCACCTTTCCGGCCCATGACGGCAGCCGGATGATGCAGGGCTGGTACATTCCCGCAGCAGGCTCAACCAAGACGATCGTGTTCAGTCACGGGTACGGCGCCAACCGGGAGGAAACCTGGATCCCGATGTACGATTTGGCGCATTTCGCCCACCGCTTAAATTTTAACGTCATTATGTTTGATTACGGTTTCGCCTCCCAGAACAGCAAAGCCGTCGCGACGGGCGGCAAGGTGGAGGCCCAGCAGCTGCTGGGGGCCATCGATCTGGCCAAGCAGCGCGGGGCCAAGCAGATTGTGGTATGGGGCTTTTCAATGGGCGCCGGCACCGCCCTTCAGGCCGGCCTGCAGACCAAGGATGTCGACGCCATGATTCTCGACAGCACCTTCCTGCTCGAGCCGGATACGCTGTACCATAACATCAAAAATCAGATCGACCTGCCGCGGCATCCGTCGCTGGAAATTTTGCAGCTGCTCTTCCCTGTGCTGAACGGCACGAGCCTGAACCAGATTCCATACCAGCAGGTCAAAAAAGAGGATTATCCCTTCCCGATCTTCTTTATCCACGGGACGGAGGACGAGAAGGCGCCGTATCCGATCGCAGAGAAGCTCGCCGCCAACCAGACCAACCCATATTCGGACGTCTGGATCGTGAAAGGCAGCCACCACGAGCTGATCTTCCGCGAATACTCGCGTGAATATTTGCGCCGGGTGTCCACCTTCCTTGGCAATATCAAGCTGGCTGAGCAGAAGGATATCGATAATGACCCTATGATAAGAAAAACGTCTATCGACGTACCTTCAAAGAAGACAGACCGCGATTAGCTGAAGTTTTTCTTGCGATTTATAGAATGGTTCAGCTTCGCTGAAATTTATAAATTCTATAATCTTCAAAAAATAGCCGCACAAATAAAAGAGGGCACGCCCCCTTCCGGGCATGCCCTCTTTTTATATTTCCGACTTAGTTTTTGATCAAAGACAGAAACTCCGCTCTCGACGCCGGGTCTTCGCGGAAAATGCCGCGTACGCCGGAGGTCACCGTCTTGCTGCCAGGCTTCTTCACGCCCCGCGAACACATGCACAGATGCTCGCCTTCCACGACGACCATTACGCCATGCGGCTGCAGCACATCGACCATAATGTCGGCGATTTGGGACGTAATTCGCTCCTGCACCTGCAGACGGCGGGTGACCGCCTCGACCAACCGGGCCAACTTGCTGAGTCCGGCAATTTTCCCGCTCGGAATGTAGCCGATATGGACCTTGCCGAAAAACGGCGCCATATGATGCTCGCATTGGCTGTAATACACGATATCCTTGACGATCACCAGTTCCTCATGATTTTCGTCAAAGGTCACGCCCAGCACATCACGCGGGTCTACCTCATATCCGGCGAAAATTTCCTCGTACATCCGGGTTACGCGGGCGGGTGTCTCAAGAAGCCCTTCCCGCTCGGGATTTTCACCGATCAGCTTCAAAATTTGCTCGATATGGTACTCGATCTTCTCGCGGTTTTCACCAACCCGCGTGTTTACGTAATCTTTAACGCCAGCCACAGCACTTCCTCCTATCGCTACCCCCTGCTTCTCTGTAGACGTTCTATGCCGAGGGGATTATTTCTTTTTGCGGCCTTGACCTTGTGCCGGGCCCTTCTTGCCGGAAAACTGCTGATTTTTCATCATCTGCTGCGCCTTCTGCATCTGGCGCCCGTTCAGGTTGTAACCCATTTGCTTGGCCATCTTTTGAAGCATTTGCGGGTCATTCTGCATTTTTTCCATTTGCTTGCGCAGATAATACACGCCGATAAAAAACCCGCCGACCAAGCCGACGATCAGCGTAATAATTGGAATTACATATTGCATATTCCGCCACCCCTATAAGTATAAATCGATTCCTTGCGCATGCCTGAGCAGCACGAACCTATCATAGCATGTCCAAATGCGGCTCGCAAATGAATTCTAGGCCAATACGGCCTCGATAAATACAGTCGTTTCCTGCGCCAAATCCAGCTCTTTAATATCCAAATGACCCGCTTCTCCGCGCACGATCCGGACGACCGGACGTCCCGGCAGCCCCCGGTGCTGACGGACCACAAGCCCCGTCTCCTTGTTCGACAGTTTGACGGCCGTCCCGTTCGGATAGATCGACACCATCCTCGTAAACTGGACCAGCACGCCGTGGTCGAGCTGCTTTTCCGACATGGCCATCATTTGCTCGCAGGCTTCATGAGGCATCAGTCTCCGGCCCGAAGGCTTCAGCGGATGAATCATCCGGTCATAAGCGTCCGCAGCGGCGACGATTTTGGCATACAAATGAATCTCGTCTCCGGTCAGTCCCCGGGGAACGCCCAAGCCGTCTACCCGCTCATGATGCTGAAGGGCGACTTGGGCGATCAGCAGGCCGAACTCCCTTTTGTTCTTCAGCTTCTCGAACCCGCGCCAGGTGTGGTGGCTCTTGGAATCCGGGAACAGCTCGTCTCCCTCCCGCATGCCGTTCTTGCCGATATCATGCAGCAGGGCGCCCGTAGCGAGCTCTTTGACCTGCTGATAATTCAGGCCCATATTGACGCCCATCACCGTGGACAACAGGCATACATTCATCGCGTGCACATAATGGCCGTTGTCTGCGGTCCGGACATCCGTAAGCTGCACGAGCAGCTCCTTGTTGTTCATCACGTCCTCGAGAAGATGGTCTACGCTGGCGCCGATCAGCTGGGTGTTCCATTCCTTGCCCGACCGCACCGCCTCAAAAGCGTCGCTCATCTCCTGAATCAGGCCCTGTTTGGTTGCCTCGCTCAGAATGTCCTCCGTCTCCACGTCCGCATACAGCGGATCCTGGATGTAGAGCATCGTGACCCCGATTCGGTTCAGCGTACTGATCATATAAACGGTAAGCTGGACTCCCGCCGACAGCAGTACCGTCCCATTCCCGGAATAGATGGTTTTCCCCAAAAATTGACCGGGCTCCACACTTTCAATGCCTACATACCTCATGAACGTTCCCCCGATTGGTTACTTAATCGGCCCATCCCTTTCGTTCGGGCAGGGAGTTCTCCAGGGTCAAGAGATGGCGTTTGATCTCCATCCCACCGCCATATCCTACGAGACTGCCGTCGGCGCCAATCACCCGGTGACAAGGGACGATCAGCGGTACGGGATTTTTGTTGTTGGCTCCGCCGACGGCACGGACGGCCTTCGGTCTGCCAATCGCATTCGCGATGTCTGCGTAGGATCGGATCTCTCCATAAGGAATATCGGCAAGCGAGCTCCAAACCTGAAGCTGAAACGGCGTTCCCCTCATATCCAGCTGTACGTCGAACGTCTTGCGTTCCCCGGCAAAGTACTCGCCCAACTGGCGCTTCGCCTCTGCCAGACGCTCGTCATCCTGTACAAAATCACCGCCGCCGCACCAGGTGCGGGACCATTTCTGGAGAACCGCCTCCTTGACGTTAAACGGTCCGAACTCGATCAGGCATAGCCCTTTCTCCGTCGCGCACAGCGTCAGTGGGCCGATCGGAGAAATCATCTCCGAATAATAGACCGTTTCCTTATCGCCTCCCAGACCGGGAGAAAAATCATCCGCAGCCATTTCGGCATCTGCGGGTTGTCCGCTTTCAGCGGGCTGAAGCTTCTCCTGCGCTTCGTTCATCATGTCTCTCACCTTTTCGTCCTGTTCTGAAGCCAGACCTTTATTCAGCCAATTCAAAGCTTCTTCCCCTCCTATACGGCCCAGAGACCAAGCTGCGGCACCCCGCAGTTCCGGTCTTGGGTCTTCCAGCAGCACCCTGCCGAGACGGGGCACCGCTGTTTTGTCCTTAAAGTTACCAAGCGCGATCACGGCATTACGCTGAATCGGCTTGCGTCCGCGCCAGGCGGCCGCGCTTTCCCCAAACTTCTCCTTGAACTCCTTGTTGCTTAAATCCAAAATAGGCAGCAGCAGCGGTTTGTCCTTCTCGGGCTCCGGCAGCAAATATTCATGATGCGTCCAGTTCTTCCCCTTGTTCTTTGGGCAGATGACCTGGCAGGTATCGCATCCATACAGCCGGTTGCCGATCTTGCGCATCACCTCGTCCTCCAGAAAGCCCTTGGTCTGGGTCAAAAAGGAGATGCACCGCTGCGCATTGAGCTGGCCGGGACCGACCAGCGCTCCCGTCGGGCAGGCGTCGATGCACATCGTGCAGTCACCGCAGTCCTCCGTCACGGGCGTATCCGGCGGAAACGGAATGTTGGTCACCATCTCCCCGAGGTAGATCCAAGACCCCCATTTGGGCGAAATGATGCAGCAGTTCTTCGCGCTGAAGCCGATGCCGGCCCGCTCCGAAACCGCCCGGTCCACCAATGCCCCGGTATCCACCATGCTCTCCATCACCGCACCCGGCACCCGCTCCCGGATAAACGCCTCAAGCTTGCCCATCGCGTCCCGCAGCACCTGATGGTAATCCCGCCCCCATGCGGAACGGGCGAGGATCCCCCGATATTGTCCAGGCACCTGCTTGGGCTTGTGTTCCATTTTGGATGGATAGGCTACGGCGATAGCAATGAGGGAGGCGGGCTGTGCATCGGGGAGTGCCGGGGTGACGCGTTTGTCCAGGTCCGGCTCTTCAAAGCCGGATTCGTAACCAAGCTTGCGGTGGTTCTCGAGAATCGATTTCAGAGAGACAAACGGGTCGGCCGAAGCAAAACCGATATCGTCAATGCCGAACCCGGCCGCCGCCTCTTTAATGTCCTGTTTCAGCTGCTCCCACGGCGAAGCCGAAGGAGCGTACGCAGCCTGTGGTTTACCTGATGTCATTTCTCCTTGCGGCCTCCTTTCCGTTAAGAGTCTTTCCATAATGCCTTACAGCGATCTCGCTTTGGATATCGGCCAGAAAATAAATTCGGCCCGCCCTACGATCGCGCTCGCTTCCACGCTGCCGAAGGAACGGCTGTCCCGGCTTGCACCGGCATGCCGGTTATCCCCCATCACAAAATAGTGATCCTTGTCCAGCTTCATCGGGCCGAAATCCGGATCCTGAATTTCCACCTCGGTGTAAGGCTCGCTCTGCTCCTTACCGTTCACGTACAGCTTGTGGTTCTTCACTTCCACGGTGTCGCCCGGCACGCCGATGATCCGCTTGACCAGAAATTCCTTTTTCTCCGGGCCGTTGCTCGGGTCGCGAAGGACGACGACCTCGCCGTGCTTCGGTGCGGTAAAATCATATACGATCTTATCGACAAACAGCCGTTCCTGCTCTACCAGCGTCGGCTGCATCGACTGCCCGCGGACCATGGACAGATTAAAAACGAATAAATTCAGCAGCATCATAATGACAAATGCGATAACCAGTGTTTTGGCCCAGTCCCAAAATTCGGACAGCCAGCCGCGCTTGCCTGCTTGATCTCCGGGCGTTGTAACCGGAACCGGCTCGGGGAGGCCTTGCTCCCGCTGATCGACTTGATTCATGCTACACCTCATTTTTATGACAAATTCCCATATATACAGAAAAGCATATCTTCGGGCCTTTTGCAACGCCGTGAAGATATGCTCAAGTATAGTAAATATTGCTTATTAGCGATATGGATGTACGTTTTCTCCATAATACCAAAGGGTCGTTATCTCTATTGCGGCGCGACAATGCTGAGTTTCTGGAATGCCTGCAGCACCTTGTTGGCCCCGTAGCCCATTGCCTCGTACAGAGGCATCGCGGCCTTGTTATGCTCGTCTCCTGCAATCATAATTCCGCTGACTTTACGCTGCTGGAACCGGCCTTCCATCATGGTGACCAGTGCCTTGCCAATTCCCTTGCGGCGGTAATCCGGATGGATGGCGATACGATAGTAGAAGCCGTGGTTATGCTCGATCGTGCCGATCAGGGCACCGACGATCTGTTCATCCTCTTCTGCAACCATAATCAGGTCGGAATCCCAGTAGAGCTGCCTGGAGAAAGGTTCGATCGTATTCTCGTAGCATTCTTCGGATAACGCGATTTGCAGCAGCTCGTTGACACGAGTCGCATCACTTAACTGAAAGGAACGAACATGCATGTCTTAAATCTCCCTTTTCGTTAGCTTTATAGGATTAAGGGATTTTCAGGGAAACAAAAAAACCCTCTAATCCAAGGTATAGTATTACGACAAAAACCGTGAAAATCCTTCTTTATCATCCATTAAACCATAGTTTACTTTAAAAAACACGCGTTTTCTTTTGGAAGCGCTTTAAAGCAAGCGTTTTCATTCTATGATCTGTAAATTTGCCATATAATGGACTGGTTTTGCGGCATAATCCTTCGGGATTTGGGTAAAGGATAACAAATGCGTCTTTGGGTGTCTTCACGGAATCCAAAAAGTTTTTTTCTCGCGATGAAAGAATGGCTCTGCCCGCCTGAATCATTTGAGGTTCGCACAGGCAAAAAGGCGGCGGATAAGTCCGTTCCAATACAGCCGGCAAGCCCATCTCAGGATTAATTCGACTTTGTAAACATAAATGTTGATTTAATCGAAAAAATACGGTTTAATAGAAATGGAATCACATTCCATGCTACATACTTATGCCGATAAAGGGCTCTTTTGGACAACAAAAGCGTTCCTTTATTCATATGAGTCAACCGCCTGCGTTGATTCTACCCAAAAAAACATTAACAGGAGGTATTTATCATGGCATTTCAATTACCACCACTTCCATACCCGAATGATGCGCTCGAGCCGCACATCGACGCTCAAACGATGGAAATCCATCACGACCGTCACCATAACACTTATGTAACGAACCTGAACGCGGCTCTGGAAAATGCTCCTGAACTGCAAAACAAAAGCCTTGAAGAACTGATCTCCAACCTGGACAGCGTGCCTGAGAACATCCGTACAGCCGTTCGCAACAACGGCGGCGGACACGCAAATCACTCCCTCTTCTGGGAAATCATCGCGCCTAAAGGCGGAGACAAGCCAAACGGCCTTCTGGCTCAAGCAATCGACAGTGAGCTTGGCGGCTTGGACAAATTCAAGGAAGAATTCACCAAAGCGGCTACAACCCGTTTCGGCAGCGGCTGGGCATGGCTCGTCGTGGACAAGAACGGCAAACTGGCTGTAACAAGCACGCCTAACCAAGACAACCCGCTGATGGAAGGTCAAACACCTGTCCTCGGTCTGGACGTTTGGGAGCATGCTTACTACCTGAAATACCAAAACAAACGCCCGGACTACATCGCAGCGTTCTGGAACGTTCTGAACTGGGATGTTGTCAGCAAACGTTACCAGGAAATCGTACAGCCGTAAGCTGTACCTTTCCGGAAATAAAGGGGCTGCCCCCAAAGAACTGCATTGCAGTTTCTTGAGGGGCAGCCCCTTTTGCTATCCTCTCTGCCGGATAATTCCCGGCTGCCGAGCACAACACGCTTTGGTTAACGTTTAAAACGATTAATAGGATGAATGTTTGAAGTAGTTCTGTAAAATTTTCAAGAATACATTAGGAAAGGCGTAGTGCTGCATATCCTGCTCGTCGATCCACCGGTACTCCGTCTGTCCCGACGGCTCGCCGCCGTCCCCGGCCGCGTACATCGCCTTCAGCTCGGCTGCCTGCGGCAGGTCCTCTTCGCGGCAGCGGTAGACCTGCAGGTTCCAGTGAATATGGCTGAAGGTATGCTCCGCGTCCGTGAAATGCGCGATCGGCCGCGCAGCGATGCCTTCCTCGAGCAGCGCCCCGGCGAGGATATCCATCGCCGGCTCGTCCGGCAGACGCCCGCTGCGCACCGCCGGCGTCTGCAAATGCGGCAGCTCCCACATGCGGGCGAGCAGCCCTTCCTGCGGACGCTGGCGGATCAGGACGCGGCCGCTATGGTCGCCTCCGCCCTCTACAAGGGCCACCACCCGGTACTCGGGCCGCGGGGGCTTCGCCTTGGTCTTGATCGGCAGCTGCTCCTCCTTGCCTTCCTGCCTGGCGGAGCAGTGCTCCATCACCGGACAGGTCAGGCAGTGTGGAGACTTGGGCGTGCACACCAAGGCGCCCAGCTCCATGAGCGCCTGGTTGAAGTCCGATGCCCGGCTATCCGGGATCAACTCCACGACCAGGCTCTCCATAAAGGCGCGTGTGCTTCCCTTCATGATATCTTCCTCGATCAGGAAGTATCTTGACAGCACCCGCATCACATTGCCGTCAACGGCCGGCTCGGGCTTGTTGAAGGCGATGCTCAGAATCGCGCCGGCCGTATACGGGCCGACCCCCTTCAGCGCGAATACCGACGCCTTGTCGTCCGGCACCATGCCGCCGTGCAGCTCCTTCACCTGCTTGGCCGCAGCCTGCAAATTACGCGCCCGGGAGTAATACCCGAGGCCTTCCCAGGATTTGAGCACATCCTGCTCAGGGGCGTCGGCCAGGTCCTCCACGGTCGGAAACCGCTCGATGAACCGGTTGAAGAATGGAATAACCGTGTCCACCCGCGTTTGCTGCAGCATGATTTCCGACACCCAAATATAGTAGGGATTGCGGTGGCGCCGCCACGGCAAATCCCGTTTATGCTTTTCGTACCATTCCAGCAGGTTGATGCTGAAATGCCGTTTCTGCTCCATTGCACTTATCGAACTGCTCATGAGGTCCTTCATACCTTTCTGGCTGGCTTGATCATGAGCCGGCCTAGTCCCGCTTCTCCACAATGGCGAAGGCGGAAGCCAGCTCGGTCTGGTGGGAGATCGATAGATGGATCACATATTCCGGCTCACCCGGAAGCTCGAGGCGCTCCCAAGCCTGCTCGTTCAGAACCACGACGGGTTTGCCGCTCTCATCGGGCAGCACTTCCATGTCCACAAAGCCGATTTTCCCGCCGATCCCGCAGCCGAAGGCTTTGGAGATGGCCTCCTTTGCAGCGAAGCGCCCGGCGACAAACTCGGTCAGGTTTCCGCCCCGTCTTTTGGCTTCCTCCCTTTCACGGGCGGTCAGCACCCGCTCCATAAAACGGAAGCCCTGACGGCTGCCGAGAAGCAGCCCAACCCGCTTGATTTCCAGCACATCGTGCCCGATTCCGTAAATCAATGCCCCGCACCTTCCCTTCCATGACATACAAATCCTATTGTAACAGGTGCACGCCCCAAAAACGAGCAGCTTGTAAATAGGCAGCTTTCACCAGCTATCCTTCATGGAATGAACCCCGGCAACGTCCACAAACCCGGAGCACAGGCGAAAAATGCGGAGCCCTTCGCCGGGCTCCGCATCCCTGTTACCATCTGCGTTATATTGTGCTTCGCGTCAGCAGCCGCGCACCGTATCCCTCCAGCTTGATGCTTCCGGCGACGGGCTCGCCGTCAGGCAGATCGCGGTATTCCCGCTCGTCCAGATCCACCTGCTTGTCCTCACCCGTGAAGTTCAGGACAAACACATAATCTGTGCTTCCGTCCGACCTGAGCTGTACTGTAACTCCTTGCGGAAGCTTGGTATTCAGCACCGGGCTGACCCCCGCTTCCCGAATGAGACGGGCGTAGAAATCGCCGTAGAACGGCTCCTTCGCGCGTGAGGCGAGATAATAGGCCTTGCCTTGGCCGAATGAATGCACCGTCAGCACCGGACGCCCCGCGTAGAAATCGTCGCCGTACTCCGCCAGCACCCGGGCGCCCTCAGGATGAATCAGGTCGCACAGGTCGTACAGCTCATAATCGCCCTCGAGGCCCAGGCCGTTGTCCTGTACGGGGATCAGCCGGTTGAGCTCGCCCTCATGCAGACCGTCGATCTCTTCGGACCAGATGCCGAGCGTCTTGCGAAGCGGTCCGGGAAATCCGCCCAGATGGCACAGGTCGCTCTCATTGACGATGCCGGACCAGTAGGTCGCCACCAATGTGCCTCCGCCGGCAACAAACGCCTCCAGAGCGGCTCCGGCTTCCGCGGTGCACAAATACATCATCGGCGCAACGATCAGCTTGTACCGCGAGAGGTCGCCGCCGGAACCGATGACGTCCACGGGCACGCCCATATTCCAGAAGGCGCGGTAATGCTGCATCACCGTGCCCTCGTAGTCGATTCCCCGGTTCAGCGGCCCCTGGGCATCCTTCACGGCCCAGCGGTTATCCCAATCCGCGATAATGGCCGTCTCCGCCGGCACGCCGGAACCGGTCACCGTAGCGATTTGCTCCAGCAGGCCGCCCAGCCGGGCCACATCCTGGAACACCCGTGTGTGCTCATGCCCGGCGTGGTCTACGACGGCCCCGTGAAACTTCTCGCTGGAGCCGCGGCTCTTGCGCCACTGAAAATACTGCACAGTGTCCGAACCGTGCGCTACGGCCTGCAGCGACGAGAGCAGATGCATGCCCGGGCGCTTCAGCTTGCTGACCGGCTGCCAGTTCGTCAGGCTCGGCGTGCTCTCCATCAGCATGAAAGGCTGCCCGCCCTTCAGCGAACGGAACAGGTCGTGGTTAAAGGAGAACCAGGCGGAGAGCCTGCCCGGGTCCTGCTTGTCATGCCACGTCGGATAGGCATCCCATGAGATAACATCCAGCACATCCGCGAATTTGCGGTAATCCAGCCCTTCGAACCAGTCCATCATGTTCGTTGTCGCAGGCAGATCCGGCCGAATCGCCTTAAGCGGGGCGATTTCCTGTTTGCAGAAGTCCACGGTTTGGTCCGTGACGAACCTTCTCCAGTCCAGATTGTGGCCGTGGACCATCTTTTCCCCGTGCCGGGCAGGAGATTCAATCTGGGACCAGTCGGTATACGTATGGCTCCAGAACGACGTCCACCAAGCCTTGTTCAAAGCCTCCAGCGATCCGTAACGCGCCTTCAGCCACTCGCGGAACGCTTCCTGGCAGTAACTGCAGTGGCACTCTCCGCCGTATTCATTGGAGATATGCCAGCCGATCACGGCCGGATGGTCCGCATACCGTTCCGCCAGCTTCGTATTGATGATCCGGGTCTTCTCCCGGTATACGGGCGAGGAGTAGCAGTGGTTATGGCGCCCCCCATGCAGATTGCGCACACGGTTCTCCCCTACGCGCAGCACTTCGGGATACTTCTCCGACATCCATGCGGGCCTTGCGCCGCTAGGGGTTGCGAGCCATGCATAAATCCCGTTCGCCGCAAACCGGTCGAGCACTTGGTCCAGCCAGTTGAACGTAAATACGCCTTCCTCCGGCTCCAGCGCAGCCCAGGCAAAAATGCCGATGGCCATCACGTTGCATTTGGCCAGCTTCATCAGCCGGATGTCTTCTTCAAGCACTTCCGGATCGTGCTGCCATTGGTCCGGGTTATAGTCAGCCCCATGCATGAACCCTGAAATAAGCGGGCTGATCGGTGGATAGGATTTCTTCATATGAATGCAAACCTCTTTTCTGCTATGGGATATAAAGCGCCGGGAGCGGATAACCGTCATGATCAAACAGCGTCAGATTGCTCCAATTGTTGGCATGGCCGACGGACCACACCTGCTGCGGCGGGATCCCGCACGGCTCCCAGTAATAGAAGCCCAAGCCCTGGTCATCCGGCGTGCGGCGGATGATGCCGGTTAACGCTTTCAAATAAGCCTGCTGGCCTTCCGGCGAAGCGGGGAACACGGAAGGCAATGCTTCATCATTCTCCACGATGAGGGGAAATCCTTCCCTTGTGCGAAAAGTCCATGGGTAGGCCGTTTCCACGACGACGATGCAGCAGCCAGGTTCTTTTTAGACGGTTCATAAAAGGTCGTTCCCCCTCTTGGAATGCCAATTTCTCTTTTGGTACCGTCATTATAGCAACCCCCCATGTCGTCGCAGCTCATAAAACCAACATAAATGGCACTATTGCAACCCATTGCGGGCACGGGTCCGCGATAGGCTTGTCCCCTGCTGAGCGATGCTTCCGCCGACGAGGGAATTCACGAAGCCAGACATGCCGAACACAAAAAACCGGCGAAAATCAAATCATTGATTTTCACCGGTTCTCCGCTCACTCATTCTATTACCGGGATTCCAGGCTGGCCGGGCTGTTGGCATGAGCCGCCTCGTCATGGGTGCCGGCTTCCTGTGCTTCGCGCTGATCGAACATTCTGCCGATTTTCCAGCCGATGCCTATATTCAAAACCGCCATCGCACCGAATAAAACCACATCACCCCACGGCTCCGGCAGCAGCAGATCGGCCAGCAGCCACCCTCCGGTCATCGCAGCCCCCATCACTGCGCCCTTTACGGACGACCTCAAATGAATTTTTCCCATTCGACACACTCCCCCATCAGTTTTACGATGACCTTAATCGACAAGCTATAGGCCTGCACGCCAAAGTTCTTTGTTTCCTGCTCTTTTCGATATATATGTCGTGGACAAAAACGAATATGCCGTCAAACCGTTAAAAAGCTTCCGCTCTCCCCATCTGCATAAGTTCACCTCTGCCGTGACACAATAACGTAAGTTTAAAAACATACTCCGAAGGAAGGTAGCCTCAATGAGACAACAGTTAAGAATCGGTGTATTGATTGCAGGCATGTCTTTGATGCTGGCTGCTCCGGCCTTTGCTTATGGGGCGGCTGGAACGGCGCAAGACGGCGGAAATGGCGGCATGGGCACAGGTATGGGCACGGGGACCATCGGAACCCAATCCACCGGAGGGTCGCAATACCGGGTGAACAATGTCGGTACGACGTCCCATTACCATGTCAGCGTATATGGCACCGGAACAGGCAGCCAATACTTGAATACGAATTACGGAACGAACAACACCGGCCGGATGGGAACAAACAGCTACACCGGATCCAATACGAATATGCTGACTGACAATAACAGAATCCGGACGAACGCAGCGACGGACACGAACCGCGGCGGAGGTTGGGGCTGGCTCGGACTGCTGGGTCTGATCGGACTAGCCGGCATGCGCAAAGGAAACCCGGAACGGGACCGCGGTTAGTTTGCCCGAAATGCATGGGTCAGCACCTATAAAAATCCCTGACTTACTTCAAATGTAGGTCAGGGATTTTTTGTGCTTTTGACTCCCGGTCGGGTCGATCAATCAACAGCACATTCTGTTGTACCGCTATCTAAATAGCTGTAGAGTGAGCCGGACGTTCATCATATTTAAACGGAATATGCTTCGGGTCTTCAGCGGCAGGCTGAACAAAACCAGCCGGCAGGGTATCGCCCCAAGTGAAGCGTCCCTCGACGAATTTGGACATCCGGGTCTCGAAAAAGGCCGGCTTCTGCTTCCACACCTTTTTGGCAACGGTCACGGTAAATTCGCCTTTCCTGTTCGGAATGGTAACGGAGTACAGGACATCTTTCGGCAGATTCAGTCCGACCAGCACTCCGGTGTACATCGCGCCAGGGGATGTCCGGCTCACCAGATACGGAGGATAATCCATGATGACCGTGCCCTCTTCCGGCAGTGTGATGTCGATCTCCACGCTCGTGTTTTCGGGCATCTTGAACACCCTGCCTTCAGGAAGCGTGTACCTCATGGTGCCGATCGTGACCGACAGATTCGTTTCTTCATCCTCTGGCCAATAGAAAATGGAATATCTGCCGTCTCGATCGGTCGGCGTCGATTTCCCGAAGCCTTCGCCTTGATCCCGGTCGAACCAGACCACCGCGTTCTCGACCGGTCTGCCATTTGCGTCTTTAACAACCCCGCCCATCCGGTATTTATCCACTTGAAAGTAGGATACGACATCACCGCTGCCGGCGATGACCCGTCCGTGAACCTGAACCTTGGACGAATCCCCGGGGTCGTCTTCCACCTTCAGCACCTCAATCGGATAATTCACGCTGATCATGGCTGAAGCAGCAAGAAGCCGCTTCGACATTTCCGGGACAAGAGGTTTCCCGGATACAGTGGCGTCCTTAAGGGAAGCGATACCGATCTGAGTCTCAGCCAGGAGGCTTTGGTCAACGGTCAGGGCGAAAGATCCGTCCTTCCCTGTGGGGACGTCGATTTGGCTCTGGCTGGTATGCACCATAGCGCCGGCCACAGGCTGATTGTCGAGGAGCAGCCTCCCGTGAACGGAGGTCATGTGGGACCCGTCCGACTTCCATTGCTTAAGCCGCAGGGACGGAGATTCAACCGTCAGTTGAGCGCCATGATCCGCCGCTTGCGGCGATGCGGGAGTGTCCGAGGATACCGGCTTCGAGGGCATCCCGGCACATCCGGCAAGACACACCGTTATGATCAAAATGGACAGTCGCTGCAAACACCTCATGGATTCGATTCCTCCCTTTACGATCGTCGTTTTTCTTTTTTGCAAATAAACAGGGGCAAAGCCATAGGCTCTACCCCGCTTCATGAACCTTATTTACTCTGGTGAGCGTTCGTGTCTTCCGCCGTACCCGTCTTGCCTTGCGTTTTGTCGCCGCCAAGACCGAACACGAACACTTTCGGTTTGGGACCGCCGGAAGTAAAGGCCATATATTGTTTGTCGTCTACGACGAAAATTGCCGGGGCTGCTTGAATGCTGCTGCCCGTCGTCTGGAAAGACCAGATGACCTTGCCCTTTTTAATATCCAGGGCGTTGATCTTCCCGTCGAGCTCGCCGTAGAAAGCCAGTCCTGTCGTCGTGCTCGTAAAGCCGCCTCGCATCGGATCCTTCGTCTTGAGCTGGTAGGCTTTTTTACCGGTATTCACATCCATCGCCGTGATGGTTCCGTACGGCACATCATTCGCTGGCGCTGAGGTTGTCGTACCGAACGCGGCCGCTCCGGGCATGTCCGGTGTCGAAGCTTCCGTCTGGCTTTTCGCGGACTTGACGATAGCCCCTTGTTCCACGCTCGGAATCAGCACGTAATTCGTTGCGGGATCATACGTTTCGGGAGCATAGTTCTCGCCTCCGAGGACGCCGGGGTACACCGTGACGCCCTCTGGCGTCGGCTTGGGATGATCGATCTTGGCAAAAGGAACCCCGTCCCATACGACGGCTCCGGTCTTGGCGTCCCATGCGTACCATTGTCCCGACTTCCCGCCCTGCACGACGATTTTTTGCTGCTTGCCTTTGACGGTGGCATTCAGGATCATCGGTGAAGCCGCGGCGTCATAATCCCAGAGGTCATGGCTGATTTCCTGCTTCGCCCATATCAGCTTGCCCGTGGCCGCGTCGACCGCGACCACCGAGTCTGTGTGCGGGTTGTCTCCTGGCCGGGATTCGCCGTAAAAGTCCGGCGCCGGGTTGCCCACGGCAAAGTACATAATGCCTGTCTCTTCATCGATGGCCGGCGGATTCCATACCGCGCCGCCGCCCTGGAATTTACTGTTCGCGAGCCAGTCTTGGCCTTTAGGCGGGACCGTGTAGAAAGGAGAGGCCCAGGCTGGCGACAGGTCGCTCGCTTTATAAGCGTTGACAAACCCGCGGATGCCGTTGTCCCCGCCGCTGCTGCCGATATAAATGTTGCCTTTGTAATACACGGGCGCTGTCGTTTCGTAATAACCGTTCTCCAGCGTCACACCTTTGATGGACTCGGAGATCGGCACCATTTTGATCAGCTTGCCGGTCTTCTGGTCCAGGGACACTATCTGATTGTCGACGGTCAGCATGAACACTTTGCCTTCCCCTACAGCGACGCCGCGGTTGGCAATGATCCCCGACTTGCTGAATGTCGCAGCTTGTTCTGCGGACGGCTTCCAGTGCCAGATTTGACTGCCGGTCGCGCCGTCGAAGGCGAATACCTGATTCCCGGCGGTCGTAATGTATACGATGCCGTCGACGAACACCGGATAGCATTGATTCCCGTTCTTGACGTCTTTGTCAAGCTCCTTCAGGTCCGCGCTCCAGATGACGCCCAAATCCTTGACGTTGGCCGCGGTCACCTCTTTATAAGGGACATGGCGGGTATTTTTCAGATCGAATCCATAGGTGCCGAAGTTTTTGAAAGAGGTACCCGTCACTTTTCCCGGCGTCGTGGATGGTTTGTTCTCGTTTGTATTTTGCGCCGGAGCCGGTGCCGCTGCGTTATTGTTCTTATTCGTATTACAGCCGCTTAGAGCAAGGCTTGTACTTAGAAGGGCTGCGCCAATCATCACGTGAGTTTTTCTCATTTGGAACGATCTCCTCATTTTTTCATTAGAAGCGTTGTAACGTAATATTTCCAGCATGACTAAAAATCATTCAGAAAAATAAACGGTTCTTGGTACACACCCCGAATTTGCACCCGAGCAACATTCTTGGCCGATTTCAGGCAGGTATAAAAGCGATTCGAATCGGTCATCTTGAAGGAGAAGGATCACACCACCCCAGTTTGCATATCAAGGAGGACGACGATGAAACCGAAATTCCGTTTGATCTTTACGATAGCGCTGCTCTCGATCGTATTGGTATTAAGCGCATGCGGCAAAAGCAATAACGGTACGGCGGCTCCGCCTGCCAACAATACAGCTCCGTCCCCTGGCGGAGGACAAACTAAAGAAATTACCGTGACGGCGAAAAACTTTGCTTTTGACCCGCCCAATATCGATCTGAAAGCCGGCGACACGGTCAAGCTGACCTTCAAGAACGTGGATGGCGTACACGGCTTCGAGATTCCTGACCTGAACGTCAATTTGCAGGACGGACAAACGGCCACCTTTACCGTTGACAAAGCCGGGACCTACGATTACAACTGCTCGATCCAGTGCGGCTCGGGCCATGACAATATGACGGGTACGATTACGGTATCCTAAAGACCAAACGAAAAAGGAGTCCCATCCCAAGATGGAACTCCTTTTTTTCGATTTAGTGATTGCGATAATCCGGAGGAAACAGACATGACGTCGCAGCTGGCAGATGCTTCAAATAGAAACGATACCAGTTGCCGCAGATAAAGCCTTCCACATCCTCCTCGCTGTAATGCTTTTGCAGCAATTCAACCAGATCATGATATTTCCCCGCATGCTCCAGGCCCGCAATCTTTTCGCGGATACCGTCGAAATCCGAGCCCAGACCGATATGCCGGCGGCCCCCAAGCGAGCAGATATGGTCGATGTGCGCGAGCAGCCGGTCCATCGTTACCGTTTCCTCCGGATGGACAAAGGGCGGCACAAAGGTGACACCGATGACTCCACCCGTCCGGATGATGGAACCAATCTGTTCATCGCTCAAATTTCTGCGCCGCGGGCATATTTTGCCGGCATTGGAATGGGATGCGATGAGCGGCTTCGCGGACAGCGACGCCAGCTCCCAGAACGCTTTTTCCGAGAGATGGGATACGTCCAGGATCATGCCCAGACGGTTGCATTCTTGAATCAGCTGCCGTCCTTTCTCGGTCAATCCCGCTCTCCTGGACTCCATGACGCCGTCCGCCGCCCAATTGGCGTAATTCCAGGTGATGCCGATACTCCGGACGCCCAGATGATGCAGGATCCGCACATAGGCCAGGTTTCCCTGCAGTGCGTCGACTCCTTCAAGCGATAGCAGCGCCCCGGTCAGTCCTTTCTTCTCTGCGTACTCGAGGTCATCCCTGGACCTTATAAAATGAATCGGGCCGCTTGCGAGCACCTTCTCATGAAACAGATCGATGCTCTCCAGCACATAACGAAACTCCCCGGCATACTTTTCGGGCAAGTAGACGGCAAAGTTCTGGAACCTGATGCCGGATTGTTGCATGCGTTCCAGTGTGACATCCAGCAAATCCTGTTCGTGCGCAAAATCCAGCTGCGGATGCTCAAGCAGTTTGCTCAGCACATCGCAGTGGGCGTCAAATATGGTCACCGGTCATTCCTCCGTTCTTCTTGAACCTGCCGCGATAGGAATAAGAAGGCACAGGGCGATGAGGTGCAGTAACAGATGGTTCATCGTGGTCTTGATTGAGGGAAGATAAAATATCGGATATCAGTCCGTGATGAGGCGACCACTGGCAGACAGGATCCGCCTGTCGGGCGTCGCCGGCCAGCAGGTAAGCTTGGCAGCGGCATCCGCCGAAATCGCGGAAACGGTGTTCACAGCTCCGGCAGGGCTCCGCCATCCAGTCGAAGCCGCGGAAGCTGTTGAAGGCGGCGGATTCCCGCCATATCCATTCGAGGCTCCGCTCTTTAGCGGATTCGAAGGTCAAGGTATGGATGCTGGATGCCGCGGTGCAGGGCAGCACGGTTCCGTCGGGGGTCACCGTCATCGAAATTTCGCCCCACCCGCCCATGCAAGGTTTGGGGAAATCCTCATAGTAATCCGGAAGGACCCAGATCAGTTCAATCTGGCGGTCAAAGCGGGCTTTGGCCCGGAAAAAAGCTTCCTCGGCCGCCGCGAGCTGCGCTCTTGTCGGCAGCAGATGCCGGCGGTTGAGCAGCGCCCAGCCGTAGTACTGGGTATTCGCCAGCTCCAGCCGTCGGGCTCCCCATGACACACACATCTCGATGATATCCTCCACGAGATGGATATTTTGCCGATGCAAAACGGCATTCATATGTAAGGGGATCCCCGCCGCCTGGATCAGGGCAGCCGTTTTCCTTTTGAATTCATGTGCCCGGGAACCGGCAATCGCATCCGCCAGGCCCGGCTCGGACGCCTGTACGCTGAGCTGCATGCTGTCGACCCCCGCGTCCGCCAGCTGCAGCATGCGTTTCTCTGTCACGCCGACCCCGCTGGTAATGACATTCACAAAGAGGCCCAGTTCCCGGGCCTGCCGGATCAGCTGGTCTACGTCCGGTCTCATGAGCGGCTCACCGCCGGTCAGGTGGAGCTGCACGACCCCGAGCTCACTGGCTTCCGTGAATACCCTGATCCATTCCTGCGTGCTCAGCTCATGCTCCCTTTTGGCGAGCTCTACCGGATTCGAACAGTAGGCGCAGTGAAGAGGGCACCGGTGGGTAATTTCCGCCGACAGGGCATACGGTATGCTTACGGACACTTTTCAATCCACCCCCGCTCGATCGCTTGCGTGAGAAACTCGAGAACATCCTCTTGCAGATTGGATTGATTGTATTTCGCTTCAAGCTCCCCGATGATTTGCCCAATCGACCGCGTCCCGTCACACAGCCAAAGAATGGCCCCGGCCGTCGGATTCAGATTAACGACGCGTTCGGGGAGCAGGAGCATATCGGTTTGTCTGGCTTTATCGAACTTCAGCCGTGCGGGACTTCGCAGCCTGAGCTGCTCCGACAGTCCCCAAGCGATCATCGCTGCGCCTCCGCATCGGGATACGCCAGACTTAACGCATCCAGGATGGCCCAGAGGACATCGCATTTAAAGTGCAGGGCGGATATCACCTGCTCCTGCTCGCCACGATCCTTGCATTCGCGCAGAACGAGTTCCAAACCATGGTCCGCGTCCCGCGGAGCCTGATGCAGCCTGGCCTGGAAATACTCCAGCCCTTCCGGACGGATCCATGGATACAGCTGTTCAAACACAGCGATTCGCTGGGAAATGAGGACGGGAGCGAACAGTTCCGTCAAAGAGGAAGCTACGGCAATGAGCCACGGCTGCAGGCGGCAGAAGTTCACGTAGGCATCGACCGCAAACCGGACGGCGGGAAGAACATGGCGCTCATCCAGCATTTCCTCTCTCGGAATGCCGACGGCTTCGCCAAGGCGGATCCAAGCTTCGATCCCTCCCTCGCTTCCTTCCGTACCGTCATGGTCCACAATGCGCTGTATCCAGTGGCGGCGCTCCTCCCTGGAGGGCAGCTTGGAAAGGATGATGGCATCCTTGACGGGGATATTTTTCTGGTAATAGAACCGGTTCGCCACCCAAGCCCGAAGCTGCTCGGGGCTCAGCTTTCCTTCATGCATGCGTACGTGATAAGGATGCTTATCGTGATAACGCTGTTCCCCGACCTGGCGCAGCCTCATCGTTAATTCTTCGTTCGAGAGCAAATGCTGGTTCATGTTAGACCTCCAATTTCAAACCGTCGTAACCTACCTCGATCCCCAGCTCACGGAGCCTGCGGTTCTCCGCAGAAGCCTCGTCAAGGATCGGATTGGTATTGTTGATATGGATGTAAATTTTTCGCCCGGCCGCTATTCGGGAAAGGCCCTCCAGGCTTCCACCTGGGCCGGCAATAGGGACATGCCCCATGTCGGATGCGGCCAATTCGGAAATGTCCAGCCGCCGAAGCTCATCCGAATGCCAAAAGGTGCCGTCCACAAGGACACAGTCGGCCGATTCCAATTGGGTAAGAAGCTCGTTCGACCAGGACTCGACACCGGGCGCGTATACCGCAGTCCCTCCGGTCCGCTGGTCCACCATTCGGTAGCCGACAACCCAAGGGGATGTGGGGGCCCCCTCCTTATGAGAACTCCGATGGACGGAGGCGTACCTCGGCGGCTTGGAGCCCAAAAAGAACGGATATACCATTACTCTGCCCCCAAATAGTGGAAAAGATTCCTGCGGACTGACTTCGAGCCATCGGTAGGCGGCATAGGGCTCCAGGATTTGCCTGACCGGGAAAGCCTCCTTCAGGGCGTCCAATACGGGCGCCGCGGCGTAAACGTCGATTGCCGAGGACTCCCTTAAGTGGAGGAGGCCCATCGTATGATCCAGCTCCCCGTCCGTCAGCAGCACGGTTGAAATGGGCGTCTGCCGGATCGAAGAGCCCGGGGCGAGCTCGGCATGGGCCTCGATCTGTGCACCGATATCCGGCGTGGCGTTGATGAGAACCCAATCGCTGCCATCATCGCTGACAGCCAGCGAATTATGCAGCCGTGCACGTAATGAGGGATCATGCATCCGCACGCGGCGGCAGTTCGGACAGCCGCAGTTCCATTGCGGGAAGCCTCCCCCCGCCGCCGATCCCAGCACCTTCAACAGCATGTTCCTGCCCCCCTCAAAAAAATAGATGCCGGATTGCTCCGGCATGGGATGTCACTTCTGATACGCGTATGCGGTAACCTCCGCACAGACCTCAATGACTTCAAAATCAGGTTTAACCCACATGCCGCCACCCCCTTTGATGAAATATCCCACCCTGCCTGCCAGTAGAGAGCACAAGTCTGTTAAATCATATGTTGCATTTTGACATTCTATAACACATAACCACGCGAAGAGATGTCTACCTTCCGCATCCCGCTGGGCTCCGCATACCTCACGTCCGGATGGCGCCCCGCGGGATGGCATCAAAAAAAGCAGTCCGCGGTTTGCGGCCTGCTCCTGATTCACCCGTGTCAGCTTAAATGCCCGGAATCGAATTGCGTTTATGTGCGGTTCGCTTATAGTAGCTCTCCAGGCGCTCCTCCGCCTGCGGGCTCACTTTCTTGCCTTCCAGATAGTCGCTGTTCTCGTCATAAGTAATGCCGAGCTCGCCTTCGTCCGTCTGGCCTTCCCACAAACCGGCGGTAGGCGCCTTGTCCAGAATCGCCTGCGGGACGCCAAGGTAGCCGGCCAGCTGGCGGACCTGACGTTTGTTGAGCGTGCTGAGCGGCGTAATGTCCACCGCGCCGTCGCCCCACTTCGTGTAGAAGCCGGTAATGGCTTCGGAAGCATGGTCTGTTCCAACGACGAGCAGGTTCAGGTCGAATGCCAGCGCATACTGCATCACCATGCGCGTTCTGGCCTTAATGTTCCCCTTGCCCTGCGGGGTCAGGTGGCGGTGGATGCCGATTTGCTTGAGCCCATGCTCCGCCTCCAAGGCAATCTCGCCGACGGCATCTTCGATATTGGTCTCGGCCTTATATTTCAGGTTAAAGGCTTCCGCCACCGCGTAGCTGTGCTCGATATCCTCCTGAACCGCAAAAGGCTGGAACACGCCCAGCGTCATATATTCCTTGCCCTCCTCCTCGGTGAGCTCGTCGGTCGCCCGTTTGCACAGGCCGGTCGCCACGGCGCTGTCGATTCCCCCGCTGATGGCGATGAGCAGCCCCTTCGCCCCCGCGCTCTTCACATAGGATTTCAGGAAATCCACCCTTTTCCGGACTTCGCTCTCCACATCGATCGCCGGCTTTACGCCAAGGGCCGCAATAATTTCTTCCTGCAAACTCACGATATAAGCACCTCGCTTGAACAGATTAGTCGATGAATAATACGGTGTGATTTCAAACACAAAAGCCCCGTACGTATCGGATGTCCGAATACCCGGGGCATTATGTACGCGGTGCGCCGATTAACGGCACACCCGGTCAAACGCTTCGATCAGATCGTCGGCAATTTCTTGAGCCGAACGGTCTTCGATTTGGTGACGCTCAATAAAATGAACAAGCTCCCCGTCCTTCATCAGGGCGATGGATGGAGAAGACGGCGGATACGGAGCGAAATACTCGCGGGCTTTCGCCGTCGCTTCCTTATCCTGTCCGGCAAATACCGTAAACAGATTGTCAGGCACGATGTCATGCTGCAAAGCCTGAGCTACGCCGGGACGGCATTGGCCGGCGGCACAGCCGCACACCGAGTTAACGACAACCAGCGTGGTGCCTTGCGCGTCCGGAAGGTAAGTCTCTACTTCTTCCGCCGTTCTAAGTTCCTTAATGCCGAGGCGC
The DNA here is from genome assembly GCF_014192015.1 of Paenibacillus rhizosphaerae. Classification (GTDB taxonomy): domain Bacteria; phylum Bacillota; class Bacilli; order Paenibacillales; family Paenibacillaceae; genus Paenibacillus_AQ; species Paenibacillus_AQ rhizosphaerae. The sequence continues at coordinate 667,378 of NZ_JACHXJ010000004.1, read as the reverse complement.
GTCAGTTCGTCACGCATCGGTTGAATCATATCCTTCATATATCTGTCAAAAGACATGGCCATTCCCTATCACTCCTTGGATACAAAATATCAATGGACAAGCTCATAACAACATCCGCTGTTAATACTCCTATTATACATCCATAAGGGTCGAAATCAAGAGAAACGGCGGCCTCAAGGGCTGTCAGATCATTCCCGCCCACGAATCCGTAACCGGGAAATGAATGGTGAAAGCTGTACCCTTTCCCTCCTCCGATTCCACCGATATTTTGCCGTGATGGCGTTCCACGATGCTGAGACAGAGGGCAAGACCGAGCCCGGTTCCTTTGGCTTTCGTCGTAAAAAACGGCTCGAACAGCCGCTCCTGCCTGCTCTTGGCAATCCCCATCCCCGTATCCTTGATGATCAGCTCCACAAAGGAGTCGTTCAGCCTCGTCTCGATCGTCAGCTGCCCTTTCTCCTCCATGGCTTCCATGCCGTTGCGCGACAGGTTCAGCACCAGCTGCTTGATTTCTTTGGCGTTCAGGCTCAGTTCCGGGACCCTCTCGTCGAGGATCAGCTCGATCGTCTGTCCGCGCAGATTCGCATCCGCCCACAGCAGCGGGCTTAAATCGCTGATGATCGTATGCAGATGCCATTGTTCTTTCTCGGCAATACGGTTCTGGGCAAGGGATAAAAAGTCGTTGATAATACCGTTCGCCCGGTCCAATTCCTCCATGACGATGCGGTAGTAATGGTCGAGCGCTTCCGGGCTCTTCTCCTTCATCAGCTGAAGGAAGCCCCGGACGACGGCCATGGGATTGCGTATTTCATGGGTGATGCTGGCGGCCATCTGGCCGACAAGGCTGAGCCTCTCCACATTCTCCAGCTCGCTTCGCAGCCTCGCCAGCTCGGTCACGTCCTGAAAAGCGAGAACCGCTCCGATAATGGCGCCTGTATGTGTATTCGTTAATGGTGATGTGCTTATGTAGTAGTTATGCGTTCCGATGCGGATCAGCTCATTGCCCAGTTTTTTGCCCTGAAGCGCCTGAACGATCCGGTAGTTGATGTAGTCCTGACCCATAATATCCACGAACATCGTGACGGGGTAGCCAAGCACGTCCTGCTTAGAAAGGTCGGGGTCCTTCGTCTTTACCAGGCTCATCATCGTGTCGTTGATGCTAGTAATATTGCCGGCATGATCGACGGAAACCATAGAAATGGGCGTGGCATCGATGACCTGCTGCAGCTTCTCCTCTTCCCTGAGGTATTTCTCGGAGATGCCCATAACCTGCTCTTTCAGCCGCAGCTTCTCCAGAGCAAATTCGATCATATACACCAGAGTACCTCCGGTGAACATACTGGTTAATATATAGAAGAGAACGATCAGCACCAGCCCTGCATCGGTTAAATCCAGGTTGGGAGATTCGATAATCGGGGCGGCCGTGATCAACAGCATCGCAGGCATAAGGCACAGCCACAGCTTGTTGATCTTCTCCGTGAGCGGACCTTTCCGGAACTTTGGGGACAGCCAAATGAGAAGAGGATATAGCGGTAATCCGGTATGCAGAAACAAACCAAGAACCGTCCAATTGGGATTAAATAAAAAGTAGCACAGAAGGTACAGCCCCGCGAGAGGCAGACCCGTCTTATAGCCTCCATACAGCATCCCGATAAACAGCGGCAGAATGCCCAGGTTTAATGGAATGTAGTTAAAAATCGAGGAGGAAAACAACGAGCAGAGCAAAATCGTCAGAGCGCTGGACAAAATAATGACAAGATCAAAATCCTTTGCTTCCATTCGCTTTCTACGCCTAAAAACCCGGACATATTTGTCCAGTCCCAATGGGAAGAGAAAAGCGAAGGAACCGGCCATAAGTACCTGTGTTATAATGTTTTTCAGTGCGTAAATAATCGCCAATCCCTCCTCCCCGCCAGGGCAGGTATGTGTAGTTCCCAATACGAATCTTTAGTGATTGCAGCTGGTTCTTCCTGCCGTTCGAGTGAAGTATAAGCGCCAGCTAAAGTTTTTGCCGTATCGGTCTCTCGAGCTTGTCAACACCCAGGAGATCGGCATAAAAACAATAGCGATTCATTACAGGTGTAACGGACTACAAGGAATAGGAAGATGTACCGCTGTTTTATGAAAGACGATTTCCTTTTGATTAAATCACAGCCAACACGATATTACAATATATCCTGATATATCCTAAAAAAGGACACACGAAACAGAAAAACAGACTGTCGTAAAAATAAAGGAGATTAACCAGTGAATCGATATGATGTAATTGTTGCCGGAGGCGGATCCGCGGGTCTAATGGCATGTGTCTCGGCCGCCAGGCATGGGGCATCTGTCCTGCTTTTGGACAAAGGAAATAAACTGGGACGCAAACTCGGAATTTCCGGAGGCGGACGCTGCAACGTAACCAATGCCAAAGAAACCGATGAGCTGATCGCCCATATCCCGGGTAACGGCCGCTTTTTGTACAGCGCGTTCCAGCATTTTAACAACCGGGATATTATGAACTTTTTTGAAGGGCTCGGCATTGCCTTGAAGGAAGAGGACAACGGGCGGATGTTTCCGGTATCCGACAAGGCCGCCAGCGTCGTGGGCGCTCTCATTCAGGAGGTGAAGCGGCTCGGCGTGGAGATCAAAACGGACAGCCCGATTGCGGAGGTCCTCTATGAGGATGGGAAAACGGCAGGCGTGCGTCTGAAGTCCGGGCATATTTACAGAGCCCCCAGCGTTATTGTCGCCACCGGCGGTAAATCCGTGCCCCATACCGGCTCCACCGGCGACGGGTACCCTTGGGCAGAGGCCGCCGGCCACACGATTACCGAGCTGCACCCCACCGAAGTCCCTATCGTTTCCCATGAAAAGTGGATCCAATCCAAAGAGCTTCAGGGGCTCTCGCTGCGGGACGTGGAGCTCTCCGTATGGAATCCCAAAGGAAAAAAGGTGATCGGGCACCGCGGGGATATGATCTTTACCCATTTCGGCGTATCCGGTCCGATCGCCCTGCGATGCAGCCAATTTCTGCGGCAGGTCAAAAATAAGTTTCATACGCCGGACGTCGAAATGGCCATCGACCTTTTCCCGGATCTGGACGTTTCGTCGCTCGACAAGCTGCTGAGGGACAAGCTCGCGTCCGAGCCGAAAAAGGCGATCCGTAACGTGCTCAAAGGTCAAGTTCCGGAGCGGATGCTTCCGCTGCTGTTCGAACTATCCCAGTTGGACGGGGACGCCACCTACGCCCATCTGCCCAAGCAGCAGTGGGGGGATTTTGTCGCCTGCCTGAAGCAGTTCCGGTTCCGCGCAGTCGGCACCAAATCAATCGAAGAGGCGTTTGTCACCGGCGGAGGCGTCAACCTGAAGGAGATCAACCCGAAGACGATGGAATCGAAGCTGATGCCGGGGCTGTTTTTCTGCGGCGAAGTGCTGGACATTCACGGATACACCGGCGGCTACAACATTACGGCCGCCTTCTCGACCGGTTATACCGCCGGCATGCATGCGGCGGGATACCATTAACAATCCAATTTCGAGGTGATCGGTATGAGGATGGAACTGAACAATGATCTTTGCCGGCAATTCGGCATTCGTTACCCTATTTTCCAGGCGGGTATGGCTGGCGGCCCTACGACGCCTGAACTTGTGGCCGCCGTATCGAATGCCGGCGGTCTCGGCACGCTGGGTGCGGCCTATATGGAGCCTGCGGCGATCCGCACAGCGATCGCGGATGTCCGCGGGCGGACATCCGCCCCGTTTGCGGTCAATCTGTTCACCGTCCCGATGGAAGACGACAATCGCCGGACCACCGAGGTCCAGCGTGTCCTCGATTCCATCCGGGACGGCCTGGGATTGCCGCCGGCCCCGCCCCAGGCGGTCCAAACGCCGGATCAATTGGAGCGGCAGTTTGCCGAAGTGCTCGAAGCCGGCGTTCCCGTGATCAGCACCGCCTTTGGCGTGCTGTCCCCGCGGCAAATGGAGCTGGCCAAGTCGGCAGGCATGAAGGTGGTCGCCATGGCGACCACCGTGGAGGAGGCGCTGGAAGCCGAGCGTGCCGGCTGTGATGCGGTCGTCGCGCAGGGAAGCGAGGCCGGCGGCCACCGCGGCACGTTCAACGTCGATGCTCACCCCATGGGGGCGAACATCGGTACCTTCGCCCTCGTGCCGCAGATTGCCGACCGGGTGTCCATCCCGGTCATCGCCGCCGGCGGCATCATGGACGGACGCGGCATGGTCGCCGCCATGGTTCTGGGGGCGCAGGCGGTCCAAATGGGCACCCGCTTCCTGACGGCGACTGAGTCCGGTGCGCATCCCGCCTATCAGGCGGCGCTGCTTGCCAGCACCGAAGAGAGCACGGTGCTGACCAAGGCCTTCTCGGGCCGGCCCGCCCGGGGCATCGCCAACGCCTTCGTCCGGGAGTGGAACCAGAGCGGCATGGAGCCGCTCCCGTTCCCGACGCAGAACACGGCGACCCGGGATATTCGTAACGCGGCCGCCCGGCAGAATCAAGCCGGCTACATGTCGCTATGGGCCGGGCAGGCGACAAGAATGCTGAAGACGGGCCAGAGCGCCGCAGACATCGTGGAGGAAACCGTCCGGCAGGCGCTCGAAATATTGAAGTCTTAGCTCTATCCCGAATAACGCGATTGTGGTGCAATGATGGACGTGGTGCTTTCCTATCAAAAAAACGCCTGGATCTAAGATCCGGCGTTTTTTTTGATTATAGAATGTATAAATTTTGAGCAGACCTGAACCATTCTATAATCGCAAGTAAAAACTTCAGATAAATGCGGTTTGTATTCTATGAATGTACGTCGATTTATTTTAAAATATTTGCTTCGAGGATCTCGCTCGCAAGATAATTTTCCGCTAAACGCGGTCTGTCTTCGATGAATGTACTTCGATAAACATTTATATTTTCCTCACCATCATCAGCTGAAGCAGGGTTACCGTGATCCAAACAGTGGCGAGCGCCAGCGGGATCAGTGCGATCACAGCCGTCCAGACCGGCAGCAGTGAGAACAGCAGCAGCCCTGACGTCACGAGCGCATATGGCGCAAGCAGCATCCGCACGGCCTTCTTCATGGAGCCCAGCTTCACCTCGTCCGCCCAAGGGAGCATGGTTACAAAACCTTCCTTCATAAAGGCCACTGTGTTCAAATACAGCCAGTAAGCCAGCAGCAGGTGAAGCGCAGCGTACACCAGGATCTTCACCCCGGGAGGCAGCGTCAACAGGATGGCCGCACTGAGCGACAAGACCTGCGCATATCCTTTAAGCTGCTTCGTCTGGCGCACATATGCCTTTACGCATGCCCCGGCCAGACGATGGACCGGCGTTTTCGACCGGAAAAGACGCTGGGACCTGCGGAAGATCCACGGGCTGCTGCGAATTTTCCGCGGCTTGTCCAAGGCGCTGCTCAGCACGAGTCCGGTCAGCTTGGTCCGCTGAACCAGCTCTTCCTGGAGATCGTTCGTAAATGTTCCGCGAATCCTCATCCGCACCTGAAGCAGCAGCACGTTGATCACCGCAAGCAGGGTGGAAGCGGCAGTCAGCCAGGACGGGCTGTCTATCCACCATACCGACAACACGACGTATGCTGCGGCCGGAAGCACTGCCATGGGCAGGTACAGCAGCCATCTCCGCCAGCCGTGAGCCCGGATCCGAGCAAAATGCTTCAGCCAGACCATCAGGCCGCCGGCTGTCACCGTGAAAAGCAGCCACCAACCGGCAGCATCCAGGCTGATCCCATACCTGCGGACCATAAAGGGAAGCACCAGCAGAAAGCCCCCTCCCGCCTTCAGGGCTGTGGCGATCATGCTGTAAATGCCTCCCCTCAGCATCAGCCCGCGAAGCCACCGTACACGCTGATGAATGAAGAGGACATCGGCCTCGCGGACCATGAGGAACATTTTGCCCGCCGATAGCCACAATAACAGAAATACAGGAATAACGCCGAATATCATATGGCTGCTCCACTGCGGGAGCGGCTCCTTCCATAAACCGTAATACAGCCTCCCCCCCAGCAGCGCGCCCGGAATCAGCATATACAGGAGCACCGTCCAATCCGCCACCGACCGGATGACGGCCATGGTTTCCTTCCAGTGGGTCCGGAGCCGATGCCAGAACAATCTCCCAGGGGTTGGGTAGGCATAACCGGTATCGCTTGAATCCGCCATGTTGATCTCCTTTCCATAGAGCCGGCCTGTCTGCGAAGAAACTCCCGGCCTTCTCGTTCCGCCCCAAAATTGGGCTCATCGAAGTATCCGGCCTCAGGTCAGGGCATCAAAGCAGTCAAACAGCGAAGCGTCCGGCAGCCCGGCCGTCCTGCGGATATCCGTCAAATCCCCCCTGGCCACCATTTGCCCGCCGGAGATCATAACGAACGCATCGCAGATCCGCTCGGCCGTATCCAGTACATGGGTGGACATCAGCACCCCGGCGCCCCTCCCCCGCTCCTCTTCCAGGAGCCGCAGGAAATCCTTGGTCGCCCGCGGATCCAGGCCGATGAAGGGCTCGTCCACGATATAAATATCGGGTTCCGCGAGAAATCCGAGCATCAGCATCATTTTCTGCTTCATCCCTTTGGAAAAACCCGCCGGGAGCTGATGCTTCACCCCGCTCATGCCGAACTGGGCCAGCAGCTCCTCCGCATGGCGTACAAAAGCATCGTAATCCAGTTCATAGGCGGCCGCAGCCAAATCGAGATGTTCCCAGAGCGTCAAGTCGTCGTAAAATACCGGCTGCTCAGGGATATAGGCATACCGCCCGCTTTCCCCTCCAATCGTTACGGACGCCTTGGAGTACTTCAGCAGACCGAGCAGCGTCTTCAGCGTCGTGCTTTTTCCGGCACCGTTCGGGCCGATGACACCCAGAAGCTCGCCGGGCGCCACTTGAAAGGAAACGTCCCAAATGCGCGGCTGTCCTTCCTCATACCCCGCTTCCTCGATATGCACATCGAGCACAGGCAGCAAAGGCTTCATGATCCACCTCCAGCAAAAATAATCCGTTTCAGCCCTAGCGTCATGTATATCAACAAAGGCCACCAAAACCATATGGATCGGAACGGCTTGCGTCCCGACCCTGCATCATCATTTAACTATATGAAAAGTTCATCCGATAATCCATACTTCCCGGGACTGAAATCCGTCCGCAGCCGGCGGGCTTATTTAAAAAACTGGACCAGCGTTCCGCCGCCGCCATCCGCCTTCACTTCGGCATAAGCGCCGTTCACCAGCGTCATTTGCGGCGGCACGTGACCGCAGTCGATATCGTAAATGACCGGTACGCCCAGTTCTTCCGACAGCTCCTGGTATACATCCTCCACCGTGTATCCTTCCATTGGACGGTTGGCCGCACTCCGGCCGAACATCAGCCCGGAGCAGCCTTCGAACCAGCCGGCATACTTCATCTGTACGAGGGACCTGCGCAAATCGGCCGTGTTCAGCTCGCAATTCTCCAAATACCAGAGGAGGGGTTCGCCCGGAATATGGCACTTCCGGAATGCTCCCACGTCCCCGTAAGGCGTGCCGATCAAATGGCGGATGATGTCGACGCATCCCCCGAGCAGCCGGCCCTGAAGCGACTCCGGCCCGCCTGAAACGGTCTTCCACACCGTCGGCTCCGTCAGATGGAAGACGCACGGACTCGGATCGTCGTGCCGCCACTCCTTTTGGTAATTGGCCGATGCCTGCTGCGCAATCCGATCGCCCGGCTTGGCCGTCAGCACGGCCTCCCACATGGCCGAGGTATCATCCGAATCCGTTCCCCGCAGATCGACGAAATTGAGCCCGTGAGCGGTGGCGATTCCGGTCTTCAAAGTGATGGCGAGAAGAAGAACGCTGAGGTCCGAATAGCCGAGAATCCATTTCCGCGGCATGCGGTCAAAGTCCACCCGATCCAATATCTCGATAAGCAGTTCCCCGCCCCACGGAGGAATGATCGCACCGATTCGGGGATCCCCGAGCATCTCGTTCAGCTCCTCGGCACGGACCTTGGCCGGGGCGGACTTGGCCTTGTGCTGCGTCCAGACCGTCTCGCCGACGCGTACACGATAGCCCCTCTCCTCCATACGGCTGACGGCCGTACGGAACATGTCGTGCAGACCGGGCTCTACGCCCGAGGAGGGAGCCGTCACACCGACGACAGCCCCTTTTTCCATTCGCGGATATTGAATCACTGCCGCATCCCCCCATCAGATTTTTCCATTATCTTACTAGAAAAGAACGGCTGGAACAATGACGGTGTTACGGTATTCGTGTCCCCCGAGTTCTCCTGTGGACGACTTGTTCACATACAAAAACAAGGATTCTCCGGACATCGAAGAATCCTTGCTGCGGCAGCATCGCTATGAGGTTTTATCCATTCGGCCTTTCCGCACGCCTTCCTTCTCGTCCTCCGGACCGGCCGATGGAACCGTATTTCGCAGTCCGAGCACGATCAGAAGGCTTACGACAGCGATGACAGCCATCACGACATACAGGGAATGGAGGCTCCCCTCAAGAATATGCCTCAGCTCGCTCCACAACTCCTTGGGAAGCGAAGCGCTTCCTTCCGGAGTCAACAGCTGGTTCACCTCTTCTTGGCTGACCCGCTCCAGCCCGGGAGTATCGGCGAGCCGCCCGGCCAGCGTCAAGTTGATCAGCGATCCAAAGACGGCGACGCCAACCGTCTGGCCCAGCGACCGGATAAAGGTATTCAGCGCCGTCGACGCGCCGCGAAGCGAGTAACCGACCGAAGACTGTGCAATAATCGTGAATACCGTGTTGGAATATCCGAAGCCAAGGCCGTAGATAAAGGTGAAAATCAAAATCACATAATGCGGCGTCCCCTCACTGATCCAGGCTAATCCGAGAGCCCCAATCACAATGCCGGCCAGGCCGATCAGCGTCGTTTTCCGCGAACCGGCGGTAAGAATGAGCCGGCTCCCCGCTACGGAGCCGAACAGCCAGCCGATCGACATCGGCGCCATCGTCAGCCCGGACATCGTCGCATTTTTCCCCATGACCCCTTGAATCCAGAGCGGCGTATACGTCGTGAGGCCGATCAGCAGCGCGCTGGTCAGCATGGCGGCGACGGTTGACACGGAAATGTCGCGGATCCTAAACAGCTTCAGCGGCAGCATCGGCTCCTTCGCCCGGGCTTCCACCACGATAAAGGCTGCCAGGAAAATCAGGGCAAAAACGATGCAGAGCACGATCCACACCGAAGACCAGGCAAAAAACTGCCCGCCGGTCGCCAGTGCAAACAGCAGTGCCGTCATCCCCACCGTAAACGTTCCGGCACCCGCAAAATCGACATGCGTTTCGGCACGCTCCTGCCGCTGCTCGTGGAAATGGCGGGCGATCATCCACATGGAAAGCAGCCCGAACGGCACGTTAAAGCCGAAAATCCAGCGCCAATTCAAATAGTCAACAAAGTATCCGCCGATTAACGGCCCGATCAGGGAGGCGATGCCCCAGACCGAGCTGATCAGTCCCTGGATTTTGGCGCGTTCTTCAATCCGGTAGACGTCCCCGATAATCGTAAAGGTGACCGGAATGACTGCCCCCGCTCCGATGCCCTGAATGGCCCGGAAGGCGATCAGCTGTCCCATGCTTTGCGAGAAACCGCACAGCAGCGATCCCAGGACAAACAGCAGCGACCCGATTTGAAATACCGGTTTGCGGCCGTACAAGTCGCTGATTTTTCCGAAAATCGGAGTGGATACGGCCATGGTCAGCAGGTAGGCGGTAAAAATCCAGCTGAGAAGCTTCATGCCGCCAAAGCTGCTGATGATCGCCGGACCGGCCGGTCCCGTTACGGTTCCTTCGATGGCCGACAGGAACGTGGATACGAGGATTCCGGCCAGAATCCAGTTCCGGCTCTGCTTTCCAGGCAAATGTTCAGATCGATTCACGATGTTTGTATCCTTTCTCCCATTGTGACAAAGTTTCCTTATAACGAAACATATCCACCCAGTACACGAAAAATGGCCTCTGGCAAGAGACCGCTTTTCAGACTGGGCGGATGCATAAGGTTTATGAAAATTTAAGGGCATGAAATTTCAGGCAAAGCCGATCATTCGACCATCGTCAACTGAAAAGCTCCCTGCCTAAAAGCGTGCTTGCATGAGTTCATGACTCCGACCCAGCTGCCGGTAATCTTCGACCATTCCATGATTGAGCCGGAGCACGAAAGAAGCATCCTCCTCCACCAGACGGGGGTCGTGGGTAATCATGAGCAGGGCGGCGCCCTGTGCGGCGGCGCCCCGGCATAGCTTCAGCAGCCGCTGCGCGGCGCGGTAATCGATGCCCGAAGTGGGCTCATCGAGAATGTAGAGCGCTTTCGGCTGGATCAGCTGGCCGATGACGCTGAGCAGCTTCTTCTCACCCTGGCTGAGCAGATAAGGGGAGTCCTGACGACGCCCGCTCAGCCCGGCAGCCGCAAGCAATGCCTCGGCTGCTTCGGTCTGCTCAGGCGTCAGTTCAGTTTGCCGCCGGCGCCAGCCGCTTCGAATCCGCAGGCTGTATACGAGCTCATCCCACACCGTATGCTCCACGAATTGATGCTCCGGCTGCTGGAACACGTATCCGATGTCCCGGGCCAGCTGATGAACCGGCATGCCGGATACATCCCGGCCCTTCCAATATACCGAACGGGCAGGAACCGGGAGCAGGCCCATCAGGAGCCGGGTGAGCGTCGTTTTGCCCGACCCGTTCTCACCGGTCAGCATGCCCCATGCTCCCGGATGCATCGCGAACGAAACGTCCCGGAGCGCCTCCTGCCCTCCGGGGTAGGTGTAGCTGAGGTTCCGGACCTCGAGCAGCGGTCCGGAAGCCGGGGCGCCGCCAGGAGAATCGTTCCCTGGCGGCCTCTTCGCCGGCGCCGTTACCATGCCGGCGCTCTGCAGGGTCCCGGTGGCCGGCTCCGCTGCATGCGCGCCGGCTTCCGGGACCCCGCGGCGGCCACCCGCCGGGCCGCCGGCTTCCGCTGCCCCCTCCCACGGGGGCAGCACGCCGAGCTGCGCCAGCCGGTCCCGGCTGGTGCGCAGCAGCTCCTGCGGCGCTCCGTCCAGCAGGACTGCGCCGCCGTCCAGGACGATGACGCGCTCCGCAGCGCGCGCGGCATCGTCGAAGCGGCCGGACACCGTGACGACGGTCCGGCCCTCGGCGTGCAGCCTGCGGCAGAGCTGCACGAACTGCGCCTGCGCCGCGGGGTCGAGGCTGGCGGATGCGTCGTCGAAGACGATCATCCGCGGAGACAGCGACAGCACCGCGGCAATGGCGGTGCGCTGGCGCTGTCCGCCGGACAGCTCGCGCACCGGGGAGCGGCGGCGGGCGGTCAGGTTCACCGCCGCCAGCGCTTCTTCCACGCGGGATTCGATCTCCGCAGGCGGCACGCGGAGATTTTCAGGCCCGAACGCAGCCTCATCCTCGACGACGCCCCTCACCAGCTGGGCGTCGGGATCCTGAAACACGATGCCCGCGACCTTGGCGATCTCAGCGATCGGGGCCTCAGCCGGGTCAATCGCGTCCAGCTGAACCTTCCCTTCCCGGCGGCCGCCTCCGCTGCGCGGAAGATAGCCGCTAAGCAGCTGGCACAGGGTAGACTTGCCGCTGCCGCCCGGTCCGATCACTGCCGTAAACTGTCCGGCCGGAATCGTGAGCGACACACCGTGGAGTGCAGGCTGCTCCACATCTTCGTACCAATAAGAAAGCTCCATCAGCTCAATGGAAGTTCCCTGCATCCGCAGAAGCCTTTCTGCCAATGGCAAAACGTTTAAGCAGTCCGCTCCGCTGAAGCATATCCCCGAGCACCTTGGTGAGCAAGCCGCACAGCACGATGCCGCTGATGATCCGCACCACCATCGTTACTGCCAGCACTTGAAAGCTCCAAGACGTATACCCGAACATGTTCGCCGCGCAAATGAACCAGATCGGCACCATCGCACCGCCGACCAGCATCATCGCACCGGCATTCCAGCGTTTGTAGCGCAGCAGAAAAAATACGGCCTCCGCCACAACCAGATAGCACAGCGCCGCCACGATGCTCGCCGCGATCCCGTACGTATTGCCTACGAAGCACTGGATCGCGCCGCCGATTCCGTATGTAATCGCCGCGGTTCCCGGCTTGCGGATAATGTAATAGGCCAGCAGGCCGTACACCATGTACACGCCGACGATGGTGGAGGTCGCCACGGGCCCGCCCAGGCTGTTCAGCATTTTATTAATGTAAGATAAATAAAAGGTCAATACCGCGTTCGCTGTGGCCAGCATCGCCATCAGCACGATGTCCAGCGTCGTAAACGGGACAACACGTCTCTTTGATTGTGATAAAGTTTCCATCTCACGTCAACTCCTAATCAGGAAAATGGTGGGATTTTTCACCCCTGAGGAGGCATCGCAGGTTTCCTGCGTCATGGCCATGCCTCCCTGCTATTGTGCATGATCGGATTTGAAACGTCAACCAAAAAATAAATTACAGGTTAACAATATGGATATACCACCACAACGCCGCGGTGATCAGCACGGTCCCCACCGCCGTGATTTGCCCGGCAGGCGACGGCTTCTGCTCCCGTAAAAATGTCCGCTCGGGGTAGGCGCCAAAGCCCTTGGCTTCCATCGCTCCCGCAGTCTGCTGAATCCGGCGCACAGCATTATGCAGTATGGCGGACACAAACACCTTCCACCAGCCTAACCGCTGCTTGATTCCCTTAGGGCGGGCCGCTCCCCTGACCTGATGGGCAGCCGAGATGCTTCTCCCTTCTTCCTGAAGCAAAGGCAAAAATGTGAGCGCCATCGAAATGCCGAAGGCGAACCGGTAAGGAACCTTCAACCGCCGGGTTAACGCGGTGACGAGATCGCCGGGATCGGTTGTGACCATGTACACAAAGGATGAGAGAAACACCGTAAACATGCGCAGCGTCACCGAACCGGCCGCATCGGCTCCCTCCGTCGTGATGTGCAGCACGCCGAACTGCCAGATCGTTTGGCTGCCGGGTACGGTCAGCAGGGTCAGTACAAAGTAGGGAACCGCAAAACCGATCAGGAACGCCATCGCCGTCCACTGCCTTCTCCAGCTGACCCCGCCTGCCATTCGGGCCAAAAATGAAGCCGCCAGAAGCAGCAATGCCTGGCCTCCCGATGTGTGCAGACGCATCGTCAGCACGGCGATGCAGAGCAGAACCACGAGCTTGCTGAGCGGATCGATGCGGTGCAGCGGCGAGCCTCCCCCTTGATACGATATGATCATCGTTTATTCGCTCCTCCTTGTTCTAAACTCTAAACCTTGTTATACTCTCGCCTGCTCCCACTCTTCGCGCAGCAGCGAATGGAGCAGCGCATCGTGAAAACCTGAAGCGGTATGGCGGTACTGTCTCAGCCGTCCTTCGGCCGTGAATCCAAGGGACCCGAACAGACGGACGGCTCGCTCATTCCGCGGATTCGTCAGCGCTTCAATCCGGTTGAGGCCCATGGTCCGGTAGCCGAACCCGAGCATGAGGCCGATCGCCTCGCGCATGTAACCCTTTCCCCAATGGGTTCTCGCAAGCTCGCAGCCGATTTCTCCCCGGTAGGCCCCCTCCAGCTGCCACCAATTATAACCGCAGCTGCCGATGATCCCGGCCTCCGGCAGGAGAATGCCCCAGCGAAGCCCATCCTCGGTGGCGGACAGACGGTTCAGCAGCCGGATGAGCTCCGCCGCCGCCGATTCGTCAGGCAGGTCCGGAAGATCCGAGTACTTCCGCACCTCCTCGTCGGTCCAGAGCGCATACAGCGCCGGGGCGTCGCTTTCCTGAAGCGGACGCAGCCGGATCCGCTGCCCTTCAAGCGCGGGAATATGCCCGCTGCATTGATAGCTCATCCAAACGCCCCCTTCGTGTACTTTGCAATATTATCAATGTACAACGCCTGCCCCCTGCAGCACAAGAGCGCCCTCTCTCCCGTTTTTTGGGATAGATCGCAAAAAACACCCCGGCGCTAGCCCCCTCCGTAAGGAGGGCTGCAGCCGGAGTGCTTGTCCATCGCCGAATGATACATCCTTATTGCTGTGCTTCCGTTCTTCCCATCAGCAGGAATGCGATGATGAAAATAAAAGCGATCAATGCGAGAAGCGGGATCGTAATAAAACCAAACCAGTTCAAATAATCAAAATTGCAAGGAATGCCTACCTTGCACGGCAGTGCATTGGCAAGAGCCGGAATCTTCTGCTCCGCATAATGATAGATCGAGATGCAGCCGCCGATCGCGCTGAGGGTCACCGCATAAGGAATGATTTTACGGTCATTTTTATAGCTGGCGATTCCGAGCAGAATCACTTCCGGATACATGAATATCCGCTGGAACCAGCACAGCCTGCACGGTTCATAGTGCATGACTTCGCTTAAATACAGGCTGCCTCCCGTGGCGATAAGGGACACGATCCAGGCAAAATACAGGCTGTAGGGCTTGATGAACGCAATGAAACGGTTGCCTTCCATCCGAAACTCCCCTTACTTGTCGGTATCAGCCGACTTTTTATCCAGATAGCTCTTGAGTGCGGTGTAATCGAGCGAGACATTCTCCGCTACCTTCTCGCCGTTCACGTACAGCGTTGGCGTGCTGTTCACGCCAAGCTTGTTGCCCGTAGCCATATGGCTGTCCACTTCATCCTGGTACGTCTTCTCCTCGATATCCTTGCTGAGCTGATCGTAATCCACCTTAATGTTATTGTCGCGGGCCAGCTTCACCAGAAACTCCGGCGTAGCCCACTCGGTTTTTTCGTCCTGCTGGTTATCGAAGAGTACGTGGTAATACTTCCAGAATTCGTCCTTGTTCTGATGGAATACCGATTGCGCGGCCAATGCAGCCGTGTTGGAGTCGGCATTCGGACTGATGATAAGGTAATTCATGAAATACAGGGCGGCTTTACCCGAATCGATAAAATCCTTCTGCAGGCTCGGCTCAATGTCCTGACTGAAATACTGGCAGGCAGGGCACTTATAGTCGCCCATCTCCACGATCTTGATCGGGGCTTCCGGATTTCCCAGCACCGGGAGCGAGCTGTAATCAAACGATGCTTCCTTGGATTGCGGCCGAATGAACACCAGCAGCAGGACCAGCACGACGATACATGCACCTGTAATCCACATGATCTGCTTCATGCGTTTCTCCTGTGCTGCCCGCTGGGCTTTACGTTGGGCCACGGCGTTGACTTGTTTCTTCTTCGGTTTCACGAAGCCTGACGTCTCCTTTCCTGTGAACTAAAGCTGAGGCGCCTTGGCATTTGGGTCTTTAGTTCTTCCTTAATGTAAGTTACTTAACACTTCTTCTCTAGGTTATTCTAGCATCTCCCCCCGCCGATGACCAGAAAGAACCGCTTCCAAAACCGGTCAAATCGGGAATTGTTAAATAAATTGTAACAAAATCAATTACATGACAGCCCGTAGTGACTTTTTTCATGAAAATATGAGTTGACTTGAAACGTTCCGGTGATACTACTTTTACCTTAAATGTATGAAAAGAAGGGGGGAATATCTTATGGAGTGGCAGACTGCCGTTATTGTCGTTTTTGCCGCTGTCCTGGCCGCGATCGTAATAACGCGTTACGCCTTTTATCAAATGACGCAGATGAAAGCTCTCACGTACGAGCAGACCTTTCAAGCCATGGAGCAGGTCGGGCTGTTCAAGCAGGACTACTTTGAGTCGCTGCCCAAGGAGGAGGTTCAAATTACGAGCTATGACGGGCTGAAGCTGAACGGCATGCTCATACCGCACCCGTCGGGCTCCAACCGTTTTGTCATTCTGGTCCATGGATATACTGCCTCGCTTCCGGCATCGATTCCCTTTATGGACATTTTCCGGGATGATGGGTTCAACACGCTTCTGATCGACCTGCGCCGGCACGGAAAAAGCGAAGGCAAATATACGACCTACGGGTTCCACGAAAAGCACGACATTGATTCCTGGATCCGGTGGATCCGCGCCACGTACGGCAGCGACTCGGTCGTCGGCCTGCATGGCATGTCGCTTGGTGGAGGCACCGTGCTGGAATACCTGTCGCTGCCTCACACGGACGCCGCCTTTGTTATCGCCGACTGCCCTTATTCCGATCTGAAGCGCCTGATGCATCACCAAATGCAGGCGTTGAACCGTATTCCCGCTGCCGTTTTCCTTCCGCTCGTCGACCGCAGGCTGTTCCGGAAAGCCGGTTTTACGCTGAATCAGGTCAGCCCCGTCCGATCCGCCCGGTACAGCCCCGTTCCCATCATGTTTATACATGGTACGCGGGACCGCTATATCCCGACGGAGATGAGCGAGGAACTGTTTGCCGCCAAGGAGGGAATGAAACGGCTTCTTCTCGTTGAGGGAGCCTCACACGGCAATGCGCTGGGAGTCAATCCCGAACTGTATAAAAAAGTCGTGCAGGAATTTGTCCGCGACGTGATGGAAGGAGCCGTACCCGTCCGGCAGCCGGAGCAGGCCGAGGAGCTTGTGGAAGCGCCTGTGCAGACGGGGCTTCCCCAGCCGGAATTTAATATGTAAGACATCCAGCGCCAATTCACTAACATTCCGTACAACCCAAAAAGCCCCTTGGACTCCGGACTCTTCTCCTTGGACCAAGGGGCTCTTTCTATTTTCTGAACATGAAGCCAGCCTTATCGCATCCTGTACTGCTTGCTCTCCTCTGCCGCGATGTCTTCCCGGATGCTCATTTTCTCCGCGTTGTAGTGACTGATCGCCTGGTTTAATCCCTTCAGGTCGTATACGGAAATATCCAGTTCGTTGAGCGCATCCACGTCCGATCTCAGGCGGTCCCTCAAATCCGTCAGCCTGCGGATATGGGACTGCGCGAATTGTCCCGCTCTTTCCTCCGTCAATTCCGAGGATTTCTCGGCTACCAGGGCGCCGTTGACCTTAACCAATTCATCCGACAGCGTATGCTTCAAACGACTCAGCCGGCGCTTCAGACGCGCACCAATCATGACATATATGGCAAATCCGAACAAAAGAATCGCCAGGGCATAAGACAACCAATACCATGCTCCGTGCGCACTGTGCTCAGCTTCAGCATCGGGCAGCTCTGCCGCCAGCAACCGCTGCAGCACCGGGCTTGTCATCCAAACCGTAATCAGCCATTTATGCATATTCATTCCCTCCATTCTACGATGCGGTAACGATTCTTGGTGGCAGGAAGTTGATCTTGGAAGTCCGGGCGTTAAGCGCCGGCATTCGCCCTCTCCGTTTCTTCAAGTGGTGCCAGCACTTCCCCGCACAGCTTCTGGAGCATGACCTGAATTTCCTTGAACTCCCCAATTCCCGTTCCGGTCAAGCTGTATTCATCACCGTGGGCCGTTAGAAAGTTCAATTCGGTCAGGCGCTCCAGCTGCTGCTTCACTTCCCGTTCCCCCACCTTATAGCCGTGCGCCTCGAGCACGGGCTGCATATCACGGATGGTCAAGTCATGGTGATGGGCATGGTAAAGCATGTGGATACTCATGAATAAATTTTGTACGTCTGCACGCATAGATTCCTCTCCTTCCGGCGAACGCCTGTAAAAATGAGCCTATCATTACCATTGTTTACCCTTCTTCCGCTGCCGGGAAACAATACCGATCCCCGCTAAGCCGTGCCGGACGCCGGAAACGGCAGGCTTTGCAGGAATTGACCTTAACTTTGAGAGGGAGGAATTTTACTTGACGTGGGAGGAATTCCTGTATACTATCTTTTATAATTAACCAACGGTTAAAAGACAGAAAAGAGGTGGATCGTCATGTTTCAAGCCCTTCCCTACGAAGGAAACCGGAATGACCAATTTGCAGCCGTTCTCGAACAGCTTAAGTCGCTCATCCATGATGAGCCCAGCTCCATTGCCAATCTAGCCAATGCCTCGGCCCTGCTGAACAGCTTCCTCCCTGACATAAATTGGGTGGGTTTCTATCTTTTTGATGGAACTGAGCTGGTTCTCGGACCGTTTCAAGGCCTCCCGGCCTGCATCCGCATTCCTTTGGCTAAAGGGGTATGCGGTACAGCGGCAGCCGAGCGGAGAACGATTGTGGTCGATGACGTGCATGAGTTTCCCGGGCATATCGCCTGCGATGCCGCCTCGAACAGCGAAATCGTCGTTCCGCTGGTCCAAGGTGAGCGCCTGATCGGCGTACTCGATATCGACAGCCCACTGAAGGGGCGGTTTGACCAAGATGAGCGGCAGTTTCTCGAACAGTTTGCCGGTATTTTGACGGCACAGCTGTAATATAGGATCCTGGAAAAAAAACAAAGCGGTCTTCCGCATATCATGCGGAAGACCGCTTTTCTCCATTCCTGCATGACCGGACGAAACGGCCGATGTCGCCATTAATTAGATGCCGCGGGCTCAAATTCCCGGAACCGGCACGATCGAATGAACGGATGCTCCTGCTCCCATATACAGGCAAAAGCCCGCCCGGCCAATCCTTGGCCAGGCGGGCTTTCTTTATCATTTTTCATAAACCTCACTTCAACTCGCGCTCGGCGAATAGGATCATCCCGTCCCGTAAAAAAACGGGGAGCTGCGGATGGTATGCCGTAAACAGCTGCTGGTGTTCGGTCTGTTCCACATACAGATTTCCCAATCCGATATACACCATCGCCGACGGCGTATAATAACGGCTCATCCATTCATAGTGCCTGCGGATGATCTGCTGAACCTGCGGAGCACCCGGGTGATGGCCTTCCTCGATGGCCGCCTTTAAGTCCCTGTTAATCTGGTCGATTTCCCGCTGGGACCGCAGGTAGTCTTCCTTGGTCCACAGCTGCATTTTCTGCTTGCTCTCCTGCGATTCGGATTCGCCGCCCAGCTGGGTCAGCACGTCCTGCTCGGTCTCACTGGATCCGGCCGGGCCTGAGTCCCGGCCTCTGTTGTCTGGTTCCATCGTTTCTCCCTCCACTTGACTTGCTGATCTATATCTTTTTGCCGCATGGTCTGTACGATTGATGTCGGGTCTTGTCACCTTCCAATTACCCGTTTCGCAGGAATTTAACCGTCGCCGGGAGGGCATTTGTCCGCATTTTTTAACATTTATTTCTGCCGCAATTCGATTCACAATTTAGGTCTTTGAGTCGGGGTCGCGAATGATGGACAGCCCTTCGACATGTTTGCGCTGCATCAGCTTGCTCTTCTTCCGGTTCTCCTTGGACTCAAAAATAATGTCGAAATCGTAGTCCTCAGGATACAGCTCGCTCTTCTCAATAAACAGCTTGAGCCGCTTCTGGTTGATCCGGATCTTCTCCTTCTGAATCATGACCCCTACCATGCCCATGGCATCTTCCGGCTCGTAGACGATACCCGTTCGCCCATAGGAGCTGACGTATACCGCGTCTCCTATCTGAAGCTTGCGGGCAGACTCGGCGGGTACTTGCTCCTGCTCCTCATCCGCCTGATCACGGTCCTTTTCTCCATCGCCTGGACGGGCTTCAGCCGGGTCGAAGGACGGATTCGTCTCTTCTATCGGCTCAGACGCCGCGTGCACAACGGGGTGTTCCTCGGCTGCATCGGGCTGCAGGGCAGGCAGCGGCTTCTGCCGCTGCAAAATTTCCTGCGACCGCTCGATAATGCCTGCCGTCATCCCCAGCTTTGTGGCGATTTGAATCGCGTAGCTCTGTCCCGCCTCCCCGATCGTCAGCCGGTAAAGCGGCTCCAGCGTCTCGACATCGAACTCCATCCGGGCATTCTGGAAGCCCGGCGTCCGTGCCGCAAACGTCTTCAGCTCATTAAAATGCGTCGTGACCATGATCATGGCGCCTCTGCGGCTGAGCTCCTCCAGAATGGCGATTGACAGGGACATCCCTTCGCCCGGATCCGTTCCGGCCGCCAGCTCGTCGATCAGCAGCAGGGTGTGGCGGTCCGCCGCATCCACCATCCCGATCAGGCGCTTAATTTGGGCGGAAAAGGTGCTGAGCGACTGCTCAATGCTCTGTCCGTCCCCGATGGCCGACAGCACTTTGGTAAATACGGTGAACGTGCTGTCCTCCTCCACCGGCACGAGCAGACCCGACTGCACCATCAGGGTGAGAAGCCCCAGCGTTTTGAGCGCCACCGTCTTGCCGCCGGTATTCGGCCCGGTAATGATCAGCGAGCGGTAACCGCCGCCCAGTTCCAGCTGCAGCGGCACCATCGTCTTCAGCATGAACGGATGCCGTGCTCCGCTTACCTGAATGCGCCCGCTGTCGCTAAGAAGAACATGGTTCCCGCCCAAAGTGCGGCTGTATTTCGCTTTGGCAAAAATAAAATCGTACGTCCCCGTAATATCGATGTTCAGCAGCAGATCCGCCGAAGCCGCCTCAAGCAGCCCGGTCAACGCGCTCAGCACGATGCCTTCCTCCCGGGCCTCATCCGCTTCGAGCATGCCAAGCTCGCTTTGAAGATGGGCGACTTCCTCCGGCTCCACAAAGACGGTCTGCCCGCTCGTCGACTGGTCGAGCACCGAGCCCTTGATCGTTTTGTGATACTCCCGTTTGACCGGAATGACGTACCGGCCGCCCCGGACACTGACCAGGTTTTCCTGCAAAATCGAGCCGTGCCTCGACAGAATTGCGGCGATCTTTTTCTGAATGCGCTCCTTCACGATGGCGATCTTCTTGCGGACGCGCTCCAGGTTTTTGCTGGCTTGGTCGTCCACCCGGCCAAACCGGATGCAGCGCTCGATTTCGCTCTTCAGCTTCGCCAGCTCCTGCATCGAGGCAGCATACGAGCTGATAACCGGCGCAATGTCGCGCTTCCCGGCCATGTACTTACGCAGCTGCCCGCAGCTGTGCAAGAACGTCTGCACCGCGGTGAAATCCTGCTCGTCGAACAGGTACCCCGTATGCAGCAGGGAGACGATCCGGTCGATCCCTTCCAAGGATGGCAGCGGGACACTGGCGCCTTTATCCAGCAGCGCCTTGGCTTCGGCCGTCTCATCCAGCGCCCTGCGGACTGCATTGACCGTCGTCAGCGGCTCCAATTCATCGATATGCCTGCGTCCTTCGTACGAAACCGCATAGTCCCTTAACATTTCCTTCATTTTGTCGTATTCCAGCATGATCATCGTCGTTTGATCCATCGCTTGATTCATCCTCCTGTTTCTTTTTATGACTTCCTATGGCAACGCAAAAAGGGGCAGAGAATACGCGCATGCGATTCCTGCCCCTGGTCTGCCGGACTGCCTTTGTCTCCTGCCTTTGCGGTACGCAAAAAAACCGTGCTGCAAAGAGCACGGTCCTGTATGCCGGAGGGCCAGCCGCCCAAAAGGCGGCGGCCCGTACCCGGCATGACAACGGTCGAGCGGCCAACGCTCCACCGATTCGGATCACAAAGGTTTCAAACAGTCCGCAAGGGATTATCGTTTGATGCTTCGCGTGTTCTTAACTAGTTCCAAGACCGCATTCTGCAAAGAGGCGCATTGAAAGAAAGGGTGCCCTCCCGGGCATTCCTCGCCTGTCTTCACAGCATACAGCCGATATGGAGTTTGATTAGTTAAGAACAACCACCGTCATCAAAATCTCTCCCTTGTTATAGGATGAAGTAAATTTACCAAGTTTGCGCCATGAAGTCAAGGGGCGGATGTCTTCATCAGATACACTCTCGCCTCGTACGGCCTCAGCTTCAAATGGCCGAGGTCCTCCTCCCCCTTGATTGGGTAGTTGGAGACCAGCAGCTGCTTGGCCTCCGGAACGAGCTCCGCCGGAAGCTTCAACACCGGCTCCCCTCCGAAAAAGTTCAGGATGACCAGGAGACACTGGTCTTCCAGCGTCCGGGTATACACATACAGCTCTTTGTCGAGCGGAAGCAGCAGCTTGTATTCGCCGTACACGATGACTTCATGCTGCTTACGGAGGGCGATCAGCTTTTTATAGTAATGGTAGATCGAATCCGGATCCTTGATCGCATCCTCCACGTTGATCAGCGGATAATTCGAGTTCACCTCGATCCACGGCGTACCCCGTGTGAAGCCCGCATGCTCCCCATTGGTCCACTGCATCGGCGTCCGGGCGTTGTCCCGGCTTTTCATCCAAATCGCCTGCATGACCGTCTCTTCGGGCACGCTTTGATCCAGCTGCTCCTCGTAGTAATTCAGCGTTTCCACGTCCCGGTAATCGTCGATCGAGGCGAAGGCGATGTTCGTCATACCGATCTCCTCGCCCTGGTAAATATACGGCGTGCCTTCGAGCGTGTGCAGGAAGGTAGCCAGCATCTTCGCCGACTCCACCCGGTACTTCTGGTCGTCCCCGAACCGGGACACCGACCTCGGCTGGTCGTGATTGCATAGATAATTCGCGTTCCAGCCCTTATTGTGCAGCACCGTCTGCCATCCGCTGATGACCTTTTTCAGCTCCAGCAGGTTCCACGGACGGATATCCCACTTGCCGGAGCCGGAGGACCCCGCATCTAGCTGCATATGCTCAAACTGGAACACCATGTTCAGCTCGTTGCGCGTATCCCCGACATAGCTGAGCGCCTGTTCCGGACCCAGACCCGACGTCTCCCCGACGGTCATGATGTCATAGTGAAACAGTACCCGTTCGTACAGGTTGTTCAGCAGGGTGTGCACGTTTTCCAGGTTGGAAAACAGCTCATAGGCGCGTACCGTCGGCAGCTGGTCCGGGTTGTCCCCGTCCGGCAGGCCGACCGCTTTGACAATATGCGCGATCGCGTCGAACCGGAAGCCGTCCACACCCTTTTTGAGCCACCATTCCACCATTTCATGCATGCTGTCGATCACCTTCTGGTTTTCCCAGTTCAGGTCCGGCTGATGCTTGGAGTACAGATGCAGATAATACTCGCCTGTCTTCTCGTCGTATTCCCAGACCGAGCCGCTGAAATAGGATTCCCAGTTGTTTGGCGGATTTCCGTCTTTGCCTTTGCGCCATATATAATAATCCCGCTTCGGATTATCCTTGCTCGACCGTGATTCGATAAACCATGGGTGCTCGTCCGAGGTATGGTTCAGGACCAGGTCCATCATGATTCTGAGACCGCGCGCATGTGCCTCCCGCAGCAGACGGTCAAATTCCTCCATCGTGCCGAACTCGTCCATAATGTCGCAGTAGTCGCTGATATCGTACCCGTTATCGTGATTGGGGGACTTGTAGATCGGGCAGAACCAGATCACGTCCACCCCCAGGTCCTTCAAGTAATCCAGTCTCGATATAATGCCGAGCAGATCCCCCTTGCCGTCACCGTTCGTGTCAAGGAAGCTGATCGGATAGATTTGATAAACCACGGCTTCTTTCCACCATTTTTTGTTCATAACCTGCTCCTTACGTGCTCCATTTTGTGCCGGATATCCGACGGTTGTTTACAAGATCGCGCGAACACTTTATAATTATTGTAAACCGATTTCCGGTTTACCTTTCAGAATGAGAGCAAGTTTTTACATTTCAATTAAATAGAATTCATTTGGAGGAGCCTGCCATGTGCGGGCTCTTTTTGCCTTTTTTCCCCTCTCATTCGTTGTGCGAGTCCGCCATGCACTCTTCCTTCATCTTGGTTTAAAGGAGGATAGACACGTTAATTTGTAATCCCGGCAAAAAATGAAGAGATCTGGATAAGCTATACGACATGCCGATCTCTACTCAAAGAAACCTAACCCGGGCTGCATGATTCAGGATTCACACATATATTGGATGGGGAGGCACGCTATGGAACAGCAAGCTGTACTGGCTATTGGTATTTTTCTCATTGTTTATGCATTTATTATCGCGGAAAAAATTCACCGGACGATCGTGGCGATGATCGGCGGTGCGCTCATGGTCATTTTCGGCATCGTGAGCCAGGAAACCGCGATTCATCATATCGATTTCAACACGCTCGGCCTGCTCGTCGGCATGATGATCATCGTCAACATTACGGCCGAGACGGGACTATTCAAATTCATCGCCGTGTGGGCTGCGAAAAAGGCCAAGGGCCGGCCCGTCGCCATCATGGTGGCGCTGATCCTGATCACCGCGATCGGATCGGCGTTTCTCGACAACGTGACTACCGTTCTGCTCATGGTGCCTGTCACGCTCAGCATTACCCGGCAGCTGCGGGTGAACCCGACGCCGTTTCTGATCACCCAGATCATGGCGTCCAACGTCGGCGGTACCGCCACCCTGATCGGCGACCCGCCCAACATTATGATCGGCAGTGCAGTGAAGGAGCTGACCTTCGTCGCCTTCATCAACAACCTGATGCCGATTGCGGTGATCATTCTCGTCGTGTTCATTCCATTATTCATTCTCATGTTCCGCAAGCAGATCAAAACGACCCCGGAGCTGATGCAGAGCATTATGGATTTGGACGAAAAAGAGCTGCTTACCGACCGCAAGCTCCTGATCAAGTGCCTGACAGTGATGGGGCTGACGATCGTCGGCTTCTTCCTCCACCAGCTGGTTCACCTCGAGTCGGCCACCGTTGCCCTCGCCGGTGCGTTCCTGCTGCTCCTGCTGACGGGCGAGCATATGCTGGAGGAGGCTTTTGCCAAGGTGGAATGGCCGACGATCTTCTTCTTCGTGGGACTGTTCGTGCTGGTGGCCGGACTGATCGAAACCGGGGTCATCGCCACCCTGGCGGAGAAAGCCACCAACCTCACGGGCGGCGACGTCGCGGCGACGTCGATGCTTATCCTGTGGATGAGTGCGATCGCGTCCGCTTTTATCGACAACATTCCGTTTGTCGCGACCATGATCCCGATGATCCAGGACATGGGCAGCCTCGGCATCAGCAATTTGGAGCCGATCTGGTGGAGCTTGGCTCTGGGCGCCTGCCTGGGAGGCAACGGATCCCTGATCGGCGCGAGCGCCAACCTGATCGTGGCCGGTATGGCTGCCAAGGAAGGATATCCGATCAAATTCGCCCAGTTTCTGAAGCTCGGTTTTCCGATGATGCTGCTGTCCATCGTCCTGGCCAGCGCTTACGTGTATCTTCGGTATTTGATGTAACAGCCGAAGGCAGTTGGAGGCGTTGATGTTGATGATGATGTTGGTGGGGGCAGGCCGGCCCCCGAAAGCAGCGCAAATAGAACGTGCGAAGGAGGACACATTATGCTGGAGTATCGCTACGACCCGAGCATTATTCAGATTACGGAAAGCGTCAACGAACAGGACGCGGAGTTCCGCATCCGGCTGCTGCAGGAAGAGCCTTATTTGGACCGGCTCAAGCAGATCAGACGCTTTTTCGAAGACAATGATATCTACACTGACGCCCTGTTTTATGTCTACAAAAATCACGAGTACGGCGCAATCGTCCGGAAGGAATACTACGTCGACTTCGTGCTGGCACTGATGAAGCATCAGCTGCTTCAGAGCGTGGAGTGGAAGACTTCGCCAGAGAGCTCATAGCCCGCTGGTGGCGTCGCTGGTGACTTTGGGTGGTGGCGTTTTCCGTGACGTTCACCGCTACGTTACGTTTGGCAAATAAGAAGCCGCCCGGCTTGCTCCTCGGAGCAAAGACCGGCGGCTTCTTTTATCGCGCTTATGGTGTTGCGTCAACGGCTACTCCGCCAACTCAATGATCGAATCGTATTTCCGCTTCGTATCTGCCAGCCGGGTTTCGAGGCGTGAATACTCCTCCTCCAGTCGGCGGACAATCCGCTCGACCTCGGATATTTTCTCCTGCACCTCGTCCTGGGTGTCCCGGATTCTCCCCTGCACGAGCCAATCGGATATAAAGCCGTCGAAGAAATAATCGGAAAATTTCAGAAAGCTCCCGATCCCGATTTCGATATCCAGCGCCATTTGCACGTCCTTCAGCTCTTTGCCAAACCGGCGCAGGCTGAACTGCGCTGATTCAATGTTCTCCATCGCCTCATCGATGCGGCTGTGCTTCATATGCGTGGAGATCATACCGCCGCCGAGCATGTCGTAGGTGCCCCAATTTCCGGCCGAGCCCAAACTGTCATCCGCCCGCTCCAGATCCTCCAGTACGGCCTCGCCAGCGCGCACCGCTTCTTTCAATTCCTTGAGCTGGACCGACAGGTCGGCCTGCTGTTCGGCGAGTGCCGCCAGCCCGGCGTTGTTCTGTAAAATCACCTTTTCCTTCTCGTCCAGAATCTTCTCATATTCAAACTCCGCGTAACGAACCTCCTGAAACTTCCGCTCCAGCTCCTGCAGTTCGTTTTGGATATCTTCCACGCTGCGCGCGGCCATATCGTATTTCGCCTTGACCTCCAGCACTTCCAGCTGCTCCCGTTCCAGCTTCTCCTCTTTCCGGCCGATCATGCTGTAAAACAAACCGGAGAGCGAAGTCCCCGTCAGACGCTCCACGTCCTTCTCCTCATCGGCAAGCCTGAGCTTCCAGCGCTCGGCTTCGTCCTTCTGCTCTCCCTGCTCCCGCGACAGTTCCTCCATCCGGTGTTCATACTTCGTTTTGTTCCGGATGTCCTCTTTCAGCTTGGTCAACTGACGGTTGGCTTCTTCAAACATAACATTCCCTCCGTTTCCAGTCTGCGATCTGTTGTTATATGTAATAAACGTCATAGCAAGCCGCGAAGTTTCATGGAATGTTCAGCATGATGCAAAAGCCATACGTAACCCCAGCAGCTCCCAAAGTGGATTTTATCCGCAAAAATCGCTATGATTAAACCAGATTGCACAAAGGAGTGAACCTCAATTTCATGAAACTGAAGACATTCACGCTTCCGCTCGTGCTCGTGCTGACAGCGGCGCTTGCGCTTGGCGGATGCGGCAAGAAAAACAGCGACGAGGACGCATCGAAGGACACATCCGGAGGACAAACGACAGAGCAGACGACGGATCAGACTTCCGGCAATTCGTCATCGTCCGATACGGCTGGATCGGATTCCACTACGGACGGTTCGACCTCGGCCTCCGGTCAGCAGCAGAAGAGCTGGACAAGCCCGCCTGCCATGCAGATCGACCAGAACAAAAAGTACGAGGCTGAAGTCAAAACGTCCAAAGGCACGTTTACAATCGAGCTGTTCGCCAAGGACGCACCGAAGACGGTCAACAACTTCGTGTTCCTGTCCAAGGAAGGCTTTTACAACGGGGTCGTGTTCCACCGGATTATCGAAACGTTCATGGTACAGACCGGCGACCCGACCGGAACAGGCTCCGGCGGACCGGGATATTCTTTCGAGGATGAGAAAACGAATTATAAATACGAGCCGGGCATCGTCGCCATGGCGAACGCCGGTCCGGATACGAACGGCAGCCAGTTCTTTATCTGCACCGGCGCGGACAGCGATTACCTGAACCAACAGCCGAACTACACCATTTTTGGCAAGGTTACGAAGGGTATGGATGTCGTGATGCAGATCGCCAAAACACCGGTCACCGTCGGACCTAGCGGCGAGGAAAGCACCCCGACCGAAAAAGTTACGATCGACGGCGTCACGATTACCGAGAAATAAGCCTGTGCGAAGCCGCTCGCTTGTACGGCGCAGCACATCATGATACAGTAAAGAACCGTTCACCCCAGAGGGTGGACGGTTCTTTTTTTGGCGTGCTAAATCTTCTGTCCGGGTCATGCATCAGCAGGCTTGTTCATATTTTAAATTAAACACGAACAAGCCCTGCGGCTTTGATCGAATTCACCGGTATGCACTCGGGTGAAACCCAAGGTATCTCAGCCGCTGGCAGCAGGAGGCCTACGTGAACGCAATGATTCTGGGAAGCCTCGCGACTTCCCTATGTACGGCGGCGGGAGCCCTTCCCGCCCTGCTGTTTTCAAATATCAGCCACCGGGGCAGAGACAGCCTGCTCGCTTTCACGGCAGGAATCATGGTCGCCGCCTCAACGTACGGGCTGATCCCGTCCTCCCTCAAGCTGTCGAACCTTTGGGTGCTGTCCGTCGGCATTCTTCTAGGCACGGTGACTTTGACCTTGATGGAGCTGCTCATCCCTCACACGGACCCGGTCCATGATATCAAGCGGAGCAACAGCACACAGACGGGATCCTGGATGTTTCTGTCGGCCATGGCGCTGCATAATTTACCCGAAGGGCTGTCGGTCGGCGTCAGCTACGGCAGTCCTAACCAGGAGCTGGGGACGATCGTTGCGCTGAGCATCGGACTGCAAAACATCCCCGAGGGCTTTTTGACCGCGCTCTACCTCGTTACGCACGGCATGCGAAGGCGGTACGCCTTCCTTCTCACCGCGCTGACGGGCGGGCTGGAGTTCCTCTCCTGCTGGGCCGGGCTGAAATTCACCGCTTCCTTCGCCGGTATCGTCCCGTACGGGTTGGCCTTTGCCGCCGGTGCCATGCTGTTCGTCGTATACAAAGAACTCATCCCGGAAAGCCATGGAGACGGCAACGAGCGGGCTTCGACCTTTTCCTTCATCTTTGGGCTGCTCTCCATGATCGCCATGACGCATATGCTGGGGTAAGGGACCGGAATGCACTCTCCTGGAAAATAGAACAATACAAACAACCCTAAGAGACTGCTACGCCACCTACACGCGGTGGAAGCAGTCTCTCGTTTTGTTGCGTGGATTTTATCCCCTGATCAGCAGCAGCACTGTTCTCCTCTTCGCCATCGCCTACCACACGGGGCGCAGTGGGTGCTGTAGTTCCTCTTCGTTGACGTTTTCGATAATATGCTTCAAATCCTGCTGCAGCGTCTTC
This sequence comes from Paenibacillus rhizosphaerae, assembly GCF_014192015.1. Lineage (GTDB taxonomy): Bacteria > Bacillota > Bacilli > Paenibacillales > Paenibacillaceae > Paenibacillus_AQ > Paenibacillus_AQ rhizosphaerae. The sequence goes on along the minus strand of NZ_JACHXJ010000004.1, from coordinate 638,853 downwards.
ATATGGTCGCTCCCGATCATCCGGGCCCAGCGCTGCTCAATCTCCTTGTAGATGTTCTCTTTCGTCCGTACCAGCGACCAGCCGCGTTCAGTCAGGACGACCATCTTGCCCCGGCCGTCGGACGGGTGGGGTTTGCGCGCGACATAGCCGCATTCCTCCAGGTAGTCAAGCATTTGGCTGACCGCCTGCTTCGATATGCCCAGGTGCGCCACGAGCGTCTTGGCCGTCGCCCCATCCGGCATCAAGCCCTGGAACAAAAAGCTGTGCGCCGGCCGCACATCGCCGAACCCCGCCTCCTTCAGGCGGTTATGAAGCTCCTGGTTCATCGCGCTGAAGGAGAGCGATAACAGGGAAGCCAAATCTTGATTATATGGGAACGTTTTGAACATGGTTGTACAACTCCTTGCTGTCTTAAAGGAATAAATTGGTCAGTTAGATTGACTTCAAAGCATTTTCATTATACCGTTCCCGAGATGCGTGAATCAAATTCCGAGAAGTGGCACCGCTTCCATCATGAAACAGGCTCTGGGCGCAACTTCCGCCGGCCCGGAAACGTCTGGTAGGTAACGCCGATTTTTCCACTTTTTAGCGCAAGAAGTGCCGCATAAGGAATAGGAAAGAGTTCCATTTTCTCCTCAACGCGTAAAATGCTCTTGGTCTTTAGACCTGATTCCATCGATAAGGAGGTTTGCGATCCATGCCAACAACCAAAACGCTGCCGCTGCTGCTCGCCCTGCTCCTGCTGGCATTATCGGCATGCTCGAAGCAGGAAGACGGCAGCCCAGACCAGCGCAGCAATCCGACTCCTCCGATCTCGCTAGCGGCCCGGAAGCAGGAGGCGGGCAAAATCGATCCTGCGCTCATCTCCGCTCACAACCGCCTGGGACTGCAGCTCCACCGCGAACTGGCCGGGCAGGCCGAAGCCGGAGACAATGTCCTTCTCTCCCCCTACAGCATCTGGACGGCCTTGTCCATGGCATACAACGGCAGCGCCGGCACGACGGCACGCGAAATGGCTGCCGTCTTCGGGCTGAAGGACATGCCGCTTAGCGAAATGAACGAGGGGAACGCGATTTTGGCCAGACTGCTGGAAGGGGAAGATTCCGGCGTCCGGCTGAACATCGCCAATGCCATCTGGCATCAGCAGGGCGTTCCGTTCAAGGATTCTTTTATTCAGGCGGGCAGGGAGAGCTTTGGGGCCGAGATCCAGGAGGTTGATTTCGCTTCCGACAAGTCCGTGAAGACGATCAACCGCTGGATCAGCAAGGAAACCGAGGGCAAAATCGCAAAAATGCTGGAGCAGCCGCTGTCGCCAACGACCATCGCGGTGCTGGCCAACGCGATTTATTTTAATGGAGCATGGACCGATCCGTTCAATCCGAAATACACCAAAGACGAACCGTTCACGCTGGCCGACGGCAGCGTTCGGACGCTTCCAATGATGCATACCGCCAATATGCTGCCGTATAAGGAAACCCCCGATTGGCAGGCCGTCCGCCTTCCTTACGGAGACGGCCGCATGGATATGCTGGTTATCCTTCCCGCCGTCGGCTCTTCACTGAACCCATTGGAGGAGCAGCTCTGGACGGATCCCTCTCCGTGGCAGCAGCCCTTTGATGAGGCATCTGTGCAGCTTGGACTGCCCCGGTTCAAGGCTGAGCACGGCCGCGATTTGAAAGATCCGCTCATCCGGCTCGGCATGAAGCAGGCCTTTCAGCCGGATAGGGCCGACTTTTCCCATATGGCCGACATTCGCCCGCTGTTCCTGTCCACGGTTCTGCACCGGATGGTGCTGGACGTCAACGAAAAGGGAACCGAGGCTGCTGCGGCTACGGTCATCGGGGCCGAGTCCGGCTCGATGCCGGTAAAAGTCCACGAAATGACGGTGAACCGTCCGTTCTTCCTGGCGATCGAGGACACACAGACCCGCGCCTGGTTGTTTATCGGTTCGGTGAACGATCCCGAATGACCGGCTCGCACACAGACAAAAAAGCCAACCCCTTCCTGAAACGGCTAGGGTTGGCTTTTAATCATTCGGCAATCTGTTTACCTAATGAAAAATTAACGGGTTCAACAATATGAGGCGACTTGCGTTCCTGAGTGCCGTGAAACCCGATAGAGATTCGGCAGGCTAAGACAACGCCTGCAGTGTTACGCCTTCGGGCAGGACCGCCAGCACTTGCTCCCGTACGGGCGTACTGCCCGCTAGCTCCTCGCCCAGGATGGCGACGATGCCCCGGTCCTCGCGGGTTCGGATCAGCCGGCCAATGCCCTGGCGGAGTCGAAGCAGCATATACGGCATGTCCACCTCTTCAAACGGAGCTGGCGATTCTTTGCGCTTGGCCGTAAACACCGGATCATGCGGCGGGAACGGCAGCGACCAGACGATCACGTTCGAGAGCGCCGGTCCGGGCACGTCCAGTCCCTCCCACAGGCTGACCGCGCACAGCACGCTCGTCTCCTCGCGCTGGAAGGCGGAGATCAGATGACTGATCTCCTGATCCCCTTCGAAGTAGAACGGAACGTCGGGCACCTGAACCGCGCCCGCGGCAAGCTCCTGCTTAAACCGCCGCAGCTCCTCCCTGCCGTTAAACAGGATCAGCGCGCGGCCCCCGGACTCGCGAAGAAGGCGGGCAGCGGCTTCCAGCTTGCCGTTAAAATCGGCCGTCGACCGGGAGTCGGCCGGGGTCAGCACCTTCATCTGATCCGCGTAATCATACGGGGACGGCACGGAGAAGGAGAGGAAGCTGCCGATGCCCAGGCTGTCCGCGACATAGCCAAAGGATCCCTGAACCGACAAGGTGGCTGAGGAGAACACGATCGGCATCTTCGAGCCGAATACCTGCTCCTGCAGCACCTCCTTGACCGTTCTCGGCATGATAGACAGCGTGAGCCCGTCCGGTCCGTCGACGGCCCAGCAGATCAACGCCTCGGACCGCTCGAACAGATGGAGCGCCTTCTGCATCATCTCCAGATGCTCCTCTACAATCCGGAGCTCATACTCGTTCAGCGTGTACAGCTCGCTCTCAAACACGAGCTCCTCCTCGATTGAGGTGAGGAGCGAACGGAACCGGTGCACCTCGGCGAGCAGCGCGCCGTCCAGCACGATTTCCTTCCGGTCGGAGCCGGCCACATTGCGGCTTTGCCGGCCGAAGGCCGCGAACATCGCTTCGCTTTGCACGATCGCCTCGTCGATCAGCACCGCCAGCGATTCGCGGATCTCACCCTGAAGCAGCCGTGTGATAAGTTCCTCGAACACGACATGCTTCATTTTGTAGCTGAGGGCCTTCATGGCGGCCGATTCGAGCAGATGCCCTTCGTCGAAGACGACGGCACAGTGCTCCGGCAGCAGGGGCAGCTGCCCCTCCCGCTTCCGGCCCTCATAAGTCCATACATGCTCCATGTAATAATCATGCGAGCAGATGATCAGGTCCGCCGCCTGGCGGTAATGATCCCGCGACAGCGTCTGGCCGCAGCGGTGGCGGCGGTCGCAGGTGAAGCAGTCCTGGAACGGATCCCAGTTAATCCGGCTCCATTCCTCATCGGTTAACTCCGGGTACCCCTTCCGGTCCCCGTAAGCGTGAAAGGATTGCATCGGTGCGGTGGAATACACAAAATCCGGCAGGCCGGCGGCCAAGTCGTCCCAGCGTACCCCTTCTTCGTCCCGCAGCCGGACGTCGTCCAGTTTGCGCAGGCACAGGTACTGGTCAGGCGACTTGCCCAGCCGGGCATCAATGTGAAGCCCAAGATGGCGGGCCAATTTCGCGATGTCGCCCTCCGGCTTCACCAGCTGCTCGATCAGCGATTCGTCGGCGCAGGCGATGACCGCGGGTCTGCGGGTATACCTCGCATAGCATACGGAATAGAGCAAATACACGAGCGTCTTGCCCGTTCCGACTCCCGCCTCGGCAAATATCGTTTTCTTCTCGGCAAAAGCCTTCTCCAGCTGAAAAGCCATATAAATCTGCTCGTCGCGGACTTCGAAACCCGCTTCCGGCAGCACATCATAAAACACATCGGCGACCCATTCGCCTGCTTGCTGGACGAAAGGCCGCTTTGGATCATACGTAAAAGGATACCGCTTCACGTCTTTTGGTTCCCTCCAAGCTACTCATAAATACAGCCGTCCCCACTTTCGGGAAGGCGAACAACCCATTATCACATGCTCCCTCCCGAATTACAATGGGGGGTCAAAAAATAAAGCCGCCCCCTTCGGACCCATACATCCGGGGGACGGCCAGTTTTCTTTGATTCAGGCAAGCAAGATCGTTCCATGTCTTATGACGCACGTCATCTGCAGCAGAACTCGATTTTCTATTATAGCGGTCGGCTTCGAGCGGCTCTCGCCATCACGGCTCCTGGGAGTCGCCCGCTGCAACCGCCGGCGGGGGTTCGGGCCCGTAAAGTCCCGAGCGCACCCGAAACCAGCGGTACAAATGGGATACGACGACCTTCAGCACGGCATATCCCGGCACCGCAAGCAGAATGCCAACGATGCCAAACAAGTTGCCGCTCGTCAGAATGACGAAAATAATCGTGATCGGATGAATTTTCAGCGTCTTGCCCATAATTTGCGGAGAAATGAACTTCCCTTCGATGAGCTGGACGACAGTCCAGACGATGATCATCTTGAGCAGCATGATCGGCGAGGTAACGACCGCAACGATGAGCGCTGGCGTAATGGCGATCGCCGGTCCCAGATACGGGACAACGCTGGTGCATGCCGCGATGATAGCCAGAATGAGCGAATACTTTAAGCCGATTATGATATACCCGGCAAACAGCAGCAGCCCGATACAGCAGCTGACGATGATCTGCCCGCGGATATAGGAGCTGATCTGATGGTTCATTTCATTCATGACCCGCGAGGTTTCCCCGCGCAGCCGCGTCGGCACAAAGTTTAAAATGTAACCCGGCAGCCGTTTACCGTCCTTCAGCAGGTAAAACAGAATGAACGGCAGTGTCACCACGGCCAGCACGACCTCGATCAGGCCGCCCACGAATCCGCCAAGCCCCGTCCAGGTGCGGTTCAGAAATTCCGAACCTTTCTCCGAGACGGTCTTCATCAGCTCCTGCGGATCGAACGACACGGTTTCCTGCAGCTTGCTGACCAGATTGCTCCCCATCAGCTCCTCGACCTTGATTCGGGCGACCTCGGCGTAGCTTGGGAAATTGTTCACCAAATCCATAATCTGCTCCCGGATGACCGGGATGACCAGTGTCACGAGCGCGGCAAGCATGCCGATAATGAAGACGTACAGCAGCAGAATAGTGTGCAGTCGCTTCACCTTCCGCTTTTCCATAAAGTCCACAATCGGGTTGAGCAAATAATATGCAATTCCGGCGAGAATGATCGGCAGCACGACGGTTTTAACCAGGACGATCAGCGGCTCGAACACGAATGAAATTTTGGTGAGGACCAGAATGTTCAGTCCCAGGAGCAGCAGCACCAGCATAAACAATACAAATCTGTTATTTAGTAAAAACCGCTTAAAACGGCTTGCCCAATTCACCGGATTGTCCATATTTATTCCTCGCTCATCTTGATCTTCTTGATTTCGATGCGGCAGTAGCGGTTATGATCCCGCTCCAGCAGGGTAAAGGCCGTTCCTTCGTACACAAACGTCTCGCCTTCGGCCATTTCGCTGATCTGGCTGTACAGCCAGCCGCCGATCGTATCCCATTCTTTTGTATCCAGATCCATATAAAAATAATCATTGATCATTGAAATCGATACTTTGCCGTCCACGATCAAATGATGCTCGCCGATCTCCTGGACGTCTTCAACTTCGTCCTTGTCAAACTCGTCGCGAATTTCGCCGACGATCTCTTCAATAATGTCCTCAATCGTAACAAGACCGGAGGTCCCGCCGTATTCATCGATCAGGATCGCCATATGCGTCGCTTCCTTCTGCATCCGCTGCAGCAGCACATTGACCGGCGTCACTTCGGATACCGCCATCACCGGATGGATCAGGCTCGCCACATCCAGTTCTTCGTTTTCTTCATAAGCCAGGAAAAATTGCTTTGTATTAATGATGCCGATGACATTATCCTTGCTTCCGTCGATGAGCGGGAACCTGGAGTATTGCTGTTCTTTAATAATTTTCATATTTTCAGACCGCGACTTGTCTTTGTCCAAACAGATCATGTCCGTCCGCGGTACCATAATTTCCTTCGCCAGCATGTTGTCAAACGCGAAAATCCGGCTGACATAACCAAATTCGTTATCGTTGATTTTTCCACTCTCGTGGCTCTCACTCAGAATAATCTGCAGCTCCTCCTCGGAGTGGGCTTCCTCATGCTCGGAAGCGGGCTTTACGCCGAACAAACGGACCAGCTGGTTCGCCGATCCATTCAGCAGCCAAATGAACGGGTACATGATTCTGTTAAACCAGATAATGGGTGTCGCCGTCAGCAGGGCAACGGTCTCCGCTTTGCGGATTGCCACTGTTTTTGGCGCCAATTCGCCAATGACGACGTGCAGGTACGTAATGACCGTAAAGGCAATCAGCAGGGACAGAAAATGACCTAACGCTTCGGGCATATGCCACTTCTCAAACACCGGGGTAAGAATCTTCTCCACGGTCGGCTCCCCCAGGAAACCAAGACAGAGTGATGTAATCGTAATCCCGAGCTGGCACGCGGACAAATATCCGTCCAGATTGTCGATAACCTTCTTCACAGCCTTTGCGCCCTTGCGCCCTTCGGCGATCAGCTGATCGACCCGGCTTCCCCGCACACGAATCACGGCAAACTCCACCGCAACGAAAAAGGCCGACAAACCGATCAGTAATGCAACCAAAACCAAATTTAACACATACCTGTCACTTTCCACTTCTACATCTTCTCCTTATAAAGTAGTCTCGATGATTCCATCCGGCATCCCGCAGGAAGCTTCGCCTTCTGCCGTTAAGGCAACAAACGGGGCAGAACTTAAGCCCTCCCATTCATTTACCATGTGGCGGCCCGCTGAAACAGGTCCATCGCAAAATACTGGATAACTAGGTAATACGCAGAAGCCCGGGTTCAGGTTTCAAGCGACTTCTAAAAAACCATTCCATCGGCTAAGCAAAGCGAACGGTTCCGGGCCTTGTATTAAGAAGGAGGACCCCCATGCAGCTGACATAGCTGACACCTTACTTGTCGGATCAGGACCTATTGCCATAGAGCTAACGATCTGGACTATCAAAAAGAAAAAAGGCTTCAGCCATCACGGGGCTCCCCGTGTACCGAAGCCTTTCCCGCCCTGTAAGCGGACGCCCCTAACGGCGCGCACGAAGCGTTCATCCATATCCCTTGTTGGACAGGCCTCTCTCAGCACCCGTTGTTAAGTATTCTGTTCACGCTGCTTGACCGCAGCGTTGAAACCCCAGGTTCCCTTCAACCCGGAAGGCTGACCGGGAATGGGCCGATACAGCGTGCAAGTCCGGCCTGCTTACTGTTCCTCAGCGTGCTTTTTGATTTTGGTGACCAAATTATCCACGAGCTGCTGCATAATTTGCTGGGCCATCGGGTCGGTCAGCGCACCGGAGTCGTCAAATTTGGTATGCGATTGCGGGAGCAAAAATTCCGGCCGGTTCACCGCATCCATGTTAAGCGCAAACAGCAGCGAGCGTATGCCGACTTGGGCTCTGCCCGTACCGCCCATGCCCGGCGTGGCGCCCATAAGCGCTACCGGCTTCAGGGCCAGCGGCGTTTGGAGGGCCGGTCTTGAAGCCCAATCCAGCGCATTCTTCAACGCGCCTGACAGCTGCCCGTTATATTCCGGCGAGCTGATTAAAAAGCCACTCCCCGAATGCAATAGCTCGGCAAACTGCTTCACCGCTTCCGGCAGTTCACTTTCCAAATCCTGATTATATAAAGGAAGTGCGGAAATATCGGCAAGCGTGAAACGAAAATCCTCCGGCAGAAGCGCTGCCGCGTTATGGAGCAGCTGTGTATTGTGGGAATGCTTGCGGAGACTTCCGGAAATCCCCACGATATGAAAACGTTCAGACATGATCGATTTCTCCTTTTTATCGTAAGTATAGAAGCAAGGGATAGGGCAGCACGCTCCGTGCCCGAAAAGGGCCCTAGGTTCATGATACGACAGAATTCGACGGGTGAACATCAAATTTTTCCAAAAAAGAGGGAACCCGGCCTCTTCAATCAAGAAGGATTCCGGGTTCCCGTTTGGGGATGGATTCGATGATTGCCGATCAGTGGCTGATCATCAGCGACGGATCCGGCCGGCTTCCATCCGCGGTATCCGCAGCGGCCGGCTTCGGTCTCCGCAGAATGAGGCACAGCACCACGCCGACGATCGCAAAGCAGGAGGCCAGGAAGAACACATCGTCAAAACCCTGCACAGCCGCGTTCAGCGGGTTGCCTCCATGGCTGGCGTGAGCGGTGGTGCGGCTGATCAGGTAGCCTGACATGCCGGCGACCGCAAAGGACACGACGACCTGCTGGGCAGCGGCGGTCAAGGGCGTTACCCGGTTCACCAGCTTGCGCGGTGCGGCGTTCAGCACGTGAGTATTGAGCGGCATCATCGACAAGCCCATGCCGAAGCCGAGCATGAAGAGCAGCGGCATGATCGTCCACAATGACGTGTCGGCCGTAATATGCGACAGGCTGAACAGCGCGGCCGAAATGAGGAGAAGGCCGATAATCGCCACCGGACGGGCGCCGTATTTATCGAAGAACTTGCCGCCGATCGGCATGCCGATCCCGGAAGCCAGCGCCTGCGGCAGCAGGATGAAGCCGGTCTCCAGCGGCGTAAACTGGCGGATCTGCTGCAGGTACAGCGGAACGAACAGCATCGAGCCGAACAAGGCCGCCTGCATGATCCAGGATAGAATGATGCCCCGGGTAAAATCCGAGGAACCGAAGACGCGCAGCTCCAGCAGGGGGTTCTTCTGCCGAAGCTCCACGGCGATAAAAATCAGCAATGCAGCCCCGCCGACGATGAGTCCGGTCAATGCGCCGGCCGAGGACCAGCTCACGCTGCCTCCCTCATTGACGCCGTAAGCCAGCATGGCGAAGGCGATCGGGGCCAGAATCATGCCGATCAAATCGAGGTGCGGAGTCTGCTGCCGATCCGCTGTCGGCAGAAACTTAACGGCCAGGATGACGCCGACGATGCCGATCGGCACGTTGATCAGGAAGATCCAGTGCCAGTTCACATACTCCACCAGCCAGCCCGACAGAATGGGGCCGAGCGCCGGAGCGAGAAGCATCGGAATGCCGAGCAGCCCCATGATCGAGCCGCGGCGCTCGGGAGGAGCAAGCTTAAAGACTAGCGCCATGCCGATCGGCGCGACCATGCCCCCGCCGAGCCCCTGGATGACGCGGTAAATAATCAGCTGGGTCGACCGACGTCTGTGCCATGGAGCAGAGCGCCGATCCGATGACAAACATAATAATGGTAGCCAGAAAAACCTGCTTGGAGCCAAAACGGTCGGTCATCCAGCCCGCCAGCGGAATGACGGCTGATAGAGCCAATGTATAGCCGGTAATCGCCCATTGAATGGTCTTCAGGTCGGTGTGAAAGTAGCTCACCAGGTTTGGCACCGCCACGTTGACCACCGTGCTGTCCAGAATAACCATGATCATGCCGACGATAATGGCCAGCATGGGCGGAATGATTTTTTTCAGCGAGAATGGGACTTCTGCAGCGGGACTGCCCGCCAAGGTTTTAGACATAGATCTCTCCACTCATTTCTATATATAGTCTGGTTCTCCCGTTCCACTCTAGCTGTATTGGTGAAAATAATGCTCAAACAACGTGTCGATCTGCTCCTCAAGCGGTGCGATATGGATGGCGGGTGCCATGTCCTCGTCGCCTTCGGCCAGGAAGGACTTCATGATGACCGGGAAAAAGATCGCCCCGTACAGCTGCATCAGCATCTTCCGGATGTTATCGTCGTCTTCCTCCCCGGTGATTTCCCGGACCGTCCCGATCAGCCGTTGGGTCTTCATCACCTTGCAGTAATGCGAATACTCATGCTGCGATTCGAAAATAACGCGGGTCTGATCGATCATCTGTCTCACCAGTCCCGGATATTCCTGCAGATGGCGGACGTAGCGGTAAAAGAACTGCTTCAGTCTTTCTTTCGCCGGCATCGTTTCGTCTTCCAGCGCGCTAAACACATCTTCAAACGTCAGCACCAGGGAACGGATCGCCTGGGTGATCAGTTTCTCCTTCGAGCCGAAGTGATAGTTGACCAGCGCCAGGTTGGTGTCCGCCTTGGCCGCGATCCGGCGCAGCGTGGCACACTCGATGCCTTCATCCCGAATCAGCTCGACGGTGGCTTGTAAAATATCGTGTTTGGTGTCGGTTCCTGAGGTATGCCCTGTGGTGTCTTCCTTCATCGGTTCTTTCACCTGTCCTCCTCCCCTGTCATGCAGCAAATTTAAACAGCGTTTAATACGTTGTTTAATTTACTCTCGGCCGCCCTCCTTTGTCAATATTTATCTGTAAATAAATACATAAGGTTGCTTCGGGCGAATCTCACGCACATATAAAAAGCCCTGCAGCATGATGCTGCAGGGCCTCCGGCGTTCACTATTTCATCGCGCGATGGCTCTATTAAGTGGTTGCGTTACTGGCAGTGGATCACGATATCCAGCGGATAACGGCCGGCATTCCGGCCGTACAGCGCGATCCCGCCTTCGCCGGCCTGAAGCTCCAGCCGGAACTGGCGGCTTCCGTTCAGGCGCGACGCGATCCGGCTCGGCACTTCCACTTTGCATAAATAGCCGTAAGAACCGGCTTCCTCCAGCTTGTTATGCGCCGGCTGGTAATGCCAGGACAGCACCCCGCGTGCATCCGCAGGATCATCCGGCAGGACGATCGAGGCAACCTCCTCGCCGTCAATCAAGACGCGCACCCGCGACTCATGCTTACGTTCCCCGGTCATAGGGTACGAGTTCGGGTTGTACTCGGGATCCGAAAGGGCACCGTGCATAAAGTGGATGCCGGACTCCAGCTCCCTCGCCCCTTCCTTGTTCCGGACGAGCAGATGCTTGGAGCTTGCTTCGAACAGAATTTCCATCCGCCCGATCAAAGGCTGTTCCTTCGTATCCGGCAGGGAGATGTCGTAGGCAAAAGCCCCTTCCTCTCCGCCGCTTACCTTATGGTTCTGGATGGCATTCCACTGATAGGCAAAGGTCTGCTCGGCGAAATCTGCGACCGGAACGCTCAGCGTCCGCCCCTGAACCCCGTACACGCCCTCACTTTGATCGCTCCGGACATCAAACGTGGTGAAGTTCCGGGTGATGACGTTTCCTGCAGCGTCCACAAGCCGTACGGAGAACACAGCCACAGCGTCGGCCGCGGGCATCTGCACCTGAACCGGATCCAGCGGGGCTACGCCGTAACCGTCCCATGCGGCGGCTGCACTACCGCGGTCATGGACGATCCGGGTCCCGAGCCGGTCATAGGCCAGTTCCCATTCCAGACGCAGCTGCTGGCCGTGGTAGCGGTTATCGTAGCTGGAGCGCAGCAGGGACACGGTCTGGACCGAACCCGCATCGACCGTCGCGCACGGTGGCGCGTCAATGACCACGAAGTCGGCCGTATGCAGATCCGACAGCGACATACCCGGCACGATGCCGTCGTAGCCGAAATCTTTATCCGTTCCGTCGAGCCGATAGTAGCCGTTGAACTCGTTCGTCACGTCCCGCAGCTCCGTGAACACGAAGCCGCACATTTTGTCATGACGTCGGAACTCGTTCAGCATGAAATGATAATGCCAGGCCAGATCGCTGTCTCCCGTGCCGCCTTCCACGCCCCAGACGTTGCCGCATTCGCTGTTCATCAGCGGAGCATCGGTCTGGACGTTGCCGCCGATGTAGTTGGCAGCAGAGCCGGGATAGGTCTGCTCTACGACTTCAGTGACATGGGCCCGCAGCTGGTCGTAGCCGTTAATATAAAAGTGCCAGGTGTTGATATCCGTTTCGACATGGTCCCGGTTGCATGGCGAGTTATCCTCGACGATGCGGGTAGGATCCAGGCGCTTGGCCCACTGGTAAATGCCCCGTACCCATTCCTGCGTGTCCGGCAAATAGTTGCTTTCCCGGTTCCCGTCACCGGTCAGACCCGCGCTCTTGGGATCCGTCTTCAGCCCCCAGGTTTCATTGAACATAACCCAGGAGAATACGGAAGGGTGGTTGTAATCCCTTTCAATCGTCTCCAGCGCTTCGCTTTCATAGGCCGACCGCGCCTGTTCATCCGGGTTGCCCCAGAAGCAAGGCATGTCTTCCATGACCAGCACGCCGAGCTTGTCGGCCCAATACAGCTTCCGCGGCTCCTCCGGCTTGATATGGATACGGACAAAATTAAGGCCGATCCGCTTCAGCATGTAAATTTCGTGGCGCATATCCTCATCGGACGGGAACGTAAAATACCCGGTCTCGTGATAGGACTGGTCCAGCGTCCCGTTTAAATAGATCGGCTTGCCGTTCAGTGTAATCCAGCGGTATCCCCGCTCCCCGAACCGGGCCGTACCGATTTCGCGGATGCCGAAGTATGTACGGACGTGGTCCTGCCCGAAGCTTCCGCCCAGGCGGATCTCCCCTTCGTACAGCTCCGGCGAATCCGGGCTCCACAGCCGCGGATTCTCCACCCGGAAGGACGTCTCGATCCGGTTCTCTCCCGCTTCAAGGCGAATCGTCTGCCGATGACGCACCGATCCTCCGTCAAAATCGAACTCCAGCTCGGCCTCCTGCGCCACTGCGGATACGATGGCGGACTGAACGCGGATGGTCCCGTCGATCGCGGTATGGAACTTGCTTCTCTGAATGTAGCTCTGCGGCCGCGCTTCCAGCCATACCGGCTGCCAAATGCCGCGGCTCTCTCCATACCCCTGCTTGCCGCGTGCCTGAACATCCAGATCGTTGTCCTCTGCGCGGATGACGATCGTATTGTCCGCTTCCGTGCTCCACAGCCCGGTCACATCGAACTCAAACGTGCCGTATCCTCCCTGATGTGACCCTGCCGGGCTGCCGTTTACCCAGACGTCGCAGCGATAATCGACCGCGCCGAACCGCAGAAACACGCGGTCGCCCGGGTTCGCAGGGGCCCAGGCCACGGTACGGCGGTACCAGCCGGTTCCTTTCCGGTCCTGGCCGATGCCGGATAACGGGCTGGCCCAAGAGAACGGAACCGTAATGGTTAAATCGTACGCCGTCTCCGCGGTGAGGTGGGGCGAGGCCTCCGATCCTTCGTTATCAGCGCCAAACCGGAAGGACCATTCCCCGTTTAAGTTCAGCCAATCGGTCCGCTCCCAGTCGGGACGGGGGAACTCCGGCCGTGGAATATCGGTGTGGACCTGGTTCAGGATGGTGTGCGTCAATATGAACACAACCTTTCATGGATTGGATTTGCCCCCATTGTAGCATTGATATATAATTATGACAATGTGTATTATGTTTTTACAATATAACAAAATCATTGTAAACTATTGGTTATGAAAACATGATGAAAATGAAAAGAAAAGGAACTGGCCTATGAGCGAATTCAAACAGGAATTGATCCACTTCCCTGCATCCCGCATGATCGATGTGGCCAAGGCGCTGTCCAGCGATGTCCGGGTGCGTATCCTGGAAGCGCTCGGCGAGAAGCCGATGAGCGTCAGCCAGCTGGCCGACGCGCTTGGCGTCGCGCAGCCGACGGTGTCGATCAACGTGCAGATTTTGGAGCAGGCCGAGCTCGTCGAGTCGCGGACGGGAGCCGGCCGCGAGAAAATCTGCTCCGTCAGCTACCGCTCGATCCTGCTCGAGCTGCCTTCCCGACCCGGAGACGGGCTGAACCGGACGGAGGAGATCCACATGCCGATCGGCATGTTCTCCCACTGCTCGGTTCAACCGCCCTGCGGGCTGGCCGCCCGGGACGGATCCGGCATCGGTTCGCCGGACGATCCCCGGGCCTTCTACATGCCCGAGCGGACGGAAGCCGCGCTGCTGTGGTTCTCGGGCAGCGGCTATTTGGAGTATTACTTTGCCAACCCGCTGCCTCCCGGCGTGGAGCTCGACGAGCTGTGCTTCCGTGCAGAGCTGTGTTCGGAGGCCCCGGGCTTCCAGCAAGACTGGCCCTCGGACATTACGGTATCGATCAATGACTGCCCGATAGGCACCTGGACCAGTCCCGGCGACTTCGGCGACCGGAAGGGCCGGTTCAGTCCGGACCGCTGGAGGGGCAATACCGAATACGGCCTGCTGACCGAATGGCGGGTGAACGGCAACGGCAGCACGGTGAACGGCAAGCCTTCCGAGGGAACGACCATCGAGCGGCTGAAGCTTGCCTTCAACCAGCCCGTCCGCGTCCGGCTGGAAGTTCGCGAGGATGCCGTTAACCGCCGCGGGCTGAACCTGTTTGGTTCGGGCTTTGGGGACCATCCGCAGGATATCGTGCTGTCCTTCGTGCGGCGGATCGAGCGCGAGGAGTAAGCATCCCCGCGTTAAGCCCGTTTCGGCTCTGAAGAAGAACGCCTGACGGGTCATTCGCCGAAAATAAATGCAGCCGCCCATGCTCAAATGGATCTTGTAAAAACAGATTCGGGAATTCAAGCCAAAAAGCCTGCAGCAATTGCACTATGCAATGCTGCGGGCTTCTTTTGTTGTACCTTTTATGCCAATGGCTTATCACACCCACAGGCTTCTGCGATCTTAATTTATCGACCTTTCCGCCAACTTGACGGTGTCGTCTAGAGGTAGCAGGGTTTTGTATTCCGCGGCCTCATTCTTTTTCCAGAACCGTCAGCACGGCGGACTGCACGTCCTGCGCATGCCGGCCGATCTGGATTTCAAATTCGCCGTGCGAGCACTCCTCCCCGAACAGGATCGGGATGCCAAGGCGTGAGTGCTCGATCGCGTTGATTGTCTCCGCACCTTCCCTTGGCGAGAGTCCCGTTGCCAGCATCACTTCCGTCCACGGGTCGGCGCGCAGCACGCCGTACAGTGAACCGATGCCGCCGCGTTCGGCTGCCTCTTTGAACGCTTCATCCAGCGCAACGCCGCTTCCCTCCCGCCGGTACGTTTTCCAGCCGAACAGCTGCACGAGCTGCCCGACCTTTTCCTCCAGCGTCATAAGGCTGAGCAGATGCTCTGCTCTCGCTTCGCTGCTTAAAGTAGAATCTTGGTAACTCATGGATTTCCCTCCGTAAACCTTGAACCCTCTGCTCCATACCAAAGTCTCGGACAGTCATGAGCGCTCGCTTGGTCCGGATAGATAAACGACGGATCGCAGACAACAGCGCCTCATAGTGGGTGATGGGGTCAAGTTACCTCGATCCCATCTAAAATGACAATTAGCCAACCCCCGGCCTCGCGGCCGGGATATGTTGGCTCCTTGCACTTAGGTATGAATCGGCTTATTTGCCGGTGTTCCACTGGTCGTATGCGGCTTGGTACAGTTCCACGATGCGGTCGGATCCCATCTTTTTCACCTGTGCCTCGTACTTATCCCAGTTGGAGAGCGGCTCCTGTCCGGTAATGAATTTCGCTTCCATCTGCTGTACGTAGGTATCGAGGTCGGACATCAAGGCGGACGCTTCGCTCTGCTGTTCGTTCGTCAGATAGACGTTCGGGAACGGCGATTTGCCGATCGGTGTCAGCTTCTCTGCATTCTCCTTGTCGATCCAGTCGTCGAACTCGGATCTGAGGCCTTTGGTCACTTCCGGATCGTTGACGCCAGGCGTCAGGATGCCAAAGTTCGGCGTAATTTTGCCGCGGTATTCTTCGCGGTCGCCGCCGCCCGGTACAGGCAGCCATTCTTTGACATGGTTTTCCTTGTCCTTGTACTTCCACAGTACGCCTTCCGGTCCTTGGTTAAACAGCGTCGAACCTTCGTAGCTGTACAGATAGTCGATCCAGCGCATCGTCGCTTCCGGTGCCGGGTCCTTGCTCGTGATCGCAAACGTGCCGTTGGCCGACATGCCCGGATGCTTGCCGTAAACCGGCGTTCCTGCAATTTCGCTGGCAACCGGCGTCATGAGCGGGTTATCCGAGCTTGGCTCGCCGCCCAGCGTGAAGTAAGGGAAGTAGTCGTTAAACACGCCGATCTGGTTGTTTTGCCCTTTGGCTTTTTTCTGATCCGCGGTCTGCGAGAACGTCTCGTGATCCAGCAAATCTTCCTTCCACAGCTTGTTCATGAAGGTCAGGTAACCCTTGTAGCCTTCCTCTTGAGGGGAGTAGTGTACTTTGCCGTCCTTGTCTGCATAAATCTTCTCGTCGTACATGCCCCAGAATCCGAAGAAATACATCCGCAAATCATCCAATTTAACCGAAGTCAGCGGAATTTCGTCCTTTTTGCCGTTGCCGTTCGGATCCTCATCCTTAAAACGTTTCAGCAGCGTATACAGCTCGTCGGTCGTCTTCGGCAGCTCGGTTACGTTCAGCGCCTTCAGGAACTTGCCGTTATACCACATCGGGCTGCGGTACCATACGGCGGCCGTATCGATAAACGGCAGGGCATACATGTGTCCGTCGGGCGTCGTAAACGACTTGCGAACATCCGGGTGCTCGTCGAGGATTTTCTTGATGTTCGGCGCATAGCCTTCATCGATGTACTTTTCGAGCGGAATCAGGACGCCCTGGGTTCCGTACGTCACCTGCTCCGACGGCTTCAAGTCGGCCGCATACAGCATATCCGGCAGGTCGCCGCTGGCGAACATCAGATTCTTCTTCGTTTCAAAGCTGTCGATCGGCGAAAGCTGGTATTCCAAATGGATACCCGACAATTTCTCCATCTCCTGCAGCACGGGCATTTTGTTCCAATCGGCCACGCCCGCGTCCTGGGACATCACTTTCAGCGTGAGCGGCTTGTCGACGATCGGAAAGCCTTCCTTCTTTACTCCCTCCGCGGTCGCCGAACTTTCGGATGATGCGGATCCGCTTCCTCCGTCTCCCTTAGATGATCCGCAGGCTGCAAGCAGGCTGGCGGAGATCGTCAGGCAGAGCAGAATGGATGATGCTTTGCGAAGATTTTTCATGACAACAACTCCCCTTTTAAAGTTATTGATCTATGGCAAGATCAGCCCTTAACCGAACCGATCATGACACCTTGCACAAAATAACGCTGAAGGAACGGGTAAATGACAATAACCGGAATGGTGGCGACGATAATCACGGAATACTTCACCAGGGCGGCGATTTCCGCCTTGTTGTTCATCGCGGCCGCCGTGGAGGCGTCGATCGCCCCTCCGCCCTGCGCCGCCATCTCCTGCAGCACCAGAATCTGGCGCAGCACCAGCTGCAGCGGGTATTTCGCCGAGTCGTTCAGGTAAATGAGCGCCGAGAAGTAGCTGTTCCAGTTGCCCACCCCGTAGAACAGGGCCATCACCGCGATGATCGGCATCGACAGCGGCAGGATGATCTTCACGAACAGCCGCATGTTCGTACATCCGTCGATCTGCGCCGCTTCCTGCAGCTCCTTCGGAATCGAGCTCTGGAAGAACGTCCGCGAGACGATGATGTTCCAGATCGACGCGGCCGACGGAATGACGATCGCCCACATCGTGTTGACCATGCCCAGCTGCTTCACCAGGAGGTACGTCGGCACCAGGCCGCCGCCGAAGAACATCGTGACCATGAACATGCCCATAAAGAAGTTGCGGCCGACAAAGTCTTTGCGGCTCAGCGCATACGCCGCCGGCAGCGTGACGAGCAGGTTAATCGCGGTTCCGACCACGGTGTACAGAATCGTGTTGCCGTACCCCGTCCAGATGCTCGTGTTCTCGAACACCCGCTTGTAGCCGTCAAACGTAATGCCTTTCGGCCACAGCCACATCTCCCCGGACCCGACCGCTTTCGGGTCGCTGATGGAGGCGCTGACCATGTACACCAGCGGGTAGAACACGATCAGAAACGCCAGAAACACATACAGGTAATTGAAGGCGAGAAAGACTTTATCCCGCCGGGTTTCTCTCACTCCGGATAACATCGAAGCTCCTCCTCTCTACCACAAACTGTTCTCGCTCGTACGGCGGACGACCTGATTGACGACGATGAGCAATACCGCATTGATGACCGAGTTGAACAGGCCGATGGCGGTCGAGAAGCTGTACTGCGCATCCACCAGACCCGAGCGGTAGACGAAGGTGGAAATAACGTCCGACGAGCTCATGTTGAGCGGGTTTTGCAGCAGCAGGATTTTCTCAAAGCCGACCCCGAGCAGGCTGCCCATATTCAAGATGAGCAGGATGGTCATCGTCGGCACCAGCACCGGGATGTTAATGTGCCGTACGCGCTGGAAGCGCGAAGCCCCGTCGATAATCGCCGCCTCATGCAGCCCCGGATCGACGCCCGAGAGCGCGGCGAGATAGATGATCGTGCCCCAGCCGGCGCTCTGCCACACGTCCGAGAAGACGTACATCGTCTTAAACCAGCGCGGGTCGGTGAGGAAGTCCGGTGATTTCAGGCCAAGTCCCTCGATCATGTGGGTGACGATCCCCGTCGACGGCGAGAGGAACGTGATAATCATCCCCGCCATAACGACCATGGAAATAAAGTGCGGCGCGTACGTGACCGTCTGGGACAGCTTCTTGAAGAAGCCGTTTCGGACCTCGTTGAAGGCCAGCGCCAGAATGATCGGGATCGGAAACCCGATGGCCAGCGAGTACAAGCTGATGCTCAGCGTGTTCCAGAGCAGATCCCAAAAGTAGTAGGAATGAAAGAAGCGGACGAAGTGGTCGAAGCCGACCCACGGGCTTCCCGTGATTCCTTTTGTCGGAATGAAGTTCTTGAACGCGATCTGGATGCCGTACATCGGCCCGTAACAGAAAATAAGAAAGTAGAAAAAGGCCGGCGCAATAAACAGGTACAGCTCCCAGTTCATCATGATGCGCTTCCATAAGCTTTTGTTGGTCTTCTTTCTCGGCATCACAGCCGGACGACCAGCGATGGCAGCTTTTGTATCATGCATCGTATCACTCCTTTTCTGGTAGGTTCTTTGTTGCCTTTATCTCTCCGTGATGGCGGATGTTAAAGCCCGAAAAAGGCGGGTGAACAAGGTTTGTGATCTAAACGTATTCGATAGGTAAATCCTTCGTAAATATGTCATTTTCCACATGAGCCTGAAATTCGGGGCAAAACCCGTACGAACAAGAAGAAAATCGACCGGTTTGGGTCCAAGGAATATGTTGTTTTTGCATCGCTTTCGGGTGAATTCGGCAATACATTACGTGGTAATGATAATTTTATTTACATTAAATGTATGATATATTACCTAATTGAGTAAGAAACTTGGGTGAGCTTCTTCTTTTGAACCGTCTGACGGGATGTGTCCAGACAGCTGACTTGCGTTGTTCTCCCTTTTACTAAGGAACGGAAGTTTCGGCTGACCAGCATCTAAGCGATAGCCCTTCCTCGTCATGGTCGTTAAACCAGGCAAGCAGCTTAGCGCCCTCATTTCCAACTGGAGCTAGGGAGATCCTCCGATCGGTTCCGAGGGTTCCGTCGATGAAGAAGCATCCCTCTTCAACGTCCCTCTTCAATGGAACCCCCATCTTCGCAGAAACATCCATCTTCGCTCGCAGAAGCTCCATTTTCAATGCATCCATCTTTGGGCCGCTCCTCCACCCAATGCCCTTTTTCCTGGCCACGGGGTTTCCTGCCCGTTCCTCCGCATCGCGCTACAGTTGCGGGTGATAACGCTTACACTAAACATATCGGAGCCCCCGGCATGCGTAAATATGTCGTTTTCGTCCCCTCCTCAAATTGGCTTGAAATCCGGCTCCGGTGGTTGCGTTGACTTGTGATACAGGGGCCGAATATGTCATTTTTGATGATTTGGATAGCCTTTATGGTGTATATATCAAAAATGACAATTCCCGCACGAGCCCTTATGGGGCGTGGTTTTGCGGCAGATCAAAAATAACATGTATGCGTTTACATAAAATTGGCCGGCATAACCGGACAATAATGGCTCTAGGTCATTCTCCATTCCACTTTTTCGCATGCTGCAGCCCGCAGATCATCATTGCCGGCTGCACTTCGGTCAGGACCTGTGGTCATATCAAACATCCTTAACGCTCCTTCGAAAGTTATTTGCGCACACCAAAAAGCCGCCTCCATCAGGATTTAACCTGATAAGGCGGCTCTACCCGTTGCCGCGGGATTCATCAATAATCGAACCACTCGTGCTTCTGTCCGTCCTTGTCGGCATACTCCACACGAATGGCCTTAACCTGAAGGATCACATAATCCGGATCATCCGGTCCGGAGAAATCCTTACTGAACTCCTCCCTCCAGATCTGCCGGCGGAGGGCCTCCTCCGTGTTCACGGTTAACTTGCCGTCGATCTCCACCGCTTCCCGGGAGTCGTTCTCCTCATGCCCCACCAGCAGCGACACCGGCGTCTTGCTTTCCAGGTCCCAGATTAGGCTTTTCCGGTCCGCGACAAGATAGATGCTCAGTCCTTTGTTGTACTTCGGCATCCGGCGCAGCCGCGGCTTCTGATTCTCCACTGTCGCTACGGCGGCGTATTCGTGGTGATCCAGAATTTTAGCAACCTCATGCTCCATGGCGAATTTGGCTTCCATTGAATAATCACACCCCCTTCTCATCTGACAAAATCGACAAAGGGGCCCTGAGCCCCTCGTTCATTGAAAATCGTTGAAATCAGCCAAGGTAGGATTCAAGCATCCATACATGCTTATCCAGGTCCGCCTGCATCGCGATCAGCATATCGGCGGTTGGGTGGTCACCGGCGCTTTCCGCCAAGTTGATGGTCTCATGCAGTTCCTTGCTTACCGCCGAGAAGTCATGGATGAGCGACTGCACCATGCCGCGCGCGTCCTCTTTTCCTGTAGCTTCCTCAATCGTGGCGATGTCCAGGTACTCTTTTAATGTAGCAGACGGTCTGCCCTTGATCGCCAGGAGGCGTTCGGCGATTTCGTCCGTTTTTTGCGTAACGTCGTTGTACAGTTCCTCGAATTTCGCATGCAGCGTAAAGAACTGTTCCCCTTTTACATACCAGTGATAGTTATGAATTTTCACGTAAAGAATGCTGAAGTTCGCCACCTGCTGGTTCAATGCCTGTTCCAATGTTAATGTCGTTGTGTTTGTCATCATTTATCCCATCCTTTTTTATCAGTCAGTGAAGGCCTTCGGCAAGCCTTTCGGTTCGTAAGCTTTTGTCTCTAACTGAATTGTACACAATTTAGTTACAGTAAATCAATATGCCATTTCTATCATTTTCATCCCACCCCGGCATGGGTACGATTTCACCCCCCTTCTACTGCCGCCCTTCGATTTTGATACCGTTGGACAATATGAACCCAGAGGCAAAGCAGCGGAAGATAGACGTACAACAGGACCAGTCCGGCCCAGGTTACCACGGAATCCAGCTTGTCGATCGTCTTGGGGCCTTGTAATACGGCAATAATGACAAACGACATTCCGCATGTGAACCATACCAGCGGCTTGGATCTCAGTGGGGTGGCCTGTCTCAAAATCCTCGTTCCTGCCCACATCGCCATGCATACCGGCGGCAGAATCACGACAAACCAATTGAACACGTACACGTAATCGAACCGGTCGATGAACGGGAGCCGGGCGACTTTCGATAGGATCAGCGTCGGCCAGATCGTATGCTCCAGCTGCTGAACATTAAAGAACGCCAATGTTACTATAGCCACGATCAAGTAGAGTACGGTGGAATGGGCTACGGCGATATGAGCCCACTTCCGGGACTTTTCTTGATGCTTGATAAAGGGATACAGCAGAAGCAGAAACTCCACCCCGTAAAATAAATTGAGCGAATGGAACGCCGACTGGGCATATTCACGCGGCGTATGATTCAGCAGCGGCAGGAGATTCGTCCAATGGGCGTACTGTATCGGAAAATAAATCGACACCAGGAGCAGGGTGGGAATGACGACACAGAAAAAGCAGATTCCGGTGATCACCCGCAGCCCCCCGGTTACGATGTACACGGCGGTCAGCAAAATGAGCAGGCATACGAACCAGAGCGGCGTCGTGGGAAACGCCCAAATATGGATGACCTCCATGTAAGACCGGATTTGATAGACGATAAACAACAGCATATAACCGTAGAGCAGGAGATTCAATGCTCCTCCCAGCCATTTGCCGAACAACTGCCGATGCAGGTGGAGAATATCGCCTCCGTCCGCATGCTTCATGATCGCATATATGATCCATACGACCGCGTGCAAGCTCAGACCGACGAGCAGTAAGGACAACCATGAATCCTGCTGAGCCCCCTTAATGTTCCGGCTTTGAAAGTTCAGCATGGCAATGCCCGTCTGCGTTCCGTGAATCATAAACCACAAGAGATAGGGGGATACGGTTAAGCTTTCCTTGATCTGTCTGGGCATCTTCGATCACCTGTCCTTGTCATTCTCCGATTCCCGATTTGGTCAGTTGAAGATTGATAGCGATATCGAACGCCGTTTTTGGATACATCCTTTCGTAAAATTCCTTCTCGTCCCAATCCCGGGTATACGCCCTGACCAAATCTCCTGCGCCCAGCGGATCCACGCCGCTGTCCCTCAGCTTGACGAGCAGCGACATCATGCGGTCCCGCATCTGCTTTTCCAGCTGGCGGTCTACCTCGCGGTCATTGAAGTCCTTGCGCAAGTCCATCCATCTCGGATATTCCTTCACCATCCCGATGATCGCGAGCTGGAATTGAATATGCAAGCCATTTGCTCTCATGACCGCATGCTTGGACTCCCTTCCATAGCTCACCGAAAAAAGGGCGGTTCCTTCCTGCCCGTGCTTTTTCAGGGTAAACGGAATTTCCCCGCGCATGGAATATCCCTGAAGAAGCTTATAGTAGAACATTTCCTCCGGATTCAAGGTCAGCTTTAACCGGTCCCCCTTAAAAATGCCATAACCCGATACCTGCAATCTGCCTGCACCGTTTAACCGGATGATCGGAAGCGAAACATCCCTTCCCGCACAATGATAATCAAACAACATCATCGAGAGGTTGGATCTCGGTATATTCCCCGATTTCATATTCTGCTCAATGAGATGGTACGGCAGCTCCCCGCTGCCCTGCCCGGCGATAATCTTGGCCAGGGACGCGACCGGCTCCTCCGATACGGCCACCGTCAAATAATTGCTGATCAGCGGGTTGCGGCAGATCGAATTGATGAAATACGAAAGGCCGCGCTCCGCGAGCTCCCGGCTGAACAGGAGCAGCCGCAGCTTCTCGATTTTGACCGGCTGGGCCGACTGGCCGTTCATTTCGTTCAGAATCAGCTGGGTCTGCTTCGCCCGCCCCTCCAGCACGCCGACTTTCCCTCGCTGCGTAAAATCGCTGTAGATCGCGGTCCCGACATACCCCGGCGGGTTATCGTCAAATCCGAGTACCGTGACCATACGGATATTATTGACCATCCGGTCGTTGCCGCATCCCGCGAGCACCAAAACGATACCGAAAGTCCCCAGCCACCTTGTGAGGCTATTCATGCTCAATATCCTCCTTGTCTTCACTCGGGGTATACCGCTTGGAATCCAGAGGCCTTAGGTAAATGTTCCGGTTGGTGATATACCGGTACGATCGCCGAACGAAGCTGTCGCCGAAATTGCCCGTCCGCAGCGGGAACAGCGGCAGCAAGTACGGGATTCCGAGGGATTTGAGCCGCAGCAGATGCCCAAGCAGCAAAAAGAACCCGGCCACGATCCCCATCCCTCCCCATAGGCCGGCCAGCAGGATCAGCGGGAAACGCAGGAGGCGGATGGTGTTGGCCATTTTAAATATCGGGGTCGTAAACGAGGCAAGCGCCGACAGCGCCACAATGATCAGCAGAATGCTGCTCGTCAAGGCGGCTTCCACCGTCGCCTGCCCGATGACAATCCCACCTACGATGCCGAGCGTCTGGCCGATTTTGGTCGGCAGCCGGGCTCCGGCTTCCCGCAACAGCTCGATCGTCACTTCCAGGAAGAGTGCCTCCAGCACAGGAGGAAGCGGGACATGGGTTCGGGACATGATCAACGGCTCCAGTATATTTTCCGGAATGACCTCGAAATGATACGTTAATACGGCGACATAGACAGGCGTGACAAAAATGGAGAAAATAACGCTCAGAATGCGGACGATGCGAAAGAAAGACCCGATAACCCAAGGCAAATAATAGTCCTCCGGCGATAGGAAAAAGTCCAAAAACGTGGAAGGGCCTGTAAAGACGTAGGGCGATCCATCCGCAAACACCGCGACCTGCCCGGAAGTAATGGCGTAAGCCACCCGGTCCACCCTTTCCGTCGACAGAAAAAGCGGGAACGGTGAGTTGGTATGGTCGGATATAATCTGATCGAGAATCGATGTGTCGAATACGACCTCGAAGTCGATCTTTCCAAGCCGCTGTTTCATCGTTTCGATATGCTGCGGATTCGTCACCCCGTCAAGGTAAGCGATCATGACCTTCGTATTGGACAGGCTCCCGATCGAAACCTCCTCGATCACCAGCTTCGTAACGGCGATTTGCTGTCTCAGCAAATGGACGTTGACATGAATATTTTCCACAAAGCCGATTTTGGGCCCCACGACGCTGAATTCATTTTCGGTCTCGTTGCTTTGGCGGTGTCCCCGTTCGGTATGGTTGATATTAACGATCAAAAAAGCCGGCTCTTCCGGCGCGATCTGGAGGATCACATACCCCTTGACCAGCTTGGACTCGACTTCTGACGTATCCTCGGTAATTTCCGCCTCATCAAACGGGATGCAGTTCTGAATGTCCGCCAGCCGACGAATGTCATCAAAATGCTGCTGGATTTCGGCGATAAGATAACGGTTGAT
Source organism: Paenibacillus rhizosphaerae (assembly GCF_014192015.1). Taxonomy (GTDB): domain Bacteria; phylum Bacillota; class Bacilli; order Paenibacillales; family Paenibacillaceae; genus Paenibacillus_AQ; species Paenibacillus_AQ rhizosphaerae. The sequence continues at coordinate 614,102 of NZ_JACHXJ010000004.1, read as the reverse complement.
CTTCTCCGCATCCACAAGAGAAGAATAGTAGCTGATCCGGATCCGGCCGTCCTCCGCGGAGGGCGAAAACTGCCGGAAATCGCTGGACTTGGCGGCTTGCTCCAATATATCACGGAGGGTCTTGGGTGCATCAGGCTTCATGTCGATTTCCTTTCCTGTGAGAAATGAGCATAGATCCCATTATGATCGGCGCCCGGTCAAAACATACCTGATTTCCCGGATGCAGCTAACAGAGTAAAAACGAAAAGAATCCCCAAGGAAAGCCGGCAGTCCGTATCTTGAGCCAATCTGCAGCATGCATCCGCAAGGTGCAAACGAAAAAACCGGTACTCATGATGTACCGGTCATTTTTAACGCTTTCGTTAGGATCTTTTACTTCATCCCACAGCTCATTCCTCAGGAACTCTCGGCTTATTTACGTCATCGGGAATCCGCTCATCGAAAACGTCCTGACCCGGGTAATCCCGGATATGGCCTTCGTGCAGCTCATGATTCTCGTAGTCGAAACGGCCGGTGCTGCGCTGGTCCACCCGCCATGGCGTGCTTTTCCCCAACTCTTCAGCATTGACCGGTGAACCGAAAGGTCCATCCGGGAACTCCTCAACGGCCAGATCGTTACGCTGCGACTCCACGGTCGACAGGTCCGTCGAAAGGGCCCGCTTCTCATCCTTCATTTCTTGACTCATGGGCGACTCCTCCCTGCGTTTTCGGCTCCATGTCGCTGATATCATTGGATCCGATCATTCTCCTTATTATGGATGGAAAAGAGCAAAGTATTCTGGTGGAAATCGTTGACAAACAAAAAGACGCGCAACGTGATTCCATTAATGAAATACATCGAGCAGCGGCAACAAACAGGAGAAATCATAAACAAGGACCCGGCAGTCATCGTCGGTATGATGCGGGCAGCCATGTTGATCGAGGTCCATAAACAAGAATTTGAAGAAAACCTTTATACCGAAATTGAAGACATGATGTTTCATGCTGTTGCCAGTGCTTTGACGAATCTGCCTGTATCCATAAAGGAGTGATCGAAATGGAATTCCATCAGCTCTTAGACTGGGCTTTCCAAAGACACTTGAATCCGTTAAGTTGGTATATCCGGCCCATTTTTTTAATTGTATTGGCTTTCTTCGCGTATAAACGAAACTGGAAAGGTATGTTCATCACCTTTTTACTTATGATGAGCAGCATGGTTTGGTTTCCTGCGCCGAGAACGATCAATCCACAGATGGAGGCTGTATTGGATTATGAAAAAATGCTATTGAGTGATCCGGGTTCGGCCGTGTTCACGCTGGCATTTATGATGGCTTTTATCGTATCCATGGGCGTTGCTTTCTGGAAACATTCATTTAAAATAGGCCTGGTTATCCTTAATGTGACCCTCATTGGAAAGGTCGTATTATCGCTGATATTGACCGGAGAAAATGGAGGGGCTCCCATTGGCAACACCCTTTTCGGACTGCTGTTAGTCAATGGGATCGGCTTGTTACTGTTACGACTGCAGCACAAACAAAGATTGACGAGCATTCGTTAGTCATCCAAGAAGCCTTCAACGATCCAGCGGTGCGCTATCTACTATAGTGTTCCGCTGTTTTTTATTGTCTTTTCTTCCAAATGAACTCCGGCAAATCGAAAATGCTGCCCAGACCTTCAACTGCCCCATCGCCGCTCACCCCCTTCCTCTAAAAAAATATTTCAAAAATTTCCTCCAGATATATTGTCTTCCGCAAATCCGCGTGTTAATATATCGACAAATGAACAAATTGTGAACATAAACGAGCAAATATTGTACAAATCATACTCATTTATGTTTGCTTTGGGCATTGAGTGTTCATTTTCGCTTGAATTAAGGGGGAATGATGAATCGACAGTGTGTGGCATATCAGCAACATGGATTTGACGCTCCGGCTGCTGTTATCGGTCGCCATGGGCGGATTGATCGGCATGGAACGCGAATGGAACAATCACGCCGCCGGCTTCCGGACCCATATCCTGGTCTGTCTCGGCTCGGCGTCCATCATGATCCTGTCCATGTACGGCTTTGAAGCCTTCGTGGACGAAACGAACGTCCGCCTGGATCCGGCGCGGCTTGCTGCGCAGGTGATCAGCGGAATCGGCTTTCTCGGTGCAGGAGCCATTCTCCGTTCGGGACAGACGGTATCCGGACTGACGACCGCCGCTTCGGTGTGGGTCGTGGCCGCGATCGGACTGTCGATCGGCGCCGGATTTATCTACTCGGCTCTCCTGACAACCGGTCTTGCTTTTATCAGCCTGTTTGCCCTGAACAAATGGGAAAAGCTCATCATGCACCGCAAGAGGAACTTCGACTTCCTCATCCGGGTGCCCGACAAGCCGGGCATGCTCGTGACGGTCGCCAGCGAGCTGGATGTGCTCGGCATCAAGATCAACAATATCGAAATCCGCACGCCCGACGGGCTGGCGGACGCCATGGTCGAACTGAAATTCCATATCCGCTCCCCAAATCCGATGCAGGTGGTTGCCGCCATGGACAAATTATCTTCCCTGCCCGACGTGCTTGGCATTGAATCGTCGGGAATCTCCTCAGAATTCGCACAAAAATTTTCCGCAAACAACAAGTATTCCAACTTCAAGATGTAATGAAATGAACAGACGGCAAGCCTGACAAACGGGCAAAAGTGAACAAATGTAAGCAAACGCATAGGCGATTTGGCGGAAAGGATGGTTATATTGCTGGCAGCTGAACGAAAAATGAGAATCGTCGAATTTGTCAGACAGCATCGGTCGGCTTCTGTCGGCACGTTAGCCAAGGAATTCGGCGTTCATGAAGCGACGATCCGGCGCGACCTGGCCGAGGTCGAGCAGGAAGGGCTTCTGAAACGGACGCACGGCGGCGTTATTGTGGAGCAGCTTACGCATCACGAGCCTTCGTTCAACGAAAGATCGGGCATCCAGCTCGATCAGAAGGAACGCATCGGCCAGAAGGCGGCAAGCTTGGTGGAAGACGGAGATCACATTATTTTGGACTCCGGCACGACCACGCTGCACATCGCCCGCAACCTGGTCCACCGCTCCAACATCACCGTCATTACCAACGACATGAACGTAGCGGCCGAGCTTCGGGACGCCCCCGGCGTCAAAGTGACGGTCACCGGCGGGGAGCTGTATCCGTCCAGCTTCATGCTAAACGGCATGTTTACGGATTACGTGCTGCGGTCGGTACACGTATCCAAAGCTTTTATCGCGACTACCGCAATACATCCCAAGTACGGCCTTACGCTTCCGGAAGCCCAACTGGTCGTGGCCAAACAAGGCATGATTGCGGCAGCCCAGGAAGTCATCGTCGTCGCCGACGAAACGAAGATCGGCAAAATCTCGCTGTACAACGTCGCGCAGAGCAGCGCGATCCATACCCTGATCACAGGCAAGGAAGTTGCGGATTACGACATTAAGCAGTTTCAGGACGCCGGCATTCAAATTTTAACCGTCTGACGAGACTCGGCTCCCTTAACGGGAGCTGACGGTGGCCTTCGTCCCGGACGAATGAAAAGAAATTTTAAAATCCTAAAAACCAAATAACGCTCACATGGAGGTGTTCCCTGATTTGAGTACGATTACGCAAACGGTGGACTCCCGGTCGCTCCGGCTCACCCATCCCCACCATGTCGAAGAAATGACAATAGATCGGAACGTCGCGGAAGGATTCGTCGTCATTGAACCCACTTTGGCCAGCATCTGCCATGCCGATCTGCGGTATTTCGGAGGCCTCCGGAAACCGGAAGTCCTTGCCCGCAAGCTGCCGATGGCCCTGCTTCATGAAGGCATCGGGAAAGTCGTCGGCGGCTCCTCTAAGCTTCCAGCAGGACAACGGGTCGCCATCGTGCCGAACCTGCCGGGCTATCTGCTGAACGGCGTCAAGCACGACGAGTGCTGTCCGGCCTGCCGGGGAGACATTCCGGAGAACTACTGCTACAACGGCAAGTTTCTTGGGAGTACGATTGACGGTATCGCGCAGAGCCGGCTCGTCATTCCGGAGGCATGCGCCATTCCGATCCCGGATTCAATTCCGGACGACATTGCCGTGCTGGCCGAGCTGTGCAGCGTATCCTACCGGGCGATCCGCCCCGTGGCCGATCTGCTGGACAGCGCACAGGTCGCCGTATTCGGAGACGGCCCGGTCGGCTTCCTGACCGCCGCCATGCTCCATTACGCCTTCGGCGTCAGCACCGAGCGCCTGACGGTATTCGGCGCCATCCAGGAGAAGCTGGAGCATTTCACATTTGCCCGGACCGAAATGGTGCAGGAATACGATTTTCAAGGCGGGTGGAAGGTTGATGTCGTGCTGGAATGCACGGGCGGAAGATTTAGTGAAAGCGCCATCAATCAAGGCATCGACTTACTTCTGCCTGGAGGCCATCTGATCGCCATGGGCGTCAGCGAGGATCTTGTCCCTATCAATACGCGGGATATGCTGGAGAAAGGCATTACGATCCACGGCAGCAGCCGCAGCTCGCACAGCGATTTTCGGAAGGTGCTTGAAGTGATGAAGCAGGAGGAATGTCAGGAGACGCTCCGGCAATTGGTGCCGGATGATTATATCCCGGTGAGCAAGGCAGAAGACTTTGCGGGCGCAATGGAATCTGCCCTGGCTCACAGAGACTGGAAAAAGATGTACCTCGATTTTCGCTGGTGAGAGAGCGAAAATCATGTTCAATAGTGTACCACACAAGCGGATTGAAGTAAAAACGGCAGGAGGATGCCCAGGCATTCCTCCCTCCGGTCTTCATCTTATGTAAGCGCTTGCCGTGGACGATGAACCCAAACAACACATAGCATCCGCTGGTGAAGGAGGAATCCGTGTGGCATCCATTGAGTTGGTCGATGTAACCCAATCTTTTGACAAAAACACCATCATCCCCCGTCTGAACCTAAAGATCGAAGACGGCAAATTCACCGTCCTGGTCGGTCCTTCGGGCTGCGGCAAGACCACCCTGCTCCGCATGATCGCCGGACTCGACCGCCAGACTTCAGGGTCGGTCCTGATTGGCGGCAGCGATGTATCCACCATTGCCCCGGGCCAAAGAGGCGTAGCGATGGTGTTTCAGAACTACGCCATTTATCCGACGATGTCCGTGCGCGAGAATATCGAATTCGGCCTAAAAAACAACAAAGTACCCAAGGAGGAACGGACACGGCTCGTGGAAAGCATCAGTGAGACGGTCGGGCTCCGGCCGTACCTCGACCGCAAGCCCTCCACCCTTTCGGGCGGCCAGCGGCAGCGGGTGGCGCTCGCGCGGGCGATGGTCAAGAAACCTTCGGTGTTCCTGATGGACGAGCCCCTGTCCAACCTGGATGCCAAGCTCCGGGTGCAGATGCGCGTCGAGCTTATCGAGCTGCACAAGAAGCTGGGCTCCACCTTCGTCTACGTTACGCACGATCAGGTTGAAGCCATGTCTATGGCAGATACCATCGTGCTGATGAATCAGGGGGAGATCCAGCAGGAAGCTTCGCCGGCTGAAATTTACCGCGAACCGGATAACCTGTTTGCCGCGCAGTTTATCGGGGTCCCTCCGATGAACGTCGGCGACATGGGGCAGGACGGAGTCCGCTTTGGCTTTCGCCCGGAGCACGGGCTGCTGTCCACCGAGCCGGCGGATGCCCATTTTACGGCTAAAGGCGTCATCTCCACCCGAGAAATGCTCGGCTCAGAGACCATCTACCAGGTCCGTACCCGGGATCATTCCTTTATGATCAAATGCACCGAAGACCTGTTCAGCGTGGACCAGGACATCTATCTCTCCGTGGACGAATCCAAGCTCTTTCTCTTCGGAGCGGATGAAAAGCGGATTTACCGCGATGACCAACGGCATAACACCTACCTTCATGCGCTAAGGGGACGTTTCCAATGAACCGGCGCAGAGTATGGGAGACGACCAGGCCGTACGCGCTCATTTTGCCGGCGATGATCGCCTTGTTCCTGTTCGTGGTCTACCCGGTCTTTTACCTCATTAAATTAAGCCTGTATAAATACAACCTGCTCAATAAGGACAAAAGCAAGTTCATCGGTCTCGACAACTACCGGGAAATCTTCACCCGGGACGATTTCTATCACGCTCTGGCCAACACCGCCATCTACACCGTCGGTGTTGTGCTCTGCACCATGCTGTTCTCGCTCGGCGTGGCCGTATGGCTGCGCAAACGGTCGCGGTTCAACGCCATTCTGCAGGCCGGCCTGTTTACGCCGCATATCATTTCGATCGTCTCCATCGCGCTTGTCTGGATGTGGCTGATGGAGCCGGGACACGGTCTGCTCAATTATGTACTGAAGGCCTTCGGACTTCCAGGATCGCCCTGGCTGCAGAGCTCCAGCACTTCCATGATCTCCGTGATCCTGGTCTCGGTGTGGCACAGCATCGGCTATTACGCCCTCATTATGGTGGCGGCGCTGCAGAGCATTCCCCCGACCATCTACGAAGCCGCTGCGCTGGACAATGCCAGCAGGTTCAAGGTGTTCTGGAAGATTACGCTGCCGCTGATCTCGCCGCAGTTGTTTTTCATCCTCGTCATCATGACGATCGGCTCCTTCAAGGTGTTCGATACAGTCAAAATCATGACCGGGGGCGGCCCCAACGGCTCGACGACGACGCTCGTGTACTACATCTACGAATTCAGAACGACCAGCATCGGCTTCGCTTCGGCCACCGGCGTCGTGCTGATGGCGATTATCGCGGTGCTGACCTTTGTTTACTTCAAAGTCCTTGCCCAGCGGATTCATTACCAATGAGCCGCGCCATGGGCAGACAACAACCTGAGGGGGTGCTTTTCCCGTGCTGATCCAGGAAAAGAAACAAGTCGGCGGGAAGCTGCGTTACCGGATCCGGGACCATGCGTCCCTACGGCTTCTGAGACGGCTTTTGGGCTTCGTGGCCAAGCTCGCCGTGCTGATCGTGTTTATTTTTCCATTCCTGTGGATGATATCCACATCGCTGCAGACCTTTGAGGAGACGCTGGCCTTTCCGCCGACGTGGATTCCCGCCGCGCCGCGGTGGCATAACTTTGCCGAGGCCATGAGGTCGGCTCCCTTCGTGACCTATGCGAAGAACTCGGTCATCATCACCGTCTCCGTCATCGTGCTGCAAATGATCGTCATGATCCCGGCGGCGTACGCTTTCGCCAAATACCGCTTTTGGGGCCGGAACCTGCTGTTCGGCATCGTGCTGCTCGCCTTCATGATTCCCGGGCAGGTGACGTTCATTCCCGTCTACCTGATGATGGCGGACTGGGGCATCAACAACACCCTTCTGCCCCAGATCATTCCGTTCATGGCCAATGCCTTCGGGATTTTCCTGCTCCGCCAGTACTTTATGCAAATCCCGCAGGAGATCATCGAGTCCGCGCGGCTGGACAATGCCAGCGAGTTCAAAATCATGCAGAAGATCATGATTCCCATGGCCGTTCCCGCTCTGGCCACCGTCGCCTTGTTCAGCTTCGTGAGCCATTGGAACGACTACTTCTGGCCGCTCGTCGTCACCGACTCGACCGCCGTCCGGCCGCTGACGATCGGGATCGCCATGCTCCGGGAATCGGAGGGCGTATCCAACTGGCACATCATCATGGCGGGCAACGTTGTGCTTGTCCTGCCGATTCTGATCGTATATCTGTTTGCTTCCAAGCAGATCGTCAAGGCTTTTGTATACTCCGGTATTAAATAAACTGTCGCTATAACGATTTAAATCACCTGAAAATGGAGGAGTTTCTGTGAAGAACAAGTTCCCATTCATCGCGCTGACACTGGCGCTGATCATGACTTTATTGGCAGGATGCGGCGGAGGCGGAAGCGGGTCCGAAGGCGAAACGGCAGGCACGGACAGCAAGGCCGCTTCGGGAGAGGCATCCAGCGATTCCGGTAATTCCGGCTCCGGCAAAGAGACGATCCAGTTCTGGCACTCGATCGGCGGCAAGAACGGGGAGTTTCTGGACGCAATGATCAAGCGGTTCAACAGCTCCCAGGACAAAGTCGAGGTCGTCGGAACGTTCCAGGGCAGCTACCAGGAAACGGTAACCAAGCTGCAGCAGGCCGTTGCGGCCAAGACCGCGCCGGACGTGACGATGCTTGAGCGTTCCAACGTGCAGCTGTTTGCAGACGCGGAAGTTCTGGAGGACCTGGCCCCCTATATGGAAAAGTCCGGCCTCAGCAAGGACGATTTTGAGGAAGGGCTGATGGGGCATTCCTATTTTAACGATAAGCTGGTCTCCCTTCCTTTTAACCGTTCTACGCCGGTGATGCACATCAACAAGTCGATGCTGGACGAAAAAGGCCTGTCCATCCCAACGACTTGGGACGAATTGAAAAAAACGGCCGAAGCGCTGGTCGTGAAGGAAAACGGTGAGGTAAAGCGCTACGGGCTGACGATGCCGTATGATACCTGGTATCCCATCGCCATGATTACGCAGGCCGGAGGCAAGTTCTTCAATGATGAAGGGACGTCCGTCGGCTATACGACCGAAGCGTCCAAAACCTTCAAATATCTGAAGGAGCTGCAAAATGCCGGTGCCCTCTACTATCCGCCAAGCCAGGACTCCGGCAACATTACGAACCAGATGTTTACCAGCGGCAAGGTAGGGATTCTTTTCCAATCGACCGGTTCGATCTCCGGCCTGACCCAAGGTGCGAAGTTCGATTACGTGACGGCATTTCTTCCGCAGGATAAGCAGTTCGCTACTCCTACCGGGGGAGGCAACGTGGCCATGATGGCGGCTTCCAAGCATAAGGATGGGGCGTGGGAGTTCATGCACTGGCTGATGACCAGTCCGGAAGGCGCCCAGCAGTTCGTCATCGATACGGGCTATCTGCCGTTCACGAAGCAAATGGTCGAATCGGACGCCGTCAAGCAGTTGTGGGAGAAGGAGCCGAACCGGAAGGTGGCCTTCGAACAGCTCCAGTACGCCGTTGATACGAACAAGAGCGTCCAATGGCCGCAGGTCGAGCAGGAGTTTAACAAAGCGATCCAGGCGATCATGTACGATAACAAGGACGTCGATGCCACGCTGAACAGCTACAAGGAAGAAGTGGACCGGATCTTGAAAAATTAACGTGATCCCATTCCCGCCAATAACAAGGAGGTACACTGCCATATGCTAGAACATTTGCAGCAGCTGCAGTCCATCGTGGTGTCCGGACATCGCGGCTGGAAGTCCGCTTATCCGGAAAATACGCTTTTGTCGTTTCAACAAGCGCTGGATCTCGGCGTCGATATGCTGGAGCTGGACCTGCGCATGACCCGCGACGACGTCGTGGTAGTTATCCATGACGCCACCGTCGACCGGACGACGGACGGGTCGGGTCCGGTCGGCGATTATACGCTGGAGGAGCTGAAGCGTCTGGACGCCGGCGGCTGGTTCGGCAAGGTGTTCGAGGGACTCAAAGTTCCGACCTTCGAGGAATTCTGCGAGCTGATCGCCTCCTATCCGGACGTCCTGCTGAACGTGGAGATCAAACCGGACGAACGGGCTCTGGAAACCGCGGACGCCGCCATTGTCCAGCTCGCATCTAGGGGGGAACTTCACCGGTGCGTGTTTACCAGCTTTGACGCCACGGTTCTAGCGCATATCCACGACAAGCATGGCCTTAAGACGCAGGGCTTTCCCGGTGAGCAGATGCACAACTATGTTCCGGGTCCCGAAGGGACAATTTCGAAAATGTGGGCGGTGGGGCTCAGCATGAAGCTGCTGACGCCTGCCCGGGTGAAGGAATACGAAGATCTGGGCATTCTGCCGTGGTGCTACTGCCCGGACGACGACCAGCAGGTCTACTACGCGCTTGGCTGCGGTTCCCTGCTGATGACAGTGAACAACCCGCTTCCGGCGATGCGGATTCGGGAACAGATGGATCTCTCACCTGCAAGTTTCATGCCGCAGCCGTGAATGTCCGGTTTCATCCCAACCCTTGATTGGAGGATTGATGTCCATGGATCATTCGAAAATTGACAGCCGCTCAGCCGTGCGGGGATTGGCCCGCCGCACACTCATGAAATTAACGGCAGGCTTCCTGATCGCCGCCCTCCTGCCTCTCTCCGCTTCCGGCGCCCATGCGCAGCCGTCGCCGCTGAAGTCCAAAATGTTCGACCTGTCGCAGGAGGCGAAGGAAGTGATCCGCGAGAAGCCGCTGCACAACGGGACCGTGCTTCAGTCCTTTGCCATCGATAATGCGAACGGGCGGATTTATACCGTTCAGCTCATGGCCGGCGGACAGCAGCTCCCCGGCGAAACGGCGCCGGTAAGCGGAGCCGCCCGCTCCAGCAGCGGCGATCTGGCCCTAACCCAGCTGGATATGAACGGAAACGAGCTGGGGCACATGTTCCTGAAGGGATTTGGCCACGGCGTGCAGATCGGCGTGGAGGCGGACGGGTCGCAGGCCTACTTATGGACGGAGACCGACTCGGTAACGGAGTCGGGCAGCGGCTGGGGAACGCAGCTGACCCGGTTCGCCTTCCAGGACGGCGCCATCCTGACGCCGGCGTCGCCGGAACTGGAGAAGTACCGGCTGATTCCCGGTGCCGACCGGACGACGGTCCATATCGACCAGGCGAATGGACTGCTGACGATGCGTTACCGTCTGAACGGAGCCTTCCATTTTGGCGTCTTTGAGCTGGAGAAAGTTAAGCAGCATAGCTACGAGCCGGTGGCGGACGTCCTCCAGCCTTCCCTTGGCACGTTCCAAGGCTTCGCCTCCTATGGCGGTTACCTGTATCTCCTGGAGGGCAGCGCCTACGGTTCGGCCGGATCAGTAGAGGGCACCGGCAATACGTACATCACCGTCGTGAAGCTGAGTACCGGGGAGGTCGTGGACCGGCAGCTGATTCTTACCGCTCCGGAGCTGACTTACCGGGAGCCTGAGGGGATGTCAATCCGGATTCCGGACATCAGGCATCCACAGAAGGCCGAGCTGTGCTTTGGCTTTGCGTCCGCCTTTACGCCTAACCGGCTCGCCAGCATCTACGCGTTTGACCGACTCCTGCCAGAGCAGGCGCTACAGGATTAAAGTTAAAATGAGGAAGGCGGCCGTGTATGGCCGCCTTTTTCTATGAAGCTTGTATTCCTGGGTATGCTCTAAGGACGATTCAACAAGAAGCTTATGCCTACAATGGGGCAACAGTAATTTCAATTGTTCAAAGCGGCGATGTCTAGCCCGCGAAGGCTTGCCTGATCGGCAATCATGTCGATCTCGGTGATCTTGCCATCCACAACCGTAAATTCGAGAATGAAGATCGGTTGATCCACTTGACCCGCGATGACGCCTGCCGATCCGTTCACAAGCACCGTCTTCATGCCACGGGCACGAGCGGCAAATTGATTGGCTTGCTTGGCCACGGCCTCCGAACCGTGAACAACCGGCACACTGGCGACTGGCGCGAATGCAGGGTCGTTTCGGAGTACGACATTCGGGTCCAATACCGAGAGCAGTTTCTCAAAGTCTCCGTTGCGCGACGCGGCGAGGAATGCATCCACAAGCTCCCTTTTTCGCTGAAGCTCCGCAATTTCCGAAGTCGACCCGGCACCCTTGACACGGCGACGTGCGCGGCTCGCAAGCTGTCTTGCCGCGGCCTCGTTACACCCAATAATGAGAGCGATCTCCGAGAAAGACAAGGCGAATATATCGTGAAGCACGAACGCAATGCGTTCAGCAGGTTTCAATTTCTCGAGGACAACGAGCATCGCAAGACCGACGGAGTCAGCCATCAGCGCTTCGTGCTCGGGATCGCCTCCGACTTGTTGACCTGTAACCGGTTCAGGTGCGCTAGCCGTCACAAGCTCTTCACGCCGCGACTTGCGTGATCGAAGCATATCCAGACAAACCCTCGATACGATGGTTGTCAGCCATCCTCCCATATTTTCTACTTCGCCTGTATCTGAGCGGACAAGACGGATCCATGACTCCTGTACAGCGTCATCTGCTTCGCTCCGTGATCCGAGCATCCGGTAAGCTACCGCCTGCAAATGATTCCGATGCGCCTCGAATTGTTCAACAAGTCAGGTGTGATCGTTCATAGGCCACAATCCCTCTCTTCGTTTCTTTTTAATTTACTTATTTGTCGTAAGAAATTCTGTAAATGTGACGAAGTTGATCAAAAAAACTTTTTCCGATCCATCGGTCACGTTTTCTCATGCGTTTACGACATAGTTAGTGACAAGGGAAACCGGTCAATAGGTGATGCGCCCATTGGTGTCCCGGAAATTATGAACAAGGAGGGATTTAAAAGTGGCACGCGCCAATGAATGGCCCTGTCATAGCAGACACTTGACTGTTTGTCGTCCCTGCACAATGATCGATAGCCCGGAAGGCAAAAGTCAACACGGGTTCTAAATCATCGTCGTCTTTAGGTCCTTAAATCAAATTCTAAATTGGAGGAGTAAAAATGAAATCGGTATCCCCGTTGGTAATCGTAGACAATTGTGATGAAGCATTAAAGTTCTATCAAGAAGTGTTGGACGGAGAAGTAAAGATCCTCAACAAAAATGAAGACAAAGCCACGTTCGCTCATTTTCAGTTAGACCATTCTTTGATTCAATTTGCGGACTCTGCGACCGCGGGTTATCCGGTTGCCCGTGGCGGGAATCATCGAATCTACCTGCAGTTCGATCATGAAGAGGAAATCAAGAAGGTATACGAAGCATTTCAGACTGACGGAAAAGTGGATTCTGAACTGCAAAAGACCTTTTTTGGCGCATTTCTTGCTGTATTAACTGATAAGTTCGGAGTAAATTGGAACCTCGTTTATTCTTTTGCAAAATAACAGTTCCGGATGATGATAGACTGCTGCTTGAAAGCGAACTGTATTTCTGCACCATAGAAGGCTATGTACATCCTTCTATATGAGAAATGTACAAAGAAGCATTCACAAAGGATGCTCAAGACTGTCGGGAATGTCTCGACAGTCTTTCCCATTGCTCTATTATAGACCCGCCACCGCCGGGTTTCACCGTGAAACTGGAGTTCATGTTCAAGAACCGAAAAACCACCGATTGCTAGGCTCCCAACCTAATTCCGGTGGTTTTTCTTGTTATGCCGCGCTTGCTTCCAGGCACTGACCAAAGTTTTCAGGCCAGTAATAATACCGACCAGCTTCAGCAGTCTCTCATTTCACATTAAAAAAGCATTGATGGTTCTCTCTTCCGAGATATAATCTGATTTAACAGCCCCAGCTTGCAAACATATTCCCCAGCTCCCTGAACACTCCACCGATTTGTGCCGCTTACTGATCACAATCAGCCCTTTTGTTGATGGCGTTTCGAAGGGTAAAAACTATAATGTACACATAAGCTCCAAAAAAGGAGGCAGCGATCATGCAACCTCAGGTATTGATTGTCGGCGCCGGTCCGACCGGTCTGGTATTGGCTCTGGCCCTGGAGAAGCAGGGAATCCCTTTTCGGATCATCGATCAACGCTCCGGACCGGGAGAAGCCTCCAGAGCCATGGTCGTTCATGCCAGAACCCTGGAGTTCTACCGGCAGTTCGGCATAGCGGATTCATTTGTGCAGCGCGGCATCCCGATGCATACCGCCCAAATTATGAAGAATGGAAAGCTCAAAGGAACCATCAACTTTGGTGATTTTGGAGAAGAAATCAGTCCTTATCCCTTTGTACTCAGCCTGCCCCAGGACGAGCATGAAGCCCTCCTCATCGAGCATCTCCGTTCCAAAGGAATCCCTGTGGAATGGAATACCGAACTCGTTTCCCTTCAGGAAGAGGCTGAGACGGTGCACGCCGTTACGACCCGGCAAGGGCTCCAAGAGGAACAGGCGTATGCCTATATTTGCGGATGCGATGGCGCACATAGTACGGTCCGCAAGGAGATGGAACTGGAGTTTCCCGGGGGAACGTATGAACAGATGTTTTTTGTGGCTGATGTGGGGAGCAAAGCGCCCGTGACAAACGTGACCATGAACTTTTTTGAAGAAGGATTCTGTCTGGTCTTCCCGATCCGCACGAGCGGACAGGTCCGGCTCATCGGACTGATTCCGCCTAAGATCCTGAATCAGGGAGTGCCCGCGGATCTGGAGCCTCTGATTCCTTATGTGGAGCGAAATACAGCAGTTAAGGTCAGCCAGGTAAACTGGTATTCGACTTATAAAAGCCACCACCGGGTATGCGAGCACTTCCGCAAGGGACGGGTCTTTATCGCCGGGGACGCGGCCCATGTGCACAGCCCGGTCGGAGGGCAAGGCATGAATACCGGTATTGGGGACGCCGTGAATCTGGGCTGGAAGCTTGCCGCGGTGCTTCTGGACAAAGCGGACGCCGGCATTCTCGATTCTTACGAGACGGAGCGGATTGCTTTTGCCCGGACGCTCGTGGCCACCACAGACCGGTTGTTCCAATCGATCGTGGGTGGCGGAATCATGACGTCCCTGGTTCAGGACATGGTCATTCCCCATATCGTCCCCCTGCTTCTGGACGTCCCGCCTATACGAAAAATGGCCTTCCAACGGCTGTCGCAAACGCAGATCCGTTACCGGGACAGCATGCTGAGCAGCGGTGCTTCCGGTTCCGTTCACGGCGGCGACCGTCTGCCCTGGATTCAGACCGCCCATGAGGATAACTTCGCTCCGCTGCAATCCATCGATTGGCAGCTGCATGTGTATGGCCAGGCAACGCAAAGTCTGCGCCGGCTCAGCGAAACGACAGGCATCCCCTTGCATGAAATGGGATGGACGCCATCCATGAAAAAAGCCGGCATGCACGCCGATTCGGCTTTTTTGGTCAGACCGGATGGATACGTTGCATTGGCAGAACCGAATCAGGATACCGTTGCGATTCAGGCATACCTCGATCGCTTTCATATCGCTCCGTTTACAAACCAAAAGAGCTGACGCAAGCGTCGGCTCTTTTGAGTTGTTGCGATTTGGATTGTATCCGCAGCAATCGCTGCAGCTATAAACCCGCCATACCTTATCTAACGTTAGATACCAGCAGTCACCTTATGTTTCGACGCCGCTATCCGCTTATTCAGCTCCTCCAAAAACAGATCCTCGTTGATAGGAAGCTCCACGGTTTCGCCGGTCCAGCTGGACAGATGCATCGCATTGGACAGCATTAAGCTGTTGATGCCCTCCTCACCGTCAGCGATCAGCGGCGTGCCGTCCAGGACGGCCTTGGCAAACGAAGCGATGACGCCCGTATGCTGGCTGTTGTCACCCTGCGTCTCGATGACGGACACCTCCACGGGAGGCTTGGCAAAACCGTCCTTCGTTGTAAAGCAGTATTCCCGCTCGTTCTGGCTCAGCTTATGCAGCGTCAGCGTATTGTTTTCGCAAACCAGCTTGCCCATTTCCAGCGTAATTTCCAGACGGTTCGTTCCTGGCAGGTCTGCCGTTGTCGTGACGAATACGCCCGTGGCTCCGTTCGGGAATTCCATATATGCCGTGACGTCATCCTCCACCTCGATGTTATGCCACTTGCCCTCATGGCAAAAGGCACGGACTTGAGCCGGCATGCCGCAAATCCATTGGAGGAGGTCGATGTTGTGCGGGCATTGGTTGATGAGCACGCCCCCGCCTTCTCCGGCCCAGGTAGCGCGCCAGCTTCCGGAATCATAATAGGCCTGCGACCGATACCAGTCGGTAATGATCCAGTTCACCCGCTTAATCGCGCCGAGCTCGCCGCTGTGCACGAGTTCATACATTTTCCGGTACATCGGGTTGGTCCGCTGGTTAAACATCATGCCGAAGATGCGGCCGCTTTCACGCGCCTTCTCGTTCATTTCCCGTACCTGCTTCGTATAGACGCCGGCCGGCTTTTCGCATAAAACGTGCAGCCCTTTGGTAAAAGCCATAATGGCGAGCCTTGGATGGTCGTAGTGCGGCGTCGCAATAATCACGGCATCGCAGAGACCGCTGTCCATCAGCTCATCCGGAGTCGCAAAGTAACCGATATCGCCTTGCAGATACGTTTTGGCGTCCTCCAGCCGCTTGCCGTCCATTTCCGACACCGCGGTCAGCTCCGCCTCCGGCACGTTGCCCTTGTTTAATTTTTTGGCATGGTCCGAACCCATATTGCCCATCCCGATGACGCCGATCCGTAATTTAGACATCAAGATCCTCCATTCTCCTTAGCGGTAGCCAAGGGAAGCCAAATTGTTATAGCTCGTCTGCAGGCAGTCGAACGGACTCGTCTGGCATACATCCTGCTCGACCAGCAGATATTTCGTATTCGCTTGTTCAAGCGCTTTCAAAATCGCCGGAAAATTCATGTTCCCTTCCATGACGGGGGCCATCAGCTGCTGCGTCCCCTGAACGGCCATGTCCTTCAAATGCACGCAGTGAAGGCGGTCCTTTAACTTGCCGATCCATTCGCAAACGTCGGCGCCGGCCGCCTGTACCCAATATGTATCGAGTGTGATGCCCATTTCCTCGGGGGCGAAATCCTCCACCAGCCGCTCGATGAGGCGCTTGCCGCCGATTTTTTCGAACTCAAAATGATGGTTGTGGTACATAAACTGCTTGCCTGCCTTGGCGATCCGCCCTGCCGCTTCCCGGAAGTCTTCCGCGAAATACCCGTACCAGTCGAGACCGCGGTACTTATCAGGCATCGATCCAATGCCGATGTAATCGCAGCCCAGAATATGATGCTCCTCGATGACTTGATCCGTTTCGTTCAGAATACGGTCCGGACTCGTATGCGTCAGAGCGATTTGAAGCGACAGCTCGTCGCATATCGCGCGAAGCGTCTCGGGACGGATGGAACCGATGGCCGAAATCTGGACCGATGTATAGCCCATGGCCGCAATTTTTTGCAATGTTCGCCGAATATCCTTTTCGGTCTGGAGAAAGGATCGGACGGTATACAATTGTGCGCCTAAAATCATGAATTATGGCCCCTCCTTCAAGATTTCAAAAGTGCATTCTCCCCTTAATTATAGTCCCGGACACCGGAATCGCCATTGTAAATCGAAGCCATAACATTGCAAATATAGCGGTCATTCGGTAGACTAAACCCAACATCGCTTGAGGGGGCGAACGGATGCTGTACGCGAATATCCATACCGACTCATTGAATTTCCACCACGCGGCAGACCGGCGCAAAACGGACCAATATGCGCTGCATTGCCACCATTTTTACGAAGTGTACTATTTTATCGCCGGAGAAGTCAGCTACCTGGTCGAGGGCAAGCGCTATGTACCGGAACCGCACAGCCTGCTGCTCATCGCCCCACACGTGTTCCACGGCGTAAAAATCGAAAGCGACATCCCTTATGAAAGGATATCGCTCCATTTTGTGCCCGGATTTCTTCCGCCCGAAAACCAGTCCGCCTTATTGTCTCCCTTCCATCCCGATGACGGTCCGGCAGGGATCTATTACAAGGACGACGGTAACCGCGTCATGTTTTCCTTCTTCAAGCAGCTGATGGATGCCCGGCACGCCGATGCCGCCATCCGCGATCTGGCGCTCCGGGTCCGCCTCGAGGCGCTGCTGTCGCAGATCCTAATCCACAGCTATGTGCTGAAAGGCACCTCGGACACGCCGTCCTCCGCTCCGTCGATCCCGCGAATCATCGCTTACGTCAACGACCATATTACCGAATCGGTCTCGCTCGACGATCTGTCCGCCGCCTTTTACATCAGCAAGCATCATTTGAACAAAATGTTCCGCAGAGCGACGGGCACGACCATCGGCAATTATGTCATCCATAAACGGGTCGTAATGGCACAGAATTTGATGCTTCAGGGCCATTCCGCGAGTTCGGCGGCCGCCGCCGTCGGCTTCCATGATTATTCTTCTTTTTTCCGCGCGTATAAAAAGGTGCTGGGCTACGCTCCGTCCGCCAAACGTCATCCCATGCTGCTCCATTAAATCGCTTCACGGGTTTGCAGCAGCTTACCCCCGGGTCAGCCAGCCTTCGGGAATGACGGTCAGTTCGCCCGGTTTCCGGTACCGCTGTCCGATCTCCCGGAAGCGCTCCAGCACGTTCGCGTCCAGCAGTCCCTGCCGGTTGGGTGCTCCGTTCAACAGAAAGGTCACGTTCTGGCGGTTGCAGTCATGAACCATGTCCAGCGCCCAATCCACCGTTTTCAGCTCTCTGGCCGTATCCGTCGTTCTCCAGAACCAGGTTTTCGTTAACACGTTACAGCTTGCGCCCGGTCCCACAAATCCGTCTTCCACTTCCTGCCCTGCGGCATTCTCATAAAAAACGACGTCCGTATGATTCAGGTTGGATTCGCAGCTGATGTTCATCAGCAAGCATTGGGGCTGCAGCGACTTGACCCATGCGTCGATTTCCTCGAACGGAAGGTTCTCGTACGAAGGGCCGCCCCAATGGGCGTTCCAGCCGTCGATAATGAGGAACGGAAGCTCGCCGTAGTTCGTCAGCAGCTCCTCGAGCTGGTTTTTAATGAATTGCTTATCCTCCGGCGTGCATTTTCTCCGGCCAATTTGGTGATGCAGGTCCAGCATGGAAAAATACAGCCCCGCCTCGATCCCTTCCGCCCGGAACGCGTCCAGGTACTCCTTGACGACATCCCGCCGGCTCGTTGCGTTACGCACGCAATGCTCCGTATGCTCGGTCGGCCACAAGCTGAAGCCTTCATGATGCTTCGCGGTCAATGCCGCAAAGCTCATCCCCGCCGATTTGGCGGCCTTCGCCCACTGCGAGCAGTCCAGCTGCTCCGGGTTCCAGTCCTTCGGGTCAAAAACGAACCGGCGGGGCTCATCACCGTTCTCGTGATCGTATTCCCAATCGATGATGTCCGAATCGGCAAACTGAAACGTTGCGCTGTTGAAGTGGATAAACATCCCGAACCGCTGATTCACAAACCACTGCTGCCTTTGGATGAGTGCCTGTTGATCCATTACTCACTGCCTCCCTGACTTCGCTTAAATCATATAATATCTACCACTCTACAGGATCATCTCCCTTGATACAGCTGACAGCGGCGACTTCTTATAGTACAATTTCTACATTCATCTTTTTCGAAAAGGAGCGATAGCGATATGCTCGTCCTTGAACTCAAGGTGCCGCCGTTTCCGCTGCTGGCCGCGATCGGCCATACGGTGTGGCAGGCGGGCGTGGTGCACGCCGAGCGCCAATTCGAAGCCTATGACCTGATCGTTTGCTCCAAAGGCACGCTATATATGGAAGAGGATGGAGTTTCGTACGATATCCGGGAGGGAACGATGCTCGTCCTGGAGCCCGGCAAGTCGCACCGCGGCTGCCGTCCAACCGATCGCGAAACCGAGGTGTATTGGATCCATTTCGAATACCCCGCGGCCGAACAGCCGGTTCTGACCGAGAAAAGCCACTGGCAGCAGCCGCTGCTGAACCGGTCGGATCAGGATACCCAGGCCCGGCCGGGCATGGTGGACATTCCCAAATTTGCTGAGGTGGATTTGCGCACGATGGTGCCGATCCTGCAGGACATGCTGAAAGTGCACGGCATGCTTACGCCTTACGGGGTCTACGAACTGCATATGTTATTCGGCAAGTTCCTGATCGAGCTGCAGGGAAGCATGAGAAAAGGCAGTCCGCATGCCCGCTCGTTTTTCCTTGGCGAGCAGGTCGCAGCCTATTTGGCGGACAACCTTGAGGCTCCCTTTGACTCGGCCGGCATGGAGCGCGACCTGCATTACCATTTCGATTATTTGGCGCGCTGCCTGAAACAGTATTCGGGGATGAGCCCGCTGCAATACCGGCACCATCTGCAAATGGAGCGGGCCAAGCGGCTGCTGGCGCATTCGGAGCTGCCCCTGGTCAAAGTCGCCGAACAATGCGGATTCCGGGACAACAACTATTTTACGCGTCTGTTTAAACGCCAAACCTCGTTCACTCCCGGCGAGTACAGGAAACGGTATCAGGTGTTCCGGACGGATTGAAATATTGGCTTGGTTTGATATACTAAATAAAAGCTGCACGCGGCTTGTGTGCACATTTCATAGAACGTAACGAGAATCGGAGAAAAACAATGCCGAAGGACCCATCAAGATTGTTATATCAAATGATTAAGGACGACATTCTTGCCAGAATTGAAAATCATCAGTTTGAATACGATAAGCCGATCTGTACGGAAAAAAGCCTGTCCGAGCAGTACGGCGTCAGCCGCATTACCTCCAAGCGGGCCATCGAGGATTTGGAGCAGGCCGGCATCCTGTACCGCAAGCGCGGGGTGGGGAGCTTCGTGCGGCGCATTCCGCTATCCGCCCAGCCGGCAAGCTCCGACACTTCCCTTCCGGACGGGCTGCCTCCGGGGAGAACCATCCCGGTCATCCTGCCTTTCGCTGTCAACCAGGGCGGCTTCTTCCGGATCGTTGAGGCGGCTGCCGCACGGCTGGACGGTGCCAACGTTCATTTGGCGATCCATATTTGCGAGCCGGATCCGGATAAGATGAGAATCCTGCTGCTCCGGCTTCTGGCTCAAGACGCGGATGCCCTCGTGCTGTATCCGGCGGGCAACGAACTGCATCTGGACGTGCTCAGGAAGTTTACGGAGCAGGGCAAGCAGGTCATCATCCTGGACAAGCCGCATGATATTCCTTATTTAAGCAGCGTGGTCTGCGACAATTTCGGGGGCAGCTACCAGCTGACCCGGCATCTGATCGATTACGGTCACCGCCGGATCGCCTACGTCTCCCGCTTCTCGCCCCGTGACATGTCCAGCTTGTCCGAACGCTTCAGCGGGTTTACGAAATGCATGAACGACCACGGACTCGAAGTGGTCTCCGAGTACGTCAAATTTAATGTGACGCCCGATTACCATATGCTGAAGCATATCATCAACGGGTTTTACCGGTCGGGCGTCACTGCCATCGAGTGCGAGAACGACGAGGTCGCCTTTAACGTGTACATGTGCTGTCTCGGCTTGTCCATCCGGGTCCCGGAGCAGATGAACATTACCGGCTTCGACAATATCGAGTGGGCGGTGACCGGCAGCGCACAAATCACCACCATCGACCAAAATTTCGGCGTCATCGGCGAAACGATCGCCGATCTCATTCTGAACGGAGACCGTCACCCCGTCATCACGACCGTCCCTGTAAGCCTCGTCCCCAGGGCCTCGACCGGGCCTGCGGCGGCGGATTAACGAAAGGAAGACTGCGTCCAGGAGACGTGGTTTCCCAAATCCCGAAACACCAAAAAGGCCCCTGCCGCCGGTAAGCTTGCCAGCTTGACCGGTGAACAGGGGCTGCTTGTTTAAGCTAAGCCCAAATTTCTTATTCCTGGAATCGGCTGACCGATAGTCCGCCTACCGCAATGCGGCCGTGCCCGCCCGCCAGCCGGACGGTATTCTGCGCGCCGGGCTGAAGCCGGACCGTGAAAGACGCGGTGCCCTTCGCTTCCTCGCCGCTTCCCGTCCGCGGGGCATTGATCAGCGTGTAATCATGGCCGTTGACCGTTAAGTTAAGCTTGGCCAAGGCTTCGTCTGTGCCGTAATGGATGTACAGCGCGGCCCGCCCGCCGCTGCCGCCGTCGACGCCGACGAATTCGCAATAGGCACCCTCGGCGTCCAGTCCGCGGACGACCGCTTCTGCCCCGGATCCGCCCGTAACTTCGGCACCGCCCCCCGTATTGCTGACTGACGCCGCATAGTAGGCCGAAATTTCGGCTTCCGGCGCTTCACCGACAGACTTGACGCTGCTCTTCGTCTGAGCCACCGTTTGAATGGTCCCGTCTTCGTTAAAATCCAGGCGGTCGATGCATACGCTGCGCAGGTTCCCGTGTCCCGAAATGTCCTGGTTATGATAGAACAGGTACCACTGCCCTTTGTACTCCACCACCGAGCCATGCGTCGTCGAGCAGCCGGTCGGTTCCAGGAAAATGCCCTGATAAGTCCACGGACCGAGCGGATGCCGGCTTGTCGCGTATCTCATCCGGTTGTTGTCTTCCAGATTGTCTGCGTAGGTGAGGTAGTACAGCCCGTTGCGCTTGAACACCCAAGCAGCTTCATGAAAGTCCTCCAGACCCGTCATGTCCTGCATCGATCCTTTGATGGACATCATATCTTCGTTTAATTCCCCACCCTGGCATTTGCTGCCGCCGCCGTAATACATATACGCCCTGCCGTCGTCATCGACGAAGACGCAAGGGTCGATCATGGCGAATCCGCCGAGCCCTTCGATATAGCCTTGGTCGACAAAGCCGCTGGCCGGCTTATCGCTGGTCGCCACGCCGATTTTCCAGGTATCGTTCCAGTCCGATCCGCTTGGATGCGGATAATAGAAATAATACGTGCCGTTCTTGTAAGCGCAGTCGGGAGCCCACATGAATCCGCCTTCCGGGCGCCCCCAGGCCACGTCCCGCGAATGGAGAATCTCGCCTTCGTCGATCCAATTCACCAGGTCATCTGAGGAAAATACGTGGTATGCGTCCATCAGATCGCATCCCCGCGGCGGATCGATATCATGGGAGGCGTATATGTATATTCTTCCATCCTCCCACACATGGGCGGAAGGGTCCGCCGTGTAAATGCTGGTGATGACCGGATTTTGGCCAGCCGATTTGATCAAGGCTTTCGGAATTCCCTGAGTGGTCATGGCATGTTCTCCCCTCATTTGTATGATATATCATACCTTGTTATTTGATATATACCTAACCACATTTTACACGGCGCCTCCCCTTGCCGCAATACCGGATTTCACGCTCAGCTGACTTCCTGATCCGCGCCCCGTTCCGTTGTCGTCATCTCTTCCCCGCCGGGCGGGAGAATCGGATGGCGGATCGTAATTTTGGTTCCCCTGCCTTCCTGGGTTTCGATCCGCAGCTGGTAATCAGGGCCAAAATAAATCTTCAGCCGTTCGTTCACATTGCGCAGTCCGACGCCCGATCTGCCTGCCATTTTTCGATTGCTGGCCGTATCGTTCAACTCCTTCAACACCTCTTCCGGAATTCCCTTACCGTTGTCGCTAATATCGATGACCAGATCCCGCTCTTCCACGCGGCCGGAGAGGATAACTTTGCCCTTCTCGAAGTTGCCGCGGATACTGTGCTGGATGGCATTTTCAACCAAAGGCTGCAGCAGCAGGCGCATGAATGTCATATCCAGCATCTCTTCGTCAAAAAAATACAGCACGCGCAGCGGCATGCCGATGCGGGCCTGCTCGATCTGCACGTAAGCCTTCACCTGCTCGATTTCGCGTCCGACGGTCGTAATATCCTTGCCTTGGTTCAAGCTGAGCCGCAGCAAATTCCCGAGCGCTGATACCATCTCCCCGATATCGTTGCGCCCGTGGTTTTCCGCTTTCCAGCGGATCGATTCCAGCGTGTTGTAGAGAAAATGCGGGTTGATCTGGTGACTGAGCACCTGAAATTCCAGCTCCCTTTTCGTTCGCTCGGCGCGCGTAGACTGCAGGATGAGATCTTCGATTTTCCGGACAATGCTGTCAAAGCCGCGGTACAGCCAGCCGATCTCGTCCTTGCGGTTCTGATGCGGAATAAGCATGCTGAAGTCCCCTTCCTCCAGCTTGCGCATCAGCCGGACCAACTGGAAAACGGGCTGGGTAAAATTCCGTGTGAGATAAATGACCACCCCAACGGCACAGAGCATATAAGCGATCAGAAAAAAGATCAGCAGTCTCTGCATCGCCGTAATGGGCTCCGTCAAAGCGTGCATCGGTGTCAGACTGACGATCGTCCAGGGCAGGCTGTCCATGCGGACGAAGGCGATCAAATTTTTCTCGTCATAAATGGACAGCGTCTCAACGCCCTCCTTACGGACATTCCGCATCGCCAGTAATTTGGGGGACGGCAGCTGCTCTCCGGTCCACTCACTTCCCGCCGAATCGTATACAATTTTTCCCGTTTCGTCGACGATCAGGAACTTCTGCCCCTGCAGCCGTTTGGTCGGCGAGAAGAACCGGCTGAAATGGTTATCCGCCAGATCGGCGACCACCAGCCCCCTCGGGGTTCGATTATGCAGGCTGGTGAACGTTTTGACATAGGAGAGCAGCGGACCGCGGTTCGGCCCTCCATCCACCGACAGATGCCAGATTGGGAGCGTACTGTTCGCCGCATTCTGAAACCAGTCTTCATTGCGGGTCGATGTCGTAACTTCGAGCGCCCTCAAATAGGTGGGGTAAGCCTCGGAATTCAGCGGATAGACGCGCAGCTGCAGGGCATCCATCTGCTTTTTCTTCTGGTACACAATGTTCAGGAGGTCCACCGAGGCCGACACTTCGTTCTGGCTGCTGGCCGGGGGCTGCTCGAGCAAATTTTGCAGCTGCTTGTCTCCGATCAGCTCGTTCATCTGGTCGTTTAATTTGGCCAAGTATGCCTCCAGATTGATCTTGGACTGCTCCAGGTAGCTCATGGAGAAGGTAGCATTGGCCTGCTGGATTCCTTCCACCGACTTCGTATGCGCGTAAGCCGAGAATAAAATGAACGGAACGATCGTAATCGCGAGAAAGATCAGAATCATCCGGTTCCGCAGCGAGGAGGCCAGCCGGAGAAAAGACCTAATCATCCAGAATCCCCTGCAAACGGCGGAATTCTTTGGGCGTAACGCCGACCAGCTTTTTGAACAGCTTTGTAAAATGGACCGGATCCTTGTACCCCACCTGATGGGAAACCTGATAAATTTTATATTTCGTGTCGCCCAGCATCTCTTTGGCCCTGGCAATCCGGACGTTCGTCAGCTCCTCGATGAAGGTGCGTCCCTTTTCCTTTTTGTACAGCTTGCTGAGCCAGATCGGCGTCACGTGAACGGCCGCGGCCACCGACTGCAGCGACAGATTTTCGGCGTAGCGGGTACGGATCATCTTTTCGGCCTCCTGGACGATCTGGCTGGAGGAGGTCGCCATTTTGCGGAAGTCTCCGGCCAGGGACAGCAGCCGGTTCTCCACCTGATCCTGAAGCGACTGCAGCGTGTCGTACTGCTCCAATTGCTCCCACAGGCCGATCGGGTCCTGCTCCCAGGAACGGTCGGGCCACCCGGCCGACGCGGCCGTACGATAGATCCCCATCAGCCATTTGAACAACTGCTGCTGGATATCTTTTACATTAGGCAGCTCCCACGATTTGACCATATCCTCAAAGTCGGCCATGGATTCCGAAATGTCGGCGTCCGTTCCGTACTTCACCAGGTCAAGCACCGCCCCCGGCTCCCGGATCGTCAGCCTGCCGGCCTCTGCGGCGCCTTCCTCTACGCTGCCGGTAAAGACCCGGTTGCCCCCGCAGACGACCTTCTGCTCCAGGGACTCGGTGCAGTCTACGTAGAGCTGATGCAGCTTGTTCAGCTCTTTGGGCGCGGGGCTGATCCCGATGCTGGCCTTGACCTTCACGAATTGGTTGATGCGCAGCAGACAGGTCTCGGCGACGGCATGGCATGAATCAAGCATTTCGGGATCAGGGCAGCCGATGACGGCCACCCACCGTTCGTGCGTATCCTTGAACAGGGCCGACGGCATGTTCAATTGCTCGGCAAGCGTATGGCCGACGACATTGCCGATGCCGAACAGGACAAGCTCCTTCTCATCCGGCATGCCTGGCCGGACGGGCAGGGCTCTTAAGTCGTCCCCTTCAATGGCCATCAGCAGCAGCGGTATCCGGCTCATCCAGTCCAGTCTCAACGACTGCAGGCGGTGGGAGATGCGGGTCTCGCGGTACGGATCGTATTCATTCTCCGCCATTTCGCGCAGCAGCTCCTCCTGAAGCTTCGGTTCCGCAAATTGTACCTGGTACGTGAGGCGGTCATGCGTTTGCTGCTGCAGCCGTTCCCGTTCAATCGCATCCACCGCTTTACGGACGATGCGCTCCAGTTCATCCAGTTTGATCGGCTTCAGGATATAGTCCATCGCGCCAAGCTGGATCGCCTGTTTGACCAGGCTGAAATCGTCGTAACCGCTGATCAGCACCGCTTTCCACAGGTAATCCGGTAAAGTATGCAGCTCTGCCAGAAACTCAAGCCCAGACATCCGGTTCATCTTGATGTCCGTCACGATCAGATTCGGCTGATGGTGACGGGCCAGTTGCAGTGCCTCATCCCCATCCGAAGCCGCCATGACGGCGTTAATGCCGTATTCATTCCAGGGGACCCGCTTGCGGAGCCCCTCGCGAATTTCAAATTCGTCGTCCACGATTAATACGCTGATCATAAAGGCATCCTCCCCTTGTCATGAATGTTGCTGCTGTGCCGCCAGGAATTGGTCGACCTGACGCTGCACTTCCCGGATAATCGTATCCAGCCCATTGCTTTTTTGCATCATACGGTAGTCCGACAGCGCCTCGGCTACATCCGGCACCATGCCGTACTCGATTGATTTGCCGTAGTCCTCATAGGTCTGATCGCGCTCTTCAAGCAGCGGACTGATCGACTGATCGTTCAGCAGCAATCCTTCCACGGGAGAATCCACATTCACGGGCAGATCCGCAAAGCGGGCTTCCTCCTTCCAGAAGTCCCCCGGGTACGTTTCAGTGGGGCGCAAAAATTGCGGTTTCCACAGCGCCCACTGTCCTCCCCAGTCCATGTAGTTGCTGGTGGAAAAGTTCAGGTTATCCGGGTACTTGACCTTCCCTCCGTCCAGCTCATAGGTTTTCCCCTGAATCCCGTACACGACAAGATCAAACAACCTCTCGTCCGTCTCCAGCATATCAAGAAACCGCAACACCAGCTCCGGGTGCTCGGCATTCCGGTTAATGGCCACGACATTTGCGATCGGGCTGCGGTTGACCGTTTTTTTGTCGGGATACAATAGCGACATCTGCTGCCGGTAGCTTGCATCGGCAAAACCCGGATCGGCTGCATAGGCCCACTCATGGGATGTGAGCGTGAACAGCATTTTCCCGTTGCGCCATTGATCCGCGGCGTCTTCGGTATCGATCTTTGAATCGGGATTCAGAATCCCGTCCTCGTACCATGCCTTGCTCATGAAGGCGGCATCCGCGTAAAAAGGCTGATCCTCGATCGCCTGTACCTTGTAATGAGGATCATTCAAATAGAATCCGAGGCCGTGGAAGCCCAAATCCACCCATTCGTCCCGTACCACATACAGGGGGAGCGCCGGGATCCGGCTCAGCTTCTGATTGGGATAGGCTTTCTTGAGATCGTGGAGAAGCGAATCGACATCCTCGGCGGTTCGTACCGATTCAGGTTCGCGGTAAATTCCCGCCTTCTCCGCCAGGTCCACCCGCCATCCGGCATAGGGCCGCTGATTCATCCTGATCGACCAGGGCAAGCCGACGATATCCCCGCCGATCGTGGCAGAGGGCAGGTTATGCTGCTGCCGGTAGCGTTCATACAGGTGGGGCGCATACACCGGAAGAAGATCGTTTAATCTCAAATAGGAACCCCGGGACGCCATTTGCTTGAATGAGCCTTCCGAATCGAAATTCAGGTCCCACCGGTCCCCCGCCGCCGCCATGACCAGCAGCTTCCCCGAATATTCCGGCCAGGGAATGAAATGGACGGAAAATTTGACGTTTAATCCTTTGGTTTTGACGTAATCGCTTACGGCCGCCCAAACTTCATCCGTCGCCGCCTTTTTCTCGCCGCCGAAATAAAACTTTAGCGTCGCTTCCGGCTCGCCGGACGAAGCGGTCGCATCGCCGAAAAGAGAGGGACCGTCCATGCGGACATCGCCGCCGGCCGCGCAGCCCGCCAGTCCGGATGCCAGTGTGATGCACAGCAGACAGGCGACGAACCATCCCGGAATTCGGCAAAAGGACATGGCTACTCTTCCTTTCCGCATCTATTTTGTAAACGTTTTCACAAAAGAGTCCAATTGTATGGTGCGGTTCTCTCTTCGATCTACAAAGATTAATATAAACGAAGTGCTGTAAATGGACAATGGGACGATATTAAACAATCCCGTCATATATTGGCCGATATATCCGCCCACGGCAAATAGCCCCACAAAGCGGGGCGATTGCTCTATTATAACTTCAAAAAGAAAGCTGCCGGACTGATGTCTGCCCGGCAGCCTTCCCTCACTTATTGCTTCAAGGCGGCTCTCACTTCCTGCGTCTTCTTGTTCCATGTCTCCGTTTCCGGAATGATGTCGTTGATATCCCGGTCGCCGAAGATAATGTCGTTCAAGATGTTGTTATAGTTGTAGTCGTTCCATCCCGGCACGGTCAGGCCGGATTGGATCTTGGCGTTCTTTTGGGCGATCTTGACCGCTTCGATATTTTTGCCCTGCCAGATCGGAGCCTGATCGTAGTAGCTCGTCAGCTCGGGATCGATGACGGAAGCATTGGCTCCCTGATCGATTTTCCACTTTTGGGCTTCCGGCGTGAATTGGAAGCTGAGCCACAGGAAGGCTTCCTCCTTATGCTTCGAACCCGACAGAAGCGCCAGCGGTCCATAAATCGAATACCCGGGCTGGCTGACCTTGCCTTTCGGGAACGGAAGAACGTCCCAGTCGAATGTCGCTTTTTCCTTCAGGGTTGGCAGAACCCAGTCGCCGCCGATGGCGAATGCCGTTTTTCCGTTGATGAAATCCTTCGTCACGTTGCCGCCTTCTTCTGCGGCTGCGTTGCTCTGCATGGACCCGTCCTTCGTGACCAGCTCCTGGAACCATTTCACGTCGTTCATGACGTCCGGTGTGCTGAGCATGCTCTGGGTCAGGTCTTCGTTCATGTATTGATGATTCGCCGCATGGCCGTCGGCAATCGCTTTAGAGGATAGCAGGCGCATTTGGATTTCGGGCTGCGTCGTAATGCCGTACTCGCCGGCGCCCGGGTCGGTCACCTGCTTGGCGATGCTGCGGAAGTCGTCGTAACTCCAGTCGTTTGCCGGCATATCCACGCCGTGTTTGGCCAGCAGATCCTTGTTCACCAGCACCCACATCGGGACGTCAACCATCGGCACGGCAAGCTTCTTGTTGTTGAACATCATCGTCTCGAAGAAGCCGTCGGGGAATTTGGCGTTCTTGAAAATATCGCTCTTCTCGATGTAAGGCGTCAAATCCTCGATGAGATTGTTCTGCTCGAAGGTGATCAGATCGCTGTCGATCTCGGTCACGTCGGCAGGCGTGCCCGCCGCTTCCAGCGATGCGATGATTTCCATGATCGGCTGCGAATTGGTCACCGGTACCTGCTCAATGGTGATCCAGGGGTATTTCTGATGAAACAAGCCGTACAGCTCGTCATAGGTCCCGTTCTTCCAGGAAATGAATTTGAGCGTAACCGGATCATGCTTTTCCTCTGCAGCCGGCTGGTTTGATGTTGGCGCAGGTGCAGGTTCATTGCTTGTTCCGGACGATGAAGCGCTGTCATTATTGCTGCTGCTGCACCCAGCAAGGGTGAAGGTCATGAGCATGACCATCGATAAAATGGATGACGCGATGCGTTTTCTTTTCAATCCTTATTCCTCCCCAATTTGATTTCATCGGATGCTGACGATACCCCTTTGTTCCCAAGCTATACCTGCTAGGTCGGCATTCCCCCTTTCAATGCTTCCGGCAGAACGGCATGCCAAGGCTTATTCCACAATCCCCGTCCGTTCGATGCCGGTAATGAACCAGCGCTGCAGAAACATGAAGATCACGAGCGGCGGAAGGATGATCAAGAAGGCGGCGCCCATTTTGGTGCCTTCGGTCACCGGATTGCTGACCAGGTCTTTGCTGCCGAGCAGCGACGGGTTCAGCACGTCCTCCAGCTGGTCCAGCCGGATGGAGAGCGGCGTGAAGCCCTTGGCCAGGAACATTGAAGGCTCATAGTACATGTTCCAGTACCAGATGAACGAGAACAGAAAGACAACCAGACATGCCGATTGGGCAAGCGGCAGCATGATCCGGAAATACAGCCGGGCAGCGGAAGCGCCGTCCAGTTTGGCGGCCTCCTCCAGGCTGGGCGGCTGCGCCCTAAAGAACTGGCGGAAAATAAGGATAAACAGTGCTCCCTTGAGCCCCTGCCCGAAAATCGCCGGTACGAGGAAGACGAACAGCGTGTTGAGCAGGCCCAGCTTGCTGAAGATCACATACAGCGGAATAATGATCACCTGCGGCGGGATCAGAAACGTCAGCAGCACCAGCGCCGTGATCAGCCCTTTAAACGGAACGGCCAGCCGGGCGAGCGCATAGCCGGTCATCGAACAAATCAGCACCTGGACTATCGAGCAGCTCAGGGCGATAAGGGCGGTGTTCCGGAGGGCTTCCGGATACTGCAGCCCTTTGTAGGCTTTGGTCAGGTTCTCCCAGGTAACGACCCGAGGAATCCATTTGACGCTGGGATCCAGCAAATCGCTGACCGTCTTAAGCATCGTGCTGATCATATAGAGCAGCGGCTGCAAATACAGATAGGCCACGATGGACAGCAGTACATAAATGACCATTTTCGCCAGGAGACCGTCCGACAGATTCCTGCCCAGCATGACCATCTTGTACTTCTGCGCCTTTCGGCTCCACAAGAAGCTCATGGCGTAATTTCTGGCCCTTTGAACCCATGGTTCCGAATTCATGGTCTTCCTCCCTTGAGCCGCATGCTGCGGCTGAATAGTCCCGTCACGAGGGCGAGCAGGACAAAAATAAAGCCGAAATAAATCCAAGCGAGCGCACTGGCGTAGCCATATCCGGTGTCGACCTTGAACATGTTGTCCTTAATGTGCTTCAGGACCGGATTCAGCGGAAAGGTGAACAGGTCGATGATGGTATAGAGCACGTTCAGGCTGATAAACGGAACGCTGGCCGGAAGCGTAATCTTCCAGAAGCTCTCCCATGGAGAAGCGCCGTCGATGCGCACCGCTTCGTAAATTGACGGGGAAATGGTCTGAAAGCCCGCGATGAAGATCAGGATTTGCACGCCCGAGTACCAGAGGATAAGAACGACGCGACCAAGCACTTCCATGACCGTCTTGGCCAATTCTCCCCCGACATACTGCCGGACGACAGGCTCCAGATTGTACTGGTCCAGAAACGGGATATCGCCGGCGCCCTGCGTAAACAGCTCGGACAGCACCTGCCCCGTCGCAAAGATGACCGGCAGGAAGAACAGCGCCCGGTACACGAACCGTCCGGGGAACCGCTGGTTCAGCAGCAGGGAAATCAGCAGGGCGAAGATGACGATAATCGGCACCATCAGGATCATTTCCTGAAAGTAGGTGATCAGCTCGATCGGAAACACATTGTCCTTGAGAAAGGCATCGCGGTAATTTTGCAGACCAAGCCACGTATATTTGAATCCCCCCGGCACCACCGCGACCTTGTGCAGGGACATGAACATGGACCAGCCGATCGGAATCGCCACAAACACGCAGAACCCGATGATCCAGGGGAGCATAAACAGCAGTCCGACGCCGTATCGCTTCAGATGATATTGGGCCGCTTTTCGTTTCAAATCCGGAACGCTGCTCATTTCCCCGCTCCTTTCTCCACGGTAAAGTTCTTGACTCCGTAATCCACGATCACCCTCGTGCCGTCCTCATAAGTGGTGGCATATTTCTGGCCGGACAGCTTTTCATGACCGATGATCCGCATGGAATACAGCTGGCTCAGTGAATCGAACTTCGCGTATTCCTCCTCGATCCTTCGCTCCCATTTATCGAAACGGCTGCTGTACAAAAAGTTCGAGGGAGTGTCCTTCAGCTTGCGGGAATCGTCATGGGTCACAAAGAACGAGGGCAGCGCCCCGTATTCGATTGCCCGCAACAATTCGGCATCCTCATCGTCGCGAAGATTGCCATCCCCGAACGTGTAAGGAACGAAGCCATGCAGCACGATCGGGTAAAAGGGAACCGTCTCGTCGATCATGAAATCATAGCTCGATTCGGACGGCAGCCCGTCAATGTAATCCGTTTGTCCGAGTGCATAAGCATCCCCCTGGTTGACCGAGGCGCTTCCCAGTGTATCCCGGGTATACTTCAGCAGTCCGTCGTATACGGTTTTCGCATATTCCCGGGTTTGGATGCCGGAAGGCTCGTAATCATTGAGCAGCATCTCGCCGATCCCGCTGAAATGGATGCCGTTAACTCCAAGTCTCTTCAGCCTGTTTACCGTATCTGCCGCCGTTACCGCCGTATAGGCGGGCTTGGCGATATACCAGCCGTCGTCGACATAGGCGGTTCCGTCAATCCCCCGGATGGCGTCCGTCTTGCCGGAAAAGGAGGAATGGCCGTCGACCCAGAGGAAGTCCTCGCTGAAGCTGACAGGGACGCCCCGCTCCTTCATCCCGGAAATGAAGGTCTTTGCGGCCGGTTCGCCGCCAAGCGCCGGATCGATCGGAAACCGCTTCTCCATGTTGTAGTCGCCTTCATTTTGCCAACCGTAGAAAATGGTGCGTAACGAAGCAACGCCCTTGCTCTGCAAGGTGCTGACGATATCACTTGCCTGCTCGAAGGTCGTGGCGGCCACATACCGGATTCGGCCAAAGGCCTTTTCATAATTGCCGCCCATGATTTTCAGGTACAGCGGCACATGATCCACCGGCTTCAGCGCCTCGGTAAGACGGCCGGTCTCCTGCAGATAGCTCCGGTAAGCTCCCGCCATACCGACATAATCCGCGTCCGCACCGTTCAGGAACCGGTATTCCACCTCCCGGTCCCGGTTCAGCCGTTCCTTCTGAACGGCCTTGCTCGGCGCGGCCAGCCGGCTCATCCGGTAGAGATATTCTTCGCGATAGATTTGACTGGAAAATACCTGGTAGAACGAAGACTTGAGTCCGGGCGCCATGGCGGATACGTTGGCGGAATCCTCCCCCTTGGTCATGACGGCCAGAAAGGCATGGTCGCCCTTTTTCAACCCGAACACAGGGTAAGCGATGTCTTCCCTCCGTTCTCCCGTGCGCGTCCAATTCTCCTCATTCGTTACCTCTTTGCCGTAAACCTGATGCGAGTAGCCTCGGGTAAGGCTCGCATGCTCCTGATCGAAGCGGATGAGTCCTCCAGGGCCGTCGGGAACGAACACATAACCATTCTCTTTGGCGGGTGCGGCTCCAAAATAAGGCAGCACGTCGAGCGAGAACAGCGCAGACGCTCCTTCCTCCCGAATGCCGGCCGCAGGTACCTTGACCGTGAGGCCGCTATCCGTCAGCTCATACTGCATGACAAACCCCAGCTGTTTGGCGGGAAACGAGTATTCGATTTGCAGCCCCTCCGTCTTGCGGACCATGGCCGTTTGCATGCCGGCCGTCTGGTTGCTCAGCGTCTCCCTGACCGTCTGATCGGCTCCCTGCGTCCGGACATGGGTCAGAAGAAAAGGCGATTGCAGGTTGGCCAGCAGCTGTCCTTTGACCGTTTCACCGGCCAGCTCCTCCTTGGTCGGATTGCTGGACCAGCGGTAGCCGGATGCTTTATCCAGCACGGCGATCTGGGTGTTATCCGGGCGGACGTACAGTGCATAATGTTCGTTCTCCAGCGCCAGTGCATAACCGTCAGCCCCTGCGGCCGGTTTCCAGGGATCGCCCTCATACAGGGCGTCCGGCGTTGGAAGGTCCGCGGCGATACCCGTATGGGAGAAGCGTTCGGCCGTCGTTTGCTCCCAAGGCTTGAACACCAGCAGCAGAAGCACGATCAGAAGGGCCAGTACGATGGCGGCAGGCCATTTTGCTTGGCGGAATCGTCGTTTGGCAGCGTTAATGATAGATGTTCACCTCTTTGTAAAGCTCATAGAAAAAGTCATACAGGTTATAGGACAATCCGAAAATGATGAAGCCGAACATCCAGATGGTCAGAATCGCAAACACCGAGATAGCCGAGTTTTTCAGCGTCTCCAGGAAATCGAAGTTGTGGATGACCTGCGTCATGACGATGAACATGGCCAGCAGCCATACGGTCATGATCGTGTTCAAGGCATGAATGATGACCACCTCATCCAGCGATGCGATGTTGGACAGCAGGATTGTCGGGACCGAAAAGAACACATAGGGCGACAGCGCATAGACGCTGCCCTGAATGACTTCACGAAACCGGCCCTCCCCGTCCTTGATGCTGCAGACCAGGTAATTGGCGATGATCCAGGTGACCCATGGCAGGGCAAACAGACCGAGTTCCTTCATCAGATTGACTTCCGACAGGTCGACAGGATGGAACAAAAATCCGGTGAAATAAACTCTGCACAGCTTGATGCCTATGACAAGGAGCAGCAGGGAGATCGTGATCCAGGCGGGAATCCTGGCCTCCTTGATTTTGTAGAATCCCTCGTAGGGATGAATCAGGACATAGCCCAAATTACGGATGTACGCCAGCGGTTCCTTCCAGGATGCCGGCAGCGGACGCTTGCGCAGGAACCAGCGAATGAGACGATAGCCGAAGTAAACGGCAAGCATCACCGCGGCCAGTCCGGCTACCAGGGCGACAAAATGGCGCTGAAGCCATTCCATCCGGATCTGCCAAAAGGCCTTCGAATAGCCGTCGGTATCGAAAGCGGCTTTCATGTAGCTCAAGGCTTCGTCATTGCGGTCCTCGTGCAAAAACACTTTGCCCAAGCCTTGAAAGGTCCCGTTGTACATATCGTTGCGGGCATAGACTGCCTCCCAGTACGGCTTGCTCTCTTCGTATTTCCCGTCGGCATACAGCGCGAGCGCCTGAAGTGCGCTGCTGCCGAAGGCGGTACGGACATATTTGTGGACCGTATTCGTACCGCTGTCGGATATCCAGATCGCGTGTTCCGAGTCGATGCCGATCCCGGTCGGGTAACCGAGCACGCCGTACTGCTGCGTTTCCTTATCGATGTCACCGAACTCGAACATGGCCTCGCCGCTGCGGTCATAGAGATTGATGCTCATGGAATCGAGGTCGATATTGTACAGGAAGCCTTCCGGATCAATAGCAACGTCGACGATGCCGTGTCCGTTCACCAGCGTCTTGTTCTTAAAAGCGTCCACCCCGCCCGCGTTCAGCTTGCGGATCGCTCCCTTTCCTTCCCCGCCGGCGGTGGCCGTGTACACAAATCCGTCCGGATCGATCGCCACATTCGTAATCGGCTTGGGAAGCGCGCCCTTTTCTTTGGACAGCTGCTCCTTGTTCAGCACCAGCTTCTTCAGCCAGTTCAGCATCGACTGATCCGCCTTGTTCGCACCGAAATAGCCCATGAATTCGCCTTTCGGATTCAGCCGGACCAGTCCCTGATACGAGGAGTTCAGCTGAATGTACATCACGCCGCGCCGGTCCACGACAAGCTTGACGGGAACAAAATGCTCCGAGCCGAGCAGCGGGGTATCCGGTTTCTTGTACTCCTTCTGGAACTGTCCGCTCCCGTCAAACACGGCAATCCGCTGATTTCCGGAGTCCGCCACGTATACCTCGTTGTCCGAAGTGACGTATACGCCTTCCGGTCCCGAGAGCTGGCCTTTGCCTTCGGCGTCGCCGATCGTCCGGAGCAGCGTGCCGTCCGGATTCAGCACCGCAATGCGGTCCTTCTTCTTGTCGGCGATATAGACCCGGTCGTCGGCGGCGATATCGAGATCGGCCGGCTCCCCGAAATCGGCGGAAATGGCCCCGGCCGGACGGTAGATCGGCTGGATGCGGAACCAGGACGACTGGTTCGGGTCATAGTAGGATGTCATGTATGGAGGTTTGGCCATGGCGGTACCCGGCAGGGACGTCAAGACGGCCATAAAGACTAGCAGTAATGGAAACCATTTTTTCATCGTTCCGACTTCCTTTGCTGATGACATTACTTGATACCGGAATGGACCATCGTCTCAAGCACTCTTCGCTGAAAGAGCAGGAAAATGATCAGATTCGGAATGAAAATAAGCAGCCCGGCTGCCGCCGCCATGTTCTGGCCCGCCACGTTGTTCTGTAAACCGCTCAGCAGGCTGTTGACGTAGAAAGCGAGCGTCCGCATCGTTTCCTTTTGCATGAACAGGGTCGAAGTCTCCACGTCTCCCCATACGCCCTGGAACGTCAAAATCGAGATGGTCGCGATCGCCGGGACGGACAGGGGCAGGATCATGCGCACGAAGATGCCGACATGACCCGCGCCGTCGATCCGGGCCGCCTCCATCAAATCGCTCGGAATTTGCGAGATGAAGCCGACAAGCATAAACACCGCGACGGGCGATGCCAGCGACGGCAGGATGTGCCCGAGATACGTATTGTTCAGCCCGATGCCGTTGATGACGAGATATCTCGGAATGGATACCGTTTCGGGCGCGAACATCAAGGATAAGGTAATTAGCGACATGATGAGCTGTTTGAAATGGAATTGGTATTTGGCCAGAACATAAGCCGCCATCGTACTGACCACCACGACGCTGACCAGCGTCAGCGAAACGACGATCAGGCTGTTGAACAAATACCGCGTGAACGGCACCGTCGCATTGGACGCATGCAGAAAGAGCGTTTCGAAATTGTGCAGGGTCGGATGCCGGACGAAAAACTGCGGCGGAAACAGGAACAGCTCGTTTTGCGGCTTAAACGCATGGTTGAAGATGAAGACGATCGGCAGCGACATGAACAAGGCCAAGGCGGTAAAAAGCGTGATCAAAATGACCTGAAACGGCGACGCCGTGCGGAGCCGGCGCAATTTGGGCATCATGGGCTTACAGTTCCTCCTTCGAGTTAAACATCCGGTAGGCAAACCTCATCACGAAGTAACTGAGGAGCAGCAGAATGACCGACACCGCTGAAGCATAGCCCAGTTCGAACCGGATGAACGCGTAATCGTCGACATGGTTGATGATGAGGTGCCCCGCATACTGCGGGGTAATCGCCATCCCGGTCAGCTGGGTTGAAATGCTGCCGGCTTTCAGGGTCGAAACGATCGTCATGACGGCGCTGAACAGCATTTGCGGTTTCATGGACGGCACGGTAATGTAGAACACTTCCTGCAGCCGGTTCGATATGCCGTCGATCCGTCCAGCTTCATACAGCTCCCGGTTGACCGTCTGCAGACCCGCCAGCATCGCCAGAAATCCTACGCTGAAACTCATCCAGAGGGATACCAGAATCATGATGTTCAGCAGGTACTTCGGATCCTGCAGCCAAGTTACCGGGGAATCGATCCAGCCCATATTCAGCAGGAAGTTGTTCAAATAGCCGACGCGGTCGCCGCTGAATGCGGCAATCCAGACAACCGTCAGCGCCACGCCGCCCGCCATCGACGGCGCATAGAACACCAGCGTGTAATAATCGCGCACCTTTATCGGCAGCTGATGAATGAGCCAGGCAAACAGGAAAGACAGCAGGTATCCGCCCGGCCCGACGATCAGCGCGAACACGAACGTGTTCGGAAGTGCCTTGGTCAGAAAGATAATGTCCTGCGTAAACAGCGCGATAAAGTTGTCAAAGCCGATAAAATGCAGCTTGCTGAATCCGTCGTAGGACGTGAAACTGAGCGTCGCGGCCATCACGACCGGAATGACGATAAAGACGAGAAAGCAGATGAGAAAAGGAGCCAGGAACGCGTAGCAGAAGGCATCCTTCTTCAAATCCAGCACAAACCGTTTCAGCTTGACCGCTACCGGGGATGGCGGCTTCGCGGCGGGCAAAGCGGGCGTAATTTCTGGTTTCACGGCTTAGCCTCCTCCCAGTTAAAAGGTTCGGTAATCTGCGGCACGTGCAAGTTTCCTCCCGCGATGCCGAAGTTTCGCTGCCTGCGGTCCATCTCCCGCTGCAGCGACAGGCTGGCCTCTTCCAGCGATTCGCTCGCCGGCACGCCGTCAAATACCGTCTTGTTCCAGGCGAAGTCCATTTCACGGGCCAGGAAGTAGTACCCTGGAACATTGGGCAGATTCGCCGCCCAGCGGGCCTGTTCCCGGATCGCTTTCAGGTCTTCGGACGGCCAGCTCAGCGACTTCATCGCCTCAACATTGGCCGTGTTCCAACGGTACTCGATGCCGTAGTACGACTCCATATCCCCGGCATACCTCGACTGGACATCCACGGAAGTCCACCATTTCAGAAACTGCCAGGCCGCATCCTTTTTGTCGCTCTTCTTCATGATCATGGCCGTGGACAGGCCTTGCGGCGACCAGCGGGCCACTTGACCGTCCGGCTGCTTGATCCCCGGCAGGGGCGCGACTTTCCAGTGCCCCGTGATCTCAGGCGCAGCCACCTGCAGCTGCACGTACGTGTTGAAATCGGATATGCCGATCGGGATATCCCCGTCGCGGAAATGCTGGAAGAAAGCCGGTATGTCGATCGGCAGGTTGAATTTGGTGTACAGCTGCGTCCACTGCTTGAACGCCTTTTGCCCCGAATCACTGAACAGGCTGGACTTCAGCCCGTCAGGCGTATACGGCGATGCGCCATTTTCGAGAAAGAGAGTGGCGAAATCCGCCTTCGGAACATTCATCGTCATGCCGTTCTCCTGCAGCGTCGGCAGGATGTCAAACACGTCATCCCAAGTGTCCGGCGCCTTCAAGCCCAGGCTCTCGAAAATATCCGAGCGGTAAAACAGCAGCTGGAAGTTCTGCACCTCCGGCAAGCCGTAAGTGCCGCCGTTGTAAGTCAGAGCTCTTGATGCGCCCGGGATGAACCGTTTCATGACATCGGCGAATCCCGGATAGGAGGACAGATCCTGGACGGCGTCCCGCATCGCATAATCGGCCGGTGTGGCCTCTGCCAGCCCGAGCGCCACGTCGGGCACGTCGCCGGCGGCATTGCCCAGAATCAGCATGTTGGGATTCGGCATGAGATTGATGTTGACCTGAATCCCCGTTTTCGGCGTGAAATCCTGGCTCACCAGCTCCCGCAGCTCATCGACGTAATCGCGGCCGCGGCCGACCCAGATTTCCAGCGCCCCGTCCTTCTTCTCCCCGTCCAGGTCGTAATCCATCGTAAAGGAACGGGCGAAATCGGCGATGGAATACGGAATCCGGGAGAACGCCGTAGGCTCTTTGAGGCCGGTTTTGGCGTCCGGCGTCCGTACCACGAAATAATCGAGCATCAGCGGCTGCTGGGTCAGTGTGGACATCCATGTGCCGATGTTGGCCTGGATCGTGGAGAAATCGTTCACCTTGTTCGGAACGTTGTTGACGTCGGCCGCCATCTCTTCCAGCATGCTCACCGCTGAAGCGATCGCTTGCGACAGGTCGGAGCTGCCTTCATTAACGCGGTTAATGTAGTCCCGGATCAGCTTCAGGCGATCGATCAAGGATTGAAGCGTTTTGCCCGCATTGGGATCGTATTTATTCATGTCCCAGGTGCGGCTGGCATCCAGGTTGGCATCCGAGGCGCTTTTGCTGTAATTGCCGGTGATGAGCCGGATATGGCGGTCGAAACCCGATATTTGCGTAAGGGTATCCTTCAGGGCGATCAGGATCGGCTGCATCGTGCTTGAATCGGCCGTCATTCGCATCGTGTGGGTCCCTTTATTCAGATAAAATTGATAGGGCCTACCTTCCGCATCCGATATCGCCGAGATTTCGAATTCCTTGTGATACGCCAGGCCGTAATGAAGCAGTTCCTCGAACGGGACCTTTCCATCGATTTCGATCGTCCGATAGGCTTTGAACCCGGATCTGTAGTTTTGGAAGTTTTTCAGATCGATGACGTACCAGCCGTCGGCAGGAACCTCAAAGCTCCACTCCACCCACTCGCCCGGCTGCTTCCAGCGGTTCCCTCCGAGCACGTTATAAGTGATACGTCCCTTGGGGTCCGGAGAAATGTATGGCTCCGACCAGCGGTCCGTCTGAATGGACAGGCTCGACTTGCGCTGGAACTGCTCGGCCTCCGTCTGCTTGAACCAGCTCTCTTGGGCGTTCACGGAGGGCTGCTGTTTGACGTATTCCGCATAGGCCGCGATCGGCTCCTGGGTCTGGAAATAGATATCCCGGATCGCGACCGCTCCCCTCTCTCCGGTTATTCTCAGCGTGTGCTGGCCGGGCTCAAGCCGGTACAGAAGCGGCCGGGAAGAAGCCGAATAATCGCTTGCCGCCTTATCCGTCCATTCCGGCAGCTCAGTCTGCTGGGGACGGACCTGCATCCCGATTTCGTTGACTTCGTACGGATATTTCGCGTCCTTCCACATCCGTTCCAGCTCGATGCGCTCCGATTCTGCGAAAGGGTACTTTCCGTCGATCATGGCCCCGCGGATCACGGAGCTGCCGCTGCCCGGCAGCGCCTTATAGTCCAAATGGAGCTCATACCAGCCGGCCTCGGGGACCGTAAAGGTCCACTCCACCCAGCCGGATTCGTTGCTCCAGCTCAGCATGCTTCGTCCGCTCTCGGTCTCCTTGGCCAGGTCCGCATCGGTCGATGCCGCCTTGTAATGAACCGGATCGAGCCGAATGGCCGTCTCGCCCGCAACGGCATATTCGCCTTCCTGTCCCTTCATGAGCTGGGCGTATGGGGGCTCGCCTTCCTTGCTTGCCAAATCAAGCAGGTCGGCGGCGGTGACGCTGGTGGAGTAAACCACAGGCTCATCGGCCGACAGCCAGCGGACGAGTCCGAACAGAAGTGCGGCAATGATCAGCAGTCTCAGGGAAATGCGCGCGAAGCGGGGCAAGGTGCGTTTCTTCATGCCTCACCTCTCCCCACCGATTCCTCCGTACTTTCATCGAAAACGTGGATTTTGTGCATCTGCATGCCTACGGAGACCACGTCTCCGGCAGCGTACATCTGTTCAGGATCGGTACGGGCGATCAATTGATAGGAGCCGATTTGCACGTAAACATAACAATCCGCGCCGGTAGCTTCCGTCATTTGCACAAGCCCGGTAATGAAGCCGGCTTCCTCCGTGCTGCCGCGCTTCAGGATGACGTGTTCCGGCCGCACGCCCAAGATGACGCTGCGAACGGTTTTGGGGGCCCGCTCCAAATTTCCGCCTAAGGCCTCAGGCAGGAGCAGCCTCATCCGTTTGTTGGAAAAATAGAAGTCTCCGTCGTTTTTCTCGATCGTGCCGTTCAAAAAGTTCATTTGGGGCGAACCGATGAATCCGGCGACAAAAACATTGGCCGGTTCGTCATACAGCTTGCGTGGCGCGGCCACCTGCTGAATGACCCCGTCCTTCATCACCACGATCCTTGTGCCCATCGTCATGGCTTCCACCTGGTCGTGGGTGACATATACCGTCGTCCGTTTCAGGTCGCTCTGCAGCTTGATCAGCTCGGCCCGGGTCTGCGCGCGCAGCTTGGCATCGAGATTGGACAGCGGTTCGTCCATCAGAAACACCTGGGGCTCGCGGGCGATCGCCCTGCCGAGCGCGACCCGCTGCTTCTGGCCGCCGGACAGCTGACTCGGCTTGCGGTCCAGCAGATGGGCGATTTCCAGGATGGACGCCACCCGCTTAACGCGCACATCGATTTCATGCTTCGCCGTCTTGCGGAGCTTGAGGCCAAGGGCGATATTTTCATAAACGGACAGATTGGGATACAGGGCATAATTCTGAAAAACCATCGCGATGTCGCGATCCTTGGGGGAGACGTAGTTGATAAACCTGCCGTCCAAATACAGCTCGCCGCTGCTGATCTCCTCAAGCCCCGCCAGCATGCGCAGCGTCGTCGATTTGCCGCAGCCGGATGGGCCGACCAGGACAAGAAATTCCCCTTCATCAATGGACAAATGGAAGTCGTTCACGGCGGGGCGGGATTCGCCCTTGTACCGTTTAAATACATGATTAAATGTGATGCTTCCCACCGTTCTCACCTCACGCTATCTAACTGCCGTTTCTACCTCAATGGTAGCGCATTCAAGATAGGGTCAAAATGAGGCGGAATTAATGTTTGCAGTCCATTTTTAACGTGTCCTTCGTTTTGGGCTGCTGGCAGGTCTGAATTTGCCTTAGGCTGGTATCACTGCAATCGGCAAGGACGCAAAAAAGCCTGTGCACGATCGCTCGAAAGCGATGCTTTGCACAGGCATGTTATGCTGGCTTGCCCCAAGGCAGCAAATTATACAAGTGGTACACCAGAACCGCCGTTTTCGCCCGCGCGATCGGTTCTTTCGGATGGAACTTGCGCCGTCACCTTGCAGCAGCTTCGCACTTCAGCTGCACGACCGGCGTCTTCATTCCGTCTTTGCCTGGATTCCGCCGAATGCCTGCTTAGCCTCCGTGCTGCCTAGGCGGACGCTCGCCAGGTTGGACGTTTGATCCAAAGCCCACGTCAAGGCATGCTGTCCGGATTCGAGCCTCTGACGGGTGTCCCGCTCCCTGCTAAACCGGAGCCGATGCCAGAGCCAGTGCCAAAACCGGAATTCCCTCCTCCATTCGATCCCGGTCCTCTAGGATGACCCTCTCCGCCCGGAACCGTTCCAAGCTTCGAACCAATGGCAGCGAGCCGAGCCTGCAAGGATGTCTTCAGCCCACTATCCGGCAGGAGAATCACGAAATTGGCAGCGGCATCGACGGTGCTGACCTCTTTCTTTTGCATGGCCGACTTCACGCTGGCTTGGGCGGATTTCTCCAGCAGCTTCACGTAATCGTCCTGGAGGAGGTACAGATTGCCGAATAATCCGGCATCCTTGCTCGTGCCGATGCCTCCGTTATACTCCATGAATCCGGACCGGCCGTCTCCGTCATTTTCGTTGACGAGCAGCGCAAGCCCAATCGGTTTATCGGCGTGGAAATCGTACCCGGCGCTGTGAAGCGCCTGAAACGGAAGGGTCAACTCATAATGCGTCACCTTGGCCGTTTCGTCGCGGGTAACGACCGCCTGGACGGACTCGAGCGGACCGGGCGTTATTCCATCCGGAGCACGCCATCTCCATTTCTGCACACTGCCGTCCTCGTTCAGCGCAAACCCGAGCTCGTTCACCTCGCGGCTGGCCGCGCCGTCTTCCTTCGCCAGATCAATACCGACCTGCAGGCTGTCGCCCTGCCATATATCGCCGTTGGTAAACGTCTGGCTGTGGACGTTATCCTTGACGTCCACGTTGACGTATACATGGGCATCATCCCAGGTGACCTTGGAGGTGAGCCCGAGATCATCGGGGCCTCCCCAGCTTCCGCCAACGCTGTAGTAATGCTCCGGCCCGGACACCTCAATGGATGGCGTATGTTCCGGGGCATCACTTCGCGAAGCGAAGGACTGGGACAGCTTGACCGAGGTTTCATAACGGTCGCCGTTGTCCAGCGCAACCCTGAACTTCAGGGAATCGGCCGACAAGTAAGGGATGGCAACGCTCCGGGTTTCTCCTTGTTTAAGATCTTCAAAACGGATCGGCTTCAGCGTTTCCTTATACATGCCGGGACTGACCCATTCGATTTGTCCCTTCAGCGTTCCGTCTCCGGCCGCATTGGTTATCGACAGCACCGTTCCTGTATCTTCCGGGTGTGAAGGGTCGAAGGGTGCCTTCTCTAACTTCAGCGTCACAGGATAGAGATTGCTTCCCGACACTTTGCCCGGCGCATCGTTCTGAATTTGAAGTCCCCCGCTGGCCAGGTTGTTGGATACGACCATCTTTTCGATTCCCGGCCCGGCATACACATGAGTCGTTTGGGACTGCTGGAAGTAGGAATCGTACAGTCCGATGTCGCCGCCGACGGCATTAATGCCGATGTCGCCGACTTTCGTAAAGTTGGCCTGCTGAATCCGCACCGTACCCCCGAAGATGTCGAAGGAACGGTTCGTATCGCCCCACATCGAAGAATTGAAAAACACCGCTTTGGAGCCAAAGTCTTTGCCGACCTCAACATAGACTTTGTCAGTCGTGCTGATCGAGACCAGCTCCGTGTTAATAAACCGGAGTCCCGCCTTGTCCGCGCCTTCCAGCACGGCTCCCTTTTTGCTTCCGTCCGTGCCGTGGCCGATCACGACGGCTTCAGGGCCCTGCCCGTCCTGTCCTTCGAAATGGATGCCGAACTTCGAACCGAAGACGAACGTATTAAAGATGGTCTCCTGCTTGACATTGCCGATGCGGAAAGCATCCAGGTTGTCCTTCTGGTAATTCCAGACCATGTCGGAATCCGCCCCGGTGGAAGGGTGGTTCGGGTAATTGCTGCGCCCGTAATAATGCGGATTGAATTGGACGTTCCGCAAGTATCCGCCTTGCGCGCCGCCGCCCAGGTAAATCCCTTCCTTCAGCGGGGACCCGGCCACGTAATCGATGTAATGCCCGCTCGTATCGTAGGTTCCAAAATCGACGGCCTGATACGGATTGACCAGCGTCGTATCGATCAGGTAAACGTCCTTCCCCTGGCCTTGGACGGTCCATGGGTACGGCTTGACCGGGTTCGCTTCGGTCCATGTTTGATGGTCGTAATATACGGATATTCCGCGAAGGCCCGCCGACGCTTTCAATTGGATCAACGCCGGGGCGTCCGGTTCATTTTCCCCGTAGTTCGTAAACATGACGGTGCCGCCGCCTATCGTATGATGCGGAACATCAAAGTTGCCGCGCAATTCTACGCCTGTCGGCACGACGAGCGGCTGCCCGACCCGGTAGATCCCGGCCGGCATATACACCGTGCCGCCGCCAGCGTTCCCGGCATCGCTTAGAGCCTGCTGGATCGCCTGGGAGGCATCCTCGTTCCCGGTCGGATCAGCGGAGTACGGAGCATTCACCACATTAAACAATGCGCCCGTCGCCGGCTTGGGACGTACGGCGATATCCACGGTAGACACCTCAGGAAGGCTGTCCAGGACATATTTATCGTCTTGGCGGATATTCAGGTCCGTTGATGTGCTGTTATTGGTCACGGACAGCTTGCCGTCATATCCCGAGTTAATGGAGTTGATCGTTCCGACATTCCCTTCAAGCAGGAGATGGCGATCGGGCTTGGCGAAGCTGGAAGCCCCCAGAATCAGCGATCCGCCGCGGGCGACGATCGCATAATCTCCGCTGCCGTCCCCCCAGTTTGCGAACGTACTGTTTTCGAAGGATAAAGTGCCGCTGCCCTCGTTCAGAACCGCCTGATCGGGATGCCCGCCTACCGTAACGCCGTTAAACTGAACAATGGAATTGAAGCCCTGCGTCGCGTAAATGGCAACCGGATGGTCCCCGGCCCCCGCTTCAAACCGGCTGTCTGTAATCAGCAGGCCGTAATTGTTGACGCCCTCGATTTTGAGCGCGACATGGCAATCCTCGACCTGAATCTTGTACAGCTGCGCATTGGCCGATTCAAGACTGCCGGTTCTTGTCGTCATCCGCATGCCCGTCTCATATCCGGAAATATGGATGTCCGA
Organism: Paenibacillus rhizosphaerae; assembly: GCF_014192015.1. Classification (GTDB taxonomy): domain Bacteria; phylum Bacillota; class Bacilli; order Paenibacillales; family Paenibacillaceae; genus Paenibacillus_AQ; species Paenibacillus_AQ rhizosphaerae. Next base: position 569,193 of record NZ_JACHXJ010000004.1, on the reverse strand, counting down.
CATGTATTCCCAGTCGGAGCGGCCCATCACAATGCCCTCGGCGTGACTCGTCATGTAATCATGCAGTTCGCCGCGTTCGGGTGATCCTGTGAGGCCCGATCCGGACCAGAGATCCGGGGACAAATGAATCCCCTCCAGCCGTCCGATATCCGTCGTATAATCGAGGAAAATGCCCGTCTTCAGCGTGGTACCGTAGAGATTTTTGACGTAATGCAGTTCGTTCCAGTCCGGTCCGATTTTGATCCCCTGGTAGGCGTTGACCAGCGTGACGTTCTTGACGGTCGCACTGTCGCCGGGAAGCTGTTCGATCGTCCATGGATAGGGGAACGGATCGGACGCGTTTTGTTCCGGATACCAGATCGACAGGTTCGTCACGCCGCTGGAAGGCTGCAGCTTGATGAAGCTCGTGCCCGACTCCTGTCCCTTGCCGGCGTAGACGGCAAGAATGGTGCCCAGGACCTTACCGCCCTGCGCTTCGGGATTCGCCCAATCGCCGCGGAGCGTGACTCCCGTCGGAACGACGAGCTCACTTGTCAGCCGGTACGTGCCTGAAGGCACGAATACGACACCTCCACCTTGGCTTCCGGCATCCGCCAGCGCCTCCTGGAAAGCAAGGGTGTCATCCGTGCTTCCATCCCCTTTGGCCCCATAATCCTTCACGCTGCGGTCGGCGATGACGATATCGTCCGTCGGATATGCCGTATCATAGACCTTGGTTTCGGGGGGATCCAACGACTCACGTGGCTGCTTCGTCACGGTCACCTTCGCCAAATACAGCTCGGGATTCGGCGATTGTGCCCCGCCGCCGGTAACGCCGATCCGGAAATCCGAACCGTTCGCGCCGTTCTCAAAGCGCGCGTCGCTCAGCTTGAAGGTATGCGTCTTCCAGGTTCCCGAATCTCCGTAAGAAAACAGGGGAGCGTCCTTAAATGGGGATGACTTGGAATCATATTGAAGGACCATGTCCCCATGGCCTTGGTCATAATATTCGGCCGTTACCAAAACGTCCTGATGGCTAAGATCGCCGACGAAGTCGTCATCTACATTGAAATAAAAGTAGAGGATGTTCTGTGCCGGATCATCCGGATTTACCGCTTGGTTGGTCTTCCAGTACGTTTTACCGTCCATGTCGCCAACCAGCAGGTTTTCTTCCGGACCGTCCCCCGGACGGGCAGTCATGCCTTGTCCCTCCGGCGTATCTCCGAGCGTAATGTACACGGAATCGGTGACCGTTACCGGGGCGGATGGCGGAAGCTGGCTGCCGCCCCCCGCATCATCGTCATCGGCGGCGGCTCTTAGCGGAGCCGGGGCCATCCAGAATAAGGAGACGACCATCACGATGACGGTCATTTGCGCGATAAAGCGCCTAAAGCTCAATCGATTGCTCACGATTATTCCTCCCATGCTTGATTTGTTGAATCAAGCTGCACGAAAGCAACGCTGCTTCGCTGCGGGATCATGATTGTATTCGCTTTCAATTTGCAGCAAAAAACCATCGACAACTACCCGCCTTGTCCCGTGTCCAATTTAGCGGCACCTCCCCCTTTCCCGCAGGCGGCTTGCTTCATCTATGAAACCTGAAGGGAAACCGGCCTTAACGGCCGGCGTTCCTCCAGGAATGAGCAGGCTCCCAGTTCAGGACCGACTTCGCCCGGGCGTTGGACACGAGCGCCGTCAACTTATCTGGGTCCTTGCCTGGAAAAGGCACCTGCGGATAATACTTGGCTGCCAGCTCGCTGACGCTTGCATCGCTCAGCAAGTCGCTGGATGTGATGTTCAGGCGGCAGGCCTCCGCCCGGCCATGCCCGGCTGCTTCCAGCGCAAGCCGGCAGGCGGAAGCGGCGTCGCGTGCGTCGACGTAGCTCCATAGAATGCGGTGATGTCTGGCGGTGTCGCCGAAAGCGGCGATCTCCCGATCATATTCATTCGGCGCCAGTATCAAGGAGAAGCGGAGGGCATAGATCTCCATGCCCGTACGCCGGGCAAACATGTCGCCCGTCTGTTCGTTCACCTGCTTGGACAGCCCGTAGCTCTCCTGCGGGAGCAGCACATGCTCCTCGTCAACAGGGAGCGTATGCGGCGGAAAGGGATGCTTCGCCCAGCAGAACCCATAGGCCGATTCGCTGGATCCGAATACGACGCGCTGAATGCCGAGCTTTGAAGCGGCCTCCAGGATGTTATATGTCGCCATGACATTGTTGGCGAAGATCCGCTCCGGCGAAAAATTGATGGGATTCGGCACAGCGGCCAGGTGAACGACCGCATCCGATTCGGCCAAAATCCCGTACACCTCGCCAAGCTGGGTCAAATCCCCCTGGACATAACGGGCATAACGGTTTCTACCGCTTGCTGGACGGGCATCCGTTCCGATAACCCTGTAGCCTGCATGGTTAAGCTCTTGAACTACGTAGTGGCCCAGTTTTCCTTCCGAGCCGGTCACGACGATTTGTTTCATCATCTTTTCCTCCTTCCGGCCGGGCCTTACGGACGAAGCAGTGTTCCATCCGGCTTGCGGTCCAGCTTGTATGGGTGATGGTATGCTGTCAGTGAACCTTGATCCTTTACCAGGGCTGCCGCCTTATACTCGTCAATATCGATGCCGAGCCCCGGTTTATCGTTCAGCTTCAAATGTCCGTGCTCCAAAACCGCGTGGCCCGGGAAGGCCTCCTTCTCCTCGCTGCGGAAATGGTTGATCTCCTGTACACCGAAGCTCATGATCGCCATGTCCAGATGCGCGGCCGCGATTTGGTTGACCGGGTCGTTCTCCCCGCCTTCCTGCCACGCCGTGCGGACGCCGAATGCTTCGCAGACGGCGGCGATCTTGCGGCATGGGGTGATGCCGCCGGCCTTGGAGACGCGCATCCGGACAAAGTCGATCAAGCGCTCCTGTACCAGCGGCAGCCATTCCTGCGGGTGAACAAACAATTCGCCGACGGCCTGCGGCGTGGTGCTCGTTTCTTTGACCCGCCGGTACCATCCCGTATGCTCCGATTGCAGCAAGTCTTCCACGAAGAACAGGCGGTACGGATCGAGCGATCTCGATAAGCTGACGGCGCCGGAAGGCGTCAGGTGTTCGTGAACGTCATGCGTAAAGCCCAGGTTCATGCCAAACCGCACGCGCAGCTTCTCGAACATGTCGGGGATCGCCGTGATGTAGCTGGCTTCATCGAACACGCTGGCAGGAGGGAATTTCGATGTGCCCTGCGGAGCGACGAATCCGCCTCCGCCATAGCCCCCGAGCTGGCAGCGGACCACGCCGAAGCCCTGCTCTTGGTAGGCATGCACCTCTTCCTCCAGCTGCTCGTAAGTGGCACCGTTGGCATGCGCATAACATGGAACGGCCGAACGGACCGCGCCGCCCAGAAGCTGGTACACAGGCATCCCTGCTTCCTTCCCCTTAATGTCCCATAGCGCCATGTCGATACCGCCCATGGCGGTATGAAGCGTAGAGCCGTTGCGCCAATAACCGCTCGTATACATCGTCTGCCACAGATCCTCGATCTGAACGGCGTCCCGTCCGATGAGCAACGGTGCCAGCAATTCCTCAATGACACTGACCACGGCTCCCGGCTGGTAGATATCGCTGGCTGAGCCGATGCCGTATAACCCGTCCTGGTCCGTCATGACTTTGACGATGACCCAGCTTCCATCATGTCTCGTTCGAATGCAGCGTACTGCCGTGATTTTGGCCATACCGCTTTCCCCTCCCCCAAATGGACTATATTAACGAAGAGCCGGATGAATGCCGACCGTCAGAATTTTTGCCGGTCCCAGCTCCGCCGTATATCGGCTTTGCCCGTTTCTTCCCATCTCTTTCCCGCGCTGTTCAATGATGGTGCTCTCATATACGCCGTTCACCTGGAATGAAGGCGCGACCGACAGAGTAGACGGCGCAGCCGATGAAACGTTAAATACCCGGAACATCAGATCTTCGTTCTCCTCGCCCAGCTTGAGTGCGCTGAAGGCAAGGCGATCGCCTTCCCACTCGAGAAACGCATGATTTGCCGGCAGCTTCCCGCCGTGAACGCCCGTCTGCCGAACCGTCCATGGAACCGGGAATTGATAGGCCTCGATAAATGCGCCCGATTCAACCACATCGGCATCATGGGAAATCAGCTCCATGTCCAGGACATGGGTTCCCAGGCACTGCGCTTCGGGTGTAGCGAATACGCCCCAATCCCCAAGCTCTCTGACGCCGCGCACGAGCGTGACCGCCATCGTGTTATGCGCCGGAAGCACTTCGTATTCGTTCAGTCCCTGATTCGCAACGGTAAGGCCCGCTTGGCCGTCGCTCAAGCTGATGAACGCGTTCTGATGCTGGGCGTTGCTCGGATTGCTCCACGCGGCTTCAGGCTGAATTGGGCGCCGCGCCACTTCATAGATGGAATCCGCCATGACATGGCCCGTTTGCAGTCCGCTCTTGAACAGCATGCGGATGCGGTGGTCCTTCACCGTGTTGTCGATCATACTCCGGATACCGACGGAGCGGCTGTCCTTGCCCAGGGTGAGCTCGGTGACGATCTTCACCCCGGCTGTCTCGCTGACGCGGCGGGATTTCCGGTACCGGAAAGGAACCATGGAACGAATTTCTTCGTCCAGCAGTGTATCCGCTCCAAGCGGCAGGTTCCAGACGCGCTCGATCCGGTATACGGCGGCCAGCGGCGTATGCTTCACCAGCTGAATATCCGCCGAAAGGCCTTCCGTCGTCAGCGGTGCTTCTGCATCCGGCTGCCGGTACATGTACTCGTTTCCGATGTCGCCCGTATCCTCGTAAATCCCGAGCCCCTCATACTTCCGGCCATTTACTTTATCGGACAGCGTAAACGAGCCGTCTTCCGCAATCTCCACCCGAAGATAACGGTTCTCCATCGCGTTGCCGCCTGCGGTCAAGCCGTCTGCATCAGGAGAAATGGACTCGGCCTTGGATAGGGAATCCTTGCGTACAAGGGCGTAGGTCCGATAACCGATTCCCGGAACATCCTTGACGTAGAGCTCCACATCCACCTGAAAAGCCCAATAAGGCTGACGGAACCGGTCATCCGGGAGGTCGTAGCCGAACACCGGACCGATCGGCTCGATGTTAGCCTCAACCGGCTTGCCTCCTTCGTCTGTCACGATCCATTCCTCCGGATCAAAGGCCTGGTACTCTTCTTTGAACGCTTCGTATTTCTCGTGCGGAGCCTGATGATCGAAATAGCGGCGCTCCACGTCCACTGTCATGCGAACCGCGCCGGAACGGGAATGGCCCGACGTGTTAAAGACGACAAACGGCCGCGCCGATTCCGGGTCAAAGCCGGAGGTGTCCACGGCACCCGCTACCGCCGCGGCGCTGTCCGCAGCGATCGACTCCGCCACCTGCTGCGATTTGGCGAAGCGCGTCATCATCTCGCGGTGCACCTCGTCAACGCTGCAGCCGCAGATGCTGTCATGCGGATGGTTTTGTAGCAGCGTCTTCCACGCATACAGCAGTTCGTGCTGCGGATAGGCCGTGCCGGTCAAATGGGCCATGACGGCCAGCGGCTCGGCTACCTTCTCCAGCAAGGTCTGGCTCCGCACGTTTTGCTGTTTGATGTATACCCGGGCCGATGCGGTATTGACGAGCGTGATCCAGCCGTCCGTCCACTGGCTTCGAAGCTCGCCGCGCACGACATCAAGGTCATCCGGGTTCGCTTGACGAAGCGCTTTAATATACTCAGGGAAGCTGGAATGACGGAACTCCACGTTCGGCACCATCTCGCCGGCGGTATGCAGCGCCCTGGACAGATCCTTCTGCAGCGGCTGATGGTCGCAGCCGTTCATGAAGAGCAGCTCCGCTCCCGAGGCGAACGCCTCGGCGGCCGCAAGCTTTTCCGCCCAATACACCTTCGCGGCTTCAGGGTCCGTCGGAATCTCCATCCCGTTGTTGTACCAGTTGGCGAACAGGATCGCCAGAACCCTGGAGCCGTCGGGAGATTCCCAGTACATCTCGGAGTATTTCGACGTATGTTCATTACCGGACTGGACCTCGTTGTTGAATCCCACCGGCTTGACGCCGCGCCCGTATACGGCTACATCGATGCCCGCCTGGCGAATGAGCTGGGGCGCCTGCCCCATATTGCCGAAGGAGTCGGGAAAATAGCCGATTTCCGCGTATCCCCCCATCTTTTTCGAAGCGAGGATCCCGATCAGCAGATTGCGCGCGTTCGCTTCGCTGCTGACCAGGAATTCGTCCTGCAGAATGTACCAGGGACCGACGATCAGTTTCCCCTGTTCGACCAGCGAACGCACTTGCTCCGCCCGGTGCGGCATCATTTGCAAATAATCCTCCAGGACGATATATTGGCCGTCCAAATGGAAGCTGGCGAATTCCGGGTCCCGCTCGAAAGCCTCGATCAAATCCTCCATCAGGCGGACCAGCTTCAGCCGGTGTTTTTCGTATGGCAAATACCACTCTCTATCCCAATGCGAATGCGCAATAATATGCGCTGTTTTTATGGTCATCTCTTTCATCCCATTCTTGTATGTTTTCTTGTGCGCAATCGAGATGGTACGGCCTGAATGATGCGTCTTACATTTTGACCGAACCGACAGTCATGCCTTTAACGTACATCTTTTGCATAAACGGAAACGCGATCAGGATCGGTATGACGGTAATGAGCGCTCCGGCCATCAGCTCGTTCCATTTTTTAAACGATGAGGAATCCAGATACATCAGCCCCATCGGCAGCGTGAACATCTCCTGCTTGTCGACGATAATCATCGGCCACAGAATGTTGTTCCAGCTTCCAATAAAGTTCAGGATGGCGATCGTTCCGATGGCCGGCAGGGCCAGCGGCAGATAGATACGCCAGTAAATCTTGAAGTTGCCGCAGCCGTCCAGAACCGCGCACTCGTACAGCTCATGCGAGATGGTCCGGAAATAGCTCGTAAACAGGAAGATGGCAAACGGCGCAGCCCCGTTGATCATCGGCAGGATCATGCCGACGTACGTGTTCTGCAGGCCGAGATTTGTCATGTTGATGTACAGCGGAATGAGCGTCGTCACGCCCGGAACGAGAAGCAGCGCGATGAACGTGTAGTACACGAACTTTTTGCCTTTAAATCTGAACTTGGCGAACGAATACGCCATCATCGTATAAATCAGAACGACCCCAATGATGACGATGATGCTGACGACCACGCTGTTGACGAAAAAGCGGTAAAAGTTCAGCTTGTTCCAAACTTCTGCAAACGTGGACCACTCAGGCGCCCCTTTGGGGATGGGTGACTGCGGATTGGCCAGTGCATCCTGGGATGTTTTCAAAGAGGTGCCGATCATCCACAAGAAAGGATACACGCAGGTCAGCCCGTATAAAACCAGAATGATGTGCTTGATAGTCTTGACCATCTCGGGTCCTCCTCTAAATGTCGACTTTGAATGAACGGATACTGAACATGGCAATGGCTCCGGTAATCAGGAAGGATACCCATCCGATCGCGCTGGCCAGCCCGTAATCGTTATTCAGGAACGCTGTCCGGTACACGAGCGTCCCGATGACCTCCGAGCTGCCCGAGGGTCCGCCTCCGGTCATGATGAACACGTTCTCGAACGCCTGGAACGCACCGTTGACCATTTGGATGACCGCAATCAGCGTAATCGGCTTTAGAAGCGGCCATGTGATTTTTGTGATCATCGTCAGCTTGCTGGCTCCGTCGACGTCCGCGGCCTCGTACAAGGTGGGATCGATCGAGGTTAATCCGGCATAATACAGAATCAGCGTGCCCGGAAGGCCGCCCCATATCGAGGTAATAATGATTCCGATCAGTGACGTGGACGAGCTTCCCAGCATCCCCCCGGGTACGGTCAGAAAGTCGAGTCCGATCGCATGAAACAGGGAGTTAAAGGCGCCGGTAGGCTCAAACAGTCCTTTCCACACGTAAAAAATCGCCACACCCGATGCGATCATCGGCAGGAAGTACACCGTGCGGTACAGCGACGCCATCTTCGTATTCTGCAGGACGAACGCCAGCACGATCGCGATAGGAATGACGATAACGACCTGGGCTGCACCGATCAGGACGTTATGCAGCAGTGAGTTGTAAAAGTTCTGTGTCACGATCGGGTCATCCCCGAGGAGAAACTGCCTGAAGTTAGCAAGGCCCTCGAAGCGGGCCGTCGAAAAGTCGATCCCCGACCAGTTGTAAAAACTGAGCATAATCGAGAAGCCGACCGAATAGACGCCAACGGCGAGAAACAGGAGAACACCCGGCAGTAAAAATAGATACGGTACCCATTTATTTCTAGTTGTTATCATCTTCCATCACCTTTGGATTTGGATTAAGCAAAGCGGCGGAAAGGAACGTGTCCCTGCCGCCGTTTGCATCATACAGCCAGAGATCAGTTGCCGCTGGCCTGCAGGCTCTTCATCGTATCGTCGAATTTTTTCGCCGCCTGCTCGGCTGTCATTTTCTTCTCGATCATGGATTGGATGGACTGAGCGTACACTTCCCACTCCTTGTTCTTGCCCCGGTAAGCGTTGATGGCCGGCTGAGCTTCCGAATACGGTCCGGGCTCGGTGGCAAACGAGTCGACGATCGCCTTCAGGTTCGGGTCGAGATCTTTGGCGCGGTCGCCCAAATTGAGTGCCGGAACCGTGTATGCCGCATTCGCGAACGCAACGGCCGCATCCGGATCTGTGGTCATATATTTGATAAAATCAAGCGCGGCATCCTTGTTCTTCGAGTCTTTGTTCACGGACAGCATCGTCAGTGTGAACGGATCCGTGCTCCAGGAAGTGATTTTCGAGCCTTCGATCGGCGGTACCGGGAAGGTGACGATATCCTCCGGTTTCATGCCCATCGCAAGCAGCGTGGACATCGTGAACGAACCGCCAAGGTCAAATGCGGCTTTGCCCGCGGCAAACGCCTGATCGGCGCCGTCGATATCGGTCGACAAAATGCCCGGCATCAGCAAGTCTTTGTCGGCAAGCGTCTGAACCGCCTGAACAACCGGCAGATGCTCCGGATCGCTCATTTTCGCTTTGCGTTCCAGCAGGTCAATATACGACTGAGGTCCCCCGTACATGATCGCTAGCGCGGAGCCGGCCCAGTTCTCCCACAGGTCGGATGTTTTGGCGCCAAAGACAAGTCCCGGCGTCCCCGTCTTGCTCTTGATCGTTTCCATCATTGTGACGAACTCTTCCCACGTTTTCGGAGCTTCGGCAGTAAGTCCCGCCTTCTCGATCAGCTGCTTGTTGCCGTAAAAGGTGAAGAATCCGCCGATATCGAGCGGCAGTCCGTAGAACTGCCCCGCCTTCAGCGACTTTTGCACCGTCGTGGCGTTTTTGTCCTTCTGCCAGGAATCGACCTGGCTTTGGCTTACTTTGATCGGATCCATGGCCGTACCGTAATATTTGCTCAGCACGTCGTCGCCAACTTCGCCCGACAGCTCAAGCACGGAACCTTCGATAGAGTCGCCTGCCGTAGCCCACCAGTTGACGACGTCGGGGAGATTTTTCGAGTTGGCCGCCGCCTGAAACTTCTGTCTGTAAGTATCGTCAGGCGTAAAGGTCTCGACATCCACTTTCACGCCGGTCTTCTCCTCGTACAGCTTGGCTGCCGCTTCGATTCCCGGCGTGTAAGCGACTTTCCAGGTCCACATGGTCAAATGCTTGCTGCCCTCCTCGCTGCTGCCGCCCTCCTGCTTCTGCCCTCCTGAGCAAGCGCTTACAAACAAACAAAGAACGGACAGCATCGTTACCATCAAGGTTGCTTTTCTTTTCATTGGATAACCACCTTTTCGCTTAATCGGTTAACTTGGTTTTTTATTTCTGAAGGATCATACGGATTGCAATCCCTTTCAATATGACGGACCTGGATACCACCCCCTTGTTAAAATATGACAAGTGATTATCTTGCCCGCATCGCTGCCAGCCTTCTTTTCACGATGCCTTCACGATGTTCGACTCAACTTATGATAACAATATAAACATCTTATTTTTTAATGTAAATGTTTATTTTTTTATTACAACTTGGTTGGAGACGAAATCATAACCACGAAAAAACGTTGAAACAACTCACATTTTTCACTAGCCAATTTAGAAACAGGGAATAAAAAACATACCATCCTGCATAAAAACTTGTACTTTTCTCTTGTTCAGGTTGAATATTTGTAATATATTTTATACAGACCTATTCTCGAATGGAGCGCCGTGACATGACAAAAAAGTTTACTCCCATGTATAAAAAAATCGAAAATTATATCATGGAGCAGATCCGCAGCGGGAACTGGAAGCCGATGAACCGGATCCCCTCGGAGAATGAGCTCACGGAACAATTCGGAGTAAGCCGGATTACGGTCAAGAATGCGCTGTCCGATCTCGTGGACAGAGGTATCGTATACCGCATGCAGGGAAAAGGAACCTTCGTGTCGGAGCTAAGGACGGAAGCCCTGTTTCCCCCGCTGTCCACCGAAACGGAACTGCCGCCTAGCAAAACGGTCGGTTTTTTGCTGCCCCGCCTGGACAACCGTTTTACCGCTAATTTGTTCAGCGGTATTGAGGATTCCCTAGCCGAAAAGGGCTATCATCTGCTATTTTCCAAAACGAATGACTCCCAGGAGTGTGAAATCCAGAAGATACGCGAAATGAAGCAGGCCGGCGTCGCCGGACTGATTATCTATCCCGTAGAAGGCGAGAATTACAATAACGAAATCTTATCGCTTACGCTGAACCGTTTTCCGCTGGTGCTGTTGGACCGGCTGCTGAAAGGGGTCGAGACCAACTCGGTCAGCTCCAACAACTACGAAGCAGGCCAGCAGGCCGTACAGCATTTGTACGATCTGGGGCATCGGCATATCGGATTTATCTCCACCAAATCGGAAGGAACCTCAAGTATTGAGGATCGGCTTGCCGGATACGAGCAGGCACTGGAAGACCGCCACATTCTCATCGACCGCAGCCTGCAGATGACCCATTTAGGCATGGAAAATAGCGACGAAGAAGTCATCGAGATGATCCAGCAGTTTTTGCAGGATAATCCCCATATGACCGCGGCCCTTTCTTCGAATTTCAGCCCGCATGTCATCCAGGCCGCCTTGGCTATGGGACTGCGGGTACCCGAGGACCTCTCCGTTGTTTTCTTTGATGACGTCGTGTATCCCTATTTCAGCATCGTTCCCCCGACGGCCGTGGTGCAGCAGGAACGGGAGTTGGGCCGGGAGGCCGGAAAGCTTATTATCGAGCAGATCGAAAACGACGCACCCGGGTACAGGCAGATTAAGCTGCCCACTCGCCTCATTCCGCGCCGTTCGACGTCGGTGCATACGGGCGTTTCCGTTTCCCAAAGAGGGCTGTGATGACGCATCTGAAAAGCAAAAACCGACGTTTTCACGTCGGTTTTTTTAAAACCTTACGATCTCCCCATTAATAGAAATTATAGATATTCACATGTGAAATTTGTAAATTGGGCAGCAGCGTCTTTGCCGCAAGCATACAAACCGATGATGACACCCGTAAATCCTCCAGCTACTTCGGAAGAAAGGTACTTCGTCTGCGCGGTGCCAAGCTGTATTTCCTGGCCGTCCGCTAGCAGAAGGAACCGGTAGTGCGTGGGGCTGGCTTGGATCACCAGGGAGGCGCGGTTGTTATTTTTTATATCGACAGCCTTCTCGATGGACTTGATATCCCCCACATTCAGGCGCTCAATGACTTCATATCCGCTTCCGCCTTGACGTATCGCGAAATCGTAATGATGATTCTCGTCCATGTAGAGCGTAATGCCGGCCTCGCCATGAGTAAGACTGATGTCGCAGGAAATCACCGCTTCAAAATCTTTTTGGCGAATCCCGATGAAGGTGGGAGAATCCGCTTGATCGAGCGTAATCCCGGTTCCTCTCAGCTCCAGCTTGCCATGCTCATACGAGTAGTTGTCCGGATCCGGATGGCGCAGATGACACCAGTCCTTATCCCACTCCATATTGTCGAAGGTATACTGCTTCTTCTCCTGCTGAACAACTCCATCCGGAATGCGGTCGGTTTCAAAGGACGACAACGTCGTGCCCCGGTGTCCAGCCGTGAACCAGCCGTCTTCGCCGAACGTAACCGGTGTCAAAAATACCTCGCGCCCCAGATGATGATAAGGAATCCACTGTCCCATCTGCCGGAATCCCAGGTGAAGCAGCCACCAGTTTCCTCTGTCGTCTTGAACGAGGTCGCCATGGCCTACCGCCTGAACTTCATAGCCGCCCATATTCCGGTTGGTTAATACAGGATTATGGGAATACGGTTCAAACGGTCCGGAAGGAGAATCTCCCCGCGCGTAGGTCACCATATGGCCAAACTCGGTGCCCCCTTCTGCGGCTACTAAATAATAGCGTCCGTCGATTTTGTATAAATGCGGGGCTTCGAGATATCTTCCTCCCGTCCCCTGCCAAATGGAACGGCTTGGCGTCAGCTTCCGCCCGGTTTCGATGTCGATTTCGCACTGCACGATGCCACCGATGCCCTCATCGTCCACGCCGTTGCTCATAAAATAAGCCTTGTCGTTTTCAAAATATAAATCCGGATCGATCCCGCCCTGATCCACACCGATCGGGTCCGACCATTCTCCGTAGATGTCGTCCGTCCATACATAGAAGTTTTGGCGCGTCGTGTCATTAGTAGTGGTCATATAGAATCGTCCGCTGTTATACCGCAAGGTAGGAGCAAATACGCCGCCCGAGCTGTTGACCTTGTCCAGCTGAATTTGGCTCTTGCGCGTCAGGCAATGGCCGATTTGGGTCCAGTTGATCAAATCCTTGCTTTCAAAAAGAGGAACGCCGGGAAAATACTGCATCGAACTGCAAACGAGATAATAAGTATCGTTCACCTTGCAAACGCTGGGATCGGGATAAAATCCTTTGATGACCGGGTTATCGTATTTCATGGGTTCACCTCTGTATGAGATCTGCATAGATGGTTTGAATTTTACCTTACCGCGAAGAACAATAATACCCGAAAAATCAGCGGAGAAATCATGTCAAATTAAAACTTTATGATCATCCTGTCCGATATCCCTGAAGGCTCTAAGTACCGAAACGTGTCCCCGCCTCAATTCGATGCTTCCGACAGCAAGACGGGCAGCCTCCATATGGAGTTCGTCAGTGATGCGGAGACCCGGACATACATCTATCAAACAAAGGATGCCGGAGAACATTGGGTTGAATAAAAAGCATTTCCCGGGTTAAGCCTTTCCATTGCCCGGAACATTGTGGAGCTGCACGGAGGAACCTTAACGCTCCAGCACAGGAATCGGATGTTTACATTTCATCTGACACTGCCGTTAAGGGATAACACAGATGAATAGGTCAATTGGGGTCATGTAAAAAAACTTAAGCCAGGCGGGACGCAGATGTCTGTCCCCGGCTTAAGTTTTTTTCTTTTCTGGCTACCCGGCATAGGGCTGAGTGAACCACAATGGCCTGTTTATTTACGTACAACCGTGTACCCTTTATCCTCCAGCAGTTTAATCACGCCATGTTCGCCCAGATAGTGGGCTGCGCCGACGACGATGAAGTACTCCGCTTTCTTATCGCTTTTCAGGTACCCGTCGATTTTATCGGCCATGCCGATGTTGCGGTCGATCAGCATCGCTTTGTTGTACTCCGCATCTCCCGCCATGCTGTTCGTCAGCTCAAGGAGCGCCTTTTCGTCCCCCTTTTTCCACATGTCCGCCATTTGATCAACGCTGTCGTCCAGGACGTCGAAATTGTCCAGTGCCGCATTGAGGTTCTTCTCCTGCAGTTCTTTGGAGAACTGATCGAACATGCTCAGTTGGGACTCGTAGGATTCCAGCTCCACGATCGGAATTTTGCGATCCAGCGCCTTTTGAATGAAGTACAGGTCAATCCCTTCCGTCGCCTCGTATCCGGCCATGACCGATTTCAGGCTGCTGATGGTCGTCTCCACGACCCATGGCTTGAATGCATCCAGCGCATCCGGCTTCATTCCGTTTTGCTCCAGAATGTCCCTCACTTTCGCATACGTTTCCTTGGACACATGGTCCTTCAGCGTCGTGCCGTCCTGGTACATGCCCAGCTTCATGATCATGTTCTGCTGCTCTTCGTCGGCCGCCTTGCTGAGGTCAATCTCGACGCCCAAATAATCGGCTTCGGCAAAAGCCTGCTCGAATTCCGAGCGAAGCGGGTAGAAGCTGTCGTCCGCAATATGCATGGACCCTACCAGGTACACCGTATTCCCGTTACTTTTCACTTCCCACATGAAGCCGCGGCCCGCTTCCTTCGTCGCTTTCGAGAGCAAGAACACCGTGCGGGTTGCCGGATCCCAATAGACCGTGTAACCGGCGGCTTCGCCAATGGTCCGGACCGGTACATAAGTCACGCCGTTGACCTGTTTCGTCTTGCTGCTCACCGTGATCTTCTGATCCCCCGCAACGGCGTGAATGGTTCCGTTCTCCACATCGGTCAGCTTGACGTTTAGCGCTTCAAGCGTCGTACGCAGCGGAACCAGCGTGGTGCCCTGATCGACAATAGGTGCGCTCGAGGCAAAATCGATCGTCTTGTTATTGACCTTGAGTTCCGGCTGCTGCGGAGCTGCCATAGCCGGAGCCGCCGCAGCGAGCATCCCTGCAGAAATCATAAGAGATAAGAGCGTTTGTTTCCAACTTTTCATCCAGAATTCCCCTTATTGTAATTTGTAGTTTATAGACTAGATTCTTACTGCTCTGCCGTCTTCCGCGGCATCTTGATCAGCGCCAGCAGCATACAGCCCATTCCCGCCCCGGTCAGCAGACCGTCCGCAAAGTCGTTTAATGCGACGCCTGTATGCTTCAGGGCCAGCGGACCGACGATCAGCAGCATGCCTGCCGCGATGACGTATTGAAAAGCTTTTTTACTCATGCGGAGCCTCTCCTTAATCAATCTATCAAATTAGAATACGTGCCTAAATCTTGTAAGCTTTCATGGCCTTACGCAGCTCTTTGATGGATGGGCGCTTGCCGTACATCAGGACGCCGGTACGGTAGATTTTGGCGGACAGCCAGCCAAAAAACAGAATGGACACCAGCAGCAGAACGAGCGATATCAGGATCTGCCAGGTCGGCACCGTCCCCATTCCGATCCGCACGAGCATTGCCGTAGGTGCTGTGAACGGGATGAAGCTCGTCACCTTGATCAGCATGCTGCCCGAAGCGCTGATGCTGAATATTCCGATGTAGAACGAAGCCAGACCCAGCATCGTAATCGGCATCACGGCTTGGCCGAGATCCTCGGTACGGCTGACGATCGATCCGATGGCTGCGTACAGCACCGCATACAGGAAGTAACCGAAGATATAGAACAGCAGTCCGTAGAGCAGCACCGACAGGTTAATATCCGAGATGCTCAAGCTGTAACCTTGCAGAATGTCCTGGTTGTGCGGCAGCATCAGGTTCGCCCCGACCACGACGCCAAATACCGCAATTTGTACGATCCCGACCAGGAAAATACCGATCACTTTCCCGAACATCTGGGCCAGCGGCGAAACACTGGTGATGAGAATTTCCATAATCCGCGAGCTTTTCTCCGACGTTACCTCGGCAGCGATCATATTGCCTGTCATCATATTGGAGGAAAAGAACAGAATCATCAGCACATAAACCACCACATAGTTCATGGCTTTCTGCATGTCTTCGCGTTGGGTGTCCCCGCCCGCCTCCGTCTGGCCTTCCGCGTTCATGCGCACCGTATCGAGCTTGACCGGCTCGTTCAGGGCGGCGATCTGCTCCGCAGACAACGCGTCTTTGGCAATCACAGTCGTTTTGACCGTCTGCAGCGCAAGCGTGAGGAAGCTGCTGAGCCCCTGCCCCATGCCGTCTTCGCCGCCGGTGAAGGTCACGGCAGGAAATGCCTCCCCGCCGCCATCAAACGAGAGGTAACCCTCGATCTTCCCATCCTCCAGGTCCTTTTTCGCCTGGTCCGGTGCGGTCCCTTCGTATTTGACGAACGTGTAGTCCTTATTGCCGGACTGCGCGGCGTACTTCTCCAGCTCCGCGGCAATCACCGGCTGCGTGCCGTAGAGGATCCCGATCTGCTCCGCCTTGGACGCATTGTCCCCTTGGACCAGCTTAATGATATACGGCACGTTCATGCCGATCGTAATCAGAAGTGCAAGAATCAGGGTTGTAATCAGAAAAGATTTCGTTTTGACTTTATTTTTAAACGTAAAGCCGATAATCGTCCCGAGCTTATTCATGCGAATCACCCACCTCTTGAATAAAGATTTGGTTCAGCGTCGGCTCCTTGATTTCAAAGCGCTCCACCGTGCTTTCCTGCATCGCTTTCTCCAGAATGGCCTGTGCCGTTTCCGGCGCAGCGATCCGGATGTGGTATCCCCGTTCGATGCGTTCCACCGCTGTCACACCCGGAATCACATCCAGGCCGCTGACATCGCCGGTCGTATGAAGCAGCACTTCCTCACGCGGATAACGGCTCTTGATGTCCGTGATTTTTCCCTGAACGACCGTATTGGATTTGTGCAAAATCGTAATGCGCTGGCACAGCTCCTCGACATGCTCCATCCGGTGCGTGGAGAATAGGATGCTGGTTCCCTGATCCCGCAGTTCCTTGACGGTCGCCTTCAGCAGCTCGACGTTGACCGGGTCCAGTCCGCTGAACGCCTCATCCAAAATGACGATTTGCGGCTTGTGCACGATGGCGGCGATAAAGCCCATTTTCTGCTGATTGCCCTTGGACAGCTCCTCGATCCGCTTATCGTAATACTCCGGAACGTCAAAGCGTTCCAGCCAGTAGCGCAGGCTCTTATCCGCGTCCTGAGGCGACATGCCCCGAAGACGGGCCAGATACACGATCTGCTCACTGACCTTGATTTTCGGATACAATCCTCTTTCTTCGGGCAAATATCCCATGACTTGCTGGAGCTCCGCATGATAGGGCTTGCCGTTATACAGAATCTCTCCCCCGTCCGGATAAATCAGGCCCAGCACCATTCGCATCGTCGTCGTTTTGCCGGCACCGTTCGCCCCAAGCAGCCCGTATATTTCTCCTCTGCCGACCTCCAGCGAGATTTGGTTGACTGCGGTTTTGTCTCCATATTGTTTTACCACGTTAACTAGTTTTAATGGTTCCATACGTCTGTTCCTCCCCCTCCTGCACACCGGCAGGCCTATATCCTTGCACCCACAAGGTTAAAATCTCGTCCAGCTCCAAAGCCCGTGTCTTCAGCACGTTGATACCCGAATCGTACAGGATCTGTTCGAGCTCACGGCAGGACGTCGTCACCACACGTGTAACGCCATGGGACTCCTGCTGCGTCTGCACAATGTTCGGCAGTTCTTCCAGATCGGCTGCCGGGCAGCCTGCCCACACTTCCTTCCAGTTGTCCAGCAGACTGTCCTTCTCCGCCATCCCCATCCACTTGCCATGGTGAATCAGCATGACGTAGTCCGCCAGCCTTTTCACCTCATCAATAATGTGCGTGGACAGCACAATCGTCGTATCCTCGGTCTGCAGGCATTCCCTCAGCACTTCGATCATCATTTTCCAGGCAAAAGGGTCCAGGCCCGACGACGGCTCATCCAGCAGCAGCAGTGTCGGATGCGGTGCAAGAGCCGCGGCGATTTCGTATTTGCGGCGCTCCCCCTTGGACATTTTGCGCAGCCTCGTTGCTTTCGGCACTTGAAACAGACCGCACAGCTTTTCAAAATAAGGCTGATCCCACTCCGGGTACCAGTACGCCCGAAAAGCGGCGGCTTCCTCGGCGGTCAGGTTATCCTCTTCCAGATTGGATTTTTCCGCCACATACCCGATCTGTCTGCGTACTTCCATAGGAATGCCTTTAGTGTAAGCGTGCCCGAACCAGGAAATGCGCCCCGAATCCGGAAATACGGTCTGCAGCAGCATGTGGATCAGCGTGCTCTTGCCGGAACCGTTCTCGCCAATCAGCCCGTATACATATCCTCTCGGCAGGGACAGGTCAATCGGCCCGATCATTTTATGCCGTCTTTGCTTGGTCACGCCTTCCATTCGTATGATGGGCTGCTCCATTTATGCCTCACCTTCTCCCTTCTCCGGATGGTACTTTCTTTTCAATATCGATAAAAACAGCTCCCTCAGCTCGTCTTCCTCGCATTTGACGGACATGCCGACATCCACCGCATGGCTGAGCGCCTCTTCCACCGCTTCCCGCCGGAATACTTCACGCTGTGAAGTACCGACCTTGGCGACAAACGTGCCGGTTCCCTGCTTCGTGCGCAGAAGTCCTTCGCTCTCGAGATCCTGATACACTCTTCGAACCGTAATTACGCTGCAGTTTAGCCCGTTGGCAAACTCTCTAATCGACGGCAAAAGGGTTCCCTCCTCGATCTGTCCGCTGATGATCAGCGATCTTAATTGGGACTCGATTTGATGATAGAGCGGTTCAGCGCTGTTCTCATTCACTTGTATAGGTATCCACACCTTTCGCACCTCACCTTGCTATACTCGTCAATCCTCATATTAGTTTCAAAGCTTACACCAGATCTCTGGATCCCAGCCTGCGGAGTGTCCCGATCGAGCACAGCATGATGCTGATGGCTCCGGCCAGCAGCATTCCCCACATCGCCGGCGATAGCAGGCTCCATCGTTTGGATGCTTCCACCGTGTACACCAGCAGGTTCCCTCCCGCCGAAAAAATGGATGCCGCTGCCACTACGGAGCCAGCCAGGAAAATGAGGGTCGACAGCAGATAAGCTTTGCCATGATTGGAAAACTCAAAATAGATATAGGGTCCGGTCATCATGACCCCGTAACCGACCCACGTCAGCGCAAAAGCCAGATAATCGTCAAACCGCATATGATCCAGCAAGGTCCCCTGCACGAAATACATAATCACGAAGAAGATGATGCCGTTCACAGCAAATGCCAACACCGACTGCATCACCCGGTATACCAGGACCACGCGGTTGGAGATCGGAAGCACCCGGAAGTATGCCAGCATTTGCGTATAGGAATCCTCCGTTAAATACTTGAAGGATCTTCGGGAAAAGTAAAACCCCAGCATGGGGACTAACATTAGCAGGATGAAATCGGCTACTGGACCAATGGCTCGTGCTTCTTCGCGCCCCAGTAACATGACCCCTGTGGTTCCTCCCATGTAGGCAGCAAATACGATAGACCACAGAAGGTACTTTTTCTCGCCGCGCAGATCCTTTCGTACCATCATCCAAGCGTCTTTTATTGTGTTCAACAAGAATCGCCCTCGCTTTTTCGGTAATCCATCATGGTGTGTATACAGCACAGGTTACTGTGCTCATTCACCACTCAGTGTGTATACTGTGTATATGTTTATACACAGTATACAGTGTGAATACCGGAGATGCAACGGCAAAATGAAAATATTAACAAAAAACGCAGCACCCTATCGTCGGGTGCTGCGTGAAGCAATGCATGTGTATTTAGGATACGCTGGGAATTCCCAGGTAAGGCTGTACCGAGAGGTCAGCGGCAACGGAACCCGGAAACCGGGTAAAGAAATCCAGCATCACGTTCGCCATGTCCAAATCCTCCGGTGGAACGCTGATTTCGTAACGGGTAAACATCGTATCATGCGGTTCATGGCGCTCAAACGCAGCACCGACCGTCTTGTAAGCTGTGCTGCCCGGCGGCAAAACATACGTTACGACATGATTCCGAATGTAAGCATGATGCAGGAACTTCATCGGCTTCCCGGGAAAGCCCTTTTCTTCGGCCCAGTTCTTTAATGCCGTGAAATAGGAACCGATTAACGAGATGTTGCAGCCCTGACAGGGACCGCCGTCCAAGTATACGGCCCTGCGGTCCGGGTGCAGCGGGTCAGCAAGCTCAAGGCCCACCGATCCGTTGGCCCCGATATCGGCCCGAACCACTTCCCAGTGTCTCGGTGCGAGGAGCAGATGCCCCCAGGTTCCCGATGAATCGCTTAACCAGAACGCCCCCAGATCCGACAGCATCTTCTCCGGGATGACGGCGTCGGTCTTCACCAGAAGCGGACTTGCCGGCTGCATCATGGGTGCGTCTCCGGCATGATATTTCCCTTCGATGCAGTACAGCGGGATTTGATGTTCCTGCACCTTCCGAGCGCCATGCCTCAGCTTCATCACGCCGCATTGAACGCTGCTTGGTTTGAAGCCAGCTTCCTGCGGCTGGCCTGTGGTTCCGCCGCCGGGACTGCCGGTCCCTTGGCCCGCCGCTGGATCCTTGTCTGTTCCGTCGGCCTGGGCCGTACGGTCACCGCCTTTCACAGCAGTTATGTATTTCGGGATGAGCGAAGTGGTAAACATGACAATAAAGCCGCACGAGAGCAGCAGAATCAAGACCAACACCATTTTTTTATTATGTATACAATTCCTTCTTCGCCTCATATTATCCCCATACCTTTTCTTAGCTTCGCTCAATGAACCTTATATATGAATAACGCTTGAAGAAGCACAAAAGTTTCCACTAGATAGAATGAACTACAAAATAAATGTTATCAATCTCTATATCTCGTGTTTCTACAACGTTCTTAACCATTTTTACCGCGCTCGACCCCAGCGTCCCAAAAAAATCAATGCTGCCCTTCGGAATTGACTTCGAACAAAGAAACTCCGGCGTTATTTCATCATATGAAACAAGCCAGCTAAAACCGGGCTTTTCAGCGGAATTAGCTGCTTTTTATTCACAAAAAAAGCCCGGCGGATGATCCCGCCGGACTTCCTTTCTGACCCGATCCACTCGGGTTATGCTCCCAAAATAACATCCCATACCGGCTTCGTATGCCCGCCTGGATACAGAATGTACAGCAGCACGTAAACTACAACACCGGTTATGGCTGTGACAAACCAGATACTTGCCGTAACCCGGCCCCATTTCCGATGCTTCGCAAATCTTTCCCGGAATGCCAGAACCAGCGTCGTAATCCCGAATACCGCGGCAACCGTCGCCAGAATGATATGGAAGATGAGGAAGATCTGATAGTAGATCTTCATTTCGTCCGATCCGCCCCATGAGGTATTGCCGACAAAGGCCGTTCTGGACACGTAAATAATGAAAAACAGCAGCGCCGCGATCGCGCCCCAGATCATCACTTTTTTATGGGCGTCCCGTTTGCCTTGAACGATCAATGCCCATCCGATGGCCACCAGAATCGCACTGATGACGATGAATGAAGTGCTGATCGTAGGGAACAGCGTATACAAATCCATGAAAATCCTCCTTAACGCTTAGACCAACTCATGCCCGGTTCAAAGAACCGTCAGAAAAATCGGTAGGAATGATATCGTCGTCATCCTCTTTATTTTCACTCTTATACCAGCGGAAGAATACCCTCGCCAGCATCGAAGCGAATATAAATTCCTGAATGAACTTCATGACGATGCCGCCCAGTTGTTGGTCGACCTTGGTGCTCAGCCCATAGAAAAAGTTTGGTCCGCCGAAAGTCTGCAGCAGAGCCGACGTATCGCTCGATACGCAGTATCCCATCGCTTTGGCCCACGTATTGGGATCGCTGTAGGTCGCATACATCGGATGCGTTGAGAAAATGATTAGGCCGCAAGCAGGCGTCAGCAGCACCATGTTCAGAAAAATAAACCCGATCTTCGCAAGGCCCGATGCCTTGTCTTTCTCCGGCAGCGGATTGATGAGCGTCCACCACATGAGCGCGGCAGCGATGAATAAAACAATATAGTACAGCCGGTGCACCGCAAAATGTAACATGACGTAGTCGTGGATGGCAGGGATATGGTAGAACGAAAACAATCCGTTAAATACCACAGCCGCGACCACCGGCTTGGCCAGAAAACCAAGCTTCTTGAACGGGTTTATCCGGTCAAAAGCACGCCACAGCCAAGTCGGAATCCCCAGCATAATAAGCGGCGTAGCAACCAGGTAAGACAAAGCCATCGATGTCATGTGGAACGTAAACATAATGTGGCCCAGCAGACTCACCGGTCCGCCCTGAGCGAGATACAGGAAGAACATACCGCTGACGAACATGATCTTTTTGCCTATCGGTACGGGCTCGGCATCCGCGAACTTCTCACTGAGCGGGCCGATAACTACAAAATACGCAGCCGTTACCAGCAGTATAAATGCCAGAAACAACGGACTGAACAATGCGGCAAAGCTAAAATATTCTAACCCCAGCATATGAAAACCTCCTCCCGCCGGGCGGAATTTCTGTCGATATTGTGACACCTTGATGCCATTTAAAAAAAGAGGGGGCATCCGGCCCGCCTCTTTTTATTTTACCACCAAACCCAATACAATGCTGTGACGATCGCAGTAAATGCGACAAAGGCGCCTCCGCACATGAAGATAATCGGCATCAAATGTCCTTTATCCTTCAAGTGCATCCAGTATCCCAACTGAACCAGTGCCTGCAGCACCGCCATCACGACCAGAAGAATAACCGTGAAGGCGACGTTCACCCCGCCAGCCATGACCGAAGCAAAAGCGATGGCGGTCAGGATAATGGAGAAAATAAATACGATGACATGCTTTTGCGGTCCTTCATGGCGATGACCGTGTTTTACCGTATCATCTTGATGCTGTTCAACCGTAGTCATAATCTTAGCCCACCTTTCCAAGCAGGTAAACGACCGAGAAGATGAAGACCCATACGACGTCGATAAAGTGCCAGTACATGGCCGACACGTAAACCTTCGGAGCCGTTACGACCGTTAACCCCTTTTTGTACAGCTGGCCGATCAGAATACCGATCCAGCATACACCGAATGCAACGTGAGCTCCGTGGAAACCGACCAGCGTGTAGAACGCTGAACTGAAGGCACTTGTCGTCATGCCGAATTTCTCGGCAGTGACATACTCGTGGAACTCGTAAACTTCGAGGCCAAGGAAGCCAAGGCCCAAAATAACCGTAATGATCAACCACAGCCTCAGTGCAGCTGCTTTGTGACGGTGCATCGCCTGTACGGCGAATACACTCGTCAAACTGCTGACTAGCAGGATCAACGTGGCTGCAGCCGTCGTTGGCAGCGAGAAGAGCTCATTGGCTGTCGGGCCGTCATTGGTCTGGTTGCGAAGCGCCAGGAACGTGGCGAACAGGGTACCGAAGAGTACGGACTCTCCGCCAAGGAAGAGCCAGAAGCCAAGCACTTTGTTGCGGCCTTCCAGGGTTGCCTTCTCCGGTTCATGCGGCAGTGAGCCGTTTACCGATTCTGCGTGTGCCGATGTCATGCTTTAACCCCCTCTTCTTCCAGTTCTTCCGGTTCGATATGCCAGCCATGATCGTCAAACAGCGAACGAAGCAGCATCGATCCGAACGTAATGACAAGTCCGATAATGACGACGATCCAGTTGTTGAAGATCATGCTCATGAAGGAATTGTTGAACTTCTCACTGCTGAACATCAGTCCGAGACCGGCGATGAAAATACCGACGGACATTACAAAAGGCAAAATCGTTGGCGAAGGCATATGGATAGATCCCAGCGGTTCTGCAGGAGTCATCTCTTTGTTGCCTGCCATTTTTTCTTTCCAGTAAGCGTCAAGTCCGCGTACCAGCGGAATTTGTTTGAAGTTGTACTCAGGCGGCGGAGATGGAATCGCCCACTCGAGCGTACGTCCGTCTTCCCAAGGATCGTTTGCCACGCCTTTTGGCTTGGCGGCTGTTACAAAACAGTTGAACAAGAACAGCAGAACGCCGACCGCCATCAGGAACGCACCGACCGTACTTACCAGGTTCAATGTATCGAAGTCCTGGTTAGGCAGATACGTAAAGATACGACGCTGCATTCCCATGAGTCCGAGGAAATGCTGTACAAAGAATGTCAGATGGAAGCCGATTGCAAAGAACCAGAACGTCCATTTACCAATCGTTTCATTGAGTACCCGGCCGAACATTTTAGGCCACCAGTAGTGCAGACCCGCAAAGAGACCGAATACCAGACCACCGACGATAACGTAGTGGAAGTGGGCAACGACGAAGTACGTATCATGGAACTGGTAGTCCGCAGGCGCAGATGCCAGCATGACCCCGGTAACGCCACCCATTACGAATGTAGGAACGAAACCAATGGCAAACAGGTTTGCGCTCGTAAAGCGGATTTGTCCGCCCCACATCGTAAAGAGCCAGTTGAAGATCTTGATCCCCGTCGGAACGGCGATCAGCATCGTCGCGATCGAGAACAGTGCGTTCGCAATCGGTCCGAGACCTGTTGTAAACATGTGGTGAGCCCAAACCATGAAGCCCAGGAAGGCGATCAGGATGGTCGCGAACACCATCGAGCTGTAGCCGAAAAGACGTTTGCGTGCAAAAGTCGGAATAACTTCGGAAATAACCCCGAAAGCAGGCAAAATGAGAATATATACTTCAGGGTGACCAAAGATCCAGAAAATATGCTGCCAAAGAACGGGGTTACCGCCATTGGATACTTCAAAGAAATTCGCTCCCAAAATACGGTCAAATGAGAGCAGTACCAGACCTACCGTAATGGCAGGAAAAGCAAACAGGATCATGGCGGAAGTAATGAAGGATGTCCATGTGAACATCGGCATCCGCATAAAAGACATTCCCGGTGCGCGCATTGTAATAATCGTCGCCAGGAAGTTGATGCCGCCGATCAGTGTACCGAGACCGGCGATCTGGAGACCGACCGTATAAAAGTCAACACCGTGCGTTGTACTGTAGGTTGAAGTCGACAATGGCGTATAGGCCGTCCAGCCGGCGTCAGGCGCGCCGCCCATAATCCAGCTCAGGTTCAGCAGGATTCCGCCGAACAGGAATGTCCAGAAGCCAAGTGCGTTGACGAATGGGAAAGCGACGTCACGGGCGCCGATTTGCAGCGGAATTACCGCATTCATCAATGCAAAGATCACAGGCATGACACCAAGGAAAATCATGGTCGTTCCGTGCATCGTGATCAATTCGTTAAAGGTTTGCGCTGATACTAAATCATTCATAGGCTTAATCAATTGCAGACGGATCAGCATGGCTTCAACGCCGCCGAATCCGAAGAACAAGCCGCCTGCAAGCAAATACAGGATGGCTATCTTCTTGTGGTCCACGGTGGTGAGCCAGTCCATCAAGCCCGTATGACGCTTGACACTGTGAGCATGAGCCAAGGTTGGTACCCCCTCTTATTCAATCTTGCTGTTACTAGTAATTCAATTTATAGTTGGCCAAGTAATCGGCAATACCATCGATTTGTTCGTCAGTCAGACCGAGATCCTTCGGATTAGGCATTTTGTTGCCTGGCTTAACGGCTTGTGGATCCATCAGCCATTCTTTCAGGTTCTCTTTGACTGGTTTCCCGCCATCTTGGCCTTCGTTCAGCAAGATACCTGCAACCGATTCACGGGAACCGATGCCGGTAAGGTTAGGACCTACAGGTCCGCCTTGGTCGCCAACAGCATGGCAGGACAAGCATTGTTTCTTGAAGGCTTCTGCCAGAGCCGGATCTTCAGGAAGCACAGCCGGTGCCTTCATGGCAGTCACCCAGTTATCGAAGGAATCCCCGTTAACCGCTTTAACCTTGAATTCCATGAAACCGTGGGAAGGTCCGCAGAGCTCCGCACATTTACCACGGTAAACGCCTTCTTTATCAGCGCTGAAGCTGAATCTGTTAATGGTACCATCCGGGTTGGTATCCATCTTACCCGAGAGCGAAGGAACCCAGAACGAGTGAAGTACATCCGCCGTTTTCAGCTCAAACGCAATCTTCTTCCCAGTCGGAATGACCAGGGTTTGGGCTGTTTTCACACCGTACTGCGGATACTCGAATTCCCACCAGTATTGGTGCGACGTAACCTTAACCTGTACGGCGTCCTTATCATTGTAATGATCGTCACCGAAAGCAAAAATTTGCTGTACGGTAGGAACAGCCAAAATAATAACCAGAACGAGCGGAATCACTGTCCAGATGATTTCCAGCTTGAAGTTGCCTTCAACTTGCTCAGGCACACCGTTCTGCCCTTTTCTTCTGCGGAACTTCACAAGCACGTATGCCGCAATCGCGAAAACGATTACGAGTACCACAATCATGATTGAGATTGCGAGCTTCATCAATCCCAGCTGTTCTTGAGCCACCGGTCCCTGTGGTCTCAGAACCGACAAGTCCTCGCGGCCGCACCCGGCTAAAAGCAGAGAAAATACTGCGAGCAAGGGAAGAAGTCGCTTTACAGCCTGCCACCGTTTCATCATTGATCTACCCCACTTTTTCCATTTTCGCAGGCTCCGCTGAAAGCACATTCAACGGCCATTCACCTGCACTATCACGAATGATTTGCTACTGTCAATTAAAACAATCACCTATTAAATATAAGTTTCCAGTACTATTTTGTCAATGTTTCCAACCTAGTTCACAAATTGTTCGAAAAGTGCCGAAAGTCGCGCCACAAAAGCTTTTGCAATCGTTTTCATTGGGTTTACATCCCGCTTGCCCGCCCCTTTGCGTGCAACCCGGTCCATCCTCCTTCGTATACCCAAGTTTCAACGATTACATTCATTTTTACCTGTTATGGAATTTTTGAATCGTCAAAATCAAACAAAAAAGAACCTGGGGACAGGTTCTTTTTGTCGAGCGAAATATGACAAATTGTGGCGAATCGTTCCGGGTCACTGCTGCGTTAATATCAACGGGCCGTCCCGGGTGACGGCAACCGTATGTTCAAACTGCACGCCTCTGCTGCCATCCGCCGTTTGCACGCTCCAGCCGTCATCATTCCAGAGCACCGCCCCCGAAGGACCGAGGGTAAAAATCGGCTCAATGGTGATGACCAGCCCCTCAACAAGCTTCAGCCCCTCGTGACGTTTCCCAAACGCCGGCACGTCCGGCGGTTCGTGCAGCGACCGGCCGATGCCGTGGCCTACCAATGGCTTAACGATACCGTATCGGCACCGCCTGGCCACCTTCTCCAACGCGCAGCCGATATCTCCGATCGTGTTACCCGCGACGGCCTGCGCGATGCCTTTGTACAGCGCCTTTTCGGTGCGCTTCAACAAACGCTCCAGCGGTTTGCTGATCCTGCCGACGGGATAGCTCCATCCGGAGTCGGCGAGCCAGCCGTCTTTGTTGACTACGATGTCGATGGTGACCACGTCCCCTTCCGCCAAGGGCACATCGTCAGGAAAGCCGTGGCATACGGTATCGTTCACCGAAGCACATGTGGCATAAGGATATCCCTTAAACCCCTTCTGCTCAGGAACGGCTCCCTGCCCGGCCAAATATTCCTCGACCCAGTCGTTGATCTGCATGGTCGTCATGCCGGGCGTGATTTTGTCCGCAACTCCCCGGTGACAGGAGGCAAGAATACGTCCCGCTTCCTGCATGTATCCGATCTCCTCCCTGCTTTTCAGCGTGATCTCCAAGCGCCGCACGTCCTTTCCGCTGCTAAAGAATGATGAATCAGACCGTGGTTTAGTATATGCCCGGAGTCACGCAGGCAGGTACAGGAAATACAAAAAACCGTATCCCGCGCAGGTTCCGCGGAATACGGTCATGTTATCAGGCTGTTCTTCAGCTTCATCTTAATGTCCAAATCTTCAACTGCAATTCAATAAGCGATACGCTCGTTACGGCCAGCTTGGTCAGGAAACAGACGAATTCATCCGTCCTAACTCATGTTCCACAACCGAGGTTAATTCCTCTTCGTATCCTCCCATAATATGATATTTCCGGACGTACTCCTTAACAAACTTCTTCGGATCCTTGGGCCGGAAAATTCGTGTCATCTCGCGCAGACTTTCTTTAACTTCATTGTGACCTTTCGTTGCCATGATAGTTCCCTCCCAAAACACTTGAATGGATTGCTCCAGTTTGAGAATGCCGAAAAGACCTTACCTGACATCTGTGAAGTCGTCATTTGCAGTTATAGGTTTGGGCTGAACGCTCCCGGCTGCCGCTAAAGGTATCTGACACTAAGAATACCCTAAGAGGATGTTATTGAATCACTCCCTTCATTGTATCATATTCTAATGGCGAAAACAGCTTTCCAAAAAAATGTAAGGAATTACTTTTTTTCGAGTGCAGTCCTGCCGGATGAAAGCACTGTCCAGATTGCCCGTTTATTTGGATATCGGCATTTCGGGTTAAGTTAATAATACCGGTCAACCACTACCCGAACCGGACAACGATCCAGAAGAAAGGAGCCGGCCCCATTGAATCGTCCCGTTCTGCTGTTATCCTCCACGCCGCTTCACACGCCTGACTTCCCCATCTCCTCGCCGGAGCATGAAGACGTCAGGCCTGATCCGCTCGAACAGGCGCATGACCAGATTTTGAGACGTTATCCGAAAATGCGCAGCTTTCTCATCGTCAGGCACGGCAGGCTTATTTATGAGCGGTACTATAATGAAGCCGGACCCGGTACCCTGCATGATCTTCGCTCGGCGACAAAGAGCATCACGTCCACTCTCGCAGGGATTGCCGCGGGCAGACGGGAGCTTCCCGGCTTGGACGAACCGCTGATGCCTTATCTGCGGCACTATGTGCGGAAAGGGACCGACCCGCTCTTAGATGAGGTGCTGACGCTTCGGCGCCTGCTGACGATGTCGACGGGGATCCGCTGGCAAACGGGCAAAACGCTCGGCGAACCGCTGATCCACCGTTTTCACCGCAGCCGGGCCTGGACATCGTTCGCCCTCTCTCTGCCGGTGGATGCGCACATGGCGGGCATCTTCCAATACAGGAGTATCGATTCTCACCTGATCTCGGTGCTGATCTCGGAATGCTGCGGTATGGACGCTTACAGCTACGCCCGCCAGCACCTGTTCGGACCGCTCGGGATCGAATATGCCGCCTGGTCTTCCAGCCCCGAAGACCATACGATGGGCCATATCGGCTTGTATCTGACCGCGCGCGACATGGCCAAGTTCGGGCTGTGCTGCCTGAATAAAGGCCGGTGGCAGAACCGCCCGGTCATTCCCGAAGCATGGCTTGAAGAGGCGCTGACCCGGCAGCTTGACGGTTATCCCGCATTTGGCGACTACGGATATCAGTGGTGGACAGGCCGGATGTGCGGTCAGCCGTTCAGCTGTGCCCATGGTCACGGCGGGCAGCAAATGTACCTTTTTCCAGAGCTGGATGCGGTCGTGGTGTTCACTGCGGACAGCAAGGTCAGCCGCTGGCGAAACCCGCGGTCCCTCCTTCAGCAGCATATTCTCGGCAGTATGGAATGATTAGGCCCGGCGGGATAATCCGCTCCCGGTCCGGGTAACTTAAATGAGAATCAGTTCGTTGAAGGATTTCCTATGGAACGAAGGAGGACTTGTCATGTCTAATGAAGATAAACGCATGCTGCCGATTTCCCACGATAAGGTTGAGGTCGATGGCGTATATACCAACGAAGCGGGCAGAGAGGAATTGCTTCACCGGGGCGACGAGTTCCCGGCTGACCTGATTTTGGGTTCAACGGAGTGGAAGCTGACCGAATTTACATTCGATAACCATCATGAGGGCCGGACGGACCCGCGCCTGGTTCCCAAAGAAAACGACACCAACAAACGCGAGAAAATCGTCGGCCCGCGGCGGCAGTTCGGCCAAGGCGGCCACGGAGGCCAGGCATGAGAGCAACCCCACTCGCTTAATGCCTCTCTTTAGTAAGCCGATCCGACTCTTGAATGGATAGAGTGGATCATGAAGGGCATCCCGCTACCTGCACCCCAGGCGGCCGGGTGCCTTTTTCATTGCTCATAACTTGTCTCTGGGGTTCATATGATAGAAGACAATCCTGCCGCATAGAAGGAGTGGTCTATCTGTCCCCTTTCAAATCATCCACCGGTCTGCCGGAAAATATGGCCGCCACGCTCTGCTACCTGTTCGCTTTTGTCGGAGGCATCGTCTTTCTTGCCGTTGAGAAGCGCAGCCGCTTCGTCCTCTTTCATGCCTTACAATCCGTTCTGACTTTTGGCGCAATTATGATCGCCCACATTCTGTCTGGCCTGATCCCGCTGATCGGCCCGGTCATTGCCGCCCTGCTGTCCATCCTGACGCTCGTCGTGTGGGTGGTCATGCTGTTTACCTCCCTGCAGGGAAAATGGCTGAAGCTCCCCTGGATCGGCGACATCGCGGAAAAGCAGCTGCGGCACCTGTAATATGCCCCATCGCTATGCCCCATGTGATACAGCATTGACGCGCTTCCGACTAAACCGTTCCCTTTTTGGTCCGGACTTCTTACAATAAGAAGGAAGGGTTTACGTGGGCAATGGGGGAAAAACAATGTACTTATTCATCATTAATCCAAAGTCCGGCAACGGCAGGAGCCTCCGTACCTGGAAACAGGTGCGCGAGGCTCTCGATTCGAAAAAGATTCCATACGCATCGCTGTTTACTGCTAATGCGGAGGAAGTGGATGCGCTGGTAGCGGAAACGCTGAATCAGCACGGCAGCTGGAATGCCATCGTCGTCATCGGCGGCGACGGCACGATCCACAGCATCCTGCCGGTATTGAAGCGGACCGGCATCCCGCTTGGGGTAATCCCGGCCGGTTCAGGCAACGACACCGCCCTGGGGTTTGGCATCCCCCGCGATCCGCTTGCCGCGCTGGAGCTCATTCTAACCGGCAGCGCCCAAGCGGCCGATCTCATCTCGGTCGCGGGCGTGCCCGTCATGACGGCGGTGGCCGCCGGCTTCGATGCGCAGGTGAGCGAGAACGTGAACGGCAGCCGGTACAAAAAGATCTGCAACGCCATCGGTGCCGGGCGCCTCGCTTACGTCATCGGCGTGCTGCATACGCTGGTCACGTTCAAGCCGGGTCCCGTAAGCGTGACTTGCGGCGGCAAAACGGTCAGCTATCCGTCAGCCTGGCTGACCGCGGTCAGCAATGTGCCCAGCTACGGCGGCGGACTGGTGATCAATCCGCAGGCGAAAGCCGATGACGGCATGCTGGACGTCTGCGTGGTCCACGATTGCTCGCGGCTGCAGCTGCTGCTCCTGTTCCCGACCGTCCTGAAGGGAACGCATGTGAAGCTGCCGATCGTGACTCTTTTTCGAGGAGACACGGTCGGCATCAGGTTTGACCGCCCACGCCTGGCACAGGGCGACGGCGAAGACGTATCCGCCCTTCCGATGGATTTCCGGGCGGACCCTGGCGCCATCCGGGTATTCTCGGCGTTAAAAAATAACGTCTATCGACGCAAACATGCGTTCTAAAAACGAATCAAAAAGCCCGCCCCGTAAGAACACGGGGCGGGCTTTTTGAACTTCTATTTTATTTGGAGGAATTAGGCAGCATACTCATTCTGGTCGGCTTCTCCCTTTTCCGCTGAGGAAACCCCGCCTTTAAAACCGTTGAACATCAAATTCAGAACAATTGCCGTCACGCTGCCGGCCACGATGCCGTTATCCACGAGGATGCGGAAATCTTCCGGGATGGCCTTGAACAGATCCGGCACGACGCTGACGCCCAGACCCATGCCGACGGAGCAGGCAATGACGAACAGATTTTCAAAGCGGTTCAGGTCGACCTGTCCGCCCAGCATGCGAATGCCGGAGGAGACGACCATCCCGAACAAGGCGACCATGGCTCCGCCGAGCACGGATGTCGGCACCAGCTGGGTCAGCGCCGCAATTTTCGGCACAAACCCGATCACGATCAGCAGGCCGCCGGCTACGACGATGACATCGCGCGTTTTGACGCGGCTCATTTGAACCAGGCCGACGTTTTGCGAGTACGTGGTGTACGGGAAGGAATTGAAAATTCCGCCGAGCACGATCGCCAAGCCTTCGGCGCGGTACCCGCGGGCCAGGTCTTTGGAGGAGATATCTTTATCGACGATTTTGCCGAGCGCCATAAAGACGCCTGTGGACTCCGCCACGCTGACGATCGCCACCAGAATCATGGTCAGGATCGAGGAGGCATGGAAACTCGGCGTTCCAAAGTTAAACGGCTTGACCGCATGGAACCAGCCGGCCTCCTTCAGCGGACCCAAATCCACATGCCCGAAAATTGCGGCGGCGATCGTTCCGGCGATCAGGCCGATCAGCACCGAGATGGAACGCAGAAATCCGGTAGCAAAACGGTTCATCAAAATGATAAAGATCAATACGCCAAAGCCGAGGCACAAATTCAGCGGACTGCCGAAATCCTCGGCTCCCTGGCCGCCGCCCAGATCGTTCAGCGCGACCGGAATGAGCGTCACCCCGATAATCGTAACGACCGAGCCGGTGACTACCGGCGGGAAGAGCTTGATCAGCTTGCCGAATATCCCTGAGAACAGAATAACGAAAATCCCCGACGCGATGATCGCGCCGTAAATGGCCGAGACCCCGTCCTTGAGCCCGATGGCGATCATCGGCGATACCGCCTGGAATGCACAGCCCAGCATGACCGGCAGCCCGATGCCGAAGAACCGGTTGCCCCATACCTGAAGCAGCGTAGCCACGCCGCAGGCCAGCAGGTCGATCGAGATCAGGTAGGTCAACTGCTCGATCGTAAAGTCCAAAGCCCCTCCTACAATCAGGGGAACGAGAACAGCACCGGCGTACATCGCCAGCACATGCTGAATCCCGAGCGAAAAGGTTTTAAGCGGATGGCGTTTGCCTGAAAATTGAGTCGTGTCAGCCTGTTGATTCTGTTCCATGCCGGTATCATACCTCCCGTGTAATGTATATAAATAAGCTAGTCTTGATCTGCAAAAGTCACTTTGCCGTCGTCCAGTGCCGCGACGCGGACCAGCGACTCGACCCGGTAGCCGGCTTCCTTCAGCAGCCGCCCGCCGGGCTGGAACGCCTTCTCGATCACGATGCCGATTCCCGCAACGGTCGCGCCCGCCTGCTCCACGATCCGGGCCAGTCCAAAGGCCGCTTCGCCGTTCGCCAGAAAGTCGTCGATGATCAGCACCCGGTCCCCCGGTTGGATAAACTTCTTGGCCACCGTAATTTCGTTCGTTTCCTGCTTGGTGAAGGAGTACACCTTCTCCACGAAAATATCGTCACGAAGCGTCAATGACTTCTGCTTTCTCGCAAAGATCATCGGCACTTCCAGCTCCAGGGCGGTCATAATTCCGGGGGCAATCCCGGACGATTCGATCGTAAGCACCCGATTCACGGCCTCCCCGGCAAACCGGCGCGTAAACTCGCGGCCGACTTCCTTCATCAGAACAGGATCCATCTGATGATTCAGGAACGAATCCACCTTCAGCACCCGATTGCTGAGCACGATACCTTCATCCAGTACTTTCTGCTTCAGTAATTGCAACTTGCTTCCCCCTTTGATGACGTTCCATTCCTCTACAAAACACAAAAAAGCCCATCTCTTCCCCTGCCTTGATCGGCGGAAACAGACGGACTCAGGACAAACTCAAAAATTCAGGACAAGCGCCCGAAACATATCGTTCATCCCGTAGTCCGATCATTCCGGTGATCGGGTAGAGACATGCAGGCCGATTCCTGCACATATACGAGAAACCTATATTCATTCATAGACTGATGAA
Organism: Paenibacillus rhizosphaerae; assembly: GCF_014192015.1. Lineage (GTDB taxonomy): Bacteria > Bacillota > Bacilli > Paenibacillales > Paenibacillaceae > Paenibacillus_AQ > Paenibacillus_AQ rhizosphaerae. The sequence continues at coordinate 535,853 of NZ_JACHXJ010000004.1, read as the reverse complement.
AGACAATGCATGAAGTATAACGCATAATGGGCTCAAAAATAAAGAGGTATTTGATGGACAATTTGAAAACATTTCAGAAACAAATACCAGTTTCAATGTTACAATGCCCTATAGAATATCTGCTAGAATAGATACATGACACTCAGGAGGTTTTGGTTAAATGAAAGGATTTATTCATGAGTTTAAAGAATTTGCAGTGCGCGGCAACGTGATCGATCTGGCTGTCGGGGTCATTATTGGGGGAGCTTTCGGTAAAATCGTCTCCTCGATCGTGAGCGACATCATCATGCCGCCGATCGGGGTGCTTCTTGGCGGAGTGGATTTCGCCGATCTCATTATCCGCCTGGACGACAGCAAGGTGAACACGCTTGCGGAAGCCAAGGAAGTCGGGGCACCTGTCATTGCATACGGGCAGTTTCTAAATACGGTGATCGATTTTCTGATCATCTCGTTCTGTATTTTCTTGCTCGTTAAAGGCATCAACTGGATCAAAACCCGGGAGCACGAAAAACCTGAGCCGGAGAAAACAACCAAGGAATGCCCGTACTGCCTTTCGGAAATCCCTGCGGCAGCTACGCGCTGTGCGCACTGCACCTCTGTGCTGGATACCGATCCCGAGCCGCAGCAGGCTTGAGGGGCCGATCCAAGTAAACAGACCGGGACCGAGCTGACTTGACGGAGAGCTTGCTCTCCTGAAGGTTTGCAGGTGATATACTTTCCTATCAAAAAAGACCGCCAGCCCCTTTCGGAATTCACTTCCGGAATCAGAGGCCGAGCGGTCCTTTTGGCATCAGCGTGCTGATGACGTTTTTCAAATCACGGTCTTCCGTGTACTTCTCTTTTCCGGTGTCCAGCTCCGTGATCCGAATCGACGTATACCCCGCGCCCGGGTCGAGCGGAACAAATTGCAGCGGTTCCCGTTCGGATGCTCTCACGTTATATTTCATGTCCTTAAACATCTGAATAAGCTGATCTTCGGTGGGGTGTCCGTCCTCCCCTGTCCAGATCAAACCGCGAAGATGCTTGCTCCCGTTGGGATGCTTGACCTCAAACCGCACGATGCATTCCATCAATGCTTCCTCCTTGATCAAAACGCTATACTTAAAAGCTTATTTTCAGCAGCCTGTCTCCAGTCTTGCTACTTTTCCGGTAATCCTCCATAATTCAAAAATATGAATGGAGGTTTTCGCCACATGAAGAAAGAGTTCTTCGACATTTATAACGACGACCACGAATGGATCGGCACCGCTTCCCGCGAAGAGGTTCATGCCAAGGGTTATCTCCACCATACGTTCCACTGCTGGATCGTGCGCGATACGCCCGATGGACGCAAGGTTCTGTTTCAAAAGCGCCAGACGTCCAAAGACACCTTCCCGGGTTATTACGATATTACCGCCGCCGGACATCTGGCGGCCGGTGAATCCGTCGCCGATGCGGTCCGGGAGCTCGAGGAAGAACTCGGCGTCACTGTCAGCCTGGACCAGCTGATCCCGCTCGGAACCGCCGATTATGAAAATCGGGGGACAGCCGGGGAAACGGCTTTTATCGACAGGGAGAGATGCTTTATCTTCGGCGCCAAGCTGGATCTGCCCCTAGCCGCCTACCGGCTTCAGGCCGAGGAACTGACTGGTCTTTACGAAGCGGACCTGGACGATGCCCTGAAACTGGCGAATGGCGAGATCGGGGAGATGCAGGCAGCCGGCATCCTTGCGGAACCGCGGCTTGCTTCCGACTCCGAAACCTTTGCGTGTACAGTGAGCTTACAGCAATTCGTACCGCATAACAGTGATTATTATCACACCGTTTTTATGAAACTGCGCGAGCTGTAATGGAATCAGCACATGCCGAGACCCCGGCGCGGCCGATCCGTCGCAGAGAATCGTTTATGTCATGAACCATCTAACGTCGGTCTTCATTAGACAAAACGGGTCCCGTCTCGACGGTACCCGTTATCGCGCTTATACTTCTTCATCCGAATTCTCAGGACCCTCGAAATCCCCGATGACTTCCGACCCAGCCTCACGCGGATCGATTTCCACATACTTGCGGTAGATCCGTTCGTAAGCCGGACCGTACCGCTCCGCAAGCTCGCCGCCCAGGTCCTGCTCCACTTCGTAGAGTACCATTTCCTGTGTAAAATGGTGAAGCAGCAGTTCCACCATCACGGGATGCTCGGTGACGAGCGCCTGCGTGGCGCAGTCCTCCCCGCGCATGCCCAGCATGCACCAGCGGCGGTCAATGACGAAGGAGAACTTGCGGCCTCTCAAAGCATGCCGCTCCCCTGCGCCCGGATTCCACGCCGACAAGGGAAGAAGCCGCTCCATGCCGGTGTCGCTGCCAATACAGGACCACAGCAGCTTCACCCCCCGTTGCTCCGCCTGCTCCAGCTCGCTGCGCATCAAAGCCGCTTCCTCGCGCCAAACGTCGACGACGATTTCGTGCTCCGCCCGCTCGAGCTCTCTGGCCAGCGCCTCCATAACGTTCCGGTCCCCTCCCACGTTGTAGAAGGGCTGCTGATCCGGCTCCACCCGCGGCATCCGGTTTTCGATGAACGAAAGCGATTCCTTCATCTGCCCCGCGATCATCCGGGTGAGCTCCTCCGTCTTCAGCATGCTGTAGCGGACCGGATCCCCTTCGCTGCGGTGCAGATATCCCTGCTGGCATAACCGCTGCAGCGTAGAGTACACATTGGAACGGGACACACCCAGCCCCTTGGCCACCTCATATCCGGAGGACGGGCCTTTGCCCGCCAGCTCCACCATTATTTTCGCTTCCATCTCCGTGAATCCCAGATTCCGCAGATGATGTAGCAGTTGTTCCATTACGTTTTGTCCTCCCAAAGCTGCCTAAAACCGCTGTCCGCCAGAAAAGCTTCTATTAAGCGTAATCGTTTGTGTGTCACACACCTAAATCTGTTCAGCGCCGCATCTCGGGCACCACTTCGAGCCCTTAGGCAGGTCTGCACGGCAAATCTGGCATTTCACCGTATCGCGTGGACCTTCTTCACGCGCCGCTGTGTCGCCGTCTCCGCTGTTCTCCTTCCAATAGCGGATGCGGCGGTCCAGCTCCAGCTGGCGTTCCCGCTCGCGCTCGAGTTCCTCGGCCTGGCGCCGCTCCCGTTCCGCTTCCGGGTCATTTTCGTCGGAAAGGTCAAGATCATCCCACGATTCCCTCATCGGAAACTCATAATCATAATCCTGTTCCACCGCGGCTGCGGCTTCCTGCTGGCCGGAATATACCCGCTCCTCCGGTTCTTCCTGGTAGGATGGCTCATCTTGGACTTTGTTGCCGAAAATCGCTTCTTCATCAAAAGCAAAACCGACCGGTTTGGCGGGCTCGCTCGGCTTCACCCCATCATCCACCAGCTTTCTTCCGCAGGACGGACAGAAGTTGGCATCCAGCGTAGCGACGTAACCGCATTTGCACAGCCGCTCGTTTTTCAGCTCGGCAATCCGGGTACGCAGCTCATCGATTTCTTCCTGAAGCAGGTCGCAGGATTTGCACAGGTCGACCATTTCCTTCTCAGCCTTGCTCATATCGCCAATGCGGTAGCCTTCATAGAAGACTTTGCCCATCTCTCTGTAGTGAATGCCCATTTCCCGTTCGATGTCGGCAATCTGGCTGTTCAGCTTGCCGACCTCCAGCGTTCCCTGAGCCTTTTCCGTTGCGCGGTTAGCCCCTTCTTTGAGGCGCTGAATAATGTTCATGAGTTCTCTCCTCCAGTTTCCATTTCATCCCATTTATTCATTCCAAATGATCATTTACAATAGTAATCTGTGCCCTTAAGGCCATGTCATCGCCCAGGCCGCTGCCCGGGCTGCCCTATTACCAAGATACCATGCCGGAGCTTTCCTGTGAAATCCGAGCCTGCCGTTAAATGCCTTGAATTTAGGGGCTTGGAATCGAGCGGCTGCAGGCGCATCCTTCCGGATGTGCATATATCATACCAAATTTACAGTGCACTTGTGAAAAAGGCAATCCCTTACAGCCAGAAAAAGGAGGTCTTATCGATGGCTCAGCCCCCCATACATCTGAATGTTTCGATACATAGCGTGCCTGCGAAGGTGCCCTCTTCCTCACCGGTTCCCCAAGCACGCCCCGCGTCCCTCTCCACCAGCCGGGAGCTGGTGGGCGCAGGCGACGCGGATGCGTTTTTCTTTCGCGAACTGGAGCGGATGGGCATCCTGTTGAACGCACCGCAGATCGATGCCGTACGCCACGGTGACGGGCCAATGCTCGCCCTGGCGGGCGCCGGCTGCGGCAAAACGACCGTCCTGGCCGCCCGGACGGCTTACCTGATCGCGGTCCGCGGCATTCCGGGTTCCCGGATTTTGCTGGTTACGTTTACGAGCAAGGCCGCCAAGGAGATCAAGGAACGGATCGGACGCATGCCCGGCATTTCCGCAGCCGCGGCCCGTGCCGTAGAAGCGAGGACGTTCCATTCCTTCGGACTGCTGCTGCTCCGCCAGCACGGATATAGCGAGCAAATTTTCGGCGAATTCACGGCCCAGCACACCATCATGAAAATGATGTTGCGCCGCCTGGATCACACCGGATCCTATCAGCCCGAGACGCTGCTTGCGGCGCTGTCCGCCTGGAAAATGCAGGGCGGATGGCCGGCTGACCTGCCTGAAGCGACCAAAGAAGAATCAGCCGTCAAACGCATTCTGCTCGGCTATGAAGATTGGAAGACACAGCGGAACCAGTGGGATTTTGACGACATCCTCCTGCATGCCCGGAAGCTGCTCGACAACCCGGCTACGCTGAAACGGCTGCAGGACCGCTTTCATTATTTGATGGTCGACGAATTTCAGGATACCAACGCAATCCAGTACGACCTGGTCCGGCGGCTGGCGGAGCCCCGGCGCAATTTGGCGGTCGTCGGGGACGATGACCAGACCATCTATTCGTTTAACGGAGCCCGGCAGGAATCGATCCTCGAGTTCGACCGCGTCTATCCGGGCACCAAAATTGTGAATCTCAACATCAATTACCGGAGCGACAGCCGGATTCTCGGCCTGGGGAGCGCCCTCGTCCGGCATAACCGGCAGCGCCGGCCCAAGGAGCTGCTCGCGGCGGGAGCCCGCGGCTTCAAGCCTGCGTATTTGACCCCTGCAACCCCGGATGAAGAGGCACGATGGGTCGTTCAGCATATCCAGGAGCATGTCGGCCGGGACGGGCTGGACTACGTCGATATCGCCATTTTGCACCGGACGTCCGACAGCAGCCGCGCCGTACTGGAGCAGCTTCTGCTGAGCGGGATTCCTTTTGTCCAGTTCGGCAGCGCACCGGTGTTCTATGACCAGACCTTGATCAAACCGCTGATGGATCACCTGCGGCTCGGCCTGACGCCCCGGCGGAAGGAATCGCTGCAGAGCGTGCTGGGCCCGTTGTATGTACCGAAAGAGGACGGCATGGCTTATATCCGGCAGCAGGAGAAGCTCCAGGCCAAGAAGTATCCGCTCATCCATCTCGCCCGCTGGGAACGGCTTCAGCCTTTTCAGCAGGAGGCGGTTAAAGAGCGTATCCGGTTCATCAAGTCGCTGAAGTCCCTCAAACCGGCCTATGCCATTCAGGAAATGCGCAGACAGTTCTATGACAAGTACCTTCAGGCGGGCGATCCACTGATTTATACCCAGTATAAAGAAACGGTGAGCGATACGCTGGAGGAGTTCGAGAGCGCAGCGGGACGCTTTGATACCGTAGAGGAGTTCGTGGCTTATGCGGATGAGCTGACAGCCCGCCATGAGCAGATGGAGGCGGCCCGGGAAGAACAGAACGGCAGTGCCGTTCAGCTCATGACGATTCACCGGGCCAAGGGGCTGGAGTTCCGTCAGGTGTATTGGATCGGCGCAAGCGAAGGGATTTTGCCGCACAGCTCCGCCTTGAAGAAGCAGCCTCCGGCGGATACCAAAGCCGGGCAAGCGCTGACGGACGAGCAGCAGCTGGCGGCCGCGGCGCTGGAGGAGGAGCGGCGGCTCGCTTATGTCGCGGTCACGCGGGCCAAAGAGAGGCTGTATATCAGCTCGCCCGCGTACTACCACGGCAAGCCGTCGGCGCCTTCCCGCTTTTTACATGAAGCTTTCGGCATCCTGCCCCATCAGGACTCGCCAAAGCCTGTTTCACCCAGACGCTGAGGCGTTTTCCTGATTCAAACCGGCCGGTCCCGTGTAAAAAGCAGTAAAAGCGTTCATGCCAGTCCGGAGCATCCACCGGGACTTGTCAATACGCGGGATGCGCGGATGCCATGGATAAGGGAGGAATCTGCCTTATGGATACCGATAAGAAGCGTTATTATATTTCCGTGAGCCATCAGCTGATTCAGGATGTGCCCAATGACTCCGCCGAATATGAGGTTCTGATGACCGAGACGGAAATGTCGAAGCTGCGGGATCTGCTGGAGGATCTCACCAAGGAAGACGAGTATGCGTTCAAGCGCACCTTTGTTCCGTATAAATCGGCCGACCATGATGATGCGGCTGATGAGTATAACGATAGACTGATCGCCGTGTATGCTTATCTGCATGAGATCGGGGACGAAAAAACGCGGCGCACGATCGAGGATATGAATATTTTAGGTAAAATGCAGCATACCGACTACCACGATGAAGGGTATGAAGGATCTCCTCTGAACAAATAAATGGACGATCCCCCTGTCCCTTTCCGGCCCTTGTCCCGCCTGACTTTCCGGTACCCCGGTACATGGAATCCGGGCGGATGGCAGGGGCTTTTGCGGCCTTTACAGGATTGCTGCACTGCCGTCTTGCTTTGCTTCCCACTCCTATTTTCAGGTAAAATATAACCATAGATAGAATGATTTAAAGAAGGCATTTCTTTCATTCTACAGCACCCCAATTTGCAGATAGGTAGGAGATTGGCATGAACGAACAGCAGAACCCACAGCTAGTCGTAAGTCCCGTAACGTTGAAAGACCTCCATCAGCTCGATATAGATAACAACCTGCTCCGTCAATTTGAAGAGTGGAAGAAGCTTCCGATGCTGTACAAACTGGCCCTGGAGGAGCTTCAGAGCAAAATCAAGCTGATCAAGACCGAACTGAAGCTGCAGGACGGTTACAGCCCTATCGAACATATCAAGGTCCGGATCAAGGAACCCAAGAGCATCATGAACAAAATGGAGCGCAAAGGATATGAGCTGACGATGGATAATATCCTGAACCATATCCATGATATCGCCGGCATGCGGATCGTCTGCGCGTTTGTCCAGGACATTTACCGGCTGCTTGACCATTTATCCCACCGCGACGACATCCGGCTGATCGAGGTCAAGGATTATATCGCCCATCCGAAGCCGAACGGCTACCAGAGCCTGCACGTCATCGTGGCCGTGCCGCTGATCCTGATCGAAGGCACCCGCTGGATGAAGGTTGAAATCCAGATGCGAACCCTGGCCATGGATTTCTGGGCGAGCATGGAGCATATTATTTTCTACAAATATGACAAGCAGGTTCCGCCGCATGTGGTGGCCGAGCTGAAAGAAGCTTCCCTGGCCGCCGACAAGCTGGATCACCAGATGCTCAGGCTCCGCCAGGAGATTCTTGCGGAGAATGGCGATTTGATCGAGGGAGCCCTGCATGAAATGCATGAGGAAGAAAGCTGACGCCGATTGAAAGCCTGGCTTTGTCTTGAAGGTTGCGAAGAAGAACAGCGACAGGTATCAAGATAAATAATGTTTGACTAGTGAAAAAAAAGCCGTCCCCCTAACGAGGGGACGGCTTTTGGGCGTACAGCAAGGTGAACGCCGTTACAGCTTTATGTTCGCTTCGTCAAAATAATCCTCGAGCGCAAGCCCGCTGCGGGCGATATCCGGTGCCAGGTCCGTTCCGACATAGCGGATGTGCCACGGCTCGTACACGTAGCCGGTCACGTTCTCCAGTCCATCGGGATACCGGACGATAAAGCCGTATTCCGCCGCATGCGCCGCAAGCCAGTGCCCTTCCTCGGATGAGCCGAATACGGCCCCCAGCACGTTGCCGACGCTGGGGCTCGAAACGTCCATCGTCAGGCCCGTCTGATGCTCGCTCGTCCCAGGGACGGCGCTGACGCGGGCGGCTTCTTCGGCCCCCTTGGTGCGGACATGCTGCCCGTAAACGGCCTGCTGGCGCTCATATGAGCGGTAGCCGGAGACGGCCCGCAGCTCCAAGCCGGCCTGCGACGCCCCGGCGAACAGCTTTTCGAGCGCGGCGGCGGCTTCCTTTCGCAGCTGCCGTTTCTCATGGTGCCCGTCGAACGTAAAGGGCACGTCCGGTTCTACGAGATCGCCAGGCGCATACCCTTCCGGAAGGCTGCGCTGCTTGTTGACCACCACGGTGACCGCATCCGGATTGGTCACCACCTGCTTCCCGTTCACGGTCCGGGCCGTAGCCTGCAGCGAATTTTCGCTGCGCTTGGCCAGGACGGGGTCGGCGACCCGCTCAAGGCCCGCCTGCCCTCCCGCACCCGAACCTCCGGGAGCCTGAAGGGCTTGTCCGCTCTCCCGTCCTGCCCCCTCCGACCGCTCGCAGCCGCCAAGAACAGCGGACGCCGAAATCATCAGAGCCGCCAGAAGGCAGGCGCCCCGGCTTCCGGCGCGGGACGGCCCGGTCATGTTCTGTTCTCCGAAGCCGGAGCCGGAGCCGGGGCCAGCCCAGCGGCAGCCGATGGTACCCGCTTCAGCTGCTCCTTGGCTCTCGCCGCCGTCTGCGACTTGATCGAGCGGATCACCTGCCGGGCTGCCGTCACCTTGGGCAGGAGGCCCGACCAATCCTCCTCCGGCATATCCTTGGCGGGCACCGCCTTCAGATCGACGGCCACCTCCCGGTACGGCGCTCCCGGCTCATGCAGCATGCCCTGCTGAGCCGCTTCCGCCAGCCATTCGCCGGGAGACGGGCCGCCTTTGCCCTTCTCCTCAAGGGAGGACAAATCGCCGGCGGCCAGCTTGGCGTCACCCGGCGGCAGGGAATCGGCCCAGTCGCCGAAGACCCGGCCGAGCAGCTCCTCGCGGGGAAGCCCCAGCAGCGCCAGCATTAGAAGCGGCTCCTCCGCCAAGCGCTGACGGATGGCCAGCATTGACTGCGAAGCGTGGGAGCATCCGTCTGTGCCGCAGCGGCAGACCGCCTCGCTCCAAGTCAGGGCGTCTTGCCCCAGCAGCTCATCCAGCCAGGGCAGCCGGCTGCCCTGAAGCAGTAAATACAGGTCGGCGGGGCAATCGGCCAGCCTCTCCACAATGGCATCTGCGGGCACTTCTCCGTCTGCCGTCACCGGAATGCCGAGGTTCCATTCCTCGCGGCCTTCTGCTGTTTTCCCTTGGGCCCGGATCAATCCGGGTTCCGCTTCCACGATCAGCTCCGTTCGGTCTTTGCCTTGTGCCTTCATCCTTTGTTCCCTCCTTTGTGGAGACTCTGAATCAGCCTCCTGCACTGCTGCGCTGAACCATAGTATACCCTTGCAGAAACTACTTCATATCATTTCCATCCGAAGCGCGATCAAGGTACAGCCTTAATCTGGCTTAGAAGGCTCAAAGCCAATTCTGCATCCTACATCCAGTCTTCCCCTTGCAGCATGATCAGTTCCTTCAGCTCGTGATCCGACATCTCGGTCAGCCACGTTTCTCCCGAACCGACGACCTGCTCGGAAAGCGACTTTTTATGTTCAATCAGCTCATCGATCCGTTCCTCGAGCGTCCCTTGGCAGATCAGCTTGTGAACCTGCACGTTTTTCTGCTGTCCGATCCGGAATACCCGGTCCGTCGCCTGGTTCTCCACCGCCGGATTCCACCACCGGTCGTAATGCAGAACATGATTGGCCCGGGTCAGATTCAGACCGACGCCCCCCGCCTTCAGCGACAATACAAAGAAGGACGGGCCCTCGCCCTCCTGAAAGGCAAGAACCATGTCGTCGCGCTCCTGTTTGGACACGCCGCCATGAAGGAAAAACGGCGCCCTGCCGTAACGCTCCTTCAGCCGGGACACCAGAAGATGCCCCATCGCCACGTACTGCGTGAAGATCAGCGCCGACTCCCGGTTTTCCTGGATGTTGTCAAGCAGATCGAAGAGCCGCTCCATTTTCCCCGAAGACTCGGCCTTGGCGCCCCGCGCGTCTTCCCTGCCGAGCAGAAGCGGCGAGTCGCAAATCTGCTTCAGCTTCGTCAGCGAGGACAGCACCAGCCCTTTCCGGGCGATCCCTGTCTGCTGTCCGATCTGGCCCATCATCTGGTCCACGACCGACTGGTACATCGCTCCCTGTACCTCGGTCAGCGTGCAGTAAGACTTAATTTCCAGCTTTTCCGGCAGATCCTTGCGGATGTCGGGATCGCTCTTCAGGCGTCTCATCATGAAAGGCGATACAAGCTTATGCAGCTCCTGCAGCTTCCCTGGCGCGACCTCCCCCGTCGTGTACCGCTGCCGGAACGAAGTGGAGGAACCGAGATAACCCGGATTGAGGAATTGGAAAATCGACCACAGCTCTCCAAGGCGGTTCTCCACCGGCGTCCCGGTCATCGCGATGCGGTGCGGCGCCGACAGCTTCATGACGCTCTGCGCCTGCTTGGTCCGGTAGTTCTTAATGTACTGGGCTTCGTCCAGCACGACGGTGGACCACAGAACCGAGGCCAGGTCGGCGCCGTCCCTTCCGGCCAAATGGTAGGTTGTCAGCACGACGTCATGCCGGAGCGCCTGCTCCAGAAATTCGTCCCCGTGAAGGCGGCGGTTGCCGTGATGAATGTACAGCTCGAGCCCGGGGGCAAAACGCTGCATTTCGCGCTGCCAGTTGCCGAGCAGCGAGGTCGGGCACACGATCAGCACGGGAGGATTGCCCTCCTTATGCTGCTCCAGCAGGCAGGTGATCACCTGCACCGTCTTCCCGAGACCCATGTCATCGGCCAGGCAGACGCCGAAGCCCATATCGCGCATCGCAGCCAGCCATTGGTAGCCCCGCTCCTGATAAGGGCGGAGTACGCCATGCAGCGAAGCGGGAACCGGGCGGACAGGCACCTTCTTCGGCCCCTCCTCGCCTAGAAGGGACTGCAGGTAGCCGATGGTCTCCAGCTCCAGCACCGGAATACCCTTCCAGGTGCGTTCGCCGTCTTCTCCTGCACTGAGATGCATCCAGTCGGACATGTTCATTTCGCCTTCGTCATGCTTCTTGATATAGCGCAGCACCTGACGGATTTCCTTCAGATCCAGCTCGATCCATTCCCCGCGGAACTTCACGTACGGCAGGGTCGATTCGGCCAGCTCGGCCAGTTCCTCCCGGGTTAGGGTGAGGCCCTCAAGGGCGGCTTCGACCCGGAAGGAGACAAGCTGCTCCAGGCCAACGACCGGATGGCCCGGCGCGCCTCCGCCTGCACCTTCCGCCAGCATCTTTAGCGATAATCCCACGCGGCGGCGCCCCTTCCGGCTCCACCGGGAGGGCATCTGGACCGTGATGCCGGCTTTCGTCAGCTTCGGAACGGAGAGGCGGACAAAGGCGATCATCTCCTCCGTGGTGAGCTCGAGGCTCTCCGGAGCAGGGCCCCTCAGCGCTTCGGCCAATTCCGGGGACAGCCTCGACGCATCGCCGAGCGCATGGAGCATTTGCTCCTGAACATTCGGAAAGACGCGGCCGCGGCGGCTGATATTCCGCTCCCGATATGACCAGATGGCCCGGATGGGAATCCATGACCCGAACTCATCCTGAAACTCAGCCCAGAACGAGACGCACCAGCGTTCCTCTTCCTCGGTATGGCAGGGCTCCAGCCGCAGTCCCAGCTGCATTCGGCCTTGTGCCGCTGCATCCCCGCTTTCCACGGCCGGGACCGAGGTTCCCCCCATCTCTCCAACCGCAGATGCCAGCTCCTCCATCTCCTCTGTGCTGCCCTGGACCGGGATCATTCTGCTGGTGGTCAGAGCGCTGTTCCACCACAGCTCCGCCACCGGGGAATATCCTCTCCGGTATTCGGCATGGTAGCGGGAAAATTTGCTCTCGTTCTCACGAATCACTTCCCGTACCTGTGCATGGATCATGGCGCCCATAAACGAGTGCAGCAAAAATGCCCCCGCTTCCTCCTTCGTCATCGCATCCCTGCCGGATAGCGCAGGTACTCCAAGCGCCACAGGCGGCATCCCCGCCGCCAGCTGCAGGAAGCGCTCCGCGTCCTGCGGCTGGTTCAGGCTCGGCTTCCATTCCGCCGCCAGCGCATGCTCGCCCGATCTGCGGCGGGCGCCGTTCGTCGGCACCGGTGCCGTGCCCGGCGCAATACAGCCGCGCAGCATCAGCTCCAGGGCGAACCGGGCCGCCTGGGCCCAGTAACCCATCTCCGCTCCAGGCTCCATACCCGCCTGCCGGATGTATGCCTCATCCCATGCGAGAAGCAGGCTGAAGGCGTCTGCGGCGCTCAGGGCAAGTCCCTCCAGCGTTCTGCCCATGAGCTGGCGCCGTTCCCCTCGGCGGCTCGTTCGCTGAGCCGCATGCGCGGACGGGTATTTGAGCTCGGCCAGCCTGAGCGCAGCCTGGGCAAAAGGGCGCGTCCCGTCCGTCAGCGTCAGCTGCTTGACCACTTTGCTCCATGCATCCACTCTCGGTTCGGACATCTCTCCTGAAAAACAAAAAAACACATCGCCAAGCCATACGCCATAAAGCGGTTGATTCATGGTAGTCTCCTGTCGTATCCGTAGTTACACATATACTTCCATCTTATACGAAAACGCATGAATTTAAAAACGAGAACCGGGTCTTTTTTAGGCATTTTTCACTATTTTTTTATGCTTTTTTCCCACTATGGGGCCGCCTGGTCTTTCCCCAGCCTGATCCCGCCGAGTCAATGGAAACGCGTCTTATCGACGTACATGCCACGAAACCAGACCGCATTTAGCACGGTTATTCTTGCGGTATAAGGAACCCGATTTTCCGACGATCTAGCTTTTTTATATTTAAAATAACTAAAAAAGCCGGAACCGTCCCGGGAGCACAAAGCTCCCTGAACCGGTTCCGGCTTGAATACAACCATAAAATCCGTATTTAGGCCGATCAGGCAGAGATAACCGCCCACTGACCGCCTTCGGGCCGATCCTCGACCTGAATGATCAGGTCGCCGCTTCGGTCATCGACGGCCCAGCCGAGCGCCCCCTGCTCCATTTGCTCTGGCGTCAGCTGTCCGAGCCCTTCGACTTCAGCCGGGCGGAACTTCGGCCGGCGCAGCACGATCCGCAGCCGGCTGCGCCGCGCTTCGTACTGCCGGTGCGGGTAAGCATACGAAAGCACAAACTTACCTTGCTCAGCCCGCGTCTCGAGCAACAATTCACTGTATGCTCCGACTTCGTAGCCGTAGCTCACCCCGTCATCCTCATACAGGCGGTAAGCGGTTTGGAAATCGCCGTCTGCTTCCGCGCCGTACACATGGAACGTTACCGTATCGTCCGCTTCGTCTTCCGCATGCTGTTTCAGCGGACCTTCCGCGATTATGCTGCCGGCTTTCACATAGACCGGCAAAACGGAGAGCGGACTGTGGGCCAGGATATACCGCCCGCCTTCATGTCCTTCGCCGGTCCAGTAGTCCAGCCAAGTCCCTTCGGGCAGGTATACGGCACGATGGTCGGTGTCCGGGCGATAGACCGGCGCGATCAGCACGTTGTCGCCGAGCAGGAATTGGTCGCACAGATTCGTCACGTTCGGATCGTGCGGATACTCCAGAATGAGCGGGCTAATGACCGGCAGCCCGGTCACGGACGCCTCATGGAACAGGTTGTACATTTGCGGCATCCAGCGGTAGCGCAACCCGATGTACTCCCGCAGGATGGCTTCGGCCTCTTCCCCGAAGGACCACGGCTCCTGCCGCACCGTTTCCAAGGCCGAGTGATTCCGGCAGTACGGGAAGAAGACGCCCATCTGCGTCCAGCGGATCAGAAGCTCCGCGGAGGTATGGTGGGCGAAGCCGCCGATATCCGGACCCGCAAACGCCAGGCCGGAGAGCCCCATGTTCAGCACCATCGGCATGGCCATGGCCATATGCTCCCAGAAGCTCCGGTTGTCGCCCGTCCAGACGGCCGCATACCGCTGGATGCCCGCGTACCCGGCGCGGGTCAGCACAAACGGGCGGCGGCGGTCCAGCTGCTCTTTCATGCCTTCAAAGGTCGATTTGGACATGAGCAGGCCGTAGAGGTTGTGCAGCTCCTCATGCGTCAGCGGCTTGCCGTTGTTGCGGTGCATCACGTCCAGGTCCATCGTCTTGGACTCGTTGAACACCGCCGGCTCGTTCATGTCGTTCCAGATGCCTTCGATGCCGAGTTCGGTATAGAAGGCATGCTGATCCGCCCACCACTTCGCCGTGCGGTCGTCGGTGAAATCCGGGAAGGCGCTTGTCCCCGGCCATACCTCGCCGAAGAACAGATCTCCCTCCAGTTTCCTGCAGAAATGGTCTTCCCGGATCCCTTCCTGATAAACCGGGTATTTTGCATCCTTCTTGACGCCGGGATCCACAATCGGCACGATCCGGATCCCCATCTCCCGCAGCTCGCGGATCATGCCGGCCGGATCCGGAAACCGCACCGGATCGAAAGTAAACACCCGGTATTCGTCCATATAATGAATATCCAAGTAAATGACGTCGCACGGAATCTGCTTCGCCCGGAACGTCCGGCCGAGCTCCAGCACCTCCTGCTGGTTCATGTAGCTGTAACGGGACTGATGATACCCGATCGCCCATTTCGGCGGCAGCTTGATCCGCCCGGTCAGAGCGGTGTAGCGCTTGACGACATCCTTCAGCTCCGGCCCGTTGATGAAGTACAGGTCGTAGCTGCCGGTCGTGCAGCTGACCGTGAAGGCGACTCCATGGCTGCGCATGTCGAAATCCGAGCGTCCCGGATTATCGAGGAACAGTCCGCAGCTAACGCAGCCGTGCATATGAATCAGCAGCGGAATCGATTCGTACAGCGCCTCGATCTCCGGCATATGCGGAGCATAAACGTCAGTGTTCCAGTTGGTGTACCGCTCGCGCGCGTTTATCGAGGAAGCTCGATTTCTCCCCGAGTCCGTAGAAATGGGAATCCTGCGGCATGTCGTACACGCCGGTGGCCGATCCGTCCGGGCTGAAGGTGATGCTCTTCTGCTCGGCCAGTACGTTTCCTCCCCGGTCTCTTACGGTCAGGGACAATCCCAGCTTGTCCAGCGTCACTTCCAGCGACGCCGTGCGGAACCGGACGCCTCCTTCCGTCTCCTCCAGCTCCGCCTGAACTTCGCCCCCAGCCGCAGCGGCCGGGTCGATAGCGATGGTGGTCGACATCTCCGGCTCTGTCCCGCGGAAGTATTTGATGCGCAGCATGTCGTCCGTGACGAATTCCACGGCCGCTCCCCCGCGGTCCGTTCGTACCCAGTAGGTTTTTTCTCTTTTCTCAACGCCGGTATACATGCCCAGGTTCTCCCAAGCCTCCTGCACAATGACAGGTCCGTCTTTATCCGGCCGGATTGCTTCACTGCCCTCCATATTCGGCTTCCCTCCTCTAAGATGAAGAGGCTCCCTTTCATTGGTTCAAAAGGAAGCCTCCAGGTCGTTCGAATGCTGATTAATCTTATTTCTTCAAATTATCCCACGTATTTTGGAAGTCCTCGAGCAGCTTGGCCTTGTCGGTCTTGCCAGCGATGTACGCCTGCATGCTTGCGCCGAACTCGTTCCATGCTCCTTCCGGGAATCTCGCAAACTGCCAGCTCAGCAGCTTGTTCTCTTTGCTGTAATTCAGCACTTCCGCGCCGAGCGCGCCCAGATCCTCTTCGGTAGCGTTAATGCTCTTGAAGGCAGGAATGAATTTGAATTCTTTGGTGATGTAGTTTTTGCCCTCGTCGGATGTGACGAGCCAATTCAGGAATTCCTTCGCGTCATCCTTCACCTTGGAGTTTTTGTTGATAACCCAGTTGTTCGGCACGCCGACGAGCAGCTTGTCGTTCTCCGCCGCATTGTCGTTGATCGGCATTGGCAGGATACCAATGTTCATGTTCGGCGTGATGCCGTCGATCTGCACCTGCGTCCAGTTACCCTGCTGCGTCATAGCCGCCTGTCCGTTCGCAAACATCGTCATTTCCGTGTTGTAGTCGGTCGTCAGCGGATTTTTGTTGCTGTATTTCAGCGTCAGGTCAAACAGGTTCATGAACTGTTCCATTTGCTCGTTGCCGGCAAACTTGGCCGTTCCGTTGTTGAGGCCTTCAATGAAAGCGCCCGGATCCTTCTGATGCGCAAAAGCCACGTTCAGGGAGTGCTGGCCGAGAATCCAGCCTTCCTGGTATCCGTTGACGAAGGGGGTGATGCCCGCGTCTTGAAGCTTTTTGGCGGCGGCCTCAAGCTCGGTTAACGTCTTGGGAACGTCGGTAATGCCCGCCTTTTTGAATAAGTCTTTATTGTAGACAAAGCCGTAGCCTTCCAGATTCATCGGCATGCCGTACACTTTGCCGTCCTTGGAGATTTGGTCCTTGGCAACATCCACCATATCGCCGACCCATTTTTCGCCCGACAGGTCCTCCAGCTTGGCCTGCCACGTATCCAGATCGGTATAACCGCCTACGTTGAAAATATCCGGCTCCTCGCCCGAAGCGAATTTCGCCTTCAGCGCCGCTCCGTAATCCGAACCGCCGCCCACGGTCTGAATGTCGAGCTTGACGCCAGGATGGCTGGCTTCATAGTCGGCTTTCAGCTTGTTCAGCGCCTCGGCGATCTCTACCTTGAATTGGAAAATGTGAATCGTCTTGGTGCCGCCGCTCGCGCCTTCGGCGCTTTTATCTGTTTTGGAACCGCAGCCGGCCAGTACGACAGAAAGGGCCAGCACGGAAGCCAGCGCCATTTTGGTCCGTTTTTTCATGATTAAGAATCCTCCCTTTTCTTCTTGCGTATCAAGCGGAATGCTTCATTAAACTGTTCTCTTGTTGAAATCGCTTACTCCCTCATTATAGGAAACGGCCTGTCCCCCCGGCACTTACGATATTGATCAAACAGGGGGAAGGGATTGACCTGTTGTTCGCCGTTGCAGGGCTTTAGCCTTTCACCGCCCCCTGCGTAATACCTTCGACGATATATTTTTGCATGGCCAGGAAAAAGACGATGACCGGCAGAATGCCTAGAACAAGCGCCGGCAGGGCCAGGTCCCACTGCTTCGTGAACTGTCCGAAAAAGGCGAAGGTCGCGATCGGAATCGTCCGCAGATCCGGGCTTTGCAGCACCAGCGACGGCAGCAGGTAATCGTTCCAGATCCAGAGCGTGTTCAAAATGATGACGGTGACGAACATCGGCTTCATCAGCGGAACGACGATCCGGAAGAACGTCCCGTAAATATTCGTTCCGTCCACCGTGGCGGCTTCTTCGATTTCCAGCGGAATCGATTTGACGAAACCGTGGAACAGGAACACCGTCATCGGCACCCCGAAGCCGAGGTAGCAGGCGATGAGTCCGGGAATGCTGTTCATCAGGCCCAGCGTGCTGGTGACTTTGACCAGCGGAATCATGATGGATTGAAACGGAATGACCATCGCGGCCACGAAAATCATAAACAGGAAGCGGTTGAACCGCGAATTGTGCCGCACCATCCGGTACGAAGCCATGGCGCTGAACAGCGCCAGCAGCACGTTGCTGATCACAGTAATGACCAGCGAGTTCCACAGCGCCGACGGGAAGTTGGTCAGGTCCCAGGCCCGGCTGTAATTGTGCCACTCAAAGGTTTTCGGCCAGCTGGCGGAGTTCGTCAGCAGGTCGCCGAATGTTTTCACCGAGTTAACGAACAAAAAGTAGAACGGGACCAGGAAGAGCAGCGCAACCAGCACCATGATGATTTCGGTAACGAGCGTCCCCCAGCGGTATTGTTTGGATGCTTCCATCACGATTCGACCTCCTTGCTTTTCGTGATCTTAACCTGAAGGCTGGTTATGACGGCAACCACGACGAAGAAGATGATCGCTTTGGCGGTTCCGAGCCCGTAACGGTTGTTCTGGAATGCTTCATTATAAATGTTGAGCGCTACCGACTCCGTGGAGCGGAATGGTCCGCCCTTCGTCAGCGACAGGTTCAGGTCGAACATCTTGAACGACCAGGAAATGGCCAGGAACAGACAGACGGTAACGGCCGGCATCACCAGCGGCACAATGACCGATTTCAGGATTTGCAGCTTGCTGGCCCCGTCGATTTCAGCGGCCTCAAGGATATCTTTAGGGATATTATTGATCGAAGAAATATAAATGACCATCAGGTAGCCCGCAGTCTGCCAGACGAACACGATGACGATGCCCCAGAAGGCCGTCGTTTCGTCCCCCAGCCAAGGCAGGTTGAAGAAGTGCCAGCCGGTGGCGCTGCCGAGCGCCGAGAAACCCTTTACAAAGATAAACTGCCAAATAAATCCAAGCAACAGCCCGCCGATGACGTTCGGCATAAAGAATATCGTCCGCAGCACATTGCGCGACTTCAAAGGCTTGGTCAGAAAATAGGCCAGAAAAAATCCGAGCACATTGGTTACAATAATGCCGATGACGGTGAACCTTACCGTAAACCAGAAAGCCTTCCCAAAATCGGGATCATTGGTTATGATTTGTTTGAAATTGTCGAATCCGACCCAGGTGACGTCGCCGGATACCCCGTTCCAGTCGGTAAAGGAATAATATAAGCCCAGCAGGAACGGAACGACAATGATGATGAGAAAAAAAATCGTGGATGGCCCCACGAATATCAGCTGCTGGAGCAGCCCGGATGACTTTTGCCGATTCATCCTGATCTCCCCTTTTCATTCGTATATGACTACTTCAGTATGAGGGAAGCGGTTCTTCAATAACACGGAGGATCGTGAACCGTTAGGGGGAAAATATTGATATGACATACCTCACGCACCCCGAAAGAGTGGTGTTTCCATGAAGTTCCGCAGCATCCGTTCGCGGCTGATTCAGTTTATGCTGCTGGCGACGACCGTCCCGCTGCTGCTCTCCATTACGATTACTTATATCCACACCAAGGAGACGATCAAAGAGCAGGCACTCGAAGAAAACCGGAACCTGATCTACCAGGGCAAGGTCAATTTGACGAACTATCTGAACAGCATCAACCAGGCTTCGCTCACCCTGTACACGGACGCCAATTTCCTGCGCAACCTGCGGAAAATCCCGGACGACTACCGGGCGGTGGCCGAGGTGTATACGTCCTTGCAAAATATTTTAAACACGGTGCACGGCATCGAGCGGATTTACCTGCACGCCACCCAGTCCGGCCAATCCACCTTGGTTACCCCTGCGATCTACCCGAAGCGGGAGTACCGGACCGAGCCCTACATTTCGACCCAAGGGTATGAAAAATATACGACGGCGATCGAGCCGACCCATAAAAGCCATGACTATGGTTTTCCCCCGTCGCCGACCTCCTACTCGGACAAAATGGTCTTCACCTTCCACCGGTCCATCACCAACGTGCCGTCGGAGAAGGTGCTGGCCCTGCTGGCGATCGACGTCAGCCTGGATTCGGTGGCGGATATTGCCGAGCAGCTGTTCAACAAGGACAAGGAGCAGCTGCTGGTCGTCGACCAGGGCGGCACGGTCGTCTATTCCGGGCGGGACAGCCAGCTCGGCACCCAGGTCACGGACAAGGAACTGCTGGAGCGAATCAAGGGAACGCAGACCGAGGGCTTTTTCGAAAGCGGCGGCGCCATGAACGTATTCGAGAAGATGCAGACGCCTTATACCGAATGGACCATTATTAAAAGAATTCCGAACAGCACGCTGTACGAGCGCGCGAGACAATTGACCCAGATTAACGCTGCTATTGCGGTCATCGCTTTGGGGGTCATCATTTTCGGCACGCTGTTCATTTCCATCCGGATCACCGATCCGATCAAGAAGCTGACCAGCTACATGAATCGGATTCAATCCGGCCAGCTCGACGTCGACATTTCCTGGAACCGGCAGGACGAGACGGGCATTATGTTCACCCGCTTCAGGCAGATGATGGATACGATCAACAACCTGATCCTGCGGGAATACCGGCTGGAGCTGGCGAACAAGACCAACCAGCTCAAAGCGCTGCAGGCCCAGATCAACCCCCATTTTCTATACAACACCCTGCAGTCGATCGGAACACTGGCGCTGCAAAATAACGTTCCGCGGATTTACGCCCTGCTCTCTTCCCTGGCCAAAATCATGCGCTACAGCATGCGCAACAACGACGTGCTGGTGACGCTGAGGGACGAGGCCGATCACGTCCGGCTCTATCTGGACTTGCAGAAGGAACGCTTCGGGGACCAGCTCGTTTACACGCTGGATCTGGCGCCGGATACGCTGGATGTGCCCATGCCGAAAATGATCCTTCAGCCGCTGATCGAAAATTACTTTAAGCACGGCATGGATCACGAAGGCCGTCAGGGCAGGGTTCGCATCGAAAGCCGGATGAAGGAAGACGGCGTACTGCAGATCGTGATTGAAAATAACGGCACCCGGATCGAGCCGGGGAAGCTTGCCATGCTGCAGGAACAGCTGGCTGGCCGGGGAAACGGCGAACCGGAGGACGAATGGGCAGGCGAAAACGGAGAAATCGGGGTGCGCAACGTCCTGCTTCGTCTGCAGCTGTATACGCATCATGACGTCGGCATGCGGATCGAAAACCTCGAGCCGCAGGGAGTCCGTATTTCCTTGGAAATGGATACAGAAGATATACATGCCGATGAAAACAAAACGGCAGAAGCCCGCACAGAGGCTGGGCCGGGGGAAGTTCATACAGAGGAGAATTGACAGCCATGAAAGTGTTAATTGTAGACGATGAGATGCATGTCCGGGAAGCCATCAAGCTGCTCGGGGAATGGGAGCGCCATGGCATTACGGACATCCTGGAAGCGGCCGACGGGAAGTCGGCGGCGGAGATGATCGAGGAGCACGCTCCCCGGATCGTGATGACGGATATGCGCATGCCGCGTATGGACGGCACGCAGCTGATGGAATGGCTGAGCGGGAGCCATCCCGAGATGAAGACGATCGTCATCAGCGGTTATGACGATTTCGATCTGGTCCGCCATGCCATCCGCCACGGCGGGATGGACTACATCCTGAAACCGGTGGACCCCGCCGCCTTGAACGAGGCGCTGGAGAAAGCGGCCGAGGCCTGCCGGGAGGAGGAGTTGAAGCGGCAGCAGAGCAGCCGCCAGAGCATCGAGATGAACCGGATGCGGCCGCATTATGCCGACAAGCTGCTGTCCGATCTGATCGGCGGGCATGGGCACCGGGAGGAGATCCTCCAGCAGCTGCGGGAGGAATACGGCCTGCCGGAGCAAATCGACCGCTGCGCCGCGGCGGTCATCAGCACGGAGCAGCTGGACGAAGAGCTGCTGGAGAAGTTTGCCCGCATGAAGCAGCTGCTCTATTTTACGCTGACGAATATCGGCAACGAGCTGCTGTCGGCCAAACGAAAAGGGTTCGCCTTCCATCATCTGGCGAACCCTGAAGAAATCGTGCTGCTCCTATGGGATGACTCCATGCCTCTGTCCTCCCTGCTGGAGAACATCCACCGCGGCATTGACGCCACCCTGCACCGCAGCGTGCATATCGGCGCCGGGTCCTTCCAGCCGTTCCCGGAGGGCCTCGCCCGCTCCTATCAGGAGGCGCACCGGGCGCTCTGGCAGCGCAGCCTTCAGGGCCCCGCCGCCTGGCTCCATTCGCAGGGCGCCGCCGGCATGGCTGCTCCGCGGCCCCTGCGCCTGAGCGCGCACGAGGAGCAGTTCCGCCTGGCTGCGCTCAGCGGCAGCACCGAGCAGATTAGCGCCGCCGTGGACGGCTGGATGCAGGCCGTCCGGCAGCTCGATCGGGTGACGCCCGAGCAGCTGGTGCAGTGGAACGCGGAGTGGGACTGGATGCTGAAGCAGTGGATGGATCAGGGCGCCGAGGCAGCGGCGCCAAGTCCTGACAAGGACGCCCTGCTGGAGCTTCCCCGCTCCCTCCCGCTCGACAAGCATGGACGGCTGTCCTATGGCCTGTGGACTTCCCAATACGAGGGGCGGCTGACCGCAGCCAGCCGAATTTTGACGCAGAAGCATTCGCGGGAGAATCATATCATCCACGACATCGCCGCATACCTGGAAAGCCATTATGCCGAGGATATTTCCCTGCAGGAAATGGCCGCGCGCTTTTTTCTCAGCCGTGAATACATCTCCAGACGCTTCAAGCAGGAATTCCATGTGAACCTTTCCGACTTTCTCGCCCGGATCCGGATTCAGAAGGCCAAGCTGCTTCTGCACAATCCGCAGCTGCGCATCTCCCAGATTGCCGAAATGGTCGGTTATCAGGATGAGAAATACTTCAGCAAGGTGTTCAAGAAGCAGGAAGGCCGAACGCCGAACGAGTTTCGGAAGGACCTCGCGGCTCAGACGCACTGAGCCCGGCGGTCGTTAGCGGACGCTCAGGTTGTCCCAGTTCTGCTGGAACTGCTCGAACATCTCCTGCTTCGTGATTTTGCCGCCGATGTATCCCTGCATGGCCGCGGCGAATTCGGGCTGCATGCCGAACGGGAACCGGAACCAGTTCCAGGTCAGCGTTTTGCCCTCATCGGTGTATTTCTGCACTTCCATGCCCAGCTGTCCCAAGTCTTCATCCGTGCCTTTAATGGACTTGAAGGCCGGAATGAATTTGAACTCCTTCGTAATGTATTTCTTGCCGGTATCGGAGGTCACCAGCCAGTTCAGAAACTCCTTGGCCTCCTCCTTGACTGGCGAATCCTTATAGATGACCCAGTTGTTCGGCACGCCGACGTACAGCTTGTCCCCCAGCTGCGGATCGTCATTGATCGGCATCGGCAGGATGCCCAGGTTCAGCTTCGGATTGATGCCGTCAATCTGCACCTGAGTCCAGTTCCCCTGCTGCATCATGGCCGCTTCCCCGCTGGCGAACATCGTGACCTGGGTGTTGTAGTCCGTCGTAAGCGGGCCTGGATTACCATATTTCAACGTCAGGTCGAACAGGTTCGACCACTGCTTCACGACTTCGTTGTCCGCGAACGTTTCCGTCTTGTCATTCAGATGCTGGATAAAAGCGCCAGGATCCTTCTGGTCGGCAAAAGCCACGTTGATGTTATGGTTGCCGAGCACGAAGTTTTCCTGATACCCGTTGGCAAAGGGGGTAATGCCGGCCGCCTTCAGCTTCTTGCACGCCTCTTCAAGCTCGCTGAGCGTGGTGGGCCGCTTGGTGATGCCCGCTTTTTCAAATAAATCCTTATTGTAGATAAAACCGTACCCTTCCAGGTTCATCGGCTGCCCGTACAGCTTGCCATCCTTGGTCATCGGCTCTTTGGCGATGTCCTTCACGTCCTTGACCCAAGGCTGATCGGACAAGTCCTCCAAATATTCCTGCCACATGTCCATTTCGGCATAACCGCCGATGTTAAAGATGTCCGGCTCTTTCGAGGCCGCGAATTTGGCCCGGAGCGAGGCGCCGTAATCACTGCCCCCGCCGACGGTCTGTATATCCAGCTTGATCCCCGGGTGGGATTGCTCATACTCCGCTTTCAATTGATTTAATGCATCCGCAATTTCCACCTTGAACTGAAAAATATGAATGGTCTTGACCCCGCCGCTGCCACTTTCACTGCCGCATCCGACCAGCAGGGCGAACGAGGCCAGCAGCACACCAAGGCGGGCTCCAACGGCATAGGCCTTTTTCTTCATGCCGCATAACCTCCTTTATGGAATAGACTTGAGCTGCCGGGACAGGCGGGGTTCAGCCCTTCACCGATCCCTGGGCGATGCCTTCGATAATGTACTTCTGCATGGCCAGGAAGAAGATGACGATCGGCGTAATGCCGAGCACCAGCGCGGGCAGGGCCAGATCCCACTGCTTCGTAAACTGGCCGAAGAACGCATAGGTCGCAATCGGGATCGTCTGCCGTCCCGGGCTTTGCAGAATGAGCGACGGCATCAGGTAATCGTTCCAGATCCACAGCGCGTTCAGGATGATGACGGTGACGATGATCGGCTGCATCAAGGGCAGGACGATGCGGAAGAAAATGCCGTATGTGGAGCAGCCGTCCACCCGGCCCGCCTCCTCGATCTCCCGCGGCACCGATTTGACGAAGCCGTGGAACAAAAACACGGACAGCGGCGCGCCAAAGCCGAGGTAGCAGATGATCAGCCCGGTTCTCGTGTCCATCAGGCCGAGGGTGCTGACCACCTTCACGAGCGGGATCATGATCGATTGAAAAGGAATGACCATCGCCGCAACAAACGCGGCAAACAGCAGCCGGTTGAACATCGTATCCCTGCGCACCATCTGGTACGCCGCCATCGAGCTGATCAGCGCCAGCAGTACGTTGCTGATGACCGCGATCAGCAGGGAATTGCCGAACACTTTCGGGAAGGCGGTGATTGTCCACGCCTGTGCATAGTTATTCCACAGAAAGGCATGGGGCCAGCCCGCAGAATTGGTCAGAATGTCGCCAAAGGACTTGACCGAATTGACGAGCAGGAAGTAGAACGGCACCAGGAAGACCAGGGCCAGCAGGATCATCAGCAGCTCAAGGATCAGCCGTCTGGCGCGATACCCGCGGTTTGTGCTTGCGCTGGCGCCGGCTCTTGGGCTTGGGCCTCGGTTTGTACCTGTGTTTGCGCTTGTGTGCATCATACCTCCACCTCCTTGCGCTTCGTGGCGCGCACTTGAAGGATCGAAATCAGGGCCACGACGATAAAGAAGATGATCGCCTTCGCCGAACCCATGCCGAAGCGGCTGATGTTAAACGCCTCATTGTAAATGTTCAGCGCGACGGATTCGGTCGACTTGAAAGGACCGCCCTTGGTGAGCGACAGGTTCAGGTCAAAGAGCTTGAACGACCAGGAAATGGCGAGGAACAGACAGACCGTCACAGCCGGCATAACCAGCGGAACGGTGACCTTCCGGAGAACCTGCCCCCTCGAGGCACCGTCGATTTGAGCGGCCTCAATGAGGCTTTTCGGCACATTGTTCAGCGAGGAAATGTAAATGACCATCAAATAGCCGGCGTTCTGCCAGACAAAGACGATGACGACCGCCCAGAAGGCCGTCGCCTCGGTGCCGAGCCAGGGCAGCTTGAAGAAGGAGAGCCCGGTGGCCGCCCCGACGGAAGAAAACCCTTTCACGAAAATAAACTGCCAGATAAATCCGAGCAGCAGCCCCCCGATGACATGCGGGACAAAAAATACGGTCCGCAGCGCATTGCGTGTCAGCAGCGACCGCGTCAACACATAGGCGAGAATAAAACCGAGCACATTGGTTAGGATGACTCCAAGTACGGTAAATTTGACGGTAAACCAGAACGAATTCAGAAACGCCGGGTCTTCCGTGAAAATATGAATGTAATTGCGGAAGCCGACCCAGCCCGCATGCCTCGACACCCCGTTCCAGTCGGTAAACGAATAATATAGTCCTAAAAGAAAGGGAACGACAACAATGACGAGGAAGCACAGGGCCGACGGTCCGACAAAAATGAGCTGCTGCTGCAGCTGAGACGATTTTTTCGAGTTCATGCCCTCACTCCTTACACTTTCATGGTTTTTCATTTAATTACCTATATCGACAAGGATTGAATCTGCATCATTTTGTTCTTTTTGGGACAAATTCGGGTATATTTGTAGGGAACAGGCCGCTTTGCGGCAAGCCGTAGACATCACTTCAGGAGGCTGGTACGATGCTTAGAAGCAATCCGTATAAATGGTGGAACTGGCTCGCGTTCGTCGCCGCGATGGTGGTCAACGCGCTGGCCAATACCGCCGTGCTTGGGGGAAAAACGACAGGGGAAATATCGGACCAATATCCAACCATGATCACGCCCGCAGGGTATGCCTTTTCCATTTGGTCCTTAATTTATGTACTGCTGCTCGGTTTTCTTCTCTATCAAAGCGGACGGGTCACCGAAACCCGGGATTCGGTCCGGTCCATCGGTCCGTGGTTTATCATCTCCTGCGTGCTGAACATGGCGTGGCTAGTCTTGTGGCAGTACGAATATATCGAGCTGTCGCTCGTCGCCATGGTGCTGCTTCTGCTCTCGCTGTTTGTCATCTATCGGCGGACACGCAGGATCTATTATCCGACATCCGGAGAGATGTGGCTCATCAAGCTTCCCTTCAGCCTGTATTTCGGCTGGCTCAGCGTAGCCGTCCTTCTGAATATCGCGATTGTGCTGAAAAAGAACGATTGGACCGGCTTCGGACTGAGCGAGCTCGTATGGGCCGTGATCTTCCTGCTCGCCGGCGCGTTTATCGCCATCCTGGTCAGTTATCCCTACCGCGACAGCATTTATCCGCTGGTCTTCGTATGGGGCTATGTCGCCATTGCCCTGGAGCAGCAGGATCAAGTGGAGCGGGCATTCATGGCCGCGCTCATCCTGGCGGTCATTCTGTTCGTCTATGCGATCTACCTGTTTTTCGCCCGAAGCCGGGATCGGGACTAAACTTAACTCCACAAAGACAGCTTCCGCTCCGGCGTATATCAAGTAATAAGCGGGAGCCCCGAAAGCATAACAAAAAAGCCGGGCTTGGCGATGGGGCGTTCCCCCGCAAAGTCCGGCCTTTCTATATGATAAGAAATGATATGTAGCTTCGAATCTATTTCACGGCGGCAATCGTCTCGATTTCCACCAAGCCGTCCTTCGGCAAGCGTGCGACCTCAACGGCACTGCGTGCAGGGTAAGGCTGGGCGAAGAAGGAGCCATAAATCTCGTTGACCGCGGCAAAATCGTTCATGTCTTTCAGGAACACGGTCGTCTTGACCACTTGATCCAGGCTGCTCCCTGCGGCTTCGAGAATCGCCTTTACGTTGTTCAGAGCCAGGCGGGCCTGCTCCTGAACGCCGCTGCCGAACTCACCGGTCGCCGGGTCGAGCCCCAATTGTCCCGATGTGAAAATAAAGTCGCCGACCTGAATGGCCTGGCTGTAAGGTCCGATCGCTCCTGGCGCGGACTCGGTCGAAATCACCTTTTTACTCATGGAAGTCACCCTTTCGTCTTCGTACTATCCTTCTCATTGTAAACAGAGGCTGGCCAAGTTGCAATACGGCACCGCGTTGCTCCAGGCGAGCGGCTGCCCTGATGGCAAGCTGCCCTCCACTCCCCTTCTCCAACGCTGGCTCCAAGGACTGCTCGGCGTACATGATCGGCGGCTGGGACGGCTACTCCAGGCCCGGAACCGTACCGGCGCGTCCCGGAAGCAGCACCTTCTGCTCCACTTCGTCGGCGGACGGGCGGATTTCCAGAGTGGCGCATTCCTCCGATTCGTTGGCCAGCGGCAAATAGAGCGAAAAGCAGCTGCCCCTCCCCACTTTGCTCTCCAGCCGGATAAAGCCTCCCAACAGATGCGCCAGGTCCCGGCTGATCGAGAGCCCGAGGCCTGTCCCGCCGTATTTCCGGCTGATGGAGCCGTCCGCCTGGGCGAACGCTTCAAAGATCCGCCGCTGCTGCGGCGGGGAGATGCCGATACCGGTATCTTGAACGTCGAACACGATCCATGAGCCCGCATGCTTTCCCTCCGGGTTATGCTCCGCACGGATGACGAAGCTCACCCGACCCTGATGGGTAAACTTGAAAGCATTGGACAGCAAATTCCTCAAAATCTGCTGCACCCGGCTCGGATCCGTCCGGAACGTTTCCGGGAGCGAGGGATCCACCTTGATGGAGAAGCCGATGTTTTCTTTTTGGGCGACCAGTTCAAAATGCATTTGCAGCAGCTGTGGAATTTCGCTGATATTCATCTCTTCATGCATGATTTCCAGCCGTCCGGCCTCCACTTTCGACAAGTCCAGAATGTCGTTGATGATGCGCAGCAGCTCATGGCCCGACTGGTGGATAATCTCACCGTACTCGGCCATCTCCTCCTTGGTGCGGCTGTCGTCGTTGTCGCTGATCAGCTCGGCAAAATTGATGATGCTGTTCAAGGGAGTGCGCAGCTCATGGGACATGTTCGCCAGAAACTCCGTTTTGTAGCGCGAGGACCTCGCCAGCTCTTTGGCCCGTTCCTCCAGCACGCGCTTGGCCTGATGCAGCTTTTCGGCCTGGGCCGATAGCAAAACGTTGCTTTGTTTGAGCTGGATCGTGCGGGCTGCTTCTAGCTGAAAGTCACGGAGGATCAAAGAAAAGACCAGACTCAGCAAGAGGGTAAGCGGAAGCGTGGCCGGCATAATCGTTTCAAAGTAATGAGCGGCAGGAATCACCCCGAGAAATGCAATATCGATACAGTTCAGTACGTTCAGCACTAAAATGGCCAGGAATCCGCGGGCGACAAGTCCGTATCCCTTATGTTTCATCCAAATGTTGAGCAGGGCCGCCGCAGCGCCCAAAATGCACAGATTAAACAATCCGGCGACCGAGGCCTCGTTCACGCCGAACGTGAGGCGCGCGAGTCCGATGCCGATACCGATGATGACCAGCGTCAATGGCTCTGCGTAAGCAACCGTCGCAATGATGAGGGGTATAATCCGGAGATCGAAAATCACATTTCCGCTAAGCTTGTATCCGAAAACCATGCTCAGCCATCCGCAAAAGATGATCAGCAGCACCGAGCAGGTGTATTTTACATGTTTAGGGGCACGGGCAAATCCATATTTGTAGACCAGGTTGGCCAAGTAGGCAGCCGCTATGAGCAGGGCTGTGTTACCAAGAAATATTTTGCAAAAATCCATGTACTCACTCCTGAAGACGGATATTAGCCGTGCTCTCTTATCATATCATGGCAGATCCATATATCCAGAATTTATAAATGGGGCCCCTTCTTGCGGGGCAATCGGTCAGATCGTTGATGTCAGGCATGGAGGATGCTGTGCTTGAGGTCATCCAGGTGGGCAGCAGCACACGCTTGGGTTATGTAGGTGAGTGGCGGTAAAACTTTTACCCGAAAGAAGCGCAGCGTTCCCCGATAGCCGGAGATCCGCTGCGCCTTTTGGTATTCCCGCATGCCATCTGCAGGACGAAGAGTACTACAGCTGACGCGAACGCGTCCAGTCATGGTACTCTTTTTCCGCGGCATCCTTGGTATGGCCATAGCGTTCCTGAAGCTTGCCGATCAGCTTGTCCTTTTCGCCGTCGATTTTATCCAAATCGTCATCCGTCAGCTCGCCCCACTGCTTTTTGGCCTCGCCTTTCAGTTGATTCCATTTTCCTTTGAATACGTTATGATCCATGAGGATCAGCTCCTCTCGGTATAAGTTGTTGTCCGGCGGAACCTATCCGCTCCGCCTGTAGTTCACTATTACCCGCAGGAAGGCGGGCTGAATCCGGAAGCCGCCCGCAACGCTACCCCCAGTTTTCATAGCCAAAGACCGATGTGAAAAAGATTTGAACCAAAATGTTGATCTCCTATTGCACTAAGTGTATTAAGTGATATAATACACTTAAATCACATAAGTGACCTGAACGTTAGCGCTTATGCCGAGAAGGAAGGCTGTGCTTCCAGACCAGCAGAGCTTTTAGGAGGGAAGGCCATGGAAGACCAACAGGTTGGCCCGCTGCGGTTCCACATCGACTTCAGCCAACCTTTATATGAACAAATTCTGGATCAGGTGCGCAGCGCCATTGCCAAAGGAGAGATTGGATTGGGAGACAAGATGCCTTCTGTACGCGAGCTGGCTCAAGAGCTTCGGGTGAACCCAAACACCGTCATGCGGGCTTATCAGGAGCTTGAACGAGACGGACTTACCGAGAAACGGCGGGGTCAAGGAACCTTCGTCACCTCTTCCCCGGAGCATGTCCGGTCGTTCCGAACGGCGCTCGCTGCCAAGTATATAGACAGCTTTATGGACCAAATGGAAAGCCTCGGACTAACCTGGAACGATATCCAGTCCTATATTGAACAAAAATACGACGCGGAAGAAGGAGGAACAACGCGATGACGGCACCGATCCTGCGATGCGAACAAGTAAGCAAGGCTTATGGGAAGAAGCAGGCGCTAAACGGGCTGAACATCACCGTTCCCGAAGGACGGATCACCGGTGTTTTGGGCCCGAATGGCTGCGGCAAATCCACGTTATTCCGGATGCTTACCGGCCTCGTCCGGCCAGACCGGGGCACCGTGGAAGTGCTCCGCTCGAAGCCCGGCTGGGAAACCAACCGCCACATCGCCTACCTCCCCGACCGGGCCCGCTGGTATCCGAACCATACGGTGCGGCAGGCTTTCGAATGGGGCCAATCCTTCCTGTCCGGCTTTTCGATGGAACAGGCCATCCGGCTGGCGGACTACATGGATGTTGAACTGGATGCGAGAATCGGCGGAATGAGCAGGGGTCAGGAGGCCCGCGTCATGCTGATTCTGTGCCTTGCCCGGGAAGTCTCCCTCATTATTCTCGACGAGCCTTTTACCGGCATCGACGTCATGTCGCGGGAGGCGATCGTAGCCGGCATCATTGACTACCTCGAGGACAGCGGGCAGTCCATCCTGATCAGCACCCACGATATTCAGGAGGTTGAAGGGTTGTTCGATTATACAGTCATGATGAAGCAGGGTCAGGCAATCTGGTCCGGCGACACTGAAAGCTTGAGGGCGGAATACGGTTCACTGCGCGATGTATTCCGTAAAATGTACGCAAAGGAGTGGCAGCATTGATGTCATCAGGCACGTTTATGGATCTCGTCCAGCATGAGTTTATGGTGCGGGGCAGCTGGAGAAAATTGAACCGCGTCCGATTATCCAGAAGCTGGTGTACCGCTTATTTCCTGATTGTTGCCGCGGCGGTGGTCATCGTCACCACCTATCTGGCGGCGCGCAACGACCTGGAGCTGAGCAGCTTCTGGTATATGACGCTGGCGTTCCCTTATTGGATCTTCTTCCTGGGATACGGCGCCATTAAAAGGGAATGGTCCAACGATACGTACGGCTGGTGGCTGACGCTTCCGATCCCGAGATTCCGTCTCATTGCCGCCAAATGGCTCGGTAACTGCCTGAAGGTATGGGCCGCAATGATCGCCATTTATATCGCCTTCTCGGCGTACGTGCTCGTCCTGGCCGGGGCGATCGATCATTACACTTACGACATGGCCGTCTCCTTTATGATTACAGGCATTAACTGGCTGACCGTCGTCGCCGGCCTGACTCCATTCATTATAGCCGCAGGCATGCTGACCATTTGCGTCATGTACAGCACCGCCAAGCCGCTGACGCCGCTGCTCTGGATTCTATTTATGGGAGGATTCAGCATCGTATACTCCAATTTGAACGAGTATTTGCTGCCTGAAAGCCGGCTGGACACCGCAGGGCCAGCCACGTTTTTCCCCTATCCTTGGGAGCTTCCGGCAATTATCATCGGCAGCTGGGCGGTAGCCTATGCCCTGATCCGGGCGGTGACTTACGTCATGGATAAAAAGCTGGATCTGTAACGAGCTCAAACGTTCTCTTCTATAAACTTAACGGGATATTCAACGTGGGCCGCCGGAAGCCTTTCATTCATCCACGCGAGCCGGCACTGCCGGCGGCCCATCATTTTGCAACCATGCCGCTTCACAAAACTTAGGCTTATGCTTCCGATGCTAGTTTTGCTGCGACGATTTTACTTTGAAGGTTTGCTTCACAAAACTTTTAGGAGGTTGTCCCTATGATTCAAACGACGACTCACAACACCGCCGAATCTAATCAAACTTCTTATAACAACGAATATATGCTAGTAGTTTCCCAGCTCCGCAAATCCTATCCGAAAAAACAAGCGCTCCAGGACGTGAGCTTTTCTCTGAAAGCCGGCACCTCATTTGGCTTCCTCGGACCGAATGGTGCGGGAAAGTCCACCACGATGAAAATTTTGACCGGCATCGTCCAGGCCGACAGCGGCTCCGTCCGGCTGCTCGGCAAGGAGGCCACCAAAAATCCGGACGCCGTATCGAAATATATAGGCTACGTGCCGCAGGAAATAACGCTGTACGATAAGCTGTCCGCCTACGACAATCTGGAGTTTTTCGGTGAGGCTTACGGCGTTCGGGGCAAAATGCTGAAGCAGCGCATTCACGAGGTGCTGACCCAGACCGGTCTGCTGGACCGGGCCAAAGAAGAAGTCGGCACGTTCTCGGGGGGGATGAAGCGCCGAATTAACATCGCCGCCGCGCTCCTCCACCGCCCCAAACTGCTGATTCTCGACGAGCCGACGGTAGGGATCGATCCGCAGTCGCGGAACCACATCTTCGAAATGATTCGCGACCTGAACCGGGAAGGCGTGACGATCATCTACTCCACCCACTACATGGAGGAAGTCGAAGCGCTGTGCGATGAAGTGGCCATTATGGATCAGGGAACGATTAAGGCGATGGGTCCGCTCGGGGAGCTGCTGGAGAATTACGGACAGAAGGCCATTTACGTGGAAATCGCGGGGGTCCATCACCTGCCGGAAGACCCGGATGTAACCGCGGTCCGTAAAGAAGGCTCCGGATATGTGCTGGAAACGGAAAATCTGCACGGTGTGATGCAGCGCCTGCTTCGCCTCGCATCCCAACACAGCTGGGACGTGAAGCAGTTGGAAATCGTCCGTCCCTCGCTGGAGAACGTATTCCTGCGGGTAACCGGTACCGCACTTCGGGACTGATTCTTTCACGAGCGACCCTCTCACTTATTAAGCTGATAAATAGTTCTTCCTGTGAAATAAATACGCAAAGGAGCCAATACCATGAGAGCCATGATGATCAAAGAATTGCGGCTGATCCGCAAAGACCGCAAAAGCTTCTTCTTCCTGCTGCTAATGCCGATCCTGTTCATCGCTATGTTCGGTACGATCTTCAACAGCGCCGGAGGCGACAGTTCCTCCGTATCCATCCGCACGATCGACCAGGATCAATCCGCCGCGTCCCAGGCCTTTGTGAAGCAAATGCAGGGGATTATGGACGTGAAGCTGGAGTCGGCATCCAGCCTGAATGACCAGGTCGACAGAATGAAGCAGGGCCAGTTCTCGGCCATGCTCGTCATTCCCGCCGGATTCGAGAAGGCCATGAAGGAAGGCAGTCCTGCGGATATCCAGCTGTACCAGGACCCCACCGCACAGACTGAGCTTGCGCCGATTCAGGCGATTCTCAGCAGCATTTCCAGCCAATACCGCGAGCAGAAGCTGACCGATGTCCTGCTGGCTAAGGGAGATTCCAAGGAGCAGGCAGAGCAGGCGCTGGCCTCCCCGATCCGGATTAAAGATGTGGCGACGACGTCCGACCATATCAGCTATATGGACTCCATGGTCCCCAGCATGACGGTCATGTTCGTTTTCTACATTATGATTACGATGGCCCGCCGCTTCTTTGACGAAAAGAAGACCGGACTTCTGTCCCGCATTCGCAGCACGCGCGTGAAGCCGCTGCAGTACCTGGTCGGGATGTGGGTGCCCTTCATACTGACGGTTATCGCCCAATGCGTCGTCCTGTTCGCCTTCGGCCACTTCGTCTATGACGTGAAGCTCGGCGACGTCGCCGCCCTTACCTTGGTCGTGCTCAGCCTCAGCATCTGCGGAACCGGCATCGGGCTCGGGTTATCGTTCCTGGTGCCCGGCGAGGGAGCCGCCATGGTCATCACCCAGGTCATTGCCATGGGCGGTGCCATGCTGGGCGGCCTGTGGGTGCCGTCCTATCTGCTTCCGCAATCCGTACAGACCATAGGGCACTTTCTGCCGCAGTACTGGGCGCTGCACTCGCTGCAGAACATTATCGCCCATGGCGCCCACCTGGGCGACGTTGCCGGACCTGCCCTCATTCTCCTGACGTTCGGAGCCGCCGGCCTCCTGGTTGCGTTCTTCCGTCTGCCAGGGTTCCTGCGCTCGGCTGCAAACTGATTCTTTATCCACGTTCAAAACAACGGTAAAAAACCTCCCGGCCTGGAAGTCTTCCTTCTCGGCCGGGAGGTTTTCTTGCTCTCCGATCTCAGGTCATCGCTTATGTATCGTCGCCTGCCGCCTTTCCCATCCTCTGGTTTCGCATATAGTCGACAAAAATGCGGGCGTATTCCGGATCCCACTGCGTCCCTCTGCCCTCTTCGAGAATGGACAGCGCCTTGGTGACGTCCATTCCTTTACGGTAAGGACGATCCGAAGTCATCGCATCAAAGGCGTCGGCTACGGCGATAATTCTCCCGAGCAGCGGGATATCCTCTCCGGCCAGTCCGTCCGGATACCCTTTCCCGTCATATCGCTCATGATGGGACCGTACGCCGGGAAGGAGCGGCGCCATGGCGTCCTTAGGCTCGATCTGCTTCAGAATCGTCTCGCCAAGCACCGGATGGGCCTTGATTTGGTCAAACTCCTCCTCCGTCAGACGCCCTTCCTTCAACAGGACGGTGTCCCGGATGCCGATTTTCCCGATGTCATGCAGCAGCGCTGACTGGCGGATCACGTTGATGTCCTCCTCCGCCATTCGGCTGAGCCGCCCGATCAGCTCCGAATATTCGGCCACCCGCAAGGAATGCCCTGCCGTATAAGCATCTCTGGCATCCAGCGCAACTGCGAGGGTCACAAAATAGCTGTCCAGCATCGCCCTGCTCTGGGCTTCACGCGACTGGAGCGCCCGGACCATCATGTTAAAGCCGGTGGCCAACCGGGAAAACTCGTCCGAATACACATTTTGGACCGTCCGCAGCCGGCCGTCCTTGACATGATTCATGGCATCGTACAGATGGGAGATCGGCCGCTCCACCTCATGGGTCAACAGCCTGGCACCCGTATACGTAAAAATGATGTCGACCAGCAAAATCAGCCCCGCCCAGCCCCAGTATCCGGTCATCTTTTCCTCGTTTAAAGTGCCCATCCGAATCTGGGCGGCCAGGGTGAACAGTAGGAGCGGTGAGGTACCGATCAGCATGGCGCTGAGCAGAAACTTCGGACGGATCGACAAAACGACATGCCCCTCCGGATTCAGTTCAATGCGGTGCGTCTCCTGGGCGAGCCGCTGAAATTCCTCCACCAGGGGCCGGACCGTCGCCGTCGTCAGGAAAAATTCGATCATCGCATGCATGCTGGCTACGAGGAAGGCGCCGACTACCGCAGCCGCAACATAAATCGGCGGGAAATGAAGAAGGCCATGATGTATCTGCCACAGTGACAAGCCGGCCGCAGGTATGGCAAGACCGAGGAAATGCGGGACCAGAATCCGGAACACCGCCAGCTGGGGCAGCTTATGTGCCTGCCGGTAGGCTGTTTCAATGATCTGTACCGTACAGGTCCGGCAGAACAGCCCTTTCCGGATCGGCTGGACGTGCCGCGTGAATACCCAGGATTCCACCGCGATCATGACCGCCATGGACCAAGCAAAGATAAACACCAACCGTTTGATCTCCTGCGGAGGAATGCTGATCGTGGTCAGAACGAGCGCGCTGCCCACGACCCATACCGCGAACAGCGATCCGAAAATATAATTCCGTACCAATTTGTTCCGAAAAGCATAATACAGGGCACCCCCCTGCAAGCGGGTAGAATCGGTATCCATAAGCCAGCCTTCCTTTTTCATCAATATAGGCCGTTCGGCGCAGCACTATTAAGAATATCGGTTATTTCATCCCGAAATGTGACATAGACTTGCGACAAAAAGCAACTTTTATCACAAATTCCTTTATCATGAAACGTTGATTTTGCACATTTATACAAGGCTGGCATTTGATATATTTCCCTATTGCATTTATAAATATCATATGATATATTATTAAGAGTATAACTTCATTTAACCCTTTTCGTTCCCCGCAAGAAAGAATAAATCTTCAACCTCGAAGACTTAATTTCCTATTTTGAAATAACCCAATGCGAAGTATGAGATTTAAGATGTCATTTCTGATTCACGCTGGCGCGGTCATCGGAGCCGCAAGGACAAAAGAGAGGCAGGGCTTTTGTTGTTTTGGAAGTCATTATTCTGTTAACGAACTAGAACAAGGAACCAGACTGCAGCCTTGAACGGCTGTCAGGGGTTAAATATATGAGGCGGCCGCAGCGCCGCCAAAGCCAAACCCCCCGGGCGAATGCCCGGGGGGTTATCCATATTATCCAGTGTATTTACAGCCTTCAGCCTTCGGCCACTTACTTCCCCCGCCGGAGGCTCAGCCGGCTTTGCTGTATCCGCGGAGCGACTCCGCATGCTTCATCGATTCAATGAGCGCAATCGGGTTATTGTCCTTACCGCCCACGTTGACCCGGTATCCCATGTACTGCCCGGGACCATCGATTCCCGGTTTAACGGTAAAGACTACCTGAATGCCGAGATTCCGGCAGATACCCAGCACCCGTTGCGTATAGCCGCCGTAAGGAAAGGCGAGAATGTCGCGGCGGTTACCGATTTCATTCCGGAGGATGTGATCCGCCCGGGTTAAATCGCCCTTCACCCGCCGGATATACTCCTGCTCCGTCTCCACGTGCCCGGTGGTTTTATTGTGTTCGGGACCCATCAGCATCGGCTCCAGCCTGTCCTGGTTTTTTCCTTCGGGTCGAACATAAGCGTAAGCATGCGAATCAAACGTATGGCTGTAGAAGTCGATGCCGCTCCGGTGCATGAGCTTCACCTGGGCCCAGGTGAGTTTCGGCAGCCCGGGATGCTTCGGATTTCCCACCGTCGATACGATCAGAAAATTCGTTGCCGGCACGTGGTACTTCTTCAGGATCGGGAACACATTTTTATAAAACGTCTCGTAGCCGTCATCGAACGTCATCAGCACGGCGTTGTCCGGAACCGGCTGATGCCGGGTGACGAAGTCGGCGTAATGCTCCATCGTAATCCAATGGAATCCGTTCGCCTTCATGGCCTGAAGCTGCTCCTCGAATACAGCGGTATCCAGACTCTTATCATTGATCGGATGCGGGGAGACGTCATGGTACATCAGGGTGATGACTTTGTTTTTATAATACACCGCACCTGGCGTCGGCCTGGTGGAAATAAAGCTGTAAGCCGGAACCCCGCCCTCTTCCTTTTTGACGTGAGGCCTTCCGGGATAACGAACCAGATGATACACATAGGGACCCTGCCTCCAGACGAAAAATGCCGCGAACAGCACAAGCGCGGAAAAGGT
Organism: Paenibacillus rhizosphaerae; assembly: GCF_014192015.1. Taxonomy (GTDB): domain Bacteria; phylum Bacillota; class Bacilli; order Paenibacillales; family Paenibacillaceae; genus Paenibacillus_AQ; species Paenibacillus_AQ rhizosphaerae. The sequence goes on along the minus strand of NZ_JACHXJ010000004.1, from coordinate 498,937 downwards.
GCAGTAGAGGACAATTTTTTTTCTCAGCATCACGTTCCAATCCCCTTCGTTCCATAAATTCACTTGCAGAGGGATGCATTCCCCGCACTATAAACATACTCTGGAAACAAGGAGTGATGCAAATGCCAAAATACCGGATCATCGTCGACCTGTCGGACCGCACTTTATACTTGCTGGACGGCGACCAGACGGTCAAATCCTATCCCGTAGGCATCGGAAAAATGTTGACGAAAACCCCGACCGGGGAGTTTACGATCGTCAATAAGCAGGAAAATCCGGGCGGACCGTTCGGCGTGCTGTGGATGGGCCTTTCCAAGCCCCATTACGGCATTCATGGAACCAACGATCCCGCCTCCATCGGACGGGAGGTCTCCCACGGCTGCATCCGGATGTACAATGAGGATGTGCTGGATTTGTCTTCCTACGTTCCCGTGAATACAAGGGTGACCATCCGGCCGTAATGGCTGTAAGTGCGTCAGCCTTGATCCGAAGCGACCTTGATTCCCTTCTCTTTGCGGTACTGGATCACCAGCTGCCGCCAGAAATCATAACTTCCTGTTTCATCTGCAATATAAGGCTTGTAATAGTGGTAAGCCACCTTTGCCCAATCCGGGCAGGGCATGCTTAACAACGCCTGCTGCTGCTTGATCCATTCCGCCTGCTTCGCAACCGTGTTCTGCAGCTCACTGAACGCCGCCTTTTCCTCAGGGGTCATACGCTCCCCCTCCTTCCAGGCATCGTATTGGTCCAGGTTATACTGGTCAATTATCCGGATCAGCTTATCCGCGTACTCCGGGTCCGTGGCATAACCGGCGGCACCGATGGCGGCGGCGGCCGATCGCCCGTCCGTGCGGAGTGCGCCCGCATATTTGTCACGGTCCCAGGACACGCCGTTCACCAGCAGCCTCGAGTGGTCGGCCACCGATTCGGTCCAGCTGTTATACGCGCGGAAGTCGGCGGTCACCTGGCCGGCTACGCCTCGAACGTACTCGGTAGTCTGCAGGCGCATGCTCCCTGCGGTGCCCTGTCCCTTAATGCCGAACAGATTGTTGGCCTTCACCGCCAGCTCGCTCGTACCCCAGGCGGACTCGAGGGCCGCCTGGGCGATCGTAAGCGATGCGGGCACGCCCGACTGCAGCTGGTCAAATTCAGCCATCGGCGCCATGATGGCGATAAAGTTTTGCTTTTTCATAGTCCTCTCTCCTAACCCTCTGGTACATACACTGCTGACCGTTTGTTAACGGCCTGGACGGCTCACGATCCCCGCTACAGAACACGTGCGTCACGTAAAAACCCCCGGACCGCTCCGATATGAACCATTTGCCTAATTCCTCACGGCTTCTTACAATAAGAACATATGTAACGCTTGGAGGGTGGATGTATGAAGCAGGCAAATGCAGATCATTTTATCATCAATCAGGAGTGGGTCACCCCGGAAATCCGTGCCGTCCAGGCCGGTCCGGAAGATGTCGAGGCCGCCAAAGGGCTGCTGCTGCGAACGGCGCAATGGCTTCAGAGCAAAGGCTCCAGGCAGTGGCATCAGCTGCTGGCCGGCGAGGACAGGCATCATATCGACGAGGCGGTCTTGCGCGGGGACGTCTTCCTGTTCAAAAAGGAGGAGCGCCTTGCGGCCATCGTCATTCTCCAGCAGCATGCGAGCGCATGGGACCACAACCTGTGGGGCGAGGAGGGGCATGATACTTCCGTCTATCTGCACCGGCTTGCCATTGACCGCGAATTCGGGGGGACGGGACTGGGCAGCGCCATTCTGCACTGGGCCTTGACCGGAATCAGGTTCCAAGGCAAAGACCGAATCCGTCTCGACTGCATCGCCGACAACCCCAGCTTGAACCGGTTGTACAGCGGAGCCGGTTTTGCGCTGAAGGGCCAGCATGAGAGCGGGTTTAATATTTATGAGAAAACGGTGCGGTGACATTCGCTTCTTATACGGACTTCTATGCAAAAAAAGCCTTCCGGCAAGCCGGAAGGCTTTTCTCATATCATAAGGCGAGGATTAATGGGACGATACCGTGGCGACGCCGATCTTGTCAATGATACGCTGGCTCTCCGGATTCAATCCCCGGACGGCAACCTTTTTGTCCAGCGCCTCATACTTGGCCAGCACCTTGGACACGGCGTTAACGCCCGACTGATCCCAAATGTGGGAGTGGGAAAAGTCAATCGCAATCTGCTCCGGGTCTTCCTGGTAATGGAAGAGATGCACAAAATGGTTCATCGTTCCGAAGAACATCTGCCCTTTGATTTCGTACACCCTTACCCCATGCTCATCGATATGGGTCTGTGCGTGAATACGCGCCATTTTCCAGCCAAAATTCAGGGCGCTCAAAATGACTCCGGTCACCACGCCAATCGCCAGATTGGACGTGGCTACCACGATCACGACGGTCACGACCATGACGATCGTGTCGCCCAGCGGCACCTTGTTCATCGTTCTTAAAGAATGCCAGTCGAACGTGCCCACGGACACCATGATCATGACGCCGACCAGCGCCGCCATCGGCACCTGTTTGACAACATCGCCGAGCACGAGAATCAGGAACAGCAGAAAGGCGCCCGCGATAAAGGTCGACAGCCGGGAGCGGCCTCCCGACTTCACATTGATGACCGTCTGGCCGATCATGGCACAGCCCGCCATCCCGCCAAAAAAGCCGGTGAGGACGTTGGCGATGCCCTGCCCCTTGATCTCGCGGTTTTTGTTGCTGCCCGTATCGGTCAGCTCATCAACCAGGTTGGCGGTCAATAGCGTCTCGGTCATGCCGACGACGGCGAGCGCAAGCGCATAAGGCAAAATCGTCAGGAACATATGAAACGACAAGGGAACTGACGGAACATGGAATGCGGGAAGCGACTGTGTAATGGTACCCATATCGCCTACCGTACGGACATCCGCATGCGTCAGCACCGAAATGATGGTCATAACGATAATGGCCACAAGCGCCGAAGGAACCGCTTTGGTGAGCAGCGGGAACAGGTATATGATCAGCAGCGTTCCGGCGACCATCAGGTACATGATCCAGGTAGCCCCCTCAAAATTCGGCAGCTGCGCCATAAAAATGACGATCGCCAGCGCGTTGACGAAGCCGACGATGACCGATTGCGGGATAAATGTGATGAAGCGCCCGAATTTCAGGGTCCCCATGATCCACTGCAAAATACCAGTCAGCACCGTGGTCGCAAACAAATACTCGATTCCGTACTTGGCGACAATCGGTCCCATCAAAGATGCCATAGCACCGGTGGCCGCCGAAATCATCCCCGGGCGTCCGCCGAAAAACGAAATGCTGACGGCAATCACAAAGGATGCGTAAAGACCGACCATCGGATCCACTCCGGCCATAATGGAGAACGCGATGGCTTCGGGAATAAGCGCGAAGGCAACGGTTAGACCGGATAAAATATCCTTTCTGACATTGCTAAAGAAGCCTTGTTTGATCCAATTCAAAAACAAAGAAATAATCCCTCCTGTGGTTATAAAGTTGTATCGATATAGATTGAACTTTAGTCCATTCTATATAGCTAATCCAATTGCTGTCCGTTCATGAAAAGTTGCTAGGTATTCAAGCAGGCTCCCCACTCTCAGGTTCGCCGGGTCCGATGATTCACTGTTTTTCATTATAGCGTTATAACCCCCTGAACCCAAAACCCCATGTATGCGCTATCTTCCCCTGTATTCTCCCCCGTTCTTCCATTTTCTCGCCTATAATTTCTTTTTCAAGTCATATGTATATACTGCAGTATCCGCCCTTCTTATGAAATAACGAAAGCCCCCGCCGGGGCAGGAGCTTCGTTCCCCAAGGACCGTTAGGGTCCATGGATTAGTAGATAAAGGATTTGGTAATGATGACGAGCAGAATAAACAGAACCAGGATGGCTCCCGTTGAGGTAAATGGGTTTCCTACACCACTCATGCCTTCTCCCCCTCTCTCCTGTTTATACTCTATCGTATGCCGTGTTAAGTGATCCCGTTTGGACAAATATCATTCAAGTCCATTTGCCCTATGAAATACGCGCGATGTTCTCTAGATTAAAGGGAGCTCGCCGCCATAACTCTATCGGGTTTAACCATGATATAGGGAATACCTATAACTATAATACGGTTTATATATTTCCATAATGAGCGGACTGCCGCTACAATGAAGTCAATTCCAACGATTCCAATTCACGGGTAAAGGAGAATGGTGATGGACAGATCTGTGATCAAGCTTTTTGACGCCAATGCAAAGGATTACGACCGGCAGCGGAGGGGACTGATTCCCTGCTTCGACGACTTTTACGGGATGGCCCTGTCTCTGGTGGAGTGCGGAAGTTCTTCTTCATGTATTTTGGATCTGGGGGCCGGAACAGGCCTGTTCTCCAGCATGGTACTGCTCAAATACCCTGAAGCCCGGCTTACGCTGATGGATTTAAGCGACAGCATGCTGCAGGAGGCCCGCCGGCGGTTCCACGAGGCACCGAACGTTGATTATATTACCGGGGATTACAGCAGCTATCCGTTTACGCAAACTTACGATGCCGTCGTCTCTTCCCTGTCCATTCATCACTTGTCCCATCCGGAAAAAAGGCAGCTGTTCACCACGATCCATCGGCTGCTGAATGAAGGCGGCATCTTCGTCAATGCCGATCAGGTAAAGGGCCATACCGATCAGGCGGACGTATATTACCGGAGACGCTGGCTGGAAGAAATCAGGGCAAGCGGTTTGCAGGAAGAAGCCATTCAGGCGTCGATTGAACGCAGAAGCCTGGATATTAACGCTACCGCCGCCGACCAGATCCAGTGGATGGAAGAGGCAGGCTTTGAAGATGTGGACTGTATGTACAAGTATTTGGACTTCGCGGTGTTTTACGGAAAAAAATCAGGGCGGACTTCCTAGTCCCCCTGATTTTTCTGTTTGCCGGAAGCACCGTATCATTCTGAGAGCTTCTGGCGGAAGCCGTCTATCAGGACGTCCAGCCCGAATTCAAATTCCTCCTGCCATCCGGTACCGGTCGTATGGGAAGCCAGCCGGATCATATTCGGAAACTGCTCCCTTGGTAAACTGCGAAAAAACCGGGCGTACTCCTCGCTGAACTGGGCCTGGGCTTCCTCGCCGGCCGGCCATCCCTTTCAGCCGCACCTCTTCGGCCACAAAGCCGAGCACATGGTTCTTCACCATGGACGCCATCCACGGGATGTGACCGTCTGCAAATCCGGCCGATGCAAAGATTTGGTACCGTCTTTCAATCTGCAGCAGCCGGTGGTACCCCATGGCGATGCCGCCATTGAACAGGTCGACCTCATCACGGTAGCGGTGCAGTACACGCCGGAACGCATGCCCCACTGCACCAGCTGTTCCTGCCAAGGCAGGTCCGGGTCCGGCCTGTCCATTTCTTCGCTTATTTTATCCCCAACGAGCTGAAGCAGCTGTTCTTTATCCTTCACATGATAATACAGGGAGGCGGTCTTCAAGAGTATGCGGCGGAACTCAGCGGCATGTTTGCAGAATTCGGCGACCGTGCATACGGCATCTACATTCAACAGCTGATGGGTCCGATCTGCGAGGAGATTCGGAAGTCGGGATACGAGGTCCCCGCCGGATTCCGCTTGTCGGAGTCGGTAGAGAACTGGGGCCCGCCCGAGGAGCGCGAGCAATGCGTATGGTTTTTGGTCAGAGACGACACCGGCAATCCGTGCGGCACGGCAGTGCTGCAAATTTTCCATTCTCACGCCAAGTTTCATCTCCCCCATCCGCCCCGCTTTTTGGGTTTGGAGGAAACGGAGCCGGAGGCTATTCTCCAAGCGCTGTGCACCACAGGCGTCCGCCTGAGCGGGCTGCCCCAGCGTTACCGTCATTCCGCCGGCGCTGAACCGCCGGAATGGGAATACGGGACGGACGCAGGGCTGCTTGAATACGTGCAATCATACCGCGGCCACACGGCGGTGGATTTTAATTATGCGCTGTCCTCGTGGGGGCGCCACGGCTGGGAGCTTGTACAGATCGTTCCGCATCAGGACCGCCTGACCGGATTTTTCAAGCGTCCGGTGGACCGCGCCGGCGAAGGGCAATAACAGCAAAAAACACCCCCGGCGCTTGTTGTGAACAAGCATCTGGAAGTGTTCGTTTAAGGGCGGTGTGGGATACGCGTTACACCGCGGGCTGCCGCTGCTGCTTTACCGCATCGATCGTCGCATGGATGATGACGCGCAGCGCCCGCAGCATCGTTTCCTGCGGCAGCGAAGGCAGGCCCGGCTTCTGCAGCGCCATTCCCGTAGAGGCCGGAAAATGGACAAAACCCGCCAGCGTGGGCAGTTTCTGCTCACGGATATAATCCAGCACGGCATACATCGTGTTGTTGCAAATAAACGTGCCGGCCGACTCGGACACGGCAGCCGGAATCCCCTCCGCATTCATCCGGTTCACCGCTTCACGGATCGGCAGCCGCGAGAACAATCCGTCCGGTCCTGCCGGATTAATGGGCAGATCCTGCGGTCTCTCCCCTTTGTTGTCGGCGTACGCCGCTTCCGGCGCAACGTCCTTGACGTTCACGGCGATCCGCTCCGGTGTTACCGCCGTCCGGCCAGCGGCCAGGCCGCAGCAGATCACGGCGTCCGGCTGAAATTCACGCACCGCCTCAAGGAGCTTTTCGGCGCATTCGTCATAGTGAACAGGAAGCAGAATCGTCCGGACCTCGGCCTCCGTAAACGTCTCCTCCCGGATCTCGCGCACGAGCTGCTCCGTCGGATTGACCGCATTTCCGCCAAAGGGCTCAAAACCTGATACCAGTATTTTCATGAAGCTTCTCCTTCCGGCAAGTCTTTCCTTCCATCATATCAAACGAAGTGGATCGATCCTATCCAAAATCGCGCCGCCAAATGGCGGAGCAGCTTTCACACGGATTCAGTTCCAATGCGGGACACCGGAGTTTGGCAAAAAAACACCCTGCCCGGCAGCTGACAGCCGCACAGCAGGGTTCCCGTCTACAAATTATACCCGCCGCTGTTCGGCTTGGTCGGGTTGGAGATAATCCCCAGCGTCGCCAAGATTCCGAGCACCAGGTCCGCGGCCGCCACGAGCTCCTGCCGCTTCATATCCGACAGTTCAAACGCGCCTGTGAGATGGCCGATCAGCTGCACAAGCAGAAGCACCTGTGAGACCATACTGATCCAGAGCGCATAATTGCGAAACCGTTTCTTCTTAAGCATCATATGACCTCCTTTAAGGTCATATATATTCATCCGCCCTGTCAAACTTGTCCGAAATTTTCCCGGGATGGACGAAGGATGCCGTCGATTTTAGAGGAGCCCTGAGTCCAGAGCCTCCAGAAACGTTTCTTCGGACATTACCCGGATGCCCTCCCGTTCCAGCAGGGCGGTCGTCACTCCGCTGCCGGCAGCCTTCTCATTGGCGAAGGAACCGTTATAAATCATGGCGCTTCCGCAGGAGGGGCTGTACTCCTTGAGCACCACCATGGACGCACCGACTTCACGGGCTTTCTCCAGCGTCCGGTGAGCCCCCTGAATATACATGCCGCTGACGTCCCGGCCCGATTTCTCAACAACCCTGGCCCGGCCCTCCAGCACGTCTCTCCCATCACCGCCTAAGATCTCCGCAGGCTCTCTCGGAGTGACAAATCCCCCCAGCAATTCAGGACAAACCGTCACCGCCAGGTTTTGCGCCACCATCTGCTGAATTACGTCATTCAGGCTGTCCGTTCCGTTATAGCGGACCTTCAGTCCGGCCAGACAAGAGCTGACCACAATCACACCGTTCACCTCCTGAACTGTTAATCCGGTTCACGTAAACTATTTATTTGTTCCACGTAAACTATTTATACCTTTAATGAAAGTATACTTCATATGCCAGCTGCCGGGGAGGCCCGGCTTCGCGGTATCCGTTTTGGCCGAAAAACGCGGAAAGCCCGGGACTAAGCTCCCGGACTTTCCGCGATATCTCTTTTTCCCCTTGCCAGGTATTGCAGATGTTACATGCTTAACGCCTTTTTCGCATTTTCCATATCATTGGCCAAGAGCCGCTCCAGGTCGTAAGCGGGATACATCGAACGCTCCTCCATAAAATCAAAAACCTTGGCATGGAGTTTGATCGCATTGTTCAGATGCTTAACGAAAACTTCCCTTAAGGCCGGCGTTGCCGTTTCCGTAATCGCAAGGGCGTAGTTGCGAACCCAACCTTTGGCCTTGCCCAGCAGATGACCGGCATAAAAGCCCGTCATGTCTGCGGCTTCGGCTTTGCCGCCTCTCGCTGCCGGGACGGGTGCTTGCGGGTAAAACTGCAGCAGGTCCTTTATGTTTTGCTCCAGGCCCATGATAGCCTCTTTATACAGGGCATGAAGCTGCGGATCAGTCACCTTGCCGATGTCCATTTTCAGGCAAATCAGGTCGTTGGACTGTCCTGCAACCAGCTCATGCATTTCCAATGTTTCGTGCCACGCTAAGTGTTTCACTTGGGCTTTCTTTCCAGAAGACAATGCAATCCCTCCAATCGATGATGGGATAGCATATGCCCAGGGCGCCCAGTGGGGAAGATGTCTTGCCAAAAAAATTAGGCGCGCTCCCTTTTCCCCTTCTGCCGTCCCTTCTTCCCTCGGACCGAAGCCAGCGTCGCCTGTTCCGGCAGGCGCAGCAGCCCGGACTTGGACACCCCGATCCGCTGCGACACGTAGATGCCGGTATGCCCGGAAAAATAATAGCTGACGACACAGGCGATGAACATGTACACCAGGTTCCCCGAGCCGAACAGCTCGATCCCCATGATAAAACAGGCAATCGGGGTATTGGTCGCGCCGCTGAACACCGCGATAAATCCGAGGGCTGCCATAAACGGCACCGCTAGATGCAGCAGGCCCGCCAGCGTGCTGCCCAGCGTTGCGCCGATGACGAACAGCGGAGTCACCTCACCGCCTTGGAATCCGGCCCCCAGCGTAATCGAGGTGAACACGGTTTTCCAGAGAAACGCCAGCTTTGGCGCCGTCCCTTCAAAAGCATCGCTGATGAGCGGAAGCCCAAGCCCGAGGTATTCCCTTGTGCCGAACGTGTAGACGATGACAATCAGGATGCAGCCCCCGGCAAAGCTCTTGACCGCCGGATTCCGGAACCATCCGGTGAACCGCGCCTTCAGCCAATGGGTCAGCTCGCTGAATAAAATGCTGGCCAGACCGAACACCATCGACGCGAGCACGACCTTCAGCACCGTGATCAGCGTAATCGCCGGGATCGCGTTCACAGAATAATGAATATGATGAATCCCCCACGCCTTCGTGGTCAGGTCACCGATAAAGCTCGCCACAAAACAGGCAAACAGCGCTTCGTAACGGATCATCCCCACTGCGAGCACCTCCAGCCCGAAGACGGTTCCAGCGAGCGGCGTCCCAAAGACCGAGCCAAAGCCGCTGCTGATGCCGCACATTAGAATAATGGGCCGGTCGGCGGGGCTCAGTCGAAGCCTCTTGCCAATCCATTCCGACAAGCTTCCGCCCATCTGCACCGCCGTACCTTCCCGTCCGGCCGAGCCGCCGAACCAATGGGTCAGGATCGTTCCGAACAGGACGAGCGGGGCCATGCGCAGCGGAATGGCTCCGCCGCCGTCATGAATCTGTTCCAGAATCAGGTTATTTCCCTTGGATGCGTCCTTTCCGTACTTCCAGTACAAATAGCTCACCAAAGCCCCTCCAAATGGAAGCAGCCACAGAAGCCACGGGTGCTGCAGCCTTTGCTCTGTAACCGCATCCAGCGCTGCCAGAAACAAGGCCGATCCGGAGCCTGTAAGGACCCCTACCAGACTTCCGATGACCGACCACTTCACGATATAGCCAAGCAGCGCGAAATGCATGAATTTGCCTGCATACACGTATAACCTGCGTTTTCCCCTCGTTATCCATTTTCCCATTACAGCGGTTTCCCCCCAGCTATGATGTACTTCCTATTATTCCTCATTCAGGGGCAAATTACCGCTCCCCTGCCTGTCCCGGTGCCGGAATGTCTGCAAAAAAATAGACTCCTACCAGTGTCTGCACTGGTAGGAGTCATTAGCTCACGGGCGGTTAAAGGCGAACTCCATCGCCTATGTTGTTACAAATCATTGTAATGAGGGAATGGCCTGAAGTCAACAGAAAATCTGAGCGCAGACATAGACGAAAAAGCACCCGTAACGCGCTTCCGCGTTACGGGTGCTGCTGCAGCGAACAAGTTTCCCTGCCGCGCCGTCCTCTTAATGAAGAGGTTCGGAAATTTGACTGAGTGCATCACCGGCTTCGTTGATGTGGATGTTCATCGTTGCCAGGTCGCCAATTGCACAAATCCCCACCATTTCTCCGTTCTCTACAACCGGAATGCGGCGGATTTGATGGTCGGCCATCAATTTCGCGCACTCATGGGCATCGGTGTCCGGCGAGCACGAGATGACATTGCTTGTCATGCAGTCATGGCAGTGTACGCTGCCCGGGTCTTTACCTGCGGCTACGCAGTTCAGCACGATATCGCGGTCGGTAATCATACCCACCACTTTTTTGCCTTCGCAGACCGGAACCGATCCACAGTTGACATCGCGCATGATTTGCGCCGCAGCCGTGACCGAATCATGGGGTGCGCATACCTTTACGTCTTTGGTCATTACGTCGCGAACCATCGTCATTACTGTTTACCTCCTCTAGGAATGATCCCCCGTATTTTACCCAGGGGTTCCGGGATTATTCAGGCTTGGAGCGCTGCGCTAAAAACTAAAGGAATCTGGGTCAGGCTGTCCGCCTTAACGATTCATATCCGTGATCCCGGGGCTGTGCTCGTTGGCCAGCTCAGGCATCATCGGTACCGGGAAGCCCTCCGGCGGCTGAATCACCTTCAGCTCCCCGCCGTTACGGCTAGGCGTCTGTCCGCTGAATATTTCGCCGATGCGGGTGGTGTCCAGCCGGAAGTTAAATTGTGCGTTATGGAAGCCCATATCGACGTATTTGCGGCATTCCGGATACTTGTTAATGTCATAGTTAGGAACCGGGAACAGCTTGGCCCAATTGACACCGAGCGTCTCCAGCGCCTTGGCGAAGGCGTTCTGATGCGCGTTGTCGCGCACGATCAGGAAGGCCAGCGTTTCGCGGAACGTCTGGTTGGTGCTCATTTCGTAAATCCGCGATTTTTGCAGCACCCCCGTCGATTCCAGAACGAGATTATCCAGGAGGTTGCTGATCAGGTTGCCATGGTCATACACGTAGTTGCCGTTCCACGGGTTGCCGGCGGCATCGACCGGAAGTGAGCTTTGGGCTCCCATAATAAAATGATGCGGGTTGGCGTGCTTGATCGCCTCGTCCAGCGGCGCGCCGTCCGACCCGGCATTGCCGGCACCTTCCGCGCCAGAACCGGTAAGAAGCTGGTTGATCGTGTGCTGCACCAGCTCGACGTGGCTGATTTCTTCCAAAAACACGCCGCGGATCAGGTCACGGAACTGGGTGTCCTTGCCACGGAAATTGTTGCTTTGGAAAAAGAATTGCATCATCGTGCGCATTTCGCCGAAGCGTCCGCCCAGCGTTTCCTGCAACACCTTAGCGGCGCTGGGATCGGGCTTGTCCGGGACGATCATGTTAATCAGGTCTTCTTTATAAAAATACATGGGGTGGAACCTCCTAAGCTCTCAGCAATAGTATCCTCCCCATTGTGGCTTTGGGGACGGGAAATTATGTACTGGATACGGTCTATATAAAAAAAGCGCAGGATCCATAACGGATCACTGCGCTTCGCTTTGTGCTGGTCTCATGCCTCCTTATCGATCAGGCGGGCTAAGGACCGTTCAGAAATTAATATCCCCAGGTTTTCGCAATGATGACAAGCAGAATAAAGAGGACGAGAATGATGCCAACGCTTGTAGACATGCCGCCACCATAACCAACTCCAGCAACTTCGCTCATCTGATATTCCCCTTTCTTGATAGGATCAGTTTATCCTATGAAAAAAACCTTCCAGCGTTGTGGACAGAGTCAGCGGTTCAAAAGACTATTTTACTCGGCAATCTCGATAGAGCCCGCGGCGGACCTGCGGATCCTCCTGTAGAAAATCGTTAGAAACATTGGAGAAACAGCGCCCGAATCAACAAAAAAGACGCGGTCTCCGAAATCCGGAAACCCGCGTCCTGTAAGGCTTATGAAAGATGCTGGTGAAGGGAATTGAACCCCCGGCCTACGCATTACGAGTGCGTTGCTCTACCCCTGAGCTACACCAGCGTGGAAAATGAAATTTTCCGAGAAACAAAAACTATTATACAACTTCTTCTACAAAATGCAATACTTCATTTGCAGCTGGAATTTATTTCAATTTGTCGCGGACCGATTGCAGCTTCTGGGCGCTGGATGAGGCTTTGTCCCGTCTGTCGTCGATTTTGACCGAAGTGGATACGCGCTGCGCGCCGGCCAGGAACGGGGCTTCGTGCAGGGCTGCAATCGCCTGCCATACATCCGGAAGAGCCCCCTCGATGATCGTGCTCATCGACGTCAGCTCGTAGCTGATCCCCTTCTGCTCCGCCAGCACCTGCTGCATCTGTGCCACATAGGAGCTCAGGCTGGTCGTGGCCGTTCCGATCGGAATGACCGTTACCTCTGCAATTGCCATGGTCGTGCGCCTCCTTTATCCTTTTGCAAGCGGATCGAACTTTATTCCTAATTTTATTGTACCCGACCATCTGAGGAATCGCAAAAGGATGGCCGCAAAATTTTTTTATTCGCGTTTTTCCTGCAAATTCCGCCCGATTTCTGCCTTTTCACCCCCCTCAAGAGACTAATCTCCAATGGTTCACAGTAGCGCCCAGGGGGTCCATCTGGTATAATTCTCATTGCTCGTCTTTTAAGAGGAACTAGGTTTACAAACACAATATATTGGGTTAAATTAGTATGAAAGCAACCAAATATAGTGGAAACAGGTGAACACGGCATGATTTGCCAGGCGTTCATAATAGGGAAGCACGGTGTGAATCCGTCACGGTCCCGCCACTGTAACCGGAAGGCCGAGAGCTCCGAGCTTTCGGCACGATGTCGGCTAAAGCCACTGTCCGTCACGAGGACGGGAAGGCGCCGAATATCGCATTTTCGGGAGTCAGGAGACCTGCCTGTTTTGTCTCACGAAAGGCCTACGAGGAATAGGTGCGTGATGCCAGTCGATATCTATACATAGGGTGATAGATATTTTTTCCCATGCTCGTAAATAGGGCGTACGGGATATAGCGGCATTTTCGTACCTGTGCTTCAGGTTCTTCGGAAATGCCTTTTGTATGGGCAAGCACAGCAAGAGCTCCCTCTTAACAGCATCGTCCTACTTTCCGTTATACCAAATATACAAACTTTGAAAGGAGATCTGCACCATGCCGCAGCTCGTTACCAAACCGAACAACCGCCAGCTGGCTTTTGATGAAATCCGTCTCTCCGTTTATGCCGACCGAATCCTGGAGGGGCTGGAGACCCTGGACAAGGAGCGCCTCCTCCGGGGCGTGCAGAGCAAACTTCGCCGCGAGGAAGTCACCGGAGACGAGATCAGCAGCGCGTTCACGATGTCGGCGCTTGAGCTGGTCACCAAGGAGGAGCCGAACTGGAAGTTTGCCGCAGCGCGCTCGCTGCTGACCTCCCTGTACAAGAAGGCCGCTTACAACCGCCGCTACAAAGCCTATCCTGACGAGCCATACGGTGCGTTCTATCCTCTCATTACCGAGCTGGTGCAAAAAGGAATCTACCGCGAGGAGCTCCTCACCTGCTATACAAAAGAGCAAATTGAAGAATTGGGCCGCTGCATCGATTACCAATGCGACCTGCTGTTCGACTATATCGGGCTGCTAACCCTGTCCGATCGCTATCTGGCGCATGATTTTGACGGACGCGTCATGGAGCTCCCGCAGGAGCGCTACATGGTCATCGCCATGTACCTGATGCACACCGAGCCGGAGGACAAGCGCCTTGAGCTCGTGAAGGAAGCCTATTGGGCGATGAGCAATCTGTACATGACCGCCGCCACACCAACGATGTCCAACGCCGGCAAGAAGGTCGCCGGACAGCTGTCCAGCTGCTTTATCGACACGGTGGACGACTCTTTGGAAGGGATCTTCGACTCCAACACCGACGTGGCCCGTCTCAGCAAAATGGGCGGCGGCATCGGCGTCTACCTCGGCAAAGTCCGGGCGCGCGGCTCCGACATCCGCGGTCACAAGAACACCAGCTCCGGCGTCATCCCTTGGATCCGCCAGCTGAACAACACAGCGGTCAGCGTTGACCAGCTCGGCACCCGCAAAGGTGCGGTTGCCGTTTACCTGGACGTCTTCCACAAGGACATCCTGGCCTTCCTGGACCTGAAGCTGAACAACGGTGACGAGCGCATGAGAGCGCATGACGTGTTCCATGGCGTATGCCTGCCCGATCTATTCATGGAGGCGGTAGAAGCCCGCAGCGAGTGGAGCCTGTTCTGCCCGCACGAAGTGAAGAAAATCATGGGCTGGAAGGATGGCAACGGCCGTCCGGCGGGTCTTGAGGATTATTATGACGAGACAGTCGGTCAAGGATCGTTCCGCGAGAAGTACGCCGAAGCGGTTGCCCACCCGCTGCTTCCAAGAATTACGGTGCCTGCGATCGACATCATGAAGCGCATCATGAAATCGCAGCTCGAGACCGGCACGCCGTACATGTTCTACCGGGATACCGTCAACCGGGCGAACCCGAACCGTGCACACGGCATGATCTACTCGTCCAACCTGTGCACCGAAATTATGCAGAACCAGTCCGCCACCGTGGTGGAAAAAGAGGAACTCGTGACCAAAGACGGCCAAACCCGGATCGTCATTTCCAAGGTTCCCGGCGACTTTGTCGTCTGCAACCTGAACTCGATTCACCTGGCCCGTGCCGTTCCGGACGATGTGCTGGACCGCCTGGTGCCGATCCAGGTACGCATGCTGGACAACGTCATCGACATCAACAACATTGAAGTGCTGCAAGCCCAGTATACGAACAGCCAATACCGCGCGGTTGGACTCGGCACCTTCGGCCTGCATCACCTGCTCGCCCTCGAAGGCATCCGCTGGGAGTCCGACGAAGCGGTTGAATATAACGACAATCTGTACGAAAAAATCAACTACCTGCTCGTCAGATCCAGCATGGAGCTGGCCAAGGAGAAGGGCCACTATCCGAAGTTCAAAGGCTCCGACTGGGAGAACGGCGCTTACTTCACCAGCCGCGGTTATGTCGACGGCGAGCATGAAGGCAAGTTCGTTACTACCGAGCAGTGGAAAGAACTCCAGCAGGAAGTGCAGCAGAACGGCGTCCGCAACGCCTGGCTGTTCGCCATCGCGCCGAACGGCTCGACTTCGATCATTGCTGGCTCCACCGCCAGCATCGATCCGCTGTACGACCTTCTGTCTTACGAGGAAAAAACGACCTACAAGATCGCCAACCCGGCTCCGGACCTGTCCGAGAAGACGATCTGGTATTACAAAACGGCATTCCTGATCGACCAGCATTGGTCCATCAAGATGGCCGCGGCGCGTCAGCGCCACATCGACCAGGCGCAAAGCTTCAACCTGTACGTTCGTCCGGATATCCGGGCGACGGAATTCCTGGAGCTTCACCTTCACGCTTGGAAAGCCGGCATCAAAACAACGTACTACGTCCGGAGCCGTGCGCTGACGATTGAAGAGTGCGAGTCGTGCGCGTCGTAAACGTTATAATAGCCTAAAACCTTTTTCGATCCCTCCCAAACCCTCCCTTCCAAGCTTATGCTTTCGAAGTGAGCTTCCCTTCGGGAAGCTTTTAGGAGGGCCCCGAGGGCGCTGCCCTCTGGACACCCGGAATGTTGGCGGATGACCGGCGGGTGGCGGATTGTGATGTGAATATGTGCTGTGAGTCGCTTTCGTCCCCCTCTGCTCCGCAGGTTATGGGGGACACGCTTTTACGTTTGAGCGGTGCGTGTGATGGTCTCCTCGATTCTCGGAGACCACGCTCGTCGCGCGGCTTTGCTCCCTGTTTTGGCTTTGCCAAAATACGGGAGGCTCGCCACGCGTCCGACTAAAACTGCCAACTAAAACTGGAAATCACTACTGCATCAAGTGTGGCTGACTATCTGAAACCTTACGTTAAAGATCACTGGTATAGATCAACTGATATGGATTACAGCATTCTGCGGTGGATGTTGATATATATGAGCAAGTCAAAACAGAAGTACGAGGAGGAATCGAGTATGCAAATGCAAAAGATTTTTAACACCGAAGCGCCGAACCGCTCGACCCGCATCATCGAGGGAGAATGCTCAGGCATTCTGAACTGGAACGATATCCGCATGCCCCATATGTATAAATTGTATAAGGTTCTGCTGCTGAACCACTGGATCGCCGACGAAATCCCAATGGCCAAAGACGCGCAGCAGTTCGTGAACCTCGATCCGGAAGAGCAGCGCACCTTCAAGATCAACATTTCTTTGCTCGCCGTGCTGGACTCGATGCAAACGATGTTCATCGGCGACGTAAAGCGTTATTTTACCGACTCCTCGCTGGAGGCCATCTCGGCCATCATCGGTCAGCAGGAAGTCGTACACAACCAATCTTACTCCTACGTGCTGTCTTCCATCGTTTCGGAGCAGGAGCAGAAAGAAATTTTCGAATACTGGAAGCATGATCCGGTGCTGCTCGACCGCAACCGTTTCATCTCGGAAATCTACCAGGAATTCCGCGACGAGCAGAATCCGCAAACCTTCTTCAGAGCGCTCGTGGCCGACCTGATCCTGGAAGGCGTTTTCTTCTACAGCACGTTCGCCTTCTTCTACAACCTGGCCCGCGACCAGAAGATGATGGCGACCAGCCAAATGATCTCCTACATCCAGCGCGACGAGAACCAGCACTGCTACTTCTTCGGCGAAGTGTTCAAGCAGCTGCTTAAGGATTTCCCTGAGCTGAACACGAAGGAGAACATGGACTACGTCTACCGCACGATCGACCGGGCGGTAGAGCTGGAGACCAATTGGGCACACTACACGCTCAGCGAGGTCAAGGGCATCGACCTGAATGAGCTGTCCGACTACATCAAATACATCGCCAACAAACGCCTCAAAATGATGGGAATGGAAAAGGGCTACGAAGGCGTGGACTCCAACTGCATGCCGTGGATCCGTCCTTTCTCCGACGAAGCGCTTAACGCCACCAAAACGGACTTCTTCGAAGCCAAGTCCCGCAACTACGGTAAGGTCGGCGACGACAACGGATTCGACGATCTGTAAGCCGTTCGCCTATAACGTTATAGATTCGCAACAACCGGGAAGCGCAGCCGCTGCGCTTCCCTTTTTAATGGGATCGTGTATGATGGAACAAAAGATACTGATCCGCATGTTACCGTTTGGAAAGGAGCTGCCCGTGAATAAATCCTTAAAGGCTGTATTGTTTCTTGTCGTATCCGCGATTCTAACCCGGCTGATCCCGTTCTCCTCCTGGTTCCGCACCCTGGATACGATGATTCATGAGTTCGGCCATGCGGTCGTCACCCTGCTGCTCTCCGGAAGGGTTCTGCGCATCGAACTCAATGCCGATCACAGCGGGACCACCTACTCCTATTTATCCACCGGCTGGAGCTCCGTGCTCGTCTCGCTGTCGGGGTATACGATCGCTTCCATCTTCGCAGTGCTTCTGTTCTACGGGTACGCCAAACGCAGGCAGGCCGCCGGGCTGATCCTGATCACGATGCTGGCTGCCGTCAACCTGCTCTTTTTTGTCCGGAACAGCTACGGCGTTTGGTGGCTTGTCATCTTTATGGCGCTGAACATCGTGTTTTATTTGCTGGGCAGCACCGTGCGCAATCTCTATTACCTTCTGCTCGCCTTCCTTTGCTTGGAGGAATCCGTCGTCGGGCCGCTCACCCTGGCGATCACTTCCCTGACCAACCCGCGGCAGGCCGGTGACGCGGCCAACCTGGCTCATATGACCGTGCTCCCCGCCATCGCCTGGTCGGTGCTGTTTCTGCTGTTTGCGCTTTGGTGCACCACTCAAAGCCTTACCCTGTTTTGGCGGAAGCCCGCGCGAAAGCCTACTGCAAATACCAGCGTGCGGACCGGATAAAACTTACGCAGTTTCGAATTCGCTCAACCCAAAAAGGCTTGTCCCACACGTATGTGGGCGCAAGCCTTTTCTGCGTTTATAGAGCCTTCGTATGAATTGGATCAGCGGCGCCGTGGCGTCAGCTGCTCCGTCTTCTGCCAAAAATCAGCGACAGGATAAACAGGATCAGGAAGACGAAGAACAGCACCTTTGCGACGCCAACCAGCGCAGAGAC
Organism: Paenibacillus rhizosphaerae; assembly: GCF_014192015.1. Lineage (GTDB taxonomy): Bacteria > Bacillota > Bacilli > Paenibacillales > Paenibacillaceae > Paenibacillus_AQ > Paenibacillus_AQ rhizosphaerae. The sequence goes on along the minus strand of NZ_JACHXJ010000004.1, from coordinate 480,655 downwards.
GATGCCGAAGAAGCCGAAAATCGCAGCTACGATGGCAATGATCAAAAACAATATCGCGAGTCCGATCATCGTGATCACCTTTCTTTCGTTAGAATGTGGTACTTGTTTTTAACCCTGAATCGGAGATTTGAACCTTGAAAAATGCCCCAGATCCGCATATAATTTGTCCGTACTTGAACTGTTCAATATTGAACAAATTAATAGACGAAAGGTTGCCTGAACCATGGATCATCAAGAGCGCCAAGATCCGCAAATCAAGCTGGCCGCCGAAGTCGTTCAATCCTTTACCGGTATTCAGCAGCGCCTCCTGGAGTTTACGCGCAGCAACGCGGAGAGCCTGGGACTAACCGTGCTGCAGCTCGCCATCCTGAACACACTGTATACCGCGCCCGGCATGACGCTAAAGGAATTAACCGAACGCCTCTCTTCTCCCAAAAGCACCATCAGCGTTCAAGTGGAGGGCCTCGTCCAATCGGGACTGGTAGACCGCGTCATCTCCGAGACGGACCGCAGGGAGGTCAAACTGAGCCTTTCCGCAGATGGACGGGAGCGTTCCCTTCAGTCTGCGGTTAAGCCACGCTCCTACCAGGCCATGGGACATGCCCTCGAGCAGATTCCTGCTTCCGATGTTGAGAGCCTGCTCCGTATTCACCAAGAAATACAGAAGTTTCTGGAGGAGTACGCATCCAGGTAAGGGATGTACGTATATTGTGCTTTTCATCGGTTTACGCTATACTAAACCGCAAAGAACTGAACAGTGACATTACGCCGATGAACAGCATCCAACTGTGAGGCGTTTTCGACCGGAGCGGATGGCGTTTCCCGTGTGTGCACAGCATGACGGCAGCGGCTGCACCATCCCTCTCTAAGTTAACCGGCATCCGTCCGTTATCGCGGAACCAAGCGGATCGGCACTGTCTTCGGCAGGCCGGTCAAATTGGGTGGCACCGCGAGCAAGCGCTCCTCGTCCCAAGGGATGAGGGCGCTTTTTGCTTTTTTACAGGACAAAGGGACAAAGGAGACGGTAACGATGCTAAACATTCAATTCATCCGTGACCATCAGGAGCAGGTACAGCAAGTCGCGGAGCAAAAAAACATTCCCTTTCAGGTGGACGATCTGCTGGAATGGGACGAGAAGCGAAGAAGGCTGCTGCAGGAGACGGAATCGCTCAGGGCGCAGCGCAATGAGCTGACCAAGAGCATCGCGGGATGGCTGAAGCAGGGCCAGGACGAAGCTGCGGAGCAGGTTAAGGGCCAAGTTAAGGAAATTAATCGCAGCCTGGACGGCTGCGAAGCCGGTCTGCGCGAGGCAACCGGTAAATTTGAGGAACTGATGCTCCTCGCCCCCAACGTTGTCTCGGAGGATACGCCGATTGGCAGGGACGACAGCGACAATGTGGAAGTCCGCCGGATCGGGACGCCGCGGGAATTCGATTTTGAGATGAAGGACCACGTCACACTCGGCGAGCTGCACGATCTGTTCGATATTCCGCGCGGGGTCAAGACGGCGGGCAGCCGCAGCTATTATTTGAAGGGGGCCGGCCTGTTCCTTCATCTGGCCGTGCAGAAGCTGGCGATTGACCTTCTGGCCTCGCGCGGATTTACGCCGATGGACGTGCCGGTCATGGTCCGTCCCGAGGCGCTGGCGAGGTCGGGATTCTTCCCAACCGGGAAGGATCAGACCTATGAGCTGGCCGGTGAGGACAAGTGGCTCGTCGGCACTTCGGAAGTGTCGCTGGTATCGTACTACAGCGACGAAGTGATCGACGCCGCCCTCCCGATCCGGCTGGCGGGCGTGTCGAGCTGCTTCCGCCGGGAAATCGGCTCGGCGGGCCGGGACGTACGCGGCTTGTACCGCGTCCACCAATTTGCCAAGGTTGAGCAGGTCGTCCTCTGCGAAAACGATCCCGCGGCGTCGGAGGCGATGCTTCAGGAAATCACCGGGCATGCCGAAGAGATCCTGCAGCTGCTGGAGCTTCCTTACCGGGTGATGGCCGTCTGCACCGGAGACATGTCGCAGAAGACGTATAAGCAGTACGACATCGAAACCTGGATGCCGAGCCGCGGAGCTTATGGCGAAACCCATTCGTCGTCGAATCTGCTGGATTTCCAGGCCCGGCGCTCGAACATCCGCTACCGCGATGCGGAAGGCAGGCTGCAGTACTGCCACACGCTGAACAATACGGCCGTGGCTTCGCCCCGCATTCTGATCCCGCTGCTCGAAAACCATCAGCAGGAAGACGGCTCGATTTACATCCCGAGCGCCCTTCGGCCGTATATGGGCGGTATCGATAAGCTGGTGCCCCCGGCCCCGGAGCTGAGTAACCGTGGGTGAATCATTTTGATATGAGAACCGGGACTGGGGCTGGCAAAAGCGGTGAGAAACCCGGAAAACCCGAAATGCAGAGGATCATCCGCTAGGGGGATCCGCCTGCTTGCCGGGAAAGAAGAACGGCACCTATACTGGTGTAAAGAAATCATTTTCAAGCGGAGGTGGTTGGAATGAGCGCCCACGATATCGGAACCGAATATTTCCGGGTGATCAATGATAAATTCGCCGAGCTGAAGCTTTCCGCCGAAAAGGCGATCGCGCAGGTTCCGGACGATAAGCTGAATTGGTCGTTAAACGAAGACTCCAACAGCATCGCGGTTATCGTCCATCATTTAAGCGGGAACATGATTTCCCGATGGACGGACTTCCTTGAGTCCGACGGGGAAAAAGATGGCCGCGACCGGGACCGCGAGTTCGAGGGCAACGTCGCCTCGAGAGAAGAGCTGCTGGATATCTGGAACCGCGGCTGGGACGTCTTTCTGCAGGCGCTCGGCTCCCTCGGCAGCGAGGACCTGCTCCGGACCGTCTACATCCGGGAAAAGCCGCATTCGGTGCTGGAAGCGATCGAACGGCAGGTATCGCACTATTCCAGCCATATCGGCCAGATCATATACGCCGCCAAGCAGATCCAATCGGACGCTTGGGAGACGCTGACGATTCCGCGCCGAAAGAAATAGCGGAGGAACGACAGCTTCTATCGGCGAATTTTCCCCACAAAAATTGACCTGCAAAAAAAAAAAAACGGGACCAACCGGCATAATAACGCCGGGTGGATCCCGTTTTTTTATCATTTACAAGCTTTTCCCCTTCACCGCATGCCGCTCTTCGATACGGTATACCTTCCATATGATCACGGCTACGCCCCAGATGGCCAGAAACGCTACCACCAGGAAAATACCAAGGTTGCCGAAGTCGATGCCAGCGATCACATCCCAAATGCCGCCGGACAAATGGAGCTTCTCCATCGTAATCTGCACCAGCTCTACTGCACCGACCGCAAGGGCGGCCACCACCGAAATGGCCGTGACGATCAGGTTGTAGTAGACCTTCCGGACCGGGCGGTCGCCGGCCCAGGCATAGCTCTTGGTCATCATGAGGCCGTCCAGCGTATCGAACAGGCTCATGCCGGCCGCAAACAACAACGGCAGCGCAATAATGCCGAGAACTGGAACCTGCTGGTTCGCCGCCCCCGCCGACATCGTCAGCAGCGAGATCTCGGTGGCCGTGTCAAAACCGAGGCCGAACAGGAAGCCGATCGGGTAAATATGCCAGCTTTTTGTGACCAGCTTGAACCATCTGCCCAAATAACGCGTAAAGAAGCCTTTCGCTTCGAACATTTCCTCCAGCTCCGCTTCCCCGAGCCGGTCTTCCCGAATTCGACGGAACGTGCGCCAGAGCTGGGCAAACAGCATGATATTGAGCACGGCAAGGAACAGCAGGAATACCCCTGACACGGTCACCCCGATAATGCCGCCGATTTCCTGCATGCCGGACATATGTTTGGCGACAAAGCGTGCGGAGATGGCCGTCAGCACCGCCAACAGGAAGACGACCGTCGAGTGCCCCAGAGAGAAGAAGAAACCTACGCCCCGGGAGTCCCTTTTCTGCGCTACCAATTTGCGTATCGTGTTATCGACCGCGGCGATATGGTCGATATCAAAAGCATGGCGGACGCCAAAGACGTATGCCGCAATTCCCATGCCGACAAAAGCCGGATGGTCGGGCGCCACCGTAAATAAGGCGAGCAGCCCCAGGACATGGATCATGGCCACGCCCAGCATGTAACGGTTCCAAATAAACTTCATGTTTCCATCTTTCACCCTTCATTCATAGGTATGTATCCTGAGCTTGCCGTTTCCATCCTGCTGTCTAGTCCTAGTTTATCCTCAAACCTCCTAAAATGGTATCTTCCATTTGCAAAGGCTTACAAACATAAGAGGAGACTGCGAATCTCCCTTCTTCCCTGAATAGAACAGCATCCAAATGAAATAGCTTCCTAGTGTCCAGTTTGTGTTCCATTCAGGTAAATCAAAAGGGACGAAGGGAAAGAGTTTTCCTCTTTTCACTTCGTCCCTTATTATTACTGCCTATCTTGGGGCATGCTCATGCTTAAGACGGGTTCTTGGCCAAATCCGCCGCCTGCGCAGGAGTCAGTGCGCCATCGTACACGCGCAGCTCGTCGATCAGCCCTTTAAACGGCGGATCCCACCAGTTGACGCCCAGGCTAAAGCTTGCCTTCGTGCCGGTAAACCAGTCCGGGAAGTTCGCTCCCTTGAACTTCTGCACTCCGTTCACGTACACAGTCAGCGTGCCGTTTTCCACGGAAAAGGCCAGATGCGACCATTCGCCGGTCGGAATGGTCAGTCCGGTCGCCCCGTCATACCAGCTCGTGCTGCCCGACCAGACCATCGTATTGTTGGCGACGGCTCCCCGGGGTACGAGGCTCACCCAATGGTCGCTGTCCTTCGCGCCGAAGAAAGCCGTCGTATACGTCGTCAGCTCCTCCGGTTTGATCCACAGCGCAACCGAATAGGCGTTGCTTGAGATCAGTCCGTCCGGCAGCCGGATCCCGGAGGCTCCGTCGAACTTGGCGGCCTGGCCTTGTCTGCCCTCAGCGAAGGTGATGCTGCCGCCGGACTTGTCAATCCGGTCGCCGGTCACCGTACCTGCGGCAAACCGCCCCTGACCGTCCGCAAAGTTGCCCTCAAGGCCGTAATAAGCGGACAGCTTGGCGTCCTGGTACGGCAGAACGCTCACCGTAAAGGACTTCGTCAGCGTCGTGCCGCCTTTGGTGATCGTCGCAGTCAGCACCGCTTGGGCCGGCGCGCCGCCCGCCGGGCGGTGCACCTCGCCTGCGGCCGATACGACGGCTTCGTCCGAGCTCTTCCAGGTAATCGTGGTGTGCCGGGTTCCTTCCGCCGGAAGGGCCAGGTCTGACACGATCTTCGCCGTATCCCCCAGACTCAGATCGTTGTATACGTCTTTAACCAACGCCTGATCGGCTTTGTCTTCAAGCCGGCTGCCCCAGACCGCCACGCCCTCCCGCGAAGAAGCCGTGAAGGTCATAACGTAACGCTCCGACACCGGATCCCAGCCGCTGGCGAAGACGCCCTTGTACACGGAACCGGCAATGACAAGCTCCGCCTCGTTGTGCCCGGTCTTCTTCCAAGTGCCGGTCACGTCGCCCGAGATCGTGTTGTCCTTGTTCAGCCGGATATATACGGAGGACTGGATCTCCGCCGTTGTCCCTTTTCCGTGGTTGATGAACTTATATTCCCCGATCAGGTCCTGACGGTCCACCTTACCCAGCGTTTCCCCTGCATACCGGTATGGAGCGACCACCGGCCAGCCGTCGGCGTTCATGTACATTTGATGCACCCGCACCTCATGCGCTTCGCCCATCTGCGGGAAACGGGTATGGAAGACGAGGAACCGCTTGCCGGTCGCGTCATCCAGCAGCACGGAGTTATGCCCCGGGGACACATAGCCGACGCCGATGCCGGTGCCCGGATCGCCCACGTCTCTGGCAAACAGGTAGTTCCCCATCAGCTTGTTGCCGTACGGCGCGTTATCCGTGTCTCCGGGCAGAACGGCGTTCTGGCCCTGGGCATCCACATACGGTCCGTCCGGGTTCTTCGCGCGGAACACCCGCATGTTGTAACCGCCGTCGGCTCCGAGCCAGCCGTAGGTCATGTACAGGTAGTAGTAGCCGGTGGTTTTATCGTATACCACGTACGGACCTTCACCCGATTTGCCGTAGCCTCCGGCCACCTTCGTGCCGAAATACCGGTCCACCAGGCGTCCGTCGGCGGTCGTGCTGTCTTTGCCGGGATATTTCACCTTGCCGGTCTTCGGGTCCACGGGCAGGACGAAGATACCGCCGGACCAGGAGCCGTATGACATCCAGAGCTGCCCGTTTTTGTCGTGGTACAAGTTCGGATCGATCGCATTCGGATACGTGCCGTTGGCATACGACCCGCCAGCGTTGAACCAGGCGCCGCTTGCCCCGCTAAGCTGTCCGGCGTCGATCAGCTTCGGAATGTTCGTGTTCGTCCACTTTTTATTGATCACACTGTCCTTATCCTTGGCATCGCCCTCCGTAAAGCCGGAGTATACCAGGGTATCGACATATTGATAAGGCCCTTCGATCTTTGGCGACACGGCAAACCCGATGGCCGACCGGATATACGTCGAGGACGTGCAGTAGTACAGCATATAGGCACCCTTGGTGCCGTCCGCATTCACATATTCGGGATTCCAGAACACGTCGGGAGCCCACACAGAAAAGCCGCCCTTGCTGTCCGAATCATTCTGACCGGCCCAGGCGAACGACCCGGCCAAATTTTGCGCCAGATCGCCGTACAGCACGTTGCCCGGCGTCGTATACCCGTTCGTAAAACGGGACCAGCTCTGCAGGTCCTTCGATTGGGCCGCCTCAATATGCGAACCGAATACGTAATACGTATCCCCGTCCTTCACGATGGATGGATCGTGTACGGATACATTTTGATATACCGGCGGCTGTCCCTGCTGCTCCTGCGTCTTGCCGCCTTTCTGGGCCGTACGGTCCGGCCCGGTGCCGAACACCTGGCCCGGAACCGTGACGAACAGCATCACCATCAACAATGCCGAAACCCACCTTCTGTTCATGTTTGCTCCCTCCAAAAAATAAAGTCTTCAAAAATAAGATCATTCAGCCTTTGACGAAAACGCATTCATTGATCCGCTCAGCGCTTCTTCATGGTGGCGCCTGCCGCGGCCCAGCGACCGATCCCTCCTTATCTACCGCTTCATTAACCTGTAAACCGCTTTCATTTTTTATTTAAATAAAACTAAAATGTTTTAATTAATCATATAGTGACGGGCAGTAAATTTCAATTGATTTTGGAAAATATTTAACTTAACGTTGCTGAAATGACTGTTATCCTCTTCATTTATTTTATAAAAATATAAAATAAAAAGGAATGAGACTCCAAAGCCCCATTCCTTTCGCCCGTTCAAGTATTCAGCTGTAAACCACGGCTTCAGCCGCTCCACCCTGCACGTTTTTCAAATCGCTCCTACGCCGCAGTACAACGCCTGCTTATTCCCAATAAAACGGTCCCTTCCCCTGCAGCCGGGCAAGGCCTTCCACGAAGAAAAAGTCGCCGTAAATCAGCGGCACATCCACGTTCGTTTGGTTCGGATAATGGCTCGTCCCATGCAAAATGAGGCCTTCCTGCGCATGATCGTCAAAAGCGCCGTAGTTCACGTACAGCGACTCCAGCATGCGCACAGCCGGCTCACGGTAGACGGCCGCTTCCAGCTCACCCACCTGCTCCGACAGCAGGAGCAGCCCGCTGGCCGCGCACGCACCGGCCGAGGAGTCGCGGTACTGCCTTTCTTCCAGCGGCGCCCGGAAATCCCAGTGTGGCACGTGGTCCTCCGGCAGATTGGCAAGGAAGAAGTGGGCGACGCGCTTGGCCGTGTCCAAATAGGCTTGCTTGCCGGTATGATGATAGGCCAGCGTCAGGCCGTATATGGCCCAGGCCGTGCCGCGGGACCAGGCTGACTCCGGCGCATAGCCCTGGCCGCCGAGGCCGCCGATGCGCTCGCCCGTGTCCGGGTCGTAGCGCATGATATGATACACGGAGCCGTCCGGCCGGACAAAGTCGGCGGCCACCGTGTCCATATGCGCCTCAGCGATGTGGCGGTACCTCGGATCGCCGGTCATGGCGGATGCCTGGAACAGCAGCGGCACGTTCATGGCGCAGTCGATGATGGCGACGCCGGCGTTATCCTCGCCTGCGGACCACGGATTCCAGGCGCGGATGAACCGGCCTTTCAAATTAAAGCGGGCAGCCAGGTAATTGGCCGCCTTGAGCGCCCTCCGCTTCGACTCCTCGCTTCCCGTCAGCTTGTAGGTAGCCAGGCTCGTCAGCGTCCACATAAATCCCAGGTCATGGTCGAGACGGGTGTAGCCGTCCAGTACTTCATCGAGCCGCGCCTCGCATTCCTCGGCGATCCCCCGCAGGCGCTCGTCCCCGCTGCCGTTATACAGCAGCCAAAGCAGCCCCGGCCAGAAGCCCGCTGTCCACCAGTGCGGGGGTTCCAGCACATACTCGCCGTTTTGGCTGGCATGGGGAAATCCCGCCCCGATGCGCTGGCTCGTGCGCCGGACTTTATCCAGCGCCTTGCCCCAAGCTTCATTTACCCATACCGTTTGCGCGGCCTGTTCCGTCATATTCATTTCCGATCCCCGCTTTCCTCGTCATTTGGCTCAAACTCGAAGGTGACAACGGCCCGGATGGAGGGCTCCGGCTTCCGGACCGTCAAATCGATCGTGTACCATTCGGCCTCGCATCCGTCATGGTCCATAAACACCCGCCGGGTGATCTCCGGCGAGAGCACCCCGCCGTCATAACGCATGATCAGCTTCAGGCCCTGCTCTCCTGATCCTTGAAGCTCGATCCGGTCCCCCGCAAGCCGCGGCCGGACGCGGGTGACAAACCGCTCCACCACCGAGCTTGGCGCTCCCGCAAACCGGTACTCGTCCGTGAGCGCCAGACTCGGCAGCCCGTCCCGCATCTCCCAGCGGAGCGCGCGTCTTAGACTTTCCAGCCCCGCGTATCGGTAAGCTTGCGTGAGGTCCACGTTAAACACAGCTCCAGCCTCATCCGCAAAAGCCTCCTCGACCACCGCGCGGCTGTCCTCTCCTTCGGCCTGATACTGGCCGCCGACGATCGGCACGCTGTGTCCCTGCGAGCCGTTGCAGTCGTAAGTGTAGCGCTCCGGTCCGAAATACGACTTCGTGTATTCCCCGCTGCCGAGGTCGGCGAGGAAAAACTCGCCGTCCCCGTACAGAATAAACTGCCCGAGGTCGTTATGGTTGTGGGGCTCGGCGTTATGTCCGCCTTTGGCCGCAAAGCCGAACGCGCAGCCAGGGCCGGCATGCCGCCAAGTCAGCCACTGGGCGTCGGGCAGATAGCCGAAGTACGACCCCCACTCGCCCTGCGCCGGCTCCCCGCTCCGCCACAGCAGATTCCGGATGGCCGGCGCCCAGCGGCTGCAGTGATCCTCGGTATACCCAGCCCGGAGGCGGGCCGGCGGCCGCTGGAACTCTGGATACAAGCCGGCCAGATAATCCGACAGCCCCGGCTGAATGCTGCCGCTTGGCCTGGAGTCGGAGAAGTTCGCCACCGCGCTTCCGCCGAGAAAGCATTTTTGCTGAAACAGCGCGATGCGGCGGACCTTGCCGCTGGCGAACCAGTCCAGCCGTTCACGGGACCGCTTCCGGAGCAGATCGGCGTAGTACGTAAAATAACCGAATCCGTAATTCCAGTACCCCAGCCCTTCCTGACAGGCGCCGTCTTCACCGAACCCCGTCAGGTAGCTGTTCATGCTTCTCTCGGCCTTCGCCAGGACGGCCGCCAAACGATCCGCATCCTCCATCAGCAGCAGCGCCGCCGCGCCGATCGAGCCGGCGCACACGGCGGACCAGTTATGCACGGCCGACTCCCAGTGAAACGACTGGGCCAAATACGGCTCGAACAGGCGTCGATGCACTTCGTCCCGAATCCGGCTCCGGATCAATGGCGGCAGGCCGTCGCCCGTCAGGCACAGCAGCTCGCTCAGCGCAAAGCCGGTTTCGGCGCTGAACAAATCGATCTCGCCCCCGGCGTCCCCTTCTCCCAGGTGCGCGGGCAGACACCAGGTATACTCCTCCAAGATGAGCCACAGCGTATCGCACAGAGCCTCGCGGTATTCATCCCGCTCCGGCTCAAGCATCATCAGAATCGCAAAGGTATTCAGCCGGCGGCGCCGCTCGAAATACACCCGCTCATAGCCGAGCCGGCGCCCGGTGCGGGCAAAGTCGGCATACAGCGAGTACGTTAATACCGGCAGCGGCAGTCCCAGCAGCCGCTGTCCTTCGGCCTGGATTTCGCCCCGGTCCGCTTCATACAGGTCCGAAGTCCGGACCTTCTGCCAGAAACGGGCCGCGTCCCCGTCCGGGTAATACAGGTCCAATCCGGCGGGAGCCATGTCACGGACCACTTCCTCCAGAGACGGACTTCCTTGCTCATGACAGGATGATGATTCCAGCAATTGTCGCTTCCTCCTCTCTCATGCGGCCACAGCCTCACCGCAGCCGGCTCCGGTACTCCACCGGGGTCACGCCGGCGTAAGATTTGAATGTCTTAATGAAATAGCTTTGATTGTCATAGCCCAGCTGCTCACAAATTTCCCCGACGGTCGCTCCCGTCCGGTCCAGCAGTTCCTGGGCCCGCATCATTTTGAGCCGGGTCACGTATTCGATGAAGGTGCTCCCCGTCTCCTTCTTGAACAGCCGGCAGAAGTAGCTCGTGTTCATGTGGAGGTGCTCCGCCACCTCGTCCAGCGAAATCCGGCTGTGCAGCCGCCGCGTAACGTACACGCAGGCTTCTGTAATTTCGGGTCTTCTGCCGGACTTATGGCCGCCAAAACCGGTCGCCGCCCACGACTCCAAGTGCCCGTTCAGCCAGGCATGAAGATCCGCAAGCGAATCGATGTCCGCGATTTCCTTGTGGAGCGTATCCGCGGACGATGCCGTCGAAACGGAAGGGATGGCTTGAAGCTTCAGCTTCAAATCCAGCAGCAGCTTGAGGACCCAATCCTTCACCGTCTCCGGCGGATACCGCTCCTTGCGGATCCTCGCGGTCCAAGCGGCCGTCGCCGACCGGATCGCCTGCGGCTCCCGGTCCAGCAAAGCCCCGCGCAGCTCGCCGAGCGCGTCATCGTAGAAGCTGAACAGTTCCCGCGGCGGCAGGTCATCCCCTCCCGGCTCCGGCTCCAGCTTCGGTCTGGAGGCGCGCAGCTTCACGGTTTCCCCGGGCTCCAGATAGAAACGCAGCCCGCCCGAGGCCAGCAGCCCGCCAAGCGTCTGCTTCAAGCTCTCCGGCGAGGCGCAGGGCTCGCCGATGCACAGCGACATGTCAACCTTAAGTACTTTTCGCAGCGCGGACTGGATTTCCTTCAGCATCTGCGCCGTTTCTTCATAAAAATTCCGATGGAGTCCCGGCTTGCCGGAGAAAAACAGCAGCCAGGTTTTGGCATCATAGCCCGCGTGTACCCCGCATGGTGCAAAGTTCTCCAGCACTTCCTTCATGACGTTGCCGACGGCAAAGCGCAGTGTTTGGTCTGAGAAGAAGCGGTATTTCACCAGCCGGTAATTCTCCAGAAATCCAGCGACCGGCAGGGTGTACTCGCCTTCCCGTAGCAGGCCGTACTCCGCTGCCTCCTTCCTCCAGTTCTCCGGGGACAGCAGGGGCAGATCGATGAGGTTTTTCAGGCTCTGTTCCTTCCGCAGCTCCTTCGCCTCATCATACATGCGCTTCATCCGGCTGTGCTCCCAGCCTGCCTGCTTCTCCTCATCCATCGCCTGCTTGAACCGGGTAAGCCGCTGTACCAGATCCTCCGGGTCAAGCGTGTCCTTCAGCAGATAGTCCTGTACGTTCAGCCGGACGGCCTGCTGGGCATACTGAAATTCGCTATGGCAGGACAAAATGGCGATCTGCACGGCGGGATTCAGCTCCCGGATGCGTCCCGACAGCTCCAAGCCGTCCATCTTGGGCATCCCGATATCCGTAATGAGGATATCCGGGGTCTGGCGCTGGGCCTGCTCCCAGGCGCTCCATCCGTTCTCATGGGTGGACATCAGCCGCAGCCCGAGCTCCTCCCAGCGGATCGTCTCCGACAGCAGCTCAATCACGGGGTAATCATCGTCAGCCAGCATGACATTATACATCCCGCAGCCCCTCCTTCCGTGGAATATGCATCTCAATCACGGTTCCGGCTCCCGGCTCGCTGTTCACGCAAGCCTTGAAGCCACCGCCGAACATCATGTTCATCCGCTCCGCCACATTGGGCAGGCCAATGCCTGAAAAGGAGCCGCTAGACGGGGAAACCTTCGCTGCATAGGAGGCTCCGTTCAGAATCCGCATCAGCTCCTGCCGCCGCTCCTCTTCCATCCCTGCACCATCATCGGCGACCGTAAGAATGATCCGTTCCACCTCCGTCGCCGCCCGAATCGATATCGTGCCTGCCTGGCGGCTCAGCCCATGGATCATCGCATTCTCGACCAGGGGCTGCAGGAAGAAGCGCGGAACCTTGATCAGAAAAGCCTCCGGATCAATATCCAGCTGCAGCACGGCCTCCTCCTTCTGCCGCAGGTTCATCAGGGCGACGTAATGGGAAATCAAATCGATCTCCTCATGCAGCAAAATTTCATCATTCTCGCGGCTGATCGTCATGCGGAGCAGGACCGACAGCGAGCCAATCATCTTGGCGCTCTCCGGATCGCCGCGCTTCATCACCTTCATGCGGATGGAATTTAACACGTTGAACAAAAAATGGGGATGAATCTGCGCCTGCAGCATTTTAAGCTCGGCCCTTCGCTTGCGGGCCTGGTGGTCCGATACCTCGGCGATCATTTCTTTGACCCGATCCAGCATCTGGTCAAACAACAGTCCGAGCCGCCCGATCTCATCATTGCCGGCCACGCCCGAACGAACGTCCAGGTTGCCGCGCTGCACCGCGTTCGTCACTTTGCCAAGCCGGACGAGCGGCGTCGTGAACCTGCGGACCAGCACGATCAGCAGCAGAAGGAACACGAAGAAAGAGATCATTTCGAACAGGAACACCTTGCTGAAGATGGCATTCAGGTCCACGATCGCGTCCTGGTACGGCTGCATCAGCACGAGATGCCAGCCGTTCATCGGGATCTCCTGCTCCACCACCAGGAATTTCTCCCCGTCGATCCGTTCAATCGAATACGGCTTGGTCCTCTCATTCAGTTCGGCATAAGCAAACTTCCTGCCGATTTGGCCGGCCGGCCCCGATACGATCGTACCCGAGCCGTCTACCATCAGCACCCGGTTCCCCTTGGAGAGCCGGTCAAAGATGCCGCTGACCTGATCCTCCACCCAAGACACCACCACATAGCCGTAAATTTCCGAATTGGCCAGCCGCAGCGACCGGGCAATGGACAGCTGATAGGGGTGATCGGCTTGATCCTGCACGTAGACGGTTCGCTCGGGTCCGGTCCAATAAGACTCCAGCCCTCTCAGCTCCTTAATCTGCCTGAACCAGGGCTGCCGGGTCAGGTCCGGCGGATTGTAATCGCTTACGGAATAATTCATGTAATACGCCCCGTTTGTCAGCAGAACGGTCACATACGTCTGCTCGCCAACCACCGTCAGGCTGTCGAGCTGCTCCAGCACCCGGTTCGCCTCGGTAAACCGGCGGTACGGATCCTTCTCCTCATTGCCTGAGGCGACCTGCTTGAAGTAGGTGTTCAAACCGGAATTGACCTGAATGTAGTTGGCAATGTTCAGCTTGCTGGACAGCAGGTTCGTGACGGATCCGGCCACCAGCTGCAGCGAATCCCTCGCGTTAGACACGGCCTGCCGCTTCACCGCCTCCCGCGATAAGCCGTTGTACACGACCAGGCTGATGACCGCGGGAACGACGATGCAGACAATCGACGCGAAGATAAGCTTATGACGGATCGAGCGAAGCGCCAAGTGCCGCAACCGGTTGATCATGATGGTCCCTCCAGGGTACAAAAAAGGGACGAAATAACCGTCCCCCGTTTTTGGATCATATTATACCAAAATTATTTTTGGTTGGATTCGATGATTTTGTTCACACGCTCCTGCGAGTTTTTCACTGTCTCATCGATATCCTGGTTGCCGAGAATCAGCTTCTCGTATTCCTCGTTGACCGCTTTGAACACTTCGGCCTGGTAGGAGGCCGGCGGCACGATCGCTGATGCTTTCGAGGCGACCAGCGTGTCGACCAATGACTTCTTGTCGACCTTCTCCGGGCTTTTCGTGCCGGCGAGGATCGTATCGATGATCTGCTCCACCTGGTCGCTCTTCACCTGGCTCCAGGCCGGAATATTTTTACCCTGAACCGTCTGCCCTTCGGTCGTGTACCAGCGCACGAACTTGTAGGCTTCTTCCTTGTGCTTGGACTTGGCGGCGACGGCGACATAATCGGTCGTGACCGGGGTTATGCCTGTGGGATCGCCTTCTTTGTTTTTCGGGAACGGCGCGACGGCGACATTAAACTCCAGCGGCACCTTATCGGTCCCGCCGATCTCGGTATTCATCCAGCTGCCGATCACGATCATGCTCGCCGATTGGTTAAAAAACTGCGTCCGGTAATTGAGCTTCTGCGAAATCATGTCGGTATACGGAACAGAGGACTGGTCTTCTTTTTCCATTTTCAGCCGCAGCTCCAGCGTCGCCCGGAAATTGGGATCATCCAGATTCGAGGAGCCGTCGGCCTTGAGAAAGTCGGAGTTTTCCGGCTGATTCTCCATCTTCAGCTTCAGGAACTCCAGCCAGCCCCCGCCCTGCGGGCCGTGGAAGTACGTGCCGTAGCGCTTGCTTGCGCCCTCGCCCTTGGTGAGCTTTTTCGCATAATCAGCAAACTGGTCCCATGTCCAATCGGTCGGCACGCTCAGGCCCGCTTCATCCAAATGGTCCTTGTTCAATAGCACGTACCATGGGTTGAACTTGCCCGGCAGCGCGTACACCTTGCCGTTCAGGCGGGTATCGACTTTATAATCCGTCTCTTCCTTATAACCGTCCTTGGCAATGTAGTCGTCCAGAGGCTCCGCCATGCCCAGTGCCACACGCTGTGCGTATCCAGCCGGATCGCTGAACATCAGGATGTCCATCTGCGCGGAGGACGCCGCCTCCAGGTCCAGCTTTTTGGAAGCCTCCTGCGTATCGCCTTTTTCGCTGAGCTGCACCAGCTCGATCGTGACGCCGGGGTTGGCGTCTTCGTAGGCCTTGAGCGTCTTGCTCCAATTGTAAGCTTCCTCGGTTCCATAGGTGTATAATCTCAGGTTGACCTTGTCCTGGCCGCCGCTGGATCCGCCGGAGCCGGAAGCCCCTTCGCTATCCCCGCCGCCGCTTCCCCCGCAGCCCGACAGCAAACTGATCAGCAGCATGCCGGCTGCCGCGCCGGTAAGCCATCTTTTTCTCTTCATCCCTCAATAACCTCCCTTGGATTATACGCTTTGATTATACCGGGGCCATTCCCCCGGCCCATGACGCTAAATTGACCGTTGATCCTGCTATTTTGACGGATGCTAACCCTTGACGCCTCCGAGGGCGATGCCCGCGATGACGTTTTTTTGCCCAATGATAAAAATCAGCAGCAGCGGGAAAATGGCGGATACCGCCGCGGCCATGATCAGCGAGTAGAACTCCCCGCTTAAAGACGTAAACTTCTGCATTGCCAGCGGAATCGTAAACAGCCGGTCGCTCCGCAGGAAGATCAGCGGATTCTGGTAATCGTTCCATGTCCAGATAAAACGCAGAATGGCGTAGGTCGCCACCGCCGGCTTCACGAGCGGCAGCGCGATCGAGGAGAAGATGCGGGGATGGCCCGCGCCGTCGATTTTCGCCGACTCGATGAATTCCTGATGAATGCCCATAAAGAATTGGCGGAGCATGAACGTGCCCAGCACGCTGAAGCTGCCTAGAATAATGAGGCCGAAATGGCTGTCGAACAAGCCGATGTTGCGGTACAAAATAAACTGCGGAATCAGGATCGCCTGCCCCGGAATCATGTAGGTGACCAGCACGATCATGAACAGCCAGCGCCCGGCGGCAAACTGGATTTTGGAGAAGCCGTAGGCGGCCAGGGCCGACGCCGTGCAGGAGATCAGCGTCGTCAGCACGCTGACCTTGATCGAGTTCCAGTAATAGAGATAAAAAGGGTAATCGCCGAACCACACCTCTTTATAATTCGCCACCGCGTTCCATTTCCTTGGAATCCACTGGATCGGGTAGACGAAGACGTCCTTTTCAATCTTGAAGGAAGTGACCAGCATCCAGATGAACGGCATCAGAAACAGGATGCTGACCGCCAGCATGACCACGGTGATGACCAGCCTGCGCCAGTCGGGCCCGGTACGTGTCGTCATTTTCTGTCAGCTCCTTTCGCTTAGTAATTGACCCATTTCTTCTGGGCGGACCACTGTCCGAGTGTTATCAGCATGACAAAGGCAAAGAGAACCGCGGCGATCGCCGAAGCGTAGCCCACCTTCAAATTGACGAATGCCGTGTCGTACAGGTACCAGACCATCATCGTCGTGGAGCCCACCGGGCCGCCCTGCGTCATCACCGCAATGATATCGAACACCTTGAACGTTGAAATAATGCCCGTCACCATCAGGAAAAAGGACGTCGGCGACAGCAGCGGCACCGTAATCCGGGTGAATTTCGTCCATCCGTTAGCGCCGTCGATGTCAGCCGCCTCGTACAGGTCGCGCGGGATCGACTGCAGCCCGGCGATATAAATGATCATGTTGAAGCCGATGGAGATCCAGACCGAGATCATCATGATCGACAGCAGCGCAAAATGCGGATCGGCAATCCATTTTGGCGGATGATGCACCCCAATCGATTTGAGCAGTTCGTTGATCGGGCCGTAGGAGGGCTGGAACAGCACCTGCCAAACGACGGCGACCGCGACGACGCTTGAAATATAAGGCATGAAGTAAGCGACCTTGAAGTAGCTCTTCATGTACACGAACCGGTCGATCAGGATGGCGAGCACCATTGAAATGAGCATGTACACCGGCACGGTCAGCAGAAAGATGACATTATTGCGGACCGATTTAATAAACATGTCATCATGAAGCAAATTTCGAAAATTTTCAAACCCGACCCAGCGGATGCCGTTCCACCCCTGCACAAAGTTCCAGTCGGCGAACCCGAGCACCATGGTTGCGACGATCGGCACCAGCACGAGGATGAGCACCCCGAGCAGCATCGGGCTGATGAACAGCATTCCCCACAGCGTTTCGCCCCGCTGGAGGGATCCGGTTTTCCGGGTGCGTTTTCCTATGCCCGGCGGCGCTGCCGCAGCCGTTTCCATTCGTTGTTCCAAGTTCCACACCTCGTTTCATCTGCGTTCCTTAAAGCCTGATTTGATTATAAGAAAAACGTCGATCGACGT
>NZ_JACHXJ010000004.1:0-463232 GCF_014192015.1 Paenibacillus rhizosphaerae | reverse complement strand
CGACGTACCTTCACAGAAGACAGACCGCATTTAGCTGAAGTTTTTCTTGCGATTATAGAATGGTTCAGCTTCGCTGAAATTTATAAATTCTATAATCTGAAGAAAAACGTCGATCGACGTACCTTCACAGAAGACAGACCGCATTTAGCTGAAGTTTTTCTTGCGATTATAGAATGGTTCAGCTTCGCTGAAATTTATAAATTCTATAATCTTAAGAAAAACGTCGATCGACGTACCTTCACAGAAGACAGACCGCATCTAAAGGAAGTTTTTCTTGCAATATCAGGAAGCAATAGCTCTGGAATCTATACTTGATATTATAAAAAAAATACCGCCAGCAACTTTGACGGTATTTTGATCATATTCACGCTAATTTTTACTTTTTCAGCCGGGGAAAGCCCCGTCGTCCTCCCCGCGGAGCGATTCCTGATACTTTCGGATGCGCGCCTCCCTGTCCCTTCGCTGGTTTCGGAGCAGCTCGCGCTGATTCATCAGGACGACGCTGAGAACGGCCAGCACGGCGCTGAATCCGGCGATGACCACGAAATCGATGTATCCTCGCGAGGCCATATATATAAGCATCAGGCCAAAGGCCGCAATGATAAAAATACCAATCGCCGCCGCCCATTTCTGCATCCGGCATCATCCTCCCTCTTGGCCCGAGAGCTCCAGCTCCCGAGCCCTTGGCTGTCGTTTGGCGCTTCTTTTGGAGCCTATGAGGCCGCCTAGCCTGACACGTACTTCCCATTTCAGCTGCAGATCTTCCCCAGCGCACCTCCCGGCAGCGGAAAGCTCCAAACCTGCACCGCTAATCCCTCTGCCGCTTACAGGTGACATCCCCCAGTCACCTTTGCGCCAGCATCCGATTATGCTGTACTACGTACTATGGAATTACAAGGAGAGAAACTTGATGAATTCAGACCGCTCCCCCTTTGTCTCATCCAGGCTCAAATCGGGGCTGTACGCCCTGAATAAGCTCGCATCGGCCGGCTTGACACTGCTCCTGCTGGTGCTGCTCTCCGGCATGCTTCCCCTTCAGGATCAGCTTCCCACGGCCACGGACACCGATCTGCCCATTCCCTTGTCCTACTGGGTCTACGGCTATGCGATGACCGCCTCTATCCTGGCGGATTTTACGCTGTACACGCTGCCTCCCCTGTCCAGGGACAAACAAATCTCGATCTACGCGGCGGCCGGATTTCTGTGCTTCTATGCGCTGTATGTACATGACGCCGCTGGAACGGACCATATCGCCTCCACGGTGGCGGGCATGTGTACGGTGCTGCTGTTTTACGCCGGGAAAAAGCTGTTTGTGCGCGATTCGCTCATTACGCTAATTTTCGCCCTGCTCATCCCCCTGCTATGCTGGGGATTTCTGTAGCTGCCGCTTTGGCGGCTTCGGCCGGCTACAGCGCTTCGATGATATCGCCCGCCACCAGCGATGCCGGATGGGCACGGCGCGACGCCGCGGCTTCGCCGGCCAACCCGTGCAGGTACACGCCGAAAGTGGCGGCCTGCGGGCCGCTTGCGCCTTGGGCCAGCAGCCCGGCGATGATGCCGGTCAGCACGTCGCCGGCGCCTCCGGTCGCCATGCCCGGGCTGCCGGTCGCGTTCACGAACGCATCGCCGTCCGGCGTGGCGATGACCGTCCGCGCGCCTTTGAGCACCAGCGTCACCCGGTGCGCCTTGGCGTATTCGGACGCCAGGCGGATCCGGTCGCGCTGCACCTCGGCGGTGGACAAGCCGGCCAGCCGGGCCATTTCTCCGGGATGCGGCGTCAGCACCGTGTCCGCCCGACGCGGCTTCCACGCGTCCAGGTCGTCGCTGGCGGCCAGCATGTTCAGCGCGTCGGCGTCGACGACCAGCGGGCATGCCGCCTCTTCCCAGAGCGTGCGCAGCCACCGGACATCGCCCTCAAAGCGCCCCAGCCCGGGGCCGACGGCGAGTACGTCGCGCCCGGCCAGCAGCTCGAGCACGCGGGCGGCGGAGGCCTCATGCCACTCGGCAGCGGTGGCCGAGGCGAGCATGACCTCCGGCGCGGCGCCCGCCATATGCGGCAGCAGCGGACCCGGCAGCGCCCAGGTGACGAGGCCGCTGCCCGCACGCAGGGCCGCCCGCGAGCAGAGCAGGCCCGCGCCGCTCATCGGCAGGCTGCCCGCCGTCACAAGCACGTGGCCGTACGTGCCTTTATGGCCGTCCGGCGAGCGGCGGCGCGCCGTATCGACCCCAAGCCGCTTGCGCAGCACCTCCTCCGTCAGCAGGAACGTGCTGACGTTCTGCTGCGCGCACAGCAGCGCGGGGATGCCGATGGCGCGCACCACGATCTCCCCGGCGGCTTCCGCGCCGGGGAACTGCGACATGCCTCGCTTCAGGAACGCGAGGCCTACGGTCCGCCGTGCACGGATGCAGGGATCGTGCACGGCCCCCGTGTCGGCGTCCAGCCCGCTCGGGATGTCCGCCGACACGATGTCCCTGCCGCTGCCGTTCGCCGCGGCAATCAGCTCGGCGTAGGCGCCGCGCGGCGCGCCGCGGCTGCCGGTGCCGAGCAGGGCATCCACGATGCCCGTGCAGGCGGTAAAGTCCACGTCGTCCCGGCCGTGGACGAGCACGGGGATGCCCAACGCGCGGGCCGCGTCCCGCTGCAGGGCCGCCTCGCCGGTAAGGCTGCCGGGTTCAGCGGCGTATACGATCGTGACGCGGACGCCCGCTTCGCGCAAGTACCGCGCCGCTACTAGGCCGTCCCCGCCGTTGTTGCCCTTGCCGGCCAGGACGAGCCAATGTTCGCGCTCCGGTTCTTCCAGCCAGAGCGCGGCGTCTCCTTGCACCGCCGGGACAATACCGCCCGGGCTTTCACTCTTGGACCCGGCGCCCTGCCGGCTGCCGCCGCTTGCATTGCGGCGCTCCCGGCACCACCGGATCACCTCCTCCGCGATGGCTCTGCCAGCGTTCTCCATCAACGCCACCGCCGGGATGCCTACCTCCTCGATCGTTCGGCGGTCCAGCTCTCTCATTTCGTCGGATGTCACGATATACATCTGCCGTCTCCTCCTTATATGAAACAACCCCACAGGCGTGTGGGGTTGTCTTCGATGTCATCCAGCTGTTTTTAAAGGTACCCTCGTATTGTTCAATTCCAAGGCAGTTAGCGACCGGGTACTTAAACTAGAGGCAGCCCGCCCAACCGTCGGTACCTCATCGCTAGCCTAATAAGCCACTGTGAAACGAGTGCGGACGAAATACGGATCCTCCATTTCGTCGATCAGGGCCGCGGCCAGATCTTCGATCGAGATCCGGCTGCTGCCCAGCTCATCGGTGATGAGCATGTCCATGCCGATCCGGAAGTTGCCGGTGCGCCCTCCGGTTTCCAGCACCGCTGCCGGGCTGAGGTAGCTGTAATCCAGGTCGGAGAGTCTGTAAATATCGTACGCATCCGCATGCGCCCTGGCCAGCGGCACCAGCTCCTGCGGAAATTCCGGCGTATCCATCAGCAGCGTGTCCGGTCCGGTCTTCAGGCTGCCCGCCCCGCCGACGACGAGCAGCCGCTTCACGCCGGCACGCTGTACGCCCTCGATGAGCGAGCGCGCGGCTTCCAGCAGCTCCTGCTCCTCGCCGAACGTCGGACCGTACGCGCTGATGACCGCGTCCTGCCCTTCGCATACGCTCGCCACCGAAGCAGGGTCCAGAATGTTTCCGGTCACCACGTTCAGCCGTTCGTGCTCCTCGTTCAGCCTCGAGGGATCCCGCACGACGGCCGTGACCCCGTGTCCGCGTTTCAGCGCCTCATGAACGATGGCTTTTCCGACCTGTCCGCTGGCTCCAAATATCGTGATATGCATTGCATTGATCGTTTCCATAGGTTATTGTCTCCTTCGCTGTTATGCCTGTTATTATTCTACATGACCTGTCTTCCGCATGCTATCCTTCCGCTTTTTGGAGCCGCCCGCTCCCGGCCTGCCCTTCCCGGTTATGCTGCAAAATGTATAATCCTTTCCCTTCCTCCCATTCGACATAGGCGAGCTTACCGGGATCGCTGAAGCCTTTCTCCTTCAGCATGGCCGCCAGCCATTTCCGGTCTTTGCCGATCTGCTGCAATTTATCGTCGTTATAGTCCCCATCCTCCAGCAGATTATAGGTCAGGCAGGATGGATCCGAATCCAAATCCAGATCCTGTTTTTGGACCGCTTCAAAATCCGCGTTCTTCAGAACGCTGAGCGAGCCGTTCGTTTCAAAAATGGCATAAGCAACCTCACGCAGGGAAAAAATATCCTTTTGACGCAGCATCATGCGCAGTTGCTCGAAATCCAGCCGGTTCTTTTTCATTTCCCGCATATCCACTTTCCCGTTGTGTATTAATATGGAAGGCGTACCCTCCAAAGGCCCCCGGGTTCGGCGTGCATACTGGGTGACTTTTTCAAATAAATACGATAGGATGAACCAAACCGCCAGTCCGAACAGGAGCTGGCCATAGTGAACGTCCTTTTGGTATACCGTATTCCCCACCAGCTCGCTCAGCATAAGCGAAGAGACGAAGTCGAAGGGGGTCAGCTGGGAAATTTCCTTTTTCCCGAGAACCCGGGTCATCAGCCACAAGCCGATGAACCCTGTAATTAATTTTATGGTGATCAAGCCGTAATCCATAGCCTCCGCCTCCAGTGTCTCATCATTTGCTCAATACTTACCCAATTCAGGGCGGGAGTGAAAATCCCGATTGGCTTTGGCGGGCGGAATGGGTAATGTTACCTGAGGAGCAGTACTTTAGGGACGGTGGATGGTTGATAGTTGCAAAAAACATTTGTAGCGTGGAGAGGAGCTGTTGTCACATGATTGGTGAATTTATCCTCCGGCTGGCCGTGGCCGGCCTGCTTGGAGCCGTGATCGGTTTGGAGCGTGAGCTGAGGGCCAAGGAGGCGGGGCTGCGCACCCACTTTCTCGTTGCGGTAGGAAGCGCATTAATTATGCTGGTCTCCAAATACGGTTTCTTCGACATTATGGACCATGACCACGTGGCCCTCGACCCGAGCCGGGTCGCCGCCCAAGCCGTCAGCGGCATCGGATTTTTGGGTGCAGGAATGATCATTATCGAGCGGAAAAGCGTGCGCGGCCTGACGACCGCGGCCGGCGTGTGGGCTACATCCGGCATCGGCCTGACCATCGGCTCGGGCATGTATGCCGCCGGGATCAGCGCCACAATTCTCGTCATGATCGGCCTGGAGCTGTTGAGTATTTTCAAAACCGGCAAAGCGCTCAGCATTTCGTTTGAGCTGGACAGCAAAGAGTCGGTGAAGCCGATTCTGGAGCATCTGTCGGCGAGGAAGATTGCGGTGACCTCGTACCAGCTCGAACAGGACCCGGGCGAAAGCAGCCTGTATCACTTGAACATCAAGGCCAGGGCCAAGCATAACGGGACGCTGCAGGATCTGCTGCGGGAGATGGATGAGCTGCCTCATATATTATCCGCAAACCTCGATTAGCGCAGGTTTAACCTGTTGAAATCCCGTAACGGTTATGCAATAGTAAGAAAAACGGCTATTGATGCATTTTCAAAGGAGACAGACCACAATTAGCGGAAGTTTTTCTTGCGATCATTGAATTTTGTTTAGCTTCGCCTTAAGTTTGAAATTCCATGATCTAAAGAAAAACGGCTATTGATGCATTTTCAAAGGAGACAGACCACATTTAGTGGAAGTTTTTCTTGCGATCATTGTTGCATACGGCCTGGCTCTAAATACTGAAATTCCCTGATCTTGATAAAATAATAATGAAGGGAGGTGGCGTTATTGTCCCTTGCTTTTCAGGCCGGCCTTGACCGGCTTACCGGAACGGAATCGAATTTGATCGTAGCAGGGCTCGCGGTCATCGTCTTCCTCTGGCTGTACATCCGCACATCCCGTTCCCTGCGGGCGGAGGCCGCCGCCCGGCTGGAGCTGCTGCAGCGCTCACTCGCCCTGTACAGCCGGGCGCATGGCGTCCTGGGCGAAGAAGTGGAGGCCGCCCATGTCGGCGCCCAAGAACCGGACCAGCTTATCCAGCTGCTTCAGGAATGCAAAGCAGCCCCGCTGATGACTCCGGAGCTGCTGGACATGATCGATGCTTACATACGTGAACGGGATTTCTCCCGGATGCTGATGCTGCAGAAAATGCTGGACCGGGAAATCCACCGGCGGATTCATGAACAATCGGTGCTGATCCGCAAAATAGACAATCCCGGATGGGGCTCCAGCTTCTGGAGAATGATCCGCCCGGCGGTTCCTTTCGCCGCCCTGGTCCTCACCCTGTATTGGTTCATCCAGCTGTATAACGGCTTTCAGGACAGCGGCGCCGCCGCCCTGTCGTGGACAAGCCTGGAGCTGTGGACACGGCTCATTTCGTGCCTCGCGGCCACGCTCTTTCTGTACTGGGTCATCATGGATACCCGAAGGGATACGCCGGGCATTTTGTACCGGCTGCTCGCCCTGATCATCGCCGTGGTGGCGCTTCTGCACCTGCTCGGTTTGACCGCGGCACCTTACATACTTGCCGTCCAGGTGGTGCTGTTCCTGTTCGGCTTTAACCTAAACCCCAAGCCCACCCGCCGGAACCGGCCCTATGCCGGCCACCGCGAAGTATCCAAAGACAACGAGGAGGAAACGAAGGATCGCTGAGTCTCCAAAGCCTGCAACCTGCAGACCTTCCCCTCGTTTCGCTTGAGGATTAGGGTTGACGTTCCGTACGTGACTATGCCATACGAAAAACGTCTATCGACGTACCTTCAAAGAAGACAGACCGCGTTTAGCTGAAGTTTTTCTTGCGAGATCAGGAAGCAGAGGCTCCGAAACTTATACTTTCTGATCTCTAAAAAAATAACCCCGCTGTCCTGCCCCTTCCACGATGGAAGGTAAGGCATTCAGCGGGGTTATTCATATCCGTTCGTCATACTGACGGGGGACAATCGAGGCTAGCGCAGCCCGGACTCCCTTCCGGTCCTCCGCTCGGCTCTGGCCGCCGCCTTTACGGAACTGCCCGGCGTGTTCTCGTACCGTTTGCGTTCCGTCCGCTCCATCTGCACGATTTGTCCCTCATGCACAACGATGTGAAGCGAACCGAATTCCATATCGTTCAGCTGACTCGCAATACGTTCCTTCCATACTTCATCAATGATAAGAGGTTTTGCCACAATTGACGCCTCCTTTAGTTCCTGGATTTTAAGGAATATGAGCCATTGGGGATGAATGCAAAAATAATCCTTCTTTTCCAACCAATTTAGTATGGTTTAACATTATCACGCAGGTAAAATCGCTGTCAATGAGCATTTTTCCACGACAGCCAACTTTTAATCAGGAGCGTGACCAGCGCCAGCAGCAGGAGCAGCGACGCCACCGCAAACGACGCCGAGAACTGGTATTCGTTGTACAAAATCTCCACATGCAGCGGCAGTGTATTCGTCTGTCCGCGAATGTGTCCGGAGACGACTGACACCGCCCCGAATTCCCCCATGGCGCGGGCGTTGCACAGGATCATCCCGTACAGCAGGCCCCATTTGATATTCGGCAGGGTCACCCGGGTGAATACATGCCAGCCGCGTGCTCCCAGCGTTACGGCCGCTTCCTCCTCCTGGGTGCCCTGGTCCTCCATCAGAGGGATCAGCTCCCTGGCCACAAAGGGAAAGGTCACGAACAGCGTCGCCAGGATGATGCCCGGCACGGCATAAATGATTTTGATATCGTGGTCGCTCAGCCAGGGCCCGAACCATCCGTTCGCCCCAAACACGAGCACAAAGATCAGTCCGCCGATCACGGGCGACACCGCAAAGGGCAGGTCGATCAGCGTGATCAGCGCCCCTTTGCCGCGAAACTTGAATTTAGTAATCGCCCAGGCGGCGGCGATGCCGAACACCGTGTTCAGCGGAACCGTCACCAGCGCAACGATGAGCGTCAGTTTCAGGGCGGACAGCGCGTCCGGATCGGCGAGAGCCGCGACGTACACATCCCAACCCTTCTTGAGTGCCTCGGTGATGACGATGAGCAGCGGCAGCACGATCAGCCAGAGCAGCGCCAGCCCGGCCGCCGCGATCAGCAGCCATTTCACCCAGGCCGCTTCCGTCGTGGCCGGAGAAGCCTGGGCACTCGTTTGGACGGAAGTCATGGGCACGGTACCTGCCATAGGGAAGCCCTCCTTTTCTTAGTGACACATGAGCATAGGGGATAGCCCGGCGGGGCATTACCGCACCGAGCGCCGCGTCCACCGCTGCAGCGAATTGATGACCAGCAGCAGCAGAAACGAGATCAGCAGCAGCAGGATCGCTACGGCGGCGGCGCCAGCATAATCGAACTGCTCCAGCTTCGACATGATGAGCAGCGGCGCGATCTCCGTCTTCATCGGCATATTGCCCGAAATGAACACGACCGACCCATATTCCCCAATGCCGCGCGCGAACGCCAGGGCAAAACCCGTCAAGAGCGGCGGAATCAGCTCCGGCAAAATGATGGTCCGGAACGTCCGGAAGCGCTTCGCCCCAAGTGTGGCGGCCGCCTCTTCGGCGTCCCGCTCCGCGTCCTGCAGCACGGGCTGCACGGTCCGCACAACGAACGGGATGCCGATGAACATCAGCGCAATCGTAATGCCCAGCTGCGTAAAGGCCACCTTGATGCCCAGCGGCTCCAGCAGCGAGCCGATCCAGCCGTTTTGCGAGTAGAGCGCGGTCAGTGCGACCCCCGCCACCGCGGTCGGAAGCGCAAAGGGCAGGTCGATCAGCGCGTCAAACAGCCTTTTTCCGGGAAACTCGTAACGCACCAGCACCCAGGCGATCAGCAGCCCCAGGGCCGAGTCGATCAGGGCGGCCGCCGCCGAGGTCAAAAAGCTGATCTTGTAAGAGGCCAGCACCCGCGGGTCGGTTGCCACATGCCAGAACTTCTCCCAGCTCAGCCCCGTAGAATTTAAGAGGAGCGCCGACAACGGGATCAGCACCACCAGGCTCAAGTACAGCACGCTGTATCCCAGCGTCAGCCCAAAACCCGGCAGCACCCTCCGCCGGGCCGCATTCACTTGACTCATGACCGTTCATCCTTTCCTGCCTTCGGCCTTGTGTGCGCCGATCAGCTGCCAGGCGTATAAATTTGATCGAAAATGCCTCCGTCGCTGAAATGCTTCTGCTGCGTCTCATCCCACGTTCCGAACACATCCTGCAGCGTAAACAGGCTGATGTCCTGGAATTTGTCCTTGTACTTTTCCTTGACGCTTTCCAGCGTCGGCCGGTAGAAGTTTTCCGCGGCAATCGTTTGGCCTTCCTCCGAGTACAGATACTTCAGGTAAGCTTCGGCAACCTCGCGGGTTCCGCGCTTATCCACGACTTTGTCGACGACCGCGACCGGCGGTTCGGCAAGGATGCTGACCGACGGATAGACGATGTCGAATTTGTCCGGGCCAAGCTCCTTGACCGACAGCATGGCCTCGTTCTCCCAGGCGAGCAGCACATCGCCGATGCCGCGCTCCACGAAGGTCGTCGTCGCTCCGCGGGCGCCGGTGTCGAGCACCGGTACGTGCTTGAACAGTTCCTTGACGAACTCCTGCGCTTTGGCCTCGTCGTTATTGTTTTGCTTCAAAGCGTAGCCCCAGGCCGCCAGGTAGTTCCAGCGGGCGCCTCCGGACGTCTTCGGATTCGGCGTAATGACTTCCACATCACCTTTGATCAGATCGCCCCAATCCTTGATGTTCTTCGGGTTGCCCTTTTTCACCAGGAACACGATGGTCGAGCTGTACGGTGTGCTGTTGTGCTCAAATTTGCTTTCCCAGCCCTCATTGATCAGACCTTTCTTCTGAATCGCATCGATGTCATAGCCGAGCGCCAACGTGACCACATCCGCTTCGAGTCCGTCGATGACGGAACGGCTTTGCGCCCCCGAGCCACCATGCGACTGCTTAATCGTGACCTGCTGGCCCTTTTCTTTTTCCCAATAGGCCGCAAACGCCTTGTTGTAGTTCTCGTACAGCTCCCGCGTCGGGTCGTAGGAGACGTTTAGCAGTTCAACCGGTTTGGCCGAGCTGCCCGCCTGTGCCTCCGTGCTTTTCCCTTCGGCGGTGCCCCCCGCCTCTTTGTCCGTGCTTCCGCTGCCGCTTCCATTTCCGCAGGCGGCAAGCGCGGCGGTCAGCAGCAGCGCCAGCCCTGTGCTCAATCCCCGCCTTACGATTTGTTTTCTTCCCCATACGTGTACCATATGACCCACTCCCCAGTGATAAAATGTACGGCCTGACTGATTCATCGGGAAATCTCTTGGTGTGGCCGGTGTTTCGCCAAGCAAAAAAGGACAGAGGAAAATCCGGCACAGCCTGCAGACAAAACGGTCATGAATTGACCTGTCTGCGCCTGTTCCAGAAGTTCCTCCGTCCGTACGGTGAGAACTGCAATCTGTAATTATTCCTACCTGATTAGTATGTTATATGGCTATATTGTAGTGAGCCGAAGCGTACCTGTCAAACCTTTTTTTCACAAAATCAATTTCTCTTTCTGGACCTGAACACCAGGTTTGTGACGGTGCCGACCACCAGACTGACCAGGATGGCGGATACGGCGAGACTGGCCGCAATGGCAACGAAATTGGCCGGCGGGACAATATTGACGATCCCTAGACCAAAAACGAGGACAAACACAACCGCGTAATCGATCCATCGGAACTTCCTCATCCTATCCCCCCTTTCATCGCTCCACCCTATCGGAAATGCAAGAGAGCCTACACCCAATGTATCACAACAAAAAAACCAGGGGAACCATAAAATGGAACCCTGGTTTTGGTCGTTGAGAAATCATCCTGCTATTTGCCTTTCACCCACTGTTGAATGCATACCGGCTTCGGCAGCTCCAGGGCAAAGCCGGTCGGGGTCAGCCGCCCGGTGGCGGAGTCGATTTTGTACGACAGCATATTGCCCGTGTTCTGGTTGGCCGCCAGCAGGTATCCGGAAATGATCGCGAAATTGCGCGGGAACTCGCCGCCCGTGGATACCCAATCCACCGGGGTCAGCTCACCGGTCGACTCGTTGATATGGAACAGGACGATGCTGTCATCTCCCCGGTTGGACCCGTACAGGAAACGTCCGCAAGGAGAAATATGAATGTCGGCGCAGAAGCTCTTCCCGGCAAAATCCTCAGGCAGCGTCGAGACGTTCTGCAGCACTTTCAGCTCGCCGGCCTGCGTGTTGTAGGCAAACACCGTCACCGTATTATCGAGCTCGTTAATGCCGTATGCCCACTTGCCGGACGGGTGAAAATCAAAATGGCGCGGTCCCGCTCCCGGCGTCGTTTTCACTTCCCCGTGGGTCACCAGCTTGCCGTCTTCCAGACGGTAGAGTACGATTTCATCCAGCCCCAGATCGCAGACCAGCACAAACTGTCCTTCCGCGTCCTGAAAAATCGAGTGCGGATGCGGCCCTTCCTGCCGGTCATCCCGGATGCTGCGCCCGCTGTGCTTGACGATGGAGCTCATCTCCGCCAGTCCGCCGTTTTCGCCGATCCGGAACACATTGATATGCCCGCTGGAATAATTGGACACCATCGCAAACTGCCCGTCCCGGGTCAAGGAAACGTAGCAGGGGTCCGCCCCTTCCGTAGGCATCCGGTCCAGCAGATGCAGCTCGCCGGTTTCGTTGTCGATCGAATAGGCGAAGATCTCGCCGCTTCCCGTTTCGCTCACCGCATACAGCCGGTCCCCCGCCGCGTTCAGCGTCAGATACGAGGGATTGGCAATGCCGGGCAGGCCGTTCACGACGGCCATTTCTCCGGTTTCCGTGTCGAGGGAACAGAGGAAAATCCCCTTTTCCGCCTCAGGGGCGTATGTACCTGTATAGAAGAAGCTTTTATTTTCCGTATTCACCGTTCACCACTCCTTATTCACTCAAAAATAGTATCATGATCTGAATTAATTATAGAAGATTCATTTCTTTAGTTCATTCTATATATTACCCTATTTTATTCTCTGCGACTGCCTGCGGCTGATTAATGGGCGTGGACGCAGCAAAAAGGCGCTCCTGCGAGCGCCTTGATGAAATGAGATGGAACGTATAGAGCGGTGAGCGGGCCGCTTTCTCTTTATTTAACCTTTATGAATGGAGCCGTCTTCTCGCTTTAAACTGCTTGTATTGAAAATATACCGTGCAGCCGATGCAGTAACCGCACAGTGCCGCGAATGCCGCCAGAAACAGCATCGCCGCGAAAATATATCCGAGCACCGGCAGCTGCAGCGCAAAAAAGAGCAGTGACAGCGTCAGAAACAGCACGGCCAGCACATTGTTGAACCGCTGCAGTTCCAGCGCCTGAGTCGGTTTACCTTGGACACGCAGCAAAGGTTTGGCCAGGAGCACGAACGCATTTTTCCCTGTCAGCAGCCCCAGCACCTGAATGATCCACAGCGCCAGCAAAATGTACGGCTGGTTGAACACGGCGGTCAGGATCACAAACAGCACGATGCCGGTCTGGTTCGCTTTGACATAGGGTTCCGGAATTTCCTTCATCGGGTTACACCGTCCTTTTAAAGAAGAGATAGGGGTCTTTGACCTTACTATAGAATATTAATCCGATGAGTACAATAGGAATAAACTGAGATGTGGTTCACGCAATTAATCTTTTATGATCTAAAACGCTTATCGCGTCCTAAGGCAAAAGGCCCTGCCGTGGCAGAGCCCTTCTATTATCGTGTTGATTACTTGATCTCAATTTTAAAATCCTGCAGTATCAGTTCGCCGGGGTAATCCCTCAGGTCAAAAGTGAGCGGCTGGACGTACTGGCTGGCCGGGATATCAAAATAATATTCACTCCACTCACCTCTGCTGTTCCACGCCTCGTGAACTCCCCCATCCTGCGGAAGGGGATAAAAAGCCCCGTTCGCGTCCTTAAATTTGCTTTTCGGTCGTGCGACGTAAGCCATACCTTGCAATGGAGTTTTAATCGCGGTCCGGATCCGGATAAAGCTGCCTGACCGTTTGATGCTCTCAAGCTTCAGGCGGCTGTCCGGAGCTTGAACCAGCGTCTTCGTCGCGGTGTTAATCACCATCTTCTTCTCGCCTTCAAACGCCGTTTCCAGTCCTTTACCTGTTAAAATGAGCGGATCTCCGCGCTGGTATTCAGGAGCAAAATAGCCTAACTCCCAGCCCTCTCCATTCGAAGCCATCGTAACGAGATTATACGCCGTATACCCGCCCTTCCGATTGTTATACAGCATCAGCCCATACATTCGCTCTGCACGCTTGTCGTTAGACGGATCGGCCAGCAAGGTGATCTCCAGCTGCTGCACATCCTGCTTCACGGTCGACACCTTGATTTTCTGTCCGTCGAAGTCCAGCGTCCGGTTGACATCAATGACCCGCTCCAGAACGGCCAGCCGGTTGGCCTTCACCGGGATCTTCACTTCCAGCCACTGGTCTTGAGGGACCGGACCCCCTTCGTTCCGCCAGCGACCTGCCAAGTAAAACTCAGACGGCAGCGTTTCGCCTAAGGGAAGATCAAAAATGATCATGTCGTGATAGATCCCGCCCTCTTCCGTAACGCCTTTAAACTGCTGGGAGCCTGCCATGAACTGGACGGCGTTCAATGGATCATATCCCAGGGTGAACAGCCTTGGCGAATCCGGCGTAATCCGCTCCCCGGCACCACTGGAGGTATAGAACAGGACGACATGGTTCAAGTCTGTCAGCATGCCGTCCACCGTGACCTGATACCCGCCATAAGAAGCTGTCCGTTCGATAGCCTGATATTTCCCGTCGTCCAGCGCTTCCCGCAAAATTCCCCGTTCCCCGGCCAGCTGCTCAACATAATCGGGAACCTCAGCTCTGTCCATTAGCTTGGCCGCCAAGCCGCTCAACCGGGAAGGGCTGTAAGCTTGCGGAAATGCGATCCCGATCACTAGCAGCATCGCGGCCGCTATGGTTCCAACGAAAACCGCGGATCGGCGCATGACCGCCCGGCTTCGCCTGATCCGCTTGCCGCGGTTTAGGCCGGCCGCCACTGCTTCCTCCAGCAGCGGCTCCGGTATTCGCCGGCTTGCGATAGCCGCGGATTGAAAGTACTGCTCCAGCAGGCGCTCCTTTTCCTCAACCATGAAACAACTCGCCTCCCGTCTCCATTTTCCCCCGCAGCTGCTCGAGACCTTGGTGCAGCCACGTCTTCACCGTGCCCTCCGGGCGGTCCAGCACCCGGGCTATTTCGGTTAAGGTCATATCCTCATAATATTTCAACATCAACACGTGCCTGTATTTCGGTTTCATACGGTCCAAGGCGCGCTCCAGATCGATTTTGCTGTCGCTGATCATTTCGTTTGACCGGATATCCGCGTTGTCCGGAAGCGGCTGCAATCTCTTCTTGCGCTTCTGCTCATCCACGCAGCAGTTGATCAGGATCCGGATCAGCCACGGGATAAACGCTCCCGGATCCTTCAGCTTTCCGCACTTGATCCAGGCCCGGCATACCGCTTCCTGCACCGCTTCAAGCGCATCCTGCTCATGATGCAGATAGCTGTAGGCGATGCCGTACAAGCGCCTCTGCTGCCCGGACACCAGGATGTGAAAAGCCTGCTCGTCCCCGCGGCATGCTGCGGCGGCCAGCTCGGTTTGTTCCATCGTCAGACCCCCCCTTTCCCTCTCCCCTTCGCCAGCCCTGCCAGCGTCTGTATATACAAGACAAACATCTATCGTCGTACTTTCAAAGAAGACAGACCGCGATTTGAGGAAGTTTGCCATGCGAGTATAGAACTTTCAGCTCCGCTGAAAATTTATAATTCTATACTCTATAATGACTGCGGGAAGTACGGAACGGTTTTAAATGAAGTTCAATTTTTTTCGGAAAAAGAGATCATGACTCTGAAGAACGCCCCCGGGAGACCAAATAAACAAAAAAGGAACCGTCGTTAAGCAGTCCGCACCTGCTTAACGACGGTCCTTCCCTTTTTATCAATCAGCCGCTCGGTAGACCGGAACCCCCCTGTGGTTGTCCCCTTCTCCCGGCCTTCCTAAAATTACCCGATTCGCTCCTCAGCCTCCTCGGCCAGGCGGAGCAGCTGTTCCCGCACATGCACCACCTCGCCGAAAATGAGCAGCGCCGGGTTTTTGACATGCATGAGGGAAGCCAGCTTGTGGATGCTGCCCACCGTGCCGGTGATGACCCGCTCCTGCTCGCTCGTCCCCTGCTCGACGATCGCGGCCGGAGCCGAATGCGGCCGGCCGTGAGCGATCAGCTCGCGGCAGATGTCCGCCATGCCGGCGACACCCATATACACGACGAGAGTGTCGACGCCCTGGGCGAGCAGGTCCCAGCGGGGCCCCTGGTCCCGGCCGGCACAGCTCGAGCCGCTGACAAAGGCGACCGAGGCGCTCCGCCCGCGGTGGGTCAGCGGAATGCCCGCCGAGGAGGCGGCGCCGATGGCCGAGGTCACGCCCGGCACGAACTCGAACGGGATGCCGCGCGCCGCCATCTCCTGCGCCTCTTCGCCGCCGCGGCCGAAGATTAGCGGGTCGCCGCCCTTCAGCCGCACGACCTGCTTGCCCTTCATGGCGAACGCGGCGAGCTGCTCATGGATTTCCGCCTGCGGCACCGCATGCTGCCCCGGTGCCTTGCCGACGTAGACGAGCGCCGCGCCTTTCTTCGCGTACCCAAGCAGTTCCTTGTTTACCAGGCGGTCATACAAGATGACATCCGCCTCCTGGATCCGCCGGAGCGCCTTTACCGTAATGAGCTCCGGATCACCGGGACCGGCACCGACGATGGACACGATGCCCGGCTTCATCGGCTGCGCTCGGCAGACACAGCCGCCGCCTCCATGGAGCCGCGGGCTCCGGCCGATCCGATCGCGCCGGACTTGCTTTTGCCAAACCCGTGGATGGACACGTAATACGCCACGCCCGTAAACAAAGCGCCGCCAAAGAAGTTGCCTATCAGCACGGGGATTTGGTTCCACAGCCACCAATCGGCAAAGCTGACTTTGGCGCCGAGCATCATGCCGGCCGGAATGACGAACATATTGACGACGGCATGCTCGAATCCTTGGCCGAAGAAGATGAGAATCGGCAGCCACATCGCTGCGATTTTGCCCGCGGTGGACTTGGATGTAAACGCCATGACCACGCCCAGCGTCACCATCCAGTTGCACAGTATTGCCTTGATCACGACCAGCAGCAGGCCTTCGCCGCCGAGCTCCCTATAGGCCAGCGTCTTTGCTTCGCTCGTCTTGATGATCGTCTGGACAAGCGGGCTGCTCATGTCGTGCCCCATTTTGGTGATGGTCAGGCCGTACAGCACCGCATAGACCAGGCAGCCGATCACATGGCCGAGGATGACCCAGCCGTAGTTGCCGAGCATGGAGCGGAACGAGGCCTTTTTCTGCAGCACCGCCAGCGGAATCAGTGCAAAGCTCCCCGTCACCAGCTCCAGCCCGAGCAGCACGATGATCACAAAGCCTACGGGAAAAATAAGCGCACCGGCCATCGGAATATTCGTTTGGGACGAAGCGGTAAAGGCCAGCGTCGTGGCACAGGCCAGAATTGCCCCCGCGAGCATGCTGCGCACCAGCATTTGCCCCGGACTCAGCTTTGCTTTGTTCGCGCCTCCCTCAATCATGTCATTTAGAACCTCGCCTGGTTTTACGTAATCCATCGGCTGCTCCTCCTTTCTCCCGCTTAAGATTCCGTCAGGCAATAAATCGCCCCGCTTACCGGATCCACCTCAACCTCATAGGTGCCGACCTTGCCGGTATCCGGCTCCTGCACGCACCCGCTGCGCAGGTCGATTTTCCAGTCATGGAGCGGACAATGCACATCCTTGCCGCATACCATGCCCTCGGAGAGCTTTCCTCCTTTGTGCGGGCACTTGTTCTCCACCGCCAAAATATCGCCGTCGCTTAAGCGGAACAAGGCAATTTCCGTCCCCTCCAGCACCACCGTCCGCGATCCTTTCGGATCGATCTCCGATATGTTTCCGATCAGATGTTTAACCATCCCGTTCCCCCCTTAGTTCTTCACAGGCTCTGCATTCGGCAGAGGTTCGAAATTTTTGCGGAGTTCCTTGTCGGATAAAATCTCCTTCCACGGATCCTTCTGCGTGCTGAGCGCCAGCTTCAACCGTCCATGAAGCGCCTCTCGGTCTTCCTTCTTCTCCAGCGCCTTCTTCACGCTGTCCAGCCCGACCCGCTCAATCCAGACCGATGTCCGTTCATTCCACTGCGCATGCTCGCGGTAATATTGAATAAAGGCACTCGCCCATTCGACCACTTCATCCTCCGTTTTCACGACGCAGAGCAGTTCGGTTGCCCGCACATGCACGCCGCCGTTGCCGCCGACATGCAGCTCCCAGCCGCCGTCGATGGCGACCACGCCGAAGTCCTTGATAGTCGCTTCCGCGCAGTTCCGCGGGCATCCCGACACGGCCAGTTTCACCTTGGCCGGTGTACTCAGGCGCTCCAGCTCTTTTTCAAGCCGGATGCCCATGCCGATGGAGTCCTGGGTACCGAACCGGCAGAAGGTGGAACCGACGCAGGTTTTGACCGTGCGGAGCGCTTTACCGTATGCATAGCCGGAAGGCATGTCGAGCTCCTCCCACATTTTCGGGAGATCCTCCTTTTTGACGCCAAGCAGGTCGATCCGCTGCCCGCCGGTGATCTTGACCATCGGCACGTCGAATTTCTCGGCGACCTCGGCGATTTTCTTCAGCTCGGACGGGGAAGTGACACCGCCGTAAATCCGCGGCACCACGGAATAGGTTCCGTCCTTCTGAATGTTCCCGTGGTATCTTTCGTTGGTGAACCGGGATTCTTTTTCATCCTTATAAGACTCGGGGAACAGCATGCCCAAATAGTAGTTCACCGACGGACGGCATTTGGAGCAGCCTTCGGGATTGTTCCAGCCCAGCACGTTCATCACTTCTTTGATGGACTTCAGTCCCATCCGGGTAATTTCCGCAACGATTTCGTCCCGGTTCAGCGTCGTGCAGCCGCATATGCCTTCTTTGACCGGCTCACCTGCCGCATCGCCTGCGAAGAGCTGAACCAGA
The DNA here is from genome assembly GCF_014192015.1 of Paenibacillus rhizosphaerae. Lineage (GTDB taxonomy): Bacteria > Bacillota > Bacilli > Paenibacillales > Paenibacillaceae > Paenibacillus_AQ > Paenibacillus_AQ rhizosphaerae. The sequence continues at coordinate 445,234 of NZ_JACHXJ010000004.1, read as the reverse complement.
CCCTCGACGAGCGGTTTGCAGCCGCCGCAAGATCCGGACGCCTTGGTGCAGGCTTTGACCGCCGACACGGTCGTGCAGTTTTTATTCAGGATCGCGTCCTTGATCGTCTCTTTGGTGACGCCGTTACAACCGCAGATGATCTCGTCATCCGGCAGACCTGCCAGCCGTTCTTCCGGCGATACGGAAGATCCGGCGCCGACGGAAAAGCCGAGCAGCAGCTCCTTTTCCCGGCCCTTGACCGATTCCCGGCTCTTCATGAGCGAGAACAGCTTGGAGCCGTCGCCCGTGTCCCCGAACAGGACGGCGCCGACGAGCCGGTCGTCGTGGATGACGATCTTTTTATACACGCCCTCTACCTCATCTTGGTAACGCAAAGCCCTGGTGCCCTCCGGCTCGGCAAAATGCCCCGCGGAGAATACATCTACGCCCGATACCTTCAATTTAGTTGAAGTCACGGAGCCGGCATAACCGGCGGTATCGACGCCCGCAAGCCGTTTGGCGAGCACGGCCCCTTGTTCATACAGGGGCGCGACCAGTCCGTAGGCGATGCCCCGGTGCTCCGCGCACTCGCCGACGGCATAGATGCCGGGAATGTTCGTTTCCATATAATCGTTGACGACGATGCCCCGGTTGACCTCTATTCCGGCGGATTTCGCCAGGGCCACGTTCGGCCGGATGCCGACCGCCATGACGATCAAATCGGCGTCGACCCGGGTGCCGTCGGTGAAGCGAAGCTCCTTGACCCGCTTGCGCCCCATAATGGATTCGGAATGCTTGCTCAGCAGAAACGTCATCCCTTGGGCTTCCAGCTCCCGCTGCAGCATCCGCGAAGCGGTCTCGTCCAGCTGCCGTTCCATTAAATAAGGATGGATATGGACGACCGAGACGTCCATGCCGAGGTGCAGCAGCCCTCTCGCCGCTTCGAGTCCCAGCAGTCCGCCGCCGATGACCACGGCCTTTTTATGCTTTTGGGACGTCTCCATCATCGTTTCGCAGTCCTTGATATCCCGGAAGGCGATTACGCCTTCCTTATCCGCGCCCGGAAGCGGGAGCATGAACGGATTGGAGCCCGTCGCCATAATCAGTACGTCATATTTCGCCTCCGCACCTTGATCGGAATATACGACGCGGTTTTTCGTATCGATTCGGGTCACCGTGTGCCCGGTATATAATTCGATCCGGTTTTCTTTGTACCAGTCCCAGTCATTGATCACAATTTCCTGAATATCCGCACCGCCCGCAAGGACCGATGACAACATGATCCGGTTGTAGTTGGGATGGGGCTCCGCCCCGAAAATCGTGATTTCGTACGCATCCGGCGCCAGCTTCAGCAGATGCTCCAGCGCTCTTACCCCTGCCATCCCGTTACCGACCATGACCAGCTTTTTCTTCGCCATGTCTCTTCCGCTCCCCTCAATAGTCCAATCTTCTGACTCTTGTACGCAAAAACCAGAAAAGCCCGCCTTCGGGCCCCGGACAGAGTGACGCACTCTGGCTCAGGAATCGAAAGCAGGCTTCATTGCCGCTATAAAGGATACACCGTTGTATCCGGCTGTTATCAAGTTCTTGATGGAAATATACACTACCCCGTGAATGTTTGTCAACATATTTAACATGAGAAACACATTTTCATTTGGTTATCGACATGTCACCCTGTTTTATGTTATATAAATTAACATACAATCTGTTACACTCATCTTAAACTCTGACTGGACTGAATTATGAAGGGAGCGTCTATGCATGCGTTCATTGCTGGTTATCCACCGCCAGGCCCCTCCTTCAGAGCGAAGTGATTCAGATAGCAGGACGCTTCTGCCGGAATTTATCCTTCGTTCCTACGGGTACCAAGTCCATCTCGCACGCGACGAGGAGCAGGCTATCGCCGGAATCGGGGATGCGGACGGCGCGGTGCTTCACCTCCCGGTCTCCGAGATCAAGGCTTGGTGCGGCAAGCTCGAGAAACACAAACAAACACCGGTTCTTTGGTGGTGCAGCGATACGGCCGCCTCGTTGTCCCTAGAGGCATGTGAGGATGATGTCATCATTGACGGGCTTTTATTTCCGACCATGAAAGCGCACGAGCTGCATTGGTCGCTGCATTTCAGCTCCGCCCACTTCTATGAACGGCAGCAGTGGAAGAACGAGCGCAAGCAGCTTCTCGCCCGCATTGAGGAACGAAAGTGGATCGATATGGCCAAGGGGATTCTGTGCGAGCTCAAAAACATATCGGAATCCGAAGCCTATGACGTCCTGCGCAAGCAGGCGATGAATGAACGGAAACGGATGGTGGACGTCGCGACCTCCATCGTCAAGCTGTATCAGCTGCTTCAGGAATCCGGTTCGGGAGGTGCCAAGAAATCATGATCCAATTATTAAAAGAAGTCGGCCGGGGCAAGCGGGGCGCCCGTGACCTGACCTATGAGGAAGCCCTCCAGGCGGCTGAGGCAATCCTCGTTATGACCGCCACCCCCGCCCAGATCGGGGCGTTTTTTATCGCCGAACGTATCAAAATGGAAAGCGTAGATGAGCTGGAAGCCTTCGTGTCGGTCCTGCGCAAACACGCCGCCCGATCGGACCTTCCGCAGGGCATCGACTGCGCCGGCCCGTACGACGGCCGGAAGTCGTCCTTTATGTCAACGATTGCCACCTCGTTTGTGCTGGCTGCCGCCGGACTGCCTGTTACCCTGCACGGGTCGGCGTCCCTTCCGCCAAAGTGGGGGATGACGCTGGCCGATGTTTTTGCCGCAATGGGCATTTCCGGCCCGTCGCTGTCCAGGGAACTGTGCCTGGAAGCAGCGCGCCAGACGGGCGTGCTGTACGCCCATGCCGAGGCCTGGTGCCCCCCGCTGTCGAAGCTTCGCCCTATCCGCGAGGAGCTCGGCATGCGGACCGTCCTCAACACAGCTGAGAAGTTTGCGGATTACGGACACTCCCCTTTCTTAACGTTTGGGGTGTACCATAACACGGTCTTTGACCGGCTCGGCCGGCTCATCATGAACCTTGGCTATGAGCGGGCCATGATTATTCAGGGAAGCGAAGGCTCGGATGAGCTGTACATCCACCGCCCGACCCGGACCTACCGGATCGAACACGGGGAGGCTTCGCTCCAGATCATCGATCCGGAGAGCTTCGGCCTCGATACGCCGCTGCCGGAGGTCGACTGGACGCCGGCCGAGCAGGCGGCGGTCACGGGCCGGGTGCTGCAGGGCAAGGGCGACATGGCCTTTATATACCAGGTGCTGCTGAATGCGGCAGTGCGCCTGCACCTGGTGGATCGGGTGCAATCTGTTGAGGAAGGCCTGTATACGGTTAAGGCGCTGCTGGAATCCGGCAAGCCGTGGGAGCTGTACGGAAAGTGGCAGGCGGTGCTCAAAAACCAGCCGTTAATGGTATGACTCCCCTGCCTGCTTGTTGTCGGTAGAGGCAGAATAAAGAGCGCCCCGGGATGTTCACCGGGGCGCTCTTCGGTTTGTCTACAGTGCGGCGTCGTCCTTGCCCGTATGGCGGACTCACTCAGCTTAAGCCAAGGCCGGTTGCTCAGATCATGAGCTTTAGGCGTAAGCCATGGCTATATTCCATCCTGGTCCAAAGAATGCGCCCATTAGCCGATTACCGCCGCCGCTTACGCCTCCGCCGTTCCGAACCGCTTCGCCGATCTCTCTTTCGCCTTCTGAGCCTCGATCTCGCGGTCACGGGGACTGGAGTTCGTCACGAGCGAGTCCAGCAGCTTCTTAGATGCCGCAGCGACCTCCGCTATCGCCTGGTTAAAGGCTTCTTCATTCGCCTTCGACGGGCTCTGGAAGCCTGACAGCTTGCGCACATACTGCAGGGATGCAGCCTGAATCTCTTCATCGGTAGCCGGCGGATCAAAATTAAACAGCGTTTTGATATTTCTGCACATAGCCCTTCTCCTTTGGAATGTTTTTCGAATGCGTTTTATGTCCAATATAACGCACCGTCCGCCGTTTTCCAAGAAAAGGGATACGATTTCCTGCATCAAATCGGTTTCCCGGACATTAAAACCGCATAGGAATCGACTTCGCCTCATGATGGGCCAGCGCCGCAACGCAGTCCTCTCTCCCGGCGAACTCCCGCACCCACTGCAGCGATTTCATCGCCTGATCCGGATCCGACGTAATCCCCGGCAGAATCATCTCCTGCCAGGATCTCTCGGCGTACCCAGCATCGGAGGCCAGGAGCAGCCATCCTTTTTCCACTTTTGCCAAAATAGACAAATGGCCCGGCGTATGTCCAGGAGTATGAACCAGATACAGCAAGCCGTCGCCGAAAACGTCCAGACCCAATTGATACGGGCCATAGGGAATCGGCTCGAGAGCAAACGGCGTTACAGGCACCCTCCGGTGCCACGCCTCCTGGCTCACTGCCGCAAACTCCCATTCCGGCTGGCTGACGAGAAAACGCCCCGCCCCCTTCAACAGCTCGAGGCCGCTGATATGATCCACGTCCAGATGGCTGATGACAACAAGGTCAATATCCTTCGGGGTCAGCCCGCGCGCCTGCAGCTGTTCCCTGACGGAACTCCCGGCAGGCAAATCGTATTCGATGAACTGCCATAAATCGCTGCCCAGGTGCTGCTCTGGCCGGGATCGTATGTCCTCGTGCCATCCGGCATCGACTACAACACGCCGCCCACTGGGATGCTCAATCAAATAGCTGGACAGTGGAACCTCGGACTGAAATGATTCTCCCCGCTGGTTTACCGGAGGTATGCTGGCAAGTTCCTTAAATGCGAGCGAGCGGTCATATTTCAATCGGCCGGTGTGAAGCACCTCTACCTTAACAAAATCGTTCATGATAACTCCCCTCCCTGGATCGGTTAACAGCATTATGCAGCGTTCCATCCATTTCGTGAAGACGGCACTTTTTAGTGATATACGAACCCGAAGGTTCGTGCTGACCGTTGGAGAGGGCGGGCAGACCTCTCTTCACAAAGGTTTTCCTGGCACTCAAATGAGAACAGCACAAAAAAGCCCGGCTTACGCCGGACTTCATGTCGTTCCATTCTGTTCATCACGTGGGGTTTGCCGCGCTGCCCGCTTCCTCGATCTGATTAATGACATCCGTCAGCGTAATGCCATCCAGATATCGCTCCAGCGCGGCTTCTCCGCCGCTGTATATCTGATCCATAATCCCCTCGATATTGGAAGCCACTTCGCAAGGCAGCTCCTCTCCGCCCGAACACCAGCTCGGCTTCAAGGATCCTCTTGCAAGCAGGCGGTACAAATCACCCAATGTGACCTTCTCGGTGCCCGGATTCAGCAGATAGCCTCCGCCGACACCTTCCTTGGTCGTTACATATCCCTGTTTGCGCAGCAGTCCAAGCACTTTCCGAATCCGTGCCGGATGCGTGCAGACACTTTTGGCAATCTCTTCGCTGTTAGCCATTCGTTCTTCTTTCAAGCTAAGAAGGGTTAAACAATGGACGGCAATGTTGAACTCACTATTCATTTTCGCTCCCCCTTATTACTGTAATTATATGGTTTACAGTTGCTTGTGTCAACCGGATTGCCTGGGTTTGGAACGTTTTCCGCTTAAAAATAAATAAAGGACGCTAACGAGACTGCCGGAGCCGCTCCCCCCCGGTCCAGTACGCTTAGTTTGACTTAAAACCCCTTGGATTAAACCTCCTCTCCTGACAGTTCCAGCGAAGGTTTTCCCGGCTCTGAAAAGTTTGTTATACTAAAGCGGATCCTGTCCTTTGATCTAGAGGCTGCAGGCTCCCCAAATTCTGCGTAAAAGAGGTTGTGTATACCATGATCATTCAGTTTATTCGTTATCGTTAATGTAAGGTACAGATAACAAAAATCCCGTTTTTTTTAAAATATGACGAGGGTTTATTTGTCTGTGCCTTTTTCATTCAACGCTAAACGAATGAATGGGGTGTTTATGGTGCATAACGCTAAATTAACCGTGCTCGCTGGGCTGATATCCCGGCATGAGCACCTGTTTCGCTGCCCGATCTGCTCCGGTCCATTGAAAATGGACGGATTACGCAGCATGATTTGCGGCAGCCGGCATTGTTTTGATTTGTCCAAAGACGGTTACGTCAACCTAATCCCGCACGCCGTGCGGTCCAAATACAACAAAGACCTGTTTACCTCGCGGCGGGAAACCAGCCGTCACGGTTTATTTGACCCGCTCATTGATGCCATTCGCGATAAAATTGAGGTTATGGTTCCCTCTCGATCAGGGGAACTCCGCATTTTGGATGCGGGATGCGGCGAGGGCTCCCATTTGACGGCGATACTGTCTGCCCTGCAAAGACCTGATGCTCCAGACATCCTGGGCATAGGCGTGGATATCGCCAAAGAAGGGATTCGCCTGGCCGCCAAATCGGGCGCCCCCGCCATCTGGTGTGCGGCCGATCTGGCCGGCAGCCCGTTCGCCGGCCGGCAGTTCGACGTCATCCTGAACATCTTGTCTCCGGCGAACTACCAGGAGTTCCAGCGCCTACTCCGGCATGATGGCCTGGTGATAAAGGTCATCCCGGGAAGCCGATATTTGCAGGAAATCCGCGCCCTGTTCCACGGCAAGACTGCAAACCGGCCTTCGACCGAAGGTGGACGCACTATCGACTGGCCGACTCCTGCGAACGGACATCCTATCGACCGGCCATCATCCCCTGCCGGACGTACCGCCGAATTGTTCGGCCAAAAGTTTGCATGCGTCGATATTCAGCATGTGGCGTACGACATGCTCGTCGCCGGGGAGGCCTTGGAGCATCTTCTGCGGATGACCCCGCTCTCCTGGGGCGTGCCGGAAGCGGCCATACGGAAGGCTGCCGGGCAAGGTCCCCTGCGCGTCACCTTCGATTATGATGTGTTATGCGGCCGGATGAACGAATAAATTATCGGCCTTATCAACATCAAAGCCCCTATCGGCCAGCAGCGGCCGGTAGGGGCTTTTTTATACAATGATTCGATTATCAACGATTCCCTATCCGTTTCCGTTCTGCAAGCGATGTAAGAAGGGCATCTCGGAGACAATTTCCCCATAAACACAAAAAAATGAGCCCTTCAGCGAAGGAGCTCCAAATCAGATTAGACATATGAAAGGGTTTACAATAGGTATTATAGTATAAATACCCCTAATTGAAAACGCTTTTTTATCCTTTAATTTCATTTTATATCATGTCGCGCTACGCTACCCCTGATTCCCCTTTCTCCGCTAATGATTTTTAAAATGGTATTGCCAAAACTAATGTCATTAGTTATTATACTAATAAGATTAGTTTTGAGGAGGAGTTATCCATGAAAACCACGTCCGTTCAGCAAGTAACCCAGGTTTCTTTTATGCCCCGTTTGTTTCCCGTTAATGTGTATCTCGTTGAAGAAGAAGACGGGCTGACCCTAATCGATGCCGGCATGCCCTTTAGCGTAAAAGGTATCCAACAAGCAGCAGACCGACTCGGCAAACCGATTGTGCGGATCGTGCTGACGCACGCGCATGGTGATCATATCGGGGCATTCGACCTGCTGAAGGCGGTTCTTCCTCAAGTAACGACTTATATTTCCCGCCGCGACAGCCGCCTCCTTGCTGGCAGCAAGGAGCTCGAGGCCGGCGAGCCGCAGGAGCAGGTCCGCGGATCCATCCCCGCACCGGGCAAGGTTACGACGAAGCCCGACGTGCTGCTGGAAGACGGGGACCGCGTCGGGTCGCTGCTGGCCGTCGCCTCTCCCGGGCACACACCGGGACATATGGCCTTCTATGACACGCGCAGCGGTGTCCTCATCGCGGGCGACGCCTTCCAAACCCGCGCGGCCTTGGCCGTATCGGGCCATATGCAGCCACTGTTCCCTTTCCCGGCGATGGCCACCTGGAGCAAGGCGACTTCCATCGCCAGCGCCAAACGCCTGGCCGGTCTAAATCCGACGTGGCTGGCGGTCGGCCACGGCAAAATGATCCCGCAGCCGACTGATAAGATGGCTGCCGCCATTACCCGGGCCGAAGAAGCCCTGAAGAAGGGGGCGGTTTAATGGTGCGCCGCATGGGACTTGACCGCGAAACCCTGCTGATTGCAGCAGCCGAGCTGGCCGATGAGGCGGGATTGGATAACCTGACGCTGTCCGCTCTGGCCCAGAAGCTTGGTGTTCGCTCCCCTTCCCTGTACAACCATGTGAACGGACTCCCGGACCTGCGCAGCGCGCTTGCCGCCTACTGCATGCAGCATCTGGTCGATTTGATGCGCGACGCGGTCATCGGCAAATCGGGCGAGGAAGCGATCCTGAGCTTGAGCGCAAGCTACTTGGCATTTGCCCGCCAACGCCCAGGCCTCTATGAGGCCTTTTACAAAATCGAAGCGTCGGATTCCCCGGAAACCACCAAGCTGAGTGAGCAGCTGCTGAACATCTTTATCCGGGTTCTCGAACCCTACGGTCTTGGGGAACAGAACACATTGCATACGATCCGCGGACTGCGGAGCTTCCTGCACGGCTTTGCCTCCCTGGAACAGAACAGCGGATTTCAGATGAAGCTGGATTTGGACGAGAGCCTGCATTTTGTCATGAGAGCCTTTCTGAAAGGGCTGGAATCCGGCGCTTAATCGTCTGCGGGGCTGGATCTCAGAGCCTGGGCAAGATGTCATATGACGTTCAAGTTTACTTCTCTATTTGTGTGATATACTATTAGATGTGATTGATTATATTGACAAGAGGGGAGTCTTTGAACGTGCCTCATATCAGTCCCTTGTATTTGCAAATTGGAACGACAGTGGGGACGTTGGTTTTGGCCCTGATGACCATATTCATCCGTCTCAAGGCGAGCCACAGACCCGTTACGATAAAAAAAATACTGATCCCGCCGATGGGCATGGCGACCGGTTTCCTGATGTTCGTCGCCCCGGCCGTGAGAATTCCGCTGTGGTGGGCGCTCATCGCCTTTTTAGTCGGCTGGTTCCTGTTCTCCTATCCGCTGATGCGCAGCACCAAGTTTGAAGTCAGCGGAGGACAGGTCTTTGCGCAGCGCTCCAAGAGCTTTATCATCATCCTCTTCGCCCTGCTGGCTGTCCGCATGCTGCTGCACCAGGTGATTGAGGAATATGTATCGATTCCGCAGACCGGCGCCCTGTTTTTCATCCTGGCCTTTGGCATGATCCTCCGCTGGCGGATTTTCATGCTGAGACAGTATCGGAAGTTTGCGCCCGTTACCGCAGATTCGGTACCCGATCCATTGAACCCGGCGGAATGATCCCATGATCGATGCGAAGCCAAATAACGACTTCCACGCCGGTGTTCCTGCCAGAGGCGGCCGGTAAGCCAATTTCCTAAGACTTAGGAGATTGGCTTTTTTGATATAGGGAGATTCCTCAAAAAATAATCCCGACAATGCATAGCGCCAGGCCGTTTGGAAAATGCTTAAAACAAATGAAATAACGGGTCCGCTGCGCTGGACGCCCGGCCCATAAAGCTCTTTTCCAATCGATGGCGGCGGTACCATGTATATTTTTTCACATTTCTTTCGTAAAGTGGTCCTTTTTACGATCATTTATGTTAACATTAGGAGGACGATAGTGACTAGGCCTTTTCGGACTGAAAAGGTCTTGTGGCTTGTAGATACTCCTTCGAAGGGAGTCTATGAGCTCCTTTTCATTATAAAAATACTTAAGCACAACTGCTTACGCAAAGGAGAAATGGACATGTCAGAAGCAATTTCTGAACAAGAGACACAAAACGTGTCTGTCGGCAAAGAACAAAACGACGTGCTGGACCAGCTGCTCAAACCTGAGGTGCAGGAGTCCCTTACGATTCTGGTCGACCAGCTTCCAAAGCTGACTGAGCTTGTGAATGTATTGACAAAGTCTTATGACTTCGCTCAAACGGTCGCTACCGACAAAGTGCTGAAGAGCGACACCGTCGGTGCCATCACCGAAATTGTGGAGCCTGTGAAGCATTCGGTGAAGAACCTGGCCGCTACTGTCATCGAAGCGAAAGACCGCGCTGAAGACAGCAACGAAGTCATCGGTCTTTTTGGTCTGCTTAAAATGCTGAAGGATCCGCAAGCTCAAAAAATCTTCCGGTTCCTGAACGCTTACCTTCAAATCTCTGCGGAAAAAGCAAAACAACAATAATCTTTTATACATCTAACCAGTAAGGACGGAGGAAAAACCATGTCAAAACATATTGTCATTTTGGGTGCCGGTTACGGCGGCTTGCTGGCCGCTCTGACCGTACGCAAATATATGAACAAAGATCAAGCACGGGTTACGGTCGTGAACCAATACCCTACGCACCAAATCATTACTGAGCTGCACCGTCTGGCTGCAGGCAGCATTGCTGAGCAAGCCATCGCTATGCCGCTCGAAAAACTGTTTAAGGGCAAAGAAGTCGACCTGAAGATCGCAACGGTCAACTCTTTCTCCGTAGACAGCAAAGAAATCAAGCTTTCCGACGGTTCCAGCCTGTCTTACGACGCTTTGGTTGTCGCACTCGGAAGTAAAACGGCTTACTTCGGCATTCCGGGGCTGGAGCAGTACAGCTTCGTGCTGAAGTCTGCTGAAGACGCTCTGAACATCCACAAGCACATCGAAGACCGCATCCGTGAATATTCCAAAACCAAAAACGAAGCTGACGCAACGATCCTTATCGGCGGCGGCGGCTTGACCGGCGTTGAGCTTGTCGGCGAAATTGCTGATATCATGCCTGGTTTGGCTAAAAAATACGGCGTAAATCCAGCCGAAGTAAAGCTGCTTCTGGTTGAAGCTGGCCCTAAAATCCTGCCTGTACTGCCTGATCCGCTCATCGAGCGCGCGCAAAGCAGTCTGGAAAAACGCGGCGTAACCTTCCTGACAGGATTGCCTGTAACGAACGTGGAAGGCAACGTGGTTGACCTGAAAGACGGTCAAAAAATCGTGACCAACACCTTCGTATGGACTGGCGGCGTGCAAGGCAACCCGCTCGTAGGCGAATCCGGCCTCGAAGTAAACCGCGGACGTGCTACCGTCAACGAATTCCTGCAATCCACTTCCCATCCGGACGTGTTTGTGGCTGGGGACAGCGCCGTTGTATTTGATCCAAGCGGACGTCCACAACCGCCAACAGCGCAAATCGCTTGGCAAATGGGCGAGCTGATCGGCTACAACCTGTATGCCCTGCTCGAAAACCATGCGTTCGAAACATTTGCTCCGGTGAACTCCGGTACGCTTGCAAGCCTTGGCCGTAAAGATGCCGTGGCTACCATCGGCGAAAGCAACACGTCCCTCAAAGGTATGCCTGCGTCCCTGATGAAGGAAGCAAGTAACATCCGTTACCTGTCCCACATCAAAGCTCTTTACACGTTGGCATACTAATCTGTAAACCAACGTTTGACGTGTTAAACCAAACAGCCCTCTTTTCAAGGCATTTGCCATGGAAGAGGGCTGTTTTTTGTTGGGATTGCTGCCCTCTCATCTACCATTCAGCGCATGCCGGAGATCGGCGAGCTCCTGCCCGATATCCGGCACCAGCGGCAGCTCCAGCCCGTCGGTTCCTTCCGGTCCCTCTTCTGTCTCCCGCCGCTGCTCTGCGGACTGGGCCATTTTCTCGAGATGGAGCAGCACCGCTCCGAGCTCCCGGTCGGGCAGGACGGGCCGGAGGGCGCTCAGCGCGAAGGAATTCAGCACATATCCGAACTGATCCAGCGACCAGATGACGGGCAGCAGCTTCTCCAGCTCTTCCTCGCTGCGCGGGATCTCACCGAGCGCGGTCTGGTATACCGTCCTCAGATTGGACAGGTGCCGCCGCATGGAGCGCTGCTGGAGGATGAAGCCCCGCTTCGCTGCGGCACTCGCAGGCTGCCGAATGAACAGCAGCGCCAGAAACTGCGCCTGGCTGCGGATCGTCCGGCCGAGAAGGTACGGAATCCGGCTGGAAGCCGAGCGGCTGCCGACCAGCAGCACGCCGATCAGGCCGATGACGCTGCCGACGAGCACGTCGGTCAGCCTGGCGCCGGCAAAATAGCTGAAGTTATGTATCCGGGTATTGGTCTCCGCCATCAGCAGCGCGTTGGGCGTAATGAACAGCATGGCCAAGGCGTAGTTGCGCACGATCAGCAGCTCGGTAAAAAAAGTGAACAGCATGATCGCAATGGATACAACGAAGCCCTCCGGGCGTGTCCATAATATCGCGCTGGCAATGAGGATGCCGAGTATCGTTCCGAGGGATCGCTGGATCGCCCGGTGAAAGGTGGCGATGACGGTGGCGCCGAGCATCACCGAAGCACAGGAGAGCGGCACCCAGTAGGACCGGTTCAGCTGAAACGCATACGCGGCAGCGGCCGCCACCATCAAAATGACACCGAACCGGATCGCCTGCAGAAATACGATCGAGTCTTTATCCAGATTGCCCTCCAGCATGCTTCTCGCCGGAATGCGGGTCAGCTTGCGGCCCTGCTCCCCCTCCGGTTCCGCATCGCTAAAAATAGCATCCAGCTGCCCAACAAGGTCCTTCAGATCCCGGATTCGGGGATCCGGGTCGTCCGGCAGCGGAGTTCGAACCCATGTCTTCGGTTCCCCGCATGCTTCCCCTGCCTTTCTGACTGCAGCGCTTAATTCGGGCGGCAGCTTCTCTCCCACGTCCAACGGGATTTTGTCCGTCAGCAGGTAAATGTGGTGCGCAAGCGAGTACATCCGCGACAACCGGCGCGGTGTTTTATCGCTGCGCCGATCGAACCTGCCTGTCGCGAGCGCGGTTTCCGCGCTGTACATGGACAGCAGCGTTCGGTGCCTGGCCCGGCTGTACTCCCGGGTGCCGGCACCCTCCATGAGGGAGCCCAGGTCGAGATACAGCTGGCGGACAGCGCCGATTTCGGGACCGTGCGGCCGAAGCAGCCAGCCGGCCATGGCAAAGCACCACGCCAGCATTCCGCCTAGAAACACCAAGCCGCCGCGGAGGAATGCCTGGGAAGGATCGGGCGGCATACCCGTAGCCAGCGTGAAGCTGAGCACGAAGAATAACGCCCCCGGACCTTTGAACTTCAGCACGCCGAACAGATAGGATGCCGCTGCCCCGATGCAGCCCAGAACAAAGGCGGCGAGGAGCGGGTTGGGAGCCAGCAGTGTGCCCGCTGCCACAGAGAATGTCAGGCCCAAGGCGGCGAACAGAATTTTTTTGGCCCTTAACGCATACGGCTCGCTCGCCACGTACAGATACGCGAATCCCCCCGTTCCTGCCAGCATCCCGAACTGAAATTGGCCGAGCCAAAATCCGATCAAGGACGGCAGGCCAATGCACAAGCCGGCGCATAAAGCCCGGTTCCACGGGAGCGCAACCTTTTTCATCTCCAAGGCTTGTTTGAGGGTATGCGATAAAAACGGGTGTTGCCTTTTCGTTACCCCAACTTGGATCCCCCCTTCCGCACCTGATCATGCCAAAAGAGCAGCCCCATACCTGTAAGGCCGCTCCCGTATTACCATGTACTATATTTATTGCCATCCGTAATCCGCAATATGCTGAGGTCGACCTGTATCACCGCAACACTTTTGATGTCTCATCCCATTGATAAAGGGTACGTAAAAAAAGGACGCCATGCGGCCGAAACCTACCACTCCGCGTGAGGAGCGAATAGCCCAAGCCCGATTTTCCATAAAATAATATGATTTCATGATTTAAATTGCCGCTTCAAATTTACCCCGAGGCAAAGGCAGGAGGAAAGGAATGAAGAAGGACCTAGGGCGCTCCAGGCGGCGCACCGAGTTTACGGTTTGGGTCGTGTCCCGATCCGATGTGTTTACGTTCGTGGTCTACGAAATAATTCTGAGCTCAGCGGTGTATGCCGGCCTCAAGCGGACCAATGGGCATGAGCTGATCGCCATACTGGGCAGTTCGGTGAGCACGACCATGTGCAAAAGGTGGGTTCGCCTGGATGCGCTGGCCTGGTGGAGGCGCGGGCGGGAGCTCCATATTGTTCCATGGCCGAAATCGCCCTCTTAAAATAATCGCCGTGCCCGGCCATCCTCGAAAGAGGATACGGCGAACACGGCGTGTGTTTCGGCATCCCGGCGATGTATCACATCGACGGGATCCAGGAAATCATCGGGCTGAATCTGAATGAAGATGAGAGCGGGCGGTTTGCCGCCTCCTGCGGCGTGATCCGCAGCAATATGGAGAAGCTGAATTGGGTCCAGCAGGCTACATCCACCGGATAAAAAATCTCCGTTCTACGGGGATTCCATGCTCCTCCGCCCATTGGAGAAGCTCCGGCTCACCGGCGGGCTGACGAGGCTGCAGGACAAAGCACAGCTTCATCGGCACGATCCGCCGCTGCTTCAGCTTGATTCCGTACCAGCGCTCGTTAATCCATACGCCATGAATGTCCGCAGTGGAAACTTCCTTGCCTTCCAGAACAAGCTTTTCCGGTTCAAGCAGCAGTGTCTTGGGCTTGCCTGCCGAGCGGTAGAGAGAAACCGCGATAGCCCCAGCAATAAATAAAAGTAATAATATTCGAAAGACGAAGGTGCCTCTCTCCAAAGAATCGTCTGGTGAGTTGAACATCTGAGGAACGGTAATCACCAGCAAAGTGACCATGCAGAGCAAAAATTTTGCCCGCAGCGGATATTTAATAGCAAGCTGGGAATGCATGAGCTGCCCCCTTTCCGTTTGTTATTTTACATATTATGGGACGCAAGTTATACTGCTATCATACATCACTTTTCTGGAAAGGGGGAAGCCCGCATGAATTTCGCTTTGTTCGGTTTGGCGGCTGTCTTGATGATCCTGTTTTGGTCCGCTCTAGTGGTCGGGGGCATCAAGCTCCTGTTCATCAAGGGATTAAAACGGGGGCTGGACCCTTTTATCCTGATGTCACTCGTTCTTGGACTGGCTGCCATCTCCCGGATCATCCAATGCTGGATTTACGGCCAACCCACGTCCGTAAGCTTCATCATGCTTTTCATTTCGATCCTTCTGATCGGGCCATCGCGGTGGCGTTACTTGAAAAACCAGCTTTAAGTTTTCTCCATCCCCCTTGCCTACTCCAGGACAGGAGGCACCCGGTGCCTGGTGGCCTGCTCGTAGCCGTAAGCAATCTTGATCAGCGTCGGCTCGCTGAAAGACCGGCCGATAAAAGTAATCCCCTGTGGCCCTTTGGTAGTATAGCCGCCGGGTGCAATGACTCCGCTCTCCGCGAATCCGCCCGGCACGGTAATGACCGGATAACCGGCCCGTGCCGCCAGGTCATCGCCCCCCTCATTCCCCAGAAACAAGAGGGCATCCAGTTTATGCTTATCGAAAGCCCTGTTCAGCCCCTGTCTTGCCTGACTGACACTTCGCTTCAGGCTGTCGATGTACACTTTTTCGGTCAGCGTGCCGCTGGTAGCCTCCGAGTGGATCAGCACATCCTGCCCGTAGCGGAGGCAGGTATCCGCATGCTCCTCATTGAACCGGATTACCTCTTTGAGCGAATGCACCGGCACAGTTTCCGGCAAGCGGGCCAGATATTCATTGACCCCTTTTTTAAATTCATGGGTCAGCACATGCCCATCCCACTCCGCCTGCTCGCAGGATAATTCGACGGGATCGATGATCTCGGCTCCCTTCGCCTTCAGCACCCTGATGGCGGCTTCGATAATCTCCAGCCGGTCTTTGTCCAGTTCCTGATAGTAAAACCTCGGAATCCCGATTCTCGCCTGTTGAAGAAATTCGGCGTCCAGAAATGGCGTATAATCCGTGTAATATTGACCGCTGCTGCCGAGTGTCACCTCGTCCTTCGGGTCTTCGCCGGTCAGAGCACCCAGCAGTACCGCTGCATCGGCTACCGTTCTAGCCATGGGGCCTGCCGTATCCTGCGTATGTGATATCGGGATAATGCCGGCTCGGCTTACGAGGCCGATCGTCGGTTTTATCCCGACGATACTGTTCTGGCTGGCCGGACTGATGATCGACCCGGAAGTCTCCGTGCCGATAGCTGCCGCCGCCAGATTGGCCGCCACAGCACAGGCCGAGCCGGAGCTCGAGCCGCCGACGAACAATTCGCCTGGCCCGTAAGGGTTCAGGCATAACCCGGCCCGGCTGCTGTAACCCGACCACATCGTGCTGGACATAAAGTTGGCCCACTCGGTCATATTGGCTTTTCCGAGCAATACCGCCCCGGCTGCCCGTAATTTCTCCGCTACGAAGGATTCCTCTACCGCCACTGAATCCGCTAGCGCCACCGCGCCTGCGCTGGTATGCATGGCATCCCGCGTAGCAATGTTGTCCTTCAACAGAATCGGGATGCCGTGCAGCGGCCCGCGGGTGCCGATCTCGTACCGCTCTTCGTCGAGAGCCCGTGCGATGTCCAGCGCCTCAGGATTCACTTCGATGATCGACTTCAGTTTCCCGTCAAACTGCCGTATTCGTTCCAAATACAGCTGGACCAGCTCTTCCGAGGTCATCGTGCCGGTATTCATGGCTTCCTGCATGCTTGCGATATCGGCCTCCACGATCCACTCCGCCGGGTTTATTGGACTGCTGCTCATTTATAATCGCCCCCTGGGTAAGCTGCCTTCGTCAGCATGTATCTGCTTACCGTTCTTCGTATCACTTGATTTGTATATCCGCTTTGTCCCTTGGTATTCTATATGCCGCTCGTATTTTGCAGCACGATGCGCCAGCCGTCCGGGTCACAGATGGTGATGCCGTTAACGTCCCAGTATGGATTCTCGGCTTTGACAGCCGGGTAGCCCATGGCCTGAAGACGCTGCGCGATATCATTTCGCTTGTCGGCATCCGGTATGTAAAACACCAGCAGATTGTCCTCCGATGGCGGCGGCACAGGAACGCGGTGTTCATGCTGCGTAAATTCGAGATGATAGGCCGAATCGGGCAAGCCGAACATCACGCCGTCATAACCTTGATGCTGCTGAAACGAGCCGATGACCGGCAGTCCGAGACCTTCATGGTAGAACTGTTTGATTTTCTCGAGTTGGAGCGTCGGGCGCGCCACCCGGAACTGAACGGCCGGCATCTGTTCCGACCATACTCTATTGTTGTCCATGATTGACCTCCTATATAGTAAAGTCATACCCACTTATTTCAGGAAAGAAGGTACTCTCAATGATGATTTACCAGGACCATCTGCAGGGAATGACGGAAACATCGGTTGCCCCCGGCTTTTTTGACGGCTGGCCCAATCCGCCTTCGCCCGCTGTGCTGATCCGGCTGCTTGCGAACTCTACCTTTATCATACTGGCTATCGATACCGATACCAAGCGAATGATTGGTTTTATTAATTGTTTATCAGACAAAGTATTAACGGCCTATATTCCTTTGCTTGAAGTGATTCCGGAATATCAAGGCCGGGGGATCGGCAAAGAGCTGACGGCACGGATGCTGGAAAGGCTGAAGGGGCTGTATATGGTGGATCTGCTGTGCGATCCGGATGTGCAGGAGTTTTACGCCCGATTGGGCATGAAAAAAGCGACGGGCATGCTGTTGAGGAACTACGAGCATCAGTCGGGGGCAGAGCTGTAGACCGGGTTCGATTTAAGGACTCGAGGGGGAGGCGGCAGCGATTGTCTATCCTGCGATTCATGGGCAACAAGAGGGAGGCACACACGTCCGCTGCCGTCCCTCCGGCATTTTCGCATATACCCTCGCCTATGATCTCGTCTCCATGGGATGGCGGCAGAATCAATGCCACACACGGGCAATCTCCTGACCCGTCCTTATAACTCCCCTCCCAATTCGTTGGCAGGCTGCTTCAGCGCCTCCTCCAGCACCAGTCCCAATAAGGCATGATCAATGACATAACGAAACTCCTCGGGCTCTACCCAAATTCGGGCCAGGCACTCGTTTTCCCGGTTAAACGGCAGGCATTCCTCAATGTCCATCCGGTAAAACAGCTGGTAGCCGACCAACGGATATTTGCCGTTCGGGTCAAAATGCTCGTTCTCCTCGTGGCTCACTTCCATCATTCCGATGTACATCGCACGGCCGCGGACGCTGCCTTCCTCCAGCACTTCGCGGTGAAACGCCTCCTCCGGCGTCTCGCCCGGCTCGACATGCCCGCCAGGGATATCAAAACCGCGCCCGTCCACATGGACGGCCAGCACGTTGCCCCGCAGCATACAGATGCCGTGAACGCTGGTCACTTTGGCCGGGTCCGGCATGTCCTTCGTCGGGATCCAGGTCAGCTTGACCGGCTGGCCGCCCCATTCCACGCGTAGGGTATGATTCATGGATATATCCTCCTTTTTTGCTTGCGCCTATTTCCTCACAATGAGGGCAGCGGCATTTGATTCTCTTTCCACGCCACTCAAAATACCTTAATATGGTAATAATTACTTGGGAGGTGATTACTATTCCCTCTAAACCCGTGTTGAATGTATTTCTCCGCCACCGCGCTTTGCTCCTGCCCTCCGCGCTGCTGATCGATCCAAGCGGGCCAGACTCTTCCCGCTAGTCTTCCGGATTAATGATGGCCAGCACCTGATGATCCTCCCACTTGCCGTTGATCAGCACATTGCTGCGCGCGATGCCTTCATGGTGAAAGCCCGCCTTTCAAGCACACGGATGGATCCCAGGTTGCGGGGCATAATGCCGGCTTCGATCCGGTGGAGCTTCAGCTCGCAAACGCATAGTCCACGATCAGCCGCACGACTTCGGTCATATAACCCTTACCATTCTCGGCCCGGTCCAGAAAATAGCCAATAAACGCGCTCTGCAGCCCGCCCCGGAGCACATGAAACAGGTTGATGCTGCCGAAGCCCGACCGCATTTAGCGGTAGCTCTTCCTGCGATATAAGGAAGCCCGCCCGATTCTTTTGTTGCTTAGATCTCTTAGATCTAAAAAAACCGACAGCCCGCTCTTGCAGGCCATCGGTCCTTGAATATCTGCGCCCTCTATCGACTGTTGCGTTGGCTTCATTTCCCGGCAATCCGCCGGTACGTCGCCTCGTCGGCAACTACGTACAGCCTCGCAACGGCCGGAATCGGCTCGCTTAACCGCCGGTTGATCGACATGTCGTTCCGGTCAGCCAGCAGGGTAGCGCCCTGCCCAAGCAGAGCCTGAAACGCTTCACCGTAGGTTTTCCAGGACGGATCGCACGGAACCTCGTAGATGTCGTCCCCGTGCTCGCGGCTGATGAGCTGGCTGATCACCGATGAGTTCCCTTCCTGCAGAGCGGCCCTCACCGCCAGACTGGAAATCGCATCGTGAGACAGCACGAATTCGTTGACCTGGACAAACCGGAAGTTCTGAATGTGCTTCTCGTGCATAATTTCCACCGTGGTGTGTACCTCCGGCGCGATCCGTTCGATGCTCGAGGCGATCAGCAGCGACTTGCCGTCCGTCAGTGACGTTTCCTCGATCCGCGTATCCGCGAAAATAATGGCCGCCCGCGCCCGCTCAATCCCGGCCTTGATCAGCGTCTCCGCGGACGAAGGATCCCCGCTGACAAAATGCACCTGGTGCATCTGCAGCGCCGGGTGGCGGTCCGTTTCATCGACGATGACGATCTGTGCCTTCGGGTCGTACATGAGGATCTCGTCGATGGCGGATCTCGCCTTTCGGCTCCAATTGATTAAGATGACATGATTGCCTCCGTGAAAATTCAACGTTCCCGCCTCCCTCTGGCGCTGAATGCCCGCGATGGAATCGATGATTTTACCGATGACCAAGCTGAGCAGCCCGATACCGAAGATGTATAGAAACAGCGTAAATATTTTACCGGCTACCGTGGCCGCAAAAAAGTCGCCGTACCCGACCGTGGCCATCGTCGTCATGACCCAGTACAGGGCATTAAACCAGCTGTGAAAGGTGGATGGCTCGAGCAGGTAGGCGATCGTTGCGCTCGCCGTTACAAAAATGACAATAATCAGACCAATCGTCGTTTTGCGCATCCGCATCATTCGGGCGGATAGCCGGAGAAAAAAATGCAGCGGTCTCACCCTCTCTTCAGCATGACAGCTTGATTTACAGCCCTATACAATCAGACTGCTGATGGCAAAAGCCATACCGACGAATACCATGGACAAGAGGACGGCGATGGCCGTATTTCCCTTTTGCAGCTGCTCGGAAATTTTAAAGCCCGGGGTCACCAGCTCAAAGATCCAGTACACGGCGACCAGACACACATACCCGACGGCAAACCACATGGCCAAAAACCAAATGGACGTATTCGTATAAGCCGCTACGCCGAGAATGATAGCCGTCCCCAAAAATTTACCTCCAAGCGCAATGCCGACGGCCGTATTGCCTTTCTTCAGCTCTTCCATGTCCTTAAACGGCGTCATCCAGCTAAAAATCACCATACCGAGCAGCTGCAGGATGATGATGACGATGACACTGACGATAATATTAACGACGACCATTAACTGGCCCACCCCCTGAATTTTGCGTATGCCGAATCGTAATCGGCGAAATCATGAACTTCCTCGAGTTTGACGGAAACCTTCTTTTTCTTCTCCAGTTCCTTGTAACGCGCATCGTCGATCGGCTGCTTGATCCGGTTGCCGGAAGGCAGCTCGACGACCGCAAAGTCCCGCGTCTGATCCTTGTATTTTGTTTGGTATACGCCGACCAGGTCGACTTCGGTCGTCACGTTGATTTTCAGATTATCCATGTCCTTCTTGGCTTCTTCCTGCGACTTGAACGTCTTGATCGTTTCCCAGGCGGACAGGTTGACGTCGGTCCGCTGGCTGGCATCGGTCGTCATCTCGGCGTCCATGTACTGCAAAGACCAAATTTTGTCCCCCGTGGCATAATTGCCGTCGTTGGGCATCAGCTCGTTGTTTGGAAGGACCGTCATGTCGCTGCCGATGAGATCGCCGACCGTCCCTTCGACAATCCGGTAATCCCAAGGCACCCGGGATACGCTCGTATCCTCCGACGTCACGCTTGTATCGAATACGGAGGGTTCATTCGAGGAGCATGCGCTCAGCAGGAGCGTCGCAAGCAGGAACAGCCCCAGACCCGTCCGGATGAATTTGTGCTTGGTCTTCATTCACTTCACTCCCATCGCGATAAAATGGCTCGTATTCCCCGTAATCAATCCGCCCGCTCTTCCGAGCAGCCCGCACGGCTGTCCATTGATCACGAACATACCGGTCAGCAGGTGCAGCGGTCCTGCGGCGGTCTCTAACCGGGGCAGCTCCGCCCGAAGCTGATAGACGGACGGGAACAGGACGCTCGTGTCGAATCCGGCTTCGTCCTGGATATCCATCTCTCCTTGTTCATTGAACATCCTCACCGATCCGCCCTCGCGGCCGAACATCGATTTGGACACATAGCTTCCCGAGAACACGGGCTTATTGTAGGTCGGCAAAATATATTTCTCTACCGCCTCCTGCTCCTGCTCGTCAAACAGGAGGCCCAGTTCATACAGGCCCCAGGCTGCCGCCAGCAGTCCCTTGGACTGCAGCAGGATGCTGTGCGGTCCGTTAAAAAGCGCGAGCTTGCCGGTTTCGATCGCATAGGCGAGCGCGTCCCCGCCGTCATCAACGGCCATCCACTCCTTCGGATACAGCGCGAACATCCGCTTGATTTCCCGGCCTGTCGCGTCCTTGACAATCCCCTCGTCGATCCACAAGTCGAAGCAGTCGACGCAGGTCACGGGAAGGCCGCTGTGTTTCACCAGCGCTTCAATCGTTCCCGAGTCCTCGAGGTGGCTGCCGTAGGCGACGCAGGCGGCGGTATCCGGGCGCTCCACGGCCCAAGCAGCCTTTACAAGCTCCTTCATCCGCCCATTCGGGGTCGGAATTCCCGCTTCGCCGCACAGCCAGGGGGTCGCGATCGACGCTTCCACATAGCCGGTTGGCGTATCAGCGTTCAGCTCATACAGCTTGATGCTTCCGTCATGGCCGACCGCGTAATCGAACCGGGCATAGCGGCTGATCAAACCCTTTTCGGGAATCGGACAGTCGTCCAGCATATCCCACAAAATCTGCGGAATGCCGATCAGCTCATACAGGTCGCGGCGCTTATGAACATAGCGGACCGTCTTGTCGAGCACGCTCCACAGCCTCGAGGAGGCCTCCTCGAGTTCGCGGTACGTCTCCCCGTTCATGACGACAATCTGATCCAGCCAATACTCCTCGTCCTCCAGATCGGCCCAGGCAAAGCCCAGCTGCCGCAGCTGCTCCACCCGCTCCGCGCGTTCGCCGGTTCCTGGGGCAAGCACCTCAAATACGCTGCTCATCCGCCAAACCCGCTGCTTCTGGAGCTGGAGTGGGAGCTTGAAGAAGAGCTGAATCCGCTCGACTTGCCGCCGATACTGCCGGACGAGGACGACGTTCCCCTCCGGGTGATCGACCCGGTCGAAGTCGACGTCTTCGGACGGACCGTCGAGCCGACGACCGGCTTGTTCTGGAACGTGCCGCTGGTATAGGTCCGCGGCTTATACGTTTGGCTGGTGCCGGTGTAGTACGTCGGCCGGCCATTGTAATAATTGGTGGTAGAGTAGCTGGATCCGCTGTTGAACAGCATGTGGTACAGCAGCAGGTCATCCCAGCCGAATCCCGAATGAGCCGAGCCGTAATTGTTAATGACGGTCGTTCCGCCCCCCGACGTTCCGGAGCCTGCCGACGCCGATTGCCCTTCCTGGTCTTCCTCCGGCTGCTCCTTAAGCGGAATGTTCCAGTCCGTGTTTTTATCAAAATACTGCTTAACTTCCTCTGTCGACCAGGAGACCAGGATCGGTTCATCCGCCGCGGTCTGGTCACCTGATGTATTGGCCGACGCTCCGGCCGCTGTCGCTCCCGGGATCAGAAAGGCATTGGCCAGCAGCGCTACGCCCAGGGACGTGGATAATGCCCGGGCTGCCTTCCCTTCGACCGGAAACCGTCTCGATCCGGATTCGTCGCTCCGCTTCGCCTTTTCTTCGTTTGCCATGATCGCATCTCCTTTCGCCGAATTCCCTGTTACTCGTTTCGTATCTGCACCAGCAGAAGCTCCAGCTTGCCGGTGTCGACATTCAGCCTTCCCTCAATCGTTTCGTATTCCTTGCCGCCGACGACGATATAGTTGACATGCTCAAGCGCAGCCACCATATTCATGCCCCATCTGCGCTCATCCATGGTCCGCAGGCTGCCGTTTGACATCTTCTCGACCAAAATGACATCCATCTCATTTCCCATTTCGTTACACCCCTTATTTTATTGCTTTGTACTTTACAGCATTTTTTTACGTCGGACCTTCCAGCGGGTTCCAAATGAATTTCACTTCCGACTATGCAAGGATGTATATATCCTCCCAAAACGCTCTCCATTCAAGCCTTGATGGCATTTTGTCAAATTCAAGTATAATTTGTCTGCTGCTGGAGGGAAACCAAAAGTTTGAAGTTTTTCCTGTTTTCCGAATCTTACCGGCCGAAGCGATTGGAGAAGTCGCAGTATGGTTATATGATTCAAGGCATCGGACACAGCACTCTTAATGGAAAAGGAAGTCGATACGAGTCTTTTTGCCCACGCTAAAAGGCTGCCCCGGCATAAACGGAGCAGCCCCTTGCCACATCGTTGCTACGTAATGGGCATGTCTTCGCGAGTACGGACGAGGCCATGGACGAGACCCTGCGCGGAATGGCGCGCTCCAACAGGTCCCGTGCTCTCGGAGCTCAGCCTCCCTTTTGCTTCGTCTTGTCGATCATCGCCCGGCTTTTCTCCAGGTAGTCCACCGACTGGTCATAGCTGCGGCTGGCGACGCCCAGGTATAGCATGTCGATGATGTTCAGCTGGGTGATCCGGGAGGCGGTCGCCCCGCTGCGGATGTCGTTTTCGGTCGATGACGTATACAGCTGGATGTCGGCAATCTCGCTCAGCGGCGAGTTTCCGTATTTCGTAATGCAGATCGTCACCGCCCCCGCCTCCTTGGCGGCTTTCATGCCGGAGATGACATAATCCGTTTTGCCGGAATACGAAATACCGACGGCGGCATCCCTCTCCGTGAGCAGCACCGAAGAAGTCAGCTGCAGATGCGGGTCGGCAAACGAAAAGCTCGGCTTGTTGATCCGCAAAAACTTGTGCTGCGCATCCTGGGCAATGAGGTTCGAGGCACCGATCCCGAAGAAAAAAATCCGCTCCGCCTGGCCGAGCGCCTCGATCGCCCTTTCAACCATGTGCTTGTCCAGCACCTTAACCGTGTTGCGGATCGACTGAATATTGTTATTCGTCACATTATGAATAATGGCATCCACCGAGTCATGCGGGCGGATCTCTTGATAACCTCCGGGCTCCTCCTGGCCTTCCTGCAGATCGCCCGCCACTTTGAGCATCAGCTCCTGATAGCTTTTAAATCCGGCCGATTTGCACAGTCTGACGACGGCGGCCTGGCTTCCCCCGCTCCGGCGGGACAACTCGGCGATCGAAAGCCCGATCATCTCGCCCGGGTGCTGCAGAATAAAATCGGCCACCTTGCGCTCCGATGGCGTAATGTCATCCAGAATTTCCCGCAGTCGGACTATTCCTCCGTTCATGTCATTCCTCACTTTCGCTGGCTCGAAAATATGGATCCGTAATGATCTGCTGACCTTCACAAAATTGGAAAATGTTCACAGACCTTATCTCTCTATTTTAAAGGAAGCGCACTCCCGAGATAAAGTGATTTTTTAAAGATATCCGCTCGGGAGCGGCGGTACCTTCGTCTCCGTGATCCGGCCTGGTTGTCACCCGGTGATCATGGTGGTAGAATACACCTGATTTTACCAGTATGGTTTGGAACGAGCTGAGCCAAGAGAAAGGTGAGATGAGCGGAGATGAGTGTAGAAATTTTTCGTGCCCATGAGGCGGACGCGGAGGAAATCCTGCAGCTGCAAAAGCTGGCCTATATCAGTGAGGCCGAGCTGTACGGCGACTACGCTATTGAGCCCCTGACGCAAACTTTGAAAGAGATCCGGGAGCAGTTCGGAGACCATGTGCTGATCAAAGCGGTTGTTAGCGGCAGGATCGTCGGGTCCGTACGCGGACGCCTTGACGGAGAAGCCTGCCATATCGGCAAACTGATCGTCCATCCCGGCCATCAGAACCGGGGCATCGGCAAGCGGCTGATGGCCGAAGTTGAGTCTTCCTTCCCCGCAGCATCCAAGTTTGAATTATTTACGGGCCACCGGAGCGTTAAAAATATCCGGCTGTACGAAAGCATCGGATACCGCATTGTTCGGTCCGCCGTCATCAACGAACAGTTGAGTCTGGTTTATATGGAAAAGGGGCGGCAGGACGGGTAAAATTCGGTGAAGCAGGAGCCTATAAGTTGTGTGAGGAGCAAAAAAGTACCCGTACACCAAACACTTTTTGAAGTGTCCGTGTACGGGTACTTTTTTAAGTTCCCTAACTCTTCTCTCTATAGCAAACGGCGGCACGGTTACCTCTGCATTCGGTCTTCAAACGTAACGCCGCTCAAGGCCAACCCTTTTCCCTATCTAGCTTCAATCTTTTTCTCTATACACCATTTGATCACGTACAAAAAGGCGACGCACAACAGCCCCTCAAACACGATGGAGCCCCAGGTTTGCCAGGCAGACAGGAGACCCGGCAGCTCCCGGGCCAGCACGCCGGACTGAGAGCTCCACTCCAGATCCACGCTTCCAAACAGCGCGGACGAATCCTGGCCGAACAGAAAGTCTTCAATCCAAGACAGGACGATGGTCAGAACGATAAAAATCAGCAGTCCGACCCAAAACACGCCCTTGGTTGCCAGGCTGCGCGCCAAGGCGATCGTCACATAAAAAGTCAAAAATCCGTATACCAGCAGAAACAGATATTCTACAACGATCATCACGATGGCCCAGACCGGAATCTGGCCGACCCAATTGAATCCGCCCCCTAAGCTGACGACCATATAGGCAGTGAACGCCGCGCCAATTACGGTCAGCACCAGCGAGTTCAGCAGTCCGTACAGCAGGGAAGCTCCCACATAAGACAAGGCACCTACCGGTACGAGCCGGCGGCTGACCGTGGTGATGTTGTAGTCGAACACGCGGAGGCTGGAAATGAAGTAAATCACCGCGACTGCGCCGAAGAACAAAACCGAAAGGACGATTTTGACTTCATCTGTGGTCCTGGACCAGAGGAGGAAAAACTCGCACAGGAGGAGAATCGCCATCCCGCCGAGAAGCAGCGTCGCGTTGCGCTTTAAGTCGTATTTTAACAGCTTGATCATTCGCCAAACACCTCTTTAAACAGATCGTCAATGCCTTTTCCACGGTTGATGCGGATACTCTCGACTTCCTCGTGCAGGACGATGACGCCGTCTTGGATAAACATGACTTCATCAAAAATCCGCTCCATGTCGCGCACCAGATGCGTGCAGACGATCAGGCTGCTGTCTTCGCTGTAAAAGCGGACGATCGCGTCCAGAATTTTGCCCCGGGCCACCGGATCCACGCCGCCGATCGGCTCGTCGAGCAGATACAGGTTCACTTGGCGGGAAAGGGCCAGCGTCAGCTGCAGCCGTTCGCCCATCCCCTTGGAAAGGGAGCTGACCCGGTCGTTCTCCTTCAAATTCATAAAGTCCAGCATCTCGCGCGCCTTTTCCAGGTCGAAATCCGCATAGAAATCCTGGTAAAACGCAACCGCATCCTTCACCCGCATCCAGCTCTCCGTCAGCGGCAAGTCTGGCATATAAGAGATCAGGCTCCGCGTCTCCTTGCCCACCGGCTTGCCCAGCACGGAAATGCTTCCCGAGGAAGGGGGCGTCAGCCCGGCGGCGATCCGCATCAGTGTGCTTTTCCCGCTGCCGTTCGAACCGAGCAGGCCGACGATCCGCCCCGGTCCGATGCTAAGCGACACGCTGTTCAGCGCCAGCTTTCCTCCGTATTTCTTGGATACGCCATCAACTTTGAGCAGTGTTTCCACCCTTAGCCCCCTCCTTTACGCTTTGCTTTCGGTCCTCCGCGACCGCTTCGCTTACGATGGAGACGATGTCTTGATTTTCGAACCCCAGCTCCTGCATGCCATGGATAAACCGGTGAAGCAATTCGCCCGCCATTTCCTTTTTAATCGCCATAATCTTCGATTCCTCGCTTGTCACATATCTTCCCAGCCCGCGCCGGGTCTCCACGACTTCCTCGCGTTCCAGCTCCTGAAACGTTCGCTGGATCGTGTTCGGGTTGATCTGCAGATCGGCCGCCAGTTCCCTTACGGAAGGGATTTTATCGCCCGGCTGCAGTATGCCCGAGACAATTTGTCTCTTGATATGGTTCATGATTTGCAGATAGATCGGCAAATTGTTGTCGAATTCAATACTCACTTCAGGACAGACTCCTTTCGCCGTCAGCTTACGTTCCCGCGCATCAGGCTATATCACGTTTCTTAAACGTAACAAAGCTGGCGACAAGAAACAAGACGAGATATGCCGCCAGAACGGCGATGGAAAAGCCCAGGCTCATCCCCTGAATCGGTGCGTGTCCGCCCTGACTGTACACCGACAGGTCTGCGTTCGGGAACAGCACGTATTTATAGAAGCTTTTCGGAATAACGATCCCGCTGAACATCACCGAGGCCATGCCTACGCCCATCGCCGCTCCCGTCGACCGGGTCAGCACCCCCATCATAAAGGCCAGCGTCATGAAAATCATGCTGTACACCAACGAGCTGCCACCGGCCACCAGCACATCCCGCCAGCCGGCTTCCCCTGCATCCATGCCGAAGAAGAACGCGCCCGCCGCGAAGCTCAGCACCGTCAGCCATACGGCCAGCGACAGCGTAAACAGGACGGCCGCCGTGTACTTGGATGCCAGAACAGCGGACCGGCTCTGCCCGCGGATCAGCAGGAACTTGATCGTTCCTTGGCCATGCTCCCCGGATACGATGCCGGCCGTGAAGATGATTGCCAGCATGGCCGTCATTTGACCAAAGCCGCTCATCCCCGCCATCAGTACCGTATAATCCAGGGCGCTCGCCTCCGACATCATCTCGCCTCCCCAGCGCTGGAGAATCCAGCCGAGGGCGATCGCGGCGACCGCAGCGATCGCATAAGGAATGAAGAAGCTGCGCTTCTTGGCCATCTTGAGCCATTCATTGACCACCAGCAAAGAAAAACTACGCAATCTGGTTTCCTCCCGTCCATTTCAGGAATTCGTCTTCTAGGGACTGCTTGAGCTCGGTAATGAGGTAAATCGGGATCCGGCCGCTGCCCAGCCGCTCCACTACCCCCGGAATGTCCTTGTACTGCAAGGAAAGAATCAGCTCGCTTTGTTCCGGGTTCACCGCGAGTACCTCGGCCAGATCCAGCCCTTCGAGCAGCCTCTTCGCCTCTTCGAGGCGGCCGACGCGGAACATGACGCGCATCGCTTCCTGCTGACCCGGCTGCTCCGATTCCCCGCTGCCTCCGTTAATGGAGCGGACTGTCACCAGCTTGCCGTCTTGAATGACGACGACCCGGCTGCACAGCTGCTCCATTTCAAGCAGGAGGTGACTCGACACCAGGATGGAGATGCCCTCTTCGCGAGCGATATTTTTGAGGTAGTCGCGCATCTCGCGGATGCCCGCCGGATCCAGGCCGTTCGTCGGCTCGTCCAGGATCAGGACCGACGGCTCATGCAGCAGCGCCTGGGCGATGCCGAGCCGCTGACGCATGCCGAGCGAGTAGGCTTTGACTTTCTTCTTCATGGCCTGTTCCAGCCCCACAAGCCGGACAACCTCGTCGATCCGCTCCCGGCTGATCCAGGGATTCATCCGCTGATACTGCTTCAAATTATCGCAGCCGGTCATGTACGGGTAGAACTCCGGGTTCTCGATAATCGCCCCGATATGGCGGATCGCTCGCTTCCAGTCGCTGCGGATGCTGCTCCCGCGGACCAGCACATCCCCTTCCGTCATCCCAATCAATCCGGCGATCATGCGGATGGTCGTCGTCTTGCCCGCACCGTTGGGCCCCAACAAGCCGACCACCTCGCCCTTGTGAACGTCAAAAGAAAGCTGGCTGACGATCCATTTGCTTCCGATCCGTTTCGATACCCCCTGGAGTGAAAGAACCGGCGCATCGGCATCCGACTGCATATTTGTTCGATGGTTCATGCTCACAACTCCCTTGTATTAGTGTTATAGTTGAATAGTACACTAGAACATAGGTATTGTAAAGCCCATTTCTTTTCAACAGGGAAAAATCCCTTGCCACATAAGGAGATTCACCATCAGGCAAAGGGTAAATGTACGTTCCTCAACGAAAATAAGGCAGCCGGTAGTACACCCTCCGGCTGCCTTGATTGAACCGCAAATGGACGTTCGCCCCTTGAATTCCTCGTCAAAAGGCACCTCATTCGTCATTTTAGATTTATTTAATTCCCTCTACACGTACATCCACGTTACCGTAGCCGCGGCCTCACCCGGCAGGGTCAGGGTAACGTACCCGCCGCCCGTATCCACTTGGACGGTCCGCTCATCCTCCGTCCGGCTGGACAGGATCAGCACCACCGATCCGTCGGGATTACGGAAGGCCGTGCTTTCCAGCTCATCCCTTGCCGTCGTAGATGCGATGCGGTACGCGCCCGGCTTCACGAATTTGCTGATATGGCCCATCGTGTAATAATCGAGCTCGTATTCCACCGTCTTCTCCGCCTGGCTGACCTGGACCAGCCCGCGGCAGGTGCTGTTCGACAGCACGGTCGGGCCGTTGTGCTCGTCCAGCGCCAGATTCCACCAGACGACCGTTTTGGACCAGTTGCGCGTCGTGCGGATTACATGCTTCATCTGGTCCAGGAACGCCGTGCGGAACGGCGGAATCCAGCTGCCCCCCGACGCCTCGGTGAACCAGGCATCCTTGTCGGGATGGGCCTCTTTCACCTGCGACATCGCCTCGTGCTCCCCGCCGTACACGTGCCAGGCGACGCCCGCCACATAGCGGGCCGCTTCCGGATCGGCCAGCACCGTAAGCGGATGCTGCGGCACGTCCCAGTTGTGGTCGTAGCACAAGATTTTGGCGGTGATGCCCGCCGCGTTAAATGCCGGCCCCAAGTGGTCGCGGATGAACTCCGCTTCCTCCGCCCCGGTCATCAGCATGCCCGGGTACTCCTTGGGCTCATAGCCTGGTTCGTTCTGGATCGAGACGGCGTAAATCGGTATTCCCGCCGCCTCGTAGGCCTGAACGAACTTCACGAAATACTGCGCGTACGCGCCGTAGCATTCCGGGCGGAGCTTGCCGGTGATCATATGGCCGGAGGTTTTCATCCAGCCCGGCGCGCTCCATGGGGAGGCCATGACCTTGATGGCCGGATTGATCCGCAGCGCTTCCCGCACGGCGGGAATGATATACTCCCGGTCATGGTCAATGCTGAAATGCTTCAGCTCAAAGTCCTCTTCGCCTTCCGGCATGTCATCATAGCTGTAGATACGGGTCGTATAATCCGAAGCTCCCATCACCTGACGGATGAAGCAGATGCCGATGCCTTCGGCCGGATCGAACAGCCGCTTCATCACTTTCGCACGCGCCTCTTCGTCCAGGACGCGGTAGATCAGGTACGCCGACGCATCGGTGAACGATGCGCCGAAGCCGTCCATTTCCTGATACGTTGTCCTCGGATCGATCTGAATCCGGTCCGCGGCTTCCGGAACGGACGGACGTTCCGTGATCGGAATCGGTTCCTGCCTCTGCAGCTTCTGCTGCTGGTCAATCGTACTGAGCCATACTTCGGCCTGCTTGCTCACGGATGCCCCTCCTTACAAGCACGGCAGTGCGGGTATACAGGATGGCCTTTCGACGGACGGCCCGCGGCCGCCGAGCCCCAATTCCTTGCCGGCACCCTCTTTTCCGCACTGCCTGCATGTTTTATGTTATTTCAGCCCTTTTTCGTCCGCATACGCATTGACTTGTTCCTGCACGTATTTCAGCACGTCGTCCACGCCTGCGGCTTTCAGCTTGCTGCGGTAGTTCTCGAGCGCCTTGTCGACGTCCGGCACGAGCCCCATCATCAGCGGCATACCGAACTGCTGGTACACCTGGTTCACCGCTGCGAGCTGCGATTTGACCGGCTGATAGTCCATCAGAATCGGAGAGAAAATGTCCGGCTTCGTCTCCGCCTTGAATTCTTCGTTCAGTTTATCTTCGCCGGCCCAACGGTTCGCTGCCGGATGGTCGTTCTTCGAATATCTCCATCCCCAGCTGGCAATGCTGTACGACGTCACTTTAGCGGGATCTTGACCCGGCGCCGGGGAGATGATGGCTCCCTTGTCGTCGAATTTGTAGTTGCGGCCTTCGATCCCGTAAGTCATCAGGTTATAGTAAGCCGGGTCGTTGCGCAGCTTCTCCAGCACCATGAGCGAGCGTTCCGGATTGCTAGCGTTCTTCGGGATCGCCATGCCGTTGTTGATGCCGAGGTTCGGCACCGCGTAATTGTGAAAACGGGTGAACGGGAAGTATCCCATCTTGATGTCCTTGTGGTTCTTCTCGATATCGGTAATGAACCCGGCTGCACCCGGCGCATTCCGCCAGTAGACGGCGCCCGTGCCCGTTTTGATGAAGTCGCCGGCCTCCTGCTGCACCGACAGCGTGTTGGACGTCCAGAACCCTTTGTCCGCCCAGGTCTTCATCCGCTTTACCCATTCCTCGAACTCGGTCGTGAACGGATAAGCTACTACATCGCGCGGAGTATCGTACGACTTGGCGACGATGACGCCGCTGTCCCCGCCGATATTTTTGAAATCATAGTAGGCATGGAACAGCGTGTTCACTTCGTTCCAGGCTTTGCCCTTGATCGGCGTGACGTTCTTAACGGTTTTCACCGCATCCATATACTTCTCAATGGAATCCAGATCCGTAATTTCCGGCACGTTCAGCTCCTGTCTCCAGTCCTCGCGGTATACGATGCCGTCCGGCGTATATTCGGGATACGTGCTCGGCACGGCGTAAATTTTGCCGCTCACGGTCACGTCCTTCCAATCCTGCTCAGGCACTTCTTTCCACGTCTCCGGCGCATAGGTCGGCAGCAGGTCGTTCAGCGGCAGGAACGCGCCCTGCTTCGAATATTTGAAGAAGTCCGCCCAGGACGAAGCAAAGACCATGTCCACCTTCTCCCCCGAGGCCAGCAGCAGATTGTATTTCGTCTGCCAGTCGTTCCAGGTCGTAAAGTTAAGCTTCACGGTGGTATTCAAGTCTTTCTCCAGCATCTTGTTCCATTCTTCAACGACTTTCGGCGTATCCGCATGGGCATCGCCCAGCAGGTACCAGTTCAGCGTCACCTTCTTCGACGTATCCGGCTTGCCGTCCGCCGTCGTAGCCGTACCCGCATCCGCCTCTTTGGCTCCCTCGGAACCTGCGCCGGAGCTGCCGCCGCAAGCGGCCAGCATCGACGTGAACAGCGTCAGCATGATGCAGACGGTCATCAGCTTCATGAACCTCTTTTTCATACGTATTCCCCCAGTTTTATGAAATGGTGTCGGCTGCCGGAAGGCGATTGCGGACCAAGACAGGTCCTCAGCCTTTGACCGCGCCAATCGTGAGACCTTTGACGAAGTAGCGCTGCACGAACGGATACAGGAAAATAATCGGCCCGGTGACGACAATCGCCACGGCCATCTTCAGCGTTTCGGCAGGCGGCTTGAAATCGGCGCCAAGGTTGCCGGCGATGCTCGTTTTCAGCACCGCGGCGCTGGCCAAAATTTTGTACAGCAGAAACTGCAGCGGATATTTGGATTCGGTCGTGATGAAAATGTTGGCCGAGAACCAGTCATTCCAATACGACAGCCCAAGGAACAGGCCGATGGTCGCCAAGCCCGGCGTGGACAGCGGCAGGATCAGCTTCCAGTAAATCGTGAACTCCCCGGCGCCGTCGATCTTGGCCGACTCCACAATCGAGTCTGGAATCGATTTCATGAAGTTCTTCATGAGAATGATGTTCCATGCGCTGAGCAGAGACGGTACGACCAACGCCAAATAGCTGTCCTTCCAGTCCAAATAGTTGACGATCATGATGTACCATGGAATCAGCCCGCCGCTGAACAGCGTCGTGAAATAAATGAAGAACGACAGCTTGTCGCGGTACTTAAAATCTTTGCGGGACAGCACGTACCCCGCCATCGAGGTGATAAAGAGACCCAGCACGGTGCCAATCACCGTAACGCCGATGGTCACCTCGTATGCCTTGAAAATCTGCGCCGGATTGCTGAACACGGATTTGTAGGCATCGATCGAAAAGTGGTCCGGGAACAGCTTGAAGCCGTCACGGATAATGTCGTCCTCCGCAGAAAAGGATCCGGAAAGGATCAGCCAGAACGGCAGTGCGCAAAGAAGGGTCAGGACCGTGATGACCACGTATCCCATGACATTGAACACGATGGTTGAGCGTTCGGCACGCATGGTTAAGGGCACCTCCATATATAAATGAAGTTCATGAGATCAGGGCCTTCTGGTTAAAACAGGGCGTAATCCTTCTGCACCTTGCGGACGATCCAGTTGACGGTGACGACGAGCACGAAGCCGAAGAAGGATTGGAACAATCCGGCCGCCGTCCCCATACCGATGTCGAAGTTGATCGCCAGTGAGCGGTACACGTATGTATCGATGATATCCGTCGCGTCATACAGCATGCCGTTGTTGCCGACGATCTGCCAGAACAGGTCGAACTGTCCCTTCAGGATGCCGCCCAGGCTGAGCAGGATCAGCAGCACGAAGGTCGGCCGGAGCAGCGGAATCGTGATGTAGCGGATGCGCTTGAAAATGTTCGCCCCGTCGATCTTGGCCGCTTCATGGTACTCGTCGCTGATGCCCATGATGGCCGCCAGGTAGATGACCGTTCCGTAGCCGAGCCCTTTCCACACGTTGAAGAAGACGATGATGTATTTCCAGGGGGCGGTGTGCAGGTAGAAGTCGTATGGCTGCATGCCCAGCTGGCGCAGCAGCGAGTTGATCACGCCGTTTTCAAAATTGAACAGGTTGTAGACAAACGCCCCGACCAGGACGAAGGAAATGAAGAACGGCAGAAACATGATCGATTGGGTCGTCTTTTTGAACCATTTGCCAGCCAGCTCGCTGAGAAACACCGCGCAGACCAGCTGCAGGATGTTGCCGATGAAAATAAACGCCAGATTGTACAGCACCGTGTTCTTCGTGAGGTTGTACAGTGCGCCGGATTCGAACAAAAATTTGAAATTGGCGAGACCGACGAACTCGCTGCCGAACAGTCCGCCGTCGAAGCTGAAATTGGTGAACGCGTAATACACGCCAACCATCGGTATGTAGCTGAACACAATAAAGAACAGCAGAGCCGGCAAAATCATGAGAAAGAGCACCTTGTTCTTGGCCAGCTCCTTGAAAAACCCGGACATATAGCCCTCACCTCAATTCGCTAAGATGGATAGAAGCTACTGTAATCGATTTCATTTTATTTTAAAAATCCGCTGTAACAACCACCTCTTTCAACGTTTTATCGCCAAATCCATCACTAAATGAAATCGATTTCTTTTATTTTTAATGAAAAAGCCTTTTCGCTCTGCTGAGGATCAGGCTGAATTGTCAACAATTTTGTTCAACATGCAGGTGAATCACCCGCTATTGAAATCGATTTCATTTTGAATTATAATTACCCCAGTATGTTTTGTCAAACAAAAAATTGAAGTAAGGTTGATGAGAAATGGACGCGAAAATAATCGACGTTGCGGCCAAAGCCGGCGTGTCTCCGGCCACGGTTTCCCGTGTGCTGAACAACGCCAGCGGCGTCACGCCCAAAACGAGAAACAAAGTGATGAAAGCGGTCGACGAGCTCAACTATCATCCGAATGCCGCGGCGAAAAACCTGCGTTTGCAAAAGACGCTGACGATCGGCGTCATCGCCCAGGACATCAATAATGCCTATTTTACGGAAATCATCAAGGGCATTGAGAACATGGCCTACGCCCAGAAATACAAAGTATTCATATGCGATGCGGAGAACCAGACCGACAAGGAACGGGAGTATTTGACGATGCTCATGGACCGGACGATGGACGGCGTCATCATGATCGCGCCGACGCTGTCGGATGAGGAGATTTGTGAAATTGCAGACAAAGGGTATTTTGTCGCCATTATCGGCCGGAATATCGAGCATCCGCGGATTCCGTGCATTTATACGGACAACGTCAAGTTTTCCCGCCAGGTCGTGGAGCATCTGGTGGAACGGGGCCACCGGGACATCGTTTTCCTGAACGGTTACCCCGAAGCGGTCGACAGTTATGAGCGTCTGGAAGGATACCTTAAGGCTCTGAAGGAGAATCAGATTCCCTTCCGGCCGGACCTGGTCGAAAACGGGAACTTCAACGAGTCGGGCGGATACGATGCGATGAACCGGCTTTTCGCCAAAGGGGTCCCGTTTACCGCCGTTTTTGCGGCGAACGATGAGATGGCGCTCGGCGTGTATCAGGCCTGCAAGGAGCGCGGCATCTCCATTCCGGAAGAGCTCGCGGTGGTCGGGGTCGACAACAACCGGATCAGCAAATACGTGACCCCTCAGCTCAGCACGGTCAATCAGCCGAAATATACGATGGGTGCCATTATCGTGGAGAAATTCATCGATCAGATGAACGAGAATGCATTTGCCGACAAGCGGATCTTTACGGTCGATTCGGAGCTGCTCGTGCGGGGTTCTTCGGACTATTACCGGAACAAGAAATAACACCCTGCTGGAAACGGAATTTCAGGATCTACCGATACGGATATGCATACCGATACGGATTTTGGATACAAAAAAGCGTCACCCCGCTCACTAGGCACGGGGTGACGCTTGCATTGTTTCAAGGGGCAGCCGGAGATTCGCCGGCCTGCATCAGCAGCCCCCTCTTCTCCAGCTCCGCCAAACGCTCCAGCAGCTTAACGCCGCTCAGCTGGGTGCTTAGGGATACCGGTTCTGCCGGCGCCTGCCTCCAGTCCGTTCCGAACAGGCATGCGGCGCTTCGTCCGGCGTCCCACAGCACGTCGGCATTTCCGGCGAGCATTGGTACGGCAGTCCAGGCCCCCTCCTCTGATGCCAGGCTCAGTTCCGCCAGGTAGCGGACCAGGACGCCTTTAAACAGGCCGCCGTCTCCGCTTCCTTCGTCCGGAAACACGCCGTCATCCGCGGCAAGCTCCGCCTTGGCGGCCTTGGCCGTGCGCAGAGCATCCACGAGGAAGCCCGACTCCCCGCTCACCCGCCACAGCTCCACGCCCGCTCCGATAAAGACACCCTGGCAGTAGGTGAACTTCCAGTCCTTATCAATGCTTCCGTCCCCGGTCCGGTTCATGCCGTCCCACACGAAACCGGTGGCGGGATCGACCAGCGAACGCTTTTGCCAATCGTATATTTTGCGGGCCCAGTCCAAATCCTCCGCGCTGCCAAAGCACCGGTACAGCCTTGCCGCGAGAATCGCGGCGGGCGCGTTGGCCGGGGTATTTTTGTAAGCCAGCTGGGATTTGTGCCATGCGATGCCGCCCCCCATATGGTCATTCCATCCGGTCTGGATGTCTCCCCACAGGATTTGAACAGTATCCTTGTACTTCTCTTCGCCGGTCGCCTCATACGCGCGCAGCCAGGCGATCGCCATCCATTCCATATCGTCGTACAGCTCATTCGGGTACACGCCGCCGTTCCGGCGCCGGATGCCGTCATGCAGCTCCGCGAGCATTTCCCCGTACACCGCTTCGCCGGTGCGGAGCAGTCCGTCCACCAGCACGTCGGCGGCATGCGCCATCCACCAGTAATGAAAAATCGTGTTGCAATCTCCGTCCGGGCACGGGGTTTCAATATTAAACATCGAGATATCCGGATTCCAATAATGCCGGCGCAGCGCTTCCTGCGCTGCTTCCGCGCGTTCTGACCACAGCATGGCGACCATTCTCCCCTTCCAACGGCACCCGATTGGATGCTCTGTTCATGAGACCTGCCTTTGTCCATCCTTCGGTTTACCAGTCATTGATTTCGCCGCTGGCAGAACTTCATCCTTCATTGACCCAGAGCCCGAAGGCTACGCCTACTCAACCAACCCGGAACGCTCCACGCCTTGAATGAAATACCGCTGCAGAAAGAGATAGACCACAAGCATCGGCACCAGCGCAAGGAATGTGGCGGCCATGACGACAGGCAGGCTGAACACTTCAAAGCTGCTGCCTGTCAGCGTATCCAGCGATTGATAGAGCCGCGGAAGCATCATCGGCAAGGTGAACTTCTCTTCCGACGTCAGGAAGATCGACGGCTCGAAGAAGTCATTCCAGTGCCACACCAAGGAAAGAAGGGTGGTTACAACGATTGCTGGCGGGGTAAGCGGGAGAATAATTCTCCAGTAGACGCGGAAGCTTCCGCAGCCATCCACCCTGGCCGCATCCTCCAGCTCCCACGGCAGCCCGCGGAACAGCTGGCGGAAGATAAAGATGAACAAGGCGCCCCTCAGCCCATTGGCGAAGAAAGATGGCACGATCAGCGGCATCACGCTGTCCAGCCACCCGATCGTCTTGTACTGCATATACAAAGGGACGATGATCGTCTGCGGCGGAATGATCATCGTGAACATGCACAGCACGAACAGGACTTCCCGTCCGGGAAACCTGATTCGTGAGAACCCATAGGCGACGAAAGAGCAGGATAACACCTGGCCGATCACGCTCACTACGGAAATCAGGGCCGAGTTATTGAAATGCGTCCAAAATTGCAGCCCCTTCATGCCGTAGTAGAAATTTTCCCACGCCAGACTTGTCGGAATCCACTTGATTGCGAAGTCAATCAAATCCACCGGATGCTTGAGCGACGTCGTGATCATATAGATAAACGGATAAAGAAAGACAAAGGCCAAATCAATCAGAATCACATACACGAAGATGCGGTAAATAAGCGCGAACCAGCGGCTTTTGCTGCTGATCCGGCTGATGACGCTGTTATTTCTTAGCGCTTTCGCCCGGTTAGCGATACTTTCAGGCCGCACAGCCACACGCTGCTTGGTCTTCGACATCGGAATCGGTTTCATGCTGCACTACCTCCTTGCTCCTCATTCTCATTTTTCACCTGTGTATACGACTAGGCGTCTGGTCGAAGCAAATACGATAATGAGCAGCAGGAAGATAAACAAGAAGTAGATCCAGCCCATACCGGACGCGTAGCCCATTTCGATCTTCGTAAAGGCCGTATCTTTGATATAGACCATCATCCTGTTGTTGATATCCGTGAAGGAATCCACGCATGTATAGACCAGATTCAGCAGGATGATCGGTGAGATCAGCGGCAGCGTGATTTTCCAGAACATCTCCCATTCGGTGGCACCGTCGCATCTGGCCGACTCATAGAGCGACGGAGAAATCCCCTGAAGTCCGGCTAAAAAGAGCAGGATCTGCACGCCCGTCTTCCAGAAGATCACGGTAAGCCGGCTCAGCATGTCGAAGACGATCTGCGAGAACGTCGGGCCCATATACAGAAATACCTCTTCCGGAACGCCGATCCCGTTCACCAGCGTGTCTTTGCCGACCCCTGCATAGAGCAGCTGCTGCATCGCAAGGCCGGAGCCGATCAAGACGGGCAGGAAAAAAGCTGCGCGGAAGAAAGCGCGTCCGCGGATCTTATGATTCAGCAGTATGGCAATAAACAAAGAGAAGACCAGGATCAGCGGAGTATTGATGACGGCGTCCTGTACCACCGAAATGAACAACGGAATAAACTGCGTATCCAGCACGAACGCCTTGTTGAAATTTCCCCAGCCGACAAGCTCCAGGTCGAAATTTCCGACGCCGACCACTTCATGAAAGGCCAGCCAAAGGGAGTAAATCAAGGGATACAGCATGAACAATGCGAACCCGATCGCCCACGGTGCGATATAAACATAGCCCGCCAGCATTTTTTTTCGTTCCAGACTCAACTTTTTCCCTGTCACGCTGATCCCTCCTTCGGCACCACGATGAAGTTTTTGCCTGGAATAAGATGATGATCGACCGTCACCTCACCCGGCGTATAATTGACAATGACGCGAGTCCCGTCCTCATATACGACCTCATAGACATCATCCTGCAGCTTGCGGTGTTCCTTCATCGTCTGCGACCATACCGGCCTCAGCTTGCCGTTCATCTCTTTGTAGTATTGAACCGCTTGATCTACCCAGTTGCTGTAGGCCGAGCTGAACAAATCGCTGTAGACGGTGTCCTTCAAATCTTCGGAGTGGCTCATCGTTAATTGATAGTACGGCATATAGCCGTATTCCACCATCTTGAGGTACTGCAGCTGTGGATCGTAGAACAAATTTTGCGGATCGCCCGAGTAAGGAATAATGCCATGCAGCGCCATTTGGTAGAACGGGATCGTTTCGTCGGTAAAGAAGAAGCCACTGTCCTCCATCGGTATGCCGAACAGACGGGAGGAATGCTTCAGGCTGTATCCATTGCCCCCCACCGAGGCCGCACCGCCGAATTGCAAGACCGATTTCTCCATCATCTCCGTCCACTGCTGGGCTGTTCCCCCGCGCTTCAGCGGATAATCGTCGTTATAGTCGTAGTAGAGCTGACTGCCGATGCCGTCAAAGTTAATGCCGGTAATATCCAGCTTGCGCAGCGGATTCAGCACGTTCTTCTGGAAATGCGCATTCTGCTTGCCTGCATTCAAGTAGAAGAGCTCGCTGTAACGGTCGGTCACGACAAAATGGTTGGCTCCGACAACGACGTCTTTGCGCGACGAGAAGCCGTCGTTACCCTTCCATGCCTCGACATAGTTGTCCTGCAGGAAAAGCTGGTAGTTCTTCACCTTCGCATATTCGCTCAGCTTGGCAAGCCCGCTTGTGCCGCCCAGCTTACGGGAAGGCTTATATCCCGACGGATAACTCATGTAGCCTTCGCCCGTCCATCCGAGCAGGTTCGCCGAGATCGCCTGCACGCCGCGTTGGCTGAGGTCTTCCATCATGTTCTGCGCCTCTGAGAAGGTCGTATTTTGAATAAAATGATCGATCAAAATCTGGTCCTTCTTGATGCCCATGAGCAGGTCAAGTCCAAAAGGAACCGCCTCCCCTTTCTTCACCTTCGGAACCACGCCTTGCTCGTCGAGCAAATACTCCCTGTAGGCAGTTGCCATATGGCTGTAATCGGCTTCACTGCCGCTGAAGAACACGTAGCGGATGGTATGATCCTCCCGGATCAGATCCTTTTCCGGCTTCTTCGTCAGATTGCCGTCTTTCTTAACCGCTTCATACTCGCGCCTGTAAACAAGCTCTGAAGATACCCGGTTCAAATTAATGAGATAGCCGCTCGGCGAATAGAGGATATTTGCGTCGTATTCCCCCTGGGTGATGATCCCCATAAAAGAGTTATCGCCCACTTTCAAGCCGAAGATCGGCAGCATCGCGTTCTGTTCCCGTCCGAAAAAGTTGAAGTTAATCGTATCCGCTCCGTAGACGCTCGCACGATAAGGATTCAAATAATTCGGGTGGTTTGTCTTAAAGTAGG
The DNA here is from genome assembly GCF_014192015.1 of Paenibacillus rhizosphaerae. Lineage (GTDB taxonomy): Bacteria > Bacillota > Bacilli > Paenibacillales > Paenibacillaceae > Paenibacillus_AQ > Paenibacillus_AQ rhizosphaerae. The sequence continues at coordinate 404,980 of NZ_JACHXJ010000004.1, read as the reverse complement.
ACAGCGCACCCGGCCCGTCGGGATAGACCGCATAGCCCTGATCGTGATCCGATGCCGCTCCGAAGAAGGGCAGCGGAGCCACTGACATGAGCCAGTTGTCCTCCCCTTCCTGGATCGATTGTCCGGGTACGGTGACTTCAAGGACGTTCCCCTTCAATTGAAAGCTCATATCGAAGCTGATTTTCAGCCTGGGCAGCTCGTAACGGACCGATATCCCGTTTTCCAGTGAAGTCGTCGTCATCTTCGGCTGCTCGAGAACAAAGTTCGTCTCCTGCGTTTCCAGCGCAGGCAGATGGGGATCCGTGTAGGTCAAATGAAAAATCGATTGACTGCTGGCGGTCCACAGCTCATTCCCGTCGGTCTCGATATCCTGGAGCGGAACGGCCGATTCCCACCGGTAGCCGTTGCTCTTGTCGATCACCGCGATGGCGGAATCGGATGAGCGGAACTGCAGCTCAAGCCGGTCGTTTTCGGCGATCTTCTCATAACGGGTTGGATTCTGCGGCTGTCCGCTCTCCTCTGGAGCCGGCATCTGCTCACTCTCAACGACCTGATTCTTATTCGGCCTCATTTCCTCCTTGGCCCGTTCCATGGCCCTTTGCAAGGAGGGTAACGCCAGGAGCACGAGCGCAGCAATGATGACGCTGACGGTTAAATAGTAGATCCAACGTTTGGCGAGTCTCGTTTTCATGGTACCCCCCTCAATTTTCCAGTAAGTATCTGATTTCTACGGCCACTTCACGCACAAATTGAAGAACGTGGTTCGTCAGAGCGAAGACAAGCCCTACCGTCCCCCAGAAAATAATAAAGGCGAAAACGGATAAAAGAAGGACGCCGACCGCTTTCTTAAAGGTATAATCGTTCAGCACCTTCAGTTGAATGAAGATGAGCAGGGCCACCCACAGCCAGATCATCGTATTGATGCTGTTGTACAGCCCCAGTTCGCCTCTTGACATGACCAAGGAGACGGCAGCCAGCGGGATGGTAAATACGATGTATGGGATCAGGGCGTAGGACATCGCGGTCAGCACTTGGCTGAAATAGGCCTCGCCGTCCATAATCGCCGTAATTAAATAACAGGCAATAACCCCAGATATCAGCGGCACGACGAAGCGGATGATTTCCAAATTCAAATTGGCATCCTTCGGCTGAAGCGACGTCATATGAAAGCTGGTCATATAGATCGAGATAATTCTGACGCTGATGGTCAGCAGGATTAAGACGAATGCCGAGATCAGATGCTTGTTCTTCTGCAGCTCCTCAAAACCGTCCACCGGATGGAAAAGTATTGCTATGCCCAACCGCAGTGACCGGAGACCCGACTGTTTGATATCCGCCGCTCTGATCAATAGCCATACCTCCTTATGACGGTATTCGTGACGCGGATCATGAATTTCACGATAAAGTAGATCGCGACCACGATGAGAATAACGGCCATAATGATCCAGCCCAGATATTCACGCAACAAGTCATGCCGGTACTCGGCGAAAGCGAGCGAATACCCTTCCTGGTCATTGCCCAGCTTAAATTCCTTCATCGCTTCCTTCCATTTCTCTTCCTTCATCAGTGCTTTCGCCACGCCGCGGTGGGCGAGCGGATAGTTCTCGTCGATCTTCAGCACTTCCTTCCAGGGCACCATCGCTTCCTGGTAACGCCCGTTGAAGTGCAGCTGGCTCGCTTGGTGGACCAGTTCCGCAAAGCGTGTCGGCTGAAAAATTTGAATGTTATTGCGGTCCCGGTCCAATACGTAGATTCTGCCGGCCTTATCGACGACGATACTCGTCGGATATTCAAAGCGCCCCTTCTCATCGCCTTGCCCGCCGAATACGGCAAGCAGATTGCCTTCCTGATCGTATTGATAGATCTTCCGCGACATCGCGTCGAGCGCGTTCACAACCCCGTACTGATCGACGGCCATATCGATGAAATAAGGGTTTTCCAGAGCTCCACTTTCGATCGAGGCTTCGCCGAAAAATGCCTTCTTGTAGATGTTTTCACCCATCGCATTGAACTTCTTGAGCTGATCCGCTTCGATCAGAACCGTCGGCGTATAGATAAATCCTTTACCGTCGATCGTAATATTCGAATTTTGCGGAGGAACCGCATTGTTCAGCTGCTCCCGCTGCTCCGGCGTTGCCAATAACCGGATGAGCAGCTTCTTCCAGTCGAACGGAACGCGGTTGGCGCCGATATAGCCGCGGAACTGGTTCATCGCGTCGATCATCATGAAGCCGCTGTAATCATTTTTATTAAGCGCATAAAGATAACCGCGCCGGTCCATGATCACTTTATCGGGGGAAAAGTCCAAATCTTCGCTCAGCAAGGAGGATTCCGGCTTGACGAATTCTTCGATCAGTGCCCCTTCCGGGGACAAATGGATGATCCTCCCGCTGCCCGTGTCCGCTACGAACATATGACCGAGGTTATCCACATAAATACCGCTCGGACTGCTGAGCTCGACGCCTTGTTCCTTCCCATAGATGCCCAGCACTTTCCCTTGGCCGTCCAATTTCACAATCCGGTTATTATCCGTGTCAGCTACGTATAGGAGACCCTTCTCGTCGATAAACAAGTCGTTCGGTTTATTCAAGCCGGGCTGGCCAACATCCATAATGATCGTGTCTACCGTATAGGTCAGGGGGATCGGCATCCGATGACCATACATCGGATCGAGCGTATAGGACATTTGCGGGAGCGCATGGGCAGGCAAGCTGCAGAGCAGAAACAGCAGACTGCCGAGTATCCCCGCTGTTATTCGTTTGTACACCTTATCCGCCCCCTATGATTTGATCCCGGAATGAACCATCGTATTCATAATCAGCTTCTGGAACAGCAGGAAGATGAGAATCGGAGGAAGCGTCATCAAGAACGTGCCGGCAGCCAGCGCCCCCGTCCGCGCCACAACGCCCGGCCCCCCGGCCAGCGTCTGGATCGCCAGCGGCAGCGTCTTCATCGATTCGCTCGTCGTAAACACGAGCGCCGAGAAGAAGTCGTTCCAGTTTCCGATGAAAGAGAAAATAATCAATGTTGCCCAGGCCGGCTTGCTCACCGCCATGATCACCCTCCAGAAGATCTTCCAGTCCGAGGCGCCGTCGATATGCGCAGCCTCAATCAGAGCATCGGGAATTTGGTCGAAGAACTGTTTCATCAGGAAGATGTTGAAGGCCACGGCGATCTTCGGCAGAATCAACGCCCAATACGTATTGACCAAGCCTAAGCTCGATACGATCATATAGGTCGGAATCTGGGTCACCTGCGGCGAGAACATCAGAGCGGACAGGATGACGGAGAAGATGAAGCCCGCACCCGGCGGCTTGAACTTGGATAACACGTAAGCGCCCAGGCAGCACACGACTAAGCTGGAAAGCACGACCGCTACGGAGACGAACACGCTGTTGAAAATGTACCGCGAGAAAGGAACGACAGAGCTGTCCGTCGCGGTAAGCAGATCAAAGAAGCTGCGCAGGGTCGGCTTCTGCACAAAAAATCTCGGCGGGTAAAGGAACAGCTCGTCGAGCGGTTTGAAAGCCGTGGAAATCATATATACGATCGGCAAGGACGTAAATCCGACCAATGCGATCATAAACGCGTACAACAATCCCCTGTTGAAGCGGGCGATAAATTTCGTAAAGCTCATCGTCACGTCCTTTAACCCCCCTTATTGATCTTTGGACGATAGTAACCGCATCACGATACGGCCTAAGCCAAACGTGACTACAAACAGGAAGACGGCGATTGCCGATGCATATCCAAGCTCGAACCGGATAAAGGCATAATCAAAGAGATGCGCAATAATCGTATGACCCGCATAGTTCGGGCTCGGCATACCGGAGATGGCCACGGCAATGTCGAACACCCCGAAAGCGCCGACGATGGCGTTGACCGCACCGAACAGCAGCTGCGGCTTCATCAGCGGCAGCGTGATGAACCATAATTCCTGAAACCGGCTGGAAATCCCGTCAATGGCGCCCGCTTCATAGAGCTCGGGCGATACATTCTGCAGCCCCGCCAGGAAGACCAGGAATCCCGTACCCATGCTCATCCATAAAGAAACGATAATGATGACCGGCATGATCGTATTCGGATCCGTATTCCAGAGAATCGGCTCGCTGATCATGCCCCAGTTGAGCAGCGCATTGTTCAATAACCCGTAGCGGTCTCCGGAAAATATGTAGAGCCAGACGATCGATAAAGCGATTCCGCTCGTAATCGAAGGGACGTAAAAGGCCAGCGAGAAGATCATTTTGGCCTTCAACGTATTGATCACCCACGCGAGCATAAAGGATAAGCAATAGCTTAGCGGCCCGGCGATCACAGCAAAGATAAACGTATTTTTAAGCGATGTAAGAAAGATGTCGTCTTCCAGAAACAAGACGCTGTAATTGGATAAGCCGACCCACCTCGCCGGTTGGAGCATGTTGTAATAGGTGAAGCTGAGATAGACCGACTGCACGACGGGAATGACGGTAAACACGATGAAGAGAATTAGGAACGGGCTGAGAAACAAATAACCGAGCGCAGCCCTCTTTCTCGCGTGATTCAATTTGAATCGACGTGCCTTCTGCGGGGCCAGCTGGAGCGGCCCATTAACCTCCACGCTGCTTTGCATACTGCTCCTCCTTCCGCCGCCTTAGTCTTTCGGCGTGAACCCGAATTCCTTCTGTTTGGCGTCAAGCTCTTTGTTAATATCCTTGATGCCCTTCTCCAGCGACTCCCTGATATTCATGCCGCCAAGAACGACGCGGTTCCAGGCATTATCGATGTTCCGCCCCGTGAAGTAGCCGCCGAGCACGTACGGCTGCTCTTTGTAGTACTTCCATTGGTCCTTCAATGCCTTGAGGTCGTCCTCCGGCCATGGCAGCTGCGACAGGGCGTCTATATTCGCCGTATTCCAGCGGGCCTCGACGCCGAGCAGCGCCTCCAGCTCTTGGCCGAACTGCAGCTGAACCTCTGTACTCGTCCACCATTTCAGGAACTCCCAGGATTCCTGCTGATGCTCCGATTGCTTGAAAATCGCAACAGACTGTACCGCTCCACCGGTCGTACGGTCAATCGATCCATCGGCCTTCTGATGGCCGGGAGACGGAGCGACGCCCCATCGTCCGATCAGTTCCGGCGCTGCGGTAGAGAGCTGTACATAGGTGAGGTAATCCGCGATCCCGATCGGCATTTCCCCCGTACGGAACCTGTTAAAGAAGTTCGCCATAACCGGGAACTTGTAATTGGTATAGAGCTCCGTCCATTCCGTGAAGGCCTGGAAGGCTTCCGGCGAATCCAGCGCCGACTTGGTTCCGTTCTCCTTGTAGTAGTCGCCGCCATTCTGGTAGAGAAACGGCATAAAGCCAAGCTGCGTGATCGGATAGTACATCTGCATCCCGTTCTGCTGCAGAATCGGAAGCAGAGCATAGACCTCATCCCATGTCTTCGGGATGCTGACGCCCAGCTCGTTCAAGATATCCTTCCGGAAGACCAGCAAGTTGAAATCCTGCGTTTCCGGCAGCGCATAGTTCCCCCCGTTGTATTTGAAAGGAATGAGCGAACCCGCAAGGAAGCGTTTACTAACTTGTTCATAATCGGGGAACTGCGTTAAATCGACGGAAGCGTCCCGGATCGCAAATTCGACGGGCAGATGCGCGTCGACGCCTGTTGCGACATCCGGCGCTCTGCCGGAGCTTGCCGCGAGCAGCAGCGTATTGACGGAGCCCGAGTTCAATTGGCCGGCCGGGAGCGTGTTGATGTTGATGCGTATGCCGGTTTTGGGCGTGAAGTCTTCCTCCGCCATTTCCTTCATAATTTCCGCCCACTCTTTACCCCGGGATACCCAAACCTCGATAACCGGACCGTCTTCCTCCCCCGTTTCGCTGTCGTAGACGCTGCCTACGCCCGTATAGTCCTTCGTAAAGGAAGCCATGAAGTTTTTGAACGTGCTGACCGATTTTTGCAGAACACTGGACTTTACCTTCGGATATTTCGTGTCCGGGGCACTGATCAGGATGTAATCCAGAACAAGCGGCACATTCTGCAGATCCATCAGCAGCGTGCTGAGGTTCGTTTGGCTGTTGCTGAGCTCCGATAATTGTCTTGGGATCGAATCGGGGTTGCGGATCATTTTCTCGAACGTGTGGTTCATCATCCGCAGACTGTTCACCGTGCTCGGTTCCACATCCGACAAAGCCTTGAGCGCATCCATCTGAACGAGCAGATCGTCCGCGATGACCTTCAAGTCCTCAATCAGCTTCGGCACCTTCTTGTTCAGCTCGTATTCGAAGTTCGGGTCCGGCGTCGGTCCCGTGATCATAATAATCCGCCTGTATAGGTCGGAGAGCTTCTGGGTATCCGCCGTCAAAGCTTCCATGATCGGTTGATACGGCCCGACCTGGGCGGTCATCGTCAGCGTATGCTCGCCTTTCGTTAAGTACACGAGCAGGGGGGCATCTTTTCCTGTTTGTTCATTGTCCTTATGCAGCGTTTCAATCCGCCAGTTGCGCGAGTAGGTAAAAGGGTACAGCTCCAATTCCTTGAACGGAACTTTCCCATCTATAAGAATTTGACGATAGGACGGCAGCCCATCGCCCCACCATTGTCCAAATTTCAGCCCAATCTTATACAAGCCGTCCTGCGGGACCGAGAATGCCCATGATGCCTTCTGGCCGCCTTTCCTCCAGCGCCAGTCGCCAAATGCGTTCAGCCGGATTCGCCCATCGCCTGCCGGCTCCATTAACGGATCGCCATTCGATTCTCTGCGGATCGTCGGATCGGATTTCATCGGATTGTTCTCCGCCTGCACTTTCACGTTTGTCTGCTGGGCGGGTTCATAGCCTTGCGCGGTGTAGACCTGTTCCACTTCGGCATAACTTGGTAATGGCTCCGGTGACGTAATCCGGATCTCGTCGATGGCCATTGGTTCGAGCAAATAATTCATCCGAATGACATGCTTGCCTGCAGTCAAATGAAATTGGAAGGGCTCCGGGTATAGACCATTCCCGTCCGAAACCGGAAGGTCCATCCACTGGGGCTTCTCGATTTGCTTGGGTCTGACGTCGTCCCCCTGGTTGTTCTGGGCCGGATCGCCCCGGTCGACCCAGCTGCGGTAGAAATAGATGCGCTGCGCCTCGCGAAACGGGCTTTCTCCGTCAATCAGCAGCTCCCGCTGCATCGGCATTCTTTTGCCCGGCATCGGATAATAGCTCAGGGCCAGATTGTAAAGACCGTCCTGCGGGATATCCACCGACCATTCGATCCACGTTGTCTTGCTGTCCCACACAAGAGCGGAAAGGCCATCTACCGTTTCCGAGACCGGCTTCGCGCCTCCAAACGCCGAATGCTGATCGGCTTTCATCACAATGTCCGGTTGATCGGCAGGCGGATAACCTTCTTTCTGATATCCGGCCAGCGTAGTCGCATAAGTCGGCTCTAATATACTGTTCATGGCTAATTGGTCATTCGCCAGCGTAACGCCTTGATTCTGATTCCGGTCCCGTAAACGTTCGTTGTTGGCATAAGAATGAAAGCTTTCACCGAAGGTCAGCGAAAAGACAAGAAAAGTGATCAATATAAGCATGACTCTCTTCCACTTTAGTGCATCATTCCAACGCCATTTCAAGCACCGTCACCTCTTTGTCGTTCAATTCATCAGGATGTCCCTTATGCGGTTCTCTTCTTTTTGGAGAAGAAGGGGACTGGCGATTCAGCTGCCCCCTCCTAATGAAACCGGTCCACCTTGATTATTTCGATTCCAGTTTTTTGAGCTCGTTATCGACATTTTTCTTGACTTCGTCCAGCAGCTTCTTCGGCTCGCCCTTTCCGTTCAAGGCCAAATCCTGAACGCGGAAGGTTTCATCCCACAGCTTCTGGCCAACAGGCGTTACAGGGCGATAATGCGCCACAGGCATCAAATCGACGAATACCTTCAGCTTCGGATTCTCGGTGATCTTAATTTCTTCGTTCACCTTCGGCATCGTCGTAATATCATTGCCTGCATCCGCCCGCTTCGCCCAGAGCAGCGTGCCCTTATAGCCGCCGATAAACTTGAGGAGCTCCCATGCTTCCTGCGGATGCTTGGCTCCCTTCGGCATGACCCAGGAATGGCCGCCTGCCCATGTCGTTTGCGGATAACCTTCCGCGGAAGGCATCGGGGCGACACCCCACTCGAAGGTAGGCTTCACCTTCGCATTGCTGGTTAAATCGTTCAGCACCCAGTTGCCGTCCACGACGAATCCCACTTTGCCGGTCCAGAACGAATTGATGCCGGTCTTGCCCATGACATCGTTGAACTTGTTGATTTTGGACATATCGTATTTTTTGGCGTAGCTGACCATCCATTCAAGCGCTTTCACAATTTGCGGGTGGTTTGGCGTCAGCTCCTCGCCATTGGTCCATTCTCCGCCGAAGTTCCAGCTCTGCGTGTATAAGTAGGTTTGATTTGCCCAGGGAATAAAGCCGACCTGCTCATAGCCGCTGCCGTTGCTTGTTTTCTTGAACATTTTCTCCGCCATCGCATCCAATTCCGCAATCGTGACCGGCGGCTTCTCCGGGTCGAGTCCCGCTTCCTTCATAAGCGTTTTATTATAATAAAGCGCCCGGTTATCCGTGGTGAACGGCATTGCATAGAGCTGGTCCTTGTAATTCGCTTCCGCCCAGACGCCCGGATAATAATCGTCGGCGCGCACTTCGTCTCCCGCATCAACGAACGGCTGCAGGCTCTCCAATGATCCCTTAGCCGCCCATTGTCCTACCATGAAGCGGTCGAGAACCGCTACATCCGGAGGCGTACCGCCGGCAATCAGCGTCGTCAGCTTATCCGTGCCCCCTTGATCGATGATGTATTTCACTTTAATATTCGGGTGCTCTTTCTCAAATTCGCTGATGACGAGCTTCGTGTAGTCCGTCTGGAATTTGCCTCCCCAGCCCCAGAGCTCAAGCGTTACTTTTTCACCGCCGCCTTTACCCGTATCGGTATTTTTCTTGGCGGTATCGGTCTGTTGATTCGTACTGTCCGTTCCCTTTGTTTCATTGGCTCCATTCTCTCCGCTGGACCCGTTCGAGCCCCCGCAGCCTGTTAATACGAAACATACCGATAATGCGGTAACCAGATACTTAAGCATCGCTCTTCTCAAATGAGTGGCGCCCTTCTTTTTCCTCACTTACATGCCTCCTTTTCACATATATAAGCTGAAATATTGAACTAGGGATGGAGGCAAATACGTAAAATGTCCCTACGATTCCTCTTGTTTTCGGAATCACTTTACTTCCTTGTCTGCATCCTATTCTTTAATTCATCTTATATAGGTTTTAAATGGTAATTCGGATCCTTCTTAGAGTGTAATCGCTTTTATGGGAGGGGATAATGAGACTGCTTTTGTATTTCGTGTACTATCTTTACTATCTTGGAAGGAGGACCATCGGCTATGCGTTTCCATTCAAGGCAAAAAAAGAGTGCCTGTCATACATGACAGACACCCTTACGGCTGCTCGTAACGGCCCTAGGGATGCTCAGTTTTGCTGTTTGCGTCCCCCATCACCTTAGCCAATTCAGCATCGACGTTCTTCTTCATTTCATTTAAGAGCTCTCGCGGTTCTCCCTGCAGGTTCATCGCCAGCGTTTGCACGCGGAGCATCTCATCCCACATGTAACCGCCCACAGGGGTGACGGGTCTGATGTAAGCATTCCCCAGCAGCTCTGTAAACACCTTCAGCGGTTCCTTCTTATCCAAACCGAGCTTGGCATTCACTTCCGGAATGCACATCAGATCATTTTTGCCGCCCTCGCGGCCGGCCCATAGGAGCGAGCCTTCCTTGCCCGCTACGTACTTCATAAACCTCCAAGCTTCCTCTTTATTTTTCGCCCCTTTGGGCATGACGAACGACCAACCCCCTGACCATGTGACCGACCGGCTGCCATCGATTGTAGGCATTGGCGCCACACCCCACTCGAAATCCAAATCTTCCATCTCATTAAGAAGCCAGTTGCCTTCATAGACAAAGCCGACTTTGCCGGACAAGAAGGAGTTTCTTCCGGTTTGTCTCATCATTTCCGAAAATTTCAACAGCTTCTTTACATTATACTTCTCGGCGTAGCCCTGCACCCATTCCAGCGCGTTAACGTTCTGCGGATCGTTCGGCGTCAGCTTCCCGCTTCGTTCCCATTCGCCGCCAAAGTTCCATCCATGCGTATACAAGAAGCCTTGACCCATCCATGGGACGAATCCGACTTGCTCATATGCGCCGTCCCCGTTCGTTTTGAACATCCTCTCTGCCATGGCATCCAGGCCGGCAATGGTTCTCGGGGGATTATCAGGATCAAAACCCGCCTGCTCCATCATCGTTTTGTTATAATACATGGCGCGGCTGTCCATATTCCACGGGAGGGCGTACGTTTTGCCGTCGTATTGGGATTCCGCCCACACGCTTTTGTAATAAATACTCGCCATATCTTCCCGAATCGCATAAGCCGAAATGTCTTCAATGGAGCCCATCGCCGCCCATTCGCCTACAATAAACCGGTCGATCATCGCGACATCCGGCGCCTTCCCACCGGCAATCGCCGTCAGCAGCTTATCCGAGCCTTGCGAATTGTCCGAATTCTCGATGAAGGTCATTTCAACCTTAATGTCCGGGTTTGCCTCCTCGAACGGCTTCACGACCGTATCGTAAAATTCGTCCTGAAATCCTCCGACCCACGAATACCAGAAGCTTATCGTTACAGGGCCGTTATGTTTAATCGGGCTGCTCGCAGCACTTTTACCCATTAATTCCGAATTAACGTTGAATGTCGCTCCCTTGCTGACATAAGCGTTCCATACCATGATTACGGTGACCAGGAGTACAAGTATGAAAAGAACAGGCATCTTTCGACGAGTCAAGAACACTTTCATCGTTACCTCCACTTTTAACTTTCTCTTGTAATCATCTACGCACGCTGTCATATGAAACTAGCTTCAACTGACTTGCTGGGCAGGGCTTCGCTTCGTGAGCGGGATCGTCATGGTTACTTTCGTTCCTTCCCCCAAGCTGCTCTCCATCTCGATCCCGTACTGGGCGCCATATGCGATTTTTATTTGAGAATTAATATTTCTCAGCGCGAAGCTGCTTTCCTCCGTAGGCTGTTCTCCGCCCAAAATGTGCTTCAATTCAGCCAGCTTATCCGGCGCGATTCCCGCGCCGTCGTCCGTAACGACGAATTTCAGGCAGCTGCCTTCACGCGTAAAGGCAATATCCAGCCGGCCCTTGCCGGATTTCCGCTCCAGTCCGTGATAAATCGCATTCTCTACGATCGGCTGAAAAATAAATTTGAGCACTCTATAATCCATCAGCGATTCGTCCGCCTGCACATAGAGCGTAAACTTATCCTTGTACCGGACCTTCTGGATCATGATGTAGCTCTCGATCAAATGTACGACCTGGCTGACGGGCACTTCATCCCTTCCCTCGCTCAGACTGATCCGCAAATACTTCGAGAGGCCGAAGATCATCGTGCTAATGTCGTCAACTTTATGTATCCGGGCAATCCAGTGGACGGAATCGAGCGTATTGTACAGAAAGTGGGCGTTAATTTGAGATCCAAGCATTTTCAACTGAAGATCGCGTTCCAGCAGCTTCTGCACATAAAGTTCGTTAATTAATTCCTTGATATGGACCACCATCTGGTTAAAATGGGTGAACAAATAGCCGAATTCATCCTCCCGCTTATCGATAATCCGGATGTCGAAGTCTCCGTCCCTGGCTCTGCGCATCGCATGCGTCATCTTCTGAAGCGGCCGGTGAACGGCAGAAGCGATAATGACCGCGAGCAGGATACCGATGCAGGAGAACACAATGCCCAGCGACAGCATATACCAGCGGATATCCATCGCTTCCTTCATCAAATCGGTGCTGCGCAGCATGCCGACGAGCCTCCAATGGTTCGTCTCCAGTTGACTATAGACGACCAGCATCTCTTCCCCGTCTATGGAGTAGCTCAGCGTTCCTTGACGCTCCTCTTTGAAAGGAATGCTCATATTGCCGGATAATAGAATTCCACCCTTATCCCCTTTGATGCGGCCGGCATCGTCAATAATGACGTTGATCCCCGACCCGTCGTAATCGATTTCCGCCAAGATTTCGCGGACCTCCGCCGGATCGACTTCGTACAGCACGACGCCGATAATCTCTCCGCGGCCTTTCATATTTTTCTGGGCACGGCCAAAGGTGAATACAGGCTCGGAGCTTGGGCCTTTTATTAATGAAGGCATAATGCCGAAATAAACGAGCCGGCCGTCAGCCTGACGGATTTGTTGATACCAGGCCTCCGTGAAGTATTCGTACGGGTACGAATTGTAGACCGGAAAGGACTCTTTGGGCGAATAGCGGTAGGAGTAGCCCCTCTCGCTGAGCAGATAGATATTATTCATATCATTCCTGGAGTTTACCAGGTTCGATAGAAAGGCGGTATTCGCGTTATTCGTCTGAATCCTTTCCTTCTCGTCCATAAAATCTCCCATGAGCTGCTTCTGAATATCCTTGTTACCGACGACAAGAAGGGAACGGTCCTCGTATCCCTCCAGAAGGATATCGATCCGCTTGCTCATCTGCTGAACATTCTGAAGCGCCATGCCTCCGATTTTGTTCTCCATCATATGAGCGGATTTATCATAGGATAGATATCCCATAACGGTAATAATGACGATCATGCTGGCTACGTAGAATCCGAACACTTTCATTCCGACCGAATTGAACTTGATTCTATCGATGAACTGCAGTCTCATGATGTCCCTCTCTTCTTATGCCCCGTAATTACGGTATTGAGCGGGCGTCATGCCTTCCCATTCCTTAAAGGTTTTGACGAAATGCCGAAAATCCCGGTATCCGACGCGGTCTGCGACTTCATACACCTTAAGAGGGGTCTGCTCAAGCAATTCTTTCGCCTTCGTGATCCGGATTCGAATGAGATAGCGGCTGAGTGTTTCGCCAACCTCTTCGTGAAACACTCTGCTGAAGTAAGAGGGATTCATGTAAATCTTTTCGGCTACGTTATGCAGGCTGATGCCAAGATGGTAGTTATCATGGATATAACGCAGCGCCGTTTCAATCGTTCGTTTATGCGCAATTGAGGGTGCATCAGTATCCTTCATGAGGAAGGTGTCCATGATCATGGTCTTCCAATCTCCAATAGAACACCTGTAAAGCTGGAGCTTGCGTTGATGCGTTATTGCGGAAACCTTGGAATGATCCTTTGCCTGGAGCAGCTCCTGCCACTTGGACAAAAGGATGCTGATGTGCATATTCATTTCATACCTTACGGCAATGGCCGGCGTCTGCTTGATAAGCTCTTGCAGCAGCCCGGTCTGTACATCGAGTAATTCGGACAGCCTGCCGGCATCCATCAGCTTCATGGCATGCAGAATCCGATTCGACAACGCCGAGTCAAGGAAATCCGCTTTGTGGTCCGTGAGCAGAACGTCCGCCGCCCATTGCCCCATACATGCAGCCATACGGTAGTCCAGCTGCTCAGTCGCGCGGGAGATGGATCCACGACCTGCTGATCTGCCGTCCATCGGGGCAGTATGGACCTGGCCGGGTCCGTGAATCAAGTAATTCATGCTTGTGGTAAGCGCTTCCCTAAAGGAGGATGCCAGCTGCGTCCGCTCTCTTAAGCCGCTGATCCCTATGCTGATTCGAACGTCCAACACTTGAAGCGCATCTTTAATCACGCTATCCATATGGCGGTATAAGTCTTCGACGCCGGAAGAGGCTTCCTGCTCACTTAGTGAGGCGATCAGCGCCACGTCCGCAAAATCATTCCCTTGTAAAGGACAAGCCGAGCACCGGATACCCTTTTGGGACAGGACTTCTTCCACCAGATTTCCGAGCGCGTACCTCATGAGCGAGCATCCGCTTTCATCCATTTCCCGGCCTCCCCACTCGTGGACGACCATCGTCATAACGATCAGCCGTTTCGGATCGAGATTGATATGAAGGGCTTCCCATGCGGATTTCATCTCTCTCTCTGTCAAGGATCGGGTTAAACACATCTCCAGGTGCTTCTGTCTGGCGAGCGGCAGGCTTTCCCGAATACGGACCGCCAATTCTTGCAGACGAGAGTTCAGCTCTTGCTTCTGTTTGATTTCGCTGATGCAGCGCTCAATAATTTCAAGCAAAATCGGTTCTTCGACCGGTTTGAGAATATAGTCAAACGCCCCTAGCTTGACCGCCTTCTGCGCATACGCAAAGTCGCTGAAGCCGCTAATAAAAATAACTTTCGTATCGTATCCGCGTTTTTTGATTTCTTCCAATAAGTCCATTCCGTCCATAGTGGGCATCTTGATATCCGAAATAATCATTTCCGGAACATGGGCTTCGATTAATTCCAACGCCTTGCAACCGTCCTCGGCGTCACCGATAAATTGGATTCCGTGTGAGCTCCAATCAATGGTCCTTTTCAAGCCTTCCCGAATCCAGTGCTCGTCATCGACTACCATGAGTTTTATCACTGTGTATGCCCTCCTTTTCAATCAACCCATCACGAACCAGGCTGTGTTACACCAATATTACAGAAGTAGCAAAAGTAATATAATGTTTTTATCTTTGGATTAAGTGTAATATTTTTACTTCGCTCTGTCTCCTCACTTATTCAATAAGCTCTTGGCCAATGCCAAGGCGTAAGGGTATTTCCTCCTCAAAGCAGCCTGATCATCCAATTTTCAAATTCCCAATGCGATAAAACAAAAATTCCTCCTACGGAAGTAGGAGGAAGCAGTATCGAGGTGCAGGTAAGCCTTTATCCAACTCCGCACTTTATTAGGGTATTTGGGGCCGTCTCTCTCAGCGCATCACCCGGATGCCGCAGTAATCCATCAGCAGTTCGCAGAACATCATGTTAGCCCACGAGAACCAAGGTCTCGTATACTCCGCCGGATCGTCAGCCTTAAAGCTCTCATGCATCAGCCCGGTCCCCGCATCCGTTCGGCTCATCACCTGCAGCAGGCGCAGCTTCTCCTCACGGCTGTCCGCGGTCAGTCCTTGCATCGCCAGGGCGATATGCCAAATGTAGCCCTCCGGTGTATGCGGGCTGCCGATGCCCTCGGCCGCAGTTCCTTCAAAATAATAAGGATTGTTCCGGCTCAAAATAAACCGCCGCGTATTCTGATACACCTCATCCGACGCATCCCGGTAACCGAGATAAGGAATCGACAGCAGACTTGGCACGTTGGCGTCGTCCATCAGATTGTGATGGCCTAAGCCATCGGTTTCGTAGGCGTAGATCGGGCCGAACTCCGGATGCTGCACGATGCCGTGCTCCCGGATGCCCTGCTCAATCTCTTGGGCAAGCTTAGTGGCCCTGCCATGCAGTTCTTCATCCTGCAGCACTTCTTTGGCGATTTCCTGCAAATAGCCGAGCACCACAACGGCGAACATATTGGAAGGAACCAGATAGCCGTACTCGCACGCATCGTCGCTCGGCCGGAATCCGGACCAGGTCATGCCCGTATAGGCCGTCTCCGCGCCTTTGCCGTCCCGCACCAGCGTATCGCTCGGCACGCAGTCCCTCCGCTGGAACCGGTAAGGCGACCGCTCCTCATGGCGCTGTTCCACCGTCCACAAATTAAGTATGGCCTCCGCAGCCTGACGGAAGCTGCCTTGGAACTGCAAGGTTCTGCCTGTGTTCTTCCAGAGCAGGTAGCTGAGCTGAATTGGATAGCAGAGCGAATCGATCTCGTATTTGCGTTCCCATATCCAGGGGGTCATCTCCGTCTCGTCCGCCTGGTGGCCGCGCCCGTTGGCTTCTTCATTGAAGGCGTTTGCATAAGGGTCCAGCAAAATCGAATCCAGCTGCCGCCGCACCAAACCCTCAATCATGTCCGCAGCTTCCGGATCCTCCTTCGCAAGCACCAGAAACGGCCGCACCTGCGCAGCCGAGTCGCGCAGCCACATCGCTGGAATATCGCCGGTAATGACGAAAGTCGTTCCGTCCTCCATGCGTTTCAGCGTTGTTCCCCAAGTATTCCGTATCGCATTTTGAAAAATGTCCAGCAAATGCGTCTCTCCGGCCAGCTGTTCCGACATTCTCCCGGCCAGCCGTTCCAAAGTAACAGGCTCCGTACCCAGTGATTTCATGCGCTCTCCTCCTTGGTTATGGCATCATAAGCGTCGAAAGTGAATGAATATATCAGCTATGCTACCGTATGAATACACAAAAATTATATTTGTTGGTAAGTTAACATGTCAATATACTTTTTATAACATTTTAGCGTTAAATATTATATTATTTAAAAGGAAAACGGCATTCCCGCTCAGGCCTGCCGCTTCGGTATCAACTCTATTTGTGCTTCATGGCAAGTCCGCCGTTCCGAACAGGTCCCGCCGACAAGCCTTCGATGAGCTCGGCATCCAGCAGAATTTTACCGGGCACGCTCTCGCCGTTTCGCAGTTTTAGCACGTTTTCAAAGGCGAGCCTCCCCATCTCCTCCTGCTTCTGCCGCATATGGGTGAACAAGGAGCCGGCAGCGTCATCCGGACTGTCAAAACATACGATCGACAGGTCTTCCGGCACGCGGATCCCCGATTCCAGCGCCGCCTCATAAGCAAGCCTGGCGATGTTGTATTCCATGGCGAACAGAGCGGTAATTTCCGGATGGGCCGCAAGATGGCGCTTGATATGTTCCTTCTCCTTCTTCTTGTTCTCCGGTACAAAGGCAGCCGGCAGCGTCGCCGTAATGTTCTCCATCCACAGGCTCCGGTCGGCGGCAATGCCGCTTTCCGCATGGGCCTGGATAAACCCTTCGATCCGCTCCTCGATGGCGGTCGTATCCCGGGGCGGGGTGGTCATGAGGCCGATATGGGTGTGCCCGAGCCCGAACAGGTAATGGATCAGCTGCTTGGACGCCGATACGTTGTCCGTGCTGATGGAGCTGGCGGAGACGCCTTTCAGGTGCCGGTCAAGCAGCACGAACGGATACTCGCTGATGACCAGCTTTAAAATTTCGGCATTGAAGTATTCGCCCTGCGCCGGGAAAATAATGAGCCCGTCCACCCCGATCTCCAGAAGGCCCTGAATGGCTTCCTGCTCTCTGGCGGTCTCTCCCAGCGACCTGCGGAGAATCAGATAGCTGTCGTGCTCGCGGGACGCTTCCTCCATGCCGAAGACGAGACTCGTTCCATAGCTGTCCCCGAAGTCGGTCATGACCAGTCCGATCAGCAGCTTGCCGCTCTCCCGGCGTCGCTTGGATGCTGCCCCCGCGCGGGACGGCGATGTCCCTCCCCCGCTTCCATAATCTTCGGCCACAAAGGAGCCTCTTCCCGGCTGGCGGACAATGTATCCCTCCTGCGTCAGCATCTCCAGCGCCTTCTTGCTGGTGATCCGGCTGACGCTGTAGGCTTCGCCCAGCTCCTTTTCCGACGGGATCCGCTCCCCCGGCATATATTTTCCGGCTACGATCTGATCGCGCAGTTCTTCAAAGATTTGTTCGTACATCGGCTTCGACGACGATTCATGCGACACGTTGCAACCTCCTCTGTCTCTGGGTCCACAAGTTCAGCCCCGCTGAACATGAATACATTCTGAAATCTCTAAATAATATATCATGTTATATTCACTTTGTGAATAGCCACCGGACTGGGAGCTCCGTTGAACGCCATCTTCACCCTGCATCAGCACAAAAAAAGAGCGCCCCCAGCGGGGACGCCCTTAGTTTGCTTTACCCGTATTTTCAGCAGCCCAAACCTTTTTCAGGAAAATTACAGCAAATCATTCTGTAATCCGTACTTATTTCTCGTCATCCATCTTTTTCCTCGTGTCCAGCCATTTTCCCGGGTCTACATTCCTTCTATACTTCCTTCATCCGGAAATAGATCCACCCGATCAGGAAAAAGACCACAAAGCTGCCGACGACCGTAATCATCAGACTCTCAAACGGCAGGTTCAGCGCCCCGAATCCGCCCCCCTCCATCGTGCCCGCCGGCAGGGTGGCCAGAAACGGCTGAGCCCAGGGATAGTAAGGACCGTAGGTGGCCGAGTTCACCACCAGCATGTTCGGGATAGTGAACATCACGTTCAGTGCCAGCGGAGCCGCGAAGCTGCTCCACATGAGCGAGGCGGCCAGCTGCAGCGCGGCGAGCGGCAGGCAGGCGACCCAGCCACCCAGCAGGCTGCGGCCGATCTCCGTCCACGGAATCGGACCGGGCAGACCTTTCACGGCGCCGACCAGCAGCAATGCGCCGAGAAAGAGCACCTGCATGATCAGCAGCAGAGCGATAATGACCGTATACTTTGCCAGGAACACCCCGGACCGGGTCACCGGCAGGACCAGCAGCTGCTTCCACCCGCCCCCTTGATGCTCGTAGCGGCAGATGAAGGCGGCGAAGATTCCCGACATGATCGGCATAAACAGCAGCGC
Organism: Paenibacillus rhizosphaerae; assembly: GCF_014192015.1. Classification (GTDB taxonomy): domain Bacteria; phylum Bacillota; class Bacilli; order Paenibacillales; family Paenibacillaceae; genus Paenibacillus_AQ; species Paenibacillus_AQ rhizosphaerae. Next base: position 386,609 of record NZ_JACHXJ010000004.1, on the reverse strand, counting down.
GTGCAGCATGCTCAAGGCGCCGAGCAGCAGCAGCCATGGCTGCTGCCGGCTGTCGACGTCCGACAGCAGCCCGACCAGAATGGAGACGAGCGGACTGACCAGGATGAGCAGCACGATCAGAGAGCGGGACATCTTCAGCCGTTCGGCGGATAACACCCGAAAGTAACTCAGCATCTCTAGTCCACATCCTTTCCGCGGAATTGCCCCATGCCCGCCAAATAAATAATAAATGCCAAAATGATGCCTCCGCCTACCGGCAGTGCCGGGGACGCCTTTCCATAGAACGCCAGAAGGGGCCAGGCCAGCGGGAACCATTCCGGGTAATTCCCGGCGAACAGCGAAGCGATCGCGGCGGTAATCCCGAGCGTGATCGGCAGCGCCTGGTTTTTAAACGTCAGGGACAGCCACAGCTCCAGGGCAAACAGCGGCAGCGCCGCCAGGAAAGGCACAAAGCTGAGCTTCAGAATCGTCAAATACGGAATATGGTCCGGGCTGAATTTGAGGGCCAGCCCCAGGACGACGGTTCCGCAGGATAATATCAGGCAGGATGCCGCCAAGGCAATGATCCCCAGCAGGTATTTGGCTGTAAACACCGCGCCCCGCGAAATCGGCAGAGCCAGCAGCTGCTTCCAGGAGTTGCTGCCGTGCTCGACGTTGGCGATCTGCGAAGCGATCAGCGTCGTGCCCAGAAACAGGGCGATCGGAACGAACGAGAAGATCTCATCGATCAACCCCGCCCACGGGTCATCCTGATAATGCTGCAGCAGATAGTCGTACCGGAGGCCGAAATTCAGCCCCTGCATCGCCAGCAGCCCGACCGAGCCCAGAAGGACGAGGAGCCAGATCCCTTTGCGGCGCATTTTCAAAAAATCGGCGGACAGCGCGCGCGCCACCATCATGAGAATCCCCCCTGCTCGATCACCTGCATGAAGATATCCTCCAGCGAGCGGCGCTTCTCTTCCACCCGGTAAACCGCATGGTTGTTGTCCACGAGACGCTTGACGAGCAGCGCCACTTCCGGGTCGCTCAGCTGGTCCAGCTTGATCGCTCCGTCTTCCATCCGGCCGGTATAGCCTTGGCCGATCAGGTGCACCAACGCTTCCTGCGGCTCTGACACGACCAGGCGGAATCCGCCCGAAGCCTGCTGCTTCAGGTTGTCGATCGTATCCTGGAACACCATTTCCCCTTCACGGATAATGCCGACGGTCCCGGCCATTTGCTCGACCTCGGAAAGAAGGTGGCTCGAGACCAGCACGGTAATTCCGTGCTGCTTCGGCATGCTGCGGATCAGCTCGCGGATTTCGTGGATCCCGGCCGGATCCAGCCCGTTGGTCGGCTCGTCCAGGATCAGCAGCTCCGGATTTCCGAGCAGAGCGGCGGCAATGCCCAGCCGCTGCTTCATCCCGAGCGAGTACCCTTTGACGGGGCGCTTCGCGTCCTTCGTGAGGGATACGATCTCCAGCACTTCGTGGATGCGTGCCTTCGGCGCATCGAGGATGCGGCGGATCGCCTCCAGATTTTGCACGGCCGTCAGATGGCCGTAATTCGAAGGATATTCGACCAGCGATCCGACCTTGCGCAGGATGTTCATTTTATCCTTCCGCAGGTCCTTGCCGAAAATCTGGATCGAGCCCACGGTCGGACGAATCAGGCCGAGCAGCATCCGGATCGTCGTCGTCTTCCCGGCTCCGTTCGGTCCGAGAAAGCCGTAAATTTCCCCCTTGGCGATTTCCAAATCCAAATTGCGTACGGCATAGCGGCCGCGGTATTTTTTGTTCAAATTTCTCGTCTGTATCACGAGTTCACTCACGATCATCACCTCGATACCCATCTTACCGGGCCAAGGTTAAAAGACAGGCCGCTCCAAGTTTAAATTTCGTTTAAAACTCCATTGCCAAAATACGCGCCAGCCTCTACCATAAATGAGAGAAACTTGTCATCTCTTGACGATTGGAGGCGTAACATTGACGGATTGCACAGTTAGGCAGATTGCAGCATCGGATTACCGTGATATTTACGTATTGAATCAGGATTTCAACCCGGATCTGCGGTTGTTTACCGAAGACCGGGTGAAGAAGAAAATTGAAGCCATTACGGCTCAGACAAAGGATGTCATTTTTGTATGCGAGCAAAATGAAGAAGTCGTCGGGTACATTCACGGCAGTCCCTATGAGCTGCTCTTTTCCGATTCCCTGGTCAACGTTCTGGGGTTTGTCGTAAAAAAATCACACCGGAATCAAGGGGTCGGCAGCATGCTGATCGGCCATCTGGAGCAGTGGGGGAGAAGCCACGGGTTCTCCGGAGTCAAGCTGCTGTCGCATCCGAGCCGCGTCCAGGCCCATCAATTCTACGAACGCCGTGGATACGTGTTCACCAAAGATCAGAAAAACTTCATCAAATCCTTTAACAGCTAAACTGTTCATCACGTGAAAGTATACAAAAAACCGCTCTATTTAAAACTGCACCCCCCTTGTTGGCTTCGGCTAACAGACGGAGGTGCAGTTTTTTATGGTCAAATCCACAGCACAATTTGCTGCAGCAAGCCATCAAATTCAAATCCTAGTCTTCACTTAATCATCAGCCCCGGTTTATTCGGGCCCGCAGGGTACAGCAGGACCCTTGTTCCCTGCGAACTGCTTTCGATCAGCATGGACAGCCCCATCTCCCGTGTCAGGAAGCCGACGATCGCAAGGCCGATCCCCGCGCCCTTGCCGCCGGAAGACGACTGCATACCCTGTCCGCGATCGGAAATGACGATGGCTGTCCTGCCTTCGTCCGTCTCCGTAGCGATACCGATATACAAACCGGAATGGGCGTGCCTCAGCACGTTCTGGAACAGGTTATCCAGAATCCGGCGGAACCACTGGATATCAACAAGCCACCACAGCGGCTCTTCCTGCAGCGAAACATCCACTTCGAAGCCTTCCTTTTCCCATAGAGGATACCAGGCGGCCGCGCTTTCCCTCACGATCCGGAGCACATCCGCCTGCACCGGCTGAAGGGTGTATCTTCCGCTCGTCAGGAGATTATACGACAGCAGGTTATCGATCAGCCCGCCCAGATCGCCGAGCTTGGATTCGGTCAGCTTCAGCATCTCCTGTCCCCGATCGGACAGGGGCTCCTTTTGCAGCGTATGGACATGGCCCCGGATGACGGTCAGCGGCGTTCGCAGGTCATGCGACAGGTTGGCGATCAGCCGCTTGCGCAGCTCCTCTTCTTCCCGCTCACGCTTCAAACTTCGGCCCAGCTTGGCCACCATCCCGTTAAACGCGTTTTCCAGCTGGCCGATCTCATCCTCCCTCTTCACCTGGATCGGCTCCGGCAGACCGTTCTCCCCCTGCACCGTCATGGCATGCTGGAGGTGCAGCAGCCGCCTTCTCATATTCACGAAGAACATCCACGAGACGGCGATAAATGCCAGGAACATCAGTAGAATGAGCAAATAGACAATGTAGGATGTCCGGCCCGACAACGGGTCACTGCGGGGGCTCTGCACTGCCTTCGGCACCTCGATGACCATGAACCCCTTGCCCAAAGATTCTGCATCCCCTATAAAAGCCACCACTGTAAACTTCCCGTAGGATTCCCGGTACTTCTTCATAAAGGCCATCGCATCCGACGCGCCCCACTGCTTCGGAAGGTCCAGCTTGCTGCCCCCGGGCTCCCGGAGGTTGCCCTGCCCGTCAACCCAGAACACGGCGGCCTTATCGTACTTTTGGCTCAGCTCTTTCAGCCTGGCATCAATCTGCGCCGGAGTTTTGTCTTTCAGCCGCTTGGCTTCCTGATGCCACGTTCTCTCGAGACGCAGGCTGGCGTACGGGTTTTCCTGCTCCGGCTCCGCAGGGTACAGCGGATCGATGATGTTCAGATTGACGAACTGGTAACCGATCAGCGCCGCAGGAAACACCACCGGAATAAAAAGCAGCGCGATGATCATAATTAAAAGGTACCTCGACAGCAGCGATCCGCGGAACTTTCCGCTTTTGCCCGTCTTCATGCCTTGATGCGGTAGCCTACACCGCGGATCGTTTCAATGATTTCGGGCGCGGCCGGGTCGCGTTCCAGCTTCTCGCGGAGATAACGGATGTGAACCATCAGCGTTTTGTCTCCGTCGAAATAAGGCTCGCCCCACACGCCCTCATAGATCTGCTCTTTGGTCAGAATCTGGCCCAAATGCCGGAGCATAAACTTGAAAATTTGATACTGTTTGCCGGTCAGGATGATCTCTTCCCCGGTCTCACGGTTCTCGATCCGGTTCTCCCGCTCGTATACCGACAGGTGCTTCAGTTCCAGCACATCGGACGCAACCGATCCCGACCGGCGGAGCAGCACTTCGATGCGGGCCGCCAGCTCATCGGGGTGAAACGGCTTCGTGAGGTAATCGTCGGCAAACTGCAGCCCTTCCAGCTTGTCGTCGATAGACGTCCGCGCGGACAGCATCAGAATCGGCAGCTCCGGGTACGCCTTCTTCAGCCTTTGTCCCACCGTAAATCCGTCCAGGCCCGGCAGCATGACATCGAGAATAACCAGCTTGCAGTTGGCCGCAAGCTCTGCGGCCCTTTCGCCGCTGCGCTGCCAGTCCACCTGATATCCGCGTTCGGTCAGATCCCGGCAGACCCATTCGCCGATCTCGGCGTCGTCTTCGATATATAACAGTGATACGTTCAATGAAATCGTTCCTTTCTGTCTGTTTCAGGCATAAGCTTCCAAGGTAATTTCATTGTGATTATACCTTATTTCGCTGGAAGAGGAGGAGCGTTCACTTATCGGCCGCACAATTTTACAGGTTGAAGCCCAGAAGGAATCATGCTATATTTTAGCTACCTGAGCACGGACGTTTCCTTAACTTACGTTCTCAGCATTTCCAATTTAAAGGCTATGTTACCCTAATGAAGGTACAACCTCGGGCTGAAGTATATCGACCCTGGTTGTGCCTTTTTTGCGTGAGGAGGAAAATGAGATGCTGCTGGAAGCTGTGTACCACCGCCCCAAACTAAACTGGTGTTATGCCTATGACGGACGTACCATCCACCTGAGAATCCGCACCAAACGAGACGACGTGACCTCGGTTTCGGCCATGGCCGGCGACAAGTACATTTGGGATGAGTCGATGGAGTATATCCCGATGATCAAGCTGGTTTCCGACGAACTGTTTGATTACTGGGAATGCGAAGTGACGCCTCCCTACCGCCGGCTGAAATACGGATTTTTGCTGGAGGACGGTAAGGAAAAGTACTGGATGACCGAATACGATTTCCTTCCGGAACCACCTGAGAGTCCGGACCGTTTATTCGAATATCCTTTTATCAATCCGGTCGATATTTTCACCGTGCCGGCATGGGTGAAGGACGCGGTCTTTTATCAAATTTTCCCTGAGCGCTTCGCGAACGGCGATTCGTCGCTGGATCCGAAAGGAACGCTGCCTTGGGGCGGCGAGCCTGAGCGGAACAACTTCTTCGGCGGGGATCTGCAGGGGGTTCTTGACCACCTGGATCATTTAAGTGAGCTGGGCATCAATGCGATTTATTTCACGCCGATTTTCAAGGCGACGACCAACCATAAATACGATACCGAAGATTACTTAACGATCGACCCCCAATTCGGGGATATGGATCTGCTGAAAAAGGTCGTGGCCGCCTGCCACGAGCGGGGAATCCGCGTGCTGCTGGATGCGGTGTTCAATCACTCGGGCCGGACGTTCGCCCCTTTCCTGGACCTGCGGGAAAAGGGGGAGCAGTCGCGCTACAAGGACTGGTTCCATATCCGCAAGTTCCCGATCGGCGTGGAGGACGGCGTACCGAGCTACGACACGTTTGCTTTTGAGCCGCTCATGCCGAAATTGAATACCGAGAACCCCGAGGTGAAGGAGTATCTCCTGAAGGTCGCGGAGTACTGGATCAAGGAAGCCGACATCGACGGCTGGCGCCTGGACGTGGCCAACGAAGTCGACCATCAGTTCTGGCGTGAATTCCGCCAGGTCGTAAAACAGGCTAAACCGGACGCCTATATTCTCGGCGAAATCTGGCATGAGTCCTCGCCCTGGCTGCAGGGAGACCAGTTTGACGCCGTCATGAACTATCCGTTCACCAACGCAGCGCTCGATTTCTTCGTCGACGGAATTACGGATGCCGAAGGATTCGCCCATGCGATCGGCAAACAGCTCTCCCGCTATCCGCGCCAGGCGAACGAAGTGGCGTTCAACCTGCTGGACAGCCATGATACGCCGCGCCTGCTGACCAAATGCAAAGGGAACAAGGATAAAATGAAGCTGGCCGTCCAGTTCCAGTTCACGTTCCCTGGAACCCCGTGCATTTTCTACGGGGATGAGGTCGGCCTCAGCGGCGGTCAGGACCCGGAATGCCGCCAGTGCATGCAGTGGGATTCCGCCAAACAGGACCAGGACCTGCTGGCATTTTACAAGGATCTGATCGCTTTGCGCCATCAGTATGGCGCGCTCCGCACCGGAAGACTGACGTTCCTGTCCGCAGAGGAAGGAAGCACGCAGCTGGCTTACTCCCGCGAGGACGAGAACGACAAGATCGTCATTCTCATGAACAATTCGGCCCAAGAGGACACCCTCTCGGTCAAGGTGGAGGAATCAAGCTGGACGGATATCCGCACAGGCCAAGCCGCGGCTGCCCGCCAAGGCAAGCTTGAAGTGAAGCTGCCGGCATACGGCTGCGCCATGCTGAAAGCGGACAAATAAAAAATAAGGGACCCCAGGCTTCGTACCTGGGGTCCCTTATTTTTTACAATATGCTTAACTTTAGACAAAGTTTCGCGTATCGTTGTTTCGGCCGAACTTATAGGTCGCGATCAGGAAAAACACCACCGCGAAGGCGAGCAGGATCGACAGGTTAAACCATACGCCGGCGAAGCCGGCGCCGGACTGCAGCTTCTCGATCGACTGCAGCACCCAGTTCTGCGGCAGGAAATCGGACACACGGCGGATCGCATCCGGCATGATGCTGATCGGGAAGAAGCAGCCGGAGAGCAGGCAGGTCGGCGTCACGACCAGGTTCGAAAGCGCGCCGGCCATGGCGGTACTCTTTGAGAAGGCCACGATCACCAGGGAAACGCTCACCGATACCAAAGAGAACAGCAGCAGGATGCCGAACATCTGCGCCACCGGCATGCCCGGATCGATCCGGAACACGACGCGCATGAAGAAGAGGACGATCACGATCTGCGCCAGCATGACGATCAGATTCATCAAGATGTTGGCCAGTACGTACGTCCTGGCGTTAATCGGTGAAGACAGCACCCGGAAGTACGTGCGGTTCTCCCGGTTTTTCAGAATGAGCTCCGACAAGCTCACTGCCGAGGTCATCATAAACATCAGCAGAAACCCGATGGACTGGTAGGACATCTCCTTCGTGGTCGACGTGTCATTTACAGATTCGGACGTAACCTTGAAGTCCGCCGACCGGTAGCGGTCGTACAGCTGCTGGAACTTCGCGTCGTTTCCGCCCGAAATTCTGCCCATGGCCGCCACGTTGTCGATATATCCGTAGAGCATGGATTTCATATAGGCCGTCACCTGGGCGCCCTTCACCGACTGAATCGCAATATGGTCCGGGCTGCCGCTCCGAACGCTCTCCGAGTAGCCGGAGTCGATAATCAGCCCGCTGTCAAGATCGCTTGCGGCGAGCTGATCGTGCAGCTCCTGCTGCGTCACGTTCACGACCTTGACATGGTCCAGCCCTTGAACAAACCGAACCGTGTCGGCCGCAATGGTTTGCCCTTCATCCCCGTTGACCACGCCCACCCGCAGCTCCGTTGTTCCCTGCGATCCATAGAGCAGCAGGGATGCCAGAATGCCGGCGATCGGCAGCCCGAAGTACAGAATTATCGTGCTGCGTTTGCGGAATGTGGCCCGGAGCGTCCGGGTCACCAAAAACCAGATATCCTTCCACATGTTACAATCCCTCCCTGCGTCTCATGGCGGCGATGGATGCCCCCAGAAACAATATGGCGAAGCCGAGATAAAGTCCGACCGCCGGCCAGGCGGCGGATACGTCGTTTCCGTAAATCACCTGGGTCAATCCATGATTTCCCCAGCGGATCGGGGACAAATTCACGAGAAATCCCATGATGCCTCCCCCAGAATCGTCCCCGATCGGGAAGTACGCTCCCCCAAAGAAGGACATAAGCTGAACGATCAGAGAGATAATGCCCCGCGACGCGCTGCCTTTGAGCAGATAACTGAAGGCAAGGCCCAGGCTCAGTGCCATGATCACTTCCGAGAAAAGCACGATCAGCACGATGCCTATATGCTCCCCCCAATACGCCTTGAAAACGTACTTGCTGAAGACGAAAATCACGATCACGCACAGAAAACTGGTTGCGATGCCGCCCAGCACCTTGCCCGCAAAAATCTCGCTTTTGCGTATCGGCGCCGTCACCAGCCGCACCGCCGTTCCGCGCAAGATTTCCCTTTGGATCAACCCTCCGGCCGGCATGGCCGCCCACATACCAACCATTACCGTCAGGGCCAGCGCGTAGTAATCGATTGACCCCGGCGTCCGGTCCGCGTCAATCGACAGTTCCTTGATATAATCCGATCCGGCTCCGCCCGCAAACACCGCCTGAACCTGGGCAGGCTCGGTCTGCGCAACCGCCGCCGCCGCATTGTACTTATCGGCAAAGGACGTCAGCATCCCCTGCACGATGTTGCTCTCAATCGTACTGCGGCTGCTGCCGTAGAGGGAAATCCCCTGCCCGCTCAACTCCACGTAATCCACGTAGCGGTTGTTCTCCACTTCGGTCCGGCCGTTCTTCCCCGCCGGGAGCGAATCGAACGTAATCCCCGATTTTCCGGCCTCCTTGGTAAAGGCAGCAAACGCTTCGGACAGCGGTCCTCCTCCGGTGGTGTCCTTCACGACCACCTCCAGGTCACCGACGCTCAAATCTCCGCTGAATGCGTTCGTCAGGGCCAGACCTAGAATGAGCATCAGAATGATCGGAAAGCCAAGCATAAAAATCAGTGTGCGCCAATCCCGGAAATCCTGTTTGATTTCTTTAAATGCAATCGATAAAATATTCACCTCATGAACCTCCTCCCCGCCTAAGCGATTAATCCCGTAAATTTCTTCCCGTCAAGGTCAGAAACACCGTCTCCAGATTGGGCTCCTGCTCTTCCACCGAGCGGATTTCCATGCCGTCATCCAGGAGCTGCTTCAGGATCCGATTCAAGTTGTCAACCGCCGCGTCGCTGTGAATCCGGATCATGTTCTCTTCCTGCAGCACCGTCCGCACGCCCGGGATCGCTTTGAGCGCCCCTGCCGCCGCAGGCAGCGCCGATTTCACTTCGATGCGGATGTCTTTCACGTCGGTAATCGTCGATTTCAGCTGCTCCTTCGTGCCCTCGGCGATGATTTTGCCATGATCCACAATGGCGATCCGCGAGCAGATTTCCTCGACTTCCTCCATATAGTGGCTCGTATAAATAATCGTGCAGCCCGATTCATTCAAATTCCGGACCGAGGTCAGGATATAGTTCCGCGACTGGGGATCGATGCCGACCGTCGGCTCATCCATAATAATCAGCTTCGGCTTATGGGCGATCGCGCAGGCGATATTCAAGCGCCGCTTCATCCCGCCTGAGAAATTCTTCGGCAGACTCTTCGCCTTGTCGCAGAGGCCGACGAATTCGAGCGCTTCCTCCGTCCGTTCTTTGAGCTGGGTTCCGCGCAGACCGTACAATCCGGCAAAGAAGCTCACATTTTCATAGGCCGTCATATCTTCATAGATCGCCAGATCCTGCGGCACGATGCCCAGGTTCAGCTTGGCGAACCGGCTCTGCTTCGTGATGTCCCGGTCCAAAATCCGGATTTCCCCGCTGCTCGGACGCAGCAGTGACGATACCATATTGATCGTCGTGCTTTTGCCGGCGCCGTTGGCCCCAAGAAAGCCGAAGACCTCCCCTTCCCTTACCGTCAGCGACATATTGTCCACGGCGACGAATTCGCCGAATTTTTTGGTCAGCCCCCGAATATCGAGCACGTTCATTTCATCCCACTCCGTTTCGTTGTCCTTTTAACAGATCGAAAGGGCGGCATGCATATCGCTCGCTCAATCTGTCTTGATGCTCTTATCTTAATAAAAAAGGATGACCTTATGTCAGTGCATAAGTTCATCCTTGATCCATGAGAAAATTCATGTCTTTGCCGTGAGGCATGACCTGTATATGAAATTTATCATTCCCTGCCGTATGGAATCAGCGTGGTGACCGTGAATCCCTGGGAGCCGTCGGCGATGACCGTACCGTTCACGGATGCCGTCCGCTCTTCCATGCCGATCAGGCCCAGGCCTTTAACGATCTTGGACGAGCCCAGGCCGTTATCGGAGACAACCGCTTTGATAAAGCGGTTCAGCACGCGGATTTCCACATGCACCGACGTAGCCCCGGAATACTTGGCGCTGTTGGTCAGCGCCTCGGTCACATTTTCATAGATGATCTTCCATTGGAGAGGGGTGATGATTTCCATGTTTCCGTCATGTACGACAGAGGTCATCATCCCCGTTTTGCCGCTAAAGGCTTCAACAGCCGTTTTCAGGCGGCTTAGTCCGAGCTGTTCCATCGGAGGCTTGTTACTCTTCAGCGTGACGCGGATTTCCTCGATAGCCTCCTTTGAGATGCCGATGGCATTCTGGAGGAGACTCTCCGCGGTATGGGGGTCGCTGTGCAGCAGCCGTTTGGCGGCCTCCATCTGGATGAGAGCCCCGGTCATGGCATGCCCGATCCCGTCATGGATCTGCTGGGTAAGCCGGCTGCGTTCCTCCAGCTTGACCATGTATTCCGAAGCCCTGGCGAAATCCCTGTTTTCGTTCAGGCTCCGGGCTAGCCGGTGCATATCCTGGCGTATCAGCTCGTTTTCGTCTTCCTGGCGGACGATCCTGCCCATATACTGCCGGACCAGCACATAATTGAAATAGCTTAGCGCGGCCGCGAACAAATACAGAACCATCATCGAATCCCGCAGAAAGATCAGCGGAATCAGGATGACGAGGAGTACGATCCCGTTCTTCCGGGGATAAAACGAGGCCAGCTCATAACATCCGAAGGGCAGCAACAACGTGAAAAAGGGATGGTACACCGCACAGCCGATCAAAAACAGCTCGATCAGCACGATGGCGCCCTGCTTCAGCCGGCTGCCCTTCACGATGTGCAGCACCAGATTCAGCGCCGAGTAAATGAGAAACAGCAGCACGATCCACGGGTCCGGTTTGGCTGCCGTAAAATAGGTGGCGATCACGACAAAGAGCAGCAGTATCGTTTTGTTGCCGACAGTCCACAGTTCCATGAAATCCGCCGCCTACCGGACCTTGCCGGTCAAATAATAGATGGCGATCTGGGTGCGGTGCGACAGCGCCGTTTTGTTCAGGATCGAAGTAATATAGTTGGCCGTCGTCCCTTCCGAAATAAACAGCTCCTTGGAAATTTCCTTGTTGGACAGCCCCTGGGCAATCAGGGACATCACTTCCAGCTCGCGCTCGGTGAATACGCTGCGGTCAAACGGGCAGTCGGAAGACGGGCCTCCCTTAGCCTGCGCCGCGGATGCCGCCGATGCACCCGCTGTTCCCCGGCCAGCTGCACTCCCCGCGGTCGCAGATGCTCCTTTCCCGCCAGCCTCCTGCACACCCGCTTGGCGGGCTCCGCCATGTTTCTGAGGGGCACCCGCTTCCGTCCGTTTCCCCTGGGCCGCAGGCAGTCCGTCCATCACCGACTTCAGCTTATCCAGCACCACGTCCTGCAGCACGTTATTACCGCTGTGCACGCTCTTGATCGCATCCCGGATGCGCTCGGGGTCATTGTTCTTCAGCAGATACCCTTTGGCGCCGTAACGGATCGCATCGAGAATGTATTCGTCGTCATCAAAGGTCGTCAGGATCAGCGGCTTGGTTCCGGTCTCTTCGGTCAATATTTTGGTCGCTTCCACCCCGTTCATATTCGGCATCCGCACGTCCAAGAGCGCCACATCCACCTCGTTTATCCTGCAATAGTCCACCGCTTCCTGCCCGTCGTTCACCGTAGCCAGCACCTCAAACTCCCCGAATGTATTCAGGATGATTTTCATTCCTTCCCGGATAAACGAGTTATCATCTGCAATCAGCACTCTAATTTTCATGCCAGGCCTCCTTGTCGAACCTATTGTACCTGATGGCCGGCCCGGATTGAAAGGAGTTTCTAAGCGGCATAAAATAGCCCCACAAAGTGGAGCTTATGCTTCGATGCTGATTCCAAATACTTTGCGGGGACCCCAATAACAAGGAAGCCAAGTTATAACTTATACTTTCTTATCTTTAAAAAAGCCCCTCTGCGAGGGGCTTGGAACAAAACGATTACCAGATCATAAGAAAAATAATAGCAGCCAGCACGATCCGGTACACGGCGAACGGTACCAGCTTGATGCGGTTGATGAGCTTCAGGAAGAAGCGGATGGCGATCAGCGCCACGATAAACGAGCTGATAAAGCCTGCCGCGAAAAACGGCATCATATCCATCGTAAAATACTCCCAGTTCTTCAGCAGCGACAATCCGCTGGCACCGAGCATGATCGGCACGGCCATAATAAACGTAAAGTCGGAAGCCGCCCGGTAGCTCATGCCCATCAGAACCCCGCCGGAAATGGTGGAGCCCGAGCGGGAGAATCCCGGCCACAGGGACAGGCACTGGACCAGGCCGACGCCAAAGGCCTGCCCGTATGTAATCTGGTCCACCGTCTCGGCCTTCGGACGCTTCGGCCGCCATACGTCGGCCGCGATCATCAGGAGCGCCCCGATGACCAGCCCGACCAGTACCGTCCGCGTCGAAAACAGATGCTCGTCAATATAGTCGTTAAACAGCAGACCGAGCACGCCTGCCGGGATCAGGCCGACGAGAACCTGGGTCAGCTTCAAGCGTCCCTGCGCACGGCTGCCTCCTGCCTCCGGCTTCCTTCTCCGCAGACCGAGCAGGTCGAGAAACCGGCTCCAGAACACGACAACCACGGCCAGGATCGAGCCCAGCTGAATGACGACTTTAAACGTATTGGCTACGGGCGAAGCCAGAAACTCCCCGGTCTTCAGCCACATGTCGTCCACAATAATCATATGCCCGGTCGATGATACCGGGGCAAACTCCGTCAATCCTTCGACGATCCCGAGGATCACCGCTTTAATGATTTCCATCAAATCCAAAACGTTCACAACTCCTTCAGCTTACTTTTCAACCCGCATACCTCGCGCTCGCCGGAGGTACAGGAACAGCACGCATACAATGACCAGGCCGATCACGGCGTATGCGGCATGCGAATACACGTCCATATAGTGCAGAATGCTCTCCCAAGAATCGCCCAAGGCCGCTCCCAAATACACGAGCACCGTGTTCCAGATGAGTGTACCAACGGTCGTAAAGAACAGGAACAGACCGAACTTCATTCGGGCCATCCCGGCCGGAATCGAGATCAGGGACCGTACGAGCGGAATCATCCGGCAGAAGAACACCGTAAAGTAGCCGTAACGGCTGAACCACTTCTCCGACTTGGCGATATCGGAGGATTTTACCCGCAGGATGCGTCCCCACTTGGCCACGATCCGCTCCAGACGGTTCACGTCAAGCAGCAGGCCGATGCCGTACAGAATGACCGCTCCGATCACGGAGCCGACAGTAGCTGCCGCGATGACGCCCGGGATGGTCAGATGCGATTTCGTTGTCATAAAGCCCCCGAACGTAAGGATCAGCTCCGACGGAATCGGGGGAAATACATTTTCAAGAGCAATAATGAGCGCAATGCCGATATAACCGAACTGTTCCACGACGCTGGTAATCCACTGCTCCATGGAATTCCCTCCCATATGGTTTATAATGAAGCCCTTCTTTAAATCAGGGTCTTTCTTACGTTCCGCAAATAGTTGTAACGGATGAAAAAAAAGTACGCCACCTGGGCCGTCACGAAGCACGCCAGCACCGCCCCCATTTCCCAAGCGATGGAGAGATAATAGAAGCTCTGCAGCGCCATAAAGGCGAAAATGCTGTGCAGGGCGGCAAGCAATATCGGCACGAAAAAGAGCATCGCGAGCTGGCCGGTCACGATCCGGTTCAGCTCCCGGTCCGTCAGTCCCATCTTGGCGATCGTATCGTATTGGCGCCGGTCATAGTCCAGGTCTGCATAGAGGCGGAAATACAGGAAGCTGCCCGCCGCGATAAAAAACACCGTTCCCACCAGCAGCGCTGCAAACAGCATCGCCCGGTAAGACGTCATCTGCGTCACATACAGCGTACCGCTCACCGTCATGGCATACGGCTGTCCGGCGTCATACCGGACTTCACCGCGCGGCGCGATCCGCTCTCCGAGGCCCATCGTACGCTCGAAATCGTCCACGTAGAATCCGGTGTACCGGTCCACTGACACGGGAGACGTCAGACGGTCAAACAGGCGGTCGCTGACCACGAGGCCGCTGAAATCACCCTCCCGCTTCCATTTCATCTCCCGCAGGACATGCTCAGGCACGGGTACCCGTGACGTGTACCCGATCTCCCGGATTTGCAGCCCCTCTTCTGCCAGCGTATAGACCTCCTTCTCCCGGATCCGGGTGTAGGTACGGTCGCGCTCGGAACTGATCATCACCAGGGCGTTAATGCCTTCCAGCGGCTTCTCCAGGTCACTGTCCCCGGCGGCTTCCACCGCCTGCTTGTAGCTGGAGTAAGAGACAACCGGAAGCAGCGCGCTGTCCCCTTCGCCGGCTGGCAGGCCGACCTGGATGTTTTTGACCGGAAAGCTGACGATCGCTGGTCTGAGTCCCTTCGCACGAAGTTCGTCCTCAAGCTGCCGCACATGCTGCGCTTCCAGAGAATTCCCGCCCTTGGACAGATAGCTGACCGCCGCCGGGTAGTCCTCCCGGAACTGGCCGGAGAGGGTATTAATGGAAGCAAACACGCCGACCGCACAGAATGAGACGGTTGAAATGATCGTCACCATGAACAGCATGTTCGCGTTGTCTTTGAGCCGGTAAGCCAGATTCGAGACCGTCACAATATTCGTCTTTTTCCAGAAAAAGAGCCTCCGCTTCTGCAGCAGCCGAACGATCCAGACGCCAAGCTGGGTGTATAGGAAATACGTGCCGGCGACGGTCATGATGACGACGGGAACCATGCGGATGTAGATCGTATTCACCGTGGTGGTCGCGGCCAGCGCATAGGATGCAAGCAGCAGCACGGCCGCCAGCAGCGACTGGATGCCGGACGTCCGCGGTGGCGTCTTCGGCCTCTGTCCAGACTGAAACAGCTCGATGAGCGTCCGGTTCCGGAGCATGACGGAGGTGCAGACCGAAATCAGCAGGAACAGCAGCACAAATGCGCCAGCCGTCAGCGCCAGCGCCTGCCAGGGCAGGTAAAACGGAATCGGCGCCATCCCGAAGGAACGGGAGCCGATCATCAGAAAGAGCTTGCCTGTGATGAGGCCGGCGGCCATGCCTGTCAGGATGGCTCCGAGGCCGATCAGCATGTTCTCCATCAGGACCATCCGGTTCAGCTGCCCCTTGGTCATCCCGTGCATCAGCAGTATACCGATCTCCCGCTTCCGCGAGGTCAAAAAGGAACCTACCGAATACAGCACGAAAAAAAAGGAAAACAGATACATGATGCATTCGGCGGTGATCATCGTCTGCATCACGATCGGGTAGATCAGCTGCCCGCGGATATAGGGGCTGAACAGGAACAAGGCGCAGATGAAGAAGATCATGACCGAGAAGGCGCTGCTGAGAAAATAAGCCGCATAGGTCCGCTTGCTGCGGGCGACGTTTCTATAAACGAACTGTAGAAAGGACACGGTTGTCTCCCCCCAGCAGCGACAGCATGTCGATGATTTTCTGGAAAAACGCCTGCCGGTTGCTGCCCTGATAGATTTCGTTATAGCATTTGCCGTCCTTGATAAAAATGACCCGATGGCAGAAGCTCGCCGCGACCGGATCATGGGTCACCATCAGCACCGTCGCCTGCTCCTGCCGGTTCATCTGATCCAGTGTCTCCATGACGTCCTTGGACGCCTTGGAGTCAAGATTACCCGTCGGCTCATCCGCCAAAATCAGCGAAGGCCGGTGGATCAGCGCCCGTGCGATGGCCGTCCGCTGCATCTGTCCCCCCGAAATCTCGTAGGTGCGCTTGTCCAGAATCCCGTGAATGCCGAGCTTCTCAGCCACTTCCTCCAGTCTGCGCTCCATCTCCCGGACAGGCACCCCGTCCAGCGACAGGGACAGCACGATGTTCTCCCCGACGCTCAACGTATCGAGCAGGTTGAAGTGCTGGAACACGAAGCCCAGCTCGCGCCTGCGGAACAGCGCGGTCTGTTTGCGGCTCAACTGATGCGGGTTGGTCCCGTTAATCCAGACTTCGCCGGCCGTCGGCTCGTCGATGGTCGCGATCACGTTGAGCAGCGTCGTCTTGCCGCTCCCCGAGGGGCCCATCACACCCACGAATTCGCCGGCCGACACCGCGAACTGGATATGGTCGAGCGCCTGCAGCGGTACGCGGCCTTCATAGATTTTCGACAAATGCTTCACTTCCAGAATCGTCACGTGCTCCAGGCTCCTCCGCTTTGATTTCCTGTCATAGGCTTATTATAGGCAGTGCCTCCTTCGGCCTGCCATCGCGCAACATTACACTAGCTTACACATTTGTAAGCTTGAACTTGATCCGGACGGTCGTTCCCCGTCCTTCCTCCGATTCGATCTCGACGCTGTGTCCCATGCGGCTGCAAATCTGCTGGACCAGATAGAGTCCCATCCCGGTCGATTCCTGGTACAACCGGCCGTTCTCGCCGGTAAAATACGGGTCGAACACGCGCGGCAGATCGCCCTGTGGAATGCCGATCCCCTCGTCCTGAATGTCCAGCACCGCCTCGCTGCCGCTCTGATATCCGCGGAACCGGATTTGCCGGTGCTCCTCCCCTGCGGAATACCGGACCGCGTTCGTGACCAGCTGGGTCATGACAAAGGACAGCCACTTCTCGTCGGAAGCAATCCGAAGCGGCCGTTCGAACTCGATGACAGGAAAGATGCGGCTCCGTATAAACAGCCGGCGCTGGGAGGACGTCACCGAGCGCACCACCCGCTCCAGATCCAGCTCCTCCACATAAAAATCCCTTTCGAATGTGTCGAGCCGGGCGGTGTACAGCACCATGTCCAGCCCCTTCCGGATCCGGTCGAGCTCATCGCCGATCGCGGTGAACTCCGGCTTGTCCTGATGCTGAATGATCAGATGGATGACCGACACGGGCGTCTTCATCTGATGCACCCACTGGTTAATGAATTGAATATGGGAATTGAGCTTGTGCTTATACTGCTGCAGCTCGGTTTGATAGCGGCGGTACTGCCCCTTGATCAGACGGTGCAGGCTCAGGGACAAGGGGGTCTGCTGCTTGTTGTTCAGCAGCTCTTCCGTCGTCGGGGACGGCGCGGACAGCCGCGCATAGAACGTCCGGTTGCGCCAGTATCGGATCAGCAGATACCCGGCGAGCAGGCAGCTGCTGAGCAGGGCCGCATATAGGCTGACCTCGGCGTTCCGGTATCCGTCCAGCCGGTACACCAGAGTAATAAGAAATAATTGCAGAATATAGAGGGCGATAAGCGGGGCCTGGTCTCTCAGATACAGCTTCATGATTGCCCCTCCCAGTTTGGAAGCAGCCGGTAACCCTGACCCCTGACGGTCTGGACGGCATCCTGGACGCCGAGCCCCGACAGTTTTTTGCGGACGCGGGTGACATAGACGTTCAGGGTGTTGTCATCCACGAACGACTGGTCGTCCCAGATCCGGTCCAGCAGCCGGTCACGGCTGACGACCTGCTCCGGGCGGGTCAGCAGCTCCTCCAATATTTTGGCTTCGGTATGGCTGAGCTCCACCTTGTGCCCGTTCAAAGCCACATAGAGCCGGTCCACGTCCAGCGTAAGCCCTGAGACGGTGACGGACCGCGTCTGCTGGGACGCGGCATAGGAACCGTAAGCCCGGCGGAGCTGGCTGCTGATTTTGGCCACGGCGATCTCGTAATCGAACGGTTTGGTTAAATAATCGTCCGCCCCGTTTTCCAGCGCCATCACCTGGTCCATCTTGCCCTCCCGGGCCGATATGAAAATAATCGGGCATGTCGACAGGCCGCGAATTTGCCGGCACCAATAGTATCCGTCGTATTTCGGCAAATTGATGTCGAGCAGCACCAGGTGAGGCTCGTAGCTCCGAAAGTCGCCCAGAACTGCAGCGAAATCCGTCACGGAACGCGTGTCATATTCGAATTTATGCAAATGCTCCTCCAGCAGGCTGACCAGCTTCTTGTCATCTTCGACAATGAAAATTTTAAACATGACGAAAAATCTCCTTTGGAAAAGGTAAAGGTGTTTTCTCACTCCTTTGGTATTGTATCATGTCCGGCCTGCCGGGCCGAATTCCAGGCTGGAATGCCATAAAAAAGGAGCTGCAGCCCCAAAGGGCGCAGCTCCTTGTCTCAAACGATCCATTTGCATACATTCACTGAAAACCAGACCGCGTGCAGCGAAAATCTTATTATTCGAATATGGAATGGTCCAGCATCGCTGGTCCCTTATTCTCTTTAGTCAGGTGCACAACCAATTATGCAAAGTACAGTTCGGCTGCTTCCAGCTCACTGCTGCCGGATACCTGATAATTCCCCTGAAGCAGAGCACCGTCTTCATCCTGCAGCATGATTCCCCGGCGCTGCATCTCCGACATCAGCAGGGCCAGGAATTCCGGGTCCAGCCCCAGCTGCTTGGCCAGCGTAACGCATTCCAGCAGCTGTTCATCAGACAAGATTTGCATTTCAATCCCCCCGATCTTCCAAGGCTCCCTAAGAGACCTGGAGATCTCCAGGCGGAAGGAAACCTTAATGATGAGTAACCGATTTTGCTAGGAAAATGGGCTTACCTTATTTAAAAACAAGTCACGCGGTTTGTAAATGTACTTTCATCGGGATGAATGTTTTCCAATAAGGTGATAGATTTTATATCATTTTCCTTGGAATACATAACTTTACTACTCTAGTTCATTATTACAAAGATACCAGATCCGTACTCAAGCGGTTCATCCGCTCCACGCCGTTCTCCGTGATCAGAAGCATATCCTCAATCATGATGGCTCCAATTCCGTAGCCGTAGTAAGGTGTCTCGATGCAGACGACCATGTTCGGCTCAAAAACCGCCGTCTCGGACGGGCTGATGAACGGCCCTTCCTCCGCAGCCAGGCTCAGCCCTGCACTATGCCCCAGATGGCCCCGGTTGTACTGGCTCAGCCCCGCC
This sequence comes from Paenibacillus rhizosphaerae, assembly GCF_014192015.1. GTDB lineage: Bacteria > Bacillota > Bacilli > Paenibacillales > Paenibacillaceae > Paenibacillus_AQ > Paenibacillus_AQ rhizosphaerae. The sequence continues at coordinate 367,325 of NZ_JACHXJ010000004.1, read as the reverse complement.
GCACGGATGACGCTCATCCCCTCTTGGAATGCCGCCTTCATCGGCATCCCGGGCTCGATCGTCTGCAGCAGGCGGTCATGCCCGCGCCGGAGGGCTTCATAGATCCGCTTCGTGGCATCCGCAGGCTCGCCCAGTACGAAGGTGCGGGCGATGTCCGAGCCGTAGCCGGCCACCTCGACGCCCACGTCGAACTTGATCACGTCCCCCGGCCGGCTTGGCCGGGTATCAAACACTTGTACAGGGGCAAAGTGGTCCCCGACCGAAATCATATGGAACCGCGGCGTCGACCCGTCCGGATTCCGCATCAGCGATCTCCGGAACGCGTCCACGATCCCTGCGGCGGAGACGCCCGGCTCGATTTCGCGGACGGCGTACTCGACACCCGCTTCCGCATAGGCGCATGCCCTGCGCAGCTGCTGAATTTCCCACGGCGTCTTGATCGCCCGCAGCCGCGTGAAGATCGGCCCCGCCTCGGTCAGCTCGGATATGTCCGGGCACGCCTTGCGCAGCGCCAGCACAGAAGAATGCCGCATCAAGTCCAGCTCGACCGCCATTCGCCCCCGGGAGATGCCGTACTCCTCCAGCACCTGCTGAAGGACGCCGAACATTTCCTCCGCCTGCGGAGACACCGGCCGCTTCCCTTGATAGCTGCCGCCTTTCAAATGAAGCGGATCATCCACGTCCACCCAAGTAGGATAGGTGCGAACTTCATACCGTTCGGGATCCCCGGCAAATCCGGCGGCTTCGAAATCGTTCATGATGACGACTGCCTTCCGCCTTGGATCGCGGAAATGAACCGCCAGCCCAACCTCACTCATGCGGAGGGTATACATAAAGGCGCTCTGATGCCCTGAGAGATAATAAAAATTTTCGCTGCTGGTCGCGACCAGCGCGTCGATATTTTCACTGTCCATGATCCGCCGTACCCGCTCCGAAATCATGTCCAGATGCTGCTGATGATCATTCATGCTGCGCTTCAACTCCTTCGGATCAGGCTGTCCTGTCTCCGTATTTCCGTTCTTAAGTCCGTGTATCATCGTTCGTATTCCAGCCTTAGACCGGCTCCTGCGCCATCTGGCGGAGGAACTTGCGCGCCCGTTCCGTCTTCGGTCCGGCAAAGAAATGCTCCGGCGCCCCTTCTTCCTGAATGATGCCTTCACTCATAAACACGATCCGATTCGCCACTTCCTGCGCGAATTTCATCTCGTGCGTAACGACGACCATCGTCATTCCTTCTTCAGCCAGCTGCCGCATCACCTGCAGCACCTCGCCGGTCAGCTCCGGATCCAGCGCCGATGTCGGCTCGTCAAACAGCATGATCTTCGGCTCCATCGCCAAAGCGCGGGCGATCGCCACCCGCTGCTGCTGCCCGCCGGACAGCCGCGAAGGATACTCGTCCCTCTTCTCCGCCAGGCCTACCTTGCCAAGCAGCCTTTCAGCAATTTCAACCGCCTGTTCCTTCGGCATATTTTTCACTGTCATCGGGGCCATGATCACATTGTCCAGGACGGTGAGATGAGGGAACAGGTTGAACGACTGAAACACCATGCCCGTCAGGCTGCGCAGCTCGTGGACCGCCTTTTTTCGCTCTTTGGCGCGCATCATGGCTTCGATGCGGACGCTGTCGATGCGGACCGAGCCGGCATCAGCCTGCTCCAGGCCGTTCAGGCACCGGAGCAAGGTACTCTTGCCCGAGCCGCTGGGACCCAGAAGCACTACGATTTCTCCCTGCCGGATGTCCAGGCTCACATCCTTCAGAACCGATAACGATCCGAAGCTCTTGCTTAAATGGCTGACTTCAATCATGCCTTCACCCCCCTTAATAAGCCTTGGACAGCTTTCGCTCAATGACGTTCAAGATCGCCGAAAAGCCTGTGCTCATCACCCAGTACATGATGGCGATCGCAAGGTAGAACGGCATCGCCACGTAATACTGCGCGATCAGCAGCTGTGCCGAACGCAGCAGCTCCGTGACCGTAACGATTGACACCAGCGACGTTTCCTTCAGAATACCGATGAACGTGTTACCCATCGGCGGAATCGCCGTCCGGGCCGCCTGGGGCAGAACGACCTTGCGCATCGTCTGCCATGGCGTCAGTCCCAGAGACAGCGCCGCCTCGGTCTGCCCTTTATCCACGGACAAAATCGCTCCGCGGAAGGTCTCGGACAAATAAGCGCCGATATTAATGCTAAGCGAAATATAGGCCGCCGTCATCGGCTGCAGAGCAATCCCGTAATCGGGCAAGCCGTAGTAAATGATGAAGATTTGCACGATAATCGGGGTTCCGCGGATGATGGACACATATACCCTGGCGATGCCGGCGACCAGCCGGTTTCCTTTTAACCGGGCGATGGCTGTGAACAAACCGATAAACAACCCAAAAAACATGGAGACAATCGTGATGAGCAGGGTGTAGTAGGCTCCCGTAAACAGAAAACCCAAATTATCCATTACCAATTTCATTTAAAACGGCCTCCCACAGCTGTAAGACTCATAACTTAAAAGCTCGGATCGACACCAAACCATTTTTGGTGGATTTCCTTCAGCGTTCCGTCGGTCTTCATTTCGTCCAGCGCTTTGTTGATCGCATCCAGCAGCTCCGGATTGTTCTTGCGCATGGCGACACCGGCATAATCGTCCTTGATGGAATCGCCGACCGCTTTGATCTTCAGGTGGTTTTGGTCGATAAGTGGCTTCAGGGCAAACATGTTGTTGATCGTTGCGTCAATCCGGCCCGTGTTCAAATCCATCAGAGACGAAATGACGTCGTTGTATGTTGCGATTTCAAACTTGCCGACTTTAGGCATCGCTTCGTCGCGCAGGTATTTCTCGTCATTGGTGCCAAGTCCGACACCGATCTTCTTGCCTTTGAAATCGTCGATCGATTTGATCGTATCGTTGTCGCTCTTCACGACCACATTCACAGAGTTCTTGATGTAAGGCTCCGAGAAGTCCATCGTTTTCTTCCGGTCATCCGTGATCGTTACCTGGCTGATCAGCACGTCGTATTTTCCCTGCTGCAGACCTTCGATCAGACCCGAAAATTCACCGGTAATGAACTCAGCCTCAACCCCGAGCTTCTTGGCGATCGCTTTGGCGATGTCGGCGTCGTATCCGTCTACTTCCTTTTTGTCGTTCAAGAAGTTATACGGGGCATACGTGCCCATCAATCCCACCTTGATTTTTCCGTTCTTCTTGACCTGCTCAAGCAGATTGCCTGACGACGAAGACGCCTGATTGCCGCTTCCTCCGGAAGCATTGCTGCCCGATGACGCCGAATCTTTGCCGCAGCCGGCCAGCACCAGAGCGATAACAGCGATCAGCGACAGCGACATAAATAGTGATTTGACTCTAAACTTCATTTCTATATCCCCCTTTAGATAGATAGACTGAACTAAAGTTTTTATTGAAGTCCCTGTAATAACTGGCCCAAAAGAGGCCTATATTATTCATTTCTTTAGTTCAATCTATATAGGTTGTCATATTAACCCAGCAGCCCGCGGAACTCGAACCGGGCCGTTTCTTCAGCAATCTGCGAGGCGGTGTATACCGGCTCGTAATCCACATCATGCAGCGGACCGAACAACCATTTGGTCAAAACGCCCGTGATGAGCGAAACGAGAATGTTCACGCGCAGCGATACGTCTGTAGACTGCGGCAGCATGCCCAGCTCAATGGCACGGAGCACATTTTTCTTAAAGGCTTCTTCAAACGCGATCCACACTTCGGATACCGCCGAACGAACCTTTGGATCAGCACCCTGCCCCTTGATCAGCAGAAAGGCCATCAGATTCCGGTTCTCATTGGCAAACGAGAACAGATTGGTCAGCAGGTTGGCTGAGGAACTCACCATGTCGTCTACAGATCCCGCGTGCTTGCGGTATCCCTGCTCAATGACCTCGACCAGCTTGTCCCGGCCGTTCTCCACCAAGCGGATGGCCATCTGTTCCTTCCCTTCAAAATACCAGTAGAACGTCCCCTGCGAGACGCCGGCCGCCTTCACCACTTCCGATATCTTTGTATTATGGTAACCTTTGCGTGCAAACAGCTCGAGGGCGGCCTGCCTCAGCTCCTGCTCGCGCTGCGGTTCTTCATTGGTTTGCGATGGCAGAATCAGGACCCCTTTCATCACTTGACTGACGAGTCAGTTAATTTAATTCCGATTGGTTTACTATAGTATATGAAGCCTTTGGGGTCAAGCGAAATTTCTTCCTCGCCGCAGATCCGCGCTTATTGGGAACCCTTAAAGAAACAAAAAAAGGAGCTGCTCATCGCAGCCCCTTTTCAGACGATCAATATTCCCGGGTTATAGGCTAATAGCTCCTCTTTAATCTTGTTGTACCTTTTAAACGCCATGGTGCAGCATTTGGAGCCTTTATGGATTTCCGGCTCAAAATACGCCTTCTTGTACACGCTGTCGATCAGCATAATCCTGTCCACGTTAACGAGATTCCGGTCCACGTTGCGGAACGTATACCCGCTTGCGCTCAGCATGCCGGACCAGTATTTGAGCGTGCCGTTCATATAAAACTGCTCCTCCATCGTATGAACGACAACCCGATCCGCCGGAATGCTGAATTCCATAAACAAGATATCGTGCACTCGAAGATTGACGATGCCTGATTCCCCTTCAATATCTCGTGAAACCGTAAGATATTGCATCTGAATCAGCTCCTCCATTTCACTTCAGCAGTTCCTCCGGCGTCTCACCGCTGTAAACATACACGGGACTGGCAACACTTACGAGATACACAGCTACCAGCGTTAATGCCGAGGCAATAGCTGTGAATGTGCTGTGCTTAACTTTGCTGATCAGTGACATGGCGTTTCACCTCCTTTCGGTGAATCAGGCTGAGGGCTTGGACAAAAAAGACGACGGCAAGCGTCTGCGATTGGATCAGGACGTTGGCCAGCACAATGAGGACTCCGATCACCCGCAGCTTGGGGTAATGCCTGCGTGGTATTCTGGATTGCTTTTCGATTTTGCTCGGGGCGAATACGGCCACGAGCACCATGCTGAGAACGTTCAATACCTGAACATAGAAGACGGACAGATCGATGAACGACACTAGAGTGAACAAGGCGGTGGTGACGAGCACGCACCATTCCCCGGTTTTCAGATGAATACCGCCCGTGAATTGGCGCAGCAGCGCAAATCCGATCAGCGCTGTCGCCGCGCGGCCCATATGCCCTGTAAAGAACGCGATCAGCAGGGTCAGGGCAATGATCAAAACCACGTTCAGAATGACGGCAATCGCATGTTTAAGGATGTTCACTGAGGATTTATGATCCGGAACCTGCCGCTTGATCCCTTCGGCGATCCGGAAGGCAGCCGTTTCAATCAGCATGGATATCCTCCTCTTCCTTTCGGATGGTGTAATACAAAAAGAGTCCGAACGTGCAGGCGAAAAATAAAACGTTGATCCACACCTTGTTGTAATAGAAAATAAATTCCACCGAGACGAGCGTGACCATAATCAGCAGCACCAGCACGATGTGCTCTTTTTTGAAACGCAGCCTTTCAAAGTCAAAGGCGAACCCGATGCCAAACTTGTACATGAGCCACGACAGCCCGAGTCCCGTTAACGCCGAGACAACCTGCAAGCTGTAGGAGTTGGCGTCCGTGGCGTTGACCTCTTGAACCGATCCGAACAGCCATAGCACATAGACGGTCTGGATAAGCGCATACAGCGCATAGCCCAGAATTGTACAGATGGCGGACCAGGCCAATGGAATCTTCATCACGGTCGTGTACAGCAGGATGTAGATCAGAATCGTGATTAACGGCGCCGCAAACGACAGTGACAGCTCGTCCCTCAGGACGTAGCTCTGCACATTCGCCAGCAGCGTGATACACAGAGCCTGCCACAAGTAATCCGAAGTTTTGAACCGAAAAAGCGACATCGTCAGCGAATAAATCGCAAATGTCTCGAGCGTTGAAAAAAACATGAAGCCAAGAGCTTCCACCTTACTTCCTCCTACTACCGTACTATTCTTATGTTTGACTTCTCTTCCGTTCTCCTGACGGTACACAGGCGGCGGCCAGCATCCATACGCCGGGGGCTCCCCGGTGCATTTCGCTTCCCGAATATATTTTATAAATTGGAATTTTTCTTTACTATTAACATACGACGTTGTCGATAAAAACGAAAGATGGAATTTTATGTTTTGACGATTTTTTTACGGTACTCCCGGTTAAATCGACACGAGCCCCTTTTGCTTGAATACGCTTTCAAAAAGGGTGGTAGCTCGCCGTTCTTGTGGCCGTCTCATCCGGCAGCAAATCCACGTAACGCGCTCCGCACTCATCGCATCCCGCCGCCAGCCGGAGAGTGTGCATATAGTATCCGGTCTTCAGCACCTGTCTGGCCTGGTGCTCCTGCACAAGCTTGCCGCATCCCATACAGTATATCCGGTCTTCGAAACATGATTGATTCATATTAGGTAGACTCCCTTCAATCTATTTCCTTCTTACCTCTATAACATATACTTCATATGAATGCGAATCCCTTCCCGTCCCGTATTTTTTATCCAAGGAAAGCTTGTCTTCATGATAAAGCGAACGAGACCCGGCAAACTCTGCCGTTGCATCCAGCCACCCAAATACAAAGGCACAGCCTGCATGCATGATGCGAGAGCTGCGCCTTCATTTTTTTCGATATTCACAAAAATCAACCCGTTAAGGCAGCGCGCCCGTCGATGGGATGGACCTCCACACCCGAGAGCGAATTGCCGATGGTAGCTTACCCTTTGCTCGCTCCCGATGTTAAACCGTCCACCAGCAGGCGCTGCAGGAAAATAAACAGGATCGTGATCGGCACCGCGATTAGAACCGCCCCCGCGGCGAACGTGGTGAAGTTCGTATTCTGATTCGTGCTGACCATGTCGAATAATCCGACAGCCAGCGTCCAATTTTCTTTCGTCCGCAGGACGAGCCGTGCAAAGATATAATCTACCCATGGGCCGACGAACTGCGTCAGCGCCATATAGGTCAGCATCGGCCGGGACAGCGGCAGAATAATCCGGCTGAAAATCGTCCAGTTGCTCGCCCCGTCGATCTTCGCCGCTTCATCCAGCGTCCGCGGGATCGTGTCGAGAAAGCCCTTGGCGATAAAGGTGCCGCCTAGCGGGGCTCCCGCCGCATACACGATAATTAGCGCGAGATGCGTATCCAGCAAATGCCACTCCTTCAGCAGCAGGTAGATCGCGATCATGCTCATGAATCCCGGGAACATGCCGAGGATGAGCACGGTCGACAAAGCCGTCTTGCGCCACTTGAAGCGGAAACGCGACACCGCATAGCTCGTGAGCAGGGTCAGGAAGACGCCGATGATCATCGAGCACACGGCGATTTTCAGCGTATTCATGTACCACTGTCCGAACAAAATGCTGCTGGACGTAAACAGCTCCCGGTAATGGTCCAGCGTGAACGCTTCCGGAAGAAGCGTTTTGCTGTAAAGCGATTTTCCCGGGCGGAAGGAGCCGAGAATGACCCAGAGGGCCGGATAGATCGAGCCGATGGCCATGATGATGAGAATGATGTAGCTGACCGTTAGCCGAACTGCCTTTCTGCCTTGACGTCCGCTCATTGGATCATATCCTCCTCTTTAAATGATTTGGTCCGCCGGTAATTGTAAATGGAGAATATGGCGATGATCAGGAAGATAATGATGCCGACGGCCGACGCCATATTGTATTTGTTCTGATCCAGCGTCAGTTTGTACAGCCAGGTCACGAGAAGGTCCGTCGCTCCCGCGTACTGATAGTCCCCGACGACCGGATTTCCGTTTGTCAGCAGGAAGATCATGTTGAAGTTGTTGATGTTTCCGGCAAACTGCATGATCAGTGTCGGCGCCGTCGAGAAGAGGATCATCGGCAGCGTAACGATGCGGAACTTCTGATACGCGCTTGCCCCGTCGACCTCAGCCGCTTCGTACATGTCCTTCGGAATGGTCGTAAGCACGCCCATGATCAGGATCATCGAGACCGGAATGCCCACCCACATGTTGACGAGAATAACCGTCACCTTGGCCCAGAACGGATCGGTCAGCCAAGGAAGCCCCCCGAGCCCGAAGTAGCCGAGGTACTGGTTAATCGGCCCGAATTGGCCGTTAAACATATTTCTCATGACGAGCAGCGAAATCAGCTGCGGAATGGCATAAGGGATAACCAGGATCGTCCGCCACATGCCCTTGAATTTGATGCCCTGCTGGTTGATCAAAAGCGCAACGAGCAGGCCGCCCAAATACGTGGTCGCCGTGGAGAGGACCGCCCAGATAATGGTCCAAGTTAATACGCCGAAAAACGTATGGCTCCAGGTTTTCAGCGACACCAGATCCTTAAAGGTCTGGAATCCGACCCAATCCACCAGCTTCGCCGGAGGGATATGGTTCGGTGCGGAATAGTTCGTAAAGGCCAGCATGATCATAAACAGGATCGGCATAATCGTAAAGAACAAGATGCCGAGTGCCGGCAGCGTCAAAAAGGCTTGAGCAAATTTATAATCCATCACGTATTTGACGGATTTGGCGAAACTGTTCGGGACTTGCCCGTTTTCCCGTTTGATCGCCGTATGGTACGCGTCTCTGACGTTCATCACATAAACGACGATAAAGATCAGCAGAAACAGCAGCGTGATCAAGCTTTGAATCATGATAAAAATGGAATGGTCGCCATCGATCCACTTGCCTTTAACGAGCAGACGCGGCGTATCCCCGAGCGACGTCATTCCCCATAGTGCTCTTCCCAAATTGTTGATGAAGTAGTAAATGCCAAAAGCCTCGATCAGCAGGAACAAGATGCCTTTAATGAATTGGCGGTTATAGATTTGTCCCAATCCCATGCTGATGATCGACAGTAAAGCGGCTTTGCCGCGGAGCCTGTTCATCGTATCCTCTTCTCCTCTCCCCGGGTCAACGGAAGCAACCCCGGAGGGTACTGCTTCCAAGAAGACAGGCCGCGCTTTCCCGGCCCTGTTCCTTGGCGATACCGGCAGCCGAAGCATGCGTGCTTTTCAGCGGTACCGGTATGTCAGGGAATGACCCGCCGCGGATGGTGGCGGCGGGTCATACTTCCATTCATAACTGTTGCCTTACCTGACAGCGGTGCGTCGATGCCTTACTTGGTTGCGCCGTTGTTCAGATCTTTGATTTGCTGGGCTGCTTTATCCATCGCCGCCTTCGGATCCGCATTGTTGTCCCAAATTTCAGGCAGTGCCGCGTTCACCGGACTCCATACGTTGCCCATTTCCGGGATGGAAGGCATCGGCTGCGAGTTTTTCGTCTGTTCCGCAAAGGCCGAAATGTACGGATCGTTTTTGATTTGATCGGATTCCAATGCCTCTTTGTTCGTCGGGATGGAACCAACCTTCGTGTTCAGCAGCAGCTGAGCGTCCTTGCTGGAGGCGAAGTTCGCGAACAGTTGGGCTGCATTCGGATACTGCGTAAAGGAATTGACGTACCAGGCTTTGATGCCGGAGAACGAGATCGCCGCTTTGCCGCCGATCGTAGGGATCGGAGCTACGCCAAGGTTATCGCCGAGCGCCTGCTTGTAGCCGGCAAGCTCCCACGGACCGTTCATGTCCATCGCCACGTCACCCGCATTAAACAAGCTGCGCTTGATGTCCGGCGAAATGTCGCCGCTCTTCACCGGAAGAATTTCCTTCAGCTGCACATAGGTTTTCAGGCCTTCGACCGCGCCTTCGCTGTTGATGCCAATATCGTCTTTATCCGTACCGTCTTTTCCGAAAATGTATCCGCCGGTCGTTGCGATAAATGGATAGTTGAAGTACATGTTGCCCGTTTCCCACATGATGCCGTATTTCTTCTTGGCTTTGTCGGTGAAGGTTTTGCCGAACGCGATGACGTCATCGAACGTCTTTGGCGCTTCCTTCAGAAGGCTCTTGTTATAGTACAGGGCGTACGTTTCAGCCGCTCTCGGATACCCGTACAGCACGCCGTCATAGGTTACGCCTTGAATCGAGGCATCGGTGTTGTTTTTCACCGTTTCGTCCTTGAACGCATCGTTGGCGAGCAGCAGTCCCGCTGCCGCGGCTCTGCCCAGGTTATCGTGAGGGAACATCACGATGTCGGCCGCAAGCCCCGACGGACCGTCCTGGGACAGCTTCGTTACCTGATCCGTTGCCGCTACCTCTTCAATCTTGACCGGTACGTTGTACTTTTCGGTAAACTGCTTGGCGATTTCATCAGTGAAAGAGCGCTCCTCCTTGGATTCCCACACGACGAGGGAAGCGCCTTCTTCCGGCTGGAGGCTGTCACCCGAAGCCGCTGTGTTATCCGGCTGGCCGTCTGTAGCCGCCGTTTCGGTTGTTGTCGTTGACGGAGTTTGCTCCTCCGCCTTGCTGCCGGAGCTGCCGCACGCTGTAATCGAGAATGCCATGGTCAACGTTGCGACCAGTGCCATAACCTTTTTCATCTTCATTCCCAAACGAACCCCTCTCAGATCTTTTACTCGTAACACTATTGTCTTGCCGACTCCCTCTAACATCTGCTGACTTGACTCCCATTCACACCTGCTGCCTTGCCGACTCCCGTTCATACCTGCTGCCTTACCGATTCTCCTTGAGCTCCATGCATAACATAACTGCGCAAACGATTTCACAAACACGCCTAAACCGCCCATTTGCAAGCACCTTTCCGGCACGACTTGATTGGAAACATGCTATGAACCCCTTCCCGGACAAGGATCGAGCACGCTATCACGTCGCAATATCAGAGTGGATGAGCCGTTTCTTCAAGAATCATCGGTATTTCATTTTGCGGAAGTTACCAAGTAAGCGCTTTAAACATGCGTTTATCATACACAACGTATTAATTTTTGTAAAAACGTTTGCACAATGTGTTTTTCGCCATTTTACCTATATATTTACTACTTTACTTCATAATTCTTTCTATATTGCATTATATCTTTGAATTTCGTCAAATTCACTCTAAAATCACACTGGAATATGGAGGGATGCGAAGCAGATTTTGCTTTAAAACCGTGGATTTATTGCTGCTTTTAAGTACCTTTTCGACTCCCCCTTCCTGCTCCGCTCCCAGCTGGACTTGCTGCTCCTTGCCTGACAAGTTGTGCAATACTAGCACAGTTTGTTGCGCACTACGGCGCACAAAGGACACCACCGCCAGGTTGCCGGAGTCATAACTCTGGATGTCGCCATCCCGCAAAGCGGGGACGTCCTCTCTCCAGCGGATCAGGTTCCGATAGGCGGACAGCAGCGAATTCGGGTCAGCCGATTCCGACCGGACGCTGATTCCTTTCGCTGCTTCTCCGGTTAGAAGCGGCTGTTCCCACGACGTCTGGCCGGGCTGACGGGACAGATCGCTCCACACCATCGGCTCCCGAATCCGCTCGTCAGGTTTCACGCCGCGCATGCCGATTTCCTCGCCGTAATAAATAAACGGGTTGCCCGGCAGCGTCAGCAGCAGCGCCGCGGCCATCCGCGCATGGTTCGGATTTCCGTCCAGCCGGCTCATTACACGGTCCTGGTCGTGATTCGACAGAAAAATGGCGTCGGTGAACTGCCCCTGCGATTGTTTGCCGTAGAACTGCTGGGTCCGCTGCAGTGTAAAGGCCAGGTTGTTGTCCTTCTCGTCCTTCACCGCGCTCAGGATGCTCTCCGCCAGGCTGAAATTAAATCCTGAATCAAAGGCCCGGTCCAAATACGGCGCGATCGCGGCGGCCGAGTTCTCCCACACCTCGCCCACGATATAGGCATCCTTGTTCACCGGATTCATACCGGTTCGGAATTCCTGCCACCACGCCGTGTTTTTGGCTGTGGCCGCCTCGCCCCGGTCGCTCTGAAGGTTCTCGTAAATGTGCTTGGCGCCGTCCACCCGGAATCCATCCATGCCGAGCTTCAGCCAGTACTGCCCGATCCGGACGGCTTCCGCCCGCACCTCGGGATTGTCATAATTCAAATCCGGCATCCCTTCCCAGAACGCAGCCAAGTAATGGCTTCCGTTCAAGGCATACCACGGACTGCCGCCTCCGGCCGCGCTGACCCCGGTGGGACTGAGCTTCTGGTCTTCCGCCCACACGTACCAGTCCCGGTATTTGCTGTGCGGGTCCTTCGAAGCACTGACAAACCACGGGTGCTGGGTGCTGGTATGGTTCAACACCAGATCCATGATGACCTTGATCCCGCGCTTGTGCGCCCCGGCGATCAGCTCCTGCAGATCATCCAGCGTCCCGTAATCGGGATTAATGCCCTCGTAGTCGGTAATATCGTACCCATGGTAGCTGGGCGACGGCTGGATCGGCATCAGCCAGATGCCGCCGACACCGAGGTCATCCGTCGTAACGGGATTACCGTCGTTCAGGTAATCAAGCTTCTGCGTCAGCCCTTTCAAGTCGCCGATGCCGTCCCCGTTCGAATCATGGAACGAGCGGACAAATACCTCATAGAACACGGTCGACGGCTGCTCGTCGACGGCCGTGGCGGCAGTTCCGCCACCCTGCTCCCCTGCTGTGGTTCCCGTTCCCGCCTGCCCCTGCTGTCCTGCCGTCTGGCCGCCGGCTTTTGCACCGGGCCGATCCTGAGCCCCGGTGTCTTCCGCAGCATGGTCACCCGTGCTGCTGCATCCTGACAGCAGGGCAACCGCCATGAACACTGCCGTTATGCCTGCTGCGAGCTTCCGCAGCCGGTGTCCGGCTGGCCTGCCCCATTTATTTGTTTTCATGACATCCTCCTTTGTTTGATCTGGTGTCCTTTGATCGGAATGCTTCGAATCTGCCCCTTCAATCACCCGGCAAGAAAGCGGATACAATTGCTGGCGAACAGGACTGACCGCTGGGCATCTTACGGACGACACCGGTCTTTATGGAGAATACGACAGCTTAAATTCTATGAAAAGCTGCATTCATATTCGTTTTTTCGCAATAAACGGCATTTTATTCAGTATTATCTTCCATTTTCTTGACTATGCTATATATATCACCGTTTTATATAACAATGTCGGCCTTCTCTGCCTGCAAAAAATGCCTCAAGCCAGATCCCTCCGGTCTCTTCTCGCCGCCTCAGGTTGGATATTTACAAGCTCTGGGCTTTCGGCTAAGATAGCAATTGTAAAATAGCCAGCGTCTATGAGACGGCCGTTTCTCATTTGCATATAGTGCAAACGGTTCCACAGGGAGGTAACAAATGTCTGTAACGATTAAAGATGTCGCCAAACGAGCGGGCGTTTCCCCCTCCACCGTCTCTCGAGTGCTGTCGAATAACTCCAGAATCAGCCGTGAAACGTCGCAAAAGGTACGGGATGTCATGAAGGAGCTCGGATACCACCCCAACATGACGGCCAAGAGTCTGGTTTCCAAGACTTCGAGCAGTATTTGCGTCATTTTGCCCAAGCCCGCCGAAGAACTGTTCCTGAATCTGTTCTTCATGGAGTTGATCCGCGGGATCGTCACCCAGGCCAACCGCTCTGGATATGATGTACTGATCAGTTCGGGAGGCAGTGAGAAGGAGGAGGTGGAGGCCGTTTCCCGGCTGCTGAACGGCAAGCGCGTTGATGGGGCGATCCTGCTCTATTCGCGCAAAGAGGATCCGGTGGTCGATTTTCTGCGGCAGAACGGCCATCCGTTCGTGCTAATCGGACGCAGCGAGAAGTACCCGGACATCCTGTCCGTGGACAATGACAACGTTCAGGCCGCTTACGATGCGACCAAACACCTCATATCCCTCGGCCACCGGCGGATCGGTTTTGTCAGCGGGCCCCCGAATCACATCGTTTCACGCGACCGGCTGAAAGGTTACAGGAATGCATTGGAAGAGGCCGGTTTGGAGACGCGCAAGGATTGGATCGTCGAAGGTGAGTTTCTCCAGGAGAGCGGCTACCGGGCGATGTCGTTTTTTATGAATCTGCCGGAGCGTCCTACTGCCCTCGTGGTCATGGACGATCTTGTCTCGCTTGGCGTCCTGCGTGGACTCCACGAGCTCGGATACCGTGTTCCGGACGACCTGTGCATCGTCAGCTTCAACAACATTTCCATCTCCGAGCTGTCCACGCCGCCCATCAGCAGCATGGATATCGGCATCTATAACTTGGGCTATACCGCATCCCAGGCGCTGATTCAGTCCATTCAGCACGACGGGGACCGGCAGTTTCAGAAGCGCCACATTATTCCCCACCGGCTGGTGATTCGGGAGTCGTCCATTTTTACGCCGTCTAAACCATCATAAACGTATCAAAACCACATGAAGCATCCCGGTGCTTCATTTCTTTTCACCTGTTTGTTCAAACGTTTGCACAACTACATAAGGAGGAATGACTAATGACAGCAGCAGCTCCTATTAAAGCTTGCCTGTTCGATCTGGACGGGGTCCTGGTCGACACAGCCAAATACCACTATCTCGCATGGAAACGCCTGTCCGAAGAGCTCGGTTTTGTCTTTACGCCGGAGGATAATGAGCGCCTCAAGGGTGTCAGCCGAATGGCCTCGCTGGACATTTTGCTTGAAGTCGGCGGGCTTGAGCTGGATGAAGAGACCAAATCTGCGCTGGCCGACAAGAAAAACCGCTGGTATGTCGAATACATTTCGCATATGGATGAACAGGAGATCCTTCCGGGGGCGCTCACCTTCCTGCGGGAGCTTCGGGAGAACGGAATCCTCATTGCCCTGGGGTCTGCCAGTAAAAATGCAATCACCATCCTGAACAATACTGGCCTTGTTCCGTATTTCGACGCGATCATCGACGGAACCAAAACGGCCAGCGCCAAGCCCGATCCGGAGGTTTTCCTGCTGGGTGCTCAAGAGCTGGGCACCAACCCTCAGGAATGCGTCGTGTTCGAAGATGCCGAAGCCGGCATCGAGGCCGCCAAGCGGGCCGGGATGCGCAGCATTGGGATCGGCTCGCCGGAAGTGCTGGGCTCGGCAGATGCCGTGGTGCCTTCGCTGCAGGACATGACGACAGTCCGCCTGTTTGAGCTCGTTTCTCACCGCTAGATTCCCCGAACCAGGCGGCGTTCGTGCGGCAGGGAGTCCTGCAGACACTTAAATCAGGACTCCCCTCTCTAGCGCAGCAGAATGGCGTTACGTCTTATAACAATGAACCAATAACATTATTATTCGAAGGAGCCGGTTAACCATGAAGCAATATCTAACATTGGACCCATGGAATATTATCGAGGAGCAGTACGATCCCCAGCAGCAGGAAATATCCGAGAGCGTCTTCAGCATCGGCAACGGATATATGGGCCAGCGTGCCAATTTTGAGGAGGCTTACGGCGGTCCGACCCTGCAGGGGAGCTACATGGCCGGCGTCTACTATCCCGACAAAACGCGGGTGGGCTGGTGGAAAAACGGCTACCCCGAGTATTTTGCCAAGGTGCTGAACAGCACCAACTGGATCGGCATCGGCATCTCGGTTGACGGCACGGAGCTCAATCTCGCGGCCTGTCAGGTCAAGGCTTTCAGACGCGTACTGAACATGAAGGAAGGTACGCTGTCGCGCAGCTTTACCGCCACTCTGCCGGACGGGAAGGAAATTCGCGTTGAAGCGGTCCGTTTCGTCAGCCTGGCCCGGCAAGAGATCGGAGTGATCCGCTATGCCGTGACGCCGCTGAACTTCACCGGAACACTGACCGTCACGACTTACTTGGACGGCGATGTACAAAACAAGGATTCGAACTACGACGAGAAGTTCTGGGTCGAGGTGCACAAGGAAGTGACCGCGGACAACGCCGCATTAACGGTCCGGACCAAAAAGCTCGATTTTCACGTCACCTCGGTCATGACGTTTGAGATCCATCAAAACGGCGCCAAGCTGGCGCTGGAACCAGAGCAGATCGAGCAGGAGAAGTACGCCGGCTACCGTCTACAGGTGGAAGCCAAGCAGGATGAGGAGACCGTCATCTACAAATACGTAGCGAACGTGACGTCACGCGACTACGGCTACGCCCAGTTGTTGGACGCCGGACGATCGGCGCTTCAGGAAGCAGCCGCTGCCGGTTTCGGGCAGCTCTATGAGGAGCAAGTGCAGGCTTGGGCGGCCAAATGGCGCGAGAGCGATATCGTGATCGAAGGAGACGTGGCGGCGCAGCAGGCGATCCGCTTTAACATTTTTCAACTGAACCAGACGTACACCGGCGAGGATGACCGGTTGAACATCGGGCCCAAAGGCTTTACCGGGGAAAAATATGGCGGCAGCACGTACTGGGATACCGAAGCCTACTGCCTGCCCTTCTATCTGAGCACGGCGGATGCCACAATCGCCCGCAACCTGCTGATCTACCGCTATAAGCATCTCGAGAAGGCGCGCGAGAACGCTCGTAAACTCGGCTTTGCCAAAGGCGCACTCTATCCAATGGTGACGATGAACGGCGAAGAATGCCATAACGAGTGGGAGATTACTTTTGAGGAAATCCACCGTAACGGAGCGATCGCCTACGCGATTTACAACTACGTGAACTACACCGGCGATGACAGCTACCTCGCCCAATACGGCGTGGAGGTGCTCGTTGAAATTTCCCGCTTCTGGGAAGAACGGGTGAACTACGTCCCAGCCAAGGACCAGTACATGATTCTGGGCGTGACCGGGCCGAACGAATATGAAAACAATGTTAACAACAACTGGTATACCAACCGGATCGCCTGCTGGACGATGGAATACACGCTGCAGGTGCTGTCCGACCTTCAGGATAGCGATCCGGCCCACTACGAGGAGCTGGTGGCGAAGCTGGTGCTGGAGCCCGAAGAAACGGCCAAATGGGGCGATATCCTTGCGAAAATGTATTATCCGGTTGATGCGGAGCACGGCATTTTCCTTCAGCAGGACGGCTTCCTCGACAAGGATCTGACGCCTGTCAAGGACCTGGCCCCGGCGAACCTGCCGCTGAACCAGAACTGGTCTTGGGACCGGATCCTCCGCTCGGCGTACATCAAGCAGGCCGACGTGCTGCAGGGGCTGTTTTTCCTGGGGGACCGCTACGACCTGGATACGAAAAAGCGGAACTTTGACTTTTACGAACCGCTGACCGTGCACGAGTCCTCCCTCTCCCCTTGCGTCCACTCGATCATCGCCTGTGAGCTGGGCTACCGGGAGAAGGCGTAAGAAATGTACCTGCGCACATCGCGCCTCGATTTGGACAATTACAACAACGACACCGAGGACGGCTGCCACATCACCAGCATGGCCGGCACCTGGATGTCCGTCGTGCACGGGTTCGGCGGGCTGCGCGTCAAGGATGGAGTGCTGCATCTGAATCCGTTCAATCCGGGACACTGGAGCTCCTTCTCTTTTAAAGTGATGTTCCGGGGCGCGCGTCTCCAAGTTACGGTCGGCGAACAGGATGTGACCGTGACCAATGAGACCGAAACGCCGGTCAGCATCAGCGTCTACGGGCGCAGTTATCCGCTCAGCGGGCTGAGTCATGTCCAGGTCAGCATCGGCAGTCCGAGCGGCAGCGCGATTGTAGGCTAGCATTCGGCCATGCAACGTAGGTGACATTGAGCAGTGCAGCGTAACTGACATTGAGCAGTGCAGATGTAAACTAAATTGAGAATACGGTCTTGGACTCACATCAACTCCACCGTCGAAAAGCGGCCTGGCTTTATGAAGCCGGGCTGCTTCTTTTTATGCAGAGGCTAGACGACCTTCCCTTGACAAGTGCAAACCCGAAGACTATGATGACAGTAAGTACTGACAGTCAGAACATGGAAAGTGGGCAGAGTCACATGAACGAGAACAACCAGTTATGCACCCAAGATAAGCTGATGCAGGCGGCAATCGATCTCATCTCCGCCAAAGGCTATGACGGGGTGTCCACACGTGAAATCGCCGCTGAAGCCGGTCTGAGCGAGAAGACGCTCTTCCGTCATTTCGGCAGCAAACAAAACCTGCTGGAGAAGGCGTATGACCGTTATTTGTACGCAGCCGAGATGCAAAAAATCTTCAAGGAAAATCTCACGGGAAATTTGCACGAAGACCTGCTTATGATCAGCCGGACCTATCATAAAATTATGAACCGTAACCGGAAGCTGGTTATGATCAGCATGCAGGTTGGCGATCATTTGCCAGGCTTTAGGAATAACACCCAGAACCACCCCCGACAGCTTCATGAAATTTTGACGAACTACTTCAAGCACATGTCCGATCAAGGCAAGCTGGTCACGGGAGATCCGTCACTGACGGCGGTTTCCTTTATGTGGATGAATCTCGGAGCATTCCTCAATACGACTCATGTTGTCCAAACGTTTACGGATATCGAGATAGATGCCTTTATTGAGGAAAGCGTCCGGTTGTTCACCCGGGCGTTAACGCCTTAGCTTTTATCGCAAGAGTGAACATGTAACTGCATTTTTGCATCTACCTCTTCCAAATCGGGCGTATGCCATAGAAATAAGTGTAATTTTGCCGTTCAAAAAGGGCTTTGAGCTTGGAGAAAGGCGCATATTGCTGCGCTTTTCTACACTATATGTCAGTAAGTGCTGACAGACATCTGGTCTGCCGCCGAATGGTTCTTTTCAGCTAAACCACTTATCCGAAAGAAGGGAATAACGATGAAATCTACGGCCGAGTCCGTTCATCAAGGCAACAAGCTGATCCAGATTCTCATGTTCACGCTGGTGATTTCGGTCATGAACGTCTCCATGTTCAACATCGCGCTGCCCGGCATCCGGGCGGAGTTTCACCTGAGCGCCGCCCAGGTCAGCTGGGTGTCCTCCGCCTACATGCTCGTCTATGCGGTCGGCTCGGTGACCTATGGCAAGCTGGCGGATAAATACGCCCTGAAGAAACTGATCACCATCGGGCTGATCGTGTTTGTGCTTGGCTCCGTCTTTGGGCTCGCCGCCAGCGCCTACTGGATGATCGTCATCGGACGGGTATTCCAGGCGGCCGGGTCGTCGGTCATCCCGGCGGCCGCCATGATCATCCCCGTCCGCTATTTCCCGCCGGAGAACCGGGGCCGCGCCCTCGGCAAGTCCGCGATCGGACTCGCCGTCGGCAACACGCTCGCCCCCGTGGTCTCCGGGCTCATTATGGGCTATGCCGGCTGGCGCTGGCTCTTCTGCCTCTCGGTCCTCGTCCTGCTCACCCTGCCCTTTTACCGGAAATACCTGGACGATGCCACGGAAACCGGCGGGCGCATGGACGTGCTAGGCGGCGGACTGCTCGCCGCCGCGACCGGCCTGATCCTGTTCGCCTTGACCGGCGGGGGGTGGATTCCGGCTGCCGGCGGGGCGCTGCTGCTCATTCTGTTCATGATCCGTATCCGCAAAGCAGCCAATCCGTTCGTACAGCCCCGGCTGTTCCGGAATTTGAACTATACTTTCGGCATCGGCATTGCCTTTGCCATTTCCTGCATCGCCTTCTCGATCCCGTTCCTGATCCCGCAGTTGCTGTCCCAGTCCAATCATCTGGACGCCAGTATCATCGGATTGATCATGATTCCGGGAGCCGCGGCTTCCGCGCTGCTCGGCTTCGCGGGAGGCAAGTTCGCCGACCTGAAGGGCAACCTCTTCGTCGTCTGTATCGCCGCCATCCTGCAGGCGGCCGGCTTCTTTCTCCTCTCCGCCTTTGCCGGCATCCAGGCCTGGATCATCGCTATCGTGCTGATCTTCAGCAACGTCGGCCAGACGTTCATGCAGGTCGCGCTGTCGAACACCGTCTCCCGCACGCTGGCCAAAGAAGAAACCGGCGTGGGCATGGGGCTGCTCAGCATGCTGAACTTCATTGGTGCGGCCGTCGCCACGTCCGTGTACAGCAGCATTCTCGACACCGGCTCCTCAGCCCATTGGAACCCGCTGAACATGTATCCGGGCAGCTATTTGTACAGCAGCATATTCCTGGTGATGGCCGTCATGATGATCATCGTCGCCATCGTTTACCTGCTTCGCTTCGGCCGCAGCGCGGCACCACAGAAGAACACCCGCGCCGGTGTCGGCTCATAATCCGTCCTGCTGCTGCCCTCGTCTCGCCGCTCTCCGTTCCTTCTTATCGGAAGCCAGGGAGCATGGCGGTTGGCAGCAGCACAGGGTTTTGAGCTGGCTGATCCTTCGGGATAATGCCACTGTCCAACGGATGTTGGCTTTTTGTTGCTGCACCAAGTACTTACACGGAGCGCACTAAAACAGCCGCTTCATCTACAGAAGAAATACTCTTGGAACTAATTTATGTTAAAGGTATATGGGAGCTCCTAATGGTGCAGAGCGCGCTCCCCCATCTACTGTAATTTCCGCTCCCTGAACAAATGAAGCATCTTCGGAAGCCAGAAATAAGACAACGCTGGCGATTTCCTCGGGATCTCCCATACGATTCAGAGGAATCGTATTCGCTTGCGCAGTTTCTAGTTTTATAGTTTCTTTAGGTGTCGACTTATTCCAGATGGGGGTGCGTGTTGCCCCGGGCACAACCGTATTTACTCGGATGCCTCGCGGTGACAATTCAGAGACAAACACTCTTGCCATGCTGCTGATGGCTCCTTTGCTCGTAAGCGGATCTTTGCGGGCCCCATCCGTTGCACGGGTTGATCCGCTTAATATGACCGAAGCCCCTATCCTTCAAATATGGAAGAGCAGCTTGTACCGTGCAAAACACGCCGGTAACGTTTATTTTGAGAACCTCTTCAAAAACCGAGAGGTCTGTGCCGCCTAAAGGCGTAGGTGATGAAATTTCAGCGTTGGCAAAAACGACATCAAGTTTACCAAAGACAGCAACTGCTTTGGACACCGCTTTTTCCATGCTCTCTAGTTCAGCAGCATCTGCTTGAATGGCTAAAATATTAGAACCAAGTTCCTTTGAAACAGCGTTTAATGAGGTCTGATTTCTGCCGGTGATTGCTACCTTTGCACCTTCTGCTATAAACAATTTCGCGGTTGACATTCCGATTCCGCTGTTTCCCCCGGTAATCAATGCCACTTTTCCATCAAGTTTCTCCATCTTCCTACTCCTTCCATGCTGACTAGGTTCTAGAATGACTTCAAGTTCGATTAAATATGCATCTTTACAGCGAGGGAAGTTTATCTCTCTTTTGTATAAATACCTATACTCAAAAGAACAATAAGGAAAAATTAGTGGAGCTGAACAATCTTGGTATCGTCCCCCAGCCCTGTTTCATATCCGCGGGAAAAAATAAGCACAAATTTAGATGAGAATTTAGCGCTGCTTAAACAGGTATTCGAACTTTGCTTTGATATCGTCTTTCAACGGGTCGATCTGTCTAATGAATGTGCTGTTCTTATGGTCTATGTCGACGGTATGATCGAAAAAAACGCATTTAAATCGCCTTTGTTTCAATCCTGGTTACTGGAGAAAACCGGCGCCGGCGTCCAAGAAACGATTAATTATCCCAACCTAAAAGAGCACTTTGCGGTCATAGGTCCACTCCGTCATGAAAGCCGTTTACAGGAAATCGCCGAATCGATCCTGCAATCATACCTGGCTGTCTTCGTCGAGGGTGAACCGGAAGCCATACTTCTGGAAACGTCCGGCTGGGAGCATCGGGGCGTCGAGGAGCCGTCCTCTGAAGTGGCCATACGTGGGCCTAAGGAGAGTTTCACTGAAATGCTTCAAACCAATACGAACCTCATTCGCCGAAGAATTCGAACGCCAAAACTCAAGCTGGAATCTGTCGTTCTTGGAGAGTTGTCCAAAACAAAAGTCGCCATAGCCTACGTGGAAGGACTAGCCCGTCCAGACTTAGTCCAACTGGTCAAGCAACGAATTTCCAACATCCGCATGGATATCATCCTGGAATCCGGTTATATTGAAGAGCTCATTGAAGATAAATCGTTCAGCCCCTTCCCTCAGCTTCTGGACACAGAGCGTCCGGATATTGTGGCAGCGAATTTGATAGAAGGGAGAGTAGCGATATTAACCGATGGAACGCCTCAAGCCTTGCTCGTTCCGATGACGTTCTGGACCGCCTTTCAAGCCGCCGAGGATTACTACGAGCGTTTTATATACGCTACCTTGATTCGGTGGACCCGGTTTATTCTATTTACCATTTCCTTATACTTACCTTCTCTCTACGTGGCCATTACGACATTCCATCCGCAGCTGCTGCCGTCGAATTTTTTGCTGAGCATTACCTCCGCCCGCGAAGGAGTTCCGTTTCCGGCCGTCATCGAGGCCCTATTAATGGAGTTTCTGTTCGAAGGTTTACGCGAGGCGGGAGTTAGGCTGCCAAAAGCCGTAGGCTCAGCCGTCAGCATTGTCGGCGCCTTGGTCATCGGTGAAGCGGCTGTTCAGGCTGGAATTGTGTCCGCACCAATGGTCATCATTGTCTCAGTCACCGGGATCGCATCCTTCACCATCCCCCGGTACAACATGAGTATAGCGTTCCGGATCCTTCGCTTTCCACTTCTGCTGATCTCAGGAGCGTTTGGTTTGTTTGGAATCGCCATGGTGAGCATCTTCATCTTAATCCACATGGTCAGGTTGGAGTCATTTGGTGTTCCCTACTTATCGCCTATCGCTCCTTTTGAACCAAAACAAATCAAGGATGTTCTTGTACGCGCACCTTGGTGGAAATTGAGAACTCATAAGGCTTCCATGATCCGAAAGCCTAGGCGGAGGTAATATGCTTAACAAATGCCTTGGAGTACTGACAGCCATCCTTCTCCTGCTTCCGTTAACCGGATGTTGGGACCGCCACGAATTGAACGACCGCTTGTTCGAGTTTGGTTCTGGTGTCGATCGGCTCAAGGACGGGGAAATTATGCTCACCGGGCAATTCCTGATTCCAACGAATTCCAAAGAGGGTGGCGGAGGAGCGGAGAAATCTTACCTCATCGAGACAGGGGTGGGAAAGACGGTATCTGACTGCCTCTTTGACATGCAGTTAAAGCTGTCGCGAAGAATTACACGTACGCATCGTCATAACATCTATTTCGGAGAAAAGATGGCAATAGCCGGCATCTCGGACCTCATGGACTCGGTAACCCGGGATCCCGACAGTCGGCTTAAATCCGATATGTGGGTCGTAAAGGGAGGGACCGCTCTCGAGTTTATGGAAATATCCTACCCGCTGGAGAAGCTGCCTGTTATCGCCCTTTCCAAATTAAGAAACATTATCGGTAAGAAAACCGGTAATTCACTGCTGGAGTTATTAATCGAGGAACATGTTGAAGGAAGCGGCTTAACGCTACCTGCTGTCGAAATTTTATACGACCCAAAGCAAAGAAAAAAAACAATCCACGTTTACGGCCGTGCCGTTCTTAACCGTAAACAGCAGTTGGCAGGTTATTACGATAGCATGGAGTCGGCCTATCGGTTGTGGGTGACTGGACAGACCAATCGTGTTCCCGTTACAGTTCCTCTTCCTGATGGAAGAGGAACGTTCAGCGTTGATGTCCGGCAAACCAAATGCAAGGTGCGCACCAAATTTGAACGCGATCGAGTTGAAATTGAAGTCGATATGAAAGGCGGTGCTGTCGTGTTGGAAAGCATTCCGGCAATTGATCTTCGAAATATCAATCAGTTGAATAAGTTCGAAGCTGAATTGAATCGTCATGTGGAGACAGCCATTTTAAACGTGATCAAAAAAGCACAACAGCAGTTCAAAGTCGATGTGTTTCAATTCGGAAAAGCGTTCAGCCGGCAACATCCCTCGGAATGGACAGATTTGGATTCTGGGTGGGAGCAAGCGTTTTCCGATGCAAAAATCACTGTAAATTCACATGTTAAGATCAGACGGATCGGACTCCAGGGACCTCCTCCTAATAAACCGTAAGGAGCTTGAAATGAAGCTGACGAAATATCAATTGTTCTGGTTGTTATTTACGATGGAATCAGGCATGACTTTACTAATAGCGATCGGTCCGGTTTTCAAAGAAGCCAATCAAGGCGCCCCAATGGCGGTTCTTTTGGCAGGCGGGTTGTCAGTGCTAATGACCTTGATCGCGGCAAAGCTGAGCCTATTATATCCAAATGATACATTCATCGAATACGTACCGAAAATTGTAGGCAAATGGTTGGGCTATATGATCATTATGGCTTACTTAATTCTCTGGATTGGCGTAGCAGGCATCGTTTTACGCCAATATGCGGACTTCGTTCAGATGACCTTGTTTATGAGGACTCCAGTATGGGTTATCGTCTTGTTTATGTTGTTTGTGATTATATACGCGGTGCATGGCGGCATCCATATCATTGGACGCTGCAGCGAAGTGATAGGGCCCATTATCGTCATCAACCTTGTATTGTTCCGGCTCCTAACGATAAAAGACTTACGCCCGGAGCGGCTGCTTCCGCTTTTGCCTGCCGGAGGCCTTATACCGGTATTAAAGGGGAGCTTGCCGGGGGCTTCTTTCCTGGGCGAATCGGTTATGATTGTAATGCTGATCGCCTTTCTTGCTGAAAAAAAGAGAGCGGTATCTTCCGGTCTGTGGAGCGTGGGCATTGCTGCAATCGTCCTCTTAAACGTTACGCTTGACGTGTTGATGATACTGGACAATACCGTTCCAGCCAAACTGCAGTACCCTGTATATGCGGTCAGTCAATATATTTCAGTCATGGAATTCATTCAAAACCTCGATATTTTACTGGTCGTCGGCACCTGCTTCAGCGTGTTCATCAAAATATGCCTCTATATGTTCATGGCGAGTTACGGAACAGCTCGATTATTCCATATGCAAAAATGGCGAAACATGCTCTGGATCACCGGATTATCGGTATTGGCAGTTGCTTTATATCCTGGAAACGTGGATGTTACCCAAGTGAATTTTCCGCACTTCTGGAAAAACGTTGTGTTACCGATATTCTTGTTTGGTATACCGCTACTTTTATGGGTAATCGGGATTGCCCGCAAATACTTAAAACAAACCGATGCGAAAGCCCCTTGATGGGATTTTTGGGTAGAAAAAGAAGCTGACCGAGCGTATCCGATCAGCTTCTTCCTATCTTTGTTGCCGTACAGCCTGTTTTACCAAGCGGAAGCGCCACCGTCTATCGCATAGTTCGTTCCTGTATTATTGAGCATAGCTTTCAGGCAATTCATCGGTCTTCCTCCAAAACTTGACTGTTTAAGAGTTAATATTGCAAAAATGGTTCCAATTCATTCCGTGTAGTATTCGCGTTTTATTCTAAAATGGTTAAATGAGTTGATCAAAGTTTATCAGCAATACCGCCAAACCAATGAGAAACAATACAATCGGCATTATCATTTGTTTTACATTGTCGTTTATTTTAATATGCGTAAGGATCGCCCCAAGCATCGTAATCACAATGATTAAACTACCCCAGGCAGCCAATGTTTAATTCCAAACCCCCGCAATAACCAAAATCTTGAAATAACTTCAATGAATCCTGTAAAAAATCTAAACCAGCCCGGGTAACCATAATGCTTATACACTTCAACCATTTGTTTCGATCCGAATTTCATAAAACCAAACATGAGGAATCCTAACCCTAAAATATCTTGAAGGATAATAGATAAAATATGCATGATGTAGTTCTCTCCCTCTTCGTATCTTGGATGTGTTATTTATGGTCCTCTTCCCATTTCGCGACCTGTTCACGAACCCGCGGAGCGACTTCCCTGCCCAACAGCTCTATGGCTTTCATGACGTCCTCATGCGGCATGGTACCGACAGGCAAGTGCATGAAAAACCGCGTAAATCCTAAGTGTTTACTCATAAATATAATCTTGTTGGCCACCGTTTCGGAATCTCCAACGTATAAGGCACCTTCCAATGTCCGTCCGTCATCAAATTGTGAACGGGTATACTGCCCCCAGCCACGCTCTCTGGCAAAATAGTTAAACGATGCTTGAGTAGACGGAAAATACTTATCGGCTGCAAGCGAGTTGCTTTCACCTACATACCCGAGCGAATGTACGGCGATCTTTAATTTCGATATATCATGTCCTGCATGTGCTGCAGCCTTCTTATACAGCGGAACGAGCGGGGCAAACCTTAATGGGCTCCCACCAATAATAGCCAATACAAGCGGCAATCCGAGCTCGCCGGCCCGAATAACCGATTCCGGATTTCCACCACTGCCAAGCCATACCGGCAGTGGGGTCTGAACAGGGCGAGGATAGACGCCCAAATTCGTAAAGGCTGGCCGAAACCCGCCCTTCCAGGTTACCTTCTCCGATTGCCTTAATTTCAGCAAAAGCTCCAATTTCTCTTCAAATAGCTGATCATAATCTTTTAAATCATAACCAAACAACGGAAACGCATCGACCATGGATCCTCGACCCGCGATAATCTCTGCTCGCCCATTCGAGATACCATCAAGTGTAGAGAATTGCTGAAATAAACGTACCGGATCTACCGCAGAGAGTACGGTAACCGAACTGGTCAAGCGAATTCTCTTGGTCATAGGTGCTGCTGCCGCCAAAATGACGGCAGTAGCGGAATCCCCAAATTCCTTGCGATGATGCTCACCAACTCCAAATACATCAAGTCCTACTTGATCGGCAAGAACAATTTCTTCTACGACCTGACGTAACCGCTCGGCATGACTGATTGTCTCACCTGTATGAGCATCCGGAGTCGTTTCAACAAACGTATCAACACCTATTTCCATGATTAGATCCTCCTAGTTAGTTACATCATCTGTATGAAATACTCGTTTTCCAAGGGTTTCGGAACCATGGTTATCCCTTACGATTTTTGATCCCATATCCGATTTTCTTCATCACACGGATAAGCTCAAGCTTCTCCTCATCCGTCGCGAAGGATAAATGATCAGAGATCAATTCAGCGTGCTTGGGGAAAATAAGATCAAATTGACTCCGCCCTTCATCAGTTAATGTCACGTTCGTTTTTCGCCGATCGCCAGGTATTGGCACTCGTTCCACCAGCCCCTTTTTCTCAAGCTTATCGACTACGTAAGTGATACTCCCGCTTGGAATCGAGAAAGTATCGCTGATTTTCTGAATCGGCTGAGGTCCTTTATTATAAAGAAGCTCTAAAATTTGAAATGTTTCTCTGCTGAGCCCGTAATTGTCAATATCACTTTCTAGGCTGTCATATAGCTCTTTCACCATGTTTCTTAGTACGCGTACTAGCTGTAGATCCAGTTCCTTGCCTGAAGAATCGCGTTCTGCCAATATATATCCTCCTTATCCGTTTCATACTTAAATGAAAGGCCGTATTTGTAATTGAGATAGTATTCCACAAACGCGGGTCTAGCAGATAGGATATTCAGAAACACCCTATAATTAAATGTCCTAACATTAGATATTCTATTATTAGTGTAAATGGAAGTCAACCTGTAATATGCAGGAAGATAGAGCTCCCATGTAGGAACAATAAAAACCGGACCATCCCCTATTGTGAGGAATGATCCGGTTTTCTTGTACTCCATAGACTATTGTTTATAAGCTCCTGCTGCAGATAGTCTTCAGTCTTTCATCTCCACCTGCCGGTGAATGATCAAATATCCACTTCAGGCAAGTCGCCTTACGGAATCATAATTTGCTGTCCGACCTTCAATCCGTGCACGTTCGTAATGCCGTTGACATGGGCAATGGTCTTCCAGTCTACGCCGAACTTGATGCCGATACGATACAGGTTGTCACCCTTCTTGATGACGTATACCTTGCCGGAAGGCTTCGTGTCCGGTGCCGGTTTGGACGGTGTGGACGGTTTGGACGGCGTGGACGGTTTGGAAGGCTGCGCCGGAGTTGATGGCTCGGATGGCTTCGAAGGCGTCCCCGGTGTGGTTGCCGGAGGCGTCACGGGTGCCGTACCTGCCGTGCTGACCGACAAATCAAGTCCGTACTTGGCAAAGCCATCCTCGGCCCCGCCGATGTATTTCATGTTTTTGCTGCTGGCCGCAAGGTCCTTCGCATCCGGAGAGGAGGTAAAGGTCACGTTCAGCTTGGCGTCCACCGGCGCAAAGGTCCAGTTACCGTCAGCGGACGGGTTGATGGTTCCGTTGTCGCGGATGTAGTCAATGATGACCTGGCGATTTTCGTCCGGAGCGGCCATAATGATCCGCTTGCCGTCCGGGTTGGCGAGCTTCGAGGAAGAAGCGCGGTAGTTGTTGGTCGCCACGACGAACTTCTGTTTCAGGTCGATCGGCTTGCCGTCGAACTGCAGATTCGTGATACGGCTTGCCGAAGGATTCACGACAGTGCCCTTCGCATCGTATTTGTTCGGCTGGGTCACATCGATTTGATACGTTACGCCATCGATGACGTCGTAATTGTATGTCGGGAAGTCCATGTTCACGAGCGGCTGCTCGGTCGTCTTGGAAGGATCGATCTGATTGAACTGGCCTGCGGACCACTCCAGCCATTCCTTCACTTCAGCTCCCGTGACCACAACGGCATGCACGGTGTTCGGGTATACATAGAGGTCCGAGACGTTCTTGATCGCGATCGTTCCGGTCGGAATGTTTGTATAATAAGAAGCCCCGTTACGTCCGCCTGCCTTGAATGGAGCTCCTGCCGACAGCACCGGAAGGTTTTCGTATTCGGTTCCCTTTAGGTTTTTCTCGACGTACCATTTCTGCGCGTTGGTGACGATTTGAATGGACGGATCGTCCTGTACAAGTGCAAAATAACTGTTGATCGGCGCACTGGTTTTGCCTACCGGACCGCGTACATAATCGATTGTTGCATCATGCTCGGTCTTCACTGCATCCACGATTTCTTGATCGGCGTCAACGAGCGCCTTCTTGTTCGCCGTATCGTAGATCGGGCGCGCTTCGGTTTTCGAGTCGACCACTTTCCACTTGCCGTCCACGTTCTCCAGGTTCAGGTCGATGATGCCGAGGTGATCGCCCCAGAATCCAGGTTCAACCGAAGGAACGCCGTTAATCGTGCCTTTCTCCAGATCGACACCGGTTTTGCCTTTAAATTCTGCGCTCGGGAACGTTTTATGGGCATGTCCGAACAGGATGGCGTCGATTCCTTCCACCTGGCTCAGATACAGAACGGTGTTCTCCATCAGGGGCGTCTCCGGGATATCCTCGAAACCGGAGTGAGGAATGGCGACGATGACGTCGGCTCCTTCCTTCTTCATTTGCGGAATGAACTTTTTGGCCGTCTCGACCATGTCCTTCACGATGACTTTGCCTTCCAGGTTGGCTTTATCCCACTGGGAAATTTGCGGAGGAACGAATGCGATCACGCCGACCTTGATCGTCTGCTCCTTGCCGTTTTCGTCCGTTACCTTTTTGTCCAAAATCGTATAAGGGGTAAAATAGTTCACGTCGTTGCTGTCATCCTTGTCCCCGTCGTCCTTGTAGACGTTGGCGTTGACAATCGGGAAGTTCGCTCCCTCTTCCGACAGCTTCAGGAAATCCAGGCCATAGTTGAATTCATGGTTGCCGACGCCTCCGGCATCGTAATCCATGAGATCCATAGCTTTGTAAACCGGGTGCACTTCGCCCTCTTTAAGCGGTTTCACTTTGGCCACATAGTCGCCAAGCGGATTCCCTTGAATCAAGTCCCCGTTGTCGAACAGCAGGCTGTTCTTCGCTTCGTTTCTGGCTGCCTTGATCAGGCTGGCCGTCTTGGCAAACCCGTATTCGTCAGTGGGCTTGTCCGCATAGTAGTCATAGTTGACCATGTTCACGTGCAAATCGGATGTTTCCATGATCCGCAGTTTCACCTTGGATCCGTTGCTGCTGCTGTCCGCAAATGCAGGCACCATCGGAACGGCGAGCACGTTGATCGCAACGGCTGCGGCGGTGATGCCTTTGAGGACTTTTTTACGGGACTTCGACATGTTACCCCTCCTAATAGATGTACATCGAGTACGGTGGGCAGAACAAATTTTAACTCCTTTATTTAACTAACCATTGTTAAATTAAGTTCTGTCTACAAGAGTAGTTTATATCGATGTAACCTGTGAAATAAAGACAAATACATCCAATTGTCAAAAAATAATGCCCGAGAACAAGGTCTCGAGCATCAGGTCGTATTACAGATCTATGAAAATGGTTCCAATTCCTTATAGACAGGGTAAATCTACTCGATCCATTCGTGCTTCTCCCCGTCTTTTCCCGTATATTCTACACGGATGGGCGTAACTTCAAGCAGGACGTAATCCGGATCATCGGGGCCGGTAAACTGTTTCTTGAATTCTTCCTTCCAGATCTGCTTACGCAGGGAGTCCTCATCCGTTACTTTGCAGGTTCCTTCAATCTCCACAATCTCCCGCGATCCCCCGATTTCATAGCCAAGCAGCAGGGAAACGTGAGGATTCTGCTCCAGCTCCTCGACTTTATGCGTCTTGCGGTCGGTGACCAGATGGATGCTAAGGCCCTGATTATATAAAGCCATATACCGCTGCTTCGGGCGGTTCCCTTCCACCGTGGCAAATGAGCAAAACTGGTTGTGATCCAGTATTTTGGCCAGATTTTGTTCCAGGATGATTTTCGCTTCCATCTCTAGATGATCCGCTCCTTTCAGCTTCGTGTTGTCCATGGGTCGCAACCCGTAACCATAGTGTACCCTGACCGGTATAGGATGAACCTTCGAACACGGTAACTTTTATCCAAGAATAGACATGACGTGCCCTGAATACCTTGTTATGATGGAGATACCGGCCGTCATCCGGCTTGTCCGCACCATGAATTTAATACTGTAAAGGAGTTCCTCATGAAACGACTCATTTGGATAGGGTGTCTATCCTATTTTCTGATCGGCCTGGCGCATGTCGTGCTGGGATCGGTCCTTCCCGTGCTGCTGGAGCATTATCACCGTGAATACAGCGAAGGCGGGACGCTGATCTTCACCCAGTTCGCCGGTTTTCTGGCCGGCGTGCTCGTATCCCCGTGGCTGAACCGCCGTTTCGGCAAAAGGGGCGGGCTGTTGATCGCCATCGGCCTGCTTACGGCCGCCGAGCTGGTCTACACCCTGCTGCCGCCTTGGGAATGGCTGTATGCCATCGCCGTGTGCGCAGGCTTTGGCTTCGGCATGATCGAAGCGGTGATCGGGACCATTATTATTGCGGCGATTACCGATAAAACCGCTGTGGCAATGAGCCGCCTGGAGGTTTTCTTCGGGGTTGGGGCCATGGTTATGCCGCTGATCGCAAGCGGATTCATTACGGAAGGCTGGTGGAGATTCTCCTTCCTCGTCATTTCGCTGTTCGCGCTCGTCACGCTGCTGTTCTGGTCGAAAGCATCCTTCGGTGAAATCGATGCGGTGCTGAGCGCCAAAGGGCCCTCCGCTTCCGTGTCCGGTCAAGAGCATGCCGCGGCCAAACGCTTCCCTTATCAAGGCGGAGCCTTCGGCATTCTCGTCCTCTTTATCGTATTCTTCTTCCTGTACGTCGGCACCGAAATGAGCCTGGCCAACTTTATGCCCGCCATCCTGATTGAAAAAATGGGCATGAAGGAAGCCCCCGCGGCGCTCAGCGTGACCTGTTTCTGGATCGCGATGTCCGTCGGCCGGATCTTTGCCGGCGTCGTCGCCGAAAAGATTCACTACCGGGTCTACGTACTGTTCAGCTGCCTCATCACCTTGGTGCTGCTGATCGTGTTCCCGCTGATGGGCCAGGTATGGTCGGCTTTCGCGATCATCCTGCTGCTCGGGCTGTTCATGTCGGGGATCTTCTCGATTGCGCTCGTGTTTGCGAGCAAGCTTCTGCAGGGCAGCGAAGAATCGACGCCCAGCATTTTGATCGCCTCCGGCGGCGTCGGCGGAGCCATCCTGCCGCTCTTCATGGGCTGGAGCCTGGATCATCTGGAAGTGAACCAGTCAGCCTGGATGCTTGCGGTGTTCACCGTCGGCATGGTCGTGCTCAGCTTTGCGGCCTTCCAGCTGCAGCGGCGGAAGCTTGTTCGCCAGACTGGACTGCAGGGGCCGTCAGGTGCAGGAAAATAAGCCATTCAATTTAGAAGCGGGCCAGCCGGTCCGCTTTTTTTATTTTTATATAACCCTTAAAAAACTATTTACAGGTTATATAAATACAGATATAATCCATTCATAACCAGTAATAAAAATTTTAAGGGTTATAAAAAGGAGATGGATGACATGGAACTTCAAAAGCTTCCCTGGGCAGGCATTCGGGTATCGACAGAAGCCACATCGGTGGTCATTGACCCGATTTATTATTTTCCGGACGTTTTCGGCCAGTCTCACGAGCCTCTCTTCCCGCTTGGCGAATATGGCCCGGCAGATGCGGTGCTGATCACCCACGAGCATACCGATCACTTTGATCCCCAGGCTATTATCGAAGCCTACGGGGCTGATATTCCCGTGTACCTCCCACAGGAGAGTGTCCTCCTCGCCAAGAACAGTGGCCTCAACCGCGTGATCGGCGCTTCGGTCGGCGATGTGTTCCAAATCGGTACGCTGAGCGCTGCAGCCACTTACTCCATTGATGGGGTCGGGGACACCCAGATCGCCTGGGCGCTGAGCGACGGCGAGCGCCGCCTGCTCCACTGCGGAGATACGCTGTGGCATGGATACTGGTGGAAAATCGCCGCTGCTCACGGCCCGTTCGATGCGGTATGCCTGCCGGTGAACGGCGCCATTCTGGAACGTCCTGATCTGCAGCCGCCCAGCGGTATGCCGATTACGCTGCTTCCTGAACAAGCGGCCGCGGCGGCACACGTTCTGGGGGCCAAACGGCTGGTGCCGATCCACCATACCGCCATCCACCATCCGCCCGTATACCGGCAGACTTCCGATTGGCAAAATCGCCTGCGGGCTGCGGTTGATGATACAATGGACATAGCATTCCTGAATACAAAGGAAACGATTACTTTATAAAGGATGACGCATCATGGATAAGTCCCCTTCCCGCAATGTGCTGGGAGGCGCCCTGTGGATCAACCTCGCCAATACGGTACGCATGCGGGAGCATCAGGTCACGGATATGCTGGAGGAGCCGGGATATCTGGACGAATGGCTGCGCGATAATGAACTGCACGGCTTAAGCAATACCGGCGGTGCAGCCTTTTCCGCACCGCCGGAAGACCTGCTGCCCGAACTGCTCCGGCTGCGCGGCGTGTGCCGGCTCGTCCTAGAAGACGTGGACCATGACGGTACCTTGTCGGAAGAGGCATTCGCCGCCATAAGGGCCGAAGCGTCACGGTTAGACGTGGCGCTTCGGGCTGAGCGGGATGCCCAAGGCCTCCCCCATCTCATCACCTACGGACAAACCGCCGTCCAAGACGTGCTGTACCCCATCGTCCGCTCCATGTTCGAGACGCTCGCAAGCGTATCTTTGGACCGCATTCGGATATGCGAGCATGACGACTGCATCCTGCACTTTGTGGACACCTCCAAGAGCGGTAAGCGGCGCTGGTGCAGCATGGAAACTTGCGGCAACCGCCATAAGGCGGCCGAATTTTATGCGAAGAAAAAGCAGCAGCGCGGGAACTAAAAAAGCCCGGGTAGTCTCACGGACTTCCCGGGCTTTTGTCAATGAACCTGTTGCGTTGCTGACTGCCCCTCATTGATATGGCGGACACTCAGCAGCTTAGCTCCTTTGTCTAAAGACTTATATGAGTATGTCGATAAGTACGTTCTTCCGACCTCTAACAAGTTCCATGTATTTTCATTATCGACTTTAATTTTAAATGCTCCTTCCTCTTTACTATGGGGATTCTCGGCGACAATCCAATATGTCGAGCCAATGAGTTGCTTATCGAGTATCGTTATGTCTCCCCCGCCAGACGTTGGCCCGGTGCATGCTGTCAACATACACATGAAAAGCCATACTGCAATTATTTTTTTCAGGACCCTCTTCCCTCCGTTCCTAACTATTTCAATACTACCCATGCCACCAACAGCCTACAATTTATAAACAATGATGAATATATAAAGTTGCCGTACAACCCGGATTTAAGTGCTATAATGGCCTTAATTTAGGGAAAATCCGTTACAAGTATTTTGAAAAGGAGCTTATACATATGGCTAATAAACGTTTGGATCATGTCGGCATCGTCGTGCGGGATTTGGAGTCAACCATTCGGTTTTATACCGAGATCGTGGGCTTGGAGCTTAAAGGCAGGCTGACGCACACCAATGGCGTGTTCCAGCTGGCTTTTCTCGGCTTCGGGGGCAGCGACGAGACGGAAATCGAGCTCATTCAAGGCTACAGCTACGACCTGCCGGCCGAGGGCACGGTGCACCATTTCGCGATCCATGTCGACGACATTCAGCAGGAATTTGCGCGGATTCAAGCGCTCAGCGGCGTAGAGCTGATCGATCAGGAAATCGTGACTCTGCCGAACGGATACCAATACTTCTTTATCTATGGCCCGGAAAAAGAATGGATCGAATTTTTCCAGAGATAATCTGGAATCATGCAGATGTCTGGACACCCCCAGGGGGATGGACTATAATATGGGAGGAAAACAACCCGAAAACCTTATAGAATCCGGGGTGCTGGAATTGGCCGGCTGAGATTGTATCCCTTCAAGATACTGACCCTTTTAACCTGATCTGGGTAATGCCAGCGTAGGAAACCGTTTGTCACGGCATACAAGCCGTGCTGATCTTGCGCATGTGAAGCGTCCCGTTTACGGGGCGCTTTTTACATGAATAATAATGAAAAACGGGATTGCGCCTTACGAATGCTTCTATGATTCAGTCACTCAGATCGGCTTACGATTCTAAATCTAACAAGGATAGGGGATCACCGGTCGATTGCTTCGACAGAGAAAATAAAGAACGACCGGATATCAAAGGAGAGAGAAAGCCATGAAGAACAAATCCATCGGCCTGTTGCTGCTGGTCTGCACGCTCGTACTGGCGCTTGCCGGATGCGGCGGCAGCCAGAACAATACGGGCAGCGGAGAAGGCACATCCGCTTCCGATAGCACGGCAGGCCAGGACAACACCGCAGCGAAGCCGCTGAAGGACGTCAAAGTCGTCCTCGACTGGACGCCCAACACAAACCATACCGGGCTCTACGTCGCCAAAGACTTGGGCTACTATAAAGAAGAAGGCTTGAACGTTGAAATCGTGCAGCCGGGCTCCACGGGCGCCGACGCCATGGTCGCTTCCGGTAAAGTGCCCTTCGGCGTAAGCTATCAGGAGAGCGTGACTCAGGCCCGCACGCAGGGCGTGCCGCTCGTCTCGATCGCCGCAGTCATCCAGCACAATACGTCGGGCTTTGCCGCACCGGTGGACCGGGGTATCAAGACGCCGAAGGATTTTGAAGGCAAAACCTACGGTGGCTGGGGCTCCCCTGTCGAGGAAGCTGTCATGGGCTCCATCATGGAAATCGACAAGGCGGACGTGAAGAAGGTGAAAATCGTCAACATCGGCGACGCCGATTATTTTACCGCCGTGAAGCGGGACATCGATTTCGCCTGGATCTTCTACGGCTGGACGGGAATCGAAGCGAAGCTGCGCGGCGAGCCGCTGGACATGCTGTATGTCAAAGATTATTCCGAGAAGCTGGACTACTACACTCCGGTCCTCGTAACGAACGAGAAGCAGATCCAGGAGGACCCCGAGCTGGTTAAAGCGTTTATGCGCGCGACCGCCAAAGGCTATCAGTACGCGATCGACAAGCCGGAAGAAGCCGCTAACCTGCTGCTGAAAGACGTGCCGGATCTCGACAAGCAGCTGGTGATCGAGAGCCAGAAATGGTTAAGTCCTAAATATCAGGACGACGCAGCCCGCTGGGGCGAGCAGAAGGAACAGATCTGGAAGGGCTATTCCGACTGGATGTACGAGCACAAGCTGCTGGATAAGCCGCTGGACGTGAAGAGCGCGTACACAAATGACTTTTTGCCGGAACAATAAGCCGGCTAAAGCCTGACAATACCTGTAACCTATGAAGAGAGGAAGTTGATTCGTATGGCCAATACGCTGTTAAGCATTCAGGTGATCCCGAAAACGCCGGGCAACGAAGACTCTTACGCCTACGTCGACCGCGCCATTGAGGTCATTCAGCAGTCCGGCGTGAAGCACGAGGTGCATCCGCTGGAAACGACGATGGAAGGCGAGCTCGAGGAGCTGCTGGACGTTGTGCGCAAAATGCATGAAGCTCTGGTGGCCGCAGGCAGCCCAAGCATTATCTCCCAGGTTAAAATCGCCCATAATCCCGGCGGAATCAGCATGGACAAGCTGACGGAGAAGTACCGTCCATGAGAAGCTGGTGGAAAAACGTATGGCCGCCCCTCGTGGCGGTCATCTTCTTTTTGCTCGTGTGGCAGCTGCTGACCTCCCTGTTCCATATCGAACAGTGGATTCTGCCTGCGCCGAGCGACATCGCCCGGGAAACCGCGGCTGCATCCGGCGGCTTGTGGGAGCATGTATGGGCCACGCTGAAGCTGACCGTGTTCGGCTTCGCCATCGGAACCGCCATCGGGCTGATCATCGCACTGATTCTGCATTTGATTCCGTTTTTGAAGCAGGCGCTGTATCCGCTGCTGATTCTAAGCCAAAATATCCCGACGATCGCCCTCGCCCCCCTGCTGATGATCTGGTTCGGCTTCGGTCTCCTGCCCAAGATCATCGTCATCACGCTCGTCTGCTTTTTCCCGGTGGCGGTCGCCGCCTTAGGCGGCTTGAAGCAGACCGATCCCGTCATGATGAACTACATGCGCATGATCGGGGCGGGCAAAGGCCAAATCTTCGCCAAGCTGGAGCTGCCCCACGCGCTCCCTTCCATCTTCTCCGGCATTAAAATCGCTGCCACTTACAGCGTCATGGGCGCGATTATCGCCGAGTGGCTTGGAGCCGACAAGGGCATTGGCTATTATATGATGCTGCAAAAATCGGGCTACCGCACCGACCGCATGTTCGTGGCGATCATGATCATCGTCGTGCTGAGCCTGCTGATGTTCGGGCTGATTGCGCTGCTCGAAAAATGGTTCGTCCGCTGGAAGCCGAAGCAGGGCTAGCGGGCCTGGCCGGAAAGGAGAGTTGCCTTGATGAATAAAGAAAACACGCCCGCGCTGGAGATTGTCTCCGTCAGCAAAAGCTTCAAAGAGAAACGCCGTACGCTGCCTGTTCTCAGCGACATCTCGCTGACCGTGGGCCAAGGCGAATTCGTGTCCATCATCGGACCGTCGGGAAGCGGCAAGAGCACGCTGCTGCACGTGATCGGCGGGCTGACCCGCCCGGATGCCGGCACCGTCCGGATGAACGGCGCCGAGGTGACCGGGCAGCAGGGGCACATCAGCTACATGCCGCAGCAGCCCGCCCTGTTCCCTTGGCGGACGATCGAGGACAATGTGCTGCTGGCCCAGGAGGTGCACGGCCCCGTCAGCCGGGAGGCCCGTGAGGAAGCGCGGCACTGGCTCGCCAAAGTCGGCCTGGCCGGCTTTGAAAAGGCACATCCGCATACGCTATCGGGCGGCATGCAGCAGCGGGCGGCCTTTCTCCGCGCGCTGCTCAGCCCGCAGGAGCTGATGTGCCTCGACGAGCCGTTCAGCGCGCTCGATGCGCTGACCCGCAGCGACATGCAGCGCTGGCTGCTCGACATTTGGGAAGAGAACCGCCGCTCGGTTCTCTTCATTACGCACAACATCGAGGAGGCGCTGCTGCTCTCGAGCCGCATTTACGTCTTCTCGAGCCGGCCGGCCACGGTGCTGCACGCCATCGACGTACCGTTTCCGCGCCCGCGGCGCGAGGAAGTGACGGAGGCTCCCGAGTTCCTGCAGCTGAAGCGGCAGCTAAGTGAATGGATGCGTGAGGAGCAGCGAAAAATGCAGGCAGCACACCAAGGAGGATCACGCCAATGAGCAGCAACCACAGCGAAATCAAGCCTGCAAACGGCCAAGAGATGGCCCTCGACCGGAAAGCGGCGGCATCCGCATCCTCTGCG
Organism: Paenibacillus rhizosphaerae; assembly: GCF_014192015.1. Lineage (GTDB taxonomy): Bacteria > Bacillota > Bacilli > Paenibacillales > Paenibacillaceae > Paenibacillus_AQ > Paenibacillus_AQ rhizosphaerae. The sequence continues at coordinate 329,659 of NZ_JACHXJ010000004.1, read as the reverse complement.
GAGGCGAACCGGCCGCCGCTCGCCCCCTTGATCGATGCCCATATTCATCTCGATACCTATAAGGAGCACGAGACGCAGGCGCTGCTCGGGAGTCTGAAGGATGCCGGCGTCGAAGCCGTCATCGGCGTGTCCATGGATCTGGCATCAAGCCAAGCCAATCTGAGGCTTGCCCAGGCCTGGCCCGGGCAGGTCTATCCCGCCTTCGGCTTCCATCCCGAGCAGCCGCTCCCTGCTGACCGCGAGATCGACGCGCTCTTCGGCTGGATGGACGAGCATGCGGGCGACATGGTCGCCGTCGGCGAAGTCGGCCTGCCGTACTACTCGCGGCTGGAGGCCGCCGAGGCCGGGCTTCCTTGGGATAACGGGCCATACGAGGCGCTGCTCGAGCGCTTCGTCCGTTTTGCCCGGGACCATGACAAGCCGATCGTGCTGCATGCCGTGTACGAGGATGCGGACATCGCCTGCGATCTGCTGGAGAAGCACGGCGTCTCCCGCGCCCATTTCCACTGGTTCAAGGGATCGGCGGACACCGTGCGGCGCATGGCGGATAGCGGGTATTACGTCTCGTTCACGCCGGATATCGCCTACGAGGCGGAAATCCAGGAGCTCGCGCGCCGGTATCCCGCCTCCCAGGTGATGACCGAGACGGACGGGCCCTGGCCGTTCGAAGGGCCGTTCGCCGGTCAGATGACCCATCCCCGCATGACCGCGGAAGTGGCCCGCGTATGGAGCAGCATCCATAGCGTTCCCCTGCCGGAAGCGAGGGCGCTGCTGCATGCCAATGCCTGCCGTTTTTATGGCCTTCCACGTTAAATCAGAAAGTGGCCTGCCCGCTATGGACAGGCCCTTTTCTTTTTACAATCCCAGGATATGTTTAACGCTATGGTGTTATCCGCCAATGAGCGCCTCTCCGGTTTCGAGCAGCGTCTTTAAGCCTGAAAGCACGATCGGAAATCCCCTTTCAACAATTTTTGCCGTTTCAGCGGCTTGTTCCAGTTCGTCATGCACAACGGTTACGAGGGTGACGCCCTTAAGTTCGTCGTGTGAACTGATCTCCCACGTAATGCGTATCGGGGGCTCGTTTTTCGTCCCCGGAAACGCAACATACCGCCAACTCATTACGAGTTTACTCGGAGGATCGATATCGACAATGATCCCTTCCGCTCTCTTTTCTTCCTTGTTCCATAGCTCGAATGGAGATTCGATTTGCCAATCGGAACGGATGGCGCAGTTGTACCAAAACTTCGACGTCTTGTCCGGATCCGTAATCGCTTGCCACACTTGTTCGGGGGTTGCTTTAATCGCGATCCGACTTACATGACGAGGGTTGGTTTCCATTTTCGTTTCACGCTCCAGTTCAAAAAAATATTTTTAATCGCTTGACACGTTACTTTTTAGTAACATATGATGAGGGTGTCATAAGTGACTTTATAGTCACATGATAGCGCAAATGGATTTGTTTGTCAGCCGGCGGCAGGCAAATCGCATAAAAAATGAACGGGAGCTGATCTTCTAAATGGCTAAACAGATGATGGAAACTCCACAACATGATCAAGACCCTCTTGACGAGCCAGGTATTCCGCCTGTGCAGCTGCATCACATTGGTTTTAAAACGGCCAGGTTCCTGGAGATGCGGGAGTTCTACCGCACCTTCCTCGGAGTCACACCGTCCCTTGAAGTGGAGGGCATTGGAGGCTTTTACACCTTTGATCTGGCCCACCATCGCCTGGTCCTCTTTCACGATCCTGCTTGCATCGAACAGGTACCCGAAAGCGCGGGCATGCATCATGTAGCATTCATCTACAGCATCGATGATCTCCTGCGGACGTACCAGCGTTTGAAACAAAAGGGGCTGGTGCCGTACATGGCGATGAATCATGGTCCAAATACGTCGTTCTATTATCGGGATCCTGACAACAATGCCCTTGAACTTCAAGCCGACAACTATGGACCTGACCTGCTCAAAGGTCTGGAAGCCATGCGCGAACTCCAGCATTGTTCCAACCCCATCGAAGCACTCGGCGTCTTGGTGAACCCGGAAACCTTTTTGAAAGCCTGGCAAGAGGGAGCAACCCTAACGGAGTTACACAAACGTTCCTACGCGGGCGAGTTTGCCGAAGGTGCACCTTCGTTCCCAATATAAAGGGGCAGAAAGCCGTAAACCGCAAATACAGAGGAGGAAAAACCAATGAACAGCATTCAGAGTATTGTTGATCGCTTCGAGATCGAAGCGCTGCGCGGCGAGTTCACCGATTCGGTGATGATGCGGGATCCCGACCGCCTGGCGTCATTGTTCACGGAGGACGGCGTGTGGCGGATTCCGGGTGCGGGCGTTGAACTCACCGGCCGGGAGCAGATTCGCGGCGGGAGCAAGCGGCTGCAAAGCCAGTGGGACTTTTTCGTGCAAACCACGCACCCGGGCACGATCCAACTCGATGGTGATACAGCCGTCGGCCGTGCCTTCATCTCTGAGCTCGCCCGCCTGCAAGACGGCAGGAGTGGACTGAACTACGCCGTATACCATGACCGCTATCAACGCACAGCGGACGGCTGGAAGTTCGCCGAGCGCGTCTACGAGATCCGATATCTCGACACCACACCGCTTTCGGGCTCGGTGCAGATCGAAGCACATGAGTAGAAACCGATGTTCCGGCGCCCCGCTGCGGGGCGCCGGCTTTTGAGTTGAAAAAAATGATTACGGGTCGGATTGGCGCATCAGAAACGGAATATACGGCACCGGCTTCGGCTGTCCTTAATACAGCTTCTGCTTGTTTTCAATCCGTTTGGTATCCAGATTCAGCTCCTGATAGTAGATCATGTTTTTATCCACTTTGGTCACGTTAAAGATGACGCCGGTCTTCCCGGACGTTTCGGGGCCCTTCACCACCGTGACAGTCTGAGGGAACACCTTGTCCGGATCCGGCACGGCCTTCAAAGAGTCCACGCTGATCTGGCTTTGGTACGTATTCGGATGCTTATCGAAATATTCCGTAGACCGGATCAGCCCGCCATCCTCGTCCCATCTGGGCTCGCCGAAGGTGTTCAATGCAGCGTAGGGTTTCAAATCTCCGGTATAGTAAAGTTCCGACTTATAGCGGTCGGGATTGCGGCTCGTTACACGGGTGACGATAAAGTATGGCCCGGTAGGGCTCAGAGTTACGTTTGACTCCTTGGCGCTGTATGTATGCTTGATGACGAGCTTTTCCGTCTTCGCCTGATAATCTCCGAAATAGACTTCGAAGCTGCTGCTGTCCGTCGATTTGATGTAAACGTATTTTTGGGTGAGCCGGGAGTAGCTCAAGCTTTTCACGGTTCCCGTGTTCGTCAGAGCCTCCATCTGATCGGCAAAAGTGGCGTTACTCCCCTGCTCCGTTACTCCGGCTGCCCCGCCTGATGAATGGCCGTTCTCCACATTGCCAGGCTTTCCTGCCTCCTCGCCGGAACTGATCGGAGCGGGAGTCATCCCCAGGCCGTCATTCAAGCCTCCCGGTTCCGTGCAACCCGCCAATGCCAGAAGTATACAGCATCCCGGCAGTACAGTTTTGAATCTTGTCCACATGTATGGCTGCTCCTTTTCCATAAAATGATCATTTATATATCTTTTAGCTGGGATAAGCAATTATAAGCATTATAGAGACCTCTGCTCGTCTATAAAAGGGCTGCTCCGTTACTTTTGAATGAAGGTTTTGTCACCATTCCTAAGTTATTTACCCAGGAAAAGGAAAATTGGCACATCAGGCGCACAAAAAAGAGACTTGCGTCCAAAGACGTAAGCCTCTTTTTCATCATCATCGAGCCTCGGCGGCTGCCGGTTTATTTTTTCATAAAGCCTTTCCCGGTCAAAAACTCCCGCATATGCAGCCGGATCGGCTCGGCCAAACGATCGGCCATAATCTGCGACCATGGCGTATCCCGCTTGCCGCCGGTCCGCTCGGACAGGTAGCGCTGCATCGTTTGGTCATACGCCTGCACAGGCTCCTGAATCCGCTCCTCGTTGTAGCCGTTGCGGTGCAGGACCGCCTCCACCGGCAGCCGCGGACGAATGCCCGGCTCCTGATCCGGCACGCCCAGGCACATGCCGAATACCGGGTAGACAAGCTTCGGCAGATTCAGCAGCTCGGATAATTCGGCGATCCGGTTGCGGATGCCCCCGATATAGACGATGCCCAGCCCGAGCGATTCCGCGGCGACCGCCGCCGTCTGGGCCGCCAAAGCCGCATCGACCGTGGCCACGATATAATTCTCCGTCGAGTCCACGTACGACTCCCGGCCGGCCATGTGACCGCCGGTGACCTGATCCAGACGGTGCAAATCCGCACACCAGATCAGAAACACCGGGCATTCCTCGATATAGGCCTGATTGCCGGCTAATTCGGCCAGCTGCTTCTTCAGGGCCGGGTCCGTGGCCGCGATGACGCTGTAAGCCTGCACATTGCTGGAAGTGGAAGCGCACTGTGCCGCAGAAATGATCTCGTGCAGCTGTTCCTCCGTAACCGGTTCATTCTTGAACTTGCGGATGGAGCGGTGGTTTTTTATTAAGGATATAACCTCGTTCATCAGTCATACATCTCCTAACGCGAGTGGTTGTTCACAAGACGTCTCAAGGTTGAATCCCGCCTGCAATCATACGCAACAGGCAGACACCGGACCCTATTATTATAAACCATCCTCGTCACTTCAAAAAATGGATGCGCTGCGGCTTCCCCTGTTCTATTTTTCATAGAAATCCATTAGAATATAATTAGATATACATCTAATTTGATTTATATTAAATTCGTTATTGTTTATTAATCACATTAACGGTTTGAACCGTAACACTTGCGGTCTATGCCAAGGAGGTCCCATCATGTATCAGATGGCCACAAGCACTACCTTTCATCTCGTCCGGCACGGCACCAAGGTCCGTGCTATCGGTGATGTCCCGCTTTCCCCCGAGGGCGTGCTGCAGGCCCGTCAGACGGCCCGTCATTTAAGCCGGCTGCCCCTGGCCGCGATTATGTCCAGCCCGCTCCGGCGGGCGGCGGACACGGCCGGATATATCGCCGAAGCCTCCGGCCTTCCCGTGCATACGGATGCCCGGCTCAGGGAGCGCGCCAACTGGGGCGATCTCCCCGGCCAATCCTTTGAAGCGTTTGTGCGCATGTGGGAGCGATGCACGAACGACCGGGATTATGTCCCTCCCGTCGGCGACTCCGCAAGACAGGCCGGCGACCGGCTGTCATCGCTCCTGTTGGAGCAGGCTTTGCAGCATCCGGGCAAACATCTCGCCTTGGTTACCCACGGCGGACTGATCACGGATTTTCTGCTCAATGCCTTTCCCGAAAGCGAGCTGAACCGCTGGTACCCCTCCTTCGTCTCCAGACAGAGCGAGCTGGTGCCGGAATGCTCGATCACGACCGTCCTGTCCGGCAGTGACGGCGGGTTCGTTCTGACCGGGTTCGCCTCCATCCGGCATCTTCAAAAGTAACCGGCAGCACAAAGCCCCGGCAGGGGCCTTGTGGCAAAGGCTCTGCCGGGGACTCGGAGCATCCGTCCATGAAGCGCATGGCGACCCGTTATCTGTTGAGCGAGTTCCCCATCGAAACATGGCTTCATTTACAGTGTAGCCATATCAATGACAAACCGGTACCGCACGTCGCTGCGAAGGACGCGTTCATAAGCCTCGTCGACTTGGTCGGCGCGAATCACCTCAATTTTAGGGGCAATGCCGTGCTCCGCTGAAAAATCAAGCATCTCCTGCGTTTCCCGAATGCCGCCTACGAGGGACCCGGCGATGCTGCGGCGGCCTATAATTAAGGAGAACACGTTGTACTGATCCGGTGTGCCCGGAGCACCGACATTAACAAGCGTACCATCGACGCGAAGGAGTGATAGGTACGCGTCAACGTCAAGATTCGCGGATACGGTGTTCAGGATGAGATCGAAACGGCCGGCCAGCGCTTTGAACGTCTCCGGATCACTGGTGGCAAAGTAATGGTCTGCGCCGAAGCTCTGGGCTTCGTCTTTTTTACCCATGGACCGGCTCAAAACCGTGACTTCCGCACCCAGGGCATGCGCGTATTGGATCGCCAGGTGGCCGAGCCCGCCCATCCCCAAAATGGCTACCTTTTTGCCGGGGCCAGCGTTCCAATGCTTCAATGGGGAATACGTGGTGATGCCGGCACAGAGCAGCGGGCTTGCCTCGCTCAGCTCCAGACCTTCCGGGATCCGGACGACGAATCTCTCCGTAACGACGATCTTTTGGCTGTACCCGCCATAGGTTGGATTGCCGTCATAGTCCAGCGAATTATAGGTCTGAACGACGCCCTTCGTGCAATACTGTTCTTCTCCCATGAGGCAGTATTCGCACTCTCCGCAGGAGTCTACAAAGCAGCCCACGCCAACGCGGTCACCCACCGCAAATCGGGTTACTTCCGAACCTGCAGCCGCTACGATGCCGGCAATTTCATGACCGGGAACCATCGGGAATATCCCCCCGCCCCACTCAGCATAGGCACTATGTATATCCGAATGGCAAACACCGCTGTAATGAATATCGATTAAAACGTCGTCCGGCCGCAGCTCTCTCCGCTCAATCGTTGTTTTTTCAAAAGGTTCTTTAGCGCCTGGGGCGCTGAGCACGCGTGTTGTACACATCTTTCTCACTACTCCCTTACTCATGGAATTGGATTGCATTGGCTTGCATTTTTAGCATAAATCTTCAAGTTCACTTTAAGTCAAGGGCATTTTTTCATCACTTAAGAGACCATGATTCTTTGGCATAAACACTTACTATTCCTGAGTTCTGTAGGCGGATTTCGCTCAACATCCTCTGTTTTTCATATTCCGTTCGGTTTTTTCCAACAACCGGCTGCCTGCCCCATCGGCATTCTATCTATTCAGGGCTCATTTCAGTTACCTCTGAACATCACTTATGCTAAAGTTAACTTTAACAACAAAAACAGAGGAGTGTATCCAATGAACAGTATAAAAGAGGTCACGCAGATGACTGGAATAACGGCTTCCACGCTCCGGTACTATGAAAATGAAGGCTTGCTCCCTCATGTCAAACGCGACGAGAACGGAAAACGCCAATACGATGAAGAAGACCTGGAATGGGTGCATTTCATTACCGCACTTCGGGCAACGGGCATGCCAATCGTACAGATACAGAGATATGTCCAGTTGTATCAAGCGGGCGATTTCACCATTTCGGAACGTAAAGCGATGATGCTCCAGCATAAAAGAGATATTGAACACAAAATAGCCGAGCTCTACCGCAATTTGGATAAAATCAATTATAAATTGGCGCTGTACGACGTGCTCGAAGCCCAAAGGAATCATGCGGACATTAAAATATGATCGAACCCAAACCCATGATGCCAGGCATCAATCCTGCTCAGTAGCCAGGGGGAACGATTTACACGCAAAAAGCCCAAGGGGCCGGCTTTCATCCGGTTCCCTCGGGCGAATTTGTTGTAACGGCATATGCAGTTAAAACTAGTGACCGGCATAACCTTTGCCACCGCTGCTTAAGTCTATCCAGCAGCGGAGCTCACAGCTTCACCCGCTGCAGGCGCAGCGCGTTCAGCACGACCGACACGGAGCTGAACGCCATCGCGGCGCCGGCCAGCCATGGCGCCAGGAAGCCCGCCGCGGCGATCGGGATGCCGACCGTGTTGTAGGCGAGCGCCCAGAACAGGTTCTGCTTGATGTTGCCCATCGTCCGGCGGCTCATCAGAATCGCGTCGGCGATGGCGTTCAAGTCGCCACGCATCAAGGTGACGTCGGCGGCCTCCATCGCCACGTCCGTCCCCGTGCCGATCGCCATGCCGATATCGGCCGTCGCCAGGGCCGGGGCGTCGTTGATGCCGTCCCCGACCATCGCCACCTTGCGGCCGGCCTGCTGCAGCTTCTTCACTTCCTCGGCCTTGCCTTCCGGCAGCACCTCCGCCAGTACGCGGCGGATGCCGGCCTGAGCCGCGATCGCCTGCGCCGTCCGCTCGTTGTCGCCGGTGATCATGACGACCTCGATGCCCATCTCCTGCAGGCGGGACACCGCCTCACGCGACGTCTCCTTGATCGTATCGGCGACGGCTACGAGCCCGGCATATTTGCCGTCCACCGCCACCAGCATCGCCGTCTTCCCGGCCTCCTCGAGCCGGTTCATCACCGGGAGGGCGCTGTCCAGCGCTACTCCTCGTTCGGCCATCAGCTTCCGGGTGCCGATCAGCACGAAGCGGCCGTCGACCCGGGCGGAGACGCCGTAGCCCGGCAGATTGGCAAATTCCTTCGCTTCCGGCAGCGGCAGCCCTTTGCTCCGCTCCTGCGCGCCCGCCACGATGGCTTCCGCCAGCGGATGCTCGGAGTGCTTCTCAACCGCCGCGGTCATCCGCAGCAGCGACTGCTCGGTCATGAGCGGCGCGGGCACCACGTCCGTCAGCTGCGGCTTGCCGCTCGTGACGGTGCCGGTTTTGTCCAGCACGACCACCTGGACGTCCTGTGCCGACTCCAGATGCTCCCCGCCTTTAAACAGGATGCCGAACTCCGCGGCCCGGCCGGAGCCGGCCATGATGGAGGTCGGCGTCGCCAGTCCGAGCGCGCACGGGCAGGCAATGACGAGCACCGCGATCGCCTTCTCCAAGGCAGGGGCAAAATGACCCGGGTCCACAAGGAAGTACCAAGCCAGCCCGGTCACAATCGCAATACCGACCACGATCGGCACGAAGATGCCGGAAATGACGTCGGCGATCCGCTGGATCGGTGCCTTGGAGCCCTGCGCCTCCTCCACGACCTTGATAATCTGCGCCAGCGCCGTCTCGCTGCCGACCTTCGTCGCCCGGATGCGCAGCACGCCGTTCTTGTTCAGCGTGGCGCCCACCACATTGTCCCCGGCCCGTTTCTCGACCGGGAGGCTTTCGCCGGTCAGCATGGACTCATCAACAGAGGACGCTCCTTCGAGAACCCGCCCGTCCACCGGAATTTTCTCCCCGGGACGGACGATTACGGTATCTCCGGCGGCTACGTCCGCGACCGGGATGCTGATCTCCTTCCCGTCCCGCAGGACGAGCGCCGTTTTGGCCTGCAGCCCCATCAGGCTTTTGATCGCCTCCGAAGACCGGCCTTTGGCAAGCGCCTCAAACCATTTACCCACCAAAATCAGCGTGATCAAAATGCTGCTCGTCTCATAATACATTTCAACCCCATGATGCATCCCCATTGCCGCGGAGGCAATCGTCAGATACAGGCTGTAAAAATAAGCGGCCGATGTGCCCAGTGCAACCAGCACGTCCATGTTGGCGCTCCAATTGCGCAGCGCTTTATAGGCTCCGACGTAGAACTGCCCGCCGATGATGAACTGTACGGGCGTCGCCAGAATCAGCTGGAACCAAGGGTTCATGAACAGCGAAGGCACTGGAATCCACGCCGTAAAGGAAAAGTGGCCTACCATCGCCCAGAGCAGCGGCAGGGAGAGAATGGCCGACATCATCCATTTCCACCGTTTATGCTGGATCTCCTGACGGCGCAGCTCGGCGGTATCCTTGGCTTCCTGCTTCGGAATCGCCTTGTACCCGAGCTGCTCGACCTTATGCATCATATCCGGCACGGTCACCGTCCCCGGCATGTATTCCACACGGGCCGTTTCCAGGGCCAGATTGACATTCGCCTCCGTCACGCCGGACAGCCGGCTGAGCCCCTTCTCGATCCGGGTCGCGCAGGCCGCGCAGGTCATTCCCGTAATGTCAAAATCCATCGTTTCCTTCATCGTGCCGTAACCGAGCGATACGATTTTGTCTTCCAGCTGCTTCAGGTTCGTCTGCTTCGGATCATAGGTAACGGAGGCCTTCTCCAATGCCAGGTTCACGTTCGCCCGGCTGACGCCTTCCATCCGGCCGAGCCCCTTCTCGATCCGGGCCGCACAGGCCGCGCAGGTCATTCCCGTAATAGGCAGAGTCGTATGTTTCTCCGATTGATCCGGTATATGCTGCTCCATGGCCGCGTTCTCTCCTTTCCCAGTCTGTGGCATACCCTAGCGGGGTATAAACTTGAGTCAAAAAAGGCAGCGCCCGCAAATCACGTAAATTCGCATCGCTGCCAGGTATATGCGGAGGACGCCCTCGCCTCCGCCAGCTTTTGAAATTTGCATTAGAGGCGTAACATCCGCCTGCCCTAATGTTTAGACAACATCGTAGCCTTGATCCTCAATCGCTGCCTTAATGGCGTCCAGGCTTACTTTGTTCTCATCGTAGTCTACCGTCACCGTATTGGACGGCAAGTCAACCTTGCCTGCGGCGCCGGCATTCTTCACCGCTCCCTCTACAGCATTGACGCAGTGGTTGCACGACATGCCTTGAACATTAAGCGTAACCTGTTTCATCATATATTCCTCCTTAAATTGGATAATCTCTGCGCTCTTGTAGGTATTATTTCATTAATTTCTTTACCGTAACCAGCAGTTCGTCAATCACTTCATGGTCCCCGGCTTCGATCCGCTCGACCACGCAGCTCTTCATATGCCCCTCCAGGAGCAGCTTGCCTACGCCGTTCAGAGCGGATTGGATCGCCGCGATCTGGTTCAGCACATCATCGCAATAGGTATCCTTCTCGATCAGGCCTTTCACACCGCGGATCTGTCCCTCAATTCGGTTCAAACGAGTAATCAAGTTGTTCTTGGTTTGTTCCGAGTGATGGCTGTGCCGCTCGCTGCATCCCGCTTCGCAGGAGCTGTCAGGACTGGGAGCGGAGAGCGGGGCACTGCCCGTCATTCCTTCGACCTTCATTTCGACCTTCGCCATGAGGACACCTCCTTTGCCGCTTTGATACCATCATTATACGATACCCCCCAATAGTATGCAAGCACAGAACCGTCAGATAATGGATTCGTTTTCCATTCCGCCATGAAAATTAAAGGAATTAAGATTTAACAAGGCGAATTAAACACTGATTCGCTTATCTATTTTTTGCTGCAGGGAGAAAATTTTTATGTTCAAAAAACGTCTTTTAACGCAGCAGCAAATACCCGGATTTATCGGCACGCTGGTGTTCTGCCTGCTTGGCACCCTTTTGTTTCTGCTCAACATGAGCCGCCTGTCCCTCCCGTATACTACGGCGGACTGGTTTCTCCTCGGCTCCATGCTTGCCGCGTCGCTGGTCCTGTATATGTATACCTTCCAGGTTCCCCCGGACGGAAGCAAGCAGTCGATGGACTCGGTCGTGTATCTGGCGTGCATCTTTACCTATGGGAGTGCGGCTTCGCTGGTTATGCTGCTGGTCAGCGCGGTCATCTTCGCCTTCATTGAACGGAAACTGGCATGGTGGAAGCATCTTCTCAATTTCTCCATTTATTCCATCATGATTTCCGGCGCAGGCGGCATGTTTCATCTGATGGGCGGCCGTCAGGGCTACCTTCAGAACGTCCATTTACCGGCATACTTCAGCGCCCTCGTAGCTTATTTTATACTGAATCTGGTATGTATCGGCTTGTACTATTGCTTGATGTACCGCAACCGGGACAACCTGTACGCCCTGCTGAAGGGATTGCTGCGGGAATCGATGCTTGTTTACTTATGCATCCTGATCCTCTCCCTCGTGCTCACCATCATGATCGTCCATAACGGTGTGACGGGACTGGGACTGTTTCTCGGCATCAGCCTGCTGCTGTCCCATCTGTTCCGGATGCAGTTCGGCATGTATCAGCAGGTGCAGGAGCGCGCCAATACGGATCAGCGGACGGGATTATACAATCATACCTACTTCGAGCAAATTCTCGACGTGCAGCTGCAGCAGGCGAGAAATACCGGCAAGCCGCTGTCCCTGGCTATGGTCGATATCGACGATTTCAAAAAGTACAACGATCACTTCGGGCACCTGAAGGGCGACCGGCTGCTGGGCCTCATGGGCCAAATTTTAAAAGAGGAATCGGAAACGGCCGGCATTTCCGCCTCCCGGTACGGCGGCGAGGAGTTTTCCCTGCTGATGCCTGGTTACGATACGCAGCAGGCCCTCCAGTTTATCAACCGTCTGCGCAAACGGATCAACGACACCCCTTACGAAGGCGTAGAAATTTTTCCGCATGGATGCTTGTCCTTCTCAGCCGGCATTTCCGGATACAAGCCTGACATCCACGACAAATCGCTATTGGTGGATCAGGCGGACCAGGCGCTCTACGGTGCCAAAAAACAGGGCAAAAACGCGGTGAACATCTACGGGGAATCCCAGCCTGTACAGGATGAGCAGGACATCGCCCAGGACGTCAAAAACATCGAGCAGCAGCTCAGCCTGTTTCTGTACAAGGATATCGATACGTTCAAGCATTCCAAGCGGGTGTTTCGCTACGCCATGGATATGAGCAAAGTACTCGGGCTGGACCCGGTCAGCCGGAAGCAGTTCGTGCTCGGGGCACTCATCCACGATATCGGCAAGCTCGAAATACCGCGCGACATTATCCGGAAGCAGGGCAAGCTGAGCCCGTCGGAATGGGAAACGGTGAAAAAGCATGTCGTTTGGGGCAAGGAAATCGCGCTCATTCAGGAGCAGTTCAAAGCGCTGACGCCCTATATCGAGCTGCATCATGAACGGTACGACGGCAAGGGGTACCCGCACGGGTATCGGAAGGAAGAAATCCCTCTGCTGTGCCGGATGCTCACCGTGATCGATTCCTTTGACGCCATGACCTCGGAGCGCCCCTATCAGAATACCAAATCGGTCGAAGATGCAATCCGCGAGCTGCGCGCCTGTGCCGGCACCCAGTTTGACCCGGACCTGACCGAGCTGTTTATCCGGTATATTGAAGCCAGACAGCAGGGCAAAGCCTTCCCGGCTGCGGATGTGAACCTTCTCTATGCGGGTTCGCCAACAACGCCTTGAATTCACCCATATTCTATCTATATGAACGAAAAACCCGTCGCATGTCTGCAAAGCATGCGACGGGTTTCTTCAACTTGATTTGATTGCTTCCTTTTACCTGCAAAAAGGATACCCTTCCGGGTACCCTTTTTCTGTCCGTCCGTTCGGGTAGGCCCAGCCGGCTTACCCGCGCTCTGTGTTTAACTCGTATGATGTTTGGTGTAATTCCTTAATCATGTGCTGCAGGAACATGTTCTGTTGACGGCTGATTCCGTACTGGTTATCCTTGATGATCAATTGTTGAATCCGTTTCTTCAGCAGCTCACTCCGACGTTCCAATACAGCCAAACTCATGAATAACATCACTCCTGATTTCAATTTTTTCGTTCATCGGGAACTCCCTTTTTATTATATCGAGACCTGAAACTTATTGAAAATGTGCTGAAAATGGCTGATCCCGGCCCTCGCGGGCTGAACCGCGATGACCGGGGCTCAGAGCCCCCAGCCGGAGATATCCTGCCGTATCCTCCGGTATCCGGCAAGTCAGCCGCCAAATATCCCATTTCATGGGAAATTTCGGATTCCGGAAAGGGGGCCACGCATAGATCCCACCGGATGTTTGGCGAAAGTTCACGAAATCGATGAATCCTGAGGTCTGCTATAGCCCATTAGGGTCATTTTCATCTTGGGTTGATGGCTATACAATTACCAGTGTGCCTGCCGCAAGCGGCGGTATCGGCTCTGAATTCAAAGTAGGTGAATCCTTGATATGTTTAAACGTAATATGAAACCGCTATGGGTGTGGATGCTGGTGATCTTCATCGGAGTGCTCATTCATCCTGCCGCCAGCTCGGCCCATGCCTATCTGACCAAGTCCAGCCCGTCCGATAATGAGGTGATGACGCAGGCGCCGGCCAAAGTGACGCTTCAGTTCAACGAGGCGCTGCAGCCGGCCTTTCACTCCATAATCGTGATGGATTCGTCCGGAGCAGAGGTTAACCAAGGTAACAGCAAAATTCCGGCCGGACAGCCGGCTGTCCTGGAAGTGGACCTGAAGGCCGGTCTTCCGGACGGCATTTATACAGTTCAGTGGAAAGCCGTGTCCGGAGACGGCCACCCGGTGAACGGAACGTTTCCGTTCCAAATCGGCACAAGCAGCCAGGGTACGGCCGGCCACATCGTGTACGCAGGTTATACGCCAGGCGCCGATCTGATCCTGATCCGCTGGCTCTTTTATGTAAGCTTGGCTTTTCTGCTTGGCATTCTATGCTTCTATCTGTATTTGCTGCCGGCGGGCGGAGGATCCCGGCTTCCGGTGTTATCTCCTCGGAGCCGCAAGCTTCTGGGCATATCTTATGCCGCTCTAGTCATCGGTGTGCTCCTGAGCCTGCCGATGCAGACGGCGATCGAAGCCGGTGTCGGCTGGAGCGAAGTGTGGAACGCGGAGCTCCTGGGCAAAATGCTGCGCATTACGAGCTTCGGCCACATTTGGCTGGTGCAGGTAATCCTTGTGCTGTTCCTGGGCGCGCTGCTGTACGCCGCAACCCAGAGCACCGAGCATAAAGGGCTCCGTGCGCTGTATGCGGGCACGCTGCTCACCGGCGTGGGGCTGCTGCTGTCCAAGGCATTTATTGGGCACGCGGCTTCGGCCGAATCGATATGGATGCCGGTATTTATGGATTTCCTTCATCTCGTCTCGGTTTCCATCTGGCTCGGCTGCCTGCTCGCACTTGGCTTGATTCTGCCTAGGGAGGCATCCCTCCCGGAAGAATCGGAGCTTCGCAAACAGAGTTACTTTGCGGTCATCGAGCGCTTCTCTTTGTGGGGCACCACCCTGGTTGCCGCAGTACTGATCAGCGGCGTGTACGCTTCGCTGACGTATGTGCCGACCTGGTATTCGCTGCTTCACACCGCCTACGGACGCATCCTGCTGCTGAAATGCGTGCTGCTGCTGGTGATGCTCGGCTTCGCCGCTGTGCACCTCATCCGCGGGCAGCGCCGCAGCAAGCCGCTTGGCGCCGGCGTATGGATCGAATTCGCGGCCGGCATTGCGGCCCTGGTTCTCGCCGCCGCCCTCTCGAACCTGCCCCCGGCGTCCTCCAATCCGGGGCCGGTGAATGTGCATCAGACGCTGGATAACCGCACCGTCGTCACGCTGCAGATCAGCCCGAATATCGCGGGCGAAAATACCTTCGAGGTAAGCGTGAAGGATGCCAGCGCCAAGCCGGTGCAGGGCATTCAGCAGATTAAGCTGACGCTGACCTCGCTGGACATGGATATGGGCAAATACGAAATCGAGATTCCCGGCGCCGACAAGACATATAAGGCCCGGGACCTGATCAGCATGGCTGGCCGCTGGAACGTCCATGTCCATATTTTGACCGAGTCCCTCGACGCCTGGGATACCGACTTCCAGATTACCGTCGGAAGCAGCTGAAGCATGCGGGGCAAGTGAAATCGCCTCATCACCAAATACAATATAAAGGGGTATTGAGTATGAAAAAATTGTTGAGCAAACGCATCGCGTTCTTGATGACGGCAGCTGCCGGCCTGCTTCTGTTTTCCGGCATTGCCAGCGCGCATGTGACGGTCAAGCCGGCCACATCGGCTCCGGGGGCCTGGGAAACTTACACGATCAAGATTCCGTCTGAGAAGGAAATCGCCACTACCAAGGTAACGTTAAAAGTGCCGGAGAACGTGGACCTTAAACAGTACCAGCCGGTGCCGGAGTGGAAAGTCACGACCGAAAAGGATGCCTCGGGTAAAATCAAGACCATTACGTGGAGCGCTACCGGGGCCGGCATCAATGCTGGTGAATTCCAGCAGTTCAACTTCGTTGCGCAGAACCCGGACCAGGATGCCGATGTCGCCTGGGACGCTTACCAATATTACAAGGACGGCAGCATCGTGGAATGGACGGGTGACGAAGGAGCGGATTCGCCGCACTCCATCACCAAAATTACCGCCGCGGAAACAACGGAGCCGGCCGATCACGGCCATGACGACACGGCCACCACGGATAACGGAGCCGGGGCCGACACGTCCGCGCAGGACCAGGCTGCCGCATCGACTCCTGCCCCGGCCGCAGCCGATTCCGGAAGCAGCGGCGTTCAGACCGCGACGCTGGTCGCCTCGATTGCCGCCCTGCTGCTGTCTATCGTGTCCTTGATCACTTCGTTTACGAAAAGACGGCAATAAAAGACCCGTAAATACGGTTGATCCGAGGAGCTGCTTATGACAGCTCGACAAAGCGATGTTATCAACAAAAAGAAGCTGTCCCGCATCAAAGCGGAGCAGCTTCTTTTTCGTTATCGGCAGTATCAAGCGTTGCCGCGTGGGCACCCTATATATGCTAAATTCCTATTTTTTCCCGCTGTGCTCGAGAATCATATCCACGAACAGATCGATTTGGCCCATAATGGCAATCGGATCATAGCGGTAGAACGTGTCGAAGTCGTTATAGAAGATGCGGTCGTTCTTCGCGGCCGCCAGGCTGTTCCAAACCGGGGAAGCCTTCAGTTCCTTCAGCTTGTCGCCTTTCTTCTCCGGATCGTAGGTCGTCAGGAACATGTAGTCCGCCGCGTACTCCGGCAGAAGCTCCATGGACAGCTGCAGCGTCTGGTTTTCCTTGCTGTTCTTCGCCGGACGTTTCAGCTGAAGCGCGTTGTACAGCACCTGGCCGCCGCGGCCGGCATTGTCGCCGAACGTCCACAGCTCACCCTTGTCCGTCAACTCGTAGATGCCGAAGGTGGCATTCTCGTCCACGACGCCTTTGAGCTTCTCACGGGCAGCCGCTGCTTTTTCGTCGAACGCTTTGATGAATTCCTCCGCCTTTTCCTTTTCGCCGGCAATATCGCCGAACAGGCGCACCGTATCGTCAACGTTGGTTGCGGTGCCATAAGGAATGTAGATGGTCGGTGCAATTTTGGACAACGCCTCATAATTGTCGTCGTACATGACGACGATCAGGTCGGGCTTGAGCGAGAGCGCCTTCTCGGTATTGATTGGATAGCCTACATCCTCTACTCCGTTCAGCTTATCTTTCAGAAACGGATTTTGGAAAATGCTCGGTTCCGCGCCCACCACAGGGGCTCCCACGGACAGCAGCTCCCCGCCATAATAATCGGTTACGATGCGCTGCGGCTTCACGGGAATCTCCACGTCGCCTTTTTCTGTCTTATACGTACGTGTTCCGCCGGCCGATGCCGTCTCTTTCGAACCCGATGCGCCCGTCTCCTTGCCGGAAGTCTCGGCTGCCGTCCCGCCGGATGCTGCTGATCCGCTGCCGCCGCTATTGCTGCCGCAGGCCGTCACCAGCATGGATAGCATGACCACCAGGATCATGACCGTAAACAATGATTTGGATCTTGTAAACATAATAACCCCCCATAGGTATGTAATTCATCAGTAATGATAATCATTATCAATTGAAAACTTAACAGCTCGCCGGCCCCTTGTCAATCTTTATTTTCTTGCCGGAAATTCGGCACCGTCCACAGATTTACCCGATACTTGTAGGGTTTCACCTAAGCACTTCCTTATTGAGAATGGCCTTCTTCCAGTGCATTGCAGAACCAACGCTCAATTGTGCCAGATTTATGCCGATTGTATATTTCTCATTGCCAAGATGCCTGCTGTTCATATAAAATGAGTAATTGAGAATGAAGTGAGAATGAGAATCAATTTCATGGAAATAGGTGACAATATATGAATCAGCAGGCAGCAGCGAATATGACCCCGGACTCCAAGGAACGCCTCCGTTCCCGTCCGAAGACCGCCAGCCTGATCCTTATCAGCGGCCTTGCCGCACTCGTTCTGAGCATGGGATTATCGATCTCCTTCGGGGCGGCCAATATCCGCCTGTCTGAAGTATGGTCGGCCGTGTTCAATTTTCATGCGGATGTGGTCAATCATCAAATTATTCGGGATTTGCGCCTGCCGCGGGTCCTTGCCAGCGCGATGATCGGCGCGGGCTTTGCGGTAGCCGGCGCCCTGATGCAGGGGATGACCCGCAATCCGCTCGCTGACTCGGGACTACTAGGCATTAATGCAGGTGCAGGCTTCGCCCTTGCGCTGTGCTTCGCCTTCTTTCCCGGTCTGTCCTTTATGTATCTAATCCTGTACGCCTTTCTCGGCGCGGGGGTCGGCGCCGGACTCGTTTACGGCGTCGGATCGCTTGCTCCGGGAGGTCTAACCCCGGTACGCCTCGTTCTGGCCGGTGCAGCGCTCAGCCTGCTGCTGACCGCGCTCAGCGAGGGCGTGGCGCTGTACTTTCACATCGGCCAGGACCTGGCCTTCTGGTATGCCGGCGGCGTAGCCGGCACGAAGTGGGTGCAGCTCAAGATCATGTTCCCGTGGATCGCCGGGGCCCTGATCGGATCGCTGCTCATTTCGCGCTCGATCACGATGCTGAGTCTCGGCGACGAAGTCGCCAAGGGACTCGGGCAGCGCACGGCCTTGATCAAGCTGGCCGCCGTGCTCATCGTGCTCGTCCTGGCGGGTTCCTCGGTCGCCGTGGTCGGATCGGTGGGCTTCATCGGGCTCATTATCCCGCATGTCACCCGCTATCTCGTGGGCGTCGATTACCGCTGGATCGTCCCTTGCTCGGCGGTGCTGGGCAGCCTGCTGGCGGTTCTCGCCGACTTGGCGGCAAGAATGATCAATCCGCCGCATGAAACCCCGATCGGGGCGATCATCTCGCTGATCGGCGTTCCGTTCTTCCTCTATCTTGCACGAAGAGAGGTAGGGGATCTGTAATGTCCGAACGACAAGCGGTTTCTACTTACGAACAGCGGAGAAAGCTTCGCGGCATGACCGTCATGCTGATTCTCGCGCTGCTCATTATTGCGGTCTTTATTGTCAGCATGAATACCGGCTACATACGGTTAAGCCCGCTCGACCTGATCCGGACGCTGTTCGGGCAGGGTTCGGATCAGGAGAACCTGATTCTCTTCGAATTCCGGCTCCCGCGGATCGTCATCTCGGTGCTCATCGGTGCCGGGCTGGCGGTGTCCGGAGCGGTCATGCAGGGGATTTTCCGCAATCCGCTGGCCGATCCCGGCATCCTCGGCATCAACTCGGGAGCAGGGCTGATGGTCATGCTGCTCGTGTCATTCTATCCGACGACACAGGCTATGCCGGTGTTCCTGCTCCCTATCTTAGCCTTTGTGGGCGCAGGATTGACGGCAGCGTTGATATACTCCCTGTCACACACGCGGAACAAGGGAATCCGCCCGATCCGGCTGATGCTGACAGGCATCGCCGTCGCCGCCGGCATTCAGGCGGCCATGATCGTGCTGACGCTCCGGCTGAAGCCTGAGCAGTATCAATTCGTCGCGACATGGCTCGCCGGGAGCATCTGGGGAACGAACTGGAAGTTTGTCCTCTCCCTTCTCCCCTGGATCGTCGTCCTGGTGCCGTACATTATTTATCGGGCACGTGTGATGAACGTGCTGCAGATGGGAGAGCAGATGGCGACCAGCCTTGGAGAAAACGTTCGCAAGGAGCAGTTCCGCCTGCTCGCCGCTGCCGTCGCCCTGGCTGCGGCAAGCGTGGCCGTCAGCGGCGGCATCGCCTTCGTCGGACTCGTCGGTCCGCATTTGGCCAGACGCCTCGTCGGTCCGAAGCATCAGATGCTGCTGCCGGTCTCGGCGTTCATCGGGGCGCTGCTCGTGATCGCGGCCGACACGATCGGCCGCTGGATTCTGCAGCCCTCCGGCGTACCGACGGGCATTGTGGTCGCCGTCATCGGCGCACCTTATTTTCTGTATCTGCTCGCCAGAGCGAAAAGTTAAAAGAAGCCCGTGCTTGATATAGATCATATTTTCCGACCTTTGGATCGGATCATACCTGAATGGACTTGGAGGGAAAACCATGAGTGAATCATTGGAGCTGTACGACGTAACCATTATCGGGGGTGGCCCTGCAGGCATGTATGCGGCTTTTTACAGCGGGATGCGCGACCTGAAGACCAAACTGATCGAAGCGAAGGACGAACTGGGCGGACGGATGCTGATTTACCCGGAGAAGATGATCTGGGACGTCGGCGGCACGGGACCGATTCTGTGCCGCAATCTGATCGAGCAGCTGAAGCAGCAGGCGCTGACCTTTGATCCGACCGTTGTGCTGGGCCAGCAGATCGTCGGCCAGGAACGCCTGGAAGACGGCACCCTTCTGCTTACTTCCTCAACCGGAGAAAAGCATTGGACCCGCACGGTCATCATGGCGATCGGTTACGGCATCCTGGAAATGGCGAAGCTGGACATCGAAGGTGCCGACCGGTACGAAGTGAGCAACCTTCACTATACGGTGCAGGAGCTTGAGCCCTTCCGCGGCAAGCGCGTGCTCATCTCCGGCGGCGGCGATTCCGCCGTGGACTGGGCCAATGAGCTTGAGCCGATCGCGGCCAGCGTCTGTGTAGTACACCGGCGCGAGCAGTTTGGCGGCCACGAGCGCAACGTGGTACGCATGAAGCAGTCCTCCGTCCAAATCCATGTTCCCTATACCGTCCGCCAGCTGCACAGCAGCGACGGGTGCGCGATCAACCAGGTTTCGATCTGCCATGAAGAGAGCGGCGATACCCTTCGTGTGGACGTTGACGCGGTCATCGTCAACCACGGCATGCGGTATAACTTTGGGTCGATCCGCGACTGGGGCATCGATATGGGCGAATGGACGGCGAACGTCAGCGACAAGCTGGAAACGAATGTGCCGGGAATTTTTGCCGCAGGAGACTTTGTGGACTACAGCAGCAAAGTGAGACTGATCGCAGGCACATTCACCGATGCCGTGCTAGCCACGAACAGCGCCAAGCTTTACATGGATCCAGAAGCACCCAAGGTTGCTTATGTCTCTTCGCACAATGAACGGTTCAAGGAGAAAAACCGGGCGCTTGGCGTCATCGACGAAGACCACTAACCCCGTATGCCGGCCAGGAACGGCCGTCTAAGGTTCAGGCTATAAACATTTAATAGAATAAATCAACCAAGCCGAGACCTTCAATGGGGGTAACTTCGGTCCGCACTCTATAGAAAAAAGGCCCGCACGATGTGCAGGCCTTTTTGCCGTTTATATCGGGTTAATCTATGATTTCACACGGGTTCACTGCTTAGGAATCAATCTTGACGCCCTTCTTGGCCGATTTCTGGTCGGCACTCGAATTGTTCAGAACAGGAAGCATCTTCGTATCCCGGACCATCGGGGAATTGCACAACCTGCAGGTCGGTTCATGCTCAAAGGCGAAATTGTCGCGCATCCACCCTTTGCACCCTTCCTTCGTACAGGACCAAATCGCTGTATTTTCCTCAGGTATTTCCTCCATCGACTTTTTGCGGTAGTTCATGCTCAGTCCCCCTTTTATGAAGTATAAAACCAAACTGTATAAACGGACGCCCTGCAGCAGTCAACCTCCGCCAAGAACGGATCTTGGACAAGCCTGCTTGGTCTATATAAAAAACTGCCCTTAACGATTCTGTTAAGGGCAGCCGCTTGTTGATGTTACAGTTTCACTACGTTCTCAGCTTGTGGTCCACGGTTGCCTTCAACCACGTTGAATTGGACGCGTTGTCCTTCGTCCAACGTTTTGAAACCATCGCCAGTGATTGCACTGTAGTGTACGAAAACATCGTTTCCGCCTTCAACTTCGATGAAACCGAAGCCTTTGTCGGCGTTAAACCATTTAACTGTACCTGTTTGCATGGGGCTGTACCTCCAAAAATTGAAATTTAATATGATCCTTCTTTTAAATAAAGCTAAAAAAAATTCACACATTGAAAAAAGTTCCATCGTAAACATGATACCCTTTTCAATATGTGAATTGGTTTCAAATTTTAGAACTGAATACAGTGTACCACAGAAATCACCGAAATGCAAGGATTTGGGAAATGTTGATATTTTATCGGACTTCCTGCAATATAGTGTTACGAGCACGTCGGGCCGACTTGCTCCTTAAAGGTTACATAGGAAGGGAGGTATATTTCTGATCGAATTCAAGAACGTCAGTAAATTTTACGGCAGCTTCCATGTCCTCCAGAATATCGACCTTCGGATCGAAGAGGGCGAAGTAGTCGTGATCATCGGACCGTCCGGTTCCGGCAAGAGCACCCTGCTCCGCTGCATTAATCGGCTGGAAAAAATCTCGTCGGGCGAGCTCTATGTGAACGGAACGGCGCTTCATGACAAAAAGATCGACATTAACCGGTTCCGGCGCGAGATTGGCATCGTCTTTCAGCATTTTAATCTGTATCCCCATAAAACGGTAATCGACAACATTGTGCTTGCGCCGGTCAAGGTGCTGGGCCTCTCCAAAGAGGAGGCGGCCGAGCGTGCGACCTCATATCTGACCCGCGTCGGCATTGCGGATAAGGCGTCCAGCTATCCTTCCCAGCTCTCGGGGGGACAGCAGCAGCGAGTCGCGATCGCCCGAGGCCTGGCCATGCATCCGAAGATTATGCTGTTCGACGAGCCCACATCGGCCCTCGATCCTGAAATGATCGGCGAGGTGCTGGATGTAATGCGCTCTCTCGCCTACGACGGGATGACGATGGTCATCGTTACGCATGAGATGGGGTTCGCCCGCGAAGTTGCCGACCGTGTCGTATTTATGGACAACGGTCAAATCATCGAGGAAGGCCCGGCGGCAAGCTTCTTCGACCATCCGCGGGAAGAGCGCGCGCGGACGTTTCTCAGCCGGCTGATCCATCATTAAATTCAGCCGAAAGCTCAAGGAAAGGGGTTATTAAATTCATGAAAAAGCCTTTGAGGTGGAGTGTTGGTTTTATCCTGTTAGCGATGTGCCTGGTGTTCACAGCCTGCGGAGGCTCAAAGAATGAGCCTACAGCCGCCACCGGCGGCGGCTCGACCGACACGACCGCAAGCGGCAACAAGGACGACGGCGGGGACACGTCCGCCAAGGGCGGTACGCTGGAAGCGATCAAGGCCCGCGGCAAGCTTATCGCCGGTGTAAAATACGACACCAAGCTATTCGGTCTGAAGGACCCGACTTCCGGCAACGTGGAAGGCTTTGACATCGACATCGCCAAGGCGCTGGCCAAAAAAATACTCGGCGATGAGACCAAAGTCGAGCTGAAGGAAGTAACGTCCAAAACCCGCATTCCGCTGCTGCAGAACGGGGACATCGATCTCATCGTCGCCACGATGACCATCACCGAGGAGCGCAAGCAGCAGGTCGATTTCAGCGACGTCTATTTTAAAGCGGGCCAATCCCTGCTCGTGAAAAAAGGCAGCAACATCCAAGGCCTGGCGGATTTGAAAAAAGGCGTGAAGGTTCTGACCGTCAAAGGCTCTACCTCGGCCAAAAACATCCGCGAAAAGGCACCGGATGCCACCGTACTGGAGTTTGAAAACTATCAGGACGCGTTTACCGCGCTGAAGGCCGGCCAAGGGGAAGCCCTGACGACCGACAACGCCATCCTGCTCGGCATGCAAAAGCAGGATCCGAACTACGTGCTGGTCGGCGGCACCTTCACCGACGAGCCTTACGGGATCGCCATCAAAAAAGGCGACGCCGAGTTTGTGAAGACCGTCAACGATCTGCTCAAGGAAATGAAGGACAGCGGCGAATACGACAAGCTGTATGAGCAGTGGATGGGTGTCAAACCTGAGTAGGGCCTTTGATTCGATGCCTTTTCTGGCACGCTGCGGAGAGCCCTGAAAACCTTTAAGAAAGGACGAAGGCCATGCCGGGCAAATTTGACATTCATGTCTTGTTTAACCACTGGGACCGCTTTGCCGAAGGCTTTATCCACACGATTGAAGCCAGCGTCCTCGCCTTGATCGGGAGCTTCGTGCTCGGCGTTATCATCGCCGTGATGCGAATCTCACCGGTCCGGGCCCTGAATGTGATCGGAACGGTGTATGTTGAGTTTATCCGCAACATCCCGCTCCTGCTCGTCGTATTTTTCTTTTTCCTGGGGCTCCCGTCGCTCGGACTGCCGCTGGACGGCTTTACCTCGGGGACGCTCGGGCTGACGGTATACACCGCTTCATTCATCGCAGAAGCCATCCGCGCCGGCATCCAGTCCGTACCGACCGGCCAGACCGAGGCCGCCCGCGCGACGGGGCTGTCATACATCCAGACGATGCTTCACATCGTGCTGCCCCAGGCCATCAAGATTGTGCTGCCGGCCATCGGCAACCAGTTTATTAATCTCGTTAAAAATTCGTCCATTCTGGCCGTCGTGACCGGGTTGGACCTGATGTATTACGCCGACCTGATCAACTCCGACACCTTCCTGCCCCTGACCGTGTATACGATCGTCGCCGTCTTTTACCTGGTGCTTACGCTTCCGCTCAGCTTTGCGGTCCATTACATGGAACGCCGGTTCCGCTCGGCTGACCGTTAAAGGGGCTTTATTCTGGCAAGAGGAGAAGATGCCGCCATGGATTTTATAGGTGCTTATTCCCTACCCAACGTCAAGTTTCTGCTTGAGGGGTTTCTCGTTACGATCGAGGTCGCGGTTTTGTCCATTGTGTTCAGCTTCGTGCTGGGAACCGTTCTCGGAACGCTGCGTTACGCCAAAATCCCGGTGTTTTCCCGGATTGTCGCAGCTATCGTCGATATTATCCGGAACCTGCCGCTGCTGCTGATCATCTTCTTCATGTACATCGTGCTCCCCCAGCTCGGCATCAAGATGTCCCCCTTTTGGGCGACAGTCGTCGGCCTGACCTTGTTCGAGGGGGCCATGATTTCGGAGATCGTCCGAGGAGGGCTCAACTCCGTTGACCGGGGACAAATCGAGGCAGCCCGCTCTTCGGGGCTGAGCTACATGCAGACGCTCAGCCATATCATTCTGCCGCAGGCGCTGCGCCGCATGATTCCGCCCTTGGTCAGCCAGTTTATTTCGCTGCTCAAGGATACGTCGCTCGCCGTCATCATTTCGCTTCCCGAGCTCATGCACAATGTGCAGATCCTGCAGGGGCACAGCCCGAACTACGTCATCCCGGCCCTCATCTTCGCCGCCGCCATGTACTTCATCGTGAACTACATTCTCTCGATCATTGCCCGGCGGCTGGAGGCCAAGACGCTCTAATCGGCTCTGGCCGTGACAAAGAAAGCAAGCCCAGCTCTCCCCCTTTACGGGTGAGGCTGGGCTTGCTTGTGTTGGTGCGTATGGACTAACGTATGCTGCTGGCGGTTAACGCGCCAGCGATACGACCAGCGTTTTGATTTCGTACGGCTTGAACCGCAGCTCTGTACCGTTGCCCGATACGCTTAACGGCTCGCCGCCTTCTTCCATTAAATTCGTCTCGGCCGCTTCGCTGACCGTACCGGCACGCAGGTCCAGCTCGACCCGGGCGCGGGTGCGGATGCCGCCGTATTCATACAGACGGATGACGATATCGTTGCTATCCTCGGCCTTTTTGACCGTGTCGATCATAATATTCGGCTGATCCACCTTCACCAGGCTGAGCGCCTCCGGCAGGATGCCTTCCTGTACCGGCACGGCCAGCAGAGGCGTATTCAGGCCGCAGGCCGCTTGATGGGTCCCGCCCTCATACCAGCCGCCGCGGTGCGGATACAGCGAATACGTAAATTCGTGCTCGCCCTGATCGGCGGATCCGTCCGGATAGAGGGCGGATTTGATCAAGCTGAGGCGGATGACGTGGTTGCGGATGTCATGCCCGTATTTGCAGTCGTTCAGCAGGCTGACGCCGTAGCCGCCCTCGGAGAGATCCACCCAGCGCTGCGCCACGGATTCGAACCGGGCGTAATCCCAGCTCGTGTTCCAGTGGGTCGGACGCTCCACGTTGCCGAACTGGATCTCGTAAGTGGCTTTGGTGGAGCGGATGTCGACCGGAAATGCAGCCTTGAGCAGCTGCTGGTGCTCGTGCCAATCCACTTTGGTCACAAAATCGATCCGCGGGTCGTCCCGGTACACCGTGAACCGCTGCTCAATGGTGGAGTTTTGATACGCATACACCAGCTTGATCACGCCGCGCAGCGGGCCTTCCTCCAGGACGGACAGTTCCTTCAGGTCTTCGACCGTCCGCATTTTTTCCTGATAGAAAATATCGATATCCCAGGCGTCGTGCGCCATCGGCTTATCCTCGAACACCTGCAGCACGTTGGCCGGCTCGCCCGGCTTCAGTACTTCGCGGTCCGCCTGCTTGTCGTACAGCGATACCAGCTGACCGGCTTCATTCAGGCGGATGCTGTAGAACGGCGTTTCCACGACGTCCCCTGTGATCTGCCAATCCGTCTCAGCCGCTGCCGCGCCTGCAGC
Organism: Paenibacillus rhizosphaerae; assembly: GCF_014192015.1. Taxonomy (GTDB): domain Bacteria; phylum Bacillota; class Bacilli; order Paenibacillales; family Paenibacillaceae; genus Paenibacillus_AQ; species Paenibacillus_AQ rhizosphaerae. Next base: position 303,590 of record NZ_JACHXJ010000004.1, on the reverse strand, counting down.
GGAAGCTGAACCTGGGGTGCCCGCCCCACTGCTGCGGCCGTAAATGGTCGTGTATCCGTAGGCCGGCACATTCTTCACGGTAACCAGTACGCGGGATGATTCACCCTCCTGTGCTGGAATGCTCTGGGTCGGCAGCTCTTCTCCGGCTGCGGAATACCACACCATCTGTGCGGCTCCTTCCACGGGAACTTCGCTGACGAAAGAGCGCGACCAGCCGAGCGGATTGAAAATCCGGACAGGCAGGCCCTTCCCTTCCGCCTTGGCGGAGTCCGGCTGTGTAGCCGCTTCCCCTCGGCCCGCGGCGTTAAACTGCGACAGCCCCTGTTCAAGCACCTGCACGGCCAGCTGCTCGGCCTCAGCATACTCGATCCGGCTGTCCTCATACACTTCGTGAATAGACGAGCCCGGGATGATGTCGTGGAATTGGTTACGCAGCACGATCTCCCAGCTGTCCGCGAGGCCCGCGGCCGGATAGGCATAGCCCGGATTCAGGATCAGCGCCAGCGTGTTTACGAACTCCGCGTTGTGCAGCAGCTGTTCCATCCGGCGGTTCATCCGCTTGTTATAAGCCTGGGACGTATAGGTCCCGCGGTGGTATTCCAGATACAGCTCCCCATCCCACAAGTGGAGCTGCGGATCATCCTTGACCCGCTCCTCCAGCTGTTCGAAGAATTCTTCCGCTCCGCCCTGCTTCACCTGCGGCGCCCCCGGCATGTCTTCATAACGGCGGGCCGCTTCGAGCATATCCCGGGTCGGGCCGCCGCCGCCGTCGCCCCAGCCGTAGGCGAGCAGCAGATTCTCGTTGATGTCCTTCTGCCGGTAGTTATCCCACAATCCCTGAATCGAGGAGCCGGTAATGTTGCCGTTGTACGTATAGAACCAGCTGCCGTCATTGTCCGGGGTCGTGATGTAATGCGTCAGCATTTCGGTTCCGTCGATGCCGCGCCACATGAACGTGTCGTACGGGAAGCGGTTGTATTGGCTCCAGCTGATTTTGGTCGTCATGAAGTAGTCGATGCCGCTCTTCTTCAAAATTTGCGGCAGCGCCCAGCTGTATCCGAACACGTCCGGCAGCCATAAGACGCGGTTATCGACGCCGAACTCCCTCTTGAAGAAGCGCTTGCCCGTCAGCAGCTGCCGGACCAGCGACTCCCCGGAAGGAATGTTGCAGTCCGATTCCAGCCACATCGCCCCGGTCGCTTCCCAATTGCCTTCCTTCACGCGATCCTTGATTTTCTCGTACAGCGTCGGAAAATCCTTCTTCAAATAAGCGTACAGCTGCGGCTGGGACTGAAGGAAGACATACTCCGGAAAGCGGTCCATGAGTGTCAGCACGGTCGAGAATGAGCGCCCGGACTTCTCACGCGTATGCTTCAGCCGCCACAGCCAGGCGACGTCGATATGGCAGTGGCCGACCGCGGTGATCTGCGGCCGCGGGCCGCGCGGAATCGCCTCCAGCCGCTCTTTCAGCACGTACAGCGCCTGCTCGGTGGAGGCGTAGAAACGGTCCGATCCCGGCGCGCTCCAGTCCAGCAGCCGGAACGCCTCCTCCAGCGCAGATGTCATCGCCTGCTTTTCCAGGGCGCGTTCGTCCAGCAGCTTCACCGTCTGCAGCATGTGCAGCGCCGTATAGTACAGATCGTCGGTCGCCGCATCCAGCACCGCAAGTTCCAGCACATCGATCCGGTGGTCAAACGGCATATGGCTGCCGTTCGGGGGCGTCAGCCCGCTCCATGCGCGGATGGCCAGCTCCACGCGCCCTTCGTCCACGGCCTGCGCCGGAAAGAACAGCTCGGCATGGTTGCGGTCCACAGCCTGCGCCGGCTCTCCGTTCAGGTACACCTGGCCTTCATAACCGCTGCAGTTGCCCCCGCCCGTTTCTCCAAGCTTGATCAGTCCTACGACGTCCTGCGCCCGCCACGATGCGGGAAACACCACGTCGGCAATGAACCAGGCGTAGCGGTCCCTTCCTCCCCAGCGGTCCCCTACCTTCACGACCGGCTGGCTGCCTGCGGCGGCTTTCGCTTCCGCCAAACCGTCCACATCCGGTACGATATGCATGTTCTCCAGCGGCTTGCGGTCCCGGTATCTCAGCCCGGCCAGCTCCTGAATGCGCCGCTCCAGCTTTTCAATCATAAATCTCATGGATGATCACCTTTTCCCCTTCTGCATCCTTCCGTCTCCGGCCATGCATGCTCCCGGAAATTCCGGAGTAATAAATTGCTGCTTCGTCGGTTACAGCACATCAGCAATAAGTTTTGCTCGTATTAATATATATAATATAGCATTTATGTTTAATATAAAACAAAAAAAACAGCATCTCTTGTTGCAAGAAATGCCGTTTCCGATTCACCTGGTTATACCGGGCCTGTCGTATGGTGAATGACGAGACGGGGTTTAAAAATCCGCTTCGTATACTTGACGTCCTTGATGTTCCCTTCCAAAATGTCCAGCAGCAGGCTTGCCGCCTCGCGCCCCATTTCTTCCTCGCTTTGATCGATATACGTAAATACACTGAGCTCCTCGAGCATGGGACTCGGGTTATCGAACGTGACGATGGACAGGTCTCCCGGGACATCCAGCCCCAATTCCTTGGCCATGGACCACAGATTGACTCCGAGCTTGCAGTTCAGCGCGATAAACGCCGTCGCCATCCGGCTCTTGAGGAAGCGGTACAGCGGATGATCGGTACGGGAAGGCCCCGTCGGAATGCTGAAATCGGTAAGAATCAAAGCAGGATTGATCATCGCGCCCTTGTTCTTCAGCGCTTCGTTATACCCTTGAATCCGTTCATCGACTGTAACCGTCGGTATTGGAGAATCCGAGCATATCGCAATGTTCCGGTGTCCCAGCTCCCACAGATGATCCACCGCCAGGATGGAACCCAGGGCCGGATCGGACAGGACCACGTTCGTCTCTACGCCGGGCAGATGCCGGTCCAGGAGCACGAACGGGTAATTTTGCATCTTCAGCGCGATAATTTCCTCACTGTACACCTCGGCATCCACCGGAAAAATGATCAGCCCGTCCGTTGTGCTGCGGAGCTCGCGGATCGCTTCCTTCTCCAGTTCCTTGGAATTGTAAGTGAACATGACGACCAGCGAGTACTTGCTCCCCGACAGCGCGCTGCGGATCCCCCGTACCATTTGGATGGCAAAATAATCTTCAATGGAAGGGAACACGAGCCCGATCTTGGGAGCCGACGACGATTTGACCTCAGAGACGAGGGAGACCGGATTACCCGATATGTACTTCTCAGGCACGCCCTTGACGTAACTTCCCCGGCCCGGAATCCGATAGATCCAGCCTTCGCCAGCCAGCTCGGCCAGCGCATTGGCCACGGTGATCCGGCTCACCTGAAACTGGTCGATCAGCTCCTTCTCGGTCGGAATCCGGTCGTCTTCCTTCAGCTGCCTGGAAGCAATCAACTGCTTGAAATGGTTTTGAATTTGAATGTACAGCGGCTCCCTGTCCTGGCTCATGACAATAATCCTCCAATACCTGATCTTTCGGTCATCTTCCTTTTAGCATTATATCCCATGGGACATACATGTCAACGCCGCTATCCATACGCGGCCTCAACCGGACCGCTGAATATCGTACCGGATATCCAAGAAACGGAGACCGAAAATCCACATCCGGTGGCGGGCCGTCAGCCGCTGTCCGGACTCCGCCTCCCGGATCCAGAAGGTTTCCTTCAGGGGCAGGCGCATCGTGAACCATGAGGCATGCAGATAAATGCCCTCATCGCCCCGGTGAGCCGGGCTGTGGGCGCTGGTCAAAACGAGCCCGGAGCCTTCATTATACAGCCGCAGCATCCCGGTCATATTGGCGCCCGGCAGCGGCAGGGCAATATTCATGTAGGGCTCGTCTCCGAACCAATGCAGGGAATAGAGCGCAATGAAAATCGCCTCTCCCTGCCCGTTCAAACGCTGCCATGCCCGAACCCGCTGTCTGCCGTCCTTGCCCGACGCCACCGGAAGAACCCGGCCGTACATCCCCTGCCACCCCTTGAACGTGCCCAGATGGATCTGTCCGATCCGGCGGCTGATGGCTTGGTAGACCACCGCCAGCGGCCAAAACCACCCGGCCCAGCGGATGTCGGCCTTCATCGCGTACTGATCGGTATGCTCATAGAAATCCCGAATGACGGGCGACAGCCTCCGGGCACGAAACGAGACGGAGTCAAACCCGTCGATCCGGTCGACCAGCCCTGAATAGGACGCCGTGTCGTCGAGGATTCCCTTCCTGCTTAAGAAGTGGCGCCCGATATGCCTTCCGCCGGTGATGGAGCTTACCGGTTTGCCATAATAGCTCTCCTTCGGGAAGTTTCCCTCCAGCAGCCAGCCCGCAAGCGACGGTAGAGCTACACCTATCGCGTTCATGAAGCCGTGAATCCAGATCATCCGGTTGATCGAGAGGCTCCCGAACCCCATCGCCCTTCCGGCTGCGTAAACCAGGGAGAATAGAATCGTCACCATCAATACGAGCGCCGAAAAGGATATGAGGTATTTGGCGGCCCGGCGGGTAAAGGAGGCTTTAAAGACAAGCAGTCCATAGCCGTAAAGAGCAGCCAGGTACGCCGCCACCAGAATGAACTCAAGGGCGGTCGAAAAAGCAATGCCCAGCGCAATGCCGGCCGGGGCTAGCATGATGATGACGGTCGAGGTCAAATACAGCCTCCGTCTATCCGTTATTTTTCGCCCCAACAACCCGGCCAGGACCGGGATAATAAACGAAGAGTAATGGAAATGAACAGCTGTCAGCATGATGAGCACGTCCGAAAAATCCATCACCCGCAGATGCAACGACGCGGCCAGGAACCAGAAGCCGCCCCCGGCCAAGTACATCAGTCCGAAATCCACCGCGGTTTCGGCAAGCGGATGCAGCCCCCGCTCCAGCAGCCGTCTCAGCCCATACAGCGCCGTAATCACCGTAAAAGCCACCCAGGGGAGGCATAACAGCGGGATATCTTCCATGAAGGAGAGTGCCGCACAGACGGCGGCCGGGGGATAAAGTACCGTCATGATTTTGTACAAAGCCATCGTTTTCCCGTTTCGCAGGCGGGCATCTACGAGCATCAGGAAACCCGGTACCAGCACCATGACCGCCAGCATCAGCACCGCTTCCAGCACCTGAAGCTGCCGCCCGCTGACACCGAGAAACATCACATACAGCAGCAATCCGAACCATGCGTTACGCTTCATTCCGGCTTCCTCCGCTCCCGTCTTTCCTTGTTCCCGTAAAGCTTCCCTTATAAGCGAAAAGGGTGCCGAACAGCGGATTGCGCACATGCACCCGGATCCGGAAGCACTGCCGATCCTCATCGTAGGACTCCACGATCTGGGCCGCCCCGTGAAAAACCCGGGGAAGCGGGATCCGCATGCCGAACAAGGGCAGCCATTGGCTCCTTGAGTTGATGTGCATGGCTCCTTTGTCGTCCACGTGGAGGGACAGAGAGGAGCCGAGCAGCGCCGGCTTACCGAACAGGTCCAGGATTTGCTCCTCCTCGCCGTCCCATTTCATCACGGCATCGAAATGGCGCTTTTTTCCCCGGAAATCAAACGTCCGATCCCAATGCACCGTCTCCTGGCCCTTTGCATCCCGGGATACCTTGTTGTGAATGACGAAAGGGATGTTCCGGCCCCGTTCGGGGAAAAAGAGACGGGCAGGAATACCGAGCATCATCATGGCCCGCACGGCGATCGAACCGCCGCTGATCTCCTCCATCCGGCCGGCCCCGGCAAAAACCGCATCTCCCGTCAGCCGGTAACGCTCCTGCAGCTTGGGATGCAGCAGCTGATAGGTATCGCCGAGCGCCTGTTCATAGATCGATTTCATAGGTCACCCGCCTTCTTTCGGCGGCAGCGGGCGGCACTGGGCAGATGACGGCTGTTCCCGTAGCCGATCAGCGACAGGATGATCAGCATTCCGTTTAGCGTCACGGGATTAAACGGGGCGACGAAACTGCCGATGTCCCCGATTCCCGCAGAGACGGTCAGACCGCAGATGGCCACGATCTGGAGAATAAACAGCGGGCGCTTCAGCTTATACAGCGGCAGCAGCCACACGAGCCCAAAGAGCATTTCCAGTATGCCGACCATCCGGATCATCGCCACGCCGCTGCCCATGCTCCCGGTTACAGCCTCCATCATGCGAATTTCGTCCGGATGGGCCATGATTAACTTGGGAACGAGGCCGTGGTACAGCCATACAAAGGCGATTACCCCGCACACGGTCCAGTACGTGAGAAAACGCTGGAGAAGCAGCTTCGGATGAAATCCCTGCTCCAGCCACATTTTTAAAGCGTCAAAGCTCCAAGCCGTCGCCCATCCGAGCAGCGGCCTGAACAGGTAGGCATCAGCAAGGCGCCCCGCCGCGCCAAAAGCCGACTCATATTGGTACAGCGTCTCGAAGCCGATACCGCCGTCTTTGTTCGTATACTTCCAATACCCGCTGCCCTTACGGATGAGCGACAGCCGGTTATGCGTCCAAAACTTTAGTGAGGAAACCCGGTCCCCGGATTCCTTCTCCACTTGTCCCGCCGATTCTCCCTCGCCTGCAATGTCGATCCCCATGCCGATCCGGGTTCGGTACAGAAAACGTTGAGGCTCTTCCTCTGCCCGCGGCAAATACGAAATTTCCGTAAACCGGGCATCCCACGCGGTATGCAAAACCGGGTTCTGGGTATATTCCCATAGCTTATCCATCGTTGTGTCGATATCGGTTTGCACATAGATGGGCCGTTGTTTCTTCATGGCGTCTCCCCCTTGCTTTGCTCCCTTCCTAATTCGCGGAAAAAGCCCGATGTCCTTCTACATTCCCTCCTGTTTAGACAAGATCATACACGTATGGTATCTGTTCGGAGACCTCCGGCGGCGCGAAAGCTGGAAGGAACTGGCGAAGAAAGGGCGAATCCTTAGTAGATTGTTATAATCTGCCGAAGTCGGGGAGGAAAAAGTCCATGAGTTTTTTAGACCGTTTGGAAAAATACGCCGAGCTCGCCGTCCATGTTGCGGTCCATATTCAGCCGGGGCAGTCCTTGTGGATCAGCGCTCCGATCCATGTGCCGGAGTTTGTGCGCATGATCGCCAAGCAGGCGTATCACGCCGGAGCGAAGCTGGTTCATATTGAGTGGCAGGACGAAATCAGCACGCAGCTGAAATATCATCTCGCTCCTGACGAGGCTTTTGAGGAGTATCCGGTATGGAGAGCGAAGTGGGTTCAGGAGTTCGCCGAGAACGACGGAGCATTTCTCTTTATCGAATCGGCCAATCCCGAGCTGCTGAAAGGCGTGAACCCCAAGCGGATCTCAGCCCATTCCAAGGCGGCAAGCGCCGCACTCTCCAAGTGGCACGAGTATATGTCCGCAAGCAAAATGACCTGGTCCATTATCGGCGTTCCGTCCGAAGGCTGGTCGAAGCGGGTTTTCCCGGATCTGGCACCGGAAGCCGCGGTTGAGGCGCTGTGGGAGGCGATTTTCCAAACCGCCCGCGTAAGCGGCGGCGATCCCATCCAGGCTTGGAACGAACATAATGCAAATTTGCGCAGCAAGCGCGAATATTTAAACCGCAAGCAGTACAAGCAGCTTCATTATAAAGCTCCGGGCACCGACCTGTTGATCGAGCTTCCGGAGCATCATGTCTGGAACGGCGGTACCGCCCGGAACGAAGCGGGCAATGAGTTCAACCCGAACGTTCCGACGGAGGAAGTATTCACTTCGCCCCGCAGGGAAGGGACCCGGGGAACTGTCCGTAGCACCAAGCCGCTCAGCTATCAGGGAAACCTGATCGAGAACTTCAGCCTGACGTTTGAGGACGGAAAAGTCGTCGATTTTACGGCAGAGAAGGGTTATGAATTTTTAAAGGGCATGCTCGACATGGACGCGTCGGCCCGCTATTTGGGCGAAGCCGCGCTCGTGCCGCATCGCTCGCCGATCTCGGAGACGGGGCTTATTTTTTTCAATACGCTATTTGACGAAAATGCATCGAACCATCTGGCCCTGGGCGAAGCCTTCCCGACCTGCATCGAGAACGGAACCTCGCTCACCCGGGAAGAGCTTGACCGTGCCGGGCTGAATCACAGCATAATCCACGTGGACTTCATGATCGGTTCCGCCGACATGGACATCGACGGGATTACGGCGGACGGCCGAAGGGAACCTGTATTCCGTATGGGTAACTGGGCGTTCTGATCCACCATAGTTAAGCAGAGCCCTCCAAACCGCCTCACATGCAGGCTGGACGGAGGGTTTTCTATTGTGACCGATTCCAGCGTTCTTTAAGCCCCCTTACGCTTGATTCGATCCAATCCGAAACGAGATGTTCCGGAGGTCTGACCGGTGCAGCCAGCGGTCAAAGGCCTGCACCGCGGCCTCCCCCACCTGGATATCCTGCTCGCTTGTCCCTCCGCTGACCCCGATGCCCCCAATGATGACATCGCCTGCTTTTAACGGGATGCCTCCCCCCAGGATGACCACCCGGCCCTGATTCGTCGTATTAATCCCGAAGGATGGCTGCCCGGGCTGGGCCGTCCTGGACAGATTCGAGGTTGGCAATTGCAGGGCCACACTGGTCCAGGCTTTGTTCTGGGCGATATCAATGCCCCCCAGCCGGGCATGGTCCATCCGGTGGAAGGCGACCAGATTCGCGCCGTCGTCCACGATGGCGATATCCTGGGCCAGCCCCATTTCCTTGGCTTTCTTCTCGGCTGCGTCGAGCAGCAATTTGGCAAGATCCAGCGTCATTTTCATGATTAGAATACCTCCAGCTTCAATGTTCTTTCCCCATTGTATGGCCGCCAGCCCATAAGCGTGTTATTGGGGCTAAGGATATAATGAATTTGTATACAAATGCAAAACGGAAGGCAATAACAAAAAAGGTTGCCTCTATGTAGAGACAACCCTTTCGTTATTCCAAATAACCTGTCGTAGAGCCGGACGCCGAGTTGCCGTTCCAAATCCTGAATTGGAAAACTTCATCGCCTGGTTCAGTACGAAGATGGCGGAGAAGAAAAAGGAAGCCAGGATACCGTATAGGATTGGACGCATGTCAGGCCAGATAAGCCTCCTTGACCTGCTCGCTTTGCAGCAGCAAGCGGGCCTCGTCTTCCATGATGATTTCTCCGGTCTGAATGACATAGCCGCGATGGGCGATTTGAAGCGCCTGATACGCGTTTTGCTCCACGAGCAGAACGGTCATTCCCGTCCGATTCAGCTCCTGAATGATATCGAAGATCTGCTCCACGATGATCGGAGCGAGTCCCATGGACGGCTCGTCGAGAAGCAAAATTTTCGGCTGCATCATCAGTGCCCGGGCGATCGCGAGCATCTGCTGCTCGCCGCCGCTCATCGTCCCGCCAAGCTGGCCGAGCCGTTCCTTTAGGCGCGGAAAATAACCGAAAGCGCGCTCCATTCTGTCCTTCACGATTTTCCTGTCTTTGACCGAGAACGCGCCCATCTCCAAATTTTCCTTCACAGTCAGCCTCGGGAAAATGCGCCGTCCCTCTGGAACGTGCGCAATGCCGTCCAGTGCAGTCTGATGCGGTGGCTGGGTGGAAATGTCCTGGCCGCCAAATCGAATCGTCCCTTTGATTTTCACCTGGCCGCAGATCGATTTCAGGGTCGACGACTTGCCTGCGCCGTTCGAACCGATCAGCGTGACGATTTCGCCCTCGTTCACCGAAAGAGAGATTCCCTTAAGTCCCTCGATTGCGCCGTAATAAGCATGCACCTTATGAAGCTCAAGCAAGCTCATGACATCACCTCCTGCCGGACTGCGCTTTTGCCCAAATAGGCTTCAATGACTCTGGGGTTGGACCGGATTTCCTCCGGGACCCCTTCGGCAATCTTCGTGCCGTAGTCCAGAACCAGAATATATTCGGACAGCTCCATGACGAGCTTCATGTCATGCTCGATCAGCACGACCGTAATGCCCATCTCTCGCTGAATTTGCTTGATCAGCTCGATCAGCTGCGCCGTTTCGCGCGGGTTCATGCCCGCCGCCGGTTCGTCCAGCAGCAGCACCCTCGGCCGGGTCGCAAGCGCCCGGGCGATTTCCAGACGCCTTTGGGCTCCGTAAGGCAGACTGCCTGCCTCCTCATTCAAGTAGGCTGCCAAACCAACGTATTCGAGCAGGCGGTAGGCTTCCGCCGCGGAATCCTCCTCTTCCTGCCGGATTCCCGGCAGACGAAGCAGCGTGCCGAACAACCCCGCCTTCAGATGAATATGCATGCCGACCATCACGTTCTCCAGGACGGTCATGCTTCCGAACAAACGGATATTTTGAAACGTACGGGCTACGCCCAGCTCCGTAATTTTGTGGGGCTTCACCTTCACGATCGATTTGCCGCCCAGTTCGATTTCGCCTTCATCCGGTATGTAGATGCCGGTAATCATATTGAAGAAAGTCGTTTTCCCGGCTCCGTTCGGACCAATCACAGCGGATATTTTCCCTTCCGGGAACGTAAAGTCTACCCCGTTCACAGCAACGAGGCCGCCGAACCGCTTGATCAGCTTCGATACTTTCAGCTCGCTCATTTGAACGCACCTCCGCTCTGCTTGGCCGACTGCCCGATTGGAACTGCCGCCTTGGGGAGGTTCGCTTTCAGCTTTTCCTCGTTTACCTTGCGGTTCTTGGCCGCAATGAGACCGTTCGGCCGGAAAATGGCCATCAGCACGAGAATGACGCCAAAGAGTAACCGCTGCATTTTCGACGGCGATAGCGCGCTCGGGATGTTCACGATGCCGTTCAACGTCAGCTGGTTAAACCAGTTGGTCAGCTCCGTCAGCACCTGAAGGTTAAGAATCGTCACGATCGCGGCACCCAGAATGACACCGGGAACGCTGCCCATTCCGCCCAGTATAACCATAACCAGAATCGTCGCCGACTCGACCAGCGTAAAGCTCGTCGGATCGATAAACGTTTGCTTCGCGGCAAACACGACGCCCATCATGCCGGAGAACGACGCGCCAACGGCGAAGGCGGTTAGCTTGGTGCCGATGACCGGAATCCCCATCGCCTGGGCCGCAATCTCGTTTTCCCGAATCGCTTTCCATGAACGGCCCAGCCTGGAGTGCTCCAGCCTTCTTACGCCGAACAGGACGACGGCCAGGATCGCGATCACAATAAAATAAAATTGGTGCGGGAACGTAAATTGGAATCCAAACAGATTCGGAGGCGGAATCGACGAGATTCCCATCGCCCCGTTCGTGATATTCACCGGTTTGGACAGATTGTTGAAAATAAGCCGGATGATTTCGCCGAATCCAAGCGTTACGATGGCCAGATAATCGCCTTTTACCCGAAGCACCGGCAGGCCGAGAAGCACGCCGAACAGCGCGGCGATAAACCCGCCGAGCAGAATGAATAACCAGAACCAAGACCCGGAAAGCGGGAATAAATTGCCCGAAATAAAGTTGCTCACCTGTGGGGTCGAAAAGATGGCGTACGAATACGCGCCAACCGCGAAAAAAGCGATAAACCCGAGGTCGAGCAGCCCGGCGAATCCAACCACGATGTTGAGTCCAAGCGCCATGGCTATGTAAATACCACACTGCGTGACGACTTCCATGTACGATTCGTGTGAAGCTCCGCCCGAGGTAGCAAACGGAATGACGATCAGAAGAAGAACGCCGGCAATCCCCCATTTCACCGTGTTCGGGAACGCAGTATAGTACAGCAGCAAAAAGGAGGAGAGCAGCAGCAAAAAGGAAACGACCGACTTATCCGATAAATAGACGCTGAGTGCCGTGACAATGACAAAGACCGCATAGACCGCGGCTAGGACGAGCTTATTTTGCCTGAGGACGAATATCCATTTATTCACCGCTTGTCACCTACACTTTCTCTTTGATGGCTTTGCCAAACAGGCCTTCCGGCTTGAAGATCAGGACAACGATCAGGATTAGAAAGGACATGACGTCTTTATATTCCGCACCAAAACTGCCGCCCGTCAAAATCCCGAGATTCGTCGATGCGAGCATCTCGATCAAACCGATTAATATGCCGCCGAACATCGCGCCGCGGATATTGCCGATGCCCCCGAGAACGGCGGCGGTGAAAGCCTTCATACCCAGGGTGAAGCCGATATAAGGGTCAATCGTGCCGTACTGCTGCGCGAATAGTACACCAGTGCCGCCACCCAGCGCCGAACCGATAAAAAACGTGAGCGCGATCACTTTATTCACGTTGATCGACATGAGCGATGCCGTATCCCTGTCCTGCGCGACGGCGCGCATTGCGACACCCCATTTGGTCCGGTTCACGAACAAATCGAGACCGATCATGAGCACCACGGCCGCAGCGAGCACGATAATTGTATTCGTTTTAATAAAAGCATCGCCGAAAACACTCCAAAGAGAAGAAGCAGCGACCTTGAGGTTGCTGTCGTAAAGCGTAATGCCTGTCACAATAAAATTGCCCGTTTTCAGGTCGGCGATAAACCGGACGATGTCCTGAAGCAGGAAGGAAATGCCGACCGCGGAAATAAAAGAGATCAGCTTAGGCGCTTTACGAAGCGGCCGGTACGCCACACGTTCAATTCCGATTCCCAAAATCCCGGTTAACAGCATAGCGATGACAAATGCCAGCAAATAAGCAAGCCAACCCGGCATGGCTCCCAGTAAGCCGGCGGACTTCAAAGTTAGCAGCGCCGCCGTTCCTGCGAACGCGCCGGTCATAAAAATTTCCCCATGCGCGAAGTTGATGAATTCCAGAATACCGTAGACCATCGTGTAGCCGATGGCGACAACGGCATATACGGCTCCAAGCGCGAGTCCGTCGACCAATACCTGGGGAAGCGTCTGCAGGATCTCCGAAATCATGTTCAAACCCCTTTTCCGTATTTCAGTCGCAAATGAGGCAGCCGATTCAGCATACCTCTTTTGCGCAGCAATCCCATCCATCCCGAGGTTCTTATTTCGGTTCGACCTCAGAGATCATACTGCCTGGATATTGGGGACCGTCATATTTGTAAATGAACACTTTGGCATACTTGTTGTCACCTTTGTCATCAAAGCTTACCTTCGTCGCGATACCCTGATAATCGGTCGTAGTGCGAATCGCATCGCGAACCTTCTCGCGAGCAGGCACCTTGCCGCCGTTCGCGTCGATCGCCTTTGTCAGAGCGTTCAGGATAACGTTCATTGCGTCATAAGAATATACCGCGTAGTTCTCGGGATTTTTACCGAATTTCTGGTGATACTTATCGGCCCATTCCTTGTTCGACTTGATGATGTCCGTGGCTACAGAGCTGTACGCCACATTGGTCAGCTTGTCGCCGGCAACATCGACCATGCCGGAGGAGTCGATCCCGTCTCCGCCCATAATCGGCACGTCAATGCCTTTCTCGCGGGCCTGTTTGACGATCAATCCACCTTCGTTATACAGGACGCCGAAGTAAATGAAGTCCGGCTTCTTGCTCAGTACCTGGTTCAGCACGCCGCTGAAGTCCTTCTCACCGACGGTAATGCCCTCATAGCCGACAATGTTGGCTCCGAGCTCTTTGGCCGCGTTTTGGAAGCTGTCAGCAATGCCTTTGCCGTATGCCGTCTGGTCCTGAATAATGAAAATGTTCTTGGCCCCGACGGTTTTCACGGCATACTCGGCCCCTGCCGGTCCCTGAAAGTCGTCGCGGGCGACAACGCGGTTCACCGATTTCAGCTTGCGGTCGGTAAGATCCGTCGCCGTGCTCCCCGGAGAAACCATTGGGATGCTATATTTCTCGTATACGACCGATGACGGAATCGAAACGCCGGAGTTAAAATGTCCGAGCACCGCCATCACCGATTTGTCCGCGCCGATCAATTCGGCATTGGCTACCCCTTTTTTGGAGTCACCCTGATCATCGTAAGGAACAAACTGCAGGTCGAAGCCGAGCTTCTTGAATTCGTCTTTGCGTTCCTCGAGCGCCATTTGGCCGCCGAGTTTAATCGATTCCCCGTAGGCGGAGCTGCTGCCGGACAACGGCGATTGCGAGGCAATTTTAATGACCGTCAGGTCGCCTCCCGCCCCCTCCGAGCCACTCGCGGCGGAGCTGTTCTTCCCGGAGCTGCCGCATCCGGCCAGCAAAGATGCCCCCAACACGGTAACCATTACCGCTCCGAGTCCTTTTTTCCATTTCTTCATCTGAGTAACCTCCTGATTTTTTCATTATGGAAGAAAGAAGCGCGCACGCTTGCACCTCTTCCCTATAAACGGGTTCGTACATGTTCAGTTTTTCAGTACTGAGATCCGAGGGACAGACAGTGTTCATGTTTGGTTAGATGACTTATTTCGTAATAAAAGACGACCTCCTTTAATATTAAGATAAATTCGGCCCTACAAAATCTTACGAAATCCGACAGAAAATTCACAAAAAAACGCGCGAGCCTCCAATCGGCACGCGCGTATCCTCACTCATCATCTATTGTAAGCGTTATACTATCTAACATGGTGAATCGATTTTTCGGAGAATACTACTTTCTGAGCTTCTCCCGAACTTCCAAATAAAGTACCTGGAGGAATTTTTTAATATTCACTTTCCCTTTATCCTGGCTTGGATCCTCTTCCATCACCCTCATTTTCCGCCGAACGTCCTCAAAATCAAAATAAAGAGGCGCATAATGTTCAAATTTGGGATTGCCGTAATCCGTCAAGCCAATGGAAGCCAAATTCGTCAGAGCCGTCATGACGGCTCGTCGGATCCGCTGTTCGATTGCCTTGCGCTCCTTTTCAATCTCGCTTGGGCTTTGCTTGTAACGACTGGCCACCGCTTCGTACAATTCTTTTAAAGGCGGGAAACCGGACGAACGCGGATGCTCGATGAGATCTTCGATAATCGAAACGATATCTTTGCTCCCAATTTCGCCGACGATGCCCAGCTCCATGAGAATCGAACACATGACATCGCGAACGGTCCGCCTATTGCGGAGCGGCAATTGCTCCATGCCTTCGAATGCCGCCAGCGTTTGTTTGATGTCATAAATATACCGCTCGTATCTCCACCGCTCGTTCACCTTCATCAAGACGGCCTCCACTTCCAAACGGTTGATCGGCTTATGAATAAAAAAATCGATTCCGGATTGGTAGGCGTGTCCGACCAAATCCTTATTACTGATTTGCGAGATCATGATGAATTTCCCCCGAAAGCCTTGCTCCTTGGCCTCCATGATCGTCTCGATCCCGTCCTTATCGGGCATCAGCAAATCGATAAGAACAACGTCCGGTAACGCGTCAAGAATCAACCCTACCCCTTCGGTCCCGCCGGACGCCAAGCCGACGACTTCGCCAAGCGAGGTATCCTCAACAATATTTTGCAGCATTTTCCGGCTTGCCACGTCGTCGTCAACGATCGCGAACTTAAGAGACATCTTGATGGCCTCCTTGTTCTACATCGGGTTTGGGAAGACGGACGACAAACCGGGACCCGCCGGACCTGCCGGCCGGCTCCACGGCAATATGACCGCCGAAGGACCGGACAATCTCGCGGACATGCGACAAACCGATACCGTTGGCCGAAACGCCTTTCTCATTAAACTTGGTTGTAAAGCCCGGCTCGAAAATAATGCCGCGAAGCTCCTCAGGGATCCCCCTGCCCGAATCCCTCACGATAAAAACAAAATCCCGCTCGTCCTCAAACACTTTCAAATGGATCGCTCCCTGTTTATCAATCGCTTCGACGGCGTTGGCCACAAGGTTGTTCAGCACTGTCATCAGGGGAAAGTAATCCGGCCTGCACAAATCCCGCTTCACTTCCGTTTCCGCTTCGATAACGATTTTTTTCTTCAGCATTTCACTATATTCCCGGTTTCCTTCAACCACGAAACGAACGATTTCCGTTAACGTCAAATCGAATACGATTTCATCATCGTAAAGCTTTCGAAGGCCCGCCAAAATACGCTGGGAGTCCTTCTTTACCTCGTGGAGCTGCTGAGCGACCGCGATGGTCTGCCTGCTATAATCGCACAGGCGATCCTTTTTCAGCTTGCGGTACAGGTCAAAGCTGCTCGCGGTAATCCGCTCGATCGTCTCCATCGATTTTCTCAGATAAATGGCTTCCCCGTACAAGCCGGCGCCGACATTCAGCATTTGCTTGATCCGCTTTTCCTGCTCAGCATGGAGGGCGCGCATTTGGTTGATGGAGATGCTGCTGAACAAGCCGATGATAAAATAGCTGCGCAAAATCGCCACCATGAACAAATAACACCATTCATGAAATGAAAAACGGTAGGTGCCGAGCATTAGCCCGTGCAGTAAAAGCTCCGTAACATTAGATGCAAAATCGATTGCAGTGACGATCCCGCCCAGAACGAGCGGCTGAAATCGGTCCAGCCTTTTCTGTATCCGGCTCATCCCGAAGGCATAAATCAAATAATACGCGCCGGCTGCGAGGCTGTTTTGCAGGACTGCATTCAGGATGCCGGTAATGATACCTGTTTTGATATAGGGCAAGTGGCGGGTGAACAGCAAGAAAAGTAAAAATGTGCTGACGCCGAACCCGATGCGGAAAACGTCACCTTGAAACGGATGGATCTTAAATTCAGCGCCAATGGCCGTGGCCGTTGCGACTACAACCATCTGCAATTTTTCGTTTTTAACCAGATTGTTCATTTTTGGTCGCTCATGCCGAAGAGACAGGCACTATTCCCCTCCCTTAGAACTATGCCGGGTGATATCGATACTAACAGATCTCTTGCATATTTTTAAGGTACCGGAGACACCCGCTATCTCATTCTCCAAACCCGGAATTGGATGAGTTCGACCCGATCGGAACGTTCGGTAAAGACCGATAAGCCATCGCTTTTCTCCCCCATCCGCCCCGCATGTAGTGATATCTGGGACATTTGCAGCAATTTTATAATAAGTCGAACTTTATTTGAATTCTAGCCTGAGCATTTTGGTAAATACATACATATGGGGATCGCATAAGGAGACGAAAGCGTATTCAACGCGGAGAATATCTATTAGCATGAACAGGTGGAGTTTCCGGAAAAAGAGAAACGATTTCCATAGGCACACGCAAACAAACCGCCAAATAAGACTGGCGGCTGTGATAGCCAGTGCTCTAGGCGGTTTGAACATGTGGTTGTTTTATATCAAGTTTAATTGGACGTCAATATTGCCATGAGTTGCCCTCGAGTACGGACAGACGTCATGCGCCGCTTCAATCAGCTCCCGAGCCGTTTCCCTTTCTATACCTGCCAAGGTAATGTCGAGCTTGACTGCAAGCTTATAATGGTCTGTTTCATCTTTACCGAGAGTCACATGCGCCGTCACTTCCGTGCTGTCCACCTTTATTCTCCTTTCCCGGCACACGACATTCAGCGCGCTTTCAAAGCATGCTGCGTATCCACCCGCAAACAGCTGCTCTGGATTGGTTGCTCCTCCCGGTCCACCCAATTCCTTCGGATGGATCACATTAAGGTTCAGCATGCCGTCGCTCGACTCCAGCCTGCCATCCCGGCCTCCAGTTGCTGTGACGCTTGCCGTATAAAGCTCCTTCATTGTTCTAATTCCTCCTGTAATCGCGATAACGTTGCCTTCCTACAGGTTGCCCATTTCTTCTTCATTTCAAATTCAACCGGCATTTTTTAGGTGCCCAGCCTCGTCCAAGATCTATATAGTGATTTCAGCATGCAACATTTGGCACATTTCCCTCGTCAGGAACTATGAAGGAACAAGCATCATTTACCAATTGCATGCACGGTGAAATATTCCGATCCGCACTCGCAAGAAAGCCATATAGAGGAGGAAAATGACAGATGAACAAAATCTACAAAGTATTGGCAACCGCGTCGATTGCCGCGCTGGCAGCCGTTCCGGTTGCGGCCAGCGCCCAGGAAGTGCCGCCTGCATCCGCTCAAAGCGGACAAGGCCAGGTTCAACATGAGGCCAAAGTGGTTCCTGCCACCTGGGGACAAATCACGAACTTCGTGAACGACAAGACCGGCAAGTTCGTTACAGTAACGGGTCGGGGACTGGCTCCAAGCGATCAAAGCCAGATCATCCTGGCCATCACGCCGGAGACCAAGATCATTGATGCCCGCGGGAAAACCGTTCCCCTGAAAACCGTAATCGATGAGAAAAAAGTCGTGAAGGCGTTCTACGGACCGAATATTACGAAAAGCCTCCCGGCCCGCGGCACGGCGCTGACGCTTGTCGTTCAGGACCAGAGCTTTACCGCCATTGACGGTACCGTATCCGAAGTAAGAGAGAACGGCATCCTGGTCAAAGGAACCGATATTTACACCTCTAATGGGGAGACGATCCTTCTGCATCTCGCGGATAAGGCCACCATCCTCAGCCAGGATGGCAAGGTGCTGACCAGCGGCGACATTAAAGAGGGTACGAGCATCCGAGCTTTCTATGGCCCTGCCGTGGCCATGAGCCTGCCGCCGCAAGCCGGAACAAATTATGTGATCGTGAACACCGAAGACGCCGGAAGCGGCGAAACCGGAAATACGGATCAGGAACTCAAAGCCGGTACGGACGGCATCGTGACCAATACGGCGGACGGCAAAGTGACGGTCGTCGGCAAGGCTCATGACAATGGCGGCGTCAACTACGTCATCCTCTCCGTGGATGACAAAACCCAAATCGTCGACGAAGACGGCAAGGCGCTGACCAAGGATGCCCTGAAGGCGGATATCCGCGTGGACGCCTACTACAGCGATATCATGACGATGATTTATCCGGCCCAAACGCATGCCGGCAAAATCGTGGTGAAGAAGGCGGAAACGGTCAAAATCGAAGGCACCGTTAAAGCATCGGACCGTGCTTCGGCCGATCAGGTCTATGTGAACGTCGGTTCCGATGATTCCACCGACAACGATGTCCTTCTGAACATCTCGAAAGATACGCCGGTCATCCCGACAATGGGCGGCGATACCGAGCTTCGCCCGGGCACCAAAATTATCGCCTATCATTCTCCGATCATGACCAAATCGATTCCCGGCATCACGAGTGCCGAAGCGATCATCGTGACGTCGGACGCCGATACGGTACAGCCTAAGTAAATTCAACGTATACGCAACGTGCTTAAATGCGCCAAAACCCGGCCGATTCTCCTGATGAATCGGCCGGGTTTTTTATTGCGCCGGGACAAAGAGCCGAATGGCCGTTTACGAGGTCAAGCCTGCCGGATTCACGGGCACGTTCATCCGATGATCGGTGTGCCTCAGACGATCTTCAAATCCCTTACCGGTTCAGCCGCTGCTCCTTCAGCTCTCCTTTAGCTCTTCCGCTTTCTTCCGGCGAGAGCGACCGTCATTGGGATGATCAGCATGGTGTAGAAACCGAGCACCGTCATACTGAGGATAAAGGCGCTCGTGTAGCTGCGCGCATTCGACTGCAATACGCCGTCCGCCACCAGCCTGTCAGCACCCCCGGCAGCGGAAGCCGTAACCTTGCATGCGCCGGGAGCTGCCTGTGCCTGACCGGCCGCTGCCGGGAAACAATCCCGCAGCCTGGCCAGCGCCGTCTGCCCCTGCTCCTCCGACAGGGCGTAGGATGTCAGATGCTGCCGCAGTTCAAGCTCGGTCCGCGCCTCCGCCTGATGGGCATAGTGGCTTAAAGAGCTCATCCAAACAATTCCGATGAGGCCGATGCCGATGGCGGAGGCAAGCTGCATTCCCGTCGTCAAAATGCCGGAGCCCGATCCGATATCCTGCTTCTCTACTTTGGACAGCACCACATTGGTCAGCGGCGCGGCGATAAAGCCTTGGCCTATGCCCAGCAGTACGAGAGCCGGCAGCCAGAACCATACGTTCGGCGACCACCCGGTGGCCCAAATCGTCAGGGCGACGGCGAAATAGCCGACGGAGGTCATCACCGAACCGACGGTAAGGACGTGGGCTCCGATTTTGCCCGCCAGCTTCGGTGACAGCAGCGAAGCCAGGAAATATCCGATGCCCATAGGCAGAATGATTAAGCCTGATTTCAGGGCGCTGAATCCATGCCCCATCTGCAGCAAATAGGCCGTGATCAGAAAAAAGGCGGCTTGGGCGGTCATCATAAGGAAGATCACGGCCAGGCCCAGGCTGAATGCTTTCTGGCCGAACAGCCTGACGTTCATAAACGGCCGGCGCCCTTTGGCAAGCAGCCTGCGCTGCATCCATACGAAGACGGCGAGGACAGGGACGGACAGAATCAGGCTGATGACGAGCAGCGCCGGCCACCCTTCCTTCTGCCCTTGAACCAGCGGATACACGAGGAGCAGCAGGCCTGCCGCCGCTATGGCTGCACCGAACCAGTCCATCCGCGAGCGGTCCGCATCCTTCGATTCCGGAACAAACGGAGCCATGGCCAGGATGATCAATCCGACCGGGACGCTGAAGAAAAAGACCAGCCGCCAGTCGAGATGCCACGGATTCCAGCCGAGCAGCAAACCGCCGATGAGCTGGCCGGTCGAAGCGGCCAATCCCTGGGCGGCGCCATACAGCCCGAAGATCATTCCCCTCTTCTCCGGCGGGTACTGCGCCTGAATGAGGGACAGCACCTGCGGGGATATCAATGCCGCACTAAAGCCCTGAAGCACGCGGATGGCCGTAAGCACACCGACACTGCCCGAAATGCCGAATAACAAGGATGTTAAAGTAAAGCCGGCTACGCCGATCAGGAGCATCTTCCGCCGTCCGTACCGGTCGCCCAGCCGCCCGCCGATAATCAAGGCCACGGCATAGGACAAGGTGTAGGCCGAAACGACGAACTGTACGCCGTAGAAATCGGCGTGAAGCCCCCGCTGAATCGAAGGGGTCGCCACATTGATGATAAAAATGTTCGCTACGGCCATAAACACGGACAGCAGCATCACCGCCAGCATTAAACGCGGCCTCTGGCGCGGCTCAGCTGCCGCCTGCGCAAGTGGCGCGGGAATAGAATTGAACGGTTGGTTCATCGCTTGCTTCATCCTCCTCTGGCGATCCCGAGCATTTGACAGCAGCCGGAATCAGCCATTAAAATAAATGAGACAGATCTGTCTCGTTTGATAACCGTATGATACAGACAGATCTGTCTCATGTCAACAGCGAATTTACCTTTATTTAGGAATAGGTGATTAGAATGACGAAGAAGGAATCCGCCAAAGAACGGATACTGAAGGTGGCGTCCGATTTATTTTATAGTGAAGGCGTGCGTGCCGTGGGGATCGACCGGATCATTGAAGAATCAGGGGTCGCCAAGGCCAGCTTTTACCGCAACTTCCCGACCAAGGACCATCTGGTCGTGGCCTATTTGGAGCTGCGCTCCAAGATCAGAATGGAGACCCTTGAAGAAGTAAAGCGTCAGTTCCCCGATTCGCCCAAAAAACAGCTCTATGCCCTTTTGGAGGAATTGGTCGAACGGATGCAGAGCTCCCGGTTTCGCGGCTGTCCTTTTATGAACGCCATCGTCGAGTTTCCGGATGAGGACCATCCCGGACACCAGGCAGCCTTGTCATTCCGGTCCGCCCTCTGGAAAGATGTAGAAGATATTGCGCGCCAGGCCGGGGCCCGCGATCCGGTCCAGCTCACTTACCAGCTTCAGCTGCTGAAAGACGGCGCCATGATGAGCGCCTACATGGATAAGGGTTACTATCATGCCGACTATTTTCTGAATGCCTGCCAAGTGCTGATCGATCGGCAGTTTGATGAAGTCCAGTCCGTCACGCCGGACAGCTGAATAATATGGCGCCGCAAGCAGCAGCGCATCAAATAGGCAAGACCAGGAACAACTTTCGCGTTCTTCTCCCGGCCTTGCCTCTTACCATGCCCTTACGCTTTCGCAATCGCCAGCAGGTGGGATGTGACGCCCACATACTCCCGGAAGGAGCGGATCCGTTCCTGCTCGAAACGGAACACGATCGCCAGCTCATTCGCGTAGGGCATCCCGTTAAAGATTCCCTCCGCTTGAAAAATGACGATGCCGGTATCCCCTTGCTCCACGCAGGTGACCGGCGTTAACCTGGCGCTCATGCTCGCCCGTTCCAGCTCGATCAACTTCCGAAACCGCCCGGTTCCCCTCTGCTCTCCCTGCCATTCCTCAAAAGGGATCGGGACGATAAAACCAAAATCAGCGGTCACCAGCGCTTCAAACGCCCCCGTATCCCCTTCCTCAATCGCCCGGCGAAAAGCATGAAATGCTTGCAAACTGCGCTCGTTTCCCTTTTTTTCCATTGGTTCCATACAGCATCCTCCTCTATTGGGCTGATTATGCCTTTCCAAATCTTATGAACTCATCATATCGTTTAAACACGACAGGTACTGTCTTGTTTATGTGGTACACTTGAGAAAAAAAGAAAGGACGGGACGCCGATGTATAAATCCCAGCGGTTGATCCGGCTCATCATGCTCGTCAATGCCAAGAAAAGCTTTACCCTCCGCGAGCTTGCGGATGAGATGGGGGTGTCCCAGCGGACCATATCCAGGGACCTCATCGAGCTTGGCGAACTGGGCATCCCCGTCTACTCCGTTCAAGGACGGGGCGGCGGTTTCCGGCTGTTAAACGAGCGGCTGCTGCCCGCGATCGCTTTTACCGAAAGCGAAGCGACCGCTTTGTTCTTCGCCTCCCAATCGCTGGCTTACTTCGGCTCGGTCCCGTTCGGCAAAGCAGCCGCTTCCGCCCTCGACAAGTTCTATCACTATCTCCCGCCGGATCTGAAAGAGAGAATCAGCCGCTTAACCGGTAAAATGGCGATTTGGAGCCCCCGGCGCAGCATGCCGGCCGAATGTCTGGAGGTGCTGCTGCAGGCGGTCATGATTCGCAGTGCCGTGACCATTGTCTACCAATCCGGCGCATCCGCAGACGAAAGAGTCATTCAGCCGATCGGCCTCTACTCGGACCAAGGGTACTGGTACTGCCCCGCCTACTGCTTTACCCGCAAAGCGTATCGCCTGTTCCGGGCGGACCGCATCCGCTCGGCTGTGCTGAATGAAGAAATCTGCTGCCTCGATGTGGTTGATGAGAAGACGGTGTTTAATTGGAATGAGGAAGAGCTGGAGAAGGCGCCGAAGACCGGCTTTATCGTCCGATTGACTCCGGAAGGCGTCCGAATGCTGGAGGGGAACGGCAGGCTCCAGCCTTATATTGAGTGCGAGGCCGATGGCGGCGGCAGGATCGACATATCCATTCCCCGGAAGGACGTGGCGTTCTTTGCCGATATGGTCTGGATGTTGGGACCGGAAGCGGTGATTGTGGAGCCTCCCGAAGCCCGGGAGTGGGTCAACAGCCGGCTGGCGGCCATGCAGCGGCAGTACGCGGAGCTCGCACCGGAATCTGAATCCAAGTAGTATGACGATACGGGGCAGCCTGCGCTTGAACACCCCAAAGAAAAAGCCCCTGTTCGTTGGTTCAGTACCAACGGACTGGAGCCCTTTGACATACAAAAAGCCAGGCCCCTCGAGGACCTGGCTTTATTTTATCCCGTTAATAACTTTTATACTGTAAAGTGTTACCGTATGGGTATTTCTGGACCCACGTGCAAGTTATAATACTACAGCCGGAAGTATAAGTCTATATTTTTGGCGGATTTTTTCTATACTTAGACTTATTCTTTCACAGGGAGGGTCTAAGATGTTGAACCAAAGCGAAGCCGAAGAAAGGCGTTATGCCGAGGCGATGACAGACGAGCTGGGGCGGGCGCTGGAAGACATCCGCGGGAAAATATCCGCTTCCCACCGCGACGTTATTGAGGCGAAAAAATATATGTGGGAAAACATTTCACAGCTGGATCCCGCGGAGCGGGCCGCGAACAAGGTCGATATCTCGCTTCAGATCGACTCGGGTGAGAAAGCCATCGACAAGGAGCGGAAGCTGTATAAACTGTACCAGTCTCCTTATTTCGGCAGGGTAGACTTTCACGAGGATGGCCTGAAGGAAGCCGATGCCTATTATATCGGGATTCATTCTTTTGCCGGGACGGACGGACACACAAATCTGATTTACGACTGGCGCTCGCCGGTCGCCAGCATGTTTTACGATTTCGGCGTCGGCCCCGCCTATTTTATCGCCCCGCTGGGGCGGATTGAAGGCGAGCTGACGGTGAAGCGGCAGTACAAAATCAGGGACGGCCGCATGGAGTATATGATCGAAAGCTCGATCAACATCGACGACGACGTCCTGCAAAAGGAGCTCAGCAGCACTTCGGACGAAAAGATGAAAAACATCGTCGCCACGATTCAAAAGGAGCAAAACGTCATCATCCGCAACGAAACCTCCGATGAGCTCATCATTCAGGGCGTGGCCGGTTCCGGAAAAACGTCGGTCGCCCTGCACCGTATTGCCTTCCTGCTGTACCGCTATAAGGAAACGCTGACGTCGAGAAACGTGCTGATCATCTCGCCGAACAAAGTGTTCTCCGATTACATTTCGAGCGTGCTGCCCGAGCTGGGCGAAGAAAACATGATGGAAATACGCCTCGAGGAGCTGGCGGAAGCCGAGCTCAAAGGGATCGCCGGTTTCCAGACGTTCTATGAGCAGGTCACCGCGTTGATGGAGCAGGAGGATCCCTCCATGATCGAACGCATCCGGTTTAAGGCAGCCGCCGGCTTCATCCGGAAGCTGGATGAGTTTATTGCCTATGCAGAGCAGCATTATTTTGAGCCGGAAGACGTGCAGGTCGGCGGACTGCGGATTTCTGCCGCAGAGCTGAAGGCCATTTATGAAGGCACCCGCCGGATGCCCGTGCAGTCCAGGCTCGAGCGGGCCGCAAACCAGGCAGCGGCGAACCTCAGGGACGAGGATGGTCAGAAGCTGTCCGCACCCCGGATTCGCAAAATCAAGGCGGCCGTTAAAAAAATGTTCCGGGCATCCAGCCTCCTGGCGCTGTACAAGGATTTCTACGACTGGCTGGGCAGACCGGAGCTGCTGCGCATGGCAGGACCGAAAAAGCTGGAATATTCGGATGTCTTTCCCCTCGTCTACCTGAAAATGTACTGGGAAGGAACGGCTCCGTTTGATTTTGTAAAGCATCTGATCGTCGATGAAATGCAGGACTACACACCGATTCAATACGCGGTGCTTTCCAGGCTGTTCAACTGCCGCAAGACGATCCTTGGCGATGCCGGCCAATCCGTCAATCCCTACTCCTCCTCTTCGCTTACCGAGATCAAAAAGGTGTTCCCGAACGCGGATACGGTAGAGCTGTTAAAGAGCTACCGCTCCACCTATGAAATTACGACCTTTGCCCGGCAGCTTAAAGACAACCGCAGCGTCGTTCCCATTGAGCGGCACGGCGAACTGCCGCGGATTGTTGCCTGCGCAGACGAGGAGGACGAAATGGATCGCATCCAGTCCGTCATCCGGGCATTTTTGAATTCCGGATCGCGTTCCATGGGGATTGTCTGCAAAACAAAGGGTCAGGCGGACGAGGTCTATCAAAGCCTGAGGGACGTATTTGACACCCTGTATCTGCTGGACTTCGACAGCGAGGAGTTCCGCGAGGGCATCATCGTCACTTCCGCCCATTTGGCAAAAGGTTTGGAGTTCGATGAGGTCATCGTTCCTTTCGTGAGCAGCGAAGTCTACCGGAACGAGATGGACCAATCGCTGCTCTATATCGCCTGCACCCGGGCGATGCATAAGCTGACGCTGACGCACAGCGGGGAACGGACGGCCTTATTAAAAGAGCCCGGGGAGCACTAGCCCCCGGGCTCTTCCTTTTTATCCAAGATACGATTCCAGCATCCAGACGTGCTTGTCGAGATCCGCCTGCATCCCGATCAGCATATCCGCCGTCGGATGGTCGCCGGCGCTTTCCGCCACACGAATGCCGTCCTGCAGCTCCTTGCTGACCGCAGTGAAGTCATGGATGAGCGACCGCACCATACTGCGAGCATCCTCTTTTCCCCCAGCCTCGGCGACCGTGCCGATTTCGAGATACTCTTTGAGCGTGGCGGCCGGTCTGCCTTTGATCGCCAGAAGGCGTTCGGCGATATCGTCCGTTTTTTGCGTAATATCGTTGTACAGCTCTTCGAACTTCGCATGCAGCGTGAAGAACTGCTCCCCTTTTACGTACCAGTGGTAATTATGGATTTTAACATAAAGGATGCTGAAGTTTGCCACCTGCTGATCCAATACCTGTTCCAACGTGTTTGTCGTGTTTGTCGTGTTTGCCATCTGTAATCCATCCCTTCTTTAGATGAAATGGACCGCCTTAGGCGATCCGGCTGATTAAGAAACATTTGCGGCGACCGTTCGTTACGGCTGCTTGGCTTCTTCTACCGGGACAACGGTTATGTCATCCACGAGCGACTCGCAGTGCGGGCAATAATGCCGGAGTTCGACTTCGTGGCCGCAGGCGGTATGCTTCAGGCTTTTATAGCATTTATCCAGATGCTTCTCCCCCCACAGGATAAAAGCATGAAAGATCATCTCCATATCCCGTCCGCTTTCCGTCAATTCGTATTCATACCGCGGAGGATGCGCGGAGTACAGATTGGATACAATCAATCCGTCCTCCTCCAGCTGTCTGAGCCGCTCGGATAACACATTCGCAGAGATCGTCGCCAGGCCCTGCTTGATTTCGTTGAACGTTTTTTTACCGACCAAAATTTCATGTATGATCATCAAAGACCATCGATCGCCTACGATGTTCAATGTTTGCGCAATGTTGCAATCCAGGTTGTAAATATTCTTCGGCATATCCATGACCCCCCCGTGTATCTTTGCCTCAAATGTGGTGCTGGCTTCTAACCCTAAAGTGCCACAAATGACCGCCTCAAGCAAATTGGTCCCCGCGTAGCTTCCATTAGAATCCTTCCAGTACGACCTTGCCCACCGTACGGCCGGTTTCCAGCAGAGCGTGGGCCTTACGAAGATTGGCCGCATTGATCGGCGTCAGCGTTTCGGTTGTGGTTGTCCGGATGACGCCCTCGTCCACAAGGTGCGCGACTTCGTTCAGCAGCTTGTGCTGCTCGATCATGTCCGGCGTTTGGTTCGTGGAACGGGTAAACATGGTCTCCCACACGAATGTGACGCTTTTATTTTTGAGCAGGGTTAGGTTCAGCAATTCATTCGTCTCGACGATCGAGCAAATCTTGCCTTGCGGCGCGATCGCTTCCGCCATGTTCACCCAATGCTTCTCCGTGCTGTTCAAGCAGAGGATGTAGTCGACCTGCTCGATGCCGGCCGCCTTAAGCTGCGGCAGGAACGCTTCGAAATGGTTGATAACGTAATCCGCCCCCAGCCCTTTGACCCAATCCGCCGATTCGGGCCGGGAAGCTGTGCCGATGACGGTAAGACCGGAATACTTGGCCAGCTGCGTCGCAATCGATCCGACCCCGCCGGCTGCCCCGATAAGCAGGATGGTTTTGCCGGCGTTGTCGGCCGGGGTCCGGGAAATACCCAGCCGGTCGTACAAGCTCTCCCAGGCCGTGATGGTTGTTAACGGCAGCGCCGCCGCCTGCGCAAAATCCAATTTGGAAGGCTTCGTGCCCACGATTCGTTCGTCCACCAGATGAAATTCGCTGTTTCCCCCAGGTCGCGTAATGCTGCCGGCATAGAACACTTCATCGCCCGGCTGAAACAACGTCACATCCGGACCCACCTGCTCGACGACGCCCGCGACATCCCATCCCAGTACCCTAGGCACGCTCTCCACGCGGTCTTTAGGCGAACGGACTTTATAATCGACGGGATTCACCGAGATGGCGTGGACTTTCACCAGCAAATCCTTGCCTGTTGGCACCGGTTTATCGAGCTCGACGTCAATCAGGCTTTCCGGATGATCAATCGGTAGATACTTATACAGGCCTACGGCTTTCATTGTCTCTTTTACGTTCGTCATGGCTCTTCTCTCCCTTATACATGTAATTTATGGTGTTAAGCTGAGCGTCTGTGTGTGTCAGTCATTATGTAAGCGATGAGCCCGCTAAGGAGCTCATTGGATCGCGCCGAGCAAGTCGTTGATCGTCTCCGCCATCGACGGATGCGTAAAAATGGTATCGCGGAGTACGGAGTACGGCTGTCCGGACTGCATGAACACGGACACGATGTTCACAACCTCACTCGATTCCGCCCCGAACATGGTGAACCCGAGCAGACGGTCGGTCTCAGCGTCGACGACCGCCTTGAGCAGACCGTCTGTCTGCTTCAGCTGGCGTGCCCTCGTCGATGCCGTAACGGGTAATTTCGCCGTTTTCACGGTATGCCCCCGTTTGAGCGCCTCCTGTTCCGTGTACCCGACTTGGGCCAGCGGCGGATCGATAAACACGGAGTAAGGAACGAATCGCCGGTCGCCGGTCGTTCGAGTCCGGTCGCCGAACAATTGATTTTTAAGGATCCGGTAATCGTCGAGCGAAATGTACGTAAACTGCGGGCCTCCGTTCACGTCGCCGATCGCCCAGATATGCGGCACATTCGTCTGAAGCGTCTCGTCAACCCGGACGAAACCGCGCTCCGTCACTTCAACGCCTGCCGCTTCGAGATTCAGTCCGTCCGTATTCGCCTGTCTGCCGGTGGCGACCAGTACGGCATCCGCTTGGAGCGTGTCCTCACCGTCAGGCGTGGACAATCGCAGCTGAACGGATTCCCCTTGTTCCGTAATCCGGGACACCTTGGTCTGCAGCCGGAAGCGGATGCCCTTGGCCTCCAGCACCTTTTTGACCTCTTCGGCAATCTCCCGGTCCTCTCTCGGCATAAATACACCGCCGTTCTCAAGAACGGTCACCTCCGAGCCGAAGCCAGCATAGATGGAGGCGAATTCCAGGCCGATATATCCGCCGCCGATGATGGCCAACCGGGAAGGCAGCTTCGCCAAGTCCAGCATTTCGGTGCTCGTATAAACGTGAGTTCCGTCCATCCCGGGAATGTCGGGAAGGACCGGCTTTGCCCCCGTATTGATGAAAATTCGCTCAGCCTCGGCGAGGATGGTCCCAGCTTCCGTTTCCACCCGAACCTCGTGCGGGGATTGAAACGAAGCCGTTCCGGTCAATACCGTGATCCCCGGATGGCTGTTCAGGTTATTGAAGTTCTTGCCGCGCAGCAGGGTAACCAGCTCATCTTTCTCCTGAAGGGCGCGCGCATACTTCGCCTGCCGGGACTCCGGGCCGTTCCCTCCCTCCTGCGAAACGATATGCGACTGATAAGCCAGCGCCTTTGTGGGAATGCAGCCGATATTGATGCAGGTTCCGCCATACATCAGAGGTGACTTTTCCACGACGGCGACTTTCAATCCCTGCTCGGCCAGAAAGGGGGCCAACGTTTTTCCGCCTTTGCCGAAGCCGATAATTAACGCATCGAACGTTTCCTTGATCATCGGACGATCCATCCCTTCTCGAATGAAGCTCTTACTTAAGATTTTTTTCTCGTAAATATGTACCTCGCAATGTGTTCGCTGCTTGTGCTCGTTTCTATGTAAGTCATAATACAATACTTAGTTAGTTTTTACAACCCACTTATTTAAAAAAACTTACCGTTGGTTTTTTGGAGTTCAATCCGCCCCCTTAACTAAGGGAAAACGGCTCCCGTTATTTTCACTGCAGCAAAAAGACAGCCGATCCTCCTGATGGCTGCCTTCCTTGAACTGCTTTATCTGCTGCTTTTGCATCGTTAAATTCGCTAGGCTTCATTCCCAATTACATTTTCGTAATCATCCACGTCACACCGAACCGGTCAATGACCTCTCCGTAGTAAGCGCCCCAAGGCTGAAGGGCAAAAGGATATTTGCTTTCTCCGCCCTCACTCAGCTTGGCATAGGCCGCTCTGGCTTCCGTCTCATCGGTATATGTTAAAGAAAGGCTGACGCTGCGGTTATACGAAACCGGTTCAAACGCGTCGGACAGCATCAACGGGTTCGTTCCCGCCAACGTTACCGCCAAGTGCATCACTTTATCCTTCATCGCCTCAGGCGTTCCAGGCGCGTCTCCGTATGTACTGACAAACTGGATTTCCCCGCCGAGGGCCTCGATATAGTAATTCGCCTGGCTTCTTGCATCCACCGACATCAGATAAGCGTTCATTTGTGCTCCCATCATTGTTCAACAACCTTTCACCTGTTTTTTTGTCTTTACATCAATACGACGAATGCATGTCGGCGAAATCGACACGGAAGAAAAAAATTCACAAAAAGTTTTTTATAACAAAAAAAGAGCTGCTTCCACGGTCATCTTCGCCCCGTTCGAGCAGCCCTTTGCTATCGTTATCGATCTGTTTTTGTTTTTAAGGTTGAATGGATGCACCGGCCGCATACCATTTCCCGGATTTGAGTTGGAGTGTCAGCCGGACCGGCTCCCTGAACCCGAAATGCTCACTGGAATACTGCTGGGTCACATAAGCCAGGGATATCCCGAAGAAATGCAGCGGAAATACGAAGCCGATGTCATGAACGGCGGGGTCATACGCATAGCCGGTCTTCGTCATGTCTCGCTCGACTGGATGGATGTCATGATAGACAGCCTCACTCATGTAATCGGTATAGTCCGGATCTCCGCTCATGGCTTTTACCAAAATCCGTTTTGTATCATGGGCAATCCAAGCGCCAAACCCGGCGTACGCGGCTGCAAAAACAATGATCAGCGATAACGCAAGCCTTTTCCCCTTCATGCCGGTCCCCCCCTTGGTTATTCCAGGTTCCGCAGTTCCGAAGTTTTCCTTGCTAGTGAACCAGCCGCGTAATCTGCTTCTTTTTCCATGAGAAGCGGTAGTAGCTGTACACCAGAATGAAGCTGGCGATGAACGCCGCCGGATACCCGATCCAAATGCCTTCAATGCCAAGGCTTGTGTGGTACGAGAGCACGTAGGCCACTGGGACCTCCACGCACCAGATCGACACGATGTTGAATACTGTCGGCCACAACACCGTGCCGCTGGACCGCATCGTCGCCCCGTAAATCTGCGTATGGCCGAAGATGAGGTAGCTCCACAGCGTGATCATGAGCAGCCGGTGGGCGATGTCCAGCGTATCGCCGCTCGTGATAAACCAGGACAAAATATGCTCTGAGAACAGGTACACCGGGATAATGATCAATGCCCCAATGATATAGTTGAGCATAATGCCCACGCGGATGACCTGTTTCAGCCGGTCCAGCTGACCGGCCCCAATCGACTGCGCTCCCAGCACCGATACGGTCATGCCCAGGCTGATCGCCGGCATCTGGACGTAGCTCGCCACCTGATTTCCCGCGCCGTAGGCAGCGGTTGCGTCTGACCCGAACCGGTTGACGAATATGATGACCGCAATCTCGGACAGCGACACCAGGATCATGCTGATGCTGGAGGGAATGCCGAGACGAAGCAGCAGCTTCAGCATTTCCCTGTCCATCCCCAGGTGCCTGCGCACCGAGGCGTCGAACTGCAGCGCGTGGTTCTTCCAGCGAAGATACCACAGCATCACGATAAAGGTCACGATCGTGGAGACCAGATTGGCGTAAGCCGCGCCGTACAAGCCGAGCTTAGGCAGCCCGATCCAGCCGAAGATCAGCACAGGCAGCAGAATCAGGTTCAGCACCGTGCTGACGATCAGAAAATAAAACGGCGTTTTGGAATCGCCCGTTCCGCGCATAAAAGTCGTATAGACCGCATACAGGAACAAGAACGGCAGGCTCCAGAACATAATGCGGGCATAATGTACGGAAATGTCGATAATGTTGGACGGGGTTCCGATCAGAAGCAAAATGTCCTCGGTAAAGATGCCCCCCAGCACCGCCAGAACAATGCCGAGGATGAGCGTGAAGGTCAGCGTCGTGCCGACGACCGCCTTGAGCTTCTCCTCGTTACGGGCACCGTAGGCCTGGCCGATCAGAATGGCACTGCCGGAGCCGATCCCGATCACAAAGGATATGACCAGAAAAAATAACGGGAAAAACGCAGATATCGCCGCCAATGCCTCAACCCCGATCCAGCGCCCCACAACGATGCTGCCGACCAGCTGGCCGACGGACTGCAGGGCGTTGCTCAGAATAAGGGGGATAAGGAAGGCGATCATGGCCCGCAGTACCGTATCCTTCTTGTCGGGAGCGCCCGGCCCCGGCCTCTCGGATGGCACGGCACCGGAGGTGCCTTTTAATCCTTGCTCGGTTGAACTCATGTAAAACCATCTCCTTTTATCATCATCCAATGGAAAGGCTTCTGCTTGCTCATCAATATCCCATCTCCTTCAATAGGCGGGACAAAATGCGGAACCGCTCACCCAGCAGCTCGCCGTCTTCGCTCAGCGCCTGGGCAAAAAGCTTGATATCTTCGTCGATCATCGGATTGTCCGTGCATACCGCCACTTCCATGGCATCACCCTGCACCCCCACCCGGTCGATGGTCGCCTCTTCCGGGTCATACAGCTTGGGATATCGGTAGGCTTCGCTGAAATAGGCGCTGCTGCGCAGAATCAGAATCGCCAGATCCAACACCCGGTGCATTGGAAGCTCTTCGGATTGGCGCGACCATTTCTCGCCGGTATATCGCCATACCTTAGCGGAAATATCCACCTTCCCACGCTCGTTCCACTGGGCCAGACCCAGGGATAGTCCCTTGGCATCCGTACTGTATGCCTTTCTGCCGTCGATATTTTCATAATTCTCGGATACGATGACCGGTTTATGCTTTAACGTTGTTGGGATCTTCATGGTTAGATCATCTCCACATGTTTTAATTTATCTTTCCAAATATCGCGCAGGAGCTCAAGGTCCTCCGTATAGTCGGTTTTGGACTCATCCTTGTCATAGGCGAGCGTGTCTACAACCTTCACTTCAAACTGGCTCTCCCCGTATTCGTTCCATTCCCGCTGCAGTTCCTTGCATTTGTGCAGGCCGGATCTTAACGTAAACTGATGCCGGTTCAGCATGCTCTTCATATCCTGCGTGAAACCCAGATAGATGCGTCCGGAAGGGATACATTTGAGCATATATACGCCCATTTGGGGTTTCATTTCTTTGTACTGGGCGATCAGCTCAGCCCTGCGGCTCTTGTCCATCCGATTCATCTCACTTATCCGTTTAATATTTAGTAATTTACTAAATCAGTAATTTACTAAATGACTAGATCATTTATATTACAGATATTGTATCCTGTCAAGGAATTTGGAAAACTTTTGAGATGAACATAAGGCATCAGCCCTTTTGTGATCGGAAAATTTCATTCAAAGAAGACAGACCGCGTTTAAAGGTTATTTTTCTTGCATTATCAAGAAGCCATGGCTCTGGAGTTTATACGTTCTGATATTATAAGAAAAACGTCTATCGACGTACCTTCAAAGAAGACAGACCGCGTTTAAAGGTTATTTTTCTTGCAATATCAGGAAGCCATGGCTCTGGAGTTTATACGTTCTGATATTATAAAAAAGGCACCCGGCCGTTAGCCAGGTGCCTCAGGAAATCGGCGCAGCCTCGCGCCTTCCTATTTATTTTCCAGCTTCGCCTGCTCCACCCGCTGCTGCGCCGCCGTATAGGTGTCGATCAGCTTTTGGACGCCGAGGCCGTTGATTTCCTCCACATATTTATCCCACTCGCTTAACTTTCGCGTGCCCAGGACAAACTTGGAGAAGTTCTCTTCGCGGTATTTCTTCACGGCCTGCCCGGTCACCGACAGCACCTCGTTCTCCGCGTCGGTAAATGCCGGCTTCGGCTGCATCGCCGGCGGATCGTACTTGACCGCTTCCTCATATGCCTTCTTCAAATCGTCCGAGAACAGCGACAGGTGCGCGTTGAAGTCGATCCACGTGTACGTACCGCTCGTCTGCAGGCCGGTCTGCTTCCGCATTTCCGTCACGTCGGTATACTCCGGCTTGAACTTCTTCTCCCCGTTGTCCACCGTATAGGTCTCGCCTTCCTTGCCCCAGCTGCTTAAGTTTCGCCCATCTTCACTGTAGAAAAAGTCCATATACTTCATAATTTCGTCCTTATGCTTGGAGCTCGAGGCGACGGTCAGACCGCCCTCAAGATAGTGGAAATACGGGTTCAGCTGCTTCACGCCCGGCAGTCCTGCCGGCGGCGCCATGAACTGCAGGCTGTACTCCGGATTGTCCTTGCGCATCGCGTTATTGAAAAAGTCGACGCGGCTGATGTAATCGATTGTCACAAAGGATTGACCCGTGGACATGACGTCCTGCCACTGCTTCGTCTGGATCGAGAGGAAATCCGGCGGAATCAGTCCTTCCTCATAGAAGGTATGCCACATCTCCACCATTTTCTTGTAGTTATCCTCGGTCGGTCCGAACTTCCACTTGTTGTCGTCAAAATCGTAATACACATCCGTGCCCGTATCGAAGTTGGTCGTCAGGTTGGCGTACATCTCATCCGGAATTTGCCCGAAGCGCATCGACAGCGGATAGCTGTCCGGGTACAGCTGCTTCAGCTTTTTCAGCACCTGATGCAGCTCCTCGTAGGTCTTAGGCGTCTGCAGTCCGTTTTTCTTGAACACATCCTCGCGGTACAGCCAGATCATCCGGTTCGTCTCCCCAAAGCCTTGGTTCGGGAACATATACATTTTGCCGTCCGCAGACAATGCGGCCTTGGCCTCCTCCGGATACTGCTCCATCCACTTTTTCAGATTCGGCATTTGGTCGACGTGGTCCAAAATATTTTCCAGCGCGCCTTGGTCCCCGTATTTGTTGGAGTCCCTGCGGCCCGACATATACATGAGGTCCGGGAGATTGGCCGAGGCCATGACCAGGTTCAGCGTGTCGCTCAGCTTACCCGAAGGCGTCTGTACGTTCAGCGTGACTCCGGTTTTCTCCTGAATCCATTTCCAGATCGGCCAATCCTTGCTGTAAGGGAAGGTCGCATTATTGTCAAGCAGAGCCGTTAAGGTGACCGTTTCCTTCTGTCCCCCAGTTCCGGCATTGGCATTGGATGCCGTATTCGTCTCTTCCTTCTTCCCGCCGGTGCATCCAGCTGCGGCAATGACGATCAGCAGCGCGGCCAGCAGCGCTGAAGCGATCTTTCTTTTCTTCATTCGTTTCGCCCCTTTGATCAAAATTGGAACATCACAGTTATCCCTTCACCGCACCGATCATCGATCCTTTCACAAAATATTTCTGGACGAACGGATATATGATCAGGATCGGAATCGTGGATACCATGATCGTTGCAAACTTCAGCGAATCCTCGACCACCATGTTGTCTCCGCCGATCTGCGTCACCTGCCCGGAGCTGACGCTTCCGGCCAGCACGAGATTGCGGAGGATGACCTGAAGCGGGAACAGGTCGGGATTGCGTAAATACAGCAGCGGATTCATGAAGTTGTTCCAGATGCCTACCGCATAGAACAATGAGATCGTAGCGAACACCGGCTTGGATAACGGAACGATAATGCGGAAGAAGATGCCGATGTCGTTCAGTCCGTCCATTCGTCCCGATTCCTCCAGCTCCTTCGGTATGCCGCTGAAGAACGTCCGCATCAGAATGAGATTCCATGTGCTGACCGCTCCCGGCAGTACCATGCCCCAGATCGTATCGACCAGCCCGAGCGAGCGGACCACCAGAAACGTCGGGATCATGCCCCCGCTGAAAAACATCGTAAACACGATCAATAGCGTAAAGCCTTTGTGAAACGTCATGTCGCTCCGGGACAGCGCATAAGCGCCCATGGACGTAATGATCATCGCAATCGCCGTGCCCAGCACGGTGTAGATGATCGTGTTCCGGTAGGCCGACCAAATTTTCGGGTCCCCCAGCACCAGATCGTACATCCGGAGATTAAAGCCCTTTGGCCACAGCGTGACTTCTCCCTTCATGACGTACACGTCCCCGCTGAGCGAAACCGCAAGCATGTAAACGAACGGATACAATGTCACGGCAGCCACACCGAGCAGAATCAGCGTATTGACGATGGTAAACAGGCTGATCCTGCGGCGGCCGCGAACCTCCCCTGCACTTACCATAGGCTGGTTCCCCCCAGTCTGCGGCTGATAAAGTTGGCCGAAAAAATAAAGATGAAGCTGATGACCCCCATGAACAGATCAATGGAAGAGGCGTAGCTGAAGTTCCCCTGCTCCATGCCGACCCGATATACATAGGTGCTGATGATGTCCGCCGTGTCGTAAATGGCCGGGTTATACATCAGAAATACTTTCTCGAAGCCGATCTCGAGCACCTTCCCGATATCGAGGATCAGGATGATCATGATGGTCGGCGCAATGCCGGGCAGCGTCACATGCCACAGCTTTCGCCACCGGTTCGCCCCGTCGATGCTGGCCGCTTCATACAGCTGCGGATCGACCGCGGTCAGCGCCGCCAGGAAGATGATCGTCTCCCATCCGATGTGCTGCCAGATTTCCGACAGGACATAGACCGGCCGGAACCATCCCGGCTCCATCATGAAGTTGACCGGCTTGCCGCCAAGCGCAGTAATCAGCTCATTGATGATTCCGCCGTTCGGGGACAGGAACATGATCACCATGCTGGCCACGATGACGTTGGAAATGAAATGCGGCAGGTAGCTGACGGTCTGCACCCATTTTTTGAACACGGCATTCCGGACTTCGTTCAGCAGCAGGGCCAGAATGATGGGCGCCGGGAAGCCGAAAACCAGCTTGTAAACACCGAGCAGCACCGTGTTTTTCATCAGCACCCAGAAATCCGGGTTCTCGAAAAACATCCGGTAATACTTGAAGCCCACCCACTCGCTCGCCCAAATGCCCTTGAACACGTTGTAGTTTTTGAATGTAATGACGAGGCCGAACATCGGTGCATACTTGAAAATCGCGTAATACAGCAGGCACGGGAGAAACAGCAGCCATAAGTATTTGCTTCGTCTCCAGGCCCGCTTCAGCCTGCTCTGCATGGTCATGCCGCTGCGGCGCTTTACGTTCAGGCCCGGCAGGCCTGCTTCAACGATTCCCGACACTTCCGATTGTGCTTGTTTCACCCACATGCGCACCTCCCTCTTTGGTCATGGGCCGTGAAACCCTGTACCCGAATCATACTTGAACGTTTCCCCATAAATAAATCTGCACGTTTGTGAGGATATCCCCTTTTTCCTGGGTCAGCCGGAAGATTGTAGAGATTCCCGAAAAGGTGAATATTGTTTGAACGCGAAAATAAATCTTATGATATAGGTAACAGAGCGCACATTGCGGAGGTGTTCAAGAGATGTCACTCATCCTGACGAAAAAACTGGGGTACACGACGCTTTTCACGAAATTACTGCTTGGATTTCTGGCCGTCATCTTGCTTCTTGCCGCCTTCAACCTGGTTTCCTTCTTCTATTTAAAACGCCAGATCCACCAGGAGATCGTCAAGTACAACGAACTGAGCATTAATCACGCAGTGGAGGGCTACGAGGATCATTTTCGGCTGACCCGGGAAATGGTGCTCGGTCTGAACCAGAACAGCCTCTGGGCGACCCACATCAACTTGCTCCGGCATGCCAAAGTCAACAAGGCGTACGGCTACGTCAACGACGTTATTGCCGAGATGAAACAGCTGTACACGAACCCCTTCCTCTATATTGACAACCTCATCATTGACTTCCGCAGCGACGCCTACGTCATCGAGAAGGACGGGACAAGCAGCGCAAAAGCGATGTTCGGCACGTATTACGTAAGCCCTTCCTACCCCCTGGAGTTTTGGGACGGCCAGTTTGAAGAATCGTACGCCTACCGCGTGTTTCCGTCAGCCCCCTTTACCGAGAACACGGCGGGCCACACGGTGTCCAAAGGCGTGCTGATGCCCATGGTCATTAAAATGATGCCTTACCGCGACATGTACTTCATCGTCATGATCGATGCCCAAAAGCTGACACAGGACCTGCACGTGTCGATCAGCGATCAGTTTTATATTCTGAGTGCCGACGGGCAGCCGCTCTACCAGACGTCGGCCGACATGAAATCGGGCCTGGTCACCTCGTTTGATCCGGACCGTTCCTTTATGCAAACGAAGGATTACTACTATTTCTATAAAACAGGGGCTGGTACGGGCTTCACCTATGTCAGCCGGGTTCCGGTCCAGAGCATTTCCGGCCAGCTCCTCAATCTGAATCTGATCCTGCTGTCACTGCTCGCGATCGTCGGCGTCCTGATCGTGCTCACCTTCCTGTTTAGCCGGCGCATGCACCAGCCGATCCGGCTCATCGTCGACGAACTGAAGGGCTACGAGACCGACGCAGGCAGTGGGACGGATAACGAACCCGTTCGCGAAATCGAGCTGATCACGCGAAAAATGCACCACATGCGCATCTCCCACCAAAGCATTTCGCGTGATCTGGCGCGCAAAAACTCCATGCTCCGGCATTACGCCTACACCAACAAGCTGAAGAACATCCATATGAACCTGAAGGAGATCCAGGAGTTGACCGATACGAGCCTGCCTTACGTAGTGGTGGTCTACCAGGTGCTGTTCAAGGATGCCTTCGAACACTATCAGCAGAAAACCGGTAAAGGCTCTTACTACCTCCGCGTGTACGTCGACAATGTGTGGCGCCAGGCTTTTCCCGACGCCGTCACGATCCAGACCGAGCCCCACCAGATCCTGACGCTGCTATTCCTGCCCGAACCCGAAGCGGATCTCACCCCGTACATGCAGCGGCTGCTGCAGGTGTTCTCCGTGGACCGCGACAGCTATCTCGTCACGATGGCCCATGGAGCCGTTCAGCCGGCAGGGGCGGACTTCACGGCCGCGTATGAGCAGGTCCAGGAACGGCTGAAGCTGCGCCGCCTGGTGGATGAAACGCAGTGGATTCGGCCGGACTCCCCTGCTGACGGCGGAGCGCGAGGCGAGCGCTACCTCAAAGCGATGTGGGAGCAGGAGTTCCAGACCCGCCTGATGAGCGGCAGCGAGGAAGGCATGCAGGAGTGGGTCGGGCGCAGCCTGGACCAGCTCGAGAAGAAGCAGGCGGTGGCCAGCGACTACCGGCAGTTCGCCAAGGATGTGGCGGGCGAGCTGGATAAAGCGCTGCGCCAGCTTCCCGCGGCCGCATCGGCCGATGCCGGCGGCCGCCCGCCGCTCGAAGAGACCCGGCGCTTCTACAGCCGGGCCCAGTACGAGCGCTGGTTCGGGGACCTGCTGCGCCCCGTGCTGCAGGGAATCCGGCGCAAGACGGAGGAGCATGATCCGATCACGTCGTTCGTGACGGAGTATATGTGCACGCATTTGGACGAGGACATCAACCTCGACATGATGGCCGACAAGTTGAACATTACGTCCGGCTATCTGTCGACGTATTTTAAGGAGAAGACAGGTGTTAATTTCAGCGACTATCTGAACGACCTGCGCATCCGGACGGCCAAGGAGCTGCTGCAGAACCTGGATCTGCGTATTCAGGACGTGGCGGCCCGGGTCGGCTACCGCAACGTGAACTCGTTCATCCGTATGTTCAAGCGGCATGCGGGGATTACGCCCGGGGAGTATCGGCGTAAATATGCGTCGTAGGGGAAGTGATGGCGGGCAGGCTGGGCGGCGGGCAGCGTTGGTGCAGGTTAAATCCGGTACTTCGGCGCTCGCATGGACGCTCCGTGTACGGATCGTTCTTCCGATCGCTGTTGTCTTTGGATTTCTTCACCGGAAACATAACAAGGGTGAAATCCAAAGACAAAGGCGACCGCTCCGCTTCTCCAGATCGATTCCGCCCACTCCGCTG
Organism: Paenibacillus rhizosphaerae; assembly: GCF_014192015.1. Classification (GTDB taxonomy): domain Bacteria; phylum Bacillota; class Bacilli; order Paenibacillales; family Paenibacillaceae; genus Paenibacillus_AQ; species Paenibacillus_AQ rhizosphaerae. The sequence goes on along the minus strand of NZ_JACHXJ010000004.1, from coordinate 264,132 downwards.
GGTCGAGATTGGAGTTATGACGAGTAGCAGACAAAAATTAATCACATGAAATAACCATCCTATTAGCAATCTGCCCAAAAATTCCAATCAATCGGGGTAGTTCCTTGCCTAACTCATATCTTTCACAGCATTAATCTTGTTCCATTAACCTTCTTCCACACCCGGCTCCCTTGTTCAGTTCAGTGCAGGGCCTGCCGTCCATCACATGTGGGTAAGTAAAAACCCCCACCCGGACTTCGTATCCGGGCGGGGGTTCGATGTTTTAGTCAGCCCGCGCTAAGCCTGAGGCTGTATATTGGGCTGCGCGTCGCGGGCGTCGTACTTCAGCTGCCCGCGCTTGTAGATGCGAAGGATGCGGATGCCCGCCGCATCCTTGGTGAAGAGCGCCACGTCCGCGGGCGCGCCGGGCGCCAGGCCCTGGGCCGCGGGCAGGCCGAGCAGGCCCGCGGGGCGCACCGAGGCCATCGCCCACGCCTCGCCGAGGCTTGCGATGGCCCGCTCCGCGAGGTGCGCGATGCCGGCGGTGAGCGGCAGCGCCGAGCCCGCAAGCAGCGCGGGCTGCCCGGCCAGGTGCAGCCGCCCTGCCGGCGTCAGCGTGACGCGGCCGCCGATATGCGTGTCGTACGTGCCGGGCGGCATTCCGCCGAAGCTGACGGCATCGCTGACCAGGATCAGCCGCTCGCCCTTTACCTTGGCGGCGACGCGAAGAAAAGCGTCCGGCAGGTGAAAGCCGTCCGCAATCACGCTCGCCCACAAGGGCTCTTCCGCCAGCTGATCCCATATGTAGTTCGGGTGGCGGGGCAGCACCGGGTGAGCGCCGTTGCCCAGGTGTGTGGACATGCGCGCCCCGGCTTGAACGGCCGCCTGGATTTGGGCCGAGTTGGCCGCGGTGTGGCCGATCGAGACCAGCACGCCGCTGCCCGTGCACCGCTCGATAAAGTCCACGGCCTCCGGCCACTCCGGCGAGACCGTGACGATCCGGATCCGCCCTCCGGCAGCCTCCTGCCAGGACTGGAACAGCTCCCAGTCCGGCGCTCTGACATACTGGGCGTCATGGGCTCCTCTCGGCCCATCTTCCGGGGAGATAAACGGCCCCTCCAGGTGAATTCCCGCCATATTATGATTAGCGTCCGTTTCGCACACTTCGGCAATCGTGCCGAGTCCGCTGCGCAGCGCCTCATCGCTGTTCGTAATCAGCGTGGGCAAATACGAGGTGACACCCTCCGCCCACAGCCTCTCGTTTAACTGCCGGACGGTGTCCGCCTGCAGCGGATGCGTGTTGAGGTCCAGCCCCGCATACCCGTTGATCTGCAGATCGACAAGTCCCGGTCCGATCAGGGGCAGCTCCTGCTCGCCCGCCTGTGCCCCGGCAACCCGCCGGCGCTCTGCCTCTTCCGGTGTCCCGAGCACCTCGTACCCGGCAATCACCCCACCTGCCAGGGTGAGCCGGATATGCTCCCGGGTCAGGGCATGGATGCCCTCCAGCCGGATCAGGGCGTCACGGCCGCCTGCTGCCGTGGGATCCATGCCGCCGCGGTCAGCCTCCATACGAATCCCGATCCAGGTATAACGTACAGTTCGGATGCTCCCGCAAAATGGAAGCCGGGCAGGCGGTCGTGATCGGTCCCTCCAGTGTCTGCGTCACCGCGCTGCGCTTCGTCGGTCCCGGCACGATGCAGAACAGGCGGCCGCCGGAGAGCAGCGTAGGGATCGTCAGCGTCATCGCCGTTTCGGGCACCTCCCGGAACCGGTCAAAACAGCCGTCCCGAACCTGCTGTTCCCGGCACATGTCGTCGAGCTCGACGATTTTTACCGTCTTCGGGTCGTTGAAATCGGCCACCGGCGGATCGTTAAAGGCTAAATGGCCGTTCTCCCCGATGCCGAGGCAGACAATGTCGATCGGGGCTTCCTGCAGCAGCGCCGCATACCGCTCACACTCCGCGGCGGGATTGGCGGAGCCGTCGATCAGGTGGACGGTTCCCGGGCGGACCCGGGAGAACAGCCGGGTATCCAGAAAAGTGCTGAACCGCTGGGGAGCATCTTCGTCCAGTCCGATATATTCGTCCATGTGAAACGCGGTCACCCGGCTCCACTCGATATCTTTATCCGCTGCGAGATAGTCCAGCAGCTCGTTCTGCGACGGAGCCGCGGCAAACACGATCCGCAGGCTGCCCTGGTCTGCCAGGATCGCCTTCATTGCTTGGGAGACATCGGCTGCCGCCGCTCTTCCCATCTCGTCTCTCGACGCGTACTGCCGGACCTGAAGACGGTCCTTCCACCACTTTTTCTCCGCCAAACGGGGACTGGGCATGATCATTCCTCCTCCATTGAATTACAAACCGCTCTTGCTTATTGAAATGGAACTCCGCTCCAGCAGCTCAAACAAGGAATTCAGGCAGTCAATGGTCGCCTCTTCCCCTCCCTCGGAAAAGGCATATCCGGCCGGGCGTTTGAGCTGCTCTTCCGTCAGGCTCGATTGGAGCCTGTAGTGGGTTTCGACCACCAAATAGCCGTCATACCCTTCTTGCACCAGGCGGTGCAGCAGGCCGGCGTAATCTACCTGGCCTTTTCCAACCGCCACCGCTTCGGTATGATCTCCCTGCTTCACCGCATCCTTCAGGTGGATGTGGCAGATCCGCTCCCGCAAAGCTTCGTAGCCGTCAGGGTAAGGGATCTCCTCGTCCGGGTCCCACAGATCGTTCCCCGGGTCATACAATCCTTGCAAATAAGGAGAATCCACCGCCCGGATCAGCGACGCGGCCTTGGCCGCATTGGAGGCGTAGACCGCCGGATCCGCTTCCAGCGCGTAAATGACGCCATGCTGCTCCAATATCGGCACCACGCCCTTTAATTCCCGGACGATGTCGTCATACGCCTCCTCCAGCGGGCCTTCGGCCCAGAAGCTGAAGCCGCGTACATACCGGGTGCCGAGCCGCTGCGCCAATTCCGCATAACGGGTCAAAATTCCCCGGTGTTCGGCTACTTCTTCTGCATTTCGAAGATTGCATTTAAACACCGGGGCGGATAAGCCGCTGACCTTCAGGCCAGCCGCGCGGATCGCCGCACCGATCTCCTCAATGCGCGAATCGCTTAGCCGGTACAGCTGCTCCCCATCCACGGAGCGCAGCTCCAGTGCGGCCAGCCCGTACCTGCGGGCAATCCGGATCGCATCGGTGATGTCCTGGGAGATTTCGTCGGTAATGACGCCCAGTTGAAAAGCCGCATTCATGTCGCCCTTTCCCCTCCTTTCATCAAGCGGCAAAATCAGGAGCTGGCAACCGGGCTGATACCCGTATCCAGCTTCACGGTCCTGCCGGTCTCCCGGCTTTCGTTGGCCGCCTCCAGAAAAGCGATGACTTCCAGCGTCTCCGTCAAGTCGATCGGAGCGGCGCCCGTTTGGAACATGCGGATCACTTCTTCCATCATGCTGGCATAATACGGCTTGCCGTCCGCATACACGTCGACATGCTCGGTCCCCTGCTCACGGTGAATCAGGGCGCCGAAACGGCGGTTGCCCTTCCGGTTGCCGCGCAGTGTTCCGACCCGGCCGTCCTCCCATACGCCTACGGCGAGATCATGGTCAGCATTCGTGGTGACCGTGACCTCTTTACACCCCTTGCCCATGCTGCGGTACAGCATATCAGCGGCATGGATGCCGTACCAGTAAAAGCCCGGCTGCGTCGGCTGCAGCTCCATGGGGCCGTAGGTATCCACGCCGATAATGCTCCCCTGATCGGCTGAATCCAGCGCCCGGCCCAGGCCTTCCGACCAGCGGACGGAGGAGCAGCTCATGAGCGGAATTCCGTGCTCCTGCGCCAGCCGGTAGATCGCCTTAGCGTCACGGGTCGTGACGGCAAACGGCTTGTCGATAAAAACCGGCTTTCCATATGAAACGATCTGCCGAAACTGCTCCAAGTGCACGCGCCCGTCCACCGAGAGCAGCAGGATAGCATCGGCATTTTCGGCTGCCTCCTGGATGCTCTGGACGATGGGGACGCCGCTGTTGTCCCTGACTTCAGCCGTGAATTTATCCACCCGCCCGATACTCAATTCAAAATCCGGCGATCCGCCCGGATAGGCGGCCGTCACTTTCCCGCCGCGCACGTGGTGCGGGTGATCCGGGTTGTTCAGCAGCTCCGCAAAGAGCGGTGCATGCGACGTGTCCAGGCCAATGATTGCGATCTTCAGCTCTTCTGTACTCATTTTTCGCTTATCGCCTCTTCCTACAATTTGATTTCCTTGCCCGTACGCGAGGACTCGTAAATGGCTAGGATCAAGTCCACCGATTTCCTCGCTTCCTCTCCCGAAATGAGCGGCTCGCGATCCTCCCGCACCGCCTGAATCAGGTCGTCGATCAGAATGTAGTGCCCGTCGGAAGAAATGGCATTCGGGTCGTCCGCGCCTTCGGCGGAGCCTTCCGACACGAGCGGGGCTGTATCACCGTCGACCGTTTTCCATACTTTAAAACCGCTGTCTCCGTAAATGATCGTGCCGTGCTCGCCGTGAATTTCAAAACGCGGCTCCTGGCCGGGATTCACCGATGTCGTTCCCTGGATGACCCCAAACGCCCCATTCTTATATTTCAAAACCGCAACCGCTGTATCCTCCACCTCGATGTCACGAATTAACGGAGCCGTGTAGGCAAAGACGCTATCTACTTCTCCCATCATCCAGCGGATGATGTCAATGCCGTGCACCCCCTGATTCATGAGGGCGCCGCCCCCGTCAATGGCCCATGTTCCGCGCCATCCGGCGCTTTTGTAATATTCCGGGCTGCGGTAGTACTTTAAGTAGGCGTCCCCCAGCACTAACTTGCCAAGCTTGCCTTCGTTAATGGCCTTTTTGGTCAGTAGCGCATGCGGCGTGGTGCGTTTCTGGAATACGGTGGCCAGCTTGACGCCATGGCTCCGGCAGGCTTCGATCATCTCGTCCATATCCGCCTTGGTAATGCCGAGGGGCTTTTCGCACAGCACGTGCTTGCCCGCCTCCGCGGCCGCGACGGTGGCATCCCGGTGGCCTCCACTGGGCACGCAGATGCAGACGGCGTCCACGTCACACTCCTGCAGCATTTGCCGGGTATCCGTATATACATGGGCCGCCCCGAATTCCTCTGCTATTTTTGCCGCTTTTTCCGGAACGGCATCGACAACCGCCGCCAGCTCCGCCTCCGGATGGCTCACGATGGCTCTGGCGTGCAGGGGGGCAATCACCCCGGCCCCAATAATGGCAAACCGCATTTTTTGGCTCATACCAATCTCCTCCCGGTGGGATCCACCTTAAGTTTACAACCCCATTCTAGTGGGACCCGTCTCCACGGCCAATCGCCCATTCTGCGGCTTTGCGCACAACTTTGGCGTCATCCGCAGGATCGAAGATGAATCCGTAAAGATGTATATGACAGCGCTCTCCGGGACTTGACCGTAAGGCAACAAAAAAAGCGCCCCCTGCCCCCCGGCAGGAAACGCTCTGCTTACAAAAAATAATTCGTGATCGACTGGTCGCTGGCCAGAAGGCCTTCGCTGTCCAGCTTCTTTTTCAAATACTTTTTATCCGAGGAAATAAACACGCTCATGATCAGATCGACCACGAACAGGAACGTAATATGATTGGACATAAAGGCGCTGTTATTGACGGATATTTTATCCGGAACGATAATATCGACAGCCGCGTTCTCCGTAATCGGCGAAGCGTCGTAGCAGGTAATGGCGACCACCCTCGCCTGATTGACCCGCGCGATGGATACCGCATCGATAATTTCCCTCGTTGAACCCGAACGGGAGAAAGCGATGACCACATCGTCCGGACCGCACTGGGAGGCGGCGATCTTCATTTCCCTGCTGTCGTTGATGGCTTCCGCCATCATGCCGATAATCGCCAGCCGGTTGCGGAGCGCCATAGCCGCCAAAAACGAATCGAACAATCCGATGACAACGATCCGGCGGGCACTTTTCAGCAGATCTACGACCTGGTTGAGTTGCTCCTCCGTCACGAGCGCAGACGTGTTCACGATCAGCTCATTATAATCCAAAGCGAGCGCATCAATGGGATTGATCTCGCGTCTTTCTTTCTTCTTCGCCTGCATATCCCGGTAGAACGCGTCCTGGGCAAAGGCAATCTTGAAGTCGTTGAAGCCTTTGAAGCCGACCTTTTTGCAGAAGCGGTTAATGCTCGTCTCGGACACGCCGATCTCATTCGCAATCGCCGTGATGGTGTTGCGGGTAATAAACTCCGGATTATGAATGACAAAGTTGGCGATTTGATTTTCGCCGTAGGTTAACTTTTGGGTTTGCGATACGATTTTGGCGATGACGGCCGGAACCTGTGAAGACATGTGACCTCCTCCTGACCTACCTGTGGGAAAATAGCTAATCCGGTAACCCCCGCTAGCAAACCCCATTATATCATACAAGGGAAGGTATTTAGAAAACGATGTCACAACGCCGCCGCACGGCCGCTCTTCCACACCTCGACTTCCCGGCTAAAGGCCTCTTCGCTTAATGAGCCGGTTTGAAGCAGGAAGGCGTAGTCCAGCACGTTCGGCAGGAAGGGCAAGCCCATCATCTCCTTACAAAAGGCGTGGGCCGCGATTTCGCTGCACTGGACGATGCTCGAACGCTTCACCAGCCGCCTGCCCAGCCGGAACACCTCGACCGGCTCCAGCATGTCGTTCGTAAACTGTCCGGCCCGATACTCCACATAGTGAAAAAATTCATGCGCCAGGTGGATATCGACCAGCCGCTCCAGCTCATCGTCCTGTGAGGATGAAGAACGCTGCGCCTGTTCTCCAAGGCTCATGACCGCCCGGTACGCATCAGCCATGCCGCGGAGGGATGCGGCGTATACGACCACCTCCGGCGGCGTTTTGGTGAAATCGATCTGCGCCCGCAGAGAGAGGTGATGGAACGTACCGGAGCGATCGGTGATTTCGTAGTGGAGCCCTTCGCGGCGGTACAGCTCCCGGATGGACATGCCCCGGCAGGCCTGGGCCGCTTCCCTGCCCCTTTGGAGCGACCTGTCCACATAATAGGCCAGGCGGTCCTGGGGAATTTTACGGTACAGCGGGTCCTTGGTGAGCTCCGCATGGGCGAGCACCTCATCGGTCAGTCCAAGATATTGAACATTCCAACCGTATTCCTGGAACTCCGGCATGCCTTTCATCCCCCTCTTCATGGTCCTATCCTTTATCTAACTTCTGATCTCTAGAACTGTTCTACTGGTACGCAATGACGATCATTTCGTCCTCGGGCTTCAGCATCTCCGTTTCAAGCGTGAGAATCGACAGCAGCTGCTCCTTCGTCTGCATGCCGGTCAAATCCAGCATTTTCTCCTTATAAAAAGCAAACACCTTCGGGATCGTCGCGTTGGCGTCGGAGTAGATCGTATTATCGTCCAGAAATTCGTTAAGCCGGTCATCGGCCTGCGCTTTCGTCACTTTCGTAAATTGGACGCCGCCTTTCTTGAAGCGGACGACCCCTTCGCGGTCCAGCACGGCGACGTAGTTGACCCTCTTCTTCATCAGGCCGAACAGGGATTTCTTCGTCTGCTCCGCTTCGAACAGGCTCCAGCGTCCGCACTGAGCCGCCAGCCGGGTGTTCTCCGTCGATTGGTCGACCGAGCTGGCCGCAACCGCCGTCATTTCTTCCACCGGCATCGCCTGCTGGCCGAGGTCTTTGGAGCGCAGCTCGGTTGAACCGGTCGCGATGGCCCGCAGAATGTTCTTCTGGCTATCGATTTCAATCGTGACCTCCACCGTCTCCTCGCTGGCTCCCGATTGGACGATCCGCTCCACGATGTCGGCCCGGATCCGCTTGATATCCTCCTCCGTCGGATTCACGACGGTCCGCTCCAGCTGCTCCTTGACCATGGCCAGCGCCACCCCGATCGTGGAGACGTAAGGCGCGTTGCTGGCGATCTGGCTCTTGAAGCCTTCCCGCTCACCCATCGCCGGCACCAGCACGGCCCCGCTGCCCCCGCCGCCGACCAGCGTGACGAAGGCCCGGTCCAGCTCATAGTCCTGGATCATTTCATTCACGGTTTTCATCGTTTTGTCGATCGCGATATCCATCACCTTGCGCGCGGTTTCCTCCACGCTCAAACCGACGTGTGCGGCAAGGGCTTCCCAGGCTTTCACCGCCGCTTGCTTGTTTCCGTATGCGTAGTCTCCCTCCGGCACATAGCCGAGGATGTTGGCTGCACCCGCCAGCGTATACGAAAGCTCCCGTCCGTTTCCGCACTCGCAGATGGCGTATTCGGCCGGGTCGCCTTCCCGGGGGCTGACGAATTTCACCTTCGGACTGACGATGTGGTCCGGCGGTGCGAACGCTTCGTACTCCTTGCCGGCGATGTGCGCGCTGCGCGGGCCGACGTCGGTAATTTTGCCGCCGGACACCTTGATCATGCTGCCGCCGGCGATACCGAGCGTGCGGACGTCCAGCGATTGCAGGTACGTGCGGTGGCCGCCGACCTGGGCGTTCTGGATCATGACCTTGCCGTTTTTGATGACGGAAATGTCCACGCTCGTTCCGCCGACCTCAAAGAAAATGCCGTCCGAAATTTTCTCGTACATCAAAGCGCCCGCCACCCCGGCTGCGAGGCCCGACAGCATCGTCAGGATCGGGCGCTTCCGCACCTCGTCGATGCTCATCACGCCGCCGTCGCAGCGCATGATCATCAGTTGGGACTGGATATTGGCGTTTTTGACGGACTTCTCGGTCATGTTGGCCGTTTCCATCATTTTCGGAATGAGGGATGCATTCACGACCGCCGTCCGCGTCCGCGTCTTCAGCCCGTACAGTTGGGAAATCTCGTGGCCGCCGGTGGCATAGATGCCCTTGCGGTTCGCCAGATCGATGACCCGCAGCTCATTGGTCGGATCGTCGACGCTGTACGCCTCAGAGGCGACGATGACTTCGGCCCCCTGCTGCACCAGGGCGTCGATAGCCGCTTCAATGTCCGTGTCGGTGAGATTTTTGGAGTCGAGGAACGTATGATACGTCTTCAAATACTTGCCTGGCGCCAGCTCAATATCCCCCGGATTGGACTCCGACCTTGCGCTCATGCCGTCGAGTCCCGTGCCCATACCGATGATGCCGACTCTGGCCACATCCCCTTCAAGCAGGGCGTTGGTCGCCTGGGTTGTCCCATGGGCGATAAACGTGACGTCCTCCGGGAGAATACCCTGGCTCTCCAGAATCCGGTTCAAAATCTGCACGATCCCCTTCGCCACACCGTCCTCATCATGGTGCGTCGTCGGGATTTTCATTTTGCCGATGACTTCAAACGTTTCGTTGTCGATGACGGCCGCGTCCGTAAACGTTCCGCCGACGTCGATGCCTACCCTTACTTTTTTTCTCTCCATGTTATCCTCCTGAAGTCAGGACAGGGGAAGGCCCGCATCAAGCCGCGCAGTCCGTTCCCCGTCCGGAATCATCCGTTAAACTGTCTTTTATCAAAACACCATGAACGCGCCGATGACCATGGAGATCAGGACGGCGACCATCATCCAAGGCAGCGTCTTCTTCAAGATTTCGTTGATGTCGGTCTTTGTAAAATCCGAAACCCACACGTTATGCGAGTTCGTCGGGTCGGATACGGCCTGCACGTTGCTGACGACTCGCAGCGCCAGCATGGCGGCGACCGGCGTCATGCCTGCCGTCACGAACAGGGCGGCGATGCCGCTGCCAAGACCCCATACGTTGAGCGGACCGCGGTAAATCGCCAGCGGCGACAGGATGGTGAAGAAGAGAATGTACATGATCGGATTGCCGGGAAGCACCGCCTCAATGAGCGGAGAGATCAGCGCCGAAACCTGTGGTGCCATAACCGAATTAAGCAGGATGCCGATGCCGATCATCAGCGCCATGGCGCCGGCGACGTCTTGGATTCCCTCGATCAGCGCGCTGGAGAGCACGTGGATCGGGCGCTTCGGCCAGGCCAGCAGAATCGTGACGAGCGCCCCAATGATGACGGCGGGAACGATATCGATTTTAAAAGCGAACACCAGAATGACCGGCACCAGCGGGCTGATCAGCGCATACGTCGGCACCTTCTTGCCGTCACCGCCGGTAGCTGCGGGCATTGCCCATGCTCTGCGGCCTTTGCCGTCCTTGCGGATATAGAACACGATCATAGCCAGGGACAGCACGATCAGCGGCAGCGCGGCCACCAGCGTGTAGTCGGCGATTTGGTCAACCGACAGCCCGAGTACATCAACATACACGGCCCAGTTCGACACGTTGAAAAGCGCACCCACCCCGACAGCGGACAGCACGACGATCGATGCGACGAACTGCGAAATGCCGGCGGTCAGCATGATCGGAATGACGATCGTACCGACCAGGATCACCATGCCCAGCCCGCCTGCGGCGGAGAAAATAATAGACGCGGTCACGAAAAACAGAATCGCGATCAGCATCGGCTTATCCCCGGCCAGCTCGGCGGCCTTGCGGATAATCGATTTGGTAATGCCGACCTTGTTCAGGATTTGCCCGAACCAGGCGCCAAATACGAGGCCGGCAATCGCCCCGGACAGCCGCATCGAGCCGGACGCCAGGATTGTTTTGGCAATGCTTGTCGTATCGGGATTATTCAAGTTCCATGGCACCCCGGCGATGATCGCAAACAGGATCGCCATCAGCGGAAGCGCCAGAATTGCCGGGATTTTACGCGTCATCATCAGCCCGACGAACACCAAAAACACAATCAAAATACCGATCGCCTGCACCCACATTACACCAGTCACTTTGGTTACCCCTCTCGTCATGAGATTCCTTCACGTGGTTACTTCATATGCTTAATGATTCATAGCCTATATTTCCAGATGTGCTCCTTGCGCTTTGAGCTGAGCCTGCACCGCTATGATGTCCACATCCTGCACGTTAACGCCATGTTTGGCCGCGTATGCCGCAGCCACGCCGCCCGCATGGCCGATCGCCCCCGTCGTCGGAGTGGTTCGCATGGCCGCCTGCGCTTCGAACGTCGCCGAGATGCAGCGGCCGATAACGATCAGGTTTTTTACGGAATTCGTGATCATGCAGGAGTACGGAATGCTGTACATGCCGCCCCACTCCAGCTTCTGATGCTTCGTCCCTTCCCCGTCCGGGCTGTGAATGTCGATCGGATATCCGGAATGAGCGATGGTATCGTCAAAAAGCTTCTGCTCCAGCAGGTCCTCGGCGGTCAGGGTATAGACCCCTTTGATCTGGCGGGAGCTGCGCACCCCGATGTTCGGACCGGTGGACTCCACGACCGCGTTTTCGAAGCCAGGAATGTATTTGCGGACAAACAGCTCCAGCTCGCGGCACTGCTTCCGTCCCTCCATCTCCGCCAGGCTGAGGCTGAACGCATCGGTCGGGTCGTGACCCAGAATCCGGGTCGTGTTCAGAATGACCTCGCCCGGATTGTTTGTTTCGAAGAACAGCACGTTCTCGCGCTGGATCGAAATTTCGCCCCGCTCCTTCGCCTTCCGGAACAAGCTGTCAAAGCCGCCGACCGAGAGGCGCGGCGCCTTCTCGATGATGGAGGTGTCGCCGTTGTAGAGCGGAAAATCCTCCGGATGCGCATGGATGTACTCCTTCACCTTCGGAATGTTCACGTTGTACATTTTCATTTTCAGCGTCATCGGCTGCATCGCCCCGTCCGATTCCCGGCCTTTCGTAAATTCCGCTCCGGCGCCCACGGAAAGATCCCCGTCCCCGGTCCCGTCAATGAACACGGATGCTTCGATGTCGGTCAGCCCCGACTTGTTGCACACCTTAATGCTGACGATGCGTCCGTCCTCCGCCTTCACGCCGGCGAGCATCGTATGGTACAGAATCTCCCCGCCGCTCTCGGTGACCATCAGCTCCAGTTCATGCTTCATCGCTTCGGCGTCGAACGGGGTTACTGAATACGTAAAGCCGACCGTGTCAAAAATATGCCCCGGCGACTTCCCCTGCCGCTTCAGCCGCTCGATCAGCTGGTCGGTAAAGCCCCGGATCGCCAGCTTATCCCCGGCGTGAAAGGTCATCATCGGTCCGACGCCGTTCGCCGTCAGCGTACCGCCTAGAAACCCGTGGGACTCCACGATCAGCGTTTTGGCCCCCGAGCTTGCGGCCGCCACCGCAGCCATTGAGCCGGAAATACCGCCGCCCATAACCACCACATCATACTTCAGCTTGTTCTCCAATTCGTCCTCACTCCTCCGGTAAATGATGTATGATTGCTTCTTGATTCATAGACTATCAAAACCTCAGGTTTATGTAAATGCTTTCAAGAAAATATTTTTCTATATATCCGGATTTTTAGTAAATTATTTTCTAACCGTTCTAATGCGAGGTTGCGCGGCATATAACAATGGGTTGGGAGTGGGAAATGATCCACAGCAGCAGTTGACCTGCCCCCGAATTGCCGCCATTCAAAGGCGCAGCCCGAACAAAAAAGCACCGGAATCCCTCCGGTGCTCCCTTCAACAGTCCTGCTTATTTTGCAAATTACTTCTCATAGTTCTTCGCCATAAAGGGCTCCGCCAGTCTCGACGGGTGCAGCTTGCGGCCGAGGCCGAAAAACTCGCAAAAGCTCATGATCAGCGGGTTCCACCGCTCGGGGTTGATGTAGTGTTTCTCCCCCATCAGCAGCTCTTCGTCGATGTGGATCCGCTTAATCTTCATCTCCATCGCCGCGATGGAGCTTGGCTCTTCGAAGGAGTGGACCTGCACCAGCTCCGCTTCCAACTGAACCGGACATTCCCCGGCCCGCGGCGCTTTCACCAGTTTCGACGGGACTTGCGTAAACCCGGAGAGACCGAATTTATCCGGTTCATACCGGTAGCCCATCTCCGCCTTGTAATCAGGGACGGGGCTCGTCCCTGTCGTCAGCGCCAGACGATCCACTTGACTGACCAGATCGGCCGACGGAAGATTCAACACACACTCACGCTCACGCTTGATATTTTGGACCGTCTTTGATTTGCCGCTCATGCCGAGCATGCAGGACTGATTCAGCCACCACGCGGAAGACATCGGGGCTAAATTGGCCGAGCCATCCTCATTCAAAGTGCTGATCAGAACTACAGGCGTGCCAAAGTAGAGAATATTGGGTTCAATCGTTTTAAGCATCCTCTTACTTCCCCCTATCCATTTGTAAAAAATCTATGACCAAGGGATATCCTGTAGGGCTGCAGCCACCTTAGGAAATATCTCGGCTTAAGTATACTGCCGCCGGCGGGAGCTTGGAAGGCTTCCCAAGTATAAGCGCAAGATAACGAAAACCGCAGAAACAGGTCGCGGGTGTTTGGGGACCATCCGGGTACCGCAAAACAAAAAGCACCGGAATCTCTTCCGGCGCTCCTCAACCTTATGCACTTGTGTAGAAGCTGTCGCAAAGCGGATCCTATCCGGCCCCCGGCGCATGTGGTGAACCTTTGGCACAGGTTGCCATAGTAACCGCACTCACGCTCAGCCCCTTGCCACGCGCTCGCTTTAACCCTACACCGAATACAGCCGCCCGTCCTCCTCTTCCTTCAGCCAGATCTGCATAAATCCCGGTTCCCGGTTGTCCCACAAATGGTACGGTACGAAGCGGTACTCCCGCTGCCCGTCGAACCCGGTGAGCGCCACCATGCCGCCCAGCTCGTCCCGCGGCTCCAGGCCAAAGGAAATGCCCGGCCGGACTGCAAACTCATCATAAACGAGTTCAGGGTTATCCGCCTGCTCCAGGCAGTACACCAGCGGCCCGCGCTGAACGGCGACACGGCCCCGGTCGGCCTCGACCTCCGGCCGCGCGTGCACCGGCTGAACTGGCATTTCCATCACGTAGTCAATCGTATCGCCCGGCTTCCAGCGGCGGCTGAGCACGAGGAATCCCTGGTCTATGGTCCAATCCGCAGGAGCTACGGTCTCCCCGTTAATGGACAGTTTCGCCCCGCGGCACCATCCCGGCAGACGCAGCCGCACCGCGAATTCGGCCTCCCTGGCCGGCTCCACCTCGATATGCACATGCCCGTCCCATGGATAGCGGGTTATGGTCTTCATCAAGACCCGGCTGCCGTCCTTCAGTTCCAGATCGGCCGTACCGGCGACGAACTGCAGCATGACGGGGCCTTCCTCGTTCACGGCGTAGTTGTATCCGCCGATCGAAGGCAGAAACCGCACCAAATTCGTCGGGCAGCAGGACGTATCGAACCATTCGGTCCGGTGATGATCCCCCCGGGACGCCAGCGGGTTGACGTAGAAAAAGCGGTCGCCGGACAGCGAAATCCCCGCCAAAGCTCCGTTGTACATGGAGCGCTCTACGACGTCGGCGTACTTCGCCTCGCCAAACAGCAGGCTCATCCGGTGATTCCAGAACACCATCGCGATCGAGGCGCAGGTTTCGCAGTAAGCGCTCTCGTTCGGGAGGTCGTAGTCGTGTGTAAACCCTTCATTATGCCGGGACGGCCCGATGCCTCCGGTAATGTACATGTTCCGCTCGACCGTGTGCGCCCACACTTTGCGCAGGGCGTCTTCGTAGGTCCGGTCCCCGGAGGCCAGCACCACGTCCGCCATGGCGGTGTACAGATACATCGCACGGACAGCGTGCCCGGTGACCTTTTCGATATCGCGGACAGGGACATCGTCCTGGCAGTATGCCGGTCCCCACTCCTCGCGGTCCCATATCGCGCCTTGGCCGTGCCCGTGCCCCCGCTCCTCGAGCAGCCACAGCGCGAGCTTCCAATAACGCTCCTCGCCGGTCGCGCGGTACAGCTTGATCAGCGCCAGCTCGATCTCCTCATGGCCTTCCACCCAATGCCGCTTGCCCGGCCCGAACAGGCTGTCGTAATGGTCCGCCAGCTTGCAGGCCACGTCCAGCAGCGTGCGCTTGCCTGTAGCCGCATGGTACGCAACCGCCGCTTCGATCAGGTGGCCGCCGTTATACATTTCGTGCTTTTCCATATCCGTCCACTTCCGGTCCGGAGCTTCAAGCGTGTAATACGTCGTCAGGTATCCGTCCGGCTCCTGAGCCGCTGCGATCAAGCCGATGATCCGGTCGATCTCCGCCTCCAGCTCGGGGTCGCGGTCCGCCATCAGCAGATATGCCGCGCCTTCAAGCACCTTGTACACATCGGAATCGTTAAAATAAATCCCTTCGAATTCCCCTTCCATAAGACCGGCCGCTTTGGCGAAATTGCTGATCCGCCCGGTCGATTCGCATTTGTCCAGGCAGGTCCGGAGCGTTACCTGCTTGCACACCTCCAGCTTTTGCTTCCACAGTTCATCCTGGATCTTCACCTGAGTAAAAGGCACGCCCTGCCAGCCCTGCTGCGAATGAGCCGTTGTCATCCTGCACCCTCTCCCTTCATGCAATATGCTGCAATGATTAACCTTTCAACCCCGTCAGGGTAATTCCCTCCAGAAAATAACGCTGTCCCAGCAAAAAAATGAGAACGCACGGGAGAATGACCACCGCAGAGGCCGCCATCAGCAGATCCCACTGGGCCGAGTAGCTGCCCTGGAACATCTGCAGGCCTAGCGCCAGCGTGAAGCGGCTGTCGCTCTTCAGGTAAATGAGCGGTCCCATGAAGTCGTTCCAGGTGCCCAGGAAGGTGAACAAGGCGACAACGATCACCGCAGAGCGGCTGAGCGGCAGAATGATGCGCCAATAGATTTGAAAGTAACCCGCCCCGTCGACGACGGCCGCTTCGTCAAAGTCCTTCGGAATCGACATATAGAATTGCCGCAGCAAAAAGATGTTGAAGATTCCGCCTCCGAAAAAGGACGGCACGATGAGCGGATAATACGTATCATAGAACCCGAGCTCCTTCCAGCCGAGAAAGCTCGGGATGAGCGTTACCGCTCCCGGCAGCATCATGCTCGACAGCAGGACGGCGAACACGGCATCCCGCCCTTTCCAGCGGATCCGTGAAAACCCGAACGCCGAAATCGTGCTCGTCAGCACCGTTCCGATCATCACGCTCGCCACGATGACCAGCGTATTGACGAAGTAAGTGCCGAACGGGAGGGACGTAAGCGCCCTTTTATAATTGTCCCAGTGGAAGGGATGCGGAATCCATTCCGGGGGCATCACGAAGATCTGGGATAAATCCATCAGCGAGCTCCGGATCAGCCAAATAAACGGGATGATAAACAGCAGCGAGATCAGTCCGAGCGCCACATAGCCCGCGCCCAGCTTCAGTCTGGATTCCCTCATGACGGCCCGCCTCCTTCGTAGTGAACCCAGGATTTCGACGACCGGAACACGAGGAATGTAAACGCCAGAATGATCACGAACAGCACCCAGGCCAGCGCCGAGGCATAACCCATTTCCGTATCCCGGAACGCGGTCCGCCACAGATAGAACACGAAGAACAGACTCTTGTCGTTCGGTCCCCCCTGGGTCAAAATATACGCCTCGTTAAACACCTGGAAGGAGCTGATGATGGTCATTACCGCGTTGAAAAAGATCGTCGGCGTCACCATCGGAATCGTAATATGACGCAGCTTGTGGTACCAGCCGCCCCCGTCCACATCAACCGCCTCGTAGTACTGCTTGGGAATGCCGGACAAGCCCGCCAGAAAAATGATGACCGTCCCTCCGATGCCCCACAGCGTCGTCAGCACAATGGAGGGGATGACGCTCTTTTCAGAAAAAATCCAGTCGCTCGTCGGCAGGTGAAGCCATTTCAGCATCATGTTGATCAGCCCGAGGTCCGGGTTGAGCAGCCACATCCATATCATCGCCGAGGCCACTGCCGGCACGATGCTCGGCAGATAAATGATCGTCCGGAACAAGGCGCGCGCCTTAATGTTCATGTTCAGCAGCAGCGCGATGATGAAGGAAATGATGATGCAGGCCGGCACCCGCAGCAGGACGAAATAAAACGTCACGCCAAGCGAGCGGTAGAAACTCTCGTCCTGGCCGGAGAAGAGCCGGGCATAGTTGTCGAAGCCGATAAAGGACACCGACTCCTTGAATACGTTGTAATCGGTCAAGCTCAGCACAAAGCTCGCGATCATGGGACCGGCGGTAAACAGGATAAACCCGAGTACCGCCGGAGCCGTAAACAGCAGCCCGTAGAACAGAGCTTTGCGTTCCCGCACGCCCGCCTTGCGGCGTACAGGAACCGGAGCGTTCATCGGAATGTTCGTCTGCATGTGTACTTTAAGCCCCCTATTTTACGTCTCGCCGTCCTTGCACCTGTGCCTGAGCCTTGGCCGCGATGCTGTC
The DNA here is from genome assembly GCF_014192015.1 of Paenibacillus rhizosphaerae. Taxonomy (GTDB): domain Bacteria; phylum Bacillota; class Bacilli; order Paenibacillales; family Paenibacillaceae; genus Paenibacillus_AQ; species Paenibacillus_AQ rhizosphaerae. The sequence goes on along the minus strand of NZ_JACHXJ010000004.1, from coordinate 246,951 downwards.
CATGGCCTCCTTGGCCGTTGTTTTGCCCAACCATACGTTATCCATGGCAGGATTGACGATATCCATGATTTTGTTGAAATTCTTAACGTAGCCGGTAGGCGTGGCATGACTGTGATTCAGCACAACGTCAATAACCGCATCTTTGTAGCCTGATGGCCGGGAAGGCTGATTTACCGCCCATTTCGACAGCAGGGCATCATCCGTATACCAGTCCTTCAGCGAAGGCATCCATGTGCCGTAAGTTAGCATCTCGATTGACGCGTCCGGGTCAATAAGCGCCTTGAGCAGCTCCCAGGACTCTTGGGGATGCTTGGTCGATTTAAAGATGGAAAACATCGCGCAGACTACCGTGGTCGCCGGCTTTTTCATGACAGGAAGCACCCCGACGTTAAAGTGAACCTTCGATTCCGCAAGCGTGCTGGTGTTCCATTGTCCGTCAATCACCATCGCCACTTTTCTCGTCTGCAGAGCCACATTTGTTGCCGGAATGTTCTTAGCCTGCAGCGGTGACGGTGCAACGTGGTACTTATTGATCAGATCGGCGATATTCTGCAGCGCCTCGACGGCTTCCGGCTGGTTCAAAGCAAATGTTTTGCCGTCCGGGGAGACAAAGTCGCCGCCATTTGAAAAAATAAAGCTGCTGTATGCTCCCCACCAGTTGCCGGGGTTCACCCCATATTGCTTGATGTTTTTCGGATCAAAATTCGGATCGTCCGCATTCCGTCCTTTGTTGTCCAGGGTCAACTTCTTGGCAGTATCCACGAACTGTTCCCAGGTCCACGCTTCCGATACTTTTGAAGGCGGCGGCGTCAACCCAGCCTCCTTGAAGACATCTTCGTTATAAAAAAGCGTAAACGATTCCGGGCCGGGGGCAATACCGATGATATTGCCGGGCTCCGAGGAATAGGTGATATTCGGGACCAGCGTATCGGCCTTTATTTCGGAATCCTTGTCCAGAAATTCCTGAAGATTCAGGAATTTTCCCTGTTCCGCAAGCGGAAAGGCGATCGTCGCCGATTCCATCATCGCCACGTCCGGCTCATCGTTGCCGGCAACCATGGTCGTCAGCTTGGTGTCGTAATCGGTAGGAATCTGCTGCAGTTCCACCTTCACATTGGGGTGTTCTGCTTCGAACCGGGCGATGACCTTTTTGTTTACGGCAATTTCATTAGGCGCTCCCCATAAGGTGAGGCGGAGCTTGATCTGTTCGCCGGCCTCCGCCTGAGTTCCCCCCTTGTCCGAGCTTCCGGCTGCAGGCCCGCCGCTTTCCTCCGACCGGGTGCAGGCGCTCAGCAGCAATCCTGCCGTGAGCAGAAATACAATCGCTGCCGTCAGCGGCTTTCGGTGTTTTTTCATCATGAACTTTAACCCCTCTCCTGCTATACGAATGATTTCATAGCTGCAGCCTATGTTGCTTTTGATTATAGATTTTGGGCAGCGCTTTCAAAACCGGAATATTGTTAGAATGGTGGACTTTGATTAGGAACGTGGGGAAGTGTGATGATCACCCTTGTTCCCTGGCCTACAGCGGATTCGATATCGATGCCGTACTCGTCCCCATATGCGAGACGAATGCGGGAAATCGTGTTTTTGATGCCGATGGAGGCGGACTCTGCATACAAAATCCGCTGAACCGTTTCCCGGCTCATGCCGCGCCCGTTATCCGACACCTCCAGCACGCGGGCTCCATCCTTGATCTTTCCGGTAACTTCGATGCGTCCCCCTTCTTCCATCTGCTCAAAACCGTGGAGAATGGCATTTTCGACGAACGGCTGAAACAACAGCCTTGGTACCGGCGTATCCAGCAGCTCGGCAGCGATGTCAAAATGAACCGTAAACTTCGATTCAAAGCGGGCCTCCATAATGTAAAAATAGTCCTTCATCCACTCGAGCTCCTCGGCCACCGTTACGGCCCCCCAGTCCTTGCGCGAGGTGTAATGCAGCATATTGGACAGGCGGACGAGCATCCGGTTCAGCTCCCTCTGTCCCGATTCGATGGCCATCCAGTTCATGATGTTGAGCGTATTGTAGAGAAAATGCGGGTTCATCTGCATATTGAGCGCCATGATTTCCGCCTCTTTCTCCTTGATCCGGATTTCGTAATTTTCCTTTACCAGCGTTTCGATGCGCGAGTTCATCCGGTTGAACCGCTGCAGCAGCACCCCGAATTCGTCATGGGTCCGGACCTCTACCCGGGTCTGAAAGTCCCCTTCGCCCACCGAGCGCATGGCGGTAAATAGCTGCCGGATCGGGCCTGTCATTTTGCGGACGATAAAGTAAGCGAATAAGTACGCAATCAATGCCAGAAGCGCAGCCAGCACGATGGTCGACGTGCGGATGGTCGGAATAAAGCCGCGGACGAGGGTGGATTCCGGAATCATGACCACCGAGAGCCAGCCGGTCACGGCGGAGCGGTCGAAGCACAAGATCGTCTTTTTGCCGTTCAGGACCAATCGCTGCGTCCCGCTGCCCGCCTTGCGAATGGCGTTCACCCATTGTTCATTGAACACTTGGGTCACTTGGGAGGCGTCCGAGCTCGCCACGACCTTGTTATCCGGATCAATCACCAAATAACTCGAACCCGCGGGAATGCTTTGATCAAATTGGGAGTTGAAGAAGTCCGCTTTAAAGCCGATTGTCAGCACCGGCCGCTCCACGTCCGGATCCAGCCTTGCAAGCGTAGAATTATCGACATAGGAAAATTCCATCAGCCGGGTGGCGGAAAACATGTACCGGTATTCGATATCGCTGTTTTGCAGCCAGGGCTGATCGAACATTTGGACGAAATTGTAGGTAGGGTACCAGACCATTTTGCCATGTGCCGTCTCTGCCTCCTGATACAGCGCCGTGCGGGTCGGATCCCCCTGCGGAAGATTCCGCTGCGAACCGAAACTGTAATAGGAAGTCCACAGCTGGTACGTGTACACATCCTCATTTTGCGTAAAATACTTGCTCAGGATGGCCGACACCTGCCTGTCCGCATTCAGCAGCTCCGACGGTCTGGAAGGATCCAGTTGGTTGAAGATCCGAAAAAGGTCGCGGTCCACGAACAAGGCCAAGCTGCCCTGATCTACTTTCCTCAGCTTCGTATCCATGACCTCATTGCTCTTTTTGACGATTTCGAGCACGTTGTTTTGCGCCTGATCCCGCATCGAGCTCAAGCTGTTTCGGTAATAGATGAAGCTCAGAAGCAGCAGGGGCAGCGCGATGAGAACCACATAGCTGGCCAGAAGCCTGGAGCGGAATTTCATCTGGACCTCCCCTCCCCTGATTTTTGCTGTCCGGCCCAATGACGGTACGCGTCGGGCGTAGCGCCAACATGCTTTTTGAAGCTCCGGGAAAAGTATTTCGTATCGCGGAAGCCGCACCTTTCGGCGATCTCGTACACCTTTAATCCGCTGGAGTCCCGCAGCAGCTCTTCGGCTTTGCGCATCCGGATCTCAATAAGAACATCCGAGAAGGAGCGGCCCGTCGCCTCCTTGAACAAGGTGCTGAAATAAGACGGGTTGAAGCGGAACGATTCCGCCACCGATTCCAGGGATAAATCTTCCATATACCGCTCGCGCATCAGCTCCAGGCAGCTGTCGATCACGAGCTCACGTTTACTTTTTTTCTGGTCCTTCAGCGTGACGCCCATTTGCCCGAGCACCGAATCCAAAATCTCCAGGAGCTCCGCAAATCGCCGGCAAGCACGGATCTGCCGCACGGCTTCCTCCGTCAACGTGTTCATCCCCCACCCGGATTTGCTGTCTGCCAGCTTCAGCAGGAGCAGACAGGTTTGGTCCTTGACGGACTGCGGTTCGGCCATGCCGTCCGCCGACATGGCAGTCACGGCTGTACGGCACAGCTCCTTCGCGCCGTCCGTATCGCCGGCATTCAGGAGATCAAACAGCTCTGCGGCATCGCTCGTTAATGCCGGCTGCATCGGCAGAAGCTCGTCGTGGAACAATACGGACCCATGCTGGTCATAAAACAGATACGGCAGCGCGGCCAGAGCCGTCCTGTAAGACTGAGGGCCCCCCTCGGCTAGATCAACGCATTCTTCTCCGATCGCATGCACCCATCGCCCAGGGTATCCTGCATTAGCAAGCTCTGCTTGAAGATTGGCAGTAACCCTGTAGATTTCTTCCCGCCATTCACCGAGACTTGTACCGATTTGAAGGATCGTGACCCACCTCGGCCGCGCCCAATCCGCCGCATCCCAGGCGATCGTCAAGGCCGTGCCGAAGGCAGACCAGGCGCGTTCCAACGCGCGGTGCAGCCTGTCGGCCGACAGAGATATGGAGCGGGGCTCGGTGTAAATGTCAGGTGATGAAGCGCGGAAACCGGATGGCATCCCGCGATCCAAATGTTCCGCGGTAGAGACGCTCCTCTCCCCGCTGGCCGGCTCCAGCTCCGAAACGATGACCACACCAGAGCCATCCGCGATGCCGGCCGAAACCCAACTCCGCTCCTCCTCCCCGCTCAGACTGCCGGACAGCCACTGCTGGATCAAACGCCCTTGATGCGCCAATGAGGCTGCTGTCATTTGCTCCTCCAGCGCCTGGGTTCGGTCCCTTGCTTCACGCTCTTCACGATAGATCTTTTCCAGGCGCGCCAGTACCTCTTCCAGCTTGTCGACATCGACCGGCTTTAACAAATAATCAAATGCCCCCTGCCGCAATGCTTCCTGGGCGTATTCGAAAAGGTTGTACGCGGACAGCATTACGACCCGCGGCTTGTAAGGCAAGGCTTCGTTCGCTCGCCGCAGGAACGTAAGCCCGTCCATTTGCGGCATCCGGATATCCGTAAATATGACTTCGGGCCGATCGATGCCGGCCATTTCGAGCGCCTTCGCTCCGTCCCCGGCCGTAAACACTTCGCAGCCGGGCCGGCTCGCCAGCAGCATCCCGGCCATGCCCCGGCGGTGCCGCGGCTCATCGTCTACAATCATGAATTTCAAAGCGGTTCACCCCCAGAATGTTCATAGCATTAAATTCAACAACATCGTATCAGATGGAAGAAAAGGTAGGTATATAAAAAACCAACCCGGCAGGATAGGATCCTGTCCGGGTTGGTTTGGTTGGTTTGTGAAACTCTGCTAGAACAATTTAGGATGTCAGAGGTACTATGTAATGAGTGATGAAGACCTGCCCTAGCGGAATTAAATTTTCAATGTTGCCTGTTTGCCTCATCCACTGTATTTTCGCAGCATATTCTCCAGGCACAGGCACCATCCCTCCATCCATCGTCGGAGCAATCATCTGCAAGGTAAATTCCGTTCCCTCCATCGTCGGACCATCCTCATTTACAAGCCCTAAATTTATCGCTGCCAAATCTGGAGGAAGCAAAACATCTGCAATCCCGTCGCTATTCGTTTCCCCTATAGCAACTTCCTCGCCGTTATGCCACAGTATGAATTGAGCACCAGGTGCCGCCTCGGATTCCTCCCCACTCCCTCTTCTAAGATCGATCTGCAGACCTAGGACGGTCTCAGGTGTGATTCCCCCGGCTTTTACTCTTAGTGTTCTATTCAAGTCAGTGCCCTCTACTGGGTTAACCTCTGTCGACAGCTCATCAAAAACATGGACCTCTTTTGTTACGGTCACGAGCGGATCGCCGGCAGCCTCTTCATCCTTTAGCAGCTCAACCCTTACCCGATAATCGCCGACTTCCGGCAATCTGGTTCTAAAAGTAATTGGCGTGCCGTTCAGCTCGCCAAGGGTAAAGGCTTCCCCTTCTTCCCCGTCTGGTCCGGCTTCCTTAGTTAGGACGATGCCATCAGGGCTGAGCTGGCCCTCTTTGATAACCTTTTTCCCATACCCATAGGTGTAATCCGTTTCGGACAAGTTGATGCCCGTTATAGAGCTGTACGTCACTCGTACCTTTACTTTCGTATCCTGATCCGATTGACCGCTGCTAAATCCAAGCGAGAACGTATGCGAAGCATTGAGCGGCACTTGTTCCGGAAAATCCGGGTTGAAAACAGCCTTAATTTCGGTAGGCTCCTGATCGACCGGAGGATCCACCGGCGGGTTCACCGGTGGTGTTACCGACCCACCGCCTGATCCCGGGGAATTGGGCTGCGCGGGGGGAGGCGGCTGCTGGCCTCCCATTTGGATCCGCTCCTGATCACGCCGCTGCGCGTCTTCTTCAAAGCGCTTCTTCTCTTCAGCACCCAGCTGCTGCATGTACTGCTCCTGGGCCTGCTTAGCCTTTTGCTCTACTGCCCTCTGGTTGGCCTGCTGCATTTCGGCGAGCGTTTTCAGGATCTTGTCAAGGATAGCCTGTAATTGCTGCTGCATCTGCTGTTGCATCAATATTTCCTGTATCTGTTGCTGTTGCAATGTTTCCTTTATCTGCTGCTTCTGTTGCTGAACTTGTTCCTGAAGCTTCTTCAGCAGCTCCTGCTGAGCCTTCTCCTGCTCTTTGCGTTTAGCCTCCAGCTGCGGGTCCAATCCCACGGTCGGATCAAACGGACGCACATTTCCAAGGTCAATTTTTCCGTTCGGGTCGTCAATCCCACGGTTCACCTGTTCTATCAACGGATCCAATTTACTTTTTTCGATCTTACCCTGACTACTCGCCTCCTTGGCTACGTTGCCGACCAAGACATTCAAATTTTGCTGGATTTTTTGAAGGTCTTCCAGCTGGTTTACCAAAAAGGGGTCGTTTGACCCGTTTGACTGTGAAGTATCAGAAGGTTTAGGCTTACCTTGTTCCAATTGCTTCTTCTGCTGCTCAATCAGCTCCTGGTTCTCCCGGTCGATCTGCGCCTTGTTTTGAATGATGGCTTTAAGGATTTCCGGTGAGGCCTGCTGAACGAAATCCGAAATATCGACACCTGTTGGCGTTTGAAGGGAAGGATCCACGCCGGGCGTTAAGCTGATTTGCTGGGCTGGATATAAAGTGACGGGTGATTCGGCCTTGCCGGCAAAGCTTTGGGGGTTCGTACCGGAAATCTTGACCACTCCAGCTCCCGCTGCAATATCAGGGATACCTGTCAATGGATTGATAATGACAAAAAACTGCGTTCCTTTAACCTCCAGCTTCTGGCCGGGAACGTCCATTTCAAACACATCCCGGGACTCGCGCAGATCATGCACGCTCGTATAAGCCTGGCCAGACATCAGCTCCAGCTTAGTCGTAGATTGTACGGCTCCACCCGTCAGCACCTTGATCCGAATTTCGCTGTTGGGAGCCAGCGTGATTTCGTCCCCTTCGTCCTGAATGGCCAGAACCGCACTACCGGATTCAGTAACAAGCGTGTCCCCCTCATGCAAAAGCATTCCCGGATACGCCTGAATGCGCAGCGCTCCCCCGCTCTGCTGGATATAAGCCGGTCCGTCAATGCGGCTGATGGTCATGCTGCGTGCGCTGTCGGCAGAAGCCTGGGTCGTCCAGGCCGCTGAGCATGCGAGCAGCAGAATCAGCGACGTGCTGACCATTTTCAAAGATAATTTTCCTCGTATCACGTTGTTTTCAACTCCTTTCCTTTATTTATCACGGATGACCACGGTTTTCTCCGAAGCCAGCCATTTCACGTCTTTGTCCAGCAGGTCCGTCAGCGTCCGGATCGGCACATACAGCTTCCCGTCGATGGACTGGGCGGTGCTGCCGGCTTCCAGCTGAATCATGCGGTCCCCCGATTGTATCAAAGCGGACTTAGAGGTAGCCGACACCAGCTTCAGCCCTAGCTCGGATGCGATAGCCCGCAGCGGGATCAGCGTCTGGCCGTCCTTGGTTACACGGGTATCGGCCTGAAGCCATTGGGCGTTGTATGCCACGTAAACGGCACCGGTCGGCTTCATCGGTTTATGATCCGGCTCTCGATACAGGCTCCACTGCCGCAAGCCGTTTCCGGTAATCCAGCCGACACTCCCGTCCTGGCTTACAGCAACCCCCTGCGGATATGAAAGCAAAGCGGTGCTCTCGACACCGTCTGCCTTCCCTTCTTCTCCCTGCAAAGAGCCCACGAGTGTATGGACCTGACCGTCTTTCAACGTTCGAACGACCTGATTGAGCGAATCGGCAATGACCAGCTCATGCTGTGAGGAGGACCAGTCCACATCAGCAGGATGATTAAATTTCGCCGAAGCCGCAGCTCCGTCTTGGTAGCCTCCGTCCCGGTAGAGTTTCACTGATGCCGCCCCTTGGCCATCGCCTGCTGCCAATCCGGCGACCGTCGTGACCATGCCGGTTTTCAGGTTAATATAGCGAATGACCTGGTTGCCGGAGTCACTGACGTAGAGATTCCCCTCATCGTCGAGCGCCAGCCCCGACGGCTCGTTAAACCGCGCATCCTTCAGTGCCCCGTCCTTGTAGTCGCCAGCGAATGACGCCACTCCCGGGTAAACTTCCACAACACGGCTGGAGGCGCCGGTAAGCGTACTGACCGTGCCGTCTGCCGTGATTTTCCGAATCACATGATTCAGCGTATCGGCAACATACACCGATCCATCCTTTGCCACGGCCACGTCCTCAGGCGTATAAAACGCGGCGGCCGAACCAGCCCCGTCTTGAAGTCCCTGGACTCCATTGCCTGCCAGCGTGCTGACCTGCCCCGTAGGGGTGATTTTGCGGATCGCATGGTTCCCCGAGTCGGCGACGTACAAATTGCCGGCGGTATCCGTATCCATGCCCATCGGCTGATTAAACAGCGCGGTATTCGCAGCCCCGTCCAGCAATCCACCCAGCGGCTTGGCGCTCTCGTTATAACCCGCAAACCGCATTCCCGCATAAACGGTCCGCTTCGTGCCGCTGACCTTCCATATCACGTGGTTCACCGTGTCGGACACCAGCACGCCGCCGTCCTTCAAGGTCAGTGCCCTGCCGTTTCCAACCCATCCCGCGGCGAGCAATTCCCCCTTCGTGCTGGCGGTAGCATCCGGCTGCCAAGTGCTGACGCTGAGCCATGCCGAGTCCTCTCTGACCCCTGCACCCAAAGCCAGGGAAGGCATACCAAGTGCCATGCACAGCGTCAACGCGGCGGTAACCCACCTTTTACCGTACCCCTGCAAATTTCATTCCTCCTATGTATTTATGAATGGATGCAAACCACTACGCTGAATTGCTCTGCATCGATCTTATCCTGATTAAAAGCTTCCGACTAGTAAAATATTTCTATTTCAGGGCGCGAGCAGGCAAGGTTTCTTCTTTTGACGTAAAAAAGATTCCCGCCTATCGCTCAGGCAGGAATCTCACCGATTTCTATATGCTGTTACTTACCGGGACAGCGACTCCACAATCCCGCGGGCAATCCACACGCCGGCCGCTCCGGCTTGAGCCAGACCGCGCGTGATCCCCGCTCCGTCACCGCCGCAGTACAGCCCGCGGATTTCCGTCTCCAGCGTCTCCGACAGCTTTGGACGGGCGGAGTAGAACTTGGCCTCGACACCGTAGAATAACGTATGCTCCGAAGCAATTCCCGGCGTGACATGGTCCAGCGCTTCGATCATTTCGATCAGGCTTCTCATCGTGTTGTAAGGCAGGACAAGACCCAAGTCCCCGGGCACAGCCTCTTTCAGAGTGGGCTCCAGAAATCCTTCCCGGATCCGCCCTTCGGTCGAGCGCCGTCCGCGCAAAATATCCCCGTATTTCTGGACGATGATCCCACCATTGGAGAGATCGTTGGCCCGTTTACATATTTCACGCGCATACTCATTCGGCTTATCAAACGGTTCCGTAAATTTATGCGAGACGAGCAGCGCAAAGTTCGTGTTGGACGAGCCCAGCGCCGGATCCTTGAAAGAATGGCCGTTGGCCGCCATGGCTCCGCTGTGGTTCTCGACCACGACATGGCCGGAAGGGTTGCTGCAGAATGTCCGGACCCGTGTGCCGACCGACGTGTTAAAAACGAATTTTCCCTCGTACAGATGCTGGTTGATTTCCGACATCACCACGTCGGAGGTTTCGACGCGAACGCCGACGTCGACCTGGTTGTTATACATTTTGAGCCGGCGCTTCTTCAGTATGCTTGTCAGCCAAGCCGACCCGTCCCGGCCGGGGGCGATGATGACGCGGTCCGCCTCATAGGTGTCCCCGTTCTTCAGGACGATGCCCTGTACCGTGTGAACGCCGTCTTCCTTGACGGTGAGTATGTCTTCCACCTCGGCCTTGAACATCATGTCGATGCGCGTGTTCAGAAACTCGTAGATCGATTTTAAAATTTCCAGGTTCTGCTCGGTACCGAGATGCCGCACCTGTGCCCGCAGCAGCTTCAGACCCGCCGCATAACCGCGCTGCTCAATGCCCCGGATGACATCCGTCGTCGGATCGGTAATATTCGTCGTAGCGCCATGCTGCAGGTTCAGCTCGTCAACGTACTGGATCAACTCGAGCACTTTGGATGGAGGAAGATAGTCTGTCATCCAGCCGCCAAATTCGGTCGTAATGTTGAATTTTCCGTCGCTGTAAGCTCCGGCTCCGCCAAAGCCAGCTGTGATCGAGCAGGCCGGTACGCAGCCCGCAAACTCCTTACGGCCGCCGGCGGGTGGACATAACTTGATTTTGTCCTCCAGAATTGGACAGCTGCGGCGGTAAATATCATGCCCTTTATCTACCAGGAGCACCTTCAGATGAGGCGCCTTCAACGCAAATTCATAACAGGCAAAAATACCGGCTGGACCGGCTCCAACGACAATGACATCATATTTATTCATCATGTTCCTCCTGAAATGGGATAGGTCAGCACAAAAAATCCCCGGCATAGAATAGGTATGCGAAGCAGCCTATTCGTAGCCAGGGATTTACGGCCCCTTGTAGAAACCCTCAAACCATATCATTGAGGTTATACGAATCAAGTGTCTGTATTGATCGTTTACAGGAGTTAGTGTAAAGGATAAATACGAATGTGTCAACACCACCAATGATCATTGTTCGTATTTTTGCAAAAAAAATTAGATGCTAGGCATTTTCGACTGACATATCAACCACAAAATACGAACATTATGGGATAGCCAAAAATACGATTTGCCAATGGCGCCCTGATTGGATAAGATGTAAGCGTTACCGTCGGACAATGAATCTTACGGAATCGGATTTCTATTTCAATCTACGGGAGGTAGACCGGATGATTAGAGGGATCGGGCATTTGGCCTTTGATGTGGCCGATATGAACAAATCGATCGATTTTTACTGCGGCATTTTGGGATTTAAAAAGGCATTTTCCATTGAGGATGATCATGGCAACCCCTGGATCGAGTATATTAAGGTCCGGGAGGGCCAGTTTATCGAACTGTTTTATGGGGCCGAAAATAAACCTGAAGCGGTGAAGCGTCCCATCGGATTCTCGCATTTATGCCTGGAAGTGGACAGCATCGAAGAAATCGCCGCCCATCTGAAACGGAATGGTGTCCCGCTGGACGTGGAGCCCCAGCAGGGCAAAGACTCCAATTGGCAGTGCTGGGCAAAGGATCCGGACGGCAACCGCATTGAATTTATGCAGCTTAACCCGAATTCCCCGCAAATGAAGGCTTAAAAAAAACCCCTTAACCGCACCGTTCGTGCGGCTAAGGGGTTTCCTTATATCCATCCTTATTTCTCATCCGTCGGCGGCTGGTCGCCGGATGCCTTGTCGCCGGCCTTATCGCCGGTTTCCTGATCCGTATTTCCCTGGTCGGGATTTGTCAAGACGAACGATCCGCCGGCCGCGTTAACCTTTTCAATCTGGGCAATGTCCAGCTTTTTGCCAAGCTTCACGGTTACGGTGCTGGTGTATTCGTCCGTCAGCACCGTACCGGAATCGGTCGTTCCCGTAGTACCCGACGTTCCTGTGCTGTCCGTTACTCCCCCGTTGTCACCGTTACCGCTGGCTTCACTGCCTGCGGCCGCTCCGTCTTTTCCACCGGAAGTGCCGGTCGATGCATCAGCCGATGGATCGGCAGACTTGTCCGGGGCCTGGCCGGCATCCGTTCCCGCCGTTCCGTCCGCGGCGTTCGTCTTCCCGGCGGAGGAACCGCCGGTATCCGCATCCCCGCTCTGCACCGCGTCCGTACCGGATCCGCCGGTCTGTCCGCCTTCCGTCGCATCGGTGCCCGACGGTCCCGCCGAATCGGCGGTCTGTCCGTCGTCCGAATCGCCGGCAGCCGTATCTCCGGCCGTGGAATCCGTCCCCCCGGCTGGATCCGCCGCGCACTGGCTGACCGTCTGCGGATCAATCGCCTCGAACAGGATGTTTCCGTCCTTATCCAGGACGGTCACCTCGCCTGCCTTGAAGTTCCGGCACGCCTCCGGCTGCTTGAAATGGAAAGTGAGCTCCGTCAACTCCCCCTGGTCCCCATCCTTAACCTGCTCCGCCGTGAGCAGCGGAATTTCCGTCGCCGTTTCCGCTGCCGGTGGCTGGGATGCTACCGGCGTTTTCGTGACATCTACCGGGGTCGCTTTCCGGTCGAAGGCGCCGTTCGCCTGCAGCGTCAGCATCGTTACGCCTGCCGCGATCACGATCACCAGCAGCACCGAGCTGAGCATGATCGGCTTACGGTTGTTTCTGAAAAATTTCATCCACGATGGCGCCAGCTCCGCCCGCGCCCGGGCATAGGCCGGCTGCAGTGCCATCGGAGCGGAGTCAAAATACCGTTTCACCTTGTCTTTGTTCCGGAACGCGCCCGGGTCATTTCGTTTCATAAACGACACGATCGCCGCGGCATACGCGGGCACCAGGCCGCGCGGACGCACAAACAGCGGCTGGTCCGCCGACCACTGGATGTACTCATACACCGTCTCCGGGCTGTCTCCGTATTTATACACGAAGTCCAGCAGGGACCCGTAGTCCACCGCGCCGGTCTCCACGTCCTGACAGAAGGCTAGGGTAATCCACTCGAACACCTCCGGCTTCACTTCCCGCTGCAGCCAGCCGCGGCCGATATACTGCACCTGGTCCCTCTCGGCAAAGGACAATCCGTCCAGCACGTCCTCCCTTTTCGGATGGTCGGTACCGAACCATTGATAGAGCGCAAGCATAACATTCGCTTTGGAGCGGATGCGGGCATCGAATCGGGATACCCACGATTTTAATTCTTTCGGTTCCCGCAGAAATCCAATATCCAGCAGCTGCTCTCTCGAAAGACGTTCCAAATCCAGATCCTTCAGCAAAAAGAGATTGGCCGCATACACCAGCCGGTCGACAAACCGTGACCCGCCTTCGATTTGGCCCAGTCCACGGCCCGGATCCCGCTCGAGATCGTCCAGCTGGTCCATCACCGCATTCACGGCGCGGACCGGATCGGACTCCCGGCCCAGCTTGTCCATCAGCTGCGTTTCCGCAAGCTTGGTAAACACCGCATTCTCCAGCACAATCGGGTGATTCTGCACCCAGGTGCCGGCGAACTCGATCAGATCACTGGCTGTCGCTGCCTGTTTCAGCCTGTTTTCTATGTAAGGCTCGAACAGCAGGGCGGGCAGCCCCGGGCTGCTCAGCACACGGGCGAAGAAAGTGCGGCTCAAGGTCGGCGTGCTCTCCAGCATGCCGTACGCGGCTTGCGCAATATCTTCACGCTGCTGCGACAGCGCATTGTTAATCGTACGGATGAAATACTCCACGATCCGCAGGCCAAAATTTTTGCCGTCGACGGCATAGTAGTCCTTGATGCTTTCGATGATGTCCGTACCTGGCACCTCGCCCAGCTTTACCCGATCCAGCTCCTTGTCAAAACGCGTCAAGAACAGCTGATTTAGCCGGGCTTTGGCATGAATTGCCCCAGGCGTGGACAGATAATCGAGAATGCAGCGCAGCACCGTGCCGGATTGCGCCGTATACAGCTCTTCCCGTCCCTGATCGATCTGGTACAGCACGCAAAGCTCATGGTAGCCCGCAACCGAGATCCGCCGGATCGGCTCCATGCCCTCCATCATTTGGTCGGCAAAAGCATAAAAATCCTCCGACCGTTCCGGATTCCGCAGATTCGCCCAGGCGAAATCCAGATACGGCTGCTTGGACCAGTCCAGGTCCACGTTGATGACACGGCCCGCCGCCAGCTCAAACAAATAATCCTTCTCCACGCTGCGGTCGCCGAGACGCAGGCCTCCTTTTTCCACGAAGGTCAGGTGGATGCCCTTTTTGCTCTGCGGCTCTTTGGCATACGTCAGAAAACCAAGCTCGCGGCGCAGCGCGTAAGGCAGGCTGCCGTACAGCACATGCAGCAGCTGGCGTGCCTTAACGGATAACTGCTCGACCGGAACGTCCAGGACGATGTATACCTTCTTTTTGCCCGATACCGAAGACATGGCTGCAAACAGCAGCTGTTTGAACACCTTCTCGTCGATATGCAGCTCCTCCAGGAGCGCCATCACTTCGGCCGGATTCATATTCCGTGCTTCTTCCCCCTCTGGAAGGTCCATAAGTTCGGGGAGATCCGCGCCCTGCTCAATATCGTAATGATCAGCAAACTTGGCGTTCAGCAGCTTGCGGTAATCTGTGCCCGTCTGCTCCATCCAGCCCGGAGGGAGCACGTAGTTATGGGTAAAAAAGGCGCTGCGCAGCCCCGTAAAATCCGCCGGCTGGTACACGCTCCGTCCCAAAACCGTTTCCCCGGTCTCGGCCCGAAACAGATGCAAGGCGTCCGGATAGGCGGCCGCTTCCTTCTCGCTCCGTGCGGTCAGCTCCGCCGGGGCGTCATATTGACAGAACGGATGCAGCACTTTTTTAATAAAGCCGTGCTCCAGCCCCAGCGATCTGGCGATCGTGTCAAACCCTTCGGTAGAGCGGAAAATCCCGCGCCGCTCGCGGGTATACATTTGCTGCTGAACCCTTTTGGGAGTGAAATCAGGCACTAGTCTTCTCTCCCCTCGATGTATTTCAGCTTGTACAACAGCCAGATAAAGGGCTCATCCACCCGGATCGGGCTGACCACGGTTTGCAGCTTCTGCCCCACCGGGTTGCTGCCCAGCGCAGACACCGCGAAATAAGCCGTATTGGAAAAGTAGACGTCCATCGTCCCCTTAAACGGCCGGTCGACCTTTTCGATGAAGCGGCGAATTTCTCCGTCGATATTTTCGAACTCGGTCAGATTCAAATATTTGCGGTGCACCATGTTGTTGAAAATGTTGCTGTTCGGCTTCACGTACTCGCCGTCCTCGTCCTTCAGCGAGTGGAGCATGTCGCTCTTCGTCAGCACCACCGCCGTCGGTATGTCGGTCTTGCCTTTGTCCTCGTAGGCGATGAAATCGCCGAACATCGTCAGCACCACGTCCCGCGGCTCGTCGTACTGCGACACCCATTCTCCCGGCTGGTCGCCTAAATTCAGGCGGATCTTCTCACGGATGGAGCGGATCTGCAGCGGATCGACCATGAACAGGATGCCCGCGGAGTTTTTGATGTGCTGCCCGTGCAGGCCGAGGTAGTCCTCATCGACCATGCCCTCGCCGGCCACGTCGAAGAACACCAGTGTAAGCGGCGGTTTGGTCTCGTCCTTGAACACGAACTGGAAAATAAATGGCTCCTGCATCTTCTCCTTCTGCGTGGAGGCGAGCAGGTCCCCGCGTTCAAACAGCGGCTCCTCGTACATCGTGCGGAACTTCCGGCTGATCTCCGCATTCAGCGGCATGCAGGCCGCATTGAAATGGTCGGCTGTCATATGCTGAAGCGTATGGATCAGCGAGGTCATATACACCGACTTGCCGACTTGCGAGGCGCCGATGATCGAAATGATATTGCTCGGCACTTTGCCCGCCGTTACCGGAAGTTCGTTATGGCACTTCGGGCACAGCCGTCTGCGCGTGACCACCCCGTAGCGGTCGTTCAGCCCGATCAGCACGTGATCGGAGTAGATCTGATGCTCCTCGGGAATGTCCCGCGGATAGAGGATCGCCTCCATATCGTACACCGAATCCAGGCCGAAGCGTTCCCTGTAGCGGTTCAGCTCCTCATCCTCGCGGAGCGCGTAATCCTCGTCGTCTTCCCGATGGTGAGCGGCGCGGAACACGACCTCCTCCGGCGAAAATTTGCTGAAGCAGTACGGACATACGATATCGTAAAACAACGGCCGGGGCTCCGGCTCCGGCTTCCTCTTGAACCTGTCAAAAATGCCCATGATGCTCTCGTTCCCCCTTCCCAGTGCTTCTATGTTAAAAAGCTGGCTCGAAGAGCCGCTGATGCTTTTCGTGAGCTGGCTCGAAGAGCCGCTGATGCTTTTCGTGAGCTGGCTTGAAGAGCCGCTGATGATCTTTCGTGAGCTGACTCGAAGAGGCGCTGATGATCTTTCGTGAGCTGGCTTGAAGAGCCGCTGATGATCTTTCGTGAGCTGGCTCGAAGAGGCGCTGATGATCTTTCGTGAGCTGGCTCGAAGAGGCGCTGATGATCTTTCGTGAGCTGGCTCGAAGAGCCGCTGATATCTCTCGTTTTGCGGAAGCAAAACATCGAGAATAGCTTCCTCGAGCTGTGTCAGAGAAGCTGAGCCCGCTCCGATGCCGGATCATTCTTCCGATCGCTGTTGCCTCCAAATTTCCTGATTTGATTAACCCTGTTAAAGGTCGAAATTCCGAGGCAAAGGCGACCGCTGCCGCTTCTCCAGAATGATTCCGTCCTCTCCGCTGGGTCATCCTCAGCAGCCTTTTTATCCTAGGCCTAGCCTTGCAGCTGCTTAAACTTTTAGGGAGTTCTGTTAGCTCGGCATCCAGCCGTTCAGTGCAGCCTACCCTCAGCGCTACGATCTCCCCTAGGCTCCAAACTCAAATCTCTGAACATCATTCTAATATCTAATCGTCAAGTTTCTAAGTGCCATGCTCTAATCTATCAGCTCTAATCTTCCAGCTTTAAATGCTTAAGCTCTTTTCACTCCAAGCGCTTCTCTCAAAACTCTGCTCCCTTAATGTATACGTCCTGCTAATCTATTCGTTCTGGTCGTCTTCTCGTTCTGCTAATCTATTGTTCCAACTCTACCGCGAACCTTCAAACTCCATTCTGCAACTTTACAGGTCTATTCCGCAAGCTTGCGCACGTTTAGTCCTATAATTCGTCTCTCAAAGCTAACCATCCACCCCTGTATCTAAGTCCGTTCACTCTAACCCTTATTTTACTAGTTTAATAGTTCATATGTTTAATCTCTATATTCTATCGTACATTCACTGCCAACAAGCAACCGGCATGGCCATGTCCCCGAATCGGCTCACACAAGTCAACCCTAAGCTATCCAGCTTCCGCCCGCTCCTCTGTGTCTCATAGATTCCTCCTGCCAAGCGAATGATGGAACATCCCGAGTCTGCTCACAAACACCCATGCAAAGCGGGATATGGCACACCTTGAATCTGTCCACAATTCTCCAGCCAAGCAAACACCACAAACGCTTCCTGACATGCTCAATATGGAGCTCCCGGATACTGCCCACAAACGCTCCCTCGCCATGTCCCAAGGAGCATCCTGATCCACCCTCAAATGCCCCCTGCCAAGCGGAATATATGGACCGGAGAGTTTACGTGCTTCCTTTGAAATCGTGTTATTCCCTTCTAACCTCATCCAAATAACACGATTTCAACAGAAGCCGAAGGGGCATATATGGAGCGACCCAACAGAAGCCGAAGGGGCATATATGGAGCGACCTATATGGAGCGACCCTAGCGTCCCTGCACCAACTCATACAACTGCCCGTACTTCTTCCCGTCCGTAAAAAACAGGCGCACGTAGTCATTTTTGCCCACCTCGATGGCGGGCAGCACGTTTTTCCCCGCCTCGAAGTTCATGACGAACGGATACATCGTTCCGTCTTCCTTATTGGCGGGGTAGCTTCCCTGCTTCTTGACGTAGCAGAGCGCTTCCTTCGGGATCGGTACCTCGGTCGTCACCCGGATTTCCACGGTCTTGAACTTCTGCAGCCATCCGCCCTTCTCGCGGATGGAGACGGTCACGCGGGCTTTGCCCGTGCTGAATGCGGCACGATTGCCCCCGTCCGGCTGGCGGAACAGTACGGCCTCGCCTTGTTCTGTTACCGAAGCATAGACGGTGTAGACGACGCGTCCGACGCCCTCGATCCGGTCGTGGTAACCGTTGTTCGCTTTATATTCGTTTCGGGTATACAGCCTCAGCTTGTCGGAAGGCGAATCGGACGGAGCCGAAGCTCCGCCCTCCCCCGCATCCTCCGCAAAAATTTCAAAGGCTCTGCCGATGTACACGGCCTGAACCCCCTCCGGCCATTGCCAGCGGAGGGTGCAGCGGTCCTCGTCCAGCTGGTGGGACAAGCCGCGGATGACCGGGTCGCCCGGCTGTGCATCGATAAACCGCATAAGTCATGCGCCTCCCTGCTTAGAATCCTCTGCTCGTGTTGTCTTTCTGGCGCCGGTCGAAGCCGGACTGCGTCCGTCCGGCCTGGCCCGGGCGCTGAAGTCCGGCCGCGAGCTTGCCGTTCTCCTTCACCGGAATGACCCCGGTGAACAAGGCGAGCACGCCGGCCAGGATCAGGCATGACAGCAGGCGGACCATCTCGTCGCCGACGGTGTGGCCAGACAGGCCGAATTCGAGCACGGCTCCGGCGATCAGGCCGGACGCCACGCCGCCAATCCCAAAGCTGCGGGCCAGGTAGCGATTATCGAAAATAAGTCCCAGCGACAGGCCGATCGCCCCGCCGATGAGGGCGATGAAGGCGATGTGCAGCATCCGGTAATAGACGCTGTCTTGCGTCGGGCCAGTCCGTTCGGTCAGAAGTGTCCGGTCACCTACGTCTTCATAGATTTGCTGGAAGACCGGTGACAGGTCGCCCGCATTGGACACGTCGTAATACTGCCCGCCCGTCTCCCGGGCAATGTCCTGCAGCAGCTGCGCCCCGTCCGCCTGTACGAGGCTGAGCCCGATTGCGTTGACGGCGATTTGGCGCTGCTTGTACGCTGCGAGGGCGCTGTTCAGGTCAACATCGCTGATGCCGTCCGACAGCAGGATAACCATCGTGTTCCGGCTGGCGTCATTCGTTTCCTCGATATGCTTCATCGTATCCGCCAGCGCCAGGCTGATGTTCGTTCCCACGTCGGTGGCTTCAAGCCCGTCGATTTCGGAGATGACCTTATGTTTGGCATCCTTATTTTTGACCTTCATGAACGGCTGCAGCAGGGTCGTCTGGTCGTTAAAGACCATCACCGCCACCCGGTTGTCGCTGTCCATCCGGTTGATCAGGTTTTTGGCCGCGGTGTAGCGGTCATTGTCGGGATCGGTCTCCCCCATGCTTCCGGAATTGTCGATGACCAGGGCAATGTCCTTGACCGGCTTGGCATGGCCGGGATTGATTTCGTAGACAAACTCCAAAACCAGGCCCAGCACGAAAACCAGCACCAGCGTGGCCGGTACGAGCAGCTTCCAGGAAGTCCCCATATAACGCTGCCTCCAGGACGGCCCGTTCAGGCGTGGTGACATCATCTCCGCGATGAGGCACCCGGTTCCGATGCAGAGGGCCAAAATCCCCATATATAATCCAATGGCCACGATTCGCGGAAGATCGCTGCCCCACACGTGCAGCACGACCTCTCCGATCACGTAGCCGGCCGCGCCGCCGATCAGGCTGAGGAGCAGCAGAAGCAGATTGATTTTACGCTGCATGATACCATGCTTCCTTTCTTAAGTGGCGCCCGGGCTCTTACCGAAGTTCCGGCAGCTGCCCGGGATCCACACCGTGAAATTCGTAGCCGTTCTGGACATACGTCTCATAATAGGCTTTGCCGTTGCGGTAGTACATCAAGTCCTCCAGATGAAATCCGCCCATCAGGTTCAGCTTCTCGACACCGCTGCTGCGCTTTTCGTGTACGACTCCCAGCTTGTAGATCCGCGAGGTCTCGTCTGCCCCAAGGGCATACCGGACAAATTCGCTGTTGACATCGCCAAAGAAATACTTCTCCTCATAGCGGTGCTCCTGCGTATAGTCGAACAACCGCACGTTAATGACCGCATGCTCCTCCAGGGTCCGGTACAGCATCTTGAACAGATCTTCCTTCGACAGCACCTGCTTGTTGCTGTAATCGATCGTTACGTTAGCCCGGCGCAGCAGTTCATCCTCAAAGGTCTGATCAAAAGGCTCCGCCGTCAGCAAATCACGCTCCACGACAGCAATGAGCCTCTCCAGCAGCCTGTCGGTCCCTGCAGCTGCCAGAGCGGACAGGTTCCCGACATAACGTTCCTCGAAAAAGATATACGCCCCCCGCTTCGCCTCCAGGTCGCGCATGATGTCCTCCGTCACGAGTCCGTAGTACTCCATAATGTTCTGCCCGATATAATCGTCGGCCGCCCGGATGCTCTGCTGAGCGGTGGCATGCAGCTCGCCCTCCAGCTGCTCCAGCCGCTGCGCCTGCCGCTTGTAGTGGCCGTGAAGACGCTCCAGCTCCGCTTCGTAGCGGCGGTACAGCTTCAGTTCGGTCTCCAGGAGCAGCAGCTCCAGCTTGCGCTGGTAGATCGTCTCCAGAAAATAGCGGATAAAGCTTCGCACATTATGCTTGTCCATCAGCGGCCGTTTCGGAAAAGGCAGGCTCTCCACCAGCTCGCCGTAATACCGGTCGAGCTCGGCCCGGTCAGCCTCCAGCTGGCCGGCCATATCGCGTATCCGGGCCCGCAGCGCCTCCAGTACGCCGCCGGCCCCGTCTTTTTCGCCGGTCCATGCCGCAATGTGGAAAATGCTGATCTCCGGATGCTCCGCCATCCGCTGCCGGACGATGGAATCGAGCTCTTCCGCCCCGTCCAGGCGGCCCAGCGCTTCGCTTGCCTCCTGCTCGTAGTTGGCTTGAAAATACCGCCGGCATCCGTCACCGAACAGCGCCTCCTCCGCTTCGCGAACGGACATACGCTTCAGCGAAGCGAAGCCGACCGGCCGGGTCATCATGCCGTTCATTTCCTCAATCCGGCTCCCGTCCGGCACCAAATGGTCCGCACGCGATGAAATTGCCGCCGGATCGAGCCCGAAGAACGCCAAGCGTTCCTTGATGCCGAGTTCCCTACCGGTCTTCATCCGGAGCAGCAGCTGACTGTAGAAATGGTACAGTACCGTTAGCGCAATCGGCTGGTTCGGACGTTTGACCCGAGAGAAACCGGCGGAGACATAGCCCTGCCGGCCGGACTCGGTCATGATGTTGTTTTTGAAGGAGGTATTGTTATAGCTTCCCGCCTGTCCGTCAACCTGATGCTCCTTCTGCTTGCGGTTCTTCAGCAGGCCGAGG
The DNA here is from genome assembly GCF_014192015.1 of Paenibacillus rhizosphaerae. Taxonomy (GTDB): domain Bacteria; phylum Bacillota; class Bacilli; order Paenibacillales; family Paenibacillaceae; genus Paenibacillus_AQ; species Paenibacillus_AQ rhizosphaerae. The sequence continues at coordinate 225,855 of NZ_JACHXJ010000004.1, read as the reverse complement.
TGGCAGATGATCTCATAGTTGTCCTGCATGCCGTCCGGATCGGCGATGCCGCGCTCGTTTTTGTCCGACAGCACGTACACCAGGTCGAACAGCGGCGATGCCGGATGCGTCACCGGAATGGACAGCCCGTCCTCCGTGACATGCAGCGGCGCGGAGAACGTGTACTCCGGGCGCTGCATCATGTCCAGCTCCCGCAGAAAAGCAATGGCTGCGGAGCTGGCGTACCCGAACGACTCCAGCTGCTCCCGTTCGCTGATCAGCGCGTACAGGTCCATCTGTACCGACTTGAAGGACTGGCTGAAAATCGACTGGGCCAGCAGTGAAATTTCCGGTATGAACACATTAAGCGGGTCGTCGACCCGCGTAATGACAGAGAGATGGATCCGGTCGAACGAGGAATACATCCGGCCGTAATCCGCAATATGATGACTGATACGGCGGATTGCCTTATTCAGCTCGAACAGCTGCTTTTCGTTCCGGTAGAACGCCCGGTACAGCTCTTTGCGTATCGTTTTGGGATCATTCGGCACAGCGGAGTCGTCCAACCGAAACCGGCTCAGCAAGGAGCCAACGTCTTCGGAACGCACTTCGCTGAACCCGTACCCTGGGGCTTCGAACCGTCCGTCTTCATAATTGCCCCTATCGGCCCTGAACGCTAAAGCGCCGGGGGTCCCGCCTGAAGCGGCAGTGCCCCGATCCTTGCCCGACGCCGTGCCGACATGGAAATACGTCACTCCGGCGCTGTTATCCCACTTTTGCCGGTGGATCTTCATGATCGGGCCGATGGCGTCCGCCGTCTTGTCGCCGATAAACAGAAGCACAGCCGGATAATGGATGCTGCTCTGGTCGTCTCCCTTACCCGTCAGGCTCTCCTGGGCCGCGGCATAGCTGGATGCAAATCGCTCCAAAATGCTGCTCATCGCTTACTTCAGCCTTCTGCGGATATCGTTCAGCTTGGAAGAGATCTGTCTGTAGAACTGGTAGCGGTCTTCCCCGTCCGCCAGCTCCACCTTCTCGTATTCGAGACGGTCGCGGGCTTCCAGGAAGGTCGCCGACAGCTCCTCCAGCTTGGTGAGCAGCGGGGTAATATCCTCCGAAGCGGTCAGCTCGGCATCCCGGCGGGACGATTTGCGCAGCATGGTGCTGCGGCTCTTCTCATCCAGCCCGCGGAAATGCTTGAACACTTCGTATTCTACGTAATTGACGCTTTTCATCAGATTGGCGAACGGCTGCCACGCCTCTTCTTCCGGGTCGCGGTCGTAGACGTACAAGGCACCCTTCTTGCAGATCGTGCCGGTATACATCGCTTCGATAAACTGGTCCAGCCATTTCTCCTCATCCTGATGCCGGCTGATGATGTCCTCCAGCTCGGCAGCCTTAGCGGCGATGGCGGTATACTTGGCCAATTCGGCCCGCACCCGGGTGATGAGTTCTGGCGAACGGATCAGGTTTTCCTTGGCCAGATCCTCAGTGATCGAGCCGAAGATATCCTTCGATCCTTCCCGCTCCAGCCCCTCGCTCAAGTAACGCTTCAGCTCGGTCAGTGCCCGCTTTACTTCGCCCAGATTCGGCTTGGCGGCATTCAGCTGCATGTCGTACGCGCGAAGCGCAGACGCCACGTCAAACGGCTTCGTAAACACCACCGCGTAGCGGTTGCTCGTGTTCTGGTCGGCATCCTTCAGCTGAACCACCTTCAGCTGCAGCGCCTGGTCGAACTCGGTGCGGACACGGGCGTTATAGTTCTGCACCCGCGGGTTGACGTAGGTCTCGCCCCACGATTTTTCCGGAATCGGCGAAGGCAGATACGTCCAGTTCACGCGGTCGGTCTGCACCAGGTGACGGCCGATGCCTTCTTTGTCCAGAATCGTGCGCTCGTAGCTCTCCTCGTACACCTTAAGCGGCGTATAGACGAACAGCGGCACGCCGTTTTTCGTGTTCAGCCAGAAGATCCGGTTCTTCACTTCACTCTCTTTGACGGTAAAATGCGACTTGCCCACCGAGTTGTTCTGGTAATTGCGGATCCCCTTCAGGATGCTCGGCGCCTGCACCGGCACGGAGACAAAACCCCACGACGGGAAGTATAGATTGCCTGCGCTGTTGCTCAAGTGGAAGACCGGCACAGCCTCTTCGTCCAGCTTGCTGGCAATGTTCCGCTCTACGAACTTCTCGATCGACTCCTCCTGGCCAAACTTCATGATCAGGAAGTCTTCCATCGAACGGGTGATAAGGTCGCCAAACTTGTCGGTCAGGAATTCCGATATGGAGCTGACCACGTCGATCTCCTGCTCCCGAATCCAGCGGTTCGAATGGTCCAGCAGCTCCTGCGCAAAGTCACGGATCAGGTCGTCCACGTCCTTCTGCTCCATCATGCGGTTAATGACCTTCGAGATGTCGGGCACGCTGACCAGATTCCAGTAGTAGGTTTTGTTGCCCTTGTGATCCTGCTGCTCCTCACCGTTCAGGAGAATGTCTCCGTTTTTGGCGAAAATGGAGTTCAACGCGTTCAAAATTTCGGTATATACGTTATAAATGCGGTTATTTTCCTTGTTCAGCAAATCGTACAGATCCTCGTAGAACTCGATCATCTGCTCGGTGCGTTCCACGTCCGCCATCAGCCAGTATTCGTTGGTTTTGGCCTCGATGTAGACGTTTTTCTTCTTTTCTTTGGATACGAAGGCGCTCTTTGCATCGCCCAGACGCTCGTCCGCCTGCTCCCGGGCTACCTCGATGTCCCGCGGAATGCGGGTCAGGTTCTCACGCAGCGTCTCAATATAGGAGAGCAGCATTTTGAGCAGGCTGAACCCCTTCTCCGTGTAGATCAGTCGAGACACGTAGAACGGCCCTTGCTGCGGGTGCAGGAACATGCGGCGGATCTGGTCGCTGAACTGCGCCACGATTTCGCCCGGCAGCTGCTTCTTCGCCTTGATATATTCCTCACGGGCCCGCGCCAGGAAATTTTGCTCCAGCTCGGTGTCCATGTTGATGACCTGATTTTTAACAACGTTCGTGTAGCTCAATCGCTCGCTGTTCTGGTAGCCTGGCAGCGGCTCCGGCACGCGCGATTCAAACGTCTTCACCATCGTGTCGAGATCGACGCCGAGCTTGCGGGCGAACTTCTCCACGTCTTCCTGATTCGGCGCTTTTTCGAACATCGTTTCCATTTTGCCGAACAGGCGGTATGCCAGGAACGTCGTCATTTCCTCAATCGGAAGCACGGCCGACGAGGCGCCGATGATGTTGTAATCGTAGTTGGCCGGATACGCCTTGTTCATTTGGGCAATGTTCGTGCGGATGTTGCTGATGTAGTCGTGAATGGCGAACTCTTCGCCGGACTGCTTCTCCTCGCTGGCCATGAAGTTCGTAATGTTCTCGGCAGTCACGTTCATGCAGTAATCATAGGCATTTTCCAGCAGTTTGCCTTCCGTGTTGGTTGCCGAAATGAGATGGCACAGATTAAACGGCGGCAATGGCGAGTTGACGGTCAAAATGTTGCCGTACTGCTGCTTGAACCGCTCCCCGCGCGCATCCACGTTCATCCAGTAATCGAGCTCTTTGAGCGCCGCATAGCCGTTCTTCTTGATGTACTCACGCGTATGTTCGCTAAGGCTCTTGTTTGCCAGGTTGATATCCGGCGTGAACAGATAACCGAGCGTGTTGACCCGGTCGATCCCGGCGGAGCCATGGTCGCGCTCGATAATGCCGCGGACGATATAGGCGATGTCCAGGAAGCAGCCGCTTCCGGTACCGCCGGAGAGGCCGGTCAGCAGGAACACCATCAGCTTTTTGTTGGTGCCTACGGACAGCGTCTTGATCTTCTTGTCGATGGCCTGCACGACCTGGTTGATCTTCGTAAAGAGCAGCAATCGTCCCGCCTGGCGGACGCCAGCCGCTCCGTTCATGCCGTCGGTGATGCTGAGCTCGGGCGACAGCCAGTCCGTAATGTACGGCTCCAAAATGCTGCGGTTCTGCAGCAGTCCGCCGATTTCGGCGTTCGACAGCAGCACGAATTCGTTGATCGGATCAAGCCCCACGCCCTTGTAGCGCTTGTTCCGATCCTGCTCGTTCGTTTCAAAAGCCAGAAACTCAACGTTGTCCGGCTTGTCCATCTTCTTCTTGGAGAGTGGGTCTTCGGGCAGCTTAAAGCGCCGGTTGATCTGATATTTCAGGCGCAGCAGCGCATCGATGCCGGTGCCGCCGAGGCCGATGATCAGAATCGGGTTGTCAATCGTGTCGACCCGGATTTTTTCGCTGACGATGCCGCCGCCCAGCGACACGTCCAGCTGCTGTATATGTTCTCTAACGACCGGTTTCATAGGTTCCCCTCCTGGAAAAGGTGCACGGATATGAATAACCTGTTACACCAAATATTCAAATTGTATGGTTTTGTCAATCTGCTGCAGAGATACGCTCAGGCGGTCTCCGCTCTTCAGCTCCACGCCGGCGGAAGCATCCAGCACGCGGCCGGAACGCTCGATCGTGCAAGGCGAAGCATTCTTCAGCACCAGGCGGTCGTTCTTGCCCGGCGTAAACATGATCTTGTCGGTTTCTTTCAGTTCCGGCGCCAGCTGCAGCAGCTGGTGCAGGTTGAATTTGCCCCGGAATGAGGTCAGCTTCTTATATTGCGGATACGTCTTTTCCCCGGTATTCTCGTCGCGGATCTCGATAACCATCTGCCCGACAAAACCCCGGTTCGCCTTCTTCACGGCATTTAAAATGAAATACGCCGCGGCCGCAATGATCAGAAGTGCAATGATCCCGATCACGACGAGCATGGTAGGGAACGGTTTATCCTTGGATGCTCCTGCGGGAGCCGTACCGGTGCCCGAGCCTGATGCCGCCGCCTTTGCGCTGACGGTCACGGGTTGGGATTCGCGGTAGAAGCTCTGGTCCTCCGCACGCACCCTCAGTTCATACTGGTGCTTGGCGGGAATTTCATAAGAGCCTTCGAAATGATCCCCTTGATTTGTCAGCTTAACTTCCTCGGTCTTGCCCGTATCCAGGTCCTTCACCAGAAGCTTGGCCGCCATGCTGCCGTACAGCGCCTGGTCCTGAAGCTTCTGGCCGCTGCTGACCAGATACGACTTGATCTCTATCGTGTCACCCGGCTTCACCGATTTGGACGGCAGCGGATCCATCGTCAGGTCCAAATCATAGTTAAAGACGAGATTGATGTCGATTTTGTCCTTCGGAACGCCCTTCACCTGAAGCTTCCAGTCGCCCTGCTTCGGCTTCAGCAGCTTGACCAGCGAGTACGTCTTCGATTTGGAGCTCAGCACGTTCGCCGAAGGAATGGTTTGAGCCTTCCCGGCAGGGTCGGTCAATTTCACGTCGACCGGGCTTCCGGACATCATCGAAATGTTCGCTTCCAGCACGTTCGCATTCGGAACGCTGATGGTCACTTCCTGATAGCTGCCGTTCGCGGTGATCGACTGCACCGGAACGATCTTCAGCTTCTGATGGCTGGCGAAAATTTCGCTCAAGATTTGCGGCAGATCGTCCGCCGAGCTGGTGGAAAAGGACTTGGCCCCGGTCTTGCTGGCCAGATCCGCCAGGGCGGCCTTGTTCAGCTTGCCGTCGGCATTCAGCCCGATCGTGTAGATCGGGATGCCTGCCTGCTTCGCTTCCTGCACGGCAGCGTCCAGCTGCTGGTCGGCCTGCTGCTTCGTCTTGCCCGATTTGGGATCGAGCTCGTTGTTGCCGTCCGCCAGGACGACGATCATCGGCTCGTGGCTCTTGTCCATGCCCTGCTTCAGCACCTTCACGGCTTCATCCACGCCGACCGAAATGTCGGTGTAGGCGCCGCGGTCAAGCTGGTCAATGAACTGCTTCAAATCTTCCTTGTCCGCTGCGGACTGGATCTCAAGCAGCGCCTTCTCCCGCTGGATTTTGTCCGTGTAAGAGACAATTCCGACCTTATCCCCCTGAGCGGACAGCATGTCGATGAACATCTTCATCGCCTCGCCGCTGATCCGGTTCGGATCGCTCGCCTTCATCGAATTGCTCGCATCCATCACCAGCACGGCGTCAATCTGGGAGGACGGCTGCCCCGCAGCCGATACCGGCGGCAGGAAGCCGCACCATGACACGAGCAGCAGCACCCCGGCCAGCAGGCACAGCGTCCATTTATTTTTTAAATGCATAGGGTTTCTCCTTCACAACGTTAGTCTTCGGTTTCCAAATATTCGAGGTCAGTATTCCGCAAAATTCGACCTTTCCTAGCCGCAAGAATGCCACTATTAACTCTAGGCAAAAAGTCTTAAATATTCCTTAAGAAACGATAAAAAAACGTGAAGCACCGTTTCTAGTTTCATTCCATATTCAGTAGAAACTTCCATGACAGGCGCTAAAATATCCCAATCTATAACATTATGATATAATTATACCTGCCAAAGTTCAATGTTTACAGGAGATCCGCGGGTTGTAGGCATTAGGACCTAACTATCAGCTTGCATAATTATCCATCCGATAGAAAGGAATATCGATATGATTGCTTACGGATGTCTCGCCGTTTTGTTTCTTTTTGTTTTGATCAAATCCGTCAATTATTTCAGACGCCAGAAGACCGCGCCGCTGCCGGAAGAGCTGGACGAAACGCTGCTCACCATCGCCAATCCGGGAGACCGCCATGGTTAAGAAGAAGCCGGTACGTCTGCGCCCTTATTATAGAACGAGATATGCCTATCAAAAGTTAAGAGTTTGCAAACATTGCCATCATTTTACCATCCTGTGGGAAGACACGTGCGCCAACTGCGGCCGGCACGCGCTGATCCCGGTCATGGACCAGGCAGAGAGAAACGCCAAGCAGTCAATGCAGACCGAAAGGCTTGCCGCCCTTCTGCTCACACTGATGGCGGTGCTGCTGAGCCAGACGTTCCTGCAGATCGCCGTCTGCCTGGGCGGGGGCATCCTGCTGACAGTCCTGCTGTGGCTGCTTCAACGGCGCATGCTGCCGTCCGAGACCCGCCGCCAGCTGGACAAGCTGCTCCACGGCAGCCAGCGCCTGATCCTGGAAGGCATCTATTTGAATCTGTCCACCGCCTCGGCCGCCATGAAGGATGACGAACAGATCGGTTACGAGATTCTGCGGGAGATTGGCACGATCGTGCATAACGACCGGATCCGGCTGCAGCAAATCGTGCTGCTTCAGTCGTTCGTGCTGCGCAAAGACATGGATCTCGAGCTGGAGCCGCTGCTGATCGAGGATTTCGATTCCGATCTGGCCGCTTATATCGGCGAAATCGCCAAGGTCAAACGCGAGCTGATCAAAGCCAGCGCCATTCGTTATCTGCTCATTCACGAGCGTTACATCCTGCAAATGAAGCAGGGTGCCAGCATTATGACGGCGGCGGCCGGCGCCGCTGTGCGGATGAAGAAGTACGTGGACATGTATCCTGACTTCATCCGGCGCTACGCGCGCGGCCTGCCGCGGGAACGGTTTTTGCGGCTGTACCAGATCGTGCGGCGCCATCCGAACCAGTCCTGGGACGGTCTCCGCGACGAGGTATCCGCCATTTATAATGAAAAATACCGCTGGGACCCGGATTTTCAAAAATGGGAATAAAGAGGCCATAAAGATATGACGATGAAAAACGCGCTAACCCTGCGCAATTTGTATATTTTGCTCTGCGCCGCGGTTGTGGTCCTGATCGGAGTCAAGGGCTATGACATAAACCGGAAGATCGATTGGGTCGCACAAGCGGATCAATACTACGACCGGAAAGATCTGATCAGCGCGGAGGAATGGTATCAAAAAGCCGCCGCAAACCGGTCCATACGCTATAAGGAGGATTTGATCGCCTCCCGCCTGAAAGAGCTTGAGCCGATCACCTCCATGAAGCAGTCGCTGTCCCGCCTGGATCGCCGCGCGGAGACTGCGGCCGGAAACCGGGATTTTGCCGGGCTCATGAATGTGTACGCCGACTTGGTTGCCGCCAAGAAAAAATATATGGCAGCCAGCCAGCCGCTGGCCTCCTACTATCCGAAGATCTCCGCCATGTACGGGATTTCGGAGGATCTGACCAAGGATTTCAAGCAGTTCCAGTCCCTCTTTTACCAACGGGCGAAGGATCAATTGGCCCAGGGACAGGTTAACGACAACGCCTTTAAATGGAATCTGCTGGCCATTCCGGCGGAATTTTATGGCGGCGCGGGAGCCAAAAGCAAGCAGTTAAGCGGAAAATTCCAATCGTATGACGAGGCCCTGATGACCCGTATGGCGGGTGCCGGGCAGTATCAGGACATGCTGGACTGGTCGATGTCCATGATGACCGAATACACCAGCCGCAGCTTTAAGGCGAATTGGGTAAAAGAGAAAGCCGATTCCCTCACCCGTACCCTGCTTACAAAGGACGTACAGGGAGACCAGGCGGCCAACTTTGCCGCCCACGCCAAGATATACGCCGAATATATGGCTGGCGCCGGCATAAAGAAGTCGGCTGTCCAGGATTACATCACCCGGCAAATCGGCACCTGGCTGAAGAGCGCCGACCGCAAAGTGAAGAACCATAAGTATGAAGAGGCAATCGCGATCTACCAGGCCTTATCCGGCTACGAGGATACGGAAGACAAGATCAAGGCGGCCCAGCTGGCCTGGACGGTTCACGATCCGGTCCGCCTGCTGCAGAGCGCCGATCCCTCCCCCTCCTACGACTTCGTCAGCGGAGGAGCGGAGCGCTTCGGCGGCAAAGCCTATGCCATCGGGGCGGATGGCAATAACACCGTCTACTTCGCCCGGATGAACGGCGATGAGACGGTGCAGGGTTACAGCAGCCATGATTTCCCGCAGGGAGCCGCCATCCGGAAAGTCTCCATCGAACCGTCGCTCAGCACGGGCGCCACGCCGGTCATTCTCGTCGAGGCGGACTCTTCGACCCGGAAGGCGCTGTATGCCGCTTATGAGGTCCGGGAGAACGGCATGGTCCAGCTGTTCCAATTCAGCGCGGACGGCTATAGCGTTCAATCGGACAAGTCGCTCCTGGTGACGAATCCGGAGGTCGGCGGAGGCGGCTTGACCGGCGGGACGAACACTGCCGGCAGCACGGCGCCGGAGGCGGTATACGAGCGGCGCGGCGATGCCTATGAATTTACGGGCTTCCAGCAGGACTATACGGATATCGTAGCGACCGATCTGCCGTTGCATCCGGGAGAGAAGGTCCGCTTTACCATCTATGTCGTCCAAAGCGGCCAAGGCGAAGGGCTCGCGGAAATGGAAGGGTCGTATATCAAACTGAGGGGCAATTTCCAATTCACCGAGGGCAGCGTGACCGTCATCGGGACCTATAACGAGTCCGAGGAGATGTACCCGGACGGCGATCAGACCGTCGAGCCTGTGAGCGTACCGGTCGTAGACGTGGAACGGTTGGAGTAGATTCGGGAGGTTCGGTTGCTTCCAATAAGGGTTAGCCCTGCGAGGACAGCTATTCCTGCAGGCAGATACGCTATGGCTTTACCCGATGTCCGATCAAGACGAAATCTGGCCTTCAGACCAATTCTAAAAGAATATCGTGTACGAACCGTTCGTGAATCGTTCTTAAAATCGTTCGTGAACATGAATAGGCCACCGCTTCAGCGGCGGCCTTTTTGTTATGACATCCCTCAATTACGTCATCTTTTGTCGTATATAAGAACTATTCTAAAGACGACTAAGATACCCTATCGCAAACGAAAGAGAGGGATGGATTCGTGGATGACTATATCGAAATCGAAGGGGCGCGGGAGCATAACCTGAAGAACATTTCGCTCCGCATTCCCAAACGCAAGCTGGTCGTACTGACGGGCTTGTCCGGTTCGGGCAAATCGTCGCTCGCAATGGATACGCTGCAAAAGGAATGCCAAAGGCAGTATATGGAGTCCATGGGGATGGTGACGGACTTCATCAGCAAACCGCGGGTGGATTCCATTCGCGGCCTTTCCCCCTCTATCAGCGTCAGCCAGCATGTGACCAACAGAAACCCCCGGTCCACCGTCGGGACCGTTACAGAAATCTATACGTACCTGCGTGTGCTGTACGCCAAGCTCGGGGTGCGGGTATGCCCTGCTTGCAGTCAAAACATTCACCCCGTTTTCGAAGATACCTCAGCAGCATCCGATGAAGTTCTTGAACCATCGGAAGACGCTGCAGAGGAGCCTAAGCATATGCCCTGCCCACACTGCCATGCCTCGATCCCGAAGCTGACGATGGCCCACTTCTCCTTCAACAAGCCTGAAGGAGCTTGCGCGACCTGCACGGGAATTGGCATCGTGACCGATATCGCCATGGATCAGCTTTTGCAGGAAGACCACAGCATCTTGGAAGGAGGCGTCACGCTCTGGGACGGCTGGGTTCGCGAATACTATGCGGACGTGCTGCTGGCGGCATCTAAACATTACGGCTTTCCCTACGAACCGCACCTGCCCATTCGTAATTATGACCCGATCGCGCGCGACATGCTGCTTTATGGCGCAGCCAGTGAGCAGTTCCAGCGGTACTACCCCGGCGTCAAGCCTCCCAAATCCGTAGCCAAGGGCAATTTTGAGGGCCTGGTCACCCAGCTGCTTCGCAAATACCGGGAACATGACGGGGATCCGGAAGGAGCGGGCTCTAAAAAGGGGGACCGGTATTTTATGATGCAGACCTGCCCCGATTGCCGGGGATCACGATTGGGGAGGGAAGGCCGGCTCGTTACCATTCAGGGAACGACCATCATTGAGGCGGCTTCATTCACCCTCCTTCCGCTCTATGCCTGGCTTAAGCAGCTGGAGCAGCAGCTGACAGGCGAAAGCCTGGCCGTATGGGAGCCCGTCTTCAATGGGTTGGCGGACCGCATCCAGCGGCTGATCGACGTCGGGCTCGAATATCTGTCGCTGGACCGGAAGGCGAGCACGTTATCCGGCGGGGAAGCCCAGCGGCTGCGGCTCGCTTCGCTGCTCGGTTCGGGTCTCACCGGGGTTCTATATGTGCTGGACGAGCCCACGGCCGGACTCCATCCGCGGGATACCCACAAGCTGATCCGCGTGCTGAAGCGGCTTCGCGATTTGGGAAATACCGTGCTGGCCATCGAACATGACACCGATGTGATGAAGGCGGCGGACCACCTAATTGAGATTGGGCCCGGCTCCGGAAAAGAGGGCGGAACCGTCGTCGGCACCGGAACGATCGAACAGTTGAAAGCGATCCCCGATTCCGCTACCGGTCGGTATTTACGGGAGATGGACATTACCGGCCTTCCGGTTACGCGGAGAGCGGGCAGCGGAAGCAAGCTCACGATCGAGCAGGCTTCCGCCCATAACTTGAAGCGGTTGACCGTCAGCTTTCCGCTGGGATGCCTGATCACGGTGACAGGGGTCTCGGGTTCGGGCAAATCCACCCTTCTCTTCGACATCCTTGAACCTGCGGCAAAATCCCATCTTCGTTTGTCCGGCGATATGCCGGGCAACTACGAACGCATCACCGGTCTGGAGCTTATCGACAAGGTCATTGCCGTCGACCAAGCCCCGATCGGAAAAATTTCGCGATCCAATATCGCGACCTACACCGACCTGTTTACCCCAATCCGCAGCTTATTCGCGGATCTGCCCGAGGCTCGCAAACAACGGCTAAGTCCCAAGCATTTTTCTTTTAATACGCCGGGTGGCCGGTGCGAGAAATGCCGCGGCATGGGCACCCTGCAGCTCGATATGCACTTTCTGCCGGATGTCGAGGTGCGCTGCCCCGTATGCCTAGGAAAACGGTTCACAGAGGTTGTGCTGGCCGTAAAATACAAGGGCTTCAGCATTTCGGACATCCTGAACCAGACCGTCCTGGAGAATGCCGCCCTCTTCGAGGAGCCGGTCATTGCCGATATGCTGAACCTGCTTAGTGAAGTCGGGCTTGGCTACCTGCAGCTGGGACAGCCCACGACGACGCTGTCGGGCGGAGAAGCCCAGCGGATCAAGCTGGCGAAGGAGCTCGGCAAAAAAAGCAGGGGGCATACCTTGTACTTGCTGGATGAACCCACGACCGGGCTTCATCCCAGTGATGTCCGGCATCTGTGCAGTCTGTTAAACCGGCTCGTGGATGCCGGCAACACGGTCATCGTGATCGAGCACCATCTCGAACTGATGGCCGCGTCCGACTGGATCGCCGATTTCGGCCCCGAAGGCGGCGATGCCGGAGGGCAATTGATCGCGCAGGGTACACCGGAAGAGGTCGCGGCAGTTCAGGCCTCTTATACAGGCCGCTATCTGGCCGAGCATCTGTCGCACTGATCGCCCGCTTCCCCTTTGCCATGGCTCCCTGCGGCATGACCCTTAATACGAGCTCGAACGGGAACAGACGCCTCACAATGTTTCTTTCGAGATACTGCGCTGACTGCAGAAGGAAAAACCCCCTACTTGCGCGGGCAAAAAAGAATCACCCTTGATCACATGGACCGTGGGTGATTCTTAATATTCGGATCGCTTTTATCCGCTTATGTTCTATTGTACCGTCACAACCACCTTGGTCGATTTGCCGCCGAAGCTGACCGTGATCGTCGCCTTGCCTTTGCCGTGAGCCGTGATCTGGCCGTCCTTCACCGTGGCCGTCAAAATTTTGGATGACTTCCAAAGGGCCGGCTTGGAGACGTCCACATCCGTTCCATCCATGTAGGTCGCCGTGGCCGCCAGTGTCAGCTTGTCGCCGACGTGCAGCGTCACGCTTACCTTGTCGGTCTGCAAATATTTCAGCGTATCCACTTCGACCGGAATCCGAACCGTCTTGTTGGCGTACTTGGCCGTCACGGTCGTTTTGCCATAGGCGGCGGCCGTAATGACTCCGTCGTTAACCGCTGCCACCTTGTAGTTTCCGGTTTTCCATTCCGCCTTGGACGTCACATCCTTGGTGCTGCCGTCGCTGAACGTCACTTCCAGTTTAACGGTGGCTGTTTTATCCTTGGCTTTGCCTGCCGTCTTCAACGATACCGCAGTTTCGCTCGCCTCAATGGCGGAGATGACGTCAACTTCCACCGGGATCGTTACTTTTTGTCCGCCGTACTCGGCGGTAATGTTGGCTTTCCCGCTCTTCAGACCGGATACCAGACCGTTATTGTCTACTCCGGCAACCGTAGAGCTGCTGGACTTCCAGGATGCTTCCTTGGTCACGTCCACCACTGTACCCGTGGCATCCTTCGCAGTCAACGTCAGCTGCTTCTTGTCGCCGGCGGACATGATCACGAGCGTCTCCGACGCTTTCAGGTCGCTGACCAGTCCAACTTCCACGGTCATCGTGTAGGATTTGCCTTCGTATTTGGCCGTAATCGTCGCGGTTCCTGTCGCCACGCCGGTGATGAGTCCATTTTCATCGATGTCGGCAATATCCTTTTTGCTTGTGCTCCATTCCACTTTGTCCTTGGACGAGATCGTCTCGGCCGCACGGTCCGCACCGTAATCCAGCACGATGCTCGCCTGGTAGGTGGCGTCCACTTTCAGGGACAGCTTTTTTACCGGCAGCGAGATGCTGAGCGGCATGTCGACCGCTACGGATGTCGATACCGTGACACCGCCGTAGGTTGCGCTGACTTGGGATTCCCCTTTTTTGAAAGCCGTCAGATTCCCGCCGCTGACATAAACGACGTCCTCATTGCTGGATTTCCATACCGCTTTGCTCTCTACCTTCTCGGTTTCCCCGTTCGCATAGGTAGCGATCAAGTCCAGCTGTTTCGTCTTATCTCCCGTCAAGCTCAGCGCGACCTTCTCGACCAGATCGAGGTGGCGGGGTACGTCAACGTCGACATTCATGGCCACGCTCTTGTCCCCGTATTTGGCGGTAATGATGGCTGCGCCCGGCGCGATGGCCGTAATGACGCCTTTGTTCACATAAGCGACCTTCTCGTCGCTGGAAGACCATACGGCATCTCCCGTAATGTCTACCGGATCCTTGTCCGGATACACCGCTTCAACCTTGATCGGCTGCGTGGTGGTATCTCCTGCATGGAGGAACATATCCTGCTTGTCCGCCTTCAGGCGGATCGTCTTGTCGACATCGACCTGGATCGTTGCCGTTTTCGTGCCGTATTTTGCCGTAATCGTCGCGGTTCCCGGCCCATAAGGGGTAATCTGCCCCTTGATGACGTCTGCCACGCCTTCGTTGCTCGACGTCCACTCGGCGTCTGCCGCAACGTTATCCTTGGTCGTGCCGTCCGGATAGGTCGCTTTCAGCGTCACCGGAACCGGCGTCTTCTCGCTCAGCAGCATGGACACCTGCGCAGGGTCCGCATCCAGCCGCTTCACCACTTCCACGCTTACCGGAATCGTTACGGTCTGCTTGCCGTAAACCGCCGTCAGCGTCGCTGTACCCGGACCCACCGGGGTCACCGTTCCGTTCACCACTGTCGCCACGCTGGCGTTATCCGTCGACCAGTCCGCTTTGCCGGAAACTTCCTCTGTGTTATTGTCCGTATAGGTTGCGGTCAGCTTGATCTGGGGCTTGTCCCCCAGCTTCAGGTCCAGGCTCTGCACATCTTTCGTAAGCGCCTTGACCTTCTTCGTTACGGTCACCGTTACCGATTCGGATACGTCTCCGAATACGGCTGTTACCGTTGTCGTACCTTCGCTCTTCGCGGTTACGGTACCATTATATATGGTGGCAACTACGTTGTTCGAGCCGCTCCAGCTCGCCTTTACCGTCAAATCTGCCGTTGAATTATCCGAATATACACCCGTCGCGGTCACTTTTGCCGTATCGCCGATTTCAAGGGTAAGCTCATTTTTGGACAAAACCAGCTTGGTCAGATCCGCTGTAGCGGCCCAGGTCGTTCCGGCATAGGCCATGCACAGCACCATAACCAGGGACATGACCAGTACCCTTTTTAATCTGATTCGCAATGTAAATTCCCTCCAATTCCCTTATTTTGAGTAGAAACAAAAAAAGACCCTACCTCCCATATCGGTCTGTCCAGCCAAGAATGTTAGTTTTTTGGAGATTTTCTGCATTTTTTTCGATAAAAACCGCCGTTTCATTCTACAATTCTGCGCGTCACGCACGCTAAAAAAGGGTAATCCTCTAATTGGTAAACCTGCTAGCGAAACCTGTTCGGGGGTCAGGGCGTCTAATATAGATAGGAGGTGCCAAAAGCATGATCATTCCTGACCATGAAATCATTGAAGAAGCCAATTACCTGGTGCAGGAGCATTACGGGGAAAGAAACCCGCTAAGCGTCACCATCGGCATTCTGGAGAACGGGGACCATTTTTACACCGGCTGGGGACAGCCTCCGGGCTTCGATTACGCATCAGCCATCTATGAAATCGCATCCGTAACGAAAGTTTTTACGACCTCACTTCTGTGTATCCTGCAGCGTCAGGGCAAACTGCAGCTGAGGGATACCGTAGGCCAATACATACCTGAAATCGCCTCTAACGCCAAAGTCAGCGCCATCACGCTGGAACAGCTCGCCACGCATACTTCTGGACTCCCGCGGCTGCCGGCCGGTCTGAAGCAGACCGTGACCGACAAACTGAATCCGTACCAAAACTACACCGAGCAGCATCTGCTGCAGGACCTGCTGAAAACCAAACCCTCATCGGGCGGAAGCTTCGAGTATTCCAATCTCGGCGTAGGCCTGCTCGGGCTCATCTTGAGCCGCTGCACCGGCCGGAGTCTGGAACAGCTCATGCGGGAAGAGATTTGCGGGCCGTTATTTATGGAGGACACGCTCTTTGAACTGAATGAAGAACAGCAGTCCCGTCTCCTCCCTGTGTATACGGCCAACGGCAAGCCGGTTCCCCACTGGGATCTGGGCGTTCTCGCCGGCGCGGGAGGCTTGCGTTCCACGGCGCGGGACCTGCTCCAATTCGCGAAAGCGAACGTCGGTATGGGCTCGGCCCCGATCACAGCCGCGCTTCGCGACGGTCAGAAGCCCCGTCACCGGGTGCGCCGCGGCGAGGACGTCAGCCTCGGATGGATGGTCAAAACCGGCATCTACCACGACCGGATTCACTGGCATAACGGCGGAACGTACGGCTCGAGCAGCTTCCTGGGCTTTCACATGGAAAAAAACACAGCGGTCGTCGTGCTGTCCAACAACGGCAGCTTTGCGATGAAAATGCTGTCCATGATGAGGCCCCAGAAACGGCATGTGGACGAGATCGGCTTCCAGCTGTTCAAGCAGCTGACCAAAACGGTCTATTAACCGGTCGAGCCGCATCTTCATAAAATCCTTAATAAAATAACAGCCAAAAAGGCTGCCTCCCGGATTGCTCGCAAGCCCGGTTGTAGGCAGCCTTTCTTCTTCTAACAGCCTTTATTCAATTTCAGGCGCCTTGCAGGCAAGCGCAGCGTTTACGCCTTTTTATCCGTCGGCACCTGGCAGGAACCGTCCGTGCAGGAGAGGTCATCCCCGTCAGCACTGTTCCCCAGCAGCGTCAGCGGATGCTCCTCTTGCCAGATGCTGTCCAGCGCTTCGGCAAACACCTGGGTCGGCTGCGCGCCGGAAATGCCATATTTCTGGTTGATGACGAAGAACGGCACGCCGTTGACGCCGAGCCGGCCCGCATCTCCCTCGTCCTTGCGGACATCGGCCGTGTAAGCATCGCTCTCCAGCATGGAGGCTGCCGCAGAGGCGTCCAGCCCGATTTCGCCGGCCAAGCGCGCCAATACCGCACGGTCTCCCAAATGTTCGGAATCGGTGAAGTACGCCTTGAACAGCCGCTCCGTCATTTCGTACCGCTTGCCGAACTCCCCGGCCCACTGCGTCAGACGATGCGCGTCAAACGTGTTGGTCGGAACCAGCGTATCAAAATTGTACGTGAGCCCTACCGTCTTGGCCTGCTCGGTCATGTTGTCGTTGGCCGCCTTGGCCTGCTCCCAGCTCATGCCGTACTTGGAGGCCAGAATGCTGTGAATGTCCTTGTCGTTGTCTTTCGGTGCGCCCGGGTCCAGCTCGAAGCTGCGGAACACGACCTCAACCTCATCCTTGTGCGCGAACGGCTCAAGAGCCGCCTCGAACCGGCGCTTGCCGATATAGCAGAACGGGCAGGCAAAGTCCGACCAAACTTCGATTTTCATATGCAAACCTCTCCTTTTGGGGTGATGTTCTTTGATAGGTAAACTGATACTATTTCCATCACAGTAAGAGTCAAAAGAAAAGCAGTCACTCGGATCAACCAACTGTAACTGCATCAGGTACATTATATCGTGATTACCGGGAGTGCGCAACCTGCCTTGCGCCTGTCTCCCGTTATATCCAGCCGTCTTAACCCTCGGTTAACCGGTCGTCGGCACCGTTGCCGGCACGGCCTCGGGTCCGTCCTGCGGTTCGATCAGCGCATGCTTCTCCCAAGCCCGGCTCCGCCAGCGGAAATACATCATGACGGCACGAGCCCATTCGTCCGCGGCAATGGCGAGCCACACGCCGGCAAGGCCCATGTGAAGCTTGAATATGAGGAAGTATCCCAGCGGCAGAGACATGCATACCATGGACAAGAGCCCCATATATACCGGGAACTTGGCGTCTCCCGAAGCGCGCAGCGAGTTGATAATGACGATGTTGACGGTTCGGCCGGTCTCCAGCACGATGCTGAGCAGGATGACCTGCGCCCCCATTTTGATAATGAGCGCATCGTTCGTAAACAAGCCCATCAGCGGAACGCGGAACAGGATAATGATCAAGTCGATGGCGATCGTGGCGGCCAGCGCCCACTTCACACTCTGAAACACCCGGGTGTAGGCGTCCTGATTGCGTCGTTCACCGACGTAATGGCCGACCATAATGGCCGTGCCCATGCCGATCGCCATGCTGAACAAATAGATGTACATCGAGATGTTCACGGCATACTGCCGGGTGGCCATTGCCTCTGCTCCAAGGTAGGTTACGTACAGGGTGAAGGTCAGCTGGCACATTTGGTATACGATGCTTTCCAGAGCCGACGGAATGCCGACATTCAAAATTTTCAGCACGAATTTCTTCGACAGACGGATGTAATAACGCCATTCCACGTGCACTTCCATGACCCGGTACAGCAGCCAGAAGAAGATCAGCAGGCAGACCAGGCGGCTGAATACTGTCGAGATCGCCGCTCCCTGAACACCCAGTGCGGGCAGGCCGAAATGCCCGAAGATCAGCGCATAGTTCCCTGCCACGTGAATGATGTTCATCAGAAGCGACACAACCATCGTTTCTTTGGTGAATCCATGGGTCCGGATCGTTGCGGCGAGGGCGTTAATCAGCGCCTGCAGGAAAATGCCGCCTCCGACGATCTGGATATAGGACTCGGCGTACCCGTAAATTTCCCCGGTCACGTTAAGCAGGCGCAGCATCATTCCGCCGAAGGCGAGAAAAATAACGCTTAACAGCACCCCTACGGCCAGGTTCAGCGTGATTGCATTTCCGGTCACCTGCGCCGCGTCGCTGAGTTTCTTGGAGCCCAGGTACTGGGCCACCACGATCGCCGCCCCGCTGCCGATCACCTCCAGCACGAGGATGGCGATGGAAATAATTTGGTTGGCGGCGCCGACGCCGGAGACGGCATTATCGGAAACCGAACTGAGCATCAATGTATCGACACTGCCCATCAGCATGAACAGGAACAATTCGAGAAATATAGGCCAGGTGAGGCGGACAAGACTGAGCCGTTTTTCTGACCGTGCAGAAGGCTCTTGAACAGTTGTGGTCATGAGTCAGAATTCACCTTTCTTTCAAACGTATTCTTTGAAACAAAGGTATGTTAGCACAGTTTTCATGAAAATACATGACATTTAACAGAAAAACACTGAAAATTTAATATTCTTTTTTTGGTAAGCCCTTACTTCCCTAAAAATGACTGTTATTCGTACCGGGACAGCAGTTCAGCGAGTTTTTCGCGGATCAGACCGACCAGTGCCTGAGGCACTTTCACGGTCGCATTCGTTCCCAAGCCGATAAAAAATTGGGCGTAAAACGAAAGGTCTTGCTCCGGAATCATTCCGTCTACCCAGCCGGTCCCGTCCTCGCGGATATGCAGCTTGGATTCCAGCCACAATTCTCCCTCGCACCGTTCCACGCCTTCCGGGGTCAGTTCCACATAGCAGTGAAGCTCCGCCGAGTCCTCCCTGTGAAATGATTTCCGGTTCCCCAGATGCACATGGCTGAGGTTGACAGCTTCAAGGCCGGTTGTATCCTCGGCGGCGTCCGTCATTCGGTCGCACCGGAACAGGCGGAAATCCTTCCGCTGGAAGCAGTACGCCGGGCAGTACCACAGTCCCTGACTGGCGTAGATGCCGATCGGCTGGATCTGCCGGACCGAGCTGCCGCCGCGGGATTCGTAAACGATGCGCAGCACCTTCTGGTTCACGGCTCCGTCCAGCAGGACGGACAAATGGGGCGCACCCGCCCGCCTGGACGGTGTAATAAAGTCCACCCGGTTCTTCATCCGGTCGATCCGGTCGCGTACATCCCCGGGCATGTAGTGGTAGAATTTCTGGAGCGCGGACGAGCTCTCCGTCTCAAACGGGATATGGACATAATGCCGGAGGCCGTGCACCGCGAAAAAGATCGCCACCGCCTCTTCCTCCGTAAAGGCGATCGGGGGCAGGATCCGTTCCTTCAGTACCTGGTAGCCGCCGTGCGGCCCCACTTCCGAATATAAAGGCACGCCGAGCTCGCTCAGCTCCTGCAAGTCCCTTAGGATCGTCCGGGTGGACACCCCGAATTCGTCGGCCAGCTCCTTGACTTTGAAGCGGCGCATCCGGTTAATCGTCATCATCAGGTCGAGCAGTCTTTTGGATTTGGACATGTTGGCACTCCCGTTACTGGATTTGGCGGCACAGCTTGCTTAGTGACAAGGTGGTTCATTTCCTATTTCAGCTTCGATTCCACCCACATCTTATCTCCAAGCATCCGTCTTGGAGCCCCGCGGTCAATCGCCCATCCATCTTTGACATGAGACTATAAGCAATAGATAGCCCCAAGCCTGTTCTTCGACTTGATCTTGACCGATCCGCTGTGTAGAAGCGATCAAACAGGTGGTCTACGTCTTGCTCGCTCAAATTGGCCGCTTCATTCCTGAAGATGAGCACAACATTCCCCTCCTCCTGCTTCAAGCTGATCGCTACCTTTCCTGTCGCATGACGGATTACATTGCCGATCAGATTTTCGAATACACGTCTGACTGCTGACGGATCCGCTTGGGCAATCAGCGGTTCATCCGTTATGTTAAGTTCGGGTTCCAAGCGCCGCTCAACAAATTGATCATAAAATCCGGTCAATACTTCCCACAACAATGCATTGATTTGCACGGGTTCAAGCTTGAGCTGATAATCCGCAGATTGCACGAGAGACAGCTCAAAGAACTCATGGAGTAAGGTATGTAATCGATCGGCAGTAGCTCTGATGATGGACAAATACTCCTCCCGTTTCTCTACCGTGACGGAATTGGCTCCCAATAATTTGGTATACCCGATGATAGCCGTTAGCGGCGTTCTCAAATCATGGGACATATTCGCGATCGCTTGCCTCAATTCGATATCACTGCGTATCCGATCCCTGTTCGACTGGACCGCCAGATCGATTAATTGATTGATATTTCCGGCAAGCGCCTCGATATCTTTGTCCAGCAAAGCAATGTCGACCTTTTTCCCGCTCAGGCCTTGATAGAAGCGTTCGACCTGGGTCGATATTCGTCGCATTTCCTTTTTGATCCACACCAGACGAAGGAGAAAGATGAACATAAGCAGAACTGCAGCGGACGTTACATAGATCATGGATCTCCCCCTTCACTGCCTTTATTTAATCTCTTTCCTCTTAAACGCCAAATTTCCGCACCACATCACAATTAGAAGGGTGCCAAGTCCGACTGACAAAGACTGAATCATATCGGGGGCGGTCATCACCATTCGGAAGGAATCAATAAGATGATGGAATATCGAATAGCGATACAAAGCGTCCAATATCCCCGGTAACGGTCTCAGAACTTCCGCTACGGAAATCAATAATGCAATGACGACGGAAATAATAATCGTTTTCCCGCTATCTTCCGCAAGCAGAGCGATTAGCATTAACAAGGCGACGCAGGCAAGCATATGAATGAGGAACAAGCCCATCCCTCTTGCCAGGAAGCCCAGTGCCGACGGGTCTGTCATTTCGCCAAATCCGAACAATAGCTTCCCGCCTGTGATTACAATTAACGGACAAGCTACAGTTAGCATTACGGAACCGAGTACCAATACGATAAACTTAGCTAGAAAGATATGACTTCTGCGATTTCCGCTCATGACGATATTCTTGACGACCCCTATTGTAAAGTCATTCGCGACAAAAAAACCGGCAAACGTACTCAAGAATAGCATGAAGTAGAACGGGGCTGTAGCAAGTGGAAGGGAAGAGAACAGCTCTAGCCCCGCTTCCATATACAAGTTATCCATCTTCCACCATCCGATGGTGATCAGAATGTGCAGGAGGGCAAAAACAACCGTCGCAATGAGGATCAATGTCCAGAAAATTTTATTTTTGCTGAGTTTGAACAGCTCCGTACGTAACAAATTAATCATGAAGTTCTCCCCCGACCCGTTTGGTAAAATAGCTTTCCAAGTCATCCCCGCCTGGCGCCAAATATTCGATGACCAGGCCGCTCCTTGTCAAAGCCATAGATACCCTTCTGACATCGTGATAGAGACTGTAGAGCTTGATCGTGCCATCCGGCAGAACTTCATAATCAGGCGCGCCCAGTTCCATCTCGAGAACCGTTGCGGCCTGGCTTGGATCATCGACCCGGATACGAAGGTGCTGCTTGCACTTCTCATTTAATTGTTCATGGGTCAATTGCTCGAGCAGTCTGCCTTTATGAATAATGCCGTACTTCGTTGCCATCTGATGCAGCTCGCTCAAGATATGGCTGGAGATTAGAATCGTAAGTCCCATCTCGCGATTCAGCCTCTTGACCAGCTCTCTAAGCTCCACGATGCCCCCAGGGTCCAGGCCATTCGTCGGTTCATCGAGTATAAGCAGCTCCGGGTCGCCCAGCAAGGCGATGGCCAAGCCCAAGCGCTGCTTCATACCGAGCGAGAAGTTCCTCGCCTTCTTCTTCCCCGTATCCTGAAGCCCGACAAGGGCAAGCGTCTTCGCTATGCATGCCTTACCTGGGATCCCCCGGAGCAATCGATGGACTTCAAGATTATCGCGGGCTGTCATATCGGGATATAAGGTTGGGCTTTCAATGATTGCCCCTACGCGCTTCCGGGCTTCAATCAACCCCGCCTCGCCGCTTTCCCCGAACAAGCTGACGATTCCGCTCGTCTGCCGGGCCAGCGCAGTCACGATACGTAGCAGCGTGCTTTTTCCTGCCCCGTTTTGCCCGATGAAACCGTATATATCTCCCTTTTCTACAACCAAGTTTACATGATCCAAGGCGGTCTGTCCCTTGAACTTCTTCGTCAACCCGATAGTTGTCAGAACAGACTCTTTCACTTGGAGTTACCCCCTTTAATCCGATAATTGATTCTTGTCCCTGTGATAAACACCGCACATAAGAAGATGATGGATAACAGAATCGCCAGAGCCGGCCATAAACGAAAAACATCCAGAACGGTCGAGCTATTATCCTGCAATTGCGGGACAATAAACATTAACCATCCGATCCCTGCAATAGGGATCAATTGAGGGATTAACCGCAGATAGTATCGCAAGGCTGAATGGTGCTGGCGTCGATCGGACCACTTCTTGCTGCGTAAGATTCCCCTGATCCCAAAGACTACATACAGCAACGTCAGTACTCCGACCGAGCAATCAATAAGGGTAGGTACCGATGCCTTCAATGCAGGCGCTTGTCCCTCGGTTAGTTGGATAATGCCATCGCTTATCGCATAAGCGTGCTCGAAGGTGGTGGTGAAGCTATTAAGCATGACAGCTATGGCATAGCCACTGCTCGGGATGACGCTTTGCTGAGCCTGATAGCCGGATAATGCTCCGCTATGCTGTATTCGTTGCGGCGTAACTTCCGAAGCGCTGAGCGACCAGCCTAGACCGTAATGTTCACTTCCAGGCTGTGGGGAATAGGATTCATCCAATAAGGATAAAGACAATAATCTTTTCCCTGATGCGCTTATCCCCTTATGGGTATGCATCACGAGCCATTCTCCCATATCCGCCGCTGTCGTCACGATCCCCCCTGAACCACTGAACATTTGCTCCATCTCTGATATTGGAACTGCCGCTCCGTAGGCTGAGACATACCCAAGAGGTAACCCGGGAACCGCGTCGCCAGCGTTCACAAGAGAGAGGGAGTCGTCCATGCCGAGCGGAGAGAACACCTTCGTGTCCAGATACTCGGCGAACTCCATGCCGCTTAATTTCTCCACCAACCATGCCAGGATCCAATAGTTCGCATTGCTATAGAAATGGCGCTCCCCGGGATTGGACTGGAGCTGCCATTGTTGCACACGCTTGGCCCCTTTTTCTAAGGTATCCGCCTGGGGGACAATAGTCGGGTTCGGAATCCCGGAAGTATGGCTAAGCAGTTGACGGATGGTGACTTGCTCGAACCTATCATCGTTCATCTTTAGCTCGGACAAATATCGAACAACCGGGGCGTCCAGTTGGATTGTTCCTTCATCCACGAGCTGCAGCACGGCAAAGGCGGTAAAGGCTTTAGACACTGAACCAATTTTCATTAAGGAGTGTTCCGTCACGGGTCTTCCTTCGGAATCATGCCCGTAGCCCTGCGCGTGGATGACCTCGCCATCCTTAACAATGACAATGGATGCACCCGGCAGTCCATTCCGTCCCAAATAACGTTCAACATAGTTGTCTACAGCGCCCTTGTCGAGTACAGGCGCAGCATAGGTTGAGTGAGGAAAATATAGAAGCGGGGCCAAGAGAGCGATCGCCATGACTACAATAATTATTTTTTTCATTGCCATTCTCCTATCGGATCTGATGTTCTTTCATTCTAATCATCAAATCCTAATAGGATATTAACCAACATCTTAAGAAAACATTAATTCATCCTTTCAGTCGATATCCCATTCCCCAGATGGTCTCGATATACTCAGCCTCCGGGTTGGCCTGCGCCAGTTTCTTTCTTAAATTGCTCATATGCACCGTAATCGTGTTGTCATCACCCAAGTAAGCCTCACCCGATGCCGCCTCGAACAGATTCTGCTTCGTAAAGACTTTCTTCGGATATGACATTAACAGTTCCAGAACAGCAAATTCTCTAGCGGTCAAGACCACATCGGAGCCGTTTACCGATACCATCTTCGTATCGATGTTCAAATGAATGTCTTTGTACGTCAATTGACGGATCGGATCGGGTGCCGCAACCCGTCTATATCTGCCGAGATGGATGTCGATCCTTGCCAGCACCTCTTCAACATCAAAAGGTTTTGTAATGTAGTCGTCCGCTCCCATTCTTAAAACGGCGACTTTTGACTGCTGTTCCCCTTTGGCCGATATAATGATAACCGGGAGTTTACGATCCGGTCCTAACTGCTGAAGTAATTCTTCGCCGCTTAGACCGGGAAGCATCAAATCGAGCAATACCATGCTCCACTCCCGCTCCTTGGCCAAATACAACAAAGCTTCCGTGCCGGAATAGGCCGATTGTGCAACATATCCGCTACGGGTTATCATTTCGCACAGCAACTTATTAATTTCATTATCATCTTCAACGACCAATATTTTCACTATTGCGTTCATTTCATTCACTCCAAACTGCCACCAATGCCTCTAGTGTCCATAAATCTTTGTAAACGAGCAGCCGTATCCTTTTTAAGAAGTATGATTCATCATCTTTTGATCCGGATCAGTCGGCGGTTGCAGGGTCACGTCCGGCTGCCCCGTCTAATATCATTAATTCTTGCCATTTTCGAGATTACCTTTATTTCGTTATTCTGCCCAATAGCTTAATGAGGCCGCCCGATTCATTCCGCAGGGTTCCCAAGTTACTTCCAGGGTATTCTTAATGTTAGATTATATCACAAATCCTTAACAAAATAAGACGTGATCGGGTTTCTGCCAGCTTATGAAGGGGGACTTGTCTGCTTCCGTCCTGAGAAACGACATCACATACGCCTCTCTTCCTGTAAAATAATAAGTATTTCGCAGCCAAATGTAATCTTTCATAACAGGTAACGCTTACAACACCGAAATTTAGTATTGATTATTTGCAGACCATCCACTATGATAATGGCAACAGGCAGGAGGTGAAAGTTAAAGCACTTTAACTTTTAGAGTTACATTCCGTTACTTTGCTAAATAGTACGGTTTTAATCGCCCAGAAGTTAAAGCGTTTAAACTTTCATTAACTTTGTGAGAAAGGTTGGTGCACCCGTGACCCATCGCGAAAGCAGGCGGCAAACGCTGTACATGTACCTGTTTATTTCCCCCTGGCTCATCGGCTTTCTGGTTTTTGCCTTGTATCCCCTCTTGTCCTCGCTTTATTACAGCTTCACGGACTACGACATCATTCACCCGCCCCAATTTATCGGCCTGGCCAATTATGCGGAGATGTTCGGCAATGATCTGTTCTGGAAATCCGTCACGGTGACGCTGAGGTATACGCTCATCAGCGTGCCGATCCAGCTGCTGCTCGCCCTTGGATTTGCCCTGCTGCTGAACCAGAGGATTCCGCTGCGCGGATTTTTCCGGACCGCGATGTATTTCCCGAGCATGGTATCCGGTGTGGCGATGTCGCTGCTCTGGTACTGGATTTTCAACCCGCAGATCGGGCTGTTCAACTACATGCTCTCCTGGTTCGGCATCAGAGGCCCGGCCTGGCTCATGAACCCCGACACGGCTCTATACGCCTTGATGATTATGTCCTTCTGGACGGCTGGCTCGGGCATGATCCTCTTTCTGGCGGGACTGCAGGGCGTTCCGGCGAGCCTGGTGGAAGCCGCCAAGCTGGACGGGGCGGGACGCTTCAAAATTTTTCTCCATGTCACCCTGCCGATGATCTCGCCTGTGCTGCTGTTCCAGCTGATCATGGGCATGATCGATTCCTTCCAGGTGTTTACCCAAGCTTTTGTCATGACCCAGGGCGGCCCGAACTACTCCACCTGGTTCTATGTCTACAACCTGTACACCAGCGCCTTCAAAGAGTACCGCGCCGGCTATTCCTCCGCCTTGGCCTGGGTGCTGCTCGTCGTCGTCATGCTGTTCACCGCGCTCGTGATGAAGCTGTCGAACCGATACGTTCACTACGAAGGAGGCAAACGCTAGATGAGTACCCTTCCGGCCGCTGGCCCACAAGCGAACAACGCCGTCCCCAAGCGGCGGCGCAGCGCGGACCCCGTAGGCATTGTCAGCTTCATCGCGCTGGTCGTAACCACCTTTCTTATGCTGCTGCCCCTGTTCTTCATGGTATCGACATCGCTGAAGTCGAAGAAGGAAATGCTGAAATTTCCGCCGACCTTCCTGCCGGAAAGCTGGCAGTGGAGCAATTACAAGGAGATTTTCGAGACGCTCTCCTTCGGCACGATGTACATGAACAGCCTGATCATCGGCATTCTTACCGTGGTCGGCACGCTGCTCTCCTCGGCGCTAGCCGCCTATGGCTTTGCCAGATACCGCGGCAAGGGGAGCAGCACCTGGTTTCTGCTCATGCTGAGCACCATGATGCTGCCCTACCCGGCGATCATGATCCCCCAGTTCATCCTCTTCTCGAAGCTGAACTGGATCGACACGTTCCTCCCCCTGATCGTCCCGGCGTTCTTCGGCTCAGCGTACAACATCTTCCTGCTGCGCCAGTTCTTCTCAACGCTCCCTGATGAGCTGTTCGACGCCGGACGCATCGACGGCTGCAGCGAGTTTCGCATGTGGCGCCAAATCGCCCTCCCGCTCTCAGGACCGGCGCTCGCCACCGTGGCGATCTTCGCCTTCATCTACAGCTGGAACGATCTGCTGACGCCGGTGCTATACCTGAGTTCCACCGAGAAACTTACGCTGCCGGTCGGCATGGCATCCCTGACTTCATCGCGCTTCCGGATTCCGCCGTGGCACCTGCTGATGGTCGCTTCCGTGCTGGCCATGCTGCCGATCGTGACGCTGTTCGCCGTAGCCCAGAAGCGGTTCGTGGAGGGCATCGTGCTTACCGGGATCAAGTAAAGACACGGATCTATTGGGAAGCCCGTCGTCCCGGCGGCAGCGGTCATCTGCAAGCGCCATCCGGGGCGACGTCGAGGCCGGCATGCTGCAGGCACCTTCCCCACAGGGGGCAGCGGACCGGATTTTACTTCAACTAGTTCAGACAGCAGCACCACCCATTACATGAAGGCAATGGAGGTATCGGTTCATGAACAGGAATAGGAAAAGATCAGGTTTTGCCCTTCTTCTGACGACGCTGATGCTGGTGGCTGCCGCGCTCTCCGGCTGCAGCGGCGGCAAATCGGCGGGCGATGTGACTTCCGGAGGCGATAGCTCCGGAGGGGGCGATAAAGGCGGCACAGTGACGATTACCCACTACACGATCGATTCGGAGGACCGCACGTTCGTCGAGAAGCTGATTCCCGATTTTGAAGCAAAGCACCCGAATATTAAGGTTAAGGTCGAAAAAGCGCCTTACGAGCAGTTTGACAGCAAGCTGCAGACGCTGATCGCCGGCGGCAAATCCCCGGACGTCACCAGCCATTACGGCTCCGGTGGATTTGCGGAGTACTACAACAAGGATATGCTGCTGGATCTGACGGACATTATCCAGGAGGACGGCTTCAAGGCCGCGGATTACGGCATTCCGGACAACTTGATGAACATCTACAAGGTAAAGGAGCGTACTTACGGCATTCCGGTCAATATGTACGTCACCCTGATGCTCTATAACAAGGATATGTTTGACGCCGCGAAGGTACCTTACCCGCCGAGCGATTATGAGGACAAAAGCTGGACGTTCGACAACATGGTCGAAGACGCCAAGAAGCTGACCGTCATTTCGGACGACATCGCAAAAACCCAGTACGGCGTGGACTTCACCTGGGCCGAGCGCGATAACCGCCCTCTCTACTTCGGGGCCGAGCCTTATTCGGAGGACACCTGGACCAACGGCGGCGTCCCTTCCGCAACTCATTTCGATTCGCCGGAAGTGATCGCAGCCTATAACAAGCTGTTTGGATTGATTTTCAAAGAGAAAGTCTCCCCGACGACCGAGTGGAGCCAAAGCGTCGCCGGTCAGAACGGCGATCCCTTCGTCGCCGGCAAAATCGGCATGTCCGTCAGCGGTTCGTGGAGCCTGGCCGGGGCCAACGATTTTCCGTTCAAAATTGGCGTGGCGGCCGTGCCTTGGGGCGGCAATGACAAGGTGCGCAGCACGCTGTACGTCGATCCGCTCATGATCCTAAAGGGCTCCAAGCATCCGAAGGAGGCTTTTGAATGGATCAAGTATCTGGTCACCGCCGATGTGCAGGAGAAGTCGATCGAGCTTAGCGGAGGCAACCCGCCGGTGAATACGCAGGCAGCCGAGGCTTATTACAAACACTTTGAAGGCGTTGACCCGCAGGACATTAAGAACGTGTACGAAGGCGCCGTCAAATACGGCTTTGAGTCTTATAACCACCTGATCACGAACTACTCGCAAATCAACGACATGTTCATCAACGAGATGCAGCCGATCGAAAGCGGGCACAAGACGGTAGAGGAAGTCATGCCGACGATTCAGAAGAAGCTGCAGGAGATTATCAAACGGTAAAGGGAGCGTTTGTAGAGCATTGTAGAGCAATCTCCCCTACCATCGTAAGAATGTCCTCCTAGGTGGAGCGGATCATGACTTTATAATGTAGTTATTGGACTCGATTCGTTATACGTTTTACGGTTTAACGGCGACCGGATGCCGTCCTCTGCGGGCGATATCCGGTATATGCCATCCCATGCTTCGCGGACAGACTTCCGTCCATGTATACTAGGGATAAGTTTATAGGTTCGGAAAAATCTGCCCAAGGAGAAATGAAGATGAAAGTGAGTATTTTTGACGTTGCCAAAAAATCGGGGCTGTCCGTCGTAACGGTATCCCGCGTGTTGAACGGAGCCGAAACCGTCCGGGAAAAAAACCGGCAGAAAGTGCTCGATGCGATCAAAGAGCTGGGATACCACCCGAACGCCGCCGCCCGGAGCCTTGCCCGCGGGAAAACCGGCATCATTGGCCTTATTGTAACGACGCTGCAGGATTCCTTCTTCGATGCCGTCGTCAAGGAGCTGAACGAAGTGTTCGCGCTTCACGGCTACTATCTGGCCATTTCGGTATCGACGGGCATCGGTTCGGACGGGAGCCATTACCTGATTCAGGAGGACCGGGTGGACGGGCTCATTCTCCTCTCCCCCATGGAAGAAGACAACTATATCGTGGAGCTAAAAAAACGCGGCATTCCCTACGTACTGATCGATAATCAGAAGCCGGAAAACGACAATTTCTCGGTGACGATCGACAACTTCAAGGGCGGCTATGCGGCGGCAAGCCATCTGCTCGATACCGGATATACGTCCATCGCCCATTTGTGCGGACAGGAGATGTTCCGAAGCACCCGGGAGAGACGCGACGGATTTATGCAGGCGCTGTCGGAGCGGGGACTGACCCCCTTTGAAATCGTAAACGGGGGCTTTGAAATCCGGTTCGGCTACAAAACGGCTGTCCGGTGGTTGAAGGAAGGACGGCTTCCGCAAGCGGTCTTCGCTGGCGACGACAATATCGCCCTCGGCGTGGTGAACGCGCTGACGGAGGCAGGCGTTCAGGTACCCGGCCAGGTAGCCGTCGTTGGTTATGACGACCAGACGATATCCTCCCAGCTTCATCCGTATCTGACGACGGTACGCCAGCCTGCCGACCGGATCGGCATCGCCGCAGCCGACATGCTGCTGAAGCGGATCGACGGTACGATGAAGCGCGGAGCCAACTTGAAAATCGATCCGGAGCTCATCGTCCGGGAGTCTTCCGTTCCTGGGCATCGGGCCTGAGTTTCAAAGCTTCCGGATCATCATGTTCGGCAAAAGCATGAATTGATCATATAGGAGTGACAACTATTGGCTTACTATTTGGGAATCGACGGGGGAGGTACCAAAACCTATGCCCTGCTCACCGACGGGCAGGGGCAAGTGCTCGGCAAAGGCCAGAGCGGCAACGGGAATCATCAGATTGACGCCGCCGTGGCCGCCGAGAGCATTCGCAGCGCCGCTTTCGGTGCCATCGCCGACGCCGGGCTGCAGCTTGCGGACATCCGCCACACCTTCTTCGGCTTGGCGGGAGCCGACCGTGAGCCGGACTACCGGATCCTGCATCCCATGATCCGAAACATGGGCTTCACGGATTATTCAGTAGACTGTGATACCATCATCGGTCTCCGGGCCGGGACGAAGCGGCCGTACGGCGTCGCCCTCATCTGCGGCACGGGCACCAACGCCGCCGGCCGAAATCCGGCAGGCAAGCATGTGCAGTGCGGCGGCTTCGATTATATGTACGGCGATTTTGGCGGAGGCGGGGCCTTAAACATTGAGGTGTTCCGCTCCGTCATCCGCGCCTGGGACGGACGCGAGCAGCCGACGCAGCTGACGGAGCTGCTGTTGTCCCTGCTGGGCTACGATACCGTCGGCGAAATGTTCGACGACTTCTATGATAACCAGCGCAATGTGCCGGTGGACGCCGCGCGCCTGCTGTTCGCAGCCGCTGCCGGTCAGGATGCGGTGGCGCTCGAAATTTTGAACCGCCAGGGCGTGGAGCTTGGACAGTCGGCCGCTGCCGTCATCCGTAGGCTCGGTATGGAGAACGAGGCCTTTGACGTGGTGCTTGCCGGCAGCCTGCTGACACGGGGTGACCGCGGCTGGATCCGCGGTCCGATTGAAGACGCCGTCCGAGCCGTGGCACCGGCCGCTTCGGTCGTGACGCTCGCGACGGAGCCGGTCGTCGGCGCCGTATGGGCGGCCATGGAGGCGGACGGCATGATGATTCCGGAGCAGGTCTATGAGCAAATGCGGCTGTTCCGCGATTTTGAGCTTATTAACCAAACTACCCGATAGGAGTGAAGGATCATGACTTCAAAGCAGGGGTTGAAAATAGCAGTGATCGGCGGGGGCTCCTCGTATACGCCGGAGCTGGTGGAAGGGTTTATCCTGCATCACCGTGAGCTTCCGGTCCGCGAGCTGTGGCTGGTCGATATCGAGCCTGGCCTGCGGAAGCTGAACATCGTCGGCAGCCTGGCGAAACGGATGGTTGAGAAGTCGGGACTGCCAATCGAGGTACATCTGACCACCGACCGCCGCAAAGCGATCGAAGGCGCCGACTTCGTCAGCACCCAAATGCGCGTAGGCATGCTGGATGCCCGGGGACGCGACGAATCGATCCCGCTCAAGTACGGGGTCATCGGTCAGGAAACGACCGGTCCCGGCGGCATGATGAAGGCGCTGCGCACGATCCCGGTACTGCTCGATATCTGCCGGGATATGGAGGAGCTGGCGCCAAACGCCTGGCTGCTTAACTTTACCAACCCGGCCGGTATGGTCACCGAAGCCATCCTGAAGTATTCCAAGGTCCGCAGCATCGGATTATGCAACGCACCCATCGGCCTGATCAAACAGACTTCGGCCAAATACCAGGTCGCCCCCGACTGGGTCTACGCTGAGTTTGTGGGCCTGAATCATCTTCACTGGGTCACCCGCGTCGATGTCGAAGGCGAAGACAAACTGGATGAACTGCTTGCCGATACCGCCGGTTACAGCGCTTCGAACGTGCCAGCCCGCGAATGGAACCCCGAGTTCCTGCAGTCCCTGCGGGCCCTGCCCTCCTATTATTTAAAGTATTTTTACATGACGGACGCGATGCTGGAGGAGCAGCTCGAATCCTTTCATCAGGGCGTCAACCGCGCCGAGGTTGTGAAGCGGGTCGAAGAGGAGCTCTTCGAGCTGTACAGCGACCCGGATCTGAAAGAGAAGCCAAAGCAGCTGGAGCAGCGCGGCGGCGCCTTCTACTCCGAAGCCGCCGTCAACCTGATGCGGTCGCTCTATAACGGCACCAATGACATCCAGACGCTGAACGTGGCCAACCGCGGGACGCTGCCGTTCCTGCCCGAGGATGCCAGCATTGAGGTCAACTGCGTCGTGACGAAAAACGGGCCGCTCCCGCTGCCGGTGACGCGTGTCCCGCGGATGGCCGTCGGCCTAATCCAAGCCGTCAAAACCTACGAGCAGCTCGCCATCGACGCTGCGGTCACCGGCGACCGTGGGCTGGCAATCCAAGCGCTGGCCCATCACCCGCTCGTGCCGTCGGTCGAAGTCGCCATCAAGATGCTGGATGAGATGCTGGAGGCCAACAAAGAATACTTGCCGCAGTTTTTCGGGAAAACACCGGCACATCCCTGAGGCAGAGGGATGGACTCAAAGGATAATCGGATGATCGTGACGCCTGCCCGCGGGTGAACCCTTTTTACCGCAAATCGATGCAGATTGGCAGTACTGCCGCTGCAAAACACACACAAAAAAACCTTGAACGGCATGTTCCCGTTCAAGGTTTTTTCAGTCCTCGCCGCAGCAGCGGCCCGGTGGCCGCCTCCCGGCCATGCCCCCCGCGGTGCCCCCGGCATCACAGCCCTGCCGAGGCGTCCGCCGAGCCGGCTTGGCTGGCACGCGTGTGCCTGCGCACCAGCAGCACGTAGCACAGCACGGCGCCGACGTCCGCGCAGGCGATGACGATGCCTATCGGCAAGGCCGAGGTGCTGCCTCCGATGCCTACGAGCGGGCTGACGATCCCACCGAAGATGTAGGAGAGCAGCCCGAGCAGCGCCGAGGCGCTGCCCGCTGAGCGGCCGTAATCCTGCAGAGCCAGCGAGGAACCTGCGGTTCCGACGATGCCGACGCAGGATACGACCACGAACAGCGGCGGCAGGATCGCCGCAAGGCCTGCCCCGGCGGCGAGCAGGACCAGCAGCAGCACACCGCCGATCGTCGCGAGGGTAATGCCGGTCACGAGCAGCTTTCTCTCGCTGACGCGTCCGGCCAAGCGGCCGGTGATCTGCCCCGCGATAATGATGCCGAGCCCGTTCGTGGCAAAGATCACGCTGAACATTTGCGGGGATACCCCGTAAATTTCCTGCAGCACGAACGGCGAGCCGGAAATATAGGCGAACATCGCGGCTGAAATGAAGCCTGAGCTGAGCGCCAGGCCCATGAACTTGCCGTCGCGCAGCAGCTTGCCGAACGTCTTCACCGTGCCCTGCGCCCCGCCGCCGGAGCGGTTGCCGGGCGCCAGCGTCTCCGGCAGCCCGAGCATGACGGCCAGAAGCATGGCGACCCCGATGGCCGTCAGCACGATAAATACCCCGCGCCACGAGGTCACCTGAAGCAGCTGTCCACCCAGGATCGGCGACAGGATCGGTGCCGCCCCGTTCACCAGCATCAGCATGGAGAAAAACTTGGTCAGCTCGCTCCCCGAATACATGTCCCGGACGATCGCCCTCGATATGACAATCCCCGCTGAGCCCGCGATGCCCTGGATGAAACGCAGCACGATCAGCAGCTCAATCGACGGGCTGAAGGCGCACAGCAGCGACGAAACCCCGTAAACCACCATCCCGATCATCAGCGGCGTGCGGCGCCCCCTCACATCGCTGATTGGCCCCGCCAGCAGCTGGCCTACCGCAAGGCCGATGAGGCAGGACGTCAAGCTGAGCTGGGTCAGCGAGGCCGTCGTATGCATCGATTTGGCCATTTCCGGCAAAGACGGCAAATACATATCAAGCGAAAACGGACCGAAGGCCGACAGCGCCCCCAGCACAATAATCATCCAGATCCGGTTCGCTCCCGGTCCGGGAGTGGCTGAAGCCGCAGAGCCGCCTGCCTTCGCATCCGTATGTGAACGTTTATTCATAAGTTCTATCTTGTTCCCCCTCTGTGTTTCCTGCTCCGATGCATGGCATGATAAAGTAAAATTCTCTTCACTCGATAGATTGAACTAAAGTTGTGCATTAATCTTCTTATTATAACGGGCCCCTAGAGGCCTATAACATTTCATTTCTTTAGTTCATTCTATATAGAGTATCATATTTCCCTCGCAAAATGAGCGCCATCCTATATTTCCAGTAGGTCACGCTGTTCCCCATTCCTTGTAGCTTCGGACATCCCGCCTTTCCGCCGCCTGCGGCCACAAAGAAAAACAGCCTGGCCAATGAAAATTTGGCCACGCTGCTGCTTCTTCGCTTATAAAAAAACGTTTAGCGTCGTACATTCCAAGAGGACAGACCTCTTTTAGCGAATGTTTTTCTTGTGAGATAAGGATGGTTACCCAGGGGAGTTTATACTTTCTTATCTCTAAACATAGACACAACCTGTTACCCCTTGATCCCCGACAGCGTGACGCCCTCAATGATATACCGCTGACCGATAATATACACAATAAGCACCGGAATCAGCGCGATCGAGGCGCCGGCCATCATGAGCGTCCAGTCCGTGGAATACATGCCGCGGTACAGGTTCAGCATCATCGGGACGGTAAATTTTTCGGGAGTGTTCAGGAAAATGAGCGGATAGAAGAAGCTGTTCCACATGCCGAGGAACGTGAAAATGCCGAGCGCCGACAAAGCCGGTTTCACCAGGGGCAGCATGATCCGCGCATAAATCGTCCAGCGGTTGGCACCGTCCACGATGGCGGCCTCCTCCATCTCCTTCGGAATGCCTCTGAAAAACTGGCGCAGCAGGAACACGCCGAAAGCGTTAAACAACGCGGCGGGCACAATGATGGACAAGTGCGAGTCCAGCCAGCCGATGCTTTTCATCATCAAATACAGGGGAATGATCGTGACTTGCCCCGGCACCATCATCGTCGCCAGAAACAGGACGAAGAGGGGCTCCCGGAAAGGAAAGCGGATCTTGGCAAACGCGTAAGCCGCCATCGAACAGGTGAACAGCTGCGAAGCAACGACGATCACGTTAATGTAAAAGCTGTTGAAATACGCCCTTCCGAAGGGCAAAGCCGTTAACGAGGTTTTGAAATTGGACCACACGAACGGATCGGGGATCCATTTCGGCGGCACGATAAAAACTTGGGACAGATCCTTGAGCGAGCTGAGCAGCATCCATACAAACGGCAGTGCCATAATGCACGCGCCGATCAGCAATATAATGTGAAGCAGGACGGTGGACAAACGTAGTCCTCTGGTCTGCATGCGTTCTCCTCCTTATCCGGTCGATTCTAGTCCTCGTAATGGACCCAGCGTTTGGACATTTTCATTTGGAACAGCGTCAGCGCCAAGATCATGATGAACAAAATGACTGCGGTCGCCGTGCTTTTACCGAACGTAAAGTCCACGAACGCCGAATCGTAAATGTGAAACACGATCGTATAGCTCGCTTTCGCGGGCCCGCCGGAGGTCATGACGAACGACTGGTCGAACACCTGAAACGAACCGATGATCGTCATAATCGTCACGAAAAAGGTCGTCGGAGACAGCAGCGGAACGGTTATATTGACAAACTGCTGCCATTTGCTGGCGCCGTCAATCTGTGCCGCTTCGTAATAGCTGGCGGATATGCCCTGCAGCCCGGCCAGGAACAAGACCATATTTCCGCCAAGCCCCATCCAGACGCTGAGCATGGCGATCGACGGCATGACAAACCGCGTGTCGGTCAGCCAGCGGGGACCGTCGATCCCGAACCACTCCTTCAAATAAAGGTTGATCAACCCGAAATCCGCGTTAAACAGCCACATAAATACAACGGCGACTGCCACGGACATCGTAATGTTCGGCATAAAATAAATGAGTCTGTAGATCAGCTTGCCTTTTACCCGATTCAGGCCCACCGCGATGAGCATCGCCAGAATAATGCCCGTAGGCACGGTTAGCACCGTATAATACAGCGTGTTGACCACGGAGATCCGAAAATCCTCATCCTTGAACGTGTTGATGAAGTTATCCAGTCCGACAAACTGCTTCTCCCCCATCCCGTCCCATTTCATCATGCTGAGGACGAAAGCCGAAATCAGGGGAATTAAGGAGAACAGCAGCAGCCCGACCAATTGGGGAAAAATAAAGACATAGCCCCATATGCCATCCGATGTCTTGCTCGTCATCGCGGTCTTCCGTTTGTTGTCCGGCTGCAAGGCCGGCGCAGAAGCCGTTCGATCGGCCGTCTGATTCTGCATAAACATCCACCTTCCTCTTGCGAATTACGCCTTGTGAAGCGCTGGCCGTCAGCCGCCGGCCGGCATGGAAAGAGGGAAGGAACGCTGCGCTGTGCCATGCGCTCCTTCCCTCCGGACTTTCGTTATTTGCCGTTTTTATAATCGTCGATTTTTTTGTTGGCCATGTCCTGAATGTCTTTGAGCGATGCGTCCAATTCGCCGTTCTTGAGCCACAGTGCCTCGAACTTGGAAGTGATATCCGTGCTCAACCCTGGAATGCCGGCCTCGAACGGAGTCAGCGAATAACCTACCT
Organism: Paenibacillus rhizosphaerae; assembly: GCF_014192015.1. Classification (GTDB taxonomy): domain Bacteria; phylum Bacillota; class Bacilli; order Paenibacillales; family Paenibacillaceae; genus Paenibacillus_AQ; species Paenibacillus_AQ rhizosphaerae. The sequence goes on along the minus strand of NZ_JACHXJ010000004.1, from coordinate 189,548 downwards.
CGCGGGCATCGAGGAACAGCTGTGCATGCTCCGGCAGGTTGCCTTCCAGAACGACGTCATCCACGCCTTGAACGGACGGTACGGCATTACCTCCGCCTTGCAGACGGAACTTCTGGCCATCCGTGCTCAGAAATTCGGAGTAGAAGGTATAGGCGGCGTCTTTATGCTTCGATGCGCTGTTCATGACCAGAAATGCCGTCGGAATTCCGGCCGGTTCAATCTTGTTCCCCGTGTTCGTCGGCCAGGTCACGACATCGTACTCCAGGCTGGAGTTTTTCTTGAACAGCGGCAGATACCAGCGTCCGGCTCCGACGAACCCGACTTGGTTGGACATAAACATGGCGTCACCGCCCTGCCCCTTCGGCAGCGTACCGGCAAATGTAATATTTTTCTCCTTCACGTTATCGTACAGGAACTGGAACGCTTCCTTCGCCTTCGGATCGTCATAGCCGATGAACTTGCCGTTGTCGTCGTAAACTTTGCCGCCGTTTGCCGTTACCCAGCTGTAATAGCTGTTCCAGGAGTTATCCAGCACGTAACCGTACTTTTTCGAGTCGCGGATTTTCTCCACCATGCCTTTGAACGCGTCCCAGGTCCATTGACCCTTCGCCTGAAGGTCGGCCGGCATCTCCGTAATTCCCGCGTCATTCAGCACTTTCTTGTTGTACCACAGCACCATCGGATTGCAGTCGACCGGCACGCCGTAGATTTTGTCGTCACGCTTGGCCGCGCCCCACAGCCCTTCAAAGTAGTCTTCCGGTTTGATTTTGCTGTCTGCCGCCGTCATTCTCGGCGTTACTTCCTCGATGCTCTTATTCTCGATCAGTTTCACGACGAAGCCATCGCCGGCATAAAACACGTCCGGAGCAGTTCCTCCCGTCAGCTGTGTCAAAATTTTCTGGTCGTATTCTCCCGGAATCGGAATCAGCTCCGCCTCAATGTCCGGATGCCTCGCGTTGAAATCCTTCGTAAACTCTTGGAAGCGGGTCAGCTCTCCGGGATTTCCCCAGGTCGCCCATTTAATCTTGACCTTCTCCCCGCCGCCTTTGCCTTCTTCCGCCACCGCTCCCTGGTTGTCGCTGCTGCCGCCACCCGATCCGCATGCCTGCAGCACAACCGACGCCAACAATACCACCGCGAGCAAGGACTTTCTCAGCTTCTTCATTTCTTTACTCCCCCATTCAAAAAGAGTAGTCATCGGCTTAGCACCTTGATGTGAAAACGCTTACGTGATTATTATAAAACGGCGTCCTACGCCTTTTGAACGGCACATATTTCCGAAATCGTGTCATGTTTTCCTGTGTTTTTGATCTATAAGTTGAACCAGCTCATCTGCGCGGCATTCCCTGGAATTCCGCCGGCGTCAGTCCGACGACCTTTTTGAACTGCTTGCTGAAATGCTTGGTGTCATTGAAGCCGGACATCTCCGCGACCTCATATACTTTCATCGTGGGATTTTGCAGAAGCTCTTTGGCCCGGTTCACCCGCAGCGTAATCAAGTAATCGATGAAATTATGTCCGGTGACCCGCTTGAACATTTCACTGAAGTAGTTGCGGCTGACGCACACCTTGTCGGCAACCTGCTGCAGAGAGATCGACTCTGTAAAATGCTCCGAAATATATTCGACCGCCTGCTGGACGATCCGTTGGTGCAGCGATTTATCCGGAGGCGGACAATCTGCAGGGAGGGGCAGCGGCATCACCGCAACCGCCGGATCTGCGCTGTTTTTTTCCTTGTACTGCTCCAGAATACGGTGATCCTCCTTCTCCTTCTGCAGGCTGTGGCGCATTTCATACAGCACCGTTTTCAGCGATTCCGCACTCAGCATCGGCTTTAGGATATAGTCAAAGGCACCCAGCCGGATCCCCTCGCGGACGTACTCGAAATCGCTGTGGCAGCTGAGCAGGAGCACCTTGACCCAAGGACAGATCTCCCTCGTCCTGCGCGCCAGCTCAAGCCCATCCATGACCGGCATGGCAATATCGGTAATCAGAATGTCGATCTCCTTGCTTTCGACCCATTTCATCGCCCGCTGGCCGTTGGAGGCTTCCCCCACCAGCTCGAATCCGTTGACTTCCCATTCAAAAGTAGACCGAATCCCCATTCTTGCGATGGCTTCATCATCAACCAACAGCACTTTGTACATCCTGATCCCCCTTTAAATTTGAAAAAGTAATCGTGACCTCCGTCCCCTGCATGAGCTCGCTGGTCACGCTGACCCCGTATCCGCTGCCGTAATACAGCCGAATCGTTTGATGCACATGGCGCAGCCCGATGTTGGTCATCCCCCGGTGATGGTGGGCACGCTCGTCGGCGAAGATGTGGGCCAGCCGCTCTTCGCTCATACCTACGCCGTCGTCGGCGATGCTGACGATGACCTCCTCCCCCTCTTGGCGTGCGCGGATCTCAATCGTGCCCGGTTCGTCTTTGGGCGCGATGCCGTGGAAGACCGCGTTCTCCACGATCGGCTGCAGCAGCATGCGCGGAATCGGAATTTGCTTCAGCTCATCGGGACAATCGATCAGCAGACTGATGGCATTGTCATACCGGTACCCTTGAATGACCATGTATTTCTGCAGCAGGTCCAGCTCCTCGCCTAACTGGATAAAGACGCCGCTGCGCCCCATACTGACCTCGAGCAGCTGGACGAGCGAGGTGACGGCTTGGTCGACATCGTTCGTGCGGTTCAGCTTGGCCAGCCAGCGGATCGAATTCAGCGTGTTGTACAGAAAATGCGGATTGATCTGGTACCGGAGCGCCCGGATTTCAGCTTTCTTCTTCTCGGATTCCTCCTTGGCAATCCGCTCGATGAGCAGCTCGATCTGTTCGATCATCTTGTTGAAGCTGCGTCCCAGCTGGCCGATTTCGTTGCGTCCGACGCTTCGGCTGCGGATGGTCAGGTCGCCGGCTTCCCCTTTGCGCATCAAGCGGCTCAAGTTGACGAGCGGATTCCCGATTCTGCGTGTAACGTAGTAGCCCATGCCGATCGCCAGCACGATCGAGCAGAGGGTAATTAACACCGTCAGATTGCGGATACTGGCTGAATCGGCTGTCATCTCCTCCAGCGGCACGACGCCGACGACGCGCCAGTCGTTGTCGAGCTGCTCGGGAATCATCAGCGTATTCCGCCGCCCCTCCCGAAGCTGCGTCTTCCGGGCCGGCAGCGGCAGCTTCGACGTTTGGCCGTACTCGTCCGGGTCGGGATGGTAGAAATACTGATTCCGGTCGTTGACGATGTAGACGTATCCCGTATCGCCGAATTGAACGCGGTTCAGCTCATCGATCAGCACGTTCCCCATCACCTCGACAAACATGACGCCGATGATTTCACCGGTTTCCCAGCTGCGAATGGCCCTGCCTAGACCAAACACCGGGAAGCCCATCCCGGTCTTTTTCAGGTATGAGGTTTCGGAAAGCCCAAACCATACGGTATTCCCGTTCGCCTTCAAAATGGCTTTGTACCAGTCGGAATCCCACTGATTCGGGATCGACATGAGGGAGTCTGCGCTGAGCACCGAGTTTTTGCCTTTGACATCAAAAATATAAATATCGAGAATTTCCGGTGAATTGATCATAATCGAGGTCAGCATATCTTTACCGTCCTTCACCTTGAGCGTCGTTTCATAGGCGTTGTCGCCCTGCCTTTGCTCCAAAATGTTGTGGACGATTTTGCTGTTTAATACCATCATCGAGGAGTCATCCAGTTTCTTGAAAAACATGTTCAGCTTGTCGCTGACCTGCACGATCGTTAGCGCGGCCACCTTGCTGACCTGCTGTTCCACGATCAAGGACGATTTGTGGTAGGACAAGAACCCTCCTATAAGGACAGGAAGAGTCATCCCGAAGAAAAAGAAGAGGAATAGCTGTACAACAATCGAGTGTAGCGGGGGAAAGCGCGTGAGGAGCCAGGATCTCATATGCGAATCACCCTCTTTTTCCAAGTGTGAATTTCGTAATGTTATTGTATATACGAATGATTGCGCTTTCAAAGCATGTTGCATAAATTCCGAACAAAGCACGAAAGATCAGAAGAAAAGCCTTACCGACGTAATCTTAAGGAAGCTGAGCCGCGTTTTGCGGCATCCTCAGACCAGTCATTCGCCCAGTCTGGGGATGCGCGGAAGCGCCCTTTATCGGCATTCGGCAGCCTTTCTACAGCCTCAGCTCGGTTAACGTTTCATACCAGCGGGTGAGCACGGCTTCGGGCTCCTTAAAGTCGACCTGAATACCAGACCTAATGTCCGCGTACGCAGCCACATCCGCACGGACGGATACGATATCCGCCTCGAAGCGCTCCCGCGGATGCTTGGCTGCGGGAAGCACCGGCAGAAGTCTCAGTGCCAGCTTTACGTAGTAAGCTTTGCCGGAGTAGACCAGAACGAGCATTGCTTGTCCCGTGCGGATCATATTTCGGGTCGTCGCGGTTCCGTTCCACATGGCCAGCCGGACCAGCCCCGGGTTCAGGGCGACGATCTCGCCTGCGCTGATCATGGCCGTATGCGGCCACCCCTCCTCGGTTACGGTCATCAGCATCATCGCTTCATGCTGCTTCGTGATCAGCTCCCTGCCGTCCAGCAGCTTGTACAGCTCGTCCGGAAGTACCGCTGTCTCCATGTATTTCATCGACCGACACTCTCCTTTCTTATGGTTTTCCCTATTGTACTCTATGAAGCAAACAATGGCTGTATAAAAAGAAACACGTAGGCTCTGCCAAATCCAGGCAGTTTCCGCTCCGCTTTCAATTACAAAACAAAAAGCAGCCCGGCCAAACGAATTTGACCAAGCTGCTCTAATTTACGGCGAAATCCTTAGGGTAAGTACCCCAGCTCCACTTCCTGCAGAACGCTTCTTGCGCGCTGCACCCACTCGTCCTCCAGATGTGCGTCAGGATCGAGCGGTGCCTGAAACTGGTCGAATAAGGCGCCGAGCAGATGGGGCATGGCATGCTTGTCAGTTCCCGTGTTGTATACGTACTTGAATACGAAAGGACGTCCCAGCTTAACAGTCGCCCGGCAGCCGCCGCATTCGCCGTCCAGATTGCCTTTGGTTACATGAAAAGGGATCCGCAGCCACACCATTCTTTCCTGGTCAAGGCGCTTATCCAGATAGCCGTGCTTGTAATCCCAATTGCCGGCCAGCGAAAAGTCATGCTTGCATAGGTAGCTGTCAATATTGACGAATTCGTCTTCCACATTTTCGAGTCTGGACTCCAAATTGATCATTCCTGCATCCTCCCTGTCGGTTTACCTTCAGGATGAGCAGGAATATCTTTCTTTATACTTCAGCGGCCGCCGTCCGGCGGGATTAGTCTGATTAGACCGGCTTAACCGACTCCGCCTTGACCAACGTCACATAAATCCGCTCATTTTCGACCGGCTTGCCTTCAATGATTTTGATCAGCTGCTCGGAAGCGAGGGATCCCCACTTTTTCTTGGAATAATCGATCGTCGCAAGCCTTGGGCGGATGTACTCCGACAGCTCGATATTATCGAAACCGATGATATGGATGTCTTTGCCCATCTCTAAATCCGTTTCGGATATATAATCATACATGCCGATGGCCATTTCGTCATTCAGGCAAAAGACCGCCACCGGACCCGCGAATTCCGCAGCAATCTGTTTGCCGGCCCGCTCGCCTCCCGAGCGGTTAAAGTCACCGGGAATTTCAATGCATTCCACGTCGCTGCTTCGTTCGACCGTTTGTCTGACCGCCGCTATACGCTGCTTCGAGTCGTAAGAGCCCTCGGGACCGGTAACCACGTAAATTTTCCGGTGTCCGAGGTCGATCAAATATTCCATAGCCAGGCTGGCTCCAGCTTTGTTATCAAGAAGAACGTGATTGATATTCGGATGGTTCAGCTCCCGATCCAGCACCACCAGCCGGTGCCCAAGCTCGGCAAAGTTCAGCAGCTGCTCGTCCGAGAACGTGTGGTCGAGGATCAGCGCCCCGTCAAACAGCTTCTCGGCCAGCAGCCGGTGCGACTGGGGTCCGCTGCATACCACCAGATCGTATCCTTTTTGAATCAGCGTGCCCTTCATTCCCTGAAGCAGATCTCCGTAGAAACCGCCGCTAAAATCCGGCAGAAAGGCCCCGATAATTTTCGATTCCTTTTTCTTCAGGCTTCGTGCCGCCGCATTGGGTACATAATTCAGTTCTTTGGCGATGGCCAAAATCCGGGCGCAGGTCTCATCCGTCACCTTCGAGCTTCCGTTCAGCGCGTAGGATACCGTTGATATGGATACGCCGGCTTTTTTGGCAATATCTTTAATGCTGGCCACGGCTTCTCACTCCAATCGTTTGGCTTCTCATTTCATTTTATCATTCTGTTTGAATCGTTTCGACACCGGTGCCCCGTTCCCCTGCACAACAGCGCTTTCATACAGGCTACATTTCATTTCTACCAACGGCGCTTGACCTGTTCGTGAAAAAGAAAAGGACCGCCCGGGCAGCGGATTTGCTGTCCCGGGTCGGCCCCTCAAATATACCGCTTCCGAATGGCTGGCTGCCGATCGTGGGCAGTCCTCGCCGCATGGACGGCAGCAGGTCTTCTTTAAATGTGAATCCCTGCGCGCATGTTTCGGGTTACTTCTTGGGATTGTACTCGACCGTAACCTCAAGGCTTGCCTTGTTCCCCATCAGGTCGGCTGCTTCCAGCACAATCCGGTTTTTCCCGCTGGCCAAGGTCAGTTTATGATTGAACTTGCCGTTCACGACTTTTATGGTAAAAGGCTTCCCGCCATTTAAGGAAACACTGATCGAGGAATCTTTCACAGCCTCGTTAACGCGGCCGGAGAGCACGTAGTTCCGGTTGTTTTGCGGTTTGCCTTTGTCGTCAACCGTGATGACCGGTGCCGTTGTATCCGAGCTGCCGGCCATATCGCCAAGAACAATGCCGAGACCGTTGGTCGCCAAGTATACGCGGCCGTAAACCCTTGGATCCCCGGTGATCGCCGTGTTGGCCGAACCAAACTGCTGGTCGTCATTGATACGGATCCACGTCTTTCCCGCGTCATCGGAGCGGTAAATGCCATCCACGTTGTTGATGGTGGCATGGGCATACAGTGCCATATATTTCTGGCCCGGAGCCGCTTTGCCGAAACCGATGGCCGCCGCGTCCTGGATCTGTCCCAGCTTCGTAAAGGTGCGTCCCGAATCCGTGGAATGCCATAATCCGTAAGGGCTGTCCTGGTTCGTGTTGTCTGCCGCAGCGGCTACCCAGATGTCTCCTTCCATACCAGGCACAGCTTTGAAGTTGCTTGTCAGGTTGGTTGGCAGGCCCGCAGCTGCCTTGGCGAAGGTTGCGCCTCCGTCCTGGCTGACATAGAACATGCCGTCCGCAATCGCATAAAACTTATTCGGATTCACCCGGTCCGAGGATACTCTCGCGCCGCTTGGAACTCCCGACGAGGCCGCCCAGGTGGCCCCCAGGTCGCGCGAATAGCTCACCGGCTTCGGAGCAGCCGAGTTGGATGGGCTCCAGACGATGGAGGACCCGTCCGCACCGACCGCGACGTATCCGCCCTGCGTGGCATCGTCGGATGCCGATGTCCAGGCGTTGGCCGCCGGTTTCCACGTCTTGCCGTTATCCGTGGACACGCCCATCCTCGGGTTCGCCCCGTCGCTGTTGCCGACGCGGACGACGATGTCCGGGTTCAGTTCAGCATAGTCGATATCCGTGCTTGTCCCGATATACGGATTCGTAATCATGGCCGGGGCCTTGGTCAGATCCTCGTGGCGGAAGCCGCCGATGTCCCCCATGGCGCTCAGGAGATGGGCTCCGCTCGGCGGGCTGATCAAGCCGAGAACCGCCGTCTCCTCGATCCCGTCGGCCATGACGGAGATGTTGACGTTTTCTCCTTTATCCAGGGCAGTCACGTTCTCTGACCCGTATAGCGTCGCGCCCGTACCGTACATGATCCGATCCGGGTTGAACGGATCGATCTCCAGGTCGCCGATCATCCATCCGAGCTTCGGATTCTGTTCAGGCAGATTCTTTTTCTCGCCCCAATCCAGCCACGGAGACAGGGAGTAGTCAATGGTATAGTTGTTCATCCTTACCGGGTCTTTGGCGTAATCCAGCGTCCAGAACGGCTTCCACGTCTTGCCGCCGTCCGTGCTCCGGTAGATAAATTCATCCGGCCACCATTTGTTCATCGTGGCGACCATGATCGTATCCGGGTGCTGCGCATCGACGGCAAGGCCGCCGTACGGGCTGTCTGTGGAACCCGCGCCGGTCGGGCTGATATCGGTCCACTGCCCGGTTAACGTATCGTATTTCCAAACCGAGCCTTCACCGCCGTTATACGGGCCCACCTCCTTGGTGTAGGTCACATAGAGGCTGCCGTTCTTCGAAAGCACGCCATGGTGCGGGATGAACCCTTGGTCAGGCTGTCCAGGCACCGGTTCCCAGGTTTGACCGCCGTCGGTGCTCCGATAGATGCTGTGCTCGGTATCGGCGACTCCCGCGTAAATCGTCTGGGTTGTTTTTCCTTTACTCCCCGTCGACGGGTCAAACGTTACCCACACGACACCGACGAGATCGTTGTAGGGGTCCTTCACGTTGCCGGCTGCGGTGAAGCTCTCAACTTTTTTCCAGGTGACTCCGTAATCAGTGCTGCGCCACAGCCCGTTGCCGCTGCGGGTACCCATGTAGAGAATGCGGTTATTGTTTGGATCGATCGTCAGCCGTTCGCCCATCGACCTTCCCGGCATATTTCCCCCGAGTTTAAAAGGAAGCTCCGTGCGCTGCCACGTCTCCCCTTTATCCGTAGAGCGGAGCAGCACGCCGTTCATATCGGTCCAGTCGTTGGTGTAGGTTCCGGCCGCCACGTACAAACGGTTGGTTTCCACCGGATCCGTCGCCAGGGTGTCCACGCCAAGCATGTTCCATTCTTTTGCACTGACAAAGTCCAGCAGCTGCTTCCATGTCTTCGTGGCCGGGACCCAGCGGTAGGCCCCTCCGATATCCGTCCGGGCGTAGATCAGGTCCTTTTCGCTCGGGTTGTAAACGATCCCCGGAACAAAACCTCCGCCGACGACCTTGACCCGGTCCCAGCTGTACGTTTGGACAGGTGCCTTGGGTCCTTTTCCATTGTTCGCCTTGTCAGCGGACACCGGGGGGCCCACCGTACCGGCCAGCGGCAGTGCGATGGAAGCGGCGAGAACCAAGCTTAACGTCTTCTTGAACATCATTGCCCTCCTCAATCATTAAATGGATTGGTTATTCGAAAGCGTTTTCGAAAAAATGCGATGATGACTGACATGAGGATTTGCTGCAGCTGCAGCACTTTATGTAAGCGGTTACCAATGATGAGTAAATTTATTGTAAGGGCAAAGACTGCCATAATAATACCCTAATAATTGGATGATTTTTCATGCGAAAATTAGACATGCACAATGAAAACAGCTCCTGGAATCAATCATCCAGGAGCTGTGATTTGCACGGCCGATGATCGGCAAGTTAACGCGAATCCCGATGTCAGCCCTTTGTTTTGCTGGAGACAGCTGTTTTGGCTTCCGCCTTCTTCAGCAGTTTATAGTCTTCGGATGTACCCGGCGTCCCTTGCGGCGAGTCCTTTAGCACTTGATAAATGCTGCCCTGATCGCTCACCAGCTGATTTTTGACGTATTTCTTCGCATCCTCCTCGTTGTTAAAAGCCGTTACGAACATAAAGCCCGTTTCGGAGGAAAGCACGCTTTTGGAAGCCTGGTCCCCTTTCAGCACGGACAGAACGTACACCAGGTAGCTTGCATGCTTATTCAGCTCCTGACCGTAAATATCTTTGTCGCCCGCCTGGAAAGCCGTCTCGTAAGAACCCTTGTTGGCTTTATCGACTTTCTTGAAGCTGTCCGGTACCTCCTTGGTGGATTTCGCCGTCATGAACGTAGTGGATCCAACCGGCACGGCAAACACCTTGTAATAATCGATGGTGCTTTCATCCGCCGCCTTCGCAAAGGTAACCTTGACCTCTTCATCCTTCAGCTCCGAGGCGGTAACACGGGTCACCAGCGTCGGATTGGACTGCAGTTTGATTTCATCCGAAGGTGTGGACAGAACGTTGCCCCTGCCGTCCGGGCTCATCACCGACAGAATGAACACTTTATAGGCAACTCCGTTCTCAATAAAGTTGCCGTCAATATCCTTGGCGTCAGAGCTAAGGGTTTGTTTATAATTGCTTCCCTTCGATGCTATCGTGTAGATCTTAACATCCGATGCTCCGTCCACCTTCAGTACGTTCGCCTTATCGGTCGGCACCACTAAAATGCGGTATTCGTACAAATTGCGCTCATCCGCCGCTTTAGTAAAGGAAACCTCCAGGTCGCTGCCGTTGTTTCTGTCCCCTACGTCTGAAACATTCACATTCGTTGCCGGGCTTGCGGTCTTCGTGGTCAGCGTGATCGGCGCGGAAGGATCAGACAGCGCATTGGTGCCGTACGCTCCTACGGACAAAACGAACACTTTGTAGCTGACGTCATTCTTGATGACGCCATTATCGACGTCGCGGGCTCCGGCTTTCAGCACGCCCCTTAAATCGGATCCCGTTTTATCAACGGCGGTATAAGCAGAGCTAGACACTTTTTCCGCATCGGAAAGGCCGAAGAAACGGGCCGAATCCGCCTCGACGACGAGAATTCGGTAACCTTTAATGTTGCTTTCGTCCTTGGCTCGATTGAAAGTCACCTGCAGATCTCTTGCATCGCCGTTATCGCCGATATCCGCCGCCTTCACATTCGTGGCCGGGTCGACCTTCACGTTGCCCGACAGCGTGATGGATGGCGAATAGGAGGAGAGAGCGTTTGTTCCGGCGTAGCTGCCCGTTCCTACCGACAGAACAAATACCCGATAGGAGATGCCGTTCCGGATGGCGTCCCCATCCACATCCCGCGCTCCCGAAGCGAGGGCTTTGCTGACGTTGCCGCCATTCGGCGTGATTGCCGTGTAGTTCGAGCTGCGCACCGCGTTGGCGTCATTCAGGTCAAACCGACCGGCATCCCCATTTTTCACGACGAGAATGCGGTATTGGCCAATATATCTTTCGTCGCCGGCGCGCTTAAAGTTCACGAGCAGATCCCGGCCGTCGCCGTAGTCGCTAATGTCGCTGACATTCACATTGCTTGCGGCATCGACGTTACCGTTGCCGTAGAGCACAATGGAAGAAGACGCCGAAGACAGCGCATTGCTGCCGGAATAGCTTCCCGTTCCCACGGCCATAACGAACACGCGGTATACAACGCCGTTCGCGATCAGCGATCCGTCGACATCACGCGCTCCGGAAGACAGTACCTGGCTGAGGTTATAACCGGTTTTGCCCACCTGCGTGTAATAAGCGCTCGGAACATTGTTTGCTGCCGAGAGGCTAAAGCTGCCTGCCTTGCTGTCCTTCACGACGAAAATCCGGTAAGAACCGATACGGGATTCGTCGGACACCTTGTTGAAGTTCACGCGCAGGTCCCGGCCGTCGCCATAATTGCTGATGTCATCCACGCGGGTAATGACCGGCGCGGATACCGCATTCGCCGCCAGCGTAATGGACGATGAAGCGGCGGACAGCTGCGAGGTGTAGCTGCCGGTATTGCTGACGGACATTACAAACACCGTGTAAGGAACCCCATTCCGAATCAGCTCGCCGGAAGTATCCCTTGCCGAAGAAGAAAGATTGCCGGACAAGGTCGTTCCAGCTTTGTTCACCACCGTGAAGTTTGAGGACGGCACCTTGTTCGCAGCCGCCAGGTCAAAGCTGTTCTTATCCTTCGTTTTGACCACATAGATGCGGTAATTGGTAATATTGCTCTCGGTTTGGGCCTTGGTAAAGCTGACGGACAGGTCCCGGCCGTCCCCGTAGTCGCTCGCATCGGACACTTTGATGTTCGAAACCGCCCCAACGGAAGGTACCGAAGACAGCGAAATCGTCTGGGATACGCCTGACAAGGCGCTATTCCCCTTTTTGCCTACAGTCAGGACAAATGCCGCATACGACTGCCCCGACCGGAGCAAATCGCCGTTCACGTCTCGGGTCTGGGACGACAAGGTAATCGACACGTCATCCCCGTTCGGGCGGATCGAAGTGTAGCTGCCGGTCGAAAGCGCCTGGGCGAGATTGAAATTGTACGCATTTCCCGATTTGACCATCAGCACCCGATATTCGCTTACGCCGGACTCCGGCGAAACTTTCGGAAAGCTGACCTCCACATCGCGTCCGTCACCGTTTTTGGAAATGATCCGGGCCGAAACATAAGCCACGGCATTTACCGGGCCGCCGGATGTCGTGATCGTTACCGTCTTGTTAGAAGCATTCCAGTCGACCTTTTCGCCCAGCGCCTCGCTGACAAACCGGACAGGCACCATTGTGCTGCCCTTGTAGATCTGTCCGGGCACATCCAAGGTCAACGTCCGGTTGTTAACGACCGCGGACGTGGAGCCGATCTTCAGCACGATCGTCGTTTGGTCCCGTTTCGCGGTGACGGTTTTCGTCTTCGCGTTCCAGTCGACCGTGGCGTCCAGCGCCTCGAAGATGGCTCTCATCGGGAGCATGGCCCTGCCTTTCACCATAATGGGAGCCTGGGAGGAGTACAGCTTCTGGCCGTCAATATAAATCGAGATTTGACTGGCGGCAGCCGCTGCCTGCCCCTGATTGGCGCCGAGGGCGACCGAGAAGATCATCACGGCGGCCAAGAGCGTTAACCAAATTTTTTTCACAAACGCGCCTCCTTTTGCTTTTCCTGATATAGAAAATATTGACTGTGTAATATCAGACGGAGGAAGCCGGCGAAAAGTTATCTGCTCCGAAAAAATATTTTTCAATGGGATCTCGGACCATTATTCGATGTCCCCGTTTCCCGTATAGAACCTGAGCGGTCTGAATCCCGCAGCGGTTTACGTGTATAATGATACTGAGTTAGCAATTTCCGGAATACGAGTACTGCTTTCATAAGGAGAATTCGGATATGTATAAAATATTGATCGTCGAGGACGATCCGAAGATCGCCGGTCTGCTTCAGTCCCATATTCAAAAATACGGAGACGAAGCCATCGTGATTCACGATTTCGACCGCGTCATGGACGAGTTTACGGCGGCCGCCCCCCATATCGTGCTGCTGGATGTCAACCTGCCGAGCTTCGACGGCTACTATTGGTGCCGGCAGATCCGTCAGGTATCGACCTGCCCGATCATTTTTATTTCGGCCCGCAACGAAAAAATGGACCAGGTCATGGCCCTGGAGAACGGCGGCGACGATTATATTACGAAGCCGTTTCACTACGAAATCGTGATGGCCAAAATCCGCAGCCAGCTCCGCCGCGTCTACGGGGATTACGCCGCCGCCGGCGAGCGGACGGTCGAACAAGCCGGGCTCGTCCTGTATCCCGAACGGATGGAGCTGAAGCTGGGGGACAAGCGGATTTCCCTGACCCGGAAGGAAACAATCCTGATCGAGACCCTGCTGGAACGCAGTCCGCGGCTGGTCTCCCGGGAGACGATCCTCGAGAAGCTGTGGGACGACACGTTCGTGGATGACAACACCTTGAGCGTCAATATTACCCGCGTCCGCAAAAGGCTGGCAGAGCTGGGCATCGGGGAGGCGCTGGAAACGGTGCGCGGCTCGGGCTACCGTCTCAATATGGCATGGAAGGATGAGGCATGACGGTGAAGCTCTTCATTCGTGACCATATTCCGCTGCTGATCTTCACGATGCTGGAACTGCTGGCCGTTGTGGCTGTGTTCTGGTTTGACGGATACGACCATCCGCTCACGGCGCTCTATGGCATTTTTCTCGGCCTGTTTATATTGGCCGGATATCTCATCTTTCGCTTCTTCAGCCAGCGGCTGCTGTACATGCGCTTATCCCGTCCATTCGAAGCCTTGAACGAGTCGATCGCCGCAGGCGGTACCGCTCCGGTGTCCCAAGCCTTCAACCACCTGCTGGAGACGCAGTACCGGCATTATCAGAACCTGCTTCAGACCTGGGAACGCAAGCAGCAGGAGCACCTGACCTTCATGAACCAGTGGGTGCATCAGATGAAGACGCCGGTATCCGTCATCGAAATGATTACGCAGGGCGAGGACGATGAGCGTCTGCTCAGCATATCGGAGGAAACGGACCGCATCCGGCGCGGCCTGGAGATGGTGCTGTACGTGTCCCGTCTCGAAACCTTCGAGCAGGACTTCAGCGTGGAGCCCGTCGGCCTCAGGCAGGCCGTAAACGAGACGGTGCACGAGCTTAAGCGGTATTTTATCCGCAGTCATGTATATCCGGAAGTTCAGGTGGACGACGGGGTTACGGTGCAAACCGATGCCAAATGGCTGCGGTTCATGCTCGAGCAGCTGTTGTCCAACGCCATCAAATATGCCGCCGGCACCGGCAGCAAAATTACGGTTTCCGCCACGATTGAAGACGATCGTTCCTTGACCCTGGAAATCCGCGACCGGGGCGTCGGCATACCGAAGGCGGACCTCGGACGGGTCTTCCGTCCCTTCTACACCGGTGAGAACGGCCGCAGGTTCAAGGAATCGACGGGTATGGGGCTGTATCTCGTAAAAGAGGTCGCGGACAAGCTGGGCCACGGCATTCGCATCGAATCGGCGCCCGGGGAAGGGACGGCGGTCCGCCTCCATTTCGAGCGCTCGCAGGTACAGGCGCGGAATCGCTGATTCCGGCGCCTTTTTTGCCGCGTGTCCGAGGCAAGCCAAGCTTACGGGCGGTGACATAAGCTTACATCCGTGTAAGTTTGCTGAAAGGTCCTTCCATAGGAGATTTCGGCTCCATCGCTTACACTGGACCTAGGGTGACCCCGCAAAGCATCCCTATACACCGATACGCCATCACGGATGTTGCGGGGGGCTGAAATTGAACGGACCGCCGGTTCCGCCGCTCTCCCGCGTGCGGGCAGGTGTCCGGGTTGAAGAGAAGGAGTGCTTCGGATGACGGACATTTTATCCGCCAAAAATATAGGCAAAATTTATAAAGGCATGGTATCTTACGAGGCTCTGTCCAATATCGATTTAACGATTCAGGAAGGCGAGTTCGTCGGTATCATGGGGCCGTCCGGCAGCGGAAAAACAACCCTGCTGAACATCGTGTCGACCATCGACCGCCCGACCTCGGGCGAAATCCGCATCGGCGGGCAAGACCCGTACCGCCTGTCCCAGGATCAGCTGGCACGGTTCCGGCGCCGGGAGCTGGGCTTCGTCTTCCAGTCGTTTAATCTGCTTCATACGCTGACGGTGAAGGAGAACATTATACTCCCGTTAACGCTGGATGGTGTCGGCGTGCAGGAAATGAACGAGCGGGTCGCCGCGCTGACCGAGAAGCTTGGTATTACCTCCATACTGGATAAGCGGACCTACGAAATATCCGGGGGGCAGGCGCAGCGAACCGCGATCGCGCGGGCGCTGATCCACCGGCCCAAGCTGCTGCTGGCCGACGAGCCGACAGGCAACCTGGACTCCAAGGCGGCGCGCGACGTGATGGAAATTCTGGAGAAGCGCAATCAGGAGGACGGGGCCACGATGCTGCTCGTCACCCACGATCCGGTGGCGGCGAGCTACTGCCACCGCGTCATTTTTATCAAAGACGGCCAGCTGTACAACGAAATCCATGACGGGGACAACCGCGCGGCGTTCTACCAAAAGATCATCAACGTGCTGTCGCTGCTGGGAGGGAACGGACATGAATTTTCGCCAGTTCGCCTTTAATAACGTCTTCCGGAACAAGCGGGCGTATGTAGCCCATTTTCTGAGCAGCGCCTTTTCGGTCATGATTTTCTTCATCTATGCCCTGCTGCTCTTTCATCCCGACCTGAAGGGAAACATCGTGTCCTCCAGCGGAACGCTGAGCATGCTCGGCTCGATAGGGCTGCGGGTGTCCCAATGTATCGTGTTTATTTTCTCGTTTTTTTTCCTGCTGTACTCGGCGTCTTCGTTTATCAAGCTGCGCAAAAAAGAATTCGGCATTCTGCTCCTGCTCGGCATGTCCCGCAAACAGCTGAACCGGATGCTTTTTATTGAAAATATCGCGATCGGCGCCGCCGCCATTATCGCCGGGATCATCGTCGGTGCCGTGTTCTCGAAGCTGATCCTGCTCATCTCCGCCTCGATGCTGGCGATCGTCGACGGGCTGCCCTTTTACCTGCCGGGAAAAGCGATCCTGCTGACGGCCGGGGCTTACCTGATTCTGTTTCTGCTGGTCGCTTCCTTCACCTCGGTGATGACCCGGAAAGGCACGCTCATCGAGCTGATCAAGGCGGAAGATAAGCCCAAGCCCGAGCCGAAGGCATCGGTCCTGCTGTCCGTCCTATCAGCCCTGCTCATCCTGCTCGGCTACGCCTGCGTGTTTCTGTTCGTGCTGCGCCGGATGTTCTCATTCCTGCTGCTGCTCGGCGGCGTGGCGCTGGTCATCGTCGGCACGTACTTCCTGTTCACCCAGCTTAGCGTGTACGTGATGAGAGCGATGAAGAAGCGGCCCCGTATCTTCCTCAAGCGGACGAACCTGCTGACGATCTCCGAGCTGATCTACCGGTTGCGGGACAATGCCGTGATGTTCTTCATGGTTGCGGTCATTTCCGCCACCGCTTTTACCGGAATCGGAACCGCGCTGGCCATTGGCGACCCCGGGCTCGCCGCGATGAAGAATCCGTATGCGTTCACGTACGATTCTTTCAATGAGTCAGACCATAAAAATTCATTTGAGCAGAAGCATGTCCGCCTGATTGAAGACACGCTGCGGAGAGAGGGTTTTGACTACCGCAAAGTATCCTTTATCCCGACTTATTCGGATAACGGGTTCATGCTGATCAAGCTGGACGATTACAACCGTCTGGCCAAGGCCCTGGGTTACGAGCAGGAGACGCTTCGCGAAGGGGAAGCGTTCGCAACGCCTTCGACGGTCACGCAAACCAGCGAGTTCAAGCTGGACGGATTAACCCAGGACAGCCTGACCCTGACGAAGGAAGGCTCGGAAATGACCCTGCATCTGCTTAAAGCGCTGCCGCATATCGTCGTACCCAATACCACCAATGTGTATGTCGTGTCCGACGCAGACTATGTGAAGGTGAACGCCGGCAATCTGCTCAAGATCGTCTTAGTGCAGTTTGTCGTCCCGGACTGGCATCACACCCTGCGCATCGCGCAGGAGCTCCGTGACACGATTAATAATGACGTCGATGAGTCGGGATATATGAATTACAACTTCCAGGCGCTCGTCATCGACTGGGTCCAGTCCCGGCAGCTGAACGGCATGCTGCTGATCGTCAGCGGGCTCGTCGGGATCGTGTTCTTCACCTTCGCCGCAAGCTTCATCTACTTCCGTCTCTATGCAGACCTGGCCCGGGACGAAGAGCAGTACCGGATGATCTCCAAGGTGGGCTTAAGCCGGAGGGAATTGGGGCGAACCGTCTCGAGACAGCTGCTGCTGATGTTCTTCCTGCCGATGCTGGTGGCGGTCATCCACAGCAGCGTTGCCTTTCTGGCCCTGCAGCAGCTGGTCGACTTCTCCGTCGCTTCGCATACGCTGGCCATCTTTGCCACGTTCCTGGCGATCCAGGTCATCTATTACTGGATCACGCGCTGGCGCTATTTAAATCATTTGCATCAGAAGATGATCTGAAGCTGGGTAAATCCCGTGGAAGCAAGCCTTGGTACGTGCAATCGTGCCAGGGCTTGTGTTATGTAGCCGGGGGAGCGATGGCTCGCTCAAAGCTGCTCCATTTCATTCCTGATATCCCGGCGTCGGTCTTCAATATATTCCCTGATGACATCCGGTTCCGAGTCAAACATACCGATATCCCACTTATATTTGGGATCGTCATAGATGTCCTGAGCAATGGCGCTGTGCATTTTCTTGACTACAGGCATCAGGCGCGACACGGTAAAGGTAGATTCCAGCGTCCGCTCAAGGATTCGCTTGTACTTCTGCCTGTACGCCTTGTAAGCCAGCACCTTTCCAGTCAGCACGTTGTATCCCTTAATCCTGACCAGGTCGGATTTTACAGCTTTACCATAGCAGTTTCTGCCCCAGGTGCCCTCATAATCCCAAGGGATCATTCCATACATGTTGCGCTTGCCGTATTCGAATATCGTATAGTTCTGGAGGAACCCGTCGTAATTTCCCGTCAGCACCGCCCCGCATAACCAGCGTAAATAATTGTCCATATCCAGGCGCTGCCGAAGATAATCGCTTAGCTCGGTCCCCTTTTTCCGGTTAATGCTTCGGATAAAGTCACCGAGACGATTCCTGTCCGTTTCGTCGCCCTTAATGAAAGCGTATCCTGACAGCAATCTGCTCGACTTCGCATTTTTTTCCGGCATGGCAAAGTCGGCATTATCATTGACCGCATAGATGATGCTTCGTGCATGGAGCCCCCTTTTGCGGAAAAAAGCGGACTTCACCGCCTCGATTCTTAAATACACCCCTTCCTTATTTCCATTCATATAAAGCACGCAGTGTTTCGTCGAGGGGCTGGGGACGCCAAGCACATTAAAATAATGAAATGAAAGGGCGTTTCTCATCAGGGACGGATCATCGTGTTCCGCGTTAAAGTGGTACGTCGCCTTGGCCGTCCGAATCTCATAGGATTTTTTCGGATATTCACGGGTATGGCCCCCGCGGTAACGAATGCGAATCGGAGTCCTCCGGCCATTCATGCTCATCGTTCCACTGACAAACGAATCGGACCATATGTTGCTCTCCAGCTTTTTCATCGCCGAATCCTTTAACTCGATTCGGTAGACAGGCAGACCCATGCCGTAACCGCCCTTCTAGATTGAATCGCATGATCAACGGCCTGCCCGGCCCGCTGGGGCTGAGCACGGCGTGATCATTTGCCCTATTTAGGCTTTGTTCAACCTATGCGGCCCCGGCAGTTCACGTA
This sequence comes from Paenibacillus rhizosphaerae, assembly GCF_014192015.1. GTDB lineage: Bacteria > Bacillota > Bacilli > Paenibacillales > Paenibacillaceae > Paenibacillus_AQ > Paenibacillus_AQ rhizosphaerae. The sequence goes on along the minus strand of NZ_JACHXJ010000004.1, from coordinate 170,681 downwards.
AGGGCTGCCGCCTTTCTAGTGTAAAAACTATTCGGCAGACATAGAAAGATAGACTCCGGTTTGATTTCGGATAATCTAGTATTTTCGGCTAGTCCCCTTTTTTGCAAGACACATATAAATAGATTACAGATAGACTCGAAGGACAAATAAAGCCCTTCATGAGACTATCCAAACTATCTTGGAAGGGGTAATTGGTATGTCGTTAGCAGGTCTTAACACAATGAACTCCATTGGGAGCGAGGTGAAAATCAATCGCGGCGGGCCCGATTCGATCGTAGGTGTTCTGGTGGGCGTACAACATGGTTACCTGGCCGTTGCGACGAAAGAGGGCATCGTCTATGTCAACAGCACCCATATCAAAAGCATCAGCAGCACAGGCAAATCCGGAGGGGCAAAAGCCATGACGGCGAACCCGGTTATGGCAGGAAACTTCGCTGGATTGCTGCATTCGCTCCGCTACCAACGCGTACAAATTAACCGCGGCGGCCCGGAAAAAGTCGAAGGTGTCGTTGCGGATGTGAACCAATCCACATTGACACTGGTAGCCAAAAATGATGAAGTCATCAGTATTCCGATATACCATGTAAAATCCGTTATGGTAATCGGCTCGAACACCAGTGGAGGAAACAAGAACAAGAGCGGCGGTAACAAAAACCAATCTAAAGGCAACCAATCTAAAGGCAACCAATCTAAAGGCAACCAAACCAAAGGCAACCAAACCAAAGGCAACCAAACTCGGGGTAACCAAACCCGTGGCAACCAAACCCGCGGCAATCAAACCCGTGGCAACCAAACCAGAGGCAACCAAACCAGAGGCAACCAAACCAGAGGCAACCAAACCAGAGGCAACCAAACCCGCGGCAACCATACCAAAGGCAACCAAACCCGCGGCAACCATACCAAAGGCAATCTGACAAGAGGGGCCATGGAATGGGCTAGCAGATCCTGGAGAAAGCCCAAACCGATCAAACGTACGGTACGCAAGCGCAAAATCAGTAAATAAGCCATGACTGCATTCAACAAAATTGACCCTTCGCGTTGAATCCAATCCACAAAGGGGGGAATAAGCCATGTATGTATTTATTGCAGTTTTAATTGCCGGAATCCCGTTGTACTGGATGATACGTCCAGGAAAAGCTACACGGACAGCAGATCCAGTCATTCAGCCAGTATCCAGTGTTCTCCCCCTGGGAGGTGAGTCAAAGTAAATGTCTGACTACCAAATGTGGCTAACAGTCGGCGTATTTGCCATCACCGTCATTTTCTTGATGTGGCGCCCCCGCGGAATCAACGAATCCATTTCCACCACCGCCGGAGCATTTATTCTGCTCGCCGCCGGGGTCGTCCCTTTAACGGACCTGATCACCATTTTCAACATCGTTTCCGGAGCCGCTGTGACGATTCTGTCTACGATCGTGATGTCCCTGGTGCTGGACAGCGTCGGTGTTTTTCGCTGGGTTGCTCTCAACCTGATTGAACGGGTAAACGGTTCCGGCCGAAAGTTGTTCTGGTATGTGATCCTGCTCTGCTTCCTAATGACGATTTTCTTTAATAACGATGGCAGTATCCTGATCACAACGCCCATCATTATTCAAATCTGCTCAATGCTGAAATTAAAGCCGCATCAAAAAATACCGTATCTCCTGTCCGGCGCACTCATCGCAACGGCATCCAGCGCACCGATCGGCGTAAGCAACCTGGCGAATCTCATTGCGCTTAATATCGTAGGCTTGGACCTGAACAGCTATACCCTAATTATGTTCATCCCCTCCATGATCGGGATCGCAACGATCGCCCTGCTGCTCTACCTCTATTTTCGCAAACAGATACCCGTTACCATCTCCCGTAACCCCGCCCGTGATTATTCATTAGTTAACATACACCCGCTTCAGCAGCCAACGGAAACCAGAACCCAAATCGACTGGTGGCTGTTTCGGGTCAGCATCTGCATCGTAGTCCTCTTCCGGGCAGGTTTTTTTCTAGCAGCAAGCTTGGGTATACCGCTCGAGTATGTCGCAATCACCGGGGCCGCCCTCATCGTCTTCGTCCGCTGGTTTCGGACCAAAACAGGGATTAAGGACATTGTTACGAAGACGCCTTGGCATATCCTACTGTTCGCCTTCAGCATCTATATAATCGTCAAAAGCCTGGATAACGCCGGGTTAACCGCCGCTTTAATCAACGGATTACAACCTTTTGCCGGCATGGGTGAAGCCAGTCTGATCGCCGCATTCGGACTTTTGTTGACCCTGTTGTCCAATATCGTGAATAACCTGCCGTCCGTCATGATCGGAACTTTAGCGGTGCTCGGCATGGGACTTGATCCGCAGCATGTCCATCTAGCTTATATGGCAACGATTATCGGAAGCGACATCGGTTCATTGTTGACGCCCGTCGGAACCCTCGCTACCTTGATATGGATGTTCATGTTAAGAAGCAGCAAAATTCATATCACATGGAAGCAGTATATGCGCGTTACGTTCATTGTGATACCTGTCGGTCTAATCGTCAGCCTCGCCAGCCTTTATCTCTGGACCCAATATGTCATATGAAAGGAGGCAAGCTATGGAGTCCATCCGTTCTCTACTTGGAAAAACAATAGAATTAAAGGTCTCGGGCTATAAAATCCCGATCATCGGTGAACTCATTGATGTCGGCAGTGATATTTTGGTCCTCTACTCGGAAAACAAATATATTTACACTCCGGTACACCATCTTCAGCACATGAAGGTCATTGAGGAGGTCGAGGATTCGTCTCAGGCTAACAAAGAGCCCGTTCTTGACCATGCCCATATTTCTTTTCGCAAGATGCTGATGAATGCAAGGGGAATATTTACGGAAATCCATCTTGGCGGTGCCAGTTCGATTCATGGGTATGTAACCAGCATTATGAATGATTATTTCCTTTTCTACTCCCCTGTTCACCATACTGTATATATCCCGCTGCATCACGTGAAATATTTGTCTCCGTACCCTCCGAATATGACCCCCTATGATTTGAGCGATTCGCATTTTCCCGTGCAGCCGGCAGCACCGACCTTATCACGGAACCTGGAACAGCAGCTTGAAAAATTCCAGAATGGTCTGGTCGTGTTCGATTTAGGTGAATCCCCCCTCAAAGCCGGGCTCCTCAAAAAAGTAGACAGTCATATTATAGAGCTGATCGAAGCGGGAGGCGAAACCATCCTTCTTCACACGGATCATATCAAATCCATTCATCTTCCCTAACTAAAAACAGCCAATCAGAGCATGCTCTGGTTGGCTGTTTTTGCATAACGCCGGAATCCGGTAGGGGGGCCGTTTCCGGTTCTAAGGGGGGAGCTACGCGCAGAGCTGTGGGGAAGGGACCTAGGGTCCAGAAGCAGGAATCCTGCGTGCGGAGAATGGCGTTGTTTGGTTAGCTGGGGCGACCGGCTTATCGTCTCGCCTTCCGATCTGCGCATATTTTAACCGAAGAACAGGCCTTTGGCGATTAACGAAAGTTAACGGACCGGCCTTTTTTTTATATAATGAGAGAAAAAAGTACGGAAAAGGCATCCATTTTGTCGGAAATTTGGAGGATACGATGATCACGCGGACCGATGCAATCATGTTAAAAACAAAAATCACCTTGCCCCTTCCAAAAGATGGCCTGGTCGATAGAGAACGCCTTCTTCAATCCCTGTCGGATGGAGTTCATGGCAGACTCACCTTGATTTACGCCCCTGCCGGCTCAGGCAAAACTACCCTGTTGACGCAGTGGGCCCGAAGCCGAAGCGAAAGCTGCGCCTGGCTGGCGCTGGACGGCCGTGACAACGATCCGGTCCGGTTCTGGCGCTATGCGGCGTTTGCATTGGCGGAAGTCATGCCGGACCCGGCAGCCCCGCGAATGCTTGAGCTGGCCGATGCCCTGCCGGCCCTGTCGGCAGATGCATTCTTGGATGCGTTAATCAACGAGCTTCATGGACTGTCCGGGCCTGTAAGGCTCGTATTGGACGATTATCATTGGATAGAAGATGACCGCATTCATAACGGCTTGTCTTACCTGATCGACTACATGCCCCCCACGCTCCATGTGACGATTGCGAGCCGCAAGGAAGTACCTTTTCCGGTGTCAAAATGGCTCTCCAAGCGGGAATGCGCCGTCATAGACGCCGGCAGGCTCCAGTTTACCCGGCACGAGTCCGAACAGTTCTATCAAAAGTCCGGCATCATGCGGCTGACCCCGCTGCAGATCGACCGGATTGCGGAACGGACCGAGGGATGGGCAGCCGGCCTGCAGCTGGCTTCGCTCTCTTTAAGAACGGCCGAAGACGTAGACCGATGGATTGATGGCTTCTACGGTGACCACCGGGATGTGGCCGATTACCTTCTTCAGGAGGTGCTTACGCAGCTTCCCGCCGACCTGAGATCGTTCGTGCTGACGACGGCCGTTCTCGACCGGATGGATGCGGACATATGCAGCCTGCTCACGGGCGACCCTGCCAGCGGGGACAAGCTTGAAGCGGCCCGACGGTTCAATTTATTCCTCATTCCGCTGGACGTGAAGCATAAATGGTTCCGCTACCACCATTTATTCGCCGGATTTGTCCGGGAACACCTCAAGCGGCATCAGCCCGAAGAGTGGATGCGGCTGAACCGGCTGGCAAGCCGGGGCTTTGCGTCCCGCGGATTGCTGGACGAAGCCGTCGACCATGCCATGGCTGCCGGAGATTACACCGAGGCGGGCCGCCTTCTCGAGCAGCATATTCCAGCCGTGCTGGAGCGCGGAGAAGTTTCCGTCCTGCTGCGCTGGTTCGAGGGATTCCCGCCGGCGCATGAGCTGTCCTTGGAGCTGTCGCTCCTGTACGCGTTCGTGCTGGTGCTTACCGGGCGTTTCGGCCAGGCGGAAGCCCGACTCGGCTCACTGGAGGCGACGACCCGGATGCTGAAGGAATCGGAGCGGCTGAAGCAGCTGCAGAGCGGCATCCTGTTCGTCCGTTCCAATTTGATGTTCGCAAGCGGAGACTTCACGAATTGGTTTGCCTTCATCGGCACCATGCTGGACGATATTCTGCCGGCTGACCCGACCTATTATATGTTTAACTACAACAAAACGGAGCCTCTTGTGAGACGGACCGCGCTGGGGCTAAAAGGAGTCCTGTCCGCGGATACGGAAAAAATCGGCGCGCTGTTTATGGGTGTGCTCGCCGCCCATGGCTGGCAGCGGTCGCTCATTCATCTTTACGTGAAGCAGTCGCTCGTTGAAGGATATTATGAATGGAACCGTCTCGGCGAAAGCCGCCAAATGCTCCAGGAGATGACGGCTCTGACCGAGGAATTGAACGTACCGGGACTGCGCCTCCCCCTGCTGATCATGAAGGCCCGCCTGCTCATTGCGGACGGGCGGACCGCCTTGGCACATGACGTCATCGACGAGGTGCTGGAAGCCCCGCTCTCATTATCTGCCGGCTGGGGCACGCCATGGATCCATCTGCTGACGGCATTCAAAATCCGCATGCATCTTGCGAACGGGCAGATGCCGGCCGCCAAGAAGCTGATGGCCCGGCTGGGGCTGTCCGCCAAGGACAAGCCGACTTTTCAGCGGGAGTATGAATTGATGACGCTCGTGCGCCTGCTTGGCAAGCAGCGAAAGGAGAACGAGGCGCTGCGGATTCTGGAGCACCTGCTGCCCCAATCCGAGCGCGAGCAGCTCGTTTCCGGCATCGTGGAAAACCACATCCTGCAGGCGCTGTTGAAGGAACGGCTGGGGCAAAAAACGGCCGCCCTCCGCCACCTTCATACCGCCCTGTTCCTGGGGGAACAAAACGGATATATCCGGAGTTTCGTGGATGAGGGCAAGCCGATGATGATGATGCTTGGCCGGTATGAGGCGGCCGTCATTCGCGGAGAGTCCGGTGGAAGCCATGAGGACGTTGGAGCCGGGCCCTCGGGGGAAGCGTCCGGGGACTACGTCCGCAAGCTTCTTGAGCAATTCCCCATGGCCATGCAGGAGACAGCGGCTGCGGCTGCCGCTCCGGCCTCAGCTGAGCCGCTGAGCCGCAGCGAATCCGAGCTGCTCCGGCTGATCGGCCAAGGGGCCAGCAATAAGGAGATGGCCGCCGAACTGGCGCTGTCGGAAGGGACCATCAAGGTCTACTTATCCCGCCTGTACGAAAAGCTTGGCGTATCCTCGCGGACCCAGGCGCTCGTTACGGCCCGGCAGCTCGGTCTGCTGTCTTAGGCAGCCGGACCGTCATCTCCGTGCCTTCTCCCGGAGCGCTTTCGACCGAGACGCTGCCGCCGTGCATCTGCACGATTTTCTGGATAATCGACAGTCCCAGCCCGCTTCCCCCGCCGGAGCGGGTTCTTGATTTATCCGCCTTAAAGAATCTTTCAAAAATTTGCTCGAGGTCTTCGGCCGAGATACCGATGCCGGAATCCTTGACACGAACGACGGCCTCCTGCCCGCTTTCCTCGAGAAAAACCTGGACCGTTCCGCCCTCCGGCGTAAACTTAATCGCATTGTGGAGCAGATTCACCCAGACCTGGCTGAGCAAATCCCGATCCGCCTCGATCGTCACGGGCTCAAACTCTACGGACATATCCAGATCCTTGCCCTGCCACTGGGGCTCGCAGGCGAGAACAAGCATCTGCAGCTGTTTGTCCAGCCGGATGGGCTCGACGTGAAACGGATGCTTGTCGGAATCAAGCGACGCCAGTCGCAGCATATTCTCCGACAGCCGGGAGAGCCGCACGCTCTCCTCCTCAATAATGTTCAAGTAATGGTCCCGCTGGCCGGGGCTCAGGTTCTCCTCGCGCAGCACCCGGGCAAAGCCGCTGATTGAAGTCAGCGGGGACTGAATCTCATGGGATACGTTTGAAATAAACTCCTGGCGCATATGCTCCAGGTTGTTCAGGTCGGCGGCCATGTTGTTGATCCCTTTTACAATCCCGCCCCAATGACCGTTCTCGCCGAACACCGGAATTTCCACCTTGAAATCGCCCTTGGAGATCCGTTTCAGCGCATCGATGACCAATTGGTAAAACTCTGTCTGCCGCCGCTGCGCAAAACGAGAAATAATCGAGATGGATACGCCGAAAATGACAAAGCCCAGCACCGAGTTCAACAGCTGCCTTACGAGGGGCGAGATGTGCCAGCGAAGGCCGTGAGTTAAATAGAACGCAGCGGTCCAGCAAACGATGAGCGCAGACAGCACAAGGATCATGAAAAAGATGATCCGGACGCGCAGCCACAGGCTCGGCGGCTCGCCGTCCATGCCCCGAATCTCATTCTCTCTGCGCTTCGCAATTTCTTCCCGCTTTCTTCTTCGCTCTTCCCTCCGGAGCCGGTGAGCTTCCTGCCGGTCCGCCGGCCTCGCCCCGCTCTCTCGGTTCATCCGCTGCCAGGTCTCGTTATGTTCCCGATCCGTCATGACAGCACCTCAAGCCGGTAGCCGAGGCCGCGGATCGTGCGGATCTGAAAGCGGTCCTGCTGGTCGGCAAACCGCTCCCGCAGCCGCTTGATATGCACATCGACGGTCCGTTCGTCACCTTCATAGTCATAGCCCCAAATATGCTCAATGATTTGATCCCGGGAAAACGTCTTGCCGGGATAGCTGCCAAGCAAAAACAGCAGCTCGAACTCCTTTAAAGGGAGCGTAAGCGCAGCCGATCCTGCGTAGCATTCGTACGTTTTGCGGTTCAGGCGCACGTCGCCAAACTGGATTTCCTGCGAGGCTGATATTTTATAACGCTTGAGCAGCGCCTTCACCCGGACGGTCAGCTCGAGCGGGTCAAACGGCTTGACGAGATAGTCGTCGGTCCCAAGCTCAAACCCTTTGACCTTCTGCGAGGTTTCGCCCTTGGCCGTCAGCATCAGCAGCGGGATGTCATAGGCCGCATCCAGCTCGCGGCACAGTTCCCAGCCGTCCATGCCCGGCATCATAATATCGAGGATGACCAGATCGGCCTTGAACGACTCCATCGCCTCCAAGGCTTCATCTCCGTTCGCCGCCTCCGCTATCGTGTAGCCCTCATTTTTCAGCAGATGGCTGACGAGCTCCCGGATATGGGGATCGTCGTCGACAACCAGTATATGAGCCAAGTCGCCTCACTCCTTTCTATCATTGATATGGAATGAACACGAACGTTCGCAGTTATGCGTCCATGCATTCATGCCCCAACCGATGGGGCTATTTGCGTCCTACCTGCATTTTAACGATTCCGTTCCGATCTCGTAAACATCCATGTGCCGACGACCGTGAAGACCAGGAAAAATCCGGCCATCACCAGCAGATCCGTCACCGGATGGTACAGTACGACCTGCGAGTAGACCGGTGTCCCGGAATAAAATACCGCACGGGCCAAATCGATGCAGTACGTCATCGGCATAATATGGGCGAGAAAGCCGAGAATGCCGGTGGAATGCTGGATTGGAATCATCGCTCCCGACAGGAACATCTGCGGCATGACGAGCAGCATCGAACCGATATCCGCCGTTTTACTGTCTTGGACAAACCCGATGAAGAAAATACCCAGCGATCCGCCGATCAGGCAGAACAGCGGCGTAATGAGAAACAGCCACACGATATGCATGCCGCCCAGCGGAATTTGCATCAGGAGTGCGACGATCAGGATGCCAAGCAGCCCAACGATGCTGGTGAAGCTTGAACCAATCATTTTGCCGAGGATAATGGAATACCTGGAGATCGGGGACACGTACAGCTCCTGCGTCAAATTCTGGTTCCTTTCCTCGATCAGGGAGCTCATCCCTGTGATAAGGCCTGTGAACACGCTGTTGACGATCATGCCGATCATCATGAACTGTAAATAATTGTATCCGAGATTGCCGGCCATGTTCTGCGACAGGCTTCCGCCGAAGATGCCGATAAAAATGATCGGAAAGACGATGCTCACGATCATCAGCACCGGATTTTTGATGCCCTTCGTAATTTCCCGCGCGGCGATCGCCACAACCGCGTTGCTTTCTTTTTGCGCTTTGGTCATGAGCATTTAGACCGCCCCCTTTCTCGATTCGTCGTTTTGACTCTGCTGCACCAGGCTCAGATAAGCTTCCTCCAGCGTCTGCTGGTGCACTTCCATCCGGCTTAACGGCGTATGCAGACGGGCTACGAGGGACTGTGGCGTTTTATCCTGAAAACGGACGCGGAAGCACTGCTCCTCCTCGGTAAAAGAAACCTGAAGCGCCTCCAGCTCCGCCCGCAGCGCCTTCCGGTCGCCGGCGTCGATCAGCATGCTTTTGTCGCCCAGCAGCTTGTGCTTGATCTCTTCCGGCGTTCCGAGCACCGCCACTTTGCCGTGCGTGATCATGCACACCCGGTCGGCTTCCTCCGCTTCTTCCAAATAGTGCGTGGTCAGGAATATCGTAATGTTTTCTTCCTTGCGGATCTTCTGCAGGTAAGCCCACAGCGATTGGCGGGCGGAGGCGTCCAGCCCCTGCGTCGGCTCATCCAAAAATAAAATTTGCGGCTTGTGCATCAAGCTGCGCATGATTTCCAGCTTGCGCTTCATCCCGCCGGAGAAGCCCTTGACCTTCTTGAACAAATTGTCGTGAATGCCGACGATGGCGGCCAGCTCCTCGATCCGCTGCTTGTATTCCTTCGGCATCATGCTGTAGAACGGCCGGTAGGCGTAAACGCCATAGATGCTGACGTGAAGGCGGATGTTCTCTTCCGCCGTCAAATCCAGGTCCAGGCTCGGGTTCTGAAAAATAATGCCGACATTCCGGCGCACTTTCGCCGCTTCCTTTTCCACATCGTAGCCGGCGATCATGACCGTGCCTTCGGTTTTGGACAGCGTGGTGGTCAGAATCGAAATCGTGGTCGTTTTCCCGGCCCCGTTCGGGCCCAGGAAGGCGAAGAATTCGCCCCGCCCCACCTCGAAGCTGATCCCGTCCACGGCCGGGCGTTTGCCGCTTTTATATTGTTTTCGTAATTGTTCTACGCGAATGATGGGTTCCATCTTCATACCTCCCTTAATTCTGGGTCACCAGCCGGGCACGCAGGAAGCAGCGCCGAACTTGTGAACGGTACTAAGATTAAACCCACATTATGAACTGAATATGAACTGATGGGACTCCGCATGCGGATCATGCTTCCGATCCCTGTTATTCCCAGATTTCCATGGAACGGTTAGAAAGTTGAAATCCGGAAATAAAGGGGACCACTTCGTTTCTTCAGCATGAATCCGCCTGCTACGCCTGAAGGCAAGGGGGATGGCATGCACTGCAAGCCTTGCAGCCACCCTGAGATAATAAACGCCGATAAAGTTTGGATTTAATCAAACTTTATCTTGAATCGCTTCCAAATTATTGTATGATGGATATTATTTGCATCCGGTCAATTATGAAAGCCGGGCGAAAGCAAGTCACCATACATAAGGTTTCGTTTGGAATTGGGGGGTTTTACCATGCAACAATCCGCAAAGCCGTCGATGTCCTGGCTGCTGAAATACTTGAAGCCGGTCCGGGGACGGCTGCTTCTGCTGCTTATTCTGCTGCTCGCCTCGACCGGAGCCCAGCTGGTCAATCCGCAAATTGTGCAGCGATTTATCGACACGGCCGCCGAGAACGGCATCGTCTCCAGCCTGCTCGTGCTGGCGGGGATTTACCTGGTTTTCGCCGTGCTGAACCAGGTCCTGACCGTAGCGATCAGCTATCTCGGCAACGACGTGTCCTGGCGTGCCACCAACCAGCTGCGCGGCGACCTGCTGAAGCACTGCCTGCGGCTTGATATGCGGTTTCACAATTTGAAAACGCCAGGCGAAATGATCGAGCGGATCGACGGGGACGTCACCAACATGTCGAACTTTTTCGCCATGTTTATCATCAAGGTCATCGGCAGCTTCGTGCTCCTCGCCGGCATTCTCGGCTATATGTTTACGATCAATTGGCCGATTGCCTCGGTCATGACCCTGTTCACCTTGGCATCCATCGGAGCCATGGTGTTCATCCGCGATCTGGGGGTCACGTCCTCCAAGGATGAGCGCGGCGCCAGCGCGGCACTGTTCGGCCTGATCGAGGAACGGATCGCCGGCATTGAGGACGTTCAGGCGAACGGCAACGTGCCGTACGTGATGAACCGGTTCTACCGCGCCATGCGGAATGTGTTCCTCAAAGGACGCAAAGCCTGGATGCTGCGCGTCATTCCCTGGAATACGACGGTCGTGCTGTTCGCCATCGCCGTGACGGCGGTGCTGATGCTCGGCGTCCATTATTTCCTGACCAAGCAAATTTCGCTCGGCACCCTGTTCCTCATTTATCAATACACCCAAATGCTGAACGATCCGATCGAGCAGCTCGGGGATCAGGTTCAGGAATTCCAAAAGGCCAAATCTGGCATGCTGCGCTCCCAGGAGCTGCTGGCAAGCCGCACCGAAATCATGGAAGGAACGCAAACGGCGCTGCCTGACGGAGCGCTCGGCCTGGAATTCGACCACGTCCATTTCAGCTATAATCCGGATAGGCCGGTGCTGCATGATATTACGTTCACCGTCCGGCCCGGCGAGCGCCTGGGCATCATCGGGCGTACCGGGAGCGGCAAGTCGAGCCTCAGCCGGGTCCTGCTTCGTCTGTACAATATCAACAGCGGCACCGTCCGGGTGGGAGGCGTAGACATTCGCGACCTGAAGCTCGAGGCGCTGTACCGCCGGGTCGGCATGGTCACGCAGGACGTACAGCTGTTTGACGGCACGCTCCGGGACAATCTGACGCTGTTTGACGGCAGCATCCCGGACGACTATATTCTGGGCACGACCGAAAGGCTCGGACTTAAGCAATGGATCGACTCGCAGCCGGAAGGTCTGGATACGCATCTGAAGGCCGGCGGCGCCTCGCTGTCCGCCGGGGAAGCGCAGCTTTTCGCCCTGACACGGGTTTTTCTGACCCAGCCCAGCCTGGTGATCCTGGATGAGCCGTCTTCCCGGCTGGACGCCGCTACCGAAGCGATGCTGCAGTCTGCCGTGGATCAGCTCATGCAGAACTGTACGGGCATCGTGATCGCGCACCGGCTCTCCACGCTGGAGCAGGTTGATCACATCATGGTGCTTGGCGACGGCCGGATTCTTGAATTCGGGGAACGGGAGGTATTGGCAAAGGATCCATCCTCACGCTACGCCCAGCTGCTGATTACCGGACGAGAGGAGGACTTGGCATGACCGTAACCCGGTTTATCCAGCGCCTGTTTACGTATAACATCTCGCTATTTATTGTGAACGGCCTCTTGTGGGGCCTGTTTCATTCCATGCCGCTGCTGCTGGGCCTGGGCATGCAGTGGTTCTTCGACAGGGCGACCGGCCAATCGCATAACTATTTGTGGCTCGTTGCCCCGCTCATTTTTATCGCTCTGGTCCGCATATCCCGGACCGGCGTCTTTTTCTGGGCCTTTTTTAAATGGGTCACCTATATTTATGACATCCAGGCGATTCTCCGCACGAATATGCTGAAGGGCATCATGCGCTGGCCCGGACGCAACCTCCCCGCCTCGCCGGGAGAAGCCGTGAGCCGGTTCCGCGAAGACGTTGACGAAGTGGTCGAATATGTGGAGTCCTGGGTCGATTTCTGGGGACGGTTTGCGTTTGCTATCATCTCCCTGGTCATCATGGCCCGCGTCAACTGGCAGATCACCCTGGTTGCGATTTTGCCGCTGGTTGCGGTGACGCTGCTGAACAATCTGTCCGGCAACCGGGCGAGACGCTACGGCCAGCAAAACCGTGAAGCCACCGGGCGCATTACGAGTTTCATTGCGGAGTCCTTCGGCGCGGTGCAGGCGCTGAAGCTGGGGCAGGCCGAGGAGCATGTCCACCGGCGCTTTGTGGAGCTGAATGAGTCACGCCGGCAGGCAGCGCTGAAGGATAACCTGTTCAAACAGTGGATGCGCTCGCTCAATCAGCATGTGCTCAGCATTTGTACCGGCATCATCCTGCTGATGTGCGCATCGGCGATGAAAGCCGGGCAATTTACCGTCGGCGATTTCGCCCTGTTCACCTCCTATTTGACCAATATCGCGTTCAGTATTTCCCTGTTCGGATATATGGTCTTTCAGCATAAAAGACTTAAAGTGTCCCTGGACCGCATGAGCATTCTCTTCCGGCCGGGGGAGCAGGAGCGGATCATGGATTTCAGCGAAACGTACCTATTCGGCGAACCGCCCGAGCTGCCGGTGGTCGAGCGCAGCCCCGATGACCAGCTGCACACGCTGGAAATCCGGAACCTCTCCTACACCTATCCGGGCTCGGAGAACGGCATTGCCAATGTGAACTTTGCGGTGAAAAGGGGGCAGTTCGTCGTGATTACCGGTCGGATCGGGTCCGGCAAATCGACCCTCGTCCGCACGCTGCTCGGCCTGCTGCCCAAATCGGGCGGTGATGTGCAATGGAACGGCCGAGTCATCGATCCGGCAGCGTTTCTGGTTCCGCCGCGGTCCGCTTATACGCCGCAGGTTCCGCGGCTGTTCAGCGATACGCTGCAGGAGAACATCGTTCAGGGCAGCCCGCCCGAAGCGGATGCGCTCACCCGGGCGATCCGGCTGGCCGTCATGGAGAAGGATATCGAGGACCTGGAGAAAGGTCTCGATACTTTCGTCGGACCGAGAGGCGTCATGCTGTCCGGCGGCCAGATCCAGCGCGCCGCCACGGCGCGTATGATGATGACCGAGTCCGACCTGTTTATCTTCGACGATCTGTCGAGCGCGCTCGACGTCGAAACGGAGAAGAAGCTGTGGGAGCGTTTGTTCCATGAACGCGACGTCACCTGCATCGCCGTATCCCACCGCCGGGCGGCGCTGGCGCAGGCCGACCATATCATCGTGATGAAGGACGGCCGCATCGAAGCGGAAGGCAGCCTGGCTGAACTGCTGGAATCCAGCATCGAGATGCAGCTGCTGTGGCAAGGCGAGCCGACGGATTCCTCGGAATCCGATGAGCGCGCCGATAGCAAAAACATGACGGTGAGGGTCTGATCCACCATCTGATCATAACGAAGAGCAAACACCCCCGGCTTCAATAGAGCCGGGGGTGTTCATGTTATTTTTCATTTCCGGGAATTCCCGCAAATCAATACGTCCACCAGTTGCCGGACATCACGAGAAGCGAGAACAGCTTGATGCTGTCCTCATAGTATCCTTCGCTTGAGCTGCCGGCCGTATATGTCCACACGGAGTTCAGCCAAGTTTCTCTATCAGCCTACCTGATTTCCAATTATTTGTAAAATATATTTTTATATGTAATCCAACAGCTGCACGGCATTACGCCGCATATCCTCCGTGCGCTGCCTAAATGCGCAGTAGGCAATGTGGTCAAGGCCGATGTGGAGCAAGCAGCAGCGGAGCCGCTCCTCCATTTGAGAAGGAAAGCCACCCTGCCGTTCCCAGAAATGCTTCAGAACCTGCTGCAGATCGATCTCCTGCCACTGTGGATACCAAGGCCACCAGTAAAGAAGCCAGGCCATGTCATACAAGGGATCGCCGTAAATGGCATTTCCCCAATCGATGATGCCGGTCAACCCGCTGCGGTCTACCAATACATTCCGGTTCAAAAGGTCGCAGTGAGCGATACCTCTGTACCCTGGAAGACAGGGTGCGAGCCGCCGCAAAGTCGCGACGCCTCTATCAAATATTTTTGACTCCGCGGGAAATGAATCCAGACGCTCCCGCCAGCCGGGGAGCCGGTCCCTCGGTCCGGCCACGGACAGCAGCTCCTCACTCCAGCTTGCACGACGGCCTCCAAGACGCCACTCTTTACCATGGCTTATCCTTCCTGTATCCATCTGCTGAAGTCCCGAGAGCGCATCAAGCAGCCCCGGAAGGATCAGCCGCATTTCCCCAGCCTCAAGCTCATCCAAATGCCCTCCACGGACCCACTTCGATACGGCATAAAAACCTTCAGATGTCTCTCCGATCAGGGTGACCTCGGGAACGGGTACCATTGGCGGGGCGGAGGCGCCCATGGCCTGATCCTTTTTAAAATCCTCCACATGACCGCCGAACCGGATCACCATGTCCTGACCGTCAAGCGTGAATGCGTAAGCCGTCGACCAGTCTCCGGCACCCACCGGGGCAATATCCTTAGCCCGGCTGCCAAAACGGCTGTTTATAAAGCGGACTGCACCAAAAAGATCTGTGTTCACGGGGCTTCCTCCTTTAATAACCGCAGAACGATCGTTTCAGAGCCGGACCTCCTCTACCGAGAGTGAATCCGGTACTGCGGGAAATCGCTGCGGATGACTTTATGAAACAGGATTACAAGGAGTCTACCAGCCATATTCCCCCGCTTCAAGTACCAAAAAGGTATGACAGCCACATAGCTTTATATCATCAATAGCCCAGCACCCCCGTAATGCCACTGCATAGTTCCCGGCTTCCTGCAATAACGCCGGATGCCCCCCATGTAAACGGCCCGCCGTCCATATCGGTCGCGATTCCGCCTGCCTCCTCAATCAGAAGGGCCCCGGCCATCCAGTCATAAACTTCCTGCCCGTGCTCCCAATACGCATCCATCCTCCCGCAGGCCACATATGCCATCTGGAGCGCAACCGAACCGAGCATTCGGATCACGGTTGTCTCCGGCAGGAGCTTCCCGGTACTCCAGGCGGTCAGCCGGACATTCTCGGGCCCCTTCTCCCCCTTGTTCGGCGGGGCAGTGACCAGCAGAGCGTCGGCAAGTTTGGTTTTCTGCGCCACGGCAATCCGTTCCCCGTTCAGATAAGCGCCCTATCCCCGCATCGCATGAAAAAACTCCCGTCGGTTCGCATCATACACTGCCGCAAAAACCGGCTGCCCCTCCTCGATCAGGCAGAATGAGGTCGACCAGAAGGCAAAGCCCTGATGCATTCAAGTTCGTTTTCATCTTTCGTCCACCTCCTCTGGTAAATAATCCATTTCGCTTAATCGTATTATTGAAAACTACTAATGTGAGTCTAAAAAGGGGAGACGCCTTCTATTCCAGCATCCCGCGATACGGATCCATCATCCGCTCGTAGTGTTTTCCGTATTTCTCTTCCAGCTCTCCGCTAAAGTCCTGCTCAATCCGGTCGGCGATGACATCGTGGAAAAACGCATTGTTCAGCATCTCGATCACCGACGGGTGGTCCGTCTCCAGCGCAGACAGCTTCAGTGATTTGCCGAAGCTGCCGATCAGGGCCGTCCTGCCGTCGCACGATCCTATGATTTTCATGAATTCAACCGTATGGGAAATCAAAAGACCGGTAAAGAGCGCCCCCTACCGGTCTTCCTATGACTTGATTTGTGTTTACGGCTTACCAGATCGTCCGTAATCACATCGGTCGGAACGACGAACTCGTCAGCCCCATAAATTATTCGTTGTATGACATGAGGGTCTTTACAAGCAGGGAAGCGTAAAATTCCGAACCGCTGCGGTTCAAATGGACGCCATCCCGGGAAAAGAGGCCGTCTTTGCCTTTGCTGGCTGAATACCAGTCTACAATCGCAGCATTGCTGAATTCATTGGCAACTTCCGCCAGATCTCTGTTAACGGTATCCTCCCATTGCCGCGGAACGCGTGTATTCACCAACAGGACCCGCTTGTCCTTGCCCAGCGACTGCAGCAGGGATCTTAATTGTTTCTTGTTAAAAGACCCGTTGGTGCCGAGTTCAATAATAACCCGGTCGCCGAGCCGGCCCTGGGCCTTCAACCGGTCGACGGCATCCCCGGCCTGACGCATTTGCCGGCCGACCTTGCCGTCCACGACGATGCCGGGAAGCATCTTCTCCAGGAAAGGCGCAGCGTCCAGCATGACAGAATCACCGATGGCGGTAACGCCTTTGCCGGAAAGAGGCAGCGAATCCGTGGTCTTGGTTGCGGCAGCAGCTTGCCGCCCGGTTGGCTCTTTTTTCTCAGCAGTTTGAGTCGGCTTGTCCGCCGGGTTGTTTGGTGCGATCGACTGCTCCCTGTCTGCCTTTTCATTCGTCTTTTCTTTCATCTTTTCTTTCGTCTTTTCTTTCATCTTCATATTCGTTTTTTCATCGTCGGACGCATATGTATGCTGCACCGGTTGAGCTGCTGCTCCTCCCGCTTCGACAACACGTGCGGCCGGCTCGGTCTTGTTCAAGACGTAATAACCGCAAGCGGCCATGATCAGAATCACGGGAATGAGAGTACATAGTACGATGGGGCGAATAGTACCTTTACCGGCGAAAAACAATCGGGTTCTTTTCAAGCTGAATCCTCCTCTACGTAAAGGCTCTTCGATTATTGATAGGAGCATCGAAGGCAGCCCAAAACTTTCGAAGTAGGATACTTTATGATCGATAAACTGCCAATTATTCATATCAAATAGCGATGATAGAAAAGCTCCTTGCAGATCCTGCAGTCTAGCCGGGCTTAATCACCGGGATGCCTTTTAAAACTATGATTGAAAGTTATTTGGATTATTTGACGCCATGTACTGCAAAAGAACAAAAGGCGCCTGTAAATGCCTATATGATCTAATCACTAGGAAATCTTCCAACAAACGGGAAGTCGGAAACGTTATAATAAATAACAACCGATAGAGAAAAATGCCGAATATTTGTCCCGTCACCTGAACCAGACATTAACAAAGGCGGGATCATCTCCAATCGAAAGGGGAATGGCTATGGATTTTCGCAACCCTCCGGGACAGTATGACCCCGACGTACACAAGAAGCGCCACGAAGATAAGGTAAATCAAGGAGCCGGCCGCGGGTTTCTCTGGAGCCTGGTCAATCTGCTGATCGGTCTCGCCATTGTAGCTGTGATCATCCTGTTGGTATGGCTGTTTTGATGCTCCACATCGGCGGGAATACAGCGGCCTGTCCGCCACCGGACTGCCGCATGAAATACGCAAAACGGGCTTACCCGTCTCTGCCTCGAAGCAGCAGAGAGAGGTAAGCCCGTTCATTTTTCATATCACAGTGATGCCCTTATTTATTTAAATTCAGGCAGCCAGCTGCCGTGCGCCTCGATGAGATCGTCGCACAGCGCCACGATATCGTCGATGGACAGCTCCGCGGACGTGTGCGGATCGAGCATGGCCGCATGGTAGATGTGCTCCTTTTTCCCGGTAACGGCCGCTTCCACGGTGAGCAGCTGCGTGTTGATGTTCGTGCGGTTCAGCGCGGCCAGCTGCGGCGGCAGATCGCCCACGTACGTCGGAGTCACGCCGGATGCATCCACCAGGCAAGGCACTTCGACGCAGGCTTCCTTCGGCAGGTTCGTGATCAGACCGGTGTTCATGACGTTGCCGCCGATCTTGAACGGCTGGTTCGTCTCCATCGCTTCCATGATGTAGGATGCATACTCCTTAGAACGGCTGTGCCCAATGCTTTCGCTGGCAAACAGCTTCTCGCGCATTTCCTTCCATCCGTTGATTTGGTTGACGCAGCGGCGGAGGTATTCGTCCAGCGGAATGTTGTATCTTTCGATGAGTTCGGGATAATTGCGCTTGATGAAATATGGATGGTACTCGGCATTATGCTCGGACGATTCCGTGACATAGTAGCCGAAACGCAGCATCAGCTCGAAGCGTACCATGTCGTGATGCTTCTCCTTCTGCTTCTCGGCGGCACGGCGCTTGATTTCGGGGTACAGGTCCACCCCGTCCTTCTTGACCTCGAGCAGCCAGGCCATATGGTTGATACCCGCGATTTTGGATTCCACGCCAGTCGGATCCATTTCGAGTGTTCTGAACAGGTCGGATACGCAGTGCTGCACGCTGTGGCACAGACCGACCGTTTTCACGCCGCCCACGGTGTTCATGACGTTGGTCAGCACCGCCATCGGATTCGTGTAATTGAGGAACCAAGCGTCCGGACATACCTCCTGAATATCCTTCGCAAAGTCCAGCATGACCGGAATCGTGCGCAGGTTGCGGAAAATCCCGCCGATGCCCAGCGAGTCGGCAATCGTCTGCCGCAGGCCGTATTTCTTCGGCACCTCAAAATCAGTGATCGTACAAGGGTCGTACCCGCCCACCTGAATCGCGTTAATGACATATTTGGCGCCGCGCAGCGCCTCTTTGCGGTCTGTGTACGCCTTGATTTGGCAGGTGCTGCCCAGCGTCTCCTTGATGCTGTTCAGGAGCCGTTCCGAATCGTTCAGCCGCTCCATGTCAATATCGAAAAGGGCAAGCTCAAACCCCTGCAGCGCTGGGGTCGACATGACGTCTCCGAGCACGTTTTTTACAAATACCGTACTGCCTGCACCGATAAACGTAATTTTGGCCATATGGATTCAATCCCTCCCGTAAATGTTGGCTCTCTTCAAGCCCGTCGCATGACCTAAATATATAGGCGCGGCCCTGGAAATAACATGGAGCAACCCCTGCAATACCTGTCATAATCCCATTTTAGAATTCGCTTTCATCTCGTTTTTGAGCCGTTTTACCTGTTATAATGTAAAAAAACGTCTATCGACGTACCTTCACAGAAGACAGACCGCGTTTAGCGGAAGTTTTTCTTGCGAGATCAGGAAGCGGAAGATCCGAAACTTATACTTTCTGATCTCTTAAAAAGGTTTTGCGAGACAGACAGGAGGGACTCAGAGCGCAAATGACCCGGATCAATGTCGACTACTATATGCCCGCTTTGCAGGGCCAAACGGATCTTTGCCTGCACTTTTTCGGCATGGAGGAATGCCTGCCGAGCCATTCGTGGGGGCCCGGGCTGCGGGACGCCTACATCCTGCACTATGTTCACAGCGGCACAGGGACTTTCACCACCGGCGGCACCACCTACCGGCTCGGCGCAGGGCAGGGCTTCCTGATCGTGCCGGATATGCTGGTGCATTACACGGCCGACGAATCCGATCCGTGGACGTATACGTGGATCGGATTTCAAGGGGTGCTGGCTAAGACGCTCCTGCAGCGCGCCCATTTGAACGCGTCCCATCCAGTCTATGAGGCGGGGCTGGACGGCGGCTTTCCGCAGTTTTACGGACAGCTGCGCACCGCGTTGGAGGGGCCTGGCGGCGACGTGCTCAGCCAGGGCATCCTCTACGGGCTGCTGGGTGAGCTGATTCGGGACTGCCGCAACAACGGCGAAGCGCCGAGGCCCACCACCTCGAAGGAAGCCTACGTCCGCAAGGCCGTCGGCTATATCGAGAGCAGCTACAGCCAGAAGATCAGCATTCAGGACATCGCCCGTTCCGTCGGACTGGACCGGACGTACCTGTCCGGCCTGTTCAAGGACCAGTTCGGCATGTCGCTGCAGGCGTTCCTGCTGGAGTACCGGATGAAACGCGCCGCCATACTGCTGCACAACCTGGAGCTGTCGGTAAGCGACGTGTCCCGCTCGGTCGGCTACACGGACCCGTTCCTGTTCTCCAAAATGTTCAAAAAAACGATCGGCTGCTCGCCCCGATCCTACCGGGAGCAGCAGATTTCCTCGGGCAGCTGGGGAGCAGATCATTCTGCAAAGACATTGTTTTAACCATCGGAAAAATAGAAGCTTCACTTGCCCGATTCCGTTACTTGCATCGGTGTCTGCCCATCCGAAATTCGCAGTAAGCACGTGGGATCGATGATAAGCGCCGCTTTCCATTTTTGCAGGCTATGGCTTCCCCGCCGCCGAATGTACGCTTTGAGGTGCCCGAAACGCCAGCTGATGACCGTTCCAACGTCACACAAAAAAAGCCCCCGGTCCCATCGGACCGGGGAAGCTCCCTGCTGTACATCCCGGCTGCCGGCCGCTCAGGGCTTATCCCCGCCGCAGCTCCGCAAACCGCTCGCAATATTGCGCATATTTCCCTTCCCAGATGTCCTTCCGGGAAGCGATCGTCCGGCCGTCGAGCAGCGCCTCGATAACGTCCAGGCAGACATCCCATCCGGCAACGTCCTTAGGCGTATGATCGGTGACTTGGACGATCGTCTCGATCAGGACGAGGCGGCAGCCCTGCGGCTCCGGATACAGCTCAAACCGGACGCGGTCCTCCGCCCAGGTGTATTCCAGGACCGACAGCGGCTTCAGCTCCAAAATTTTGAATTTTTCATAAGTACCGTCCTGCATATCGAATGAGATGACTCCGCCTTCGCGCAAATCTTCGACGCGAAGCTCGGAAAACCACTGCTTCAGCTGGTCGTTCTCGGTCAGCGCCACCCATACCTTCTCCACCGGGTGCTTCAAATGCCGCACGAACCGCACCCGGGTTCCCTGTTCGTCCTGTTCAACCACGGCCATTTCATTGGAATTCACGGCTGATCCTCCTTTTTCACATCCTCTGAAAGTTTATCATTCCGTCAGGTTACCCAATCGAATTCAAATTTTCCCCTACCCCTGCGGCAGGTATTTCCGGCTCAGGGCTTTTCTTCATCGAGGAAGCGCTCCAGATCATCCAGCTTGCCGGACCAGTACCTGCGGTAGGGCCCGAGCCAATCGTCAAGCTGCTCCAGCGGCTTCGCGTTCAGGCTGTACATCCGCTTCTGGGCATCGCTGCGGACGGTCACCAGCCCCGCTTCCCGCAGGATCCGCAAATGCTTGGACACCCCCGGCTGGCTTAGGGACGACAGCTCCACAAGCTCCCCCACAGAGCGGTCCCGCACACGCAAGTATTCCAGCATGCTCCGCCGGTTCGGTTCGGATAACGCTTCAAACAGTTTGTCCGTGTTCATGGTTATTATATTACCCATTAGTTATATAAATGTAAAGGAATATAATGATGCCACATCGTTCTGCCACAACAAAGGAGCCATCCCTCCAAGCCTCCGCACATGCTGCCTAGGAAGAAAAGCTCCCAGGGAAAGCACACGGCTGCCTAGTATGAGATGGCCCTAAAGGTTACAGGGTCAGGGTTTGCATTGCAGTTAAATCCGGCAGAGCTCAAAGCCGGCTCCCGAAATGGCTTCCACTGCGGTCGACCGGATGAATTCAAATCGTATCTTAAGCGGGAGTCTACTGCACGGCTTGGTTAACGCTCGGCCCCATCCGCGAATACCGACGTCCCCCGCAAGCGTGCCCAGTCGGCTACCCGGGCGGGATCGCCTTCCCACAGCCGCTCCCTGCCCCATTGATTCGCCTCAGGCTTGCCTTCGCATTCCACGCGGATCACCGGGAAGAGCCGTGTCGGAGCCTCCAGCGGCAGCCCGTGAATCCACAGCTCATCGCCGTTCTGTTCGAACGCGAGCTCCTGCCCCGTGGTCAACAGCTTGACGCCCTTCACCCGGGTGGTCAAGTCAGCCAGCCTCATGTCCGGGCGGCCGTCCCAGAACCGGATGATCAAATACAAGTTGTTGCCGCGGGTCGTCTGCCGTCCGCGGGTAATAAACTCGGTGACGGAGCCTCCGTCCGTGCCGTACACTGCCTCGCCGTGCACCTCCAGCCAGCGCCCGATCTCCAGCGCCCGCTCCACGAATTCGGGCGGAAGCTGCCCGTCCGCCGTCGGGCCGACGTTGAGCAGGAGGTTGCCCCCGTGGCCGCCGCCTTTCTCGGCGCTTTCGCACAGCATGTCAAGCAGCACGTCCGCCGGACGCCACCGCTCGCCGATTACATGGCTCCAGAGCCGCCATGTCGTCACCTGACACGACTCCCACAGCCGCTTCTGCTCGGCATGGATCACATGCTCCGGGGTGCCGAAGTCGCCGAGCGTATCGGAATCGCCGGCACCCACGCCCCCGTCGGCCCGATACCCGTCATGGGCGGCGGAATAACCGAGCCGGTTGTTGATAAGAATATCCGGCTGCAGTGCCCGCATTTCCTCCACCAGCTTCACACTCTGCAGATCGTCCGCATTCCGGGGCCACACCCCGTCGAAGAAGAAGTGGTCGATCTTTCCGTAGTTCGTCAGCAGCTCTTTGACTTGGGCGTGAAGATAGGCGCGGACCTTCTCCCACCCCACCGGATCCTTGGCCGGACCGTCGAAATACGCCGGCAGCCGCCAATCGATCCACGAGTAATACAGTCCGATCCGAAGCCCTTCCTTGCGGAAGGCCTCGGTGTATTCACGGACAAAATCCCTTTGCGGAGCCTGCTTGGCGCTGGAGTAGTCCGTATAAGCGCTGTCCCACATGCAGTAGCCGTCGTGGTGCCGGGTCGTAAAGCAGGCATATTTAAACCCGGCTTTTCTCGCCGTATAGGCCCACAATTCGGGATCGTAATGCTTCGGGTTCCATGCGCAGGCCTGCTCCGCATACTCCTTGTGGTCCAAATGCTCACGGAACAGCACCTGTTCCCCGCGCCCGTACTGCGCGTAAGGCCCCCAATGGATAAACATCCCGTAACGGCTCTCGGTAAACCACTTCCATTTGTCCGGAACGGTAAAGGCGTGCGATTGAATAGCGGTCATGATCGAAGTTCCCTCCTTACGATTGGGTCTCGGATGCCACGGATTTGCGCGCATCGTACGCTTCCTGGTAGATTTCCAGGTATCGGTCCAGCCCCATGCTCTTCAGCGTCGACAGGTACTCGTCCCACTGGGCGCTGATGTCGGCGTCGCCGATAATGAAGCGCGCCATCATTTCGTTCGTGTAATCGAAGATCGTCTTGGACAGGTCGGCCAGCTCCTGCGATTGGTCCACTGTAAAATTGAGCGGCGGCAGCACTGTCTCGACCTTGACGCGATAGGGCTCATATTTGGTCTTCGTCTCGTTGTACAGGATCGATTCCAGCGGGTTTTCCTTGTCCTCCACGGCGCCGAGGCGCAGCGAATTCGGACGGTAGGCGATGCCGGTCTGCGCCCAGTGCTTGTTCTGCGTCACCCCGAATTGGGACATGTCTTTATAGACCGCCTGCTTGCCGTTTAATCCGATTTCGCCTTCTTTGGCCCATCTCCAGTCCTTATCCGGCTCTCCGATCGTTGAGCGCAGCGTCATTTCCCGGTCGTACAGGGCGTCCGCGAAGCGGAAGGCCGCCGCCGGATTTTTCGCCTTGTTCGTGATCACGAACTGCCCCGGGGCCACCTGATAAGGATCGTACTGCGTCACCTGAATCCCTTCCGGGCCTTTCAGCGGAGGTACAGCGACATAATCCTTCCACCGGCCGCTCGCACCGCTTAGCTGGGTGAGCACGCTCATATTAGGGCCGGAGGCGGCGCCCAAAATCGGCAAGTCCGGATTTTCCCCCAGCTGAACGAGCTGCGCGGGATCCCGGGTCAGCGATTGCGGATCCATCAAGCCTTCGGCGTACAGCTTGTGCAGGAAGGCCAGCCCTTCCTTCCAACCGTCCTTGACGAACGGAACGTCGACTTTGCCCTCATCATTCACATACATCCGTGTATATGGCGCGTATGTGAATGAGTTCATCAGGAAGTTTTCCACACTCGTCGTCAGGGTCGAATTTTGCGTCGTCTGCGGCGCTCCCGAGAACGGGATTTCGTCGGCCTTCCCGTTTTTATTCGGGTCCTGGGTCTTAAACGCCTTCAGCACCTCATAAAATTCATCGATCGTGGCCGGCATCTCCAGATTGAGCGCCTTCAGCCACGGCTCGTAGATCCACAACTTCTGTCGCATGGAGCAGTGGTAGCATTCGTTGGGAGCCGGCAGGGCGTAAATGTTCCCGTCAGCCGAGGTGATCGTCGGTTTGACCAGCGGACTTTCCTCAAACATTTTTTTCGTATTCAGGCCGTATTTCTCAATGTAATCGTTCAGAGGAAGAATGACCCCCTGTTCTCCGTACAACGCCTGCTGCTCCGGCGTGACGTTCATGCTCATGATGACGTCTGGCAGGTCGCCGCTCGCCAGCGCCAGGTTGAGCTTTTCGGCCGTTGCAATTTCCCACTCCACATGAATATTCGTCTTTTCTTCGAAGTATTTGGTGAATTCGTTCGTGTTGAAATCTTCGACAGCCGGATTGGCGCCGATCATGACCTTGAGCGTCAGTTTGTCGTTCACGATCGGAAACACGCCCGCATCGCTCACCGCTTCACCGGCACCCGGCTCCGCCGCCGGCGCGCCTCCCGAATCCCCGCTGCCGCATGCGCCGAGCAGGCCGATCATGACAGCGGACATGAGCAGCAAAGACAGAAACTTTCTTTTCACACCGATCATCTCCTTATCCCTTTAATGAGCCGATCATGACGCCCTTCACCAGAAATTTCTGAACGAAAGGATACACGACCAAAAGCGGAAAGATGGAAATCACAATCAAGGAATACTTCAGCAAAATTTTGAGCGCCTCCCTGCGGGCCGCATCCTGCGGATCGGCTGCCAGCATCGCCGTGTCGACATCGTTCTGGATCAGAATATCGCGAAGCACGAGCTGCAGCGGGTAGTGGTCCTGGGATTTCAAATAAATCATTGCGTTGAAATACTGGTTCCAGTTGGCCGACGCATAATACAGCGTGATCACGGCGAGGATGGGTCCCGACAGCCGGATGACCACCTTCCACAGAAACTGGAAATCGTTGCATCCGTCCAGCCGTGCCGCCTCCAGCAGCTCGTCCGGTATGGACATTTGAAAATACGTCCGGGCGATGATGACATTCCAAACGGTCAGCGCTCCCGGAATGATCATGGACCAGATCGTATCGAGCATACCGAGCTCCCGCACCAGCAGATAGCTGGGGATCAGTCCCCCCGTAAACATCGTCGTGAACATGAATAGAATCATGAATACGTTTTTGCCGTACAGGTCTTTACGGGACAGCGGATAAGCGGCCAGCACCGTCAGGAAGACGTTGAGGGCGGTGCCTGTCACGGTGTAGACGACGGAGTTTTTAAATCCGGTCCATACCATCTTGTAGTCGAACACAGCGGCATAGCCTTCCAGCGTCGGACGCACCGGCCACAGCCATACCTTGCCGGACACGACGGCATTGGAGTCGCTGAAAGACGCGCTGACAATGTACACGATCGGATAGAGCACGCTGATAAAAAACAGGGTGACAATGGCGCCGTTCACGAGCGAGAACACCTTGTCCCCCCGGGAATCATTGCGCAAAGTGCCGTTCATGAGCTTCCCTCCTTACCACAGACTTGCCTGCTTCGACTGCTGTGCGATCTTGTTGACCACGATGAGCAGCACCAGGTTAATGACCGACTTGAACAAACCGATGGCGGTCGAGTACGAGTAATTCGCCACCTGCGAGGTCAGGCCGACCTTGTACACGAATGTGTCGATAATCTCGGACGCCTTCAGGTTAATAGGGTTCTGGAGAAGGAGCACCTTCTCGAAACCGACGTCGAGCACATGCCCGGTGCTCAGGATCAGAAGGATGATCGCCATAGGCATGATGCCGGGCAAGTCGATATGCCACATCCGGCGCAGCTTGCTGGCCCCGTCGACTACGGCCGCTTCATGCAGGGCAGGGTCGATTGCGGCAAGCGCCGCAATAAAAATGATGCAGTTAAAGCCCGCATGCTGCCAGACGTCCGACCAGACATAAATGGAAGAGAACATCGAAATCTCGCCCATAAAATTGATCGGCCCCACACCGATAAAGCCGAGGAGCTTGTTGACGATTCCCGTTCTCGGGTCGAGCAGCTCCCGGATAATCCCGACGATGACGACGATCGAGATGAAATGCGGGGCGTACGTGACCATCTGCACCGCCCGCTTGAATACCCGCCCCCGCAAATAGTTGAGGCCAAGCGCCAGCAGAATGGGAAACGGAAAGCTCGCAGCCAGGTTGTAAAAGCTGAGGATCAGGGTATTTTTCAAAATCCTCCAAAAGTCGTACGAATGGACAAAGCGCTCAAAGTGCTTCAGCCCGACCCACTCGCTTCCCCAAATTCCTTTGGTCACAATAAAGTTCTTGAAAGCGATTTGGGCGCCATACATGGGTACGTACTTGAAAATGATCAAATACAGGAGCGGCAGCGCCATCAGCACGTATAACTGCCAGCTGTGGATCAGCTTCTTTATGGCAGGTCTCCTTTCCGTCCTGCGCGCTGCCCTTGTCTTTCGCCCGGTCACCGACATGCTCATTTCATTTTCACCCCCTTGATTGGACCCAGCATAGACCGGGACCGCCCAAGGTGTAAATTGCCTGTTCCCCGGCGGGTTTACCCTCGTTCAGAAAGGCCGTTGACCTTTGTTCGGCTTGTATACATTTCGTAAGATTCGAGCGTATTTGTCTTAGGCAGCCGGACGCTGGCGGGGTATCTCTGTAAAGCGAAAAGGCCAGGATATCCCTGGCCCAAAAAGCGCTTAAACATCCTGACGGTGGAGAGGGGACGCCGGTTTCTTATGTGCGATATCGCGGTACGCTGTCGCGCTGATGCCGCTGCCGCGCTTGAAGGCCCGGCAGAAGGTGCTGGACGAGTGGTAACCGACCTGCTTCGCAATTTCCC
This sequence comes from Paenibacillus rhizosphaerae, assembly GCF_014192015.1. GTDB lineage: Bacteria > Bacillota > Bacilli > Paenibacillales > Paenibacillaceae > Paenibacillus_AQ > Paenibacillus_AQ rhizosphaerae. The sequence continues at coordinate 143,509 of NZ_JACHXJ010000004.1, read as the reverse complement.
GGATCGGCAGGCCGGTCCCGGACAACAGCTGCTTGGCTTTGTCCATCCGGAGGTTCTCGACGTATTCGGAAAAATTGACGCCCGTCTGTTCTTTGAAAAATTGCGACAGGTACCCCTTGGATATATGCAGATGATCCGCCGCGGCATCGAGGCTGAGATCCGCCTGTCCGTATTGGTGATGAATGTAGTCCACCGTATCGCGGATCAATTGGACGTTGCGGCTCTTCTTGCGCCGATCGATGTCGTCCGAAATTTCCGCGAATCTCTCCGCCGCGTTGTCAAACGCCTGCTTCGGGTGATTGGCCGTGCCGAGCTGCTGCAGCAGGTGCCTCATGTCCGCCTGCTCCTTCACCATCAGCTGATCCTGCACTTTGACCAGGCAGCCGACCAGGTCGAGAACGAACAGCTGCTGCATCCCCAAGGGAAGATGCCGCTCCTCGAAATTTTCCCGGTACAGGGAAGCAAGCAGCTTCCCGACCTCCTCCGTCTCGCCTGCTTTGATGTAATTCATAAGGCGGTTTTCCGATTCCGCCGGAAAATAAAAACCACGGTGATCATGAGCCAGATCCTCGAACCAGATGGACTGGCTGGTCCCGGCTTCCTGCAGCCGGGAGAGCGCCTGCCTCGCTTCTTCAAAGGATTCCGGCACTTCAAGGAGCGAGGTGCGGTAGCCTCCCATCGCGAAGCCTGCCTGGAGCGCGTGGCGGCTGATTTCCAGCGTCAGCTGCTGCAGCTCCCGTTCCACCGTCTTGCGGAAGGCGCCGGGATCGCCTTGTCCGTTGACGAACAGAACGGCGATTCTATCCTCGGCGACCGGGTAAGTGAAAGGACAGCCCTTCAGCGTCCGGCCCAGCATATCCTGGATGAGGACGCGTTCGATATCGAGCTCGCGCAGCTCCTCCTCCTGAAACCGGTGTCCGCCGCGGTGAAACTGAACGATTCCGACGGCGCAGCCGCTGCCCTGAATATCGGCGTTTTGATGCTTCAGCAGGGATTCGACGTGTTCAGCCATCAGGTATTCTCCCTGAAGAAGCCGCCCGAAGAACGACTCTCGCAGCAGCGGAGCCTGTCTTTCGATTTCCTGCTGCAGTTCGTCGTTGTTGTCGATCAGGCGCGCGAGCGAGTGCTGGATATAGCCGTACATATCCTTTGGCCGCTTCAATTCCCCGCCGTTCAGCCGGGATGTCAGGGCAGTTGTGATGTTCACGATCGGCCTGCCGCTCCGGGTGGCGAACAGATAGGCAAGGATGAGGCCAACAATCAGGAACGCCAGGAGAATGGTCACGGTGGTATGCTTGATGGCCATCACTTTACTCAGGACGACATGGGGCGGCTGGGCAACGACATAGGACCATCCGTTATAAGACGAGGTGGTGTAGGTCATCATCATGCCGCCGGTAGCGGCTGAAGCCTCGATCACTCCGGATTTCGCTCCCGGCGGCAGGCTCTGACGGGTCACCATGTCGCCGCTTGACAGAGACGTAACCAGGCGTCCTTTCTCATCCACGATGGATACCCAGCCCCCGTCGGAGATGTCGATTCCCCGCAGAAGCGACTGCAGGCGCTGGTTGTCCACCAGAATCATCAGCGCCCCCTGAATATGGCCGGGGTATCCGAGAGATTGGACATAGGCCAGCAGATCCGTCGTCTTGCCTTGATACACCGTGGATCCGGACGACATGATTTCCCGGTTGCGAAAATTGCCGAGAAGATCATTCCTCCAAGCTGCGTAATCCTTGCTGGGGTCCGAGAACATGTAACGGTAGAACGAGGGAAGTTCATAAGTGGAATCCGGGGATAGCGCCAAATCGCTATTTTTGAAGATTAGATAGTAGTTGAGAATAAATCCATTGGCTGCATTGTAGCTGTAGAGGCTTTTTTGCGTCCTGTACACCTTGTACGCCGTTGTGTCCCGGAACGGTTCCTTCACCTGCTGAAAGCTTTGAACGGCCGGATCGCTTTGCAGCTGCAGGGAGATCCGGTTAATCTCGTTGAAACGGCTGTCGACCGTTTCCTTCACCTGGTCCAGCATCTGCAGGTTGCTGTGCGTGACTTCCTTTTTCACCACATCATAGGTTTGCCTGTAAAACAGGGCCCCTGCAAGCAGGGTAAACAGCATGAATAAGAAATAAGGGATCATGAATCGAACGAAAATGTACTGGGTTTTCCATCCATTGGCCCATCGCATGGATCACTTCTCCTCTCTTCATTCTGGATGCCGATTCGACAAAACCCATCGCGAAACATGTCTAAATATCAACATTGTAAGTGCTTTCATAAGTTTTATCAACGAGTTTGTAAGGTTAGGTGACATACAAAAAAGCAGCCGAAGCCTTCGGCTGCTTCCATCGCACACGGAACCTCAGCGGGTTCCCACGTTAAAATCCACTTCTTCGACCAATTCGATAATTTCGCCGTTCGGGCTGTGCAGGACCGCATTGCGGACCCTAAGCGGCGGCTCACCCAGCTCCAGATTCCCCGGCTCCACATAAATTCGCGCCCCGTGAGCGAGTGCCTTGTTCACCATCTCGTCCACATGATCCACGTAGAATGCCAGATGGAGCAGGGCGCCGTGCTTCACTTCCTCGCGCGAAGGCGCCTTATCCCCCTCGGCCGGAACTTCGGCGCCTCGGTCGAACACCTCAATGCAAGTCCGCCCGTCAGGCGACACCAGCATCGAGGCCGTCTTGATTTTAAACGCAGGCAGGCTCCATGAGTGACCGACCGTAAACCCGAGAACCCGGATATAAAAATCCAGCGTTCCTTCATAATCCTCCGCCTGAATGGCCGCGTGGGCCAATCCTTTCACGCTCATTCCCATCTCTCCCTTTGTGCTTCTTGTATCGTTTTCATTTTATAGATTCATTTCCGCGATCGACATGCATGGAATAAGGAATTTGGCCGTCAAGTTTTGCATAACATAAGTTATTTTCGTATGCTTACCTTATCTTTTATCAAAATAAGGAGAGATGGCGAATTTGAGCACGGTGGTTGACGATACGGACCTGAAAATTTTAAAGCTTCTGCAGCATGAAGCGCGAATGCCGATCGCCCAGATCAGCAAGCAGATCGCCATGTCCCAGCCTTCCGTGAAGGAGCGAATCGTTAAGCTCGAGGAACGGGGCGTGATCGCGGGGTACAGCACAGACCTGAATCTGCGGGAGCTGCAGCGGGGAACGACCTCTTTTATCCTGATGAAGACCGAGCACTGCAGCGAGCTGGTGGAATTTTGCACGCAGTCCAAGCAAGTGACGGGCTTGTTCCGTATCAGCGGGGAGTACAATTATCTCATTCACGTCCAAACGGGATCCGTCGACGAGGTAGCCGACTTCCAGGACGCCCTGGCAAGGTTCGGACCGTCGAAATCGCATATCAGCCTGAAAAATATATTGGATCACCGGATTTTGCTGTGATGAAGCTGGTGTTTCCTTATTCTGCCGAATGGGAGGAGAACCGTAATGACGGCACAGCTTGTATTTCGTTAAGTCAGAGCCCCGCCTTCGGATTGCAAGGTCGCATTTTGATCCCTTTTCAAAATTCAACCGCGAATCAGGAGGATACAAAGAAATGGATATTCAGATCAGGGAAATGACAGACCGGGACCACCCGGAGCACATTCAGATCGACGGCAGCTTTACGGTAGATTCAGAGCTCATTTTGTCCGTTACGGAACAAGGGATCGGTTATACGGTCAGGCCCGTCGTGCCCAGTTACCAAAAAAGCTACCCCGACGAAGCGGATCAGGGCGACAGCGGAAATTTGTCGGAGTACATCGGCCGTCCGGACCGCGCGGTCTACCTGGCCTTGGCGGGAGATCAGGCCGTCGGCCGGATCATGCTGGCGAAAAGTTGGAACCGGTACGCCTATATCGAGGATCTTCGGGTGGATCGGAGCGCCCGGGGACACGGCATCGGCCGGAAATTGATCGAGCAGGCGGTGCTCTGGGCCAAGGCCGGCCACACGCCCGGCCTCATGCTGGAGACGCAGAGCAACAACGTGCGGGCGTGCCAATTTTATGAAAGCTGCGGATTTGTCATTGGAGGCTTTGATTCTTACCTATACCGGGGCTTGAAAGAGCATGCGCAGGAAACGGCTGTTTTCTGGTACCTGTTGTTTTAGCGGTCAACGGATGTCAGCTCAGCATATAAACCGCGATGAAGATCAGAACCGCAGCGAGGATTAAATAATTTCTCGTTCTAACGGGAAGCTTGTTGGCTTTCGGGCCGATGACCTGACGGTGGAAGACGAACAGCAGCATCAGATCTGCAAGAAGCACCAGCAGCATCAGATCCATTCTGCCGTTTATTCTCGCCGTCAGGTTTTTTTCTGCAAAACCGCAAACGCATAATCCGAGGAACAAGTACACGACATTTCTGACGATTTCCACCAACGTACCGATCGTCTTCATCCCAGGATCACCTCTCTTCTCTGAAACCCATTTTGAGCCAATGAATGTTCATTCAACCGATCGGCAGTCCCATTTCCACCGTCGTTCCCTTGCCGGGCTCGCTTGTAATGTTCAGGATGCCGCGGTGGGAAGCTATAATCTTCTTCACGATCATCATGCCCAGACCGTATCCCTCCAGCTTGGTCGTATGGAAAGGCTCGCCGAGCCGCTCCAGCACCTCTCCGGGCATGCCGATTCCGTTGTCCATGAACCGGATCCGCTGGTAACCGCCGTCTGCCTCGAGCACGATGTCGATCCGGCCTCCGCCGGGCAGCGCCTGAATGGCATTTTTCAGGATGTTCAGGAACACCTGCTTGATCTGATTGCGGTCACAGGATATTTTCTCCTCCCGGATGCAGGTGCACCGGATGCGGACGTTGCTCTTCGCCGCCTCAATTTCGATCAGGCTCAGCACTTCCTGCAGAATCGTCATGCACCAATCTTCCCGGAAGCGAATTTCCTGCGGTTTGCCTAAAATGAGGAACTCACCGACGATCAGGTTCATCCGGTCCAGCTCCGACATAATCAGGTCATAATGCCGCAGTCCCGAGGTCGGACCAGAAAGCTGAATGAGGCCCTTGACGGTGGTCAGGGGATTGCGGATCTCGTGCGCAATGCCGACCGCAAGCTGGCCGGCGAAGACCAGCTTCTCCGTATTCCGCAGTACTTCCCCGGTCCTTTTCATTTCCGTAATATCCCGCAGGGTGCCAATAACACGGCAGAGAGAGCCTCCCCTATCAAAAACCGGCAGAACGTCCAGCATATAATAGCTGTCGGAGTCCATCCGGGTGTTCTGCAGCTCCACGCCGATGCATTCCTCCTGTCTGGCCAACACCCGCTCGAAATAGGGGGAAACCAGGCGGTGCTCCAGCACCGGCGCACCCAGATATAGATGCTTGTCCCCGCCGTCCAGGCGGAGCATCCTCAGGTATTGATCGTTCATGTCGATAATCCGGCCGGTGGCGTCCGTCACGACAACCCCTTGGTAATTTGCCTCCAGCAGTACCTGGTTCAACGTGTGAAGGTGGGCGTTATTCCGGCGAAGCAGCATTTCCCGCTCCACGGAATCGACCATGGTACACAGCAGGGTCAGCAGGTGCGGATGGGCCGAATCGACCCCGGTCATCAGGGAGAGCGTTCCAAGCACCGCCCCGTCCTCCCGGTGGAAAGGGGCTGAGTAGCAGGCCATGCCATGGAGCGCCTCGAAGAAATGATCTTCGCCCAAGGTTTGAAACGGACGCTTAAACCGCAGGCACAGCGGAACCGAGCCCGTGCCGGTTTCCTCGTTATAGCGAACCCCCTTGGTAACGCCCAGCTCCGCGATGGCCTCGAGAAACATCGGCTCGCCGTAACATTCGAGCAGATACCCCCACTGGTCGGTCACAGTGACCAGGATCGGTGTCCCTTGAATGGTCGAAAGAAACTTGTTGACGAAAAACAGAATGATATCGATGTATTCCTTATAAAAGGATACCCGTTCCTCCAATTCCTCCTTGGTGTAACGCTTGCTGAGGACGGGAAACTTGGCGGGGTCAAGGCCCCGCTGCCTGTAGTGCGCGTTAAAAGCCGCAATGATCTGCCGATCATCCATTTGGCCTATCTCTTTATCCATTGCCTATACCCCATTTATGCCGATATTCCATCCCAAGATGACACTCAATTCCCTCTATTCTATCATCCTTTGGGACGGAAGCGTCTGCATAATATGAAGATTTTTCCTGAAAATAAATCATCCCCTTCCCGCAGAGCCGTCAATGGCTTAGGAAAGAGGATGTATTAGGATAAGGATAAGCCATAGCCTGTTCCGATCAGCGGCCCGTCAGGCGCTTGATAATCTCCCGGCTTTTCTTCAAATACCGGACCGATTGATCGTATTCCCGGCTGGCCACGCCCAAATATAAAATATCGATGACGTTCAGTTGGGTCATCCGCGACGACATGGCGCCGCTGCGGATTTCGTTCTCCGTCGATGACGTGTAGAGCGGATAATCGGCCTGTGCCGACACGGCATTGTTACCGTATTTGGTGATGGAAATCGTCTTGGCTCCGCAGGCGCGCGCTTCCTTCAGGCATTCGATGACGTGGGCCGTCTCGCCCGAATACGAAATGCCGACCGCCACGTCGCCTGGATTCAGCATGACCGCCGAGGTCAGCTCCAGATGCGGATCGGTAAAGGAATGGCTTGTCTTGTTGATCCGCAAAAATTTGTGATGCGCATCCTGCGCGATCAGATGGGAAGCCCCGAGACCGTAGAAAAAAATTCGGGAGGCTTGGCTTAACGCCTCCACCGCAAGTTCCATGGTCTTCGGATCTAGAATCGTAACCGTGTCCCGGATCGACTGTATGTTGTTGGCGGACACCGTTTGGATAATTTGCTCCATGGAATCGCCCGGGCGGATCTCCCGGTACTCATAGCGCTCCTCGCTCTGGTTCAAGTCTCCGGCCACCTTCAGCTTCAGCTCCGGGTATCCTTTTACCCCCATGGACTTGCACAAGCGGATGATCGCCGCCTGGCTGCCGCCGCTTTCCGCCGACAGCTGCGCTACGGACATGTCGAGTATGCTGTGCGGATAGCTGAGAATGTATTCAGCCACTTTGTGCTCTGAGGGCGTAAGGTCGTCCAAAATCTCTCGCAGTCTGACTAGTCCCCCGTTCATGATGCTCTCTCCTTTGCCCGTATCGTATCGTAGCAGATCTCATCTCTGCTCGTTCTCGTTCACATCGTTATCCATCTCTGATGGCGGCGGTAATCGCGTTGTGCACCGCCGCCCGCAGCACGCCTACGCTGCCGCTTCGGCCGTAATAGACCCGGTTGGTGAGCAGCACCACCGCCAGGTCCAGATCGGGCTCCACCCACAGGCTGGTCCCGGTAAACCCGGTGTGCCCGTAGCTGCGCGGGCCCATCCAGTCGCCTGAGGCATCCCAGCGGTCCCCTTTCAGGACCCAGCCGAGCCCCCGGTTCGCCCCGGCGATGCCGGCGGTATAGGTCCGGGTTGCAGCCCTCACGGCCGCCGCCGACAGAACGGGCCGCGGCTGGCCGCCCGGCGCGGCTTGCTCCGGCACGGCGCCGCCGGCCAGCCACATCCGCGCATACCGCGCCAGATCGCTGGCGGTGGCGAACAGGCCGGCGTGCCCGCAGACGCCGCCGAGGGCGCGGGCCTTCTCGTCGTGGACCACCCCCTGGAGATGACCGCCGGCAGCGCGGTCATATTCCGTCGGGGCGGTCCGCGCCCGCAGCCCTGCTGGCGGGGCGAAGACGGCGCCGGCCATGCCGAGCGGCTCCCATATCCGCGCCTTGGCCGCCTGTTCCAGAGGCATGCCCGCCGCCTTCTCGGCGATCCGGCCGAGAAGGAGGAAGCCAAGATCGCTGTAGACGGCGGCCGTGCCCGGCGGATACTGCAGCGCCGCGCCGGTGACCGCCTCCCACATTTGGGGCTGCGTCCAGCCGTGCGAGTGGATATTCCGATCCGCCGGCAGACCGGAGGTATGAGTGAGCAGCTGTCCGATCGTCACCTCTTCCCGCCCCTCACCGGCAAACTCGGGCAGCCAGGCGGCAGCTTTTGTACCGAGCGTCAGGACGCCGTCATCGATCAGCCCGAGCACAAGCGGCAGCGTGACGCTCACCTTGGTCAGCGATGCACAATCATACAGGACATCCGGTCCGGCCGGGAGCGGATGATCCGGACCCGGATCTGCCCTCCCCGCTGCATGAACCCATTCCTTCCCGTGCCGGGTGACGGCCAGCACCGCCCCGGGTATCACCCCGGCGGCCATCTCCCGCTCAATGGCACGTCCGGCGGCCTCGAGCCCTTTCGGGTTCAGGCCAAGCGCCTTAGCGCCTTCCGCTATACCAGCGTACATGATCTTCCCTCCCGCTTTTCGGCTCCCTCCAGGGTCGTAGCAGACTCAATAGGCGCAAAATGTCCAGAACTGACCGGAGCATATCCATAAACACCCGCCAATAGGTCAACAAACTTACTTGTATGCTGCCTTGAGATGTTAACATTTCTGGTGCCTATTATATCGCTTGCGAAATTTTATTTCAACTTACAACAAATATTTAGAAATTTTTATTTAAAATTGGCAGCATCCATTGATCCACAGCCATTAAGGACCGTCCCTACTGATGTTTATGACATTTTGTTCATTTTAAGACACTTCCGTCTAGGCATCTGCATAGGATGCAGCAGGTCAATTCCAAACGGAGGTCAACATCATGAGTGTTCAATATTCAGGCTATCAGCACCAAACGCTGTACCAGGCAGAGCCTCATATGAGCCAAACGCTTCATTCGGCTCGGGACCGCTTCAACCAGCTGTGCCGCCAACATGTCAATAAGCATGTCCGGATTGAAACGCTGGACGGCGATGTATTTGAAGGAACCCTCTTGCACTGCGACAAGGGTATCGTGTATATCCAAATTCCGCAGTCATCCGGACACCGGGCTTTCATCCCCGGACGTCCCCTCTTCTTCAACCAAACCATCCTGCCCCTGGTCCTGTACGAACTGCTTGTCATCAGCTTACTAGCGTGAGCACGCCATAACTATGCTCTAATGAGCAAGGAAAGGAGTCATCCCCATGGCATTCATGCCCCCTTTTGGCCCTCAAGGCCAGCTGCAGCCGCCTTCATCCCCTCCGCCGCAATTTACGCCTGCGCAGACCGGCGCATCGGCGCTCGCTGTGGATCCCGGCGCGATTTTCGGCTGCCTCTTCCGCAATACGTTTATTTGGACCGTACGCGGTCCGGGTTTCTGGTTCTATCCCGTCTTCGTCGGCCGGACCTCCGTTGCCGGATTCCGCTGGAACGGATTTTTCTGGACGTACTCAGGACTGGACCTGAGAACCATCCGATCGTTCTCCTGTTTTTTCTAGAACCGCCCCGACTCACAAACACAGCGGCGGTACCCCGGGGACATGGCGCACCCCGGCGTACCGCCGATTTTTCATGGAATCATATATGTTCAGGATGGCTGCCGCATCCGCAATCGTCACGCTAGACTCCGGGATACCTTCCTGCCCAGAAGGAAGCAGACGATAGCCGCTCCCAGGCCCAGTGCGACCACCGGACCCGCGACCCAGGGATTGTACAGCACGGTGGAGGTGGCGCTGACCACGGCTCCTCCCATGCCTGCCCCGGCCGCCAGGCCTAAATGGGTCACCGACGTATTCAGGCTGAGCACGAGCCCGGAGGATTCCGGCGCTTGCTGGATAAAGTAAGTTTGAATGGCGGGCGCAGTTACAAACATCGCAAACATCATCACGCCGATCAGAATGAGGTCCGGAACGAGCCAGGAAGAAAACGCCGGCAGCAGCGACAGGGCCGCGGCATGAACGAGCAGACCGGCCAGCAGGAGACGTACGGCCCCCCACCGGTCCACGGCGTAGCCCCCCAGTCGGGAGCCGATGACCCCGAGAATGCCGAAACCCAGCATGGTCACCGCCACATCCGCGGCGTTCATGTGAAGTACGCTTTGCAGAAACGGGGTCATATAGGTATACATCACCGAATTCCCTGTCTCCCGGAACAGCGTAATGAACAGGGCACTTACGATAACTCCGCTGCCCAACAAGCGCAGCTGGCGTCCCAAGGGTACGGGTTCATCACCTTCCACGGCCGGAAGGATTCGGTAGATCGCCGCCATAATCAGCAGACTCAGCGCTCCCAGCAGGATGAAGATCATTCTCCAGCCGATCCAGCCTGTAATGGCGATGCCAAGCGGGACTCCCAGCACCATAGCCAAGCTGAAGCCAAGAATAATCGTGCCAATGGCGCTGCCGACCTTCTCCGCCGGGACGAGCTTGGCGGCGGCGCTGAATACGACGACCAGGTACACGCCCGAACCGATGCCTAGAATGATGCGTGAGGCGATCAGCAGGGCAAAATGGGTGCTGGCAAAGGACAGTCCACAGCCGGCTGCGAAAACCAGCAGCGCGCCCAGCATGACCTTTTTTCTGCCGAGACGAGAGGTCAGTGAAATTAGAACCGGCGTGCCGATCGCAAAAGCTAAAGAATACGCCGTAATCAGCTGCCCCGCCGCACCGACGGAAACGTTCATATCGCCGGCGATTTCACTGAGCACGCCGCTGACGATCAGCTCTGAGGTGGCGGTCAGGAAAACGCCCAGCGTCAGTAAATAAATATAGAACCGATTTATTCGTTGGATCATGTTCATACCCTCCATATATACGACCGGCAGCCGGTGAATCCGAGGCATGGCCGGCACATGCCGGAGTGCACCCTGAAGCCGATACTCATAGAATCAATGAGCGCAAGACCGGTACAGCGCCGGGCCACGTCTGGCATATCAACGTGCACCGTTCTTCCGCTTGATTGAATTATATGTGAGGTACAAACAAATCGTAAGAACGCAAATGATTTGGAGATAATCCTGCCATTTTGACCAGCTTACAATTTGTAAGTGTGTTTTGAGTTACACAAAAAAACCAAAGGAGCCCGTTCTCCTTCGGTTTGCTTATCCGTCCGTTATATATCACCATTTAATCCGCTTGGCCGTATCCAGCAGCAGGCTTCGCTCCTTGTCCGGGAGTAGCCAGGTATGGATCTCTTTTTGTATTCGCTCCAGGCTCGTATATCCTTTGGCCAGTCCGTTCAGCCTGGCGGCCAGCGTGGAATGCACCAGCTCCTCATGCGACGGATAGAGCCGGCTCAACTGCTCGATCGCATCCGGATGCCTTTTCAAGTAGTATTTCTGGTGGTGGTCTTCCGCCGGGTACCAGGTCGTAAGGGGAGCGATTTCCGTATCCGGCTTCCCCTTTCCCTGCTCTTCGCGCTGGACCAGAACCTGACGAATCGTCTCCAGCTGTCCATCACCGTGATAGAGCAGCAGCGACAAATACTGCCTGCCTTTGTAATCGTTAATATTCAAGGGGTTGTGATTGTCCCAGAACGCGTTCAGAATGTCGGAATAAGAAATGACGCCAGGGTCATACACGACCTCGACCGTTTCTGTATGATCACCCATGTCCCGGTATGTCGGATCAGATGTCGTTCCTCCACCATAGCCAACCCGCGTCCGGATCACCCCCGGCATATGGCCGAACAAAGCCTCCGGACTCCAGAAACAGCCCATGCCCAGCGTCGCCATCTCCGGAGCAATACCTGGCTCTTGAGAATGAATGGATCCGGAATTTTGTACGCTCATTGGTTTCACTCCTTTCAACATTTAGGCGAACATCGTGCTGATATCGTCGACCTGAAGGCCCAGCGTGCTGCCGATCAGAAAATACAGCAGCGTCCATACGAATGCCGTCGTGTAAGAGACCAGTGCAAAGCGGCGGTAAGCCATCCCTTTCATGCCGACGGCATACGGCGTCACGTTTCGCAGAACGGGCAGGAATACGCTGATGCACATGGCCATATTGCCGTATTTCCGGTTCAGCAGCTCCGCTTTATTAATATACTTGGCCATTCGCTTGGACCTGGTCAGACGGTCGAGCAGGCGGCTTGCCGCCAGACGGCTGACGACAAATCCGACGGTCAAGCCCGAACAGATCCCCAGGTAAATCGTGATAAACGAAGAGACCGGTGCCAGATGCCCCGTCCCGGCAAGCACCCCGCCGATCATGACCACCACCTCGTTCGGAAGCGGGAGGCCAATAACGCCTAAGCACAATACGAAAAAGAACGCAACATAACCCACCTGCTCAATGAGTCCCATCAGCGTATCCATACTCTTTCGGTTCCTCCCATACCCAGCAAAAATAGTCCATCCTGAAGCCCTTTAGGCGCGCTGCCAGACAGGCCCCACCTTTTAACGTATGCCGCCTTCCGGTCCATTAAGAATCCCATCCTCAACAGTTAGACCTGTTCTTAGCCCATCTCTTCCTTCAGCTTCCGGTCCAGCGCCCGAAATGCGTCCCGGATTTGTTCTTTGGGCACCTTGGCATACAAGTCCCCAATGCTGACTTCATAGGAGGACTCCCATGCCCCATTATCTTTTACATAATGATTCAATTGAATGCCCGTTTCGCTGATGATATCCACCAGCAGCGCCTCGAGCCGCTCTTTGCCAAGCTGGATATGGACGTGAAACATGTTCGATACGGGAACGGCCGGCCTTGTGGTGACGCCGTGGCATTCGTTATACAGCGCGGCAAGCTCCTTGGCTTCCTCATAATACCGCTCCATCCGCCCAATGCGCCGGTCAAAATAATAATCAGCGCTGACGACATACGGATACAGGCTGAACAGATCCCCACCGTGCCGTCTCTTCCATACCTTCGACCGCTCTGTAAAATCCGGACTTCCCGCCAAAATCGCACCGGAAATGCCTCCGATGCCTTTATAAAAAGAAACATAGACACTGTCGAAAAGCGAGCAGATTTCCGCGGCGGTTTTTCCATAGTAAGGTGTAACCTCGAATAGTCTCGCTCCATCGAGATGCAGGCGGATGCCCTTTTCACGGCAATAGGCGGAAATCGCTTCGAGCTCGCCGTAGTCCGGCAGCTGGCCGCCGATTTCGCGCTGAGGAAGCTCCAGAAGGAGACAGGCTACGTCTTCCGGCATCTGCTGAATGTCCTCCAGCCGGATCAGGCGTTCCTTGTCCGCCAGCAGCACCGGTTCAATATGATGCAGCTCTTTCAAACCGTCTTCCTCGTGGATTTCCAGGTGGCACAGCGGGTGATATGCCACCTTCTTCACCTGCTTCTCATCACACCAGATCCGCAGCGCGATCTGCTGGGCCATCGTCCCGCTCGGGAAGAAAACGGCTGATTCCTTGCCCAGGTACGCCGCCATCTTGTTCTGGAAATCCTCGATCACCTTACCTTTGCCGTAGGCATCGCTACCGAGGGACCCGTCCACCTCCCGGAAGGCCTCCTTCAGCACTTCCAGATTTCGGGGACCGTGTCCCCCCAATACATATTCCGCCTGCTTGCCTGCTTCTGCCAATGTTTTACCCTTATTCATTCGTCCGGACCGACTCCCTTTCAACTCGCGCATTGCAACCGGACCATCGCTTACGTCCGGCCGTTCACGTGACATGTTCAACAACGATCGTTGTTTGCTGTCTTTAGCATACTAAATCTTTAAAGGGAGATGCAAAATTTTTTGCGCACGCAAACAGCCCCGCTCCAACCGGGGCTGAATCAGGGGCTGCTTTCATATCTCCTCTATGTGTCTGTACGGACTGCTCAATGGAACGATTAAGATTTTGCCGCCGCTTCAAGCTCCTTGATCTGCGCCTTGTATTGAACGAGCAGCTTGGCGAGCGCGTCCTTAATGGCCGCCTCATCCTTCGATTCAACCGCCTCATGCAAAGCGATGTGGGCCTTCATAAAGGCAACGGCAGACTCGCTTGCTTCCTTGCTGACGGCAATACTCAATGTTTTGGGATGCTCCGGATCGGCTGCCGAGGCTGAATCCGTCTTGCCGACCTCATTCTTCAAATCCATCAGCTTGGAGATAATGATCTTGGCAGGTCCGAGCGCCTTGGCCTCATCCACAGGTTTGGCTAGGTCCGTCGCTCCGGATTTCACCAGCTCCTTGATCTGGCCCAATACCTCAGCTTTGTCCAATTCTTTGAGCTGGCCCAGCACCTCGGTTTTATCGAACACCTTGATCTGATCCGGCACATCGGCTTGCCCCAAATCCTTGGCCTGACCCAGGACATCGGCCACCTCGTCCTTCAACTTGTCCAGGATTTCAATCCGGATCTTCTCCCCCGGAATTTTCACTGCCGGCTGAAGCGTCTCTGTAACCGGAGAAGCTTCGCCCGCTTTTACTTTCGCTGCTTCTTCCACAGGAACCGCCTTAATGACGCTGAAGAAGCGCGGACCTTCTCCTGCCACCTTTTTGAACTGCTCCAATGTCTGCTTCCAGTCCTCTACGGTGTCCGGCGCATATTTCTGGGCCAGCTCGAGCGGATCTGCTATGGCGGATTTAATCACCGCTCCCTTTATTGCCGGTATCGCAGCCACCTTGGTTGGAACATCGGAAGAAACTTGAGGCTGTTCGCTCGCGTCTGCATTCGTAACGGCCGGGGCAGCAACTGCGGACATGAGCAGCGCAGAGGCGACCGTCTTTTTCAACCATGCGTTTCGAATCATTGATTCAACACTCCTTTTAGGTTGGATATGTGTTACATGTCCCAGTCTACGGAACGATTGTGGCAGCCCGCCGGTGAAATTATGGAAAAACAATGGCAGAATTCCATAGGCAGGCACCCGCTTGATATACTGGAGTTGAATTTCCAATCCGGGAGGTACATGGGATGAACAACAGTCATGTCATCGCCGTGGTCGATGATGATGAACATATAAGGGATCTGGTCGAGGCGTATTTGCAAAAGGAAAACTACCGCACGGTCGGCCTCGGAAGCGCAGAGGAAGCCTGGAATCTGTGGCGGACGGCACCGCCGGACATGTGGGTTCTGGATATCATGCTTCCGGGCATGGACGGCTACGAGTTTTGCCGGCGGATCCGGCAGGAGGCGGAAGTACCGATCATTATGATCTCGGCCAAGGACAACGAGGTCGATAAAATTTTGGGTCTGGAGCTGGGCAGCGACGATTACCTCGTCAAGCCGTTCAGCCCCCGCGAGCTCGTCGCCCGCATCAGACGGCAGCTCCATCGCTGGTATAAGCTGAGCGGATCCGCCGATGCTGCAGCGGGCCTGTCCCATTCGCTCCGGATCGAGTTGGGCGGATTGCACCTGATTCCTGACGAACGGCGCGTATTTTGGCACGGGGAAGAAGTGGACCTGACCAGCAAGGAGTTTGCGATGCTTCAGGTGCTGGCCGAGCATCCGAACCGTGCCTTCACGCGGGACGAGCTGCTGACCCGGGTCTGGGGCGACGACTATTTCGGCAGCGACCGGGCGGTCGACCACTTGATCAAACGGATGCGCAAAAAGCTGGAGCATGTACCGATCGAAGCCATCTGGGGACATGGCTACCGGTTAAGGCACGAAGGAGGCGACATTCACAATGAAGCTCGTGCATCAGATTAATTTGGCCTTCGGGATCGCGCTATTGCTGGTCCTGTCCGTTACGGCCGTGGTGATCCATTTCGTCCTGCTGGACCACCTGATCGGCTCCCAGAAGGAGGATTTGAAGGCTATGGGGGCCGTCATATCCGCCAAACTGCGGGTCGACACCATTCAAACCGTTGCGGCGGAGTTGTCCACGGAACCTGCCTTGCCGGTTAAAATGGCGGACACCAGCGGAGTTGCGGCTATCTTTACGGATATCCAGGGGAAAAGCGTACCCGTGACCGCCCCGAATCCTGCCATGAAGATCGCTGAGGCCGTGAAGGGCGTTTCCGGCGAGCAGGCTTTTAAGGACATCGTAGAGGGGACGGACAAAAGGTTTATCACGTCCGTAAGTATCATGCCCCAGGGAACGCTTACCCTGCTCACGCCGGTAAGCCGGGTCAAGACGATTGAACAGGCGCTGCTGAAACGGCTGCTGATTATATTCGGGGTCGGGGGTGCGTTCATGGTCGCATTCAGCCTCTTTATCACAAAGAAGCTGATCCGGCCGCTTATGAGCCTGCAGGAGGAACTGATCAAGGTCAAGGAGCGCCGGTTCTCCGAGGTCCGCTTCATCAGAGCCGGAGGCGAAATCGGCTCCGTGGCGGAGTCCGTGTATGACATGGCCGGGGAGCTGGACCGGTTTAACCATGTGCAAAAGCAGTTTTTCCAAAACGCGTCGCATGAGCTGAAAACCCCGCTGATGTCCATCTCGGGCTACGCGGAGGGCATTCGCGACGGGGTGTTTGAGGGAGAGCGGGTCCATAAAGGCCTCGAAATCATTATCAGTGAAAGCAGCAGACTCAAGAAGCTGGTGACGGAGATGACTCTGCTGGCGAAGCTGGACAGCGAGGAAGACGTATTCCGCAAGAACACCGTGTGCCTGAAGGAGCTGATCACCGAAGCGTCGGAACGCTTGAATCCGCTGCTGGTCAAGAAGGGGATCCGGCTGCGGATCGATTACGAACCGCTGTCCGGCCGTTTTGACATCATCGCCGACCGGGACAAGCTGCTTCAGGCGCTGCTGAATGTCATGTCTAATGCCGCCCGCTATGCCGTTGAACAAATGGATGTACACGCCAGGTTCGTGAAGGATCGGATCGAAGTGACCGTCAGCGACGATGGGCCCGGTATACCGGGTGAGCTTCTCCCTTTCCTTTTCCACCGGTTCGTAAAGGGCAAGGACGGAGAATCCGGCTTGGGGCTGGCGATCTCCCGGGCGATCGTGGAGCGGTGCGGCGGGTCCATCGCCGCAGGCAACCGACAGGAAGGCGGGGCCGTGATCTCGATGAGCTTTCCGGCCGCTGCAGGCGAATAGAAGCCTGTTCATACAAAAATGCCCCCTGGAAACGGACCCGGTAAACCTTAAGGTTCATCCAAAGTCTATTCCAAGGGGTCTTCGGGATCGGATCATTTGAACCAGCCCTTCTCTTTGAAGCGAGTAATGGCTTCCACCCGATTCGTGACTTGAAGCTTATCCAGAATGACGGAAATGTAGTTCCGGACCGTTCCTTGCGTGATATCCAGTTGACTAGAGATTTCCTTCGTGTT
Organism: Paenibacillus rhizosphaerae; assembly: GCF_014192015.1. Lineage (GTDB taxonomy): Bacteria > Bacillota > Bacilli > Paenibacillales > Paenibacillaceae > Paenibacillus_AQ > Paenibacillus_AQ rhizosphaerae. Next base: position 126,518 of record NZ_JACHXJ010000004.1, on the reverse strand, counting down.
CTTCCCGTCGGCAATCAGGCCGAGTACGTCCTTTTCCCGTGGGGTAAGCGGATTTTCCTGGCCGGAAGCATCGTCCACGAGCTCTGTCGCATAAATCCGTCTGCCCGCCATGATACTCCGAATGGAACTTGCCAATTCCTCGCTGGGGCTGTCTTTTAACAAGTATCCATATGCCCCGGCCTTAATGGCCCGCTCGAAATAGCCAAAGCGTGCAAAGGTCGTCAGAATCATCACCTTGCAGCCGCTTCCTTTCAGTTCCTCGGCCGCTTCCAGTCCGCTCTTTCCCGGCATTTCAATATCCATGATACAAATATCCGGCTTCAGCTGTTGAACCAGTTTCACGGCATCCTCGCCGTTGCTCGCTTGGCCCACAACCTGCATATCCTTTTCCAAATTGACCAGCGAGGCAAGCGCACCTCGCACCATTCGCTGGTCCTCGGCTATAACGATTCGGATCATATGACGACCTCCTTATCCGGGTGTTTAACGGCGTTGGGCACTTTAATGATCACCTTCGTGCCCGGATCGATGCCCGCGGTGATTTCCATGCTGCCGTTTACGAACTCCAGCCGTTCTTTCATCCCGCGCAGTCCGCTTCCTCTGGCCAAGACCGGGTCCGTTTGGATTCCAATTCCATTGTCGATGACCTTCATCGTCAGCTCGGTTGCAGACGACTCGATGACGATCGAGCAGACGGTAGCGCCGCTGTGTTTGACTACATTCGTCACCGCTTCTTTCAGGCACATGCTCAGCACATTTTCAACCAATAACGAGGTATTGCTGAGAATCGGGTCTCCTGCCATAACAAATTCAATCTCGGCTGCCTTAAGGATCTGCTTGATGCGGAACATTTCATCTTCGAGGCGCGTGCCGCGCATCTGCGTGACCATATCCCGCACTTCTTTCAGAGCATTTCTTGCCGTTTGACGCACATCGTTGATCTCAGCCTGCGCCTGAGCCGGGTCCGTGCTGATTAATCTGCCGGCCAAATCACTCTTCAGCCCGATAAGGGACAGCTTCTGACCCAGCGTATCATGGAGATCACGGGCAATCCTTTGGCGTTCCTCCAGCTTCACCAGTTCGGAAATCCGCTTATTCGCATCCTCCAGCTGTATCTCCAGTTTCCCTCGCTTGTTCCGATAGTATGTGGTGACAGGCAGCAGAATCACCGCGATCAGACTGATCAGAACAAACGGAATTTGGGTAATCATGACGGGATTCTGCGTTACATATTCATAATTCACCGTGACCATCGTCGTGACGAGGTGAATCGTATACAGCGTGACGAATCCAACCCGGTGATGGATATTTCCGATAAAGAACGCAACGAACAGCGCGAAATAGACATAACCAAAGATCAGGGTCATTGCCAGGGATATCAGAATCTGAATGGACGTCCAAAAATACAGCCACCAGCCTTTGGATACAAACGACAGCACATAGCAGCCGAAGAACGCCAGAATCATCAGGGTGCCGAACACCACATGAACCGTGGACGAAGAACGAAATATGAAGTAAAAAGGGACAATATAAAAGATGACCCACACGTAGGGACTAAGTCCTGTGCTCCTGTGGAAAATTTGATACCATTTCTGCAAGGCCGTTCCTCCCGACGTGCGAACGATAGTTTTTCCTTGTAGTTTATCATAAACGCCGGATCACGGCGCTATTCCCCTTGTATGCCCGCTCTGCTGGCTTTTATGGGTTTAGATCCACGCTCGCTTTGCCGCCGTCCAAGTTTGATCTGCTTAAAGCTGACAAATGTTTTATTCTTCTCGTCCCACAGCCGGAATTTAAGAGAGGCCAAGCTCGTCGCGAGCGTAATTGTCGTAGCCTTCTGAAGCGGCGGCGTCGAATTATGCGCCTTTTCCAAATTGTAATTGGGCACCTTCGGGCTCAAATGGTGGACATGATGGAAACCGATATTGCCTGTGATCCACTGCAGCACCTTGGGCAGCTTGTAGTACGAGCTTCCTTCCACCGCAGCTTTTACGTAGCTCCATTCGTCCTCATTTTCAAAGTACGAATCTTCAAACTGATGCTGCACGTAAAACAGCCAAATGCCCAGCATCCCGGATACGAATAAAATCGGGAGTTGTACCATCAGGAACGCCTCCCAGCCTACCGCCCAGCACATCGCTGCATACAAACCGACAATCGCTGCATTCGTCACATGGGTGTTGATGCGTTCCTTCCGCTTCGCTCCTTTACGGTTAAAACGGTACGATATGACAAACACGAAGATCGGCCCAAGTCCGAGCATAACAACCGGATGGCGATAGAACCGGTAAGCCAGCCGCTTAGTCCATGACGCCGCAGCATATTCATCCACCGTCATCACCCACATATCGCCGATCCCCCGTTTATCCAGGTTGCTGCTCGTGGCATGATGAATGGAGTGCTCGTTCTTCCACTGCTGGTACGGCACAAGCGTCAGAATCCCCGTAATCATACCGATGATTTCGTTCGCCCGCCGATTCTGAAAGAAAGAATAGTGACAGCAGTCGTGAAAAATAATAAAGGTCCGAATGGCGAATCCGGAAGCAATAAGGGTTATAGGAACAGTTATCCAATACGATACGGATAAGCTTAAATATGCAGCGTACCAGAGCAATAACAGAGGTCCCAGGGTTGTCACAACCTGCATGATGCTCGATTTCGTATTGCTTTTCTCAAAGGGGGCCATTTCTTTTTTTAGATTGGTGACCTTGGTTTGTGTTTTCATCTGTCTTCCTCCCTGAATGAAGCATGCCGTCATACTCGGGGCTTCCGAGGACGTCTTCTAGCCTAAGTATAGGAAACCAGACCGTCACCGAGTAGTCATGAACATCAGGTAGGGAGTATGACAAACGTCATATACGGAGGCATAAGAGAAGGACCAACAGGCTCTTTAACTCAGCCCCAAAATAGTACATCTGCTCTTGCAAAGAAAACAACCCATAGGCGGGTGTCACCTCGGGCTCCATGTGAATAGGTTATAGTATTAAATCCAAATATGGAGGTTCCCCATGATTACGAATGGACATCCGTACGGGCCGTGCTGGCAGCCATGCGTGGACCCGTATGCTTATGCTTACAACCAGCGATCCTCTTATCCATACGCCCTTCCCTATATGTGGCCCCAATACGTCTATCCGGTTCCCTACCGCACGTACTACGCATATGACACGAACGGGCAGCTCAACTCGTATCCTTATCCGTTTGCCCCCACCACTCCGCAGCCGTTCTCCTATGACTGGAACCGGGTTGAGCCCACGCCTCAAGGTTACAAATTCAAGATTAACCCTTCTACCGAGAAAACAGAGCTGGCAAACCCTGAGAATACGGCAGTCAAACCTGAGGCTGTAAAGGAAGCTCCCGTGAAAAGTGAAGCGGCAAAAAGTGAACCCGTCAAGGAAAAGGCCGCAAAAGAAGAACCTGTGAAAAGCGAAGCCGTAAAGGGTGAGCAAAAAGCCGAATCCACAAAAGGTGTTCAGATGAACACCTCCATGGAAATCGGCGGCAAGCACGGCGTTGGCGTCAGCGCCAGCGGCCAGATGGACAGCGCCGGAGTAAGCACCCAAGCCGGCACACATGTCGGCGGCGAATCTTACGGACTCGGCGTTCAAGGTGAAGCCGGAGTAAGCGGCAGCCACGGCCTCAGCTTCGATACCGGCGCCCAACTGGGCGGCAAATACGGCCTGGGCGTCCATGCCGACGGTCATGTCGGCATCAAGCAGGGGATCGGCTTGACTACGGAAGCCCAGCTTGGCGGAGATCACGGCGTCGGCGCCTATGTGAACAGCCAGGTCGGCGGCGGGCAGGGAGCCGGCGTCAGTGCAGGTGCCCATGTGGGCGGCGATCACGGTCTTGGGGCGCATGCCGGGGCGCAGGTTGGCGGCGGCAAAGGCGTCAGCTTCAAGGTCGGCGGCAATGTCGGCACCCATGACGGCGAGCTCGGCCTGAACTTTGGAGGCTCCGACAAGAAGAAATCCTAATATTTATGCGATTACGGCGGGAGGCCCACAGGCCTTCCGCCTTTTTATGCGGAAGTCCAGTCCCTTTCTCCGCCTGGTTCAGGGATGTTTTTTCGATCGGCACACTGCCCACGTATCCTTACGCCGGCTTGAATCGTTAATCTGGTAGGGAAACTTATCTTCGTAACCCGTTTGCTATTCCCTGACTATAAGGAGGTGTTCCCTTGATCATTGAAAATGGTGTAAGCATGCTGGAACTGCAGATTGATGGATTTGGCGGCCCCCAAACGTTACACCCGACGCTCGTATGGGACGGCCAGGACGCGGTGCTGATGGATACCGGAACGCCCGGCCAGTGGGGACGGATCCGGACCGAAATGGAGCGGCTCGGCGTACCGGCGGAGCGACTGCGGGCAATCGTGCTGACTCATCAGGATATCGATCATATCGGCAGTCTACCGGAGATTCTGCGGGAAGCCGGCGCCAGCATCAACGTATACGCCCACCCGTTGGAAAAACCGTATATTGAGGGGGAACGCCCTCTAATGAAGGCAACCATGGAGCACATGGCCTGGCAGCTCGAAGGCTTGCCGGAAGGAGAGCGCAGGCGGATTGTCTCTTTTCTGATCGCCAACCTGCCTAAGGGCAGAGTCGATCACACGCTGGAAGACGGGCAGGTGCTGCCCTATTGCGGAGGAATCGAGGTGATTTACACACCTGGACATACGCCGGGACACCTCAGTCTGTATCTGCAACGGAGCCAAACGCTGGTCGCCGGGGATTCGATGTTCAGCGTCAACGGCAAGCTTATGGGAGCCCACCGCCCTTCCACACCGGATATGGACACGGCGGTACGCTCGCTGCAGAGGTATCTGGATTACGGGATCGAGAGCGTCATTTGTTATCACGGCGGTCTCGTCCGCGGCCCTATTCGGGCTCAGCTTGAGGCGCTTGCGGGTATGGACTGACCTTTCTTATTATTCCTCCCGTCCTACGAAGCCGCATCGGCTGAACGAAAAAAAGCTGCGGGAATATTCCCGCAGCTTCCTGTTGCATGCTTCATAGCGATTCAGCGATTAGATGAGGCCTGACTTCTCCAGCAAGCGCTGAAGGATTTCGGCCGTTTCCAATCTGGTGATCTCTTTCTTCGGCTGCAGTTGACTTCTAAGGCCGTCCAGCAGCTCGTTATGAACCGCTTCGGCCACGGCCTGAGCCGCCCAGCCCGACACGGCCTCACTGTCCGCAAATACGGAGAGTGCATGGCTTACGCCTTCCTGGTCAGCGCCGGATTCCAAACGGGCGAGCTTGCCGGCCCGATTGAACATGACCAGTGCCTCCTCGCGGGTGATCGTATGGCCGGGACGGAAGGTACCGTCGCTGTAGCCGTTCACGATGCCGTATTTCTGGGCGAGGGTTACAGCTTCCGAATACCAATCGGCGGCCTTCACATCGGCATAGCTGCTCGATTGGCCGCCACCGGCAAGTCCTAACGCGCGGACCAGAATCGCCGCAAATTCCGCGCGGGTCACCGTACGGTCAGGATCAAACCGGCCATCCCCCGTTCCCTGCAGAATCAGGCGGGAGGCGAGGTCCTGCACGACTTGCTGCATATGCCCGCTTACATCGCTGAAGCTTGTGCTGTAGCCAACAAGGGCGAATGTGCCGCCGCTTAGACTGTTCACGACTGCAGTGCGGCTGCCGTTCTCTCCGGCCAACCGTGTAGGCACCGGATGCACGGCTCCGTTCTCGTCCAGCATGACTCCCGTAGACACAATACCTTCGCTTGCTGCCGGAACCGGCAGGATATGTTGCACATAAGTGCTGTACGGACTAATGTTCAAGCTTTGACCCTGGAGTGAAGCGGCAATCCGGAAATCTACCGGTGCGGTCACCAACTGCAGCCCCATCTTTTGGGAGGCTGCCTCCAGCTGTGCTGCCTTTGCCGCATCAGACCGATAGATGATGATCTGGACGCTCATCCCCGTAACATCACCTGAAGCTTGGAAGAGCCGGGCTAGTCTTGATGTGCTGATCTCAGAAACCGGAATCTGGTAGCTTCCGTTTGCGGTTTGGATCACCAGCTGGCTTGCGCCGGTTTCCAAAGCTCTCAGCGATTCTACCGTCAGCCCCAGCGTCGTTGTACTTGCCGCCTGCATGACCGGAATCGTGACGGATTGTCCCGGCCCGGCCTGACTTAGCATGGCCTGCAGCTTCGACGGTTCAAGAACGGCCGTCACCGATGTCTGCCCGTTATTGGTAGCCGTCGTAGTTTGGAGCACTCCGTCATAGGACTTTCCGTTCACAACGACCGGTGCAGGAGCGCTGGCGGTCGAGCTTCCCGAAGACGTTGGCGCTGTTGAGCCACCAGTGCTGCCGCCATTGTTGTTCGATCCGCCGCCGCTGCCACCCGTGTTTCCGCCACCGCCGGTAGATCCACCGTTACCGCCGGAGCTGCCATCACCGCCGGGGCTGTTATCTCCGCCGCCGGAGCCGCCATCACCGCCGGGGCCGTTATCTCCGCCGCCGTTTCCGTTGTCGCCGCCATGATCCGGCGGAGTTACCGGCGTCCATACCGCATAGAGCGTTATATTTTCCGAACCGACCGGAATGGTGTCGCCTTCCTTATACAGCGTGCCGCTTCCGTCCGAATGCTGGCTCCACCCGGCAAAATCGTACCCGTCTTTCTTAAGGCCGCCGGTATTCCCCTGTACGGTTACGTTATCTCCAGCGCCATAAGCTTGTTCGTCCACTGGGACAACACCTGCTGAACTGCCGTTATCGTTGTACGTCACCGAGTACTGCCTGGGACCGGGATCGGAAGGATTTGCGTCAGAGACCGTTACCGGACTGAAGCGGATCGCCTGGTTGCTTTCGATCATAGACAGTCGATGCGAATAGAGCAGGTAATTTTGGGACAAGCCCTGACCGGCTTGAATGCCGATCGTTGAAGCCTCGCCGTCATCGTATTCGCGGTTTTCTATCGTGATGTTCGGATATTGATATTGGACATCCCCATTTTCGAATAGAATCGCCTGGAACGTAATCGGGGCATCGGCATTATAAAAATACACGTTGTTCCATTGCACGATATACTTCCGGTCCCCTTCCTCCCCGATCATTTTCGTCAGGATTTTGGAATGGGGATCGTTAGGATTCAGCCTCAGACCGGATACATAGGCCTGCAGTGCAGGCGGTGCATCAACATCAGGGTATTCCTCTGGACCCGAGGTGGAGTAGTTGTCAAAATAAATTCCTCCGTTAATGTCAACCCAGACCTGGCCGTACTTCTTTCCGTAGAATGAAAATTCGAACGGAAGTTTAACTTCCTTGGACGCATTGTAGGTTTGTCCGCCGAAATCGACCGCCTGTCCATCGGCCGCATCCAAGCTGTCGTCCATCCCTTCCAGCTGTTCTAAGGTGTACGGGACAAGAGGATCAGCGTCTACTGCAAAGTAAGTATGGATCTCGTGGCCCTCAACGAGCGTTTTACTTGGGAAACGGTTCACCCCGGTAACCGGCTTCACCAGAGCCGATCCATAAGGGTCACCGTCAACTGTGGCCTCGACGAGGTAAGGTCCGCCCTTCGGCAGGTTTACCTTATAATGAACCGTGTGTGTATTTTCGTCGTATTTAAATCCTTCATCGCCTTCGCCTACTGAGATCCCGAGGCTGTTTCCGCTCGCCACCAGCACTCTCAGGTCGTCCACCGATTCGGGTGCAACAGGGATATCTCCTTCAACGGTCGCAACCGGACGCCACGTATAATCGGCGCTGTCCACAATCTCATCGCTGTTTTCATTGCCGGGAACCGCCGCCACACCTGTGCTATCTTCTTGCTGCACCTTGGCGCTCATCCATTCGAAGCCGATTCCAGGCAAATCTCCAGGCTCGCCGGAATTCCCGGGAATCGGGTCGCCGAGCCCCTCATCTCCGGTATCAGTTTCGCCGCTTTCACTTCCGCCAATGCCGCCGGTTTCCCCGGAATTTGAGCCTACAGTCCCCTCATTGCCGTCGCCCGTGCCCCCGGTCGTGCTGTCGCCGACTTCGCCGCCGCTAGTGCTACCGTCTTCTCCGGCTCCCGTGCCGTTCTCGCCAGCAGGATTATCCGGCTCTGTGCTGCCGCCATCTGAGCCGCTCGATCCGCCGCTGCCTTCAGAGCCCTCAGAGGATGTACCTTCCTCGGAACCACGGCTGCCGCCAATTTTAACCGTCTCCACCCGGAACGTGATCGGATGCGGGTCTTCCAGATCCACGTGCGGAATCCATGGATTATCGTACGGGTTAATGGAAATGACGAAAGGCTCATTCGGCGGGTTCTCGCTGGTCTCCTCGTACAGAAAATCTTCCTGATCGTTATAAGAGCTTACTCTCAGCTTATAACCCTCGCCATAATCGTTGTCGCTAACATAAAAAACAAACGGATCCTCCTGCGGCTCCACTGCAATTTCGGCAAATGCTGCCATCGGGTACAGCTGCTGCAGGCCGAACATAAGCACGGCTCCCAGACTTAGCTTTTTTAATCGGTGCATTTCCTGTCTCTCCTTGCTCTTTTAGGTATGAAAATCATCCCGATCCAATGCCAGTTATAAGCCTTACCGCCCAGGCCTTTTGGATCAGATTCAAAAAGGCATCCCTATCGTAGCAAGGCAAACAGGCGCCAACAATTAACGAAAGTTAACTGAGCCGCCAAAATTCGATATTTTTAGCTTTGAACTCATCCGAAAGTATTGGCTTTTGCGAGCCTGAATGTCCGGCCGTCAAGCACCAAAAGGCATCCCTGGCTGGCGCTCGGCCGCAAGGGATGCCTTTATACGAATCATACGGGATTAAAAAAACAGGTACCGAAGTATCTGCGGCTATTCCTGCTGGAGCCCTTTCATAAACTGCACGATCTTGTCGTGCAGGCCAGGGAGCCCTTCGTGGCCGAAATCCGGATAGATTTCAAGCTTCACGGACGACTTCATTTTATTAATGGCGGCAAACTGGGTCGACGGCGGACAAATCGTGTCCATCAAACCGACGCCAACCATGACATCGGCCTCAATGCGCGAAGCCAGGTTCTGAATATCGATATAGCCGAGCTTGGTAAAAATTTCGTCCTCGCGCTGATGCTGCGGGTCGAACTTGCGGAAATAGGTGCGGAGTTCCTCGTACGCATGAACGCTGAGATCCATCTCCCATACCCGCTTATAGTCGCTCAGGAACGGATACACCGGGGCAGCCTTCTTGATTCTCGGCTCCAGCGCGGCACACGCGATCGTCAGTGCGCCGCCCTGCGACCAGCCCGTCGCCCCCACGCGGTCCGCGTCGACCTCGGGGAAGCCCATCACGATCGCCGCCAGCTGTGCGGTGTCCAGGAACACGTCACGGAAGAGCAGCTTGTGCGGGTCCTTGTCGCTTAAGCCGCGGATGATATGTCCATGGTGCGTGTTGCCGACCACGCCGCCCTTATCCTCGGACAAGCCGCCTTGACCGCGGACGTCCAGCGACGCGATGGAGAAGCCCATCGCCGGGTAGACCATTTTATCCATCCAATCCCCGCTGTCTCCCGTATAACCGTGAAAGTGCAGCACGGCCGGGTGAGGCTGGGTGGCTCCTTTTGGCCTGGCGTACTTGGCATGAATTCTCGCGCCGTTCACCCCGGTGAAATACAGCGAAAAGCATTCGGCAAACGGCACTTCAAAATCCGCTGGAACGAGCTCTACCTGCGGATCGACAGCCCGCATTTCTTCCAGTGCCTGCGCCCAGTATGTATCAAAATCATCCGGCTTCGGGCTTCTTCCTTCATACTGCTTCAACTGGGACAGCGGCATATCTACGAGTGGCACAATCATCAACCTTTCTTTGTTACAATGTTAATTGGGTTATTTTTAATCTTAATTACATTCGCTCGTTACCGTTTTATTTCCTGCCCGTGCCTGCAGCCAATAAGAAGCTATCCTCGACAAAGTTTGGTAGCCCGTCACCACTAACTTTTTTGTCCATAGCGCTCTTCCTTTCTCACGAACGGCCTTACCATTTTTCTCATAACCCCGACATGATGAAAAAAAGCGGCGGCTGTGCTACAATACTTGGGTTGTAGTTGCAGGTGGCATTTCATTTAGGGGGTACACGACTCGTCATGCTTATTATTGGTATCGCCGGCGGCACTGGCTCCGGCAAAACGACGGTGGCCCGTTCGGTCATCGATCGTCTCGGTTCGGGAAAGGTCACCTTCATTTCCCAGGACAATTATTACAAGGACAACCCTCATCTTAGCCTGGCGGAACGGGAGCTGATCAACTATGATCATCCGTTCGCCTTTGATAATGAACTACTTATCGAGCATTTGAGCCAGTTAAAAGAAGGCCAAACTGCTTACGCGCCGGTGTACGACTTTACGGTTCACGCCCGCTCCTCGGTCGACAAGGTGGAGCTGACGCCGAACAATATCGTCATCATCGAAGGCCTTCACGTCCTCTCGGACGAGAAGCTGCGCGAGATGCTCGACATCAAGGTGTTTGTGGACACCGACCCGGACGTGCGTATTCTGCGGCGCGTCCTGCGTGACATTGAGGAACGCGGACGCAGCATCCAGTCGATTCACCAGCAGTACCTGGCCACAGTGAAGCCGATGCACGAGGCCTTTATCGAGCCGTCCAAAAAATACGCCGACCTCATCATTCCCGAAGGCGGGGAAAACGAAGTCGGCATTCAGCTGCTGTCGATCCTGACGGAGAAGTTCCTGACGGGCGACCGGGACTGGTCGGACATCTAAACACAGCTTGGATCGGTTATAGAACCGTTGATTCTCAGCTGCAGCGAAAAATAATCCGGACAAGCAAAAACAGCCCTTCGCCATCGTGTGCGAAGGGTTGTTTTTTTATGCATATGAAAGGATCATATTTATGCCGAAAAATCGGAGCCTTAACCCCTCCGCACAACCGGCAGCTGTGCCCCTCTCCGCCGCTTTATTTCCGGGCCAGCTCCCGGATCAGCCGGAAAGCCGAACTGAAGCGCGGCCGCCTGAGGTGCTCCTGAACATAGCCATAATGGGTCAGCTCCACGCCCGCATCCTTCAAAGCGTACGCAAAGTCGTCATCAAAGGGCAGCCGGAACTCCCATACCCGCTTCTCCCACTGCGGAATGTTGGCCAGCATCCACGCATCCTCCGCGCCGGGATGAATGTAGGTCTCTGAGACGCCGTCCGGCAGGGCGTACAGCTTGGCGATGATCGACCGTTTGAAGCTGTCATACGTTTCCCCTTCCACCAATCCGAAGGGATGGGACAGCAGATAATCGGGGATCGGCACCCCGAAGGTGTCCGCCAGCGCCGCTGCTTTGGCTACCGGACGTTCAATACCGCCCAGTGAACGAAGGAGCGGGTCATCGGGGTGGATGTAGCGGAAGAAGCGGGAAGGCAGGCCCCAGCGCGAAATTTTCCAAAAGGTCTGGGGCAGCAGGCTGCGCCCCGTTTCCATGCCGTACAGGCTGCCCATGTGGTTGTCAACATGGCTGATTCGAATGCCGGCCTGCTTCACCCGTTCGTACTGGGCGTCAATCTCCTTCACGACGGCCCCCGTCTCCGCGCCCAGCTCAAACTCCCTGACCGTCCGGTACTGCTTGCCCTCGGCATCATGCAGCGACGGGTGCCCGGTCAGACTGCTCCAGCGCAGGGCATCGAACTCGCTCGTCAGGGTCAGATGCAGCCCCACATTGGGCTGCCGGCGGCGCGCGGTCCAGTCGGCTGCCTCTTCAAAGCCGGGCGCCACCGCCATGATCGTCGCCGAGGAGACCTTGCCCTCCTCGAGCAAATGCATGATGGCCCGGTTCATCGCCGGGCTCTGTCCGAAATCGTCACAGTTGATGATGAGCCTCTTGGCCATGCTTCATCTCTCCTTTCCCCGTCATATGAAAATCAAATCGGCCCATAAAGGATATCACAACCGATATGACCAATAAGCATAACGGTACGACGCTGATCAGGTAACGAAACGTCGCTTCCGGATTCGATCCCGGATTGTCACCGCTTTCATAACCGAAGATCAGACCGACCACGTAAAAGGCCAGCGCCGAAATCAGCCCGCTCGAACGGGTAATGAATCCGCTGACTGCAGTATAGATGCCCTCGCGCCGCCGCCCGGTACGCTCCGCATCCTCATCGATGATGCGCCCGCTGACCATCGCCGGCGTGACGAGAAAACCGGCCAAACCGAAGCCCACCGCAATGCCGGCTGCCACGCCGCTCACCAGGTTGTAACCGAACCAGAGCGGAATAACCGACAGGCCGTACAGGATCAGCGACAGCCGCCAGGCTCTCACGCCGTCCATCCGGCGGACGATCCAGTACCATACGCCCACGAGCGGTATGACCGACACAAACACGGCCGCCAGCAGAATCGACACCTGGCCCTCCGAAATCCGCAGCACGTATTTGGCGTAGAACGGGATCATGGAGCTGACCAGCCCGTTTACGGTCTGGGCGAACGAGTTCGATACGTTGAAGATCCAGAACTTCTTGTTGCTGAGCGTTTCCCTAAAGGCGGCGCCCAGCTTCATCGGTTCCGCGTTGCCGGGGTTGCGCTGCTCCCGCACGCTAAGCATGCAGATGAGCATGCAGATGCCAAACACGAAGGCGTACACGATCGCCATATTGGAGAAGTTGATCGCCGCGTAAATGATAGGTGTCAGGGCAGTGGCGATCAAAAGAGCCAGCACCTGATAGCCCTGCTGGATGGCGGAGGCTTTGGCCCGGATCCGGTCGCCACGAAACAGCTCGGGAAACAGCGCCCCGTAGTTGACCCACAGAACGGTCGCCACCGCCTCATACAGCACGAGCGTCACGAGGAACCAGGTGAACAGCCCGTTTTGCGACAACTCGCCCGGCGGAGAGAAGACCAACACGAAGGTGAGCATAAACAGCGGAATGGAAGCAAACACCCACGGCCTGCGCCGGCCGTAACGCGTCTCGGTCCGGTCCGACCAATAGCCGAACAGCGGATTGTTTACCGCATCCCAGACAAGGAAAATGGTTCTGGCGAGCGTGGCGAGCCCGACGCCAAGTCCCAGCTTTTCCACATAAAAATAGCTGTAAAACGAACTGAATGCCTGACTCGGAACCATCATCGCAAACATCCCCAGCGCAAAGGCGTACGGCGAATTTACCCATCGGCGCGCCATGTGTATTCCTCCCCTAAGAGAATAGGCTTCTTGGCCTAAGGCCTTACTGAAATACTATTCAACAAATGGATGATTTTACCTGTATGCGGCAGCGAAAAACCATTTTAAAACCAACTTCGCAGATTTTAACGTGTTTTATGAATAAGCTATATCATCGGGATGAGCGGGTCATTCTCAAGCTTTGTCGCCATGCCGTTCATCTATGACATCATGCAAAAAATAAAAACAACGAACTCCCAGGAGGGATGCCGGATGGCATGGGTTGTCGGAGCGATCATCGTACTCGCTGCCTTAAGCTTAGCCTTTGAATTGAGTAAAGGCAGATCTGCAAAAAGAAAATATATCGTGTGGGGAATCACGACGATGCTGCCGATCGCATTTGTATTTTCGTGGCTCGTTGCGTTGATGTACGGGGACTGGATCGCTCATGACGGGTTCGCCGCCTTGGGTCTCTTAATGATCCTGATCCCGCTGTTCTTTTTGACCGGTGTGATTCTATTGCTGATTGGGCTCTTTACGAAGGAGAAGCAATCGTAACTACGGGACAAAAAAACAAAACACTCCAGCTCTATCACGATAGAGTCGGAGTGTTCAGTAAGAACTATACCTTTCACCCGCCGCAACCACCCCGGCTAACCCACCGCCTCGGCCTTCTTAGACATGTTGCGCTGCGCGGTGATGAGATTGTAGTAGATTCCTCTCTTGGCCACAAGCTCGGCGTGCGTGCCGATTTCGGCAATCTCGCCCTTGTCGAGGACGATCAGCCGGTCGGCATGCCGCAGCGTCGAGAGACGATGCGCGATCGCCAGCGTCGTCCGGTTGCGGGTGACCCGCTGCAGCGCCTCCTGGATGGCGCTCTCCGTATCGATATCGAGCGAGGCGGTCGCCTCGTCGAGAATCAGGATCCGCGGGTCGTTCAGCACCGCCCGGGCAATGGCCAGCCGCTGCCGCTCCCCGCCGGACAGGTTGCCACCGTTCTCCTCAAGGCGCGTATCATAGCCGTCCGGCAGGCGCAGGATAAAGTCGTGCGCGTTGGCGATCTTCGCCGCCTCAAGCACTTCCTCGTACGTCGCTTCCGGCTTCGAGTACCGGATATTGTCCAGGATCGTGCCGCTGAACAGAAATGTCTCCTGCAGCACGACGCCGATTTGCGAGCGCAGATGCGCCTGCTCGATCCGGCGGATGTCCACCCCGTCGATGAGGATCTCGCCTTCATTTACGTCATAAAAGCGGGATACGAGGTTGATCAGTGTCGACTTCCCTGAACCGGAATGTCCAACCAGCCCGATCATTTCCCCCGGTTTGATCTCCACATTGATTTCCTTCAGCACCGGCTCATACGATTTGTAGCCGAATATCACATTCCGGAACGTAATCGTACCCTCAATCGAATGCTTGACGGACGCCTCGGAATCCATCACTTCCGGCTGCTCATCGATCACGGAGAAGATACGGTCCACCGAAATAATCGCATTGGACAGCCATCTCGGCATAAACATCAGCCACGCGATCGGCCCGTAAATCATGCCGGCGTAACCGCTGAACTGCACCAGCTCCCCGAGAGACATCTGCTTGCTTAGAATCATATTACATCCGATGAGGAGCACGAGATACTGCCCCGTCTGGATCAGATAGTTCGAGATCGGTGACAGGATGCTGAATACTTTCTCGGTCTGGATGGTCGCCGCCGCAAACTCGGCGTTGTACTGTTTGAACCGCTTGACCTCGCGCTCTTCTTTGCCGAACGCCTTGACGACGCGGATCCCGCTCAGCACGTCGTGCAGGAAGGAGTTCGCCTTGTCGTACACCCTCCACTGCTTGCGGAACAGCTTCCACAGCACGCCTTTCCAAATGTACCGCTGGATATAGGCGACAAGGGGTGCCGGCAGCAGCACGACGCAAGCCAGACGCCAATCCGCGGAAAAGAGCAGCACGCTCGCGGATACGAGAATAATGAGCTGAAAAACGGCCGTCGTGAACAGCTCCTGCACCAGATTGCGGATCCGGTCCGTATCCGAGGTGACTCGGTTCATGATGTCCCCGGCCCGCTGCGTGGTCAGAAATCCGAGGGAAAGGTTCTGAATCCGCTCATAGACCAGCTTGCGCAGATCGGCCGCGATTTGCGAGCTGACCCCCGCCATGATCCGCCCTTTGATGATGCCGAGTCCCTCTCCGCCGACGAGGACGAAGAGCAGGCCGAGAATGGCCCAGACGAACACGGAAAAGCTCGGCGATTGGCCGGGAGGCGGCTGCAGCGAAGAATTCACCAGCAGCTTTTGAAAGTAAGGGCCCGCCATGGATATGGCGGATGCGGCAAATGTCACCGCAAGCCCGATCGCGAAGGTTTTTTTGTGATTCATCGCCACCGAGAACAACCGCTTGAAGGCCGCAGCCTTGTTCATGCATTTCCGGCATACCCGCGTTCCGCGGATGAGCGGTCCGCCGCAGTTGGCGCAGATCGGCTCTTCTTCATCATTGTAAATCCGGATCCTCCGCTGCCTGGACAAATCGTTCAGAATCTGGGCGATATAGCCGTATCGCGCCGCATGCCTCATGGACAGCCGGGTCAGAATAAATTTGGTACCGGCCTCGTCCCCTTCCAGCACGGCGCTGCCGATCAGCGGCACCACCTTGTATTCCTTCGCATCGGCTATCAGGCGGCTGTCGACTACGCGGCCCTCCAGCAGCAGGGCCCATTTCTGCTCGCCAATCACGAAATATCCTTCCGTCCGCTGCCCGCCCAGCGTCAAATCAACAGGCACGCAGTAGCGGATATGCTCCCCCACAGCCTGCGAGACGGCCTCCAGCTCGCGCTCCGGCAGTGTAAAATTAAGGTTCATGAATACCTCCGTCCTAGTATCGACAGGTGTCGAAGTTCAGCCTACATGCATACCTCAACCATCTTGTATTCCTTGTCGCTTAGTCGGTCCAAATGAGGGATGATAAAACGGTTGCCATCCACATCTACGATCAGGAGCCGGCTTGCCGTCATCAGCTTGACGCTCGCGCCGCCTCCGCGGACTGTAAACCGGCAGCGTCCCGAGGTGGTTTCCGCATCCCAATACGAATATCCGAACTCCTCTTTGACGGAGAGAACCTTCGAGATTTCCGGGGCAAAATACCTCAGCTCCACCTGCTCCTCCAGCATCCGCTGCGTTTCCTCCGGGAACTCGTCCAGGGAGCGGATCATCCCGATCTCCTCATTCTCGACGGTCCGAATCGACAGGTAGATCCGCTTGTTCGTATGGGGAAAAGAGCAATGTACATACACTCCGGCGTGCTCCTTGTCCCCCGTCTTCACGTTCAGCATATGGCCTTCCGTCAGAGTAAACACCGTATTGTCCGGGGACAAATAACGGATTTGCGCCGCCTCCGCGAGACCGGGACTGCTCCCGTCGTCCTCGGGCCGGAGAATCTCGCTAACACTTACATCCTTAAGCGTCATGCCGTAATCACCTCATTCATCTTCAGCGCCTCGTCATGCTTTTTGACCAGGTCGTAATAGGCCCCTTCCTTCGCCAGCAGCTGTTCATGCGTTCCTTCCTCCACGATCTTGCCATGCTCCAGCACGACCAGATAATCAGCGTTTCTTAGCGTGGACAAGCGGTGCGCAATCGCAATTGTCGTTCTTCCCTTGATCAGCGTATCGAGCGCCTCCTGAATTTGCAGCTCGGTCTTCGTATCGAGCGAGGCGGTGGCCTCATCCAGAATCAGTATTTTCGGATTGTGCAAAATAGCCCGGGCAATGCTGAGCCTCTGCTTCTCGCCCCCGGAAAGGTTATGCCCTCCGGTACCGACAATGGTATCGTAGCCATCCGGCAGTTTCTCGATGAAGTCATGTGCGCCGGCCACTTTGGCGGCATGGACCAAGTCAGCCAGGGTGCAGTCGGGATCGGCATAGGCAATATTTTCCGCGATGCTTCCGGACATGACATAGACGTCCTGGGATACGATGCCGATATGCGTCCGAAGGGACGCCATGGACACGTCCTTAATCGCAATGCCGTCGATCCGGATCTCTCCTTCATTGACGTCATACAACCTCGGAATCAGGTTGACCAGCGTCGACTTCCCGGCTCCCGAGTGCCCGACGACGCCAATCATTTGGCCGGGCCTTGCATGCAGCGACACGCCTTTCAGGATCGCCTTGTTCGGCTCGTAGCCGAAGGTGACGTTCGATATGCGGATTTCGCCCCGCACTTCCGTAAGCTGCATCGCGTTCGGCTTCTCCACCACGTCCGGCACCGCATCATGAATTTCAAAAATCCGCTGCGCCGCGGACATGCAGTAGGACCACCAGTTCATAATATTGTTCATAAACTGGATCGGCCCGTACAGCATGAGCATGTAGTTCATGAAGGTCATCACTTTACCGAACGTAAAGTCCCCCTGCATGACCTTCCAGCCGCCGAAAGCCCAAATGAGAATGCCGCCGATTTGCGTAAGAATGTTCAACACGGGAAACAAGGTCACGCCCATTTTGTTAAAAGACTGCTCCGCATCGGAAAAAGCCCCGCTGGCCCGCTGGAAACGGGCATTCTCCATCTGCTCCTTCCCAAACGCCTTTACCACCCGCGTGCCGCGGATCGTGTCGCTGATGATGGCATTCATCGCGCTGACCCGCTTATGCCGGCGGATGGACAGCCTCCACAGCTTGGGAAATACTTTGCGGACGAGCAGAAACACAAAGGGGAGAGGCAGCAGACACAGCAGAGTCAGCTTCCAATCCATGATCAGCAGAACGGTAACGATTCCGATGATGTTCATGGCGTTGACCACGAAATACGAAATGCCGTCGACGAAAAAATACTGCAGTTCGGTCGCATCATTGTTGATGCGGGTCATCAGCTGCCCGGTCTGTTTTTTCTCAAAGAAGCTTAAAGATAGCCGCTGCATGGCGTGAAACACGCTCGATTTCAGGTCAAAGGCAATATTCGCAGCCATCTTGGCGTTGATGACGCCGAAGATAACCCCAAACAGCAGGGACAGCGTCCGGAAAGCGATGATAAGCCCGATGACCAGTCCGATTTGGCCTGCGAACGTGCCTTTGCCGCCCAATGCCTGGTCGAACAGCAGCGTACCTTGAAAATAAGGAATGACCAGTCCCGCCGCCGAGTTCAGCAGCATAAACAGCACGATCCAGAACATCGAAACTTTGTACTTGCCCGCAAAGGACAGCAGCCTGCCGAAGACGGCGTGCTTCTTCATACATTTGGGGCAAACCTGGCGCCCCTCTTCGGGGTAGATCATGCCGCATTTCGGGCACGCGGCCCGCTCCTGGTCGTGCTGCAGCTCTTCCGGACTAAGCTCTTCGCTTTTCTTCAGCTTCTCGAAAATTTTGGCCAGGCTGGCTGCGCTCCGCATGCCGCCGTTCGTGAACGCGGCAACGGCCCTCTCCTCCGGAGTCTTGATGACAACCATGCCGGAGGCTACCAGATTGACAATGCTCAGTGAATCGATGTCCCGAACTTTCAGCGCCTCGAGCTCCCAGTTGGCTTCTTCTTTTGAGGAAAGCCCTTTCAACGGGGCGTTTGCTGCATACCCGCTGTACGTCTTCTCCCGCGCAGGCGCCTGATCATGGGACAAGATCAACAGCTCCTCACGGGTCAAAAGTACATACGTATCCCTGAACCCGTTCTCCAGGGCCCGGTCGCACAGCAGCCAGCAGAGCACGCTATCGCTTGCAACGCCGTGCTGCTCCAGCGCGTTCATGATTGCCTTTGGAAGTGTATCCATGAGTCCTCCAAATTCTGTTGTCTTTTTTCAGTCGTCTTATTAGGTACGAAATATCATACACCCTTTACCCCTCCCAAGAAAGGGAAAATTTACTTAAAACAAAAATTTTACACAATGAATTTTGGGTCAGCACCTGTTCCCTTCTGTTTCTCATCATTACAATACTCCTCCTCCTGGGGGTCAACCTCCTAAGCACATCTATTTTTATAAGCTAAAAAGGCCCCCCTTCGCCGCGGTGGCAGAAAGGAAGCCTTCTTATCCCAATATATAGCTTATTCAGCTGCGCTGCTGAATATTACTTCGTTGCGTTTTTCCAGTCGGCAGCAAATTTCTCGATGCCTTGGTCTGTCAGCGGATGTTTCACCAGTTGAGCGATAACGCTGAATGGAACGGTAGCAATATGCGCACCGGCCATAGCTACGCGGGTTACGTGATCCGGATGGCGAACCGAAGCGGCGATGATTTGGGTGTCCAGGTTGTGAACGCGGAACAGCTCAGCAATTTTGGACACGAGCAGCACGCCGTCTTCCGAGATGTCGTCCAGGCGGCCCAGGAACGGAGATACGTACGTTGCACCTGCACGTGCAGCCAGCAGAGCCTGGTTCACCGTGAAGATGAGGGTTACGTTCGTTTTCACGCCTTTTTTCGCAAGGTAGCGGCAAGCTTCGAGGCCGGCCAGCGTCATTGGCAGCTTGATCGTGATGTTTTTGTCTCCGCCGTTGATTTTGATCAGCTCATCGGCTTGTGCGATCATATCTTCTGCTGTTTCCGCATCCGGAGTAACCTCTGCCGATACGGATTCCACTTCAGGAACAGCCTTCAAAATTTCCTCGATGCGGTCTTCGAACTTCACGCCTTCTTTGGCAACCAGGGAAGGGTTTGTCGTAACGCCGGAAAGAACGCCGACTTTATAAGCTTTTTTGATGTCATCCAGGTTTGCAGTGTCGATGAAAAATTTCATGATTTCACAACCTCCACTTATTTTTTGTCTTTTTATTAGGATTAGTTCTTGACTACAGCATGGCCGCCAAATTCGTTGCGCAGCGCGGCAACCACTTTACCTGTGAACGTATCGTTATCCAGGGAACGGTAACGCATCAGCAGGGACAGAGCGATGACCGGTGTAGCGGTCTGCAGGTCAAGAGCGGTTTCCACAGTCCATTTACCTTCGCCGGAAGATTGCATAATTCCTTTAATTTCGTCCAAGTTCGCGTCTTTGGCAAAGGCTTTTTCCGTCAATTCCATCAGCCAGGAGCGGATAACGGAGCCATTGTTCCATACACGGGCCACTTTTTCGTAGTCAAAATCAAAATCGCTCTTCTCCAGCACCTCGAAGCCTTCGCCGATAGCAGCCATAAAGCCGTATTCGACGCCGTTGTGGACCATTTTCAGGAAGTGGCCGCTGCCGGCTTTGCCTGCATACAGATAGCCGTTCTCCACAGCGGTATCCTTGAAGATCGGTTCAACGATGTTCCATGCTTCCTGATCTCCGCCGATCATGTAGCAAGCGCCGTTACGAGCGCCTTCCATGCCGCCGGAAGTACCCACGTCGAGGTAGCTTACGCCGAATTCCTTCATTTGATTGTATCTTTCGATCGACTCTTTGTAATGCGAGTTGCCCGCTTCGATCACGATATCGCCTTTGGACAGCAGAGGTTTCAGCTCGTCAAGGACCGAGTCCACGACGGAGTGAGGAACCATGATCCACACGATTCTTGGCGTTTCCAGCTTGGATACAAGCTCTTTGATGCTTGCAGCGCCTTCGGCGCCTTTGCTCTTCATGTCTTCAACGGCAGCTGTGTTCAAATCGAACGCAACGACGCTGTGGTTATGATCCATCAAATTTTGTCCCAAATTCAAACCCATTTTCCCTAATCCAATCAATCCGACTTTCATTATAATTCCCTCCACACCATGCATTTTCTCTATCTTTGTTTATTGAAACCTTTACCAGTATGGTTTACAACCAGGATCAAGATTGACCCACGAGCACCTTTTCTTCTTCTTTCACAACCTCAGGCTCCGTATCCAGCCACCATTTGAAGCCGTCCTCAGCCAGCAGTTGGGCAGACGCTTCAGGTCCATTCGAACCTGCAGGATACGGGTGAAGCGGAACGCTGTCCTCCTCGAAGGCATCCAGAATCGGCTGCACATACTGCCAGGACAATTCGACTTCATCCCAATGGGCAAAGAATGTGGAATCCCCGCGAACCGCATCGAAAATCAGATTTTCGTAAGCCTCCGGCACGTCCTTTCCATTTTCATGGAAGTGAATGCGCATCGGCTCCAGCTTGGAATCGTTCCGCGGATTCTTTTTGTTCAACTGCATAAAAATGCCTTCGTTCGGATTGATTTCAATCACGAGAAGATTCGGATCGTTGGTGGTATTTTGTCCCTTCAACGGTTCCTTAAATTCAATGACGATCCGCGTAGATTTTTCCTTCATTCTCTTGCCTGTGCGAATGTAGAATGGAACGTCGCTCCAGAAGTAGTTGTCGATCCAGAGGCGCGTAGCGATAAACGTATCATTCTTCGAGCCCGCAGGAACGCCCGGCTCATCGAGATAACCGGGAACCGGCTTCCCTTGCATTTGACCGGCGGCATATTGGCCGCGGATCACGTTCTTCGCGACATCTTCCTTCTGCAGCGGACGAAGGGACTGCATGACGTTCTTCTTCTTCATGCGGACTTCGTTCGCATCGCCTCTGCCCGGTAGACGCATACTAACCATCATCAATACTTGCAGCAAATGATTCTGCACCATATCGCGGATCGCGCCCGAGTTGTCGTAGTATCCGGCTCTCTCTTCTACGCCGACGGTCTCACTTGCCGTAATTTGGACGTTGGCAATGTGATGGTTGGACCACAGCGCTTTGAGAATCGGGTTGGAAGACTCAAGGATCTCCAGGTTTTGCACCATCGGCTTACCGAGGTAGTGGTCGATGCGGTACACTTCGCTTTCATCAAACGCTTTGCTGAGCTGCTCGTTCAGATGGCGCGCAGACTGCAGGTCGTGTCCGAAAGGCTTTTCGATAATCAGACGTTTCCATCCGCTTGTCGAACCAAGTCCGCTGTTTTTAATATTTAAGGCGATCACGTCAAAAAACTCCGGCGCCACCGAGAGATAAAACATGCGATTCTGAGGAATGTTCAATTCCTGTTCACGCGACTCTACTAGGCTCCGCAGCTTATGGTAATCCTCCACTTGATTGGCATCAAGGTCGGTATACCGGATCGTTTGGAGAAAAGCCTCCAAAGCGGCCGGATCGTTTACGGTTCTTCTTGAAAAAGTTTGCAGCGATTTCGCTACGTTTTGCTGAAAATCTGCACTGGATTGTTCTCTGCGGCCCAAGGCGATAATCGAGAACGCTTCAGGCATCTTTTTATCTATAAACAGATTGTAGAGTGCAGGGTATATTTTTCTCTTTGCCAGGTCCCCTGTTCCTCCAAACAAGACAAATGTCATGTTGTCCACGTATGACTCCTCCATTCCATTCCCACCAAAAACCATGCGCATGCTGGCAGCTAAATCCGTTGCAACAAGGTTACTTTTAATAACCTGTTGAATTCACATTGGCAATCATAAACCCATTTAAGCGATTAGTCAACAGATTCTTGTCCAAATTATGAACGGAAATAAAATCCCTTTAATGACAGCGCTTTCTATGATATTATAATGGCAATGTATGGACATTGACGGCTGGATTTGGGAAACCTGACAGAGATCATAACTTGTTAATATTAAGTAACCAGTGCACACAAGGGGGTCAGCACTATGGATGAGAAACGCGCCAGGCTTTTATGCGAAAAGGTAGAGCTCGCACACCAGATTACGGGAAAGAAGTGGGTTAGCCTGATTGTTCACACCCTTATGGAGGAACCAAAGCGTTTTAGCGAAATTCATGCATACATCCCTGATCTCAGCAAACGCATGCTCAACGAACGCATTAAAGAGCTGGAGGATAACGGTATCATTATCCGCAATGTCATTACCGAGCGGCCGATCCGTACGGAGTATTCTCTGACACGTAAAGGGACCGAACTCGGCAGAGCGCTTCAAGCCGTAGAAGAATGGGCCGAGAAATGGTTCTAACCCGAGCCGGTATCATCATGCTTATCATTTGCAAAAAGGAAAAAGATCAACCCCATTGGAGTTGATCTTTTTTAAATTGCCACCATTTTCGATAGAATGTTCATTCTATTCCGGTTATATTATTCCCCCTTTATTACATAAATGGTTTTCGCATCGTCTCTAAGAATTCTTCAATCGGTACGGACTGTCTGAGCCTAACCAATTCATGGGCCTCATCCCCGACCAGCGTGCGGAACTGCGTGCTCTTGCCGGTGGCCAGATCCGATATGACACCGACGATCGTTTGGGGATCATCCAGATCGGCCCCGCCCGCTTGTTCAAACAGGTTTTTCATCTGGGCTGTTAGCCGATCATAATCTTGAATGTCGGGATTCGTACTCCAGACGACGTTGTTGATGAAATTATTGCCTGAGGATCCCCCTTGCTCCACTAACCTCAGCTCGATATTCAGCGGCTTCAGTTCATAATAGAGGCCTTCCGTCAGTCCCTCAAGGGCAAATTTGGACATATTGTACAAAGAGCCCAGCGGAACCGCACTCGTCACGCCCATATAAGAGCTTATATTGATGAACATCCCGCCCCCGTTCGCGCGAAAATGGGGCAAAACGGCCCGGATCACGTTAATCGGTCCCCGCACGTTGACGGCGAACTGCCAGTCGATGGCCTGTTCTTCAGCCAGCTCCAGCGCCCCGTAAGCGCCCATCCCGGCATTGTTCACGACGACGTCGATGGTGCCGAATGCCTCGATCGCCTGCTTCACGGCCGTTTGAACCTGCTCAACGTCGGTTACATCCAGCCGAAACAGTTGAATATTGCTGTATGCCGTCAGCTCCGTTTCCTTTTCCGGCGAGCGCATCGTCGCCGCCACATTCCAACCCATTTTCGCAAAGTGGATGGCCGTTAATTTCCCCAGCCCCGAGCTGGTTCCTGTAATTAATATCGTTTTGCTCATTGTATTTGCTCCTTTTCATTATTATATCGAACGTTCATTCTAATGGGCTGAAAAAACCACACCTTCGGTGCGGAGTTATTTGGCGACCGACTTCCAGCAGGAGTTAATCACCGTTTGAATCACTTCATCCGTCAGCGTAAAATGCTTCTGTAAATGCCCTTTGACCAGGTAAGCCATCGTGCCGTAATGCATCTGAACCATCATGGCCGGCTCCTGCTCGATGAACAGCTGGTAATCGATCGCTTTGGCGTACAAAGCCGCCATCGGCTTACACCAGCCGCCCTCATACGATTCCCTCTTGACGGCATCGGAAATATAAGGCGAGAACGAGTACTGCTCAACAAACTGAGAGGCTTCCGGGTTCATCAGGTTAATCTCGAACACCTTCTCCCAGGCGCGGTTAAAACGCGTCCGGACCGGTTCTTTGGCGTCCATCCCCCGTGTGACATATTCTCCGTTGTATAGAACGATCGCTCGATACAGCTCGTTAATAATTTCTTCCTTACTTGAAAAATAATGATAAATACTTCCGGTAGAGACCCCTGATTCCTTGGCGATCAGCGCCATCGACGTCGCCTGGAGCTCTTTTTCGATAATAATCCGCAGCGTCGTTTCCAGCACTGCCTGCTGAACTTTGTTGTATTTCTCAAACATGATCGGTTACCTCCAGCCTGCATTCGTTTTACGATAGAACGTTCATTCTAATCTTAGGCGTCTTTGACGGTATTGTCAAGGAATACTCGTTTGAAGGGCAGGTGCATGCCTGGATGCATACAAGCTATACTATAGTAGAAAAAAACTATTTTGGCACAGAAGAGATCTCTCCCTATGCAAAAAGCCAACCCGGCATTCTCCTCCGGATTGGCTCCTGCGAATGAATAGAGAGCTCGTTAGGCGTGAGCCTTCTCCTTCAGCCGGACGGTCTTCAGTGCCTCGCTCCAGGACACGAGCTGATCAAGCATGGCGTGAACCGCCGCCTCCTGATGGGCTCCCGGCTTCAGGACCGTGTAATTTTCAAAATCGGTATGCAGGGACAGTCCCACCTGCGCGCGAACGTCGGCTACCATCAGCTCCCCAAGGATCAGACGCAGCGCCTCTGCTGCTCGCGAGCCTCCGCCGCCGCCATAAGCCACGATGCCTGCGGCCT
Organism: Paenibacillus rhizosphaerae; assembly: GCF_014192015.1. Lineage (GTDB taxonomy): Bacteria > Bacillota > Bacilli > Paenibacillales > Paenibacillaceae > Paenibacillus_AQ > Paenibacillus_AQ rhizosphaerae. The sequence continues at coordinate 101,475 of NZ_JACHXJ010000004.1, read as the reverse complement.
TGTTGTTCCATTCATGGTACAAGAAATCGATGGCGTTCTTCAGCGCACCGGGAATCGACTTGTTGTATTCGGGAGTCACGAACACGTAGCCGTCAAACTCGGCGATTTTCTTCGACCACGCTACCGTATGATCTTTGGTGTACTGTCCCATGATCGGGGACATCGGCTCATCGAACAGCGGCAGCCGGTAATCCACGATATCGATCAGTTCAAATCTGGCGTCGCTCCGCCCGCTTGCGATTTCATGCACCCAGCGGCCGATCGCCTCCCCGTTCCTTCCGGGTCTGGTGCTTCCAATAATGATTCCAATGTTGGTCATGATTTGATTTCTCCCTTCCATATCCCAAATCGTTTTTATCATCAGAATGACAGCAAGCACTTACTGTCACTCTGGGTGCACTTCATGGTTCCTTTGCTAGCTGACCCTCCATAAGCTGTCCAGCCCTCGGCTCCCTACTTACTCGATCGTTGCCCCAAAAGCGGCCTCGACCGTAAAGTAATCGCCTTCCGCCACTTCGATCAGATCTTTGACCTTATCGTAATGTGTGGAGAAATCCGCCTGCTTGAGCCAGGTTTGATGTGACTCTACACTTTCAAAAAGAGTAACGGCTATGGCCCGGTCTCTATGCGATGCGCGCAAGAAGCGGCTTCCGAGCACGCCCTTGACACTGTCGCGCTCTGCAAAAGAATGCAGTTCCTCCGTCTGAACCCGAATGAATTCGTCCAGCTTCCCCGGCTTCACCTTAAATGTGTTGACCCAAATGACCGGCTGGCTGGCGTTATTACTCCCCCCCATCAGAAATCCCTCCTTAGATCAAACTGCAAATATCGCTCTCCAAAAATGTCCGTCAGTGCTTACTGTCATTTATGAATCCATCTTATTCCAGCATGCGGTGAATGTCAAGGAGTTCTATTAAAATTCTACCTCAGGATCCATCATGGGCTCGATAAAGGTTCTACTTTATACATTGTATAATGAAATCTATGTAAAGTTGCTCGCTTGTAATATTTATAGTATACATATGTATAGTGCTTTTTTTGATAGAACAGGATTGGAGGATGTTATGCAACCACGTTCCACAAAGAAGAAAATGAGCCGGCTCCGCAAGTGGATGCTCAGCATCACGGCCGTCATCGCGCTCCTGCTGATCGGAGTAGGCGGATTCCTTGGATTTTTGCATCATAAAGCGATATCAACCTTACATAAAATTTCGGCTGCCGCCGAATATTACGCACCCCAGTCCCAGCAGCAGGAACCGAGAGAGACTGTCAGCGAGCCGCCGGTTGAAAGCGTAACCGAGGCAGACATGAAGCCGATGACTTTTCTGCTCGCCGGAATTGACAACCGCGAAGGCAGCGGCGGGACGATCAATACCGATGTAATGATTATGGGTGCGCTGAATCCTGAAAAGAAATCGGCAAGCTTGTTGTCCATCCCCAGGGATCTAAAAATCAGCCAATCCCAGCTGGGGACGCATAAAGCCAACTACTATTACGCCCATTACTATATCAAGGACAAAAAGGCGGCCATGGCCGACACGAAGGAGTTCTTCGGCGATTTGTTCCATTTTCCGGTCGATTATATGGTGATGATCAACTTTGAAGGATTCCGTCAAATCATCGATGCCGTCGGCGGCGTGGATGTCGACGTCGACATGGACATGCGCTACAAGGATACGGCAGACGGCACGGATATCAATTTGCGCAAGGGCATGCAGCATCTGGACGGCAAGGAGGCGCTCGACTTCGTCCGGTACCGGAAGTCCAACGACGGATCGTCGCCGTCTTCGGATTTCGACCGGAACCGCCGCCAGCAGCAGGTGCTGAATCAGGTCCTGGACAAGCTTACTTCATTTAAAGGCGTCAGCCAATGGGGACAGGTACTTGACATTATCGGGGAGCAGGTCCAAACGGACATTCCTGCCAAGAATATGGAGCGGTGGCTCCTCAATTATAAAAAAATGAAACCGGATCAGATCCAGATGCAGACCGTGGAAGGCCAGTGGAAAAGCCCTTACGTGTATTGGAACGAGCAGCAGCTCAAAGACGCACTGACCGCCTTGGCCGGCGAGCTGGACCAAAAGCCGAAGAAGCTGTCAACACTCGGGAACCGCATCGGCCTGTATTCAGGGGAGTAACTCATCCGCCTTCCCGGAAAGTAAAGATTGGAATCCCCGACTCATACTCGCGTGAGCACCTTTAGCACCCTTAGAGGGTGTTTTTTTACACTCGGCGCTTGTCCAATACTGAAAGGGGCGGTCGGATCCGTATAGCTGCCCTCCTACGAGCGTCTCCCGGAAATCAACAAAGGGCCATTTGATCGTGGCCCTTTGTTGTTTGGGGTTTTCAAGCGATTATTGGGCAGCCGACAGCTCGCTTCCCGTAACCCACATATGGTTTGTGACCGGATTGCCGCCCGTCGTTGGCTCGTAATCCACCATATACACCGTCGTTTTCTCAGCGGAATCGATGGTGGCCTTGGCGCCCTTCATTCCAGGCATATGATCCGCCTCCAGAACGACCTCGTCACCGGGCTTGAACGGCTCGGCACCGGCGTTCTGGACCTCCTCGTGGATCACCCACTTATGGTTCGTCACCTTAGGCCCCCCGGTCGTCGGCGTATAGGAGACGGCATAAGCCGTCGTGTCATACGCACCGACGATGGTAGCCTTGGCGCCCTTCATCCCTTTCATGTGGCCGGCCTCGATGATCGCCTGGCTTCCCACTTTGAAGGCCGGATTCGCCGCTTCTTTCAGCCCTTCGGGGACTTCCCCGGAGCCGGAATGGTGCATCTCGTCCATCTGGTCCATGTTCATGTCCGAATCGTCCGCTGCGTGCTCGTGCTGCGACGGAGTCACGGATGCCGGTTCTGACGCGGTGTCATTGTTCTGGCACCCTCCCAGCAGCAGCATGGCCGCGGCAATGAGCATAAGCCATTGATTTTTCATCATATCAGCACTCCTCTTCGTCTTCAGAATGACTGTCCTCTTTCAATATACCCTAGTACCCTATACTATAATCATGAACATTTCATGACATCCATTGTGCCCGAAACATTTCCTTTTAAAACGCCGCGCGAATAAGGCAGCCGTTCTATCCGGTTCCATGAGGGAGATGTTAACGAGAGGGCCAGCCCGGCGGACAGGATCTTCATCCATAGAGTTGGTCGCAGTGTTCCAAACACAAAAAAAGCCCGCCATCCCTTCGGATGACGAGCCGCAAAAACCAACCTATAAAAGCGAAGATAACGAGGTCAGATCTTCCCCTCCAAGTAAGACAAATATTCGAATGCCGTCGTGCCGTACACATGCTTGTAGTGGCGATTCAGATGGGCGAGATCCACAAAACCGCAGCTGCTCACTGCCAGGTAAATATCCCGGTGCTTTTCGATCAGCTGCCGGGCCCGCTCCAAGCGGCAGTTCAGGAAGTACTGGTAGGGTGAGAGTCCGGTGTTGGCTTTGAAGGCCCGGATGAACTGGTATTTGGACATTCCAAACTCCCCGCTGATTTCGTCCAGGCGAAGCACATGCTCCAGGTTCTCATGAATCCGTTCTTTAGCTTTACGGGTGAACGACGGGGCCTTGATGTCCATCGGCCGCAGGATGTCCTGCGAAAAGTGGCCCGCAACCCGAAACAGCAGCTCACTGCATACATCTTCGGATTGGCCGCCGGCGACGGCACCCGACAGATCGAGAATGCTGCGCCGCAGCCCCTCATCGTATACGATGGGCTGAGAGAAGCGGAGCACTTCTTTTTTTCCCAAGGCCTCCAGGAACTGATCCGGGTGAATATAAAGCATCACATAATCGATGCCCGTGCGGTCCTGCGACCAGCCGTCATGCGTCTGCTCGGGATGAAACAGCATGACGCCGCTGGAGTGGGAGGACTGCAGGCTCCCCTCCAGGTCATACTGCTGAACGCCGCGGAGGGTGACGCCGAGCGCGTACTCTTCGTGGCAGTGCTTTTTGTACGTAAAATCGGCAATGCTCGCCGACAGTGCGGTAATGCCTGCTGCCTGCTTATACTCGAACCGTTCCATCCTCCGCTCACCCCCTCGCGATGTCCGTGATCCCGGATACCATTATGGCCGAGTATACCAAAAGCAGGGCGAAAACGGCATTCGAAATTTTTTGGTATTTTTGCAGAATCCCCTTGAGCAGTGTGCCGAACAGCCCCCAGGAAAAATAAGCGGCCACGCCGATCAGCGAGACCAATCCCACAAACAGGGCCAAGACCCATCCTGATGAATAATACGGCATGACGTAAATGGGAATGACGGTAATGGTGAACAGCACCACCTTCGGGTTCAAAAACTGCATCCAAAATCCCGACATAAAGGACGCCGTCTGCTTGGCCGCCGCCTTGGACACATCCATGCGGTAAATCTGGTAAGCCAGGTACAGAATGAACAGGCTTCCGGCGATCCGCAGCACCGTCAGGACGACGGGCATCCCCGTAACCAGCTCACGGTTCACCACGACCGAAGCGGCCACCAGCAACGAGTAAGCGATAGAAGCCCCGGCAATATATTTGGCCGCTTTCTTGAAGCCTTCCTGCCGGACCGCCGCCAAAATCACGATATTCGATGGTCCCGGCGTAAAGGTAACAATGACACAGTACAGCAGAAAAGAAGCAATGTTCATGTTGGATACTCCTCACACCATCGTTTTTTAGCATTATAGGGTGCGGAGCCGGTAAGCGGATAGTACATTATTGCAGGGGCTTCTTCAGCCGATCTCCAGAAGATAAAACCTATTTAATAAATATAACCCCATCCCTACAAAAGGACAGGGTTAACATCAAAGTAGTTAATCCATCAGAACCGGCATGAAGTCACTTCTGCACAATCTGAATAAGGTTGCCGCATGTATCGTCGAAGACGGCTATGGTGAGATCGCCCATTTGGGTCGGCTCCATTGTAAACTTCACGCCGTTTTCCAATAGCCGCTTGTACTCTGTATCAATATCCTCCACCCCAAACATCGTTGCCGGGATGCCATCAGCAAATATCTTCGATTGGTACTCTTTGGCGGCAGGATGGTCATTCGGTTCGAGTAAGAGCTCGGTACCGTTCTGCTCGTCGGGAGAAACAAGCGTGATCCACCTGTATTCGCCGACGGGCACGTCCTCCTTTTTTACAAACCCCAGCTTTTCCGAATAAAACTTCAGTGCCCGATCTTGGTCTGATACAAATATACTGGTCACAACGATTTTCATCCTTCTTTGCCTCCTTTGAAAGTTATGGTATTGGTGCTCTTGTTACAATCTGGTCCCATAAAATTACTTTACCCATCCTTCCAGCAAATGTTTAAGCGGCTCGTTGTTGAATATAATGACCCGATATTTCCCCTTTTTTTCTGTCTTGACGAGCCCCGCCTCTTCCAATGCAGCAAGATGTTTGGCAATCGCCTGCCGCGAAATGGAGAGCTCATGCTTCATAATGAGGCGTGCCGTCAGTTCATACAACGTCAGCTCGTTGCGATCGGATAGCTCGTCTAACATAAGCCGCCGAGTCGAGTCGCTAAGAGCTTTGAATATAGCGTCTTTGTCCCCGTTCATAAATCCATTATAAGCAACTTCAAGGTTGCATGTAAAGAATAAGCAACTGAAAAGTTGCGCGAATGAACTAGGTCAATACAAAAAACCGCGCCGAAGCGCGGTTAGGTGACAGCTGCACTGTATGCCATTAAAGCTCTGCGGTCTGCAGCCGCTGTGCTTGTTCTCGACCCGGGCGTTCGCCCTTGTCCAGCATATGGTTGATCGTTCCGATGAGTGCCGGCAGCCCGGCCAGCGTATCGATCGTAAAGTCGGCCCCGTTCGCCAGGAACGCCCGTCTCGTGCGCTCTATCGCCTCGTCCCGCTCATCCGCGGACAAGCAGTCGTATTCCTCCTGGCTCAGGCCCATCTCCGAGCTGCCGATGACGACGCCGACCGACCATACACCGGCCTGCACGCCTTCCTGGATATCGGAGGCCGTATCGCCGGCCTTGACGACCTTCCAGGATGCGGACAGCTTCAGATGCTCCATGTTGCGGAAAATCATGTACGGATACGGTCTGCCGTAAGATCCTGTTTCGTCCGGTGTGACAAGATGGTCGGGAAAGTACCCTTTGTCCCGTGCGCCCTGAGTGACGATGTCCATCATAGAACGCGTATACCCTGTAGTCGAGCCGATCTTCAGTCCGCCCGCCCGCAGTGCTTCCATCGCCTCGATCACGCCGGGTATCGGATCCGTATATTCGGAAAGGGAGGCCATCAGCGCAGGCTCAAACGCGGCGTACAGCCGATGCACATCCTCTTCGCTGAAATCCCGTCCGTACTTGTTCTTCCAGAGGGCAGAAATCCTCGGCATCGACAGCATAGCGCGGATGTGGTCGATCTTGAGCATGCCCATCGGTCCCCTGGCTTCCTCCATCGTGACCTCAATACCGGCCTGGCTGAAAATATCGACAAATACGTTCACCGGCGCAAAGCAGCCAAAGTCCACGGCCGTTCCGGCCCAATCCAAAATTACGCCCTCGATCCGGTTCATCGCTTCATCCCTCCCATATATTCCTCGATTATACTGCACAACTGCTTGATGTCCTCCTCATAAATCTCCCCGATGTTGCCGATGCGGAACGTATCGAAGTTCGTCAGCTTGCCGGGGTAGATCACAAAGCCCCTTTCCTTCACGTAGGCGTAAAAGTCGGCAAAGCTGAAATGCCCGTCAGGGAACAAAAACGTCGTAATGATCGGCGACTGCTTCGCCTCATCGATATAGGCGTGCAGCCCGATGCCAGCCAGCCGGTCGCGGAGCAGACGGTTATTCCGGCGGTAGCGTTCGAACCGGGCCGGGACGCCGCCCTCATCCGCCAGCTCGGCAAGCGCCTTGGCAAAGGCCGCCACGACATGGGTGGGCGAGGTAAACCGCCATTTGCCGTCCTTGTCCATGCCCTTCCATTGGTCGTAGAGATCCAAAGACAGGCTGCGCGCCGTGCCTTGAAGCTCCTTCAGCTTCTCCAGTCTGGCAATGACAAATCCGAAACCGGGTACGCCTTGAATGCATTTATTGGCGCTGCTGATCAAATAGTCGATTCCGAAGCCCGGGACATCGATCGCGATGCCGCCGAAACTGCTCATGGCGTCAATGATGAGCGTTTTGCCATACGCTTGGGACAGCGCAGCTACGGTTTCGAGCGGATTCAATATGCCCGTCGTCGTTTCGCAGTGAACCATCGCGATATGGGTAATGGAAGGATCGGCTTCAAGCAAGCCGCGAAGCTCCGTTTCGTCGGGATGCTCGTTATAGTCGATCCGATATTCCGCATAGTTCAAGCCGATATACCGCGCCATCTGGACGATCCGCTCACCGTAGGCGCCGTTCGTGATGATCAGCACCTTGTCCTGATCGGAAATGGCCGTGGTCATGACCGATTCGACCGCAAACGTGCCGCTGCCCTGCATCAGCACGGCGGTGTATTCTGCGGGATCAGCGCCGGCAATGCCGAGCAGCTGGGATCGGATCCGCTGCGTAATCGATTTATAGTCATCGTCCCAGGTGCAGCGGTCCAGAAACATTTCCTCCTTCACCGTACGGGTCGTGGTCAGCGGTCCCGGGGTTAACAGCTTGTATTGGTTCATGGGTAAGTCACTCCCTGCCGTGTATTGGGTTCATTCTTGGACGTCGTCATCTGTTATTTGGCATCGTTAAAAAACTTCTGGTGCTCTTCGAGGAGCTCCACCGTCAGCGGCTTGGCGAACTTCATCGATTGGGCTGGCTTGTTGACGTCTTCCACCGTCTCGCCTTGGTAGAGGGCGACTGGATAGTTCGTGATCAGGTCCTTGCGCGCATCCTTGATGATCGTCTCCGCCATTTTCATGGCGAGATCGGTCGTGGCGTTCTTCTTATCGACCACCGCGATCGATTCGGTCAGCGAGAAGTTGCCTTCCGACGGGTCGACATAGTCGATCGGCACTCCCGAGGCCTTGGCTTTGACCGCCTGGTGGCGCAGTCCGAAGCCTGCGGCAACCTCGCCGGCTTCGACTTTCTTGATCGGGCCGGAGCCCGAGCTCTCCAGATGCGGGCCGACGTTTGCGATCAGATCGTGCAGCACCTGCTTGCCTTCCGCTTCTCCGTACTGCGTGATGACGGCCTGCACGAGCAGCCAGCCGGTGGAGGAGTCCATAATATTCGGGATCGATACCAGGCCCTTGTATTCCGGCTTCGTCAGGTCCTTGATCGATACCGGCTTCTCCAATCCTTTTTGCTTCAGTACCTCGGTATTCACGAAGATCGATCCGGTATTGGCCAGGATCGGCGTATAGTAGGACGGATAGGAATCCATGACGTTAGTGGTAAAAGACAGGTCCTTGTACATGTGGTATTTGCTCTGCGAGCTGTCGATAAAATACGAGCTCATCGTGATGAGATCAGCCTCGATATCGCTTCCCTCCGCCATCAGCTTCCCGCCGAGCTCGGAGGTGCCGAGCGACTGCAGCACGTATTTGCCGTCGTAGCCGGCATTTTTCAGCGCGGTCTTCATGGCGGCCACCGCTTCTTCATCGCCGTTGGTGTAGATGACGACCTTCTTGGATTCCTCCGCTTTACTGCTGCTGCATCCGACCAGGGCGAATACGAGGCTGATGGCGAGCAGGGTGAGCAGAAGGCCTTTGAACGTTTTGGACTTGGACATGGGTTAATTCCCTCACTTCAGATAAATGATGGTAATGCCGGCTTACTGTCTGCTTTCGTGCTTTCCGAGGCCGTTCCGGGTCAATATCGATTTTCCGATCGCTATTGGCAAACGCTGCGCTTCTCCAAACCGATTTCGTCCCCTCCGCTGAGCTTGGCGAATGAGAAAATGATATGAAAACCAATTCAGATCGTGTCATTACCCGAAGGCGCAGTCTCCCTTGTGGCGAGCTAATCCCGGGCTCACCGCTGCACCGCCCTCCTTCTCTGCAATATTTCGCACAGCACCTTGATCATCAGGTTGGTTGCGAAGATCAGCATGGACAGCACGAAAATCTCATTAAACTTGGCAAAATGCTGCAGTTCCTTGATTTTGCTCGCCACCACCGACGTCTGGGCCGACACCAGAAAGATGATGCCGCTGATCGTCACCATCGCGTTGACGAAGAAGTATCCGAACATCTCGACCACCGTAGCGGCCGAATTCGGCAGCACCACCCGCCAGACGGTCCGCAGCCAGCTGTCCCCGAGCAGTTCCCCGGTCGTTTCCCAGGATGGGTTCATCCGCGAAAGGGCGTTTTTGGCCATCAGGTATGGCGTCGTAAACAAATGAATAATGTTGCACAGCACCAGAATCGTAAACGTCCCCTTCAGACTGCTCCCGTTCAGAAACAGCAGGTACGAAATTCCCAGCACCATGCCCGGCACCGTGTTGGTGATCATCGAGATGGTATCCGTAACTCCCCGCCATCGCAGGTTCGTGCGCACATTGAGCAGCGCGGCCGAATAAGCAGCCAGGGTGCCAAAGACGGATGTCAGCAGCGCGACCCACAGCGAATGCTTGTACACCCCTGTGAGATCTCCGGATTCCAGCACGCTCGTCACATGCTTGAAGGTAAACGTTAGATCGTACGGATATCCGTTCATCCACGGTGCGATAAACATGACCGCAAAGATAGAGAGCATGCCAAGCACGACCACCAGGGAGAGGACCCCGAAGCCCGTATCCCGTACGGGGTGCTTGGGCAGCGGCGTATCGGCCATTTTGTCAACGTGGAAATTGAGCTTCTCCAGCGCCTGCAGCAGCCAGATGCCGAACACCGCCGGGATCAGCATGACGATCGCAACGACCGCCCCCTGGTTAAAATCCGGGATGGAGCCGAGCATCACCTGGTACAGCTGTCCTGCCACGACCTCGTAGGTGCCGCCGACCGACGCCGGAATCCCGAAATCGGTAAAGCTCAAAATAAACGACAGGATCAACGCGCCGCCCAACGCTCCCGCCAACGGACGCAGCACCGTGTTTTTGAAGCTGCGCAGCGTGCCGTCCCCCATCAGCCTGGAGACGATGATGAACTTCCGGTCCACATAGCGGAACGCATTGTGGATCAGCAGAAAGGCCGGCGGCAGGGTGTAAATGACATAGCCGAGCAGCAATCCGTTGAATCCGTAAATTTCAAACCAGTTCCGTCCCGTGATCCGGGTGATTAACCCCTGGTTGCCGAAGGAGTACATGATCGCGAACCCGTAGGTAATCGTGGGCAGGAGCATCGGGAGCGCGACCAGAATTCTTACTGCGCCCTTGATGGGCCGGTACACGTTGGTACAATGAATACAATAAGCGAGAATAAAGCCAAGCACCGTCGTGATGAGTGCGGTCAGCGCCGATACTTTAACACTGTTCAGAATGGAGCGGGTCAGGTCCCGGTTGCTCCACACATCGGTATAGTTGGCGAGCGTAAAGCCCTGGTCGTTTTCCAAAGAGCGAATCAGCAGCACCACCAGCGGGATGAACAGAAACACGGCGAACAGCAGTAAGATCAGGATGAAAATCACCCGCATTTCAAGCTTGACTTTATGCATGAGCTGCACCAAAAAGCTGGTATATGTTCTGCCGTTTGATCTTCAGCTGCCGGATAATAAATTGTTCCACGAAAGCATCCGCCGGCTGCTGGATGATGTCCTGCGGCGTGCCGTATTGGGCGATTTTGCCCTGGTTGATGATCAGGATTTTGTCCGATAGGGTCAGCGCCTCTTCCGGATCGTGGGTCACAATGATCGTCGTCAGCTTGAACTCCCGCGCGATCGATTGAATCCGCTGCTTGATCGATTCCTTGATCACCCCGTCAAGGGCGCTGAGCGGCTCGTCCAGCAGCAGGATTTTCGGCTTGGTGACCAGCGTTCTGGCCAAGGCCACCCGCTGCTTCTGCCCCCCGGACAGCTCGCTGATTCTTTTTTTCAAATGGGGCCCGAGCTCCAGAAAATCAATGGTCTCCTGAACCTCCTCCTTGCTGATCCCCTTCTTGTTGCGAAGTCCGTATACGATATTGTCGTAAGCGTTCAAATTCGGGAACAGGGCATAATCCTGAAACACGATGTTGAAACCTCGCTTGTTCATGGGCACCCGGCTGATGTCGGTGCCGTTAAACAGGATCTTGCCTTGATCCATACCGGTTAACCCGAGAATAATGCCGAGCAGGGTCGTCTTCCCGCTTCCGCTCGGACCGAGGAGCGATACGATTTCGCCCGTTCCGATCTCGAGACTGATGTCTTCCAAAACTATCTTTTCGTCGAATTGTTTACGAATATGCTGCAGCTTGAGCAGACGGCTCACCTCCCATAAACACAACCCAAGTATAAGAAGCGAATGTCAATCCAAATCGGTCATTGTGTAAAACAAAAGTAAATTATGCATATGTTTTTCATATATTCTGACTAACTCTAATCGAAACAACAGGGAAAATGCGTGCTAATTTATGCGTAAGTAATAAATCAGTCGTGCATCATGTTTGGAACCAGGGGCTTCTACTCTGCAGTTTTTCTATTGATGTTCAAGGCGTCTGTCGGTACACTTGAGGTACATTCAGCGATTAGCCCAAGTTGTTCAAGTCATAGATTACAGGTGAAAAATATGCTGCCATTAGAACGACAAAAGAAAATCATTGATCTTCTGAAAATCCGCAAGGTTTTGAAAATCAACGAGTTGACCGAAGAACTGGGCATCTCTATAGACACACTTCGCAGGGATATCAATGTGCTGACCAATCAGGGGAAAATCGTCAAAATCTATGGCGGGATCAAGCTGGCCGAACCCAAGTATGGTGAGCCTTCCATGGATGAGCGCATGATCGACCGGCTGGAGGAGAAGGAGCGAATCGCCCGGAAATGCTGCGAATTCATACAGGACGGGGACTGCGTTTATATCGACAGCGGCTCGACGACGTATCATATAGCCAAATACATCAAGGACAAGAAGAAGCTGACGGTGATTACCAACTCCATCCCGGTCATTACCGAGCTGATGAACACCGACATTGAGCTGATGATCATCGGGGGAAAAATCCGCAAGGATGAGCAGTCGGTCGTGACGTTTGAGTATATTTTCAACTTTCATGAGCTGAACGTCCGGAAGGCGTTTATTTGCTGCAGCGGCATTACGACCGAGCGAGGAATTTCCGATTATAACCTGGAGGAAGCGACCACGCGCAAAAAAATGATCGAACTGTCCAGGGAAGTGTTCGTCGCCGCCGACAGCAGCAAATTCGGCCGGGACGTCACCATTGCGATCGCGCCGCTGGACAAAATCGATGCGATCGTGACAGACAACCTGGTGGACCGCAGCTATGCCGCCAAATTTAAAAAGACGCAAACGAAGCTTATTATTGCGGATGAATAGCGGAGCAACGATAACGCAAAAGGACTTTCCCTGATCGGCTGACAAGCCGGGGAAAGTCCTTTTTAAAATTCAATCGATCAAGCGGTGCTGATACCACTTCTTGCCCAGAAAACGCAGCAGGAAGACGGTGCCGCGCACGCCCCACTCGCAGTTCATCGCCAGCCAGACGCCGACGATTCCCCAATGCAGCACAATGCCGAGCACATAGCCCAGGATGACCCGGAACAGCCACATCGACAGCATGGAGACCATCGAGGTGAACTTGGAGTCCCCGGCAGCCCGCAGCGCCGACGGCATAATGAAGCTGATGGCCCACAGCGGCACTTGCGCGATCAGGTTGATGAGCAGGACCGTGAAGATGTCCCCGACGATCTCCTTCGGCGGATGGAACAGGCTGACCAGCGGATGGAACAACGCCATCATGATCACACCCGTCAGCACGAAGGAGAAGGACGCCAGCCACAGGAACGTCTTGGTGAACTTGCGCGCGTCCTCCACATTTCGCCGTCCAATACACTGTCCTACCACTGTCACCAGCGTGAGCGAGAGAGCGTTCGCCGGAATTTGGGAGACGCCTGCCAGCGACCCGCTGATCGCATTGGTAGCGATGGCATAGGTGCCGAGACCGACGATGAAGATCTGGGTCAGCATTTTACCGCCGTTAAAGAACATCTGCTCCGCTGCAAACGGTATGCCGATGGAAAAGATTTTGCGGAGCATCTTCAGGTTCACCTGAATGATCGACCGGAGCTGGAAATGCAGATCCGTGTCCCTTTTGACCAGGAAGTACAGCGCGCAGGCGGCCGCCAGGTACCGGGCGATGTTGATCGCGATCGTCATGCCGAGCACGCCCATGTGCAGCAGGTTGATAAATACCAAATTCAGCACGACGTAGGTCAGGTTCATGAACAAGGACAGCATGAGCGATGCCCTTGATTTGCCAATCCCCCGCAGCGCGCCGCACACCGCTTCAGTAATGGCGATCCCTACAAAAGACACGCCGCCTCCGAGCAGATATACTTTGGCATTGTCCATGACTTCCGGCGAGGCCGCCCCAAATAGCACGCTTAGCAGTGGTTGGTGGAACAAGACCAGGATTAAGCTGAGGGCAAGCGCCAGGATCGCGCAGGCAGAGATGGTGCTTGACGCTGCTTTGGAAACCATCAGGTCGTTGCCGCTGCCCTTATACTGCGCGACGACGACCGTTCCGCCCGTCGACATGGCTATAAAGACGCTGACCAGAAAAATATTGAGCGAGTCGACCATATTGACGGCACTGATGGCAGCGACCCCGGCCGAACTGATCATGGCGGCGTTGACCATGTTCAGCGAAATAATAAACGCCTGGTCGATCAGAATCGGAATGAACAGGGAAATAATCTGCCGGTAATCGATCGATTCACCGGTAAGATGTTTGTCTAGCAGGCGCTCGGTGTTCGCCTTAAACTTTAGCTGATACAAGGGATCACTTTCTTTTTGTCGGATTAGGCATCTGGCAGCATGCCCACGTTTTTATAAAATGAAAAAACCCTTCGGATAGAAGAGTCGGCTTGCCAGGTATGCGGATCTATGGGTCCACAAAGGACTAACGTCATATGCAAAACGTCTATCGACGTAATCTTGAAAAAACAGCTCCTCAAAGGTCTGCCGTGTGAATCAATCATACATATCGTATAGCAGGTTGGCTTTTTTCCTCTGGTTGAGGTTATCACCGGGGGTGGTCCCTGTCAACGGTTAATTTCTGTGTTTTTTTCAAGGCATGAAAATATAGCTTATTCCGGGCCGATTAAGAGGGATTTACGAATCAGCAGCGAATACAATGGAGTTCTGAAATGAATGGTCCGCTGGGCGCACCTCGTTTAACGACGACGCCCTGATCCCCGCTTGGGCGAAGCCCGTAGCGGCCGCACTAGAGGAGGGCAGCCTGACCGTGGGCCGTAACGGCCGGATTTTTGCGGCCGCAGCCCGGACATCCCGTGCCGAGGCCATCGTCCTGCTGGTTCGCCTGATGGACGATCAGCAATCCTAGACCGGGTACAACAACGCTTTAAAACGGCCTCACAAGTAAAGAACCACCGCTTGCATTGAACTGTCCCCTCGTTGTTAGGCATCCGCTAACCGTTGGAGGTTCGTTCACAAGGCGGTGGTTTTTTGTATATATCACACAGGAAAGGAAGGGAAGCCCAATGAAACGAAGGCGACCTAAAGCCAGCCAAATCGTTCTTACACTGATCTATCCCATGGCCTTCTTCTGCTTTTTGAGTCTGGATCAGCCGCTGGATTCGTGGACGATCCCTATTGCTGTTTTGATTCTATTTAGCTTACTGTGGGAAAATCTGACCTATCTGCTGATTTCCAACCTATTAACCTGGGTTGTTGCTATTCCCCTGTGGTTGGTCATCATGGAGCCGAAGGAAGAACAAACCTTCGCTATTTTCACAGCTTCTCTTCCGTTCATTATGCTGCTATTTGTGGGTTTCGTCCTCATCCCGGAAACGCTGATCGTCTCCGTAAAAAACTACATCATAAAAGAGTTCAAGCGCCGTAATACAGCGAAGTAACGGGGTAACCCCAACCATAGCCATAAGCGCAAAAAAAGCCGCTGTACCCAGCGGCTACTCAACATATATGCGCTGTACCCGGCTGCCAATCCGGCTGACGATTTCGTTGGTAACCGTTCCGCAGCACGCGGCGATCTCGCCGGCGGTGATCCGCTCATCGCCATCCTGGCCGATCAGCGTCACGGTGTCACCCTGCCGTACGCCGTCGATGCCGGTAACGTCGACGGTTAGCTGATCCATGCAGATGCTGCCGATGATGCGGGCCCGCTGCCCGCGGATCAGGACTTGTCCGCCCACGTCCGACAGCATCCTCGGAACACCGTCGGCATAGCCGATGGATACCGTGGCGATCCGAATATCGCGTTCAGGTACGAAGCGGCGTCCGTAGCCGACCGGCTGGCCGGCCTGCACCTCCTTCACCTGCGTCACGGTCGCCTTGAGCGCCAACACAGGCCGCAATTCGGCCTGGCACCGCACAGCGTCGCCCTCCTGGCTGAGCAGGCCGTACAGCGCGATCCCCGGACGGGCCCTGTCATAGCGCAGCTCCGGGTAATTCAGCATGCCGTAGCTGCTCTGCAGATGCACAAGGCCTGGATCGATGCCCGCTTCCTTGATTTGCGCGATCACACCATCAAAGTGGGCGATCTGCCGGCGCGTAAATTCGGTCTCCTCCGGCCCAAGTCCGTCTGACATGGACAAATGACTGAATATGCCCGTCACCCGAAGATTAACAAAGTCAAAGCACCGCAGAATCGACTCCGTATCTTGGTGGGGTACCCCGAGCCGGTTCATGCCGGTATCGATTTTGACATGAACCTCCAGGTCGATACCGCGCGCTTCCAAGGCCTGCCCGTATTCCAAACTTACCATCGTCTGCGTCAGATGGTACCTGGCCAAATCAGCGGCCCTCTCTGGATCGGTGTAGCCAAGGATTAGAATTTCTCCCTGGATGCCCTGTTCCCGCAAAAGGATCCCTTCCCCGATTTCCGCCACGGCGAAGCAGTGAATCCCCGAACGGTTCAGATACCGCGCGATTCCTACAATGCCGTGTCCGTACGCATTGGCTTTGACCACCGCCATCAGGCGGCACCCGGACGGGAGAATCCGCTGAAGTTCCACGGCGTTATGCCGCAAGTGCTCCAGTTGGATTTCCGCCCACGCCCGGTGGGATAAGGTAGGCCGGGCCTCTCTCTTTTCGCTTGGAGAAGTAAGCGAGTATTCCCATCTCACAGGGAACGTCTCTGCCCGAAGACGATGCGCCCTCAACCCACCAGCCCCTTCCGCAAATCATGGAAGATGGTGATGATGCAGCCGTCCACATTGTTCCCCGAGCACTCCACCCTCGTCTCAGGGCGGACCTTAATCGTCAGCACCTGCTCATCTTCATGCACAGGGACAAAGTATATTTCCACGAGATGTTCCTTTACCTTCTTGAACAGATGAGGACCCTTCAAGGTAAACTGCTTCAAGTAGTCTGTGTATTCCTCCAGGCACATCCCATACTGCTCCATAAGGATGGCATGCGGCACGCCCACATAGCGAAAATGCCAAGGCTCGCAGGCAATGTGCGTGAGATGCTCTTTGCCCTGCTTGTAACGCTGGATGAAGCCATGCTCCGCTGCAAGCTCTCGGAAGGAGGCATAAACGCCGCCCTGCGGAAACGACGGGCATAAATAGTCGACCCCCGTATGCTTATCGCCTACATCGGCCGCCAGCCCGGTCTGGTGTTCGCTTTCTCCGGGACGAGCCACGTAGCTCGCTGTAAAAATCTCTCCGTTCTCCACCAGCGATCGGTCATAGATGCGCTGCTGCTCCATAGCGGTTCGGTAGCCGCTGACTACTCCGATGCTGCTTCGGCCCCCGCAGGCATCCAGCAGCGCCTCAAGCTGCTCCAGGCACTTGCGCTCCAGACGCATCACCCGTTCATGAGTGCTGGCATGAGCGAGTGATTCCACAGGCGCGAGGCTCTTGGAATAAGGCGCCTGGCGAAGCGGGTGCTCGCTGTTAATGAGGGTCAGGTGTCCCCGGTACACCATGCCCGGCTGGATATGAATCACGCGGCCTTCTGTGCCTACAACCCCGATCATCGGACCACCTCCATCGCTTCGGCCAGCTGGATCAGCCGGTCCATCAGGTCCGGATACGGCAGGTGGCTGGCCCGCATCATGTTCGGATAACGGCTCGCCGCCGTGAAGCCCGGCATCGTGTTCACTTCATTGAATACGATCCGGTCCCCTTCGGTTATAAACATGTCCACCCGGGCCAAGCCGCGGCAGCCGAGCGTCCGGTAGATGCGGCGCGCAGTTTCTTTGACCCGTTTCGCCGTTTCCTCCGAAACCCGTGCAGGCAGGTGGATCGTCGAAGAAATCAGCTGATATTTTTCCGTATAGTCAAAAAACTCGCCCTGCAGCTCGATCTCATCGATTTCCCCAATAAACGGTTCCCGATGACCCAGGACCGCGCAGCCCACCTCAAAACCGGCAATGTTCTGCTCGACCACCACCTTGTCGTCATGCTGCAGCGCCTCACGGATGCCGTCCATCAGCGCCAGTCTGTCGTACGCCTTCGTGATACCGAAGGAGGAACCGGACTTGGCCGGTTTAACGTAGACGGGATAGCCGAGCGTCTCAGCCGATTTAGCCGCCGCATACAAGTCGTCTCCTGCGTGGACCGTCACCGAATCCGCCACATTCACACCGGCCGCCTTGACCAGCTTGCCGGCGACCTCCTTGTCCATACAAAGGGCAGAGGACAGCGTGCCGCAGCCGACAAAAGGAATACCCGACAGCTCCAGCAGCCCTTGCAGCGTGCCGTCTTCCCCATTTTTGCCGTGAAGAACCGGGAAGACGACGTCCACTTGCGTCATCCGGTATTCCGTCCCAACCAACTCCACGATTCCGCCTATTTCCCTGCTTGGCGGCAGAAATGCCGGGATGCACCCGGGATGCTGATGCCAGCGGTCCCCGCGGATTCCCTCCGGATCTCCATGATACCTCAGCCAGGCTCCCTCCCGGGTAATGCCGATGAGCACCAGCTCATATTTGGCCTTGTCCAAAGAATCTATGACGGAAGCCGCCGATTGCAGCGATACTTCGTATTCTGTTGAGCAGCCGCCGAACAGCACGGCGATCGTTTTTTTCTGCATCTCTTTCTCCCCATTTCCGGTCCGGTGCCCGCTCCGCGTGAGCGCCTGAGCGTGAACCTAAGATGCTTTTGATTATAGGGAGAGGATGTTAAGCAAACAGAAATTAATATTAAAGGAAACCTAAAGAAAGATTAAAGAGGCCCTGGCACTCCGCCAAGCCGTAAACCGATGTTGCCAACCTGGCTGCCATTCACTAAAAAAAGGGACGACGGCTGCAAGCGCAGCATCCCCCTATTGGCTCCCAATCGACATGATTACTGCCGCTGGGATTTGTCGTATTCCTTTTTGGCTTTGTAGGCGAAAACCGAGTAGACGATGATCATGACCGGGATGACCGCCCAGATCATCCCGCGGAACAGCGCGAACGGCGTCTCGAACAAGAATGCCTGCCAAAATTTTGGACCGTTCATCTCCCACAATCCCGGCGTGTAATACAGCGATTGGGGCTTCAGAATGACGGACGCGTCAATGGCATCGGTCGAAATCAGCGCCGCGAAAATCGGGATAAAGCAGCAGCAAAGCGTCATCCACATGTCGGAAATCCGCTTATACCGGGCCGCCTTGGAGTCGGTATCGGAGAAAATATCTTCATTCCCCTGGTTACCGTTCTGCTTAAAATACTGCGCCCCCGACCCCTTCGTACCGGCGACATGCGTCCAACCGCTGTCCTCGAACAGGGCGACATAATCCTCGAAGTCCCGCTGATTCTTAAACGTGCGGAAATCGATCCGGTAATTGGCTTCTTCCGGTGCGCTTCGCTCGAATTGATAGCCGAAGGATTTCCGGACGAGCGTATAGCCTTGCCGGGCCATGTCGTTCAGCCACTGTTCTTCCTGGTCCAAATTCGTAAAAATTTTATATTTTTTCATGCTGCAACTCCTCCTTGCCCCACTGCAAATCGGTCACTTCGATCATGTGCCGCATCCGCTCGTAATCCTGCCTCAATATTTCCCGTCCCAGATCCGTGATGACATACACCTTTCGGCGGCTGTCCTCGCTCGCGGTTGGCTGAATAAATCTCTGCTTCAGCAGATTGTCCACCGCCCCGTACAGCGTGCCGGCCGCCATCCGGACCTGCCCCGCGCTGAGCACCTCCACCTTCTGCATAATCAAATAGCCATGCGCCGGTTCCAGCAGCGCCAACAAAATATAATATACCGTTTCGGTCAGCGGTAAATGTTTATCTCTGCTCAATGAAGTGCCTCCCTTTTGCTCAGTCACACTTTATATCGTTCAACTGTATACTTACACTATATACAGTGTCACTGTATATTGCAATAGCAAAAAGACCAAAACCCGCATGTAGCGGGCTTGGCCTTGTTTTTCAAAATAATCCTATTTTACTTCCGCACCATTCAGCCTTACCTTATCATCCACCGCACCACTCTAAAAATCACAAACAAGACCGCGCTGATGCACACTAAAAGCAGCCCCTCCACCACGATGGAGTCAAACAGCCCGGCGGGCGCATTTCCAATAAGCGTGGCGATGCCTGCACCCGCGAACTGCGCTGCAATCACCAATACCGAATCCAGCAGCGCGCGGTACCACCGGACGCGTTGGCACCCGTATGCACCGGTCAGCACCAACAGCACCACATTCATCAGCGTTACGGCCATCGACGCGGAATTGTCCGCGAATGCGCCTTCCGAAATGGGCCAGGAAGGCATCCACGCTGCGGCCAAAATCACTGCCGTGAGCAAAAAAGCCCGGCCAGGCAGCCAACGCTGCCCGACCAGGCTCTCATCCAATTCAAACCGCTGTGATCACCGGTAACGGTTCATCACGTACTCAGCTCACATACGCTATGGCTTGCTTACAGCACCTTCTCCAGGAAGCTGATCATACGCTCGTTTTTCGGCCGGCCGAACACTTCCTCCGGCGGCCCCTCCTCAACGATGTAGCCGCCGTCCATGAAGACGACCCGGTCCGCCACTTCGCGGGCGAAGCCCATCTCGTGCGTGACGATTATCATCGTCATGCCTTCGCGGGCCAGATCCTTCATGACGCCGAGCACCTCGCCGACCATCTCGGGGTCGAGCGCGGACGTCGGCTCGTCGAACAGCATGACGTCGGGATTCATCGCGAGTGCGCGGGCGATCGCCACCCGCTGCTTCTGCCCGCCCGACAGCTGGCTCGGGAACGCGTCCGCCTTGTCGGCGAGTCCGACCCGCTCCAGCAGACGCATCGCCGTTTCGCGCGCCTGCTTCGCGTTCATCTTGCCCAGCTCCATCGGAGCGAACATGATGTTCTTCAGCACGTTGAAATGCGGAAACAGGTTAAAATGCTGGAACACCATGCCGATGTTTTCACGCGCCTTGTTGATGTCCGTCTTTGAATCGTTCAGATCCTGGTCATCCACGATGACCCGGCCTGCAGTGATGTCCTCAAGCCGATTGATGCAGCGGAGAAACGTACTTTTGCCGGAACCGGAAGGGCCGATCACGCACACGACCTCGCCTTCCTTCACCTGCATATCGAT
Organism: Paenibacillus rhizosphaerae; assembly: GCF_014192015.1. Taxonomy (GTDB): domain Bacteria; phylum Bacillota; class Bacilli; order Paenibacillales; family Paenibacillaceae; genus Paenibacillus_AQ; species Paenibacillus_AQ rhizosphaerae. Next base: position 80,937 of record NZ_JACHXJ010000004.1, on the reverse strand, counting down.
CCCCTTCAGCACCTGGTTAGCGCCGAAGCTCTTCTTTAATCCTTCAACCCTGATTTTACCCACGACGCAACCTCCCTTCCAAGAAGCCCGAAAGTTTCGTTAAGATCGTAATGACGATCAAATACATGATGGCTACGACCAGCCAAATATCAAATGACGAGAACGTTCTGGCGATAATAATTTTACCGGATTGGGTCAGCTCGACCAGACCGATCGCCGACAGAATCGACGTATCCTTCAGCGTAATGACCAGCTGGTTGATAAACGCCGGAATCATGACGCGGATCGCCTGCGGGATGATGATCTTCATCATCGCCTTGCGGTACGGTAAACCGAGCGAACGGGCCGCTTCCATTTGGCCGCGGTCGATCGACTGTATGCCGCCCCGGATGATTTCCGTTACATACGCACCAGCATTCAGAGTGAGCGTCAGAATGGCCGCCAGGAACAGCGGCATCGTGAAGCCGAATGCCTGCGGAATACCGAAGTAAATAAAGAAGGCAAGGACGATCAGCGGAATGCCGCGGAAAACATCGACAAATACCGTCGCCAAGCCGCGGAGGAACTTATTGCGTCCCACCTTCATAAAGCCGAAGATCAACCCCAGGATAAAGGCGAAGAACAGCGATACGATCGTGTACAGCAGCGTCTTGCCCAGTCCCGTCAGCAGCGGTGGCAGCGAATCCTGAATCAGTCCCCAGCGGCTTTGGTTCGCGGGTCCGGATGCATTTTCACCGAGATACTTCTCGAGAATCTGGTCATACTCCCCGCTGGCTTTGAGATTGGTCAGACCGGTATTGAACTTTTGCATCAGCTCCTGATTTTTGCCTTTGCTGACCGCAAAGCCGTAGGAGCCGCCTGCTTCCTTCTCGGTTACGATCTTGAGTCCATTGTTCTGGTTCACGCCATAAGCCAGCACGGGGTAATCGTCAAAGCAGGCCACGGAGTTTCCAGTTTTGACATCGTCGTACATTTGCGAGGAATCGTCGAACGGGACGATGGTAAACCCGTATTTCGAGGCGATGGATTCGGCGAAGCTGTAGCCTTCTGTACCGGTCTTTACGGCTACTTTTTTCCCTTTTAAATCCTCGTAGGTCTTAACGTTGTTATTACTTTCACTGATGGCCATCACCACGCCGGATTCGAAATAGGACTCGGAAAAGTCGAATTTCTGCTTCCGTTCGTCGGTAATGCTCATCCCTGCGATGACACCGTCCACCTGGTTCGCCTCCAGCGCCTGGACGGCTGCGTTAAAGCCCAGCGGCTTGATCTCATATTTAAAATTCTGATCTTTGGCGATGGCCTCCATCAGATCCATGTCGATCCCGACAAACTTGCCGCTGACGTCCTGAAACTCAAACGGAGCAAACGTAATGTCGGTACCAATGACATAGGTTTTGCCGGAATCCGGCGCAGCTGCGGCGCTTCCCGTCCAACCGGACCATCCGGTCACTACGAGGAGCAGCAGCGCTAATGACAATAATGATACCTTTATGGATGATTTCATGTGTCCTCCCCTTCTCGGTCAATGCCGAATGTTGTCCCCTTCATACTTTCTCTTTCTGGCGGCAGGTATTTTCCCACCTGGTATCCTATTTTACCAAAAAACCAATCATTCCTAAAAATACATTTTCAACCAGGTAATTAGCAATTTATTACTAAGACTAACACAGTCCGCGGATAAAGGAAGCAAGTTAGCTATCATTCATTACCCATTCAAGACAGGTTTGCCTAACCTTCATGGGAACTTTCGTAAAAACTAGTCAAGCATTGAACTCATTATTACCTTGACGGTCAAAGATAACCGCGACTATAATTCAATCAATTAATTGAATATTATAGCAAGGCGGTGGATAGATATGGACCACGATCTTCCCGTTCGTGCTTTCAAAGACGACTTGTACCGGCAGTTTGCCCGAATCGGGAAATGCTTGTCCAGCGATAAACGGCTCGAACTCATGCATTTATTATCCCAAGGACCCAAGTCCGTTGAGAAGTTGGCCGAGGCCACAGAAATGAGCGTAGCTAACGTATCGCGGCATCTCCAAATTTTACTGGATGCCAGCCTGGTGAAGTTTAGCAAGCGGGGGACGTATGTCATCTACTCCTTGGCTGGTCCTCATATTGAGGGTTTTTTGAATGCTCTGTGGCGAATGAGCGATATGCAGCTGGCCGACATCACCCGAATGAAACACGACTTTCTGAGTCGGTGTGAGGATGTACAGACCCTGTCATTACATGAAGTACTGAGCAAAATGGACGAAGGCAGCATGATGTTGCTGGATGTACGCCCGGCCGATGAATTTGAGGCAGGACACATTCCAGGGGCGATATCCGTTCCCATGGAAGAGCTTCATCAATATCTGCAAAGTCTGCCCAAGGGAACCCAAATTGCCGCGTATTGCCGTGGACCTTACTGCGTTTCATCAGCCGAGGCGGTGGAGAAAATGCAGCGTGAGGGATTTACAGCATTCCGGTTGGAGGAAGGAGTTTACGAATGGCGGGAATATCAAACACAGAGGTAACGAAACGCATTTATCTGGACTATAACGCCAGCACCCCGTTAGATCCGGAAGTGCTCCAGGAAATGCTGCCGTTTTTCGAGCAGCATTATGGCAACCCTTCTTCGTCGCATTGGGCGTCAGCCTCACTCCAAGAGACGATCGAGCAAGCCAGACGCCGGATTGCCGAAGCGATAGGGGCGAACACCAATGAAGTGATTTTTACCAGCGGCGGAACCGAGGCCAACAATCACGCTTTAAAAGGGGTTTACTTTGCATCCACCCAGCCCAGACGCCACATCATCACGACAACCATCGAGCATCCGGCCATTCTCAATCCCTGTGCTTTCCTCGAAACACTCGGCGCTGAAGTGACCTACGTTCCCGTCGATCACTGGGGCAGAGTGTCACCGGCGGATATTGAGCGTGCCATCCGTGAGGATACTATCCTCATTTCGGTCATGCACGCCAACAGCGAGGTCGGAACGATTCAGCCTATTGAAGAGGCGACCAGCATCGCCAAACGCTACGGTATCCTGATGCATACGGATGCTGCACAGTCTCTTGGCAAAATCCCAGTGAACGTCGATGTCTTAGGCGTTGATTTGTTATCCATCGCCGGCCATAAGCTGTACGCGCCCAAGGGCATCGGCGCACTTTACGTGCGTGAAGGCACGGCTATTGCCCCTTTTGTACATGGAGCCGACCATGAATCCGGACGGAGGGCAGGAACGGAAAATGTGCCTTATATCGTCGGATTAGGCAAAGCCGCAGCACTGGCAGCGCAGAAGACCGATTCCCGGGAAATCCGAAACCTCCGCAAGGCATTAAAAGAGGGGCTCAAGGCTGCCTTTGGAAACCGGGTCCGCTTTAATGGTGATCCCGACAACCATCTGCCCAACACGCTAAACGTAAGCTTCCTCGGGCTGAGCGGGCAGGAGATTTTGAGCCGTTGTCCCGAGATCGCCGCTTCCACCGGGTCCGCCTGCCACTCCGGAAGCACAACCCTTTCTCCGGTGCTGCGGGCTATGGGCCTTAGCGATTACGAAGGACTGGGAGCGATCCGGTTCAGCCTGGGCCGTTACACCACCGCAGAAGAAGTGGAGACCGTCATTGCTTTATTCCAGGACCGTCTGCAGTGAGGGAGCTGTCAATCATATTTCAATCGGTTCGTTTAATATAGGGAGGAAAAATAAATGTCAGAGACCACGGTTGTAGAAAGAGTGAATCCCCTCCCTGCACCTCTAAGGCAGTACGTTGATTCGCCTGAGAGGCAGCGGCAGCTGTATAAAAGGACGATGTTGATCGTCATCATTTCGCAAATTTTTGGCGGGGCGGGCCTGGCTGCGGGGGTTACAGTGGGAGCGCTGCTTGCCCAAGACATGCTTGGATCCGACAGCTATGCCGGGATTCCTTCCGCATTAATTACGTTAGGGTCAGCGGCGGCAGCTCTTATCGTCGGCCGTCTGTCCCAACGGTTAGGCCGCCGGACGGGGCTGGCTGCGGGCTTCCTTACGGGCGGTCTTGGTGCGATAGGCGTCGTTGTGGCAGCTCTTATAAGCAATCTCGCACTTCTCTTTATTTCGTTGTTGTTGTACGGGGCCGGTACGGCCACAAACTTGCAGGCTCGTTACGCCGGGACAGATTTGGCCTTGCCAACGCAGCGGGCCAAAGCGATTAGCGCCGCTATGGTCTTTACGACATTCGGCGCGGTGGCCGGACCAAATCTGGTCAATATGACGGGGCGCTTTGCCACTTCCATAGGGTTCCCGGCGCTTTCCGGTCCATTCATGCTCGCTGCTGCGGCATTTATTGTAGCCGGCGTTGTCCTCCTCATCTTCCTTCGGCCGGACCCGCTGGTCGTGGCCAAGGCTATGGCGGAGGCACAGCAGGCAGATGAAAGCCTGAATGGCGCGCAGAACGCTCGCGTAAAGGAAGCGGGCGTTCATAAACCGGGCATCATTGTCGGTACGACGGTAATGGTGCTGACCCAAATCGTGATGGTGGCCATCATGACCATGACACCGGTCCACATGAAGCATCACGGACATGGACTGGGCCAGGTCGGCATCGTGATCGGCATCCATGTGGCCGCAATGTATCTGCCTTCCCTGATTACCGGCATTCTTGTCGATAAGTACGGGCGGACCCTGATGTCCTATGCCTCCGGTGTGACTTTGCTGTTGGCAGGCTTACTGGCTGCGCTTGCGCCTGGGGACTCGATGATCCTTCTCGTTCTTGCCCTCGCGCTTCTGGGTCTGGGCTGGAACTTCGGCCTGATCAGCGGAACGGCTGCTATTGTCGATGCAACGACACCTCTTACTCGCGCGAAAACCCAAGGCGCGGTGGATGTCCTCATCGCCTTAGCCGGGGCATCGGGAGGAGCGTTATCCGGCATGGTTGTGGCCCAATCCAGCTACTCTACACTTTCTTTGGCCGGAGGATTCCTGTCCCTGCTTCTGATTCCGGTTGTCGTCTGGTCGCGGAAAAAGAAGGCTTGATACAAACTTTCAACCGGTATTCCATATGACCTTAGGAACCGCAGGATTTGGGTAATGAGGTGATGATCACGATAGCTCCCCCCTTTCGTTTTTTCAGGTTAGCAGCAGCGATTGCCGGCAGAACGAAAGGGGGTTCTTTTCTATGATTCAATCGCTCCCAAGCTGATGCCGATCAGACTGTCCCCTGTACCCGTCTCAACGAAGCTGCTGCTGCTGAACAGCTCAGCGGGAGCTCATCTTCGTGAATATTTTTTGCATCAGACCGGGTCCTGAAATCCGGCTGTTCTGAAATGCGGCGATGCGCCATTCGCCGTTTTGCTTTACAACCACATTGGTGTTGATGGAGTCGCGTTTCTTTGGCGCCTGCTTCTGCCATCTCATTTTGACGGCGCCCCATCCGTGAAAGATTGCCAGCTCCGGCGTAATAAAATCGATTTTCACAATCTCCCCGTTCAGCGTCGACCCTCTCAGTACTCCATTCCACAGCTCCTGATGCACATCGGCGATCGCCTTTCTTCCCTGCAGATGCTCGCCTTGAAAAGTAACATAGTCCGCGTGCTCGGTAAAGCATGCCCGTAAGCCTTGCCATCCCCTTTTCCCCAAGCCCATTTCAGCTTTTCAAACAGCTGCTCAATTTCTTTCCGGTCCTGTGCCTGATTGGTATTCATGTTCAATTCCTTCCTCTCCTTTGAATTCATTACCGCCTGTTATGCGGATTTCTTTGTCATTCTTGAAACGGTTCACGACAAGTAACTAGACCCATTAATTATCTTGATTTATACAATATCTTGATTTATTAAGATATTATGCAGCTGGCGGCGATTTGTCAATAGATCCCACTACGTTTTTTTATAAAATGAAGTACATTCCGCTCCAGCCTAACGGAAAAAGCAAAAAAAATCCGGCCCCTTCAGGCCGGAATCAAGCATGGTTATGGTGTTGGCAAGAAGCAGGCTGGCAATCCCGCTTCCCGCCGGAATGGAATTCCTCGTGGTTGGAATTAATCAGGAAATGATTCGTTATAACATTATACGGCTAATTTCGTTTGGACCGCGGCTTCCGGAGCAGTGTGCTCCTTCTTCATTTCCTCCATGGCGGCCAGTCCGGCCGTATTCAGCACGTTCCACGGCTTGTTGTAATGCGGCTGGAAGAAGAAGTCCACAAACGCCAGCTCCTGCACCGTCATCCGGTTCTGGATGCATATCGACAGCGTATTAGCTGCTTGGGTCATTTCCGCCCTCGACATCACCTGGGCTCCGACGATCCGGCCGCCGGCCGCTTCAAAGACCAGCTTCAGCATGACGTCATCGTAGGTCGGCATGAACTCTGGACGGTTGTTCTCATGAATTGTTACAGTTTTCACATTCAAGCCTGCAGCAAGCGCAGCGGCCTCGGTCATGCCCGTCGAAGCGATGTTCCAGTCAAACAGCCGGATGGCCGACGTTCCCTGGGTACCCTGGTAGCGCACAGTTGGCTGCACCAGGTTCATGCCGGCCAGCGTACCCATCCGCACCGCATTGGTGGCCAGCGGAATGTACATCGCCGTTCCCGTCGGATTGTAGCGTACGGCGCAGCTGTCTCCAGCGGCCAGCACATCGGGGTTGCTGGTGCGCATATAGTCGTCGACGATGATCGCGCCGTTCGGCAGCATGTCGACCTGGCCCTTCAGCAGATCCGTGCCGGGACGGAAGCCAATGCAGAGCACAACCATATCGGCTTCAAACGTGCCGTCCGTGGTGACGACCTCGCGCACTTTGCCTTCACTGCCGCGGAAGCCTTCCACCGTCCGGCCCAGGGCGAGCTGCACGCCGCGGTCCTTCAGCGTCTGCTCGGCCAGGTCTGTCAGATCGCGGTCAAGGTACTTGGCCATGACGCGGTCCATGTTATCGATCAGGGTGACCTGCTTGCCCAGCTCCCGGAACGCTTCGACCAGCTCGATGCCGATATAACCGGCGCCAATGACGGTGATGCGCTCTGCATCCGCGGCACGGGCAATGATTTCCTGCGCGTGGGCGTAGTTTTTGCACAGCTGGACATTGTCCAGATCGATGCCTTCCATCTTCGGAATAACCGGCCACGAGCCTGTGGTGACCACCAGCTTATCATAGCTGTCGGTAAATTCTTCGCCGGTCAACAGGTTGCGGACATTCATCGTCTTGGCGTTGGTGTCGACGGCCAGCACTTCATGCCGCATCCGAGTCACAGCGCCGAGTCCGGCCAGCTCTTCCGGATTGCTGTAGAACAATCCGCCTGCGTCCTTGACGACACCTCCGACGTGAAGGGCGATGCCGCACGACAGGAACGAAATGTTATCGTTGCGTTCGTACACCGTAATTTGGGCTTCCGGGTGCTGAACGGCCATGCTTTTCACAGCGGCGGTTCCGGCATGGGTACATCCAATGACTGCGACTTTCATGGTAATTCCTCCTTCAAGGGAATGAAATGGATGATTGTTAAACGGTACGGATAACTTAAATGGAAAAGCAGCGGAATGGAGGATGCTGCCTAGTTGTGAAATAATGCACAATATACTTCAAAAAAAATTTCCGTTGATTTAGCTGTCTTGATCTATTTGTGATTTATATCACAACCTCTTTATGGCTTAATCATACACTTTCCCTTTCACCATTGCAAGGGGTTTGTGAAAAAAATCTCAAAATTAATTTTTGGCTGCCTGAAATACCTTGTACAGCTTCTGCAGCGGTCATGCCGCGGGCATTATAAAAACAAAAAGCACCCCGTCCGGGATGCTTATATCTTTTTACATATGATTAGATGTCTTCGCGAATTTGAATGCGTTTGGTGCGTTGGTTAGGTTGTTTTGGAATTTCCATGTTCAGTACGCCGTCTTTCAGGGACGCGTTAATTCCGTCTGCATCAATATCGGGAACGTAGAAGCTGCGTGTATATTCGCCATAGCGGCGTTCTCTTCGGACGACTTGTTCGTCTCTGTTGTCCACGTTGTTGTCTTCCTTGCGAACGGCTTTGATCGTCAGGTAAGGCTCAGCGTAGCTGATCTCGATATCTTCTTTTTGAAAACCGGGCAGCTCCGCCTCCACCAAGTACGATTGTCCCGTTTCCCGGATATCGGTTTTGAAGGAAGTCAACGATCCTTTGAAGGATGTAAACCAGTCATCGCTGAACACGTCGTTAAAGGATTTCACCAATTGACCAAAGGCATCTTCTCTGCGTTTTCCAAAAGGAATCAAGTCAAACATGCTTCATTTCCCCTTTCGATTTGACCTTGTTTGACCTTACGACTATATTATATGCCTATGGATGTAAAATGACAAAAACGATGACAGCTGATTACACGCGATTATAGCCTGCTTTGACTCGTTTTATGGTGAATTTATCGTAAAAATTATTATTTTGACCTTTTCTGACCTTTATACAATCGTATGTAAATTTCTGCATTAATCCTTGTAATTTCCCGCCGTTTGCTCCGCCATATGCCGGATCCTCTCAGCTATATACTCCGGTTCAAGCACCCGCAAATCCGGACCGTAGCCGAGCAGCATGCCGTACATCCAATGGTTATCCGGGTAACTGGCACGGACCAGCAGTGATCCGTCCGCATCCGTCTCGACGTTCTCTACGCCAAAAGCCTCTTCCACCCGCACTCTCAGCCGCGGCTTAAAACGCAGAAGGAGAGAAATCGCCGGGCCGGTCTCCTGGTTCCCCCACCTTGCATCCAGCTCTTCCATGAGCACGCCGCGATGCGGGAATTGCTCCAAGTGCACCTTCAAGGCGCTCAGTCGGGAAATCCGGAACGTCCGGTAATCCTGACGGGTACGGCAGTAGGCATATAAATACCAGGCATACCCTTTCCAAGCCAGACCGATAGGCTCGACTTCACGCTGCTCGGCTGTGCCTTCCGTATTGGTGTAGAGGAAGGATACCACCGACCGGTGCCTGGATGCCTGCCGCAGCGAAACGAGGACGGATTTATCCTTGATTCCCCCTCCGTGCCACAGATTGGTATCAAACATGAGCGTTTCGCCCTCTTCCTCCATCTGCTCCTGCTCGGATTTGGCCACGAGCGCCTTGATCTTGGTCAGCAGATCGTCCATTTCCCGGTCATCCAGCGAAGCTTGTACGCCTTTTAAAGCGACGAGGATCGATTTCAGATCTTCCAAGGTGACGATCTGCCGCTCGATCCGGTACTTTTCCATAATTTCATATCCGCCATCCGTTCCCGCGTAGGACACGATCGGAATGCCCGCGGCGTTAATCGTCTCGAGATCGCGGTAGATCGTGCGCAGCGACACCTCATACTTATCGGCCAGGGTTTGGGCGTTCACCCTGCGCCGGCTCAGCAGAATCATGGTAATGCCAAGCAGCCGTTCTACTTTCAAGCTACCCCTCTCCTTTATCAAAGAAATGGAAGATTCACAAAAACGGAACTTTTTACATCCACTGCATTTCTCGCTGACATACTGTTGTCAAGGTGGGGCGCCTACAATAAAGACATCAGAACCCCCAAGGAGGACGTTAAAAATGAAAATGTTCGCTAGTGGCCAAACCAATCCAGGCACGATCCGCCCCTTCCGCTTGGAGACGACGCAGGCAGAGCTTCAGGAACTCAAGCAGCGCTTAAGCATGACCCGCTGGCCGGATGAGCTTCCGGGCGCAGGCTGGAACTATGGAGCACCACTCTCTTTTGTCAAAAACATGGCGGCTTACTGGGAGCATTCCTTTGACTGGGCCAAGCAGGAGCAGCGCCTCAACAGTTATCCTCAATTCACGACGACGATCGATGGCGCCAACATCCACTTCTTCCATATTCGTTCCTCCGAGCCGGGTGCGGTGCCGCTCATGCTCATTCACGGCTGGCCCAGCTCCCCTGTGGAATTCCTGAAGCTGATCGGCCCTCTGACCGACCCGACATCGTACGGCGGCGATGCCGCGGACGCGTTCCACTTGATCATCCCTTCGCTGCCGGGCTTTGGCATGTCGGGCCCGACGACCAAGGCGGGCTGGAGCCCGACACGTGCAGCCCAAGCGCTGGATGCGCTTATGACGCTCCTCGGCTATGAACAGTACGGCGTGCAGGGCGGGGATATGGGCGCCATGATCGCGCCGGAAATCGGCCGTATCGCCGCAGGCCGCGTCATCGGGGTGCATGTGAACGCGGCGACCATGGGCTTTGTGCCGTTCGGGGCTATCGAAGACGATGTATTTGCGTCGCTGACCGATGCCGAGAAGGTGCGCGTCGGGCGATTGGGGCATTTTATGAAGGAAAGATTCGGGTTTAACATGATTCAGTCCACCAGACCGCAGACACTCGCTTACGGGCTTCATGACTCTCCGGCCGGGCTGCTGGCATGGACCTGCGAATTGTTTAACGGTTTTGGCGATACGGTCGAAGCCGTGGACCGCGATGCGTTCCTCACCAACCTCATGCTGTACTGGCTGACGGGAACGGCTAACTCCTCTACGCGCATGTATTACGAGGGCGCCCACGACCCGGGTGTCTGGGCTCCGAAGGACGTTTCGCCGACCCCTGTAGGTGTCGCGGTATTTCAGTTATCCGACGTGGCGATCCGCCGCTTTGCCGAGCAGGGTAACCGCATCGTACATTGGAGCGAATTCGAGCGGGGCACGCATTTTGCTGCGATCGATGCACCGGATCTGATGATCAAGGACATCCGTACGTTTTTTCGGAATGTGCTGTAACGGTGAAAATAGCTAGGAATGGGGCACCTGAGGGGTGCCCTCTTCCCTTTTTTTGCAGCGGTTTCTTTTTACGATGACGATGAAGTCCTCAACGCACACAGCTCCGAGACCACCCGGTCGAGCTGATCCTTGATGAGGATGGTATCCGTATACTTAGCCGGAATTCCCTCATAGCCGTAATAGATGCCCGCCAGTCCGCCGGTGATCGCTCCGATCGTATCGGAATCGCCGCCCAGGTTGGCCGCCCGCTGCACCGCATCGCTGAAGTCGGTCGCGTGAAGCAGGATATGCAGCACCCATCGGAACGTATGGACCACGAACCCGCTGGGAGGACAGTCCGGCTCGTCCTCGATGATCCCTTCGTATTCGCTGCCCGCGGCTTCAGTCAGGATGGCTTCCCTTAGGTCCTCACCCCGTAATAGACGATCGGCAATGCGATTATAAATGACGCAAGCTTCCGCGCACCTTGGATCATAATGCGTCATGCGTGATTGCATGATCGTCACCCGCTCAACCTCGGCCGGGTCTTTGTAAGCCAGCGCAGCCGGCAGGCATCGCATCAAGGAGCCGTTCCCGCCGCTCTGACCCATGTCTGCGTGAGCAATAAAAGCGGCCTCGAACCAATCGCCCTCATATTTTTCAAACACATGCCGGATGATGTTTCCGATGTCTTTGGGCCGCGATTGATACCACTCGATAAAATAACGCCCGATCGCATCCATCGGCTCCGCGGGATTCTCCAGAATTCCCTGCGCCACGCAGAGCGTCATCATCGTATCATCGGTCACTTCTCCCGGTTCGAGCTGCCATACCCCGCCGCCAATGATCTCCGTCAAATAGCCGTATTGGGCTTTTACCTCCCGGACACTCATAAATTCCGTCGTTCCGCCAAGCGCGTCGCCCACGGCCACGCCGTAAAGGCCGCCCTTCAAGCGGTCGAGCATTTGGTCCTGCATACCAACACCCCCTATTCTGATAATCTGGAAAAGAAGCCCAGACGTTCTATTAGCTATGATTATACCAAAAAACCCAGCCTGGGAAGGCTGGGTTCTGTTCATTTATAATAGGGCAGATAAAGTATCCAAAACGCGGCCCGCAAATTGTGCCCGTTCTTCGGGTGACTCCTCTTTGCCCAAAAAGTTAATTTGGAACGCATGCTGGAAGCAGCTCCCCAGAAGTAAATCGGCAATCGCCCTCGAATCCGTGCCTCCCCCGATTCTGCCCAGCTGCTTCTCTTGATTCAAATAGGCTTCCACGGCCTCGTTTGCCCTATGGGGACCTTCATTCCGCAGCTGAAAGCCTTCTCGCTGACGAAGCAGCAGACCCGGCTCAGAAAAAATGGAACCGATCAGGGACATGGAGCTATGAAAATCCTCCAGCGCCGCAAGAGCAACCTGCTCCAGATTGCCCCGGACGGTTTCTTTACCCGCCATGGTTTGCAGCGACGATAAAGTACTCATCAAATGCTTCAATTGCCCCCGGATTACGTGGACAAATAAATCCTCTTTGCTGGAAAAGTGGTTATATAGCGATCCTTCCGAGCAGCCGGCAGCCCGGGCGATTTCCTTGGTTGTCGTCTTGGCCAGGCCATTCCTTAATAACACCTGTTCTGCGGCATCGGCAATTTTATTTTTCAAGTCCAATGGTATCCCTCACTCTATTGACATTGCAGTAATAACTGGTTATGCTTCCATTATGAGTGTGCACTCACTCATTGTCAAGCGAGCTAATCTGCTGGTTGAATGGGACTGTTTTACGGTATAGTGAGTGTGCACTCACTCATAAAAGCGATGACGCTGAGGAGCTAGCCTGTTCCTTTATGGGGTACTACTTCCCTCCTCTGGTGAGTGTGCGCTCACTCATATTATCTGGAAAGGAGGTTTTGAGGATGAAATCACAAAATTACAACAATCATGTCAGGATGGTTCCGGCGTTCCATTTTTTCCTGGTGCCCCTAGGTATCATTACACTGATCGCTTCCATCATCCATTTATTTGTCGCAGAGATGCACGGGATATCGCTGTTTTCGTCGTTGCTGTTCGTGTCGGTCTCCCTGATGGCGGTCATCACGATGATCTTCGCCCGGAGGTTCGCCTGCAAGGTTCAAGACCGCGCCATTCGGGCTGAAGAGAACCTGCACTGCTTTGCACTCACCGGCAAGCTGCTGGATCCCCGTCTGAATACGAATCAAATCCTTGCGCTGCGATTCGCTCCGGATGAGGAGTGGATGGCTTTATGCGACAAGGCTGTGAAGGAGAATCTGACCCCTGAGAGCATCAAGCGGTCCATTAAAGCTTGGAAAGCCGATGATGAACGCGTATAACCCCATAATGAATGGAGGACGAAATGTGAAGCATCTATCCGAAACATTAAGAGAGACGACCCTGCATGTGCTTGCTGCCCATACCCAGCAATATATCGATGAGCAATGGAAGCCGGTTTGGGAACGGCATCTCGAGGAGACGGAACGAATTTTTGCAAAAGGCGGCGATTCCGCCTATGGCTTCTACTGCCTTAAACTGTTTCAGCCTTTGGCTGCGGAGATCGCAGAGGCGGGATGGGTCACCCAGCCGGTTCTGCCGGGGACTTTTCCTCAATCGGAAGAGCACTGGGGGCCATGGGAAAACCGGGAAAGGCGATTTTGGAGCGTCATCCAACAAGACAACGGAAAAGCTCTCGGTACGCTGATTACCCGTATTTTTCACGATCATACCCAACTGCGTCTACCCCGACCGCCGCATATCTACGCGATTCATGAAACGGAGCCTTCAGAAATTTCCCATATTCTCATTCACGCCGACACCAATGTTCTGGATTCGCGAACGGACGGTGAGTCCTGATGGGAGACAGCTCCTATCGGCGGATGGCCCGGATCTGTTTCATGGCGCTCGCATGGCTGTTCACCGTCTCCGTCGCACTCCAGGTATTTCTCGCCGGGCTCGCCCTCTTCGTCAGCCCGGATAACTGGCTGCTCCATGCGAATTTCCCCAGATATTTCTCTCTGCTGCCTCTAGTTATGGCTGGGTTAGCCTGGACCGCCCGCTTGCCCGGGAAACTGATCCGAAGAAGTTTAGGACTGCTCGGCATGACAATAGGCATGTTTCTGACCGCGTTGCTGTCATCCCGAATCGGTGTGTTGTCCGCGCTGCATCCGGTCATTGCGATCATGCTCTTTTGGAGTAGTACCCTTATCCTCCGCCCGCTACGGGATCATCGTCCAAAGAATGGAACGATAAATCATTGATGAATAGGAATCCAAGACGAGGCGCCTTGAAGGGTGCCCGTTTTTCGTTCCTGTCGATGATAGAATCCATTTATATAAAAAAAGTACAGCCGGTATCGTTACCGGCAGCAATGGTAAGATCACGCCGCATGATCCACTCACCCGGGCTGAGGCCGCGGTGATTTTATATCGGATTTGGAAGTTATAGCATTGGTGAGTTGTCCTTTTGAATGGAAAAGAGACGCCGGTTAGTTGACCGGCGTCTCCTTTTTGACTCCAGAGCATCCTATCTGTGAACAGGTTCAAACCTGATCTGATCAGCAATCAATTTATTATTTGCGTTATCGAGTCTATAGGTGATCTGAAAATCACCTATGTATTGCGGAGAAATGCCAACGCTTGCACCTAACGTGGTGACGATTTGTTGATTCTTCATCCAATGATAGACGACGCCGCCAAAACTAAGCTTGTCCTGTTTAAAATGTATACCGGCAACCTGATAATCAAATTGATGTTCTTTTCCCTGTGACTTCACCTTAATGGCAAGAGTCTGGTCATTTTTCCGGGTAACCCCCGTTTCAATCTGATCGGCGACAATCTCTTGGTAGCTCTGCACCTTGATTTCGGAGAGATCTGTTCCGTCCAGCACGTGTAATTCATCGATATTCAGTCCCGTGCCTTTTCCCTTATTAAGGACGATCACCGCTTCTTCCTTCCCGTCGTCCGTAACATCCTTGTAGTAAATCCGTGGGTCCTCAAGCGTCGAAAAAATCCAATTAAACGTCTTTTTCACACCATTCACATCAACGGTTACGGATTCATACGAATATTGCCCTTCCTTAACCGGTGTTAGCTTCACCTCCTTGTTCTCCGAGGCCCAAGATTTAGCATCCAGTGACGGTTCCGCCGTATCCACATGTGCCTTTTGTTGCGAATCCGTTGTTACCTGAGAATTTGTTGGTGTACCCGTACCTGTTGGTTGGCTGTTCATCGTCTGATCTTTGCTGCAACCCACAAGAAAACCGAACATTAAAATCGAAGCCGTAAATAACGCAAGCTTGTTAATGACCATTCTCTCACTTTCACTAGTTGATGCACATCATTATATACGTCTTATTTACCATATAATTAAAGAAATGGTTTTTATTATTTGAAAATATCGTAACCTCTTATCTATAAACGCTGCTAGTCGTAAGAAGTAACGCCCCGGGAATGCCGATGACTGAATAACCCGACTTCTGGAAGTCAGCCAACTCATCCGTGAACGATGGAGTGAGTCTAATTGCTCCACACTCGAAGGAAAAAGCCCCCCGCGTCCAGAATATATGACCTATGAGCGTATGATGATGGGAGAGTGAGCGCACATGAGCGATGAGCAATGGCTGAAAGTTTCCGATTTGGCGGGACAGCTTGAAATTCCTCAGCCAACAATCAGGCGATACATGGACCGGCACGGACATCACTTGCATACGAAAAAGCAGCATAAAAGTTATCTGATATCTTCCGCGTCTATTCCCACACTGGCCCGGATCCGTGACGAATACTCCAAGGGGCTGAACGGGGAGCAGGTCGAGGAGGTGCTGCTGGGCCAATCATCCACGATCACGACCGTGAGCGATACCAGCGACCATAAGGATGAGCGCGTGAGCGGTAATCTTGCTGAAGCCTTATCAGTACTGGAGAAATCCGTGATCGACCGTTTTAACAGCCAGGAGCAGTTTAATCAGCATCTGCTCGAACTGCTGCAGCGTGAGCAGGAGAAAATCGAACGTCTTACCGAGCTCCTTATGAAACAGACCGAAGCGGCGGCGTCCTTGTCTCCAACGGTTCAAACCCAGAGCCGGAAACAGGCGGATCATCTAACGGAACGAAGGGTGAAGCGTCAGCTGGAGAGCGAGGCCTTGGAGCTCTGGCTTAACAAGCCTGCGGCGGAACGAACGAAAAGGAACGTGTTGTTTCAAAGGAAAGAGGACAGCGAGGCTAAGGAAAAATTTGTGAGGGATTACGTGCTGGAACATTACGTTAGCCGATTAAACGAGGAGTTTAATAAAAGCTAAATCTGTTCGAAAGGCATAAATAGACGAAAAAGAGCGGTCCATATTGGATCGCTCTTTTTTATAAAAATCCGGCCCGTATTTAGTGGAGCTTTCTCTTGCGATATATGGAACCCAACTCTTACAAAGTTCACACTTTCTTATATCTCTTAAAATAAGTTTTGGGCGGCCCACCCCCGGGACATGTCCGGGAACGGAACACGAATTTGCGCTGGCACCAGTAGCTGAACACGAACAAGGAGCCTTCCGTGAGCAGCTTGGCGATGAAAAGCGGAATCCCCACAACTTCGTGGAACAATACCAACAAGCCGTAATTCAATCCCATGATCAACGCGACCAGCGCAAAATATTTCGGAGCCGATTCGATCAGCCGGGGGGCGTCCTTTTTCGCGAACACATAGCGGCGGTTCATGGCATAGTTGAATATGGCGCTGCACAACCGCGAACCGACTACGGCAGCCAGCAGGCTGCCGGTAACGAACTGAAGTACGAAGAGCAGCAGGAAATCCAGCCCTGCCGAGAGTACGGACGAAGAGCAAAACTTCAGGATAGGAGCATAGATCCGGATGGAGTCCGCAACCGGGCGAAAATGGGACGATTTGTTTTTTTCCAAATAGACGGTATCAATGGGCACTTCATGGATCGGGTAGCCGTCTCCGCGTGCCTGCAGCAGCATGTTCATTTCATACTCAAAACGCTCCCCCGGAATGCTGCACAGACAGTCCAGCATCGCTGGCGAGAAGCCGCGAAGGCCGGTCTGCGTATCCGTGACGGAGCGGCCCGTCGTCAGGGCGTACACCAGGCGGGTCGCCTGGTTGCCGAACCGGCTTCGCAGCGGGACCCTGCCGGTAAAATGCCGGCAGCCGAGCACGATATGGCCGGGGTGTTCATCGGCCGCCGCGGCAATCCGGACGATATCGGACGGGAGGTGCTGTCCGTCACTGTCCGCGCACACAATCCCTCCCGTCTCACCTGCCTTCTTCAGGAAGGCGAAGCCGGTCTTCAAAGACCGTCCTTTGCCGAGGTTGTGGTCGTGGGTCAGCACGATGCAGCCGGCCTCACGGGCCGAATGAAACAGCTCCCCATAGGCCTCCCCGCTGCCGTCATCGACCACGACGATCCTGCAGCGGCAGGCCACTTTCAGGTCGGCAATCAGCTGCAGCAGTCTCTGGTCAGGCTCATAGGCCGGAATCAATACGGTTGTCATGTCGGTAGCCTCCTTCAGCTTCGTCGGTCCGTTATTCCCCAACATAAATAATGTCGCTGACGCCGCGTTCCTGGCCTTTGCCGCCAGGACGGTTGACGACCCGGCCCATAAAGTACATGGTCGATGAACCGCCGCCGTCGAGGTTGTAGGCCTCGGTTGCTCCCAGGTCCTCAAACAGATTCGCAAACTCGTTCAGCGTCATGCCCCGGCAATAATTCTGCTGCCGCCCGTCCACCACGACAAACACGTAATGATTCGGCGAAATGATGCCGATTCCCGTTCGCGGATTGGCCTCGTCGATCGTGCGGCTGCCGAAGTTGGTATCGATTTTGACATTATCGAAATCCTGAACCGCGGTGCCGTCTTTCACCAGCACCGGTCCAAACGAAAAGGTATTCATTACCCCTTGGGCCAGCAAATCCTCGGCGGAAACCGCCTCCTCGTTATACGATTTCATCGTGCCGTCACCGAACAGCGCCAGCCCGTCACGCGCAGGCTCATCACGGTACAAGGTGCCGTTACGGATGACGACGCCGTCATTCCGAAACCCGTAATAGTCCCCGTTGATGGCAAAAATGGCGTTGTTGCCGGACGCAATCTCCGAGGTGTGCTCGGTAATGTTGCGGCCGAAGGAATTATCCGCGAAGGCTGTCCGAAGGTTGGATGCGTTCTTCAGCTGAACATCGGCGACGTAATACGTAATTTTATCCTCGCCTGTACCGGTCTCCACCTGATTGATCGAGATATCGACGTTATCGCTCTTGTAGTTCCAATCGTCAGAGGTTGCGTTTGCCGCAGAGGCCGTGGATGCCGCAGGTTCTGTATTCGTAGATGTATTCGTAGCAGCTGTTTTCGTTGTACTCGCCGACCGCGTACCGGAAGCAGACGACGATATGGCCGCTGCCGTGCTGGGCTGGGTAACAACCTCCTCCACATGCGGGATCAAATAACGGTCGGCCAGCCCGTAGAGGATGCCGCCGACCGTGGCAACGGACAGCGTGAGACTGATGAGCAGAATGCGTTTGGACTTCTTTTTCTTATTGTTCATGGATGATTTACTCCTTGTGGCTGGAATGGATAGCCCTAGAGTAAACCCGTTTATTTAAATGGAGCTTAAATGGGAGAGGAAGCTGATGAAGTGGTGCAAGAAGTGGGGACCTGACGAAGGTGGCCATAGAGCGGCATGGCCTCATCTTGGTTCGAAGCATATATGTAAGGAAATATTTTAAAAAAAGAGAGGAAAAATCTATTGAAGCTGGAAAGCACGAGAGGGTGAACTGAGGTTCAAAAGGATTGAAAGGCAGGAGAATACAACCAATGGAGCCAATCATTCCTTATGTGGCTAAGGCTTCTTTCGTGATTTTTTCGATATCGATCGGGGATCTGGACCCTTCGCTGACTAAATCGGGGAGAATATGCTCCAAAAAGTAGTCGACGCAGTGAAGCTTGATTCCTTTAATTTTGATAAGGGCATCTCTATACATGACGATGAACTCTTTTTCTGTGTTTCCGCGCTGCAGCTCTGTAAAGGCCTCGTAGATTTGATCCAGTTTATCGGCTACTTCGAGTATTCTGCCTTCGACGGAATCGTCCTTGCCTTCGCGCAGTTGTCTGCGAAAAATCGGCTGAAACTCAGATGGAATATGCTCATCAATGAAATGAGCGACCATACCTTCCTCCACTTGCTGCAGCATCGCCCGCAGTTCGAGGGAGTGGTGCTTCACGGGTGTTTTAATATCCCCGATAAAAATTTCGCCGTAATCATGGCTGCTAGTAATTTCGTACAGCTTCTTCCAGTCCACCGTAACTCCGTTGGTTTCCTCAATGTCGGCCAGCGTTTTGGCGTACTGGACAACCTTCCAGGAATGGGCGGAAACGCTGTGCTCCTCAAATTTGAACTTGCCTGGACAACGAATGATCCGTTCGAGGTCGTTTAACGATTGAAAGTACGTATGAATTCCCATAGCTGCACCCTTTCTTTGTGTAAAATGGTTTATATACTGCTGTACGTCTAGTATACATTCGGTTTGTAAAAGGACCGTAAAGTGAGGCAAGAAGTTATTGGGAACCAGCGGATGGTTATCCGCGGAATACCCCGGCGACGGTCCCATTGCTCATTTCAAAAACATGATTTACACGACACCAAATGGTGTCTTATAATGAAGTTGTCACCAAAAGGTGTCACATCAATGAGACGACAAAAATGGCTTAGGAGAGAGTGCTGTGAGCGAGAACAATGAAAACCGGGATGTGTTTGACGCCGTTGCTGATCCAACAAGACGCCGACTGATTCGTCTGTTATCCGAGGCGGAGGAGCTCCCGCTTCATGAGCTGACCCCGCATTTCCAAATGGGCCGGACAGCGGTATCCAAGCATTTGACCATCCTGAAAGAGGCTGGATTGGTCATTGACCGGAAAGTCGGCAGAGAAACGCGATTCAGGCTGAACGCTACTCCGCTCAGGGAAATTCAAGACTGGGTGGCTTATTATACCCAGTTCTGGAGTACAAATATACTGCGCTTGAAGCAACTTTTGAAGGAAGAAGAAGATTGAGTCTGACATCCGGCTCCTAACCGGACCGTATTCCAGCCAGGTTAAAAAGACCACCCATAGAGGTGGTCTTTCTCATTGATCTAGAAGAGGTGGAACCGAACGCTACAGCCGTGGATCGATCTCCTGCTCCTGGGCGACCTCAAACAGCAGATTGGCCGCCGCTTCCTTATGTTCGTGCGCACGAACATGGCGCAAGTACCGGCATAGAAATCCGGTGATATAAGTGTCATGCGTGTTTCCGCTCACACGCTCATGGTAGCGCTCATAGTAAGGTTCACGTGTTAACCACCCGGTTCGCCTGCTCAATAGAATGAGATCGATACGGAAAAGGAGAATTCATGAACCGGTGCGGCATCCGCGTCACCCACGCCCTGAAAAACGGGCGCCTTCATGAACACGAAGCTGGATAACATCCTCTCCGTCACCAAGCAGGAGCTGCCGCTTGAGCGGGTGAGCGATATTTTGGCGCGGATCGGCGAGACGCTGGAGAACCGCAAAGCCGAAGTGCTCGTTCAAGTCATGCCGCGGTATAACCAGGAGCTGTCACGCATTCTGTATGCGCTGTGCTGTTTTGACAAGGAGGTGCAGTTTGACGCTCAAACCGATACCTACACGGTCAAGGTGTGCGTCATGGGGAATGAGAAGGAATTTCTGCTGTCCAAGCTGCGCTTCCTGAGAAAACGGGTGCGGGTGCTTGAAGGAGAGTATGTGAAGAGACGCATGCTGGAGGCTTCGGTGAAAGCGCTGGAGCGGTACGGTGTGGTGGAGGAAGTTACGGATAAGAATGAGGAAGCGTTAGACCCCGCACAATGAGCGGGGTTTTATGTTCATAAGCAAGTCGAAACGAATATGGCGTCAGGGCGTACCTGAAATCCCCTTCTATGGAAAACGGGATCGGAATATACATGATAAACGATGGTTTGAAAAAATGGGGGGCTCAGCAATGAAGCCTGTGCTTTCGTTAACAGACGTATGGCTGCGATACGATTCACACCAGCCTTGGGTACTTCGTGAAATCAACATTCATATTGACGAAGGAGACTGGGTAACCATCATCGGTGCGAACGGCTCGGGCAAATCGTCATTCATTCGTTTAATGAATGGTCTACTTCAGCCTACCAAGGGAGAAGTCATCGTTTGCGGTATGTCGGCAAGTGACCCCGAGAAATTCATCGATATTCGAAAAGAAGTCGGTATGGTCTTTCAAAACGCCGAAAACCAAATCGTAGGGATCACCGTTGAGGAGGATACGTCATTTGGATTAGATAACTTAGGCTTCCCTCGAGACGAAATCGCATCCCGGTGCCAGGAGGTTTGGAACGTACTCGGGCTGCACGACAAGCAGGACTCCCCTCCCCATCTTCTGTCCGGCGGAGAGAAGCAGAAGCTGGCGATCGCCGGCGTTCTTGTCATGCAGCCCCGGATCATCCTGTTCGACGAACCCGCCTCGATGCTGGATGCCAAAAGCGCACAACAGCTGTATGCGCTGATGGCCGACCTCCATCAAAAAGGCTGCACAATTATTGTCGTCACTCAGGAGGTGGAAGACATGTTTCATGGTAATCGCCTCGTTATGATGCATGAAGGCGGCATCCGTTATGACGGTTCGCCGCTGGAGGCTGTTAAGCAATCTTCCATTTTTCAGGATTGCCGGCTTCGTCCTCCTTTTAGGACTCGTATGCGCGACATCGCGGCAAATTGGGACATGGAGTCATGGCTTGAATCGGTGGAGTGATCATGGATATTCATTTAGAACGTGTAACCGGTGTTTATTCCCCGAAAACCCCTTATACAAAGACAGCTCTGGAGGGAATTTCACTCAGCATCCCATCAGGCCAATTTGTTGCGGTGATGGGGGTAAACGGAAGTGGAAAGACGACGTTGGTGCAATTGATTTGCGGTTTGCTTCACGCTGCCTCGGGTCACGTCAAGGTCGGACCATACGATATGAATAAAAAGCCCAACCGCCGCCGGGCTTGGAGGGCCCTTGGTTATTTGCCGCAATATCCCGAGCACCAAGTCACGGAAGACACCGTATTTAACCATATCGCTGCCGGGTTGGGGCATTTGGGGCTTACAGATGAGGGGATGAACGAGAGGGTTCAGCAATACCTAGAGGTGGTCGGCTTGTGCAGTGAACGATATAAGAACGCATCCCCCTTTCAAATCAGCGGTGGTGAATTACGCCGGATAGCTCTCGCCGGTGTGTTGGCCGCAGAGCCGAACATTTTAGTCCTCGATGAGCCGACGGCCGGCCTGGACAGTCTGGAGCGCCTATATATCCTCGCCTGCATCAAGCAGATTCATTTGAAAAAGGGCATAACCGTTTGTTACATCACACATCGGCTTGAAGAAGCGATGGAGTACTCCGACCGGATCCTTGTGGTGGAACAAGGCCGATTGTACGCTGATCTCCATCCTTCAGAAATTCGTTTGCGCTGGCGGGAACTTGAACCCATCGGCTTTGTGAAAACTCCCCTGCTTCGTTTCTTAGATCAATTCGAGAAAAGATTTGCCGGACATCGGACGCAAAGCATGTATAAAGAGGACCAACTGGTGTCCTACATCACGGAAATGTGTGCGGGGGGGAGTCAAGACGAGTGCAATGGCTTCGATTAATGCCTTTCGGCTCATTCATGAATACGGGCTCTTTTGTTCATAAGGCTGATCCCCGCGCCAAACTGATATTTTCTGCAACCTATCTTATCCTGGCCGCCACTTCTGACGGGTTACGAGATATCCTTATCCTTGCAGCCTCCTCCTTCGTGCTCATCTTGCTTTCTAAGCTTCCGGTCGCCTATTTATGGGGTGGACTACAAGGACTCCTGCCTATTCTATTTGTGTTGTTTGTGTATCATTTGCTGTTCAATCACAGCTTAACCCAAGCGATTGTAATTCCCTGCAAACTGGCATTCATGATCGTGACGACGACAACCCTAACATTAACGACCTCTCCAAGAATGCTTACGCAGGGGCTGGCAGCGATCCTGCATCCGCTCCGCTACTTTCGGTTTCCCGTCCGAAAATTCGTACTCATGTGTTCATTGGCATTTCGGTTTATGCCCTTGTTGATCGAAGAGATCGACATGATGTTTAAATCGGCCCAAATCAAAAACGCCCGTTCTGGCAGCGCCAGCCTTCGTACCACTCTACAGCGCCGCCTTAACATGTTCTTGGCTTTGTTGTATGCAGTCTTCCGGCGTGCGGACCAACTGGCGTTTGCTATGGAAGCACGCTGCTTCCCCGGAGTTGAACGCCGGGCGGATTCCTTGCGTATGGGCTGGCGCGATGCGGTCCTCATCGGATTTGCGCTCACGCTGGTTTTGATCCGTATTTTCATCTAAAGGTGGCGAGATATAAGAAATGGGCAAGTTCACGAATTACTGGGCTGGATCTGCTTCACGTGCGGGGATCGATGACATGCGGACTCGATTAGGTGCAGGGACATTGACGACAAGAAAAATGATTGCTGTCGCCTTTCTAGCTTCCATTTCCGCGCTGCTTCAAGCCATGGGCGGAATATTGCCGGGCATCGGCTTTTTGTTCAGTCCCTTTGCGACCGCCCCCATTGTCGTATCCTCCCTTTTATCCGCCGGCTCCGGATTGCTCGCTTATGCGCTCACGCTGCTGCTGCTTCTTTTCATCCAGCCCAGCGAACTGGTCGTATTTCCACTAACGACAGGATTATTAGCCCTTGGGATCGGGCTGTCCCTCTACTATTTCAAAACACGTTGGGCAGCTGTTCTGGTCGGATCGGTTGTATTATGCTCCGGCATCCTGCTGTTACTTAGCGTCTTTCGATTTCCCGTTCTTGGGCCGGCCATGTCGCCCGCTGTTGACTTCAAGGCAGCCCTTCTAATGTTTGCCTTTTCCCTCTTCTATAGCTGGTTGTGGGTTGAATTAAGCATGCTGCTGATTCGAAAACTAAACAAGTAAGATGCATCGAGTTTGAAGGCTCGGCATCATGCGCAAGCTTATGGGTTACTCTTCATACCATGGGTTTAAATGAACCATAACCTCTCCGACATCGGAGCAATGCTTCATAATCGTTTGTTTAATATTTTTGGAGATATCATGCCCTTCCTGAACACTAAGCTCAGCCGCCACCCCGACTCGAATATCAACGATTATATAATGGCCGTGGTCTCTCGCACGAAGGCGATCTAAACGCTTTACTTCCGGAACCGTTTTGACTAACTCCGTAAGCTCGTTCATTTTCTCCAAGTCCACGTTTTTCTCCATCAAAACATCGACCGAGGATCTTCCCATATGAATAGCCAGCTTTAACACCAAATAAGCGACAACGATTCCTGCAATAGGGTCGCCATAGGAGAGAATCGCGATATCATAACGATCGCCGAGCATTCCCAATGCGATGCCGATGACCGCTGCTATGGAAGCATAAACATCCGCAAGATGATCATAAGCTGTGGCAATGAGCCCGCTGCTACGGTGACGTTTTCCGATAGCCATGGTATAGACATAGAGAATTTGCTTCAAAATCAAAGAAAAAGCCGCAGCTGCCAGCGCGACGACCGTTGTTTTGTGCGGGGGTTCGAACAGCACCATGACGGAGTGATAGGCCATATATAGAGCGGCCAGCGCTAGAATGATGGCCACCACCCCTGCCCCCAGCACCTCTGCCTTCCCATGACCATAGGGATGATCCTCGTCCGGAGGCTGCTTGGAAATTCGCATGGAGCTGAGAGCTGCGCCCGTAGCGACGACGTCTCCTGCATTATGTACGCCGTCGGCTATGAGTACCGGACTATGGGATAAGAACCCAACACCGAGTTTAATAGCGGTTAACACGATATTACTTATGAAGCTGAGCCAAATGGCTAATGTCGATTGTTTGTCTTCATGGTTCACGTTTTTAACTCCTTACACATTCAGTAGCATCCGTGGTGAAACGATAGGTTTTAATAGTAGCGTACAAATACCGTGTGGGTCCAGAGAAACAGTGTTTGCGCGTCCCTAAAAAGTATGACTTGGCATAAAGAGTTGTACGGGTGAAAAATATTTTTACAAAACAAAAAAAGCCTCCAATCAAGGAGACTTTAAAAGGAGCTTAACTCTATTGGATGTTTCTACTCAGGCTTAGATCAATGGTTACGCCTTGCCGGGCCCGAGGGCCCGCAGTCTAAACCATCGGCTTTGATAATCTTTATGCTCGAAGGCAAGGGGTAAACCGAGCTGCATCAGCCGGTCTCCCCCAAAGATCGTTTTCTCCCCTCCGGTTCCGGGCTCCACTTCGTATTCCAGTTCTGGGTCAAGTCCGTCCAGACGCAAGGTCCGCTTGGGTGCGTTTGGCACGGCCATTACTTGAAAAGCGTAGACCAAGGCATCCTCTTGATCTTCCGAAACGAACATCCATGCCGACTCGTTCCCCTCGAACGGACTTTTCAGACGGTACAAGTCACCTTGCTGAACCAAACCGCGAATCTGCTTGTAGGCGGCGACTTGGCGTTTGACCGTTCCCTTTTCGTCATCGGTAAATTTCGTGAGATCCAGCTCATACCCGAAATTTCCGGACATGGCGACATTGCCGCGAAAATCAAGCGGAGTGATCCGTCCAACCTGATGGTTCGGAACCGCCGACACATGCGCTCCGATGGCGCTTACGGGGTAGACCAGGCTGGTCCCGTACTGAATCTTCAGCCGTTCCACCGCATCGGTATTATCGCTGGTCCAAGTTTGAGGCATGTAATACAGCATGCCGGGGTCGAATCGTCCGCCGCCGCTGGAGCAGCTCTCGAACAAAATATGCGGAAAATCGGTGGTGATTCGCTCGAGCAGCTCGTACAACCCAAGAACATAGCGATGAGCGGTCTCAGCTTGGCGCTCCGGCGGCAGGGCGGCAGACCCGATTTCCGTCAAAGCGCGG
Organism: Paenibacillus rhizosphaerae; assembly: GCF_014192015.1. Lineage (GTDB taxonomy): Bacteria > Bacillota > Bacilli > Paenibacillales > Paenibacillaceae > Paenibacillus_AQ > Paenibacillus_AQ rhizosphaerae. The sequence goes on along the minus strand of NZ_JACHXJ010000004.1, from coordinate 55,332 downwards.
TTCATGTCCCATTTCACGTAAGCAACCGGCACGGTGGAGAAAATCGCAGAGAGCGAGTCATAGATGTAATCGCGCACTTCCTGGCGCGTGTAGTCCAGCACCAGCTGCCATCTGGCTTCGCTGCGTCTCCGCCCCGGAACGTGAAGGCACCAATCCGGATGTCTCCGGTACAGCTCACTGTCCGGCGAAATCATCTCGGGCTCGAACCAGAGCCCGAATTTCAGGCCCAGCCGGTTAATGCGCTCTGCAACATCCGCCAGTCCGTCCGGCAGCTTCCGGCGATCCTCATACCAATCACCGAGCGACGAATTGTCCGCATCCCTTTTGCCAAACCAGCCGTCATCCAAGACAAACAGCTCAATGCCCAGCTTGGCTCCCTCTTCCGCAATCGAAATCAGCTTGTCCGCATTGAAGTCGAAATAAGTGGCCTCCCAGTTATTGACCAGGATCGGCCGTTCTGCGTCCCGGTATTCCCCCCGGCTCAGCCGGGTCCGGTACAGGCGGTGATACGTCCGCGACATCTCTCCCAATCCTTGCGTGGAGTACACCATGACCGCTTCCGGCGTTTGGAAGCTCTCCCCCGGATTCAGCTGCCACGCGAAATCAAAAGAGTTCACGCCAATACCAAACCTTGTAGAGCCAAAGGAATCCACCTCCGCCCCCGCTTCAAAACCGCCGCTGTATACGAGGCTGAAGCCGAAGGCTTCCCCGTGGCGTTCCGTCGTTTCCGGCGTGACCAACGCGGCAAAAGGGTTGAACTGGTGACTGCTCATGCCCCTTTTGCTGTCGATCCGGGTTTCGCCTTGTTCAAGCAGTCTCCGCTTCACATTTCCTTCCCGGGCCCACGCTCCGGAAAGGTACACCATCTCCAAATCGCTATAGCCGGAGAAATCGACGCTGGCACTAAGGGCACGGCGAAGCCGAAGCTTCTTGTCCCCTTCGTTGATCAAATGAGCCGACCGGATGATCACGTTGCGATCCGCGAAGATGGAATACAGCAGGACAACCTTAAGTCCCGAGTAGGCATCCTTTAATATTAGCTCGAGCGTCTCCGCTTCGGACTCGTCCTCCGTATAAACGGCCGGAAGTCCGCTTAATGGCGGTTTTCCCTTCAGGATCCGGTAACCGTCGTACTTGAGCTCCGTAATCCTCGTCCCATCCTCCAGCTCGGCCTGGTACGCAGGATTCCGGAAATCTCCGCTGCCGTACTGCGGGTATTCCTGCGGCAGCCGGTCAAGCCCAGCCCCCGCGGGAGTGTGAATGAGGAGGTCGCCCATCGCTTCCCGATGCTTCAGTCTCCCACCCCAATATCCATGTACAGGATAACCGTTCACGATCTGAATCAAATAGCTCATGCCGGAAGACTGTAGATGAAACACCCCTGCTTGCTCTTGAACCATTACGCCCATTGGTAAACATCCTTTCTTTCTTGCCCATCGGTACTTCATGCATCGTAACATGGCCTCGAAAGACGGCCTGTGCCGCTTCGGTTTTTATAAACCATTTCATGCCTGCCATCAAAGGGCAATGCTCCGGCATGTTTGTATTCAACCTATCACTAAAACATGGCTTTAAGATGGATCATACGATTCAAGAAATACAGGCTTTTATACAAAAATCATATATGATCATACGATAGGCCGTACATGGCATGGTGCTCACTAGTTATGTTATTATGATAGGTATTCTATTTGTAAGGGGATGGGATTTACTTGTGTTAGAGTATCTGCCGCGAAGCAAACAGCACACTGAGCTGCATCTGACGCAATTTGGCATGGAGGATTGTATATCCGGTCATTATTTCGGGCCTGCCGTAAGGACTCATTATTTGCTCCATTATATTTTCAAAGGGGAGGGGATTTTCGAGGTAGGGGGAGTGAGACACCACCTTCGAAAAGGACAGGGGTTTCTGATTTGTCCCCATGTCGTCACCTATTATCAAGCCGACGAGGACAACCCTTGGTCCTACGGTTGGGTCGGTTTTAACGGCACGCTGGCTGAGCCTCTCCTTATGCAAGCAGGGCTAACTCCTTCATCCCCGATCCTGCATTATGACAGAGACGACTTGATCCATCAGTATTTGCAGTTAATGGCCCAGTCGAGGGAAAGCCGGAAAGCCCGAGAGACCAGGCTAACGGGGCTGCTGTATTTGATGCTATCTTTGCTGGTGGAATCCGGTCCGGAAGCGCCCACCGTACAAAGGGAAAGCCGAGCTGAGGTTTACGTGGAGCAAGTGAAGGACTTTATCGAATTGAACGTTTCTCAAAAAATGACCATCGAGGACATCGCCCATTTGATCGGACTCAATCGAAGCTATCTATGCTCTTTATTCAAACAGCAAACGAACATAAGCATTCAGGATTACCTGATTCGCTATCGAATGAATATGGCAGCTAAAATGTTGGGAAACGCAGACCTTTCGATCGGCGATATCGCCCGCTCAGTCGGCTACAGCGACCCCCTGCTCTTCTCCAAAATGTTCAAAAGAGTGAAGGGGGCCTCGCCGAAACATTATCGGAGCGAAGCCTTTGGTCCAAACCAAGATGGTCCCCATAGAAAGAACGAGGATTGAATAAGAAGTGCCAGTCCGCGTGGGGCAAGCTTCCCGACTAATTTTCAAGAAAGAATATATCCAAAATCGCCGTCGGTGTCGACGATTTTTCAATTTTCTTACCGATAGATCTTTAGATCTTAGGCTACCGCAGACTGGCCAGCTTCTCCAGAAAGTCTGCCACGATTTCCAGCGACGCCGCGTCGTAACTTGCCAACAGTTCCGTCGCTTTATGATCCTTCTCCTCATGAAATACCCGATGCAGCTCAGCCAATTCGGTGCCAAGCGCAGTCACAGAAAAATAAATTTCTTTCAGGTTTTCCGGCAGCTGGGTTTTCCGAATCAGACCCTGATCCAGCAATTTGCGGGTAATTTTGGAGACAGCGCCTTTCGTAAGGCCCATCTCGCGGGCAATATCGATCCCTTTAATGCCGTCTTTCGCATAGATGACGTCTAGAACGTGCAGGCTTGAGACGGATAGACGGGGCAGCAGCTTTTTCAGCCGGTCGTCGGAGATGCGCTCCATAAGCCAGAGCCGATCGCTGTCATCCTCGGCCTCGCTGACGAGGATCCGGTATATCGATTTTTCGATGCGGTTTTTAAGCTGAAGCAAATCATCATTCATATCTGGCATAAGGCAAGCCTACCTTTTTTTCTTTCCATTATATCATGGTTTCCAAAGAAACCATTTGACAAACCGGCACGTCCTTGTTATTGTGGTTTCCATGGAAACCATTCGGCTGGAACGTGGTCTTCATGCAGCTTCTGCAGAAATCACATTGATTTGGAGGGAATTTTTATGAATGAGGTTATCCAATTGATCCACCAGCATCGCTCCATCCGCAAGTTTACAAATACGCCGTTAACCGACGAGCAAATCGAGGCCATCGTCGACGCGGCGCAAATGGCACCAACCTCGGCGCATATGCAGCCGTTCTCGATCGTCGGCGTCACCGATCAGGAACTGCGCAACAAAATCGCGGAGCATTCGGAAAATCCGTGGATTGCGGAATGCGGGTATTTTTTTGTCTTTTGCGCCGATCTTCACCGTATGATGCTGGCCGCCGGCCCGGACCAACAGGAAAAAATGAGCCGCAACCTGAGCTACTCGTATTTTTATCAAACCTCTGTACTGAGTGCCTCTCTTGCCCTGCAAAACGCCAATTTGGCGGCTCAATCGATGGGGCTCGGAGCCGTCATCATCGGCGGAATTAACAGTGCCCTGCCCGCACTGGACGGATGGCTTGACCTGCCGGACTTTGTCATTCCTTTGGTCGGTCTTGCGGTAGGTGTCCCCGATGAATTCCCCGAGCAAAAGCCGCGGCTGCCACGGTCCGCCGTTTTTTTTGAAAACCAGTATAATCATGATCTTAAAACTCAAGTTGAAGAGTATGACCGGGAAGTGGAAGAGTATTATATCGCTCGAACGAACAACAAGCAGAAAGCCAGCTGGTCCGGGAAGTTCATCTCTATGCTGGATAAGGATTTGCCGTTAGGCGGGTATACGGAATATGTGAAGAGCAAGGGGTTTGATTTGAAGTAGGCCTGTCAGAAATGCAAACTCCACAACCTCATGAGGTTGTGGAGTTCATTTAATGCTTCGTCTGATTCGGACTTGTATTGGCTAAAATAGGCAGCATTTTCTCACTTTTCTCCATGAAGGAATTGCATTGGCCACAGACCGGTTGGATCAAAAAAACAAAGTTATCCCTCATCCAACCGTTGCACTTTTCATTGGTGCATGACCATATCGTTGTCATTTCCTCTGGAAGATCGATCATCAGTCTTTTCCGTGAATAGTACAAGCAGCATCCCTCTTTCTCTTCTGGAATCCTAAGTGAAAAAAGGCCCCGACACGATGTGCGGGACCTTTCTAATGACAGTCTTAGAGTTTTACAACATTCTCAGCCTGTGGGCCTCGATTGCCTTGTACTACATTAAATTCAACTCTTTGACCTTCATCCAACGATTTGAAGCCGTCGCTCACGATTGCACTGAAGTGCACGAATACGTCGTCTCCGCCTTCAACCTCGATAAAACCAAAACCTTTGTCTGCATTAAACCACTTTACTGTTCCTTTTTGCATGTTCAATTACCTCCATAATTCTATTTTTTACATGATCTTCGAGTTTCAAAAAAAAATCACATATTGTACAAGGTTACATCATCAAAATCTAACCCTCTACAATATGTGATCTCAGGTCGAAATTCCAATAAACTAACTATAACACAACTGGAGTTGAATAACAAGTGTTCTCTGCTTTTCCTTCCATTTCATGGAACTCACCTTATCCTGCAGTATGACACTGCAAAATCTTCCCCGGGTAGTATACTTAGTAAACCACAATGAAAGCGAAAAAAAATTTTGATTAAGAGACATTGTGCAGCCGTTCTAATAAAAACGGAGATGCAAAAAAGCGACCCGTTACGGGTCGCCTTTCTGATGCTCGTTATGGAGGCGAGGGGAGTCGAACCCCTGTCCGAAGATAACGCCACATAAGCTTCTACGGGTGTAGTGACAGTTTTGATGTCACCCTACCAGGCTCCCCGTCACCGGATCCCGATAGGGTCAGCCTGTTTGTCTTCTTCAGCTAGCCCCAGGCGGAGACTAGACAGCGTATCCCACTAAAGTTGAGCCCTCATCCCGGCACATGGGCGATGCAGAGCGAGAGCACGTGTGCAGGTTATTAAGCTGCTACAGCGTAAGAAGTTTGTTGTTTGCCAGTTATTATTGGCTTTAGCGTTGATGAAGTGGACGCGTCCCCACTACCCGCTACTCATGCTCGAACTATCCCCGTCGAATCCAAGAACGCCCCCTTATTAAAAAGGGCTCCTATTGGATTAGATTAGAACTGTTGAAGCATAAGAAGCAATCTATCCAGCATCCTTCCCCTCCATGAAGAAAGGATGATCAGAAGCATTTGTCATGTAAAAGGCCGGTCAAGCCATAACCTCTTACATACATAGTATATCACACATTCCGGCTAAAATGACACAGAGGTTGAAGGAAACGCAGGTGAAACTTGCCTATCCCTTCATATAACCCCAGATTACCGCGCGATCTTCTGCTTCTCGCGAAGTGCCCGCTGGATGTCGCGCTGCGCGTCGCGCTTGGCGGCCGATTCCCGCTTGTCGTACTGCTTCTTACCGCGGCCGAGGCCGAGCAGCAGCTTCGCGTAGCCGTTGCGGATATACACCTTGAGCGGAACGATCGTATAACCTTCCTGCTTGGTCTGTCCCAGCAGCTTATGGATCTGTTCCTTATGCATCAGCAGCTTGCGGGTCCGCGTTGGATCCGTCGGATTATAGCGGTTGCCCTGCTCAAACGGGCTGATATGCATGTTATGAATATGAATTTCCCCATTGCGGATCGTTGCAAACGCATCTCCGATATTGGCCCGTCCGTTCCGGATCGACTTGATCTCGGTCCCGGTCAGCACCATGCCGGCTTCGTACGTATCCTCGATGAAGTAATCATGGGAAGCTTTTTTGTTCTGGGCCAGGACCTTCCCGTCACTCTTCTTACCACCCATGCTATCACTCCTCCCACCCTTGCTATAACAGCAATGGACTTCCGGTGTACAGACACAAGGGTAAGCAGCTCAAGCACCCTAACCAGAGCGTCAAGAGGCCGCCGAGCCCGGCCGGTATACCAGAAATCCATTGTATCAACTGGACTGGGCAAAATCAAGATTTCGGCGAAAAGGCGCACGGGTGGCGCCCATTTCAGGCGAAGCCTGATTTAAAAGATACTGCCCAAGAACCCTTCTACTTTTTCTTCTTGCGCACGAAGGCGGCTGTGCCATTCTTGGCCGCACCCTTCTTCTTGCGCTTGCGGACGACGCTCTCGCCGCTGCTAGCATTGTCTTCGCGGGCGGCTGCCGCCCCGTCCCCGACAAAAATACCGCTGCGCGACGTTTTCTTCTTGCGGCCGCTGGACGGCTTACTGCCGCTCTGGCTTCCGCCAGGCGCCGGGGCGCCGTAGCCGCCCTTGCCGGAGCCGAAGCCGAAGCTTACCGGCCGCTTGGCTTCGCCGCTGCGGCCGCCTTCCCGCCCGGCGCCCTGCTGCGCTGCGCCGGCGCCACCCTCGCGGGCGCTCTTGCCCGGCCGAGCGCCCTGCCCGCCGCCACGGGCCGCACCGCGCCCGCCGCGGCCTTTCTCGCCGCCTTCACGGATGGCGGCGCCTCTGCCTACGCGGCCTCCGCCACGGCCGCCAAAGCTGCCGCCGCGCCGGCCTTCGGTGCGCGGCTTCATGTCCACCATCTCGAAGTCGATGGTGTGATCGTCCATGTTCACGCGCTCGACGCGGATCTTCACTTCGTCGCCGATCCGGAATACGCGTGACGTGCGCTCCCCGATGAGGGCCATGGAGGCCTCATCGAAATGATAATAATCGTCCGTCAGCGCGCTCAGCCGGATGAGGCCTTCGACCGTGTTCTCGAGCTCGATGAACATGCCGAAGCTGGTCACGCTGCTGATGATGCCTTCGAATTCCTCGCCGACCTTGTCGAGCATAAATTCGGCTTTCTTCAGCTGGTCCGTGTCGCGCTCCGCATCCACAGCCACACGCTCACGCTCAGAGGACTGCTGAGCGATATCCGACATCCGGGAAGCCAGGTACTCCAGCCGGTTCTCCGGCAGGACACCCTTATTCTCCAGCACTTCCCGGATGACCCGGTGAATGACCAGGTCCGGATAGCGGCGGATCGGAGATGTAAAGTGCGAATAATATTCGGCAGCCAGACCGAAGTGTCCGGACATTTCCGCGTCGTATTTCGCCTGCTTCATCGAGCGCAGCATGACCGTGCTGATGACCTTCTGCTCCTTTGTGCCCTGAATATCTTCCAGCAGGCCCTGAAGCGCCCGTGGATGCACAGAATTGCCACGGCCCTTCACATGGTGACCGAAGTTGGCCGCAAACGCCATGAACGTCTGGAGCTTCTCCGGATCCGGATTTTCGTGAATCCGGTACAGGAAAGGCACCTTCATCCAGTAGAAATGCTCAGCCACCGTTTCGTTGGCCGCCAGCATGAACTCCTCGATGATCTGCTCGGCGATCGAGCGCTCGCGCTTCACGATGTCGACCGGTTTACCGTTCTCATCGACGATCACCTTGGACTCCACGAAGTCGAAGTCCACCGCCCCGCGGTTCATCCGTCTCGCCCGCAGGCGCAGCGCCAGCTCCTTCATCAGCTTGAAGGTATCGACCAGATAGCTGTACCGCTCCGTCACTTCCGGATCTTCGTCGTTCAGGATCTTCCGGACGTTGTTGTACGTCATCCGTTCCTTCGTCTTAATCACGCTGGTGAAAATATCATGTCTTACGAGCTTCATATGCTCGTCGAATTCCATCTCGCAGGACATCGTCAGGCGGTCCACCTGCGGATTCAGCGAGCAGATGCCGTTGGACAGGCGATGCGGCAGCATCGGGATGACCCGGTCCACCAAATAGACGCTGCATCCGCGGTTGTACGCCTCCTTATCCAGCTCCGAGTTCTCACGGACATAGTAGCTGACGTCGGCGATATGAACGCCCAGAAGGAAATTGCCGTTCGGCAGGCGTTCTACGTTCACCGCGTCGTCGAGGTCCTTTGCATCCTCCCCGTCGATCGTGACGATCGTTTTGCCGCGAAGGTCGCGCCGTCCCTGCTCGACGATCTCCTCCTCGGTGATCGAGTCCGGCGCCTGCTCTGCTTCCGCCATCACCTCTTCCGGAAAAGCTTCCGGCAGCTGATGCTTGCGGATAATGGACAGGATGTCGACGCCCGGATCATCCTTATGCCCGAGAATCTCGATCACTTCACCCTCCGCAGCGGACCGGCCCTCCGGATAATTGACGATTTTGACAACGACCTTCTCCCCGTCGACCGCCCCGTTGAAGCTGTCCTTCGGAATAAAAATATCCCGGTTGATCCGTTTATCGTCAGGCAGCACGAAGCCGTACGCTTCATGGCCTTGGAAGACCCCTACGATCTGGGTAATCGCCCGGTTGACGATCCGCACCACTTCCCCTTCCAGCTTGCCGCCGGCCGGGCTCTTGGCCGTAACCCGCACCAGAACGGTATCCCCGTTCATGGCGCTCTTCATATCATTAGCTCCAATATATACATCCGGATGCTCCCGGTCTTCCGGGATCAGGAACGCAAAGCCCTTCGCATGAGCCTGCAGACGGCCCTTCAGAAGGTCCAGCCGTTCCGGCACGCCGTACCGTTCCGACCGGGTCCGTACGATGGCCCCTGCCTCCTCCATCGTGTTCAGCGTCTTCAAAAAGTCCTTGAAATCCAGCGCATCGTCAATCGCGAAATGCTGTTCCAGTTCCTGATACGTCATCGGTTGATATTCGGGATCCTGCATCAAATCAAGTATCATCTGTTCCGTAATCATCGTTTCATCACCTCAGGTGACTTGCAGGAATGCCTTCCGCAAGTGACTATGTAATCGTTCGTTTGTTGTATTTGTCCAGTAATATACACATACCCTAGTATACACGAATTTAATCGGTTGCATCCCTGCCCGTAAGCCTTAACCAACCTAAAAAACCTCCGCTCATCTTCCAATCGAAAAAGAGCGGAGGTTTTGGTGTGCTGCTATTCTTTACTTGACGACGACGGCCACTACAATGGCCAGGATAAAAAAGCATGCCGCGACGACGACCGTTACGCGCTGCAGCACGAGATCCATGCCGCGTGCCTTCGTTTTACCGAAAAGATGTTCCGCGCCACCGGAGATGGCCCCGGAAAGACCCGCGCTTTTCCCTTTTTGCAAAAGAACAACCGCGATCAACGCGATGGAGAAAATCACGAGCAGTACCTTCAACAAGATTTCCATTTGTTCCACCTCCCAATGGCTTAACATCTCAATTATATGAATGTCAAAATTTCGATTCCGTTATGGCCGGACTTAGTCAGTCATCCAGCGTACACAAACAGCATTTTTATTGTACCATAGCCCATTTGCGAACACAAGCTAAACCCGCACTGCACCGCCATTTCAGGTCCACTGACAAGCTAAAATAGCCCCACAACGTGGAGCTTATGCTTCGATGCTTATTCCAGATACTTTGCGGGGACCCCATAACAAGGATGCTGACTCCGCTAAAATTTATATTTCTGATCTATTAAAAAAAACGCCCCGGGGTTACCCGGAACGCTCTTTGAGAAAGGCTGTACAGCCTTATTTTTTCAGGTTGTAGAACGACTTCAGGCCGTTGTACTGCGCCAGTTCGCCCAGTTCGTCCTCGATTCGGAGCAATTGGTTATACTTCGCAATACGGTCCGTACGGGACGGAGCACCGGTTTTGATTTGGCCGGCATTCGTTGCCACGGCGATGTCAGCGATCGTGCTGTCTTCGGACTCACCGGAACGGTGGGAGACAACCGCTGTGTACCCTGCGCGTTTCGCCATTTCGATCGCATCAAACGTTTCGGTCAACGTACCGATTTGGTTTACTTTGATCAGGATGGAGTTGCCGATGCCTTCCTCGATGCCTTTTTCAAGACGCTCGGTGTTTGTTACGAACAAGTCGTCGCCAACAAGCTGGATCTTGTCGCCGAGTTTCGCGGTAAGGAGCTTCCAACCTTCCCAATCGTCTTCGGAGCAGCCGTCTTCGATCGTGATGATCGGGTATTTGTCGACCCAGGAAGCGAGCAGCTCAACGAATTCACTGGATGTGTAGGACTTGCCTTCGCCTTCAAGATGGTACTTGCCGTCTTTGAAGAATTCAGTGGAAGCGACGTCCATACCGAGGAATACGTCAACGCCTGGCTTGTAGCCGGCTTTTTCAATAGCTTCCATAATGGAGGACAATGCATCTTCGTTGGACGTGAAGTTCGGAGCAAAACCGCCTTCGTCGCCAACTGCTGTGTTCAGGCCTTTGCCCTTCAGAACGGATTTCAGGCTGTGGAAGATTTCTGCACCTGTACGGAGGGCTTCCTTGAACGTAGGAGCGCCAACCGGCAGTACCATAAATTCTTGAACGTCGACGTTGTTGTCGGCATGAGCGCCGCCGTTGACGATGTTCATCATCGGTACAGGCAGTTGTTTGGCATTGAATCCGCCGAGGTATACGTACAGCGGAAGGTCCAGGGCGTCAGCAGCCGCGCGGGCTACGGCCATGGATACAGCCAGGATGGCGTTAGCGCCCAGCTTGCCTTTGTTTGGCGTTCCGTCCAGTTTGATCATCAGCTTGTCGATGCCGAGCTGGTCGAGCGCGTCCATGCCGATGACTTCAGGAGCGATGATTTCGTTCACGTTCTTCACCGCGTTCAGAACGCCTTTGCCGAGGTAACGGTCTTTGTCGCCGTCGCGAAGCTCTACGGCTTCATGAGCACCTGTGGATGCGCCGGATGGAACGATGGCGCGGCCATGGCCGCCGGATTCCAGATATACTTCAACTTCAACTGTAGGGTTACCACGGGAGTCGAGGACTTCACGTGCGTACACATCAGAAATAATAGTCATTGTGCTAATCTCCTTTTCCACATTCGTAATTGGTTATTCAGACCACATTATATAGATTGAACTCAAGTTTCGAACCCGTTGTAACGGCCTTATCCAAGCCCTACAACACGAACTTCTTGAGTTCATTCTATATAGCTTGTCAGCTTCTACAGCCATTATAACGTATCGGATCACCGGAATCGAATTTTCCGCTTATTTGCGGCTTGCGATCATCGATTCGCCGGTCATTTCCGCAGGCTTCGGCAGCTGCATCAGATCCAGAATCGTCGGTGCCACGTCGGCCAGAATGCCGCCTTCGCGCAGCGTCACGTTCGCGTCGGTCAAAATAAACGGTACCGGGTTCGTCGTATGAGCGGTGAATGGGCGTCCCGCTTCGTCAAATACCATATCGGCGTTTCCGTGGTCGGCGATAATAATCGCTACCCCGCCTTTGGCAATAACGGCGTCCACTACTTTGCCCATGCACTCGTCGGTGACTTCAACCGCTTTGATCGTGGGTTCCAGCATGCCGGAGTGTCCGACCATATCCGGGTTCGCAAAGTTTAGAATGATCGCATCATGCTTCTCGGCTTCGATTTCCTTCACGCAGGCGTCCGCTACTTCGTAAGCGCTCATTTCCGGCTTCAGGTCATAGGTGGCGACCTTCGGCGAATTGATCAAAATGCGCGTTTCTCCAGGCAGCTCGACGTCGCGTCCGCCACTGAAGAAGAAGGTAACGTGCGGATATTTTTCCGTTTCGGCAATCCGCAGCTGCTTCTTGTTATTCTGCACCAGCACTTCGCCCAGCGTGTTGTCCAGGTTCTTCGGCTCGTAAGCAACGTAGCCTTCCACCGTTTCGCTGAACAGCGTCAGGCAGACGAAATGGAGGTTTTCCGGGAACTTCGGCCCGCGGTCGAATCCGCGGAAGTCCTTGTTCGTGAACACCTGGGACAGCTGGATAGCGCGGTCCGGGCGGAAGTTCAGGAAGACAACGGAGTCTCCGCTCTCCACCAGAGATACCGGATTGCCCTGCTCATCCACAATGACGGTTGGCTCCACAAACTCGTCGAATACCGACTTGTTGTAAGATTCCGTTACAGCAACCAGCGGATCGGTGTACTTCGGTCCATCCCCGTACACAATCGCACGGTAGGACTTCTCTACGCGCTCCCAGCGCTTATCGCGGTCCATCGCATAGTAGCGGCCTTGTACCGTGGCGATTTTGCCGATACCAACTTCCTTGATCTTGGCTTGCAGATCCTGGATGAACTTCTTGCCGGAATCCGGAGCTACGTCGCGTCCGTCCAGGAATGCATGGATGTAAACCTCATCGAGCCCTTCTTTTTTCGCAAGGTCCAGCATAGCAAACATATGCTCGATATGGCTATGTACCCCGCCGTCGGACAAAAGGCCGTACAGATGGAGCTTTTTGTTGTTATTCTTCGCAGCTTGCACCGCTTCGACCAGCGTCGGGTTGTTGAAGAACTCCCCTTCGCGGATCGATTTCGAAATCCGGGTCAAATCCTGGTACACGATGCGGCCTGCGCCGATGTTCAAATGGCCGACTTCGGAGTTGCCCATTTGCCCTTCCGGCAGACCTACCGCTTCGCCGGAAGCGGTTAGCGTCGTGTTCGGATACTTCGCCATCAGGCGGTCGTAGTTCGGTTTCTTGGCCTGCGCCACCGCGTTGCCTTCATTCGTGCTGCGCAGCCCGAATCCGTCCATGATGATCAGTGCTACGGGTCTAGGTGCGGTCATCTTACTTCGCCCCCTCAACGAGCTGGATGAACGAAGCCGGCTGCAGACTGGCACCGCCAACGAGCGCGCCGTCGATGTCGCTTTGTCCCATATATTCTTTTACGTTCTCCGGCTTCACGCTGCCGCCGTACTGAATACGAACTTGAGCCGCTACCTCTTTGCCGTACAAGCCTTCAACCAGGCTGCGGATATAAGAAATGACTTCGTTGGCGTCCTGTGCAGTCGAGGACTTTCCGGTTCCGATCGCCCAGATTGGCTCGTAAGCAATAACCACTTGAGCCGCCTGTTCTGCGGACAAGCCTTGGAACGCGGCTTCCGTCTGCACTTTGCACACGTCTTTCGTTTGGCCGGCTTCGCGCTCTTCCAGCTTCTCGCCGACGCACACGATTGGAGTCAGGCCATGACGGAATGCCGCTACAACCTTTTTGTTCACGGTCTCGTCGGTTTCGGCAAAATATTGCCGGCGCTCGGAGTGCCCGATAATGACATAGTCTACGCCGAGGTCTTTCAGCATCACGCCGCTGATTTCTCCGGTGAACGCACCATTGTCTTCAAAATGCAGGTTTTGCGCACCGATCTTGATCGATGTGCCTTTCACGGCTTCCACCAAAGCGGGAAGGTTCGTGAACGGAGCGCAGATAACGCTCTCCACGCCTTCGACTTCCGCTTTACCTTTGACTTCTTCGATAAAAGCTTTGGCTTCCGGAACGGTTTTGAACATTTTCCAGTTGCCGGCGATGATAGGTGTTCTCACACTTTTCACTCCTTTTTTGTCCTTGCGGGTCCGTACGTTCCGCGCTCTTTAGGGCGCTTCTCGCTTATTTGTCGTTCAGTGCCACGACGCCAGGAAGCGCCTTGCCTTCCATGAATTCAAGGGATGCGCCGCCGCCGGTAGAGATGTGATTCATTTTGTCAGCAAGATGGAATTTCTCTGCCGCTGCCGCCGAGTCGCCGCCGCCGATGATGGTGTAGCCTTCGGTTTGGGCGCAGGCTTCTGCCACTTCACGCGTACCGTTGGAGAAAGGATCGATTTCGAATACGCCCATCGGTCCGTTCCATACTACAAGCTTGGAGTTCTTGATGATCTCTGCATATTTGGCACGGGTTTTCGGTCCGATGTCCACGCCTTCCCATTTCTCAGGGATGTTGCCGACTTCGACGATGTCCACGTTCGCCTTGGCGCTGAAATCGTCCGCGATGACGATGTCGACCGGAAGCAGGAAGTTTTTGCCGAGATCCTTCGCTTTTTGGATAAATCCGAGCGCGACATCCAGCTTTTCATTATCGCACAAAGACAGACCGATTTCATAGCCCTGTGCCTTCATGAACGTGTAGGACAGGCCGCCGCCGATCAGAACGTTATCCGCGATGTTCAGCAGGTTATCGATAACGTCGATTTTATCCTTAACCTTGGAACCGCCGATGATCGCTGTAAAAGGACGCTCTGGGTTGGACAGTGCCTTGCCGAGTACGGAAAGTTCCTTCTCCATCAGCAGGCCGGATACAGCCGGCAGGTAGTGGGCGATACCTTCGGTCGAAGCGTGCGCACGGTGAGCGGCGCCAAACGCGTCGTTTACGAACAGGTCAGCCAGCTCAGCGAACTGCTTTGCGAGTTCCGGATCGTTTTTCTCTTCGCCAGGGTAAAAGCGGACATTCTCAAGCAGCAGCACGTCGCCGTTGTTCAGCTTCTCCACTTGCGCTTTGACCGTGTCGCCAACCGCTTCGTCAGCCTTTGCAACCGGTTTGCCCAGCAGCTCGGACAGACGCTCTGCCGCAGGCGTCAGACGCATGGACTCTACCACTTCACCTTTCGGGCGTCCCATGTGGCTGGCCAGAATTACTTTCGCGCCATGCTCGATCAGGTAATTGATCGTTGGCAGCGTCTCACGGATCCTTGTATCGTCGGTAATTTTGCCGTCTTCCAACGGCACGTTAAAATCAACGCGCACAAATACGCGCTTGCCGTTTACTTCTACATCACGTACAGACTTCTTGTTCATCGTATTGTTTCCCTCCGCACCCAATATTTTTAACAGGACAGCCTCATCGGCCCCGTGGTTCAGCATGTTAGGAATTCGGGCGATTTGTCCGCGAAATTCACTAAATTTACAAAGAGCGGAAACACAAGATGCCTGTTTCCGCTCGGGATGTTTTCGCTATGGGACGGCCGTTATTACTTAGCGATCTTAGCGAAGTATGCCAATGTGCGAACCAATTGGGAAGTGTAAGACATTTCGTTGTCGTACCAAGCAACGGTTTTAACCAGCTGTTGGTCGCCAACAGTCAACACTTTAGTTTGAGTAGCGTCGAAGAGCGAACCGAAGGTGATGCCTTTGATGTCGGAAGATACGATTTCGTCTTCAGTGTAGCCGTAAGTTTCTGGATCGGAAGCTTCTTTCATTGCTGCGTTAACTTCGTCAGCCGTTACTTTGGTGTTCAGAACTGTAACGAGCTCAGTCAGGGAACCTGTTGGTACAGGTACGCGTTGAGCGGCACCGTCCAGTTTGCCTTGCAATTCTGGAAGAACCAGACCAATCGCTTTTGCAGCGCCAGTGGAGTTAGGAATGATGTTCTCAGCAGCTGCACGCGCACGACGGAAGTCACCTTTTGGATGCGGAGCGTCCAGGGTGTTTTGGTCGCCAGTGTAAGCGTGGATCGTTGTCATCAAGCCTTGAACGATACCGAACTTGTCATTCAGCGTTTTGGCCATAGGAGCCAGGCAGTTCGTTGTGCAAGATGCGCCGGAGATCACTGTCTCTGTTCCGTCCAGTGTTTCATGATTAACGTTGTACACGATCGTTTTCATGTCGCCTGTAGCCGGAGCGGAGATCACTACTTTCTTAGCTCCACCTTTCAGGTGTTTCTCGGCAGCTTCTTTCGTTGTGAAGAAGCCTGTGCACTCGAGAACGATGTCTACGCCAAGGTCGCCCCAAGGAAGTTCTTCAGGGTTGCGGTTCGCCAGAACCTTAACTTCTTTGCCGTTCACTTTGAAGAAGCCGTCGTGAACTTCGATGTCTCCGTTGAAAGTGCCTTGCGTTGTATCATATTTGAGCAGATGGGCCAACATCTTAGCGTCAGTAAGGTCGTTGATGGCTACAACTTCGATGCCTTCCACATTTTGAATACGGCGGAAAGCGAGTCGTCCGATACGTCCAAAACCGTTAATGCCTACTTTTACACTCATTGAATAGTCCTCCCAAAAGTTCGTATTTTATTTATTCAAAACAGGTAGATACCTGTCATGACATCAAAAGGAATGTTGTTTACTCGCTGTCAATTTCCCGGCAGATCTCGATGGCGGCCGCTTCGTCAACCACCAGAATGTCCTCGTGGCCGAACTTAAGCACCGCATGGATCGCTTGGGCCTTGTTTCGGCCGCCCGCAATGCCGATGACGGTCTCGGTCCGCATAATATCCTCCAGCCGCAGCCCCAAAGTCATCATTTTATGAACGACAACGCCTTGTTCATTGAAATAGTAGCCAAAGGATTCGGCTACGGCTCCTTCCGACCGGATCTCTTCCACGGCGGCGGGATCCAGCCTTCTGCGGCGGGTCATCTCCATCGCGTCCCCGATGCCGTGCATGATGATGCGGCAGTGCCTGATGGCCTGCACAATCTCCTGGATGTTGCGGTCCTGTACCAGCGATTGATAAGCTTCATCGCTTAAGAGGTCCGGCACATGCAGCAGCCGGTACTGCGCGCCGACGCGCTTCGCCATGGTGGATGCGATCGTGTTCGCCTGAAACTCCACGCTTTCGCCCAGTCCGCCCCGTGCCGGCACGAACCAGCTGTTCTTCATCGACACGGCCGCCTGCGGCGTCAGCTGCTCCGCCACTTCAGCGAGCGTCGAGCCTCCGGTCACCGCTACGGTGTCCCCTTGGTTCATGACGCCAAGCAGCGCTTTGGCGCCCGCACGTCCCAAATCGCGCTTCGTGAGCGGCGACGATTCGCAATCCCCAGGCACGACAACGACTTTGCGCAAGCCGTACGTCCGGCGGATCTTCTCGCCCAGATCATTGAGACCGAACAGCACTTTTACCATCGGCTCCATCTGTTCGAGCAGCTTGCTTCCCGCCTCGCTGACCCTCATCCCAGAGCTCTCGATCTCGATCAGGCCCTGGGACTTGAGAAGATCCGTCTCGGCCCGCAGCACCCGTTCCGTCATATGCAGGGATGCGGCGAGCGTTCTCCGGCCGATCAGCTCCGAGAGCATGATCTGGTGAAGAATGGTGTATCTGGTCTTGAGAACGTCCACGAGATCAGGCAGAAGCTGCTTTTGTATCTCTAATATATCCCGCATTTCTTTCCACTCCTGCAACTTCGCTTCCCTCTCTCCCCTGGCCCTAAAATGTCCCGGGTCAACGTTTTAAGTCCCACCACTATTCTACTCAATAATGGCGCTGGTTGCAAGTAGTCCACTGACTATAATTCACATCCTCCTTTCCGCTTATACAGGATTTACCTGCTCCAAAAAAATTAATAACTTAGCTCTTGCATTTTGAGGCAAGTTATCATATAATAACTCTTGCTATTGAATTTTGCGCCCGTGGTCCAATGGATATGACGTAGGCCTCCGAAGCCTGAGATCGAGGTTCAATTCCTCGCGGGCGCGCCATTTTATTCAATAGAAGAGAACGCAGAACGGCGACCGTTCTACGTTATGTTTTTAACCAAAGACACTACAGCCAATCAGATGGCTATTTTTTTTACCCCGAGTTTGACTTTCTTTGACTTTTTGTTTGAAATTGTTTATCATGTGGTTAATACGGTAACAGTATGTATAGAATGACCTATTTTGAGCCAATTAAGGGAGGTTTTCCACGTGAGTTATATTCCTATGGTCGTCGAACAAAGCAACCGCGGTGAACGGGCTTACGACATCTATTCCCGTTTGCTGAAAGACCGCATCATTTTCCTGGGCACCGAAGTCAATGACGTGGTCGCCAATTCTATCATCGCCCAGCTGCTGTTCCTCGCAGCCGAAGATCCGGAGAAAGACATCCATTTGTACATCAACAGCCCCGGCGGATCCATTACGGCCGGTATGGCGATATTCGATACCATGCAGTTTATCAAACCGGACGTATCTACAATCTGCGTAGGCTTGGCCGCTTCCATGGGCGCGTTCCTGCTGAACGCCGGCGCCAAGGGCAAACGCTTCGGCCTGCCGAACAGTGAGATCATGATCCACCAGCCACTCGGTGGTGCGCAAGGCCAGGCTACGGATATCGAAATCCGCGCCCGCCGCATTCTGAAAATGCGCGACACCTTGAACCGCATCCTGTCCGAACGTACCGGACAGCCACTGGAGCGCATCGAGAAAGACACCGACCGTGACTACTTCATGAGCGCAGCTGAAGCGCAGGAATATGGACTGATCGATAAAGTTCTGGAAAGCACTCCAATCCAAGGCGTGTAAATCATCACGGCTTTGGAACCAGAGTAAAACAGGGAATCTCCCCGACTCGATCCGCTTAGGGATCACCGGGAGGCTCCCTGTTTTTTTTGTTTTGCCAGGCGCCGCGCAGGATGAGGCGAGCTTCATAGAGCATGATTCTCATAAGCATGACCACATCAATATATTGATGTATTATTCTTAATACGCGTCAAATATCATCTACATATTGATTTCCAACGGCATAGTATATATAACATATTTTCCCCTCTATACCAGTCAATTCGGTGTAGTTTTACGATGATGGGATTTCATATTCAGCGAGGCTGAACCGGCCCGACCAAGCAGCATGATTTCTTCTCGAAAAAAGGCAACGGCTACGTGCGCGCGATCAACATCGAGCCGCTGTCCGACGAGACGGCTGTCGCCACCAAGCAAAAACAGCCAAACCCCCGTTTTAGTTTAACGGGGGTTTGGTCGCATAAAGCATCCCTTGAGGACCGTTGACCGGCTGCTCGTTGGGATACATCGTTCTATATCGTCTGACTCTGCTTATATCATCTCGGCTGCTTCGGCTTCTTTATTTCGCCGCTTCGAACGGATCCGTTCCCTTTGGCAGCAGGTCGCTGAAGTTAAACGTATACGTCGGGAAGCCGGCGGCATATGGCCCGATTTCATACTGCTGGAAGAAGATCGTCAATCCGCTCTCCTTCACATAGTAGTCTGCATCCTTTTTCAGACCGTTAAAGCCGTCTGTGAAGCCGTCTTTGGTCGCTCTTTGCTTCAGCAGTTTGTCCAGCTTGGTCTTGGCGTCGGCCGAATTGTGGAGCAGGCTGTCGAGCGTCAGCTGTTTGCCGTCCTTCAGCGAGAACGTAAATCCTTCGCGAGCCGTCATGCCATGAGCTCCGCCTGTGTATTCATAAGCGTCCGTCACGATGCTCAGGACGCCTTGGCGGTTGTAAGTGACCAGGAAGGTTCCGTCAAACTCATACGGGTGCTCCACCTTTGCGTCGCGCTTTTCCGCTTTGGCCTTGGCTTCTGCAGCGAATGCCTCCGCCTTGTCTTTAAATACTTTGTTGATTGTCTCCTGGGCGTCCGCATTAGCCAGCCCGCTTAACTGAGGATAGCGGATCAGAATCGTTGCATTAGCGTCGCTCGCCTTGATGAGCTCGGTGGAGATCGTCACCTGGTTCATCTGGCGCTTGGACAGGCTCAATGTTTTGGAAGAAGCATTATACACGCCCTGAAAGCCCATATAGTCGTTCAGCAGTTTGAAAGGGACATACAGCTTGCCGTCGATCAATTTGCCCTCGTAGTTATTCGAATTGTCACCCACATAGCTTCCGTTGATATAAGCGCTGACCCCGTATTCGGAAACCTCCAGGTTCAGCTTCGTTACCCCGGATCCGACGGTGTACGTCTTGATACCCGGATTATAAGACAGCGGCAGACCGGCGGCATCGCGCAAAATGGACACCGGAATCATGGTGACCCCGTCCACCAATTTCCCCTGCAACGATAACACCTTGCCGTTATATTTCAACGCCACTCCCGGCTGCGCAGCCGGCTTCACGACCGGTTTTGTGGCTGCTGCCGATACCTGTGAACCTCCGAACACGCCGGCATTTCCGATCAACACGCCTGCGGCCAGCACCGCGGCTCCCCATTTCATTCCCTTATTCATCCCTATCAAATCTCCTCTCCAAACATTGCTGCTTGTGCTAGTCATATGATTTATTACCCACATTCACCACTTCCCTATTATAAAAAAGACCTCGGCCGATTTGTTTACAACCGGGGTTACAGTATTGTCGTTTACGCCAGCCAAAAGTATAACTCTCTTAACCTTTGTGTCCTTCCTGTGTACAAGGTCACAATGAAGCAGTCACGAGCATGGTCTGCCTGCGCAATCCGGATAAGCCGGATATGCTGCCCAGCAAAAAATCGCCCTGTTCCAGACCTCAACCACTGGGGTCTGGAAACAGAGCGATTTGCTTGGATTGCTGTATTTATCTGGTGACCAATATTACTCCCGTCCGCTCTTCAGCTCTGTCCAGTAGCGGTCATAGAGCTGCAGTGTATCCTTTACATCGCCGAGCCATTCCGTCCGGCTCAGCTCTTCTTCGGAAAGGTTGATCATATGGTTGTTCCGGTATTCCTCGCTGTGGAACTCCATCGCTTTGACGTTCGGATCGCTGTATCCGATCGACTCATAGTTCTTAGCGCTGACCTGCGGATCGAGCATGTAGTTGATAAACTTCTCGGCGAGCTCTTTATGCTCGGCCCCTTTCGGGATCGCATAGTTGTCCGAGAAAATCGTCCCGCCCTCTTTTGGCACGACGTATTCCACGTCCGGATTGTCCTTCGCGATAAAAGCGGCGTCGCCGGACCATACCGTTCCGATCCAGCCTTCCTCCTGAATCATCTTCTGCTTGATGGTATCCGTGTCGAAAGCAAGAACGCTCGGCAGGAGCTTCTTCAAGTCGTCCACGGCCGATTTGATTTCGCCTTCATCCTGGGAACTGTTCGAGTGCCCCTGCTTTTTCAAGGCCATGCCAATCACTTCGCGGTTGTCGTCCAGCAGGAGGACCTTGCCCTTGTATTTCGGGTCCCACAGATCCTCCCAGCTGTCGATGGTGTCCTTCACGTATTTTTTGTTATACGCGATACCCGTTACGCCGGAAGTGTATACGATCGAGTATTTATTGCCCGGATCAAAAGCAGGGTTCTTCAGCGATTCCTGAATGTTCGCGAAGTTCGGAATGTTGTTCATATCCAGCGGTTCCAGCAGATTGTTCTCGATCATCGTCCGGACCATGTAGTCCGAAGGCTGGATCAAATCGTATCCGCCGCCGCCTGCCTTGATTTTGGCCAGCAAATCCTCGTTGTTCGCATAGTTGTCATACGTAACCTTGACGTTGAATTTACTCTCGAAGTCCTTGAGCACCTGCTCGTCAAAATTGTCAGCCCAGCTGTAGATATGAAGCGTCTCCTTGGAAGATGAGCAACCTCCCAGGGATGCAACCGACACGAGGGCGAGTGCCCCAGCCAGTACGAGACCGGCGATACCCTTTCTTTTCACAGTAACATATCTCCTCTCTTTCTCCTTATAGCATGTAGTCCAGATCTTGTAGTTCAATCGTTCCATATCTTGCAGCTGCGTTAAATCGGCAGCATTTTATGCTTCTTCTGGCCTTTGCCGCGGTTGAGGAAAAACTGCGCCAGCAAAATCAGCACGACGCTCACCACGATCAGCAGTGTACACAGCGCGTTAATTTCCGGCGAGATTCCCCGCTTCACCTGGCCGTAGATGTAAATCGGCAGCGTAGTCGAGCTTGGCCCGGCCACGAAGAAGCTGACCATAAAGTCGTCCAGCGACATCGTAAACGCGATCAGCGCTCCTGAGATGACGCCCGGAAAAATTTGCGGCCACGTCACATGGCGGAACGTCTGCCAAGGGGTGGCGCCAAGGTCGGAGGCCGCCTCCTCCAGCTGCTTGCCCATTCCCGCAAGGCGGGCCGTCACGACGACATAGACATACGACATGCTGAACGTAATATGAGCGATGATAACCGTCGCTTTACCCAGCGGAACATGCATCTGGTTGAACAGCACCAGCAGCGACAGCCCCATAATGATATCGGGAATAATGACGGGCAGGTACATTAGCCCGTTCATGCTGCCCTTCCATCGCCGGCCAAGCCCCCGCAGGGACAAGGCGCCGACCGTCCCGAGCAGCGTCGCCACGATCGTGGAGACGATCCCGACGGTCAAGCTGTTCATGAGCGCTTCGAGCACGTGGTCATCGGTCATCAGCGAGGCGTACCAGTCGAACGTGAATCCTTCCCAGTCTCCGCTGAGCCTCGTGTTATTAAATGAATAAATAATAATCAGCAGGATCGGCACATAAATAAAAATCATCATCAGCACAGAGTGAATCCCCAGCAGGGGGTGACTTTTCTTCCTCATGCTCTTCCCTCCTTCGCACGGTCCGCCCGGGACTGCATTGCCCGGTTAAACAGCAGGATCAGAATGAGGGACGTGATCACAAAAATCACGGACAGCGCCGAGCCAAACGGCCAGTTTCGCGCCCCCAGGTACTGCTGCTGGATGATGTTACTGATCATCGTCGACTTGGCCCCGCCGAGAATGTCCGTAACGACGAACATCCCCGTCGTGGAGACGTAGACCAGCACACAGCCGGTCATGATCCCGGACTTGCTCTGCGGCAGCGTAATATGGCGGAACGCCTTCCAGCGGGTAGCCCCCAGGTCGCTGGCCGCATCCAGCAGCCGCTTGTCCATCTGCTCCAGCGCGACGTAAATCGGCAGCACCATAAACGGAATGAAGTTGTAGACCATGCCAAGCAGCACTGCGCCTTTGGTATACAGCATTTGCAGCGGCTCCTGAATCCATCCAAAATGGATCAGCAGCGTATTCACCACGCCCTGCGTGCGCAGCAGCAGCACCCAGGCATACGTCCGGATCAGGAAGTTGATCCAGAACGGAATCGTGATCAGCACCAGCCCCCAGGTCTGCACCTTGGGAGACGCATTGGCGATAAAATAAGCGAGCGGGTAACTGACCAGCAAGCATACAAAGGTCGTCACCACCGACAACACCAGCGTATCCCAATAGATTCCAAGATACAGAGAGTCGAAGAAGGTTTTATACCCGTTGAGCGAGAAATGAAAGACAACATTGCCCAGCGTGTCGCGACTCATCAATGACATGACCACGACGATCACCATCGGGACGAGCAGAAACAGCGCCAGCCACAGCAGAACCGGCGTAATCAGCAGCTTGGATCGTTTCATGCCCCGATGACCACCTCATCCCGCGGATTCCAGTCCACCCCGATCCGTTGGCCCATCTTCCAAGCCATCTCATCTTCGAAGTCCAGGGCGATCGTCACCATCATCGGTTCGCCATCGAGCTGGACGGTAAGCTTATGGACGTTGCCAAGATACAGCACATCCTGAATCACTCCGGTCTTGCGGGCCCCCTCAGTTTCCCGACTTGGGCGCAGTTTTTCCGGACGTACGGCAAACAGCTCGGAACCGGAACTGAAAATGTTGTTTTCTCCGACGAAGGTCGCGGCGAAAAGCGTCTTCGGCGCGGCGTAGATCTCCTTCGGCGTGCCGACCTGTTCGACTTTGCCGCTGTTCATGATCACGATCCGGTCGGACAGCATCATTGCTTCCTCCTGGTCGTGCGTAACATAGACAAAGGTGATGCCCAGCGAGCGCTGCAGATGCTTCAGCTCGGACTGCAGGCTCTTGCGCAGCTGCAGGTCGAGCGCGCCCAGCGGCTCGTCGAGCAGGAGCACTTTGGGCTTGTTCGCGATCGCTCTCGCGATGGCCACCCGCTGCTGCTGTCCGCCGGACAGCTGATGCGGATAACGCGAAGTAAGCGCGGTTAGCTGAGTCATCTGGACGGCTTCAGCAACCCGTGCTTTTTGCTCTGCCTGGGGCAGCTTTTTCATTTTCAAACCGAAGGCGATATTGTCTCCGACGGTCATATGCGGGAACAGCGCGTAGTGCTGGAACACCAGGTTCAAGTCCCGCTGGTTAGGCGGAAGCTTCGTGACGTTCTGCCCTTCCAGAATGATCTCGCCGTGAGTCGGCTGTTCGAATCCGGCAATCATGCGTAGTATGGTCGTCTTACCGCAGCCGCTAGGCCCGAGCAGAGTCAGGAATTCCCCTTCTTCAATGTTCAGTGACAGCGGATGCACGACAACTTGTCCTTCAAAATGCTTCTCAATCTGGACAAGTTCAATCATATGCATCAACCCCTTATCCATTACTAAGAAAAAAGCCATATCCATGGGTATGGCTTTTTCGGTAAATTATAATTCTCCGTTACGATCAACGGAAGTTGTCTATAACTGTTGCTGCATGTACAATTTTTCGCATATTCACTATAACGTTTTTTGACCCGTGGTACAATACCTTTCTGCGTTTTCCCGCTGGAAAAGGGGGGATCAGGACCCACATCTGCGCAAAAAGCCGCCGCTTCAAGAGACGTCTGTCCCCAAAACGGCGGCTTGGCTCGGATCAAATCAGCCCGTTCTTATTTCATTTCGTACTGCACACTCACCTGCGTCGATACTTTCACTTCGCCAGGCTCAACCGAGGTGGCATTGCCAGCGCTGCTGTCTGCAGTCATTTTAGCCATGGAAGATTCGGCATAGATGATCGGGTTCTGCGCATCGCCTTGGCTTACGACCAGGACGACACCCAGCTGGCGCTTAGCAGCCTTGGCAATCGCGCC
Organism: Paenibacillus rhizosphaerae; assembly: GCF_014192015.1. Classification (GTDB taxonomy): domain Bacteria; phylum Bacillota; class Bacilli; order Paenibacillales; family Paenibacillaceae; genus Paenibacillus_AQ; species Paenibacillus_AQ rhizosphaerae. The sequence goes on along the minus strand of NZ_JACHXJ010000004.1, from coordinate 30,915 downwards.
CGCTTTCAGATCAGCGTTAGCCATCGCTTTCTCAATCACTTGTGCCTCATATTGGTCACGGTTCTCAACAGAGAACTGTACGCTCTCGATGTTGTTGGCGCCGGCACTGGAAGCGGCATCAAGCAGCTGTCCAACCTTGGACAGGTCGCGGTACGATACCTGCAGCGTATGGTGAGCCGTATAGCCCGTCACTTTTTGTCCGTCCTTCTCGTTGTAGGTGTAGTTCGGCTGCACATAGAAAGTCGTGCTCTTGATATCCTTGTCTTCGATTTTCCACGTCGTCTTCAGCAGCGCGGTAATTTTTTGGATTTTGTCTGCCGTTGCCTTTTGCGCGCTTTGTGCCGTTGCCGCCTGCGAATCCACCCCGATCGACAAGTATGCGATATCCGGTTTGACCGAGATCTCACCCTTGCCCACAACGTTGATGACATTGCGCTGTACATCCTGGTCCGCATAGACGGTGGTCGAGCCAGCCAGTCCGGTCACGCCCGCGCCTCCGGCCAAGAGCGCTCCCGCGATCAGCACGGAACCTACCGGTTTGAGCCATGTTTTCATTACCTTCAGCCTCCCTTTTTATACTTCCAGTGTATCCATATAGCCGAAAGCGCAAGCGCGGCCGCCCTTACCTTCCAACTGTATTTGTCTACTAGACGTAGGGGGCTGTTAAATGTTGCACATCTTAGAAAAATAATCTTATGCCTACAAAACGATCAGCTGACGATCGATTTCAAGTGGCTCTGCGCTTCCTTAATGCCGGCCAGGCTCTGCTCATTGTTCCCGAGGAGGGACTGCAGTGTCGCCGACAGCTCCTGCAGTGTAGCCGACGTTTGCTCGTTCACCGACGCAAGATGCGAAGTGGACTCGTCAATGGAACCCGAGAACGTATCCACTTCGTGAATCAATCCGCGGTACCCGTCCGAAATCTGCAGCAGTCCGGCCACCGACTCTTTAATGGATTCAAAGGCTTCGTACGTCTCATGCGTCATCTCGCTGCTCTTCTGCATTCGCTCCGCCACTTGATCCATCCGCATCAGGGTGTCGCTCATCAGTTCGGAGAAGCTGTGAAGCTGGAGCGAAATTTTCTCCGCCGAGTCCGAGGCATTCTCCGCCAGTTTGCGGATTTCCCGGGCGACCACGGCAAAACCTTGCCCATGTTCGCCTGCCCGTGCCGCCTCGATGCTGGCGTTCAGCGACAGCAGGTTGGTCTGGTTCGCAATCTCCTGAATGGTCTGGCTGAACTGCGTCGTTTCATGCACCTTTCCGGTCAAGCTTTGGATATCCTGCGACATGGCGCCGATTTCTTCCTTGAATTCGATAATCGCTTCGTTCAGCTGCTCCACCTTGTCCTTGCCGGATTCCGACAGCCGGTTCGCCGTACCTGTCCGGCTCAGCAGTGTTTCCGTCGAGCTGGACATCTGCTTGATCATCTCGTTCATCCGCTTAATGGACTCGTTAATGGCATAGGTGGAATCCACCTGGGAGGATGCCCCGCCCGATATTTCCTGAAAAGCGGCGTTCATCTGCTGGAACGAGGCTGTGTTATCCTCGACCGCTTGCGTCAAGTCATCGATGCTGCCGGTCACCGCAGCCACGCTTCCCAGGACATGTTCCTTTTGTTCCTTCTGCTCGGCCAGCAGCCGCTCGGTCTGATCGCTGGCCGCTCTCATATTGTTCATCAAGGACCGGGTCACCCGCAGCAGCAGGAACACCATGACGCATACAAGCGCATACATGATGATGATCGCTGACGGTCCGTCTTTGGAACCGGTTCCGAGCTGAACCGCATCGGCCTTTTGCAGGCACAGGTAGAGCATCAATCCCAAGCCGTACAGCATCGTGATTGAGGTTAATACGATACGCAAGGTGATCAGCGCCAAGACGAGCAAATAGTATATGGAAAACAAGCTGCTCGGGCTGGAGGAATTCACAGCCTGAATGAGGATCGTCAGAGCCACCCCCGTAATGGCAATAACCGCCGCCTGGTGAATCAGCTTACGCCGGACTTGGCTGTACACCATCACCAGCAGAACCACCAAATCAATCAAAAAGCTTACGTTGTTGAGACTCGTCAGATCGCCGAGGCTTCCCAGCTTGATCGTGGACACGGCCATCAGCGTCGAGATCAGAATCGCGATCAGCAGAATCCGGTTTCTGCCCATCGCGTCCCGCTCCGCGATCGTCAGCCTCCGTCCTTTCCCCGACCCTTCAGCATCCTCTGTGTTGGTTGTGGTACTGTTCCATTTCCCCATACGTTGACCCCTCTTTATTAAAATAATGAATCCGGGCTTCCCCGCTGCCGCCCCTTGCATGACGGCTATAGCTATGATATCGGATGCCGGATTTATTTTTATAAGAGCCAAATCGTCCCAAACCACGCCTGACAGCAAAAAACAGCCCGCTCTCCCAAGGAGAAACGGACTGCTTTGTGCAGAAAATGGCCTCCGCGCCGCATCAAACGCAGCCGCAGGGCCCATTCTATAATTGTTTATTATTGGTTTTCAAGCTCTTCTTTGCCCACCAAGTTGACTAAAGCGGTTACAGCCTGTTCTGCGTCCGCCCCTTCAGCACTGATGTTTACTTCCGTACCCGAGCTAATGGCAAGGCTCATAATTCCCATGATACTCTTGGCATTCACCTTTTTATCATCTTTTTCCACGAAAATTTCAGACGAGTACTTATTCGCTTCTTGGACGAACAATGCTGCCGGTCTGGCATGGAGACCCGTTTTCAAACGGACAACTACCGGGTGCTTTGTCATGGAAACTTACCCCCTATTAGATCAATCTGTATAGCTCACACACATCACATTTTATAACATTATACCATTATACCATGAAGGAAACTAGAAGAAAAAAGGCTCAGCCGCCACGAATCTTCTCGGCCATTTCGTCGATCTTGCGCAACCGGTGGTTTACGCCGGATTTGCTGACGGTGCCCTTCAGCAGTTCACCGACTTCCTTCAGGTTCATATCGGGATGGGCCAATCTCACTTCGGCCACTTCCCGAAGTTTGTCCGGCAGATTATCAAGGCCCACTTCCTTCTGTAGCAGCTTGATGTTATCGATTTGCCGGACGGCGGCCCCGATTGTCTTGTTCAAATTCGCGGTTTCACAGTTTACGATCCGGTTGACCGAATTCCGCATATCCCGCATGATCCGCACATCCTCGAATTTGAACAAGGCCTGATGGGCCCCAATCAGGCTTAAAAATTCAATGATTTTCTCGCCTTCTTTAATATACAGTATGAACCCCTTCTTGCGCTCTATACAACGGGCGTTCAGATGAAATTCATTGGCGAGATCTACAAGGGCCTGGCAGTGCTCCTCATACATTGAGGCGATTTCAAGATGGTATGACGATCCCTCCGGATTGTTCACGGAGCCCCCCGCCATAAAGGCACCACGTAAATATGCCCCTTTGCAGCATGGCTTGCGGACCAAATCCGGATGAATGTGCGATGTGAACAGGAAGCCCTCGGAGACAATCTTCAGCTCCTTCAGTATTTCCTGAACCTGTGCAGGAATACGTACGATGTACACATTATTTTTCTTCAAACGCATTTTTTTACGCACAAGGAGCTCGGTATGCGCCTGGAAATGCTTTTTGATCAATGTGTAGATACGTCTGGCGATGGCCGCATTCTCTGTCGATATATCCAGAATAACCTTTTTATTGGAAAGCTGGACGGCCCCGTTCATCCGGATCAGTGCCGACAATTCAGCCTTTTCGCAGCAGGGCTCTGCTTCGATCAGGGTCAGTTCTTTTTTAGTCAGCGCCGCAAACGACACGGGACTCACCTCTTTCGTTTAATCCAATTTTGAACCAGCTGGTAAATATGTCGGCTCAGCTTATCGGCGTCATGGCGCAGATAGGTCCGGAACAGGACCAGCGTATCGGCGATAACCTTATAGCCGAGACTGGTGACCTCATCGTAATCGAGCTCCACCGGCTTTGCGCCCTTCTCGGCATATTTGTCCTGCACCTGGGTCGGAATTTCGCCGCTGTTCACGATGACATAATCGAACAGATGCTTGCCGACATGGTCATATACCGCCTGAAGATGGTCGCTTACGGTGTAGCCGTCCGTCTCCCCGGGCTGCGTCATGACGTTGCACACGAAAATCTTGATCGCGTCCGAAGACATAACCGCTTCGGCCAGCTTCGGAACGAGCAGATTCGGCAGAATGCTCGTATATAGACTTCCCGGGCCGATCAGGATGGCATCCGCCTCCCGGATGGCCTCGGTCGCTTCCGGAAGCGGCTCAACATGGGCCGGCTCCAGAAACACCCGCTTGATCCGCCCGCCGGCTTCCGGAATTTTCGACTCGCCGGTCACGATGGTGCCGTCCTCCATCTCTGCGTTCAGGATCACGGCTTCGCCCGCCGCGGGAAGCACCCGCCCCCGTACGGCAAAAACGCGGCTGAGCTCGCGCACAGCCGTTACAAAATCACCGCTGATGTCGGTCATGGCCGCCAAAATCAGGTTCCCCAGGCTGTGCCCGGCCAGTCCCGAACCGCTGGAGAACCGGTATCTCAGCATTTCCGACAGCAGCGGCTCCACGTCGGCCAGTGCCGTCAGGACGTTTCGGATGTCCCCTGGAGGGGGCATCTGCAGCTCGCTGCGAAGGATACCCGAACTCCCTCCATCGTCTGCTACGGTGACGACAGCCGTGATGTCTAGCGGCATTTCCTTCAGTCCCCGGAGCATGACCGACAGTCCGGTGCCCCCGCCCATCACGACGATCCGCGGACGGTCACTTCTTTGTTCTGCCACTGTCATCACTTCCACTCTCTTTAATGCCGATCACGTTCAGAATCCCGATGGCTGACGGAGACCGTCTCAGTCTCGCTGGCTCCCAGCATTTTGCCCAGGTACTCGGCGATCGCCACCGAGCGGTGCTTCCCGCCCGTACAACCGATGCCGATGATTACCTGGCTCTTGCCTTCCTTACGGTATTGGGGAATCAAGAAATGCAGCATATCCAGCAGCTTCGTCAGAAAAGCCTGGGTTTCAGGCCACTTCATGACATAGTCATACACATCGCTGTCCTGACCGGTGTGTGGACGCAGGCTATCCACATAGTGGGGATTCGGAAGAAAGCGGACGTCAAAGATCAGATCGGCATCGATCGGAATACCGTACTTAAATCCGAATGAGGTTACGTTGACCGAAAGGGTATTGCTTTCCAAATGGGAAAATCTCGAGATAATTTTGTCCTTCAATTGTCCCGGCTTCATATTGCTCGTATCGAGCACCACCGTGGCCGAGCTCTTGAGCTCTTCCAGCATTTTGCGCTCCAACCGGATGCCGTCCAGCGGCATGCCCTCCGGCGCAAGCGGATGCCGCCGGCGGGTCTCCTTGTAACGCTGCACGAGGACCGAATCGGTCGCCTCCAGGAATAGAATTTCGCAATGAATCGTGAAGTGGTCCTTAATATAATTCAATGATTCGGATAAGGCCGTAAAGAACTCCCGGCCGCGCAGGTCAATGACCAGCGCCACCTTCGCGATTTTCCCCTTCGATTGTTCAATCAGTTCCGCAAATTTGGGAATGAGCACCGGCGGTAAATTATCCACGCAGAAAAATCCCAAATCCTCCAAGCTTCGTACGGCCAAGGATTTACCTGCCCCCGACATGCCTGTAATAATAATCAGGGTGGCCATGGCCGACGCAGTATTATTCTCTTCCAGCATCAGCTTTCCCCTCCCTTATGGAATATGGGCCCGACATTACTTGGTATACCCAGGTCACCCCTCATTTTAACCCGCGGGTGACCTTTACCTAATCCCCTTACGAACGGAGCAGCAAACCGGCTGCGCCGACGATGCCCGCATCGTTGCCGAGCTCGGCAGGAAGGATCGATACCCCGCGCTGCAGCGGTTCCGGCGTCAGCTTCGCATAAACTTCCCGAACTTCGTTAAACAAGATGTCTCCCGCCTTGGATACGCCGCCGCCGATAATGAATACTTCCGGATTCAGAATCGCCGCTACCGCAGCCATCGACTTGCCCAGGTAGAAGGCGGCGCGGTTCACGATCCGCAGCGCCACTTCGTCGCCGGCTTTGGCTGCGTCAAAGACTTCCTTCGCCGCGATATGCTCAACCATCGACAGGGAAGTGCGGTCCCCGCGCTCTACCGCATCTTCGGCCATACGGATAATGCCAGTTGCGGAAGACACGGTCTCTACGCAGCCCATTTTGCCGCATCCGCACTGAATGGCTTCCAGATCAGGCACGACGGAGATATGTCCCAGCTCGCCGGCAAGTCCGGAAAAGCCTTGATAGATTCGGCCGTTAATGATGATGCCGCCGCCTACACCGGTTCCGAGCGTATAGCATACGCAGTTGTCGATGCCGCGTCCGGCACCGCTCCAAGCCTCTCCAAGCGCGGCCACGTTCGCGTCATTATCTATTTTGATCGGCTTGCCAATTTTTTGCTCCAGAATGGAACGAATCGGTACATCCCGGAAACCTACGTTCGGCGCGAGGATGATGATCCCTTCACGGACGTTGGTAAATCCGGCAACCCCGGCCCCGACGCCCGCCAGCTGATCCCAGCTGTAAGGGGACTGCTCTACGATATGGCGCACATATTTCTCAATATTGTTGATAACCGTATCGACGCCTTTATCTGTTTCCGTGGGACCTTCATACGTTTGAATCAGCTGTCCCGCTTGATTGCAGATGCCCACTTTAATGGTCGTTCCGCCCAAGTCGACACCGACGTAGATTTGCTCAGACATGTTACAAGCCACCTTTTTTCCTCAATAATAGTTTGCTCCTACTGTACCAACTATAATTGAAGCCCTCTCTCCGGTCAAGAGAAGCGGGCCTTACCCGAAAGTGGGTCCATCGCTTCTGTTAGAAGGCTTGCCGGACCTAGCCCCAATATGAAAACCCTGTAAGAAAAACGTCTATCGACGTACCTTCAAAGAAGACAGACCACGCTGCTTCCTGATCTCGCAAGAAAAACCTCCTTTAGACGAAGCTCCGAAACTTATACTTTCTGATCTCTTCAAAAAAGCATGACAATTGTCACCCCCATTCCATGACAGAGTCCACTAACGAAGGCGTGCCCCCCTCGTCTATCATAACGATAGATCAGTCAAATACGGATTCACCTGATAAATAGGAGGAAATGCGAAGTGGAACATATTGCCGAACTGCAGCATGTCACGAAACGTTTTGGAAGCAAGGCCGCGGTCGATGACGTTTCGTTCACGATTGACAAAGAATCCATCGTGGCCGTCCTGGGGCCGAACGGCGCCGGGAAAACGACGACGATCTCGATGATGCTGGGACTTCTCGAGCCTACGGGCGGCTCTGTCCGGCTGTTCGGGCAAACCCCGAAGCAGCCGCAGGTCAAGCAGCGAATCGGGGCGATGCTTCAGGATGTCAGCGTGATCGACGGCCTGAAGGTGCGCGAAGTGCTGGCCCTGATCCGCAGCTATTACCCCCGGCCGATGAGGCTGGAGGAGCTGGCCGCCCTGGCCGGGTTCACCGAGGAAGACCTGGGTAAACGGGCGGAGAAGCTGTCCGGCGGCCAGAAACGGAGGCTCGGATTCGCCTTGGCGCTGGCGGGGAATCCCGATCTGCTGTTCTTCGACGAGCCGACCGTCGGCCTGGATACGCCGGCACGCCGCTCCTTTTGGGAGCAGGTCCGAGCGCTCTCGGACCGGGGCAAGACCATCGTCTTCTCCACGCATTACCTGCAGGAGGCCGAGGACGCCGCGGATCGCGTGATTCTGTTCAATCACGGCAAAATTGCCGCCGACGGCACTCCGCAGGCGATTACGGCCAAGCTGACGAGCCGCTCTGTGACCTTTACCACCGATACAAGGTCGCCTGAGGGCCATGCTCTGACGAGTGCCGATATCGAACGGCACATCCTCGAGCGCCTGCTCCCGGTTCCCGGCGTCCACGACTGCGCCTCTCAGGACGGCCGCTGGACCGTCACGGCAGACAATACCGATACGGTGCTGGCTGCGATTTTCCGATACCATCTTCCGGTCCATGATATCCGGACCCAGCAGGGCCGGCTGGACGACGCTTTTGAAATCATGATCCAAAATGACGACACACAGGGGGCTGTTTCCTAATGCAGATGTTATTCATGCAGTGCCGGGCCGAAATGCTGCGGATTATCCGCAATCCGTACTACGTCTTTTGGTCCCTGCTGATGCCGATCGTGTTTTATTTCATTTTTACCCGTCTCGTCAATTCCGGCATTGAAGGCGCCTCCGAGTGGCAGGCACGTTACCTGATGTCGATGACTTCCTTCAGCGTGATGGGCTCGGCGATCATGACGCTGGGCATCCGCATGGTCCAGGAGCGCACGCACGGTTGGTCAGTCTTTATGCGGATTACCCCGCTGCCTTCCAGCATTTATTTCTTTGGAAAAATGTTTGGCCAGATGGTCATGCACATGTTCTCTATTATTGTTATTTTTACTGCAGGCTTCCTTATGAACGGCGTCCATTTGTCGGCCGGTCAGTGGGTTGGCAGCGGACTGTGGATATGGCTCGCCTCCATCCCCTTCCTGGCCTTGGGCACCCTGGTCGGGACGATAAAAAGGGTCGATACCGCCAGCGGCGTCAGCAACATGGTGTATATGATTCTGGCGATCGTGGGCGGCATGTGGTTTCCGATCGACAGCTTCCCGGCCTTCCTGCAGAGCCTAGGCAAGTGGCTGCCCTCCTATAACTTTGGAAGCGGAGCCTGGGATATTGCCGCGGGTCATTCCCTCAGCTGGCCGCCGGTATTGATTTTGCTGGGATATCTCATCTTGTTTATGGTATTATCCACCTATATACGAAAGAAACAGGAAGCGGTGTAATGCCATTGGCACGTCGAAAAACAGAGGTTTTTCCAAGGGCTCTCGGGTTTTCCCCCTATGTATGGCTCGTGTATATAGTCATTCCGTTGTTCAACATGGCCTTTGAGCGCGGGATCAAAATGGTGCTTGGCTACGCGATGATCGTGGTCTTTATCGTATCGTATCGTCAGCTCTTTTTCTCCGAAAGGCTAACGGCCTTCTGGCTTACCGTTCAGATGGTTATTATTGTGACGTTGTCTTTGTTCTACCTCCCTTTTTATTCGTTTATGGGCTTTTTTACCGCCAACTTTATCGGTAATTATCAGGATAACCGGAAATTCAAGATCGCTTTGGCTGCCTTCGCGGCATCCATCCTGCTCCCGATCCTCGGAAACGTTCGTCATCTGACGGTATCGGACTACTTAACGCTCGTTCCCTTTATTATGATTATGTTGATGACCCCCTTCGGCATGCGTTCCATGAATCTGCGAAAGCAGCTGGAAGTGCAGCTGAACGAAGCCAAGGAGCAGATCGAAAGTTTGGTCAAAAAGGAGGAGCGGCTGCGTATTGCCCGTGACCTTCATGATACGCTGGGACATACGCTGTCCTTGCTTACGTTAAAAAGCCAGCTGGTCCAGCGGCTGACGGACAAGGACCCCGAGAAGGCGCGGCTGGAAGCGCGTGAAATGGAGGAGACTTCCCGCGCGGCTTTAAGACAGGTGCGTGAGCTCGTGGCCGATATGAGGACGTTGACGGTGGCGGAAGAGATCGAAGAAGTGCGCTCGATTTTGCATAGCGCCGATATCGCCTTGGATTGCGACGGGGATACGCGCCTGACTGGGATTCCCGATCTGACGCAGAACATTCTCAGCATGTGCCTGAAGGAAGCAGCGACCAACATCATCAAGCACAGCCGGGCCACAGCATGCGGCATTACCATTCGGCAGGGAAGCTCCGACGTCCGGATGGTCATTCGGGACAACGGCGTCGGCCTGGAGGAAAGCGGGCTGTCTACGAGCCAGGGCAACGGGCTGAAGGGCATGTCCGAGCGGCTGGCATTGATCGACGGAACGCTGGAGCTGTCGTCTTCCGGCGGGACCGAGCTCATCATTACCGTGCCGATTATCATGAAAGGGAAGGGGAGTGTTACGGCATGATCCGTATTCTGATCGCTGAAGACCAGCGTCTGCTGCGGGGCGCTCTCGCTTCGCTGCTCGATATGGAAGAAGATATGGAAGTGGTGGGCCAAGCCGGCGACGGCCAGGAGGCCCTGGACCAGATCCTGTCATTACAGCCGGACGTCTGTCTGCTGGACATCGAAATGCCCGTCATTACCGGGCTTGAGGTCGCCGAAAGGCTCAAGGCGCAGATGACGGCTTGTAAAATCATGATTTTAACGACGTTTGCTCGGCCGGGTTATTTTGAACGGGCCGTCAAAGCAGGCGCCTGCGGATATTTGCTGAAGGATGAGCCGAGCGAAAAGCTGGCCGAAGCCATCCGGCGGGTCATGGCCGGCCACCGTGAGGTCTCGCCCGAGCTCGTCTTCGGCTCGTTCCGGCAGGAAAACCCGCTCACCGCGCGGGAGCGCGACATTTTACGGCTGATTGCGGAAGGCAAGACGGCCAACGAAATTGCGGCGATCCTGCACCTGTCGCACGGCACCGTTCGGAACTATATTTCCGAAACGCTGAACAAACTGTCGGCCAAAAACCGGATCGAAGCCATTGGAATCGCCGAACAGAACGGTTGGCTTTAAGAAGGACAACAGCAAGGCCATACTCTTCAAAAACACGATCGGGGACCGGCTCATGCAGCCGGTCTTTTTGCGCCGGTGCAAAAAGAGTTCCCTTTCTCGGATACGAGTCCTGAGTGATCTGTACCCGCGTCGCCTTCTTCCAGCTTCAAGCCGGATAATAGATGACCATGCTTAATCTCGTCAGTGAGCCGCCGGAATTATGGTATGTATGCGGCCGGTCGGCCTTGAACCGGATCGAATCACCGTTCCCGATGGTGTGCTCGCTGTTGTTCACACGGACGGTCAATTCCCCCTCGTACACCGTAATGTACTCCTCCGTTCCCTCACCATGCGATTCTGAAGCGAGAAAGCCCCCTTTATCGATCTCGACCGCGTACATCTCGAAACGCCGCTCCTCATCAAACGGGAAATAAGGATAGACCCGGTATTTGCCGTTGTCTTCGGATAGCTGCTGGACTTCGCTTTTCTGAATCACTTTAGTGTCGGGCTGGGGGTGATTAATCAGCGACGTGAATGAAATTTTCAGACCGTTGGCGATTTTCCAAATGGTTGTGATCGTCGGGCTTGATTCGCCCCTTTCGATCTGGCCGATCATCGTCTTGCTGACCCCCGTAAGTTCCGCTACTTTTTCCAAACTGAGCTTTTTGTTGTCGCGGATGCTCTTCAAGTTTCTCGCGATGATTAGATTAATCTCTTCCATGGCACACCTCTTCCAATTGATTATGTACAATATAGCGGTCATAATGTACAATATGATGCATAAATGCGTTATAGCGTATTTTTCGGACATGATAACATACAAGCGGAGGAGACCCAAAATGCCTGTATTTTCGTTTCTGGTCTATATTGTAGTGAGCACCTTTACCCCGGGCCCCAATAATTTCATGGCGATGCTGTTTGCCCACCGGTATGGTTTTCGACGAACGATCCGATTCTGTCTGGGCGTTGGCGCCGGTTTTTTTGTCGTTGCGCTGCTGTGCAGTTACTGCAATCTGCTGCTTAAACATCTCATTCCCGGCATCCGGTGGTGGATGACGATTCTGGGAGCGGCCTACATGCTGTATCTCGCCGTTAAAATCATGTTCCACCGCAAGAAAGCCGCGAGCAGCGGAGAGGACAAAAACAACCGCTTTCTGACGGCGGTGCTGCTGCAGTTTATCAATCCCAAAGGAATATTGTACGCCATAACGGCCGTATCGACCTTTATTCTCCCGTACCACTCTTCCCATCTGGCCTTGATCAGCTTCTCTTTGTTTATGGCATTGTTGAGCGTGATGAGCACCTTCTGTTGGAGCATGTTCGGCTCCATATTTCAGCGATGGCTGTCGGCGTACCAAACCCCGTTTAACGTCGTGATGGGCCTGCTTCTCGCATACAGCGCGGTTTCCATCTTAATCGAATAACGCTCTCCCCTTCTTATGTAAAAAGGAGCCGTCCCCGGCTCCTTCTCTATGTTCGTATTGATCGGCTTTACAGCGTTTCGCTCCAGTCATGCACCATGCTGCCTTCCAGGAACTTCTCGCAGTCCATGGCGGCCATGCATCCGGTACCGGCAGCAGAAATCGCTTGACGGTAACGCACGTCTTGCACATCGCCGCAGGCGAATACGCCCGGGATGTTCGTTTCGGTCGTTCCCGGCTTCACCTGGATGTAGCCGATTTCGTCGGTCGTAATCTGGCCGTCGAGGAACTTGGTGTTCGGCGTATGGCCGATCGCCACGAAGACGCCGTCCGCTTCAATCAGCTCTTCTTCGTTCGTTTCATTGTTGCGGACCTTCAGTCCCTTCACGCCGTGCTCGCCGGCCACAATTTCAAGCGGCGTGCGGTTAAGCGACCATATGATTTTTTCGTTATCACGGGCGCGGTCCTGCATAATTTTGGACGCTCTCAGTTCTTCTCTCCGGTGAACCAGCGTAACGCTGGAGCCGAAGCGGGTCAGGAAGCTGGCTTCCTCCATCGCGGAGTCCCCGCCGCCGATCACGACGATCTTTTTGCCGCGGAAGAAAAATCCGTCGCATGTCGCGCATGTGCTGACTCCGCGTCCGACGTTTTCCTGCTCGCCCGGAATGCCCAGGTATTTGGCCGAGGCGCCTGTGGAGATGATCACGGATTCCGCCTCAATCTCTCCCATGCCTTCCACGGACAGCTTGAACGGGCGCTTGGAGAAATCGACTTTGTTGACCCAGCCGGTTTTAAACTCGGCACCGAAGCGCTCCGCCTGCTTGCGCATGTTGTCCATGAGCTCAGGGCCCATAATGCCTTCCGGGAACCCAGGGAAGTTCTCCACCTCAGTTGTGGTGGTCAGCTGTCCGCCGGGCTGCATGCCTTCGATAACCAGCGGCTTCATGTTGGCGCGTGCCAGATAAATCGCGGCCGTCAGGCCGGCAGGTCCTGTTCCGATAACGATGGATTTGTACATTAGAATTGCCTCCTTTTCGAACGGAAATGAATGGGTCTATTAGATATTCTCCGTAAATGGCCGGAAAATATCATTGCTTTCTTCATCCAGTGAGCATACGCTGTCGATCCGCTTGACGTTGCGGCTCACCGTGGAGACCGAAACGCCATAGCGCTGGGCCACCTCCTGGTAAGTCAGGGCACGTCCGTGCTTCTTGGCCGTCAAATATTCCAGCGCCGCCGACCAGCCCTCCGCCTGCCTGATGAGAGGCGTCTCGGGATACAGCTTATTGATAAACTGGTGCCATAATTGCTGAACATGGTTTTTCTGTGCGTGGTCAGCCACCGTTTCCATGCTTTTCAATGCCTTGTCGACGACAGACTGCAGCGTCCCGTTCCACTTGGGCAGACCCGCAGCCACTTCACGGTAAGCCGCTACTTCGGCGGCCGCTCCGGGAAGTTCAGAGCTCTCCACCCCGAGATCCCGAAGCACCCGGCGCGCTTCAGCTTTGAGCTCGCCCAGAACGTCAGGATCTTCAAGGAAGGTCATCAGCGTCTCCTTGACTTCGTCATCGGCAATCCAGGCCAAAGCACGGATGACCTGCAGCTTGGTACCGGAATCTCCGTATCGGAGCGCCCAGGAGAAGGAAGACCGGATCAGCGGGTTGTGCTTGATTTCCTCACACATACCCTCCCCGTCCTTCTCCCACCGCTTCAATTGCTCTTCAAAGGGCAGATGATATTGGTAGCTGAGCTTGACGCTTCCGCCGAAGCCTTCCTTCAGCTGGTCCAGATAAAACCGGGGAATGCCCGATTCCGGGTCCAGCTTCATGGCAGTACTCCAGTAACGGCCCGCTTCCTTGCTCCTGCCGCTGTTATAAGCGGCGACCGCCGTGTAATGGTACAGGCTCGGATCACCGTTGATCTCGTCATCCTTCAGCAGGCGGCGGAAATGACCATAGGCCGCTTCATGACGTCCCAGAATGCCCATCGTCGTCGCGAGCTTGAATACATGCTCCTGGTGAAAAGGAACCGTTACCTCCAGCATCTTCATCAGGCCATCTAATGCTTCAGTATCCCCTTCATGCTGGTAAAAAACCGCCAGGTTGCACAGTCCGTGCAAATTTCCCGGCTCCAGGGACAGCACTTCGCCGATGGTCTCCTTGGCTTTGCGGAACAAGCCCATGTAATAATAAGCAAGGGACAAGTTGTTGCGCGCCGCAAGAAAGTCGGGGTCTTCCTTCACGATGCCTTCCAGCAGCTCGGCTGCCTGGGCAAACTTCCCTTCTTCCATCAGGGACCGCGCGCGCTCGTGCTCCACGATGCCCCCGCGGCTCTTGATCCGGCTCAGCTTGGTCGGCCGCTTCAGCTCATACTGAAGCAGCTCCATCATTTCTTCCGCTTCGTCCAAAAATTGCCCGGCCGGGTCCTCCTCCAAATACGTGACCAGCGCGCGTTCCGCTTCCTCAAAGTTCTCCATGTTGGCGTAATTGTTGGCCATATAGAAGTAACACTCTGTCATGGTCGCATCCACATGCTCCAAAATGTGCGCAAGAACGGCGTTTGATCCTTCATAATCGCCCATCTCTGATAATATACCCGCCATATTGCAATGATTCACCGGATTTTCCGGTTCATATTCAACAGCTCTGCGAAAATATCGTAATGCCTTATCGTATCGGTGCCGGTCCAGAGACCGAACCGCTCGTTCAAAAAAGAAATTGGCATCCATTTGAATGGGTATTACTTTTTGGTGTAGGTCCTCCGCCCGCAGATGGTAATCGTTCATTCCTAAGCAAGGCACCTCCTTGATTGCTAGACAGAGCGAACTGAAGCCACCGCTTCGACCCACTTGAATCAGGGCGTACATACGCTGAACATTAAGTTCAATCTATCCAGAACAGTATACCATAAGATGCAAGGGGCATCTAAGGCATAATCTACTATAAGAAAAATGTACATCGACGTACATTCTTAGAAGATAGACCGCGCTTAACGGAAATTTTACAAACCACGTTTATCCCCCGCAAAAGCGCAAAAAGACCCCGGGGCAGCTATACCCCGGCGTCCTTGAATAAAGTGGCGATCGACCCGCCCTCGATAATAATCCGTGTGGCCCGCGCCAGCATCGGCGCAATCGTCAAGATGTGCAGCTTCTCCGGCCGCGCCTCCGGGATGGCGATCGAATCGGTCACCACGATCTCCCGGATATGGGGATGGTCGAGCCGCTGCAGCGCGTCGCCCGAGAACAGGCCATGCGTGGCGCATACGATCGCTTGGGACGCCCCGCGTTCCTTCAGGCCCTCGACCACATTGACGATCGTCGATCCCGTATCGATCAAATCCTCGATAATGATCGGCGTCCGTCCCTTCACATCACCGATGACATGCGTAATGACGGACTCGTTATGCGCAGGTCTCTTCTTGATCATGATCGCAAACGGGGAATCGAGGTGATTCGCCAGCTTCTCCGCGGTGGATGCCCTTCCGGCGTCCGGCGACACGATGACCGGCCGGTCGATTTGAAGCGATTTCAAATGATCGCTGATGAGGTCCAGCGCTGTGAGATGGTCGACGGGTATATTAAAAAAGCCCTGAATAGCAGGCGCATGCAAATCAACGGTAATGACCCGGTTCGCCCCGGCCGTCGTCAGCACGTCCGCCACCATTTTGGCCGTAATCGGTTCGCGCGGTGCGGACTTGCGTTCCTGGCGGGCATACCCGTAGTAAGGAACAATGATGTTCACCGTACGGGCCGAAGCCCTCTTGGCCGCGTCTATCATGACCAGCAGTTCGACGAACAGTTCATTAATGGGATGGGACAGGGACTGCACGAGGAAGACGTCGCAATTGCGGATGCTTTCCTCATAGTTCACATAGATTTCCCCGCTTTTGAAACGGGAAAGCTTGACGCTGCCCAGCTCCGCACCCAGCATGTCGCAAATTTTTTCAGTTAGAACAGGATTCGATGATCCGGAAAAAATACGCAGCTTATGTTGCATACGACCCTCCTGATAACCCGTCTTCTATACTTAGATTATACATCGGTTCGCTCCCGGAATGAAATCGCGCCGATGAGTCCGGCGGAAAAAATGTTTCCGTCCCTATCATCGGCGCCACTTCAAACGGCTCTAAGCCCGCAGCAGACCGTACACTTACAAGGCTGCTTATACCTCCAACGGAATCCGGCTGCGCTTCCGCCCCTCAAAAACAACAAGTTCGCGGAAGCCAACCTCCCAGAGCATGCTCCTAGCAGCTTCCAGGTTCTCGCCCAGCTTGAGCGGATCATGAGCGTCTGATCCCACCGTAAGCGGAATGCCCAGCCGATGGGCCTCCTCCAGCATACGCCGGGACGGGAACATTTCCGCGCATGGCTTGGACAAGCCCGACGCATTCAGCTCCATCGCCACGCCGCTGGCCGCGACAGCGGCAAGAACGGCGTTTTCCAGCGCTTCTACTTGGCTCGCCGCCTCGGGGCCTGGACGGTACCCGAACCGCTTGATCACGTCCAGATGGCCCATAATGTCGTAAAAGCCGGTGGCGGCCGCCTTTTTCACCGCATCGTAATACGTTTCGTATACCTTGAGGACATCCTTGCCTTCCCAGCCTTGCACCTGACGGTGGTCCGTAATGTCCCATTCGCCCAAAAAGTGCACCGAGCCAATGATGTAATCCCAAGGGTATGCGTTCACGATCTTCTCGATTTCGGCCTCATAGCCCTCGATATAGTCGCCCTCCAGGCCGACCCGAATGTCGATTTGGCCGCGGTAACGCTCCTTCAAAGACAGGCACTCCTCCACATATCGCGGAAGCTCTTCCATCGGCATCGCCATCTCCGGGTAATACGAAGCCGGGTCCACATGAAGCAGCGGCATATGGTCGGACAAACCGATCTGTCCCAGCCCGATCTCAACCGCGCGGCGCACATATTCCTCGAGTTTGCCTACCGCATGGCCGCACCGGACATGGTGGGTATGATAATCGATGTACATGGCGGCTTCCCCCTAATCCCGGCGGGGGCGCTCGTGACGGCGGTCCAGCTCGGCCATAATATCATCCAGGGGCAGCTTGCGTTCCTGCAGCAGCACCAAAAGGTGATAGATCAGGTCGCTGACCTCAAGGCGCAGCTCGTCGTTGTCCTTGTTTTTGGCCGCGATGATCGTCTCTGCGGTTTCCTCGCCGACCTTTTTCAGGATTTTATCGACGCCTTTGTCAAAAAGATAGGTCGTATACGCGCCTTCCGGACGCTCTTTCTCGCGTTCCGCGATCACCTGCTCGAGCTCCTCCAGCACCGCAAAGCGGTGTCTTCCTTCGTCCGCCGCGTCGGTGCCGGCTGATAGCCCCTGTCCCGGAACGGCAATGCCGCGGTAAAAGCACGTTTCCTCGCCGGTATGACACGCCGGACCCTTCGGATGTACCAGGAACAGCAGCGTATCCCCGTCGCAGTCATAGCTGGCCGACACAATGCGCTGGGTGTTGCCCGACGTCGCTCCCTTGTTCCACAGCTCCTGCCGCGAACGGCTCCAGAACCAGGTCTCCCCGGTTTCGATCGACCGCTTGAGCGATTCTTCGTTCATATAAGCCATCATCAGCACTTTGCGTGTTGTGGCGTCCTGAATAATGGCGGGCACGAGGCCGGCCTCGTCATAACGGATTTGTCCCTGCATCTGCTCCAGGGAGAACTGCTGTATGTTGCTGCTCATCGGATTTCAACCCCTTTTTGCTTTAAGTCCTGCTTTAATTCCGGTATCGATATTTCCTTGTAGTGAAAAATGGTCGCCGCCAGCCCAGCGTCCGCCTTCCCCTGCGTGAAGACTTCGGCAAAATGCTCCTTCGTTCCCGCTCCGCCTGAAGCGATCACCGGAATTCGGACAGCGTCTGCAACGGCCGCGGTGAGAGGAAGGTCAAAGCCGTCCTTCGTGCCGTCAGCGTCCATGCTCGTCAGCAAAATCTCTCCCGCTCCGAGGGCTTCGGCTTCCTTCACCCAGTTCAGCGCCCGGATGCCCGTCGCTTTGCGTCCGCCGTGCGTGTAGACCTCCCACTCGCCCCAAGCCTCGTTAAACTTGGCGTCGACGGCCACAACGATGCACTGCGAGCCGAACCGGCGCGCCCCTTCCGATACGAGCTGGGGATTCAGGACGGCCGCCGTGTTAATGCCGATTTTGTCCGCACCGGCACGCAGAATCCGCTTCATGTCATCGACATGGGAAATACCGCCGCCCACGGTGAATGGAATCGCGATTTCCCCTGCGGTTTTCCGCACGACCTCCACCATGGTGGCGCGTCCTTCCACCGACGCCGAAATATCCAGGAATACCAGCTCATCGGCGCCTTCCTTGTCGTACAGCGCCGCCAGTTCCACCGGATCGCCCGCGTCCCGCAAATTTTCAAAATTAACACCCTTCACCACACGGCCGTCCTTAACGTCCAGGCAGGGAATGATTCGTTTTGCCAGCATGGGCCTCGCTCCCTCTCTTTTCGTGCTCACATGGTAGTTTCCCTACCGGTGATTCCTTTATATCTGCAAAAGAGAGCTTTTCGCTCTCTTTATCACTTAAGCTTGTTCAGCGATTCGCCGCAGCGCATCCGTAAGCTGAATGCTGCCCGTGTACAGCGCTTTTCCGACGATGGCTCCGCCCACACCGTCGCCGCGGTGCCCGCTGAGGTTCAGCAGGTCCTCGGTGACCGTCACGCCGCCCGACGCGATCACGGTGCGTCCGCTGGCCTTGGCCAGCGATACGATGGCCTCGACGTTCGGCCCCTGCATCATGCCGTCGCGGGAGATATCGGTAAAGATAAACGTTTCCGCTCCTTTGGCCGCCAGCTCCTTAGCGAGTTCCTCTGCCTTAACCTCCGATGTCTCCAGCCAGCCGCGGGTCGCGACATAACCGTTCCGCGCATCGATACCGATCGCCACGCGATCACCATAGGTGCCGAGCACCGCCTCAGTGAAGGCGCGGTCCTCGATCGCCGCCGTGCCGATAATGACCCGGCTTACGCCAAGGCCCAGCAGGCGCTTCACGTCGTCCAAGGTGCGCAGTCCGCCCCCAACTTGAACGGGGACTTGAACGCCTTTGGCAATGGCTCCAATGACCTCGTCGTTCACCGGGCGTCCTGCCTTGGCGCCGTCCAGATCCACCAAATGAATATAGGCACCGCCCTGCGCTTCCCAAGCCTTGGCGGCCTCGAGCGGGCTGTCGTTATAAACCGTTTCCTGATTGTAATCTCCTTGAACCAGCCGTACGCACTTGCCTCCGCGAATATCGATGGCCGGATAAATGATAAATGAAGACATCGTTCTCCCCGCTTTCCTGTTATTCCGCGCCGGGTCCGGAAGGTGTTAGACCTTCGCTCCCGCCAGCCGCAAAAAGCTGTGCAGCAGCTGTACGCCCAGCTCGCCACTCTTCTCTGGATGAAACTGCATGCCGTATACCGACCCCCGGCCCACGATTGCGGTGACCGGGCGGCCGTAATCTGTTACCGCCAGCAGATCGGCGGGTTCGTCCGGCAGCACATGATATGAGTGGACAAAGTACACATGGCCCTCCGTTAGGCCGGCTAAGAGCGGGCTGTCCTTTTGCACAAACTGCAGCCGGTTCCAGCCCATGTGCGGCACCTTCAGTTCCCCGTCCGGGAAACGGACGACCTGGCCCGGCAAGATGTTCAGCCCTTCGTGATGGCCATGCTCTTCGCTGCTGCTGAACAGCAGCTGCATCCCAAGGCAGATGCCAAGCAGCGGCTTGCCGCCCTCAGCAGCCTCCCGGACTACTCGGTCAAGCCCGGTCTCGCGCAGGTGCTCCATCGCGTCGCCGAACGCGCCAACGCCGGGCAGGATGACACCGTCAGCCCCAAGAATGGCTTCGCGGTCGCCCGTCACAAGCGCCTCGGTGCCAAGGCGTTCGACGGCCTTGCTGACGCTGTGCAGGTTGCCCATGCCGTAATCCACAATGGCGATCGTCACGGTTACAGCACTCCTTTCGTTGATGGAACCCCCGTAACCCGCGGATCAATGCTGGTCGCCTCATCCAGCGCGCGTCCCAACGCCTTGAAGACCGCTTCGATCATGTGGTGCGTGTTCTGGCCGTAATGAACGATGACATGCAGCGTGATGCGTGCCTCCAGCGCCAGCTTCCACAGAAACTCATGCACCATCTCGGTGGAGAAGCTTCCGACTTGGCTGGAAGGATACTCCGCCCGATACTCGAAATGCGGACGATTGCTCACGTCGATCACGACCTGAGCGAGCGCCTCGTCCATCGGAATGAACACGTTCGCGTAGCGCTTGATGCCCCTTTTGTCGCCAAGGGCTTCCCTTAATGTCTGGCCGAGGCAGATGCCGATGTCCTCCACCGTATGGTGGTCGTCAATCTCGATGTCGCCCTTGGCCGTCACCTTCAAATCAAACTGGCCGTGCTTCGTAAACAGGTCCAGCATATGATTCAGAAACGGCACATCCGTTTCCAGTTCGGATACCCCGGTGCCATCCACGCCAAACGTCAGCTGAATGTCAGTCTCGTTCGTTTTGCGGCTGATGCTTGCACGGCGTTCGCTGCCTTGATTAGCCATTTTTCTAGTCTCTCCCTTCGATTTCACGTTTCAACCGAACCTCAATGGCCCGGGCGTGTGCTTCCAGCCCCTCGCCGCGCGCCAGCTCCATAATCGCTTCGCCGTTCTTCAGGAGCGCTTCCTTACTGTAGTAGATCATGCTGGATTTTTTAATGAAGTCATCGACATCGACCGGCGAAGAAAACCGGGCCGTGCCGTTTGTCGGAATGATGTGGTTGGGTCCGGCAAAATAGTCCCCTACCGGCTCCGAGCTGTACGCTCCGAGGAAAATCGCCCCGGCATTCTCGATCAGCCCGACGATCGCCATCGGATCCTGGACCATCAGCTCCAGGTGCTCCGGCGCCAGCCGGTTGACGACCGATATGCCTTCCTTCAGCGACTCCACCACGATGATGGCTCCGTAGCCCTCCACCGATGCCGCCGCGATATCCCGGCGGGGCAGGCTCTCGAGCTGCCGCTTCACCTCGGCAGCGACCGCGTCCGCCAGCTGCCGCGAAGGCGTCACCAGAATCGCAGACGCCATTTCGTCATGCTCGGCCTGGGATAACAGGTCGGCTGCCACGAATTCGGGGTCGGCCTGCTCGTCGGCCAGCACGACGATTTCGCTTGGACCGGCGATGCTGTCGATGTCAACCGCACCGTACACTTCCCGCTTGGCCAGCGCAACGTAAATATTGCCAGGCCCGCAGATTTTATCCACCGGCGCGATCGTCTCCGTGCCGTACGCCAGCGCCGCGATGGCCTGGGCGCCGCCAACCCGGTAAATTTCATGGACGCCGGCTTCCGCGGCCGCCACCAGAATATACGGGTTGATGCCTTCTTTCCCGCCCGTCGCCGGCGGTGTCACCATGACGATCTCCGGAACGCCCGCTACCTGGGCGGGAATCACATTCATCAGCACGGACGACGGATAGGCCGCTTTCCCGCCCGGCACGTAGACGCCAACCCGCTTCAACGGGCGGATGATTTGCCCCAGAATGCTGCCGTCCGGCTGCAAATCCATCCAGGAGTTTCTTTTCTCTCTTTCGTGGAACGCGCGAATGTTACGCGCCGCAGCCGAAATCGCTTCGACGAACGATGGCTCGACCTTCGTGTAGGCCGCCTTCAACTCCTCTTCGGTCACGCGCAGCCCGGCTGATGTCAGCTTCGTGCGGTCGAGTTCTTCCGTGTACCGGAGCAGAGCTGCATTCCCCTCCTGCTTAACATCCTGCACGATCCGTTTGGCGGCCGCATTCTGCTCCGGCGTGCCGTACTCGACCTCCCGTCGCAGATCAAAATCCTCAACCGGTACGATTTTCATTCCATTCTCCCCCTCTGCTATCCCTTCGCCATCCACTCTGTCTGGCTTTGTCCGACTATACCGAAGTGGAAATCACTTTCTGAAGCCGGTCGCAGAGCGACTGGATTTGCCCGTTCTTCATCCGGTAGCTCACCCGGTTGGCCACCAGGCGGCTCGTAATTTCAAAGATGCTGTTCATTTCCACCAAACCGTTTTCCCGCAGCGTCTGCCCGGTTTCGACCATATCGACGATCCGGTCGGAGAGGCCGATAAGCGGCGCAAGCTCAATGGAGCCGTTCAGCTTAATCACCTCGACTTGCTGCCCCTGCTCGCGGAAGTACTGCGAGGCCACATTCGGGTACTTCGTCGCCACGCGCTGCTGAATGCCCGGCTTCCAGTCGGGCAGCCCAATCACGGACATCCGGCATCGGGCGATGCCTAAATCCAGCAGCTCGTAGACATCGCGATTTTCCTCCATCAGTACGTCCTTGCCGACGATGCCAATGTCCGCAGCACCGTATTCAACGAAGGTCGGCACATCCACCGGTTTCGCCAGGATAAATTCCATGTCCAGGTCCGGCAGCGGAATGACCAGCTTGCGCGACTCATCGACCTCTTCCGGTATCGGAAGACCGGCTTCACGGAACAATGCCGACGCTTTTTTATAGATCCGCCCTTTCGGCATCGCTACTTTTAAAGTTTCTGCCAACGTTCTCCCTCCTGCTTCTAATTGTTGATCTTTCTTCATTCGCTGCTTATGTTTTTCTTTTCCTCCGGGTGGGTTCCTACTACCCCGCACTTCCGCCAAAAGTGATGACCTCTCCGTACACTTGGCTGGCCGCCACTGTATCCGCGGTGACCGGGTCGCTATGGTCTCCGTCGATCAGCAGGGTGACGACCGACCGTCCCTCCGCACGCATTCTCGCCGCCTCTGCCAGGCCTTCCTTGCGATGAGCCGCGTCATAACGGACGAGGACAGGCAGCCCGGCCGCTTCCTGCACGCTGTTAACGCCATCCAGAATACGGTTCGTTTTCAGCGCAAATCCCGTTGCCGGAACGTCACGTCCAAACTGCTTCAGCAGATTGTCGTACCGGCCGCCGCTGCAGACCGGAAAGCCAAGCTCGGATGCGTAGCCTTCAAACGTCATTCCCGTATAGTAAGAAAAGTCTCCGATCATCGTCAGATCGATGAGCACATGCTCCGACACACCGTACGCTTC
Organism: Paenibacillus rhizosphaerae; assembly: GCF_014192015.1. Taxonomy (GTDB): domain Bacteria; phylum Bacillota; class Bacilli; order Paenibacillales; family Paenibacillaceae; genus Paenibacillus_AQ; species Paenibacillus_AQ rhizosphaerae. The sequence goes on along the minus strand of NZ_JACHXJ010000004.1, from coordinate 7,884 downwards.
AAGCACTTCCCATACTTTGCACAAATGGCTGATAGATGCTCTTGCGAGTGGATGACCGCTCAGTTCCAGCGCCTGATCGCAAATTCCCTGGCCTCCGCGCAGACGGAGAAGTCCTTCGAGCCCATTTCGCTGTTCATCCGTTACACCCAGCTCGCTGATCGTTTTGCGGAAACCGACGAAGTCACGGCTGAGCAGGCCCTCTTTCAGCGACTGCTGTGCTTCGGTTGATCCAGGTAGGATTTCATCAAACAACCCGTTGAGAAATCCGACGTGGCCCATGGCGATTTTAAAAGAAGACACTCCTGCCGCCTTCAAAGACTCGATCGCCAGCGCCACGACCTCAGCATCCGCTTCGGGCGAATCGTCACCAACGAGCTCGACACCGGTCTGAAAAAACTCCGCTTCCCGTCCGGCTTCTTCCTCGATGGCACGGAACACGTTCGCGTGGTAAGACAGCCGGATGGGCAGAGGCTCTTCCTTCAACAACGAGGAAATCACCCGGGCGATCGGAGCCGTCATATCCGAACGAAGCACCAGTGTGGTGCCCCGGTTATTCAACAATTTAAACAGCTTGCGGTCTGACGTGGAGCTCGCCACGCCTACCGTATCGTAATATTCCATCGTCGGCGTCATGATTTGCCGGTAACCCCAGCGGCTCATGCAGTCGAGCACGTCGCGCTCGATCCGGCGCAGCTTGGAGACGGCATAAGGCACATAATCGCGGACGCCTGAAGGCTTTTCAAAACCTTTCGGTTTGGTCACGTCCCATCACCTCAAACAATTTATATTTCTTTATCACATTAAAGTGCTACCATACTACCAAAGTAAAGAATAATGGCTATATTAACACGAAAAGGCAGATTCGTCAATGTCATACGTTTCACTCCCGATGGCTTTGCCCCGGCTTGATACAAAAAAAACATTCAAAATCCAAGCTTTTGAATGTTTTTCGTATGTGCGCCCGCTGCCTTCAATCCGATGCTGACACTGACGGGGGCTGCTCGTCCTCCTCCGTCTTCGAAGCTGAACGTCTTAGCTCACGCAGCGGGTTCCCGCCGACGAAGGCACCTGCCGGTACGCTCTTGTGCACAACAGACCCGGCGGCGATGACAGCCCCGTCCCCAATCGTGACTCCCGGCAAAATGGTCGTGTTCGCTCCGATCAGCACATTGCTGCCGATCAGGACTTGTCCCAGCCGGTATTCCTTAATCAGATATTCGTGTGCGAGAATCGTTGTGTTGTATCCGATCACCGAATTGTCCCCGATGGTAATGTTCTCCGGAAAGAATACGTCCACCATGACCATCAGGCCAAACGCGGCATGCTCTCCCACCTTCATCCCCAGCAGGTGACGGTAGATCCAATTCTTTAACGGAAGAATGGGGCAGTACCGGGCCACTTGAATGCATATGAAATTTTTAACCCCTTTCCAAGGGCTGACCGTTCTATAGATTTGCCACAGCGCGTTCGGGCCTTCGACCGGGTAACGGGTCACGTCTCTGCTCACAATCGCCTTACTCCTGTTCCACCAAGGAATATAAATCGGTCATATCGTGCAGTATGTAATCTGGATTGTACTCGCGGAGCACCTTCTCGCCTTTCAGCGACCAGGCAACCCCGGCAGACCTGGCGCCTGCCGCCTTGGCGGATTGAATATCCACCGGGCTGTCCCCGACCATCAAGGTTGCTGCGGGATCCGCTCCAAGCTGGCGGATGGCCGTCAGCACCGGTTCTGGATGCGGTTTAGGATGCTCGACGTCCATCACCGTCACGACAGCCTTCATATACTTGTCCAGCCCGAACATCTCCAGCACCCGGAACGTCCCCGGCTTGTTTTTGGTGGTCACAACCCCCATCGTAATGCCACGCCGATGCAGTTCCTCAATGACTTCCAGCACATGCGGAAAGGGCTGCACCATCTCGTCGTGATGGGCGTCGTTATACGTCCGGTAAGCCTTGTGAAAATGAGTCACGTCCTCGCTCCCCGAGAAAAACTGGAGCTGCTGTTCCAGCGTCATTCCCATTTTCGGAATGATCACTTCCCGGGTCAGGGGAGTCGGGATATGCTTCTCCAGTACATGCATAAACGAGCTGATAATCAATTCGTTCGTATCAATAATCGTTCCGTCCAAATCAAACAGTACGGTATCCATCATGCTGTCGTTACTCCTTTTTGTCCTCCACTATGGCGTTCTCCTCGCGGCGGTCGGGGGTGGCAGCAGCCTCCACTTTAGTATCATGATCCAGCGCGGTTGCTTCCGGTACTGAATCTTTCGGCGCTTTCGTCGAGACGATCGGATCCAGATAGTGCTCCTTCGCCTGTCCGGTTGTACGGCGCACGATGATCAATACGATGGCAACGATAATAATCAGGATCGCCAGCAGCTGGGAAATGCGGACATTTCCGTAATTCGGGTCAAGCGCACCATGCTCGAATCCCATCCATTCCATCGGTTTCCATAAACCGTTAACCATTGATGCCAGCCATTCCGGACCTTTAAAGGCAAGGCTGTCCGTCCGCAGTCCTTCGATAAAGAACCGCCCGATCGAGTACCATATAAAATAAGAAAGGAACAATTCGGCCGCACGCAAAAATCTTTGCCGGCGGAGAATAAACAAAATAATGATGCCCACCAGGCTCCATAACGATTCGTACAGGAAGGTTGGATGGTGGTATACACCCTCAACGTTCATCTGGTCTACGATAAAAGAAGGCAAATGCAGATTGTTCCGCAGGAAAAATTCATTTACCGGCCCGCCGTACGCTTCCTGATTCACATAGTTGCCCCAGCGCCCGATCATTTGTCCCGTCAGCAAGCTGGGTGCACAAATGTCGGCAATGCGCCAGAAGTTGTATCCTCTGTAACGGAAATAAATGATCGCGCAAATGATCGCCCCGATCAGCGCACCGTAGATGGCAATCCCGCCGTTCCATATTTTAAAAATGTCCAGCAGGTTATTCTTGTAATCGTCCCACATGAAGGCCACGAAATAGATCCGCGCCCCGATAATAGCCGACGGTACTCCGAGCAGCAGCAAGTCCATAAAAAATTCAGGCATAATGCCGAATCTTCTGCCTTCCCGGATGGCCAGGAGGAGGCCTACCAGCGCCCCCAAGCCCAGGATCAGACCATACCAGTGAACCGACAGGGATCCAATCGAGAAAGCGATCGGATTAATTAGCAATGTAGCCATGTATCCACTCTCCTAGTCCATATCGTCCATATCTTCTGCAATGGTGGCTGTGAGCTTATTCGTAAACTGCAGGGCCGCATTCAGACCCATTTGCTTCAGCCGGTAATTCATGGCCGCCACTTCGATGATGACCGCAAGGTTACGTCCCGGACGTACCGGAATGGTCACGAGTGGAATGTCGGTATCGATGATTTTGGTCGTTTCTTCATCCAGCCCGAGCCGGTCGTACTGCTTATCCTGCTGCCAGGCCTCGAGCTTCACGACAAGCGTAATCCGTTTGTTGTTCCGGATAGCCCCTGCTCCAAACAGAGTCATGACGTTGATGATCCCGACACCGCGGATCTCCAGCAGATGGCGAATCAGCTCAGGGGCCGATCCGTGCAGCTGAAAGTCTGAGGTCTGCCGGATTTCCACCGCATCATCAGCGATCAGCCGGTGGCCCCGTTTGACCAATTCCAGCGCGGTTTCACTTTTGCCGATGCCGCTGCTGCCGGTAATTAGCATGCCTACCCCATAGACGTCGCACAGTACGCCATGAATGGTAGTGGTCGGCGCCAGCCTTCTCTCCAGAAAGCCGGTAATCCGGCTGGACAGGATTGTCGTCGCCATATTGCTCCGCAGGATGGGCAGGTCCTTTTCCTGGCTAAAATGGATCAATTCCTCGGGCACTTCCAGCCCTCTCGTAACAACGATACAAGGCGTTTCCTCGCTGCTGCACAGGCGTTCCATCCGTTCTTTCCGTTCTTCTGCCGTAAGCATGGCAAAAAAGGCCAGCTCGGTTCGTCCCAGCAGCTGCACCCGTTCCTCAGGATGATATTCAAAATAACCTGCCATTTCCAGACCCGGTCTGTTTAAATCGTCTGTCGTGATGGCCCGTCTCAGGCCGTGTTCCCCTGAAATGACCTCCAGCTGAAATTGCTGGACCAATTCAGATACTCTTACTTTCTTAGCCATTTCACGTCTCCCTTTCTATCAGCTGGCTCTTCTGTCAGCCGACTGCCGCCGGTCAAACCATGAATTTTCTAATGTACCCATCGTAAATGATATTTCCCATGAATGCAATGTCAGCCGCCTATTCGCTCCAAATACAAAAGAGCCGCCCGAAAGGGCGGCTCTTCATCTTCAGGCATTCCGCCTGGAATTAGTCAGCCAACAATACGTTCAGCTCAGACTCTTTGTCAAAGATATGAATTTTGTTCATGTCGACAGCCAAGCGTGCGCTGTTGCCTTCACGAGTCGTAGAACGTCCGTCTACGCGGGCGATAACGGTATCGTTACCCAATCCGCTCAGGTAGAGGAGCATTTCGTGACCCAAGTTTTCTGTTACGTCCACATGGGCTGTGAAGATCGTATTCGGAGAAGCTTCCAGGAATACAGGCTCTTCATGAATATCTTCCGGACGAACGCCCATGATCACTTCTTTGCCGATGTAGCCTTTGCTCTTCAGGATTTGCGCTTTACCGCCTGGAACTTCTACATCAAGTCCTTGGGACTTGAAACGTACAGAACCGTTGGACTCGCTGAGTGTTCCGGTAATAAAGTTCATGGTAGGCGATCCGATAAAGCCGGCAACAAACAGGTTGTTTGGATTGTTGTACAGTTCTTCCGGAGAAGCGGCTTGTTGAATAATGCCGTCCTGCATAACCACGATACGGTCACCCATCGTCATGGCTTCCGTCTGGTCATGTGTTACGTAAATACAAGTGGTTTCAAGGCGTTTCACCAGTTTAGTGATTTCCGCACGCATCTGACCACGAAGTTTAGCGTCCAAGTTGGAAAGCGGTTCGTCCATCAGGAAGACTTGAGGATCACGCACGATCGCACGTCCCAAGGCAACACGCTGACGTTGACCACCGGAAAGGGCCTTTGGCTTACGATCCAGCAAATGCTCGATATCGAGGATTCTCGCAGCTTCACGTACACGTTTATCAATTTCATCCTTTTTCACTTTACGCAGCTTCAGACCAAAAGCCATGTTTTGGTATACGTTCATGTGTGGATACAAAGCGTAAGACTGGAACACCATCGCGATATCGCGGTCTTTAGGAGCTACATCGTTCACGACGCGGTCGCCAATGTAAAGCTTACCGTCAGAGATTTCTTCCAGACCGGCGATCATACGAAGCGTCGTAGATTTACCGCAACCGGAAGGGCCTACCAACACCAGAAACTCCTTATCCTTGATATCAAGGTTGATATCCATAACTGTTGCTTTGTCAGAACCCGGATACTTTTTGAAAATATGCTCTAAACGTACACCTGCCATGTGAATTTGCCCCCTTAGTGTATAGTTATGAAATCGAATACATTATGATAGTTATATATTACCCAACATCTCGCAGACTGGCTATACACAATCTGCACAAAAAACCTATTTTCTTTTCGTCACTTTATACAATAGCATCGTCAGCTTTACCAAAACCGCGTCCCCAAAGCTTCTAACGTCCAAATTGGTCTCTTGTTTGATCTTATCGAGCCGGTATAACAGGGTGTTCCGATGAATATATAGACGCTTCGCCGTCTCGCTGACATTGCAATCGAGCTGGAAGAACGTCTCCAGCGTCGACAAGGTCTCATTGTCGCTGAACAATACGCCGTGGTCCCCTGCCTGCTCGAGAAAGCGGCGGCGCTGCTCCATCGGAATGCTGTAGATTAAACGCTCAAGCAGCAGCTCCCACGGAAAATGGACATGCTCCGACACATGAAATGTCCGTCCCAAAAAAATGGTTTCCCGCAGCATGCCTACCGTGCCCGGCAGTGACTTCAAGGGGATGAACGAAGGTGCGGCGGATAGATGAAAAGCCCCAACCCATTCGCTTGCAATCAGCTCATAGAGCCCCATACAGAACGCGGGGAGCATGTCTGTTTCCGATTCCCCGTTATCCTCATCCTTCTCGTCATTGCTGCCGGCCACGAGCTCTTTTCTGGCCAAGATGAGCCACTCGTTGTCACGGAGAGCTGCAAGCACCACCTCTCCGTCGAAGTAGCTGCGCAGCAGCTTTTTCAGCTGGCTTCCCTTAACATCGGAGGCATGGATACTCTCACAAGTCAGCAAAAAGGGAGTCATCTCCACGGAAAGCAAACGCTTTAGTTCCAAATCGTCAGGCAATTCAGCATCGCCGCGTCCCAGATCGAGCTGCTCCTGAATCCATTGACTTAGCCTCTGGAGTTCCCGTTCCTCATCCCCCTGGGCTTCCACGGCATCACCCGTTTGCTCTCTTACCGCAGACAGCAGTACACCGATCAAGCGGGCTACTTCCTCATTGACCCGTTCCGAGCTGGCTTCAATCACGTGTACCCGCCCGTTCTTGATAAACAGCGGGAACCAAACCTTGTCCTCCACCATGACCACATCTCGGAGGCTTCTATGCTCGGTCTGCTTCCCGTTCTTCGTAGAAGCCTTGCCAGACACCGAAACAGGCAAATAAACCGACTCCGACTGCTGTTTGCTCAGCTCCTTCATATGTAACGTTCCGCCTACGACTTGCTCCAACTTGCTTCGTAATGTTTCCATCTCCACCATTGATGTCATCCACCACTTTGCCATTTTTATTAATCATCTTACCATATTCCCATATAAAATCGAAAACTGCACTTCGTATGCACAACAAACAGTACAGTCTAAAAAACAAAAAGACCACCAACCGAAAGGTTAATGGTCTTTGTGATGAGCCATGAAGGACTCGAACCTTCGACACCCTGATTAAAAGTCAGGTGCTCTACCAACTGAGCTAATGGCTCTTACAACTGGTGGAGGCTGATGGATTCGAACCACCGAACTCGTACGAGAACAGATTTACAGTCTGCTGCGTTTGGCCACTTCGCTAAGCCTCCATATAAGGTGGCTCGGGACGGAATCGAACCGCCGACACGAGGATTTTCAGTCCTCTGCTCTACCGACTGAGCTACCGAGCCATACATGCAAAAATAAAGCGGGTGATCTTAATCTTCCCACTTTACGCTGTGGAAATTCACTATGCAATACATCATCTTTAATCTATATCAAGCATATAGATTAAGTAAATAATAATGGCGGGACCGACGGGATTCGAACCCGCGGTCTCCTGCGTGACAGGCAGGCATGTTAGGCCTCTACACCACGGTCCCGCATTATTAGATGGTGCCGGCGAGAGGACTTGAACCCCCAACCTACTGATTACAAGTCAGTTGCTCTACCAATTGAGCTACACCGGCATATGATGGTGGAGGCTGAGGGGATCGAACCCCCGACCCTCTGCTTGTAAGGCAGATGCTCTCCCAGCTGAGCTAAGCCTCCAGGTATGTATGGTAGCGGCGGAGGGGATCGAACCCCCGACCTCACGGGTATGAACCGTACGCTCTAGCCAGCTGAGCTACGCCGCCATACTAAAACTTGCTAAGATGTGATTCAAATGGCGGAGAGAGAGGGATTCGAACCCTCGCACCGCTTACGCAGTCTAACCCCTTAGCAGAGGGTCCCCTTATAGCCACTTGGGTATCTCTCCAAGCACAACCTCGGCATACAAAATGTACAACCAAGAGTAATTTCGAAACACATTCAGGAATTTGACTCCCTGAAAACTAGATACGAAACGAATCTGTGTTTTAATGAATATTTTGGATAAGCCCTCGACCGATTAGTATTGGTCAGCTCCATGCATTGCTGCACTTCCACCTCCAACCTATCTACCTCGTCGTCTACAAGGGGTC
>NZ_JACHXJ010000003.1:671199-1107339 GCF_014192015.1 Paenibacillus rhizosphaerae | reverse complement strand
GACCCCTTGTAGACGACGAGGTAGATAGGTTGGAGGTGGAAGTGCAGCAATGCATGGAGCTGACCAATACTAATCGGTCGAGGGCTTATCCAAAAATATTCATTGAAACACAGATTCGTTTCGTATCTAGTTTTCAAGTGATCAAACACTTGAATTAAATATTGTTCCCTGATAGCTCAGTTGGTAGAGCACTCGACTGTTAATCGAGTTGTCACAGGTTCGAGTCCTGTTCGGGGAGCCATAATGGAGAGGTGTCCGAGTTGGCCGAAGGAGCACGATTGGAAATCGTGTAGGCGCCAAAAGCGTCTCGAGGGTTCGAATCCCTCTCTCTCCGCCATTATAGTTTGGCCCGTTGGTCAAGGGGTTAAGACACCTCCCTTTCACGGAGGTAACATGGGTTCGAATCCCATACGGGTCACCACTTTTATTAATATCATCAGGGATGAGAGTCCCAAGGAAATAATGCTTGCATTTTTAGTGGTTTATCTGCTAAGATATTAAAAGTGTTTCTTATGGAGGCTTAGCTCAGCTGGGAGAGCATCTGCCTTACAAGCAGAGGGTCGGGGGTTCGATCCCCTCAGCCTCCACCATGTTTACTCAAAGAGAATAAATGCATTTTTAATGACGCGGGGTGGAGCAGTCCGGTAGCTCGTCGGGCTCATAACCCGAAGGTCGCAGGTTCAAATCCTGCCCCCGCAATTTATCTCCTTTCCTAAATGGAGATACATAATAGGCCGTGGAACCGTGGTGTAGAGGCCTAACATGCCTGCCTGTCACGCAGGAGATCGCGGGTTCGAATCCCGTCGGTTCCGCCATTTATTTTCTTGAGTGATTGCTTTGGTGCAATAATACTCTTAGTAGAAACAAAATTAGGCTCGGTAGCTCAGTCGGTAGAGCAGAGGACTGAAAATCCTCGTGTCGGCGGTTCGATTCCGTCCCGAGCCACCATGAATTATAAAAAAGCATAAAAGCCGGTGTAGCTCAATTGGTAGAGCAACTGACTTGTAATCAGTAGGTTGGGGGTTCAAGTCCTCTCGCCGGCACCATATGGAGGCTTAGCGAAGTGGCCAAACGCAGCAGACTGTAAATCTGTTCTCGTACGAGTTCGGTGGTTCGAATCCATCAGCCTCCACCAGTTTTATTATAGGGGCATAGTTTAAAGGTAGAACAGCGGTCTCCAAAACCGTTAGTGTGGGTTCAATTCCTGCTGCCCCTGCCATTCGAAATACAGCTTCATGTTTTTTTATTATGGCGGTCGTGGCGAAGGGGTTAACGCACCGGATTGTGGCTCCGGCATTCGTGGGTTCAAGTCCCATCGATCGCCCCATAACTTTTAATGACAATCTTGTTGGGGATTAGCCAAGCGGTAAGGCAACGGACTTTGACTCCGTCATGCATAGGTTCGAATCCTATATCCCCAGCCAGTTTAAGCGGACGTGGCTCAGCGGTAGAGCATCGCCTTGCCAAGGCGAGGGTCGCGGGTTCGATTCCCGTCGTCCGCTCCATTTTATTTCGGCGCCATAGCCAAGTGGTAAGGCACAGCTCTGCAAAAGCTTTATCCCCAGTTCGAATCTGGGTGGCGCCTCCATAAACTTCATATGCGCCCTTAGCTCAGCTGGATAGAGCGTTTGACTACGAATCAAAAGGTCAGGAGTTCGAATCTCTTAGGGCGCGCCATTTTTTTTAACTGAATATGCCGGTGTGGCGGAATTGGCAGACGCGCGCGACTCAAAATCGTGAGGGAAACCGTGGGGGTTCGAGTCCCTTCACCGGCATCATAGAGAAAAGCCTTGGATATCTTTCCAAGGCTTTTTCTTGTATAAGCTTAATGGTAAACCGAGCCGCCGTTAACCTCTTATCTCGCTATAATGGATGTCCTCTCCGTATAGATATCTTCTTTATACGACGTGCCCACATTTCCTCATCCTTATTTAATGAAGATATACAATTCCAGCTCGCTTTAGCCGGGTTAAACAAGCTCCATATGTCTTTAGCTAAGAGCTGCGTCCCTGGCCCAGTCCCGCCAACGATTCCTGTTCCAAGCATTGTATGAGTTAGCTATTCATTAAGGCGCCAAAGTGTGTCGTTTATGCTCTATTAACGGGCTATTAGAGCTGCCTGTGGAGGATATGCGCTGCCAGCGTTAATATGCAGGAAAAAGCTTGCTTCGTCTAAGGTCCAAGCCTTCCCCCGACTTAGGTCTAGGATCAAAAACCGTCTACGGTCCGTTTTGGAAAACCCGGATAGAACCTAAAATAGAGTCATAAGGTTGATACAAACGAAAGGCGGTGACAAATGCATGAGAACAAATAAAACTTCTGGTTGGGCGATCGTATTGATCGCACTCGGAGCCCTGATGCTTCTGGGGGTATTCGCTCCATTATTCGGCAAGCTGATCGGATTGATCTTCCCGATCCTGATGATCGTGCTCGGCTATTATGGAATTCGCAGAGGTAAGGTGGTTATCGGTACGATTATCCTCGCATTCGGTGTCATGGGACTTCTGGCGAAACTGTCCTGGATCATCGGACCGCTGCTGGGAATTGCCCTGGTAGTGTTCGGGATTATGCTGCTGAAAGGTAAGAAGTCGTCGAAGTGGATGTAAAGGTAACAAGGAATCTTCAATAAATACAGTTAAACGAATAGGCGATCACAGCTTATAAGGAGGGAGCAAAACAGATGAGCGTATTTCGCAGGGTACGGGATATCACCGTAGCGACATTAAACGAACGTTTGGAACAAAGTCAGGACCCGGTACGGTTGATCGATCAGTTTTTAGCATCAACGCGTGACGATATTATGGAAGCCGAGAAGCTCGTTCAGCAGTACTCCGCTCATGTGAGACAGCTGAAGCAGCAAGTGGATCAGGCATCCAATATGAAGGATAAGCGTGAGGAGCAGGCACTGCTGGCTCTCAAGGCCGGCGAGGATCATCTAGCCAAGCTCGCGCTTCAGGAAAAAATTATCTATGAAGAAAAGCTCGAGCAATATGGGGGACTGCTGGATACAACACGCCAGTCTCTCACCGAGCTGGAAAATCAGCTGAACGATCTGAAACTGGAATACCAAACCGTGTACAGCAAACGTCAATACTATGCAGCACGGATGGAAACCCTCAGACTTCAGCAGCGGATGAATCAGCGGATGGAAGGTTTTGGTGGGCAGGATGTTCCCAAGATGTTCAACCGTCTGGAAGACCGCATTTCCGATTGGGAGTTTGAAGCACGCAGTCTGCGTGACCTGCGCCGCGGTGGTCAGGAACTGTTCGAGCAAGCCAGCGGAACGGTATCCAGCGTGCTGGAAAGGGAGCTGGCCCGCCTGAAGGAAAAGCTGAACAACAGCGGAAAGGAGTAACGTCATGAGCAAGTTATACCGATCGACCCGCGATAAAATGGTCACCGGTTTGTGCGGCGGTCTGTCCGATACCCTGGGCATCGATTCCACGCTGCTGCGGATCCTGTTCTTGATCAGTATCCCGTTTACCGGTGGAACCACGCTGTTCATCTACTTTATCGCGGCATTGGTCATCCCTAAAGAACCAACAACCCCTTTTAATCCATATGGACCGGGACCGGGGGTAGCTGGGGGCGGATACTACGGCAATAATATGGGGTCCGGCAGCTACTACGGTAACGGTCAGCAAGGCAACGGCGCTTATGGTGCCCAATCTTTTGACCCAAGAGCCAAATACAACGGTTCGCCCTACGGCGGAGGCAGACCGGGCGGATACAGCTCGTCCGCATCCGACCTGGACGCCATGATGGAAGATATCGAGAAGAAAGCCATGAAGAAAGAGCTTGAGGAATTGAAAAAAAAATTATCCAAGTACGAGAAGGGAGAAGTGTAAAACATGGGAGTATTTAAAAGAATTAAGGATATGACAAAAGCATCGGTGAACGAGGTATTGGATAAAGTTGAAGATCCGGTAATTATGCTGAACCAGTATCTGCGTGATATGGAGGCAGAAATCCATGACGCGGAAGTTACTGTAGCGAAGCAAATGGCCAATGAACGCCGCATGAAGCAGCGCGTGGAAGAAGCCGTGAAGATGGCCGGCCAACGCGAGGCTCAAGCTGAACTGGCACTTCGTAACGGTCAGGAAGAAGTAGCGCGCAAGCTGCTCGAGGAAAAGATTTATTTTGACCAAAAACTGTCCGAGTACCAAGAACTGCATGCTCAATCCGAGGTGCAAGCCAAAGAACTGGTACAGCAGCTCCATGACATGAAAGACGAGTTCTACAAAATGCGGAACAAGCGTAACGAGCTCGTAGCCCGTGCGCAAATGGCGAAAGCCAAAAAGCAAATGTCGCAAATCAGCAGCCTGCATACGATCGAAAGCGGCAGCGCGTCCCTTGGATTCCACCGCATGGAAGAAAAGATCATGCAAATGGAAGCTGAAGCTGACGTGATGCGTGCCCCTTACCGCCCGGAAACATCCGCTTTCACCAGCCCGGTCGATGCGGAGAAGCAGCTGAAGGTGGAAGAACAGCTCAGCGCGCTGAAAAGCAAGCTGAACCCGCCGGCTGCCGCTCCTTCCAAATCGAATAAAGAATAAGTATTCAATTCTGCGGACAATATGATATGCTAGGAAGAATGGAATAAGGGCGCGAGACCTCATTCACATCTTCCTGGAACCCGGTGAAGCCATAAGGAGTGTGCCCGTCACAACCCTATGGCTTTTCCGATCTTACTTTTCCGATCAATCAAGACATCATAAGGAGGTGCGGCATGGAAAAAAGAAATCGCTTCATTGCGCTGATTCTCATCGGGATCGGCCTCCTCATGCTCTTCGGCAGGTGGGTCGGCTTTTTTACCATCGTCGCCCTCTTATTCATTCTTATGGGAATTTATACGATTCGCGGCGGAAAAGTGAAGAGAGGTTACCGCCTCGTGGCGGTGGGAGCCATCCTGCTGCTGATTGATCATTTGCTGATCGTGCTGGGCATTGCGCTGATCTCCCTGGGATGGTTTTTTGTAAAAGCAAGGAAGGTGCAGAACCGGGACGGGTACCTGCAGAAGCAGGGATTTTCGGGTCATTATAATTGGGACCAGGTCCCATGGGTTATGAGAAGCCAGAGCGTCTGGCATGTCATCAATGAGGCCGATCTGGATTTGTCGCTTGCGATCCCCGAGGAACACCGTACGGTTATGATGTTTCAAGGCATCATGGGGGATACGGATATTAAAATTCCGGAGTATTACGGGGTGGAGCTTGAAGTGTTCGTCCTGTTCGGCGCGATCGATTTCAGAGGGCAACGGGATAACGGCTTGATGAACCGTTTGAACTGGAAGTCGCCCAATTATGAGACCAGTGAATACAAAGTTAAATTCCATATTTCCTACCTGGTAGGAGATGTTGATATTGATCTGTCATAGGAGGAGGGTTCCCTGATGAAAACCAGAAAACCGGCTAATATGGTCTCCCGGAGCATGGGCGAGGGGGCCCTTCTTTCTTTTGTTATGCTCCTGATCATTTTTTACGTACTTTATACATATGGTTATTTGGCCCCTTTTGATTCTTGGCAAAAAACGCTGCAGGCCGGTGCTACGCTGATCCTCGTGCCGATCGGTCTGGGCGCTATCTTCGGGTTTTATCAAAGCTACCGGGTTAAAATGAAGCTGGAGCGTCTGCGGGAAACGCTGCTCTCCTGGGAAAAAGGGAACGTCGCCCGCTCCGTGCCGGAGCTTGGCAGCGACGAGGTGGGGCGCCTTGGCGAGCAGCTTGGGCGCATCAGCAAAAAGTGGGAGGAGCAGGTGAACTCCCTTCAGCGCTTATCCACGAACAATGCCCAGCTGGCTGAGAAGGCGCGGATATCGGCGATCGTAGAGGAGCGGCAGCGTCTGGCGCGGGAGCTGCATGATGCGGTATCCCAGCAGCTGTTTGCGATATCGATGACGGCGACGGCCGTGGGGAGGACGCTTGAGAAGGATTTTGACAAGGCCCAGCGCCAGGTGGCGCTCATCGAAGAGATGGCCGCTGTGGCCCAATCGGAAATGAGGGCGCTGCTGCTGCATCTCCGGCCGGTCTATTTGGAAGGCAAGCCGCTGGAGCAAGGCCTGGGCGAGCTGATCAAAGAGCTCAAAGTGAAGGTCCCGATGGAAATCGTGTTTGAAATGGACAAAGGCATCCACCTGGTAAAAGGAATCGAAAACCACCTGTTCCGCATCATCCAGGAGGCGATGTCTAACACGCTCCGGCATGCCAAAGCGGATAAGATGGAAATCCGGATTCACCAAAAGAAAGACATGGTTTGGGTCATGCTGCGCGACGACGGCCAGGGCTTTGAACTAAACGAGACAAAACAGGCTTCTTATGGCCTTTCCAATATGCAGGAACGCGTCAATGAAATCGGCGGATCGATCCAGATGATTACGGCGCCCGGCAAGGGAACGCGAATCGAAATTACCGTGCCGATTGTATCTGAAGACAAAGCAGGGAGTGAGGATCTTGGAAATGGAAACACCCATGATTAAAGTGCTGCTCGTCGATGACCACGAGATGGTGCGGATCGGCCTGGCGGCCGTACTGGGGACCGAAGACGGCATCGAAGTCGTCGGCGAGGCAGGCAGCGGGGAGGAAGGCATCCGCCTTGCCCGGGAATACAAGCCCGACGTCGTCCTGATGGACCTGGTGATGGATGGCATGGACGGGATCGAAGCGACGCGGCAGCTGCTGAAGCTGTACCCCGACTGCAAGGTGATCGTGCTGACAAGCTATTTGGACGACGAGAAAATGTACCCGGTTATCGAAGCCGGGGCATTCAGCTACCTGCTGAAGACGTCGCGCGCAAGCGAAATCGCCGACGCCATCCGCGCCGCGGCGCGCGGCCAATCGGTATTGGAATCGCAGGTCGCCTCCAAGATGATGAACCGGTTCCGACATCCGGAGGTGGAAGCCCCGGCGCACAAGGAGCTGACCGACCGCGAAATGGATGTGCTCCGCCTATTGGCACAGGGCAAGTCCAACCAGGAAATCGCCGATGACCTCATCATTGGTATTAAAACGGTCAAGTTCCATGTGACGAACATCCTGGCGAAGTTAGGCGTTGACGACCGCACGCAGGCGGCGATCTACGCTTATAAGAACGGTCTGGCGGAATAGTTGGGATTAAATCAAGAGCAATTTAATCAAGAGCAGATGAAAAGCCCCTGAGGAGCGGATAGCTTCCAGGGGCTTTTTTAGATTAAGAATGTGTGAGTTTTGAAAACCGCTAAATCAAAAACAGCAGCCCGAGGGTAGCCAGACTCAGTGCCAGGCCGGCCCCGAAGCCGAATCCATACGGATAATAGGGAAAGAAGGCGCGGATATTGGCCTTTTGCGGAGCTTTGGCTACCGGCCCCTTGGCGCGTTTTTTATGGCTGCCCTTTACCTTGGCGCCATGCAGCTGGGTGCCTTCCGGCCCGTTCAGAATAATATGGCCGTCTTTGCACTCGGTCAGCTTTCCGGTATATACTCTGCCGTCATACATACAGGCAGCGACCATTTTGCCGCAGTGCCGCCGAATATTTTCCTCTGTTAATGGGTAAATAGGGATCATGGAAGTGTGCGAACCTCCCTTATCATTTTTATTAACCAGTGTATTCACCGCCTATGGACGCGGCTATGGTCATTCACCCAATTTCGCCTATCGTGTGGTTTTAGGTATAATCGCCCTGGAAACGGACATCCTTTTAGTAGATTGATAGATTTCCTAGTGAAGGGATGTATGAGGGATGATGGCAGTCCGGAGATGGGCAGGTTTAGGTTTGGCAGTATGCATAGCGGCTTTGGTATGGATGGGGTATTTGTGGTACAGCGCGAATCAGACGTCGGCGCCGTCCCATCAGGATCCGGAAGAATTGCGCACCCTCTTGAAGCTGGGAAATGAAGTGGTGGACGTTCCGCATCGTATCGTTGTGAAGTGGCAGGGAGACTGGGAAGCCAACGGCAACCAGGATGCATACGAGGCGGCCGAGGAGCTGTCCCAATCGCTGAATCTGCCGGGAGTACAGCAGCAGACGGAGGGCGGTCACTTGACGTACCGGGTCGTGGATACGAAAAATGGCGTTAACGTACGGTTCAACTGGCAGGAGATTTCGGAGAATCGCAGTTATATTATTATTCAAATGGAGGCGGCTGGTGATGAGCAGCTGAGCGCATTGACCAAGCTCCAGTCGGAATACGGACAGGCGCTGCACGAAAACGGCATCCATGCTGAATGGAATGCCTCTTTGCAGGGAACGGTTAAAGGGGAGCGCACTGCCGGATCGACCATGAAAACGGTAGAAGAAGGCATTTTCAAAAATATGGCGGCGACAAAGGCGGAATCCTATGAGGACGCGACGACGGTCAGCAACGCTTATGAGGTGCCTACATTGCGGTCCGGTATCCAAAGTGGGGGAAAGGTGCTGAACATGCAGGTGGCGGTCCATGAGGATCAATCGACCGGCAGCAGCCGGGTGACGATCGGGCTTCCGGTCATTACGATTGAGTATTAGACCCTGGAGCAGCGTTCTGCCAGGGTTATTGAAAGAAATTTTTGATTTTCCACAAAGTTAAACGGATAGCATGATGCGGATGAATATGCTAAAATGACATCAATCATTTTATGCCAGCCAAATTATGGTGTAAAATCGGGATTTTGTTGGGACCAAAATACGACATAGAAAGAATGAGGAGCCATGACTGAAAATCAAAATCTTGAAGCACTCAAAACACCTGGTGCTGTATTTTTTATTTTCGGGGCAACCGGGGATTTGGCCAAACGCAAACTGTTTCCTGCCATTTATAGTTTGTACCGTGAAGGTAAATTAGCCGAGGATTTTGCGGTCATCGGCGTCGCGCGGCGTCCGCGTACCCAGGAGGAGTTCCGTGAGGACATCTTCCAGTCGATTCAGGAATTTTGCCGTTACAAGGCGGAGGACAACGACCATTGGAAGACGTTTGCGCAGCATTTTGAATATAAATCCCTCGATATTAACAACGTCGACGGATTCCGTGAACTAAACGAACAGACAGTGAAGCTTGAGAAGCAGTTCGGCATTCCGGGCAACCGACTATTCTACCTGGCCCTGGCGCCGGAGCTGTTTGGCAGCGTATCGTTCAACCTCCAAAAGGGCGGCATGCTGGATGCTGAAGGCTGGAACCGCCTCGTCATCGAGAAGCCGTTCGGCTACGATCTGAAATCGGCTGAAGAGCTGAACGAACAGATTCGCCAGGTTTTTAAAGAAGAAGAGATTTACCGGATCGACCACTACCTGGGCAAGGAAATGGTACAGAATATCGAAGTCATCCGGTTCGCCAACGCGTTTTTCGAGCCGCTGTGGAACAACAAGCATATTTCCAACGTGCAGATTACGCTGAGCGAAACCGTCGGCGTGGAAGAGCGCGGAGGGTACTACGACCACGCCGGCGCACTCCGCGATATGGGACAAAACCATATGCTGCAGATGCTGACGATGATCGCGATGGAGCCGCCAAGCCGCCTGCTGCCGGAGGACATCCGCGACGAGAAGGTGAAGGTGCTCCGTTCGCTCCGGCCATACGAGACAGCGGAAGAAGTGAAGAAGAACGTCATCCGAGGCCAGTACATCAAGGGCTCTGCCCGCGGTAAAGACCTGCCGGCCTATCGTGAGGAGGACAAGGTCGACCCGAACTCCAATACGGAGACGTACTTTGCGGCGCGGCTGTTCGTGGATAATTTCCGCTGGGCGGGCGTACCGTTCTACATCCGGACTGGCAAACGCCTTCCGGTCAAAACGACGGAAATCGTCGTGGAATTCAAGAGCATGCCGAACAATGTGTATTTGGGTAAAAAATACAAGCTCGAACCGAACCTGCTGGTCATCCGGGTGAACCCGATGGAAGGCATCTACGTAAAGATCAACGCGAAGAAGCCGGGCTCCGAAAATGAAATCGAGCCGCTCGCGATGGACTTCTGCCAGAGCTGCATGGTCGGCATCAACTCGCCAGAAGCGTATGAGCGCCTGCTGCATGATGCAGCCCGCGGCGAATCGACGTATTTCACCCGCTGGGATGAAGTGGCGTCGGCCTGGTCCTTCGTCGATAAAATCGCCGAAGCCTGGGCGCAAAATCAGGGCGATATCGCTTATTATCCTGCCGGGTCCTGGGGACCGAAGGAAACGGACGAACTGCTGAAAGCGGACGGCTTCCATTGGTGGCCGGTGAACGGCCAGGAAGAGGACAACGTCGTGTGGCAGATTGGCAAATAAAACCGTTGTACCGGTGCTTGCCGTATGTTTCACTAAAGACATAGCCTGAAATGAAATCATCCTCATGCAGCCTCTGCATGGGGGTGATTTGCGTAGAGAATGTGATACAATAATAGACATGACTTTAGTGATGAAGGGAATAGTGAAATGAGCAAAGCGATAGATGATACGCTGCAGCAGGAAGTGGAGAAGCGCCGGACGTTCGCGATTATCTCCCACCCGGACGCAGGCAAAACGACATTAACGGAGAAGCTGCTCCTGTTCGGCGGCGCGATCCGGCTGGCCGGTACGGTCAAAGCGCGCAAAGCGAGCAAGCACGCGACCAGTGACTGGATGGAAATCGAGAAGCAGCGGGGGATCTCGGTTACTTCGTCGGTGATGCAGTTCGATTATAATGGACATCGGGTCAACATTCTGGACACCCCGGGTCACCAGGACTTCAGTGAGGATACGTACCGGACACTGACTGCTGCCGACAGCGCGGTCATGCTGATCGACGTGGCCAAAGGGGTCGAGGCCCAGACGATCAAGCTGTTCCAGGTTTGCGCGAAGCGGGGCATTCCGATTTTTACGTTTATCAACAAGCTCGACCGGGAAGGACGGAGTCCGTTTGACCTGATGGAGGAGCTGGAGCAGGTGCTGGGCATCCGCTCCGTGCCGATGAACTGGCCGATCGGGACCGGACGCGAGCTGTGCGGTGTCTACGACCGCATGAAGAATCAGGTCGAGCTGTTCCAGGGGAACGATCACTCGACCATTCAGGTACAGAAAGTGGAGGACTATAACGACCCGGTGATCCGTGAGATGGCGGGGGATTACCTGCATGATCAGCTGTGCCAGGACCTGGAGCTGCTGGACGTAGCGGGGGACCAATTTGACCTGGAAAAGGTACAGAAGGGCGAACTGACGCCGCTGTTCTTCGGCAGCGCGATCAACAACTTCGGGGTGCAGACGTTCCTGGAGAACTTCCTGCAGCTGGCCCCGCCGCCGGAGCCGCGCCGCAGCACGGTTGGGCTGATCGAGCCGACGGATGAGAAGTTCTCGGGTTATATTTTCAAAATCCAGGCGAACATGAATCCGGCGCACCGGGACCGCATCGCCTTCATGCGGATCGTGTCCGGCAAGTTTCAGCGCGGCATGAGCGTCAAGCATGTGCGGGTCGGCAAGGACATCAAGCTGTCGCAGCCGCAGCAGTTCCTGGCACAGGACCGCGACATCGTCGATGAAGCATATCCGGGCGATATTGTCGGGCTGTTTGACCCGGGCATTTTCCGGATCGGCGACTCGCTGAGCCAAGGCAGCGAAATTGTCTTTGACGAGCTGCCGACGTTCTCGCCGGAGATTTTCTCCAAGGTGACGGTCAAGAATGCCCTAAAGCACAAGCAGTACCAGAAGGGGATCGACCAGCTGACGGAGGAAGGGACCATTCAGGTGTTCCATACAGTCAGCTTCGACGATACGATTCTCGGCGTTGTCGGCCAGCTGCAGTTCGAAGTATTCGAATACCGGATGAAAGGCGAGTACGGCGTGGATGTGCAGCTGCAGCGGATGCCGTACCAGTTCGCCCGCTGGATCGTGGACGACCAGATCGATCCGAGCAAATTCCGCATCAATTCGACGCTGGTGAAGGATAAGAAGGGCAACTATGTCGTGCTGTTCGAAAACGAATATGCGATGCGTACCGCGATGGAAAAGAATCCGACCGCGAAGTTTCTGGAGACTGCGCCTTAAGGGCTGCTGAAGCTTTTGTTATATAGGAAA
Source organism: Paenibacillus rhizosphaerae (assembly GCF_014192015.1). Taxonomy (GTDB): domain Bacteria; phylum Bacillota; class Bacilli; order Paenibacillales; family Paenibacillaceae; genus Paenibacillus_AQ; species Paenibacillus_AQ rhizosphaerae. The sequence goes on along the minus strand of NZ_JACHXJ010000003.1, from coordinate 1,095,366 downwards.
TACCCCTCAGCTGTTTCCCGGCCGAGGGGTATTTTTCATTGCGGTCAAATCGCTGGCGTCTTTTTTAAGACAGTGGACCCGGCTTAATCGTCTTGAGGTGCTCATGGGCCACATGGACGAGCTCGTTCTGCTGTTTCGTGTCGATATTTTTCCACATCATCTCAAAGATCGCTCCCAAGCCGGGGAGCGCCTGCTCCGGACCGTCGACGGAGCCTTCAATCATTTCACGAAGCTCGGCTTCATTGGAATCATGGACCTTATGGACAATGGCTTGGCGCAGGTCGAGAAGAATTGACATGATCGTTTTCCCTCCAGGCTGAAAGTTTGAACCCTTCAATTCGAGCCGGTCCGCTCCGAAATCGATGCGAAAGACGTGCCGCTCTCAGGGCTCAGTCTGAATTGTAATGATATTCTATAGTAATGTGCCCCGAGGCAGGTGGCAAAATTCAAGTTTTTCACCCGCTGTGATATAATAATCAGGATAGACTTCTTATAGTCGTGGAGGTTAACATATGGCAAAAAAGCAGTACGCCGTCATCGGTATGGGGCGCTTTGGCTCCAGTGTCGCGAACACACTGAGCGAGATGGGGTTTGACGTGCTTGCCATCGATTCGGATGAACAGCGCACCCAGGCGGTATCAAATATGGTTACGCATGCCGTATCAGCGGATTCAACGGATGAAGAGGCGCTTCGCGCCCTGGGCATCCGCAATTTTGATGTGGTGGTTGTCGCCATCGGCGAAGACATTCAATCCAGCATTTTGACGACGCTCATCCTGAAGGATCTTGGGGTCGGAACGATCATCGTCAAGGCGCAAAATGAACTGCACGGCAAGGTTTTGGAAAAGATCGGCGCCGATAAAGTGATATTTCCGGAGCGGGATATGGGCATGCGGGTCGCCCACCATCTCACTTCGCCGAATATTTTGGATTACATTGAAATTTCCGAAGACTACAGCATTCTGGAATTAAAGGCTTCGCAGGACATGGTCGGCAAAAACTTGAGGGAACTCGACATTCGCGCCCGCTTTGGGTGCAACGTCATGGCGATCAAGCACGGCACGAAGATGGATATTTCGCCGTATGCCGACGCTCCGCTGAGCGAAGACGACGTGCTCGTTATCGTCGGCGAGAAAAGCGATTTGACCAAGCTGGAGCTGGCTTATCCGAAGTGATCCGATCCTCAGCGCGAGAACCTCGTCCTGGGGCAAAGGAGCAGTTCGACAGATGAATCATGAGAAGGACGGTTAAGGATGGACATCATTTCACCGCAAAACCCCCGGGTCAAGGAATGGGCGCAGCTGCTCGAGAAGAAGCACCGGGATAAGCATCATAAATATATCATCGAGGGCATTCATCTCGTGCAGGAGGCGCTGACGGCCGGTGCAGACCTCGAATGCGTCGCTTTCGATCTGGAGCAGGGGGTTCCGTCCGAGCTTGCCCACCTTGCCGGCGGGGAATCTGCGGAGTGGATCGGCGTATCGCCTGCGGTAATCGCAAAGTGCACGGATACCAAAACACCGCAGCCGGTCTTTGCCGTTGCCCGGAAGCCCAAGACCGCGGCAGGGCTGGACGCTTTGATGAGCCTGGAGGGCAGCCTGGTCATCGTGCTGGACGGCGTGCAGGACCCCGGTAATGTGGGGACGATCATCCGCAGTGCCGATGCAGCGGGGGCGGACGGGGTCATTCTGGGGCGCGGGTCGGCCGACCTGTACAACCCGAAGACGATCCGCTCGACCATGGGGTCGCTGTTCCATCTCCCCGTGGTGGAGGGGGATTTGATGGAAATTTTGCCGGAGGCGAAGCAGCGCGGCACGCGGGTGATCAGTACCAGCCTGCAGGCGCGGGACACGTGCTACAGCTACGATTTCCGGCAGGGCTCCTGCTGGCTGCTCGTCGGCAACGAAGCCAAAGGGGTATCGGGGCAGGCGCAGCAGCTGGTGGATGACGCGCTCATCATTCCGATGCGGGGACAGGCCGAATCGCTGAACGTGGCGATGGCTTCGACGCTGATGCTGTTCGAGGCGATGCGGCAGCGGCATTTTGCTTGAGCCTGCCTGCCTGTGGATCAAAATAAAAGGCAATTCCGATCGGCGTACGATGCGGAACTGCCTTTTTTGCGTGCTGCCGGGAGGAGTACTGACGTAAATTGCTTCACATCTACCCAGCCAAGAAAAGCCTTATGCGTTCGTTACACGCCCGAATAAGCCATGAATCCGCCGTCAACGGGCACTACTGTGCCGGTGACAAAACCCGAGGTGGTGTCGTCCACCAGCCAGAGCAGGGTACCCAGCAGGTCCTCCGGAACGCCGAATCGGCGCATCGGTGTGTGGCTGATGATTTTATGGGAACGCTCGGTCAGGGACCCGTCCTCGTTGGTCAGCAGATTCCGGTTCTGTTCCGTCAGGAAAAAGCCGGGGGCAATGGCATTGACCCGAATGCCCGATTCGGCCAGGTGAACCGCCAGCCACTGCGTAAAGTTGTTAATCGCAGCCTTGGCTGCGCTGTACGCGGGCACCTTGGTCATGGGGCTCGGTGCGCTCATGGAAGATATGTTCAGCACAACCGCGCCAGGACGGCCGATCATCTGCCCGGTAAAGACCTGGGTCGGGATGAGGGTGCCGATCATATTGAGGCCAAGCACGTTCTGGAAACCCTGGATGCTCAAATCAAAAAACGTTGTGATCCCCGGCTGTCCAAGGTGCTCCGGCTTATGGACCTCTTCCGTCGTGTTGGCACTGGGGTGATTTCCGCCCGCTCCGTTAATCAGGATATCGCACGGACCGAAGGCCTCGCGGACCTGGCGCTCCGCCGCCTGCACGCTGCTAGGCACCATCACGTCACAGGCCACGGCAAGCGCCTGGCCGCCCGCCTCGCGGATTTGACGGGCAACGGCTTCGCCTTTCTCCGCCGTCCGGTTCAAAATCGCGACCTTCACCCCTTGGCGCCCGAGCTCCAGCGCCATCGCGCTGCAGAGAACCCCGGAGCCGCCGGTAACAACGGCTGTTTTTCCATGTAAGGCAGGGTGGTTAGGCAATGCTTTCATGCGTATCCCTCTTTTCTGCGGTAGGTTGAAGCTTCTGGTAGGCGTCCCACAGCCCCCAGAGATACATAATGCCCATGGCACGGTCATACAGGCCGTATCCCGGCCGGCACTGCTCGCCCCATAGATGTCGGCCATGGTCCGGGCGGGCATAACCGGTAAAGCCGGTGTCGTGATATGCCTTGACGATGCCGGCGATATCGACGGTGCCGTCCTGCGTCCGGTGCGAAGTCTCGATAAAGTCGCCGTTCTCATACACACGCACATTGCGGATATGGGCAAACGGAATCCGGTCCGCAAACTCATGGATCATGGCGATGATGTCGTTGTCCGGATTGGCCCCCAGCGAGCCGCTGCAGAGCGTAATGCCGTTGGACGGGCTGTCCATCAGGGAGAGCAGACGCCGCAGGCTGTCCTGACCGGTCATGATGCGCGGCAGCCCGAAAATCGGCCATGGCGGATCATCCGGGTGAATGGCCATCGTAATGCCGCAACGTTCTGCGGTTGGAATGATCGCCTCCAGGAAATAGGCGAGATGGTCCCATAAATCCTCGGACGTCACATTCCGATATGCCTCAAACAGAGAGGTCAAATGCGTAAGACGTTCGGGTTCCCAGCCGGGCATCGTCAGGGAGGTGTTCTGGTTGATCGTCTGCACAAGGTCGAACGGGTCAATGCCGTGTATTTTGGATTTTTCAAAAAAGAGTGCCGTTGAGCCGTCCTCCAGCCCCTTGTAGAGATCCGTCCGCGCCCAGTCGAACACCGGCATAAAGTTATAGCAAATTACTTTCACGCCGACCTGCGCCAGCTTTTCGATCGTTTTGATGTAATTGTCGATATAATTGTCCCGGGTTGGCAGCCCCAGCTTAATATCCTCGTGGACGTTAACGCTTTCCACCACGTCAATATGAAGGTTATGTGCTGCAGCATGATCCCGAACAGCGATGATCTTCTCCATCGGCCATTCGTCTCCGGCCGGGACGTCATGAAGCGCCCACACGATCCCTTCGACACCGGGAATTTGTTTGATATGATCCAGCGAGACCGTGTCATTGCCTTCGCCAAACCAACGGAATACCATACGCAATCCCATACACCGCCTTGTCATTGTGTTGTTTTGCTGAAAGAAGCTGCTGCCATCTCATCGGCACCATTGCCGGTACCGGTACGGCATGCTCTGGCGGCCTTGCTACAGAGGCCAAAATGACTTACTTGAAATATTCCGGGTAACGCTGTTTCAGGACCGGGAGGTTCGAAATGCTGAGGGTCAGATGCTCCTTCATGATCCGTTCGGCCAGGTCCGCATTCTGGCTGCGGATCGCCTGGATCATTTCCCTGTGCTGCCCAAACAGATGCCCCCAGTGCGGATCCTGCGACAGCCACAACACGCGGGTGCGGTTTAAATGCGCGTTCATCTGCTGAATGACGTTCCAGGTGCCCATTTTCCGGACGCCCTCGAACAGGATCCGATGAAAAGCCTCATCGAGCTCGAACATGCTTTTGCCGTCATGCCGCTCCATGCTCTCCTGCTGCATCATGAGATTGTTCTCCATTTCCTGCAGCTTGTCTGCGGGAAAGGATTCGCAGGCGAGACGGATGACGGCCTTCTCCAGCTGCTCGCGCATGAACCGCGCTTCCTCCACCATGTCCGGATCGATCAGCGAGACACGGGTTCCCCTTTGAGGCAGCACCAGCAGCAGGCCTTCCTGGGCCAGGCGTACGAAGCTCTCCCGAACCGGCGTCCGGCTGACGTGGAAAGTCAGGGACGTTTCTTTCTCGGACAGGGCCGTCCCCGGGGGAAGCTCCAGGCTGACAATCTGCTGCTTGAGCTGTTGGTACACGATATTTCCGGCTGAACCGGATTGGAGCATAATTTCATCCATTTCATGCATACCTCCTGACACTTCCATACTACCATACAAGTATGGCAGACGGAACGAAAATTTGCGGCTGACTGACCTGGATATTAGAAGCAGGGCAATAGAACACAAAGCCGACAGGAGGCGGCAGGTATGATAAATCTTTGATTGTCTGTGATGGAAAAGGGAATGCAGGGTAGGGTGCCGTGTAAAGGACAGCAAAAAAGCCGGCGGACAAGTCCGTCGGCTTTTAAGCAAGAACCTTCTGATGTACATGGTAGTGGGGCGGCTTAAGCCGAAGTTTTACCGGCTTACTGAGAAACGGCTATTTCACCGGCTGTGTAATAATCCGGTCCACGATGCCGTATTCCAACGCTTCCTGGGCGGAGAGGAAGAAGTCACGGTTCGTGTCCTTTTCGATGCGTTCGAGCGGCTGTCCGGTCTTCTCCGCGATAAAATCGTTGATCTTGCTTCTCAGCTTCAAAATCCGGCGCGCCGAGATATCGATATCGGCGGCGGGACCTTGGGCTCCACCGAGCGGCTGATGCAGCATGAACTCGCTGTTGGGGAGGGCATAACGCATGCCCTTTTCACCGGCGAGGAAGAGCACGGCGCCCATGGAGGCGGCGAAGCCCATGCAAATCGTGCTGACCTTCGGCTTGATGTAGTCCATCGTGTCCAGAATGGCATAGCCTGCCGAGGTAGAGCCCCCTGGGCTGTTGATATACAGGGATATATCTTTCTCCGGATCGTCGGCGGCCAGGAACAGCAGCTGTGCGATGATGCTGTTGGCCACCACGTCGTTCACTTCGGAACCGAGAAATATAATCCGGTCCTTCAAAAGGCGCGAATAAATATCATAGGAACGCTCGCCAAGCCGGCTTTGTTCCACAACGTAAGGAATCGTGTTCATGTTCAAGGCCTCCTTTATATGGGAAGGCACAAAGGATCTACGCCGCACAGCGCAGGGACATACCCGCTCCGGAGGACATCCGGGTCCGGCCGAAACCGACCACTGGGGCCCGGTCCGTTGCCGGCTGCAGAGCTATCATTAGCCGCTGGAGCAGCTCAGGCTTCTCCTGCCGGATGGCGGTCAGCAGGAGATGGCGAAACTCCTCCTGCTCCACGTCCTTCCAGTGCGGGTCCGGCGAAGCCGCTTCGCCGGTGTCTCCGCTGAGGTTGCGGCGCGCCCTGTGCAGCAGTGATTTGACTGTCGTTTCATTCAGTTCCAGCATGCTGGCGATATCCGACACCCGGCTCTCAAACACGTCCTTCAGCACGAACACCAGCAGCTGCTTTGGCGTCAGCTTCTCCATTAAGGTGTCGAGCCCGGACAGGAGCATCTCGATCGGGTGATCGGCAGATTGCGGCTCAACCATCGGTTCGGCCGACTCGCGCGACCTTTTGCGGACGAGATCGATCCAATGGTTGCGGGCAATCGTCATCATCAACGGCAGGCTGGGCTGCCGCTGAGAAGACGGATCTTTCAGGCAGAAGCGCAGCGTTTTATCGATCGTGTCATGTGCCAGATCTTCGGCATCCCAGCGGTTGCGGGTGACGCTCAGGCAGTATTTTTTCAGACTTGGGTACAGCTCCGAAATATCCTCGCGATGATATCCGGTGTCATGGAATTGACGGATTAACATGTTAATCACACTCCTGTAGAGGCCTCTATACAGATAACGTTTGAACAGGGGGAAAAGGATACGGGATGCTCAACTTTTTTAAAATATGAGATTGGGGATAATGATCTTCCTCCAATGCTGATACCAGTATAACAAAATAAGGAAGAGGCTGCTCCCTGGCAGGAGCTGGGCTTGCTCTTCTTTTTTGCCAAGCCCGGGCATATGCTGATAAGGTAACCTACGGCTTCGAAGGAGGGGTTCCGGCATGAAAAGAAGGGCCAGATGGCGCAGCAGAGGGGCGAGCAGGCCCCGGAGCCGGCGGAGGGTATGGCTGATCGGAGCATTGGTATTGCTTATTCTTATGCTCCAGGCCTTCGCCTATGTCGAAAATCATCTGAAGCCGCCCATCATGTACTTGGCCAAAATCCGCATGAAGCAGATAGCGACCGACGCCATTAATGAAGCGGTGGCTGCGCAGGTGGCTGAAGGCGAGAACGCGGATGACCTGATCGATTGGAAAATGGATACGGCCGGCAAAGTATCCGGCTTTATGCTGAATTACGCAGAGCATATGAAAATTACCTCCAGCACCTTCAAGGTGGTTCAGTCCACGCTGGAGGACAAACATAAGCTGGCCGAGAGCATTCCGCTGGGTCAGGCGCTCGGCAGCCCGATTATCGCTTCCTTCGGTCCCAATATCCCGATTCGGGTTGAACCTCAAGGTGCGGTCAAGGTGGATCTGAAGACGAGGGAAAAAGATGCGGGGATCAATATGGTGCTCGTAGAGATTTATATTCATGTAACGGTCGAAGTAGGGGTCGTCGTGCCGTTCGATATGGAGCCGGAAATCGTTGATACGGAAATTCCGGTCTCCTACCTGATGGTCGTCGGCAACGTGCCGATGTATTATTACGACAGCAAGGGCACGCCGGTCGGGGAGAACGGGCCCGCAGCCCCAAGCATCGCGCTGCCCGGAGCCGGAGCGCAAAGCCAGCAAAGCGGAAGCCCGGCGGCGGCCGGAACTCCGTCCAACGTCAATCCGGGAGGGGAGAGTCCCGGAACGGATTCGACCGGCGGGGTAACGGGGGAAACAGGGAAGCACTAATCGAACGGTTCATGCAAAAGAAAAAGGGATCTCCCGAACACGCGGTTCAGGAGGATCCCTTTTTCTTTTTCAGCGCTTTGCGCTCTTCCATTTCCCAGTGACGGAGGGACGGATAAGGGTCAAACGACCATTCGACCAGGCCGCTGTCGCGGTAGATGCCGTAGTGCAGATGCGGGGGGAATTTTCCCTGCGTACCGGGTTTTCCGTAGCCGGAGCTGCCGACCCAGCCGATCGTTTGGCTAGGCGCGACGATATCTCCCTGTTTTATGGACTTTTCAAACCCTTGAAGATGGGCGTAGTAATGGTAATGGTTATCCAGATCACGGATGCCGATACGCCAGCCGCCGAACGGGTTCCACCCCTTGAGCTCAATGACGCCGTAGCAGGTGCTTCGCACGGGAACGCCGTAGTTCGCAAAGATGTCCGTGCCCTCATGGATCCGGTAACCGCCCCAGCTCCGCCCGCTTCCCCAGGTACTCCGGTACGAGTAGCTGCTGCTGATGGGGAGAGGGAAGGCATGCCCGGATAAATCCAGCGTACCGAATTTTTCATACAGCTTGGAAAATTGTTCGATCCGTTGAACCGAGCGGCTGTTATGGTAATATTCCCACATTGCGATGTTGAAATCTTCCTGTGATTTACCGAACCGCTGCAAATAATGAGCCATGCTGTAGAGCACGTCGAGGTCGTTGTTGGGATCTGCGCGCCCGTCGCCGGAGCCGTCGCGTCCGTATCCGTCGAAGATGGAAATAGACCGCGGGTTATGATCGTTCAGTTCCGGATTGAACACCCCCGACCAGGCCGGTTCCGTGATGAGGATGCCGGTGAGGCGCTCCGGGTGCTTGCGGTCCTTCGGGTGGGCTTTGGTCAGGGTCCGTTCGTACTGATCGATCGCGGCAATCCTGTACCAAGGAATGCTGGTGGCTTTGCTGATCCTCGCATAGAGTGCCTTTCTGGAATCCAGGATTTCGGTCCGGCTCAGCTGATCTAACGATTTCGTGGCTTGGTCTGGCTCCGGAGCCGCCGGTTCCGCCTCCACCTTAACGGGAAATTGGAAGCAACCCAGCAGCAGCGCCGATGCGAGCATACCTGTCAGCGAACGTTTGAACCACCGTGTATGCGGAACAATGTATTTCATCGGTTCTCTACCTCCTGCCAGTTTGGTACAGTCCACGCTTGGATAATTAGGACTGGACCGACATAGCCTTAGAGTGAATCAAGAACCTGGAATTTATCCGTGCGTGGAAATGGAAGTATTTTGGCTGATTTCATGATATAATATGGAACATGCAGCAGCTAACCATGATAGCGAAAGAAGGTCAGAACATTGCCTACGAATACCATCAAGGAGCCGAAGCCGGATTGGATTCGCATCAAACTGACAACCGGTGACAATTACCAGGAAATCAAGAGCATGATGCGCTCTAAGACCCTTCACACGGTATGTGAAGAAGCACGTTGCCCTAACATATATGAGTGCTGGGCCAATCGTACCGCCACGTTTATGATTCTCGGCGATATTTGTACGCGGGCCTGCCGTTTTTGTGCAGTAAATACAGGAAAACCGACGGAGCTGGACCTCCAGGAGCCGGAACGTGTCGCTGAAGCGGCGGAGAATATGGGTCTGCGCCACTGCGTCATCACCAGTGTGGCCCGGGACGATCTGTCCGACGGAGGTGCATCCATTTTCGCCGAGTCGATCAAAGCTGTCCGCAAGCGTCTACCGCTGTGCAGCGTGGAGGTGCTGATTCCGGACTTTATGGGCAATTGGGACGCCCTGAAGATCGTAATGGACGCGAAGCCGGATATTTTGAACCATAACATTGAAACGGTGGAACGCATGTCGAATCGTGTGCGCGCCAAAGCGAAGTATGACCGCTCCCTGGAACTGCTGCGCAGAGCGAAGGAAATGCAGCCGAATATTCCGACGAAGTCCAGCATTATGCTGGGGGTCGGCGAAGAGTGGGATGAAATTTTGCAGGCGATGGACGACCTTCGCGCCGTGGACTGCAACATTATGACGATCGGGCAATATTTGCAGCCTTCTCCGCAGCATTTAAATGTGGTTAAATATTATCATCCGGATGAGTTTGCCGCATTGAAGGAAGAAGGCATGAAGCGGGGATTCAGCCACGTGGAGTCCGGTCCGCTTGTGCGCAGTTCCTACCATGCCCATGAGCAGGTACAATCTGCTGCACAGCATAAATAGGCGCCATTATACGATAACCTCAGGCAGAAAGGCAGGGGTAGTTCATTGATTCTGATCGGCGGAAAAAATTATGAGGTGCTTAAAGATCATAAAGACGGTTGGAACCTTGAAGCCTTTCGTGAACGATACAGTGAAGTGCTGGACCGCTACGACTATATTGTCGGCGATTGGGGCTACAGCCAGCTCCGGCTTAAAGGGTTTTACCGGGATAAGCATCCCAAAGCAACCAAGGACACAGCCATTTCCGGCATGATGGATTACATCAACGAATACTGCAACTTCGGCTGCGCGTACTTTGTACTGCAGAAGAGCCGGGAGTCGCAGCCCAAAGAGAAAACAAAAAGCGGTTCCGTATAGGAGCCGCTTTTGTTATGCCGTTTGTTCGCTGATCTATCCCAGAAAGGCTTCCCGCACCCGGTTCCAGAAAGGGAACGGGCGGTATCTTGCAAAGCTGACCTTCTCCTTCGCTACCTGGCAGCGAACCGAGATGAGGTCGTCCACCTGCAGATTGACATGATCGATGTAGAGTAAGAGCCGCTGCTCCTTGCGGGAGAAAATGTCGCAGTGATGGTGCTTGGGCAGCAGAAGGGGCGAGCCCATCGTCCGGAAGACGCGGTTGTTGATCGAGGCGATCTCCGCGATCTGCAGTGCCTCGATGGTCGGATGCACCATGGCGCCTCCAAGACTTTTATTATATGCCGTGCTTCCGGATGGCGTGGAGACACAGATCCCGTCGCCGCGGAACATTTCAAAGGTTTGGTCGTTGATGTCCACCTGGGCCACTACCGTTCCGTCGACGCCTTTCAGGGTAAACTCGTTCAAGGCGATATAGGAAGCGTTGCCCGATTTTCTATGGATTTCAAGTTCAAGCAGCGGATATTTGACGATTCGCGGACGAATGGAGCCCGAATTGGCCGCAGAGCTCATCAGTTCGATCAGCTGCGGCAGCTCGTCCGCTTTCCAGTCCGCATAGAATCCCAGATGTCCGGTGTGAACCCCTACGAAGGCAATGTCAGGAATATGGTCAATAAACGTATGAAAGGCATGAAGCATGGTGCCGTCCCCGCCGATGGAAATGACAATCTCCGGTGATTCGGCATCCAACTGAAATCCCCGTTGCGCCGCAAGCTTATGGAACTGCTCGCTTAAATCTACGGATAACTGATCCCCGCGATCCAGAACATAGTATCTCAAGGGTGTAAGCTCCTTTGTAATGGGTTTATAAGAATCATAAACAATATCGGAGGATAACACAACGTCCATTTCATGTTCAATGATCAGGAGATCCGGCGAACGCCGCGCCACAAGGACTGAATCCAGCTGATCAGAAGGGAGAGCACCGTCATCCCGGCCAGCAGGATGCACAACAGGACGAGGCAGTCCCGGATGCCTTGGGCCGAGGCCAGAAAGCCGAAGTTTTGGCTTGCGAAGACAGGCGCATCGGTATACCGTCCCATCACCGGTTCCCATAAAAACAAGACCAGGAAAGCAGCCACAAAACCATGAATCAAGCGTGCCATCATGAAGGGCAAATAGCGCAGATTGGTGGCGTGCAGAATGCTCGCGATCTGGGCATGCACGGAAAGCCCTCCCCAGGACAGGATAAAGGCCGCTGCAGCCGCTTTAAAGGGCAGCGGAACGGAGGAGGCGGCTTCACCCGCCGAACGGGCGCCCAGGGTGACCTCAAATAAGCCTCCAACCAGCGCTTCCGAGAGGGATGGAGGGAACCTAAGGGCCGTTAGGCCGTTTTCCAGCAGATGATAGAAGAACGCCATAACTCCCGCTTCGGTAAGTATCTCTAAAAAGACGGAGAAGAATACAACCAGTCCGCCCACGACAATAATAAGCTTCAGCGAGGATTCAACCGCCTGCTGGAGCAGCTCGCCCACGCTTCGGCCGTCGTTCATTCTCGCTTCGTGCATGGCGTTGAACGCCCGCCGCAGCCGGCTGCCGCGAACGGGGGCTTCGGAAGCCGGCATCTCGGTCACCGAGCCCCGTTTGCCATGGAAGCGCATGAGGAGGCCGATCAGAAATCCGCCGCCGTAATGGGAAAGCGCCAGAATGGTCGCGATTTTGGGGTAATGGAAAAAACCTACAGACACGGCGCCGATCAGAAAAATCGGATCCGATGAGGTTGTGAAGGCTACCAGCCGTTCGCCTTCCTCCCGGTTAAGCATTTTCTGCTCCCACAGCTTGGCCGTCAGCTTGGCCCCAATAGGATAGCCTGACACATACCCCATCGCGGCTACAAATCCCCCGCTTCCGGGAATGCGGAACAGCGGCTTCATCAGCGGATCGAGCAGCGTTCCGAACAAGTGAACGATGCCGAAACCAAGCATCATTTCGGAAATGATAAAGAAGGGAAATAACGACGGAAACAGGACGTCCCACCAAATGGCCAAGCCCCGCAGGGCGGATTCCAAATAAGGGCCGGGGTAACACAGCATCAGCACTAGCAATCCGGCCATAGACGCGATCATGAGTGGTAAACCCAGCCTTTTTACGGACAAATTCGCAGCCTCCCTTCTGAATATGGGACATGAGAATCACACCTATGTTCCTAGATTTTATGAATGTCATCGGACAAACAGTACAAAAAAGTTGGGAAAGCGTTTACAATAAATGCTGTATTTTTGGTGGAGATATGGTAAAATATACAGTACAACAACTAACTTCATTTCAAGTTTAAAATATATGGATGGAGTGATGAGAACATGAGTATTGTCGCCGGTCTCCTTGTCTGCGCCTTCGTGTATGTCATTCGCGCCTCACTGGTCCATCCCGGCGAAGAGGATTGGAGCAGTTACTGAATATGTCCTAAGGTGCTAAACTTAACGTTTAGCGCCTTTTTTTGTGAGTAGGGTGCTTGTATCCTTCCGTAAGTTCCAGCAGAGGATCTAAAGACCCGATTTGAAGCTCAAGGCCCACTTTGTGGGTTATTTTGTTTTTGTTTTTTGATATAATGGAAATAATATGTACTTTGCATTTTGATGATTCATTCGCGGGAGCAGCGGCGGCAGGCCCGGAAAGAGACAAGAAGCGATCAGGACACTGGGCATGAAAGGAATGTATGGATGTGGCATTGGAACCTCTTTACTCCATCAACGTAGTATGCTGTAATTGCGAGCATCAATTCTCCACGTCGCGGGTGCGTCCGAGCTTTAAGAAGGCTGTGCGTACGGATGCGGATTTTTGTGCTTATTATAACAATGAGAATCCCGACTATTATGTGGTCAGGGTGTGCCCGAAGTGCGGCTTTGCCTCTACGGAGCACTCAACGGAACGGCTGAGCGATGTGCAGAAGAAGCAGTTTGCCGAGAAAATCGGCAAGCGCTGGATCGAGCGGGACTACAGCGGACACCGGGATTGGGAAAATGCGCTGGAGACTTACAAGCTCGCCTTGCTGTGCGCACAGACAATCGGGGAAAAGGACCGGATTATCGCAAGCCTTCTGCACCATATTGCCTGGCTCTACCGGTATAAGGGCGACGAGGAGCAGGAACAGCGTTTTTTGAAATACTGCCTGGATTCATATATTCGGGTATATGAGCTGGAAGGCGTAGGAGCGAACAACGCGCGCTTACTTTATTTGATTGGGGAACTGAACCGCCGAACAGGCGATTTCCATCAGGCGGTCAAGTGGTTCTCCAGAGTCATCAATGATAAACATATCGTGGATTCAGCCATGATCCACGCTTCACGCGAGCAGTGGGGCGTGCTGCGGCAGCAGATGCTGGACAAGCGAATGGAGCTGCCGGGCGAGATGAACCCTGCCTGAACGTAAAAAACACGCCAAGGAGACCGTGTCCATCACGGCATGCCTTCGCGTGTTTTCTTTCCGGAGCTGATCAGCCGGTTCTATCAGCGGACATCCTGGTCGAACAGCAAATAATCGTTGTCCGTGTCAATGATGTGGAGCCGGTTGTTGCAGCAGGGAAAGACGAGCAGCTTTTTCTTTCCTTCATGAATGCTGCGAAGCTCAGCCGGCTTGAGGGGAAGCCTCACATTGTTCGCTCCGCAGAACGGACATTCATGTACATAGATATCGCCCATCACTTTGTCGTAAGGCCAGGTTCTGGAGAACGGAATCATGATTTGGTTCCTTCATCGCCGTCCTGTTTGCCGGCATCTTCCTTGGCGAGCTCCGCCAGCTTCTGCAGCAGGATATGCTGCGGCATGTGCATCAGATGTTCCAGGGGAACCCCCAGCTTCTCGGATAGTTTCACGGCGGTCTCGGGTGAAATTTGCAATGGTCTCATGGTGAGTATCCCTCCTCTGTATGAATAAGCCCGTTTTGCCGGGCAGAAACATGATGGTTTCGTCTTTATAGTTATACACCTTACCATGAGGCCAATCAAATAAAATAAAATTTATGATGAGAAAGGTGATTCGAACATGAACAAAGACCTGAAATTAACTTGGAATCTTGAATCCGTATTTCCGGGCGGCTCCGCTTCCGCCGAGTTCGATACCTTCCTTCAATCCCTGGAGCAGGATCTGAAGAGCCTTCAGGGTGAAATCAAGGCGGCCAAGGCACCGGCGAGCCTCAAAGAGACCGAGTCGTTTGACGGGTTTATTGAAGCGCTGCAGGGCACTATTGCCCGCCTCTCCGAAGCCAGCGCGTTCGTCAGCTGCCTGCAGGCACAGAACCAGCAGGATAAGAAAGCCGTTCAGCTGGGCGGCCGTCTGGCGAACCTTCGGGCGCTCATTAATGGAATCATGACCGACTTTGACCATATTCTCCGCTCGACCGATGACGAGACGTTTGCGCAGTGGATCGGCCGGGATCAGGTGCGGCAGCTGGCCTTCGTCCTTAGTGAAAGCCGCGACCAAGCCCGCGAAATGATGAGTCCGGACATGGAGAGCCTCGCGCTCGATTTGGCCATCGACGGATATCACGGCTGGAGCAGCATGTATGATACGATCGTCAGCCATATCCAAATTCCGTTTGAAGAAAACGGTGAGACCGTGTCGCTGTCGGCCGGGCAGGCGGCCAATAAGCTGGACAGTCCGGACAAGGAGACCCGCGAGTCGATGTTCGTGAAGTGGGAGCAGGCCTGGTCGGACAAAGCCGACTTCTGCGGGGATACGCTGAATCACCTCGGCGGATTCCGCCTGAAGCTGTACGGACGCCGCGGCTGGGACGAAGTGCTGAAGGAGCCGCTTGAAATCAACCGCATGTCGCGTGAGGCGCTGGACGCCATGTGGAATGTCATTCAGGACAACAAGCAGATGCTGCTGCAGTATATGGAGCGTAAGGCTAAGCTGCTCGGCCAGGACCGTCTGAGCTGGGTGGATGTGGAAGCGCCGATCAGCAAGTCCTCGGGCACGATTTCTTACCAGGAAGCGGCGGAAACGATCGTGGAGCAGTTCCGCAAGTTCAGCCCGCGCATGGCCGACTTCGCCGAGATGGCCTTCGACAAGTCTTGGATCGAGGCGGAAGACCGTCCGGGCAAGCGTCCTGGCGGGTTCTGCACCTCGCTGAAACTAAGCAAGGAGACGCGGATCTTCATGACGTTCAGCGGAACGGCTTCGAACGTCTCGACGCTGGCGCATGAGCTCGGACACGGCTATCACCAGCACCTGATGAACGAGCTGCCGATCCTGAACCAGCGGTACGCGATGAATGTTGCGGAGACGGCATCTACCTTCGCGGAGATGATCGTATCGGACGCAATGGTAAAATCGGCTGCCGATGAGCAGGAGCAGCTGGCGCTGCTGGAAGACAAAATCCAGCGGAGCGTGGCGTTCTACATGAACATCCATGCCCGCTTCCTGTTCGAGACCCGTTTCTATGAGAAACGGAAGAACGGTCTGCTCAGCGTGCAGGAGCTGAACGCCTTGATGGAAGAAGCGCAGAAGGAAGCGTACTGCGAGGCCCTGTCGTCTTACCATCCGCATTTCTGGGCGTCGAAGCTGCATTTTTATATTACAGGCGTGCCGTTCTACAACTTCCCGTATACTTTCGGCTATATGTTCAGCACCGGCATCTATGCGCGCGCGCTGCAGGAAGGCGCGGGCTTTGCCGATAAATACAACGCATTGCTTCGCGATACGGGCGTCATGACGGTGGAGGAGCTGGCGAAGAAGCACCTGAACGCCGATCTGACGGGCCGCGATTTCTGGCAGAGCGCTGCGGATCTGACGGCAGAAGATGTAAAGCAGTTCCTGGCCATGACCGACCATCTGGTGTAATCCAGACGGACGACTCGGAAGAGCATACCAGATCGCATCAATAAAAAGCAGTCCCTTTGGAGGGTAATACTCCCCAAAGGGACTGCTTTTTTGATCATACATTAGTTTGGGAGGGAAGGCTTCCTTATATCGCATCGCAAGAAGACGGCCGCTAAATCCGATTCTTATGGGGCTGCAAGCAACATGTAAACTTTGTCAGATGTCCGCCTCCGTAATGCATCAAGCGGGGCATATCTAGGAACGTCCGCGGATTTCCTGACGCAGGAACATGACATACGAGATCGCAAAGCAGACCAGCGTCAGCGCGATCAGTCCGGTCACCTGCGGCCAGATCAGCAGCAGGCTCTGCCCGAAGGGCAGCGGGCTGTCAATCGCGCCGTAGGCCTGCTCCGTCGTGAGCGGCCCCAGCGTGCGCACCGTCGGCATCAGCAGCGTCGAGGTCGCCTCATTAAACAGCGTGTACGGTGAAATTCGGCTCAGTCCGAGCATAAAGCTGACATGGTGAACCATGTCGTCCACCGAAGCCGTGTCGCTGTTAGGCGCAAACCCCGAGGAAATCAGATTCAGGATCATATCGTAAAAAAAGCTGAAGAACAACCATACGGCGATGCCGGACAGCGCCGACGTGGCGGGCTGGCGGAATTTAACCGAGAACAGGATGGATAAGTTCAGCCAGAATCCGATATAGACGATCGTGACGACCAGGAAGCTGAGGATTCTCAGCAGCTCCTCGAATGAAGGCGGCAGTCCTACGATCAGAAAACCGAGGGCTAGCACCAGCAGCCCAAGGGAGAGAAACATGAAGCCGATAATGGTGAGGGACGCGATAAATTTGGCGTTTAGCAAATCGTCGCGGTGAATCGGCTGCGCCATGATTCGGCTCAGAGTGCCCTTGTTCCGCTCGCTGTTGACGGCGTCGAAACCGAGGCCGATACCCAGCAGCGGACCCAGGAAGCCGATGAATCCGATAAACGACGGCAAAGTCCCGTCAGAGGTGGTGAACAGCTTCAGGATGACAAAATCGCTGTAGCCGTCCGTGGATTTGATAGCGTCCTGCAGGCTGTTCAGCGCCGTATACAGCGAGGCGACGCAAGTCAGAAAGATGATCGCCAGGAGCAGCAGGAAACGCCAGCTCCGGACATGATCGGAAATCTCCTTACGCACCAGGACGCGGAATGCGGCCGGGTTCGCATTCCCCCGGCTGAACCGCTCCCGGTCGGAGGGAACAGTACCCCGCAGCCGACCAATGCCGTCCTTAAATGGGGAGCGGACCGTGTCCCAGGCTTTATTTAGCTGCTCTTTTAGAACGCTTGCTTCCAAGTTCCTCACCTCCCGCAAAATATCGCCGGTAGATTTCATCCAGGCCGTATTCCTTGCGCTGCAGGCCGTAAAGGGCCGCTCCCGACGCAACGACCGTCCGGGCGATCTCCGGGCTGCAGTCGGCGTTGACGCCGATCTCCAGGCGCACCCGGCCCTCCGCCGGTCTCATCGAGTCCTGATCCCCGTGCGCGATCCGGACGGAGCTGACCTCTTCCACGCTCTGGAGGTCAGCCAGCAGCGCATCATCCGCCCGGTCCACCTCGGCGGTGATCAGGAGCGGCGTGTCGGTCAGCAGGACGCGGGACAGCGTCTCCAGGTTTCCCTCGGCCAGCAGCCTGCCGCTGACGAACAAACCGACGCGGTCGCAGATTTGCTGAACCTGGTGAAGCTGGTGCGAGGAGAGGAGCACCGTCAGGCCCTGGTCCCGGCTGAGGCCATGGATGAGGCCGAGGAGCTCATCGATCCCTTTGGGGTCGATGCCGAGCGTCGGCTCGTCGAGGATGATGATTTCCGGCCGCTTGATCAGGACGTCCGCGAGACCGAGCCGCTGCCGCATCCCGCGGGAGTAATTCCCGGCCTTCTTGTGGGCGGCATCCTGCAGCCCTACCTCCTTCAGCAGATAGAGCGAACCCTCCTCCGCCTCCTTGTCAGAAATGCCGTTAAGGCGGGCGGTCAATTTTAAGTTCTCGAGGCCGGTCCAGTCTTCGTAAAAACCGACGTCGTCCGGCAGGTAACCGACGCGGCGTTTGACTTCAATCGGCCGCCGCGTCGGATCCAGCCCCAGCACGTTAATGCTTCCGCCGTCCGGTTCGCTTAGGCCGAGAAGCATCAGAATGGTGGTCGATTTGCCTGCGCCGTTTGGGCCGAGCAGGCCGAAGATTTCCCCGCGGCGGATTTGAAGGGACAGATGGTCCACGGCTTTATGGGTGCCGTAGCTTTTGGTCAACTGCTGAATGTCGATGACTGTCTCCGCCAACGTTATCTCCTCCCGTATTTACGAATGAGTACATAGATGCCGCCCAAAATGACCAGGATGATCAGCACGCCGATCCAGCCCCACAGGACGGAGCCTTTAACGGCAACACGGAAAGAAGCGTTGGATGAAGATTCCGCAGCCTGGGCGGTAATATCGGTCACATAGTCCCCGGCGATGGCTTTGCCGCTTGCGGTCAATTTCGCTTCCACCGTGGTGGACTTGCCGGCGGCAAGCTTATCGACCGTTTTGGGATTAAAGCTGACTTCCCAGTTGGTTGGCGCCGTGGAGGTGAAGTTGATGTTGGTCAAGTCGGCGGTACCGGTATTTTTGACCAGCAGCTCAACGGTTTTATCTCCGCCTGCCTTAATGTCGGTGCTTAATAATCCGCTTGGCGTCGTCAGTTCCATGCTGTACTTGCCGGTAATGACGGCTTCGAGCTCCAGCTCGGAATTCGTCGTCTGGTTGGAAGCGCGGATCGGTATTTTAAAGGTACCCTTCGTCACGTTTTCGGCGGGCTTTACATCGACGGTAATGGATTTGTCGGCCCCCGGGTCCACTTCAACGGAAGAGACCTGTTTGCTGTCGGCGGTAAATGTCACGTCCCATCCCGTCGCAGCCTGGGCGGTTAACGCATACGTCTGCTTTTCGGCGGTGCGGTTGGACAGGTTCACCGAATAGGTAAAGGTTGCGTCGGAGTGTCCTTCCAGGTTGGCCTGATCGGTCGTCAGTTCGGTTTGATAGGTGCCTTTTTCCGTGATGTTGACCGAAAGGGGGAGAGATGCAAGGCTGCCCGCCGACAACGTAAAGCGATAGGTTCCCTTGTCGATTTGCATCGGAACCGTCACGTCCAGGGAGATTGTTTGCGAAGAATCCGGCATGACCGAAATTTCGTTCAGGTCCCAGCCGCCGCCCGAAATTTTGGCCGTCCAGCCTTCAGGCAGATCAGTAACGGATAACGGGGCTGTAATGACGCCGCCGGAGTTATTTTTCAGCTCCACGCTGTAATTCAGTGACTCTCCGGGAGGCACGGAAATGGAAGTGTAGGTGGTGTACAGCGTCAGACCTCCGGCCGCATGGACCGGACTTCCCGTGCTGGCGAGCAGGAAGCCGATGCAGAGCATCAGCGCCAGGCCGGCATGTGTAATGATCCTCAAGAAACGTGTCATGAAACAGAACCCTCCTCAAGTGTGTTTGTGATCATCTGGGGTACGAATGAAGAGGCGCAACCGGATTTACCGGAAGATTAAAAGTAGATAAAAATTTGCTTAAAAATGGATAAAATCACGCAAGAGAAGAATCCGGAAACGGAATTCTTTTGCTAGAATGTTGCTGTAAAAATCGCGGCCAGCTCTCTCTTCGAAACCTTGGGTGCAGGGGCAGGCCGGATCAAGGGAATGAAGAAACTAAGGGGGGATACTCCATCATGCAGGACCGTCCTGAAGCATGGTTGAAGGGTATTGCGGAGGGCTCGGCTCCAGCCTTCGACCGGTTCTATGATGCGTTTGCTCCGATGGTTTACCGGCTTGCGGAATATTGGATGAAGGACCGGGTGGAAGCGGAAGATGTCTGTCAGGAAATTTTTATCGAAGTGATGGAAAAGGCAGGGCAGTACGATCCCGAAAGGGGCAGTGTAGAAGCCTGGCTGGCGGTTCGCGTCCGAAGCAGGGCCATGGACCGCCTCCGGCAAAAGCAGCGGATGGCCGCCTTGCAACGGACGCAGGAAGAGTCGGCGGTTTTGCGCTGGCAGTGGACCCTTGAATCGGCGGAGTTCGAGGCGTTCCGGCACCTGGATCAGGAGCAGGTGAGGACTGCGCTGCGCAGCATTCCGCCCATGCAGCGAATGGCGCTCTACGGGAGCTATATGATGGAACTGACGCACCGCGAGCTGGCAGACAAGATGCAGAAGCCGGTCGGAACCGTGAAGTCGTTGATCCGCTACGGCATCCGGAATTTGCGCAGCAGATTGGAGCAGGGCCAGGTCAACCAGGCCGGCGAGGGAGGTGAACCGCATGCGGTTATCCATTCGGGAAAATGGGAGCAATCCTGAAGGCTGTGCCGAGCTGCCCGAGGAGAAGCTGGTCGATTACGCGATGAGGCAGCTGGAAGAGCACGAACGTATCCGCGTCGAGGTTCATGCCGCCGCTTGCCCCCACTGCAGGGATCGCCTTGCCGAGTGGGAGGCGGTGACGCAGTCGGTGGCGCTGGGCGGCCCGGAAATCGTGAGCGAGCCAACAGATTTGGAAGGTCAGCCAAACGCTGCAGCGTTTGGCACGCCTATGCCCGAATCGCCGATACGGGGCGCCGGTGCGGAGGAGAAAACCGCAACAGAGACGGCTTGGCCGGCCTCCCGCGGGATAGCTGGCCCATTTGCGGCCTCATCCGCAGCTTCTGCTCCCTCTGCCCGCTTGAGCCGCAAACTGCGGATGTTGGCCCGGCTACGCTCCGTGGAAAAAGGATTGGCCCGTCAACGGCGTTACCTTGTGCCTGCCGCAGCGGCAGCGGTTGTTGCGGGTTGTGTCGTTGCCGGACTGTTCTCCTTCAAGCATCGGGAGATGCCGGCCGCCGATTCCATTGATCAAGCCTTTACGTCCAAAATTGCCGTTATGCAGTCAGCCAATTACGATCAATACCGGATTTCGCCGCTTCCTCCGCTCCACGGATCAGGGGGCGTGTGGATCGACCGGCATTCAGGCGAGATGCTGATCGTGATCGAAGGTCTTCAGCCACCCGAAGAAAAGGCCTACCAAGTCTGGCTGCAGCATGAGCAGCGGTCGATCAGCATGGGGATGCTGCTGACGGGGAAAGCCGAGGGAAAAGGTTATTATTACGGATACGGGACCATGGAACCGGACCAAATCGTGATCAGTCTGGAACCTAAGGGCGGCAGCCTGGTTCCGACAGGACCCGAAGCACTAAGGGTGTCTGTGGATCATAACAGGGAGTAAGGAGTAGCATCAGCCTGGGGATCTGAAATGCCCTCAGGCCTTTTTTTCTTTTCAAATTTCACGGAAGCTCGGGATGCTCGCTTTAAACTTGCTGGTATTTGAGGGGGGAATTGATCATGAAATGGTTTCGGGATAACGTTCATTGGAGTTGATTCGTGGTTTTTCGCGCTGTTTCTGAAATGGTATTGGGGAAATCACATTTTGTCAAAATAAACAGAAATATAGCGATTTGTTGCCGAAAATAAAAATACTTTAACGAAAATAATAGGAATTATTACCCAATTATGTTTGATGTTGTTGTATGATACCACATACTGTCTTATAATGAGTCATAAGCCCTATGAGTTTTGGCGAATTTTGGAGAGGGGGAAAAAGATGATCAAAACCGAGCAGTTATCTTTGGCAAGGCAATTGGATTTAGTGTTTAAGGAACTGGAAGAAGAGCTGTCAGGACTATCATCCGGCACTGTGTTTGTGCAAATACGAAATAATATCATTGGTAAATTTGGTATCCGGCATCATCCGCTGGAAGGACGGAACGGGGAAATTCATTCCCAGGATTCCGGCCTGACTCCTGTACAGTACTCGTCTTTTCGTCTCATGGCTTTAGAAAGTCTGAAATACAAGCGCCACTGGACTCACGGCGAAATCAGCTACGAATTTACGATCCGGCAGGGGCTCATTGCGGTGGATGCCATCTTGGAATCCAACTATAACATGGCCAACCTGATGATCCGGTATCCGAGACATACATATCCTGAAACAGGAACAGAATTGTCGTAGTTCGGCATGGACTTATTGTTATCATTCCTTCTTGCCTTTGTAGTATGACTTTATCGATAAAGATCCGAATAGTTTGATTAGCACAGAAGACAGACCGCACTTAGTTTTTCTTGCGATTATCGAATGGTTCAGCTCCGCTGAAAGTTTATAAATTCTATCGTCATAAAAAGGCAGCCCTTGGAGTGATCCAGAGGCTGCCTTTTGTAGGCGGGGACGGCTCGCGCCGGGCCCGGCTCATCATGATATCAACGTATACAAATGCAGATTATTGGCCGGAACGACCCGATAATTGCTGCTCTGCCAGTTGTACCAGACGTTTTGTGATGTAACCTCCCAAAGAACCAGTCTCACGGGAAGTGTAGTTGCCCATGTATCCGTCTTGTGGCATTTGAACGCCAAGCTCTTGAGCAGCTTCCATCTTCAGTTGTTGGAGAGCAGCGTTAGCTTGTGGAACCACCAGGTTGTTCGAGCGGTTTCCGCGTCCTTGGTTTTGACCTTGACCCATACCCATGTTTGTCACCTCCTTTGAACTTTATGGTGTTATTATGGTGCGAAAGATTTGAAAACATGCAGCAAGAATGGAGATATAAATTGGTAAATAGAGGATACCGCAAAAAGGGCCGCATGCTTCAAGAAGCATACGGCCCTGTTATTTTGTGAATTTGAAAATCCGCGTTTTCCTATGCCTGATTCTGAGGAATCCGCCTAATTTTCTTCAGAAGGATAGATCATGTCCAGCGTCAGGTCCATCTCGACCGATGCCTTCGGCTCGATCCGGATCAGGCCCGTCAGATCCGGTCCAGCGGCAAGGTTGGGCGCATCCGGCAGCCAGGTATAGGGCTCGATGCACAAAAACTCGTCCGCTTCGCCTTTCGTATAGAGAACCCAATGCTTATAGTATTTCGGATCCGCCGAATACTTCAGTCCGTATCCGTCACTGCGCATCAGAAGGGCCTCCGCAGGCTGTCCTTCCCCGATCCGGAGCGGAGTGTCGAAGTTGGTCCCAGCCAGATTAAGTCCGCGATTGAGCTGATCGAGTGGTCCAAGCGGGAGGAGGTCGCCAGTCGTAATTAAATCCTTATCCAGCGCATATTCCGCACTTACAGGCAGGGTAAGCGTCCATTCCTCCGGCTGCCCGTCAAGCAAAAACCATGTATGAAAACCGATGCCGAAAGGTATCGGATGGTCCCCCAGGTGGGTAACCTTTAAATGCTGGGTCAGTTTGGACCCTTGAAGGCGAAGCGTCATTTCCAGCTTCAGCGGTGCGGGAAACTGCTCCATCCAGTGTGGATCGTCTAAGGTCAGGAACTCCGAGGTCACTGCACAGCCTTCTTCGTCTTCTTCAATATCGCTGACTCTCCAGGACTGCGTCCGGTGGAGTCCGTGAATATGGTTGTCTCCGGCGGTATTTCGGTCGAACTGATACGATCTGCCTTCGTATTCAAAATGGCCGCCGCGGATTCGTCCAGGGGGAATCAGCATCGGCATGCCAAAATGATAAGGTTTTTGCAGGTAGAATTCCAGATCATTGTCATCAGGTCTCCGAACAACCTGCCGGTTTAGGGTATGGTCTAAAATGGAAATGACATTGTTTCCAAGCGATGGCAGCAGTGTGACTTCAAGCTCACGGCTATGCAGGATATAAGTATCGTATCCGTTCCATTGCCCTTTGGTCACTTGTTTCATATCGTTGCTCCTTTTTCCTCTAAATTCATTTAGCCTTCAAATATCTAACCCATATCATAACAGATTTGATGGCGTTTCGTAAAAAAGGGGTTTGACAATTCGACGATCTGAGCTTTATCATAGGCATTGCAAAAGGCTTTCAATGATTATGTAAACACGATGACAGGGACAAGTAAGCAAAGACGGCGTAACCTTCAGAAAGCCGGTGGTTGATGCGAACCGGTGGAGCCGATTTTGCCGAATGGACCCTTGAGTGCCGCGTTGAACGGAAGGAACCATGACTTCCTGCGTAGACCGGCCGGCGATTCCACGTTACGGAAGCAGAAAGGCTGACAGCGTCGTTTCAATATGGACGGCTTGCAGCAAATAAGGGTGGCACCACGGTCTCACGTCCCTTGCGGGCGTGGGGCCTTTTTTGTTTTTACCATTTTTAAAGTTGGAGGGATTCTTGATGAAAACCGTACTGTCCGGCATTCAACCCAGCGGCAAGCTGACGCTCGGCAACTATATCGGAGCCATGAAAAACTTTGTAAAGCTGCAGAACGACTATCAGTGCAACTTTATGGTCGTCGATCTACACGCGATTACGGTACCCCAGGAACCCGAGGCGCTTCGAGAGCAGTCCGAGGCGGTAGCCGCCTTGTTCATCGCAGCAGGTATCGATCCGGCAAAGGCGAACATATATATGCAATCGCATGTTCCGCCGCATGCCGAGCTGGGATGGTTATTGACGACGCTCACCTCGATGGGCGAGCTCGAGCGTATGACCCAGTTTAAAGACAAATCGGCCGGCAAGGACTCCGTAGGGGCCGGGTTGTTTGTCTATCCCGCTCTGATGGCGGCGGACATTCTGGTGTACAATGCGGATCTGGTTCCCGTAGGTGAAGACCAGAAACAGCACTTGGAGCTTGCCCGCGACCTGGCAGGACGCTTTAATCACCGCTTTGGCGACTATTTTACCATTCCGGATCCGTACATCCCCGAAGTGGGCGCGCGGATTATGTCGCTGGATGACGCTTCGAAAAAAATGAGCAAAAGCAATCCGAACCCGGGAAGCTATATCGCCCTCTTGGATCCGCCGGATGTCATCCGCAAAAAGATCAGCCGGGCCACAACCGATTCCGGAAAAGAAATCCGCTACGCACCGGATGAAAAACCGGAAATCAGCAATTTGATGAGTATTTACTCGCAATGCTCCGGCATGTCCCTGCAGGAAATTCAAAATAAATACGAAGGTCAAATGTACGGCGGATTTAAAAAGGACCTGGGAGAAGTCATCGTAGCGACACTCGAGCCGCTGCAGCAAAGATATGACGAAATCCGCAAGTCCGGTCAAATTCATGATATATTGGCGCAGGGCGCAGAGCAGGCCATGGAGAAGGCATCCCGCACCGTGGCCGACGTCAAAGAAAGAATGGGATTTCTCCCGGCCAAGAAATAACTTCCCCGGCGGCCAGCGATGCCTAGCGGCTTTACCGGTGGTCGGGCTGCTGAAGCCGATTCTTGCGGGCTTTGACCACGAAGCCCCACCCGATATTGAGAATTGCGAGAATGCCGAGCAGCACGGCTACCCAGCCGTTAAAGCTGATGGAGACGGCGCATGCCATCAGAAGCAGGATGGACGAGGCAGCAAACCATAAAGACAAGCCTTTACTCATTGGCAAAAACCTCCATTTAATATATAGAAACTTTCTTGTATAACTGTGTCGCTGCGAGCCATACTAAGCTTGCAAGCTTGCATTTCAATAAGACGCAGAATTGAAGGGAGACTCTTATTATGGCTAGATCTCGTTCTAACAATCTGGTGGTACCTCAGGCGAACGCTGCACTGCAGCAATTGAAAATGGAAGCAGCTCAGGAGCTCGGCGTTCAAATGCCGCAAGACGGATACATGGGCAACTACACTTCCCGTGAAACCGGTTCTCTCGGGGGTTACATTACAAAACGTCTGGTTCAATTGGCTGAGCAGCAACTTTCCGGCCAAGGCAAATAGTTCCATACAGGAAAGTATTTTAGGTCCGGAGCGCCGCAGGTGCTTCGGATTTTGTCTTGCAGCTACCGTGATTCTCTCTTATCCGGCAGCATACGTCAAGAGGCAGGCTGTTTCCATACGTCTGGGCTGCTGAATACCTTACGGTGGAAGGATACAAGGTATTACGGTAAAAAAAGGGAGCTGCGGAATTCTCCGCAGCTCCCTTTTTCTTATGCTTCCTGCTCACACACGGCGCTCAGCCTGAATTGATGGAGAGCCGCTTGTTCATTTTTTTGGAGCTCAGCCAGCCAACGTAAGTATTGATCGGCTGATAGTTTTTATCCATGACGAGCACGGCGACGAACGGATACTGCCTGCGGTGCCGATAGCGCACATCGGCCCAGCGGACGACGTAGCCCCAGGGCAGCGGCTCGACCTCGGCCACCGCGAAGGAGGAGAAGTATAGGAAGGCTTCCACGTCAGGATGCTTTCGCGAATGCTCGACAGCCGGGTGGGACTCGGTTACGGCATGCTTTCTCCATTCGAGGTTATGCCCATTCAGCACGCCGATCTGATAGCTGCCGTCAGGATGGGACTTGACGACATGCCACTTATTATAGGAAATGGTCGGAATGACGAAGTAATGTTCTCCCGGCTTACGGGTCTCATCCAGCCGCATCACTTCCCGGGTACGCATCGAATGGGCGCCGGTCCGCCAAATATAATAAAACACCGTCAGGATATAGACGACAGTGAACAGCGGCGCAGGCTGTACCGCTCCCGTACTCCAGAGCAGAACGGCCAGGGCATGCAGCGTGAAAATAAACGGGTCGAAAATATGAATGATGTTCCACGAAATCCACTTTTCTGTCACGGGCCTGAAGGCCTGGGTTCCGTACGTGTTGAACAGATCGCTGAACACGTGCAGACAGACGGCGATGCCGGTCCAGAGCACGATATGTCCGGATGGGACACCGCTGAACAGAAGGGACAGGATGCCGCTGATCAGAGCGGTCCAGATGACGAGAAACGGCAGGGAATGAGTAATTCCCCGGTGATTTTTAACATAGAGGGCATTGCTCTTGAACCGCAGCAGGCCGTCAAAATCCGGGGCCTGCGAACCGATGACGGTGCCCAGCAGCACCGCGGCGGCAAGCGTGGGACTCGCGGCAACCGCCGGATCGACGTAGGCGAGACCGGCCAGGCTGAGTCCAATCACAAAATGTGTGGCAGTATCCATTACCATGTCTCCTTCTTGTTGATCTTTATTCTATTGTAACAAACCCGAAAGCTGATTTCCTTTCCGGCATAATGCCTCAATATAGTTACTACCCAATATTGGATGAATTTATTAGTGTTTGACCATACTATTACGTGTCGCTAATACGTGTCACTAAATTGTCAAATTGGTGAATGATTTTGGAGAGGATTGTCAAACACTTTTACCTTTTGATATGATAAACTTTATAGCGGAGGGCAAGTTCCTCCATAATGACAGAACTAAGGAGGATCTTAAGGCGTGGATAATCACTTGACTTACCAAGCTCCTTCGGATTCCGCAGCGCTTTCCATCAATCAAACGCCACCCAATCCATCGGCAACTTGGAAAGATTTTATTACATTAACTAAACCCGGTATTCTCCGGTCTAACTTAATTGCTGCATTTGCAGGTTTCTGGGTCGCATCCCAATGGGATATTCATATAGGCAAGATGATTCTGACTCTACTGGGAACCATGCTGGTTATGGCTTCCGCCTGTGTCTATAACAATTATTATGATCGTGAACTGGATATGAAGATGGAACGGACTCGTAAACGTACGCTTCCGGCCGGTCGCATAAAGCCAGCAGTTGTACTCTGGTATGCCTTTGTATTAGGCGTGCTGGGACTAGCTGACCTTTTTATTTTTTCAGGGGTTATGGCCGGCATCTTCGGGATTATCGGTATGTTCGTCTATGGGGTCGTTTATACGATGTGGCTGAAACGGACGTCCACCTGGAGTACTTCCGTCGGCGCGATCTCGGGGGCTATGCCGCCGGTCATCGGCTATGTCGCCGTAACAGGCACGGTCGATATGGGCGCGGTTCTGCTGTTTGCGATGCTGTTCTTGTGGCAGCCGCCTCACTTCTGGGCGCTTGCCATCCGACGTGTCGAAGAATACAGAGTGGCTGGATTCCCGCTGCTGCCGGTCGTCAAAGGCGTTAAGCGGACCAAGATTCAATGTATTCCTTACCTGGTGCTGCTGGTTCCGGTACCGGTATTAATGTATGCATACGGTTATGTGGGCATTTACTTCATGATCATTTCGCTCCTGCTGTCCCTGATCTGGCTGTATTATGGCATGAAGGGATTTACCGCCAAAGACGATGAAGCATGGGCTAAGAAAACGTTCTTCTTCTCGATAAACTACTTGACCCTAAGTTTGATCGCAATGATTTTGAACACAACTCACTAAGTTCTTACCCAGAATCCCATGGAATCATGGGATTCTTTTAAAAAGAAGAAATGAAAGCCTGTTCACCGGGCACAAGCGGGGCACCCGGCCGCGAGGCGGATGGTCCCACATCGGTGGTACATAACAAACTACTGCCTGTAGTCCTGGGGAGGCGGTTCGGCATCTAAGATGTCCGCTCGGCATAAGGGACGTCAGGAATCGTGATTAGGGAGAGGGGAACGAACGATGTTGAAGCGCTACAAATGGACATGGATTTTGCTGGTGGTGATCTTGATTGGAGCAGGGTACCTGGTATATAACGCCATGGGATTCGGCAAAGAGAAGCTGCCGGTCATCAGCCAGGTCGGAGATTTTTCGTTTGAAAATGTGGATGGCAAAACGGTGAGCCTGGACGATACCAAAGGCAAGGTCCGATTGTTCTACTTCTTCTATACCAGCTGCCCGGACGTATGCCCGGTAACGACCTTCATGCTGTCGCAGACGCAGAAGCAGCTCGTCAAGGACGGAACCTTCGGCAAGGAAGCCGAGTTTGTCTCGATCTCCTTCGATCCGAAGGTAGATACCCGGGAGAAGATCAAAGAGTTTGGGGACAAGTTCAATGTCGATTACAATGGCTGGTACTTCCTAAGAGGCGAAGATCAGCAGATCCGCGATCTGGCCGAGAAGTCATTCAAGATCGCCATTATGGGAGACAACAAGGACAACTTCTCCCATGCCAACATTATCGCACTTGTCGACCGGGACAATCAGGTACGCAAGCTGTATAACGCCAACAACACGGATGAAGTTACCGCAGAATCCCTTGCCAAGGACGTTGAGGCCCTGACCAAGGAATAATGAAAACAGGAAGGCGCCACGAATCCCGGCATGCTCCGGAGGGGTGGGCGCCTTTTTTTAATCTTTGGACCACACGGTGTAGGAGTCGGGATAAACGATAAATTCTTCAAGCCCCGCTTTTTCCAGCTGGGAAATGATATATTCATCCGGCGTGCCTTCAACTCCCCGGTATCCTCGTCTCGTATAGATATGTCCGGCATCCGGGAAGGCGTCCCGGAGAACGCCGCGAATCCTTTTGCCGGAGCTATCGTTGTCCATAAACAGATAGACCTCGTTGTCCCTAATCTCCTTGCGCAAAGACTCGAGCTTTGTCGTGTTTAACGTTCCGTATGTGCACACAATCTGAATCTCGGGATCCAGCAGGCGGCGGACCTTACTGCGGTCGTTTTTTCCCTCGACAATAATATAAATCGGCATGATGGCTCACCTCGGACTAAAGAGAAGGATGTTTGTCTCGAAATTCCCCGGGAAATGTTGAAGCTTGAGGTCCGGGTAATCATAGTGTAGCTTGTTTTCGGCAAGCCATGCAAAAAAAAGTAAAACGATCTGTCCAGCAGGGTAGACAGACCGTTTAATATGGGAAGATCGCCGTTCTAGCACCAGAATGCACGCAAAATGATGATAAGCAGGATAAACAGTACCAGTACGACGCCTACATTACTGTAAGGCACACACGGAGCTGCCGCTACGGGAGCTACCTTGGTTGCAGGTGCGGCCACCGGTGCTACTGCTGGACCACAGCCGCAGTGAGAATACAGACCCATCGAGATCACCCCTCTTTCTTGCCTGGTCGGTTAACACAATCCATCTTATGTGGGTGAGTGCAGGAATTATTGTGCAGGGGCCTATCTCTCGATTTTTAGGCTTATACCTACACGGGATTTTCGTTCATGTGGGGACGAAGCGCTGATCCCTTGCGGTTGATGGGGATCATCATCAGTCCCGCCATGAGGAGGACAAAAGCGATGTAGTATGGAGACACGGATCCTCTCAGTTGGCCGGCGGCGATTGGACCAATGAAGGAGCCTATGGACATGGCGATGGACTGGAGCGAAAAGATCCTCCCCAGCTTACTGCCGCCGCTGAGCTGGATAAACATGGAGGCAAGTCCAGGAAAGATAATGCCTTTTGCCGAACCGAGAATAAACAGGATGAAGACCAGCGGTACACGGGGAAACGCGGCCATGCCAAAGAAGCAAAGAGCCATCAATAAGACGCCCGCGATGACCCTCTTATAGGGAGAGTAGCGGTTGATAAACAGCATGCTCAGCGTAACCAGGGCGCCGATGCTCAAGACGGAGAACAGGATGCCGGTCGATTTAATGCCTTCCACCCCGGTATCGCGCAGCGGCAGCTCAAAGAACAGGATCCCTTGGGAACAGGAAACGACAAAGGGGAGGATAAAATAGCGCCAGGATACGCTGGGGGCAGGGGGCGATAGTGCAGCTTCTTCATTTCCGCCGCGGGCATCCGTCATCGCCTTGACCGGTTTCGGGACGCTGAAGACCGCCATTACGCCGGTTGCAATCAGCAGCCATCCGAGCCCCTGGAACGTTGTCGAATAACCGGTATGTGCCACGATAAAGGCTCCCGCAGCCGGCGACACGACCGAGGCCAGGGTATGCACAACGCCATGACCGGACATATATTTCCCTTGAGTCACCTCGTTTTTGGACAGGGAAGCAAGCAGTGCGAGGCAGGCCGGCGACAAGAAGGCCAGCACAAAGCCGCTGATCGACCGCAGGACCAGCAGCTGCCAAGGGTACTGCACATGGGCCTGCAGCAGGAGGACGATGCCGGCCGACACGAGGCTGAATATGATATAACGCCGGCTTCCATGCTTGTCGATGACCGTGCCTGCAATCAAATTGCCGGGCAAATGAGTGAGCGCATAAATACCCATCATCCACCCGATGAAGACTGGCGCTGCTCCCAAAGAGACCGCGAATGGCGTGAGTATGGGGTACTGGGCGTGAAGGTCGAAGAAGGCGAGAAACAAAAACATGTACAGCCAAATGGCAGTTTTCACGTGAGCAGCTCCTTTTTCGCAGATTTATCATCTGTACGTTCGATATGGAACGGGGGTTGGCCAGCGGATAAGACAACCATTCGTTCATCAATCTACGTGTACGTTTCTACTTGGCGGCGTAGACCCTCTTTTTTGGGACGGGCAAATCGATAGCTTTGCAGGATATGTAAGTCGGGCCTGCTGTATACCGGACAGGTTACGGGTTTCTTGATATTGGAGGCGCCTACGCCCCGGGAACGACGGAAAGCCCCGTCTAAGGGCTGGCTGACAGCCGATGTCCGGATCATGTATAATCGAATGGAAGTTTCTAAATCACTTGATAGGGTGGATTAAGCCCTTCAGGTCGATGGGAGTGTGTGTTTGAAATGGATATGCAGGTATGGTCCGATTTTCTGCAGCAAAACTGGCTGGTGATTGTGATTGCCCTTGTCGTGCTGTTTATCGTCCTCAATCTGGTCAAGACGATGGTCAAATGGGCGCTAGTCATCATCATCGTGTTGGCGCTTGTCGTATACAGCGGGATTTCCCTGGAGCAGATCAACCAGGTCGTGACGACCGTGAAGGACGAGACCGTAGATACGCTGAAGAGCGAGGCTATGGATGTCATGATGAAGGAAGCCAAGGATGCGAAGTATGCAGACAACGGGGACGGGACGTTTACGATCACGACGCCAAACCTGGAAATGAAGGGGACCTCGGGCAGCGACAAAGTGGATGTCACGTTCCGCGGCGTACCCCTCGGGCAGTGGAAGATCAACGATACGGTCAAATCGTTTATCACCGAATCCCAAAGCCAGGCGGGCGGTTCAAATGGAAAATAAAGGACTTAATCCATGCACCAACGTGGAGGGGGTCATCTTATGCTGCAATCATGGATAGAAAGTCTTAAGGAATTTAACATCATCAGCATCCTGCTGCTGCTGATCCTGCTGGTGTCCCTGCTTCAGGGCTGGAGCCGGGGCGCATCCCGCTCTGCGGGAAGGCTGCTGTCCCTGCTGAGGGAAAGCGTCTTTATCCTGCTGGGTCTGGTGCTCGCGGTGCCTTTTACCTTGTGGGTATCACCCAGAGTTCAGGAATGGCTCGCCGATTATGCCAGTCAGCTCCCGAACCGGGATTTGAAAATGTGGGAGCAGATTTACTATACGTTCATTACGTCTATGGCCGATTTTCCGCTGATGCGGTTCGCTGTCATCTTTATCGTGAGCTACAGCATCATCCGTTTCCTGATCCGCTGGTTGACGGTGCTGATCTTCGGCGGGAGCGGCGCGCTCTTTAACCCGGGGAAGCCTTCCGCTTCGCTGCTGAGCCGTCTGGCCGGTGCGTGCATCGGCCTCTTGATCGGGGCGGGGCGGTGCATCGTCGTCGTGGCGCTGCTGTTCGTGTACGTATCGCTGTATCCGCACACCTCGTTTACCCAATACGTAGAGGCGTCGCCGATCTATAAAGAAGGAGCGCAGCGGGTCATCGAGCCGTTGTCGGGTCACTTGGTAAAAGACAAGCTTCCGGTATTCACGAAAGCTGTCGAAAAAGAGCTGAACGGCATCATGCAGCGCAAATACGAAGTGATCGACCACGCGATTCCTTCGGATATCGAGGCGGCCGCCGCCGAGATCGTCAAAGGTGCGGATACCGACGAGGAAAAGGCGCAAAAATTGTACGACTGGGTCGGCACCCGGGTTCAGTACGATTATGGCAAGGTTGATGATTACGAGCAGCGGGGAATCTGGCATGAGCAGACGCCGCAGGATACGTTCAACACGAAGAAGGGCGTCTGCATCGATTATGCCAGACTGTATGCGGTGATGGCCCGGTCCCAGGGCCTGCAGGTGAAGGTGGTCACCGGCCAAGGCTATGACGGCCAAGGCGGATATGGACCGCATGCCTGGAATGAAGTGTATCTGTCCGAAAAGAACAAGTGGGTGCCGCTGGACCCGACATGGGCGCAGAGCGGCGACTGGTTCAATCCTCCAAAATTTGCGGAGACGCACATTAAGGAGCAGATGCTGTAATTGCAGCAGGTATATCTTCTGGAATAGGATCATTGAAAAAGTCCCCTTGCCCGTTATGGGCAGGGGGATTTTTGTATGGAAGGATGAGCGCTGTAATCCGGATGTCCGAGCTTTGCTTCCGAATCGCACAGCTTCTTTAGTTTAACGTTAAGGTTACGCAGGCAGCTTGATTTGCTGACCGGGATAAATCCGGTTGGCGTTCTTGATATGATTCAGGTCGCGCAGCGTCTGCCAGGTCGTATCGTATTTCAGCGAAATGCTGTACAGTGTATCACCCTTCTTTACGATATAGACCTTCGCGGACGGAGCAGGGGCCGGTTTGACCTCAGGCTGCGGCTTGGCTGGCGCCGGTTTTGATGGCGTCTGCGGTTGCGATTCCGGTTTGGCCGGCGTTGGTGCAGGTTCGGAGGCCGTCGTTTCCGCAGGGGCAGGACCTTCGGTAATTCGACCGGCCGGTCCCTCCGGAATCGGCTTGCCTTGCTGGATATAGTTGATCAAGGCTTCGTCCAGGGCGCCGTACATGCCGGCTTGCGGATACTTTGTGAACATCGTGTATTCGTCGCCGCCGACAGCCATAAAGTCATTGGTCGCGAGCGAATACGTGGCGTCCGGATCGAGCGCTTTATCGCCGATTTTCACGGAGTGAACGCGGCTTCCTTTGGGCTTGGACGTATCAATCTTAAACGTCACGCCGGAAACCTGAGAGAAGCCTCCCTTGGACTGCGGATAATCGGATACGCCGTTCTCGAGGGCCGCATTAATATCGGAGCCCTTGACCTTCAACTGCACGATTTGATTGACGAACGGCAGGACGGTCACGACGTCGCCCTTGGTGATTGTGCCGGCTTCGATCGAGGCGCGGATGCCTCCGCCGTTCGTGATGGCCACATCCGATTGGCTCACATCGCGCATCGCATCGGCCAGCAGGTCACCGAGGTTGGTCTCCCCGGTGCGTGCCTTCTCTCGGGAGCCTTCCAGCTTCACAGGCGATTCGCCGACTTTTTCCTTCAGGATCGGCTCCTGCTCCTTCTGGATGGAAGCGACCAGATCGGCGACCTTCGGGTCCGGCTTGATATCGGCAGCTTCCTTCTCATCGATCAGCGTGGCTTCCTTCTTCACGACTTTATGGTTGTCGAGCCACAGATCGACGACGCCGACATATTTTGTGTATTCGCCGGCGCTGGCGATCAGCGTGTTGTTGTCGGCCATCAGGCCGTTTTCCAGAACCGTATGGCTGTGTCCGTCGATGAAAATGTCGATGCCGGGCACTTCCTTGACGACCTTAAGGCTGGTGTCGACACTCGATTTGTCCTGACCGAGGTGGCCAACCACGACAACGACGTCGACCTGCCCGCGGATTTCGTTCACCCATTTTTTCGCTTCGGCCGATGGATCGGCGAACTTCAGCCCGGTGACGTTGGTCGGGTTCGTTTTATATGCGGTCTCCGGCGTACTGAGGCCGATGATGCCGAACTTGACGCCGTCGACTTCCTTGATTATGTAAGGCTTGAAGAGGGTGGTGCCGTCAGTCTGGATGACGTTCGCGCTCAACATCGGGAACTTCAACCCTTGGAGAGTTCCACGAGATACTTCCAGCCGTAGTTGAATTCGTGGTTACCCGGAACCGTGGCGTCATAACCCATTTCGTTCATGACCTTCACGCTGCTCTCGCCTTGTACGAGCGTGGCAAACGGCGTACCGTGTACGGCATCACCCGCATCAAGAACGAGCGTATCCGGATTTTGGCTGCGATATTGGTTAAAGATTCCAGTGACCTTGGCAAATCCCATTTCAGGGGATGCTTCCACCGCACGGCCGTGCATATCATTCGTGTGCAGAATCGTAATATGCTTGCCGGACGGGGCGGATGGCTCCGGGGAACTCCCGGTCGTATCCTCTGCCGCCGCTGCCTGTGCCGAACCGGCCAACAGCACAGCGCTGAACAGAAGGGAGGTAAACCATTTCCTTGGGATCATGAATCTCATAACCTCCTAAATCGAGTAATGGATAAATTTTCCCTCCCTTTTATTCTAATAAACTATCGGAGCGGTGAAATAAGACTTATGAATCATTCTTTGGCCTAAGGTTGAATATAAATGTGCATTTCCGGCGGAATGCCGACACGCTTGCAGTAGGTTTCAGCCGTTTCGCCCTGCAGCATCGCCGTTCCCGCAGAGAGAAGGCCGACGGCAAACCGGTTGGCCTGCCGCTCCAGCTTGCCGGGGGCAAAGTAGGAATGCTCCTCCAGAAAAAAACGGTTGATCCCCTTATGGAGGCGGTCATGGCCGAGCTCATGCGCGCAGACAAACCGCTGCCACTCGGGGGACAGCTCGCTGTGAATCACAATGAACCGCCGTCGCAGTTTCCGGTAATAGAGCCCCTTGGTGGATTTGCCGAGATCCAGGTAACGGATATGAATGCCAAGGGACCGGGAAAGTTCGAAAGGGCAGCTGGTCTTATATTTTCGGATTAACTTTCGAATCATTTCATCCATAGGATTCACCTGCAAGTTGTGGATTGTTCGTCCCACCCATCAGGAAGAAGAGGGGCTGTCCGGAGAATCTGGTTCCTTCTTCTTCCGCTTATTCATCTGCTTCGCTTCCCAGAACAGCCCGGTGAGGACATCCTTGATGCGCTGCTTGTCCTCGGCGTCCAGCGGAATGCCGTCGAACATCAGCTCCCCGTCTTCCTCCAGCATTTTCTTGAAATCCCGCTTGTCCTTATAGGTCGCCCATGCTGGCACTTCCTCCTGCAATCCTTCAGGAGCCCCGTCTGTTTCCCAAAACCCTGCTGCGCTCATCAGTTCGCCGTAAGGAACCTCCAGCGCGTCCGCGAGCTTCCGGATGGTCGGCGGTTTGGGCACGCCCCGAATCCCGTTCTCCATGCGGGAAATTTGCGAATTGCTGATGCCCGATGCTTCGGCAAGCTGGTTGATCGTCATGCCCTTCTGTTCGCGCAGCCGCTTAAGCACGGCTCCGAATTCTTTTTCCACGGTTTAGCCACTCCTTCTATGACGATATGGATATCTGTTTCTATCCGTTACTATAAAGTAATGTTGCCAAAAGGTAAAGCAATAGAATGATATAGATACCAAATGGCATAAAAGAAAAAGGAATTCGAAGCGAGACGGTGGTTATGCCGTGATTTTCGGATTTTACGAGATACCCAAAAAGTGGTATGTTAACATCATTATACGAACAAAAATGCGAACAAGCCACTGTTTTTTTAGGTAAACATCCATGAAGGAGCGTGTTTGAATATGGATCAAATGCTGCCGCAGCTGGACCGCCGCAAGACGCAGGCCGCCGTTGAAGCGGTTTTGGAGAAATACCGGATCTATAAAACGATTACGTTTGAAGTCAGGGAAGCGAGCGTTACCGCCTCCTATACCGAACGGTTTCACGGACCGACCAATGTGACCTCGGACCAGACGGCGCAGGTCGCCGTATACAATGTAGAAGCGCCTGCGGTCCGCCAGGCATACTGCCGGATGATCGAGGCGATCGTGGAACGGCTGAGCGAACGGGAACAGATGCTGATCCGCGAACGGTACATGAAGGAAGACGACGTCTTCGACTATAAAGTCTACAATTACGTGCTCGATCCGCCGGTCAGTAAGGACACGTACACGAAAATACGAACGCGTGCCTTCTATAAAATGGCGCTGGCGTTTGCGGACCGCGGGCTGCTGACATTGTCCGAGCTTCAAAAAGCCAAAGCCTGCAATTCCAAATGAAAGCCGCTTATGAGCGGGACAAGCCGGGGACCGGAGGTTCTGCGGCTTTTTTTCTTTATCTAATGGGGAGCGGGAGTTTCGGGGGATGAATCGGCCGCAGAAGTGCTGATCCTCACATTTTCATTTGGAATAAAAAGGATGTAAAAATGCGAACATACATTCGTACTATTTTCCGCCGATAACCGTCCGAACCGCCGTCAGCGTTTTCAAATCCGGGGTGTAAGATTATATCATCGGGAATGAAGCAAAGGGACGTACCGAACACAATCAGTGGATGTTAAGCTGGCCGGAATGGCTGGTTTTTTTGCGGACTTCGTTGCCCGATGGCTTTGATACAGGAGAAAGGAGGGGGCCGAGTTGATACAGATTCAGCAGACACATAAGAATGGAAGGGGCTGTGACGCAAAAGAAACGGATCGGCGGGTAGTAGTATGAGGGAAGCCGTTAAACAGGCAGTCGCCGCCTTGATTCCCGAGCTGGAAGGCCGGATCTACGATGTGCAGCCGCGAGCAGAAGGGGACGACGGGCCATGCGCTGTTCTCACCCTGGGTGAGGAGATTTGGAAGTCGGCCTGGGCGGGTTACCGGCAGGTGGTGCGAGTAAAGCTCTACAGCGGCAGTGCCGGGATATCCCAGCTGGATGCCTGGGCACAGCAGCTGGTTCGGGGGCTGCAGCGCCAAAGAATAGCAGGTCCGGATCCGGAAGCGATCCTGCTGCACTACTTGGGCGTTCCGGAAGCGGACGCGCTTGATCCGGCCTCCGGCGGCATCATCCGGTGCCTCAGGTTCGGTGCGTACCTGCCGGAGGCTTCGGGAGCCGAAACGCCTGCTCCGCCGGATGCATGGCTCAGCGCCTTGGCGGGATGGACACGGGGCAAGCTGGCTGACCTGTGGCAGGTCTACGAAACGTCATGGCCCGCGGACCGGGAGGAGCATGCCGTATTGTGGCGCCTGGCCGGCTGTGAGACGAAGATGGCGGGGGCTTCGATGTACGAGATCCGCAAGACGTTTGTGGGGCATTTGGCGGCACCGTTCCCGGAGACCGAGCATCATGCCTCGGTCGTATTGGTGGAGGAGCTGGGGGCACAGACCCAACTGCCGCTTGGTGACGGGGAACGCCGCTACCTTTCAGTAGCGGAAGTTTCCGCGAATATGCAGGCCGACGCCATACTGGATGGGCAGCTTAAGCTGACCCTGGTGCAGCGGCGGATGCGTCCTGCGGAGGAAGCGGCGCTGATCCGCCGCGTTGCCGTTCAACCTATCATGAAATGAGGTGGCCCGATATGGGCGTAAAGAAAATTTCGAAAACCCCGGAAGCCGGAAGCGGCATGCCGAGGTATGAGCTCGATGAACTGAAGGCGCAGGCCAAGGAGCTGTTCGGGGTCCGGGCAGAGGTCGTGGCAGCTGCTATGCATGACACGGACGGTCAGCATTTTTCGATTGCCGAGGTACAGGGAAAGATCCAACAATTCATGAAAGCGAAGGTGGTCTAACTTATGGCAGGTGGAACTTGGGAAAGCACAAATCAACCGGTGCTACCGGGATTGTATATGAACTTTAAAGCAGCGGCAACGTCGGCCATTCAAGGCGGCAGCCGCGGAACGGTGATCGTGCCGGTCAAAGCCAATTGGGGTCCGGTCCGCGAGTTCGTGGAGATCGGCAGCGAGCAGGCGATTGCTGCGACGTTTGCCGCGGATAGCGAAAATGGGGCGACCGCCTACGCGGCCCTCTATCTGGCGCTGCTCGGCGGTCCGAAGAAGCTGCTGGCCTACCGCCTGGCGGACGATACGGCCCAGGCGGCGGCCGTGACGCTGCAGAGCGGCGATGCTGCGCCTGCCGCCGTCTTGAAGCTGACGGCGAAGCACCCGGGCAGCCGCGGCAACGGCTTCACCGTGACGGTGCAGCCTGCGCTCGGGAATCCGGCCGCAAAGGAGCTGCGCCTGTATGAAGGCGCCAAGCTGCTCGGCACCTTCACCGGCGCCGACGGCACGGCCGCTTCCTTGGCCGCGAGCATCAACGGCGGCAATGACTGGGTCACTGCCGAGGCAGTGGATGGAGGCGGTGTACCGGCAGACGTCAGCGGACTGGCGCTGACCGGCGGCGCGAGCGGCATCGGGGGCCTGACGAACGCCGATTACGTCTCCATGCAGGAGGCCGCCGAAGGCCAGGACTTCGACCTGCTGGCGCTCGACTATGCCGCCGACATGGCGCTGCTGCAGAGCTTTGCCGCCTGGATCAAGCGGCTGCGCGGCGAAGGCAGCGGCGTCATGGCCGTCTTCGGAAGCAGCGCGGCCGATGACGTGTCGAAGGATGCGGCCGATCTGGCGGCGGCCCGCTCCCTGGCCTTGAACCACGAGGGCATCGTCAACGTGGGCACCGGCGTCCGTCTGTCCGGGACGGACTACAGCTCTGCGCAGACGGCCGCTTATGTGGCCGGCCTGATCGCGGGCCAGCGCCTGAACCAGTCCGCGACGTACGCGGTCACGCCGTTCGAGGACGTTACCCGGCGCTGGACGCGCTCCGAGCAGGAGCAGGCCGTGAAGAGCGGCGTGTTCCTGCTCTTCTTTGACGGCCGCCAGGTGAAGGCGCTGCGCGGCATTAACACTCTGGCGACGCCGGCCGAGGGCCAGAGCAGCGCCTGGAAGAAGATCCGCTCCATCCGCGTCATGGACGCGATCAATGCGGATCTGCAGCGGGCGGCGGAGCAGACGTACATCGGCCGCGTGAACAACACGGAAGAAGGGCGCCTCGCCCTGATCGGCGCGGTCAAGGAGTACCTCGGCCAGCTGGCACTGAGCAGCGTCATTGAGTCGGATGGCTATGACGTCATCCTCGATCCGGCCTACTACGGCGATTCCGCGGTGAAGCAGCCGGAGCCGGATCAGGTGTTCCTGCAGTGGAACGTAAAGCTGACGGACGTGATGGAGCAGCTGTTCGGCACCTTTTACGTGCAGTGATGGAAGAGCCGCGGTCTTTTTTTAACTCATGCAAGCTATGAAAAAACTATGAATAACTCTGAGGAGGAACCCCTATGTTGGATGCTTCAAAAGTCATTCTCGGCACGTACGGCCAGGCCTATATCGACGGTGTATGGCAGACGCACATTAACAAGCTCGAAGCCAGCGTCGAAATCGAAAAGCGCGAGCTCAAGCTGGTAGGCAGCGACTGGACGGTCCACAAAAGCGGCAGCAAAAAAGGAACCGGCACGATGAGCGGCTACAAAGTGACCTCGGACATGATCAACCGCGGCTTCACGAAGTTTGAAATCATCTCCAAGCTGGACGATCCCGAGTCCTACGGACACGAGCGCGTCCGCCTGATCCGCTGCATGCCTGACAAAATCCAGCTGGCCAACTGGACCGCCGGCGAGGAAGT
The DNA here is from genome assembly GCF_014192015.1 of Paenibacillus rhizosphaerae. Lineage (GTDB taxonomy): Bacteria > Bacillota > Bacilli > Paenibacillales > Paenibacillaceae > Paenibacillus_AQ > Paenibacillus_AQ rhizosphaerae. Next base: position 1,055,208 of record NZ_JACHXJ010000003.1, on the reverse strand, counting down.
GCAGGAGGAAACGACGTTTACCTTTGAAGGGTACGAGCTGCTGGACCCGATCACGGCGGACTAAGGAGTTCAGAGAAATAGCTGCAAAACTGAAAAAGTTTACTTCATCCACCCGAAGTCACCATTTTAGAAGAAGATAGAAGCAAAAGTGCACTGACTTCTGGTGGAATTCGCGAAATGGCGGGTTGGCCGGAAATGAAGCTGCACTTTTGCGCTTATGGGTGTTCTTTTCGTGAACCAGAACTGGCGCACCTATCGTACGGCCTGATTGGATACGCAAAAGGGCTGAGTAAGTAATCTTTTCAAGGAGTAAAACTCTCAACATCATCCCTTTAGGGACATAAACCATTCAGCAAATGAAGGAGAGGAAGACGCATGAGCTTGCAGGATAACTGGAGCGAGGAACAAATTTTGGACAGCCTGTTTGAGGCGGCGGAGAAGCTGCCGGAGGAGACTGTGCGCATCAAGCGCCTGGATATGCAGATCGTGCTGCACGGCCTGACTTCGAGCAAGGTGGACAGCATCCGTGAGCGGTGTACGGTCCGCCGGACGGTGAAAGGGGCGGTGGACGAAAAGGTCGATACCGAAACGTTCAACGCGCTGCTTATCTCCGAAGCTACCGGCAAGCTGGAAGTGAAGGGGCTTACGCTAAACGGCTGGGGCGATCCGCGGATCACAAGCCGATTGAAGCTGTCGGGCGGGGAGCAGGCGGTACGCCGCATGCTGCTGGCCGGGGAGCTGGACGCCGTCGGCGACAAGGTGCTGGAGCTGTCCGGTTTCGGGGTCGAGATCGCTGACCTAAAAAACTGATCGGCTCCGGGGGAATGACGACGATGCTGTACCACCTGTGGGCCCGGCATCACCTTCGTCCCGGAGAGTTTTGGCGGCTCCCGCGCGGGGAGCGGCTGCTGCTGCTCGCTTTTTCCCAGGAAGAAATCGAACAGATGGCAGCCATGAATCAAGGTTAAGGAGGTGAAGAATTCATGGCAGAAACGTTAAATTACCGGCTGAATCTCGTGATCGATCCGAAAAACATAATCAAGGCGAACCGGGAGCTGCGGGCGATGGAGCGGTATTTTGAACGGATTCAGGGGCGGGTGCTGAAGATCGGGAGAACCCGTATGGTTCCCGAAATTGCGCTGAAGGACACTGCTTCGAAAGGGCTGGACAGCCTGCTGGAAAAAATCAACCGCGTGAAATCGCAGGTTATCCGGGCGACGGCGACTGTAGATGTTGCAGTAGGTGGGGGAGCGTTAGGCGGAAAGATTGATTTTTCCACTCTCGTTACAGCGCTTCAGGAAAACTCGGCCGCTGTCAAAAAGCTCACGGAAACGATAGGGGAGCTGAAGATCGGCGGTGGGGAGAAGAAGGACGGCCCAAAGTCCACTTCTGACAAAATCAAGGATGTATTTTCTGCACTAAAAAACTTTGGCGGAGGGTTGAAGAGCGCAGGGGAAATCCCGGATAAAGGCAAAGCCATCAAAAAGGCTTGGAAAGGCGAGGACAAGGATAAGGAGAAAAAGGACCTGGCGGCCGACCCTGATGCTGCCAAAAGGGAAACTCCTCTAAGGACAGAAACTTATAAGCGGAAAAAGACCTTGGGCCGAGCGTGGAAAACGATGGGCGCAGCGGGTGATTTCATCGGTACCATTGGTTCTGCTGGTGAAGGCGTTATCAGCGGAATACAGGGGTTGTGGGAAAGTGGAAAGGAATTCTTCGGTGGCAGTAAAAACAGTGCAATCGCCAATTCAGTTACAAAAGCTGCCCAAAGCAGCGGGATCGCTGCTTCTACCGTAAAAGCTATTGGAAGCAGTGGAATTATGACTTCAGCCGCCAAGGGCACAGGCGAAAATCTGCCGGGGGTCCTTGGATTCGTAGCCGATGCCATATCCATTATGACCGCAAAGACCGGGAAAGAGCGGGCTCAAGCCATTGGGTCCTCCGTCGGGAGCAGCGTCGGAACGGTTTTGGGAGGCTTTTTAGGATCGGTTATTCCTGGTGGAGGAACGGCGGTCGGAGCAATGCTGGGTGGTGCAGCCGGAGGTTATTTAGGAGACAAGGTTGGCGGCTGGGTCTCGGGCCTGTTCTCGAAAAAGAAGAAAAAGGACAAGCCGGCTTCCGTAGAACCTGAATCCAGCATAGGATCTGCACCGGCTGTGTCAATAGTAATGCCGTATGGACAATATGCTTCACCTGCATGGAAAGCCCAAAAAGGGTTACCGGGAATGATCTACCCGAACAGGTATGTTCCCCCACCCTCCCCCCTCCCGCCATCCTACAAAACCTACGGTCCCTACCTTCCCGGAGTCCAAGGCCCGGCCGTTCCTATGGGAACAGGCCCACGGCTGCAGGCTGCAACCGGAGGCGGGAAACCGGGAATTGGGGGCAACGGAGGCGGCAAAACGACGCCGCAGCTCGTGCAGATCAGTCCGGAGCAGATGTCCGCGCTGTCGGGGTTCCTGAAGGATTTTAAAACGGAAACCAACTACAATCTCCCGGCCGGTGCAGTGCAGGTGACTGTGCATGAAGAGACGCCTATAGATGTGGAGGGCCTGATCCTCCAGATCGGGCAGCGCCTGCGTTCGGAGTTTGCCAAAGCTGCGCAGAACCGCAAACCGGGGGCGAAAGCATATGTGTAACGACGTTTCCAGAGAGGAGGAACTGCTTTGGATTTGGTGTTAATGACCGGGAAAGGTGAACGATTCACGTTTCCGGTCAATCCGGAGGAAGTGATCATTTCCAGGCAAAAGGGCTACGATACCGCCAACATTCTCTCGTCCGGGGAGTTCGATTTTCCGCAGGGGGACCGGATTAAGGAAATCTCGTTTTCCTCCTTTTTTCCGAAAGTGTACGACGAATCCTTCTGCAAAGGGGGAGAGAGCGAGCTGCCTGATCCGCAGGTGGCGATGAACAAACTGAACGATTTTTTGGTGATGAAAACCCCGCTCCGGTTTGTCATCAGCGAAGCCGGGATCAATGTGCCCGTGTTCGTGGCCTCCCATCAAACGACGTTCCGGGGCGGGGAGCCGGGGGACGTGTATTTCGACATCACGCTCCGCACGTGGAGAGAGCTTAAGGTGGCGAAAACGGCTGCCAGCGGCACCGGCGGCGGGACGGCAGTCAACAAAAAGCAGCGCACTGACATGAAGGAGGAAAACAAAACCTACACGGTCAAGGCGGGAGACTCCCTTTCCAAAATTGCCAAACTGGAGCTCGGCGACAGCTCAAAGTGGAATCAGATCTACAAGCTGAACCAGAAGGCAATCGGCAAAGATCCGAACGCCATTAAGCCGGGGCAGAAGCTGGTGCTGTCATGAGTTACAAGGTGATTTTGCAGGACAAATACGATTTGACCCCATTGGTGGAGGCGATCAACCTGCGCGATTCGCTGGAGCAGATCGCTTACCAGGGCACGGTCAACTTGGTGGTGACGCCGGATTTGCCCCCGATCACACCGGGCATGGCGATCCGCATCAGCGGCATTCCTTACGGGAAAAAGGATTACGTCACCCTGCTCCATCCTGCGGTCGTGTGGGAGGTCGAGACGACGAACAACGGCATGAAGCGGATGACTATAACACTGTACGACCGGACCGTTTATTTGGACAAATCGGAGGACGAGTATTTGTTCCCGGCGAAGCAGACGGCGACGCAGCGCTTTAAAAAGTATGCCGCCGACTGGAATTTGAAAATCGCCAAGCTGCCGGATACCGGCAAGGAGCTGGGCCGGGCAGTATACCGGACGCAGTCGCTGTATGCCAGCATGTTTGCTGATTTACGGGCGACCGCTAAAGCTGGCGGGAAGCTGTATCATCCTCGGATGATCGCCTCCGGCCTGGAGCTGTACGAGCTGGGTACGAACCCGGACGTGTACGTTCTTGAGGCGGTAACCGATACGATGCAGACGCGTACGCTGGAAGGGGCGGCGACGAAGGTGAAGGTGCTGGCGACCACGGCGAGCGAGACGGGCAAAGAGGTTCCTTCCATAGTCCTCGCCATTGAAGAAAAGGACGTAGCCAAGTACGGCCAGCTCCAGGCGATTATCCAGGACGACGAGGTGAAAAACGGAGCAGCCGCCCGCGAGCTCGCCCGCAGCAAGCTGCGCGGCATCCAGGAGACGATCACCGTCAACGTACCGGATATCAACACGATCCGCGCAGGCGATGCGGTCATGCTGGGCCAAGTGCAGCTGATCGTCATCTCGGTCAGCCGCGAGCTGGGCAACCCGGGCAGCATGTCGCTGGAGCTCGGAACCTACGACGACGTCAAAAGGAGGTTTTACCTTGAATAAAGACCCGTATGGACAGCTTGCATCCTCATTGTACGCTTCGGTCGGCAAGCACACGCGACAGGCGCTCGGCGGCGTCGGGGCGGTGCTGGGGACGATCACGTCGACGGGGCTGAAGCTGGACGATTTCAAGCATGAAATGCAGGGCTACATGGTGGCCGAGCTGCCCGGGCTGCTTGCGCTGCCGCGTTATATGGCAATTGGAGCATCTGGGGTACGGACAGATTCCCCGAACTGGGGGAGCGTGGCGATGGCTACGTCATTTTATTTTGACGAGACCGAAGTTCCGGATGCTGCGCTGAAGCTGAGTGCCGGGCTTAAGCCCGGAGACCGGGTGCTGGCCGTCCGCGTAAACGGTGGGGATGACGTGGTCGTCGTCTGTAGGGTGGTGAGCGGCCGTGGCTAATTTGTTTCCGGAGACGGAAGACATGGTGTGGACCGATGATGCGGAGACGGAACTCCTGGAGGGGAGCGGGGCGGTGTTTGGAAGGAGCTGGCGGTTCGATTTTGACGCCGGGGAATTCGTCATGTCTCCCACCCGTAAAATCGCCGTCGCGGATGAAAGGGAAGCCTGGGTAACCTGGTGCGAAAAAGCCATCCGTACCCCGCGCTACCGCCATCTCATCTATTCCAGGGACTACGGCAGCGAACTGGAGGATCTGGTTGGCAGCGGCTACGATCATGCTCTTCTCGAGAGCGAAATCCGGCGGATGGTTTCCGAGGCGCTCTTGGCGGATGCGCGGACGGAGAGCGTGGATCAGTTCGAGTTTGCGTGGGAAGGCGAGGCCTGCCGCTTCAGCTGCCGCATTCAGAGCGTCCGGGACGAGATTGAAATCATAGAAAGCGTGGTGATCTGATGGCGGACTTGCCGCTTTTTTTGCAGGATCAGACGGAAGAGAACATTATGAGCCGCATGCTGGCGAAGGTGCCTTCGGATATCGACAAGTCCGAGGGCTCTTTTATTTGGGACGCGCAGGCGCCGGTGGCGTTCATGCTGTCCGAGGCGGCGCTGTGGGCACAGGAGGTGCTGAGGCGGGGGTTTGCGAGAACGGCCTTTGGAGAGTACCTGACCTTAAGAACGGCAGAGCGCGGGGTGAACCGGAGAGCAGCGGTGCCTGCGACCGGGATCGTGAAGTTTATGGGGCAGCCGGGAAAAAAACTGGCGAAGGGAACTTTGATTGCCACGCCGGCCGACGAAATCACGGGAGAGTCCAGTATTGAGTATCAAACAACCGCCGACGTGACGCTGGATAGCAGCGGCGAGGGCCTGGCGCCTATCACTGCTTTAGTGGCGGGCAGCCAGGGGAATGTCCCGGCAGGCGTCATTGAGGTGATGCTGGTTCCAACCAGCGGCATCATTTCGGTAACCAATCCGGCAGCAGTAACTGGCGGCGCCGATGAGGAGTCGGATGAGTCCTTATTGGAACGATACTATGCCGAAATCCGAAACCAGGGCACCAGCGGCAACAAAGCACAATATATCCAGTGGGCCAATGAGGTTCCCGGCGTGGGAGGAGTGCAGGTCGCTCCGTTATGGCAGGGTCCGGGGACCGTAGGCATTTATTTGGTCGATATGGACAAGCGCGCAGCCAGTTCGGCGATCGTTGAAGCTGTTCAGCAGTATATTGATCCAACCATGGACGGTCAGGGGGAAGGAAAAGCTCCAGCTGGACCGGTTGTAACGGTGATGCCCGCAAAAGAGGTACCGATCGATATCTCGGTCCAGCTCACTTTGGCTGACGGTGCAACCTTAGACATGGTCAAGGAGCAGATGATCGGGGGGATTACCGCTTATCTGAAACAGCTGGCTTTTGCCGATCCGCTTGTCCGCTTTACCCGAATTGCTGCCATTCTGCTTGATATCCCGCCGATTATTGATTATTCCAATCTGACGGTCAACGGCGCCGTGGATACGAATATCCAAATCAGTCCTGGGGAAGTAGCCGTATTGGGGGCGGTGGACGTTCATGAGTGACGCTACATTTACAAGCTCTCGTGGTGCCGAACTGTTCTCCTATCTGCCAGCTTACTACGAATTCAGCCGGGTCATTCGAGCTGATGTGGATGCAAAAGGCGCGGAGATGGATGCTCTTTATTCAGCTCTGAATGAGACGTTGGAGCAGTTTTTTGTGAAGACAGCGACGTGGGGGTTGGATCTGTGGGAGGCGGAGCTGGGGATACCTACGGATAAGAATAAGCCGATTGATCAAAGACGCTCTTATGTTGAATCCAAGCTGAGAGGCAGCGGCAAGGTTTCGGGTTCGATGATCAAAAATGTGGCACAGGCCTACGACGGCGGGGAAGTTAGTGTACTGATTTCGCCGGGTGAGTATAAAATTACCGTTACTTTTATTGGTACGCGAGGTATACCCGCGAATTTGGAAGACTTGAAGGCAGTCATGGAAGAAATAAAGCCTGCTCATATGTCGTTAGAGTATAAATTCACTTATTTAACGTGGGACGAGCTGGACAAAGCGAAGAAGTCTTGGGATCAAACAGATGCGCTCAATCTTACCTGGGATGAATGGGAGAAATATAGACCGTAAAGGAGGAGATAAGGCATGGCTAATACTTTACCGAGCGGTATCCAGCGACCAGAGGGCTCTGATAATAACAATCTGGCCGCATACAATGCAAACTTGGATATTATTGATTTTCTGAACCGGCCATACCAGGAGAAGGTGGATACATCGTCTTGGGACGCAGACGCGCAGGTCTACACAAAGGTTCAATACTTTCGGCCAGAAGATGGCAGCGTCGCAATCAGCTGTCAGCTGTCGAACAAGAACAGCAGTGGCAGATACACGACGGACACCTGGACGCTGGGCATGCCTGGGGGCACCAAGACACGGACATGGACGCTGACCTACGACAGCGCTGGGAACGTCGTAAACAAGACGTACACCGACAGCTAAGGAAGGAGGAGAGAGCATGCCAAGCATTACAGACACGCTTAGGGCGCGAGGGGTTGGCAGCGGAGGCGCTGGGATCAAACAAGAAGATCTGACGGCTCTTATCGACATTACGAACACAGCCGAGGCGAACAACGACGCAATCAAGCTGGACGTCGTGAACAAGCTGAACGCACTGAACCCGGCGCTCAACCTAACAACTGCAGCCTCTTGGTCGACGATCCGCGCAGCGATCGGCAGCATGCAGTATAGAGGGGCGCAGACGATCACCCCAGGGCCCAATGACATTACGATCCATGCAGGCTATCATAACGGCAGCGGTAAGGTCTCAGCGGTCACGGTTCCGGTAGCCAGCGTCCTGGCATGGACCACGATCGCCGGACAGACGGGCACCATGCCGAACAGGGGCGCGGTTACGATCACGCCTACAGCTGCAGACCAGACGATCGCTGCAGGTTACCACAACGGCGCTGGAGTCGTGAAGGGGGTTGTCGTACCTACGGCCAAGGTTCTGAATGACACGACAATAGCGCAGCAGAAAGGAACCATGCCGTACCTTACAGGGGTTCGGAGCCCTGCAGCTATCACAATCTGGCCCGATAATAGGGACCTAGCTGTCTATCCTGAAAAAGGCTACCAGGACGGAGGCCCTGGGGGCGGGGAAATCAGAATCACAAAAGCCCACCTAGCACAGGCTGACCCGAACTTTATAGCTGCGAACATTGTATCCGGTAAAAATATTTTCGGGCTTGTGGGCACAGCGTCTAGTAGCTGGATCAGAACCGGGTCGCAACAGGGGTCCCTGGGTGCGAAGAAAAACTTCTGGCTGCTCCCAGGGCAATCGAGCGCTGAGGAATACCTGGAGGTATCTTACAACTTCCCATCTACACCGAAATATATCATTGCCTATCGACAAGACAGAACCACCAACAGCGGGTATTCGATGGTATACACTCAGGACGGCAATATCCAGGTAGCTATGAGTATATACGCTGTCGGGCAGGACGGATACGTCAACCAATCAGGGTTCCGAATCCCGACATATGACAACAGCTATACCTATTTCACCTGGATCGCAGTCGGATAAGAAAGGAGGCTAACACATGCCATTACCAAGCAGAGCCAAGCTCCTGGACGTGATTGCCAAGCTGCAGGACCTGACAGGTATTACACAAATTCCTGACCTTAAAGAGGCGCTGCAGTCCAGGGGGATCAACCTCACGGGCAACGAGACCATGGTCGACCTGGTCAAGAACGTGAAGGACAACAACTTCAATAACACGGCGGGCGCTACAGCTGCAGCCGGGAACATTCTCAGCGGTCAGACGGCCTACGTCAAGGGCGTGAAGGTCACGGGGACCATGCCGAACAACGGGGCGGTTACGATCACCCCAGGAGCTGCAGACCAGACAATCCCTGCAGGCTACCACAACGAAAATGGTAAGGTTTTAGCAGTCACGGTTCCGACAGACAAAGTCCTGGAGGGAACGACGATTGCAGGGCAAACGGGGACAATTAAAGATTATTCGTCCTATCTGAACGGCGATAATCATATACCTCCTGTTTCTATCAAGGGCGACGGGCAGGGGAACATTGACATTAACGTGCCCACCGGGTACTACAAAGCCGGGCTAAGCCCTATAGGTCGCGGGGTCCTGCTGGATTACACGAAAGATTATAGACCCGAGAACATCGTATCCGGTAAAAACATTTTCGGGGTTGTGGGTACAGCGCCGGGTAGCTATATTGTTGAGGGGTCGGGGACCTCTGCAGGGGATACAAACGTCTTTGTTCTGGCTAACGGGAGTGCAGCCAGTAAGCAGTATATACAAGTCAATAGGTCCTTTCCGTCAACGCCTATGTACATCATTCTCTGGCGTCAAGATAACGTGACAGCTTACAAGACAATATACATTAGGTCAACGGGGTACTGTTTCATAGGTTTCGATGTTTACGACGACGCACAGAGCACCGCCCTCTGGGCGGATACCACAGGCTTTAAATTGCCTGTAGACTCATACAATACTGTATTTAAGTACGCTGTAATGGGATAAGAAACATAAACAAATCCAAGGGGGATAAAGAAAAATGAAAAAACCCGTACAACATGAAATATTATTTTGAGCTGGAGGCACCAGAGGAAAACACGACCGCCCCAAAAGAGGGATAATCAGAAGCGCCGCAAGGCGTATTTTTTTGCCCTCGGAACCACTCCGGGGGCATCTTATTTCACCAGTTAAAAGGAGGGGAACGCCGTGCCACACGAAAGGGTGAGTGACGTGGAGGAAGCGACCAAAGCTTTGGTGGAGATTCAAATTCAACTCGCACGTATTGATAAAACCTTGGAGCAAGTGCCGACGCTGGCCGCCACGATTGAGACAACCAAGGAACTCGCCCGGGAAGCCATGCAGTCGGTTAAGTCAGCACATCAACGGCTGGACCGGATCGAGGACGGCCAAAAATGGCTGTGGCGGACGGTCAGCGGTGCGGCCATCACGATCGTGATGGGTGCCATCGCAGCCGCCGTTCAGCTTGCAGGACATTAAAAGAGGAGGATGGATGAAACATGGATTGGGATATGATTTGGCAGTTGATCGACCCGAAGCTCCTGATTGTGGTAGCTGTGTGCTGGGTTTTGGGATATGTCATGAAACAGACGCCGTCGGTGCCGGATTGGAGCATTGTGTACATGGTGGTCATCGCCGCCGTATTACTAACGGTTTGGATGCATGGCTGGAACGCGGAGACGTTCATCCAGGGGATTTTGGCGGGAGCCTTTGCCGTATTCGGCCACCAGGTTGTGAAGCAGACGAAGAAAGTAGGGGACTCGGAGTGAATCAAACCGAATTCATCGCCACCCTCGCACCCTGCGCCATAGCCGACATGCAGGCCACCGGTGTTCCAGCTTCCTTAACGATCGCTCAGGCGATTCTGGAATCCAATTGGGGGACAAGCGGTCTCGCCCGACAGGCAAACAACTTGTTTGGCATCAAAGGCAAAGGCACAGCGGGAAGCGTGGAGATACCCACCACGGAGTATGTCAACGACAAGGCTGTGAAGGTGGCAGCGTCTTTTCGCAAATACCACTCCTGGACGGAGTCCATTGCCGACCATTCCAAGCTTTTTCTGAACGGTACCAAGGACAAGCCGACACGGTATCACGGCGTGCTGCACGCAGACTACCGGCAGGCGGCCGAAGCAGTTTGGAAAGGCGGCTACGCGACCGACCCGAAGTACCCATCCAAGCTGATCGCGATTATGGAGCAGTATGGACTGCCTCAATATGACACATGGAAAGGAGATCACATCGAAATGAGTGTTAACATCATGGAGCTGGCACAGCAGCTGGAAGATTTAAAGAAAAAAGCGGAACGCCTGACCCAACTTGAAGTCCTTCTACAAAAGGTGGAGCAGCGGATCTCCACGCTGGAGGCGCGGCAGCAAATGGAGGTACCAGCCTGGGCGGAATCCGCAGTAAACGCAGCGGTTGAGGCGAAAATCATCAGCATCCCGGTGAATGGGAGCTACGATCTATACAGGGTGCTGACGATTTTACAGCGGCTGAAGGTGCTCTAATGAAAACGCGAGTACCTACCATAGATAGAGATAAGTCAGGCAGGAGGGAAATCATAATCTTTTTCATACCAAAGGGAGGCATCCGCTTATGCTGATTTACGAATACCAACCGACCATCCAGACGTTTTCGCTGCTGGAGCCGCTGCTGCCGTGCTGCGTGCGGGAACGCATCAAGGCAATTATGGACGCTGCCCCGGAAGCAATGTTTTTTTGCAAAATCGAGGACCTGAACCCGAGCATCCGCGTGTATCTCCTGGAACACGATCCGGTGGACGACTATACAGAATGCCATCTGGTGTCATGCGACCGGATCGGTCAGGACTATGAATACCTGAGTCTTTCCGTGGAACAGGCCCGTTCCGTGGAAAGGTTCGCAGCCCAGATTCCCGTTATTTCCCGGAGTTAGCAGAAGCTTGCTCGCGTTTGACCCGCTCGTATTCTTCCTCGATCGTTTTGGACAGCAGCTCCGTAGCGGTCATGTTCAGCTTCTTGGCCGCTTCGGCAAGCTGCTTTTTGATGTAGGCAGGCACGTCATAATGAAATTTAACCTTGTTGCCATATGGCATAACCAAACCCTTCTTTTAACCCATTACTTCCTGGTATTTACGCTCGATAATCCGGATCAGCAGCTGGGTTGCGGACATATCCTGCAGCGCCGCCGCTTCGATCAGCTTCTCCTTGATTTCCGGCTGGAACTCGTAAGGCAGATTGAGCTTCGGCTCGGACATGTGGCCTTCCATCGTTTTTTCCGCATCGATCGCGAGCTTCACTAGCTCGTCCAATGTCGAATCCTGGGACGCTTCGCGGCCGTATTTTGGCAGCACCCCGATTAAGCCCTGCATAATGGCTCACAGATTTCGAGTCGCCAAAAGGACAGGATTTCTAGGCATACATTGAGCTAATAAGATCTGATCTAGATGCCATTGAAATAATGACTTTTGAGCCAGTATAGTGCACAGAGCACAGGCAAAGAACTGGGCTGTTTGATGCTGACTTAGGATGAAATTTGTTCAGTTACCACGACCCTTATGTTCCTATACCTATGGTTCAACCCCTTACTGGAAAGATTGGGGTAATAATAGACATTACGGTGCAACTGCCACCATCCTGGCCCTGTGATGTAACGGTTTATGGGTAACAAGTCAACGCTTTGCTGAGATTCAGATCCAGTTTACTCGTATTGAAAAGAGCAATGGATTTCGTGTGGCATTACCTTAAATAAAAAAGAGGCAGTCGGAGTATTCCCGACTACCTAAGTTATTACCTTAGTTCATAAACCCGCCTCTAATGAGGTCAGTTTTATTCAGAAGGTAGGATCCTAAATATCTTTTAACCGTGACGACCTTACCATTAGTTGAAGTCAATGCTCTTTCTTCATTTTCTTTCAGATTGCTGATGTTCACTGCCAATACCGTTGAGTTGTTAGCTTGAATATTATATGTGTCCGTAGAGGCGTTATCCACTTTAATGGTATAACCGTTAGCTGTCGCAAAATCGGTAATGGTGATCCAATTTGAATCAGGGCTGTTCTTGACAGTAAAGTTGATGGACTTATCAGAAGCTTTGTAGCTAACATCATATCCGAAAATGGATCCGGCATCCCGCAATTGGACATATGTATTACCGTTGTATAAAAGTTGGTTCGAAGCCACTGGTTTATTGACCCCGTTAATGAGCACGCGGTATTTGGCAATCGTCGCTTTTACGGTGGTGGATGTGGCTGCCATGGCAACGGTAGACGAACCAATGAGCATCCCCACAGTAAGTCCAATAATCAATTTTTTCATATGTACCATCTCTCCCTTGTTTAATTTACATCACATTATGTTTATTACCCAGTCAGTTAACATTTGACTTTAATCATTATAAAAAAAGTGAAATTTATTAGAGAGTGTAAATGGTACTAAATGCATTACTGGTTATTAGGTTGTTTATATGCCTCAGGAACTATTTTGGGGCTTTATCCAATCTAGAAGAGGGCTTCCCCTATAAGAGCGAATCACCTTGATGATCAAGACGCTGTCGACGGGATTCGGTGGAACACGATCCGGTGGACGACTATACAGAGTGCCATCTGCTGTCATGCGACCGGATCGGTCAGGACTATGAATACCTGAGTCTCTCCGTGGAACAGGCCCGTTCCTTGGAAAGGTTCGCAGCCCAGATCCCGGTTATTTCCCGGAGTTAGCGGAAGCTTGCTCGCGTTTGACCCGCTCGTATTCTTCCTCGATCGTTTTGGACAGCAGCTCCGTAGCGGTCATGTTCAGCTTCTTGGCCGCTTCGGCAAGCTGCTTTTTGATGTAGGCAGGCACGTCATAATGAAATTTAACCTTGTTGCCGTATGGCATAACCAAAACCCCCTTTAACCCATTACTTCCTGGTATTTACGCTCGATAATCCGGATCAGCAGTTGGGTTGCGGACATGTCCTGAAGCGCCGCCGCATCGATCAGCTTCTCTTTGATTTCCGGCTGGAATTCGTAAGGCAGCTTGAGCTTCGGCTCGGACATGTGGCCTTCCATCGTTTTTTCCGCATCGATCGCGAGCTTCACCAGCTCGTCCAATGTCGAAGTCTGGGATGCTTCGCGGCCGTATTTTGGCAACACCCGGATCAAATACTGCTTCAGCGACTTCTGGTCCTCCTCGGCAACGTCCAGCTGCAGCCGGTCTTCTTCGACGTTCAGCTTGCAGTCCACATGGTAGCCGAACAGGTTAATCGAATAGTTCATGCAAAAGACCCTCCTTGGATATTTGTTGTTTATTATATAGTGTATCGATACGCATTACAATATAATATTATTGAATCGCTTAACATTCACCTTTTTTGTTATCTAAAAAACTCCCAACATGCCCTTTACTGTTTTGTTCCCTTTTTCCTTCCTCCTCATAGCGCTTTCTCTTTTCCCTTCAAATCCGTTCCTCTGCTCCCTTCGAGTCCCCTCATCCATTCCCCTCCATTTCCTTCGCCAATCTTCGATTTTGTTAACCCGAACCCGCTCCAAATATAGTATGATGTCACTAAGGAAAACCATGTAAACGTCACCAAGCGACATGGTTTGTCTTCCTTACCGGATATACATCCAGCAACATCCCGAATGTGCACAACCACAACGAGCGCATCGTTCGCTGACGGAAGCAGGGAGGGTTCTATGGAAACATACATTTTATCACTGGACCAGGGGACGACGAGTTCCCGGGCCATCTTGTTTAATGAAAAAGGAGAAGCCGTACATACGGCCCAGCGCGAGATTACGCAGTATTTTCCCCATCCGGGCTGGGTGGAGCATAACGCTAACGAGATTTGGGGATCGGTCCTGTCAGTGATCGCATCGGTGCTGTCGGAATCGGGCGTAAAGCCCGAGCAGATCGCGGCGATCGGCATCACGAACCAGCGGGAGACCGCGGTGGTGTGGGAGAAGGAAACGGGCGATCCCGTGTACCACGCGATTGTGTGGCAGTCACGGCAGACGAGCGGCATTTGCGAAGAACTCAAGGCCCAAGGGCTCGACGACACCATCCGTGCCAAAACAGGGCTTCTGATCGATCCGTACTTTTCCGGTACAAAGGTCAAGTGGATTCTGGACGAAGTTGAAGGCGCCCGGGAGAAGGCGGAGCAGGGCAAGCTGCTGTTCGGCACGATCGATACGTGGCTGATATGGAAATTTACCGGCGGCCGCGCGCATGTGACCGACTATTCAAACGCATCGCGCACGCTGATGTATAACATTTACGAGTTAAAATGGGACGACGAGCTGTTGGAGATTTTGGGGGTTCCGGCCTCCATGCTGCCGCAGGTGCGTCCGTCCTCGGAGGTGTACGGCCTGACGGTACCGTATCACTTCTTCGGCACGGAGGTGCCAATCGCCGGCGTAGCGGGGGACCAGCAGGCGGCCCTGTTCGGGCAGGCGTGCTACAGCAAGGGCATGGCGAAGAACACTTACGGCACCGGCTGCTTTATGCTGATGAATACCGGCGAAACGGCGGTCCGCTCGGAGCACGGCCTGCTGACGACGCTCGCTTGGGGAATCAACGGCAAAGTGGAATATGCGCTGGAAGGCAGCATTTTCGTGGCGGGCTCGGCCATCCAGTGGCTGCGCGACGGGCTGCGGATGCTGAAGGAATCCAAGGAGAGCGAGACATATGCCTCACGCGTGGCTTCAACGGACGGCGTGTATGTCGTCCCGGCCTTCGTCGGTCTAGGCACCCCTTATTGGGACAGCGATGTGCGCGGAGCGGTGTTCGGCCTGACGCGCGGCACGTCCAAGGAGCATTTTATCCGGGCGACGCTGGAATCGCTGGCCTACCAGACGAAGGATGTGCTGTCCGCGATGGAGGCCGACTCGGGCATCAAGCTGACCACGCTGCGCGTCGACGGCGGTGCCGTGCACAACGATTTTCTGATGCAGTTCCAGAGCGACGTGCTCGGCGTCTCGGTCGAACGGCCGGTCATTAACGAGACGACGGCGCTGGGCGCTGCTTACTTGGCGGGTCTCGCCGTCGGCTACTGGAAGAGCCAGGAAGACATCTCCGGACAGTGGGCGATCGAGCGCGAGTTCCAGCCGGTGATGGAAGAGAAGGAGCGAACCGGGTTGTATGAAGGCTGGAAGAAAGCCGTACATGCAGCCATGGCTTTTAAATAAACACAGAAACCTATCTTAGGGGGTCTCTTTTTCGATCTGGAGGGAGATAAGCACAGATGATATGGTCCAATACGAATCGTGAACAAATCAAGGAGAGATTGAAACAGGAGAAGTTTGACGTCCTGATCATCGGGGGTGGTATCACGGGAGCAGGCATCGCGCTGGATGCCACGACCCGCGGGATGAAGACGGCGCTGCTGGAAATGCAGGACTTTGCCGCAGGTACGTCCAGCCGCTCGACGAAGCTGGTGCACGGCGGGCTCCGCTATCTGAAGCAGTTTGAGGTGAAAATGGTCGCCGAGGTCGGCAAGGAGCGGGCGGTCGTGTACGAGAACGGTCCGCATGTTACTACGCCGGAGTGGATGCTCCTGCCGATCCACAAGGGCGGCACGTTCGGCAAATTCAGCACGTCCTTCGGACTGCGGGTGTACGACTATTTGGCCGGCGTGAAAAAAGCCGAGCGCCGCATGATGCTCTCCCCGCAGCAGACGCTGGCGAAGGAGCCGCTCATCAAGAAAGAGGGGCTGAAGGGCGGCGGGTATTACGTGGAATACCGCACCGACGACGCCCGCCTGACGATCGAAGTGATGAAAGCGGCCGTGGCACACGGGGCTTCCGCGCTCAATTACAGCAAGGTGGAGGAGCTGCTGTACGACGCTCGAAATAACGTGTCCGGCGCCGTGGTTCACGACCAGCTGACCGGGGACACCTACGAAGTCCACGCCGCCAAGGTCATTAACGCCGCCGGGCCGTGGGTCGACCGCATCCGCGAGAAGGACGCGTCGAAGGAGGGCAAAACGCTGCGCCTCACCAAAGGCGTCCATCTGGTCATCGATCAATCCCGGTTTCCGCTGGAGCAGGCGGTGTACTTCGACACACCGGATAAAAGAATGGTGTTCGCCATTCCCCGCGACGGCAAGGCGTATGTGGGGACAACAGACACTTTCTTCGACCGGGATACGGCGCATCCCCGGATGACGTATCAGGACCGGGATTATATTATTAACGCGATCAATTATATGTTTCCTGAGCTGCAAATTACAGCGGAGGATGTGGAGTCCAGCTGGGCCGGGGTCCGGCCGCTCATTCTTGAACAGGGAAAGGATCCGTCGGAAATTTCCCGCAAGGACGAGATCTGGGAGTCCGGCTCGGGGCTGCTGACGATCGCCGGAGGCAAGCTGACGGGCTACCGGAAGATGGCCGAGACGATTGTGGACGTGCTGTCCCGGGAGCTGACTCAAGAGACAGGGCGTCCGTTTAAAGCATGCCAGACGAAGCATCTGCCGATTTCGGGCGGGGACTTCGGCGGCTCAGCGCAGTATGAGACTTTCGTGCGGAAGACCGCCCAGACCGGGATCGAGGCGGGGCTGGCCCCGGATGAAGCGCTCGCGATCGCCGGCAAATACGGCACGAATGCATCCGGCGTCTTCCGGCTGATCGAGAGCCAGCGGGCGGAGGCGGAAGCGTACGGGCTGCCGCTGATGCTGTTCGGCCAGCTGGCCTATGCGCTGGAAGCGGAGATGGCGGCGACGCCGGGGGACTTTTTTACCCGCCGGCTCGGCGCGACGCTGTTCGATATTCAGCTCGTGCGCACCTGGAAAGCACCGGTCATCGAATATATGGGCGGCGTGCTGAACTGGAGCCCGGCGGCGAAGGAAGCATACGCGGCCGATCTAGACCGCGCACTGCTGGAGGCTGTGGAGCCGGCGGAAGCCGATTGAGCGGATGCAGCGGATGGAATGCTGCCATGTTCATAATCCTTCAGGAACCTTTCATCTGAACGATGAAGGGTTCCTTTTTTGCGTGGGGCGGGACTTCATCAAGGCCGGAGGCTTCCCAACCTCGGCAGAGATAGGGAATCAGAACGAAACGATGCCTTTCTGTCCATCCGCTGTCAGTGATGTTGACACCAATTGTTCGGATATTTGCGATAAACTTTGCATTTTTATGGAAAAAAGGCACTCTCTCGTGTCCCATGTTAGTACACCTACGGCAAAATCGCTTATAATAAAAAAACCATACTGTCGTGAGAGGAGTGCTGTACATGAACATTAAAGAAAAAAGAGAGCATCGGCAGTACCCCGAACAAGTGAAATCCGACGCGTCCCGCGCGCCATACGAGCGGGATTATTCGCGGCTGATCCATTCGCCGACGTTTCGGAGGCTGCAGGGCAAATCCCAGGTGTTCGGCGCGGGAACAGGGGACTATTACCGAACGCGGCTGACCCACTCCCTTGAGGTGGCGCAAATCGCACGGGAAGCGGCACGCAGCCTGCTGCGGGCGCATCCCGAGGTCAGCGACGAGCAGGCGGACAATCCGGGGCTCGTGATTGATCCGGAGGTGGTGGAGTGCGCGGCGATCGCGCATGACTTCGGCCATCCTCCTTTTGGACATAAAGGGGAAGAGGTGCTGGACGGTATTCTGGATCAGCTGATCCGGGACCGGACCAAAGAAGCTGTGAAGGGGCTGCATCTGTCCCCAGATGAGGTGAGCGACGTCCGCGCAAGGCTGCGGAAGAAATACGAGCATTTCGAAGGCAATGCGCATAACTTTCGGCTGATCATGTTTTTGGAGAAACGGGAAAATGTGGACGGCCTGAACTTGTCCGACGCGATTCTGCTTGGCATCAACAAATATCCGTATCCAGGCACCCTGCTCAAAAAGGGGCTGTACCAGCACGAATGGAGCTATATCTCGCAAATCCGCCAGGACTGGGGCATTCCCGCCGGCAAAAAGACACTCGAAGCGCAGCTGATGGACTTATGCGACGATATCGCCTATTCGGCTCATGACCTCGAAGACGGCATCAAAGCCGGGAAAATCGAAGTGCACGAGCATTTTCTGAAGGATCCGCATATTTTGCGCCTGATCGTTGAGAAAATCATGACGCTGGAGGACGCGTTTTGGGATAACTGTCCGGAAGAGCATATCCGCTACAAGGTGGAGGAAGTGCTGACGTCCTTTTTAAAAGTGTGGAATGAGAAGCTTCCATACTGCGAGTTTGACTATTCCCGTACCCGCCGCGAGGTCAAGGCTTACTGGGTAAGCCTGTTCGTCAGCAGCCTCGGCGTCATTGACGACGGGGACTGGAAGAAGGTAACCTTCGTCAAGGAAGGCCAGGAGGATCAGGATATGCTCCGCACCGTCAGCGTGCTGAAAAGCTTCGCCTGGGTCACGATGATCCGCGACCTGCGGGTGCAGCGGCTGCAGAAGCGCAGCGAATGGATGATCAAGCGGCTGTGGGACGCTTTTCTCGATCCGGTCGCATCCAAATCGATTATCCCCTCCGACTGGCTGCAGCGGTTCGAGAAGGATCAGGCCGGGCCGAATCCGATCTGGACGTGGGAGCACATGGTGATCGACTATATTGCGGGCATGACGGATGCGTTTGCTGAAAAAATTTACAATGAGCTGTACGGATTGAAGGTAGGTTCCATTTACGACCTGGATTAGGCAGCCATAGAAGGGAAGGAAAGACCGGATGGGCGCTCTTAAACTTAGCGTGCTGGATCTTGTACCAAAAATAGGAGAGGCGTCCTTTGAGGAAGCACTGCAGGAAGCGGCCAACCTGGCCCGCCATGCAGAACAATGGGGTTACACCAGGTATTGGGCGGCGGAGCATCACGATCTGGTGAACTTGTCCTGCGCCGCGCCGGAAGTGCTGCTGGCGCATATCGGAGCCCGGACCGAGCGGATCCGCATCGGTTCGGGGGCAGTCCTGCTGCCGCATTACAGCCCGCTGAAGGTCGCGGAGAACTTCCGCATGCTGGCTGCGCTCTACCCTGGCCGCGTCGATCTCGGCATCGGCCGGGCGCCCGGCGGCTCGGCGCATGCCTCGATGGCGCTGAGCGGTAATTATTTGCAGCATGTGGCCGAAATGCCGGCCCGCGTCCGCGCGCTGATCGAGCTGCTGGAGGACCGCTATGCATACGAGGAGGTCCCGGTCGCGGCCAAGCCCGTTCCGCGGATCCAGCCGGAGCTGTGGATGCTCGGGACGAACAACAAGAGCGCCGGCTTCGCGGCCGAGAACGGGACGGGCTACGTGTTCGGCCAGTTCATGAGCGACCGCGACGGCGCCGAGGTGCTGGCGGCCTACCGGGAGGGATTCAAGCCGTCCGCGCTGCTGGAGCGGCCGAGAAGCATCGCGGCCATCGGCGTTATTTGCGCCGCGACCGAGCAGGAGGCGCTGGCGCTGTCCCGCCGGTCGGCCCTGCCGGAAGTTGAGCGGCCGGGCGCCGAGGCCGGCGAGCCGCAGCCGCCGGCGACCCGGCTGATCACCGGGTCGCCCAAGCAGGTGAAGTCGAAGCTGCTGGAGCTTGCGGATTCCTTCGGGTGCGACGAGTTCCTGGTCACCACGCCGGTGATGAGTTATGCCGAGCGGCTGGAATCTTACCGGCTGCTGGCGTCGGTGTGCTTATAAAAGGGAGCCAGACGGTTCGCCTGCCATTCTGCAGATCCGGTTCTGGATTGGAAATTGGAATTTGGAAATGTGGAGTAAGGACGGTGCTGGACGGTTAGACTGCAATGGAGCCCAAAGATAGGAAGAACGAACGGAGGAACTATGGAATTTACATCCGAACCATCGGAGTTTATTTATACGTACGCCAGCCATGAGTCGGAAACGGAGCTGTGCCGGATGGAGCTGGATGCTCTGCTCGGGCAGGCGAAACCTTTAAAAGGGAGAGGTCCCATGCTGCGCAGCTCCCGGTTGCTTGACCCGGACCGCAGTCCGTATGTGTCGATGCGTCTGGACGTGCTGATAAAGGGTGACTCGGTAGATGAGATTGCCCGGCAGGCCTCGGGGTTAGAGCTTGGGGACGGCACGTTCAAAGTGACTTACGTAAAATCCGGCGATCCCTGTTCGTACGAGGATCAGCGGATGCTTGAGCGCCGCGTCGGCAGCAGAATACGGGGAAAGGCGGAGATGAAGCATCCGGATATGCAGTTCGGCCTACTATCCGCCGAGGGACAGTGGATGCTCGGATTGTGCCGGTATCCCGAACGCACATGGAGGCTGCGCAAGGACAAGCCGCACAATTATTCGACCGGGCTCAGCGTCACGACCGCCCGCTCGCTAGTGAACATCCTTGTGCCGGAGTCTGCTGGCATCCAGGCAGCCGATCCCTGCTGCGGCATGGGGAACGTGCTGATCGAAGCCCTGTCGATGGGCATCGACATCCGGGGCTGGGACATCAATCCGCTGGCCATCCGGGGGGCCCGGGCCAACCTGAAGCACTTCGGCTATCCCGAGGTGGTAACCCTCGGGGACATGACGCAGGTGACGGAACGCTTCGATGCGGCCGTCCTGGACATGCCGTACAACCTGTGCTCGGTGCTCAGCACGGAGCAGCGCCTAGTCATGCTGCAGAGTTTGCGCCGTATGGCGAAGCGGGCTGTCATTGTATCGACAGAGGGAGCGGCTGAGTCTATCCTCCAGGCGGGCTTTACCATTCTGGACAGCGCCCGGGTGTGGAAGGGCAGCTTTGTCCGGAACGTTTGGCTCTGCGGGTGACAGCGGCGGGTAAGCAATCCGGCATGTAAATACTTTCTACTATATAATAGAAGAAAGATTCTCATCATATGAAGTAGAAGTTTCTTAACAAATTAGAAAAAGATTACTATGAGTTGAAGTTAATCATCCAGGTGTTCATCACGATCACCCCATGCAAAAAAGGCTGCCTCACGACCCGGTCTGAAATGACCGGTACGCGGGACTGCCTTTTTTATTCTCCGAAGATATCGGAATGCACGCAAAGTATCCCGATAACACCGGAGGCAAAATTCCACTCTGTGGGGAACTGCTGCAGAGAGATGTCCGTATTAATAAGCACGCTCGTAATTGACGAGATTACGCGGAAGCTCTTTTCCCTGTACGTAGGCCTTCAGGTTTTCGACAAAAATATCGATGACCCGTTCGGTATACCGGTCGGTGCTTCCGGAAACATGCGGCGTAATGATAACCTGCTCCATATCCCACAGCGGATGATCCTCAGGAAGCGGCTCCTTCTCAAACACGTCGAGCCCGGCGCAGCTGATCTGCCCGCTGCGGAGCGCATCCAGCAGGGATGCCGTATCGACCGTCGGCCCGCGGCCCGCATTGATGAAGCAGGCGCCAGGCTTGGCCGCCGCCCAGGCATCGGCATTCAGCAGGTGATGCGTCTCATCGGTAAGCGGCAGCACGCTGATGATGTAATCGCCTTGGCCCAGCGCCTTGTGGAGTCCGTCCATGGTGAACATCTCGTCCACGTGAGGATCGGCCCTGCCGGACCGGCGGACGCCGACGGTGCGCATACCGAACGCTTTGGCCAGGCGTGCCGTCTCGCTGCCGATTTCACCGACGCCGACGATAACGGCAGTTCGGCCGTGCAGCTCGGACAAGGTGCTCAGCCCCGGCGCGGCCAGATTCGTCTCCCAGCGGTGCTTGAGCTGATTGCGGACCGAGACGTGCAGCTGGCGCGAGAACGAGAGCATCATGCCGAGGATCGTCTCCGAGATCGGAATCGCATGAACGCCGCTGGAATTCGTCAGGAGCACGCCCTTCTGTTCGAGCTTGTCCAGCGGTAGCGTGTCCACGCCAGCAGACCAGGTTTGCAGCCATTTCAGCCGGCTGTCTTGATTCAGCACCTGATCGGCGATCTGTCTGGACCAGCCGACCATAATTTCCGCTTCGCTCACGAGCGCGGGATCCGCTTCGGTGCTTTTGACGACGGTGAGCTTATAACCGGGAGCAGCTTGTTCAATCAAGCCGGCCTGCTCCGGAGTCAGGGAATGCAGACAAACAATTTGCTTCATACCGTTTCAGCCTCCTCCATGTATGTACCCTTGATGTGATGTTTCTGCTACTCTAGATAGAATAAACTAAAGAAATGAATGCTGCAGGCCGTATTGGGCCGTTATAACAGGGAGCTCCATGCTAAACTTTAGTTCAATCTATATATCGTTGAATATATTCAGGATAACAGATTTGAAACGATATACAACAGACTCGCCCGAAAGGTCAATGGAATGAAAGAGAGTTGCAATCAAGCCAACGGCCTCTTGAAGGATATGCTTTTACGTAACGTTGCTGCATGACGATGG
The DNA here is from genome assembly GCF_014192015.1 of Paenibacillus rhizosphaerae. Taxonomy (GTDB): domain Bacteria; phylum Bacillota; class Bacilli; order Paenibacillales; family Paenibacillaceae; genus Paenibacillus_AQ; species Paenibacillus_AQ rhizosphaerae. The sequence continues at coordinate 1,032,712 of NZ_JACHXJ010000003.1, read as the reverse complement.
GCCCGAAAGGTGAAACTATATTAATGAAGGAATTCATGCGAATTATACCTTCGGTACCAATTTTTACAGGAGAATTGCATACGGCGCAAAGGGAAAGAAAGGGGATGTATTTGCATGGAAATGAAAAAAGAACAAGTTCAAGATAAGCCATTAAGGCTATTTGTCGCAGTCCGGATACCGGAACCGATCCGATCGTTACTGGAAACGTGGAGGCACCGGAACGAGAAAGAGCTCGCTTTTAAAAAATGGACACACCGGGAGGACTATCATATAACCGTCCAGTTTCTGGGAGACGCTGAGGCTGGAAGAGTACCGGAAATCGCAGATTCCTTAAAAAGGGCCTCCTTGAAAATCGATCCATTTAAACTGGAATTTGGAGCATTCGGCACCTTCGGGACAGCGGAGTCTCCCCGGGTGTTATGGGCTGGAGTAATTGACCAATCCGGCGGCCTGGACAAGCTCTATGAAGCGGTCACCTCCGAGATGGGGGAACTGGGGTTCGCAAAAGAGGCGAGGCCTTACCGTCCCCATGTCACGATTGCCCGTAAATACGCGGGGAAATCGCCTTTTCCAGGCCCAAATTTACCGCCTTTGACAGTAGAAAAATCCGGTTCCGACAGGAAGGATCAGCCTCTGATTTGGGAGGTCGATGAATTTGTACTTTTTTCCACACATTTGCACGAAAAGCCAATGTATGAGATACTAGAGGCCGTTCAAATGAAAGATTCGTAGATTGAAATAAATAGCAATAGAAATCGAATATATTTTTCCGCACATGATCGAATATCGAGTTCCCTTTGTTGCCGTATCCTGTGAATTAAGTTTGTGCCGTTCCTAAGCAACATGTGTTGTAAAGACTGTCCTGTTTGTCAGTTATTGTACGCTCTCGGATACAGCAATTGACTGAAAATGTTTCCAAAGGTTATTCAAAACCTGTATTTTTGGTTACTTAAAGAGGGAATGTGCCGGAAATATAGGAGGAGAAACATGTACACATTACGTCAAAACCGCTGGATGGCACTACTAATCGGTGTGCTTCTGGTGTGTTTCTCTGCAATTTGCATGCTGCTGCAAAACGAGCAGATGCACAAAATGCAGTATAACGACAGCACGAATCAACTGGGGGCCGTAACATACAGCAAGAACGATGAAGCAGGCGCAAGCCCGCAGCATTTATCCATACAGGGGGCAAATCACCCGTTAACCGCGGAAAACTCCGTGCAGCTTTTGAATGTAAATTTATTGAAAAAATGGAATGTTAAGCATCAACCCCTTTTTGTTGAAGGGATTTCAGCACAAACGCCGGCTGCCGCCAAGAAGGCCCAAGCTGTACAAGCGAAGCCTAAGGTGAAGAAAGCTGTTGCTGTTGCAGCCAAGCCGAAGCTGGACCCAAAACTGAATCCCCCCACCACGTTATTCTTCAGCCGGACCAAACTGCTTAGTCCTTCCCAGAAGTCGGAAGCGACCAAACAGTACAAGGTAACCGCTGAGGACGTGCTTCTGCTCCGTAGAATCGTGATGGCAGAAGCCGAAGGCGAACCGTACCAAGGCAAAGTGGCAGTGGCCAACGTTGTCTTGAACCGGCTGCGGTCAGCCAATTTTCCCGATACGATTAGAAAAGTCATTTACCAGAGATATCAGTTCAGTCCTGTGGCGAACGGCCGTTTTGACCGTGTGAAGCCGAACGAGGATTCGGTTCATGCCGTCAATGAGGCGCTTAACGGACGCAAGGAAGTTTCGGATGATACGTATTATTTTCTGTCGCTGAAGCTGGCCGACGACCTGACGGTTCACCATACGCGGACCTTGGCTAAGACGATCGGCAACCACTCCTTTTACAAATAAAACCCGTAAGTTTAAAATGTTTATGGGTAAAGGATAATGAGGAGGTGGCGTTCATATGAAAATTACGTATTATGGTCATTCCTGTGTTGTGGTGGAGGAAGGCGGCCGGAGCGTGATCATCGATCCGTTTCTGTCGGGGAATCCGGCATCGGGCATGGCGCCGGCGGATATCCGCGTGGATGCGGTGCTGCTGACCCATGGGCACTCCGACCATTTCGGCGACGCGCTGGAGATCGCCAAAGCAAATGATTGTCCGATTGTCGCTGTGTTCGAACTGGCGGAGTTCTGCCGCAAGAAGGGCGCGAAAACCTTCGCTATGAACATCGGGGGGCAGCACCAGTTCGACGGGTTCAAGGTCAAATACACGCTGGCTTTCCACAGCTCCGCGGTACAGGACGGCGACGCGCTGGTCTACGCCGGAGAACCTGCAGGCATCCTGCTCACGATGGGCGGCAAAACGTTCTTCCATGCGGGAGATACGGCGCTGTTCGGCGACATGCGGCTTATCGGTGAAATGAATCAGATCGACGCTGCCGCGCTGCCGATCGGCGACGTGCTGACGATGGGACCGGACGATGCGCTGCTGGCAGCCAAATGGCTCCGGGCGGACCGCGTCATTCCGGTGCATTACAACACTTTCCCTGCCATTGATCAGAATGGTACGCTCTTCTGCGACCGTCTTCATCAGGAAGGCATTGAAGGACACGCGCTCAAGCCGGGAGAGAGCATTGAGATTTAACCGCTGATGTAGCGGTGGCTCTGACAAATGACACCCCCTGCCGTATCCGGGCATACAGTATCGTAACATTAGCCTATCGGAAAGGCGGGGGTCGATTGTTTTACCGAACGAGTGAACATAACGAGTATTTACCGGCAGGCGAGCTCCAGAAAGCCGTACAGGGCGAGTACGAAGCGATCCGTAAGGGACGAAGGCTTCAGGAGCTGGCGCCCCCGGACCACCGGATCTATTTCAGCCGCGTGGTCGAGGAGGAGCGGCAGGGCCGCCTTGCCGAGCTGACCCGTATCTATTATGAGCATACCGGCTGCTACCCGGTCTTCAGCAAGGTTGAAACGCCCAGGGCGTATGTATCCGGCCTGAAAGCGACCGTTGATGATGCACTTGAAGCCGCGTGGAATTATTCGGACCTGATGCTGACGGCTACGGACCCGAAGATCCAGAAGCTGATGCTGCGCGCGATGAATAGCGAAATGCGCTGGGTCAGCCGGCTGCAGTTTTTGTACAGCAACTATTTCCACGAAAACGGCGGCATGAAGCACAAAGGCACCATCGGAATCGCCGACAAACAGCTTCCCTCTTGAGATGAGGGAGGCTGTTTTTCTGTATATTGGAAAAAACCAAGTTGAAATGAATAATCATACACTTTTCAGGTTAATTACAACATGCCGCTTTAATGCTTCACTGCAAAACATTTCTTATCACATTCATAAAAAGTTTAAATTGCGAAGAGGTTTAGTGGGTGTTAAAATAATATAACCAATTCATTTTGAATAATTATCGACGTTTTATAACAAAAAGAAAACCATTCCCCCATGCAACGAGGATTTCCGCCGTTATCGCATACCCCATTCCCCTAGTGAGCATGAAGCATTATTCTTGTAGCCAATGTCGTCTTCGTACTGGTTTATTTTGATGTATCTGGATTTACGTGCATTTATTTTATTCTGAAGATAGAAAGGTTGCTTTCCATGAGACATACGGTACTTCCCCCTAAGCAGGGACTTTATGATCCGCAGTTTGAGAAAGACGCCTGCGGCATGGGCTTCGTCGCTCATATCAAAGGCCGGGCCTCCCATGAGATCGTAGGCCAGGCTCTGACGATGCTCGAGAATATGGAGCACCGCGGCGGACAGGGCAGCGAGCCCAATTCCGGTGACGGCGCCGGGATTATGCTGCAAATTCCTCACCGTTTTTTTGCGGAAGAAGCGGCCCGGATCGGCTTCGAACTGCCTGAACCGGGGCAATACGGCGTAGGCATGCTGTTCCTTTCCCACGACGAAGCCGTTCGGGAGGCTCATGAGAGCCGGCTCGTCGACATCATTCGGGAAGAAGGACAGCAGTTCCTGGGCTTCCGCGACGTTCCGACATTTGACGAGATGCTGGGCAAATCCGCGAAGGAAGCCAAGCCGTACGTACGGCAGATTTTCATCGGACGCAGCATCGACGTGAAGGACGATATGGACTTCGAACGCAAGCTGTACATCATCCGCAGACGCGCCGAGCTGGCCATCCGTTATGGCGACACTCCGCAGGCGGACTCCTTCTATATTTCCAGCCTTTCGTGCCGGAAAATCGTATACAAAGGAATGCTGACCACCAATCAGGTGGGGCAGTTCTATCTGGACCTGAGAAACGAGCTGGTGGAGACGGCGATCGCCCTCGTCCACTCCCGTTTCAGCACGAACACTTTCCCAAGCTGGGAGCGGGCGCACCCGTACCGTTTCATGATTCACAACGGGGAGATCAACACGCTCCGCGGCAACGTGAACTGGATGCATGCGCGCCAGTCGCTGTTCAAGAGCGATATATTTGGCGACGACCTGGAGAAGGTCAAGCCGGTCATCAATCCGGACGGTTCGGACACCGCCATGTTCGATAACACGTTTGAGTTCCTGTACCTGAGCGGACGTTCCCTTCCTCATGTCGCCATGATGATGGTGCCGGAGCCTTGGAACAACCATGAAAGCATGGACGAAACGAAAAAAGCGTTCTACGAATACCACAGCACGCTGATGGAACCGTGGGACGGACCGGCGGCCATGGCGTTCACCGACGGCGTCCAGATCGGCGCCATCCTTGACCGGAATGGACTCCGCCCGTCCCGTTACTATGTGACGAAGGACGACCTGATCATTCTTTCTTCGGAAGCCGGCGTGCTCGACATTCCTGCTGAGGATGTCCTGTACAAGGACCGTCTCCGTCCGGGCAGAATGCTGCTCGTGGATACGAAGGAAGGACGGATCATTTCCGACGAGGAAGTGAAAGCCCAGATTGCTGCCGAGCAGCCGTACCGCGAGTGGCTCGACGAGCATCTGGTCAATCTGGATGAGCTTCCGGACGCGCCGGAGCTGCCGAATCCGAAGCATGACAACGTGCAGCAGCTGCAGCTCTCGTTCGGCTATACGTTCGAGGATCTGCGCAAGGTGCTGGAGCCGATGGCTTCGACCGGCCAGGAAGCGGTAGCCTCAATGGGCTACGACGCGCCGCTGGCGGTGTTGTCCGACAAGCCGCAGCGCCTGTACAACTACTTTAAACAAATGTTCGCGCAGGTGACCAACCCGCCGATCGACGCGATCCGCGAAGAGATTATCACCGCGACCGGAACAACCATCGGACCGGAGCGCAACCTGCTGCATCCGGAGCCTGAGAGCTGCCGTCAGATCCGTCTGGACACGCCGGTTCTCTCGAACGAGGATTTTGCGAAGATCCGCCACGTGCACCGTCCCGGCTTCAAGTCGATGACGATTCCGATCTTCTTCCCTGCAGATGAGGGAGCGGAAGGCCTTCGCAAGGCGCTTGACGGATTGTGCGAAGCGGCTGACCGCGTCATCAAGAAAGGCCACAACATCCTGATTTTGTCCGACCGCGGCGTGGACAAAGAAAATGCGGCGATTCCGGCGCTTCTTGCCGTATCCTGCCTGCATCATCATTTGATCCGCCAGGGAACGCGGACCAAAGTCAGCATTCTGCTCGAATCCGGCGAACCTCGTGAAGTGCATCACTACGCGCTGCTGCTCGGTTACGGCGTGAGCGCCGTCAACCCGTACCTGGCGTTCGAAACGCTGGACGACATGATCCAGCAGGGGCTGCTTCGCGGCGTGACGCACGAGAAAGCCGTTAAGAACTATATCAAAGCCGCGACGAAGAGCGTGGTGAAAATTTTGTCCAAAATGGGCATCTCGACGATCCAATCCTACCGCGGCGCGCAAATCTTTGAAGCCGTCGGCCTGAAAGAGGAATTTGTCGAGAAGTACTTTACCCGTACGCCGTCCCGCATTGGCGGCATCGGCCTGGAAGAAGTGGCGGCCGAAGCGCTGGCCCATCACGACCGCGCCTTTACCGACAAGGACGGAAGCGACAAAGTGCTCGATTCCGGCGGCGACTATCAATGGCGTAAGGACGGGGAAGAGCATCTGTTCAACCCGCAGACGATCCACCTGCTCCAGCAGGCCGTACGCACCGGCGATTATCAGGTGTACAAGAAGTACGCGAAGCTCGTTCAGGGTGAAAACGAGAAGCATCTGACGATCCGCTCGCTGCTGAAGCTGAAACCGGTAGGAGCTCCGGTTCCGATTGAGGAAGTCGAGCCGATCGAGTCCATTATGAGACGCTTCAAGACCGGTGCCATGTCCTTCGGTTCCATCAGTAAGGAAGCGCATGAAAGCCTCGCGATTGCGATGAACCGCATCGGCGGCAAGAGCAACACCGGTGAAGGCGGCGAAGATCCGGCGCGCTACATTCCGGATGCAAACGGCGATTCCCGCCGCAGCGCAATCAAGCAGGTGGCTTCCGGCCGGTTTGGCGTGACGTCGAACTACCTGGTGAACGCCGACGAGATTCAAATCAAGATGGCGCAGGGAGCGAAGCCGGGTGAAGGCGGGCAGCTTCCGGGCCGCAAAGTGTATCCATGGGTTGCCGAAGTACGCGGCTCTACGCCGGGCGTGGGCTTGATTTCTCCGCCGCCGCACCATGACATTTACTCCATCGAGGATTTGGCGGAGCTGATTTATGATCTGAAGAACTCCAATCCGCGCGCGAACATCAACGTGAAGCTCGTGTCCGAGGTTGGCGTCGGAACGATCGCGGCCGGGGTAGCCAAGGGCCGTGCCGACATTATCCTCGTCAGCGGATATGACGGCGGTACCGGCGCATCGCCGCAGGGCTCCATCCGCCATGCGGGTCTTCCATGGGAGCTGGGGGTTGCGGAAACGCACCAGACGCTCATCCTGAACAACCTACGCGACCGCGTCGTCCTGGAAACGGACGGCAAAATGCTGAACGGACGCGACTTGGCCGTCGCAGCGCTGCTGGGTGCCGAAGAATATGGCTTCTCCACGGCTCCGCTCGTGGCTCTTGGCTGTATCATGATGCGCGTCTGCCAGATGGATACCTGCCCGGTCGGGGTAGCTACCCAGAATCCGGAACTGCGCAAGAACTTCATGGGCGATCCGGCGCATGTCGTGAACTTTATGAGATTCGTGGCCGAAGATATGCGTGAAATTATGGCCGAGCTTGGCTTCCGTACCATCGAAGAAATGATCGGACGCACGGACTGCCTGGATGCGGAAGAGGCGAATGGCCACTGGAAGAAGCAAGGCATCGACTTGTCCGTTCTGCTGCACACACCGGAGCTTCCGGAAGGAAGCACGCGCTACCGCACGAAGACCCAGAACCATGGTCTCGAAGAGACGCTGGATATGCGCGAGCTGCTGAAATTGGCGGCACCGGCGCTGGAAGACGGAACGCCAGTGACCGGCGAGCTTCCGATTACGAACGTGGACCGCGCCGTAGGCACGATCCTCGGCAGCGAAGTCACGCGGAAGTACGGGGCAGCCGGCCTGCCGGAAGATACGGTTTCGCTGACCTTTACAGGAACGGCCGGCCAGAGCTTGGGCGCCTTCGTTCCGAAGGGCATCACGCTGACCGTGGTTGGGGACGCGAATGACTACACCGGCAAAGGGCTGTCCGGCGGGAAGCTGATCGTGAAGCCGTCGCCGAAGTCGACGTTCAAGGCCGAAGAGAACATCATTATCGGAAACACGGCTTTCTACGGCGCGACTAGCGGCGAAGCGTACATCCGCGGCATCGCGGGCGAACGCTTTGCGGTCCGTAACTCCGGCGTGAATGTCGTCGTTGAAGGCGTTGGCGATCACGGATGCGAATATATGACAGGCGGCCGCGTCGTCATCCTTGGGGAAACGGGGCGTAACTTTGGCGCCGGCATGTCGGGCGGCATTGCCTACGTCTATGATCCGCAGGGTACGTTTATCGACCGCTGCAACCTGGAAATGATTCTTCTGGAGCGCGTTGAAGATGCAGGGGAAGCCGCCGAATTGAAGAGCATGATCGAGAAGCACGTCAACTACACGGAAAGTGCCGTTGGCGAGCGCGTGCTGGAAGATTGGGAGAACAGCCTCGGCCAGTTTGTCCGCGTCATTCCGAAGGACTACAAGCGGATGACACAGCAAATCCGCAAGGTTCAGGAGAATGGACTGAGCGGCGAAGCCGCGCTGCTGGCAGCGTTCGAAGCTAACATGCGTGAGCTCGCGAGAGCAGGAAACAACTAGTTCATCAAAACGGGATGTTATATAGAGAGAATTCCTATCAACATGGTTGAAATTTTCATATTTGTGCAAGATTTGCTGGAAAGGGCATACGAAATGTTTTCAATTGGAGACATAAATCGTATGCCCATTTTTTTCGACAAAAATAGAACCTGCTTCAAAAAGCAATTGTCCCATTAGACGACAACATCCAGAAGAGGCTTGGGATATAATAAAAAAGACCTAGTCACTTGGCTGATTTTTGACATTCATAGTTGGAGCAGACGTAGCATTGTCAATAAAAGAGTAGCCGTGGAAATCATTTTGGATAATATGTTGAGTGGAGCGAGGGTATCTTCGATGAGAGATGAGAGAAAGTTCGGTGCCGAGGCCCGGTCCAACCAAGAACTTCCGGAGCAAACCCATTTGGACATCATGAAAGTGTTGGAGCAATGCGGGATTCATCCTGACAACTGGAAGCGCTTTGTTCAAAAGATGGAGAAGGGGAACGAATAGCAAGTTCCGTTTATCGTGTCCGAAGGTTAAGCATAAAACGACAAGGAGGGACAGAAAACGTATTATCATTCCGATTTTAGACAGGAAGGCCACCCTGCAGCAGCCGTCTTCCTTATGCTCCGAAAGGGGATTCGGTCGAATTACGGTAACCGAACCCATAAAAACCTCAGCCGTCCTTATTTCAAGGAAAGCTGAGGTTTTTAATTTGAGCAGTCTCTTAGGAAAGTTTGCTTATTTCATGGACCGTTCCATCCGCACAAAAGCGATAAAACGTTTGGCCTCTTCTTCAGACAAGCGGCGGCCGTCAATCGTCAAATTGAACTTCTCCAGCAAGTCCTCGTCCGAAAGCTCCAGTTGATCCACAAAATCCCGGACCTCCGGATCCATGACAACCTTCGGCTGGTTCGTACGGCCGATCAGATAATCGATGGAAACCTCAAATTTGTCAGCCAGCTTGGTCAGAATCTCAAAATCAGGTTTACGGCGGTTCTTTTCATAGTGGGAAAGTGCGGCTCGCGTAATGCCTATGGATTGGGCCAATTCCTCCTGGGTCCAGCCGCGTTGGTCCCGCAGTTCTGCGATGCGATTACCGTGATTCATGAATTAACCTCCTCCGATTACCTGGAAAATACATAAAATTAGAAACAAATTGTCGCAAAAATAGATTCATATAGGAAAAAAGTATTGACTAGTTACAAAATGTATCGTAAAGTGAAAATTGGAAATGATACCTTTTGTATCAATAGTTGAGACGGATCGTATCCCTTAGCAGTATAAGGCGTTATCCCGATTTTCATACCATGAGGCAGGAATAATCCGATGAATATGTTAACAGCACATGGCATACATCTTCAAACGTATATGTATATCCATCAGGTCGGGAACCAGACGGTTTTTCTGCATCGGACCCGTCCTGTCATCCTATGGGAATACGAGCCAAGCCGCATGGTGATTATCAGTGACTTGGATCTCCCCGTCGCGCCCGAGCTCAGGCTGGGGTTCATCATCCACGTTCCTAATGCCCCGGCCCGTCAGGTGTACGGCAGAGTGATCTGGAAAGAAAGCAGCATCTCCTTTAAGGCCCACCAATACGGCATTCGTATCGAATCCCCGCATCAGGAGCCGGAGCGCATGACAAAACACCACAACCGCCAGCAACGAGGCGGCCGAGCGGCCTCCACACCGTATGAAAGTCCCTGCGACCACGATTCTTTCCCCGGCCCAGGACATCATTTTGATATCAAAGCATAAAATCTTACGTTTTTTCGTAATGGGATACAGACATTTTACACTATTTATCAAAGGGCTGCATAGTGCTTTGCTTTAAAAAGGCTGAAGTATACGCCAGTCAGTTGATCGTCCGGTTGGACTTATATTGAAAGCGGGGGATGGATCAGTCATGGGACATACGTTGACCTTGGATTTCCGGATGCAGGTGCTTCAAAGGGACGAGGATGTTCACTCATGAGCAGCATAAATCCGCTGAACAAAACGGTGGACGTCGGCAAGCCCCTCCCGATCACTCCCCGGAAAGACCGGATATTGTACCTGTGGGCCAAGCGAACCCTGGATATTAGCTTATCGCTTATAGGGCTGATTTTTTTATGTCCGGTATTTCTCGCCGTCGCCTTGCTTATCAAGCTGGAGGATCCTAAAGGCGCGGTGTTTTTCTCCCAGATCCGCGTTGGCTGCGGGGGCAAGCTGTTTAAGATGTACAAATTCCGGTCGATGGTCAGCGGAGCCGAGCTGATGCTCGGCAATTTGATCCAGCAAAGCGATGTGACCGGAGCGATGTTCAAAATGAAAAACGATCCTCGGGTCACCCGGGTCGGCCGGTTCATCCGCAAAACGAGTATGGATGAGCTGCCCCAGCTTGTGAATGTGCTGAAAGGAAATATGAGCCTGGTCGGGCCAAGACCGCCTTTGCCGCGGGAAGTAAGCGACTATACTTCCTACGATATGCAGAGGCTGCTTGTTGTCCCGGGTTGTACGGGTTTGTGGCAGGTCAGCGGAAGGAATCATGTGGGGTTTCAGGAAATGGTCGAGCTGGACCTCAAATACATAAACGAGCAGTCGATATGGATGGACATGATCATCATTTGTAAAACGGTCAAGGTGCTGTTCGGCGCGGATAATGCGTACTAATCGCTGAGTGTCCAAGTGCGCAGGGGCAGCCGTGTCCATTAGGAAGGTGGCAGATGCATCATGAAAAAATGGGTCGTGACGACCATCGCCGTCGTATCGGTGCTGGTGGTCGGCGCCGCGGGATACGGATTGTATATTTACAATTCGGTCAAAGCGACGGCTAACGAAATGTACGAAAAGCGGGAACCGTCCGTTGTACCGGTGACCGTCAGCTCGGACGGCAAGACCGGCGGCCAGGCGGATACGTCCAAGAGCGCCGAAAACCCGCCGGCGGTTCATCTGAATGAAAGGGAGCCGTTTACCGTTCTGGTCATGGGTGTGGATCAGCGCGAGGATGACCCGGGCCGCTCGGATTCAATGATCCTGCTTACGGTAAATCCAGCCAAGCAGAGCATTCTGATGTTCAACATTCCGCGCGACACAAGAACCGAAATCGTCGGCCACGGAACGACCGACAAGATCAACCATGCCTACGCCTTTGGCGGCGTCAACATGTCGGTTGCCACGGTAGAGCACTTCCTCGGTTACCCGGTCAACTATTACATCAAGGTCAATATGGAGGGCTTCGCCAAAATCATTGACTTGCTCGGCGGGGTGGAAGTGAATAATCCGTTTGCCTTCCAGTATGAAGGTTATGATTTCAAGCAGGGCGACTTGAAGCTGGACGGCTCGGAGGCGCTGGCCTTCTCCCGGATGCGGTATGACGATCCGCGCGGGGATTTGGGGCGTAATGCACGGCAGCGGGAAATTTTGGAGCAGGTGATCAATAATGCCCTCAAAATATCCAATGTCGTAAAAATCGAATCCCTCCTGAACCAGGTGGGCGACAGCGTTAGAACCGACATCACCTTCGACAATATGAAGACATTCGTGACCGATTACCGTTCCGACCTGAAGAAGATCGAGCAGGTGGAGATCAAGGGCCAGGGCAAGATGATTAACGGGATTTGGTATTACATGGTCAGCGATGCGGAGCGGCAGCGAATCCATAAGGTCATTAAAGAGCATTTACAATAAGAGGCAGGCGTGGCTTGATGTCACGCTTGCTTTTTTCATTTCCGTTGTCCTTGACGGCGTCTCTGAACCCGAAGTGATTCATAAGCCCCACGTTGTGGGGTTATTTTTCGACGAAAACCGTCAGTTTCCTTGACAAAGAATGCAGATTCATGTAGATTTCTTGGTGTGCATGTTACAGAATGTATCTATGATAAGTCGGTGGTCATAATTTTTAAGCGCAAAGACACACTTCATGGAAGGGAAGTCGATTCTCTTGAACAGTCAGCTATCCGTATTCTGCTTGCGATGTGAGCAGATCATCCCTATGCCGGACACGGCACTTGTGTTCCGAACGGGATTTTACCGCACAGTGATTCCCCTTGGCTGCTGTACCCTATGTTATTCGCAGACACAATCAGAGGCAGATTTCCCATATGATGGGCATCTGCAAGGCGAATATGCTACAATGGGGCGAGACTTGGGCAGAAGGGGTGATAGAAATGCAGCAGGAACCGGTGGTTCGGCTGGAAGGTGTCACGAAGAAAGTCTCATCCAAAACATTGGTTGAAGATGTTACGCTGGACATCCCTCCCGGGCAGGTCTTTGGTTTTCTCGGTCCGAACGGGGCCGGAAAAACGACCACCATCCGCATGATGGTCGGGCTGACCAAGATCACCAAGGGAGATATTAAAATTTGCGGCTACAGCATCAAGGATCATTTTGAGCAGGCCATCGTCCATGTAGGGGCGATCGTGGAAAACCCGGAGATGTATAAGTTCTTGACGGGGTATGAAAACCTGCGGCACTTTGCCCGGATGATGTCAGGGATTACCGAGGAGCGCATTCGTGAAGTGGTTCAGCTCGTGGGGCTGAGCAACCGGATTCAGGACCCGGTGCGGACGTATTCGCTGGGCATGCGGCAGCGCCTGGGCGTAGCCCAGGCGATTTTGCACCGTCCGAAGCTGCTGATCCTGGACGAGCCCACCAACGGGCTGGACCCGCAAGGGATCCGTGAGCTGCGGGACTACCTGCGCCGGCTGTGCAGGGAAGAGGGGACGACGGTATTCGTCTCCAGCCACCTGCTGTCCGAGATGGAGCTGATGTGCGACGCCGTGGCGATTATCCAGAACGGACGGTTGATCGACGTCCGCTCCCTGGCGGGTGTCGAGGGAGCGCAGGAGACGACCGTGGACACGGCATTTGCGCTGGACCGCCCGGAGCAGGCTCAGGAGCTGCTTGGGGGCGGTACGGTGCGCGATGGACTGCTCATCGTCCGGCTCGACCGGAATGGCATAGCCGACACGAATGCCCGGCTCGTCCAGAGCGGGTTCAAGGTGTACGGGATTCAGAAGGTAACCCGGTCGCTGGAGGACCAATTCTTGGAAATGACGGGAAGTGATCAGATTGGGTAGCTTTATCCGTCTCGTGCAGAACGAGAATATGAAAATATACCGGAGAGCCCGGACGTGGATCATGCTGTCGATCCTGACTATTGTCAACCTTCTGATGCCGATCCTGTTCCACTTGGCGGATGGCGGAGGCAATATCAGCCTGTGGGAAAGCGCGCTTCAGACCGGGGCGTTTACTTTTTTTCTATGCACCATATTTTCGGTCGTGGTCGCCTCGGATTCCGTTGCAGGCGAATTCTCCTGGGGCACCATCAAGCTGCTGCTGATCCGCCCATGGAGCCGATCGAAAATTCTGCTCTCCAAATATATTGCCGTCGTGCTGTTCAGCCTGCTGTGCACGGTGCTCCTGATCATCGTGTCTTACGGGGTCTCCGCTATATTCTTCTCGGGAGGAATGGGCGGGACCATGATGGGCGAACGCATCGGGCCTCGGTATTACTTGCTGATCATCCTTTGCGATTATGTAGACCTGTTTATGACCGTGGCGCTGGCCTTCATGCTTTCGGCCGTATTCCGGGCAAGCGGGCTCGCCATCGGGCTGTCCCTGTTTATCATGTTTGCGAAGGGCATCTTTAATATGCTGTTCAATCCCGAGCGATACAGCTGGGCGAAATTTTTGCCGTTCATGCACATGGACCTGTCGCAGTATCTGGCCTCTTCGGTGGGACCTGGAGGCGTGACGCTCGGCTTCTCGATTTTGATCCTGGCGGTCTACTATGTCTTGTTTCTGGCCATCGCCTGGACCGTGTTCGGCAAACGGGACGTCGCAGCCTGACCTGTCACGATCGTAAAGCCAAAAAACGCAGTGCATGTGAACGTGATCCGTTCGCTTGCGACTGCGTTTTTTTCACCATGTCATGAGCCGCCGCATCAGCCGGCTTCCGATTCCAAATACCGCGGGGGGGAGGCGGTCTCTTGCTCCATTTCCTCCGGGGCGTCCTTCAGCTCCATTTTGCTGGATCCGTGGAGAATGCCGCCCTCGGTAATGACCAGCGACGTCGCTCCCAGCACGTCCCCGAACATCTGCCCGGTCGCCGTGATGGTCAACCGGCCGAGCGTCGTCACATCGCCGTAAACTTTTCCGGCAATGATGACCTCTTTGGCATGAATGTGGGATCTGGCTACCGCCTGCTCCCCGACAATGACGCTGCCTTTGCTCTCAATGACGCCGTTAAATTTGCCTTCGATGCGCAGATTGGCCTCACAGGCCAGCGTTCCTTCGATTTCCGTCCCTTTGCCGATCAAAGTGTCCGTTGCAGCCTGGTGCCGGTTCGCTTTGGATCTGCTCATTATGCAAAACCTCCTTTTGTCGATCAAATCCTTCTACTGAATATAGGGCAGCGGGTTAACGGGCTTATCCTTCTTTACGACCTGAAAATGAAGATGGGGGCCGGTGCTTCGCCCGGTCGAGCCAAGCTCGGCGATCTGTTCGCCTTTTTCGACGGTTTGGCCGACATCGGCCTGGATTTTGCTGAGGTGCATATACCAGGTTTGCAGGCCGTTCGGATGCTCAATGACGATATACCGTCCCCGCGCGCCGCCGCTATCTTCCGCCGTCACGATCGTACCCGCTCCCGCCGCATACACGGGACTTCCGTTATCCCCGGCAATGTCGATCCCCGCATGGAAGGACGCTCTGCCGGTAAAAGGGTCCGTCCGATAGCCGAAGCTTGAGGTCGTCACCCGGGATTCAGTCGGCCACAGGTCGGGCTGCCCGGAGATCCGATCCTGCGTTTCCTCCGCTTTTTTCAAGGTCGAAGGGATCTGGTTCTCCATGGACTTCAGCAGTGTCTGCATTTCCTGAAAGTCGTCTTTCGTCTCCTGGGCCAGGTCCAGCATATCGTTCTCATGCACGGCGATATATTCGCCACCGACATGCTGCGAGGCATCCCAGGACAGGGAAGACGCTTTAGCCCCGGAAGCAGGCTCGGCCATACTGGTGGTCCCGTGCTTGTCAATGAACTGCTGCAGCTGGTGCTCCAGTTCATCCACGCGATCCATCTTCTGCTTCATATCTTTGGCTTGGCTCGACAGGTTAACGATTTCGTTCTGCAGACGCTCAATGGACTGTTCCCGGCTGTTCACCGTCCGCTGCATCTGGACGTTCTTCCGGCTTTCGGCGGTGACCTTCTGCTCCAGTTGGGAGATTACCTGGGACGAGTGGGCCTGCAGCGCAAGAACGAGTCCGGACAACGACAGAACGGCCACGGCGGGGACGGCCATCATCAAGGGCTTGGAGAGATGCAGCTGTTTGACGGAATGCTGGGCGTCTCGCATGACCAGGAGCGTCACCCGCCCGTTGGCTTTGGCATTTTTCATGGCGGCTCCTTTCCTCGGCTTGATTGTACTTGTCTTATCTTCTATGTATTCTCTGATCTCTTAAAACATGTCAAAAATGTGATCTTTGCCGCCGCTGCGTCTGCACCAGGCCGATCCGGGTAAATACTGAATAAAGCAGGCTGAAAGTGGTCAATCCTGAACATACAGATTGCTTTTGACCCGCAAGGAGGCTGACGTATGCTGTGGCTGCTTATCGCACTACTCGTATTTATTTTTCAAGCGGCAACGATTCTGCTTCTGGAATTCCGCAATCCTTACAAGACGGTCGCCTGGCTGTTTATTTTATTTTGCTGCCCGCTGATCGGTTTTGTCGTCTATTATTTTGTGGCCCAAGACTATAAGGCGAGGAAGAAGGTCCGGACGCAGGGGTCGCGCCTGTTTCAAGAGATTCGTCCCTTGATATGGAGTCAGGCGTCCTTGGTAAAGCGTGCCGGGGATATGCACAGCAAGGATTTTCAGCATCAGGAGCGCTTGTTTAATTTGTTGTCCCACCTGTCCGAAAGCCCGATTACGAGCTGCAACAAGAGCCGGGTGCTGACCGACGGGGAGGATACCTTTGGCGCGATGCTCGCGGCCATGGATAAAGCAGAAGATCACTTACATATTCAATTTTACATTTTCCGGGACGACGATATCGGGAACCGGTTCAAGGACATCATGGTGCGGAAGGCGAAAGCCGGGGTCAAGGTGAGGCTGATCTGCGACGGCTTCGGCAGCTACCGGCTTGGCCGCAGGCGCGGGTTCATTCAGGAGCTGAAGGAAGCGGGCGTGGAGTTTCACTTCTTCCTGCCGCCGCTTCTGGCGATGATCGACCGAAGGATCAACTACCGCAACCACCGCAAAATTATAGTCGTAGACGGAACCAAAGGCTTTGTCGGCGGGCTGAATGTTGGCGATGACTATTTGGGGAAGTATCAGAAAATGGGGTATTGGCGCGACACGCATCTGGAGATTGAAGGAGATGCCGTTTATTTTTTGCAAAACGTGTTTTTAAGCGACTGGCAGCTTGCTTCAGGCGAGCGGTTGTCGGACCCCGCCCTGTTTCCCGAGCATCAATGCGAAAGCGATGAACAGGTTCAAATCGTCAGCAGCGGACCCGATCAGGATTGGAATGCCATCCAGGAGATGTGCTTTGGCGCGATTACAGTCGCGAAAAAAAGGATTTGGATCACCTCGCCCTACTTTATTCCCGATCAGGGCATCTATGAAGGACTTAAAACCGCTGCGGTCAGCGGAGTGGACGTGCGGATCATCATTCCGCTCAAAGCTGATTCCAGGCTGGTGCATCTGGCTTCGCTATCCTATATTGAAGACCTGCTGCTGGCCGGAGTGAAGTTCTATCAATATCAGAAAGGCTTCATTCATGCCAAGGTCATGATCGTCGACGACCTGATGGCCTCGGTAGGTACCGCTAATATGGACATGCGGAGCTTTTTCTGCAATTTTGAGCTGACGGCGGCGATGTTCGAGCAATCCGCGATCGACCGGCTGGTGAAAGATTTCAAGGATGATATGCGCCAGAGCCATCAAATCGTAACCGAGGAGTTTCAGGCCCGGCCGTTTCGGCACAAGCTGGCGGAAGTTCTGTGCCGGATGCTGTCCCCGCTGCTATGACCAGCGCGATCCTGATGATGCTTCCAAGCCTAGTGCCGTGGAGCCCATAGAATGACGGATACGCCGGCCATGCACAGAGCCGCTCCGATCCAGTCGTAGGCGTCGGGCGTGTTTTTGTCGATCCACCAGCCCCACAGCAGGGCCAGGACGATAAAGATGCCCCCGTATGCAGCATAGACGCGGCCGAAAGAAGGGTAATTCTGCAGGGTGGGAATGATCCCGTACAGGATCAGGAGCAGGCTGCCAGCCGCGCCGAACCACCAGGGCCTCGCGTCCTTGATCCACAGCCACACCAGGTAGCCGCCGCCGATCTCAGCCAGCCCGGCTGCAATGAATAATAATAAGGATTTCATGATAGAAAAACTCCCATCCTGATTAATATACAGCTAAAAACTATGATATAATAAAGTAAGGGAATAATCACGGAAGTCCAGATTTCTAAGGCTGTATACGATGCTACCCGGGCGTTTCATGTCCCTTTATGCTACAACAATCTATAGAATCGGGGGGATTCGATGGCTGTACCTTCAAACCCGCAATCCACGGATAGACCAAACCTGCCGCAGGATTTGCAGCCGCTCAAGGCGCCGACCTCGAAAGCCAGAGTGTTCATGCGCATCCTGGTCATGCTGATCGGAGCCGGCTTGGTCTCTGTTGCACTGGAAGTATTCCTCGTAAACAATAACATCATTGACGGCGGGATAACGGGCATTTCCATTATGCTCTCCCACCTTTTTCATCTGCCGCTCGGTATTTTTCTTACGGTTCTCAACATTCCTTTCTTGTTTCTGGGTTACAAGCAAATCGGCAAGACATTTGCCTTCTCCACGCTGGCGGCTGTCCTGGTGATGTCGGTCGGCACCGCATTACTGGCACCCGTTAAGCCCATTACGTTCGACCCGCTGCTCGCGGCCATCTTCGGAGGTGTTATCCTTGGTGCGGGCGTCGGCCTGGTAATTCGGGCGGGGGGTTCCACGGACGGCAGCGAAATTGTTGCGATTCTCATCAACAAAAAGACGCCGTTCTCCGTCGGGGAGATCATCATGTTTATCAACTTCTTTATCCTGACGAGCGCGGGCTTTGTCTTCGGTTGGAATAACGCGATGTATTCGCTGATCGCCTACTTTATCGCCTTTAAAGTGATTGATATCACCAACGAAGGGATCGACCAGTCCAAATCCGTATGGATCATCAGTGATAAATACAAGGACATCGGTGATGCCCTCACCCAGCGCCTGGGACGCGGCGTTACGTATTTGGAAGGGGAAGGAGCCTACTCCGGGGACAGCAAAAAAGTGATCTTCGTGGTCATTACCCGTCTGGAAGAGGCCAAGCTGAAGGCCATCGTCGGTGATTGGGATCCGGATGCCTTCCTTGCGGTTGGTAATATCCATGACGTTAAGGGCGGCCGTTTCAAGAAAAAAGATATTCATTAGCGGGGCAGCAGCATCTGGACTGACCCGTGAAATGCAGCAAAGCCCGGAAGGTTATCTTCCGGGCTTTGCTGCGCTTAAATGGCGGATAACCTGTTCGATCGGCTGCGGGGCAAGCGCGGCGATCAGGTCGCCGTGGCGGGCGAGCCGCTCTTCGATGTTAAGCAGGTGAAAATCGGTCGGGGCAACATTGCTGTCCACTTCCTCCCAGTGCAGCGGGGTTGACACTGTTGCGCCCGGACGTGCCCTAGGGGTGTAAGGAGCGGCGAGTGTTTTTCCCTGATAGTGCTGAAGGTAATCGAAGTAGATTTTATCGCCGCGGTTTTTCTTGAGCCGCTCCAGGGTGAACAGCTCCGGGTGCTTCTCGGTCACGAACATGCCGACGAAATGTCCGACCGTGCGCAGCTCGTCGAACGTGATGCCTTCATTGATCGGCACGATGATCTGAATACCCGTCGCCCCGGACGTCTTCGGCACCGACTGCAGTCCGAGCGAGCTCAGCACTTTGCCGACGATGGACGCGGCTTCCATGATCCGCGGTTCGACCTCCCGCGAGGGGTCGAGGTCAATCATCCATTCGCAGGGGAGCGTGCTACCTGCGTAATGGAGGGACGGGTGAAACTCCAGCGCGGCCAGGTTGCCAAGCCACAGCAGTTCAGGCAGGCCGTTCAGCAGGATGTAGTTGATGCCGTCCTTCTCGGCCGTCTGCACAAAGGGAGGCAGCGGCTCCGGCGCATTTTTTTGATAAAAAAATTCGCCCGGCACCCCATGCGGATAGCGGATCGTCGTGAGCAGCCGGTTCCGGCAGTACTTCAGCAAATAGGGAGCGAGCGCTGCGAGCTTTTGCAAATAAATGGCCTTGGTAATGCCCATTTCCGGCCAGAGCGGCTTGTCGGGATTGGTGATGGGAATGTCTTGTCCCTCGATCGAAATCGTGCCTTTCACGGTTCGCGGCATACGGTTACCTCCAATACTTTTAGGCGGGATGCCATTTCTGGCCTGCATGATGGAACGTCACGGGCTTAGGTTGTCACAGTGATCCTTTGAAAGCTACGGATTCAGCCGGCAGTCCGCGGGGGAAACATCCACAAACGCCTGAATACTGGGCTGACGCAGGGTGCCGCCGGGGGTCCACTCCAGAAAATTCACCTTAACCACCCATTCGGGACGGATCCAGACCGCCCCTTTCTGCCGCTCCGGCTGATTGACGAAGGGGCGCTCCTTCACCGCCATGTCCGCGACCCGCTCGGTGATGCTGCGCCAGTCGGCCACCTTCAGCTTGCCCGTTCCGGCATGGCCGATATAGACCAGCCTCCCGTCGCCGGCATACAGGCCGAGCAGCAGCGCATTCACGATGCCGTCCCGGAACGTCACCCCGCCGACCACGGCGTTCACATCCTGGATGTTCTTCCGCTTCTGCCACCGCTTGTCCTTGCCGCCCAGGGCATAGACGCTGTTAACGTCTTTGATGACGATGCCCTCAAGCCGGTGCTGAACCGACACGTCATACAGCAGCGGGACGTCCGTATAGCTTGGCACGAGCTGGATGTGTCCACTGGGGATCACGGTTTCCGCAAGAAGCTCCTGACGCTCGCGCAGCGGACGCCCGGTTACCCATTCGCCGTTGTAATACAGGATGTCGAAGATCATATAGACGATCGGCACTTGCTGGACGCGGGCTTTGATTTGCTGCTCTAAGCGGAGGCTGTCCCGTTTCATAACCTGATGAAAGGAAGGCACCCCGTCTACCAGGGCGATGATTTCGCCGTCCAGAATGACCGAATCGGCACGGCAATAAGAAGCGATATCCAGCAGCTCGGGATACTGGCGCGTCCGGTTGTTCCCCTTGCGGTTCACGAGCTGGACCTCCTCGCCGTCGTAATAGGTGATCATCCGGACGCCGTCCCATTTGATCTGGGCGATCCACTGCTCTCCGGAAGGGAGGAGGTCCGTCATGATGGGTTCGAAAGGGATGATCGGGGTAAACGGCATCGATGATCCTCCGATCTAACCGTTACGAGACGGTTTCGTTTTTCTTGGCCGTCTTGCGGCGTTTCGGCTTGGGCCCTTCGCCGGCTGCGGCGGCAGGTTCCGCCGGATTGGCTTTGGCTTTGCCCCTGGCGGTCTTCTTGGCCGGGCCCGGGTCGGTCGCCACGGGCTTGGCCGCTTCGATGCTGGCCTGCAGGGCGGCCATCAAGTCGATGACATTCGTCTCCTGCTTCGCCGGAGCGATCTTGATCTCTTCGCCCGCCACCTTGTGCTCAATCAGATCGAGCAGACGCTCGCGGTAATCGTCCCCGTATTTTTTCGGCTCAAACGGAGTGGAGAGCTGCTCGATCAGCATTTGCGCCATGCCGAGCTCCTTATCGTTGACCTGGATATTTTCCGGCAGGTTCGGCACCTGGGAGACCGGGCGGATTTCGTCCGGGTAGAACATCGTTTCGATCGCAAGGCATTCATCCAGCACGCGGATCGCCGCGAGGCTGCTCTTGGAGCGGATGGAGATTTTGGCGATTCCGATCTTGCCGCTCTGCTGCATCGCCTCTTTCAGCAGCTGGTAAGCGTTGCCCCCGGCCTGATCCGGAGCGAGGTAATACGTCTTCTGGAAGTAGATCGGATCGATTTCGGACAGATCGACAAAGTCAAGGATGGCAATCGCCTTGTTGGCCTGCTCGGTAATCTGCTCCAGCTCCTCTTTTTCAAACAAAACGAACTTTCCCTTCTCATATTCATAGCCCTTCGCGATTTCTTCCCAGCCCACTTCCTCGTCGCAGACCGGGCATTTACGGACATAAGAGAGGGGGCTGCCGCACTCTTTATGGACGTACCTCATGGAAATATCTTTGTCCTCCGTGGCGGAGAACATTTTCACCGGGACGTGCACCAGACCGAAGCTGATCGCTCCCTTCCAGACGGTATGCATAGTTATCGCTCCTTTAACGCTTTTTCCTACTAGTATGGGGAAAATATCCCGTTTCTATAAGGCCCGCCGCCGATTTGGCCAGGGAAAAAATGAATGGTTTAACCGCCTGCGGGGCATATTGAACCCATGACCACATGCATGCTGAAGCGAGGAGGGAGCAAGGTTGAAGGACAGAAGACAGGACCCGGACGACGACAAGGAGCTGACGCTGGAAGCGCTCGAAAATTACGAGGCAGCCAGAGACGCGATCGAATCTGCGGATTATATCGATGCGGACAACGTCAATTGGCATAACGTAACCTCGCCGGATGAAGATATATCGCTGGATACCCATATGCTCGATATCGACCGGATGGTCAACGAGGGATTGGGCGGCGGCAACATTACGGCTGACAACGGCTACATCGGGGCGAGCACGACCGACACGATCGTCGTTGAACCGGGCATGATCGGTCCCGCGCAAGAGGGAGATCCCGAGGAAGGCTGAGGGTCCGGGCATTCGAGCAAAGTTCAAGCCATAAAGATTTACAAAGTAAAAATTCACGAGAGCGCCAGGTTCTAGCAAAGAATGCCAGGTTCTGCGCACAAATAACATATGATTCTACTATACAGGAGGCTGAAACCAAGATGGACGCTCAGCGCGCGCTGGATATTTATCAGGCAAAAGACACCATTCCCGTAAACCTGGAAGGGGTGCCGGTATGGATTGAAAAGGTGGATGTGGACAACGGGGTGGCCACGGTTCAGGTCGGGACCCGGCCTACCGACACCCAAACGGTGAATGTGGAACGTCTGAAGGAAGGATAAACCTGATTTCCCGTTATCCTTATGGATGAAGGAGAAGATGGATGTAAGCAAGCCGCTCGGGCTGCGGAGAGTATACTGCCGCCCTGGCGGCTTTTTGACGTCTGCTTCCGACGGGAGCACGAATAAGGCGCAGCGCAAAATCCCCGTATCCATCCCCGCGGGAGATGAGGTACAATGGACCTGCAAGCGGCCCAGGTTTCGGTTTGGAAAAGGAACGGGGCGGCAGAGAGGAGCTGGGTACATATGGGGGGAAGTCCGGTGGTCGCTGCCGGCAGAACGGCGGAGGTTCTGTCCTATCAGCCAGGCCAGGTGCTGAAGCTGTACCGGGAAGGCATGCCGCGGGGGACGGCGGAAGAGGAATATCAAATCAGCTTGAAGGTGTATAACACGGGAGTGATGACACCTCGGCCGGTTCGGCTTGCGGAGCTCGGCACCCGTTTTGGGGTGGTCTACGAGCAGGCATCCGGCATAACCATGCTACAGGCCATTTCCGTTAATCCGGACATCCTGCACGAAGAAGCGGCCCGGATGGCCAGACTTCATCTGGAGCTGCACGCCCGGGACATTTACGGCCTGCCGGAGCAGAAGACGGTGTTGAAAAACCGCATTCAGCATTCGCCTTCCTTGGCGGAAGAGGAGAAAGAGCGGATTGTGGCCTATCTGAAGCAGCTTCCGGAAGGATCGAAGCTGTGTCATGGAGATTTTCATCCGGACAACATCATTCTCGGAGAGAAGGATTGGGTCATTGACTGGATGACCGGCATGCGCGGGAATCCGGCCGGAGACGTTGCGCGAACTTTGGTGCTGCTCCAAATGGGCACCATGCCTGAAGGCACGCCGGATGAGGTCGTGAAGCAGTTCGCACGGATGAGGGAGGAGCTCGTCAAGGAGTATACGCGGCAGTACATCGGCAGCGGGAGCCTCAGCCAAGCGGATGTGGATGCCTGGCGGCTTCCGGTCGCGGCGGCCCGGCTGACGGAATGGATTCCCGAAGCCGAGAAGGCCAATCTGCTCGCTTTGGTGCGCGAGGCACTGGAAGACGGATCTGTGGCATGATCCGGTTGGACAAAATAAGGCATATAGCAGGCGGTCCCGGTTTCAACCGGACCGCCTTTTCGTATTTTGTATGGAAGCATGGATGGGATGAGGGCTACACCGCGTTCTGAAGCAGCAGGGAACCGGGAACGTCGATCCGGTATCCTTTAACCAGCGTTTCCCCATTGGTTGTATCGGTCTCATAGTGCCGCTGGAACCCGAGCCTCTCATACAGCTTTACGGCCGAGGCCATCATGTCGGAAGTGTGGAGGTTAAGCGTCGTGGCTCCAAGCTCCAGCGAACGGCGCGCCGCTTCCCGAATAAGCGCAGTGGCCACCCCGCGTCCCCTCGCAGAAGGATGAACGGCCAGGAGGCGGATGATCGGCGAATGAATGCCCATCTCCGGATTGCCGTAAGCGGCTTCCGAGGAGAGGAACATCTGGACGCTTCCGATGATCCGGCCGTCGATTTCGGCAACGATTCGGGCATATGGGGCGTTCCCATAGACGGAATTCCGGATGGAATCCCGGTACTGCTCCCACCGTTCCTGGGGCATATCAAAGGCATACTGCTGATAGGATTCCAGCATCACTTCGGCAATCAATTCGCGTTCGGAATCCTTGGCGTCCCGGAGGATCAATTCTTCTGGATTCATCGCTTTCACTCCTTTTGGAAGGGATTCAGGTAATTTAGTGTGAGCTCAGTATAGCAGGTAATACCAACTATTCGCATCGGAAAATAAAATAATTAATTTACAGATCAAAAAAATCTATAAGGTTCAATGCTTCGGCAATGGAAGCCTAGGCAGATCCGGATGATCCCCTAAAATCCAAAAATAGGCGTCGCTCCGGCCTTTTTTCACTCTAACGGAAGAGCCCGTTATGAAAATTAACGATTGACAATATTTTGCCACCTGCCTAAGATAAGGATAATTTATACCCTTTTTCAGGTTTAAAACCACCTAAATTCATTGGAATAGTGAGTGATAAAACTTCGGGGGTGTTACCTTGAACATCGAAAACATGGAGGCTTTTGTGTACATCAACCATTACGGCAGCTTCAACAAGGCTGCGGATGTACTGTTTCTGTCCCAGCCCACGGTCACTGCGCGCATTCAGTCGCTGGAACGCGAGCTTGATTGCCGGCTGTTCGACCGTCTGGGCAAACAGATCCATCTGACGGAAAAAGGCAAGCAATTTCTCCCCTACGCCCAGCAAATTCTCCAGACCTACCAGAAGGGCAAGCACCACCTCCAGTCCAAACGGGCCATGCCCAACGAACTGCGGATCGGCAGCACTGTCTCCGTATCCAACTATTTGATGCCCCATCTGCTGATGGGACTGACCCGGCGTTTTCCCGATATCAAATTCAAGCTGACCACAGCGCCAACCGACGAGCTGGCCGCCAAGCTGTCAGCCGGGGAACTCGATCTGGCCTTTGTTCGCAAGATGATGAATCCCGCGTTCCAGTCCTATCCTTTTTACGAAGACCCCATTCGCCTGTATGTCTACCCTGATCACCGCCTCGCCTCGGCCGGCCGGGCGTCCATCCGGGAAATCCGCCACGAAACGCTGGTATTTTTCGAGTGCGGCTCCCTTGACTGGCTGCGGATTCACCGGGTGTTCGAAAGCCTGGATCAGCCGCCGAACATCGTTTATCAGGTCGACAACTCTGAAACGGCGAAGAAGCTCGTTCTGGAGCGGGCGGGCATCTGCTTTCTTCCCGGCCTCTGCGCCAGGCAGGAGGAGGAGAGGGGCAGCCTCGTTCCCGTGGACATCACCGAAACAGCGGGTGTCTCGCTGCAGACCAACCTGATTTCGCTCACCGGCGAGAACACGGATATCCTTGAATTTCTGCTGGATTTGAAGCAGTCGTCCGTCCCATTAATGAATTACATGATCGGATAGAAAAACTCTATTAGACGCGTTGTGCAAATCGCGGTAAAGTTATTGACAACATAATCCTTACTAAATCTATAGGAATTATCAAACAAGAGAAAATGGGAGCCATATGAAAGGGGATGAGGTCGTGAGAAAAACATTAGCAGTCGTTGCAGGGATCATGCTGGCAGGGGTGATTGCCGGGTGCGGATCCGGATCGAAGGGCGGGGAAACGTCCGCGGATACGGCGGCGAACGCCGCCGCAGGAGGAGCCGTCAAAAAAATCGTCGTAGGCACAGGCACGGCCTTTCCGAAAATTTGCTTTATCGATGAGAACGGAAAGCTGACCGGCTTCGACGTAGAGCTGGTGCGTGAGATCGACAAGCGCCTGCCGGACTACGAGTTCGATATCCAGACGCAGGAGTTTTCCAATCTGCTGCTCAGCCTGGAGACGAAGAAGATCGATTTTGTGGCGCATGAAATGGAGAAAAACCCGGAGCGGACGGAAAAGTACCTTTTTAACAAAGAGCCGTATGCCCACTGGAGAAACAAGATCATCGTTGCCAAGGACAACGATTCAATCCACTCGCTGGACGATCTGAAGGGCAAAAAAGTGTTAACCGGCGCTACAAGCGCGGAAGCCCAAATTCTCGAGAACTACAACAAGGAACACGATAATGCGATCCAAATTGTCTATCAAAACGGCGCCGCCAACGATACCGTGAATCAAATTACGACCGGACGGGTGGACGCGACGATCGGAGCGGACTTCTCGCTGCCGCTGATCGACCCGCAGGGCAAGCTGAAAGTCACCGGCGACGACCAGTCCGAGCATGACATTCTGTTCGTCTTCCGGAAGGACGATCCGGAAGAGCAGAAGCTGGCCGATGCGGTAGACGGGGCGATCAAGGAGCTGAAGCAGGACGGAACGCTTGGTAAGCTGAGCAAGGAATGGCTCGGCAGCGACTTTACGGCGGATAAATAGTCCGGACGAAACCAGGAAGGGGGCAGGTTGTAACATGGGGGCACCGTTCGATTTCTCATTTGTGCTCAGCTTTTTCCCGAAGCTGGCATCGACGCTGGGCATCACCCTGCTGATCGTTGCAGGCTCGCTGGTGGTGGGGATGCTGGTCGGTTTTCTGATCGCCCTTCCCCGGCTGTACCGGATACCGGCACTGCGAACGTTCTCTCAGGTGTACGTCTCTTTCTTTCGGGGTACGCCGATTCTGATCCAGCTGTTCCTGTTCTACTACGGACTGCCGGAGATCTTGAAGCTCATCGGGATCGACATGTCAAAAGCGCCGGTGCTCGTGTTTGTCATCCTGACGTACGGTCTTCACACCGGGGCCTTCATGTCGGAGATGATCCGGGCGTCGGTCATGGCGGTGGACCGGGGGCAGCTTGAGGCGGCTTATGCCGTGGGGATGACAGGCCGTCAGGCGTTTACCCGGATCGTCCTGCCCCAGGCTCTGGCGATCGCCGTCCCGGTATTCTCGAACCTGGTGATCGCCCTGCTGAAGGATACGTCGCTGGCCTTTACGCTCGGCGTGATGGAGATGACGGGAAAAGCGCAGACGCTCGGTTCGGTCACCCAGCATTTTATCGAGTCTTACATCGCTTTGGCGCTCATTTACCTGGTTGTGAGCTTTACCCTGGAGAAGCTGCTCAAGGCCCTGGAGGTCCGCCTCTTGCGGCATGAGCTTCCGGATACGCCGGCACGATCCGGCTTCCGGATCCAGAAGAAAGGGTCCTACCGGCGCGTGGTCGCGGGAATTGGAACGGAGAAAGGAGGCGCTGAGCTGTGAAAATCGACGTTTCGTTTATTTGGACCGCCTTTGTCCACCTGCTGTCCGCCATACCAACCACCCTTCTCATTACCGCCGTCTCTGTGACGGCCGGTTTTATCATCGGGCTGATCGGAGCCGTGGTGCGGATCTACAAAGTCCCGGTGTTCAGCCAGATCGCCACGGCTTATGTGACCTTCATCCGCGGCACGCCGATGCTTACGCATCTGCTGCTTATTTATTTCGGGCTGCCGGTCATCGTCGACGCGGTATCCGCCGCTCTTGGGCTGGGCTTCAAATCCTCGTCCATTCCGATGATCGGCTTTGCCTTCATTTCCTTTTCTATCACGGCGGGAGCCTATATGTCCGAGGTGATACGCTCCGGCCTGCTCGCCGTGAACCGCGGCCAGCTGGAGGCGGCCTATTCCATCGGCATGACGACGCCGCAGGCACTGCGCCGCATCGTGCTGCCCCAAGCGCTGGCCGTCAGCCTGCCGAATCTGTCGAATTCGGTGATCGGAATGCTGCATGGCTCGACGCTCGCTTTTACCGTATCGGTCGTGGACATTAACGCCAAAGCGCAAATCGTGGCGTCGACCAACTGGAAGTTCTTCGAGGCGTACCTGGCGGCTGCGGCCATTTTCTGGGGGCTGACGCTTCTGATCGAAAGGCTGACGGCACTGCTGGAGAAACGCATCAATCTGTACAATCGGGGGGGAGTGGCATGATCAAGCTGACGAATATATCCAAGTCTTTCGGCCGGAACCCGGTGCTGAAATCGATTGATTTGACCGTGAACAAAGGGGAGGTCGTCGTCATTCTGGGGCCGAGCGGCTCCGGCAAAACGACGCTGCTGCGGTGCGTGAACTACCTGGAGAAGCCGAGCAGCGGAGAGATTGCCATCGGCGACTTCCGGATGAATGCGGAGCATGCGTCAAAGAAGGACATCCACGCGCTCCGGCAAAAAACGGCGATGGTATTCCAGCAGTACAATCTGTTCAAGCATAAGACGGCGATCGAGAACGTGATGGAGGGCCTCGTCATCGTCAAAAAAATACCGAAGGACGAAGCGCGCAAGCGCAGCGCAGCGCTCCTGGAGAAGGTGGGGCTGGCGGGCAAGCTGGACGCCTATCCGAGCCAGCTGTCGGGCGGGCAGCAGCAGCGCGTCGGCATCGCCCGGGCACTGGCCTTGGAACCGGAGGTCATCCTGTTCGACGAGCCGACATCGGCGCTGGATCCCGAGCTCGTCGGCGAGGTGCTGGAGGTCATCCGCAAAATTGCCAAGGAGGGCATCACCATGATCGTCGTGACGCATGAAATGGGCTTCGCCCGGGATGTGGCGAACCACGTCGTGTTTATGGACGGGGGAGTCATCGTGGAGGAAGGGCCGCCGGCCCAGCTGTTCAACCATCCCCGCGAAGAACGGACCAAGCAGTTTCTGAAGCGGATTACGCCGGAACTGAACTACAGCATTTAGGAGGAGATCCATATGAGCATTACAATTAGCGTTCTGGATCAAAGCCCGGTTTATCCCGGAGAGACTTCCGCGGAGGCGTTCGAGCATACGATACGGCTGGCCCAGAAATCCGAGGCGCTCGGGTTCCGGCGGTTCTGGGTGTCGGAGCATCACGATTCCGATCATGTAGCGGGCTCCTCGCCGGAGGTGCTGATTTCTTACCTGCTGGCCAAAACCCAAACGATCCGCATCGGATCGGGCGGCGTTATGCTTCAGCATTACAGCCCGTATAAGGTGGCGGAGAACTTCAATGTGCTGGCGTCCCTGGCGCCCGGCCGGGTCGACCTCGGCATCGGCCGCGCTCCCGGAGGGCTGCCGCGGAGCACACAGGCGCTGCAGCGCGGAGCCGGGGATTCCGCTTCCCTGACGGATAAAATCGTGGAGCTGGGCAAGCATCTCCACAATCGGCTGGAGACGGACCATCCGCTGCACGGGCTGCGCGCCACTCCGCTGCCGGAGGCGGCCCCCGAACTGTACGTGCTGGGCGCCAGCGTAGGCAGCGCGGAGATCGCAGCCGGCCTGGGGCTGCCCTATGTATTCTCCCTGTTCATCAACGGGGATGAAGCGACCGCGCTGGCGGCCATTCGCGCCTACCGGGACGCATTTGACGATTCGCACGGAACCCGGCCGCAGGTCATCGTGGCGCTGTCCGTCGTCGTGGCGGACAGCGTGGAAGAAGCTGTTGAGCTTGCCGGGTCCCACAAGCTCGTGAAGATTCACCTCGCCAGCGGCCGTACGCTGACGGTCGGTACGCTGGAGCAGGCCGAGGAATTCGGCCGCCAGGCCAATGAGCCTTATACCGTCGAGGAGCAGGAGCCCTCGGTGCTGAAGGGCACGAAGGAAACCGTCCGCGAGAAACTGCTTGAGCTTCATCGGACGTCGGGGATCGACGAGTTCGTCGTCACGACCAACATCCAGCCTTTCGACAAGCGGCTCCGTTCGTTTGAACTGTTGGCGGAAGCGCTGGCCGAAGTGCCGGCAGAGGCTTGAGGCTGTGAGCGGGACAGGGCGCGGGTCAAATCCGCCTAAGTACCCTTAGACATCAGTAAAGGAGGATGGCGACATGCCGAGCGATGCTGTACGAACCCCCTCCGTCGCGGGGGTGGACCGCTTGATCGAAATCCGCCGGGAGCTGCACCGCTTTCCGGAGCTGTCCGGCGAGGAATATGAAACGACGCGCCGGATCCGGGGCTGGCTGAGCGAAGCAGGCATCCGGATTCTGGACCTTCCGCTGGCCACCGGCGTGGTGGCCGAGGTCGGCGGTCTGCAGCCAGGGCCGGTCATCGCGCTGCGCGCGGACATCGACGCGCTTCCGGTCCAGGAAGAGACGGGACTCCTGTTCGCGTCAGAGAATGAAGGCAAAATGCATGCCTGCGGGCATGATTTTCATACCGCCGCCCTGATCGGGACGGCATACGCGCTGAAAGCCCGTGAAGACGGGCTCAACGGCACCGTCCGGCTGATCTTTCAGCCGGCCGAGGAGAAGGCGAAGGGCGCGAAGCAGGTCATCGACAGCGGCGCGCTGGAAGGAGTGCAGGCCATTTTCGGCATGCACAACAAGCCCGATCTTCCCGTCGGGACGATCGGGATCAAGGAAGGACCGCTGATGGCGGCGGCCGACGGCTTCATCGTCGAAGTCGCCGGGAAGGGCTCGCATGCGGCCGTTCCGGAGGCCGGGCTGGACCCGATCGTGACGGCTTCGCATATCATTACGGCGCTGCAGTCGGTGGTGAGCCGAAGCATCAGCTCCCTGAGCAGCGCGGTGATCAGCGTCACGAAGCTGCACAGTGGAACGACGTGGAACGTCATTCCGGAGCAGGCGCTCCTCGAGGGCACGATCCGCACGTTTGATCAGCAGGTACGCGAGCAGGTGCTGACGCGGTTCGAGCAGGTCGTCCGGGGCGTGGCGGAAGCCTTCGGCACCACGGCCGCGGTCCGTTGGATCGAAGGGCCGCCGCCGGTGGACAATGACCCCGCTCTGGCCGAGCTTGGCACAGCCGCAGTCGAGGCAGCGGGATACCGGGCGATCGTGCCGGTTCCTTCACCCGCCGGGGAGGATTTTGCCGTCTACCAGCAAGCGGTTCCCGGGTTGTTCGTCTTCATGGGGACGGAGGGGAGGCAGGAATGGCATCACCCCGCCTTTGATTTGGATGAGCAGGCGATCCCGGTCAGCGTCGCCTTTTTTACGCAGTTAGCCGAAGACGCCCTGGCGCATTTCGGCCACGGGGGTGCGTCGAAATAGCCATGGGGAGATTGTACGACGTCATTGTTGCAGGAGCGGGCTCGGTCGGTATGAGCGCCGGATATTATCTGGCCCGGCGCGGAGTGAAGACACTGCTGATCGATGCGTTTGACCCGCCGCACCAGGAGGGGAGCCACCACGGGGAGCCGCGCCTGATCCGCCACGCTTACAGCGGCGATCCGGTCTATACGGAAATGGCGATCCGCGCGCACCGGCTCTGGAACGAAGTCGAGGATCTGACCGAGACGAAGCTGCTCGTCCAATCCGGCGTGCTGAACCTCGCCGACAGCGGCCTGTATTCCTACAGGGAGCGGATCGAGCTGGCCAAGCGGCACGGGATCCATCCCGAATGGCTGGACGCGGCGGAGATCCGCAGACGCTGGCCCGAGCTGCGCGTACCGGATTCGTTCGAAGCGATGTATGAGCCGGCCGCCGGATATCTGCACAGCGAACGCTGCGTCGGAGCTTACCGCAAGCTGGCCCTTTCCAAAGGCGCGGAGCTGCTGACTTACGCGAAGGTCCGGGGCATCGGGGCGCATCAGGACGGGGTCACTGTGTCGACAAAGGAGGGCACCTACCATGCCTCGTTCGCGGTTCTGAGCGCCGGCGCCTGGTTCGGCACGCTGTCCCCGTTCGTGAACCTCCCGGTTCGGGCCGTCCGCAAAACGGTGGGGTGGTTCGAGACGAACACCCCCGCCTTCGATAACGGACGGTTCCCCGGGTTCACGCTGAATGCGCTGGAGGGCTCCTATTACGGCTTCCCGAGTATCGGCGGGGCCGGGCTCAAAATCGGCCGGCACGACACCGGGCATGCCTGGCAGCCTGGCGGGGAGCTGGCACCCTTCGGCACGCTCTCCGAGGACGAAGGCGACTTGAGGCGCGCCTTGAATGCCTACATGCCGGGAGCTTCGGGCCGGTTGAAGCGGGGAGCGGTATGCAAATACGAAATGTCGCCCGACGAGGGTTTTATCATCGACCGGCATCCGGAGCACCCGCATGTATGGGCAGCGGGCGGATTTTCGGGGCATGGCTTTAAATTTTCGAGCGCGGTCGGCAGCCTGCTGGCGGACCTGATCGTGGACGGCCGCAGTCCGCATCCTATCGCGCCGTTCTCCCTGTCCCGGTTTCATCCATCGCCCGCCGGCGGTGCGAAATCACCCGTATCCTAATTCAAGGTTGGAAGGAGCGTTCATATGAGTGAGGTTCAAATCGACAAATTCAGCGGCACGCACCGTCAGCTGCTCGCAGCCATCGAAGGTCTGAGCGAGGAGCAGCTGACCTGGAAGCGGGCGCCGGAAGTATGGAGCGTGCAGGAGGTCCTCTCGCACCTGACCGATCACAGCATTGTGACCTCGTTTCGCATCCGCGATATTCTTGCGGGTACGACAGCACAGCTGCCGGCGTTCGAACAGGACGCCTGGGTCAGCGGCCAGCATGCCAATCAGGGCAGCACGCCGGACATCCTGGGTGCGTTCCACGCGCTGCTCACGTACAACACGCTGCTGCTCCAGCGGCTTACGCCCGAAGACCTGGCGAAAACCGGCGTGAATCCTAGAGGGCAGACCGTCAGCGTCGCCGATTTGGTTAACGGATTTATCCGGCACGTGGAGAACCACTTGGGGCAAATCGATCGGATTAAGCAGGCGGCCGCCTTGGTCTGAAACCTTTCCGGGAAGGTGGCTGGAATGATGGGTGAAGCGAATAGGCCGCGAAGCGCATACCATTGGAAGCCATTGAGGATGACATAACTGGTGCGGCGCTTGGTAACGCTTGAAGAATTTCAAATGGCAAAGGTTACGTGAATTCTTTATCCATAATAGAATCGCTTTTTAACTAAAGGAGGATGGAAGAAATGGCCAAGAAAAGACAGTTGAAGCTCGGCGCGCTGCTGCACGGTGTCGGAGGGGGAACCTCCATGTGGCGCCATCCGGACGCCCGGCCCGACGCCAGCGTCAATTTTGAGATTTACAAACATTGGGTCCAAAAAGCCGAGGAAGGGAAGATGGACCTCATCTTTATCGCGGACGGCTTGTATATTAACGAAAAATCGATCCCGCATTTTCTGAACCGTTTTGAGCCGATCACGATTTTGAGCGCGCTCGCGTCCGTCAGCAAGAACATCGGGCTCGTCGGCACGTTATCCACCTCCTACAGCGAGCCCTTTACCGTATCCCGCCAGTTCGCTTCGCTCGACATGATCAGCGGCGGGCGCGCCGGCTGGAACATCGTGACGTCCCCGCTGGAAGGATCGGCACTGAACTATAGCAAGATGGAGCATCCCGAGCACGACAAGCGCTACCGGATCGCGACCGAATTCCTGGAAGTGGCCCGGGGGCTGTGGGATTCGTGGGAGGACGACGCGTTTGTGCGGAACAAGGAAACCGGGGTATTCTTCGATCCGGAGAAAATGCACACCTTGAACCACGAAGGCGAGTTTTTCTCGGTCAAAGGGCCGCTGAACATCGCCCGCTCCAAGCAGGGGCAGCCGGTCATTTTTCAGGCGGGCTCGTCTGAGGTCGGCAAAAACTACGCTTCGAAGGAAGCGGACGCCGTCTTTACGGGGCACGAAAAGCTGGAGGATGCAAAAGCCTTTTATCAGGACGTCAAAACCCGCGCCGCTTCGTTTGGCCGCAATCCGGACGACGTGCTGATCTTCCCGGGCATCAGCCCGATTATCGGCAGCACGCCGGAGGAAGCCGAGCAGAAGTATCAGGAGGTCGCCAGCCTGGTGACGATCGAAAATGCGCTGAACTACCTTGGCCGGTTTTTCGAGCATCACGACTTCTCCCAGTATCCGCTCGACGAGCCGTTCCCGGATCTTGGCGATCTCGGCAAGAACAGCTTCCAAAGCGGCACGGACAAAATCAAAAAGGACGCCAAGGAAAAAGGCCTGACGCTTCGGCAGGTGGCGCTGCAGTCGGCTACGCCGCGCGGCAATTTTATCGGAACCGCGGAGCAGGTTGCGGACCACATTCAGGAGTGGTACGAGGAAGGCGCGGCTGACGGCTTCATGATTACGGCCGCCGTGCCGAAAGGGCTGGAGGAATTCGTGGATCAGGTGGTGCCGATTCTGCAGGAACGCGGCATTTACCGGACCGAATACGAGAGTGACACGCTGCGCGGCAATCTCGGGCTGGCGGTGCCGGAGAACCGGTATGCCGGAGCCAAGGCCGCGGCGGGACGTTCTTAAAGGAGCGGACGATGATCGGGCTGACACGAGCGGATGAACTGATGGAATTCGCCGGAGGGCTCCGTGAGGAGCTCGTCCGGATTCGGCGGGACCTGCACCGCCATCCTGAGCTGTTGTACGATGTGGTCCGCACCTCGGGCATCGTGGCCGGCCTGCTGGAATCCTGGGGGATCGAGGTCAGGCGCGGCGTCGGCAAGCACTTTGGCATGGGGGTCGTCGGAACGCTGCACGGTACCGGCGGCAGCGGCCCGACCCTGCTGCTTCGCGCCGACATGGACGCGCTTCCGATCCAAGAGGAGAATGAGGCCGAGTACCGCTCGGTCCATGAGGGCGTCATGCATGCCTGCGGCCATGACGCGCACACGGCGATGCTGCTTGGCGCGGCCCGGACGCTGGCCGCGCACCGCCACCGGATCCGTGGGACGATCCGGTTCGTGTTTCAGCCGGCGGAGGAAGGCGCGCTGCGAAGCCCGCTGGACGGGCGGCTGCTGTCAGGCGGCCGCGACATGATCGAGGACGGCGTGCTGGAAGGCGTCGACCAATGCTTCGCGCTGCATGTCATGCCGGAGCTGCCCGTCGGCACGCTCGGCGTGCATCCGCGCGAAGCGATGGCGGCTTCCAGCCATTTCACCGTCCGGTTTCAGGGCGCGTCCGGGCATCACAGCGCCCCACACCAGGCGGTGGACGCCCTGCAGATGGCGGCGCGGTTCGTCACCGAGGTGAACGGCCTGATGGCGAACCGGGTTAATCCCGCAGAAGCAGCCGTTCTTGCGTTCGGCACGCTGCATGCCGGGACGGCCGTGAACGTCATTGCAGCCGACAGCGAGCTGAAGGGGACCTTCCGGGCCTTCCGGAAGGAAACCGTTGCGGCGATTACGGAAGGGCTTCGGCGTCTGGCCGCCACCATCGCGGAAGCGGCTGGAGGAAGTTACTCCATGGAGCTGCGCGAAGGCATCACCGTCGTGAATGACGACGCTGCCGTCCGTCGGATCATGGCTGCTGCGCGGCAGGTGCTCGGCGAGGAGCGGGTGAGCTTCCTCGATCCACCCAGCCTGGCCGGCGAAGATTTCGGCTGGTACCTGGACCGCATTCCCGGCGCCTTCGCTTTTATCGGCTGCGGGAACAAGGAAGCGGGAATCGTGCATGCGATCCACCAGCCCCGGTTTGACCTTGACGAGGACGTCCTGGTCCACGGGGTCCGGATTTTGGTGAAGCTGGCAGTCTCAAACCCATCCCATGAGGAGGAATGACGATGACGAAAATAACATTTATTGTGGGGAGCCCGACGCATGGGTCCCGCCTGTTCGCTTTAACCCAGTTTTTTGAGGACCGGCTGGCGCTGGCCGGATACGGGATCGATTTCATCTCGGCGGCGGATTTACCGGCAGAGGACTTGCTCCGCGCGGACTTCAACAGTCCGGTGATCCGGCAGGTGATTGCGGCCGTGGAAGAAGCGGACGCGGTCATTATCGCGAGCCCGGTATATAAAGCTTCCTACTCGGGGGCGCTGAAGACGATTCTGGACGTCATTCCACAGAAGGGCCTGCAGGGCAAACTGGTGCTGCCGCTGTTTATCGGGGGCACGATCGCCCATCTTCTGGCTGTGGATTATGCGCTGAAGCCGGTGGTAGCCGCACTGGGCGGCACGCATATTCTCGGCGGCGTATTCGCCGTGGACGGATGGATCACGCGCCTGGAGAACGGCGGTTTCGAGATCAAGGAAGAGCTGAGGGAGCGCCTGGAGTCCGCATTAACCGAGCTTCGCAGTGAGCTTACCCGTTACGCAGCATTAACGCCGGCTGAAGAGCAGGCCGTCTGACCTCTAATTCATCCCCCCTGTTCTCCACATACAATACAGAGCTGTCCGAAACAACCCTGAGAACCGCGGTCCGCCAAGCACGGATCGGGGTTTTTCACATACCCGGAAAAGCCCGCAGTGTAAAGCCTTATAGAGAATGGATAATCATGAATAGAAGATTTTAATACGGTATTGTAGCCCGAAAGGCATAGATGGTACAGTATCAGCAATAATCCCGACTATACTCATTGGAAAAATAATATTGGAATCATCGCGGGTCATCTTTTGGAGTCATTTCAGGCATTAACTCAAATTTAAACAAGATGGAGTGAGAGAACTATGGGCAAAAATAGACAGCTTCGACTGGGGGCCACCATACACGGCGTGGGCAGCAGCCACACCGCCTGGAGACATCCGCAAATTCCTTCGGATGCGAGTGTAAATATTTCGTTCTATACGCAGCAGGCCCAGAAGGCGGAAGCAGGCAAGTTCGACTTTGTTTTCATCGCCGACGGACTGTATATCAACGAAAAGTCGATTCCGCACTTTTTAAACCGGTTTGAGCCGATTACGATCTTGTCCGCGCTCGGCGCGGCCACTTCCCGGATCGGGCTTGTCGGCACGCTGTCGACCTCTTACAGCGAACCGTTCACGGTCGCCAGGCAGTTCGCCTCCATCGACCACATCAGCGGCGGGCGCGCCGGGTGGAACGTCGTGACTTCACCACTGGAGGGAACCGCGCTGAATTTCGGCGGCCGGCCGCATCCGGCTCATTCCGAGCGGTACCGGATCGCGGAAGAGTATCTCGAGGTGGTCAAGGGGCTGTGGGACTCTTGGGAAGACGACGCGTTTGTGCGGGATAAGGAGGGCGGGGTGTTCTTCGATCCGGACAAATTGCACCAGCTGAACCATGAAGGCGAGTTCTTCTCCGTGCAGGGGCCGCTGAACATTGCGCGTTCCCGGCAGGGGCAGCCGGTCGTATTCCAGGCGGGCTCCTCGGACAGCGGCCGCAACCTGGCGGCGAAAACGGCGGACGCTGTGTTCACCGGTCCGGAGACGATTGAGGAGGCCAAGGCCTTTTACCGGGACGTGAAGCAGCGGGCAGCCGCACACGGGCGCGCTCCGGAGGAAATTCTGATCTTTCCGGGCATCGGACCGATCGTGGGCCGTACGGAGGAGGAAGCCGAGCGCAAATACCAGGAGATCGCCGGGCTGGTGACGGTCGAGAAGGCGTTGGAATACCTCGGGCGTTACTTTGAGCACCACGACTTTTCCCAATACCCGCTGGATGAGCCGTTTCCCGACCTGGGTGATTTCGGCTCAAACAGCTTCCGGAGCACGACCGACCGTATCAAGAAACGCGCCAAAGAGGATCATTTGACGCTGCGCGAAGTTGCGCTGCAGGAAGCGACACCGCGGACGGTGTTTATCGGGACGCCGGAGAAGGTGGCGGATTTGGTCCAGCAGTGGTTTGAGGAAGAGGCCGCCGACGGTTTTATTATCGGATCCGGCGTACCGGGCGGATTGGACGACTTCGTTGAGCTGGTGGTGCCGATTTTGCGTGGGCGTGGGTTGTTCCGCACGGAATACGAGGGAGATACGCTGCGGGGAAATTTGGGCCTGCCGGTGCCTGAGAACCGCTATACGAAGCAAAAGGCACTGTCCTAAACAGGACGGGGGCTTCGTGACGAGGGCTCTGCCAAGTCCCTGTGCACTGCATGCAAACGATATTTGGATCTGAAGGGAGTCTGAGAGAGATGAAGTTTTATTCGAAAAACAGGCGTAAATCGGCAGCAGCCGCTCTGCTGGTCTTGGTTATGCTGCTGTCCGCTTGCGGAGGCAAGCCAACGGCTTCCCAAGGGCAGACGGAGAGCGGGGCGGCACCGGCCGTACAGGGAGCATCCGCCCAGGGCGGCGAGCTCACCTACGCTCTGGCGACGTCACCGGATACACTGGACCCGCACCGCAGCGGCCTGGCCGTCGCGGTCCGCGTCATCCGCACCATCTACGACAGCCTGGTCGTTCAGCTGCCGGACAATACGATCAAGCCGTGGCTGGCAACGGAATGGACCATTTCAGACGATGGGCTTAGCTACACGTTCAAGCTGCGTAAGGACGTCAAGTTCCAGGACGGAACGCCGTTTAACGCCGAGGCGGTCAAGTTTAACTTCGACCGGATTCTGGATCCCGCCACCAAAGCGGCGAATGCGGCCGCCCTGCTTCAGCCCTACAAGTCCTCCGAGGTCATCGACGAGTACACGATCAAGCTGAATTTGTCGACGCCTTCACGGGCTTTTCTGGGCAATCTGAGCCAGGCACTGCTTGGCATTGTGTCGCCAACTGCAGCCAAGCAATACGGGGACCAGCTGGGGCAGCATCCGGTTGGCACGGGGCCGTTCAAATTCGTGAAATGGGATGAGAATGCCGACATCAAGGTCGAGCGCAATCCGGACTACGCCTGGGCGCCGGAGATCGTGACCAATACGGGGGCGTCTTACCTCGAAGGTATCGATTTCAAAATCGTACCGGAAGAGGCCACCCGGATCGGCAGCGTGCAGAGCAAGCAGGTGCTTGCCGCGGAGACAGTGCCGCCGCAGAATATCCTGTCCCTGAAGCAGGATCCGAATTTTCAGCTGCTGCAGGCAAATACGCTCGGCCTGCCGTACACGCTGTTCTTCAACCAGGAGCGCGCGCCGTGGAACGAGCTGAAGGCAAGGCAGGCGGTTCAGCTGGCCGTGGACGTGGACGCTATCGTCAAGACGCTGTACCTGGGTACGTACGAGCGGGCTTGGTCCCCGCTGACCCCGGGCACTTTCGGTTATGACCCGTCGCTGGAAAACTCGGTCAAACCGGATATCGCCAAGGCGAATCAGCTGCTTGATGAGCTGGGATGGGTCAAGGGGGCGGACGGCGTCCGGACCAAGGACGGGAAGAAATTGACCCTGCATTACGTCGACGGTACCCCAAACCGGGAGAAGCGCAACGACATCGCGGTCATGGTGCAGCAGCAGTTGAAACAGATCGGCGTGGACGTCGAGGTCGAGATTACAAAGGATGTCCGCACCGTGGTCTACACCAACGGAAACTATGATTTGTACGGGAACAGCCAGGTCAACTCCGATCCGAACGCGCTGTATTCCTTCTACCACTCCTATGACCCGAAAAGCCGGCCGACGCTGCCGAGACTTGCCAGTCCGGAAGTCGATAAGTGGCTGGAAGAGGGACGGGTCGAAAAGGACGATACCAAGCGCGAGGAGCTGTACAAGAAAATTCAGCATTATATCATCGACAATGCGGTCATTCTGCCAATCTACGTATTCCCGTATACGGTGGCCGCTTCCAAATCGGTGCAGGGGCTTACCTTTGATTCCCTGGGGTACCCGCTGTTCAACGACGTATCTTTGCAAAAATAGAAAGGAGGCTTGAGGCGGCATGCTGTGGATGGTAACCCGGCGCCTGTTTACGTCGCTCCTCGTCATTGTCGGCTCGCTCGTTTTGGTGTTCACGATCCTCTACGTTCTTCCCGGGGATCCGACCGACAACATGGTCGACCCCTCGATGGCGACGCCGGAGGTCATTGCGAACTTAAGGCATCAGCTGGGCGTGGACCAGCCGTTTCACATCCAGCTTCTCCATTACTTCGGAAGCATTCTGCAGGGGGATTTCGGCAAATCTCTGCTGAATTCCGATCCGGTGCTGCCCAAAATCGCCGAGAGCTTCCCCGCTACCCTGGCCCTGACCGGAGCCAGCGTACTGGTGTCCGTGACCGTGGGTCTGCTGCTGGGCGTCCTGTCGGCCATTCACCGGAATGGGGCGATTGACATCATTGCCCGCGTCATCGGCCTGTTCGGCATTTCCATGCCGACCTTCTGGTCGGGCATCCTGCTCATCCTGATCTTCTCCATTACGCTGGGCTGGTTTCCGGCGATGGGTTCGGACGGGTGGCGGACGCTGGTTCTGCCCGCGCTGGCGCTCGGCACGGTCGGGAGCGGCTTTATTATCCGGATGGTCCGCAACAGCATGCTGGAGGTCATCAGCGAACAGTTCATCGTGACGCTTCGTTCCAAGGGCTTGGCGGAGCGGGCGGTCATGTACCGTCACGCGCTGCGCAATGCGCTGATTCCGGCCGTCACCATGACGGGCATGCTGATCGGTGACATGCTGGCCGGCACGGTTGTCGTCGAGACGGTGTTTTCCCGCCAGGGTATCGGGCGGATCATTTCGGACGCGATCATGGCCAAGGATCTCCCGGTGGTCCAGGGCGTCATTTTGTTCTCAGCCATCATCTATACGCTGGTTAATCTGCTGGTGGATCTGTCCTATACGTTGATCGATCCGCGCGTGAGACGTTCAACATGAACCTTAGGAGGGAGCAGTTATGAGGGAAGCGGTATCCGCCAAGACGGTCTGGCGCGAGCGGAAGCTTGCGGCCACGGCCGCAACGAAAGCCCGAAAGTTCACGGCAAGCGACCTGTTCCTGGTGGCAGCCGGATTAATCATTCTGTTTGTGGCGGCTTGTGCCGTCGTGCCGCAGTGGATTGCACCTTATGCCCCAACGGAAATGCGGACGGACAGCATCATGCAGGCGCCAAGCGGCGCGCATCTGTTCGGCACCGACTATTTCGGCCGGGATATTTTCAGCGTGGTCGTGTACGGGAGCCGGGACTCGCTCTTTATCGGCTTTGCTTCCGTCCTCGTCGGCGGCCTCCTTGGGGGAACGATCGGGGCACTGTCCGGTTATGCGGGCGGCTGGATCGACACGGCGATCATGCGGCTCAATGACGTGCTGATGACGATCCCGGGCATCCTGCTGGCGCTGGCCATCGCCGGTGCGCTCGGGCCGAGCCTGTTTAACATCGTGCTGGCGGTGGCCGTATCCTCCGTGCCTGGTTATGCCCGGGTGATGCGGGCGCAGGTGCTGAGCATCAAGAGCCGGACGTTCGTCAAAGCGTCGGCATCCATCGGCGCTTCGCCGCTGCGGGTGTTCTGGAAGCATGTGCTGCCGAACAGTCTGTCCCCGCTGCTGGTCATGGCGGCCATCGGTATCGGTACGTCCATTCTGACGGGATCGGGCCTGAGTTTTCTGGGCCTCGGGGTTCTTCGCGAGGTTCCGGACTGGGGGACACTGCTCTCCCAAGGCAGAGGCTATTTGACCGCGGCCTGGTGGATCTGTACTTTCCCGGGATTGGCCATCACCGCCTTCGTGTTGTCCGTCAACATCATCGGCGACCGGCTCCGGGACCATTTCGATCCGAAGAAAGTTACGCAGCGTTAAAGGAGGGGAACGTCAATGAGCACATTGCTTGATATCCGGGAGCTGTCCGTCGATTTTACGACCCGAAAAGGGACGCTGCAGGCGATCCGGGACGTGACGCTGTCGATCGAGGCCGGGGAAACCGTCTGCCTCGTCGGGGAGTCGGGCAGCGGCAAGACGGTGGCCTCCAAAGCGATCATGCGTCTGATCGACCATGAGAACGGGCGCATCAGCAGAGGAAGCCTTCTTCTGGAAGGCACGGATCTGGCAGGCCTGCCGGAGGCCGAACTGCGCCGGATTCGCGGCAAACGGATGGCGATGGTGTTCCAGGAGCCAATGGCGGCCTTCGACCCGGTCTTTACGATCGGGCAGCAAATTCAGGAGACGATTCTGCAGCATGAGAAAGTTTCCAAGCGGGAGGCCAGGGAGCGCGCCGTCCGGCTGCTGAAACGGGTCGGCATTCCGGAGCCGGAGCTGCGGCTGAAACAGTATCCGGGCGAGCTGTCCGGCGGAATGCTGCAGCGGGCCATGATCGCCATGGCGCTGTCCTGCGGGCCGGACCTGCTCATCGCGGATGAGCCGACTACCGCGCTGGACGTCACGATCCAGGCGCAAATTTTACGCCTGCTGAAAGAGCTGCAGGCCGAGCTTGGCATGTCGATCCTGCTGATCACCCATGATCTCGGGATCGCCGCCGAAATTGCCGACCGGGTGGTCGTCATGTATGCCGGCGAAATCGTCGAGGAGGCGCCGGCTTCCGAGCTGTTTCACCTTCCGCGCCACCCGTATACGCGCGGCCTGCTCCGTTCCGTCGCGACGCTCGACACGGTCCGCGGCACGAAGCTGCATTCCATCGAAGGGTCGATCCCGAGCCTGGCCGCCCTTCCGCAGGGCTGCCGCTTTCACCCGCGCTGCCCCTTTGCCACGGAGCGCTGTATGCAGGAAGCGCCGGTCTTAACCGAATCCGGCGAGCGCCGGAGCGCCTGCTGGCATGCGGAGGAGCTGGTGCAGTCGGAGGCCTGGATGGCCCCCGTGGCTACCGCGGATTCCAACGTGACGGCTGCTTTACGCGTTACAAGGGAAGGCAGCGCAGAAGAGAACATTGGAGGACGCGGCGAAGTCGGATCAGCCGGGGCAGCGGAAGAAGCGGACGTTTTGTTTACGGTAGATCACCTGAAAAAGTATTACCCGGTGCATGGCGGGGGCATCGGCAAAGCCAAGAAGCTAATCCGCGCCGTAGACGACGTCAGCTTTACGATCCGCAAGCGCGAAACCTTCGGCCTGGTCGGCGAGTCCGGCAGCGGAAAGTCGACGCTGGGCCGGGTGCTGCTCCAGATGGAGCGTGCCACGGCAGGAACGGTTCACTTTGACGGTAAGGACCTGACGAATCTGGGAGGACGCGAACTGCGTGCCGCCCGCCAGCATATGCAGACAATCTTCCAGGATCCGTACGGATCGCTGGATCCGCGCTGGAAGATCGGCGACAGCATCGCCGAGCCGCTTAAGGTACACGGTCAGGGGCAGTACTCCCCTGCCGACATCAGCCGCCGTGTCGGCGAACTGCTGGAGTTGGTGGGGCTCGACCCGACGTGGGCCCAGCGGTATCCGCACGAGTTCTCCGGCGGGCAGCGGCAGCGGATCGGCATCGCCCGTGCGATCGCCCTGAACCCGCGGTTCATTCTCGCCGACGAAGCCGTATCCGCGCTGGACGTATCGGTTCAGGCCCAAATCATCAATTTGCTGCAGGACCTGCAGCAAAAGCTGGGGCTGACCTACCTGTTCATCGCCCATGGCCTGCAGGTCGTCCGGCATCTGTCGGACCGGATCGGCGTGATGTACCTCGGGAAGATCGTGGAGATCGCACCGAGCGAGTCGCTGTTTCTCGCCCCGGCCCATCCGTATACCCAGGCTTTGATCGAGGCCATACCGCAGACCACGCCCCGCCAAGGCCAGCCGGCCGGAAGCCTGGAAGGGGAAATTCCCTCGCCGGCCAACCCGCCCTCGGGCTGCCGGTTCCATACCCGGTGTCCGTTTGCCACAGACCGCTGCCGGCAGGAGGAGCCGGCGCTGCGCCAACTGGACAGCGGTCACCACGCGGCCTGCCACTATGCGCTGTGACGGGATAGCCGCCACCTGAACGGGAGGTTATGAATTGTCAGTCACGATGAACGCTGCCGCGGCAAAGGCCGAAGAAGGGCAGGGCGGTCTGCCGTTTTGGCCGGTTCTGCTCACGCTGTTCTGCGGTTCCTTTGTCGGCATGTATCCCATGGTTTCCTTAAACGTTTCGCTGCCAGGATTTATCGGCATCTTTCACACCGGCCTCGGGACCGTGCAGTGGATCATTACGGGTTTTACGCTGGCCTTCGGCATGATCGCCCCCGTCAGCGGCTATCTCTCCAGCCGCTTTGGCGGCAGGCGGATGTTCCTGCTGTCGCTGGCGGGAATCACCGTCAGTTCCGTGCTGTGTTCCTTGTCCTGGAATATTCATGCGCTGATTTTCTTCCGCATCTTGCAAGGTTTATGGTGCGGACTGATTCAGCCCGTTTCCCTGGCCATGATTTATCAGACGCTGCCGCGAGGAAGACAGCCTCTAGCGGTCAGCGTCTGGTCGTTTTCGACGGTACTTGGCACGGCGGTCGGCCCCTCGGTTAGCGGGTGGCTTCAGCAGCACGACTGGCACCTGATCTTTCTCGTGACGCTGCCGGCCGGCATTCTGGCCTGGTTGGCAGGCCGTATCCTGCTCCCGAAGGATGTTCGGGGTACGCGAAAGCGTCTGGATGCCACCGGACTCCTGCTGGCCACCGCGGGCAGCCTTGCCATCCTGCTGCTGTTCGGTAATCTGCACGCCTGGGGCATGTGGTCGGTCTGGACGTGGGCCTCCCTGCTGATTGGCGGTGCATGCACTTTCTTTTTCATCCGGGTCGAGCTTCGGGCGAAGGAACCGCTGCTGAACCTCAGGCTGTTCGGCAATTTCACGTTTGCGGCGAGTCTCGGCGTATCGCTGATTCTGTCCTTTGCCCTCTACTCGGGCGTATACTTTGTCCCGCTATTCCTGGAGGAAGTTCAAGGGCTGTCGTCCTTTCAGGTCGGACTGCTCTTTCTCCCCGCGGCCGCATGTCTGACCCTGGCCACGTTCCTGTCAGGGAAGGGGTACCGCACCTTTGGGCCGGCAGCGCTGATTGCCTTGGGCAGTCTGACCCTGCTGGTGACGACTTTTCGCTTCAGCCGGCTCGGCACGGAAACGACGCTTGTTTCCGTCATGATCTGGCTGGCGATCCGCAACGTCGGTACGGGGCTGTCGCTGACGCCGGCGACCAGCGCGGCGATGGCGGCGGTTCCGCAGTCGGAATCGGGCCATGCGTCGGCCCTGATCAACTGGCTGCGGCAGTTATTCAGCGCGGGAGCGCTCGGCATGTTCACATCGGTGTTTTATG
This sequence comes from Paenibacillus rhizosphaerae, assembly GCF_014192015.1. Taxonomy (GTDB): domain Bacteria; phylum Bacillota; class Bacilli; order Paenibacillales; family Paenibacillaceae; genus Paenibacillus_AQ; species Paenibacillus_AQ rhizosphaerae. The sequence goes on along the minus strand of NZ_JACHXJ010000003.1, from coordinate 988,269 downwards.
CGCGGATGAGCGTGCACGAGTCCCGGCTGCACACTAAATATGCGGCGCAGGGCACGGAGTGGATACACCGCGAGGCGTATACGCGGAGCATCGACGATGCGTTTTTGTTCGCGAGCATGCTGGTGGCGCTGGCCATTCCCCTGGCGCTCCTTCTCCGCAAACGGAAAGAAGCGGCAGGCACCGGACAGCGCCTGGAGCAGCCGACCGAACTTAACTGATTTTGAATGGATAGGAGGCCAGATCCCATATGAAAGTGGCTGTATTTAGCCTGATGATGAATCTTCCCAATGCCGTGACAGGAGAGTCCCTGACTGCGCAGCAAAAGTTCCACAACGTCATCTCGCAGGCGGTCCTCACCGAGAAGCTTGGCTTTGACGCTTACGGTGTGGGAGAACGGCACGGGGCTCCGTTTCTGTCCTCGGCGCCGCCCATGGTGCTGACCGCCATCGCGTCCCGCACGTCCCGCATTCGCCTGCTCACGACCGTCACCGTGCTGAGCGTCCTGGATCCGGTACGGGTGGCCGAGGATTATGCCACGCTGGATCACCTGTCCGGCGGCCGGTTGGAGATGATCATCGGCAAAGGAAACGACCCCCGGCATTATCCGCTGTTCGGCATTACGGAGGAAGAGCAGTGGGATTCGATGGAAGAGCGGTACAGGCTGCTGAAACGGTTGTGGACTGAGGAAAACGTGACCTGGGAAGGAAAGTATCGGCCGCCGCTGCGCGAAGTGACGACGTTCCCCCGTCCGTACCAGGCCTCCATTCCGGTCTGGCACGGCAGCGCCTCGAGCACGCGCTCAACCGAGCTGGCAGCCCGGTTCGGGGAGCCGATTTTTTCCTCGAACGCCTTCCATCCGCAGGCCAAGTATAAAGCGCTGATCGATCATTACCGCGAGCGTCTGGCCTATTACGGCCATGATCCCGCCAAAGCGGTCGTCGGGGCAGGCTCCGGAAGCCTGTACTTGGGAAATACGACCGAGGAGGCGATCCGGCGGTACCGGCCGTATTATACGGCCTTCAGTGAAACGGAATCGGCAAAGCATAACCAATCGCCTTTTCACAGCCTGGAGGATCAGATTGAAAACGGCCCGGCGCTGATCGGCAGCCCCGAAAAGGTCATCGAGAAGATATTGAATTACCATGAGGCGTTTGGCCATACGGTGCTGAGCATCAGCGTGGACGGGCTGACGGAGACGGAGCAGCAAGAGCAGCTGCAGCGGTTCGCGGAGGAGGTGATGCCGGTGCTCAGGCGCGAAATTCCGAGTCGGGTTTGGGAGAGCGGACCGGTGCTGGCCGGGGAAGAGACAGCGGTTTTGTCCGAATCTTGAGAAGGTTGAAAGGCAATCAACAGACCCGGGAGAAGATACAAACAAGTGCGTAAGTTTACGCACTTTTTTTCATTTTCCTCTTCTGTGTGTCATTTTTGCAATCGGGTCACATCCGGATTCGTAAAACGGACGCCTAGAAGGCAGGACATACGGGATAAAGCAGCGAATGTAGTGCACCAAAATATCCAAGTCAGGAGTGATAACCATGCCAAAGCCGTCCAGCCAGCATGTGGAGGATTTTCTAACCCAGCTGGATCATCCGCTTAAGCTTGAAATAGAGGAAGTGCGCAAAATCATTCTGAACACGGATGAAGGGCTTTCCGAGCATATCAAGTGGAACGCCCCAAGCTTTCTCTTCCAAAATGACGACAGGCTGACCTTTAATCTTCATGGGAAAGGCTTCTTCAGGCTGGTGCTTCATTGCGGGGCTAAGTCAAAAGATCCTGTCGACCTTAGGCCGCATTTCGAGCATGCGAAGGAGCTGTTGGAATGGTCTGCGCCTGACCGGGCAACGATCCGATTTACCGGTATGGAAGACGTTGAGTCCAAGCGGGAAGTGCTGCAGGCCGTCATCCGCAGATGGCTGGACGTCTCCGGTTAACAAGGACAAAGGAAGAAGGCGCCCATCCAATAAAGTAGACTCATCTGCCGGGCCGACTGTTCGTTAACGTGCCGCAGACACCGATGTACAGAATCCTTGAAGCAGCTGGCGCAGTTCATTCGGATGGCTCAGCATGGGCAGATGCCCGGACTCCAGCCGTTCGACGCGCGCGCCCAGATTTCCAGCCATCTGGTCCTGCATGCCGGGCTTCAGCTCCTGATCCTGACCAAGCTTGATGTACAGGGAAGGGATTTGAAGCCTGGACGCTGCCTCCACCCGGTCCGTGTAGACCCGGATCGATTCGGGGGTAAACCGGCGGACGATTTCGTCGGCCTGCTCGTCGGTGAGATCGCTGCAGAGCCCGCGGCGGATAGCTTGTTCCGGAGGCTTGGTCCCGAACAGGCGCATCATCAGGGGCAGCAGAAGCCGCTGCCCTGAAGGGAAGGCGGACGCGAACGATCCTCCGCCAGCCGGGATGACTGCTCCGACGGCGGCAAAACCGGCGACCCGGTCCCCCATTTCGGCGGCGATGTTCAGACCGGGTACACCGCCGAGGGAATGAGTGACCAGAATGAATTTTTCCACATCCCAGCTGCGAATCTGCTCCTTTACATGTGCACAATAGTCCTTTAAGGACAGCTTGCCTGTTCCTCCGTTATCCGTTCCTCTGCCCGGATAGTCCACCGCCAGCCAAGGCGCCGGCAGCTCCCTTGCCATCCTGTCCCATATTCGGGCGTCCAGGCCCGCCCCGGGAATAAATACATATCCGATTGGTTTGCGATCCTCGAGAGCCTTTTCCATTTGAAATCCCCTCCATATTGATTTTTTAATGTAAAGCCGGCAGCTATACTGTCAGCGCATTGGCAATTTTGCGGCTGTTTGCCCTTCAACCCCATCATACCCCCACTTCACTGACAACTCCGGTCAGTGGAGATTGTCGAATGGCCGTTTTCCTAAAATTTCTGTCGATTCCGCGGCTTCCTTGATTCGCCATGTTCCGCGATTGCCGGGGCTTGCCGTCAAATTTCACGGCTTGCGTACATCGTTGTCACAGGTTTGCAATCTCCGGCCGGTAGGATAGGACTTGTGGCCCAAATCCGCAAATGGATGAACTGCGGGCCAAGGAAATGGAGGAAGACAAAGGTGAAGAAGATGAGCGCACCCGCCATGAAGTGGCTGAAAATTGCCCATATCGTATTGGTGTCCTTGTTTTTTGGCGGCATCCTGAGCTCGGTGACCATCAACTTTGCGCTGGGGTTAAGCAGCTATGAAAATACGCTGAAATCCTATAAAGTGATCGTGCTCATCAGCGACGGTGTGATCCGGACGGGAGCCGTGGGGACGCTGGCGGTTGCCTTCGTGTACGGCTTTTTTACGCCATGGGGCTTCTTCAGGCATCGCTGGCTGACCGTGAAATGGATTCTGTTTCTTCTGCAGACGTTTATCGGCATTTTTGTTGTGGATAAGCTGATGCTTGCCAATCTTCATCTGCTGGAGGCGAAGGGCCCGGCGGTGCTTGAAGACTCTGGATTTCTCCGAAACCATGCGCTCAGAAATGTGTTCGTTTTCATCCAGATCGTCCTGACGCTGATCATATTTATCATTTCAGTCCTCAAGCCATGGAAAAAGAAACGAAAATAGCCTTCGTTTCGATCATTCACGCTTTATGCGCGAAACATTACCCCTGTCCCTTCCGGCACAGGGGCTTTACTCGTTGGCAAGAAGCAGCTGGAGTCCGCTGGCCGCCTCTCTCCGGGAACGGTTCTGCGGTGATTCCGTGATATAATGAAGGAACACGGCGGATGAGCCGCCAAAGGGGATGGGAGGATGCGCATGTCCTACGAAGAACGTTTACGACAGTATATCCTGGAAAATAACCTTTTAATGAAGGATTTGGAACGGGTGCGGGAGCTGGGGCTTCCGCAATGCTACATCGCCGCCGGGTACGTCAGGGGAACGGTGTGGGACCGGCTGCACGGATTTGCGAACCAGGCGGCTCATACCGATATTGACGTTATTTTCTATGACCCCGCCGATCTGTCGGAGGAGCGCGAACGGCGGCTGGAGCAGAGGCTGATCGATCAAACCGGGAACGATAAATGGTCTGTTAAAAATCAGGCTCGCATGCATGTCCGCAACGGCAATCCGCCTTACCGTTCTTCAGAGGACGCGGTCAGCTGGTGGCCGGAGACGGCGACCGCAGTCGGAGCATGCCTGGATTCCGGGAACAGGCCGGAGATCATGGCCCCTTACGGGCTGGACGATCTGTTCGGCCTCGTCGTCCGCAGAAGTCCCCGGTTTGAGGATAGAGCCTACTATATCAGCCGGGTACGGTTGAAAAACTGGAAGCGGCAATGGCCGCAGCTGACTATCCTCGAGGATTAGGATATGGCTGACCGGGACACGCTGCCCCCGGTCCTTGCGGGTGTCAGGGTTGACCGATATAATTAAGGGCAAGTTTGCATTCAAGGATTTGGAAGGAGAAGGGTGGAATCCCATCGTGGAAAGCAATCATAACGGGAAACCGTTCATCTATTCCTCCCGCAGCCCCGAGGATACGGAAGCGCTGGCCGCGTGGCTGGCCGGCGTAGCGGAGCCGGGGACCGTGATCGGTCTGGACGGCGATCTGGGGGCGGGAAAGACCGCCTTTTCGCAGGCGTTCGCCAGGCATTTTGGCGTGCAGGATGTTGTGAACAGCCCCACATTCACCATTATTAAGGAATACGAAGGGCGGCTGCCCTTTTACCATATGGATGTCTACCGGGTGTCTCTGGAGGAGGCCGAGGATCTGGGACTGGACGAGTACTTCTTCGGAAACGGCGTCAGCCTGGTCGAATGGTCGCAAATCATCGAAGAACTGCTGCCGGACCGGCATTTGCATATCTACATCGAGACTGCCGGCCTCACGGAGCGAAGCTTTACGGTCCGGGGGTATGGACAGCCTTATGAAGAATGGGTCGGCAGTTTGAACAGAAATGGAGTCGTATCAACATGAATAACGAGAATTCACAGCCGCTGCGGCGGTTTTTGGCGCTGGACACCTCGACGGCCAGCCTGGCGCTGGCGATAATGGAGAACGGCCGCGTGCTCCATACGATCGAAGCTTCAGGCGAGCGGAATCATTCGGTCCATCTGCTGCCTTTGATCCAGAAAGGCCTCCGGGAAGCCGGCGTGGAAGCATCCCAAGTCGATGGCGTTGCCGTCGGCGTTGGCCCGGGTTCTTATACCGGGACCCGGATTGCCGTCACGGCCGCCAAGACGCTGGCCTGGGCCTGGAACGTGCCGGTTGCCGGCATTTCCAGCCTGCATGCGCTGGCCTGGAGCGGACTGATAGCCGGCCCGGATTCACGGGCTCCAGGCGGGAAGAGCTGGGTCATTCCGCTCGTGGACGCCAGAAGGGGCCAGGCGTATACGGCCTTGTTTGCGGCCGGGCAGGCGGTCATCCCGCAGCGGAAGAAGGACGATGCCATCCGCCTGATGCAGCCGTGGGTGGAGGAGCTGGAGCAGCTCCTCTTGTCCATACCGGAGGAAGAATGGCCGGATGCCGTCCATTTTGTCGGCGAGATCGGCAATCATCAAGAATCGGCGCAGCGGCTGCGTCCCATACTGGGAGACCGGCTTCATCTGACTTCCTGCGATATGAAAGGGGAGCCGGTAGGAAAGCTTGGTGCGGACCGCCTCCTCCGGGGAGAGCGGGATGAGCTGCACGCCCTGGTGCCAAACTATACGCAGCTTGCCGAAGCTGAAAAGCTCCTGCGCAAGCCGTGAAGGGAGTCTTTTGACAATCATGGAGCAGGAGATCAAACAGGAAGCGGAAGGATTAACTTTCCGTCCGATGACATTAGAGGATATACCCGCCGTGATGGTGATCGAGCATGACGCATTCACTCTGCCCTGGACGGAGGAGGCGTTCCGGAACGAGCTGACGCATAATCATTTTGCACGTTATATGATGATGGAATGGAACGGGGAACCTGTCGGATATGCGGGGATGTGGACGGTCATTGACGAAGCGCACGTGACGAATATTGCCGTTTTGTCCCCGTACCGCGGCCGCAAATGGGGAGAGCGCCTGCTGCTTGAACTGATGAAGACGGCTTCGCAGCTTGGGATGAAACGGATGACGCTCGAAGTCCGGGTCTCCAACCGGGTGGCGCAAAACTTATATATGAAAATGGGATTCGAGCCGGCCGGGCTCCGAAAAGGGTATTATTCGGACAACCAGGAGGACGCGATGATCATGTGGGCCGAGCTGTTTCCGGACCGCAGTCAGAACGCCCGCGGCTAGGAAGGAAAGTACACAAATGAATCAAGCCAACATACAATCACAACCATGCTATATTCTGGCGGTGGAAACGAGCTGTGACGAAACGTCCGCCGCGGTGGTCAAAGACGGCAAAGAGGTGCTCAGCAACCTGATCGCCAGCCAGATCGAAACCCACAAGGCGTTCGGCGGTGTCGTGCCGGAGGTCGCTTCCCGCAAGCATGTTGAAAATATTACGCTGATGCTTCAGGAGGCGGTGCAGGCCGCGGGCATCACCCTGCAGGACTTGTCGGCGATTGCCGTCACCCAAGGCCCCGGTCTCGTCGGAGCTCTGCTTGTAGGCGTCGTCGCAGCGACCAGTCTGGCGTTTGCGCTCTCGAAGCCGCTCATCGGCACGCATCATATTGCCGGCCATATTTACGCCAACAACCTGGTGGCCGACCTGAAGTACCCATGTATGGCGCTGGTGACTTCCGGCGGGCATACGGAGCTGGTCTACCTGGAAAAAGAGGGCCACTTCGAAGTCATCGGGCGCACGAGGGATGACGCGGTCGGCGAGGCGTACGACAAAGTGGCGCGGGCGCTCGGCTTTCCGTATCCGGGCGGCCCGCATGTGGACCGTCTAGCGCTGGAATCGGAAGAGGCCATTCCGCTTCCGCGGGTCTGGCTTGAGCCGGACAGCTACGATTTCAGCTTCAGCGGCTTGAAGTCGGCGGTGCTGAACGTGGTGAACCAGCGCAAAATGCGCGGAGAGCCGGCCGCGGAGGGCGCGATTGCCCGCGGCTTCCAGGAATCCGTCGTGGAAGTGCTCGTTACCAAGTCGATACGCGCGGTGAAATCTTACCATGCGAAGCAGCTGCTGCTGTGCGGGGGCGTGGCGGCGAACAAGGGCCTGCGGGCGGAGCTGTCCCGCCAGTGCGAGCAGGAGGGGATCGAGCTGGTTATCCCGCCGTTCAAATACTGCACGGATAATGCGGCCATGATCGGAGCTGCCGCTTATTTGAAATGGAAGGAGCAGCAGTTCGCCGGTTTGGATCTGCGGGCGATGCCGCAATTTTCGCTGGAGGAATGGTCCGTCCGCGCTTGAGCCCGAACGCCCGGCCGTACGCTTTCCCGATCATGATACCCGGCCCGAGCCGGAGGGAAATCAGCAAACATAGACCTGGTGAAAGTGAACAGCCTGTTGTCTCGTTGATGAGACGGCAGGCTGTTTTGCATCCTTGGCGGTGATGGCGGTTGTTGTCCGAGAATAGGAGACGAAAAAGCCGCCATGCCGTCGAAGGCTCCTGTCATGCTTGTCGGAAAAAAAAGCGAATCGGCAGATCGGGACCTATTTTGGGGCTATATCTTAGGACCTGGTCCTTGTCAAGATGTGGACAAGGTTATCCACATATACCAACGAAATTGTGCACAACCACCTGTTTCTTAATAAAACCGCTGGTTTATAAAGGGGTGAAAATCGGGGATAGGTTTTTCACAGGTTTCCTGTGGGAACTGTGGATAATGTGGATAATTTGGTGGATAAAGATGGATATTTTACAAAGAGGCGCATTTGCTCAACAAAAAAAGGCCCTTAAGGCCATCTTTTGTTGGAAGTTATGCACTTTTTTTGGGGATAAGGCTGTGAATAAGTGGAATCTTAACATCAAAACTTTTTTTGTAAATTTGACAAAAGTTCGAACATTTGAGCTTCCGCCGGCTCCATTTGTGGAAAATCGGCTTACTCCGCGGCCAATGTCTCCCATTCGGCATAAACCGTTTCCAGCTGGCTTTTCTTTTCCTCCTGCTGCTGCTGATGCTCCTGCAACGCGACATAGTCCTGGTAAACCTCCGGCTTGGCCATTTCCGCGTCTAGTTCCGAAATTTCCTCTTCCAGGCTCTGGATCTGCTCCTCCAGCACGGCAAGTCTGCGCTGACGGTTTCGCTCCTCGCGCTTGGCCTGCTTGTCGGCCTCGAACGAAGATACGCCGGATTTATCGCCGTTATCGTTTGCTGCCTCCGGCTTGGACGGGCTGTTCTTGCCAGCGGCTCCGCCTGCCTGCTCAAGCGCTTCTTGGCTGAGCTCCTCCAGCTCCTGCTTTTTCGCTACATAGTCGTCATAGTTGCCGAGATAATGCTCGGTCCCTTCGGGATGAAGCTCAATAATGCGTTCGGCCATTTTGTTCAGAAAGTACCGGTCATGCGAAATAAACAGCAGGGTGCCTTCATAATCGATCAGGGCCGACTCCAGCACTTCCTTGCTGAAGAGGTCCAAATGGTTGGTCGGCTCGTCCAGTATAAGCATGTTGGCTTCCAGCAGCATCAGCTTGGCCAGCGATACCCGGGCCTTCTCGCCGCCGCTGAGCGCAGCGATTTTCTTGAGCACGTCCTCGCCGCTGAACAGGAAGTTGCCGAGCACGGTGCGAATCCGGGCCTCTTCCATGTGCGGGTAGGCGCTCCAGAGCTCCTCGAGCACGGTATTGGAAGGATTAAGGTTGGTCTGTTCCTGGTCGTAATACCCGATTTTGACCTTGGTCCCCCAGTGGATTGCCCCGGTCTGCGGCTGGCTGCTTCCGATCAGGCACTTGAGCAGGGTCGATTTGCCGATCCCGTTCGGCCCGATGAGCGCGACCGTTTCTCCGCGGCGCAGGTCGAAGGATACGTCCTTAAACAGCGCCTTCGGTGGCTGGAACGACACGGACAAGTCCCGAACCTGCAGCACTTCCTTGCCGGACATGTACTCGACCTCGAAGGAGAAGTGGGCCTTCTTCAAATCGCCGGCCGGTTTGTCCATCCGGTCCATTTTCTCGAGTGCCTTACGACGGCTTTGGGCCCGCTTGGTGGTCGACGCGCGGACGATGTTGCGCTGGATAAAAGCTTCCATCTTGGCGATCTCGTCCTGCTGCTTCTCGTACATCTTCATTTGGGATTCGTACTCGGCCGCCTTGAGCTCCATATACCGGCTGTAATTGCCCGTATACCGCTTGGATTGATGCCGCTCGATCTCGACGATGGTCGTTACGAGGCGGTCCAGAAAATACCGGTCATGGGATACGACCAGCAGCGATCCGGAATACGCGCGCAAATAATCCTCGAGCCAGGTCAGCGTCGCAATGTCCAGGTGGTTGGTCGGCTCGTCGAGCATGAGCAGGTCCGGGGCCTGCAGCAGGATGCGCGCCAGCGCGAGCCGGGTTTTCTGCCCGCCGCTGAGCGTGGCGATCGGGGTCTCCGGCGCAAAGCTGCCAAAGCCCATGCCGTGCAGCACGCTGCGGATCCGCGTCTCCATTTCGTAGCCTCCGTGGTCCTTGAACCAGTCCGAACGGGAGGCATAGCGGTCCAGAAGCTCCTGGTATTTCTTCGGATTGTCCATGACCGCCGGATCGGCGATCTGCTGCTCCATCACCCGGAGCTCTTTTTCCGTTTCGATTAAAGGGGTGAACACATTCAGCATTTCTTCCCAAATGGTGCGGTCGGACTGCAGACCGCTGTTCTGGGCGAGATAACCGATCGTCGTTTCCTTCGATTTATAAATTTGCCCGCCGTCATAGGACATTTCCCCTGCCAAAATTTGCAGAAGGGTCGACTTGCCCGCGCCGTTGACGCCGACGAGGCCAATGCGTTCCCTCTCCTGAACCTGCAGGTTGATGCCTTCCAGCACGGGCGTGATGCCGTATAATTTTTTGATTCCACTCGCTTGAAGAAGCATGTGCCGTTGCAACCTCCATCTATCATCTTAATAAGATCAGTTTACATGAAATACGGAGAATGCGCGACTTGCGGTGCAGGACTTCAGGACAATCTTGGCGAAAGAGAAGCAACAGTGGTAAGATAAGAGCAAATCAACGGATGCAGGACTGAATATCGAAAGCGTCGTTGGATGCCACAGGGGGCGGCTTGAATGAAAGAAGAGAAGGCGCGTCTTCGCTTTGCCATGCGGCAGGTGCGGGATGGTCTGCCGGAAGAGGAGCGAAGACACGCCTCCGATCAGGCTTGCCGTCATGCATGGGCGTGGATGGAAGCGTCTGGCTGCCGGAGCGTAATGGTGTACGTTCCGTTCCGAAGCGAGCTGGACACGCGGCCGCTGATCGAGCGGGCCTGGCTTCGGGGCGTGGATGTGTACGTCCCGCGCTGCCAACCGGAGGATCGTTCCATGACGATTCACCGGCTGCGGCGGTGGGGCGAGCTTCAGGCCGGCGCATACGGCATCCTGGAGCCGGATCCCGGGCAGGTGCAGGCCGAGCCGGACGGAGTGCTGCCGGATGCGGTGCTGGTGCCCGGTCTCGCTTTTGATATGGAGGGCGGCCGACTCGGTTACGGTGCGGGTTACTACGACCGGCTGCACGAACGGTGGTCCGCTGAGGCCGGGGACGGTACCATGCCCGTGTGGGCGGGGATCGGTTTTGCGCCGCAGGTCGTGGACCGGGTCCCCATGGACGAGAACGACGCCCGTCTTCAGGTCCTCATAACCGACCAAGGGATATACACGATGAACGAGGGGGCTGACGATGGATCTGACGCATTTTAACGAACAAGGCCGGGCCAAAATGGTGGACGTCTCGGAGAAGGACGTCACCGCGCGTACGGCGGTGGCCTGCACGACGGTCACGATGGCGCCGGAGACGCTGGCGCGGATCAAGGAAGGGCGGATCGGCAAAGGAGACGTGCTCGCCGTCGCTTCCGTCGCCGGCGTCATGGCGGCGAAGAAAACGTCGGATATCATTCCGATGTGCCACCCGCTGCCGCTGACAGGCATTGATATTCATTTCAGCGATAATGGAAATGATGAACTTTATATAGAAGGAACCGTGAAGACCACGGGCAAGACCGGCGTCGAGATGGAGGCGCTGACCGCCGTATCGGCTGCCGCCCTGACCGTCTATGACATGTGCAAGGCGCTGCAGAAGGATATGGTCATCGGTCCGACCCGGCTGGAATCCAAGACCGGGGGCAAGAGCGGCGATTACAGCCGCGAAGCTTGAGCATAGTCGAAGAAGACCTGCTCGGATCAGAGGGTTCACAAAGATAAGAACTTAGGGTTAAAGGAGGAGGGGTGATCTTATGGTGTGGAGAACAGCGATCCTGACGGCAAGCGATAAGGGAGCCCGAGGTGAACGTGAAGATACGAGCGCACAGGTCATCCGGGAGCTGGTGGAGGAGGAACTGGGCGGGGAGATCGTGGAGTACCGCATCGTTCCCGACGAGCAGGATGATATCATCGCGTCGCTCATTGAATTAACGGATTATTTCCAGGCGGATCTGGTGCTCACGACCGGAGGTACGGAGCTTGCCATCCGGGACGTAACGCCGGAGGCCACCCGCCGGGTTATCGAGCGGGAGGTGCCGGGGATTGCGGAGGCCATGCGGGCGACCGTCATGCAGAAGAACCGCGCCGCCATGCTGTTCCGCGGCATTGTCGGCATCCGCGGACGGACGCTGATCGTCAACCTGCCGGGTTCGCCCAAGGGCGTGCACGAGCATTTGGCGGCCATTATGGACCAGCTGCCGGAAGCGCTGCTGATGGTGACCGGGCAATTCCGCCAATAATCCAGCATTTACCTGACTTTTTTCAAAATTGTCACACTTAATTGATATTGTAATCATCCGTGTTATGGTATGATGGCGGTGTGGCAATTTTATGTCATTGCTGTGAACAAGCCCAATCGACATGCAAACTTCCATCAATGATCTGCTTTACTCGGACACGGTGTGTTACATATCCGGATTTTGGTTAAGAGTAAAGTACAGAGAGGAGAATACTATATGCTGAGTGGAATCGGAGTGCCAGGGATTATTTTACTGGTCATTTTGGCATTGCTGCTGTTTGGACCCAACAAGCTTCCTGAACTCGGACGGGCCGTAGGCCGCACATTCCGCGAGTTCAAGGACGGTGCCCGCGATATCATCGGCGAGGACGATCAGGCGCCGCGCAAGAGCGAGCCTAAGCCGCTGGCCGCAAGTGAAACGCAGCAGCCTGCACCTGTGCAGAGCAGCGCTGCCCAAGATAAGCGCCTGCCGGAGTGATTTCGGGGAGAAATCCAGGCAGTCCATATCCATCCCTTCCTTGCGGGGAGGGATTTTGTTTTGTCCGGAAGGCTTAGGAACCGAGAAGGAAGGTGACCTCACGTGGAAAAACAGGAAGAAATGTCGATCGTCGAGCATTTGGGCGAGCTGCGCAAACGGATCATATACATCCTGGTCGTGCTGGTGCTCGGGCTTGTGGTCGGCCTGGTCTGCGCCAATCCCATCTACCAGTACCTGATCAGCGTCGACTCGGCCAAGGATTTCGAGCTGCACGCATTTTCCTTCTGGGACGGGATCGGCATGTACATGAAGATCGCCATGATCGTATCGCTCGTAGCGACGATTCCGTTTACGGCGTACCAGCTGTGGGCCTTCGTCAGCCCGGGACTCCGTGAAGTGGAACGCAAAGCCGCGCTGCGCTATGTGCCTTACGTATTCCTGCTGTTCCTGGCCGGTCTTGCCTTCGGCTATTACGTTGTATTCCCGATGGCGCTGGGCTTTACGACCCAGGTGACCGAGTCGATGGGACTAAAGGAGACGTACGGCATCTCCCAATACTTCAGCTTTTTGTTTACATTGGTCGTGCCGGTGGCACTGCTGTTCGAGCTGCCGATCATCGTCATGTTTCTGACCAAGCTGCGGATTCTGAACCCGCTGCGGCTGCGGAAAATGCGGAAAGTCGCCTATTTTGCCCTCGTATTTATCGCGATCGTCATTACGCCGCCGGACTTCATTTCGGATTTTCTCGTGACGATTCCGCTGCTTGTGCTGTATGAATTCAGCGTGTTTTTATCCTCTGTCGTGTACCGCAAGCAGCTGGCCGCGGATGCGGCGGTGGAGGCCAGATACCGGTTCCCGGCCGAACCGCAATAAGAGGACACAGGCATTCTTTTTCTTGACGGAAAAAGAATGCTTTTTTCTTTTCTTCGAAAACGCGCATTTCTTTTTCAGAAATCACGGAAAACGGCATATTTCGGATTCGGGTGGATACAATGATGGAGGGTGTCTTATTCGCTGCGGAGGCCTGTAACAGGCTTGTCCGGCGGAGGATGGGACGGGTTCGGCGGAGGTGCTATGAAAAGTGTGAAGTTCTTAGAAAAATGCTTCAAAGAGGACTTGAAATCTGTTCCCAAGTTGAGTATCATAAAAGTGGTTGTTAGCACTGAACGTTGTCGAGTGCTAACAAGAATCGTCAACCAGACTTTAACCGAAGCACAACATACTAAATAAGGAGGCTATTTTTCATGATCAAACCTTTGGGTGACCGCGTTTTGGTAGAACCAATCCAACAAGAGGAAACGACTTCGTTCGGGATTGTCCTTCCGGACTCCGCCAAGGAAAAGCCGCAAGAAGGCAAAATTATCGCTGTTGGCAGCGGAGCCGTTAAAGACGGGGCACGCGTTCCTTTGGAAGTTAAAGAAGGCGACCGTGTATTGTTCTCCAAATATGCCGGAACAGAAATCAAATATGAAGGTAAAGAATATTTGATTATGAAAGAAAGCGACATACATGCAATCGTAGGCTAAGCGTTTCTTTGATCCGGCAAGGATTGAATTTTCGGCGAAGAGCCTGAACATATGAGCAACATCTATATCATTTATGGGAGGTTTTTATCAACATGGCAAAAGATATCCGTTTCAGTGAAGACGCACGCCGCTCCATGCTGCGTGGTGTAGACGCTTTGGCTAACGCTGTAAAAGTGACGCTCGGACCTAAAGGCCGCAACGTCGTTCTGGAGAAAAAATTCGGCAGCCCGCTCATTACCAATGACGGTGTGACGATCGCCAAAGAAATCGAACTGGAAGACGCTTTTGAAAACATGGGCGCTCAGCTCGTTAAAGAAGTAGCAACCAAAACGAACGATGTAGCCGGTGACGGTACGACGACTGCTACGGTTCTGGCTCAAGCCATGATCCGCGAAGGTCTGAAGAACGTAACTGCAGGCGCTAACCCGATGGTTGTCCGCAAAGGGATCGACAAAGCGGTTAAAGCGGCAGTTGCTGAGCTGAAGAACATCGCAAACGAAGTTAAAGGACATCAGGAAATCGCTCAAGTCGCTTCCATTTCCGCAGCTGACGAAGAAGTGGGCCAACTGATCGCCGAAGCCATGGAAAAAGTGGGCAAAGACGGCGTTATCACCGTTGAGGAATCCCGCGGATTTGCTACTGAGCTTGAAGTCGTGGAAGGTATGCAGTTCGACCGCGGCTACATTTCCCCATACATGATCACAGACACGGATAAAATGGAAGCTGTGCTTGAAAATCCATACATCCTGATCACTGACAAAAAAATCAGCAGCACGCAGGAAATCCTGCCGCTGCTTGAAAAGATCGTTCAACAAGCCAGACCGCTTGTGATCATCGCCGAAGACATCGAAGGCGAAGCTCAAGCGATGCTGATCGTGAACAAACTGCGCGGCACGTTCAACGCGGTAGCTGTTAAAGCTCCTGGCTTTGGCGACCGTCGCGAAGCGATGCTGCAGGATATCGCTGCCCTGACTGGCGGCCAAGTGATCACCGAGAAGCTCGGACTGGATCTGAAGACTACATCCATCGAGCAATTGGGTAACGCCCGTCAAGTGCGCGTAACGAAAGAAAACACGACCATCGTTGACGGAAGCGGCGAGAAGAGCGACATCAACGCACGCATCTCCCAAATCCGTGCGCAGCTGGAAGAAACCACTTCCGAATTCGACAAAGAGAAACTGCAAGAGCGTCTGGCTAAACTGGCTGGCGGCGTAGCGGTGATCAAAGTCGGTGCTGCAACCGAAACCGAACTGAAAGAGCGCAAACTGCGCATCGAAGACGCCCTGAACGCAACCCGCGCTGCGGTTGAAGAAGGCATCGTATCCGGTGGCGGTACAGCCCTCGTGAACGTATTCCATGCGGTAGCTGCTGTTGACGTGACTGGCGACGAGAGAACAGGCGTGAACATCGTTCTGCGCGCTCTCGAAGAGCCAATCCGCACGATCGCTGCCAACGCTGGCCAAGAAGGTTCCGTTATCGTGGACCGCTTGAAGAAAGAAAAAGTGGGCATCGGCTACAACGCGGCTACGGACGAGTGGGTGAACATGTTCGAAGCAGGGATCGTTGACCCTGCGAAAGTAACGCGTTCCGCTCTGCAAAACGCAGCTTCCGTTGCGGCTATGTTCCTGACCACAGAAGCCGTAATCGCCGACAAGCCAGAGCCTGAGAAGGCTGCTGCTCCAGACATGGGCGGCATGGGCGGCATGGGCGGCATGATGTAATATAAGGCTCCCAAAGCCTGATTATAGCAATAAGAGAAAGGCTCCCGCGAGGGAGCCTTTTTTGTATATAATCGGTAGGAAACTTACTCGTGTTTGATCGTCTCGTTTAGATTATGCACTTGGAAATTTAACACCACTTGTTGTTCCGTTGGAAAGTAACTGTCATTCTCTGTCTCCCGAACCTGCATCGCCTCCCAACTGCTGCTCCATCTGATTGATCAATCGATTCATATATTCGCTTAATTTGGCCTGCTCTTCTTCATTCAGGCAATCGAAGAGCTTATTCTCATCCTGCTGCTGCTGTTCGAGCTGATCGGCGGCTTTCGCCCCGGCTTCCGTCAGTTTTACGTTCATGACCCTGCGGTCATCTTCCGACGGGGCTCTGGTGATTAAGCCATTCCGCTCGAGTTTGGTGAGGAGCTCGCCAAGAGACTGATTACGCATATTGAGCAAATACGTCAACTCCTTTTGCGTAATTTCAGGTTTTATTTTCAGAAGCGCGAGCACTCGTCCTTGTCCCCGGTGGGGATCTCCGAAATGATCCTGATCTCCGCGAACATGAAACTGATATCTGCGCAATAGTTTCATAAACTGGAATATCTCTTCCATTAAGCTTGTATTGTTTTCGTTCATGGTTCGTTCCTCCTTAATATTCAGGTACCTGATAATAAGGTACCTTGACATAATCATACAGGTACCTTATTATCAAGTCAATAATCTGATCAATGTATCCATAACCATAGGGAGGGTGACCCATGTCCAAAATGTATGGGGGAGGCATGCCAGGGGCGGGCTTTGGCAGGATGAAATTCGATGACACTCAGCAGAAACCCAATATGTCGAAGGCTATGCTGATTCGTATTTTCAAGTATTTCAAGCCATATTGGAAGCAGACGATGCTGGTGCTGTTGATCCTGCTGGTTTCGTCTTTATTGGGGCTGCTGCCTCCGATTCTGATCCAGCGGATCGTCGATCATGCGCTTCCGGACAAAAATATGAGACTTCTGGCAGAGCTGGTGCTGATTTCACTGGGAACCACAGTCGTGTCGGGACTGCTCGGCGTATGGCAGAGCTATTTAAACTCTTTTATCTCTCAGAGTATCGTTTTCGATATGAAGAATCAGATGTACAGGCATTTGCAGCAAATGCCTCTGCAGTTTTTCTCCGCCGTCAAGCAGGGTGAGGTCATTACGCGGATGACGAGCGATATTTCCGGCATCCAAGGCGTCTTCAACAGCACGGTGATCAATTTTGCCAGTAATCTGTTCGTGCTTTGCACCACGGTTGCCACGCTTGTGGTCATGAATTGGAAGCTAGCCGTCATGGGCATCTTGATCGTGCCATTGTTTATTATACCGACAAGAAAAATGGGCAACGTGCGATGGAAGCTGGCCAAGCAGACGCAGGAAAAAATGTCTGAACAGAACCATATCATTCAGGAGACGCTGAGCCTCAGCGGTTATTTGTTGATGAAGCTGTTCACGCGGGAAGAGAAGGAGTATGACAGCTTCAGAACCATTAACAGGGAGTCGACGCGGCTCCAGATCCGGGAATCCATGGCCGGCCGCTGGTTCATGATGATCTTATCTACGTTTACGAGCCTGGGACCGATGCTTATTTATCTGTACGGAGGTTACCTGTTCATCCATGGAGAAATTACGGTCGGAGCGATTATCAGCTTTGTGGCGCTGCTCGGACGGATTTACGGCCCCTTTGGCCAAATGACGAATCTATACGTGGATATTAAAAGATCGGTTGCGCTCTTTGAACGTATTTTTGATTATTTTGATATGGAGCCCGGAATCGTGGATCTGCCTCCTGTCAAGGCCGTGGACTTAATGAAACAAGACATCGTTTTCAAAGACGTGTGTTTTGCGTACCAGAAGGATAAACAGGCCTTGAAGGACATTTCTTTCACCGCAGCCTCCGGCACAATGACTGCCCTCGTCGGCCCGAGCGGAGCCGGGAAAACGACCATCACCAACCTGATTCCGCGTCTTTACGAGATGGATGCCGGAAGCATCTGCATCGGAGGGACGGATATTCGCGATATGACGCTGGAATCCTTGCGCTCGCAAATTGGCCTCGTCACACAGGATAGTTACCTCTTCAACGGAACGATACGAGAGAACTTGTTGTACGCAGATAGCGGTGCGAGCGAGGAAGAGATGATCAAGGCCTGCAAAGCGGCGTATATTCATGATTTAATCACCGGGCTACCCGAAGGGTACGACACGGTCGTCGGAAACCGGGGAATCAAGCTGTCCGGAGGCGAGAAACAGAGAATTTCCATTGCGAGAGTTCTTTTGAAAAACCCGTCCATTATTATTATGGATGAGGCTACCTCATCGCTGGACACGGCATCGGAATATTACATTCAAAAAGCGATGCATCTCCTTCTGAGGGACAAAACGAGCATCGTGATCGCCCACCGCCTCTCCACGATCATGGCCGCCGACAAGATTCTCGTCGTTAAGGACGGAGCTATTATTGAGGAGGGAAATCATGGAGAACTTCTACTTAAAAACGGGGTTTATACCGATCTGCACAGCAAGCAGTTTGAACGAAAAGCATTCAGCACCGAATTGTAGTCTACGATATGACATTTTTCATACCCCCGGCCCGACGTTCATGACTTCCCTGGAGTAGGACGTCGGACGGAGGGTGGATGGGGAAACACGAAGGAAATCGCCAGTCCACGAACCGGCTGGAAGCCAGTACGCGGTCTAAAGAGAAGGGCTCAAATGACTGGAAACGCGTAAACGTTAGGTACATTCCTCCATGTACTTGACGTTTTTTTGCTGCCGGAACAGCGAAACGCATATGAACCTGCTTATTGTTATGGGCGGCTTGATGCAGACTAGGCATTTCAAAGCCTCCGGCCGCAACCGCATAACAAGGTGGGAGCATGGCTAATCGTTGCGGATCAGGCCGAGATCGTCCTGCTGCTGGTTTCCGTGCTATCCGTAACGCGCATGATGATGCTGCTCAGCCGGAAATCCTGACTCTTCCTGTGCGGTTATCGACCTAATTTGCGGCTATTTCTAGGACATCTTCCTGATTTTACATTGCGATAACATTTCGAGATTAATATATGAGAGAAAATGTAGATTTAAGGTGTGGTGAACAGGTTGATAGCTGCAATCGTCGACGTCGGATCGAACACGATCCGTCTGACCGTATACCAATACGAAGGTCAGGATACACAGGTATTATTTCATCGCAAGACTATGGCCGGGCTCGTCCATTATATCGACAGGAAGCGCATGAGTGACGCCGGCATACGCGTCGTCTGCCAGACCCTGAACGACTATATGAGCATGCTGAAGCAGCTGCCCGTAACACCGGATAGCATTCATGTGTTTGCAACGGCCGCCATCCGCAATATCGCCAATACCCGGCAAGTGGTCGATGCGATCCGCGAGAGCGCCGGCATTGAGGTGGAGGTGATTTCAGGCGATGAAGAGGCCCGGCTAAGCTATGTAGGAGCCATGCACAGCGTAGAGCTGGAGGAGGGCGTACTCGTCGATATCGGCGGCGGGAGCTCTGAAATTGCCGTTTTTCAAAATAAAGAGATTTGTTACAGCGATAGCCTGCCTATCGGATGTTTGAATGCCTATGAGAAATGCGTCGAGAAAATTATTCCGTCCGAAAAAGAGCGTCAAGCGATTGCGGAACTGGTGCAAAAGCAGCTGGAGGCCATGTCCATCCCGGAACTGGATCCCCTGCCGATCTGCGGCGTTGGGGGCACGATCCGCGCATCCTTCAAATTGAAGGGCGTTCTTAGCGAAACGGACCATGCCAACCAGATGAGCATCGAAGAGCTGCAAGGGATGATTCGGCGTTTTAAAAATCACAAAAAAAAGCATATCGCTCCCATCTTGGTGAAGACGCCGGATCGGATTCACACCCTGATACCAGGGATGATTTTGCTTAACGAAATCGCCCGGTTTTTTCAAAGCGAAGTGGTGCATATCAGTCGCTTTGGTGTTCGTGAAGGGTTTTTATATGATCGCTTAGCCAAAGGAAGTGAAGAGAAATGACAGCCTCCACGCCATTGAAAACACAAACCCCCTTTATGCAGAACCGGGAGCTATCCTGGCTCAGGTTTAATGAGCGCGTGCTTGAGGAAGCGATGGACGAGCGGGTTCCGCTGTTCGAGCGTCTGAAATTCGTTTCCATCTTCACCAGCAATTTGGATGAGTTCTATATGATTCGGGTCGGCAGTTTAACAGACTTGGCCGGTATGAAGGAAGAGCATAGGGATAACAAAACCGGATGGACGGCTGAGGAGCAGCTGAAATCCATTTTTGAGGCCACCGAGCCTTATTATGAGAAGCGAAACGCTATTTTTGCCCAGATCGAACAAGCTTTGGAGAACTATCAGATTTACCGCGTCGGCATGGAGGACCTCAGCAAGCAGGAGAAAAAGTTCATTGAGGATTATTATGCAGAGCATATTTTCCCGGTCCTGTCGCCGATTGTGGTCGATTCGCATCATCCGTTTCCGCATCTGATGAACAAGCAGCAGTACGTGATGTGCAGTTTCGAGGACAAGAACCAGACGCTCGGCATTATCCCGGTCTCGCCGTCTTTTCCGGACTTCATCCAATTACCTGGAGACTCGTTTCGGTACATATTGACGAGCCATGTCATCCTTGGATATGCCAAGCAGCTGTTCAATATGTATAAAGTGAGCAGCACCCAATTGGTAGCCGTTACCCGGAACGCCGATATTGCGCTGGACGACGAACATCTGGAATACGACGACGATGACGATATCCGGCAGCTGATGAAGAAGACGCTTAAGAAGCGGGCGCGCCTGGCACCGGTCCGATTAGAGGTCGAAGGCCAGCTTCCCAAACGTGTCGGGCAATTGTTGTGCGACAAGCTGCATTTGAGCCGCAAACAGGTGTTCAACAGCGTGGCACCGATCGTGCTGAATTATCCGTTCGAGTTGATCCAACGCATGCCGAAGCATTTGGAAATGAAGTGCACGTATCCTCCTTTCAGGGCCAACAATCTTCTCGATACGCAGGCCTACCCTACGGTCACGGAATGGTGCCTGAAGGAAGATATGATGCTCTTTTACCCCTATGATTCGATGGAGCCTTTTCTGCAGCTGCTCAAGGAAAGCGCCGAGGATCCTCATGTCGTGTCGATCAAGATCACGATTTACCGGTTGGCTCAGCACTCGATCATTACCCAGTATTTATGCCTCGCAGCCGAAAACGGGAAGGACGTCACCGTCTTGATTGAGCTGCAGGCGAGATTCGATGAACAAAATAATATTGACTGGGCCGAGCGGCTGGAAGAGGCCGGCTGCCAGGTCATCTATGGCGTCGAGGGCTTTAAGGTGCACAGCAAGATATGCCTCATTACCCGCAAGGACCGGAATAAAATTCAATATATTACGCAGATCAGCACAGGCAATTACAACGAAAAAACCGCTAAGCTGTACACGGATGTCTCGATGATGACCTCGCATGAAGAGATCGGGCGCGACGCGGATGCCTTTTTCAAAAATATGGCGATATCGAATCTGGACGGGCAGTATCGGCATCTGCTCGTCGCGCCGAATCATTTCAAGCAGCCGCTGCTTGAATGCATGGACCGGGAGATTGAGAAAGCGGGGCGGGGCGAGCCGTGCCGGATTTTAATGAAATCCAATTCCTTGACGGACAGGGAAATTTTGCAGAAGCTGTTCGAGGCTTCGGAAGCCGGCGTTCCGGTCCAGCTCATCATCCGCGGGATATGCTGCCTGCTGCCGGGAGTCCCGGGAAAAACGGACAATATTACGGTTCGCAGCATCGTGGGACGTTTTCTGGAGCATTCCCGGATCTTTTGCTTCGGTGCGGATGAAGACTGCTCCATCTACATTTCGTCAGGGGACTTAATGACGCGCAGCACGACCCGTCGTGTCGAGACGGCTTGCCCGGTGTATGACCCACGACTGAAGCAGCGCATCCTACACCATCTGGATGTTATGCTGCAGGACAATGATAAAGCAAGACAGATGTCCGGCAACGGGCAGTACAAACGGCTGTCCTCGCCGTATGAAGCCAACCTGATGGACAGCCAGAAACATTTCATCGAAGAGGCGACGCAGGGCATGGATCGGCGGCAGCCGAGACATGTGCGCTTTTGGCGCAGGTGGGCCCGTTTGCTGCAGCATTGATTGGACAAAATATTCAGTACTATTACCATCCACGATAACAATAGTTAAAAAAGATGACTCCCGTACGGATACAGGGGCCATCTTTTTTAATAGCTGTGCGCCAAATAAATAAAGCTGCCTAGGAGCCTTTCGACCTTCAACTTTAGAGTTAACCTTCCCCTTTTTGAATCCACTCCCCGAACTGCTTCATGGCTTTTTCGCTGTGCACGTATTTATATTTTTTGCCGTCGTCATAATGGAAAATCGCCGCGCTGTCCTCATCGCCCTCGATTTCGGACGTGATCGAGAGAATGCGCTGGGTGTCGAGCAGCTTGAAATTGCCTTGGTCGTCTTCGGCGGGAATCGCCTGTTGCTTTGGTTCTTCTTCCATATTCATCGTTGCAGCCTCCATAAGTCGTTTGGTTTTATTGTACCCGAACGGAAAGCGATTTGCATGGGTGCCACCAGTTTTTCTCATTACGCCTTATTCTCCAACCTCTATCCGGTAACACCGAAGAAAGTGATTAGTCCACTCCCATGATACGTACTGGACATATACATATGTTATACACATATTCCTTATTTTTTTAAGGGAAGGGTGCCGCTAATGGGAAAAGGAGGGAAAACGAAGCGCACATATGTAAAGAAAAAACGAAAGTGCACCGGTGCTAAAAGAATCAAAAAGAGCGTTGGTAACCAAAAGGCGAAGCGTCAAAGAAAACGGAAGATCCGAATCTTTATTGATCAGCATGCCTTACAAGCAGCAATCGAGGAAGCCAAGTCACAAATCAAAGCAGAGCTGGCCCTATGGACCGGGATGCAGCGCGCTCATGACCCCAGAGCGGAACGGGAGACGGATGGTACGGCAGGACTGCCCGGGATTCCCGGACCGCAAGGCATACAAGGGGTGCAAGGCCCTTCGGGGACGGCAAGCCTCCGCGGGCCGGAGGGGCCGCAAGGCGCACAGGGTCTCCCCGGACAACCGGGAGGCCCTGGCCCCCAAGGAGCATCAGGGATGCAAGGGACACCAGGCGCACCGGGAATTCCAGGGCAGGTCCAGAAGGACCCGAAGGTCCGCAGGGACCGCCTGGACCCGTCGTTATACCAGGAGTAATCGTGTTACCGACGGCAGCCCGTTATTTTTACATGCCGGAGACAGATCTGGATTTAACGGAGTCAGCTGCGGTCGCGGTCAGTCAATTCACGAATGATGAAGGTGACGCGGTTGCGGATTTTTCGACGCTTGGGCCCAATAGTTTCAGCAACCTCTATATCAACGGGATCATCCAGCCGGGAAATTCGTACAGCGTCAATCCGTCGGAACTATATTTTCCGCCGCAAAGCACGACGATCTATGCGGGGACTCCTATTGTTT
Organism: Paenibacillus rhizosphaerae; assembly: GCF_014192015.1. Lineage (GTDB taxonomy): Bacteria > Bacillota > Bacilli > Paenibacillales > Paenibacillaceae > Paenibacillus_AQ > Paenibacillus_AQ rhizosphaerae. The sequence goes on along the minus strand of NZ_JACHXJ010000003.1, from coordinate 965,295 downwards.
TGGAAACGGTGCAGTTAACGGCGAATGTTACAGTCTAGCACTTTTTTGTATTTTCCCCCACGCCGATTCAAACCTTCCTGCATTTACTAGGGAAGAGGATCGGATGGTTTTCAAAGATTCTGGTTTGAAAACCTGGATGTTCCTCAACCAAAAAGGGAGGGGAGAATATGCCAATCGTATCCCCATATCAGAACAGCGTTAGAATTCACTGCAACCATTGGTTCAGGTACCGGAACGGGAGCGACCTTCGTCATTGCCGCAACAGCCTTCACCAATGACGCGGGAGTGGCTGCCACGGCTTTTCCGGGGACGTTCAATTACTACAACCTTTATTTGAACGGTTTGATGCAGACGGCCGACGTCTCGTCAGTGACGACAACGACGCTTACCATTCCTGGAGGCGACGTGTTGGACCCCGGTACCCCGGTTGTCGTTCAGATTGTTGTTTCTTGATCAGACGAGGAATAACGGATCGGCCGGAGGTCCTCTTTGCATGTTATTTGGAATTGAGGGCGGTTTGCTCGATCAATTCTTTTCCTTCGTTCCGTACATTTCCGACCGATCTCGATACGGGATAGGAGTACATGTCCTCTGCCTCGTGAGGCCGCAGCAGTCCCTGCAGCAAGTCCTTATCGGACACGCCGGGATCCAGCCAAATGTTCAGCTCTTCCTCACCAAGAATAACGGGCATACGGTCGTGGACCTTCTTCGTAAGGGAGTTCGGCTTTGTCGTAATGATCGTGCAGCTCGTGATCAGCTCGCCCTCTGGGCTTTTCCAATCATCGTACAGGCCGGCAAAGGCAAACACGTCTCTCGATTTCACCCGGAACCGGTAGGGCTGCTTATGATCGCCTTCATGAGTCCATTCGTAGAATCCGTCGGCCAACACGGCCATTCGTTTCTCAGGAAAAGCTGACCGAAATGCCGGCTTGCTGTCAATCGACTCCGCACGGGCATTAAACGTATGGTAGGCCATCTTTTTCGTCTTGGCCCAGAACGGCAGCAGCCCCCAGTGAAACCCCTGCAGTATCCGCTTACCGTGATCGCTTCGAAGGCCCGCAACCGTTTGCGTCGGGGCTATATTATACCGGGGAGTGATCTCATACTGGACCTCACCGATGTCAAACAGTTGGACGAGCTCCTCTTCTTCAACCGCCAATGTATAACGTCCGCACATGTCATGTCCTCCTTATTTGATCCCAGCGTTTCTTTTTATTACCCCAAAAATGAGTGAGGCGTGCAAAAATGAAACGAAGACACAGCGGCGTCGTATTATAGAGTATTCAAACAGAAACGAGGTTAACGCCAATGCGTTATTTATTATGCTTTCTTCCGCCGCTGGCCGTTCTGAGCTGCGGTAAACTGGGACAGTTCATCTTAAGCATCATCCTAACGTGCATCGGCTACATTCCGGGCGTCATTCATGCGATGCTTGTGGTTCATTCATACAAAGCGGATCAACGGACGGATCGGATCGTACGGGCTATTCGGGAAGAGCATCGATAAAATGAGGGTATTCTTAAGTAAATCGACGTTTTATAATATAGGTCTAATATCAAGTTAAAGGTTCCCGAATAGGGGCCTTTTCTTTTGTATGGGATCCAACCATGTTATTTCGGTCAGCCGTTTTCTTTGGCAGGGAAAATTAACATAGGATTCACTTTCCTGTATAATTAAGGAAAAGATGCGAGGTGGAACCCATGAAGCGTTTTTCCTTAGGGGATAAGATTCTGATTTTTTTCCTGCTCGGGTTGGCGGCACTGTTTATCATCAGTTTTTTTGTGGTACGTTACATCATCCAGCATGTGTCATTTGCTCCGTGAGCGGTCAGCAATTGATATAAAAGGGGTGGCCCACTGAAAAATTTGAGGTATAATCCAATCGAACGTTATGAGCTGACTTGATTATTCCGGAACGGCCGGCTGCGTGATCCCGTTCTATCCATAAAGGAGTCGATACATATGCCGGTGCTGATTATGGGAATCGTGTTTGTTGCGATTGGATGGTTTGCCAGAAAAAAGCCGGAATCGTGGTGGTTCCGCAGATTCGGCGAAGACCGGTATGCGGAGCTGAGCGAGGATCGGCGTTGGTACCTTCGCTTTGCCGGCATGATCCTGATCATTTTGGCGGGCTGTTATGTTTGGCAGGTGTCTATAGTATTTGAATACAAAAAACCTCTCTGATTCCAGAGAGGTTTTTCTCTTAAACGCTAAGCCGCTTACAGTGTCAGGCCGCCGTCCACGAGGACTACGGAGCCGACCATATAGCTCGACCGGTCTGAGGCCAGGAAAGAGACCATTTCGGCGAGTTCCTCCGGCTGCGCGTAGCGGCCGATCCGCATACTGCTGACTTCTTCGGGCATATAGCCGCCCGTTGCGTTTAACAAAACCGCGGCCGTCACGGCGGCTTTTCTGGTCGGCGCTGTTTCCGGCATCGTGGGTGCGGGCGGATCGTTTATACTGATTCCGATCATGCTGACAGTGCTGCGCATTCCCATCCGGACGACGATCGCTACCTCGCTGGCCATCGTGCTGATTTCGGCGGTCGGCGGGGTCATCTGCAAAATATCCGGCGGGGGCATTCCGCTCGGACCGACCGTCTTTACCGTCCTCGGCAGCCTGATCGGAGCACCGCTCGGATCGAGGATCAGCTCCAGGATGAACGTGACATTATTGCGGTATGCGCTGGTGGTGTTAATTGCCCTCACGGCCGTGAAAATCTGGGCGTCCCTGCTGTAAGAAGGGCCGGATGGAATAAGTTTCATTGCGGCATCCGGAACCGTGCAAGTGTAGTTTTGTTTTTTTTGCTCTATAATATACCCATACCGGTATATCGATAGAAAAGGTGGGATCCTCACATGGAATACAATTATACGGATGAAATGAAAACACGTCTGCGCCGCATCGAAGGGCAGATCCGGGGCGTGCTGCGCCTTATGGATGAAGGAAAATCATGCAAGGAGGTCGTTTCCCAATTGTCCGCCGTGCGCAACGCCTCGGACAAGGCGATCGCCCAGATCGTCGCCGAAAACCTGCAGCAGTGTATCTTGGCGGAACAGGCGGCCGGGAATATGGACACCGGAAAAATGGTGAAGGAAGCCGTGGAGCTGCTGGTGAAAAGCCGGTAAACCCTGGCATTTGACAACCCCGGAGGAAATCAATATACTTTGCTTATCCATATGAATATTCGGAATATACGCGGAAAGAGCGAAGTAGCGGGAAGTCCCTGTTCTCAGAAAGCCGGGGGTCGATGCGACCCGGCAGCACACGGTCCTGACGAATTACACTCTGGAGTATCTTGGGTAATGCCAAGCGGAATGGCCAACGTTACATGCGCCGTCGAGTGGTGCAGCATGCCTTGAACGAGGCGGCCCTGCGCAATGTGGGTGGTAACACGGTTATTTACAATCGTCCCTTAGGTCTGTTTCAGGCCGGGGGGCGATTTTTTGCGTTTCCCGTCTTCATGAGGAAGCCTTGCATCCGGGCAGAGCCCGCCTCGATCCATGTATAACCGATTTTTAGCCCCATATATCATAAACAAACAAAGGAGCTGGACAAGGAATGAACATTATTGACGAACTGGAATGGCGCGAGGCCATTAACCAACAGACGGACGCGGAGGGACTCCGCCAATTGACGGAGGAGAAATCGATCTCCCTGTACTGCGGCGTCGACCCGACCGGGGACAGCATGCACATCGGGCACCTCATCCCGTTCATGATGCTGAAACGGTTCCAGCTGGCCGGACACCGGCCGGTCATTCTGATCGGCGGCGCGACCGGAACGATCGGCGACCCGAGCGGACGCCAGTCCGAACGTACGCTGCAGACGATGGAGCAGGTGCAGGCGAACGTGGACGCCCTCACCGCCCAAATGAAGAAGCTGTTCCTTACGGAAGGCGACAACCAGCTGCGCATGGTGAATAACTATGACTGGACGCATCAGCTGAACGTCATTGATTTTCTCCGCGATTACGGGAAAAACTTCAGCATCAACACGATGCTGGCCAAGGATATCGTTGCAAACCGGCTCGAAACCGGCATTTCGTACACGGAATTTTCCTACCAGATCCTGCAGTCGATGGACTTCCTGCACCTGTACCGGGAAGAGGACGTCCAGCTGCAGATCGGCGGCTCCGACCAATGGGGCAACATCACGAGCGGCCTGGATCTTATCCGGAAAAAGGAGGGCTCGGAAGCGAAAGCATTCGGCCTGACCATTCCGCTTATGCTGAAGGCGGACGGTACGAAATTCGGCAAAACCGCCGGCGGCGCCATTTGGCTCGATCCGAAGAAAACGACGCCGTACGAGTTCTACCAGTTCTGGGCGAACACGGATGACCGCGACGTCGTCAAGTACCTGAAGTACTTCACCTTCCTGGACAAAGAAGCGATCGACGCTTTGGCCGAAAAGGTGCAGACCGAGCCGCACAAACGCGAAGCGCAGATTACGCTGGCCGAGGAAATGACCCGGTTCGTCCATGGCGAAGAAATGCTGGCCCAAGCTAAGAAGATCACGGCTGCGCTTTTCAGCGGCGACATCAAGTCGCTCACCGCGGACGAAATCGAGCAGGGCTTCAAGGAAATGCCGACGTTTGAAGCGTCGAAGGAATCCAAGAACATCGTCGACTGGCTCGTCGATATCGGCATCGAGCCGTCCAAGCGCCAAGCGCGCGAGGATCTGAATTCGGGAGCCATCTCCATGAACGGCGAGCGCGTCACCGACGCCGAGCTGGAAGTAAGTGCGGACCACGCCATCGAAGGCCGGTTTATCATCATCCGCAAAGGCAAGAAAAAATACCATCTCGTGAAGCTGTCCTAGTCTCCCGGACGATTTATCGGGGTCAAGAACTGCGTTAGAACGTCAAACGGGATCTATCACAAAAAAAAGGCTTTCCTGCCGTCCATAGGGACGAAGGGAAAGCCTTTTTGCTGTGCATCCGAACCTACGAGGACGGGAGTCTCCGTAGGCGGCGGAAGGGCCGGGTTACGCCTTTTCCTCAACCGGACGCTCAACGTGAAGCGGTGGAGGAACGAGCCAACCCTTCTCCTTGTTCATGCGCAAAATCCGCACGCCGAGGGCGGTTTTGGTCGCATGGTATTTGGCGAATAACGCGCCGATGTCCTCGCGGATGGACATGCCCATAATCGCGCTGCAGGCGGTCAGTCCCGCGGCGGTGTCGGCCGCCAGCTTGGCGCCGATTTCCTGGTCCACAAAGCGGGCCCCGGGAGGTATGTCTTCCAGATTGACGGCCGGTCTGTCGGCAATAATCGGCGCGGGGACGACGCCGTTGTCGGTCAGCAGCTTGTCGCATTCCTTGATTTCGGTCTTCGCTTGGTCGATCAGGTCCTCAAGAATTTGTTTGAGGTCTTTGTCTCCGGCATGGTTCAGGTACACCTGATAGCAGGAGACGAGTCCTTTGGCCATCATGGAAACTTCCCATACATTGAAGACTTCGCCATAGTGCATCGGTTGATGTTTCGGATTTCCGTCGAGAATACCCATCGATTTCATTCTCTCCTTAGTTTTAGGTAGGGCAGTACCATTACATTATGAGCAATTCCCATCGGTTTCATGTACGCAGCCGGCCCGCGGGAGAACAACACGATAAAAAATTGATATATTTTTGACATATTTAATATAGAAAATTGAAATGAGACGTTCTACCATATAGGTACATTGGCAAAAGGAGGATGACTATGCAGATTCGCCCCCCTGCCGTCCCTTTGGTGACGGTGGATCCTTATTTCAGCGTCTGGTCGATGGCCGACCGGCTGACGGATGACGATACGAGGCATTGGACCGGACAGCGGCAAGGCATGGCCGGATTGATCCGGATTGACGGCAAGACCTTGAGGTTTGCCGGACGCGTAGAGCCCAACGCAGAGCGGTATTATACCGAGCCGGAAGCGATGACCCAAGTGGAATGCCGCCTGACGGCATTGTCCACGATTTATGTGTTTGAACAGGCGGGAATCCGCCTGCAGGTTCGATTTACGACCCCGCTGCTGATGGATGATCTGGACCTGCTGTCGCGTCCGGCATCGTACGTTCAGTTTGATGTCAAGGCTATAGACGGCAAACGGCATGACGTGCAGGTGTATTTTGACGTGACCGGCGAGTGGTGCGTGGACACCAGCGACCAGAAGGTGATATGGCAGCGCCGGGAAGCGGAAGAACTGGTCCTGCTGGAAATGAGCCATGAGCAGCAGGAGGTGCTGAACCGCTCGGGCGACGATTTGCGAATCGATTGGGGGCGGATGTACCTGGCCGTCAAGGCCGGCCCGCAGGTCCATACGTTTATCGATACCGCAGATCTCCGCAAGCGCTTCGTCCGGGGAGAGGGAATTCCACCAGATGGATCTCAGCCTATGCCGCAGGCGGTCCGGGAGCGGACGATGGTACTGGGAAGCATTTGGGATGCGGGAGCCATCGGAGCCGAGGCCACCGAATGGACCGTCGTTCTGGCTTATGACGATGTGTATGCCATTGAGTATTTCGGAGACAAACGGGAGGCGCTGTGGAAAAGAAGCGGAGGATCCGCGGACGCGATGATCCGGCAGGCGTTTGCCGACCTTCCTTCCGTGATCCGGCGGTGCGAGGATTTCCATCAGAAATTATGGGCGGATGCGGTTGCGGCCGGAGGCGAGAAGTACGCCGAACTGCTCGTGCTGGGATACCGGCAGGCGATCGCCGCCCACAAGCTGGTGACCGACGCAGCGGGGAACGTGCTGTTCATGTCCAAGGAATGCTACAGCAACGGCTGCATCGCCACCGTCGACGTGAGCTATCCGTCGATTCCGCTGTTCTTGCTGTACAATCCCGAGCTGGTCAAAGGCATGATGCGGCCGATTTTTCGCTATGCGTCAAGCGACGCCTGGCCGTTTGATTTTGCGCCCCATGATGTCGGCCAATACCCGCTCGCGAACGGACAGGTTTATGCGGAGAACCGGATGGAAGGGCAAATGCCCGTCGAGGAATGCGGCAATATGCTGATTATGGCCGCGGCGGTGTCCCTGGCGGAGGGGAATGCGGATTTTGCCGCCGAGCATTGGGAGCTTCTCGCCGCATGGGCCGCCTATTTGCTGGAGCATGGCCTGGATCCGGAGCATCAGCTGTGCACCGACGACTTTGCCGGCCACCTGGCCCGAAACGCCAACCTGTCCGTCAAGGCGATTATGGGCGTGGCTGCATTTTCGCTTCTCAACCGGATTCGCGGGCATGCCGGGGAGGCCGGCCGCTTTCTTGCGGCCGCCCGGGAGATGGCGGAGAAGTGGGAGACGCTGGCGGAGGACGGTGACCATACCAAGCTGGCTTTTGGCCAAGAGGGGACCTGGAGCCTCAAGTACAATCTTATTTGGGATCAGATCTTCGATACCCGGTTGTTCAGCGAAAAGACCGCGGAGAAGGAAGTGGCCTGGTACCTGGCCCGGCGGAGCCGGTATGGCGTGCCGCTGGACAGCAGAGCTTCCTATACCAAGTCCGATTGGCTCGTATGGGCTGCTTCGCTTGCGTCCCGGCAGGAGGACTTCGAGAAGCTTGTAGCTCCGCTATGGGCTGCCTATCATGATACGCCGGACCGCGTTCCGATGACCGACTGGTACGATACCGAAACCGACCGGCAGATGAATTTTCAGCACCGGAGCGTCGTTGGCGGATTGTATATCAAGCTGCTGAAGGATCAGGGGCTTTCGCGCTGACCTTTCGGCTTAATTGAGTGTAAGCCCTTTAATTATGTGCGCTCCCATTGTAAAATGGTGGACAAAACCATATGACAAGGGGACGATCGAATGAGCACAGCAGCGAGCAGGCTGCCTGACAGCAAGCAGCGCATACCATTATGGGAGGATGTTCCGCTGGGACAAGGCGGGCCGGAGAACGAGGGCTGCCCCAGCATTACGCCTTATCTGCTTGAAGGAGAAGGACCTTATCCGATGATGGTGGTATGCCCGGGAGGCGGATACGTCATGCGCGCAGACCATGAAGGCGAACCGATCGCCTTGTGGCTGAACAGCATCGGAGTATCGGCGGTGGTGTTGAACTACCGCGTATCGCCGAACCGCCACCCGGTTCCGCTGGGAGACGCTCAGCGGGCAATCCGCACGGTGCGAAGCCTTGCAGCGGATTGGAACATCGATCCGGCGCGGGTCGGCATTCTGGGCTTTTCCGCCGGTGGACACTTGGCGTCCACCGCCGGCACCCATTTTGACGCGGGCCAGGCGGATGCGGAAGATCCGGTTGAGCGTGAGAGCAGCCGTCCCGATTTGCAGGTGCTGTGCTATCCGGTCATCAGCTTCGGGCCGTATACTCACGAAGGCAGCAAGTATTCGCTGCTTGGGGATCAGCCGGACCCGGAACTGGTCCAGTATTTGTCCAACGAGACGCGCGTCACGCCGGACACGCCGCCGGCCTTTATTTGGCATACCGCCGATGACGGGGCCGTTCCGGCGGAGAACAGCCTGCTCTTCGCCCTCGCGCTAAGCCGCGAGAAGATTCCTTATGCGTTGCATGTGTTCGAGGCTGGACGTCACGGGCTAGGGCTCGCGGAGGAAGAAGAAGCGGTCAAGGCATGGCCGGACCTGTGCGCGACCTGGCTGAGAGAACGGCATTTCATACAATAATGCTTGCACCCGGAGGAAGGGACGACGCTTATGAAGCGGACGTCCCTTCTTGCCGTTAAGGAAGGGATAAGCACTTCCTTCCTCTCCAAGGCATACGCTGGTTACGAACGAGTTGAATTGAAAACCTCCAGGAGGATGATACAGAAGTGATGACCCGTACTTTTGGCATCGGAAACCCAGGCAGGGGATGGGTATGAACACCACGCTCGGCCTTATGTCTGCCAAGTCGGCCAGGAGATCCCGTTATCTTCCCTATGTCGAGGCAGCTAGTGAGGCAGGTTTCAAACGGCTGCTTCTTTTTGCGCCTGAAGATGTGGACCTGAGCCGGCGAAAAATCACCGGTTACGCTTATCAAAATCATAAATGGGTACGAACGGTACAGGGCTTCCCGGATCTTATCTATGATATAGGCCATTACAGGACGATCCGCGGTTACCAGCAAGCGGAAGAGATCAAGTCTTTCGGCCGGCTGCCCTTTGTTGGTGACTGGCTTGGCAATAAGTGGGTCGTCTATCAGGGACTGAAGGCGTCCCCGGAAATCGCGGAGCATTTGGTGGAGACGGAGCTGCTGATTCAGGCGGCAGATGGAATCTCCATGCTGGAGCGGCACAAATCGGCCATGCTGAAACCGGTTAGCGGAGACTCGGGCACCGGGATCAAACGAATCAGTCTTCACAAGGATATGCTGTTGATTGAGGAAGACGGGGCCGCATGCCGCGGCATCAAGGTGGAATCGGCAGGGAGATACCTCGATCAGTTGGCCGCCAAAGGTTATCTGATGCAGCCGGCGCTCGATTTACGCGTAAACAGCCGAAACCCTTGGGACTGCCGGGCGCTGATCCAGAAAGATGGGCTGGGCAGCTGGAGCTTTACCGGACTCGTCGTCCATGTAGGACAGACAAGCCGTCTGACGACGCATCCGGAGCACGGCGGGCAGACGTTGGAGGGGTATCCCTTTTTGGCCAAAAGATTTGGGCCGGAGGAAGCAAAGAGGCTGCATGACCAGGTGGGGGACCTGTCACGACAGGTCGCGGAGCAGCTGGAGCTATATTACAACCGGAGCTTTGCCGAATTGGGCGTCGACTTGGCCATAGGCGAGGATGGGTCCCTTTATATTCTGGAAGTGAATCATAAGCCGGGCAAGCCGTTCATGCGAACAGAGCGTGACCGCGAACTTTATCTGAAAAGCATCCGGGTGCCGTTCCAATACGCGGCTTATCTGGCTCATACGCAAGCGGCGGTTATTCCGGCGGCACCTCCATGGTCGCGGGATACGTCCGGATGCTCCAGAGCGGAGCTCATCGAACAGATCGTCCAGGACGGCATGGCCTTCTACCGGACTCCATACCGGTTCGGTGCGGTGCCTTGGTCCATCGACGCGTTCGATTGCAGCTCGTTCATGCAATTTATTTTTGCCAGAAACGGACTGCTGCTGCCGCGTACGTCCAGACAGCAAAGTCTGCTGGGATATGACGTGGCCAGAAAGAATCTGCAGCGGGGCGATCTGCTGTTCTTTTCCGTCCACTCCCGAGTGCATAAAAAAGGGCTGGAACGAATCGGCCATGTCGGCATTTATCTGGGCGGTGGCCGGTTCCTTCATTCCTGCAAAGTGGGCGGCGTCGTGGTCACGGAGCTTTCGGATCCTTATTGGAATCGGCTGTTTATCAAAGGCCGCCGGGTGATTGAAGAGGATGGCTGCCCTTAGGCAGCGTTTGGTCATCATTTTTCAGCACTCCTTATCAATCGCAGAGGCGTGGGATATAATGGATTCGTGCATGTCCCATAGGATAAGGAGGATCATCCGAATGAGTGTAAAAATATCGCCTTACATTGTAATGAATGGCAATTGTGCAGAGGCAGTTGCGTTTTATGAAAAAGTACTGCAGGCCAAAAACCTGGGATTGTCCCGCTTCAGCGATATGCCGGATCCGGATCATCCGCTGCCGGATGAGGCCAAAAATCGCGTGCTGCACGCCGCACTTGAGTTTGACGGCAACACGCTGCTCTTCTCCGATACGTTTCCGGGAAATCCGTATCAGCTGGGAGATCAGCTGAGCATCGCCATTACATCGAAAGACAGTGAGCGCCTCCAATCGGTTTTCGCCGGATTGTCGGATGGGGGGCAGGTGCTGATGGAACTGCAGGAGACGTTTTGGAGCCCGGCATTCGGCATGGTCCGGGACAAGTTCGGCATCACGTGGCAGGTCAGCACAGAGCAATAGGAATTTAATAGGCAGGCCGGTACGGACTGCGAATCCAGACAAATGCTGCTAAGGCAATCCGCCAGCTTAATACGCGTCAATCAGAAATAAGCCACGGCACAATCGAACCGCTGCGATCTCCATTCGAAGGGCAGCGGGAACGAGGACCGTGGCTTTTTTGGCTTGGACTGGAACCTGGCCCCTGCGTGGAATCTTCCTGATTTATACACGCCGATGACAAAATCCGCGAATGTGTGATATCCTTGTGAAGGATGATACAAACCTGCTTTCCTATAGATTCTCGTTAGTGATATCCATTATGGGAAAGTTTGTGAAAAATATCATTTGTTTGGCATTTATGGCGGGTTTCCGCCCGGAAATTATACGAACCCATTCGTCATGGGTACATTATAAGGAAGGGAGCATGAGGCATGCTCAAACAATTCATGAAAGCCTCACGCTTCGGGGTTGTGCCGGTCATGCTGATTCCGGTCGCGCTCGGAGCGTTGGGGGCTTTTGTATGGAACGGCGTTTTTAACGTCTGGCTGTTTCTGATCACGCTCGTCGGCGCGGCGGCGGCCCACCTGTTCTCCAACATGGTGAACGACCTGTGGGATTACAAGAGCGGGACCGATACGGCCGCCAAAGAGGCAGTGGATGCGGTCTCCACGAACTCGGGCTTTTTGACGGGCGGCGTGTGGAGCATTCGCAAGTTTGCGGCGGTCACTTGGGCGCTGTTTGGTGTTGCCGCGGCATGCGGGATTATATTGACCGTATTTTCAGGACCGTGGGCTTTCATTTTCGGCGCCCTTGGCGGCTTAATCGCATACTTCTATGTGGCGCCTCCGCTGCAGTTCGGATACCGGGGCAAAGGCTACTCGGAAATCGCGATCCTACTCTCGTTCGGCGTTCTTCCGGTCATGGGGGCCTATTATGTGCAAACCTCGCATTTGGATCTGCGGGCACTGCTTCTGTCCCTGCCGATCGGCCTGTTAACCACGCTGATTTTGTTCAACCACCACTTTTTGCATTGGCAGGCGGACCGTCAGGCCGGCAAACGCACGCTGGTGGTCGTGTGGGGCGAGCGAAGAGCGCTCGGCTTCTCCCGGTTCCTGCTGCTTCTGTCCGCGCTGATGCTCGTCGTCAGCGTCATTGCCGGGGCGCTTCCGGTATACGGACTGCTGGCCCTGCCTGGCATGATTCCGCTGTATCAGGTGTACGGCAAGCTGAAGTCTCATAATAACAGCCATGCTTATATTCCGCTGATGGGAGCGTCTGTAAGATCGACCCAGCGGAGCGGGATCATTATGATTGTGTGTTTGCTGATTCAAGGCTTGATCTGACCTTACGGCCCGATTGACTTAATCGAGAAAGGAAGTTCGATGATACATGGTACAACAACGCGTTTTTGGGGATTTTCACACGATTCTGTCGGAGGGTGAAGTTTGGAAGATCGGCGGCTTTCCGCTGCCGGACGGTACGTTCTGGGAATACCGGGAGCCTGATGCGGTGGTCATCGTCCGCAACGGCATTCTGTACGTCCGTGCTCCATTGAGCCGGCAAAACGATCAGATTCAAATTTTGGACAATGCGAAGCATATGTATTATTCGGTGGAAACGGTCAAAGTACCGGATAACGGAGTGGTCGACTTCGAACTGCAGATCCGCGCACGCTCGGTCAATACCGTGCCGAACGATCTGTACGACGGCTACGTATCGCTTAACCTGCTGGATTTCACGACCGGAGCGGCGCTGGATTTCTTTGCCGGCAACGACAAGTATGCCAGTGTGTACGCGGTTCTTCCCTTCCCGGGGGTAGAGGTTCCGCCATCGGACAAGACGCGGTATTTCTGCATCTTTAAAGAAGACACCAACTTTAAGGCACGGGAATTCAACACATACAAAATTACGTACGACCGTGGAAACGACGAAGCCGTGTTCTATTTGAACGGCACTGAAATCCGCCGGGAGAAAAATATCCCGATCAAGTTCAACGAGTTTACGATCGCGCTCGGCATCATGACCGAGAAGGACATCTCGCCGGAAGGCAGCGTGTCCGTTCATGGGCAGGTCGTGACGGCCGAGTATTCGCCGGTGACCGTGACGATCGACGACCGTTCGGAGAACAAACGGGCTGCTGAAGAAGAGTAAACGTAGGAGGGGAGCGGTGCGCATCAAAGCCATAATATAAGATGGTTGCGCACCGGTACGGCGTCTGAATGACGCATCTGGCTCCTCTTCCAGGAAAAAAGGGCTGGTCCCCAGGTAGATCAATCTACCGGGGCCCAGCCCTTCTACATATTCTATGAATCTATAGAGAATGAATTGAATTATTTCTTCAGGTCCTCGATCGACTGAACGTCTACATAGGACGGCACGACCAGTCCTGTTTTGACACCGGTCATATTGGCGCCCAGATCATCGATCTGATCCTTGAATTTGGCGAGGTAATCGGCGTGGGTCAGCGGCAGCCAGGCTGCGGCCGATGCATCCACGTCTCCGTTGGCAACGCCGGTCCACATCGGTCCCGCCTCTACCTGCAGGGCGGTTACCTTGTAGCCCAGCTTATCCTGAAGGATGTACTGCAGCAGGTTGGTGCTGGCGATTTCCGAATCCCAGGCTACGTAGCTGAGCTTCAGCGGGTTGCCGTTAACGGGCTTCAGGTCCTTGATCCATTCGTTGACCCGGTCGGCGTGGCTGTCAGCCCATGCCTTGGCGGCCTCTTCCGGCTTCTTGCCTTCTTGGATCGCGGTCATGATCTCGCCCATTTCATCGGAGGACCATTCAAACCGGTCAAGGAATGCGTAAGCGGTCGGCTCATCCTGTTCCAGACCCTTGCGGGCGATCGTATGGATTTCCTCGGCTTCGCCATATACTTTCTTCGGATCATCCAGATATTTCAGGTCATATTTGGAGAACATCCAGTGCGGTGTCCATCCGGTAATGACGATCGGCTTTTTGGCCTTAATATCTTTGGCCAGCGTAGCCGTCATCGCTGCGCCGGAGCCTTCGATCAGCTTCCAGTCGGATAAGCCGTATTCTTCGATGGCCTTGTTGGTCGCTTTCATGATCCCCGCACCGGGGTCGATGCCGATGATCTCGTAGTTGACCTGTTTACCGAAGGAATCAGCGCTGCCTTCTCCGCTTGCCGATTCGCCGGAGCCGTTTTGGCCGCAGGCGGACAGCATCAATGCGCCTGCCAGGCCCAAGCTTGCCAGGATCGTCCATTTTTTCTGTTTTTTCATGTTATGCACCCCTTTTTTTGGATTTAAATAGGTTTTGCGTAAAGCGGTCGAGCACGATGGCGAGAATAACCACCGCAAGACCCGCTTCGAAGCCTTTCCCGATTTGGAGCTGGGTTACTGCGCGGTATACTTCGGCTCCGATGCCCTGGGCGCCGATCATCGAAGCGATGACGACCATGGACAGCGACAGCATGATGGTCTGGTTGATGCCGGCCATCAGCGTCGGCATAGCCAAGGGCAGCTGCACCTTGAAGAGCTTCTGGGGTGCGGTGGAACCGAAGGCATCGGCCGCTTCCGTGAGCTCGCCGGACACCTGCTGAATGCCGAGCAGGGTCAGGCGGATCGTCGGCGGAATGGCGAAGATAACCGAAGCAATGACCCCCGGCACGACGCCCAGGCTGAAGAAGGTGACTGCAGGCAGCAGATAGACGAAGGCCGGCATCGTCTGCATGAAATCAAGAATCGGCGTAATGATGCGGGAAGCTCCTCTGCTGTAAGCGCACCATATGCCGATCGGAACGCCTAAGATGACCGAAATCAGGGCGGAGGTAATGACCAGACTGAGGGTGTCCATCGTCTGCGGCCAGTACCCCAGGTTATAGATCAACAGAAATCCGATCACCGAGAACAGCGTCAGGGATATCCGTCCGACCAGGAAGGCAAGAATACCGAGTATGACGATAAACAGGAACGGATGCGGCAGCATGAACAGCCAGGTAAATCCGTTAACGATGCCCTCGATGACACTGGAAATGAAGTCGAACAGGACCGTCAGATGGTCTCCCATCCAGCCAACCAATGCTTCAATCCACTCATCCAGCGGTATTTTCGGCATTTGGGCTCACCTCCTTCGGACTGTTCTCTCCGGCGAGCGCTCCAAGCAGAGCGCCGCGGACGATCACGCCGGCGAGACGGTCGTTGTCGTCGACGACGGCGAGCGGCACCTTGGACATGCTGGTGATCTCAAACAGCTCGTTGATCAGGACGTCCGGATGCACTCTGGGGCCATCCGTGATCAATATATCCGCAAGCGTTTTGCCGCTGCGCATCGCTTCCGAGGCATCCTCCGCCGTGATGACGCCGAGCAGCCGCTTGCTGCGGTCGATGACGAATAGGTTGGAAATGCCGCGCTCGCGCATCAGCTCGAGCGCCACACGGGGCCCCCGGTCGGGCATGATCGTCTCCGGACGGCGCATGACATGAGCGGCGGTCAGCACCTTGGACAGGTCGACGTCCTCGACGAACCGCTCCACATAGGCGTTGGCCGGCTGCGTCAGAATTTCCTCCGGCGTGCCCACCTGCACGACGGCACCATCCTTCATGAGCGCAATCCGGTCGCCGATCCGCAGCGCTTCGTCCAGATCGTGCGTGATGAAGATAATCGTTTTCTTCATCGTCTCCTGCAGTTCGAGCAGCTCATCCTGCATGTCGCGGCGGATCAGCGGATCGAGCGCGCTGAAGGCTTCGTCCATCAGCAGAATCTCCGGGTCATTCGCGAGCGCCCGGGCCAGCCCGACACGCTGCTGCATGCCGCCGCTCAGCTCGTCGGGGGATTTATTTTCCCAGCCCTTGAGGCCGACCAGCTCGAGCGACTTCATCGCTTTTTCCGTGCGCTCCGGCTTTCTGACCTTTTGAATCTCAAGCCCGTATTCCACGTTTTCCAGTACGGACCGGTGCGGAAACAGCGCGAACTTCTGAAAGACCATACTGATCGTCTGGCGCCGTACTTTTCGAAGCTGCTCCTTGTTCATTTTTCTTAAATCCTGCCCGTGAACGAGGATTTCCCCCGCCGTAGGCTCAATCAGCCGGTTCAGCATCCGGACGAGGGTGGATTTGCCGCTGCCGGACAGCCCCATAATGACGAAAATTTCGCCAGCTTCAATACTGAGGTTGACCCGGTTCACCCCGACGGTCACGGATTTTTCCTTCGCCAGCTTCTCCTTGTTCCAGCCTTGTTCGAGTAGCCCGACGCTTTGCTCCGCCTGGGTTCCGAACAATTTGCTGACTTGTTTAAGCTGCAAAATAGACAACTGTGATACCCCCTTATTGCTTCTCTATCGTTGATAAGTGCGAACACGATGCTGCGTGAATAACCAACGGTAACAGTGTAACAATTAATATATATAGTATCAAACGTTTTAACCGTACGTAAAGAACGTACAGAAAAAACTGTACGAAATTTACTGCCGAATGCTCCCATATCCGCCGTTTTCCTGACGGATCGGTTTCTTTACAATTAAAATCGGTTTACATACAATAGACGATGAAGGTTTGGTCTTCTCCATACTTTTTCACTTACAATCACGGGCAACACAAGCGGATTCCGGACCTTGTACAGGCTTATCGGGCCGGGGATTCTGCGGAGAATGGTTGAACAAATAAGGAGGTTGCAAGCATGAGCTTGGACCAATTCGAAGATGAACGCGACGCAGCAATCCACAAGGTGCGCAAGCGCGTCATTGAAACGATCGGAAGAAACATGGACTTATATGGAATCTCCCAGTCTACCGGACATTTATACGGGCTGCTTTTTTTTGCAGACAAACCGATGACGCTGGATGAAATGGGACGGGAAATGAAAATGAGCAAGACCAGCATGAGCACGGGCGTCCGGACGCTGCTGGACTTGAAGATGGTCAATAAAGTGTGGGAGAAAGGCTCCCGCAAGGACTTATATGAAGTGGAATACGACTGGTATCAGACGTTTACCGACTTTTTCGACATCAAATGGAGAAAATCGGTTGAGAGCAATATCCTGATTCTGAGCAAGTCCATCGACGAGATGGGCAGGCTGCTGACAGAGTACGAGCATGATCCCGGGTTCACCGAGCTGCTGCGCAAGGATATCGCCAAGCTGCACGAGGCTATTGCCTATTACGGCTGGCTGGACCGGCTCATTGATACGTTTGAGAGCGGAGAAATTTTCAAGCTGGTCCCGAAGGAGCCTCCAACCCCACATAGCTAATTATAAAAAGCAACGGAACCGGGCTGCGATACAGCAGTCCGGTTTTTCTTATAATATCAGAAAGTATAAACCCCAGAGCCATTGCTTCCTGATATTGCAAGAAAAACTTCCTTTAAACGCGGTCTGTCTTCTTTTAAGGTGCGTCGATATACGTTTTTCTTATAATATCAGAAAGTATAAACCCCAGAGCCATTGCTTCCTGATATTGCAAGAAAAACTTCCTTTAAACGCGGTCTGTCTTCTTTGAAGGTGCGTCGATAGACGTTTTTTTTATTTTCAAGACGCCAGGCGTGGTGATTTTTGTAGTTGACATCCGGCTGCCTTCGGTCATATGGTGTAATTTAGTAAAAGTTAGACGAAGAGCTGAGCGAGGAGAGATGAAGATGGTTACGGGTTATGCCGGATGGCAGGAAGATGAGTTAAGGCGGGAGCAAGGCCGGCTGCAAGCTGAATACGAGGCGTACCGGCGTCTGAATTTGAAGCTGGATATGTCCCGGGGCAAGCCATGCCCGGAACAGCTGCAGCTTTCGAACGAAATGATGGACGTTCTGCCGTCCGGAGAAGAGCTGCGGGCGGAGGACGGGACGGACTGCCGCAATTACGGAGGCCTTGACGGAATCCCGGAGGCGAAGCGGTTTTTTGCCCAAATGCTTGGGGTTTCGCCTTCCGAGGTGATCGTTCAGGGCAACTCCAGCCTAAACCTGATGTATGATGCGCTTGCCCGGGCGATGCTGTTCGGGGTGCTTGGCAGTGAGCAGCCGTGGAGCAGGCTCCCGTCCGTCAAATTTCTGTGTCCAAGCCCTGGGTATGACCGTCATTTTGCGATCTGCGAGCAGCTGAATATCGAAATGATCACCATAGATATGACGCCGGAAGGGCCTGATATGGACGCTGTAGAGAAGCTTGTCGCCGAAGACGACTCCATCAAGGGGATTTGGTGCGTGCCGAAGTACAGCAACCCTGGCGGCATCACCTATCCCGACGAGACGGTAGAACGGCTGGCCCGGATGAAGACGAAGGCGGGCGACTTCCGCATTTTCTGGGACGACGCTTATACGGTCCATCATCTGACTTCAAGTCATGACGAGCTGAAAAATATGCTGGAAGCCTGCTCAAACGCCGGCAATCCCGACCGTGTGTTCATCTTTGCATCCACTTCCAAGGTGACCTTTCCCGGTTCCGGCGTAGCAGCCTTGGCAGCGAGCAGGGACAACCTCAGTCATATGAAAAAACAGCTGTCCGTGCAGACGATCGGCCCGGATAAAGTGAATCAGCTGCGGCACGTCCGCTTTCTGAAGAATATGGAGCACCTGGGCCGCCACATGGAAAAGCATGCCGCAATCATCAAGCCGAAATTCGATCTGGTGTTGAACAAGCTGGAGTCCGGGCTAAGTTCTAAAGATATCGCTACATGGAGTAAGCCCAGCGGCGGTTATTTTATCAGCCTGGATACGATGGACGGCTGCGCACAGGAGATTGTGCGGCGTGCGGCGGAAGCCGGGGTGACCCTAACGCCTGCCGGAGCTACTTATCCGTATGGGCGAGATCCGCGGGACCGCAACATCCGTATTGCGCCAACCTATCCATCGCTCGAAGAGCTTGCACAGGCCATTGATATTTTGTGCGTATGCGTGCAGCTGGTATCGATCGACCGTATTTTGGCGGATCAATAGAGCAGCAGCATTTTATTAAGACAGGCAGGTCAGGAGGAATGGGGTCGGAGAAGATACCGCAGGGTCGGTATCCCGGCCCAGCCTCCGGCCTGCCGTTTCTTTTTGCCCGATGAACCGGAATATGGCGGCCTGCCCTAGTCAAACGGAATCCAGCATGTCGTTAGACAGCCCCTCGGACGCCCTTGTTCCACGAGGAACGTTTGGTGGTCAGTCCATTAGGTAAATATCTTTTTTGGATGCTTTGCATGGATTCCCTTATCTGAACCGTCAAACTGAATAGAACGAACTTAATAGAGAAGAGATGTGATGGAATTGATCAAAACGACGGCTTTGAAGACGGGAGTCCAGACGGCATGGATGAAGTGGGAGGGCTTGTTCGACCGGATCACGCGGCTGCGGAGCAAGCGGGTGCTGAGTTACGGAATTTGCAAGCTGGTGGTTCGGCCTTTTCACGGGAAAAGCATTTGCAGCGACAGCGGGCAGTGGCTTCATGCCGGCGACTGGATCGGAGAGCTCCATTTGGATAACGGGCAGGTGCTGGAGCTGTCGCGGAGTCTCGGGCCGGACAGGGCGGCGCTGAAAACCGCCAGGCTTCTGAAGCAATCGCTCAGGCAGATCCGTGAAGCGATGGATCAGGTTCCCGAACTGGCCGAGGTCAAAGCGCTGACCGGAATTACGCTGCTTCACCGGGGACTGACCCATGGGCTGGGTTTCGAGCAGCACCAGCTTAAGGCCGGATGGTTCCGGCTGCTGACGACGATTTATTTAAGGTTTCTGCTGCGAATGCTGCATCCCGCCGGGCAAAAACGCGTGAAGCACAGCGCTCCCAAGCTGGTTCCGCAGATGCTGCTCATGACCAGGCAAGCGTTCATGGAGCGATACCGCCGCGAAACACCTTTATATAACGTCGTATAACAATGAATTAATAACATTCAATTCGGTAATACGGATTCGGCATCAGGCTTGTCATGCTAGTCTGCATAATGTGACCAAGTCCCTCATAGACATGTATCAATCAGTTCAAACCAAGTGCTAAGGGGGATGATGTCATGCGCCGGATTTCATGGATGCTCGCCATGATCTTGTGCGTTACGGTTGTGTTGGCAGGCTGTGGTGGCAAAAAGGATGCCGCTTCCGTTGTCAAAGACTTGAACAACGTGGTCGATACACTGCAAAGCAAGGATGGCTCTTACAAAGGAACGGGGAAAATGACGCTGTATACCGGGGAAAAGCCGCAGGAATACCAGGTGGAGGTATGGTACCAGAATCCAAACTACTACCGGATCAGCCTGACGAACGCCCAGAAGGACGTCACGCAAATCGTTCTCCGCAACGACGACGGCGTATTCGTGCTGACACCGAGCCTGAACAAAAGCTTCCGGTTTAAAAGCGATTGGCCGGACAACCAGGGGCAAGTCTATTTATACCAAACGCTCGTCCGGGGCATCTTAAGCGATAACACCCGGCAGTTTGCCGCAGACAAGGACAGCTATGTATTCGATGTTGCGGCCAACTATCACAGCCAGTCACTCGTACGCCAGAAAATCTGGCTCAACAAGGATAATTACGCGCCAAAACAAGTACAAGTCTCCGACTCTGACGCCCATGTCGTCGTTGAGGTCAAGTTCGACCAGTTCCAGTTCGATGCGAAATTCGACAAGGACTCTTTTGACATGAAACGCAACATGACCGTGCAAAGCGATCCGTCGGTCGGAACGGTGGCCGAAGTCGATGAGAACGGCAATCCGGTCGCATCCCAGGATCAGCCGCAGGGCGATAACGGGGAAGCGGCGCAGGAAGTTACGAAGGAACTGGGCGACTTTGGCATGATTATCCCGGATTATCTGCCTGAAGGCGTCACGCTCAAGGACAGCAACAAGTTGGACAACAGTGACAACCATGCGCTGCTGCTCCGGTATGACGGTACATACCAGTTCACGATCATGGAATCCCGTCCGCAGGACCGAGCTGTATCCCTGATGTCGGGCGAAGTGGTGGATCTTGGATTTACGGCGGGCCTCCTGGCTGGCGATGAGCAGCAGACGCTGACCTGGATGAATGGAGACGGCGTCGAGTTCCGCATTACGAGTGCAAACCTGCCGGTGGACGAAATGATACAGATCGCAGCGTCTTTACAGGAACAATCGGGTAAATAATACGCAGGTAGGCGGACCCTTCGCCGGCGGGGCATAAGTCCTCCGGCGAAGGGGCTTTCGCCTATCCATCTTCGAAAACCGCTGTGGTACGGTAAACCGGCCGGATTCCGCCGGGGCGTGGTTCATTGACAGTCACCTTCCTGAACATTACGATTACATAGAATGAATGAAAGTAAACGACAACTCACTTTCATCCCATCTATGTGCATAGGATGAACGAAAGTATCTCTATGTCCATAGAACGAGCGAAAGATGACAAACATCTTTTGTCAATCTATGCAGCGAGTGTTTAATTCTTAGAGAAGGTGACGACTGAATGCAGCAACAATATAGAGCAACTAGAGCCGAAATCAATCTGGACCATCTGCAGGCGAACGTTACGGCGTTTCGCCGGGCTTTGCCCGAGGGCATGAAGTTTCTGGCCTGCGTCAAGGCGGACGCGTACGGTCATGGAGCCGTGCAGGTGGCGCGGGAGCTTGCGAGCATCGGGGTGGACTATTTAAGCGTCGCTTTCCTGGATGAAGCGATCGAACTGCGGCATGCCGGCGTGACGCTGCCCATCCTGGTGCTTGGCTACACGCCTCCGGAAGGCATAAGAACGGCGTGGGAGAATAACATAACAGTGACGGTGTTCAGCCCGGAGGTACTGGAAGCCATCCGGCAGCTTCCGGCGGACGCCGAGTCCAGACCGCTGAAGGTGCACATTAAGATCGACAGCGGAATGGGCAGACTGGGACTTCTTCCCGGCCCGGACGCCATTTCGTATATCGATTCGCTCTATGCTCTTTCGCAGGCTGAGGTTGAAGGCTTGTTTACCCATTTTTCCAAAGCGGACGAAGAAGATAAAAGCTATACACTGGAGCAGTACCGGCGTTTCGAGAGCGTGGTGGCCTCGCTCGGGGAGAAAGGAATCAGCCCTCCTCTTATACATACGGGCAACAGCGCCACAGCGATTGATACCCCTCAGCTGTCCTACAATATGGTCCGCGTCGGCATCAGCCTGTACGGATTGTATCCATCGGATGAGGTGAATCATCAGACTGTCGCACTTTCCCCGGTATTGACGCTGAAGACAGAGCTTGTATATGTCAAAACCCTTCCGCCGCATTGGGGCGTCAGCTACGGCGCCAGATATGTGACGGATCAAGATGAAGTCATTGGAACGCTGCCGATCGGCTATGCCGACGGGTACTCGCGGATGCTGAGTGGTAAAGCGGAAGTCCTGATCCGCGGCCGCCGCGTTCCCGTTGTCGGAACGATCTGTATGGACCAGTGTATGGTAACACTTCAATCTTTTGCCGGAGAGGCAGAAGAAATTCATGCGGGCGAGGAGGTTGTGCTCATCGGTCAGCAGTCTGGCCAGTGCATTACGGCAGATGAGCTGGCTTCTCAGCTGGGTACCATCCACTATGAGGTCATCTGTATGATTTCCCACCGGGTGCCTCGTGTTTACTTGAAGCACGGCGCACTGTACAACCGGGTCAACCCATTGCTCACCTAGTGCGAAAGAAGGCGGAATTTCAGCCTTTTTGCTGGAAATGAAGGAATACGGCACACGCATCCCGAATAAAGGTAATGACGGAATGACTGTACGTAAATGCCGAGTCTAGTTTATAATGTATGCAGCATACCTGGTATATCTTCGGCATATATATTCCTTTGTATAAATTTCCTTGATTCAAGTTATACTGGGCACAAGGGTGAGAAGGTATTGTGGGGGTGGAACAGAAGGTGGCTAATATGCAGAATACCAAACGAATTATGATCAGCTTGCCGGATCATCTTTTGCAGGAAGTGGATGGCATCGTTGCGATGGAGAATTCGAACCGCAGTGAACTCATCAGGCAAGCCATGAAACTGTATTTAACGGAGCGGAAGAAACGTTATATACGGGAGTCAATGCAACGCGGCTATATGGAAATGGCCAAGATCAATTTGACGATGGCATCGGAGGCCTTTCACGCGGAAGAAGATGCAGACAGCACTCTAGGCCGCTTAGTGAGCGGGGTGTAGACATTGATCGTAAAACGCGGCGACGTTTTTTTTGCGGATCTTTCACCCGTAGTCGGTTCTGAGCAAGGTGGAGTCAGGCCTGTTCTGATTATTCAGAACGATATCGGCAACCGTTTTAGTCCTACGGTCATCGTGGCGGCCATTACCGCCCAGATTCAAAAGGCAAAACTGCCGACCCATGTGGAAATCGATGCGGTTTCGCATGGTTTCGACAGAGATTCGGTCATTTTGCTGGAGCAAATCCGGACCATTGATAAGCAGAGACTGACGGACAAAATTACCCACCTGGATGAGGAAACGATGAAAAAGGTGGATGATTCGCTGCAAATCAGTCTCAGCCTGATCGATTTTTAAGCGTTGAACCATAAGGTTGATGATATGGTTATGAAGGATAAGGCGTACCCGGAGAGGGGCGCCTTTTTCTCGTTTTTACATTCGCTTTTAAGTCACATAAGTCCATTGTAAGGGGTTACGCATCGGCTATAATGAATGGTATGCAACGTATGAGCGGGCAGGTGAGTACTGCATCTGCGTCTATCCGCTTGTGATATCAGGGAGGGAATTATGGCGATTCATATCGATGCTAAGCAGCAATTATTTCATCTTCAGACCCGCAGTTCAAGCTATGTATTTCAGATTCTTCCGTCCGGCTATGCCGCCCATCTCTATTACGGGAAAAGGCTGCGTGACGCTGACCTGAGCTGGCTGCTCGTGACGACCGAGCGGGCTTCCTTCAGTCCGAATCCGGTGCCGGAGGATCGTACGATCTCCCTGGACACGCTGCCGCAGGAGCTTCCGGTGTACGGAACGAGCGATTTCCGTCACCCGCTGGTACAATTCCGGCTGCCTGACGGCTCGACCGTTACCGAATTCAAGTACGTGTCGCATCGGGTGGAGCAGGGCAAACCACGGATGGAGGGGCTTCCTTCGACGTATGTGGAGAGCGAGTCCGAAGCGGAAACGCTGTTTGTAAATATGCAGGACCCTGTGTCGGGGCTTCATGTGGAGCTGCAGTACACGGTAATGGAAGCTTATGATGCGCTGACCCGCTCGTTAAAAATCGTGAACGACAGTACCGAGCCGGTGGAGCTGCTGAGAGCCCTCAGCGCGAGCGTGGACTTTCTGCGCGCCGACTACGAATGGCTGCAGCTGTCCGGCGCCTGGACCCGGGAACGCGACGTTGTGCGCCGTCCGGTCGTCTACGGCATGCAGGCGGTGGAGAGCCGTCGCGGGGCCAGCAGCCACCAGCAGAACCCGTTTGCGGCGCTGCTGTCTCCGGGGGCGGATGAAGACCACGGCGAGGTATACGGCTTCAGCCTGGTGTACAGCGGAAGCTTTATCGCCCAGGCCGAAGTGGACCAGTTCCGGACGACCCGTCTGTCGATCGGGATCAACCCGTTCGATTTCACCTGGCTGCTGGAGCCGGGAGCCGCGTTCCAGACGCCGGAGGCCGTTATGGTCTATTCCTCCCAAGGACTAGGAGGCATGTCGCGGACGTATCACCGGCTGTACCGGGAGCGTCTGGCCCGCGGCCAGTTCCGGGACAAGGAGCGCCCGATCCTCGTCAACAACTGGGAGGCGACTTACTTCCAGTTCAATGCGGATAAAATCGTCGACATCGCCAAGGCAGGCAAAGAGCTCGGGATCGAGCTGTTCGTTCTGGACGACGGCTGGTTCGGCCATCGCGACAGCGACAACTCCTCGCTTGGCGACTGGGTGGTGGACAAGAACAAGCTGCCGGGCGGACTGGAGGACCTGGTGAACCGCGTGACGGGCATGGGAATGCAGTTCGGCCTGTGGTTTGAGCCGGAGATGGTTTCCCCGGACAGCGACCTGTACCGCAAGCACCCGGACTGGTGCCTGCATGTACCGGATCGGCGCCGCACGGAAGGCCGCCAGCAGCTGATCCTCGACTTCTCGCGGCAGGATGTGCGCGAGGAAATCGTACGGATGCTGACGGAGGTGCTGAGCAGCGCGCCGATTACGTACGTGAAGTGGGATATGAACCGCAACATGACGGAGATCGGTTCGGCGCTGCTGCCGCCGGAGCGTCAGCGGGAGACGGCCCATCGCTATATGCTCGGCCTCTATGAAGTGATGGAACGAATCACGTCGGCGTTCCCGCACATCCTGTTCGAGAGCTGCTCCGGCGGAGGCGGACGCTTCGACCCCGGCCTGCTCTATTACATGCCGCAAACGTGGACGAGCGATAACACCGATGCGGTGTCCCGTCTGCGCATCCAGTATGGCACCAGCCTCGTCTACCCGGTGAGCGCCATGGGCTCGCATATTTCCGCCGTTCCGAATCACCAGGTGGGACGGTCCACACCGCTCGACATGCGCGGCTACGTCGCCATGTCAGGCAACTTCGGCTACGAGCTCGACTTGACGAAGTTCACCGAAGAGGAGAAGGAAGTCGTCAAGCAGCAGGTGGCGCTCTATAAAGAAATCCGCGGACTCGTCCAGACAGGCGAGATGTATCGGCTCCTCAGCCCGTTTGAAGGCAATGAGACTGCCTGGATGTTCGTGGCGGAAGACGGCAGCATCGCAGCGGTCTTCTATTTCCGGGTACTGGCTGAATCCAACGCGCCGCTGAACCGCCTCAAGCTGAAGGGCCTCGACCCTGCCGCAGATTATGCGCTGGTGGGCACAAGCGAGGTGTACACTGGCGACGCCCTGATGTATGCGGGCATCGCGGTAGGCGCTGAGCGCGGGGATTACCACAGCGAGTTTTTCCGCTTCCGGCGCGTTTAAGTCCGGCCCTTTCCAGAATTAACCGGCCTCCGTCCAACGTAAAGGTCTATACAGATGGAGGCCGCAGCAGTATGATGAACCTTGCCCTGTTTATGGGGTAAGGTTCTTTTTGCTTTTTCAGGAGAAATCTACCGTGGCGTGGAAGCTTTCTCCTGCCAAACATGACCGCTGGAAAAATGGCTCAAAGTTTGTGATAATAAGATATGAAAACTTTGTAGATTTGCCTAAAGTTTTGGTTTGATCTCACAGTTTTCCATAGAGGCTGTCGCCAGGCAAGCTGATGCTGATACCTATAACGCATGCTGGAAGCCGCTCCACTGATATGAAATTTTCGGTATACGTGGTTTGCGGGATCCGGCGTTTATAAACCAGACCAAGCCGATTTTTAATCATATCAGCAAGTATAAACTCCAGAGCCATTGCTTTCCTGATATTGCAAGAAAAACTTCATTTAAACGCGGTCTGTCTTCTTTGAAGGTACATCGATAGATGTTTTTCTTAACTCGGACAAGTCTGTGGACCAATCACATGATGACGAAATGAATGTTTTAATGACGACGATGATGAGAGAACGTTTGAATACATGGAAACGCAAGTACGAATGGGAAAGAGGGATTTCTTTTGACGGAAAAGGAAATGGTTATCGAACAGAACGGTGAAGAAATGAAGGCGCGGGAAAAGGAGCGGATCGTGCAGCAGATTGCCAAGGAGCTGCAGCTGTCCCTGAAGCAGATTCGGACAACGGTGGGACTGTTGGATGAGGGAAATACGATTCCGTTTATCGCCCGTTACCGTAAGGAAATGACCGGGGAATTGGATGAGAACCAGCTGCGCGGAATCGAGGAGCGCGTGACTTACCTGCGGAATCTGGAAGAGCGCAAGCGTGAGGTCATCCGGATTATCGACGAGCAGGGGAAATTGACCGGGGAGCTTAAGACGGCGATCGAGAAGGCGGCCAAGCTCCAGGAAGTGGAGGACCTGTACCGTCCATACCGGCAGAAGCGCAAAACCCGTGCCAGCGTCGCCAAGGAAAAGGGGCTCGAGCCGCTCTCCGAGTGGATCATGGCCCAGCCGAAGCAGGGGGATGTTCATAAGGAAGCCGCCAAATACGTCGATGCCGAAAAGGGCGTGGAAACGGCGGACGATGCAATCTCCGGCGCGATGGACATTCTGGCGGAGAACTTGGCCGACGATGCGGCCATCCGGGCCTGGGTGCGGCGTTATACGATGGACCATGGGATGCTGACGTCGGAAGCGAAGGATCCCGAGCAGGAGTCCGTGTACGAGAACTATTACAATTACCGGGAGCTGGCGAAAAAGATGCCGCCTCACCGCATTTTGGCCATTAACCGCGGAGAACGCGAAAATATTCTTAAAGTGGGACTGGACGTGCAGCCGGAGTCGATCCACAAATTCATGGAACGTCAGGTCATCAAGGGCAGCTCGACGGTGCAGCCGATTCTCGCGGCCGTTATTGAAGATGCTTACAAACGGCTGATCGCCCCCTCCATCGAGCGCGAAATCCGCGCTGAGCTGACCGAGAAAGGGGAGAATCAGGCGATTTCTATCTTCTCCGGCAACCTGCGCAGCCTGCTGCTGCAGCCGCCGGTCAAGGGACGCTGTGTCCTCGGGGTGGATCCGGCCTACCGGACAGGCTGCAAGCTCGCCGTTGTGGACGATACCGGCAAGCTGCTGGAGGTGGCGGTGACGTACCCAACGCCGCCGAACAACAAAAAGAAAGAAGCCGCCGCGAAGTTCAACGAGCTGATTAAGAAGTACAGCATCCAGCTGATCGTGATCGGCAACGGTACGGCTTCGCGCGAGACGGAACAGTTCGTGGCAGAAGTGATCAGCGACATCGGCGTGCCGGATCTGGCTTACCTGATCGTCAACGAGGCCGGAGCGAGTGTGTATTCGGCCTCCAAGCTTGCCCAGGAGGAATTCCCGGATCTTGACGTTGCGGAGCGAAGTGCGGTGTCCATCGCCCGCCGCGTGCAGGACCCGCTGGCTGAGCTTGTAAAGATCGAGCCGAAGGCGATCGGTGTCGGTCAATACCAGCATGACGTCTCCCAGAAGCATTTGGACGAGAGCCTGAAGACCGTTGTCGAATCGGCCGTCAACCATGTCGGCGTCGACGTGAATACCGCTTCGCCGTCGCTGCTCTCTTATGTGTCCGGCGTCAACGCGACGACCGCCAAAAACATCGTGAAATACCGTGATTCCAACGGAAAGTTTTTGAGCCGTAAAGAACTGCAGAACGTGCCGCGGCTGGGAGCCAAAACCTACGAGCAGTGCATCGGATTTATGCGCATCTCCGAGGGCGATAACCCGCTCGACCGCACCCCGATTCACCCGGAATCGTACAAGGTGGTGGACCGTCTGTTCCGCGAGCTTGGTGTCGGCATGGAGAAGCTGGGAACGCCTGAGCTGTCCGAGCTGCTGGGGCGTCAGGACGTGGAGAAGCTGGCGGAGGTGCTGGAAGTCGGTGTGCCTACGCTGCGCGACATTTTGGAGAGCCTTCAGCGTCCGGGCCGTGACCCGCGGGAGGAGCTGCCGCTGCCTATTTTCCGGACGGACGTGCTGAAGATCGAGGATTTGACCCCTGGCATGGAGCTGCAGGGCACCGTACGCAATGTCATCGACTTCGGGGCCTTCGTGGACATCGGGATCAAGAGCGATGGGCTCGTACACATTTCGCAGCTCAGCAGCGGCTACGTCAAGCATCCGATGGACGTGGTGTCCGTCGGCGATAACGTGACGGTATGGGTACTGAACGTCGATTTGAAAAAAGGCCGCGTCGGCCTGACGATGCGCAACCCGCATCAGGGTGAATAACCTTATCTCTAGACTGTAAGTAAACAAGATCGGATTTATAACCAGAAAAGGATTTAATAAGCTCGGTATATATGGAGTTCCGGCCAGCATGGCGTTCATTAGTGGTTCACGAGCGGCTGCCGGACTCCATCCTATAACCCACCCGAAGAATGGAAAAAAATGTTTCCGGTCTTCGGGATTTTGGCTTGTACGGATTTAAGGCTGGTCATCTTCGGAGGCCTTCTTTCGGGCCCGGAAACGCCGGACCTTCATCAGATTCCCGCACATTTTGTCATCGCAGTAGCGCTTGGAACGGTTGCGGGTATCGTCATAATAAACCCAGAGGCAGTCCGGATTGTCACAGATCCGGATTCTTGCCGTTTCTCCATTGGCGATCGTATCGGCAAAAGACGCGGCGATGTCCGACATGACCTGCTGCCAGTCCCAGCGGACCGGTCTGTTTCCGGTGGACAGGCTGCCTTCCCGGAAGAACAGCTCCCGAATGACGGGACCGTCGGACATGACGTCATTTAGCCTGCCAATAGTCTCGGCGTCAGGGGAAACGCCTTGAACGATGGAGGTGACCATGCCATGGATCAAGGAGCGGAGCTCTTTAAGCTGCTGCAGCTCGTGGGGGTTCGGCTGATCGAGTATAGGCAGATGCTGCTCCTTCAGCCATGCCCGCAGCCACCCGGGCCGGTCCAATCGGTCCTCGGACTTGCCGGTGCCCCGCCAATCATGCCAGTCGCTGTTCAAAAAATCATCCCAAAGCATACGTTATCCTTCCTTTCAGGTTCATTGTAACAACTAAATAATTATTTTGCTAGTTACTTGACCGGCAGAAATAGACTGTGTTAATTTATGGGTGTAACTAATAAATTGATTTTAGTTCGTTACAAAAAAACCGGACAGGGAGGATTTGAAGATGGGCCAAATTCAAGAGCAGCTGCAAAGATGGGATGAATGCTTTGATCAGGAAGGCTGGTATCCGCCGCTTGTGCCGGCATTGGACGGCGTGACCGCTGAGGAAGCGGCATGGAAGCCGGAAGGGGAAGCCGTCAACTCGATCTGGGAGAACGTGAACCACCTGCTTTATTACAAGGAATATCACCTGCAGCGGATGCGTGGCGAGAACCCTGACTTCAAGGCGTCCAGCAACGATGAGACGTTCAGCAACGTCGAAGATGGGGACGAAGCTTGGCAGAAGACGGTCGATCGGCTCAAAAGGATCCATCTCGAGATCCGAAGCTTCCTGTCCGGTTTGAGCGACAGCGAGCTGAACGCGCCGTTTCGAGACAGGCCGCTTTCCGGCTTGATTCACAGCCTCATGATGCATGACGCCTACCATACGGGCCAGATCATTTTGCTTCGCAAGCTGAAAGGGAGCTGGCCGGCTTCGAGAAGCTTTGAGTAGGCAACAAGGAGCACACCGACTATAGAAATCGTCAAACCAAACGCAAAAAACAGGCGGGTACACGGTACCGGCCTGTTTGCATGGAGCGGGCTTCATTTCTGAATATTTATCGGGCGTCCGAGTTTTCTTCCGGGGCGTTTCGGTAGAAGAACCAGCATTCGTTGAGCAGTTTGATCTGGCGTCTGTCTTTTTTATGAAACGCCTTCCTCAGCTGATTACAGAGCCATTGCGGCAAGGGTGATCTCCTCCTCTTGCATTCCGTCTCTACGGTCAGCATATGGAGAGAACGCCCAAAGCGTGCAGGTCTCACCTGAATTTCCCGGGTTCTTCAAGGGGAGGGAATGTATTTTTATAAACGCATCCCATCATGCATCTCTTCACGTTCCTCTTCGCTGCGATCCCAGTTTCTGATCATGGCTATTTCGGTATCAACGCTGCGGCCGCCTAGCCCTCTGCTTCCTCCTCGTACCACTGTTCCAGTTGGGCTTGAAGGGCACGGATTTCGGTCAGCAGGGCGATGAGGGGATAGCTCTGTTCATCGATCGAGGCAAAGGACTGTTCCAGTGCGTTGATGTAGGCAAGTCCGTCCTGAATTTGCAGATTCTCCTGCAGCAGATCCAGCTGATCGCATTCCGCCACGGCGAGCGGCAGTTCAGGGACGACGGAAGCCGTCAATTTGTCTATTTCCTTATTGAGGCGCAGGTTCAGCGCGCTGAGCTGGTAAGCGTAATCGGCGGGCATTTCCACAAAAAAGAGGTCGGCATTTTTCTGTAAAATTACATATCTCATCTTCGGCATAAGGCGCAAAAATCTCCCTCCATAACATTCTACTTGTCAGTGTAGCGTATGGGGAAGTTATAATTCAAGAGAATGTTTCTTTCGGGACAACCGCCCCGAAGACCGTAATTCAGTCAGAGGAGGACCTCATGGACGTCATGAGCAATGAAGAGCTGCAAGCATGGGTGGAGCGGATTTCGGAGGAAAGCTTCGGCATGCCTTTCAGGCACCGCGCCACGTTCAACCGGCGTTTGTCCACAACAGGCGGGCGCTATTTTATGAAAAGCCATCATATCGAGATCAATCCCCATCAGCTCGAAGCGAACGGGCAGGAGGAAGTGGAAAAAATCATCAAACACGAATTGTGCCATTACCATCTGCACCTGATGGGAAGGGGCTACAAACACCGGGACCCGGATTTTAAAAAGCTGCTGCAGCAGGTCGGGGGAAGCCGTTACTGTCAGTCGCTGCCTTCGGCGCGGGAGCGTAAGGTGCAGCCTTACCGGTACCAGCTGGTGTGCCGCCAATGCGGGATGGTGTACCTGCGCAAACGCAAGGTGGATCCCCGCCGTTACCGGTGCGGGAAATGTGCTGGAAATCTTCGCTTGAGCAAGCTTGACTCCACTGCAAAATCATGATAAATTATTTGGTGTTACCATATAACAACGTTCCCTGATAGCTCAGTTGGTAGAGCACTCGACTGTTAATCGAGTTGTCACAGGTTCGAGTCCTGTTCGGGGAGCCAGTTTCTTGGAGAGATACCCAAGTGGCTATAAGGGGACCCTCTGCTAAGGGGTTAGACTGCGTAAGCGGTGCGAGGGTTCGAATCCCTCTCTCTCCGTTTTGATATACTTCGTAAGAAAGCTCCCACCGCTTTTGCGGCTGGGGGCTTTTTGGCGTAAAGGGATGAGGACCTTCGGGGAGGGCTCGTCGGAGCATAGACTTTCAACAAACAACCCCCATCCATCATCGGAAAGGGGCTGTTTGTGCGAATCTTCAAAGCTTTATTTTTCGTCTTCGTACTCTTCCCGCATTCCTTCAATCGCTCTTTCGCGCTTGGCGTTTTTGTGCTGAAGGTTGTGAACTTCCTGTCCGGAAATTTCCTCGGCGTGTTCGGCCAAATAATCGTTGGTTTCGTTAATGTTGTCCTGCGTGTTGATAATGGCGGTTTTGATCTTTTCCGCGTTATCCGAACGGTCGTCTGGTTTAGCCATTGATTTTGTCTCCTTGTCGTGTGTTGATGTCATTGACGTGTATAGGATGCCTAATAGGGGATGATATTATGCCCGGGAGAGGGGAAGAAACGGCATACGACACCTTTTAAAAAAATATTACAAAAAGGGCTTGCCAACCTTTTTTGTTCTATGCTATACTCAGTCTTGTCGTCAAGAAAGTGATGTTACGATATGGCCCGTTGGTCAAGGGGTTAAGACACCTCCCTTTCACGGAGGTAACATGGGTTCGAATCCCATACGGGTCACCACTTTCATTAATGATGTACCATCTATGCTTATGGGCGCACAAGTTGTGGGTCATCGAGAGCCATTAGCTCAGTTGGTAGAGCACCTGACTTTTAATCAGGGTGTCGAAGGTTCGAGTCCTTCATGGCTCACCAGTTTTTTAATAGCATTTCCCTTTACATGTGCGGTAGTGGTGGAATGGCAGACACGCTATCTTGAGGGGGTAGTGGGCGTACGCCCGTGGAGGTTCGAGTCCTCTCTACCGCACCATAACTTGAACAATGACAATCCTTGCGAATGAGCAAGGATTTTTTGTTATATCCGCCTCGTCAGAACTGAACCGGGTTGCGTGGCAAGCGGGTTTCTGGAATACTGGGATTAATACATTTTGCAAACGCTGTCAATGGAGGGGAGCATCGTGAACATACTCGTATTATGCGACGATAACTGGCATCCGGCCGATGTGGTGAAGGGAGGCTTGGAGCCGCTGCGGACAAGAGGGTTCGATTTTCATTATATTTTGGAAACCGATGCCGAATGGCAGGACTCGCTGGAACGGTTGCTTACGGAATATGACTTGCTAATCTTGGCGAAATCCAACCGGGTCTCTGCGGTCAAAGAACATCCGTGGATCATCGACTCAACCGGGGGTCTGCTGCAGCGTTACGTCAGCGCAGGCGGCGGTCTGCTTGTCCTGCACTCCGGTACGGTGGGATACCCGGACATGGAAGACATGTGCGGGCTGATCGGCGGAGTCTTTCATCACCATCCGGAGCAGTGTCCGGTCACGGTCGAGCCGGTACAAGACACGGAGATTACCCGGGGAATCCAGGCCTTCACGGTGCAGGACGAGCATTATTTTATGGATATGACCGATCCAACTAACGTGGACATATTTATGGTGACCCGGTCGGGACATGGGGAGCAGCCGGGCGGATGGACCCGAATGGAAGGCGGGGGAAGGGTTTGCGTGCTGACGCCCGGCCACAATTTGGCGGTATGGCTGCATCCGGGCTACCAGCAGCTGCTGCAGCAAGCTTTGACGTGGACCGCCTCAGCGCCGAAAGGAGAATAACGAGTCATGGACCAGATTGTTTTGATTACGGAAGCCCATCATCCTTGGGGCCGTGCGCTTGTCCGGGAATTCGCCCAAAAGGGATGGCGCGTTATGGCCTGCAGTCCCGTTTCTGTGGAAATGTTTCAGGATGCTTTTGATACGGATCGAATACATATCTTCACGATGGATATGAGGTCCAGGGAATCAGTGCAGCAGGCAGTCGAACGGATACAGGAGCAAACCAGCCGGGTAGATCTGCTCGTGTGCGGAACGTTATCCAGCCAAGGTAAGGAGTCTGCCGGAATCGCTAATATGTCGGCGGATCTCGTGCTGGAAGATTATCAGGCGAACGCGCTTGGTCCGATTCGTGTCATCGAGGCATGCCTGCCGCTTATGGATCATGGGCTGCGAAGAATCGCGCTGCTGTCCGATGTCCAGGGCAGTTTGGGGCTTGGCCTTTCGGGGGCAGGGACAGGATATGCGATGTCCAAAGCTGCGCTGCATATGGCGTACACCATGCTGCATGGGGATCTGGGCAGGAAGGGGTTTACGTTCCGGTTGTTTGAGCCTGGACCCGAGCCTGAAACGGAAGTTTCGGCTGAAGCGGCGGCTGCTTATTTTACCGGGTCCCGGGAGGATGAAGAGCGGATGGTTATGCTGGATTGGCGGGGACAAGAGGTTCCTTTATAACGGACGCTAAAAGAGGAGATGCTTACGGAATGAGCAGGAGCAGAATTGCCTTTGTCACAGGCGCGGACCGAGGTTTAGGGCTTGGTATCACGAAAAGGCTGTTGGAGCTGGGCTGGGACGTTTTTGCCGGGAGTTACCTGGCGGATTGGCCGGAACTGACAGAGTTAAGCCAGAAGGAGCCGGAGCGATTGCATGTCATTCCGCTGGACGTAGCCAGTGATGAGAGCGTTCAGGCAGCCAGCCGGGCGGTTGAGGCTACGTCCGGTCGGGTGGATGTACTGATCAATAATGCGGGGATCGCCACGCATTACCCCAGAACGATTCATGAAGAGCAGGTCGAGGAAGAGCTGCTGCAAATTTACAATGTGAACGCGGTTGGCCCGATGCGGATGGCACAGTCATTTGTACCGCTGCTGAGAGCGGGTGCCGGAAAGCGCATGTGCTTTGTGTCCTCGGAAGCGGGGAGCATCAACCGCAGCTTTCGCGATAACTGGTACGGGTACTGCATGTCCAAGACCGCGCTGAACCGGGGCGTCCAATGCCTGTTTGACGAGCTCCGTCCCGAAGGCTTTACCTTTCGCCTGTACCATCCGGGGTGGGTCAGATCCTATATGTCGGGTGAGCTGAATACGGATGGTGATCTGAATGCTGATGATGCGGCGCGCATGGCGGTGGCTTATTTTCTGCGGAACCGCTATGAAGATCAAGGGATGCAGGAGGAGGACCGGCTGGTCATGAGAGACTGGCTGGGCCGGGAGTGGCCATGGTAGGAAGCTGATATGGAAAAAAGGAAAAAAGCGCACCTTGCGGCACGCTGGAAGGGTCGGACCTGATCAAGTGTCCGCCCGGACAGCAGCCGGGGGTGCGCTTAATTTATGATTTTTAAGGCGTCATTTGCGGAGCTTCGCGGTGGTGGGTGTGCTGCTCAAAGCTGTACGCCAGCTTGATCAGCTCCGGCTCGCTGAAAGCTCTACCGAAGAAATCGATGCCTACCGGCAGATGGTCGCTGGTGAAACCGGCCGGTACGGTGACTGTCGGCCAACCGGTAAAGGAGCTTAGTTTAAAGGCGTCGCCCGCCACCTGTTCCTGGCCGATTTTCACCGCCGTTTTGGATGAGGTCGGAAAGATGAGGGCATCCAGATGATTGTCCGCCATCATTTTAAGGACCGCTTCCTGCACATACTTAGTGCGGAACAGGACAATGTCCTTGTACTCCTGGGCATCCAGCGATTCACGATTGTTGCGGTCGATCAGGGCTTTTTCGATCGATGGATCGTATTTGCCTGAAGCGATCAGCTCGTCCAAAGACTTGTATGGCGCAGCGTCGCCAAGGGACTTCAGGTAGTCGTTGAATTGGAACTTGAACTCCCAAGCGCTTAGGCTCCCATATTTATTGATGAGATCGAAGTTCGGAATTTTGACGTTGTCTACCAACGTTGCCCCGGCAGCTTTCATCTCTTCGATGGCTTGGGACACAACTGCGTTGACTTGGGCGTCGTCTCCGAATACTTCGCGAACGATGCCGATCCGTGCTCCTTTGAGGCCGTCCTTATCGAGATAATCCGTATAATCCTTCGGCACGAAGCCAACGCTTTTCGCAGTTGCGATGTCCTTTGGGTCATAGCCGGCCGTCGCGTTCAATATGAAGGCGGCGTCCTCCACGGTCCGGGCTATCGGACCGCCTGTATCCTGCGTCAGGGCAAGCGGGGCGATGCCGTAGCGGCTCGACAAGCCGACCGTCGGGCGAATGCCGACCAGGCTGTTGAACGAGGAAGGAATCCGGATCGATCCACCGGTGTCGGTACCCATGCCTACGGCGGCAAGATTCGCGGCTACTGCGGCTGCGGTTCCGCCGCTGGATCCGCCGGGTACGCGGGTCGGGTCATAAGGATTCAACGTCTGCCCGCCCAAAGAGCTGACGGTCGTATAGCCAAAGGCGAACTCATGCAGGTTGGCTTTGCCGATGATGATTGCTCCGGCATCGCGCAGCTCCTTGACCTGTGTGGCATCCTCCGGAGGGATCACATCCTTTAAGCCGATATTTCCGGAAGAGGTTGGCATGTCGGAGGTGTTGTAGTTATCTTTGATGATCACCGGAATTCCGTGCAGCGGGCTGCGCTCCCCTTGGGCTTCACGTTCGGCGTCCAGCTGCTTCGCCGTGTCCAGTGCTTTCTCGTTCAAGGTGATGATGCTGTTCAGCTTCGGACCCTGATCATCGTACTTCGCGATCCGGTCCAAATATTGCTGGACAAGCTCCTCGGACGTCAGCCGGCCGGTTTCCATCGCTTTTTGCATCTCCGCGATGGTCGCTTCCGTCAGCTTGAACGGCTGCAAATATTGATACAGGCGGTAGATGATCGTGGCGGCTTCCCGGTGCGTCAGCGGCTTGCCATATCCGAAAGTTTGGGAAGAGCTGCCCTGCATGAGGCCGGCGGTATAGACATTGGCGATAGCCTTGCTGTACGGACTGCCTCCGGCAATGTCTTGATAGTCTGCGGTAACGGCGTAAGGGACATGGATGACGGAATCCAGCAGTACGGCGGCCTTTTCGCGTGTCAATGTACCGCTGATGTTGGAACCGGATGGGCTCACCGCCGTCCCGGCTTGTTCGGCCGCGAGTTTCATCGCTTCGGCAAACTCAGCGGCGGTCATCGGCTTGCTGCTGGCGGTAAGGGAGGTCAGAGATTTGGGCATCCAGCTCTGGGACATCGCATCGGCCGTCTCGCTGCTTAGAGCTGCTGCGGAAGCGGCTGGTGAGGCATAGGCCAGTGTTGGGGTCAGAGATAAAGCGGAAACGAATAAAACCGTAAATAGATTTCTCTTAAAACTCTTCAAATCGTTCTCCTCCAATACAGCGTTATGTATTCTGACGGTTCGGCGGAAGGAAGGCATCGTTTGAAATTTCCGCAGGAGAAACTTCGCAGGATGGAGGACGAACCTGCAGAAACTGGGGATAAACGAATGCCTTCACTCCGTCATTGGAGTCTATTATATTGAAGAAGAGTTAACATGGATTGTATAAAACGGAATTTATGTAAGGAAAGTTGACGTAATAGGACTGGACTATGATTTCCGGAGGAGCTGCACCATCCAGCGGGTGGGACATTCGTTGCTGAATTTTTTGAACTCGTGGATAAAGTGAGCCTGGTCGTAATAGCCGTATTCCGAAATAATGTCGTTAAAAGCCGTCCGTGATGGATGCAGCAGTCTGCCCACGGCCGATTGATAGCGGATGATTTGGCAGAACAGCTTGGGGGAGAGGCCTATATACGCCTCGAACAGGGAACGAAAACTCCGCGTTGAGCAGTTCATGACCGTCGAGAGCTCGGCTATGGTGATATTGCCGCGGGACTTGATAATAAGCCGGATGGCCTGATAAAATGGCGGCGGTACTGAAGCTTCAGTGCATGGCGCAGAATGAAGCAGCTTGCGGAAGCCGCTGTGGGATGCGGATATTCTGCGATGAAAAGAGGCCTCTTCCTGCTGGATTTGCTGCATGATGGCGACCGGAATGGACAAGGCGCGGGCAAGCGGCGTGAATCCGTCCACCAGTTGTTTTAACGGAATTTTAAATGCGGGAGCCAGGGAGACGGGGAGCAGCCGGATACCGAAGTATATCGTGCCTGGGCGAAATGGCACCTCCCGGCGGCAAAGAACGCTGCCGAGAATCAAGGAATCGGCAGGGGGGCCGCCGACCGGGAACAACATATCGACATGGCCCCCGGGCAGCACGGGGCAGCGTCCAGATTGGCCTGGCGGGACCGAGAATTGGTAGAACAGAACAGGGAGCGGAGTGTCTGGTAACATGTCGCGATGCTCTGTGTAATCGGTAAAATGTTTGGCAAAGCCCGGCTGAACGGGCATAAACGTCTCGAAGGCAGTGGATGCGGCCGGCATGTTCATCGTAATCTCTCCCCCGGAATCAAATAGGAATATGGCTTATGGTAGATAATATGACTATTTTACTCTCTAGTCGATAGATTTGGAAGTATAATTAACCTTATAAGTAATAAAATATAACATTAGTTTCTGCTAATTTTTCAGTATTGAGTTAGGGAACTCTGAAGAGGAACTCAGGGGAACTGAAGCGGGTAGAGTGAGGTGTGGGGTGGGGACTTAAGGCCGCGATTGTAAAAGAAATAAAAAGCACCCTTCTGCCGGGTGCAGAAAGGTGCTGAATCGATCAAGCCAAAGGTTATACAGTTTTGGACGTTCCGTTATGGCGGTTTGGCATGTTGTTGCTCTTGGCCCGTTTGGCAAGATAGAACGCGTATACGATGATGAACAGGACAAGGAACAAGGATGCGAAACGATACATCGCGCCGTAAGTCGAATACTGGGCGATCTGGCCCAAAATCATGGCCCCGACGGCGATGCCAAGGTCGAGCGAGTTGAAATACATGCTGTTGGCGAGTCCTTGCTTTTGAGGAGGAACCTGCTGCAGCATCCAGGATTGAAGGGTTGGCTGAACCGTGCCGAATCCAAGGCCGTAGCACAGGGCGGCCAGGGCCAAAAATCCGGTGGTATGGGCATAGGACAGCAGCCATAGCCCTCCAATGAGCAGCACCGCCGCCGGAATGAGCAGGGCGATATGCCCCTTGCGATCATAAATTTTACCTGAGATGGGCCGGATCAGTACGACAGCAGCGGCGTTGAACAGAAAGAAGAGCGATGCGTTCGCGAGGCTGGCCTCTTTTCCGAACAAATTAATGAAACTGAGCAGTCCGCCATAGGTAATGGACATCAGCAGGTTCATCAGGCTGGGCAGGAGGAGCGCCTTCGGAAAGCCCTGCTTTTGGGGAACCGCCGTAAATTCTTTCGGAATGGCCGGGGCGGCCGGCTTTACTTTTTTGGTCAGCGGAATGACCAGCGGGAAGATCAGGGCAATGACGATTAATGTGGCGTATACCAGCGTGTCGAACCCTTTGTTCTCCAAAAGTGCTGTCCCGATGACGGGTCCAAGCGAAAGGGCGATGCTCGTTGACAATCCGAAGTAGCCCATGCCCTCGCCCAGTCTGCGGACCGGTATGATACCGGATGCCATCGTAGGCAGCGTCGTGCTGCCCATGCCGAAGCCCACGCCGAACACGATCCGCATCAGCAGCAGCAGCGCCATCGTGCCGCTCCACAGATAACCGAAGGTGGCGAGCAGTGCCAAGGCAAGACCGATATATAAGATCTGATTGCGGATGCCTCTCTCCAGAGCTTTGGCGGAATACAGGCGTGCCGCGATCGCAGCCAGCGAGAAGAGGGTCGTAAACATGCTGACCATAAAGGCGCTGGCGTGAAAGTGTTCTTTTACATAACCGGACAGAGGGGATACGATCATTTGCAAATTTAAAAATAACAGCAGGTTGCACAGCGTAAGCATAATAAACTCACGTGTCCACAGTTTCTCTCGGGTGTCGTTCATAGGTGACTCCTACTCCATTAAAATTCGGTCTATATTTTTATTGATTTGGTCCATAATGCCGTTCAGCGACTCCAATTGCTCGTCCGTAATGCCGGCAATCAGCTCATCATTGAGCTTCAGCTCCATCGGGATCGTTTCTTTCATCAGCTCCTGAACAGTCGGTGTGGCATAGATTAAATAAGCACGGCGGTCAGCCGGATCCGGCTTGCGCTGTATCAGATCTTTCTTGTCCAGCACATCGAGAATGCGGGTGATGGAGGGCTGGTCTTTGCCGGAGCGAAGCGCGAGTTCCTTCTGGTTAATGCCTTCCTGGAGGTGAACCTGGTACAGCACGGTCCATTGCTCGGGTGTGATGCCGTAAGGCTTAAGCAGGCCTGCAAAAATAGATGACATTCTGCGGGACATATTTCCGTATCGGAAACCGATCGTTTGAGACGAAGATGAGAAGCGGGTCAGAGAAAACACTCCTTCAAAATATAATTGTCATAACAATTATATGGATATGAACAAAGAACGTCAACGAAAAAAAGCTGCGGTGCGTTGACGATGATTTTGAAGAAGCGTTTTGTTGTGGAAGAGGCTGGGGGTTGGTGCAAATACTACTGGTGAGTAGGCGTATCCAATATGGACGAGTACTTGGGATACAGCCGCCGTATACAGTCCGGACAAATATCGTGCGTGAATTCGGTGTGTGCATGCTTTTGCAAAAAACTCTCGATGGAATTCCATATGTCATCGTCATCTCGAATTCGTTTACAGACGGCGCAGATGGGCAGCAATCCGCGTAGAGTGCGGATCTGGGATAAGGCGGTCATCAAGTCGTTCTCGAGCTGCTTGCTTCGGCTGATATCCGATAGGCAGACGATCATTCCCCGGGGCTCCTGCCTGGCGTCATTCCGCAGCGGGAAAGCCTCAATCTGAAACCAGCGGGAGGGCTGAATGCAGCTTGACCGGAATTCGTTCTTATAGTATGTAGAAATACCCTTCAAAACCGCTTGGAGTCTGTCCAGGTCTTGTTCGTCTTCTCCGGAAAGGGCGTCGGCAATTTGCATAAAGTTAATACCAACCCAGTTGAAGGATCGGGGGACGCCTTCATCATGTGCATTTTGAATCCAGGCATGGTTCACTGAAATGATAAGTCCTCCGGCATCCACGACGGCAATCGATTGCCGCATGGCATGGATCAATTCATGGTAAGAAATGTCGAGTGTGTGCAAAAGCGGTCGCTCCCTGTCTTGGTATTGGTCATAAGCGGGCCCGAATCGCGTTGGAAAGGTAACGTCAGATATGAAGTGAATGATTGCAGGGCGGTTGGATTAGGAAAGGGACTAATGATACAATAAGAGCCATAGGTATGGAAATTCCTAATATAAAGAATACTATACACGTTTTTGCGTCATATTGCAAGCATAAAATTACTTAAATGCGTCGTTTTTTGCGACATGACTGGAAGGCGGTTTTTATGCAATCCATTTACGGACGTATTGAGGCATTGATTAAGCAGAAGGGGATGACCAAAAAATCGTTTTGCGAGCAGCTTAATATCAGCACGGGGAATTTCGGTGATTGGAAAAGAGGGAAATCCACCCCGAGCACCAATAAATTGATCGAAATTTCGAGCTTTTTTGGCGTCAGCCTTGACTGGTTGATTCTGGGCAAGGAACCGGGGCCGTATATGGTCAAGGAGCAGCAGGATCCATATCTGTGGGAGAACGGAAGGCAGTTAAACGAAATGCCGCTATCCGATCACGAAAAGGAGTTTATCAAGGAGTACATCAAGTTTGTGGAATACCGGAAGAACCAGTCCCGCGATCAGTAAGATGAAGGTCAAGTACATACATGGGAACAGAAAAGGCACTTCGCTGCAGCAGGGCAGAGCGGAGTGCCTTTGTGGTGTTGTTAAAGGGATCACGAGGCGATATGGGAGTCGTTCTCCTGGATATTAAAAAGGTCTGTAGGCAGGGAATCTTTCTCCGCTGTCCATGCGCGCTCCATTTCAGCCGTCCATTTGCCCGCCAGCGCTTTGGCGTCTTGAGACGGGATGCTCAGCGAGCGGGCGGCGAACTGGATGCACGTGCAGACCGCCGATTGCATGTAGCCGTAAACGGTGTGGTCCCGGCTGGACCCGAGCTGGTAGTTGACATAAGCATGCGCCGTGGCCAGGCTGACGGGAGACAGCTCCTTTTGGACGAGTTCGTCAAGAACCTTCAGATTGAGCCAGGGGTACAGGGCCTGGGCCAGCTTTAAAAGTCTCCTGCCGCGTTGGCTTGCCGCCTCAACATTTTCATTTGCAGCGATTCTGCTCAGGATGTACCGGTCAATCCGGGCGATCTGACGGATATCCCGCTGGTCGGCAGCCGCGTAAATCGCCTGGATCGCCGTGCCGTCTTGGCGGACCAAACGATTCATCATTGGATGAAGGATGAACCCTTCCAGATCTTCTTGGCTCTGGATGCGCCCTTCCGCGATCCGGGTTTGGAG
Source organism: Paenibacillus rhizosphaerae (assembly GCF_014192015.1). Classification (GTDB taxonomy): domain Bacteria; phylum Bacillota; class Bacilli; order Paenibacillales; family Paenibacillaceae; genus Paenibacillus_AQ; species Paenibacillus_AQ rhizosphaerae. The sequence goes on along the minus strand of NZ_JACHXJ010000003.1, from coordinate 923,562 downwards.
GTCGAACACATGGCTGAAGCCTCCAACCGACAAGTCGTTATCCAGCGTTTGCACGTAATCGAGCAGTTTGGTGTTTTTGTCATTCAACACGGTCACCTCCTGATATCCATTCATTTGTAATGGTAAAAAATATTACATAATTTACAACATTGAATCAACGAATGTTATTATATGTAAGTTAATATTACATAATTATAGTGATTTGTCAATGAAAAGGCGAATTAACCACTGTTTGTGCTGGTTTTGTGTGATATAATATGACAAATGCAATGGCTTAATGCCTTTCTCTTTACAATTCGTATAATTTTGTGTATAATAAAAAAGTTCGCTAATTGAACTTTTGAATATGCGGTAGTGGTGGAATGGCAGACACGCTATCTTGAGGGGGTAGTGGGCGTACGCCCGTGGAGGTTCGAGTCCTCTCTACCGCATCTATGAACACAGGAAAAAAGCTTCCTTGGAGAAATCCAGGGAAGCTTTTTTTGCTTAGTGGCATTTTTGTGTTTCCAGGTCCCCGCAAAGTCAATGCATTCATATCGCAGCAAGAGTGTCACATTGTGGGCAGGGATTTTGCCTATTCACTTTTTCTGGATTCCAGCAGCTCACGGATGTCATTTTCGATTTTGTCCGGCGTTGTTTTGGGAGCGTACCGCTTGATGACTCTGCCCTTGGAATCGACCAGGAACTTGGTGAAGTTCCACTTGACCGCTTTCGAGCCGAGCACGCCCGGCGCTTCCCGGGTGAGGTATTGAAACAGCGGATGGGCGTTATTGCCTTTGACGTCGATTTTCTCAAACATCGGGAACGTGACCCCGTAATTCATCTGGCAGAATTCGCCGATCTCCTCGCTGGTACCCGGCTCCTGATTGGCAAACTGGTTGCTCGGAAAGCCGAGTATTTGAAAATGATGGTCACGGAACTCGTCGTACAGCTCCTGCAGCCCGCGAAACTGCGGCGTAAATCCGCATTTGCTGGCCGTGTTCACGATCAGCAGCACGTCACCTTCATATTCCTTTAACGATACCTCTTTGCCGCGCAGTGTATTCACTTGAAAATCATAGACGCTCACTGCCATCCTCCTCCTTATTTTGCTGCTATGGATCATCATCCAGCCGAAGCATTACCAAGTACACAATTTAATTTTAAACGATTGAACTAGAATGTCAATGCGGGTATCCGTGCCGAGCCAGTGTCCCTGAATGCCCTGGTTTTCATAAACGCTCCAAATCGGGAGCATGAAAGAGGTAGAAGTCAAAAAGCCAAAATGTAAGCGCTAATCAGAGCCTGAATGTTCCAAAATTCGCGGTTCATGATTTTTAGACTGCCTTTACAGCTTGGAAGGAGCGGGTGTATGATTCAGAGCGTATTCAATACAGTTTCCATTACTAATCGCTGAGTTTCCGCAAAATAGCGCGGAAATCGGGGGAACCAAACGCGTGCCATGGAGCGGCGAACCGGTGTGAGAGTCGGGGGTCTGCTGCCAGCCGCAGGGGTGAATCCCGGCTACGGATGCCATGGATCCAGCCGGGTAGAGCGACTCTCACCGCTCGAATCCGTCAGCTAACCTCGTAAGCGTCGTTTGAGAGAGGAATGATGAAACTTGCGACCCGAATAAACTTTCGGATCACAGGGGGATCAGCTGACCTCTGTGTTTTTTTTACCCTTTTTTCGCTTATTGGAACAAAAGAGAGCACTCATCACAATCACATACACTTATCAATAACGCTTAATTTCGGCCGGAAACGGCCGGGAGCGGGGGAACCACAGCGGCCGACTGGAATGGAAGCCGCCGGGGTGAATCTTTCCGGTACGGTAAGTACCGGAAAGTAGGGCGACTCTCACGCCCGAATCCGACAGCTAACCTCGTCAGCGTAACGGGAGAGGCAGCACTTGTCGTGCGCATTTTGAATAAAGGACGTTCTATTCATATTCGTCCGTGTTCAAGAAGCCGCGGGAAAGGTCCTTCTTTCCCTGCGGCTTCTTTTGCGTATACGCGGCTGCCGCATTGGAGGAGCCTTTGAAATGGACAACGTCGTCATCGTGACCGCCCCGAACGAGGCGGGACGCAATTTTATCAAGCTGCTGATGTATTGGAAAAGGCCGTTTGCCGTGCTGACCAACAGCGCTCAGGAGGAACGCCTTTTGAGAAAAATGGGGGTGCAGCGGATCATTCGGCTCGATACGAATCACGCGGAGGATTGGGTGGTACCCGAAATGGAGGTCGGCAAAATCTTTCTGTTTGAAAGCAGCCTTAACCTGACCTGCCGCTATTTGCAAATCTGTCGTCCCTGGACGTCGGAGCCGGTATATGTCATTACGCAGAGGGGCAGCTCACCCGGCATATACCGGGGGCTTGGAGCCGATCACATCATTTATACCTTAAACGGCGAGGTCGGATTTTTATTGAAATAAAGATGAGTTCAACCATGCAAAGGAGAGACGGAGACGATGATGGATGTATATATGATACTTGCGCTCGCTGCCACCTATGGCGTGTTCTTGTTATTTCTTCATTGGTGCGGCCGAGTGGTGGAGGAAGGGGGCAGGGACCGATGATCGTCGTTGGAGCATTCGCCGTGCTTGTGTTTGTCTATTTGGTTTATGCCTTGATCCATCCTGAAAAATTTTAATTCTGCCAGGCCCTATGGGGTGATAGCAGAACATGCTCGTAAGAGGGGGAAGCCAGCCTTGGATATTTTGCAAATTTGTATCGTGATCTTTGTGCTCCTGCTGCTTGTGAAGCCGGTAGGCACTTACGTTTATCATATTTTCTCCAATGAACCAAACCGGACGGACCGGATCTTTGGCGGCGTGGAGAGATTTCTGTACCGGATCATCGGGCTGAAGCAGCGGGGCAGCATGAACTGGAAAAAGTACGCGCTCAGCATGATCGCAACCAATATTGTTCTGGTGGCGGTCAGCTATATTTTGCTCCGGACGATGGGCGCCCTGCCGGGCAACCCGAGCGGCATCGGCAATATGGAGGCGAGCCTGTCCTTCAATACGGTCATCAGCTTTATGACGAACACGAACCTCCAGCATTACAGCGGTGAGAGCGGCATGTCTTATTTTGGCCAAATGATCGTCATCACGATGATGATGTTCACATCGGCAGCCTCGGGTCTTGCCATCGCGATTGCTTTTATGCGCGGCATCACCCGCAGGGGTGAGGGACTCGGGAACTTCTTCGAGGACTTTATCAAGGCGCATGTCCGCCTGTTCCTGCCGCTCGCCTTCATCGTGACCCTGCTGCTGGTCGGGCTCAAAGTGCCGCAGACGTTGGAGCCGATGCGGGCCGTGCAAACATTGGGAGGCGGCATGCAGCAGATTCCGCTGGGCCCCGTAGCCTCGCTGGAATCGATCAAGCACCTTGGAACGAACGGGGGCGGTTTCTTCGGCGTCAACTCGGCCCATCCGTTCGAGAACCCGAGCCCGCTGACCAACGTGATCGAAATTCTCAGCATGTGGACGATTTCGGCGTCGCTGCCTTACACGTTCGGACGGTTCGCCCGGAACAAGAAGCAGGGCTGGATGATTTCCAGCGTCATGATGACCCTGTTCGTAGCGTTCCTGTGCCTGACGTATTTCTCGGAAAAAGCCGGAAATCCGCTGATCAACCAATTGGGAATCAACAGCTCGGGCGGCAGTATGGAAGGCAAGGAGGTGCGCTTTGGCATCGCGCAGTCCGCGTTGTTTACGACCGTCACCACCGCGGCAACGACGGGGTCGGTCAACAATATGCATGATACGCTGACGCCGCTGGGGGGACTTGCGCCTCTGGCCGAAATGATGCTGAACGTCGTGTTCGGCGGCAAGGGGGTCGGCTTCGTCAATATGATCATGTATGCGATTCTCGGTGTATTTATCTGCGGCCTGATGGTCGGCCGGACGCCGGAATTTCTGGGGCGGAAGATCGAAGCCCGGGAGATGAAGCTGATTGCGGTGGCGATCCTGATGCATCCCTTCATTATTCTTGCGCCGACGGCGATTTCGTTTATGACGCACCTGGGAACCGACGCCTTCTCCAATCCTTCGTATCACAGCTTGAGTCAGTCGATCTATGAGTTCACCTCCTCGGCGGCGAATAACGGCTCCGGATTCGAGGGATTGGCGGACAATACCGTATTCTGGAATGTCAGCACCGGCCTCGTGATGCTCCTTGGCCGCTATATTTCGATTATCGCGCTGCTTGCTGTTGCGGGTTCGCTGGCAGTGAAGCAGAAAGTCGCCGAGACTCCAGGCACTTTCCGGACCGACAACAAGCTGTTCGCCGGCATTTTGACCGGAACCGTGCTGCTGATCGGGGCGCTGACTTTCCTTCCGGTCCTCGTATTGGGGCCGGTCGCCGAATTTTTGACACTGAACTAAAGAGGTGGAACAAGTCATGAGCGGACAACGCAAAAGCCTGCTGTCTGGCGGCATTGCCAAACAGGCGCTAAAAGACAGCTTGATGAAACTGAACCCGGCCGTAATGATGAAAAATCCGGTCATGTTCGTCGTAGAGGTGGGCACCTTCGTGGTGCTGCTGATGGTCCTTTTTCCTTCGTATTTTCATACCGGGGAACGGATAGGGTTTAATCTGACCGTGTTTCTGATCCTGCTCTTCACGGTCCTGTTCGCGAATTTCGCGGAGGCGCTGGCGGAAGGGCGGGGCAAGGCCCAAGCCGATACGCTCAAGAAGAGCAAAAAAGAAATGACGGCGAACAAAATCGTGGGCGGCGAAGTCAAGGTCGTCAGTTCGGCCGAGCTGCGTAAAGGCGATGTCGTCATCGTCTCCCAAGGCGAGATGATCCCGGGTGACGGGGAAGTCGTCGAAGGCCTGGCGTCGGTGGACGAATCGGCGATTACCGGCGAATCGGCACCGGTGATCAAAGAAGCCGGCGGCGATTTCAGCTCGGTCACCGGGGGAACCCGCGTCGTAAGCGATCAGATCAATGTGATGATCAACAGCGACCCGGGCGAATCGTTCCTGGACCGGATGATTTCGCTGGTTGAAGGAGCCGCGCGGCAGAAGACGCCTAATGAGATTGCGCTTAACACGCTGCTTACAACACTGACGCTAATTTTTCTGATCGTGGTCGTTACGCTGGCGCCAATTGCCAAGCATTTCGGCATTTCGCTGGATATCCCGGTGCTGATTTCCCTGCTCGTGTGTCTCATCCCGACGACGATCGGCGGGCTGCTGTCTGCCATCGGCATCGCAGGCATGGACCGGGTCACCCAGTTCAACGTGCTGGCCATGTCGGGGAAAGCCGTCGAGGCTTCGGGCGACATCAACACGATCATTTTGGATAAAACGGGTACGATTACCTTCGGTAACCGGATGGCGAGCCAGTTCATTCCGGTAGGGGGCGCGGATTACACGGAAACGTCCTATTGGGCGGCCGTCAGCTCGGTTAAAGACGAGACGCCGGAAGGCCGCTCCGTGCTGGAGCTGGTGAAGAAGCAGTCGATGGAGGTACATCCGGGGGCGGCAGCGGCCGGAGAGTTTATCGAGTTCAGGGCGGAGACGCGGATGAGCGGCATCGACCTTGCCGACGGACGTCATGTCCGGAAAGGGGCGGTGGACGCGGTGAAGCGCTGGGTGCTGGCCCAAGGCGGAAGTATTCCGGCAGATCTGGATGTGGAATCCGATAAAATCGCGTCGGAAGGCGGGACGCCGCTGGCAATCGCCGTGGACAATCGCATTTACGGGTTGATTCATTTGAAGGATACGGTCAAACCCGGCATGAAGGAACGCTTTGACCAGCTCCGGCAGATGGGCATCAAGACGATCATGTGTACCGGCGATAACCCGCTGACTGCGGCTACGATCGCCCGGGAGGCAGGCGTCGACGACTTTATCGCCGAGAGCAAGCCGGAGGACAAAATCGCGGTCATCCGCCGCGAGCAGGCCGAAGGCAAGCTGGTCGCCATGACCGGCGACGGCACGAACGACGCGCCGGCCTTGGCACAGGCCGATGTCGGGCTGGCGATGAACAGCGGCACGGCGGCCGCGAAGGAAGCGGCGAACATGGTCGACCTCGATTCCGATCCGACGAAGATCATCGAGGTGGTGGCCATCGGCAAGCAGCTGCTGATGACCCGCGGCGCGCTCACCACGTTCAGCATCGCAAACGATGTGGCCAAATATTTTGCCATCATCCCCGCGATGTTCATGGCTGCCATCCCGGAAATGAACGTGTTGAACGTCATGAATCTCGGCTCACCACTCTCGGCGATCTTGAGCGCCTTGATTTTCAATGCGGTCATTATCCCGCTGCTGATCCCGCTGGCGATGAAAGGAGTGGCCTACAAGCCGATAAGCTCGTCGCGCCTGCTCAGCCGCAACCTGCTGATCTTTGGCCTTGGCGGCGTGATTGCGCCTTTTATCGGCATCAAGCTGATTGATCTGGCGGTTCATTTGTGGATTTGATCAAACGAAAGATTTTGAAAAAAGGATGATACGATATGAAAACGACGGTGACGACGGCAGTCGGCGAAGAAAAGTGGAACGGTTCCTTGTGGGGTGTCGCGCTGCGCACGAGTCTGGTGCTGATCGTCCTATGCGGGATTGCGTACCCGCTGGTGTGCACCGGCTTGGCTCAGCTAATCTTCCCGAGCCAGGCGGACGGCAGCATGGTAAAGGACAGCACGGGGAGGGTCGTGGGTTCCGAGCTGATCGGCCAGTCCTTTACGGATCCTTCCTTCTTCCAGGGGCGGGTTTCCAGCATTGATTACCAGGCAGAAGGTTCGGGATCGAACAACTATGCCCCATCCAATCCCGAGCTGCTGAAGCGGGTTCAAGCCTCGATCGCGGATTGGCAAAAGAACAACCCGGACGTGCCGGTGAGCGAGCTTCCGGTGGACCTGATCACCAACTCGGGCTCCGGGCTTGATCCCCATATTACGCCCGAATCAGCGAAAGCCCAGGTACCGCGGATCAGCAAGCTTCGCGGCGTTTCGGTCGATGAGCTGAACCTTCTCGTCGAGCGGTACACGGAGGGCCGGGACCTCGGCGTATTCGGCGAGAAGCGGGTCAATGTGCTGAAGCTGAACCTGGCCTTGAGTGAGCTTGGCAAGTCCTGACAATGACAAGCCCCGTATCCATGGAATCCATGAGATACGGGGCTTTTATTGTGTCCGTTCTTATTAACCGAAAATGGTCTGAACAAGAAGGTACACGTTCAGGACAATGATGAATGCCGTCACGACCCAGGCCAATATTTTGACCCAAACCGGATTGACGAATTTGCCCATAATCTTCTTGTCACTAGTAAACTTGACCAGCGGAACCACCGCAAACGGCAGCTGGAGGGACAGGATAACCTGGCTCAAAATGAGCAGATCCTCGGTGCCGCTCTCGCCGTAGATGGCCGTCACGATGACCGCCGGGATGATGGCGATCATCCGGGTGATCAGCCGGCGCAGCCAGGACGGCAGCCGCAGGTTCAGGAAGCCCTCCATGACGATCTGTCCGGCGAGCGTGCCCGTCAGGGTCGAGTTCTGGCCCGATGCCAGCAGGGCAACGGCGAACAAAATGCTTCCGAGCGTCGTTCCGAGCAGCGGCGTCAGCAGATGGTACGCATCGCTGATGTCGGCGACGGTGGTCATGCCTGCCTTGTGGAATGTGGCCGCCGACACGATCAGGATCGCCGCGTTGATGAACAAGGCCAGCGTCAGGGCGATCGTTGAATCCCAGACGGAAAATTTAATGGCTTCCCGCTTGCCCTTGTCGGTATTTTCATACTGCCGGGTCTGCACGATCGATGAGTGAAGGTACAGGTTATGCGGCATGACGGTCGCTCCCAGGATGCCGATGGCGATATAGAGCTTCTGGTGATCAGTCACCAGATCGGCCGTCGGGATGAACCCGGTGAAGATACTGGCGGCATCCGGCTTGGAGAGCCACAGATCGATCCCGAAGCACAGCCCGATCGTCACGATCAGCACGATGACGAGCGTCTCGATCGCCCGGAAGCCCTTGTGCTGCAGCAGCAGCACGAGCAGGACGTCGAGGGCGGTGATCAGCACCCCGTACAGGATCGGAATCCCGAACAGCAGCTTCAGGGCGATCGCCGAACCGATGACTTCGGCCAGATCGCAGGCCGCGATGGCCAGCTCGCACAGCACCCACAGCACGATGCTGACCGGTTTGCTGTAATGGCTCCGGCATGCCTGCGCCAGGTCGTGGCCCGTAGCGATGCCAAGCTTGCTGCACAGCGACTGGAGCAGGACAGCCATCAGGTTCGACAGCAGGATCACGGCGAGCAGGGAGTAGCCGAACCGGGAGCCCCCCGCGATGTCCGTCGCCCAGTTTCCGGGGTCCATATAACCTACAGCAACCAGATATCCGGGGCCGACAAAGGCCAGAAATTTACGAAAAGTCGAGGCGTTCACCGGGACTTTCATGGATTGGTTTACGTCAGACAGCGAAGTTCTTTCCTTCGGTTTCTCCCACGTATTGGACTTGGAAGGATGTATGATTTCGGTGTCTTTCATATGCATCACACCTTGTTAAAATTATTGTAATGTAATAAACGTTCTACTATTCATTGTACTCATACAAATTTGTTTGTCTAGGGAAACTTTTATGTGGTTGTACAATTATTTTTGGAGCACACAAGAATGGGATGCGCATTTTCTGAATTGCCATTACCCGAAAGATCCCGTTTCAAATAAGAAGGATCGCTTTAATTAATGAAGGTAGGTTAAATTCAGGAAAAGGAGTCGATGAAGATGAAAGCTCTATATACGGCAACGGCAACGGTCCATGGCGGCCGGGAGGGTTCGGTCGCATCCTCCGATGGTGTCCTGAAGCATGAACTCAGTATGCCCAAAGAATTGGGCGGAGCCGGCGGCAATGGAACCAACCCCGAGCAGCTGTTTGCGGCCGGGTATGGTGCCTGCTACGAAAGCGCACTGGCCAATGTGGCCCGTCAGGCCGGCGTGAAGCTGAACGATGTGGAGGTCACTTCCAACGTTATGATCGGCAAAGACGAGAGCGACGGCGGTTTCCGCCTTGCGGCCCGTCTCGATATTAAGCTTCCCGGAATTGAACGCGAACAAGCGGAAGAGCTTGCGAAAAAGGCGCATGAATTCTGCCCGTATTCCAAAGCCACACGGGGGAATATCGATGTTGAGCTGAACGTGATTTAAGTATCGACATGATGCATCAGAACGTCGATCGACATACCTTCATAGAAAACAGGCCGCTTCTTCGCGGACGTTTTCTTTGCGATTATGGAATGGCTCAGCTCCGCTGAACTGTATCATCGTAACAAAAGCCGGGGGCTCACCACGCGGTGGCGGCTGCTTCCGGCTTTTTGTCGTATCCTTTTTCGGCATAACCATATCCCTGGAACGATTTCCACTGCCCGGGCGTAAAATAGTTAGCCACCAAAGGAAAGGGGAGATCAGCTTGAGAATCAAGGACACTATCGAGGATCGTTTTGTATGCGCCAAGTGCAAGGGGCGGATCTGCGACATCCGTGAGGTTTCCATGACGGGAACCGGCCTCAGCAAGATGTTCGAGATCCAGCATATCCATTATTTATTTGTTTCCTGCAAGCATTGTGGGAATGTCGAGGTGTTTAATCCCGATATTTTGGAAGGGAAAAATAAGGGCCAGCTTGGCACGATTCTGGATATTCTCTTTGAGAGTTAGGCATCCTTTATTTTGAAGGGAAGCGAAAGCGATCGGTACTGTAGAGACATATTGGGGACAAATACATGAATTACATACCCTTCTTTGTTGACATGATATATAAAATTCATTTAATATGTCTAAGTACTTGTTACGTACTATTGTCCGAGGCAAGAAAACTAAATAAACGGGTGATGCATATGTCTTACAGACCGATCATTACGAACGTCAGAGAAGCCAGCAGCAATGAAAAAAGCGGATTGTACGAATTCATTATCAACCTGGCTGACGGAACAGAGTGCCGTGCGTTCTATAACCGTTTTCCGGAATGGAAAATGACTAACATCAGCCGATTGCAGAAAACTCCTTGTCCTGTATGCCGCAAAGACTTTATTTGCAAATGCATGGAGAGCTTTACAGGCGAGCTGGAACAGCAAATCGTCGAGAACCAATGGATTGATAAGGCGCTTGCCCATTAATATCATCCAGGAGATACAGGTGCGGGATTATGAATCCCGTGCTTTTTTCTATTTTCGGGTAGTAATGATGGATGGTGGCTTGATTTACGAAGCGATAAGGAAGATACTGGAGGTAAGGGAGGGCTCGCCGATGACCATGCAGCAAGGAAGCGCAGGTAAGCCAAATGCGATAGTCCTGATTGACGGCGTCTGTCATTTATGCCAGGGGCTGACGAAGTTCATTCTCCAGCGGGATCCGGCAGGACTTTTCCATTTTGCCTCGCTTCAGTCCGAGATCGGAGAGAAACTGCTTCGGGAAGGCGGACTGCCAGTTGGAACCCTAAATACCGTCGTCCTGATTGAAGATGGCCGCTATTACACGGAATCCGCCGCGGCTTTGCGAATTGTGCGGCGTTTAAAGCAGCCTTGGCCGCTTCTGTACGCTTTCATCGCTGTGCCTGCGCCGCTTCGGAACGTGCTGTACCGCTGGGTTGCGCGCAACCGGTACCGCTGGTTTGGCAAGGAGGAAGCCTGCCTGCTGCCCACGCCAGAGATCAGGAACCGTTTTTTGTGAAAAAATCAACCGTCACCGGACGATCGACGTTTTTCTTTATCGAAAGCGTATTGTGTTTCCGGCCCGGATGTGATAAATTCTAAATTAAGTTAATACTTACCAATAACGGAAGCACCGTTTAACACCCGCCTGGCGGGTTGTTGGACGGTGCTTTTTTGCTGTCTGAAACGAGGAGGGATCATTCGGGATGGTACCATACCGAATTACGCTTGCGGTCAAGGAGGCGCAGTATCTGGAGGGTATTCTGCACTATGTTCACAACAGCGAGTTTGGGGACAAGCTGCACATATCCGGGTTCACTAAGTTGGACACTTTTATGAAGTATTTGGACGGTGAGGAGCTGCCCGACGCCGTCGTTGGGGAGGCTGCTTTTCTAGAACCCTGGCTTGCCCGGAAGAACGGCGATACGCCAAACTGGATTTTGCTCGGACATGGAGAGGCAGCCTCAATACAAGGACCGGTTCTCCCCAAATATCAGCCCCTTCCGGAGCTGATGGCGTCCATTCTCGGATTATGCCGGAGGGAAGGTCAGCGTCGTACGCTGCCGATGGCGGAGGGAGAGGCCGTGACGATCGGCTTCGTCTCCGTCGTGGGCGGGAGCGGGAAGACGACCGCTGCTGTAAATATGGCCAAACAGCTGGGGGCCGCCGGCCTGTCCGTATTCTATCTGAACCTGGAAACTGTGAACAGCAGCGGAATCTTTCCCAGACCGGGAGGCGGTGCGGAGAGTGCCGAGGGGCTGCCCGGAATGCTGTATGTGCTGAAAGCGGCCCAGGAGGAGAAGCATGCGCAGACTTTGGTATCTCCGGAGCCGTATACCGTCCATCATCCGGGAATTCGTGCGGATTGGTTCAAACCCGTCACCAATTTGAAAGAGCTGGTTCAATTGGGTAAAGCCGATACGCGTAAGCTGCTGCAGAGCATCGCGGCCAGCGGCCGGTACGACGTGGTGATCGCCGACACGGATTCCGTACCGAACGAACGCCTGGCCGCCGTCCTGGAAGGATGCCGCCACCTGGTCTGGCTGATGCTGGACGATATCGCCAACCTGTACAAAAACGGGCAGTGGTTCGGGTTTATGGAGCGGAGCCAGCCGGAGCTGTTCGCCGAGCTGGCCCGGAAGAGCCGGTACGTAGTCAACCGGTTCACCGGGCAGCTGACCAATCCGCTGCCCCCGTGCATACCGGAGGTGGACGGCGTTCTGCCGTATATCCCTTCCTGGAAGCAGAACAGCAACGAAGAGCTGCTGCTGAGCTCGCCGATCTACCAGCGGGATATCCTCAAGCTGTGCAAGTCCCTTCTGGGGGATTCATTTGTCAGTGATTCCGGGGTGAGGGGATATGGATGAGGAGTTGTTCCGCGAGCTTCGCCAAGAAATCCGGTCCGGACTGGACGTGACTTCCGCGCTAGGCAACCGGGAGCTGATGCAGTATATCGAGCGGACGGTGCTCAGGAGGCAGGAGCTTCGCGAGCTGACCGCGCAGGAGAAGCGAAGCCTGATCCGGCGGATCTTCGATTCATTCCGCGGGCTCGACATTTTGCAGCCTTTAGTGGATAATCCTGCGATTACCGAAATTATGATCAACAGCCACGAGGATATTTTTATAGAGCAGGACGGCGTGGTGTCCCGGCTGCCGCTGAAGTTCGAGTCGAGGTCGAGGCTTGAAGACATCATCCAGTCGATTGTCGCCGGCGTGAACCGCGTCGTCAACGAGTCTTCGCCGATCGTGGACGCCAGGCTGAAAGACGGCTCGCGGGTCAACATCGTCCTGCCGCCGGTTGCGCTGAAGGGGCCCACAATGACGATCCGGAAGTTCCCCGAATCGCCGATGACGATGCAGGACTTGATCTTCCGGAGAGCACTGAGTCAGGAGGCGGCCGAGTTTCTGCAGCAGCTTGTGGTGGGGAAATACAACATCTTTATCAGCGGCGGGACAGGCTCCGGCAAAACGACGTTCCTCAACGCCCTGTCGCAATTCATCCCGCCGGATGAACGGGTGATTACGATTGAGGATTCGGCTGAACTTCAGATTGTCACCGTCCCCAATCTGGTCGCTCTGGAGACCCGTAACGCCAACACCGAGGGAAGAGGGGAAATCGCCATACGGGATCTGATCCGCTCCTCCCTTCGGATGCGTCCCAACCGGATTGTGGTCGGCGAGGTCCGGGGGAGCGAGGCGCTCGATATGCTGCAGGCAATGAACACCGGCCATGATGGAAGCTTATCGACCGGCCATGCGAACAGCACGCGCGATATGATCAGCCGGCTGGAGACGATGGTGCTGAGCGGAGCGGATCTGCCCGTGCCGGTCGTACGCCAGCAGATCAGCTCGGCGATCGATATTTTTGTCCATCTGTCCAGGATGCGCGACCGCTCACGGAAGGTCACTGAAATCAGCGAGGTGGCCGGGCTGGAGAACGGCGAGGTGGTTCTGAATCCGCTGTTCCGTTTTCGGGAGACGGGGGAGAAGGAGGGAAGGGTCGAAGGGGAGCTGGAGCCGACGGGAAACAGGCTGATTCATGGCGGCAAGCTTCAGGCTGCGGGGATCGCTGCAAAGAGGTGAGGCAGATTTAGTCTCAGGTTATGAACATTTTAGGGTCGCCAGCTGCTTGTCTCAGCATCAAAAAAATAAGCCTGAATGATTAGTTGAGTAGTCTCACCAGGGAGGTAAAAGCGATGTTACGTGAACAGCAGGGGGCCGAGAGCAAGGGAAAGCGGCGGGAGGCCGGTGCTCCCACCAAATCAGGCGGGGTCCTCATGAGACGGAGCATGAACGGCTCCTCCCCTCCAGAGGGCATGGGAAAGAAGCTTCCGGATTACCGGACTTATGATCTGAACGGGTTCCAGCGTACGGCATGCATTGCTATTGGGGGCTTGTTCTGCTTCGGAATCGGCTATTTGTTCTATCATCATTGGCTTATAGCTATCATCATGGCATCCGGCGGGTTGATCGTTCCACGGTTTTGGAGGGCTCATCTTCTGGAGCGCCGGAGGACCGCGATGAATCTTCATTTTAAGCAGGCGCTGTATTCGCTTTCCTCCTCCCTGTCTGCGGGCAAATCGGTAGAGAACGGATTTAGGGAGGCCATTCAGGACCTGCGAATGCTCGACCCGGATGCGGAGAATGACCTGATTACCGAGCTGGGCATTATCTGCGCACGGATGGAATACGGCGAACCGGTCGAAGATGCGCTGAATGACTTCAGCCGCCGTGCGGCAATGGAGGATATTACGAATTTTGCGGATGTGTTTACGACGTGTAAACGCACGGGCGGGGACCTTGTCGAGGTTGTCCGGCACACCTCAACTGTGATTGGCGAGAAGCTGGATATCAAACAGGAGATCTCGGTCATGATTGCCCAGAAGAAATTTGAATCCAGAGCGCTGTTGGCTGCGCCCGTCCTGATGCTGATGTTTATGAATTTTACGGCCGGAGACTATATGAAGCCGCTGTACACGGGGATGGGCATCTTGATCTCGACAGCTGCGTTGGCGGGTCTGGCCGGCTGCCTGGTATGGATTATGAAAATGATGAATATCAAGGTGTGAACGGGGTGAAGTCATGAAGTTATTGGCTGCCGTGATGCTGGCTCTGCTGGCGGGAGGTTGGGTGGTGCAGAACCAGCACTGCGGCGACAAGTATAAGCGGTTGATGACATTGCCGATGGAAGGGATCCGGCTGAGAGCCTTGATGCGGCCCATGCTGTGCATCATCGACCGGTACAAGCTGACTGCGCGTTTTCCGCTCTTCTTCTTCAGGCTCCAGCGCTCGATCCAGAAGATTTATGGGCAGCGGCACAGCGTGGAGATGACGCTCCTGTATGCCGGAGAGATGCTGTGTTACAGCTGGCTAGTGCTGATGCTGGGCTGCCTGCTGACGCTTGCCGCCGGGGGAAACACGGGGCTTGTTATTGGAGGACTGCTGGCCATCCTTTTGCCAGCCGCTATCATTAAGGACCTGCACACAAAGGTCGATAAACGGGACCAAGATATTACGATCGAGCTGGCCGAGCTGCTGAACAAGATCGTCCTGCTCGTCGGAGCCGGCGAGACGGTACAGAAGGCCATCACGCGGTGCGCACGTCAGAAGGATTCCCAAAGGGATCATCCGCTTTATAAGGAACTAATCCGGATGATCGGTGATCTGGAAGGCGGATATTCCTTTCAGCAGTCGTTTGAAAACTTTAGCAAACGCTGTGCCGTGCAGGAGGTGTCTGCGTTTACGACGGCCGTACTTCTAAATTTGCGGCGAGGGGGCAGTGACTTTGCCATGGCTCTGAACGACTTGTCCCGGGGATTATGGGAGAAGCGCAAGGCCATTACCCGGACACGGGGAGAGCAGGCTTCGTCAAAGCTCGTTTTTCCAATGATGGTCATTTTTATGATCGTGATTGTGCTGGTGGGCACACCGGCTTTTATGATGATGAACATGTAGGAGGGGTATAAATGCTGACAATGATAAGACGAAGTGGCATGAAATTATGGAAAGATGAGGAGGGGCTGGGAACGCTCGAAATGCTGCTGATTATCGTCGTAATCCTCATTATAGCGCTTCTATTTAAGAAACAAATTATGGAGCTGATCAACAAGCTGCTGGCTAACGTTAACAAGAAAAGTGAAGAATTTACGAGCTAGGTTAAAAGAATGCGAGGGAAGCTTTACACTGGAAGCCTCCCTCGTCATGCCGGTTGTTCTGTTCACGACGATGATTCTGCTGTTTCTGTCCCTGTATATCTATCAGCAGAGCATGCTGCATCAAGCGGCGTCCGCAGCCGCGGAGCGTACGGCCTACAGCTGGGATAACAGCCATAAAGAAGCGCTGGACGGCTCGGTGCCGGTCAATCAATACGATCCGCTGTATTGGCGATTGACAGATGATCAATGGCTTGGTGCGTTATTTGGGTGGGCAGGGGCCGAAAACTCGCAGACGGTACTCGTTCCAAGTACATCTTCCGCGCAAGGAGCACTGACGTCGATCAAGCTGAGCAAAACCGGCTCGGCTATTCCGGCAGGCATGCAGGGGGATATGACTTATCAGAATGCTCTGCTGCAACGGAAGGTGACCGCCAGCCTGCACCAAATGATCTCCCTTCGGCCGCTCGATGCCATGCTGGACGGCGGAGGGAACGAGCTTCAAACCTCCGGCAGCTCATTAGTCGTGGATCCGGTAGAATTTATCCGCAGCATCCATCTGATGAGATACTACGGCTCGAAGTTCAAGAAGCATGATGCTGGCGAAGGGATGGATCGAGGCAGCGCGGCTGGGGTGCTGCAGCAGCTCCAAGCTTCCGGAAGCCAGCCGTAGGACCCGAAAAGGAGGAATTGCGGGTGTTCGGCATGAGACGCTCGGAAAGTGGTTCGGTATCCATCTTTCTTATTGGAGTTTTGGCATTGATTTTTGCGTTTGTCGCGCTATTTATCGATTACGCCCGGATTGCGGCGATGAAAGCGCAGAGCGAGCGGTTGGTCCGCGCGGCTGTCCGGTCGGTCATGTCGTCGTACGACCCTGAACTGCAGGAAAGGTACGGACTCTTTGCATACGGCACCACGAGCGGCGATCAGATTATGGCAGGCGTGCTTAACAGCATGATGGACAAGGGTGACCGCAGCGATCGGTTTGATCTGCTTCCGCTTCAGCTGGACACCTCATCGCTCAAGATGGAACGGATGCTGGGGGAGTATGACATTTTTAATAGGGAAGTCAGCGAGGAGATGAAGTATAAAGCGCCCATCGACTTTTCTCTGGAGCTCGTCAGCCGATTCAAGCCGCTGTCCGAATCCATGAAGGAAGCTTCGGATACGGTGGATGTGCTGAGCAAGCTGCAGAAGCTGTATGACAAGCGTGAGGAGGCCCTCGATCAGATGCTGGCGTCCCAGAGGAAGGCCGGTCAAAGCCTGAAGGATGCTCCGGATATGATCATGAGCCCTGCCGGAGGGGCGATACCGGACCAATTGCTCGGTTCTTCGGAAGTGGTCACCGCGGCCGATATCGCCTCACAATATGAGGATTACGTGGAGAAGGTCAATGAGGATGCTAACCGCGGTGAAGACGAAGAGGAGCAGTACAGCTCGGAAATCCGGGAGTATAACCGCAGCTCAGGAAAGGTCGTCTCCCGCCTGCAGGGCATCCAGTCCTCGGCGGCCAAGAGCCACGCGAAGGAACTCCAGAATGCCCGGGAGTATTGGGAGGAGGCCCGAAGCATCAACGATAAGATGGAGGAAGTGATTGCAGAAGCCGGGGAGCGCGGCGGGACCGAAGGTTACGATCAAGTTGGGAGCGCCGTGATTCCGGGTGCGGCACCGGAAGCGTCCGGAAGCGATCCAGCGGCGATTCATGGCATCCGGGACGGCATAGACCAACTGCTTCTGTCCGACCGTCTGCTTCAGGAATTGAATGATGTAATTGAGACCCAAAAACAAGATTACAGTGCCGTTAACAACCGATTATCCACCCTTTTATCTTCCCTTGCCGAGTCTTCCGGTGTTCAAGGAAGCAGTGGGCGCATGAAAAATGAGGTGATCCAGGGAGTACGCGCCGCTGACCGTTATGCCCAGGATTACGCTCTTTCAGGCAGCGGGAATAAGCTTGACCGGGTGGCGGGTCAGCTGCAGGAGCATCGGGAATCCGACAAGGAAAGGAAAGAAAAAGAGAAACAGAGTAAGGCCAAGCTGTCCGAAGCGGCAGGCATTTTGGAAAGCATTAATAAGCTGGACCAGAAAGTGAAGCAGCACAAGGAGGAATACCAGGAGCTTCAGCAGTATTACGACGATAGCTTGACCTTTAATAAGAAAGACCCAGGCAGCGAGTATAAAGGGACCGATCTGGACCATGACCCCTATGATGCGGGCAAATCGGCCATGAAGCAGACGGACTCAGTGTATGGATCCATGGCGGGGATGGTGTCGGGCATCAAGGATGAGCTGTTCCAGAATGAATATGCAGCGCTGTATTTTACCCATTTTGATCTTGGACTGCTGAAAGAGGCGGCGGCAAGCCCGGGAAGCCGGCTTGGGGATGCGGTTGCCGATGAGATGAGCGTTAACCATCAAGAGCTGGAGTATATCGTGTACGGCCTCCATAACCCGGTGGGCAATGTGTCAGCGGCCTATGCCGAAATTTTTGCGGCACGGCTGGCGGTTCGGACCATGGAGGGGCTGGTGAAGAACAGCAAACTGGGAAATCCGCTGCTCGTGCTCGCAGCAGCTCTGCTGTACGGAGTAGAGATGGCTATGGCAGACATGGTGAAGCTCTGCAAAGATGGATCCGTAGAGCTGTCCAGCTACGTCAAGCTTCAAATGACTTACCGCGACTACTTGAGATTGTTTCTGCTGATCCACAGCGACAATGAGAAGAAAATGTCCAGAATGCTGGCTCTGATTCGTCTGAATACGGGAATTAATCCCGCAGAACGCGCCACGTATACGTCTGGCGAAGTCCGGATCGGAATGAGCCTGTGGTTCCTGCCCGGCGTGATCAAAATGGCGGGTTATGCCGGAGGCAGTCCGGATAATGTGGAAGGAAACCGTTACTATGTTACGAAAAAGGCGGATTTTGCTTATTGATCGGCTGCACCGCATGAATTGGGGGAAAGCTTCTGTTATCGCCAAGGCGTTTCCGAAGCTGGAGAAGCGGGAGCTGGGCGGCATCGTCCTGGAAGCCTCATTGGTGCTGCCTGTTTTTTTGTTCTTCGTCATTTTTCTGATTTATATCGTTCAGATGACACTCATTTCTACGGCGCTGCAGAGCACCGCTTCGGATACCGTCAAGCTGGTATCTTCCCATATATATCCGGTGGCTTTAGCCATTCAGCCGGAAGCATCCGCAGGGACGGGAGACGAATCCAAGGAGCGTGACTCCGGGAGCTGGTCTGTTCCCGAGCTGTCGCTGAGCGAATGGGCTTCCCAATATACGGGGGCTCTCCCGTCTCCCCTGAAGGAATGGACGAATGAGGCAGTGGGGCGGGCTGAAGCCCCGCTCCAGAATTTAAAAAATCAGACGGCAGAGGCGGTGCTCGATCCGGTGGTCAAACCGATATTGAAGCCACAGATGCAAAGCCATTTTCTAAGCTACGAGCGAATTCATGTTTCCAATATTCAAATCCCTGACCTCAAGAAAAGGACGGATCCGTACTTTGGCATTGAACTGAGCTATGAGCTGCCAATGAAGGTCCCTTTTATCAATAGGAAGATTGTGATCCAGGCCAAAGCGCAAGAACGCCTGTGGATCGGCGCGACCGATGAAGAAGGCTCCGGAGAAGGTGAAGGGGATGGTGAGGGACACAATACCATCAGCATTTTATCCAAACCGGATCCCGCATATGTCGGCAAAAAGGCCAAGGTTCGTGCCAAGATCGCTCCAAACGGATCGGCGAATTTATCCGTGTTTTATAAAAGCGGTCAAAGCACCGCCAAATACTTGGGAGAAAAGCAGGCTGACGCGGACGGAACCATCGAGTGGGAATGGTGGGTCGGACCTAATACGACACCCGGGACCTGGCCCTTCGTCATCACGACTTCGGACGGCCAGCGGCTGGAAGTCATGTTTACCGTCGTAAAGGGATAGCTCAGAACCGCGGGGGATGTATTAACTTCAATAAAAAGAAGGGGAAAGGGGGAAGTTGTACCGTGAATCCAGCCATATTTGGATGTGCAGTGCTGATTGCCGCTGCTTTTGTGACCGACATCCGGACGATGAAGATTCCGAATAAGCTTAATTTCAGCGCAATCATCGCGGGGATAACCTTCCACGGAATTTGGAACGGCTGGTCCGGGCTCGCGTTTGCAGGGAAAGGGATGGCCGCCGGATTCCTGATTTTGCTCGTCATGTACTGGATGGGGGCAGTCGGAGCGGGAGATGTGAAGCTGTTTGCCGGGATCGGCGCCTGGATGGGCGTTCTGTTTGCGGTTCAGTGCGTGGTCTATTCGGTCATCTTTGCGGGAATCATCGGGCTCTTGATCTCCTTGTGGAGAAGGGACGCAATGAAGAGGCTGCGCCAGGCTGTCGGTAGCCTTTCCGGATTTTTTGTATTAAGGAGTCTGACCAGCTTGAGGGGGAACCGGCAAGAGCAGCTTCATTTTCCGTTTATGCTTGCCGTGCTGCCTGGCTTTATATGCGTGTGCATGTATTTCTGATCCTCAAGTTTACGAAAAGATAAGTTCCTAGAGATGTTTTTGGAGGTGAACATCGTTTTGGAGTCCCTGACGCGTGACTTTATTCATCATGACGGAACCTTTATGGTCATTGGCCCTGCTGAAGGGTACAGTCCCGACGAATTAAACAATATAGAATTATCTATGATTTCGGCCTCCCGGATCGCCAGATTTCTTCCGCTGCGCCTGAAGGAGATGGATCTCCGGGTAACGCTCCAGTATGACATTACAGGCAAGAAGATGCTATCCCATATCCTCAGGGGAGAGAAGCTCAGCATGCCGGATTATTACGGGCTTTTGTGCCAGGTGGCCGGGACGCTGGAAGACAGCAAGTCTTACATGCTGCAGCCGGATAAGTATGTGCTGGACGAGGATTTCATCTTCGTTGACGGGTCCCTGCACTCGGGAACGCTTTATTTTACGTATGTTCCACTGGAGGAGCCGTTTCAGGACAGGCCGCTGCGAATCCGACTGAAGGAATTAGTCACGCGGCTGATGGCCACGGTACAGGAGCTGAAGGGAAACGGTGTTCAAAGACTGCTTCAATTCACCGGGGGCGAGGACTTTTCGGTCTCTGGCTTTAAAAAGCTCCTGATCGAGCTATTAACCGCTGAGGAGGATGTTGGACAAGGATATGCCGGCCATTCGGGAGGCGACCAGCCGTTAGAAGGGTTTCAAGATCATATTCAGGAGGCTGACAGGCAAGGGTTACCAGGCGGCGGTCGTGTGCCGGGAAAAGGAACAAGAGAAGCAGAGGATTCTGCAGAGAGCAGCGTGGTCCCTTTTCATACAGCCAGAACAAATACCAGGTCAGCTGAGGGGAAACGGCTGCGGTCCATGCCGCTGAACCAGGCAGACCGCTGGGGTCCCGATAGGGACTCCGTTCCGGGATTGGGCGGGCTTCAGGAGGCGTTTGACCAGTGGAACCGGAATCCGGATCGTGATGATGTCTTAGATTCAAACGATGAGCAGGAAGCAAACGGAAAGTCTGGTGCAAAGGTTTATATTGCTTTGGGTTGTCTATTGTGTGCCGCCGTCGTCTGGCGGATGATTTATATGCCGAAACCCACGACCAGCTCATTGCTGATCAGTGTCCTGTTGACGGTTTTGCTTGGTGCGGCGGCTTGGCTTGGGTGGACCGGAAAGCTTAAGCTGGGCCGCTCTGCGCAACAAGCGGTGGAAGGGGAAATCCCGGATTTCGGGTCAGGTGAAATCGACGATGATGATCGCCATGCGCCTTCACGAAAGAGAACCCCGCGGTTTCAGGTGGAGCAGCTGACCGGCTGGTTCGGTAAAGGCAGCAGACGGAAGGATCGCGATGATGACGATCACGGTAAAGAGGACGCAGAGCCGGATTGGAAGTGGAAGTTTTCGCAGGATTTACTTGCAGCCTCAACAGGTATTGAGCTAAGGGGAAGGGGGCAAAGGACAAGCGAGCCGAGCTTCTTGCCGGTAGGCTCTAACCATAGGGGGAGCGGACTGGGGAGCGAGTTGGGGGGCGTACTGGAAGGACGAGAAGGAAGCGAAGGAAGGGGAAGACGGGAAGAATCCAAAGCTTCAGCCGGCCGGGAAGAATATTCGGACATCCGGCAGCGTCTGTGGAGCCACCTTGAGGCAGACCATGCAGCCAGGGTTGAACGTGCGGCCAACGAGCATGCTGGATCGGTTGGAAGCGCCGAATACGATGTCCGTTCGGAAGAAGGACCGGTTATGTTCGGCACCGGACAAAGTCATGCAACCGTACTTCTATCCGCGCCTGTGAATGACGCTGCCGGCAGGAAAAACCATCGCTCCGGCAGTCCCGGCTATTATTTGATTCGCGAAGGGGAGCAGGGGCACCCCTCCGAACGGATCGAGCTGACGCTGCCGCACTTCGTGATCGGCAGGTCGGAGGAGGTTGCCCAGTACGTTGAAGCCTCCACGGGCACTTCGCGCGCGCATGTCGAGCTGGCCAGAAGCAAGGACGGCGGATACCTGATCAAGGATCTGGGCTCCCGCAACGGAACCAGGCTCCATGGTGAGCCTATGGTGCCCTATAAGGAGTATCCGCTGAAAGACGGGGACACCTTCACCATCATCAGCGGGGTCTATACGTTCAAGGTATCCTGATAGTCCTTAGGGAGCGTTCATCCCTGCTCGTTCGCAAGGTTGTTCAGAGCCTCCCGAAGACGGGGATACCGGAATTCAAAGCCCAGCTCATGCGCCTTGGCCGGGAGAATGCGCTGGCCTTCCAAGATGATCAAGGATTGTTCGCCAAGAGCAGCCTTCATCATCACAGCGGGTACCGGAAACCAGTGAGGCCTGTGATACGCACGGCTCACGGCTTGCCCGAATTGATCATTGGTTACCGGTTCGGGTGCCGTGGCATTCACCGGACCCTCGGCCGCCGGATGCGTCATGCAAAACTCGATCAGCCGGACGATGTCCTCCAAATGAATCCACGACAGCCACTGCCGGCCGCTGCCGATTCTGCCGCCGACCCCCAGCCGGTAGGGGAGGCGCATGATCGGGAAGGCTCCGCCCTGATTTCCAAGCACGACTCCGATGCGCAGCTTGACGAGCCGCACGCCCTGGATGGTGTCGGCGGCGTCTTCCCACTGGCTGACGACATCTGAAGGAAAATCCATGGCCCGCTTCGGGCTGTTTTCGTCAAAAGTGTCGGTCCATGAGGTGCCGTAAACGGCAATAGCTGAGGCCTGGATAACAACCCCGGGCTTGCTGTGCAGCTCCTTCACGAGCTTGGCGACGGCAGCCACGGTAGTGAGACGGGAGTGGATGATGCTGGCCTTTGCCTTGGCGGTCCATCTTTGGCTTAATGAAGAACCGGCCAAATTGACCACCGCATTCATGCCCTCCATCCATTCGGGATGGCTCGCAATCTCATCCCACGTATACAACACCAGCCTGGGGTCGCGTTTATGATCGGGCGGAATCCTGCGGGTGACCACGGTCACCTCATGCCCGTTTTTAAGCAAATGCTCCGACAGCGCGCTGCCGATAAAGCCGGTTCCTCCGCAAATGGCGACTCTCATCCTATCCTCTCCTCCGAAGTTGATCTCATTTTGTGATATGTATATAAATAACCCCCGGCGAGAGATCAGACTGTCGAAATGAACCCATTTCTTCAATGTGAGTACTCTTGCACGGGGGTGTTCCGTCTATAAGCGCTATTCTTTTTCCAATCCCGGGTTTCCATAAGAGGTCCTGAAAACCCAGGCCCAGCTGCGGATTATTTATCCATCAGATGCTTGTAAGGCGTATAGTCAATCTGGTTCTTGTTCAGAAAGGCTACCAGGAATTTATTGTCCCGCTTTGGCGTTGCTTTAATATATCCTTGGATGCAGTGATCCTGCGTCACTTCCTTGGCTCCGCTCTCCACCGCAATTTTTCCGATTTCGGCCGCGATCGAATGCTTGGCGATATCCCGGAAGGGACCCGGTACCGGCTTCACCAGTTTGTCCAGAAACGCCTTGGATTCGTCCGTCCACAGATGCCGGCTGGTTTCGACCCAGTAATTCTGCCAGTCCAGCTTGGACTTGCCGTCATTCTTCGGCAGCACCTTCAGAAATTTGCGGATCATGAAAAATCCGCCGATCACCATGCACACGAGCAAAATGATGGCCCACACAAATATGGAATTCATAAACGTGTTGGACGGCGCCGTTGCAGTCAGCAACTTTGTGCCCAGTGAACTATGCATATTTTCACCTCTATAAATCGTTGATCGCAGTTATATTCCATTCTTTAGAATTATAACGCATTTATAGATTTATTTCATTATCCACGATAAAATAAGGGATAATTCGTTTAAGGGGGATAAACCATGCTCAAAATTGGTTCTCACGTGTCCTTTTCGGACAAGGGCCTGTTAACTGCAACCAAAGAAGCGGACACCTATGGATCGAGTTCGTTTATGATATATACGGGCGCACCGCAGAATACGCGGCGCAAGCCCATTGAATCGATGTACATCGAAGAAGGCAAAGCCCAAATGAAAGAGAGCGGCATCGACGAAATCGTCGTTCACGCGCCTTACATTATTAACCTCGGCTCTTATAAGTCGAATACGTTTGAGCTCGCCGTAAACTTTTTGCAGGAGGAAATCCGGCGCACCCATGCCATCGGTGTCAAAAACATCGTGCTGCATCCCGGCGCCTACACCGACATGGATGCCGAATACGGCATTCAGCGCATCGCCGACGGTTTGAATGAAGTGCTTGACGGAACCAACGAGACGGATGTTCATATCGCACTGGAGACGATGGCCGGCAAAGGCACGGAGATGGGACGTACGTTCGACGAGATCGCCCGAATGATCGACAAGGTCAAGCAAAATGAACGCCTGACGATCTGCTTGGACACCTGCCACATTCATGACGCCGGTTATGATATCGTGGACGACCTTGATGGCGTGCTGGAAGAGTTCGACCGGATCATCGGTCTGAACCGGATCGGCGTCGTTCATATCAATGACAGTAAAAATCCGCGCGGCGCCGCCAAAGACCGCCATACGCCAATCGGATCGGGCTGGATCGGCTTTGACGCCATCAACCGCGTTGTCCACCATGAGAAGCTGCAAGGGCTCCCGTTCATTCTGGAAACGCCGTGGATCGGCAAGGATGCCAAGACGCAGCGGCCGATGTACGAGGTGGAGATTGCGCTCCTTCGCGGCAATGTCGGCGAACGGTTCGGCTCCGAGTTCCTCGGACAAGTTGAACAGATGCATTCCTTCTTTGACAAACAGGAAATCGATCCACGCCAATATGTGCTGGACGTGTGGAATGTGCTGAAGACCGACGCCAAGGCGAAGAAGGCCGATCCGCGCGAGCCGTTGGAGCGGCTGTACGACATGATTATGGAAGCGGGGCTGTTCCCTGAGCTCAGCGAGGAGCAGATCAATCTGCGCCTGACCGCATGGCTTGCGGGTAAAGGGATTTTGGCGTAAGCCGAACGGAATCACAGAGGGGCCATACGGTTTAAGAGAGAGAACACGAGAGAGAGGAATGGATTTACACATGGAATTGCATGTCAAAAAGGAAAGCAACACGGGAAATGCGCACGCCAACCGCGCAAGAATGCTGATTTCTTGTCCGGACGGACCGGGAATTGTGGCGGCAGTATCGCATTTTCTGCATCAGCACGGCGCGAATATCGTCCAGTCGGACCAATATACAATGGATCCGGAAGGCGGCATGTTCTTTATGCGCGTTGAATTCGACCTGCCTGAGCTGGAGAAGAGGCTGCCGGAGCTGGAAAGCCGATTCAGCGAAGTGGCATCGACCTTCCGGATGGATTGGAAAATGCAGAACGTCAGCCGTAAGAAGAAGCTGGCCATTTTCGTATCCAAGGAAGACCACTGTCTGGTCGAGCTGCTGTGGCAATGGCAGGCTGGCGACCTGGATGCCGAAATCGCCATGGTGGTCAGCAACCATCCGGATATGAAGGAATACGTCGAATCGTTCGGCATTCCGTACCATCACATTCCGGTGACGGCGGATACGAAAAAGGAGGCGGAGCAGCGCCAGCTTGAAGTCGTAGGCGGCGACATCGACGTGATCATCCTTGCCCGGTATATGCAGATCGTCTCGCCGTTCTTTATCGAGCACTACCGCAACCGGATTATTAACATCCACCATTCGTTCCTGCCGGCCTTTGTCGGCGGCAAACCGTATGCCCAAGCGTACCAGCGCGGGGTGAAGATCATCGGGGCGACCGCACACTACGTGACGGAGGAGCTGGATGGAGGACCGATCATCGAGCAGGACGTTCAGCGGGTCAGCCACCGCGACGATGTCAGCGAGCTGAAGCGGATCGGCCGAACGATCGAGCGTGTCGTGCTGGCGCGCGCGGTGAAATGGCATATCGAAGACCGCATTCTCGTGCACGAGAATAAGACGGTCGTATTTAACGGGTAACCCACAACCGGCAGGCACCCTTTGCGCGTAACTTTTGCGATGGCAGCCAGTGTCTATGAATCATCGAAAAATTGAATACAGGCTTTTTACGTACGTGAAGCGGCTCGCTAGTTTCAGGAAGATGTGACGTGGATGCAGGGTTTGACCCAGCCGCGTTCGTCAATAGGGTGAATAACATGGAGCTGTGGGGATCACCGTGCGCATCAAGCTGTAGGTATGTCCGTCCCGCTCTAACATGGAGCGGGATTTTTTTTGTCGATTTAGCCCAGTCCGGACAATTTATCCAAAATTATGAAAATATTTTACCAATTTCGCCGCATCCCTATAGTAGAATGACCAAAGAAGCTTGAGAGAAGAGAGGAGACAATCATGCAATCATTTCGACGTTACATAAGGCGGGTCGTACTTCCAGTACTGCTTACCGTATGGGTGCTGCTGCTCCTGCCCGGATGGGGCGGCACCGCACACGCGGAGGATGCCCCTTCCATTTCGCTGAAAACCGAAATCGGCTACGGCGGCAAAATGAAAATGGGCAGCTGGAATCCCGTCAAACTAACCCTCACCAGCAGCCAGGATATTTCCGGGGATCTGGTCATTCAGATCAACGGCGGGCTGGCCCCGACGACTTACGTTCAGCACGTCGAGCTGCCGAAGGATACGGCCAAGGTCATCGTCATGGGCGTGCCGGGGGACAACTTCACCAAGGATAACAATGAGATCCGTTTTTATAAAGATTCCTTTCAGAAGGGGAGGCTCATCAGCTTCAGCTCCGGCACGCCGTATTTAAAGGGCATGTCTGCAACAGTTTCCAATGTGGCTGTTCTGTCGGAGGATCCCGACACCATGAATTTTTTGAACGTGCTGCGGAGCAGCGGGTATGATCTGAACGTTCTGCCGCTTAAAAGCACGGATTTACCGGAGGATCCGATGCTGCTGGACAGCCTTGACGTCATGGTGCTGAACCGTTTTGCCTCGGATACCTTGTCCAAAGGGCAGACCGCAGCTGTGGAGCAGTGGGTGCGTTCCGGCGGGGAGCTGGTTCTTGCCGGCGGTGCGGCGTATCCGAAGACGGCGGCCGCTTTCGAGCAGGTTGCCCCGGTTCAGTATACAGGCACTTACACGGCGTCATCCCTTCCGGAGCTCGCCAAGCTGGGCGGCAAACCGCTGGAGCTGGGCGGTGAGCTCACGCTCTCCGACGCTTCTCCGGTAGAAGGGGGAGAAGTCATGTATCAGGCCGGCGGCAAGCCGCTCATCGCCTCCCGCCAAGTTGAGCAGGGCACCGTGCTCTATGCGGCCTACGATTTGTCGATGGAGCCGCTGGCTTCCTGGAGCGGTCACCCGTCCGTCTGGTCGTATTTGCTGAGGGATCACCTGGCGCTGTCCAATCAGCCGAACAACAAGTTCAATATGAAGCAAAGCCAGATGTATAATCTCATTAATGTGCTGGATTATTTTCCTTCGCTGAAAATGCCGTCTTTTCCGGCCATGGCCTGGCTGCTCATCATTTATGCAGTGATTGTGGCTCCCGTGCTGTACTGGATTTTGAAAAGGGCCGACAAACGCGAATGGGCCTGGTGGATCATTCCGCTTATCGCCGTTATTGCGAGCGGCGCCGTCTACATGATTGGGGCGGCGGATAAGACCAAGCAGCTTGCCCATACCATCAACATGCTCGAATTGGACGGGAAGGGCAATGCTTCTGAAGTAAGCGCCTCGGCGTTCTTTACGCCCCGAAGCGGGGAGTTCACGATCGATTTTCCGGCGCATACCTATCTGACGGTCGATCGGACCAATGGGGCTTTCGGCAGCTCGAACCGTTCGAGCAGCTTCGTGGAGGTCGGTGATCAGGCGACCCGCCTGACCTTAAGTGATATGCCGCAGTGGTCCCTCGCAAAGGTATGGTCCGATCGCCGGGAGAACCGGAAGGTCGGCCAGTTCGAGGTAAAGATCCAGCTGGACGCCAAGGGCAATATCGGCGGCCAGGTGACGAACAACACTTCGTATAACATGAATCATGCGGTGCTGGTGCTAGGCGGCAGCCTCTTTGAACTTGACGACCTCGGCAAGGGGGAAACCAAGCCGCTGTCGGCTGCCGGCAAACCGACCTCTATCCAGACGTACAATATGGCCAACCAAATCTTTGGCAACCAGACCGGAGGACAGGCGGACGAATTTACGCGGGAGCGGGAAATTCTCATGACCTCGGTTCCGAATACGGCATGGTATCAGTCAGGCTCCTACGTAATGGCGTGGAGCAAGGATCCGCTGGTCAGCTACACCATGGAGGGTAAGAAGCTGGAAGGCAATCAGCTGAACCTGTGGGCTCAGCCCGTTTCCATCGACTGGGCGCAGGACGGGAAGCTCAATATTCCTTTCGGCTTTATTCAGCCGAAGGTTACGCAAATATCGTCGCCGGGATGGTATGAGGATCCGAGCGGATCCACCGAAATGGATCAAGGCAGCATCACGTTTGAATATACGGTGCCTGCGCTGAAGCAGGGTGCCTCTGCCGTGCTGACTCTCCGTGCGAACAACCCCGGGAAGAAAACGGAATACCGGATTTTCAACAATGACAAGCAGACGTGGGACCCGGTAACCTGGGATGCCACCAAGCAGTGGAAGGCGGAGAAGAACGTCCAGCAATACTTGGCGGGTGGCCGGATCCGCCTGATGCTGACAGCCCAGGAGCATGTCCAGTTGAAACTTCCGGAGATCAGCCTGAAGGGGGCGGAGAAGCCATGATCGAAATTGAACATTTAACGAAAACATATGGGAGCTTTCAGGCGTTAAAAGATATTAATATGTACATTCCGCAGGGAACGGTCTTCGGATTCGTCGGCCCGAACGGCGCTGGCAAGTCGACGACAATGTCGATCTTGGCCACGCTCATGCTGCCCACTTCGGGCACCGCTCGGGTAGACGGCTTTGAAGTGACCGAAAACCCCAAGGAGGTCCGCAAAAGAATCGGCTACATGCCGGATTTCTTCGGGGTCTATGACCAGCTGAAAACGACGGAGTACCTGCACTTTTATGGAGCCAGCTACAACATCCCGCGCGGGGAGCGGGACAAACTGATTCCCCAGCTGCTGGAGCTCGTCAACCTGAGCGACAAAGCGGACACCTACGTTGACAGTCTGTCCCGGGGGATGAAGCAGCGGCTGTGCCTGGCCAGATGTCTGGTGCATGACCCGAAGGTGCTCATTCTCGACGAACCGGCATCCGGGCTCGACCCGCGGGCGCGCATCGAAATGCGCGAAATTTTGAAGGAACTGAAGCTGATGGGCAAAACGATCATCATCTCCTCGCACATCCTGCCCGAGCTGGCGGAAATGGTCGATGAAATCGGCGTCATCGAGCACGGGCAAATGGTCGCCCAAGGCCGGGTGGCCGATATCCAGAATCGTCTTCGCGTCAAAAAAGTGCTGCACATCCGTTCGCTGGATAAGGAAGAGGAGCTTGCGGCACGGCTGCGGGATGAACCTTACGTCAGCGGCGTGCTTGCCGACAATACCGGCATCCATGTTCATTTCGGCGGCGGGGATGAGGATCAGGGAGCGCTGCTGCAGAGAATCGTCTCATGGGGTTACCCCGTGCTATCGTTTCACGAGGCGCAGACCAACCTGGAAGACGTATTCCTCGAAATTACGAAAGGAGGGCCCGCGACATGAATTGGACGCGCAAATGGATCAATCCCGTGCTGGATAAGGAGTTTCGGCTGCGGATGCGGACCCCTCGGTCGGCGATTTCCTTGATGGTGTATATTTTGGTTCTCGGGCTGATTGCCCTGGGCTTTATTTATGTAAGCATGTACCTGGGGAACGGCGGCGGGCAGACCCGATTCAACTCGAACATGGGGCAGATCATGTTCTATGTGCTGAGCTTTGCCCAGCTGGTGCTGATTGCATTCATGGCACCGGCGCTGACGGCGGGCGTCATCAGCAGCGAACGGGAAAAGCAGACGCTCAGCATGCTGCTTACCACCCAACAGAGCTCGTCGACGATTATTTTGAGCAAGCTGGTATCCTCGCTCAGCTTTATGGCGCTGATCGTGGTAGCGACGCTGCCGGTGTATAGCATCGTATTTATGTATGGCGGCATCTCCCTGAATCAATTGGTCTCACTGTTCCTGTTCTATCTGTTCATTATGCTGATGCTGGGATCGCTGGGGGTTCTTTTCTCCACCCTGCTGAAGCGGACGATGATCTCCGTGATCGTGACCTATGGCGTGGGATTGTGCATCTTTTTGCTGACCGGACTACTGTATCTGTTCGCACTGAGCATGGTTCAGCATCAAAATGCACAATCAGTACTGCAGCCGGATTACTCCTGGGTCGGTTTTATCCTCGGCTTGAATCCGGCGGCGGCGTTGATCAGCTTATTCGAACCGAGCTTCTCCAAACAGGCTTTCCTCGTCCGGGGAACGACGCTCAACGCGGATGCGCCGATTCAGCTGTGGCAGGAATTTGTGGTGGTGTACAGCGTGGTCATCATCGTGTCGCTCTGGATCAGCATCCGCCGGATTCGTCCCGTTCGCCGGAGAAGGAAGCAGGCAGAGACAGACGGCACGGATGGCGGAGCAACGATGAAGCCCGTGAAGTGAGCGCTAGGCGGGATTGTAAGGAGACAGGACGGAATTATAAGGACAGCTGCCGAGTATTTATGGGGCCGACAATGATTCAGATGGTTGAGTACAGGTGAACCTGGCGTCAATAAACACGCTGGCAGGCGGTTGAGATCGCAATAAATGGCACCTGACTTGAGCCGCTTTTGGCGGACGATATGATGAGGAGATAAACCGATTTAAAAAGGAGGTGAAACCATGGACCCGATCATGCAGGCGATTCACCGGGCCCGCGCCCGTCTGCAGGTCTTCAGAATGCAGAGGTATTTGGCATACGGGTTATTCTGTGGTTTGACGGCAGCGCTGCTTCTCCTGCTCGCCGCCAGGCTGTGGCCGATTCCTTTCTACCAGCTGGCCGCTGCCGGGCTTGTGATAGCAGGGGCGGCTGCCGGTCTGGCCGCCGGGCTGCTGCACCGCATCCGTGTGAAGGAAGCGGCTGAGGCGATGGACCTCGCCAGCGGCAGCGCGGAGCGAAGCGACATGATGGTGACCGCATTGTCTTTTGCCGGGAACGATTCGGCGGCGGCTCGGTGGCAGCGGACCCAGGCCGCCGAATACGGCCGCCTGTTTACGGCACAGCTGAAGACAAGGCTGAGCAGGCCGAAGCTGACGAAGTGGTGGGCTGGCTGCGGTGGGGGACTTGCTGTATGCCTTGCTCTGGCACTGCTGCCAAGCCCGATGGACGACAAGCTTGCCCAGGCGGCGGAGCAGAAGCAGTGGGTTCAGGAACAGCGGAAGAAAACGGAAGATCTGGTGAAAGAGCTCGAGACGAAGAAGCTGGATCTGACGGCGAAAAAACCGCTGGCCGACCACCTCAAATCGCTGCAAAAGGAACTGCGCGGGACCAAGGATCCGGACCGGGCCTTGGAGCAGCTGGAGAAAACGATGAAGGCCATGGAGCAGACGGCCAAACAGCAGGAAGAGAAGGCGCGGAACCTGTCGGAGCTGGGCCGGAAGATGCAGCAGACGCCCCAGCTGTCTTCCATCGGGAAGAGCCTGGAGCAGAAAGATCAGGCTGCGATGAAGAAAGCGCTGGACCAGCTGAAGAAGCAAATCCAGAAGCTGTCGCCGGAAGAGAAGGAGCAGCTGCGGGAGGCTCTGAAGAAGATGGCCGAAGAGGCCGCGAAGAAGCAGGACACCAGGGCCCTTCAGGAAGCGCTCAACAAAGCGGAGCAGGCGCTGGCCGGCACGGACCCTTCCAAGCTGGACGAAGCCTTGAAGGGGCTGGAGGATGAACTGGCTAAAGCGATTGCCGCAAGCCTGGCGTCTTCCAGCCAATCCGACGCCGCTTCGGCAATGGCTGCCAGCCTGGCATCGCAGGGGCTCGGCTTGGCTTCGCAGATGACGGCGGCCGGCATGCCCGTATCGGATGCCTGGGCCAC
Source organism: Paenibacillus rhizosphaerae (assembly GCF_014192015.1). Taxonomy (GTDB): domain Bacteria; phylum Bacillota; class Bacilli; order Paenibacillales; family Paenibacillaceae; genus Paenibacillus_AQ; species Paenibacillus_AQ rhizosphaerae. Next base: position 891,836 of record NZ_JACHXJ010000003.1, on the reverse strand, counting down.
CGGCGGCGCGGCGGAACAGCTGGCCCTGGCGGAGTCGGCCGGGATGGGCGAGCCTTCGGACAGCGGCGGGGGCGATGCATCGGAGCCGGCTGGCGGAGCGGGCTCAGCCGGTGGGCAAGGCAACGGCCCCGGCCAGGGATCCGGCAGCGGATCAGGAAGCGGATCCGGTTCCGGCGCAGGTCAAGGCGGATCCGGGCGCGGCGGCTCAGGCCAGGGGCCTGGCGGTTCCGGTGCAGGCCTGGGCCAAGGCGGTCGCGAGCTCGTCACGACGCCGCGCGAATTTGCCGGCAAAGGGAACGTGCAGGCAGACAACGGTCCAATTCAAGGTGGCGGCGGAACGGTCCAGAAAGGCGGCGTGGCCCCGGGAGTCGAGGGAGCGAGCCGTCCTTACGAGGAAGTGTACAAAGAATATGAGGCCGAGGCCAAAAAGTCGCTGGGGCGCAGCGACCTGCCGCAGCAGATGCAGGGCCTGGTCGAGGAGTATTTTACGGGAATCAATCCGAATCCCTGATCCACAATTGAGGAGGAAGGCTAATGCTGGATACGCAAATTCAACCGGAAGCTTGGAAAGAGACGATATCCCGGGTACGGGAGCAGATCGCCGAGGTGATCGTGGGCCAGCAGGAGGTCGTCGAGCAGATGCTGTGGTGCATCTTTGCGGGGGGCCATGCTCTTCTGGAAGGCATTCCCGGTCTGGGCAAGACGATGCTGGTCCGTACGATTGCCGACACGCTCGACCTGTCGTTCTCGCGCATCCAGTTTACGCCGGATTTAATGCCAAGCGACATTACGGGTACGCAGGTTATTTCTTTCGGCCGGCAGGGGGAGACTTCGATGTCTTTTCAGCGCGGGCCGCTCTTCAGCAGCATCGTGCTGGCGGATGAGATCAACCGGGCCACCCCGAAAACGCAGAGCGCTTTGCTGGAGGCGATGCAGGAGAAAACGGTGACGGTCGGCAGCGAGACACATGTTCTGCCAAAACCGTTCTTCGTCCTGGCGACGCAAAACCCGCTTGAAAACGAAGGGACCTATCCGCTGCCGGAAGCCCAGCTGGACCGGTTCCTGCTCAAAATTCTCGTGCCATATCCGGGAAGCGAGGAGCTGAAGGAAATCGTCCGGCGGACGACGACGAACCGTCAGCCCGAGGTGCGGAAGCAGGCCGGTGCCGCAGAGCTGCTGGAAATCCAGCAGGGGGCAAGGGAAGTGCTGGTCGCCGATGAAGTGCTGGATTATGCGGCCCGGCTGCTGATGATGACCCATCCGGAAGAGGCATCGGCGCCGGAGGGCGTCAAGAAGTACGTTCGCTTCGGTTCGGGACCGCGCGGCATCCAGTCGATCATTTCGGCGGGGAAAGTCCGGGCGGTCTGCCAGGGAAGGATGCACCTGTCCACAAGCGATATCCATGCCGTCGCGGTGCCGGCATTGCGGCACCGGATATTTTTGAACTTTGAAGGCCAGGCCATGGGTATTACGACAGACCAGGTGATCCGCGAGATGCTGGAGCGGGCGGAGGCGCAGGGATGAGCGCGGAATACCTGCTGCCCCCGGACTGGATGGTACGGCTGGAGCGGATGAGCCTTGGCTCCGCGAAACGCGTGGCCGGTACCCTCCAGGGCAAACGGCGCTCCAGCCGGCTCGGCTCTTCGCTCGAATTCGCCGATTATCGGCCTTACGCTCCCGGGGATGACATCCGCCGGTTCGACTGGGGCGTGTATGCGCGGACAGGCAAACCGTTCGTCCGGCAGTTTATGGACGAACAGGAGCTGATGGTCAGCCTGTACGTGGACTGCTCCGCTTCGATGGATTTTGCAGGCGGGACCCCTGGACGGGAAGGGAATGAAGCGGTTCCCTCCAAGCTGCGGTATGCGAAGCAGCTGGCCGCCAGCATCGGATATATCGCGCTGAGCTCTTATGAAAGGCTGCAGGCCTGCTGCTTCAGCAGCCAGATCGACTCCCGCCTGCCCGTGCTCCGCGGGCGCGGGGCGGCCCATCGCCTGTTTCGGTTTTTTCAGGACGCAGCACCCGGAGAAGAAGGAAGCCTGGCGGCAGCCTTCGGCGCACCGGGAGCGATGCCCAGGCTGCCGGGCATGACCTGGATCTTCTCGGACTTCTGGCTGGATGAACGGGAAGAGGATCTCGGGCTCATGCTGAGCCGCCTAAGAGGGGCAGGGCAGGAGGTCGTGCTCGTTCAGGTGCTGGCCCCGGAGGAAATTGATCCGGCCTACAGCGGCGACCTGAGGCTGATCGACAGCGAACTGCGCACCGGTAAGGATATCGCCTTCACCGGCAAAGTGTTACGAGCCTACCGGGACGAGCTTGAACGGTATCAGGAATACCTAATGAAGCTGGCTGCGGATCGCGGCATGACCTTCATCCGGGTTTCGACAGATATGAGCCTGCAAAAGGCGGTGTTTGGCGTCATGGCGGGGGCAGGTCTTGTCATCGCCTGACGGGCCAGGCTTACAGAGAAAGGGGGGAAGCATTGTGGGAATCGGTTCATGGGCAGGGCTGTGGTTTGCGCTCAGCATACCGGCGATTCTGCTGATGTATTTGCTCAAACGCAAGTTTATAGACACCACCGTGCCCAGCCACCTGCTGTGGGACCGGGTGCTGAAGAATATCGAAGCCAACCGCCCGTGGCAGAAGCTGCAAAATCGTCTGCTGATGTGGCTCCAGCTGCTTGCCGCCGCGCTGCTCGTTTTTGCCCTGCTGCAGCCTTATCTGTGGGTATCCGGAAATAGCGGGGGGCATATCGTTTTCGTTGCCGATACATCCGGGAGCATGGGCGCAACAGCTGGGCCACCGGCCGGCAATGCAGAACAGCCTTCCCAGAACCCGCAGGAGACGCGGATCGAACGGATGAAATCCGAGATGAAGCAATATGTGAAGAAGCATGCCCGTGGCAGCGAGGTTACCCTGCTCAGTATGAAATCCGAGCCCGACGTCGTCATTTCCCGGGAAAAGGATGTGAAGCGCATTCAGGATGCGATTGACGGCCTCACGCCTTACTACGGACAGGCGGCGTATAATGAGACGCTATCGCTGGCCTCTGCGCTTACACGGGAGGAGCAGAAGGCGGAGGTTGTCCTTTTTACGGACGGCGAATGGAAGGGCACCAGCGACCAGGTGACGTTTGAAGTTCCGGCCCACACGGTCCTGGTTGGAAGCGGTCCGGTGAAAAATGCCGGCATCCAGCAGTTTGGCATTCAGCAGGGCAAGGAAGGCAATGATGCGGTGGCCGTGCTCGGCTCGAGCGGGACATGGGATACGCCGGTCGAAGTGCGCATTTACGGGGACAACAAGCTGCTGCTTACCGAATCGGCCGATCTTACCCGGCACAGCGCCACGCTGGTCCTGCAGTCTCTGGCGCCGGCGGATGTTTACCGGATTGAGCTGGATGGCGATGACGGATATGCCGCGGACAACGCAGCTTACGCTTTTGGGAAAAGCAGCCGGGAGCCGAGCATTCTGCTGCTGACGCCGGGCAATCTGTTTCTGGAGAAGGCGCTGCAGTTGACCGGAGCGCAGGTGACCCGGATGACGACGGAAGAGGTGGCATCCAGCGATTCCGCAAAAACAGCGGATTCAGGAAACCATGCGTCTGTTCCACAGGTTCCCAAGGATCCGCCGGATTTGATTGTTGTGGACGGGCAGGCGCCTGCTTTTACGAAGGAAGGTTCCTGGAAGCAGCTGCTTGAAGAAACCCCGCTGTGGTCGATCGGCGGCAGCGGTCCGGAAGTCAAGGTGAACGGTCAGGAGCCTAAAGTATCCGATCATCCGGTAAACCGGTACATCACGCTGAAAGGCCTCTACGTGGGTGCGCTGCACAAGAAACCGCTGCCGGCCTGGGCCGAGCCGCTGGTGACGATCGGCGGTACGCCGGCAATATATGCGGGCAAGGAGGCGGGACATCCGCGCCTGTCGTTTCTGTTCCGGCTGCAGGACACGGATCTGCCGCTATCGGCGGAATTTCCGATCCTCGTCCATAACGCGGTGTCTTGGCTGAACGAAGGCGAAGGCACGGGTCTCGGCAGGGTAATCGCCGGATCGGGCATGGAGGTGCCGATCGCGGCGGATGCGGAGCAAGCGGAATGGAAGGTGCAGCATACCGGAGTGCCTGGTGCGGGAGCGCTGGTTCCGGAGGTGCAGAAGCGGGAGCGGGGGATATCCTCCCTGCAGACGGCGCCGCAAGTACCCGGATTATATGCTTTCGAAGAGCGGAACAATCAAGGCAACACCACCAGCTATCTGGTGGAGGCGGCTGCCGATCCTTTTGAGGGGTCCTTTGCCTCCTCTAAGCCGGTTGTTTTGAAATCAGGCCAAGACGACGATACAGGCAGGGCGGCGGCAGCTGCCGGAGAACAGGCAGGGAATCACGGAGCGGATGGGAAAATCGGTCAGAGCCGCTACTCGCTCATGTGGCTGGCCGCGGCCGTCGTGCTGCTGATGATTGTGACCGAATGGGGGGTGTACCAGCGTGGGCGTTCAATTTAATCACCCTTGGCTGCTGCTGCTGGTCCTGCCGCTGGCGCTTCTGATGGTGTATGCGTACAGATCGGATTTTCGGTTGTCCGGCCGCCGCAAGACCTGGGCGATCGCCATCCGTTCCGTGATCCTGCTGCTGCTTGTGCTGATGCTGTCCGGATTGCAGTCTTACACCGTATTGCACCAAAAGAAGGTTGTATATGTCGTCGACCGCTCGATGAGCATGACGGACACGGAAAGCGCCGAAGCGTTTATCGGACAATCGGCCAAGGGAAAGGAACCTAAGGACACCATCGCGGTGGTATCAACGGGTCTGGACGCGGCTGTTGAACAAAAAGAGACACGCGAGGTTCCGGGCTCCCTTCGGCTTAATGCGGACCTGAAGCGGGAGTACACGAATCTGGAAGCCGGCATGACACTCTCCGGGAGCATGCTGGACAGCCGGTCGGATTCCCGGATCGTCCTGATCACCGACGGAGAGGAGAATGTCGGCAGCATGCTGTCGGCCGGACGGCTGTTGAAGGACCAGGGCATCCCGGTTGACGTGCTGGAGATGCCTTCGTCCGAACAGCAGGACGTTTCCGTGGAAGAGGTCAAAGTCCCGGAGAAGCTCTATCAAGCAGAGTCCTATTATATCGAAGTGCTGGTGCGGAGCACCTATAAAGGCAAGGGCGAGCTCCGGCTGTATGAAGACAACGCGGAGATCGGACGCGAGTCGGTGGACGTGACCCCGGGAGACAACCGGTATGCCGTGAAGGGGCTGGCGAAAAAAACGGGGCTTCACCGCTATCGTGCCGAAATTTTCATGGACGGCGACCGCCAGTCGGCCAACAATGCGGGATACGCCTTTACCCGGGTGGACGGTCCGCCCAAGGTGCTGATCGTGGAAGGCGAGAAGGGGAACGCGGCCAATCTTGCGTCGGCCCTGTCATCGGGCCTGGTTCAGTACGACCGGATCGATCCGAGTGTTCTGCCGCTGGAGCCGGCAAAGTATGCGGCGTATGATTCCATCGTTTTTAACAACGTATCCGGTGACCAGGTCGGCGAGCGTCGGATGGCCATGATCGAACAGGCGGTCCGCACCTACGGGGTCGGCCTTATGATGACCGGAGGTGAGGACAGTTACGGCATGGGCGGCTATTTCAAGACGCCGATCGAAAAACTGCTGCCCGTCTCCATGGAGCTTGAGGGCAAGCGGGAGATCCCGTCCCTCGGCCTGATCCTGGTTATCGACCGTTCGGGCAGCATGAGCGGGGACAAAATGGAGCTGGCCAAGGAAGCGGCGATCCGTACGGTGGAGATGCTGAGATCCAAGGATACGGTCGGCGTGGTCGCTTTTGATTCCCAGCCGTGGTGGGTGGTGACCCCTCAGCCCCTGGCGAACGGCAAAGAAGACGTCATATCGCAGATCCAATCCATCCAAAGCGAGGGCGGGACCGATATTTACCCGGCCGCGGCGTCTGCCGTGGAGGAAATGCTGAAGGTCAAGGCCCAGCGGAAGCATATCATTCTGATGACCGACGGGCAGTCGGCCGGAAACGGCGGGTACAGCGATTTGATCGAGCAGATGAAGGGCGGCAAAATCACGATGTCCACGGTTGCGGTCGGGATGGACGCGGACGTCAATCTGCTGCAGTCGCTGGCAGATGAAGCCAAGGGACGTTACTACTTCGTGGATGACGCTTCGTCGATACCGGCGATTTTCAGCCGTGAAGCCGCGATGATGTCCAAGTCCTACATCGTGGACAAGCCGTTTGTACCGGCCCTGCAAAACGGCGGAGACTGGACGTCTTTGTTTGAAAACGGCGTGCCGCAAATTTACGGCTATGTCGCCACGACGCCGAAGCAGGGGGCGCAGACGGTGTTGACCAGTCCGGAGCCCGACCCCCTGCTGGCGAGGTGGCAGTACGGATCCGGCCGATCCGTTGCCTGGACGAGCGATCTGATGGGCAAATGGTCGAAGGACTGGGTAGCCTGGCCCGCCTTCTCTAATGTCGTGACCCAGATGGTGAAGTGGACCTTCCCGCAGTTTACGGCTTCCCCTTATGAGGTAAGCACGCAGATCGAGGGAAATCAGGTTCGTTTTGAAGTCAAATCGGATACGGCTGGCACGGATAAACTGCAGGCGGTCATTACCGGGGATGATCTGCAGGAGCATAAGGTGGATCTCGTTCAGGAGGCGCCGGGAAGCTATACCGGAGAGCTGCCGGTGGAGCAGTCCGGTTCGTATCTGATGACGCTGCTGGATGGCAGCGGCAAGCCGGCCGCGCCCGGCAGCGGGCTGGTCGTCCCTTACTCCCCGGAATACCGGATTGCGGACGGGAATGCGGATCAGGAGCTTCAGCGCCTGGCTGAGCTGACCGGCGGCCGGATGCTGTCGATCGACCATCCGGAGCAGGTGTTTGCCGCCAAAGCCAAGCCGAGCCGCCAGCTCCATGATTGGAGCTACGCGCTGCTGGCCGCCGCCCTGGTGCTGTGGGTGGCGGACATTGCCGTCCGCCGCCTGGCGCTCCCATGGGGCGCCATCGCATCGCGGGCCGCCGCCATCCTGCGGCGGCGGCAAGCACCGGCCGGCGGGGCAGAGGCCCCGGACGCCGGCCTGGGCCGGCTGGCGGCGCGCAAGCAGCGCACCGCCGCCTTCTACGGCGGCCGCTCGGCCGGGCCGCCGGCACCGGCGCCGCAGGCGCGCGCGGAGCGCGGCGCGGCCGACGCCAGCGGGCGCAGCCCGCAGGAAGCCGGAGCGGAGCGTCCGGCTTCGGGGGCGTCCCGCCCGGCGGCTTCGCCTTCGCCGCCGCGCGGGGCGCCTGCAGCCCGGCCGACGGAGGCCGGGCCGGGCAAGGAAGCTGCGGCGCAAAGCCCGCCGCAGCCGGAAGAAGGGCGGTCCGCAGCGATGGACCGCCTGCTGGCCGCCCGCAAGCGGAACTCGCGCTAGGGCCCGCAGCAGACATGACTGTCTGCCGTGCGCTTAATAGCAGAACTCGCGCATACCCATATACACGCCAATCAAAGAACCCCTTGGTGGCAGGAGGGCTGAAGCCCGGCAGAGCCATTCCAAGGGGTTCTTTTTTGTATAAACGTCAACCCGTACAGCATCTCCTATAAGGTGATCAACATCCCTCAACATCCCCTAAGAATTCCCGCCGGCAAGCCCCCAGCGGCACGTCATCGTCAGCACGTCCCCGCTCAGCTCGGCGGACAGCCGGCCGCCCATCTTCTCCATCAGGCTGCGGGCGATGGACAAGCCGAGGCCGGTCCCTTTACCGGAGCGCGTTTGGTCCGCTGTATAGAAGCGGTCAAACAGCAGGGAGGGATCGGTTCCGGCGAGATGCGGGGCATCATTGCGGATGATCAGCACGGCCTCGTTATTTTGCCGCTTCAGCCCGATGCCGACTTCGCCGCGCGTGTGCTTGATCGTATTGAGCAGCAGGTTTTCGATGACCCGTTTGACGGCCGACTCATCCGCGAACCCGATGATCTCCTCTTCAGGAAACTCCAGCAATGGGGTGATGCCGCAGTCGGTGAACTGGTCGTACAGGCTCATGATGACACCCTGCAGCACCGGGACGAAACGGATGCGCGCCGGCTTCAGCTCGTAATCGGTGGACTCGATCACGGACAGCTCGAAAAAATCGTTCAGCAGCGCCTGCAGACGCTGCGAACGGTGTTTTATGACGCTTAAATAGGCATGCCTTTCTTCGGGACTGAGATCATCGGCCTCGAGCAGCTGGATGTAACCGAAGATCGACGTCAACGGCGTGCGGATATCATGAGACATGTTGGCGATCGCCTGCTTCAGCTCGTTTTCCGTTCGGCGCTGCAGGGCGCCGCTCTCGGTCACCCGGTCTATCAAACGGTTGATTTCAGCCGCAAGCGTTTCAAGACCTTTTTCGTAATAGGACAAATCGGTTTTCTTGCCGGATCTGCCTTCGTTGTAGCTTTTCAGCTGGACGGTTACTCGCCGAAGTTCCCTGCGCATCCGCAGGAGGCGGACGACGAGCAGAGCGATTACGGCGATAGCGACTATCGTGAGGTAGAGCATCGTTTGTCCGCCTCCTTAGGTGAAATGGTTCCCCACGAAAAGAAATTCACTTATTGCAGCAAATCTACCGCAGGGAGTTGTTTCTACTTAATCTCCTTCTTCCGGAAGGCCAGAATCCCCAAAGCTCCAAACATCAGGAACCAGACGACCGGAACAACGGTCATGGCGGTGAGCTGTCCGCTGCTTCGTTCCAGGATCGGCACGTTATTGACCAGCTTGAAGACGGAGTAGTCGTAGAGTGTTCCGATGAAAGGAATGTATCCACCGGCTCCGGCGAACAGGGAATCGGCCAGTAGGAACAGGATAAACAGGAAGCCGATCGATTTGCCGCTGTCGGTCAACAGAGTGGAGAACAAGGCGGCGATGCCGGCAAATCCGGCCGCATAGAGGACGGTAAATCCCAGGGCGCGCAGGACAAAAGGCAGCGGTAACGATCCTGCGTCCCCGCTTGCGATCACCATCACGGCTGTCGATACCACAGGCAGGACAAGCGCAAGCATGACGGCACCGACGGTGAAGACCAGCAGCTTCGCGATGAACAGCCGGATCCGGCTGTTGCCGGAAGAGGCGATACATTTCATGACGCCGGTCGAATATTCGCTGGAAATAAAGAAACCGGCCAGCAGGGCGGCGGAAAATTTCAGCACATAGGCGTTGCCGGCCAGCACATTTTGCATAAACGCCAGGCTCGTGATTTCCGGCTCGCCGGCGGTATGGTCCATGATGATGAGCAGGGGGTACACGATGGCGGCCGCCGCAATGCACAGGAACAGAGTCCGGAACGAGAGGTCCTTGCGCAGCTTGAACCATTCTGCTCTGATGACGTTGCTCATGGCTGCACACCTCCGATCCGTTTCGTGAAAAACGTCTCGAGGTCTTCGCCTTTCGGCATAAACTGCTCGATCTCCAGGCCGGATGCGGCGAGTGCGGTCGATACGCGCCCGGGATGCTCCAAATGATCGTAGAGCTGGATGGAACCGTCCGGCATCACTTCGAATTCCGTGGTGTCCAGCCGGTTCTGCAGGACCGATGCTGCCGCGGCAGGGTCGTTGACTTTGATATGAATGAACTGCCGGCATTTCTCCTGCAGTTCCTTGGCCGTCAGCTCCTCGAGCAGGACGCCGCGGTGAATGATACCGTAATGGGTGGCCAGCAGATGCAGCTCGCTTAAAATATGGCTGGAAATCAGGATGGTGATCCGCCGTTCCTGGTTCAGCCGCTTGAGAAGCTCGCGCATTTCGACGACGCCCATGGGGTCAAGCCCATTCGTGGGCTCGTCCAGAATGAGAAACTCCGGATCACCCAGCAGGGCGATTGCCAGACCCAAACGCTGCTTCATGCCCAGCGAGAAGTTTTTCGCTTTTTTTCGGCCGGTCTCTTCCAGGCCCACCCATTCGAGCGATCGTTTTACGATATCCTTTCCGGGTATGCCCCGCAGAAGCCGGTTGGCTTCGACATTCTCCTCCGCCGTCATTTGCGGGAACAGCGCCGGGCTTTCAATGATCGATCCGATGCGTTTGCGCGCTTCGATCGTTTCCGCAGGACCGCTGTATCCGAACAACTCCACTGCGCCTTCCGTTGGAAAGGCCAGTCCTGCGGCTATGCGGATGAGCGTGGATTTGCCGGCTCCGTTTTGCCCGATGAATCCGTAAATGGATCCCCGTTTGATCGAGAGATTCACCTTGTCCAAAGCGATGCCGTTTTTGAACGTTTTGGTGAGATCCGTGGTGCGAAGAACATATTCGCTCATGATTTTCTCATCAGCCTCCCTCCAGTGATAGGCTCAGTGTATTGCGGAAAGCGTAAGAGAAGTTTAAGGCAATTCTTAAGAAAGGATTAAGCTGAAGCCGTGCTTCGTCCGGTACCGGACTGCAGCGGATAACGCCATGCGGTTGCAGGGCGAAGGCTGCGCCCCTAAGTCCATCGGTTCCTCACGGCTTCAGCCGGTAGCCGATGCCCCAGACGGTTTCGATCCATTCCTCGCCGGGAACAGCCTTGGCCAGCTTGCTGCGCAGATTGCTCATGTGCACGTTGACGGTATTGTCATCCCCGAGAAACTCCTCGCCCCAGATGCTCTCATACAGATTGGATTTGGAAAATACCTTTTTGGGCGATGCCATGAGCAGATGAAGGATGTCGAATTCACGGGCGGTCAAGGAAATGGGCTCACCGTCGGCGTGAACGGTTTTGGCTTCCGGGTCGAGGACCAAATTTTTATGCGAATAGGTCACCGGCTTGGCGGAGTTCGCGGCGCGATGGACCCGCCTTAAATGCGAGTCGATGCGTGCGGACACTTCCTCGATATCGAACGGCTTTGTGATATAGTCGTCGGCACCGCCGCGGAGGGCGGCGATTTTTCCGGACTGGTCGCCCTTGGCGGATATGATGATCACCGGCGGAGCGCCGTGTTCCCGAACTTCGTTCAGCACTTCCTCGCCGGATAAGCCCGGAAGCATCAAATCCAGAAGGACCATGTCCCAGGGCTGCTGCTTCAAATAAATGAGGGCCTCGGTTCCGGAAAAGGCGGGCTGTGCGGTATAACCGCCGCGGCGGACGACGCTGCAGAGCAGGCGGCTGATGTCGTTGTCGTCCTCCACGACCAGGATGTGCGTATTTCCGTTCATTTGTCGTTTTCACCTCGGTTACATGCAGTTGAATTACGAACTATCATACTCGAAGAAACGGCCGTTTCCAATGGTTTTTGCTGTTTCAGGACCGGACAGCGCGGGTCATAGATGGAAGACGCGTCAACCGGCAGGGTACATGAAAAATGTTTGAAACTATTGCCAGACGGAGGGCGGGGGAAACCTCGCCCAATCCCGCCCGGCTCATGGCTTCGACGGGGATCTGCCGCCCCTTCCTCCGATCTGATTTGATCCGCATAATGACCTTCTTCATGGGGAATGGTGATAAAGGTTATGGAAAAGAAGAAAGGCAAGTGTTATAATAAGTCAAAATGAAACATTCAAGCGGATGTTCTTCTAAGCCGCCGGGTTTTTCCGTGCTTTCAAGTGTGCCCGCTTCATGTTAATTTCCCAGAAATACTGAGGAGGATAACCATGACTGACAAGAATCAAGCGATTGACAAGGCCGAGAACGCGACCATCGATAATCTGTCGATTACGACGATCCGTACCCTCGCGATCGATGCGATCGAGAAAGCCAACTCCGGACATCCGGGTATGCCGATGGGCTCTGCGCCAATGGGATACCAGCTGTTCGCAAAGACGATGAACCACAATCCGGAGAATCCGACTTGGATTAACCGCGACCGTTTTGTTCTCTCCGCCGGACACGGCTCCATGCTGCTGTACAGCCTGCTCCACCTGAGCGGATACGATCTTCCGATGGAAGAACTGAAGCAATTCCGTCAATGGGGAAGCCTGACTCCAGGTCACCCAGAGTTCGGTCACACCGCTGGCGTTGACGCAACGACAGGTCCTCTTGGACAAGGCGTGGCTATGGCTGTTGGTATGGCACTGGCTGAAGAACAGCTGGCGGCAACTTACAACAAAGACAACTACAAAGTGGTTGATCACTATACGTACGCGATCTGCGGCGACGGCGACCTGATGGAAGGCATCTCGCACGAGGCTGCTTCCTTGGCGGGCCATCAACAGCTCGGCAAGCTGATCATGCTGTACGATTCCAATGACATTTCCCTCGACGGTAAACTCAACCTGTCCTTCTCCGAAAACGTACAGAAGCGTTTCGAAGCATACGGATGGCAAGTGCTGCGCGTGGAAGACGGCAACGATCTTCCGGCCATCGAGAAAGCCATTGCGGAAGCGCAAGCCGAAACGAGCAAGCCGACTCTGATTGAAGTGAAGACCGTCATCGGTTACGGAAGCCCGAACAAACAAGGTAAAGGCGGCCATGGCGGTACTCACGGATCTCCGCTGGGTGCGGAAGAAGCCAAGCTGACCAAAGAATTTTACAAATGGGTATACGAAGAAGACTTCTACGTGCCTGAAGAAGTTCGCGCTCATTTCGCGAAAGTGAAAGAACACGGCGTGAAAGTCAACAAAGAATGGAACGAGCAGTTCGAAGCTTACAAGAAAGCTTATCCTGAACTGGCCGCTCAATTCGAAAAAGCCGTTGCCGGCGACCTTGCCGAAGGATGGGATAAGGATCTTCCGAAGTATTCCGTGGAAGACAAAGCCGTATCCACACGCGTCGCTTCCGGTAACGCCCTGAACGGTCTTACTGGCGGCGTACCTCAGCTTCTGGGCGGATCCGCTGACCTGGAAAGCTCCACGATGACTCACCTGAACAATTTGTCCAACTTCACGCCTGACAGCCGCGAAGGCCGTAACATCTACTTCGGCGTACGCGAATTCGCGATGGCTGCAGTGATGAACGGCATGACGCTGCACGGCGGACTGAAAGTATTCGGCGGTACGTTCTTCGTATTTACCGATTACCTGCGTCCGGCGGTTCGTCTGGCTTCCATCATGAAGCTGCCTGTCACTTATGTTCTGACTCATGACAGTATTGCGGTTGGTGAAGACGGTCCTACCCATGAACCGATCGAACAGCTGGCATCGCTGCGCATCATTCCTGGATTGACTGTGATCCGTCCGGCTGACGCCAACGAAACATCGGCTGCCTGGGCTTACACGGTTGAAAATAAAGAGAACCCTGTAGCGCTCGTATTGACGCGCCAAAACCTGCCGATCCTGGCCGCTACAGCCGAGGGTGCACGCGAAGGTATCAAGCGCGGTGCTTATGTGGTAGCCGACGCGAAGAACGGCAAACCTCAAGTGCAAATCATCGCTACGGGTTCCGAAGTACAGTTGGCTGTGAAAGCCGCCGAAGCGCTGTCCAAAGAGGGCATCGAAGTTCGCGTTATCAGCATGCCAAGCTGGGATCTGTTCGAGAAACAAGACCAAGCTTACAAAGATTCCGTCCTGCTGCCTGACGTCAAAGCGCGTCTTGCCATCGAAATGGCTTCTCCATTCGGTTGGGAACGTTATGTCGGCGACAAAGGCGACATTCTCGGCATCTCCATCTTTGGCGCATCCGCTCCTGGCAACCGCGTCATCGAAGAATACGGATTTACGGTGGACAATGTAGTCAGCCGTGTCAAAGCGCTGCTGTAAGGTCCAGCCGTTTCATTCATATTTTGAGTTCAAAAGGAGCAGTGAGCACATGTCGCAGTTCAGCAATGCCACCATCGTCAAAGCAGCCAACGTCTATTATGACGGCCAGGTGACCAGCCGCACCGTCATTCTGGAAGATGGTAGCAAGGTTACGCTCGGAATCATGCTTCCGGGCACGTATGAATTTGGGACGGACGGTCCTGAAATTATGGAAATCCTGTCCGGCCACCTGAAGGTCCTTCTTCCCGGTGAAGAATCCTGGCAAGAAATTCAGGGAGCACACACGTTTCACGTGCCTGCCCATTCCAAATTCGCTCTGGAAGTGTTCAGCGTAACCGATTACTGCTGCTCCTACCCGGCGGAGTAACGAAAAAGGGTAAGTCCGTCATCTGGCGGACTTACCCTTTTCTCTCCGGTTAAACTCATCTTTTCTGCATAATTTGGTGCCGTTCCATTCAACCTATGGCTGTATATGGAAGGAGCCTGTCCCAATTATTGCAGCGGCTTGCCGCCGATCGTCTGTCCGATCCATGCTTCATAGCATTTGACGACAGCGGACAAGTCCTCATCTCCGAAGCCCTGCGTCTGTCCGGCTTGAAACAGGCTTTTCGCCAGGTTCAGCATTGGGGACGGCACGCCGGTGGCGTCGGTGAGGGAGGAGGCAAGCTTCAGGTCTTTGAGCATCAGCGCAAGGGAGAACTGGTTGCTGAAGTCGTGGTCGATGATTTTGCGGCCTTTCAGGTCCGCAGCCTTGCTGCCGGCCGAACCGAGCTGTACCAGCTCAAGGAAGCTGTCCGCAGGAATACCGGATTTGGCGGCGATGGCGAAGCCTTCCGCCAGGGCCAGGTTGTTGATGCCGACCATCGTGTTATGGGCGAGCTTGGCAACGGAACCGCTGCCGCTTGGTCCCATATGGATGACCTTCTTGCCCAGCGTATCAAACAGGCCGGATGCGGCTTCCACCACGGAAGCTTCTCCGCCGACCATAAATACGAGTGTGCCGTCGATGGCCGCCGGCTTGCTGCCGGTAACCGGTGCGTCGAGGAAATTGGCTCCGAGCTTGTGAACCTCGGCGGCCAGCTCTTTTACGAGCCCCGGGGAAATGGTGCTGCTGTCAATGACGGTGGTGCCTTGAGCCAGCGTTTTCAGAATGCCATCCTCGCCGTAAAACACCTCGCGGATGGAATCGTCATTGCTGACCATCGTGATGACCGCGTCCTGTCCTGCGGCCGCTTCGGCAGGTGTGGCGGCTTGGGACGCGCCTTCCCGGACAAGCGGCTCGGACTTGGAAGCCGTGCGGTTATAGACGGTTACCTCGTAACCTTGTTTTAACAGATTGGAAGCCATGGGCGCTCCCATGGTGCCCAGTCCGATGAAGCCTATTTTTTTCATGAGAATCACCTTTTCCTGTGAGATATAAGCATTCATTAAGTGTACCATGAGGCCATGCGACAATCCATGGGGGAAGAAGTGAAATTGTGGGTGGATAAGCTTCATATTGTCCTTGCCAAATGCAGTCCAATTACAGTATCCTATTCTAAAGCTGTTTTTTTCGGAGCGTAAATAGAATAGAGATGAAGCCAAACTAGGAGGTTTACATTAGATATGTCTACCAAATTAAATTTCGATTACAGTAAGGCGCTCTCCTTTATCGGTCAGCACGAAGTGGATTATCTGGCGGAGCCGATCCGACTCGCTCACGAGCAGCTTCATAACAAGACAGGCGTCGGTTCTGACTTCTTGGGATGGATCGATCTTCCTACCCAATACGACAAGGAAGAATTTGCACGCATCCAAAAAGCAGCAGCAAAAATCCAAAGCGATTCTGACGTTCTGATCGTCATCGGAATCGGCGGATCTTACCTCGGCGCACGCGCGGCGATTGAAGCTCTGTCCCATTCCTTCTATAATGTATTACCAAAGGACAAGCGCAAGACGCCTGAGATCTATTTCGCCGGCAACAACATCAGCTCCACTTACGTGGCGCATTTGCTCGATCTGATCGAAGGCAAGGACTTTTCCGTGAACGTCATTTCCAAGTCCGGCACAACGACGGAGCCTGCGATTGCATTCCGTATTTTCAAAGCCGAGCTGGAGAAGAAATACGGCAAGGAAGAAGCCCGCAAGCGCATCTATGCAACAACCGATAAGGAAAGAGGAGCCCTCAAGAAGCTTGCGAATGAAGAAGGCTATGAGTCCTTTATCATTCCGGACGACGTGGGCGGAAGATATTCCGTACTGACTGCGGTTGGCCTGCTGCCAATTGCCTCAGCCGGAATCAACATCGAAGAGATGATGCAGGGTGCCGCTGACGCTTCCAAGGAATTCAGCAACCCGAACGTGCATGAGAACCTCAGCTACCAATACGCTGCCGTGCGTAACGCACTGTACCGCAAAGGCAAAGCCATCGAGATTCTCGTGAACTACGAGCCTTCTCTTCACTTCGTATCCGAATGGTGGAAACAGCTGTACGGCGAAAGCGAAGGCAAGGACTACAAGGGTATCTATCCGGCATCCGTCGACTTCTCGACCGATCTGCACTCCATGGGACAATTCGTTCAGGAAGGCAGCCGCAACATTTTCGAAACCGTCATCCAGGTGGACAATGTAGCGAAGCAAATTACGATCGAAAGCGATCCGGACGATTTGGACGGCCTGAACTTCCTGGCTGGCAAAACGATGGATTTCGTCAACAAAAAAGCCTTCCAAGGCACGATGTTGGCACATACAGACGGACAGGTTCCTAACCTGATCGTAACCGTACCGGATATGACTCCGTATTCCTTCGGATATCTGGTGTACTTCTTTGAAAAGGCGTGCGGTATCAGCGGCTATCTGCTTGGCGTCAATCCGTTTGACCAGCCTGGCGTGGAAGCCTATAAGAAGAACATGTTCGCTTTGCTCGGCAAACCGGGCTATGAAGAAGAAAAAGCGAAGCTGGAAGCAAGACTGTCCGAATAAGAATAACATCAGCAACTTTTGAATAGACATACAAGGCTAGGGAAGCAGTTCACCGGTTAATCAACAGCGGGGGACTGCTTTCTTAGCAAATATGAAAGGGCATGAATATGATTGATCGCTATCGGACCGTCCGGGGGGCGGGATCCAAGGAAATTGTCATTAAGAAGTCCCGCTTTATCGGCCATGTGAAACCGGTGGACAGCGAAGATGATGCAAACGCTTTTATTGAAGAAATCAAGAAGCTGCATTGGAACGCCACGCATAACTGCTCCGCCTACATGATCGGGGAGAGGGATGAAATCCAGAAGCAGTCGGATGACGGAGAGCCAAGTGGAACGGCGGGCAAGCCGATTCTCGAGGTGATCCGGAATCAAGGTTTGAAAAATGTGGCGATCGTCGTGACCCGGTACTTCGGCGGCATTATGCTGGGGGCGGGAGGACTGATCCGGGCATATACGGACGGTGCCGTGGCGGCGATTGAAGCGGGTGAAGCCATTACGTGTGTGCTGCACCGCGAGGTTTTTGTAGAGATCGACTATACCTGGCTGGGGAAGGTCGAGAACGAGCTTCGGGGCCGCGAGGTCCGAATGGGGGAAACGGTGTTTACGGATAAGGTGCGGCTGACGTGCCTGCCGGAAGACCGCGAAGCGGAGACGTTTATGTCGTGGATGGTGGATTTGACGCAGGGGCAATCCCTGATTACGGAGGGCGAAAAGCTTTATTTTATTGAAGGGGAATAAGGTCTATGGCAAGAAGAGCAGTGGAACAGGAGTTGTCGAGGGAGAGGATTCTGGAAGCGGCCAGGCATTTGTTTGTGACCAAGGGATACCGGGCCATTTCTATGCGCAGTATTGGTCAGCATTTAGGTTACAGTCATGGTTCCTTATATTATCATTTCAAGGAAAAGGCAGAATTGTTCTACGCCATCGTGGTAGAGGATTTCAACAATCTCGCTGTACAGCTGAATAAGGTGCTCAAGGTCGCTCCGACCCAGGACTTGACCAAGGTGGAACAGCTCATGCTGGAATTCATCCGTTTCGGCCTGGACCATCCTTATCAGTACGAGATCATGTTCATGATCCGGGACGAAGAACTGCTGTCCTACTGCCGTTCAGAGCAGGGGCGCTGCTTCGAACTGTTTGCCTCCATGGTGCGACGTTACATGAACGAGGAGGAGCACGGCCCCGATCATTGCCGCAATCTGCCGTTAACGTTATTTTTGTCCATGCACGGATTCATATCGTATTACATCCAGGATCGCGTGACTTTTGAGGAGATCAAACCCGCGGCCATCACGCATGTGAAGATATGCTGCCGCAGTCTGCGGTAATTTTTTTAGGTACTTACTTTATAACGGTGAATTGGTATTGCGCCAACGTATAAATGCTGTGGTGAGTGTGGGCAGATGGAGGATCATGAGGTGAAGGGGAGGGCATGCAGAAATGCCTCACACCCCGACACCTGTTTTGTCATGCCTGCTTTTGGGGATACGGACGGTGGTTTCCTTATCCCTTCATAATTTTCACATGGTATTGTCTGCGGCGCGGCCCGTCGAACTCGCAAAAATAAATCCCCTGCCAGCGTCCGAGCAGCAGCTCGCCCTCCGTGATGATCACCGTTTGCGAAGGCCCGCAGGTGATCGACTTCAAATGGGAAGCCGTGTTGCCTTCGGCGTGGCGGTATTTTGGATGCTCCCACGGATACACCTCATCCAAACGCAGCAGCACATCATGCTTGACGTCCGGATCGGCGTTTTCGTTAATGGCAATGCCGGCGGTTGTGTGCGGGCAGTAAATCAGCACCGTCCCCTCCTTGACCCCACTCTGATGAACCAGCGAAATAATCTCACGGGTAATATCCCTCATTTCGTCCCGTGACGCCGTACTTAATTCAAGGGTATGCAGCATGTCGTATGTCTCCTTTCCTAAAGTGTATTTTTTTACCTGATATTGGACATGTCATAAGCCTATGATACAACTGCCGCGCCGCATGCACAATGAACGGCTAGCCTATTCATCCACAGGATAAAGCTAATCTAGAACGAAGCCGGAGAGGGAACGGCAATCAACAGGGTTTCCCCTTCGGCGATATTTTTGTAGCTATGCGGCGTTCGGGCATCGTAATAAATGCTGTCGCCTTCTTCGAGTGTGAACCGCTCATTTCCGAGGATAAACTCCAAACGTCCGGTATGGATAAAAAGAAATTCCTCCCCTTCGGGATGTCCAACGCCGACGTCCCCTGATGTTGCACCTTTTTCAAGAACCCCCCAAATCGGTCCCATCTTGTTGCTGCTTCCATGACTGAGTGCATACCAAGTGATTCTGGAACCCTCGGAATGAACGAGAGGTTTTCGTTCGTTTTTTCTAATAATGATACTTCGTTTCTCCTCGCCGAACAGATCGGTAAAATTCACGCCCAGAGCGTTAGCTATGCGCTTGAGAACGCTTAGGGATGGATTCACCTTGTCGCGTTCGATTTCGCTAAGAAAAGACAAAGAGATGGAGGCCATGGTGGAAACCTCTTTAAGCGTCAATCTTTGTTTTTTTCTCGTACTTCGAATGGTATCGCCGATTGAATTCATCAGAAGTCCTCCTCACCTGAAAATTTCGCTGTGAACGTAATTTTTACGTGTATCATATCGGATATTTGCAGTGGTATCAAGCATTTTGAAACATAGGGAATTACGCTGTAAAAGCGTTGAAATATCAGGGTTTAAGAACTACTATTATATCAAGGTTGATGTGCAGCCTCATACCCGGGTATTTATGAATTCCATCAACCATTTCCATATAGAACGAAATTCTCGGGATAGATGAAGGTCCCATTATAAATACGATACGATAGTTGTCCCAAGCGATCTACGATTCAGAACGAAAACCGGAGGATTTCAAATGAACAAAGTCTATAAAGTAGGCGACGCGACCGTAACCCGTGTCACGGAAATGACGCTGAGCGGCGTCCCGCCGGAAATTTATTTTGCGGGCTCGTGGGACCCGGCGTTTCTGGAAAAGAATCGGGATACCCTGCCTTCCGGTCTAATCGACGGGGATTCCCAGCTTGTCGTTAGTATTGGAACTTGGGTCGTGAAGACTCCGGACCATACGATCCTTATTGATACCGCGACGGGAAACGATAAAAATCTTCCGTATAATCCGGAATTGTCCAACCTAAAGCTGCCCTACCTCGAAAGTCTTCAAGAGGCGGGGGTTACGCCGGAAGACGTGGACTATGTCCTGTTGACGCATTTGCATGTGGATCATGTCGGTTGGAATACAAGGCTAGCAGGCGGTAAATGGGTACCGACGTTTCCGAACGCCACCTATGTATTTCCGCTTTCGGAACAACAATATTACTCCAGCCCGGCCAGTCATAATAAAGAAAACGAACCTAATTTTAACGCATACGAAGAGAGCGTTTTGCCTGTCGTCAAAGCTGGACTGGTGAAAACGATCCCTCCCGAGGGGGGAGAGTTCCTCGACATGTTCAAATTTATTCCGACTCCCGGCCATAGCATCGGTCAAATGTCGATCAGCCTCATGTCCGGCGGAGAAGAAGCTTTGTTCGGCGCAGATGTGATGCACCATCCGTTTCAGGTATATCGTCCCGAGTGGAATTCCATGTATTGCGAATTCACGGAACAAGCACGCGTTTCCCGGCGCAGAGTACTGGAGTATGTCGCGGATCGGCCCATCATTTATTTCAGTACCCACTTTCCGGGGAGTTCTGCGGGGTACGTGACTCGTGACGGCAACGGATTCAAATGGGAATTCATCTAATAAACTACCATAAATCACATTGAGAGGTGCTGACACCATGACGGCAAACGATTTTAGGCACGATATACCGATTTTGACCGAAGACCATCGTATCCCCAGCGATACGTCCGGAATCGAGCTTTATGTACGCAACAAACGTCCGGCTTCCATGAACACGTTCACGAACGAGAAAACGATTGTCATGGTTCACGGTGCCACATATCCGATCGGCAGTTTGTATGACGTTGAATTGGATGGTTTCACGTTCTTGGACTATTTGGCCAGCCATGGTTACGACGTGTATGCCGTGGATGTACGCGGCTACGGGGGTTCGACGAGACCCCCTGAAATGGAGCAGCCCGCTGACTCCAACCCTCCGCTGGTTCGCACGGAAACGGGGGTTCGCGACCTGGGCTCGGCGGTAGACTTCGTTATAAAACATCGAAATTTATCGAAGGTCAACATTCTGGGAATGTCCTGGGGCGGAACGGTTGCCGGGGCGTATACGAGCCGAAACAACGATAAAGTAAATAAGCTTATTCTTGTCGCACCTCAGTGGCTGAGTACGAAACCGGTCCCTATCGATACCGGAGGTGCGCTTGGCTCCTATCGTCTCGTCCCGGTCGGAAGCACGAAGGAACGCTGGCTAAGCGCTGCCCCTGAAGATAAACGCGGCGATCTGATTCCGGAAGGCTGGTTCGAGCAATGGACCGAAGCGACGTTAGCCTCCGACCCGGGGAGCCAAAGCGCCCACCCGGGACATATTCGGGCGACCAATGGTCCGATTCTGGACATCCGTCAATACTGGACGGCTAACAGAGCTTTTTATGAACCCAAGGAGATCGCGGTGCCTGTCCTTCTTGTTCACGCGGAATGGGACATCGATGTGCCCCTTGAATTGGCGCAAAACTTCTTCACGTCACTGACCGGCGCCGTTTATCGCCGCTGGGTAGAGATTGGGGAAGGAACGCACATGGTGCTGCTGGAGAAAAACAGGATGCAGGCTTTCCAAGCTATTCGCGTCTTCCTGGACGAAACGTACATCCCGGCGAAATAACCCGGGCGCAGTGCCTAAAGCTTCATATGCCTAACCGAGGCCTGCGGCATGCTGCCGCAGGCTATTTTTCGTACCCACCTTTTTGAAAGAAGGCGAATCGTTTGCGATCCTATCTGCTTCTATTGGTTTGCGCATCACTCTACGGTAGCAACTTCGTGCTGGGGTCGCTTTTGCTGCAAGCTTTTCCCGCGTTGCATCTATCGGCCTATCGGCTTGCCGTCTCCTCGGTGTTCCTGCTCGTTTATTTGATTGTGACCCGGCGATGGGGGCAGGTTACGCTGCGGGATGCCGTGTACCTCATACCGTATGCTCTAGTGGGGATGCTGCTGCATCAGGTCTCCTTCTTTACGGGGCTGCGCACGGTCGATGCGACGACGGCTTCATTGGTATTATCGTTATCACCGATTTGCACTGCGCTGTTTGCCCGCTTGTTTCTGAAGGAATCGTTTACGCTTCGGATGACGATCGGATCGGTCGTCGCTTTTGCCGGTGTCTTTTTCGTTGTGGTAAATGGCGCAGGTTTCATGCTTCGCATCTCGTCCGGGATTGGATGGATGCTGATTTGCATGCTGGCTTTTTCCGGTTCAGTCATTCTTATGAAAAAGCTGACAGAGCGCATGGATCCGCTAGCGGCAACGGCTTACTCTACGGTACTGGGTTGTGTTGCGGTACTCCCGGTATCGCTCTGGAGCGAACCGCACGCTGAACTGCCTTCGTACTACGGGTGGTGGCTTGCCTTAATTGGATCCGCGCTGCTTATCCAAGGATTATGCGCAATTGTCTGGAACGCACAAATTCGCAAGGTGGGCGCCGCGACGGCGTCCCTGTTTCTAAATTTGCAGCCATTCGTTGCGATGGTATCGGGCTATTTCATCCTAGGTACGCCGGTTACCTATATGCAAGTTGCGGGTTCGGTGTTGATTGTTTGCGGCGTTATCCTGGCGACGTTCCAAAGACGCTCGAAAGGAAATGCGCATGCCGATCAACTCCAGATGTCCGTGGTGAAGCGATAACAGAGTGGAATGCTGGGAATTCCGTCGTACACGGCCTCGATGAGGCAGGCAAAGGATCATTACGGTTAGCCTTAACTTTGCCCCGAAATGGGCCGGATGTTTCGGACTGAAAAATACAGGGCCTGCACTCGTGCAGGCCCTTTTCTTCGCGGCGTAAATAAAGACTGGAAATAAATCTATTTTTGTATTGACGGTGTGAGACAGTTTTTGGTAAAGTACTGATAAGCAAAAACCAAGTAGTCAAATAGGAATAATTTAATCTATAATGGAAATCATCAATCGTTCAAGCGCCGACCGGGCCGATTCCCGGAGGCAGGGAGGGGTCAAGTGAATACACTGCTGCGACATAAAGGCTGGACCTGGGGTTTTCGAAGCACCGTTCTTCTTTATTTTGTACTGCTGGTCGTGCTCCCTTTGCTGGGAGTGTATTATCATTCGTTCTCGCTGGGATGGAGCGCTTTTGCCGAAAGCGTGAAAGACCCGATCGCATGGAAAGCCGTGCTCCTTACGCTGAAACTGGCCCTCGTGGCCACGATGATTAACGTTCTGATCGGTACGATGATCGGCTGGGTGATCGTCCGCTACCGTTTTCCGGGCAGATCGCTGCTGAACAGCCTGGTGGATCTCCCGTTTGCCCTGCCGACCGCGGTCGGGGGCCTCATGATTCTGCTTCTGCTCGGACCGGGCAGCCTGATCGGCGGAGCCGCCGAGGCGCTCGGCTTCGAAATTGTGTTCCATCAGCCGGCGATCGTCATCGCCATGGTGTTCGTCACGTTTCCTTTCGTTATCCGCGCAGTACAGCCGCTGCTGGAGGAAATCGATCCTTCCGAGGAGGAGGCGGCGCGTACGCTGGGGGCTTCGGGCACCAAAATCTTTTTCAAAGTCGTGCTGCCGTCCATGCTGCCGGGTATGCTCAGCGGGGGGATGCTGGCCTTCTCCCGGGCGCTGGCGGAGTTCGGGGCCGTCGTGCTCGTCGCCGGCAACATTCCGGGCCGGACGCTGATCGCCTCCGTGTTTATTTACGGGGAGGTTGAGAGCGACAATACCGCCGGGGCCGCCGCCGTGTCGATTCTGCTGCTGACGCTGTCTTTTGTCATACTCTGGGTCGTGAATTTTGTGCAGACGAAGGGGAAGAGAGCATGAAGAAACTGTGGATTACGCTGACATACCTGGTCTTTTTCCTGCTGCTGATCGCTCCCCTCGGCAAAATGGTCATGGGTGCCTTCGAAGGTGGTTTGGGCGGTCTGGGCGATGCCCTGGCAAGGCCTGAGGCGCTGCACGCTCTGATGATGACAGGGCTCATCGTCGTCACCGTGACGGTGCTGAACACGCTGCTCGGCATGATGATGGCCATCTATCTCGTTCGCGGCAGCTGGATGAGCGGCGGGCTCCGGCGATTTCTGAACAGCATCGTCGACCTGCCGTATGCGGTGTCCCCCGTCATTGGGGGGCTGATGATCGTGCTCCTGCTGGGGCCGGGAAGCGCGGTGGGGGCGTTTTTCGAAGATATTGGCTTTAAAATCGTGTATGCCTTTCCGGGGATGGTCATTGCCACGCTGTTCGTCACTTTTCCGCTCATGGTGCGCGAGGTGATGCCGGTGCTGCAGGAGATCGGGGCTCAGCAGGAAGAAGCTGCCTCGACGCTGGGAGCCTACGGCTGGACGACGTTTTGGAAGGTAACCTGGCCGTCGATCCGCTGGGCGGTCATTTACGGCATCGTGCTGACGGTGGCGCGCTCGCTGGGCGAGTTCGGGGCGGTGCTCGTCGTGTCGGGTAATATCATTAACAGGACCCAAACGGCGACGACGCTGGTGTACCAGGACGTCGAAAATTTTAACGTCATTTCGGCCAACAGCGTTGCGCTGGTTCTGGCTGCTTTTTCGGTAAGTCTGCTCCTCCTGATGGAATGGGCCAAAAAAAGAAGGGAAGTGCGCTGATATGCATGTGGAAGTTCGCGGATTGAACAAGCATTTTGGTGATTTTCATGCCGTAAAGGATGTGCATTTTGGGATTGAAAAGGGCCATCTGATCGGTCTGCTCGGGCCGAGCGGCGGCGGCAAAACGTCGATTCTGCGGATGCTTGCGGGGCTGGAGTCGCCGGACAGCGGGGAAATTCGCTTCCACGGAGAGCTGGTCAACGCGCTTCCGCCGCAGGAGCGGGGCATCGGGTTTGTGTTTCAGAACTACGCCCTGTTTAAGCACATGACGGTGTTCGACAACATCGCGTTTGGCCTGAAAGTGAAGAAGACGCCGAAGTCGCAGATCAAGGACCGGGTCATGGAGCTTGTCGAGCTGACCGGACTGGCGGGCTTTGAGAAGCGTTACCCGCAGCAGCTCTCTGGCGGGCAGCGTCAGCGGGTCGCCTTTGCCCGGGCGCTGGCGCCGGAGCCACAGCTGCTGCTGCTGGATGAGCCGTTTGCGGCGATCGACGCCAAGATCCGGCAGGAGCTCCGTTCCTGGCTCAGGGAGCTGATCGAGAGGGTGGGTATTACGTCGATCTTCGTGACGCATGACCAGGACGAGGCGATTGAGGTAGCCGACGAAATCATGATCATTAATCAGGGACGTCTGGAACAGAAGGGCACCCCGTGGGATATTTACAAAGAACCGAAGACGCCGTTCGTCGCGACCTTTATCGGGGAGTCCACCGTGGTAGAAAATGCCCGCGAGCTGAAAGGCTTCGAGGAAGCTGCCGGGGGCGGCGGCACCCGGGCGCTCATCCGGCCGGAGTACATCGAAGTCGGCGGGCCAGACGAATTCCGGGTGCTGTCGGCGACGGAGGAAGGTATCGTGCGCCATCTGCATTTCCGCGGCAGCGAGTGGATGGTGGAGGTCGAAGTCGGCGGCCACAAGCTGATGACGTACCGCTCGCTGGAAAAGGATACGCTGCAGCCGGGTCAGCCGGTACGGGTGCTGGTGCACCGTGCTTACCTGTTTAACGACGAGCACAGCTGGATTGAAGAGAACCGGCTCAAGGTTGATCCGATGCCGGTCATTATTTAGAGGGATCCGAGTACCATTGCTATGAAATCTCATCTTGGACTCGACAAATACTTACTTAACACGGATATTTCCGTGATTAGGAGCCGACACAGCAATACTGCCTCGGTGAAGATCATCCATATTACGATTCCAGCCTGCCCCCCGGCAGGCTGATGCGGCAAACACGGCAAGTTTCAGCCTAAAGGAGTGGCAGACGATGCGAAAGCAGACGATGCAAAATTACGATAGAAAGCCGGCACTCCGCCCGGGTCTTCTCGGCGCTTTGCTGCTGGCCTGCATTCTCGTCTTTACCGGCTGCAGCAAGGATGCGCCGGTGAACGGCACGGTATCGGCGGCTGGCGGCGACGTCACCCTGGTGATCGGCGCGTACAGCGTGGCGAAGGATGCGATGGCCGACATCCTGCCGAAGTTTCAGGAGGAGTGGAAGGAGGAGACCGGGCAGACCGTCAAGTTCCAGGAGGCCTATGAGGCGTCGGGAACCCAGGCGCGCGCGATTGCCGGCGGCTTTGAGGCCGACGTCACCCTGCTCGCGATGGAAGGAGACGTCGATAAGCTCGTCACCGCGGGGCTCATCGACAAGGACTGGAAGACGAAAAACCCGGACCAGGGCATGGTTACCCGGTCGATCGCCGTGCTGGGCACGCGGGCAGGGAACCCGCTGGGGATCAAGGATTTTCAGGATCTGACGAAGCCGGGGGTCAAAGTGCTGTACCCCAACCCGAAGACTTCGGGAGGAGCGCAGTGGGACATCAACGCGATTTACGGTGCTGGCCTTAAGGCCTCGGAGCAGCAGCAGGGACACAAGGATCCTGCCGCGGCCAAGGCTTTCCTGGAGCAGGTGCACAAGAACGTGGAGTCGCTCGACAAGAGCGGCCGGGCGTCCATGGCGGCGTTCGAGTACGGCGTGGGCGACGTGATCGTGACGTATGAAAATGAGCTCCTGGCGCGCATCCAGCAGGGCGTCAAATACGACGTCGTCATTCCGGAGAACACGATTCTGATCGAGAATCCGGCCGCCGTCGTGGACGCTTTTGCCAAGAAGCACGGCACCACCAAGGTAGCCGAGGCGTTCGTGAAGTACCTGTGGAGCAAGGAAGCGCAGGAAATCTTCGCTGAACACGGCTTTCGCCCCGTCGACGACGAGGTGTTGAAGGCCAACGCGGCCAAGTATCCGGTGCCGAAAGGGCTGTTCGATATCAACTACCTCGGCGGCTGGGACGAGGTGCGCAGCACGCTCTACTCCAAGCGGGGCGTGTGGTACCAGGTGCTGGCGGGGATTTGAGTGGCAGGAATCGGAGCAGTAAATGGGTTGAAGCAGGTGACCGCTTGGCGGGGCCTGCTTTTTTTGTGCCCGGCGGCAAGAATGGCCAGTAGGCGGACGAAGGTATATCCCCACTCAGCAAAAAAGCCCGGCATCAGCCGGGCATGTCGACGTTCATCTCTTGCTGGTGCCTGCGGCTGAGCGAAGGCAGGACGGCGAGGTAATAGACGCTGACGATAAAGACGCTGGCCGCCAGGATCCAGTACAGTGCGGTGACGGATACCAGGCCGGGGAAGGCGACGGCCAGAAATCCGAGCGCGATCGCCTGGCCGGTCGTGTTGAGCGGTTCGATCCAGGCGCTGACACGGCCCATGCTTTGGGGATCGACAAGCTCCGGCAGCCATCCGCCCAGCACAACGTTGATCGGTGCGAGGATCACGCCGAGCAGCACCATCGTGCCCAAGTACAGCTGAATGTGGTGGAAACCGCCGGCGACCAGCGTAATGATGCCGATGAGGAACAGTCCGGTGATCAGCACGCCGACTTTTCCGATTTTTTTGATGAGCAGGGTGCTGATGGCGCTGCCCACAAGGTAGCCGATCCCAAGAAACACCATCACCAGCGGTGTGTACACTTCGTAGTGCTCCGGGCTGAGCTTGTATTTCATCGTAAAGAGGGGCAGGATCGAAAACACGCCGTTGACGATGCCGAAGAAGAAAAATCCGAGGATAATCGCCAGCAGCAGGCGCGAACGGACGATGTATTGAAAGCCCATGCCGAAGTCGGCGGTGATGCTTTTCAGATTCAGGTCTTTTAAACGCACTTTACCATTAGGCTGGGAGACATGCTGCGGAAAACGGCATGACATGAGAAGCAGGGCGGAGATGACGAAGCTGGCCAAGTCGATCAGAATGGCGCCTTCAATGCCGAGGTAATAGTAAGCAGCCGATCCGAGGCTCATGCCGAAGAGCATGAATACGCCCGAGATGGACATGTTCAGACTGGAGGCCTGCACATACTGTTCGGGCTTCATTACCCCCTGGAGCAGGCTCATTTCGGCAGGCGCAAAAAACTTCGAGATAGCGCTGCGCAGAAATAGAAGGGCAAACGCGCCGACGATCCAATTTTCAGATATCGCGAACAGCAGGACCAGGGAGAGGACCGCGCGGATCCAGTCGCTGTTGACGGCGATGCGTTTGCGGTCGAGTCGGTCGGCAAGCACGCCGACGAACAGGAACACGACCAGCGTCGGCAGAGAATACATCAGCTCGGCTAACGTCGCGTAGGCGGGCTGGTTGCTGAAGCGGTCGACGAGATAAAAGGCGAAAGCCATGCTGCCAACCATCGACCCAAGCTGGGACGCGAAGTTGGCCAAAAACATTTTAACAAATGTGGCATTGCGGAAAAGCTCCATGCAGGTGACCTCGTTTCTTCTCGAATTTTACGTTACAACGATGGCGAACTTGGAATGGCTGAAGGACTTCACCCGGGCATCCGCATCATGCGGTTCATCCGATCATCCGTGTCCGGCTTGCGCCGGTCAGGGGGCAGTTTTAACAGCGGTGCCTGATGCGTCCGTCGTTCGCAGCTTTAATCTCAGTGTACTCGAATAAAGGGCCGGCAAAAATCGCCGCTGGAATGATTTTGAAGTCGGTCTCTGGACCGAGAACTCTCGGAAAGTCGAATATGGTATCATAGCTGTAATGGACCAGGAATATAACCACCACCCTACATACATAGGAAAATAAGGAGATGACCGACGCAATGGACGCATTGATCTTTTTGGGAACCGGGGACGCAATGGGGGTTCCGCGCGTGTACTGCAGCTGCGAAGTGTGCGAAGAGGCCCGGACAACGGGGATGAACCGCCGCTTGCGTTCTTCGGTGCTCGTCCAAGGGCAGGAGGAAGGCGGCAGCTTTCTCATCGATTGCGGGCCGGATTGGCGCAGCCAGATGGAGGCGATCGGGCAGCGGGCGACGGTACGGATGCTGGTGACGCATGCGCATTTTGACCATATCGGCGGACTGCCGGAGTGGGCGGATGAATGCCGCTGGCGTCACGCCAAAGGGGAGCTGTATGCCCCGCAGGAGGTGCTCGACCAAATTCAGCGGCAGTTTCCGTGGATCCACCGGCAGCTTCAAATGATTCCCGCGAACGATGGAATCGAGCTTGGGGGCTGGAACATCACCACCTGGAAGGTGACGCATGGCGCGAACGGTTATGCCTATGCATACCGGCTGGAGAAACCCGGCTTCCGCTGGGTGTACTGCTCGGATTCCATCGGTCTGAACGAGGAGGAGAAAAGGCCGCTGCACGACCTGGATCTGCTGGTGCTCGGGACGAGCTTTTTCCATGAGAAGGCGCCTTATCCTACCCGGTCCGTGTACGATATGAAGGAAGCGGCAGAGCTGCTGCAAGAGGTGAAGCCGCTGCGAACGTTCTACACGCATATGTCGCATGATATCGACCTGAACCGGCCTTATCCGCTTCCTCCGCAGGTGACGTTAGCCGTGGCCGGGATGAAGGTTGAGTTGGGCTGACCGTTAAGGGAAAAAAGGGAGGTTGGCATTCATGGCAAACGCCGGCGGATGGAATGGCAGCGAACTGGACGGCCGTGGGCTCGGCGGATTATTTCCCGACAAGCTGATGCTGGCGGACTGCCGTCCGGAGGTGAGCGCCTACTATTTTAAAGAGTGGAACGGTTTTGACATGGCCCTGCATACCCATGAATCCTCCGAAATCATGTATGTCATGGACGGGAACTGCTCGGTCGGGGTGAAGCCGTCTGACGAAAACGAGGCGGTCGTGCATCTGACCAAGGGCGGCTTTATCCTGCTGGACGGAACCGTACCCCATCGTTTGTTAGTGACAGGGCGCTGCCGGATGCTCAACATCGAATTCCGCTTTGTCGAGCGGGATGGGGTGCTGCCGTCGACGAAGCAGCTGGCCGAGGGAGAGGAGGCGCTGGCGGCGCTGTTCCGGAACCCGGCTCCCTATGTGGTTCTGAGGGAGTTTCATGACGTGCATCAGCTGCTGAAAAATCTCGTTCTCGAGCTGGACGCCGCCGAATCCGGACAGGAGCTGATGCCGCAGTTGATGCTTGCCGAGCTGTTGATCCGGATCGCCCGGCTGCATCAGGAATTCGTGGAGGCCGGTCCCGATACGCAGAGCATGTACGTGCGGCAGTGCATCGAGTACCTGTATCAGAACTATGACCGCAGCATCCAGGTAAAAGACGCCGCCGAGCATGTCCGGCTTCACCCCGGGTATTTACAACGGGTATTCAAGCAGAAGACAGGCATGTCGATCATGGAATACCTGAATGCCTACCGGATGGACAAAACGGCGATGCTCCTGCGGCAGACGGAAATTCCGGTGGCGGATATCGCGGATTATGTGGGGATCGGCAGCCGCCAGTATCTGCATCTGATGTTCAAGAAGCATACCGGCCAGACGCCGGTCGAGTACCGGAAGGCTTCCCGGATCGCAGGGTACGTGGATTCCCGGGACGTGAACTAACCCAAATCTAAAAAGTGAGAATCGTTGACACTTTTCCGGCAAAGAGGTCATGAATTTGATAACGTTTTCCCAAGAAGGGTTGCTACAATACCTGTATCAGGGTGAACCTGGCGACTATTCTTGAGGGAGGCGGTTTTTGCCGTGTCATTTAAAATTGCTTTTATCGGGGCGGGAAGCATCGGCTTTACCCGCGGACTGCTGCGCGACCTGTTGTCCGTTCCGGAATTTCATAACGTGGAAGTTGCTTTTACGGACATCAATCCGCACAACCTGGACATGGTAACCGAGCTGTGCCAGCGGGACATTCGGGAGAACGGGCTGGACATTCACATTCACGCGACGACGGACCGCCGCGAGGCGCTGAAGGATGCCAAATACGTTATCTGTACGATCCGCGTGGGCGGCTTGGAGGCGTTCGCGACGGATGTGGACATTCCGCTGAAATACGGCGTCGATCAATGCGTTGGCGACACGCTGTGCGCAGGCGGTATCATGTACGGACAGCGCGGCATCGCCGAGATGCTGAACA
Organism: Paenibacillus rhizosphaerae; assembly: GCF_014192015.1. GTDB lineage: Bacteria > Bacillota > Bacilli > Paenibacillales > Paenibacillaceae > Paenibacillus_AQ > Paenibacillus_AQ rhizosphaerae. The sequence continues at coordinate 861,111 of NZ_JACHXJ010000003.1, read as the reverse complement.
TTTGCAAGGACATCCGCGAAATGGCGTCCAAGGATGTGCTGCTGCTGAACTACGCCAATCCGATGGCGATGCTTACGTGGGCCTGCAACAAGTACGGCGGGGTCCGCACGGTCGGACTGTGCCATGGGGTGCAGGGCGGCCACTGGCAGATTGCTGAAGCTTTTGGCCTGAAGCAGGAAGAAGTGGATATCATCTGCGCGGGCATCAACCACCAGACCTGGTATATCCAGATCCGCCATAACGGGGAGGACCTGACCGGCAAGCTGCTGGAAGCGTTCGAGAAGCATCCGGATTTCAGCCGGACGGAAAAGGTACGGATCGACATGCTGCGCCGCTTCGGCTATTACAGCACGGAATCGAACGGCCATCTGAGCGAGTATGTGCCGTGGTACCGCAAGCGGGCCGACGAAATCAACGACTGGATCGACCTCGGCAGCTGGATCAACGGGGAGACCGGAGGATACCTTCGCGTCTGCACGGAAGGGCGCAACTGGTTTGAGACTGACTTTCCCAACTGGATGAAGGAGAAGCCTTTCGAATACAAGCAGGACAAGCGCAGCCATGAGCATGGCTCATACATTATCGAGGGCCTGGAAACGGGGCGGGTGTACCGTGGACATTTCAACGTGGTCAACAACGGAGTGATCACCAACCTGCCGGATGACGCGATCATCGAGGCGCCGGGATACGTCGACCGCAACGGCATCTCCATGCCGGTGGTTGGGGATCTGCCGCTCGGACCGGCAGCGGTCTGCAATGCGAGCATTTCCGTGCAGCGGCTGGCAGTGGAAGCAGCAGTGCATGGCGACGATAAGCTCCTCCGCCAGGCGTTTATGATGGACCCGCTGGTCGGCGCGGTGTGCAACCCGAACGAAATTTGGCAGATGGTCGACGAAATGCTCGTCGCACAGGAGCAGTGGCTCCCGCAATACGGGGATGCCATCGCCGAGGCGTCGGTCCGTCTGGCTTCCGGCAATCTGATTCCGACCCGGGAAGGCTACCGCGGAGCGGCTCGCCTTAAGGTCAAGACGGTAGAGGAAATGCAGCAGGACCGGGAAGCCGCGAACAAAAACGCCGGCGAATCGGATAAAGGCAAGGACCGGGCCAAGGCGGTTCAGTAAACTGTAAACCAACAGCTGGTAGAACCCAGCCGGCAAACGAAAAGACAGCTCGCGAGCAAGGATCGGTGATCCTGATTCGCAGCTGTCTTTTTTAGATCTTGCCTATCTCTAAATATTCGACCGAATTATACGTTCAGCACGAACTTCTCGATCGCGGCCTTCACGCCTTCGTCGTTGTTGCTTAACGTCACATAATTGGCGATGTCCTTCAGCGCCTGGATGGCGTTGCCCATCGCAATGCCCAGACCTGCCGCTTCCAGCATCTCATGGTCGTTCCAGGAATCGCCGATGGCGATCGTCTCGGACATGTCGCAGCCAAAGTGGCCGGCGAGGAAGGTGAGGGCGTGGCCTTTTGTGCCTTCGCGGTGCATGATTTCAAGGAAGTGCGGCTTCGATTTGGTAATGTGCACTTCGTCTCCCAGCAGGTCGCGCAGAATCGGGATCAGCTGATCCAGGTAGGCTGGATCGTCGATGATGAGCATTTTCGGCGTTTTCTGGGCGATCAGCTTTTCAAAATCCGGCTCGATATAGTAAGGCGTACGGTTCAATTCGCTGTAATCCTTCAGCTTCTGGTTTTCTTCGCGGGCGTACAGCTTGTCGTCAATATAAACTTGCAAATGAAGGTTATGCTCGATGCAGTACTGGAACAGCTTGTAGCCCGCATCCTTCGGCACGTAGCGCTCGTAAAGCACTTTTTCGTCCATCAGGTTTTTGACGAGCGCCCCTTGGTACGTAATGATCGGCACGTTCAGCCCCGTTTGACGGGCAATGGCTTGGGCGGAGGCATAGGCCCGGCCCGTGGCCAGCGTGACGACTACGTCTTTGGCGACCGCCTGCTCCAGCGCCTGCTGGGTGCCCGGGGTCACCTCTTTATCGTCGTTAATCAGAGTATCGTCGATGTCGATCGCGATCAATTTGTACATGGTTCTCTCTCCTTTGGTCATGGCGAACCTCTCTGCCTATAAGGGCGCAGAACGGCTTGTCCATGTTCTCTCTATCGCAGGAAGGGCAACTCTCTAAACGTTCCTGCACAGTATGGCTCCTATCATTGTACCTCACGCGGGGCAGATTTCAATTCCGCGAGGATCATTCCGGCAAAAATACAAATACATCCCAGTCCCGCCGCGGCGCCCAGCACCTCTCCGCCGAAGGTGACGCCCGTCAATGCCGCAAAGACCGGTTCCATGGCAAAAATAACGGCAACCCGCGACGGGTTCGTATATTTCTGGCACACGGTTTGAATCCAAAAGGCAAACGCGCTGGTCGGACCGATCGACACTAGCAGCGCCCAGATTACTTCCGGCTTCAGCAGACGATCCGCCACCTGCGTCAACGGGCCCACATCCTCGAACAGCAGCGAAGAGAAGATGCTGAGCAGCCCAACAACAGCCATCTGCATCGCAGCCAGGGGCAGCGCGGAATAGCGGGGCGCAAACACGCCCGTATACGCGACATGCAGAGCGAACGCGACTGCGCACAGGAAGATGAGAAAGTCGCCTTTGTTCAGTGAAAGGGCGGTGCCGGCGAAGGCCAGCAGGTACAAGCCGGCGGCGGCCAGCAGCGCGCTGATCCACGTATAACGGGAAATGGGGCTTTTCAGCAGCAGGAGTGCCAGAAACGGAACAAACACGACGGACAAGCCGGTGATAAAACCGGCGTTCGAAGTAGTCGTGTACAGCAGTCCCACGGTTTGAAAGGCATAGCCCAGAAACAAAAAAAGGCCCAGCAGGCACGAGTGGAGCAGCATCCTGCCGGAAATGTCCCGCCACTGGCTGCGGTAGAAGAACGTAATGATCAGGGCCAGCAGCACCGCAGCACCCAAGAAGCGGATGCCGTTGAAGGCCAGAGGAGGCAGGACCCGGACCGCATGCTGCACGATCAAAAAGGTACATCCCCACATCATCGCCACGATGAGCAGACTGAGGTCGGCAATACGGGAGCGGTTCAAATGATGTCATTCCTTTCACGGTTCGTACGATCGGCCTGCGCAATACAGGCAAGCGACCAAATTGTAACGTAAAACCGGCGGGAGAACAAGGATCAAAAAGGCCGGAAGGGCGGTTCCAGGGCATGACGGAGCCTGGGAAACCTGCTATAATGTGGGTGGAAACGGAGATGATACGATGGCTAAGAAGAACCGAAACCAAGCCCCGAGCAAGCCGCAAGTCTCGGATAAACCGGCGACGCTGAAGGATCTCCTGAGCAGCGAGGTGCTGGAGAAGCTGAAGCAGCAGTCCAGCGATCTGAAGGCGGAGCAGCAGAAGCAGAAGGAAGAGCAGGAGAGACAAGCGGCCGAAGCGCGCAAAGCGGAACAGAAGCGCCTGGATAACGATTTTGAACATCTGCTGGAGAACAGCAGCATGGACTGGCGTAAATATAAATGAAAAAATGAAATCTAAAAAGAAAAGCTGCCGGTTAGCGGCAGCTTTTTGTGTGCTTATTTTTCACTGTCTATATGCAGCATCTTTTCAAATAAGATGTAATCTTGCCCGGGACCTGCATAGTCTTTAGCCATCGTCAGCTTAAAGCCCATGCGGGTGTGAAATTTAATGGACGTTTCGTTCACAGCCGAGGTAATGCAGCGCACCGTATCGCAGCCGAGCAGAAGGACCTTTTCAAAAAACAGCTCATACAGCGTCCGGGCCGTGCCCTGCTTGCGATAATCCGGATGGACGCCGACAAAATGGATATACGCCTCGTTCGGATGCGTCTGGGACTGGAAACCGATCAGGAAGGCGACAAGTTCTCCATTCTCTTTTTCTTCCATCACAAAGCTGGTCTGTTGAAAATGTTCGAAAAACAGCTTCGGCAGCAAATGAGTCATTTGGCGTCCGCCCCACCAGTCGTTGACGACCGGGATCACGCGGTCATAGTCGGTCTCAAGGATCGGCCTGATTTTCATGGAAAAACCTGACCTCCGTTCATAGCGGCCTGAGGGTGAGCGAATCGGTACCCGTCCGCAAGCTTTTGCAGCCGATTATAGCATAGAATGGAAGAGGCTCGAACGAAAAAAAGAGAGGCCCATCAAGTTCAGGGTACCTCTCTCTTTGCTGTATACCGTATCAGTATGCCGAACGAATTCCGAACGAATTCCGAAGCGGACTATTCTTCCAAAAAGATCAGACCGATCAGGTCGTCCGTCACGATATTCCCGAAATAATGCTTCACGTCGATGTCCGCGAGGGCTTCCCGGACTTCGGACTCTTCATAGCGCTTGCCGCGCAAACGGTCTTCAATATCCGCCACATCGCCGACGCCGAAAAAGTCGCCGTAAATTTTGATGTCCTGAATCCGTGCGTCCTTGATGTCCATCCGGATGTCGATAATGCCGACCGGGAAACGCTTCGTATGCTTGACGTTGGACTGCGGAGACTGCCCGTAATTCCACTCCCAGTTCTGATACCGGTCCTTGGAAATTTGGTTAATGATCTCCCAGTCGGCTTCCGTCAGCTTGTACTGCGGCACTTCGCTTGCTTCCATGCCGAAAATGTAGCGGAGCAGCTCGGAGCGGAACTCCTCGATCGTCATCTTTTGGTTCATCAGCTCGCTGATGTTGGCGACGCGGCTGCGTACGGACTTGGTGCTCTTCGACTTGAATTTCTCCGGATTGGCGTTCAGGGAAGCCTGAACATCGTCCAGATTCAGGTTGAACATGAGCGTGCCGTGGCTGAACATCCGGCCCCGCGTCGAGAACTGGGCGTTACCTGAAATCTTCCGCTCCCCGACTTGCAGGTCGTTGCGTCCGCTTAACTCCGCGTTCACACCCATATGCTGCAGCGCGTCGATCACCGGCTGGGTGAACTTCAGGAAATTGTGGAACGATTGACCGTCGTCCTTAGTGATGAAACTGAAATTGAGGTTGCCGAGGTCGTGGTACACCGCGCCGCCGCCGGAAAGCCGGCGAACGACCTTGATATCGTGATCTTTCACGTATTCCTGGTTGATCTCCTCGATCGTGTTCTGATGTTTACCGATAATGATCGAAGGACGGTTAATATAAAACAGCAGGTAGCTGTCGTCCATAGGCAGATGCTTAAGGGCGAATTCTTCAATCGCGAGATTGACGGCAGGGTCGGTAATTCCCTGGTTATCGATAAACAGCATGTTTGATTCCTCCGTTAAAAGGCCTTAATTAATTCGGTTCCTCGTCTATTGTAAACCAATTGCGGACAAGAAACAAAAGCGAAAACCGAATTGACGCGCACCGAAATTTGGCGTAATAATGGGGTCATTCGCAAGCGATTCAAGATAGAGAACTGCAGGGGGGGAAATACATATGCTGGAACGATACGGACATGGCGGGGATCTGGAGAGCGCGTCGGAATTGTACGGTGGCGATCCGGCGTCCTTTCTGGATTTCAGCGCCAACATCAACCCGCTGGGTCCGCCGGAAGGCGTCATGGCAAAGCTGGAACAGGCGCTGCCTTCCATCCTTCGCTATCCGGATCCGGGACACCGCCGCCTAAAAGCGCTGCTGTCCCGCAAACTGGGCGTTGGGCCGGAACATTTAAGCATCGGCAACGGGGCGGCGGAATCGATGGCGCTCCTTCTGCTGGGACTGGCGCCCTCGAAGGTCGGGATCGTGCAGCCCTGCTTTTCGGAGTACCGGCAGCTGTCGGAGCAGTTCGGCGCCGAGGTGCACGCCGTGTTCGGCAGCCGGGAGCGTGACTGGAGAGCTGAGGTCTCGGACATTGCCGGACTGATGAAAAAAGTGGACCTGCTCTTTCTGGGACAGCCGAACAATCCGAACGGCGTGCAGTATCCGCTTGAAGAGATCCGGGAATTGGCGGCCGAGGCGGAGCGGACCCGGACCTATTTCGTCGTCGACGAGGCGTTCATCGACTTCATCCCGGAAGGGCGGCGGATGACGCTGCTGCTGGAGCTGGAGCGGTTTCCGCGGACGATCCTGGTCCGCTCGATGACGAAGTTTTATGCCATTCCGGGCCTGCGGCTGGGCTATGCGGCCGCTCATCCGGACGTGATCCGGGCGATGACGGGCAAGCAGGTGACGTGGAGCGTCAACGGCTTGGCCCTGCTCGCCGGTGAATTTTGCCTCGAGGGCGGCGAGGCGCATGAGCGCGAGACGCTGGAGCTGATTACCGCAGAGCGCGCCCGCCTGATGGCTGGCCTGCGGGACCTGGGCTGCCGCGTGAGCGGCGGCGAAGCCAACTTCCTGCTCGCGGACCTGCCGGCACCGTGGAGTGCCGGGGAGCTGCAGCGCGAGCTCGGGCTTCGCGGCGTCCTGATCCGCAGCTGCGCCATGTACCCGGGCCTGGGGCCGGGACATGTCCGGTTTGCGGTGAAGGGAGCGGACGCCAACGCACGGCTGCTTGCCGTGCTTGGCGACGTGCTCGCCAGCCGGGCGGAATGATCTGCACTGATCTTCACGAAAGGACAGACAGACTGTGCAGGCATAAGCGGCAATGGCTGGTACGGCCGCTATGCCGGAAAGGCGCTGGCGCGGGATGGGCACATCCTTTGCGGACTGAATTTCGGATGCCGTATAAACACAAGATCGATATGGGGGATAAGAAGCGATGACGACACCATTTATGGACGGATTGCAGGATACATACCGTTCCACCGTGTGGCCTGGGCTCGTGCTGACGCGGAAAGGGCGGCATTTGCTGCTTGAGGCGCCGGAGCTGCTGGACAGCATCGGAAGCTCCATTCACGGAGGCGGCATGAGCAGGCTGCAGCGGGTGACGAATATGTACGTGGACCGGACGTACGACTGCAGCGACCCCGTTCGCGACGCGGAGGAATGGCTCACGGCGTGGGGATACCCGCTGGAGACGACGGCAGGGCTGCTGACGGCAGTCCAGCTGCGCCATGCGGCGGTGCATGAAGAGAAAAACGAGCAGGCCGCGGTGTTCTGCTGCACGACGGCGGGCGTATCCAACGCGGCCCGTGCGGGTTCGGAGCGGCGGACGTTCGCGGCCTATACGCCGGGAACGATCAACATTATGCTGGCCATCGACGGCCAGTTGACGAAGTCGGCCATGCTGAACGCCGTCATGACGGCGGTGGAGGCCAAGGCCGCGGCGCTGGCCGACCTGGACGTGCGCGACCCAGACAATGGGCTGATCGCAACGGGGACGACGACGGACGCCGTCGTCCTCGGCGTCAGCCAAAGCGCCGCTTTCGCCGGGCTGCACCGCTATGCGGGCACTGCGACCGACCTCGGCGCGATGATCGGCCGCGCAGTATACGGCACGGTGAAGGAAGGTCTGCTGGCGGCCTGGAGCGAGCGGAAATGACCGCGGTATGGATCCTTGCAGCGGCTTTTATTATCGATTGGATCATCGGGGATCCAAGATGGATTCCCCATCCGGTCATCGGCATGGGAAAGGCGATCAAAAAGGTGGAAAACGCCATTCGGGCAAGGGTCACCCGCCCGGAAGGACTCAAGAGAGCGGGAATTCTGCTCCCGGTCATCGTGGCGGGCGGCTCCCTGCTGCTGACATGGCTTGTGCTCTGGGGGCTTCATAAGGTGCATCCTTGGCTGGCCTGGGCTGTGGAGGCGGTGCTGATCGCCACGACGATCGCCGTCAAAGGGCTGAAGGATGCCGGCAAGGAAGTGCGTGGCCATCTGCGGCGCGGTGATCTGCCGGAGGCGCGCAAGTCGCTCGGCATGATCGTCGGCCGGGACACAGCCCACCTGGACGAGCCGGAGATCGTCCGCGGGACGGTCGAAACGGTGGCGGAAAATATCGTCGACGCCGTCGTTTCGCCGCTGTTCTACGCCATCATCGGCGGCGCGCCCCTGGCGATGGCCTACCGGGCGGTGAACACGCTGGACTCTATGGTCGGCTACAAGAACGACAAATATTTGCATCTCGGCTGGGCGTCGGCGAGGCTGGATGACATCGCGAACTTCATTCCAGCGCGGATCACCGCAGGCATCCTGGTGGTATCCGCCTGGCTGCTCCGGCTGGATGCCGCCAGAGCCTGGCGCACCGTGCGCCGGGACGCACGCCGGCATCCGAGCCCGAACAGCGGCTTTCCCGAATCCGCGGTGGCGGGCGCGCTCGGCATCCGGCTCGGCGGCGAGAACGTGTACCACGGCGTCGCCTCGTTCCGCGCCTACATGGGCGAGGCGCTGCGCCCGATGGAGGCACGCGACATCACGATGACGATCCGGCTGCTCATCTCGGTATCGGTCATCTTCATTCTGCTGGGCATCGCCGTGCTGTGGGCGGCAGGGGGCAGCTTATGGACGAGATGGTGAGACAGGCTGATCTGCTGCTGGTCCGACACGGCACGACGCCGTGGAACCGGGAGAAGCGGTATCTCGGGCATACGGATATCCCGCTGGATCCGGGCGGCAGGGACGAGCTTGCGCCGCTGGCCCGGAAGCTGGCCGGGAAGGTGCTCAGCGGTGTGTACTGCAGCGACCTGGCCCGTTGCCGGGAGACGCTGGCGATCGTCAGTCCGGCGTACGCAGACGCTGCGGTGTATGACCCGCGGCTGCGGGAAATGGACTTTGGCGCCTGGGAAGGGCATACCTATGAGCAGCTGCAGCATGAGCCTCTTTACCGGCAGTGGATCGATTCGCCACAGCAGGTTACCCCGCCGGGCGGGGAGTCATGGAAAGATTTTGCCGGGAGGATCGACGGGTTTATCGGCAACCTGCTAAAGGACGTGGAAAAGGTATGCAGTAAAACGATCGGGACCGCGATTGGCAGTGGGCGGTTGCTTTCCGGATCGAAGGGGATCGAGATTGGCGGGGTGAGACCTTCCGGATCGAAAGGGAGCAAAGACAGCGAGGCGGTCCTTTCCCGATCGGAAGGATCGGAAGACACAGGCCCCGAATTGCAGGCTCTGCCGGAGATGCTGATCGTCGCCCATGGCGGCGTCCTGCGGCAGCTCGCGGTTAGCCTCGTCCCAGGGCTGTCCTTCTGGGACGTTCATGTTCAGCCCGGGAGTTTACGGCGGATCCGGCTAAGCTTCAGCGAAGAAACCGGCAGTTGGAACGGCATCCTGGTGAATGAAGCTTGAGAGAGGATACAAACGGGGGAACGGTCGTCATCGACTGATCAGGATCCAACGATCCGGCCAACAGGAAGCGGCAAAACAGCTCAGGCCGCCGACGTACAAGGGGTCGCTCCCCGATTCGTCTGTTCCTCCTAGTTTGGATATGCCCTCGGACACACGACCGGACATGCACATCGGCAAGTGCTGGACACAAAAATTCCATTGTCACCCGCAGGCTTTTCCCCTATAATCAGGACAAAAGAAGCATGGCCAGGATAATTAAATAGGAGTGCTTGTGAGGTCCCGGAAGCCGTCTGCCGTATAAAGCGAGCGTCGATCCGGGTGAAAAGGGAAGCCGGTGCAACTCCGGCACGGTCCCGCCACTGTAAACAGGTATGTCCCCAGAAAGCCACTGTTCCGCCGCTGCAGCGGGATGGGAAGGCGGGGATGATGTTACCCAGCCTGTGAGTCAGGAGACCTGCCTCAGAAGAAGAAATGACGGTCCTTCGAGGAAAGGATTACGTTTCACGTGCCCTTTACATCGCATGCTTCGCCGCGGCTCAAGCAAATATTGGCTTGACTTCGCAGCATGCCAAGGCACACCGGTCCATCGCGGCGATGCCGCGGGATGTTCCGTGCAGACGTAATCCCTGATTCTTGATCGAACAAGAGTCAGGGTTTTTTAGTTGAAAAGAATAGAGCGGCAGGCGCCATACACCTGCTCATCGTATCAGCGCCGCATCTCTTACATTTCCGTCAGGTTTATTCCGTTTTCGTATACCGGTCAGGCCTCTTTTGTGAATATCATTTGACAGACAAAGAGGGAGAGAACGAAATCATGAACGTAACATTAAAACGCTGGTCCACAGGCCTCGCGGCGCTGCTGCTGGCCTTATCGCTGAGCGCCTGCGGCGCCAAGAACGAAGACAGCTCCGCCTCGCAGCAGCCTGCGGCCCAAACGGAGCAAAGCACGGATAACAGCGCGTCGCAGACAAAGACAGACGAACTGAAAACAACCTATCCGCTGACCATTCAGGATGCGACCGGAGAATCCTTTACCTTCAAGGAAGCGCCGAAGCATATCATCTCGGTATCTCCAGCCGAGACGGAGGCGCTCTTTGCGATCGGGCTGGACAGTGAGATCGTCGGGGTGTCCGATTATGACGATTACCCGGAAGCGGCCAAGTCTAAGGCAAAAATGGGCGGCATCACCAAGCCGAACGAGGAAGCGATCATTGCGGCCCAGCCGGACATCGTGTTCACCGGTATTTCGATGAGCGAGGAAGCGGTGAAGAAGCTGCGCGACCTCGGCATTCAGATTTTCAAGACCGATCCGAAAACGGTTGATGACGTCATCAAAAATATCGAGACCTACGGCCTCATCACCGATCATCAGGCGGAAGCCAAAGCGGTAGTCGACAAGATGAAGCAGGAGGAGAACGAGGTTACCGAAGCGGTAAAATCATTGACTCCGGAGCAGAAGAAAAAGGTATACATCGAATTTTCCCCGGGCTGGACGGTCGGCAAGGGCGAGTTCATGGATGAGCTGATCACTCTGGCCGGCGGCGTGAACGTGGCGGCGGACACCGAGGGCTGGAGCGAAATCAGCGAAGAGAAAATCATCAAGGACAATCCGGACGTGATTTTGTATGCCAACAGCGTCATCGACGAGAAGACGAAGAAGAGCCTTGGCGACATCATTAAAGGCCGCAGCGGCTGGGACCAGATTACAGCCGTGAAGAACGATGCGGTCATCGGTCTTGACGACAATCTGCTGAGCCGTCCGGGCCCGCGCGTCACGCAGGGCCTGAAGGAAGTGGCGAAAGCCATTTATCCGGACCTCTTCAAATAATGAGCAAAAAGCTGGCAGGCTATGGAGGAATCGGCATCTTCCTGCTCGTCCTGACCCTGCTGATCTGTCTGGGGATCGGCTCGGTCGCGCTGCCGATCCGGGACATCGCCCTTATTCTGCTGCACCGAATTCCATGGATCGGCAGCCATATCGACCCGACGTGGAACGCGTCGTTTGAGCAGATTATCGTGAAGGTGCGGCTGCCGCGGATTCTGCTCGGCATGCTGGTCGGCGCGGCTCTGGCCGTGGCCGGATCGGGGTTCCAGGGTGTGCTGCGCAACCCGCTCGCCGATCCGTTTACGCTCGGGGTTTCCTCGGGGTCGGCCGTAGGCGCGTCGTTCCTGATCTTTTTCGGGCTGCAGTATTCGTTTTTCGGCGGCTGGACACTGCCTGCGGTCGCTTTCGTGACCGGGATGCTGACGCTGTGGATGGTCATCTCTTTGGCCAGGGAGAGCGGGAAGATCCCGACGAACAGCCTCATTCTGTCCGGCGTGGTGATGCAGTCCTTTCTCGGGGCGGTCGTATCCTTCCTTTCGGCGATGTCGAATCGGACGATCAATGAAATTATATATTGGACAATGGGCAGCCTCAGCCTGCGTGGATGGTCGTATACGGCCATCCTTTTGCCGTATTTTCTGGTGGGATTTGTGGTGGTCTGGAGCCGGGCCCGTGCGCTTAATCTGCTGTCCCTGGGCGAGCGGCAGGCGGCCCATATGGGGATGAACGTGGACGGCGTGAAGCTGGGGGTGCTGCTCGTCAGCACGCTGCTCACGGCCGCCGCAGTATCGGTAGCGGGCATTATCGGGTTCGTCGGACTCGTCATTCCGCATGTGATCCGGCTGATCACCGGCCCTGATTACCGGCTGATCGTTCCACTGTCGGCCATCGGTGGGGCCGTCTTTATGGTCTGGGCCGACACGATCGCCCGCTCCCTGCTGGCGCCGACCGAGATTCCGCTCGGCGTAGTGACGGCCTTCGTAGGCGCTCCGTTTTTTGCCTATTTGCTGTACCGGAACAAAAAGCAGCGGAAGGGGAGATGGACATGATCGAGATCAGGGAAGCAGGGAAACAGTATGGCGGGATCACAGCTCTCCGCGGCCTCAACTGGTCGGTTCAGGAAGGCGAATGGTGGGGGATTATCGGGCCGAACGGCAGCGGCAAGTCGACGCTGCTTCAGCTGGTCTCCGGCGTGGAGAAGGCCAGCAGCGGCGAGGTGCTGATTCACGGCAAACCTGCCTCTGCCTATAACCGGAAAATCCTCTCCCGCATGATGGCCGTTCTCCAGCAGGACGGCCTTCCTCCTGTCCATTATCCGGTCAGGGAGGTGCTGGAGATGGGACGTTACCCGTATCAGGATTGGCTCGGCCGGGACGAAGGCGGCGATTCTGACGCCTTGATCGAGAGCATTATGGAGAAGCTGCAGCTGCACGCGCTTGCGGATCGCCCGCTGGATGAGCTGAGCGGCGGGCAGCGCCAGCGCGTCGCCCTTGGCAAAGTGATGGCACAGGAGCCGCGGATTCTGCTGCTTGACGAGCCGACGACGTACTTGGACATCCGTTACCAGCACCAGTTCATGGAGCTGGTGGCGCAGTGGCGGAAGGAAGAGGGCATTACGGTCGTCGCCGTCCTGCATGATTTGAACCTGGCGGCGCAGTTTTGTGATAAACTGCTGGTATTAAGGGACGGGCAGGCGGTCGGCATGGGAACGCCGGAAGACATGCTGACCGAGGAAACGATCCGTCTGGTATACGGCATTGAGCCGGTGATCGTTCCCCATCCGGTCAGCGGCATTCCTCAGGTACTGGTGACCAGGCAGCGGGAGGATTAGAGCAGCCCGGAGAGCGGGTGCGGAAAGTGAACGGGCCGTGAATTGATCGTGTTAGAGGGCAGTTTTACGAGAGAGGGAGTAGATTCAAGATGAACGAACTTTTGAAGCAGTACGTGGAGCGGATCCAGCCTCTGGATGAGGCCGCGTCGAAGGAGGCGGCAGGTCATATCGCCAACCTGACAGTACCGCCGGGCAGCCTTGGCAAGCTGGAGTCGCTGGCGATCCGTCTGGCCGGCATAACCGGCGAGACGAAGCCGCTGTTCGAGCGCAAACAGGTCATCATCATGGCCGCGGACCACGGTGTGTGCGAAGAAGGCGTCAGCGCCTTCCCGCAGGAAGTGACGCCGCAGATGATCCTCAATTTTCTCGCCGGAGGCGCGGCGGTTAACGTGCTGTCGCGGCTGGCCGGCGCGGACATCGTCTGCGTCGACATCGGGGTGAAGAGCGACCTGGCCCATCCGCAGCTCGTGTCCCGTAAGGTACGGTACGGGACGGCCAATATGGCCAAGGGACCGGCGATGACCCGCGAGGAAGCGGAGCAGTCGATCCTGACCGGCATCGCTGTTGTCGAGGAAGCGGTGGCCGAGGGCGTCCGCATCTTTGTCACCGGCGAAATGGGCATCGGCAACACGACGGCCAGCTCGGCCGTCATGTGCGCGCTGACCGGCACGCCGGTCAAGGAGGCGGCCGGGCGCGGGACGGGCCTGACCGACGAGCGCCTGCTTCATAAGATCGGCGTCATCGAGAAGGCGCTCGCCGTCAACGCGCCGGACGCGGCCGACCCGGTCGATGTGCTCGCCAAGGTCGGCGGGCTCGAAATCGGCGGCCTGGCCGGCGTCATCCTCGGCGCCGCCGCCCATCGATGCCCCGTGGTCATCGACGGGTTCATTTCGAGCGCCGCCGCTCTGCTGGCGCGGGCGGTCTGCCCGCTGGCCGCGGAATACATGATCGCGTCCCATGCCTCGCATGAGCAGGGGCACCGCCTGCTGCTGCAGGGGCTCGGGCTGGCGCCGATGCTTGATCTGGACATGCGCGTCGGCGAAGGCACCGGCGGCGTGCTCGGCCTGACGCTGGTGGACGCGGCGTGCCGCATCGTGCGCGAGATGGCCACCTTCGAAAGCGCCGGCATCTCCGGCGGCGAGGCGGTGACGTCCGAGTGAGCGTACTCGTAACGGGCGGCGCCCGCAGCGGCAAGAGCTCCTTTGCGGAGCGCTGGATGATGGCCCACGCGGGGCAGGCGGTGTACGTGGCGACGGCGCAGGCCTTTGACCGGGAGATGGAGGAGCGGATCGCCCTCCATCGGCAGCAGCGCACCGAAGCGGCGTATCCCTGGGAGACCCGGGAGGAGCCGCTGCGGCTGGCGGAGCTGCTTCAGGTGCTGCGCACGGCACGGACTGATTCCGCTGGTGATGCTTCATCCACGGAGGATCGCGTACCTGCCGTGCTGGTGGACTGCCTGACCCTGTGGCTGTCCAACACGCTCCTGGCACTGGAGGGCGAGAAGGATATGGAGCCGCGCCTCATGGTGGCCATCAACCAGCTCGTAGAGCAGATTCAGGCGTATCCCGCCCCGCTGGTGCTGGTCACCAATGAGGTCGGCGACGGCATCGTGCCGGAATACCGGCTGGGCCGGGTGTTCCGCGATTACGCAGGCATCTTGAACCGGAAGGTGGCAGCCGTCAGCGACCAGGTCTTTCTGGTGACGGCCGGCATTCCGATCGAGCTCAAGAGCAGGGAGTACCACTTATGAAAATGTACGTTCAAGCGGCTGCGGCCGCTTTTCAGTTTCTGACCCGTTTTCCGGTCAAGATAACCTTGGATTATACGCCGGAGCTATTCCGCCGGAGCACGCGCTTCTATCCGCTGGTCGGCCTGGGGGTCGGCTTGACCGTCTGGATCGGCGGAGCGGCTGCTTCTTATCTGCTTCCACCGCTTCCTGCCGCCGTTCTCATGCTGATCCTGTGGGTCGGCCTGACCGGGGGCCTGCATCTCGACGGCTGGATGGACACCGCGGACGGCCTGCTCAGCTACCGCTCGCGGGAGCGGATGCTGGAGATCATGAAGGACAGCCGGGTCGGCGCCATGGGCGTCATGGCCTGCGTGCTGCTTCTGCTGCTCAAGGCATCGCTGATTTACTCGCTGCTGCTCGGCGGTCTTCCGCCGCTGCTTCTGCTGCTGCCGCCGGTGTGGAGCCGCTGGTTCATGGTCTATGCGATGGCCTCCTGGCCGATGGCGCGGGGCAAGGAGGGGCTGGCGGGCAGCTACTTCAACAGCATGACCCGGAAGCAGAGCATGGAGTCCTTTCTGCTGGCGGCAGGGCTCACCCTGATCACGGCGCTATTGTCTCCGCTGCTCCCCTACGGTCCTGCCGGGCTCTGGAACTTTCAAGGCATCACCTGGCTTCATGCCGGACTGGCGTGGCTGCTGCTTCCCTTGATAGCATGGGCTGCCGGATGGTGGGCCGGGCGGCGGATGAACGCCAAGCTTGGCGGATTAACAGGCGACACTTACGGCGCGTTGAATGAGGGCATTGAGACCGTCCTGCTGCTCGTGCTGGCCATACTTATCTACCGTTTTTGACAAGGAGGCAGACGCGATGGATTTAACCGATACAACACGGAAGAGCGGTTCTCCAGGGGCCGTGCTGATGCTTCAGGGAACGGCTTCGGACGTTGGCAAAAGCGTCGTGACGGCGGCGCTCTGCCGCATCTTCGTGCAGGACGGATACCGCACGGCACCGTTCAAGTCGCAAAATATGGCGCTGAATTCCTACGTGACCGCAGACGGCAAGGAAATCGGACGGGCGCAGGGGATGCAGGCCGAGGCTAGCGGGATTGAGGCGACCACGGACATGAACCCGATCCTGATCAAGCCGACGGGTGACATGCATTCGCAGATCGTCGTTCACGGGCGCCCGCTGGCCCACATGAGTGCAACCGATTACCGCAGCCGCTTTCTGCCGGAAGCGAAGGAGACGGTGCTGGAAGCCCTCGACAGGCTGCGCGCGCAGTACGATATCGTCGTGATGGAAGGCGCAGGCAGCCCGGCTGAGATTAACCTGAAGGACCGGGACATCGTCAACATGAACCTGGCCGGCTGGGCCGACGCGCCTGTGCTGCTCGTTGCGGACATCGACCGGGGCGGCGTGTTCGCGTTCCTGGTGGGTACCCTGGAGCTGCTGGAGCCGCACGAGCGGCAGCGGGTTAAGGGTTTTATCATCAACAAGTTCCGGGGGGACTTGTCCCTGCTGCAGCCGGGGCTGGACTGGCTGGAAGAGCGGACCGGCATTCCGGTGCTGGGTGTGCTTCCGTACATCCCGGACATCCGCATCGAGGCGGAGGACTCCGTCGTGCTGGATGAGCTGACCTCCAAAGGGCAGTCCGGCCCGGAGCCGGACATCGACATTGCCGTCATCCGTTATCCGCGTATTTCCAACTTTACCGACTTTGACCCGCTGCAGGAGGAAAGGGACGTCCGGGTCCGCTTTATTACCAAGGCGGCCGATTTCGGTCATCCGGATGTGATCATTCTGCCGGGGACGAAGGATACGATTGGGGATCTGCAGTATCTCCGCACTCAAGGCTTCGACCTGGCGATCGCCGCGGCCGTCGAATCGGGCGATGTTCAGCTGGCCGGCATTTGCGGGGGGTACCAGATGCTCGGCAAAATGCTGCATGATCCGGACGCCGCCGATGGAGGCGTCGCCCGGGAGGAGGAAGGACTCGGCTATTTGCCGGTTACAACGACGTTTGCGAAGGAGAAGCGCACGGTCCGCGTTGCCGGCAGGGTAGCAGACCATTCCCCGCTCCTGCTGTCTGCGGAGAGCCGGGGCCAGCTGGCTTCCGGCGAAGCGATTCCCGTCGAAGGATACGAAATCCATATGGGTCAGAGCCGCAGCCTGAAAGGGGAGCAGATGGCCCCGGTGTTTAAGCTGGGACCGGACGGAGAGCAGCCGGCCGCCGAAGGCTGGGGGACGCTGGACGGGCGGATCTGGGGCACCTATCTGCACGGCGTGTTTCATAATGACCGCCTTCGCCGTTTATGGCTCGACCGGATCCGCGAGAGTAAAGGGCTCCGCCCGGTAAAGGAGACATTCTCCGCGTCGGGGCTGAAGGAGCAGGAGTTTGACCGGGTTGCGTCGGTCGTCAAAGAACACCTTGATCTGGAGCGGGTGTATCAAATCATGGGAATATCCGCCCAGACGGTATAGTTTTAAACGGGAAACGGGTAATAAATAGAGGTCATTCCGATGTTGACGTGGCGGATGACTTCTTTTTTTCTTTTTTTGCAGCAACTTATGACATGAAATTAACCCTACCCAAATAGTATGGATTATGCTACACTAAAATCCAGTTTCACAGATTGTCAAAAAAAGCAAGCGACCTGCCCGCGGGCAAGCCGCAGGCACAGGCGTTATTATTTGATATAAGAGGGGAGACGAAAGAGAGATGGACACACTTTGGACTGTGGTGAACGTCGTTGTGATGCTCATCCTGATCGGCCTGTTGATCTGGATGCAGAAAAAGCACGTCTCGTTCACGAAACGCGTATTTACCGGCCTGGCGCTCGGTATTATTTTCGGATTTATCCTTCAATGGGCCTTCGGTACGCAGTCGGAGGTCGTCAGCAAGTCTACCGACTGGTTCAGCCTTGTCGGCAGCGGTTATGTCGGTCTGCTGCAAATGGTCGTCATCCCGCTGATCATGGTATCGATCATTTCGGCGATCATGAACCTGAAGGGCAAACAGAACCTCGGCAAAATGAGCGGTTCGATTATCGCCGTTCTGCTCATCACCGTAGCGATCGCAGCTTCGGTAAGTATCGTAACCAGCTTGTCCTTCAACCTAAAGGCGATTGAGATTCAAGCGGGTGACCGCGAACAAGCGCAAGGTCAGAAGCTGGAAGAGAGAGTGGGCGAGGTCGAGGACAAGTCGATCCCGCAGCAGGTGTTGGAATTCATTCCGACCAATCCGTTCGCGGACATGACCGGAGCACGCCGCTCCTCGACGCTGGCCGTCGTAATTTTCTCGGCCTTTATCGGAGTTGCTGTTCTCGGCATTGACCGTAAAAAACCGGAGCAGGCGGCAACCTTCCGCAAAATGGTCGAAGCGGTCTATGCGGTGGTCCTGCGAATCGTTACGCTGGTGCTCAGGCTGACGCCTTACGGCATCCTGGCCCTGATCACGAAGACGACGGCTACCACGAATATCGATGAGATTCTGAAGCTGGCCAAATTTGTCGGCGCTTCATATGTAGCCCTGATCGTCATGTTCATCATTCATCTGATTCTGATTACGCTGTTCGGATTTAACCCGATCCAATACGTACGCAAAGTATTCCCGACGCTCGTCTTCGCGTTCACTTCCCGTTCCAGTGCGGCAACCATTCCGCTGAACGTGGAAACCCAAACGAAGAAGCTTGGGGTATCGGAAGGGATTGCCAACCTGTCGGCAACCTTTGGTGCCACGATCGGCCAGAACGGCTGCGCCGGTATTTATCCGGCCATGCTGGCGGTCATGATCGCACCGACGGTCGGCATCGATCCGACGAG
The DNA here is from genome assembly GCF_014192015.1 of Paenibacillus rhizosphaerae. GTDB lineage: Bacteria > Bacillota > Bacilli > Paenibacillales > Paenibacillaceae > Paenibacillus_AQ > Paenibacillus_AQ rhizosphaerae. The sequence goes on along the minus strand of NZ_JACHXJ010000003.1, from coordinate 842,782 downwards.
CTGGGATTTCATTATTAAACTGATTCTGATCGTAACCATCAGCTCCTTCGGGGTTGCCGGCGTTGGCGGCGGTGCCACCTTCGCATCCCTGATCGTGCTGTCCACGATGAACCTGCCTGTGGCACTCGCCGGTCTCCTGATCTCGGTTGAACCGCTGATCGACATGGGACGCACGGCGCTGAACGTCAACGACTCGATCACGGCCGGCCTGATCTCGAGTAAAATTTTGAAAGAGAACGACCAGGATACGTTTAACAACAATCATGTCGAACTTGACTCGGCGCATGCGTAAGCTTGCGAGACGCGTCCGAAGAAATCAAAGCCTTTGCGGGCTTTGGTTTCTTTTTTTGATACGAGTAAGTATCAGCTTGAGAGGCTCGGCATTTTTAGATTGCAATAAAAATCTAGACCATTCGACGTTATTTTCTGCGTCCAAAGGACCGGCCGGCGAGCCGGAGCAAACGGTCCGCAGGGCGGAACAGGCTGCGGAGAAAAAGGGTACGGGCCGCCGCATGGCTTAACAGCGCTGAGATGTTTGAAAGCACCGCACAATCGGGAAAAATAAAATCCGTCACGGAAGTATGTCAAGAAATGGGCCTTTGGCCGCAGTCCGTAAAAAAAGGAAAACGCCGCAACCTCGCGAACATGTTAACCATCCGAAATGACATCCCATGATTCGCCACCTGGAAGGATACTCTTACAAATTCAGGAGGGAATAAGCATGAAAAAAACGAAATGGCTACTGAACATCGGCCTGCTGGGCACGCTGCTGCTGTCCGGATCGGCTGCGGCGTTTGCGGACGACGCGGAGCTTGTGCCGATTGAGACGCTGAAACCGGCGGTCCCCATGGTGAAACCGGTGCTGACGGGAACGGGCGGATCCCTGATCCTGAGCGACTCCCCGGAATCCCCCAAAGTTGAAGGCGCTTACTACAGGGATGCAGTGACCGGATCGTTCCGCATATTTTGGCATCATCAAAATATGACCGGAGAGCCGCTGACCGTGGCCGTGGCCGTGACCAACACATCCGACGAGCCTGTCATGCTGTTCTCGGAGGGGATCGGGCTTGCGACGGATTACTATCCGGATGTCGCCGGTCAGATGGCCTTGGCTGATTTTATGAGCAATCGTGCGGCCCAGAAGCAGGAAGCAATCCTGCAGCCGGGTGAGAGCTATTACTTGACCGCCCTCGCGGAAAATACACACACCGCCAGCGGTATTGCCAATTTTGCCGCGTATACGCAGCAAGGGCATGGGGATGCGACCGTCACGGTAACGACGCTGGGCTATAAAGAGCAGCCGGCCAACCCGTTGGACGTGCCGATTCTGCCGAAGGATGTGCACGTGCGCGGAACATTCCCTCATGCGGACCGTACCGGTACATTGGACTACAATACGTCGAGCGGCAATTCGCTGATCCGCATTTCCTCGGCGGCAACCGGCCCGTGGAGCGACAGCATGCCGGGTGAGTATGAGGAAGGCTGGAACGCGGTGGATGGCGGAACCGTCATCAACAACGGCAATTACGGGGTCATGTATAACCTCAGCGTGGCCATCAACAACGAAGAGGACGTGAAGCGGGTCATTTCGGTGTACGACAACCCGTCCGGCGGCGCGGGCCACTATGTGATCGGCTGGGGCAAGGATCTGCTGCAGTCGCCGTTTGTAAGCTATCAGAACGCCTGGAAGTTTACCGAGTTTACGGTGAACCAAAAAGGCAAAACGATCGCGGCTGAGCTGAGCCTGACCGGTGGGGCGGCCGGACCGCAGACGCTGTATTTTACCAATTCGGACGTGAAGTAAAACATTGCCTTGTGCATGGTGATGAACGAGAGTGATCACTTATATATGCGATATTGAGAGACTGCCCATGCCGGCTGCGAGCGCCGGAACGTGGGCAGTTTTTGTTTGCAGCGGCGCCTCCCGATGGTTCACGGAGACTGCCTAAGACATTTCCAGTCCCAGAAAAAAACATGGCAACATCCGTTTCCGTGTGATACAGTAGTACATGTTTTGGGTCTGATAGATCAGACAAAGAGCCCCAAAGCCGCGGTTCGCAACCATCCCGCGTAATCAAAACTAGGAGGAACACGAGTGTACAATTTGATGTGGGGTATTTTATTCGTACTTGTTAATTTTTCGCTGTACCTGCTGTGCTACCGTTTATTCGGCAAAAAGGGGCTGTACGCCTGGATCGGAGTCGCGACGGTGATCGCGAACATTCAGGTGACGAAGACGATCGATATTTTCGGCATCGTCCTGACGCTGGGCAACACGATGTACGTCAGCCTGTATATGACCAGTGACCTGCTGAACGAAAAATACGGCCGGAAGGAAGCACAGAAGGCGGTGTGGTTCGGCTTTTTCACACTGCTCATGACGACGCTGCTGATGCAGATGGCGCTGTTCTTTACGCCGGATGAGAGCGACCTCGCGCAGGAATCGCTGCAGAACATCTTCGGCCTGATGCCGCGTCTGGCGCTGGGAAGCTTGACGGCTTACTTCGTCAGTCAGTTCCTGGACGTGCGCCTGTATGCCTGGCTGCGGAAGCTGTTCGGCGAGCGGAACCAGTTCTGGATCCGCAACAACGGCAGCACGATGATCAGCTCGCTGGTGGACACGCTTATTTTCTGTACGATCGCTTTTGCTGGACGCTACGAGTTGTCGGTCTGGATCGAGATTTTCCTGACGACGTATCTGATCAAGTTCGTGCTGACCGCGGTGGGAACGCCGTTTCTATATATCGCCCGCGATTTCAAATTCAAGGACGAGGATTAAAGAGAACGGCGGCCTGAAACAATGCGGCTGTTCAATAAATAGGCTGATATGGTAGCAGCACAAAAAACCGGAAGATCCATCTAGCGATGGGTTCTTCCGGTTTTGCCGTTTCATCGGGCATTAACCGCCGATAACCGTTAATTCTTTCGGGTAAGAGGTCAGGACTTCAACGCCATTGTCGGTGACGACGATATCATCTTCGATCCGTACGCCGCCCAGTCCCGGTACATAAATGCCCGGCTCCACGGTGAAAACCATTCCCGGCTGCGCGAGATCCGTATTGCCGCCGTGCACGGACGGATACTCGTGGACATCCATCCCGAGGCCGTGCCCCAGACGGTGCATGAAGTACTGACCGTAGCCTGCGTCCTCGGTGACTTGGCGGGCTGCCAGGTCGATGGAAGCCAGCGTCACGCCGGGCTTGATCGCCTGAATGCCCTGCAGGTTGGCTTCCAGCACGGTGTTGTAAATCTTCGTCAGCTCCTGAGAAATGTCGCCGACCGCAAACGTCCGGGTGATGTCGGAAGCATAGCCGTTGGCGTAGACACCCATATCAAACATGAGCAGGTCGCCGGACTGGATCTTGGTCTGGCCCGGTGTGCCGTGAGGGAGCGCCGTTTTCGGTCCGGTCAGCACCATCGTGTCGAACGAAGGACCGTCCGCACCGAGTTTCTTCATTAAATATTCCAGCTCAGCGACGATTTCGATTTCGGTCACGCCCGGCTTCACGCGGGAGAGGCCCTGCCGCAGTACCTCCTCAATGAGGTCGATCGCATGCTTCATGCGCTGGATTTCTTCCGGCGTCTTGCTGACGCGCATCGCGCGCAGCAGCGGGCCGATATCTTCGTACTGCCCGGCACCGACCGACTGCTGCAGCTGTTCGTAGCGCGCCACGCTGATCTGTTCTTTTTCAATGCCAAGCGTGCCGATCGTGTTCTTGAACTGCTGCCGGAGCAGGTCGTACGGATTGTCCGTGTCGGCATGTGTGATGATGTTTTTTACGGAAGATGCGGCCTGGGCGGCCTCGGCATCGAGGGCGGGTACGATCAGGAGCGGCTGTTCACCGCGGGTCAGCAGCAGGCCGAGAAACCGTTCATGCGGGTTGCTGGCAAAACCGGTCAGGTAGTAAACATGCTTAGGGTCGGTAACGAGCAGGCTGTCGAGGCCGTGTTCGTTCAGGGCTTTCTCCAAGGCGGTCATTCGGTTGCTCATGGTCATTCATCCTTTCTTATGTAGAGAGAGCTGGTGGACAGGCAGTTTTGCCTGATTGCCCGATGGCTCGATGATCCAACTGCCCGATCCAGGCTCCCCGAGTCACTTCAATCCTATGGTTACGCGGCTGGAAAACTTCCGTTAAACCCACTCATTCTCAATGCAATGACGTCGATAGACGTTTTGGTTACCGGTGACTTTGAATGATCTCCCGGATGCGTTCGTTCGGAGACTTGTCGTACAAGCCGCCGTGGTAACAGAACACCCGGTCCAGCGGCAGATCGGCCAGCTTGCCCATGCTCTCGATGGCCTGCGCCATATTCGGCGTAAAACCGGGCACCGGTCCCTGCAGCTCGCCGTCCTTGACAATCAGTTCATCGGCAGCGAGCAGCAGCTTTTCTTTGGGAAGGTACAGACAAATGTGTCCCGGCGTATGCCCCGGCGTGTGAATCACTTGCATGCCGCCGTGCAGCTCCAGCTGATCTCCGTCATGCAGCACCCGGCTGATGGAAATGGTGGAACGCTCGTCGAGAACGTTTTGAATCGCCTCCCGGGCCGCTTCGGGCATTTGGGCTAGACGCTCCGGCGTGACCTTGATCAGCGGCTCTTGTCCGGTGATGACGGGAATATCGTCCTCATGGGCCCAGATCTCAATCCCGGGATTAGCTTCAATCAGGCGGGATACGTTGCCGATATGGTCGATGTCCTGGTGCGTAAGGATGACGCGCTTGATATCGTTCAGGATGAGGCCGGTTTCGGAGACTGCCTTCTGGACCTGGTCGAACAGGCCGACATTGCCGGTATCGACGAGCGTAGCTCCGGTTTCATCCCACAGCAGGACCGGCTGGTAGGCAGGCTGCTCGGCTGTCGGCTGAGCAAAGAGCTCAATGGAAACGATCTGATGTCCGATTTGCATCATTTCCCGGATAAATCCGGTACACCTCCTATGTTCGTTTTGAATGAAATAGCATTGGTTGCTTCTATTATAAACCTCTCATTTCCAAAAAGAAAAAGCAGTCCTTGAAAATGCCTTGGGCCTTGGTGCTGCAAAATGCTGTCTGTTATGGCACGGGCTTGTGGGATACGGGATGCCGTTTGAACACAGCCTGGTAGGAAGGCCGTCCCTTATCGCACCGCCGATGCTGTAAAAGGAGGGGAAGCTTTGCAGAACTATATACGCTTTCCCTTGCCGCTGTGCTAGAATTTTAGAAAAAGCAGAAAGGGAGGGATCAGGGTGAGCATGGAGCAAAAAACGGTGGTCGTGACCGGCGCCAACTCTGGCATGGGACTTGCGACGACGGTCGAGCTGGCGAAGCAGGGAGCGAGGGTCATGATGGTGTGCCGGAGCGAGTCGCGCGGCCAAGCTGCGCTGCAGGAGGCTATCCGCCGGAGCGGCTCGGAGGCGATTGAGCTGATGCTGTGCGATTTGGGCGATTTGGCGAGTATCCGCCGCTTTGCGGAGGTATTCAAGGCGCGCTATCCGGTTCTGGATGTGCTGGTCAACAACGCGGGCGTGGTCATGCTGAAAAGACAGCTGACCCGCGATGGCTTCGAAATGGACCTAGGCGTAAACCACCTGGGCCATTTTCTGCTGACCAACTTGCTGTTGGACCGGCTGACCGCTGCAGAGCAGGGGAGAGTTGTGGTCGTTGCTTCCGGAGCATATAAGGCCGGCAGCATCCACTTTGACGATCCGTTTTTGTCTCGAAGCTTTAACCCGATCAAGGCGTACGCCCAGTCGAAGCTCGCGAATATTTTGTTCACGGTAGAGCTGGCCGAGCGGCTGAAACACACCCGGGTCACTGTAAACTGCATCCATCCCGGCGCCGTCGCGACGCAGATCGGGGTGAACCGCGATACGGGCTTTGGAAAGCGGGTGCTGGCCGCGCTGAAGCCGGTGTTTTTGACGCCGGAGCAGGGGGCGGACACTGCCATTTACCTGGCGGCCTCACCGGAGGTTGCGGGCGTGAGCGGGAAATATTTTTACCGGAAAAAGCAGCAGGCTCTGAAGCCCAAAGCGGCCGGCCGTGAGAGTGCAAGACGCTTGTGGACTTGGAGCGAGCAGATGGTGGGACTGAACGGGTGAGTGCAGCGCTAAAAGCTTCCTATAGCGCAGATTCGCGGATTCTTTTACAATAGAAAATAACATGGATCGTAGACAAGCGGTAGGAGGCTGAACAGGGCAGATGACGACGCAACAACATTACATCATTGAAGACGCCACACTGGAGGATTTGCAGGCGGTGGTCGATATTTACAACACGACGGTGGCAGGCAGAGTGGTGACCGCGGATCTGGAGCCCGTGACGGTAGAGAGCCGGCTGGCCTGGTTCCATGAGCATAACAGCCATCACCGTCCGCTGTGGGTCATGCGCTCCGAAGGGAAGGTTGTGGCCTGGCTCAGCTTCCAGTCTTTTTATGGGCGGGCAGCCTATAATGCGACGGCGGAGATCAGCATTTATGTGGCGGAAGAGTGCCGCGGGGCGGGCGTCGGCCGAATTTTGCTGGAAAAGGCGCTGGCCGAAGCTCCGCGCTTCGGACTGAAACGGCTGGTGGGCTTTGTGTTCGGGCATAACGAACCGAGTCTGAAGCTGCTGCGCCGCTATGGCTTTGAGGACTGGGGCGTGCTGCCGGGCGTGGCCGAGCTGGATGGCGTGGAACGGGATTTGGTCATCGTCGGCCGCAAAGTATAAGTAAGCCCGAAGGCGATGACGGCTCCTGATATGGGGTTGTAGGTTGGAATACTGAAAAGGCGCTCTGCATGCAGCAGGCGCCTTTTGTTGTGGTGAGGAGGGGGCCAACCAATCCGTACGTATCAAAGGTCCTCGTCGCAGGCAGGCTTCGCTTCGCAGCACTTGGCGGCTGCGGCGGGCGTGGATTCCGCATTATCAATCGTGACCCATTGCTCGGACCAGAGCTCGATTCCCCGGATGACCGGTTCGAGTGCCATGCCCTTCTCGGTCAGGGAATATTCGATTCGCACCGGCGTTTCCGGGAATACCTCTCTCCGGACGACACCGTCCTGCTCCAGATCCTTGAGCCGCTCCGACAACAACCGGCCGCTGATCGGCAGAGAGGATTCAATGGTGCAAAAACGCTTCGGGCCGCTCAGCAGCTGATGGATGATCAGACTGGTCCAGCGCCGGTTGATAATTTCCATCCCTTTTTCCAATTTGGGGCACAAATGGCTTGATTGCATGCTTCTTCACCTCGTTTATGATGTTCATTATATCGCAAACGGAGCGTTAAATATATACGGTTTGAAATGTTCTTTACATTCGGTGTTACCTGCTGGCATACTATATAAAATGGAATTTTTTCCATACATACATAATGGGGAGGAAAACTAATGAAGAAGCGTTTCAAATGGGGATTGGCGCTTGGACTGGCCATCATGCTGATTGTGCTGGCAGGCTGTCAGGCCGTTGGCGGCCTGGACGTCAACAAGGCAGTGCTTAGTACGCTGGATGTCAAATCGTCCGAAGCGAAGTCCTCACTGTCGCTTGAACTGGTGCCTGCGGATAGCGGCCTGACGGCAGAGGATAAGCAGATGATCGACCTGATCAACTCCATCTCGCTCACGATTGATTCGGCTCGTACGCAGGATGCGAACACCGGATCCGTTGAAGGCGCGGTGAAGGTTAACGGCAAGCAAATTCCGTTCCACCTGTCCGTTGATAAGGACAACCTGGCCTTGTCTCTTGAGGGTATGACTCAACCTGTCGTGATTCCAATGAATGGTATGGAAGGCATGGAAGGGCTCACGATGACCGGACTTCAAATGTCCAACGAAGGCGCATTGAAAATGGTGAAGGATGTCGGCGGATTCCTGATCAAACACGCGCCGAACCCTTCCTCGATCGCGCTGTCCTCCGTGACTGACAAGGTGAACGGCGAATCGGTGTCGCTGCAGAAGCTGCACATCGACATTCGCGGGGATGAGCTGGCAGGCCTGGTTAAAGGCTTCCTGACCAGCGTATCCCAGGACAAAGAAGGATTGAAAGAAATGATCTCGGCCGTCTATGACGTCTACTATCCGATTTTCGAATCTGCGTTTAGCCAGTCCGGTGAAGACATGGACGATATGGCAGCAGCGTTCGGTACGCCGGAAAGCGTGCTGAAGGATAAAGATGCGGCAGTGACTTATTTAACCGATGAGGCGCTGAAGGCGCTGAACGAGTTCCTGCCTCAATACGACGACACCGTCAAAGAAATGATGGCTGAACCTGATATGTCGGTGATCCTTGGCAAGGATACCGTGCTTTCCCTGGACTTCTTCCTGGACAGCAAGCTGCAGATCCGTAAGCAGAACATGGACCTGACGATCCAAATTCCGCAGGGTGAAGGCGTGCCTGTGAAGCAGGTGAAGGTTCACTCACAGTCGGAAACATGGAACGTCAACCAGCCGGTGTCCGTAAACAAGGTCGACACGTCCAAAGGCGTGTGGGAACCAAGCTTTATCGGTGTGACGCCGGGCGAAGTGATCCGTCATCTCGATGCGAAATCCGACCTGTACCGTCTCTTGACGGAAGATGCGAAGATTACGCAAAAGCAGATTTCGCTGACAACGCGCCAAAATGCTGAAGACGACGATGACTACTGGTACTATCCGGAAGCGATTATCGTGAATAACACGACGATGGTGCCGATCAAATACGTTGCGGATCAGCTGGATGCCCAGCTGAAATGGAACGGGGCCACGAAGCAGCTGACGCTGGTCGAAGACCTGAAGGGCACCCGGATCGTCATCAAGGAAGGCTCCAAGCAAGCCTCGATCGACGGCAAAACCGTTACTTTGACCCAGCCGGTGATCAATCGCGACGGCTCGCTGTACGTGCCGCTGCGTTTTGTAGCCGACGCCTTCGGCACGAAGGTGAACTGGGACAAGAGCGAGCAGTTGGTGACGATTGAGCGGGAGTAGGATGTATCGAGAGTTTTGAGAGCTGGAGAGCTTTGAAACTCGGATGAAGAATGCGGAACAACGTATAAGGAAGAAATGAAGGCAGCCCTGGGGGCTGCCTTTTTTAGTTGGTATAAGGGATATAGGGGGCTAGTTGACTTACGATAAAAAGCAAAGGGTATGCAACGTAATAAAAATAAATTGAGAACACTTGTACGCAGATGCCAATAAAGGTAAAATATAACTATAATTAAATCTTGGGTGGCCATGTTTCATGTTTGCTCTTTTACATACATCATAATAACAACAACTAGAGAAAGTAAAACCCACCCAAAGGTTGAGGCCGAAGGTGGGTTTTGTTCCTGTACGACTCAGAAGGGAATAAACCATCCAAGCCAATTGTACTGACCAAGTGTTCGCAGCACTTGGTCTTTATTACATATGTAAATAAGCTCGAAATAAAACTGAAAGCGCAGCCTAAATTGATTACCGATGATGAGAGGGAGGAATTGAATATGAACGCAAATGATGGAAACGAAATGAAAGAGAGCCTGGAAGACATTACGGGGATCACTTGTATTTACGTACCCGTAAATGATGTTTACGAGTCTATTCAATGGTACCAGAAGAATTTGGGGTACCAACCTGCCAACAACGACCTTGTTGAGCCTGGAATGAAGATGGCTGTATTGAATCTTCCCGATCGTAATGGAAACCTGCCTTCACCTGGTTTAAGGCAAGTTGTACCTGCATTGTTCCTTCACCAATCGGACGAAGAAGGCGGCCGATTACGCTTTTCATGGTCATTGGACAACGGCAAACCCCATGCAATGGCATGCTTTATTACTCCGAGAATTCAAGAACTGTCCAAACGATTCAAGGAAAACGGAGTGAACATTTTAAGTGAACGAGTGACAAGCGGACCGAACATAACGTTCGCTGATCCTGACGGTAACATATGGGAAGTTTGGCAGCCCTAATTGAAGAGCTAGTACAAGAGAGCTGCTTTACGAATGACAGCAGGTTTTTTGTTGAAGAAGAGGATTTTCGTATAACACCATATTCACGCTGTGTGGTATTCGCCCTCTCGGTTTTACCAAAGGTATCGAAGAAGAGGAGGCATCAGGTTGAATAGGAATCATGTATATGAAACGAACAGCGTCTATTGGGATACAAAAGGAAATGATTTTTTAAGAGCAATCGTGCTTCCTTATTATGGAGCCTTTGTTTCAGAAGAAAAATGCCAACTTTTTGGCGATGTTTCCGGGAAAAAGATGTTAGAGAGATATGCTGTGGAAACGGTCAATCCTTGCAATATCACGGGGATCGCAAAGCATCTGAACTATGGGGAATAAAATGATGATTTTGTAAAAAGAGCGAAGATGTTTCCGGTAACCTTCGTGATCAAAGCAAGAAAACTTTAAAATGGGGGCTGATTAATATAAACATCAATCGTATAGATCATTTAGTTTTGACTGTTTCGGATATTGATCAAACATGTGAATTTTATTCTCGGGTCTTAGGAATGCGAACGGTAACGTTTGGAGAAGGACGAAAGGCACTGCATTTTGGGCAGCAGAAAATAAACCTGCACGAAGCAGGCAAAGAGTTTGAACCCAAAGCGAAAATGCCTATGCCAGGCACTGCTGATTTATGTTTTATAACCGACGATCCTATACCCGATGTCATACGCCATTTAGAATATTGCAATGTCATGATTGAGGAGGGTCCTGTATTAAGAACAGGAGCATTAGGATCGATCACGTCGGTATATCTAAGAGATCCAGATGGAAATTTAATAGAAGTCTCTAATTACGATTCGTGAATATAAGAACGTTACATGTATAGACGAAGTGATACATTAAAAATTTTCAAAAGGAGCATTGATATGATAAAGCGATTTCATCATGCCCAAATCACAATTCCGAAGGGAAAAGAAAAAGAGGCCAGGAACTTCTATTGTGGAATTCTCAAACTGGCAGAAACCTCAAAACCGGAATCATTAGTCGGTCGAGGCGGCTTTTGGGTTCAGGTAGGGGATCAACAATTACATATTGGAACAGAAGATGGAGTGGATCGTCTTCAAACGAAAGCCCATCTAGCGTATGAGGTGGAAAACCTAATAGAAATGGAAAAGTTGCTTAAAACTAATGGAATTGAGCTTCTGGAATCAGTACCAATACCAGGATATGAAAGATTTGAATTCAGGGATCCTTTTGGCAATCGGGTTGAGTTTATTAAACCAATTTAAAAAATACTAATTTCAGGGAATTTATAAGAAATCAGCGTAAATCCTAAAAGCGCATTAAAACATGGAGGCGATGCTTTGAAAAATAAACGGCTGGATAGCATTCGTATACTTGTTCAAGAGATGATCCATTCAATGGATAGTGAAGTACTGCGGCAGGAAGCTTGTATTCAATTATATGGAGTGTCCAGCACTGCCTCGCTGCTTGCGAAGAGAAGGAATCAAAATCAAGAAATCGCAGCAATTAGTGGCCTTCTTCATGATTATTACCGCTTTAATACTGGAATCATAGAATTTCCTGGCATCAATAGTGCAGAAACCGTAAGACCGATTTTAAGAGAGTTGAAGGCATTTACTACAGAAGAGCAGGTCACAATATTACAGGCAATCTTTTATAGGGATTACAGAGATCTGATCCATGGTCCTCATGATGAAATTCTTAAGGATGCATATGTTCTGCACTTGTATTTTCAAAATCCGAGTTGCATTGTGCAGCAACAAGATGCAGACAGACTGCTGAAGGTTTTTCGTGAACTGGGAATTCCGGGAGATTGCATAGTTGAGGAGAGCAACAAAGAAAAAGGTGATTTCCGTAGCATAGATAAGCGAATGAGGATGGCTGAAATTGCTGAAGACCTGGGAAGAGCAAACATCATCGGATTGCCAGGAGATCCGCGCTATCGGGAAATCTGTAAATATTGGCCGGATCGAGCCATCTATCAAGTCTTACAGAACAGTTGGTGCGCTGCTTTTGTGTATCACTGTTGTTATGAAGCCGGATTTTTAATGCCGATCCGATACCCTAATGGGAAATATCGACTTGCTGGTGTAGGGGCGTTGCTGAAATGGGCGCAGCTGCCTGAAACGGGATTTTTTCATATTGATAAACATAATGGCTTTACTCCCCAACGTGGCGATATCGTAATATATGAAAAATTACTATCCAATGATTCACATGACCACACAGGGATTGTACTGGCTTGCAATGATAATGAAATTTTAGTTGCCGAAGGGAATAGGGATAATCAGAACTACTCCAGTGTTTTTTACAGAGATAGGTGGCATTGTATATTAGGATATATCCGGATAGATAACAACTATGAATATCTTTTTAATGGCACTTACAACCCAATTATATGAGTACGAACGTTACCTTAAATTAATGAAGTATTAAAAACTCATAAGCCGGAGGATCCAATATGCCTTTTAAAGAAGCATTTACTTCTTTTCCTAAGCTTGAAACTGAAAGGTTTGTATTAAGAGAATTGCGTTCTGATGATGCCAAGGCATATTACAGTTATTTCTCAGATCATGAAGTAACAAAATATTGGGGATATCCAGGACCAAAAAATATTGAGACAGCCTCAAAAACATTTACGCGGTTCAAAAACGCATTTACTCGAAATGAAATGATCGTTTGGGGAATAGCTACCAAAGATGATGATCAAATTATTGGGACATGCATATTGAACGATTTTGTTAGAGGGTCCATGGTTAACTTATCCTATAACTTATCAAGAGATTATTGGGGGAAAGGAATCATGACCGAAGTGCTCAAAACGATTATTCCTTTTGCCTTTAATGAATTGGATTTGAACCGAATACAAGCCAAAGTCATGCCGGATAACCATTCATCTGTGGGACCTTTATCAAAGGTGGGTTTTGTAAAGGAGGGTTTGCTTCGGGACTATATATTCGGTGAGTTCATTACGGATACATTGATATTCTCAATGCTGAAGAAAGATTTTACTGAAAGGGCTCTTTGATCAATTTATCAACATCAGTTAACTAGTAAAATATTCGATCCTCAAGCAGCCTTAGACTAAATAGAGCTATTTATTTATAAATTCTCCATGGAAAACAGGGTCCTGATAACCTATTCATCAGGACCCTGTTTTTTTTAGCAGAATGAATCAAGCCTTCAACTTCATTCTGCACCTCTTAAGTACGAATAGTCGAACAGGCGGTCGTCAACTCAACTCCTTAATGATTCAAGATCTTCATCTTTTCCAAGGTGGTCAGCGTCAATTGCTTAGCGAAAGCACCGCTGCCGGCTACATTCGTTGCGAACACCCAGGTGTCCTTCTTATCCGTTTCGACATAACCGACATACCAGCCAAGCCCCATATCGGACAGCCTCGAACCGGTTTTGCCATGAATGGTATACTCATCCTGTTCGTCATCAATCATGATGCGCTTGACCGTTTTCATCGTTCTCTTCTGAAAGGGCAAATTCTCTTTAACCAGCTTTTCGATAAAATCCGCTTGTTCTACGGCAGAGATCTTCAAGCTGCTGTTCAACCAGAACGTATCGATGCCTCCGCTGATGTCGCGGTTTCCATAATCGATTCGATTCACGTATTTCTGCATCTGTTCCTGGCCGATATCGCGGGCCATCGCTTGGTAATACCAAATCGCTGAATCCCTCATACCCGAAGCCAGCGAATGATCCCGGTTCCAAACCGGGAACTCTCTGACGATACCATCCCATCTCTTGACTTCGTATTCGTCGGCGACAGCTTTGACTTCCAGACCAATGAGGGCATTGGCTACTTTAAAGCTGGACTCCGGTGTAAACCGCTGTTTACTTCATTCAGGATTGAATGTGTATACTTGATTGGTGTTCAAGTTCTTGAGGACGAGCGTCCCGTGAAATTTACGGAAAGTTTGTTCCAGTTCAAGTCGATCGGAGCTCGGTTTTGCCTCGGTACTGGGCGAGTAAGCCAACGAGCAAACGACTGCAAGGAAGATAAATACAAATGCTGAGAGGAGGTTTTTCTTTTTTATCTGTAACATGGATGTATCACTCCTTGTCCATCTTATTGTGGGAATGGTCTCGATGGCCATCGAATCGAACAAGTTCCCCGTATCAAATGCATTTTGATACTATTAGTCTATGGTGCCAGGTGCTGCAAGTAAATCTGGTTATTGAAGGTTTGTACCTGTACAGATTGAAAATAGGAAGAGGGGATACATATGATCTATGCCGAGGTCATGAATCAGGTTGAACAGTTAATCGACAACGGGGAGCTAAAACCGGGGAAGAGGCTGCCATCCATACGGTCACTGGCCAAGCGGTTTGGTTGCAGTGTCAATTCCATCATCAAAGCGTATTCCGAATTGGAAAAGAAGCATAAAATCTATTCCGTCTCGAAGAGCGGTTATTACGTTGTGGAGCGGGTTCGCTCAGGCCATTCAGATTCGGCTAACACGGGATTCATCGATTTTCTGTCGGCGGGTCCCGACAAGAACGCCATGCCTTACCGGGACTATCAGCACTGCATCAATCAAGCCATTGAAGTGTATAAAGAGGAGATGTTTGCCTATTCTGAGATCCAAGGGCTGCCTTCGCTAAGAGAGGAGCTTGCCCGACACCTGCGTGACCTGCAAGTGTTCACGGTTCCTGATCGAATCTGCGTGGTATCCGGATCACAGCAAGCGATTCATCTGTTGATTTCGCTTCCTTTTCCCAATGGCAAAAAGAATATCTGCGTAGAACAGCCCACGCATGTCAGTATGATCGAATCGATCAAGTATCAGCAGGCCACGGCATACGGAATCGAAATCACGGACAAAGGACTCGACCTGGATCGGCTGGAGCATCTGTTTAAATATCATGAAATTAAATGTTTCTACACGGTGACCCGATTTCAAAATCCGACAGGCTGCAGCTATTCGAATAAGGAACGACGGAAAATTGTAGAGCTGGCCCAAAAATACGACGTTTATATCATTGAGGACGATTATTTAGGCGATCTCGATTCGGATAAGAATCAGGACCCGATGTTCGCGTACGATCCATCAGGAAGGGTCATTTATATCAAAAGTTTTTCCAAAGTGATGCTCCCCGGCTTAAGATTGGGGCTGTCAGTCATTCCGGACTTCCTGCGTGACTCATTCCTAAGCGCCAAATTCGCTTCTGATCTGCATACGCCGGTCCTTACGCAAGGGGCATTGGAAATATATTTGAAGAGTGGCATGTTCAATGCTCATATTCAGCGCATGAGATCCATCTACAGAAGGAAAGCGGGCTTATTGCAAAAAGCTTACCAAGAGAAGCTGCCGTCCGGCGCGGCATATTCGGGATCGAATTCGGGATTCTATTCGGCGATCCGGTTACCTAGTCCGCTTAAGGCTAGGACATTTATTGAGGATTTGAAGAAGGAAAACGTACACGTTGACGACGCACGAAAAATGTACCTGCCCGAGTTTGTCCAGGATTCAGTGATCCGTTTGAGCGTTTCACAGGTGGAAGAGAAGCACATTGAGATCGGGGTTCAAACTATAGCTCGCGTCATACAAGAACAACTCAACAGAGTGCATACTGTGAAGTTTAAATGATATATGAAGAAAGACGGCTTTTGAAACGTGAACTCCATATCTGTACGGGTACAGTGCCCCAAAAAAAATCATTCCCGCCAATGACGCTCAAGGTATACTCACGATACAACCTGATTCGAGTGCGACAGAATCTTTTTATAAGAATGCGGGGTGTTGGGAGTAGATTTTTTCTTATCGTTCGAACGTTATGGAGTGTACGGCCTAATTGGATGCTATCAGGCGTGGGCTTATTGGACCCGAAGATCCACCAAAGTAAAATTGCTCCCATTATGGATCTTGTTCATTGGGAGTGTTGTCATCCAAACTGCTGCCGCCTCAATCCTATGGTTTGTGATTCTGTTCCCGATTACCGAAGCGTTGCTGTGGTGCCTGACTGTGGTAACGCTGATTGAAGCCATAATTGCCGTCTACCGGAAGCAGCACCGGAAATGGGTAGGGTTATTTATCTTGGTGCTCATGTTAATGCTCCTGCTTAACCTGTTATCAAGGGCTTTTTAGAATGATTGCTCGGATGTTAGCTGTTTTGAGGCGTTAAATCAAGCGGCATCCACAACCGATTGGCTATGACGAGAAGGTCGGATCAAGAGGAGAGTGCAGGCTGAAAGATGGGAACCAATCTGGATTACTTGAAGGATTTGGTTCAAAAGGGGGGGCTCAAGGTCATCATTTAATGACTATTGAGAGACTCCTTTTTGTTATATAAAGTCACTTTGAATTTCGTTCCTTGGATCGGAGCGAGCTCTACTGGAATCAGATCCTGATAGAGCGTGTGAAAAATACCGTTAATTCTAATCAAGGTAAGAAAATCCTCTGCATTGTAGGTGCTATGGAGCCGAAAAAAACGGCCCATATAAAGATTTTTATATAAGGGACCCTTAATCAAAACTTACTCGAGATAAATAGTTTTTCAGATATTCATTTGCAAGTATATAGGGGATATAAGTGAAACTTGTAAGTATTTCACATGATCAAGCGGATATGCTGGAAGGGCTTACATCTCCTTGTCCATCCGATGTATAATCATGGAAGATGGTTCGTACAACACACGACCCGGCCTAAGATAGGAGCTATCAAAGGTCGGGTCGCGTCGCGTCGTGAATATGAGAACGTTATCTACATCATTGCAGCTTGATAGAACAGGGAAATAAACATATAAGTTTTTGAGACCTTATTGCAGGAGTAACCCATTATTTTATTCAAGGAGGCCACTACGCATGCTGAAACTATTCGAGTATAACTGGCAGGTTCGCAAAGATTGGTTAGACTGGTGCGATACGGTGAGCGAAGAAGAGCTGCTGAAAAAACGCACCGGCGGCATAGGCTACTTCCTTCCCACGCTGTATCACATTGTGGCAGTCGAGTACGGCTGGATATGCGGCGGAATACAAGAAAAAGCGGTTGAATTTCCGCCGTTCGAGAAAGTAGCCAGTGTGCAGCTGATCAAGGATTTTTCTGCACGCTGCCACGAGGAACTTGCTCCATTTGTCTATGATTGGAACGACAGTCTGGAAGACCGCGTGATGATCGATATCACGGACGAAGGGGAACGAGAAGCCCATACATACGGCGAAGTCATGCGGCACTTGATCGCCCACGAGATCCACCACATCGGTCAGCTGTCCGTATGGTCAAGAGAAATCGGAAAGAAGCCAGTTACCGCAAACCTTATTGGGAGAGGATTATTCGATATGTAAATGGAGATGTAAATTCATTACACCAGGAGGGGTGTTATCAGAAACTGGACGCAATCCCAATTTATGAGTGGAGGTATTCGAAAATGAATCAGGCTGCATTTTCCGGACCATCCATGGTCTTACTCGTCAGGGATATTGAAAAATCGATCGATTTTTATAAGAAGCTGGGTTTCCATTATGAACTAGTCGGTGGTCCGGTTGTCCAACATGTACATATGACAAGAGATAAAGTAACCTTTATTCTTCATCAAGCAGCGGATCCTGAAGATGTAAGACCCTCTTCTTCAGTTAATGGCGGACTCTATTTTGACGCTTTTTGTTATACAGATGTTCGACAATTACTAGAAGAGATTAAGGAGAAGGGAATCTCCATTGTGCAAGGTCCGGATTTGAACGATTTTTTTAGTGAATTTACAATTCAAGACATTGATGGGTATAGAATTGCGTTCGGGGGATAGGTTGCATTACTCACCATGAAGGAAGAAGAAAAGATGACCCCATTTCCCATATTAGAAACGGAAAGATTAGTCCTAAGACAGATTACACCGGAGGATTCAGGCGACCTTTTTCATTATTTCTCATTGGATGAAGTAACAAAATTTTATGACGTGGAGAGTTTTACGCATATTAAACAAGCCGAGGAATTAATTGATAGGTGGCAGCAGAGATTTGAGAAAAATCTAGGCATTCGCTGGGGGATTACTTTAAAATCTGAGAGCCGTGTCATTGGCACATGTGGATATCACAGTTGGATGAAGCATCATTATAAAGCTGAAATTGGTTATGAACTGACACCAGATTACTGGGGTAAGGACTTTATGACCGAGGCCCTTCAGAAGGTGATTGAATTCGGGTTTCGCGATTTTGGATTAAACCGAATTGAAGCATTCGTTGAACCGGAGAATGTGAATTCAAGGAAGGTACTTGAGAAAGCCGGATTTATCGAAGAAGGGATACTGAAGGAGCATTTTTATTGGAGAGATCGGTTTGTTGATACTGCCATATTTGCGTTGCTTAAGAAAGATAACATAGTACTATAAGTAGCAGAAGATATACATCAACAATGGTAAAAAACCCACCCAAAGGTTAAGCCGAGGCGGGTTGTGCTCCTACTCAACTTAGAAGGGAATAAACCATCCAAGCCAATTGTACTGACCAAGTGTTGCTGCACTTGGTCTTTATTACTTATATAATAACATAATGAAAAAAATGTTGGATTAGTTTTAGGATGTTTGAAGGATAAACGAAAATGGCAGCTTCATCACATCATATCGTTCTATTTGCTTGCCTAAGCCCTGGTTTGCGAGTTCTCTTTATACGTTATCTGAAAGGCGGTTATCCATGTTTAAATACAACATTTGCTTCCTTAAACAATACGATCAAATCCTGCTCCTTAACCGGGAAAAGCCGAGTTGGATGGGAAGGTGGAACGGCGTTGGAGGAAAAATCGAAGAGAACGAATCGCCAAGAGAGTCAGCGCTGAGAGAGATCGAGGAAGAGACAGGAATTGTCCTAGATTCCATTGAATTTAAGGGTATTGTTACTTGGATTGTAGATGGTAAGTTTACCGGCGGGATGTATGCTTATTTTGCTGAGCTGCCGTCCGACTTCATCTATGAGACTCCTATAAAAACACCGGAAGGAATCCTGGACTGGAAGAGCCTGGAGTGGATTATGCACCCGGAAAATAACGGGATCGCGGATATCATTCCGAAAAGCATACACCGATTTATAGGCGACGGTAACTGTTATGAGCACCGTTGTTTTTATGAAAATGACAAATGGACACACGATATCTTGATTGAAATGAACAAGGATATGGAACAAATGACAGATAAAGAAAAGGTGCATGATTGGTATTTTCATGAGCAGTTCACAAAAGGTCATACCTCAGATAACAAATCAGATAACATGGCATTCGTGCTGCAGCCCGAGTGACAGCAATCTATATGGTAGATTCACACTCAAATATCCATCAGGAGGATGTGTATGAATCATTTCTCAATTTCAGCGGGGGGTATTTTGTTTTACAATCATTCTGTTCTGCTGGAGAAGATTGATTATGGTGCTAATCGAGGAATGTGGATGGTTCCAGGTGGTTTTGCCGAACCAGGAGAATCCATTGAGGAAGCTGCTGAAAGAGAGTTCAAAGAAGAAACGGGTTTAGTAACCAAATCAGGTCGGGTCGTATGTCTTCGCTCGGGAACACAAGAACGAAATGGTGAAATACAAAGGAGTTTGTATATCGTTTTTGAAATGAATTTTGTTTCAGGATCCTTGATAAAAGATGAAGCAGAAATAGCTGATATGAAATATTGGAACATTGAAGAAGTGAAAAACTCCAATGAGATTATTGAGTTGAGTAAGAGCATCATTACGACAGCATGGGAATCCAAGAATGGTTTATATGCAGGGGATAAAGTAAGGACAAACAACAGTTATAGATCTTATCATTACTATCTACCCAACTAATTGTAAAATAATTTATGGTAGGGTTCCCCTGCTGTATCAGACACCACCTTTCTGTTAACAAATATGGATATATACCAAAACCATTGCGAGAAAAGGAACGAGCATATTCATGAAAAATAAAATGAATCCCAAAGTAGATGCCTATGTAGGCAGAGCCACGATGTGGCTTGAAGAAACGGAGAAATTGAGAGAGATCCTGCTAGACTGTGGGCTTACCGAGGAATTAAAGTGGGGCAAACCTTGTTACACATCACAGGGACGAAACATCGTGATCATCCAAGGATTTAAAGCCTACTTGGCGCTTCTATTTTTCAAAGGCTACATGTTACAAGATCCCCATGGCATTCTAGTTAAAACCGGGGAGAATACGAAAGTAGGGCGCCAGATCCGGTTTAACGATACCCAAGAGATCGTCGAGCTGGAACCCGTCTTAAGAGCTTATATTGCTGAAGCCATTGAAGTCGAACAATCCGGTGTGAAAAAGGATATCATTAAAGAAACACAACTCGATATTCCCGAAGAGTTTCAAAATAAACTAGATGAAAACCCTGCATTGAAAGCGGCTTTTGAAGCACTGACGCCGGGGCGGCAAAGAGCGTACGTGTACTATTTTTCGGCGCCCAAGCAATCCAAAACCCGGGAGTCCCGGGTCGAAAAATGTACGCAGCAAATCCTCGATGGCAAAGGATTAAACGATCGGTAAAATCCGGTGCGTAGGGCATAGCCAAATTCAGTTTTTAGATGGATTTTACATCTGGAAAATGCAGCATTCATCCAATCCTCCAAGTCCTTATTTATACTTATATCTGAGTATAGCTAATCACAAGGACTAGGGTGGCGATGACATGTTAAAACAACGTGACTTGCACGAATGCCATGCACTGTACAACCTGATGACGGATCCGGCCGTTTTTCCCTATGTCCGTTATCCTTGCCAATCGTATGAGGAATACTTATTCAGCACCAAGCAGTTGATCGTTGAGGAAGAGCAGGGGACGTGCATTTCCAGGACGATTCTTGACGAGATCGGCCATCCCATCGGCACTATTGATCTGTATCATATCCATCATCGAACAGGCTTCCTGGCGACTTGGATTGGGGCTCCTTACTTTGGAAAAGGGTATAATCAACGCGCAAAGGAAGCATTTTTGGCTGAACTGTTTCTTGGACAGGATATCGAAACGATCTTTTTGAAGATACGCACCCAGAACATCCGATCGAAGAAAGCAGTGGAAAAGCTGCCATACGCCAAATTAGCCAATGAGCGGTACTCACAGGTCTATCAATCGGTTAATCGTTCGCAGCACCGCTATGATTTGTACAGGGTGGAGCGGTATGACTTTTTGGAAAGCAGTGGAGGCATACAGCATGGGGTTGCTACATAACCGATCGTACAAAAATGTTATAACATATCATGAAGACCGTACTGCTGGGATGGTGCAGACGGTTTTTTTCTTTTTCAAGAGGATTTGGCGTATGGGGACCGTTTTATAGTAAGCTGGAATTACAGAAAATTTAACCATGACAGTGAGGATACGAATATGACGAAAAAGCTATATTACGAATCTGCATATACTCGAGAGTGGGAGACGCGCATTACGCGCAAAATGGAGCGGGAAGACGGAACCTATGTGGTCCTGGAGGAGACGGCCTTTTATCCGGACGGCGGCGGGCAGCCCTGTGACCTGGGATGGATCAATGCGATCCCGGTGCTGGATGTCGTTCTGGAAGAAGGAGAAATCCTGCATAAAGTTGAGCATTTTCCTGAAAAAGATGACGTTCGCTGCCGATTGGATTGGGAGAGAAGGTTCGACCATATGCAGCATCACAGTGGCCAGCACTTGCTGTCGGCCATGTGTCTGGAGGTGTGTAAAGCGGAGACGCTCAGTTTCCACTTAGGCCAGGATTACGCGACCATTGATATCGCCCGGTCCGATCTGCCTCCGCACGAGCTGATGATGCTGGAGCTGGAAGTGAATGAGCAAATTTACTTGAATCGAAAAGTAATGAGTTATTTTGTGAGTCAGGAGCAGGCAGCGGCCCTGCCTCTGGTGAAGCAGCCAAAGGTGACCGATAATATCCGGATCGTTGAGATTGAAGGCATCGAGTATAACGCCTGCGGCGGCACGCATGTCTCCGCAACGGGTGAGATCGGGATGATCAAACTGCTGCGAGCTGAGAAGCAGAAGGGGCATACGCGTGTTTATTTTAAATGCGGGTATCGTGCGCTCAGAGAATTTAATGCCGGCATGGACATTCTCGGCAGCTTGTCGGCCCGGTTCAATACCGCCAAGGAAGAGATTATGGACCGGATTGCAAAATGGGATCAGGAGCAGAAGCAGCTCCAGGCTGAATTATATGCGGTAAAAGCCGAGAATGACGCTTACCTGGCTGAGAAGCTGCTAGCCGACCGTCAGGGTAGCCTGATCAAGCATGCATTTGCTGACAAGCCGCTGAAAGATATGCAGAACCTGGCAGCCAAACTTACCGAGCAAGCGGATGTGATCGCGCTTTTCGTTTCGGGGGCGGACCATAAGGTGCTTCTCGCCCGGGGAGGGGGCAGTGAACTCGCCTGCGGCGCGCTATTTAAGCAGCATCTGGCCGACTATCGCGGTAAAGGCGGAGGCAGCGACAAAATGGCGCAGGCCGGTTTTGCCAACGGGGAGGATGCGATGGCGTTTTACCATTTTACAGGGGAGTTATTGGAGTCGGTGGATGAGGAGTAAGTTGTCTGCAAGGAGAAGGTATTTACGAAGCATGATCGCTTTGACATCAAGGCATAATTTCTTTGAAAAAACTCGATTTGAAGATGATAAAATCAAGGTGGCAAGGTCTATAAGGACAAGTTATAGGAGGTAGAACGAATGAAATGGCAAGAAGTAAGGGAACTATTCCCTAACCAATTTGTTCTGGTTTCCATACTTAATTATCGTGAGGAAGGCAACTTAAAAATAGTAGACGAAGTTGCACCGATTCGCACCATCCCAGAAGAAGATGCTAATAAAGAGTTTTTTCAAACGAAGCCTGGTCATGTCGTGTATCATACTTCAAAACAAGATTTTGTGATTCATATACGCCGGGATCCATTAATGAGATAAAGGGTTACTCGGATTGGATATCCTGAAATAACACAAGTTTATTATTGATTTGAAAAGATTAGAATTACGTTTGGAACATTGAAAAAAAGGAATCTAAGTCGTCTATGACCCGGCCAAAGAAATTAATGATCTAAGGTCGGGTCGCATTATAAATGGAAGGGAAAGATAGTATAACGAAAGGAGGATAACCCTTGACGAATCGAATCGCGATCATCGGCTCAGCCGGCTCCGGTAAATCGACCTTGTCTCAAAAATTAGGTGAGATCCTATCGTTACCTGTTGTTCATCTGGACCGATTTTATTGGAAACCCAACTGGACTCCCACCGCAAACGACGAATGGGATGAATTTGTGAAGGATGCTGTAAGCGAAGATCAATGGATTATCGATGGAAATTACACCAGAACCTTAGGTATTCGATTGAATGAAGCGGATGCCGTCATATTTTTAGATATGCCCAGACTGTTATGCATTTATAGGATCATGAAAAGACGAATCCGATACCATGGAAAAACACGACCCGATCTGAACGAGGAATGCCCCGAAAAACTGGATTGGGCTTTTTTTATTTGGGTCTGGAATTATAAGAAGAGAAGCAGATCCAAGGTTATGGAAGCGCTCGAACAGGTAAAGGGTCGAAAACAAGTCGTCATATTAAAATCAAGGAAAGAGGTACAGGAGTTTTTGGATCAGGTGAAGAATGATGGAAAAATTTAGGTTAATGTTGTGTTGTATATGCGGTATCATCAATATACATGTGGGAAACCAGATGTAAGGAGGCAGGTCATTCATTGCGATCGAAGATCGTTGTTCAACCGGACGGAGTGATCGAAGTTCACCCTGGCCAAACCACACCGATGTTCAATCCCAATGATTCCAACAAGCTATTTGTGATAGGACGTTTTATAAAACCAGACAGTAAATGAGTAGTGGCCTTTACTTTTGAAAGCAAGGAGAAGCTGTTCAATGATTACTATAAGAGAAGTAACCAAAGACGATCTGCATGATCTATGCCGTCTGTATGAGGAACTTATGGGTCAGCCTACCAATTACGAAAAAATGGTAGAGGTATATGAAGTCATGCAAGCAAACGGTAACTACCATGTCCTGGGGGCTTTTAAGGATGGAGAGCTGGCAGGGTCCGTTATGGGGATTGTCTGCCATGATCTTGTCGGAGAGTGCAGTCCCTTCATGGTGATTGAGAACGTTGTGGTTTCAAATCGTTTTCGCAGGCTCGGCATAGGAAAGCAGTTAATGATGAATATCGAGGCCATAGCGCGGGAGAGAGACTGTTATTATGTGATTTTTGTGTCTGGTGGACAGAGAAAAGAAGCCCATGCTTTTTATGAGAAATTAGGATTTAAAGATGAGAAGGTCGAGGGGTATCGGAAGCATTTGTCATGAAAAAGCGATAACCATTAAACAGAAAAGGGTGTGTCACCATGCCGAAGCTTATTGGAAACCGGATTGTTTTGCGAGAGTATAGAAAAGAGGATTTAGTTTCTATGAGAAAGTGGTGTAATGACCCGGAGATCGTAGATAATCTGTCGGATATTTTTTTATTTCCACATACTCTAAACGGAACAGAGCAATACATAAATTCAATACTTGAGGGCAAAACGGAACAAAAAGGATTTGTCATTTCAGACAAAGATACCGAAGAGTATATCGGGCAAATCGATTTGTTCAGATTAGATTGGAAAAATAGATCGGCTGAGCTTGGCATTGTCATTGGAATAAAAGAGCAGCTTGGCAAGGGATATGGTACGGAGGCCATAAAAGTGCTGCAGGAGTTTGTTTTTAACAGATTGAATTTGAATCGATTGCAATTAGAAGTTCATGATTTCAACGAGAGAGCATACCAATGTTATTTGAAATGCGGATTTAAGGAAGAAGGAAGGTTAAGAGAGAAGACGTTTATTAACGGACGTTACTCGGATACGATTTATATGAGTATTTTGAAAAGAGAATACGAGGAGCTACATCAGCACTTGATTTAAAATTTGGAGGGATCAATCCTTAATGTCCCTATACGATATTGGCGATCAACTATATTTTGAAGGTAGATATCAAGAGGCAGCTGACATTTTTAGAGAATGTATCGATAAACAGCTTGAATTGAACTCAAGCATCAACTATCTGGGTTGCTGAGAATTACAAATGGGGAACTTTGGGCAAGTATTAGGTTGGTTTGATGAAGTGATAGGCAGAGCCCCACATTGGGAAAGACCTTACATGAATAAGAGCAGGGTTTTCATAAAGCAGGGAAACCTAAGTGAAGCAAAGATGTGTTTAGATGATGCGCTAAAGATAAATCCTGAAAATGAAGATGCTTATTATTATCTTGGAATGATGATGAAGCTCAAGAATTAAGAGTAACACTGGAACGTGAAATTACAGATTCGAGGGCTCCAATTACAAAAGACACCGGCATAAAGGAGACAACATCTTGAGCCAAACAAAATTAATTCTAGTAGAAGGCATACCCGGATCAGGTAAAACCTCTACAGCTCGATATATTAAGGGGCTGCTGGATGCTCACGGTAAAGACAATCCATTGTATCTCGAAGGGGATTTAAATCATCCGGCGGATTATGAATCCGTGGCTTGTCTGGATAGTAACGTATATAAAATCCTGATAAATAAGTACCCTGAATTAAGCGAGACCCTAGATTCATTTACTCAAACCGTCAGGCAGTATCAATTAATTTACTACGGTAAATTGCAACAACAAATATCGATGGAAAAATATAAGCACATTATCGATGAGATATCTGGATTTGATGTATACAATGGATCGTTGGATCGATATCAAGAACTCATCATGGAGAGATGGACGGAATTCGTTACATATGCTCAACAATCTGAAAGAATAGTTATTCTAGAATGCTGCTTTTTGCAGAATCCGCTGACTATGATGTTCGGGCGGTTCAATCAGTCAAAACAAATGATTACTGATTTTATAAAGAGAATAGAAACGATGATTCAACCTTTAGATCCTAAAATCATCTACTTTTACCAAGATGATATAAAGTCGACCATCAACAGAGTCATTCAGGAACGATCGGATGAGTGGCTGCGCCATATTACCCGGTACTTCACAGAGCAGGGATACGGTAAAGCAAAGGGGTATCACGGTGTGGATGGTCTTTGTGAAGTGCTGAAGGTACGAAAAGAATATGAATTAGACATCATGGATCAATTGAAAATCGATAAATTAACGATAAATAATACGGAATTTGATTGGGAACCCGTGTTACAGGAGGTAAGGGGGTTCTTGGAAGTAGCGCAATGAAGGGGGAATACAAATGAAGCTGTTTCATTTTAGCGAAGAACCCGACATCCAAATCTTTGAACCTCGGACCATATATGATCAAACCGATGCGAAAGTCTGGACGATCGATGAGTATCATGCGCCGCATTATTATTTTCCACGAGATTGCCCGAGAGTCTGCCTTTGGCCCAAGGATGATACAAGTGATATGGATAATGAACGTTTTTTTGGAATGTCGAAAGCACGCCGGATCATAGCGATTGAAACCGGGTGGTATGAACGGGTAAATAAGGGTTCTATCTATCGTTACACTTTTGATGCAGCTGATTTCGAGGTAGAGGAAGAGAATGCGGGTTACTATGTATCAAGACGTCCGCTTATACCAATGGAAGTAGAGAGAATCGACGATTTGATAACTGCGATTTTGAATGAGGGTATAGAGCTAAGGATCACTCCATCGTTACAGCCCCTGCGAGAACAAATATTGAAGTCCACCGTCAACTTTTCCATGATCCGTATGAGAAATGCTAGACAAGACTAATAAGTTGAAGGGAGTATAGTCGCCAGGGGGCTTTCTCCTATCCGTCATCTAGTTGTATAATCATGGAAAAGGATTCAGACAACAAACGACCCAGCCTAAGATAAGAGCTATCTATGGCTGGGTTATTTTATAAAGAAATGTGGAAGAGGAAGGATTTCGAATATCATCAAGGAGGAGCCAGGATGTTCTACGATTTAAAAGGTGAAGCCAATATGGCGCCCATGGTAGGAATCTTATATCCCGCTGTAAAAGAGAAAACCCAAAAACTACAGCTTAGAAAGTGGTATAAAGAAAAGTGAATTCAAGGCAAAGCAGCTGGTGAAGAGAAATGTTTTAAAAGTTAAAGGAGATATGATGAGTAATGCTTTGAAGTGGGCCCTCGGCCTGGTTGGCGCTGTATTGATAGTTTTAGTGATGACCTGTCCCAATGAGGCTGGGTATACGAAATGGCTTTCCAAGGAACACGGCATAGTATGCGTGAATACTGGATTTGACATTGGGTGCAAGAGACAAGAAGCCGAGGTTAAGTGGAAGTCCAGATATATTATGCACGCGGGGATTTATACACAAGTAAAGGATAAGTATGCTGAAGGAAGTATGGATTATGAAATAAAGGCCTTCGGGATTCTTCATCACTTTTTTGATTATTCTTCAAACCTAAATGAAGACTAAAAACCATCCAAACGAAGGAGTGTATCCAATGAATTCGACATTTGCTTTCTCCCGTATTGGCTACGTATATGTTCCGACAACCCGTATTGATGATTCTATTGCGTGGTACACGGAAAACTTGGATTTTAAGTTAATGAAGAAGTTCCAGGACCGCGGATCTCATATTGCCGTACTGCATCACCCCCATCAACACTCGATTGCTTTGCTGCTCATTGAAACAGAAGACAAGCAGCCGCTGGAAATTATGAGGAATGGCAGGCCTTTTCCGATCATGGCGATAAACTGTCCAGACATTGAGTACACCCATCAATTCATGAAGGACAAGGGGCTGATGGTCGAAGATTTACAGACTCTCGGAGCTGGAGAAGCTAGATATTTTTACTTTAGAGATCATGAGGGGAATCTGCTGGAGGACGCTTGGTCTATATGGGATCCGCAGGATGAAATAAAAGAGGATTTTGTAAGAAGATAACCCGGATGGAGAGAGGAGGGCGTTGTTTGATGGAATTGTTGAGGCGATACTTTTATATCCCTGTAACGAACCTGGAACGCTTTTTTTGAACCTGCGTTTGAAGATCCTTTGTACGTGGAAATGAGGTCAACAACGGGAATTCGGATCATGCTGATCGTAAGTGAAGAAGCGGTGAACTCACAGATGAGGTATTCAAGCGGCCCGCAAGCTGTGTATGGTTTTGTCGTTTCCGATATCGATGAAGCTAGGCAGTGGCTTATGGATCATCGGATTGAAGTCAGACGGATTTCGAATGATAAAAAGGTTAGCGCTAGTTCCAATAACATGCTGATGCTGCTCGTGTGGATATACTGGTGCAGCCTTTTTTATTGGTGTATGGAGGGTTATGTGCCTGCCTATCTCATCATTGGAAGCTGCTTGTTCCTCATTCGGGTGTGGGTTTGTGGTAATGTTTTTTGGATACGGAGGGCTCAACTTGCTTGGGGAAGTTCCCTCTTGATCATCGGAGTGACCTTGTTTTTGATGTACTTCGACCCTATTTTGAAGCCCATTTATTTTGAAAAGATCCATTCGAAAGCAATGCATCCATCTTTTCAAATTTCACTCGCCGCCAGGGACAGCATTCATACGGAATGAACGTGGCGTTCTGGTGCTTGATGAGGAGTGGGAGGAGCTGGATGAGTAAGGGAGCTTGAAAATAGCCAAAAGGAGTGTTGATATGAACTTCCATATGAATGAAGCCTTCGAAATTTTGGGACGCACGCCACAAACCTTAGAGAGCTTTTTATCCGGTCTATCCGAGGGATGGCTGCATAGCAATGAAGGGGAAGGAACCTGGAACCCGCTTGAAGTGGTTGAACACCTCATTGAAGCGGAGAAGCATAACTGGATCCCGAGGATGGAATCCATTCTTGCGGAAGGGGAAAATAATCCATTTCCCGTATTTGACCGCTATTCCCACTTAAAAGGCACGTCTGAAAGAACCGTTGAAGAGGCATTACTAGAGTTTCACACCATGAGAATGGCGAACCTATCCAAACTGAGGGCAGTCGTCGATCCCCTGGATCTGGAAAAGACCGGTCTGCATCCGGAATTCGGCGTCGTGAAGTTGAGGGAGTTGCTCTCTGCATGGGTCGTGCATGATTTTACGCATATGACGCAAATCGTTCGGGTGATGGCGGAGAGATACCGGGCTGACGTTGGGCCGTGGAGTGCATATTTAGGCATTTTAAAAAGGAGCTAATCTCTTCTGCTTTAGAAGATTTGCCTAGCTCGCCTTAGCGTTTAACCCTAATTTGAAGGTAGGATGGTGTCGGCCATGAAGACCGGGATCGAGACGAAAGACCATCAAGCAAGTCTAGGATCGGGTACGATGAGGGCGCTTGTCTATGACACATACGGACAGCCGGATGTTCTCCGGATGGAAGTGGTGGAGATTCCTAAGCCTAAGGACCATGAGGTGTTGATCGCAGTCCACGCCGCATCCGTAAATTCCTGGGACTGGGATCTCCTGCGTGGAAAGCCGTTTGTGAACCGTATTGGCGGGATGCGTAAGCCCCGGTACCGTATTTTAGGCGCGGACATTGCAGGAAGGATTATCGCCGTGGGGGAGGCGGCCAAGCGGTTTCGGCCCGGAGACGAAGTATTTGGAGATATTTCCGGCTGTGGCTGGGGAGGGTTTGCAGAATATGTTTGCGCTGACGAAAAAGCACTGACGCCGAAACCGGAAGGGGTGAGCTTCGAGCAGGCGGCAGCCATTCCTCAAGCAGCGGTTCTGGCCTTGCAAGGATTACGCGACAAAGGAAAGCTTGCGAAAGACCGTCACGTTCTTATTAATGGAGCGGGCGGCGGCGTAGGCACGTTTGGGATTCAATACGCCAAGCTGCATGGCGCAGTGGTAACCGGCGTAGATCGGGCCGAGAAGCTGGAAACGCTGCTGTCCGTGGGGGCGGATCATGTTGTGGATTATATGAGTGAGGACTTCACTGCTGGGGATAAGCGGTATGATCTGATCCTCGATGTGGTCGGAAACCGATCCGTATTTGCGATCCAGCGAGCACTCCAACCGGGCGGATCCTATGTCATGGTGGGGGGGTCCTTTCCGCGTATTTTTCAGACATTATTGGCTGCACCATGGACGGCTAAGCTTCAAAAAAAGAACTTGGGATTGCTGATCCATAAGCCGAACCATGACGAC
The DNA here is from genome assembly GCF_014192015.1 of Paenibacillus rhizosphaerae. Classification (GTDB taxonomy): domain Bacteria; phylum Bacillota; class Bacilli; order Paenibacillales; family Paenibacillaceae; genus Paenibacillus_AQ; species Paenibacillus_AQ rhizosphaerae. The sequence goes on along the minus strand of NZ_JACHXJ010000003.1, from coordinate 812,883 downwards.
CAGTTGATCTGGAGGTCTTTGGTGGAAACGGGTCAAGTCAAGCCTGTCATTGATCGGGTTTATTCATTGGGGGACGCGGCCAAGGCTTTTGAGTACTTCGGCCAAGGTCGAGCGATAGGCAAGGTGGTCGTTCGTATGGACGGGGGCGTTCCGGAGAAATGAGGTTGTTTCAAGGAAAAACCTTGTAAATTTTAGGAATCCGTATAAAATGAATTCAATGTTTCACGGGATGTTACAAGGTATCGGAGGAGAAGAGGATATGATTCAATCCATCGTGCACATCGCGCTAGTTGTTAAGGATTACGATGAGGCTATCGATTTTTATACGAAGAAGCTTCATTTTACATTAGTTGAGGATACGTATCAGCCGGAACAGGATAAGCGTTGGGTCGTCGTTGCTCCTCCGGGCTCGGCAGGTACAACCATTTTACTCGCAAGGGCATCGAAACCTGAACAGGAACCATTCATCGGCAAACAGTCCGGCGGAAGAGTGTTTTTATTTCTGAATACGGATGATTTCTGGAGAGATTACAACGATATGATCGCCAAAGGGGTCGAATTTGTGAGGGAGCCGAAAGAGCAGTCCTATGGAATGGTCGCCGTCTTTAAAGACCTGTATGGGAACCTGTGGGACTTGCTTCAATTGAAAGAAGGCCATCCGATTATGGAGCGAATGAAAGCAGGTCATTCCTAGGAAGAGAAGTTTAACGATACAAATCCAACAGGAGGATACGATGTCCGAAATCCCAAAAATACGAAGAGGAACAGCGGATGAAGCGAATTACGTAAGGAATAAATTGATTGAATTTAACTCAAATCAAGTCCCCAATGGTATTTATGAAGAATTGAATCTTTGCGTTAAGGATGAAGAGGACCGCATCATAGCCGGCCTAAACAGCGCGATATGCTGGAATTGGATGGAAGTTGATATTTTGTGGGTAGAAGATGAACATCGTAGAAGCGGGCATGGGAAAAGATTACTGGAGGAAGCAGAACGAATTGCACGGACAAAGCACTGTACTTTCATTAAATTGAACACCTTCAGTTTTCAGGCTCCTGAGTTTTATAAGAAATATGGATATAAAGAAATGGCCGTGATCGAGAACGCACCTCTAGGAAGTAAGCATTACTATTTCATAAAGGAGTTAATCGATCATCAAGTTTAGGGAACATGATTGGAATGACAACAAGCTCAGGCAACGTAAGGGCTTGTTTGTTCATTTGTATTTCATTGGAGGGAGAATTTCAATGAATTTTGCAGCAGTTGTTTTGGATTTAGATGGAACTCTCCTCAACTCAGATAAACAAATTACTGACCGGAACTATAAGGTTATTCAGGATTGTTACGAGAAAGGAATGAAAATCATCTTTGCGACCGCAAGGCCACCAAGAGCTGTGAGATGGTTATTACCGGAAGAATTACTGAGGATGGGTTCAACTATTTTTTACAACGGAGCCTATATTATATGTGAACAAACAGGAATTCATCATCATGAACCTATTGAAGCTCGAATGACCGCTGAGGTCTTGGAGTATGGGTTAAGCTGCGGCGTGGGTTTGAAAATAAGTCTGGAAGTAATGGATGAATGGTTGAGCCTTGAGGAGTATGATTATACAGCCTATATGAAGGTTCAGGAAAATCCGACCGTGAAATCGTTGGAAGAACTAAAAAAACTGGATGCAACAAAAATTCTTTTTTACGGCCATATGGATACCAGCTTATTTAATGAGAAGCTTGCAGCCCAATTGAATGTGATCGTTACAGATCATGGAGAACTTGTTCAGATCACGTCTAAAATGGCCTCAAAGGAAAAAGCTGTCGATGTACTATGCAAAAGCTTGAATGTCCCCCTTGAAAAAGTGATCGCCTTTGGTGATGATCGAAATGATCTTGGATTATTTAGAGTTTGTGGTTGGCCCGTGGCAATGGGAAATGCAGTGGAAGAACTAAAGGCGTTGGCAAAAGAGGTCACGGATACGAATGATAACGATGGGGTTGCGAAGATACTGGAAAATATTCTGTAAGCATTATTTATTGGAAAACCATAATTAGAAAGCAGGTAGAAACTAGCTCATGAGATACAAGCATCTTTTATTTGATCTGGACGGAACGATTACGGACCCCAAAATAGGGATTACCAAGTCGGTACAATATGCACTGAACAAGTTCGGGATTCAAGAAGATGACTTAGATAAGCTGGAGCCGTTTATCGGTCCCCCGTTGAAAAACTCGTTTATGGAAATCTACTCCTTTTCCGAGGGCCAGGCGTTGCAAGGTGTTGAATACTATAGGGAGTATTTTAGGGAACGCGGAATGTTTGAAAATGAGCTGTATCCCGGGATGCAAAGCGTGCTGAAGACGCTGCAGGACGACGGATTTACGCTGTATGTCGCCACCTCTAAACCGAAAGTGTTTGCGGATGAGATCCTCAAGTATTTTGAAGTAGACCATTACTTTGAATGGGTCGTTGGCAGTCATCTGGATGGGACGCTGTCCGACAAAACCGAAATCATTACATACCTTCTCCAGAACAGAAACCTTGTGAAAAGCGAAGTGGTCATGATTGGCGACCGAAAGCATGATATGATCGGGGCCAAAAACAACGGGATTGACTCTATCGGAGCCGAGTATGGATATGGGGGCGACGGAGAACTGCTCCGGGAAAATTGCACTCATTACATCAAGAAGATCGAGGACATTCTGGGCGTAGTCTATTAGAAATGGATTGTCACGGCCGGTCAGACGATAAACAAATGTGATTGAGGAGAGCAACTGAGATGACTGTACGATTAATCAAACCTACGGCAGAACTGCAAGAGGAGTACCTCTCTTTTTATCTGGACTGGAAGGAAAGCAATGAACCGATGGTACCTTGGGTCATTACAAAGGATCCTACGGATTTTGCGGCAATACTCCGGTTTTTAGAGGACAATGAACAAGGCAAGGACCTGCCGGATGGATATGTAAGGAACTCCACGTTGTGGTTAGTGACGGAGACGAATCGGATCGCAGGAGCCGTAAATATACGACATGAGCTTAATGAAAAATTATTGAACAGTGGCGGACATATCGGATATGGGATCCGTCCCTCGGAAAGGCAAAAAGGCTACGCCACCCGATTGCTCTCCTTAGCCCTACAAGAAGCCAAGATACTTGGAATACATCAAGTGTTGGTGGTCTGCGATGCCCACAATATAGGCTCCAAGAAGACGATCCTTAACAATGGCGGGATTCCAGACCAAGACTTTATTGAGGAAGACGGAAATGTCTTGAACCGATTTTGGATCGAGGTGTAGTGGGGCATAGGCCGGAAATGATGCGCTGCCAGAGAAAAAAAGCGGGTTTCACCCAATAGGCTTCAATTGAGGGAGAGTGGGATGACCGTGTTGGTATCCATATCGGCGATGCTATTCACCGTTTTCATTTTTATTGTGGTTCTTTTTCAGCTGGCCCTGGCATTAGGGATGCCATGGGGTAGTTATGCGATGGGTGGAAAGTTCCCAGGAAAGTACCCGCCGGGTATGCGTATGGGGGCAATCGTTCAGGCCATCGTTCTTCTCGCCATCGCGTCGATCGTGCTGATCAGGTCGGGCTTCTTCTTTCCGGCATGGGATTCGTTTGCCGACAAAGCGATCTGGTTTGTGGTTGCTTTTTCAACGATTTCAACCGTGCTGAACCTGATTACTCGAAGCAAATGGGAGAGAAGGATCTGGGCGCCCGTCTCTGTGTTATTGCTCGTGACGAGTTTGATTGTTGCGGTGGGGTAGTTAATCTTGGGTGGGCATGGTTTCCCTTCGAAAGGAGCTGAAGCCATGGAAGTAAAAGACGCATTAACGATCATGTTCCTATTTGGGACGCTGATTCTTGCTCTTTTAACATACATTAATAATAACAACAAGAGAAAGTAAAAACCCACCCTTAGATTGGAAGCGAAAGGTGGTTTTTTTCCTTTGAACTGACTAAGAAGGGGAATCCCATCCAAGCCAATTGTATGGACCAAGTGTTACCAGCACTTGGTCTTCATTACATATATAATAACACAAAAAATATGTATCAAAGTAGAAGTAATTCAGGATGTATTTTTTGGGAGGAGCGCAGTTGGCCTGAATCATTTTGAGTGGCTAGTGGTGAGACATATCAACGAGTATACTAAAAATTTAATTAATGGAGGCTTGTAATGGCCAAATTCATCAAAATTGAGGGAATCGTCGAAATTCGAGATGATGAGAATAACGATATTTTTATAGACGAATTTTTAGAATTCATAGAGAGGCATCAATGGTATTTTGGCGGCGGTAGCAGAGAAGTGGATGAGTCGGGAGAGGATCTCTAATCCTAGTGAAGGGAGGAGGAGGTCATTGAACATATTATGGGACTTCGACGGCACCTTGTTTAATACTTACCCAGCCTATACGAACATTTTTAATGAGGTGTTGGAACGGCAAAGACCTACAGAAGAAATCCTGCAGCAGCTGAAGATCTCGTTTACTCACGCAGTTAAGTACTTCAATCTAACGGAGTTTCAAATCAAAGAAATTTTTAGAAGAGAAGAGAGCCTTCAACCGGAACAAACGCCACCCTTCCCCGACTTAGAGAACATTTTACGGACAGCAGAAAAGAATGTAATAATGACTCACAAACCTCGCAGAGAAGTCATCCAAATATTGCAACATTATCACTGGGAGCCCTATTTTGTAGATATCGTCGCTGGTGACGACGGCTTTCCCAGAAAACCGGATCCGGCATCATATCTGTATTTGCATCATAGAAACCAGATCGATTTCATTATTGGCGATCGGGAGATCGATATATTTCCCGGCAAGACGTTAGGGATTAAAACCTGTTTATTTCAGAACGAAACCCCAGGCGCCGATTTTTACCTATTCAACTACAAAGACTTTTTCAACGTTATACCCTTAAAGATATAACGACTCGGGCACCGGTCAATATTCCTATTAAAGATCATTAAAAATGATATCAGAAATGAGGTGACTAGGTTGTTAGCCAACCAGTATGCCTTGGTCCAAGGATCGAGGGAGGTTGTCCTTTCATTTTGCGAAGGATTCAAGGAGGCAGACTTCATTCTACCTATAAATGACTTTGGCAGGGGAAGCATACGTGATACATTGGTTCATATCGCTAATGTCTATGAATTTTGGATCGCCGATTTGCCATGCGTTCATCCCGGGAAACCACGGAAACCAGCCTCACTTGCACGGTGCAGGATATTCGAAACCTATTTTCAGAAGTTGATGAGATGGTAGAGAGATTTCTGCAGGAATACAGTTACCGTCCCGATGAGCGTATCGCCGGTGAGATTCTCTCGCTGCATGCTCAGAAAGAATACTCTATTTTGCAGCTGATAACTCACGTCATGACGCACGAATTCCATCACAAAGGCCAGATTTGACGATGGGGAGAATGCTCAGGTATACACCGCCGGATGCGGATGTGATCCGTTTTTAATGAGTAATCATCAAAGTGGAAGAGGGGGCACGCGTTATGTTTTTCGTCAATGCAAGGGCCATCATTGAACGCGTTCATCGCAACCAAGCGGAAATCATTCTTCAGACTCGCTGCAAGCCGGGAGAAGAATCATTGGAATTGCCAGGAGGCAGATTGGAGCTGTTTGAACCGATCCTGGATGGATTAAGACGTGAAGTGCGCGAGGAGACGGGGCTCACCATCGTCGAAATAAAAGGCAGCGAGAAAAGGATTGATACGCGCGGGATCAATCCGGGGTTTGAGGTAGAGTGTGTCGAACCCTTTTGCGTATATCAGACGATCAAAGGTCCGGTAGATTCCATAGGTATGTACTTTTTATGCAGGGCTGAGGGAACGTTGCTGCGAAATGGCGATGAAACGGCGGATGTCGGCTGGAGATCGGTCAAGGAAATCCATCAACTGATGAAAGAGGACCCAAGACAATTTTCCGATGTGGACCGGGCTGGGATCATGTATTATTTGAAGCATAAGTTTATAACTGCAGGTTAGGCGAAAGGGAGGAACTTCATGAACAGCGCATTTATTTTCGATATGGATGGCGTCATTATTGACAGCGAACCGATTCATTTTGACGTGGATATTAAGACACTCGATTACTTTGGTGTGAAAACGACGGAGCAGGAGCTGGAGCGGTTTGTCGGGATGACCAATCCCGAGATGCTGGGCATTTTCAGGCAGGAGCACAACTTGGTGCATACGATTGAGGACATGATCGAGTATCAAATGAATTTGAAAATGAATATTCTCAACAATCTCGAAATAGAGCCTATAGCAGGCATTCGGGAGCTGATTGCTCAACTTAAGCAGCGGAATATTCCGATGGCGGTTGCTTCGTCTTCCCCGAGGATTTTTATTGAAGGTGTCCTTGGGAAATTTGGGCTGAGTCATTTTTTTAAAACGGTGGTCAGCGGTGAGGAGGTTCCAAAAGGAAAACCCGCACCCGACATTTACCTCGAGACGGCAAAGCAGCTCGGAGTCGATCCGCAGAATTGCGTCGTTCTTGAAGATTCAAGAAACGGGGTGATCGCCGCCAAGAAGGCTGGCATGAAGTGCATTGGCTATCTGAATCCGAACTCGGGGAATCAGAACCTGGACCAAGCGGATATCACGGTACATTCTTATGATGAAATCAAGCTTGGAGAGATTTTTTGAGCGGATGGAAGTTCTGGTACAAGAGCATCCGAGTTGCATCCGTTGAGTATTTCGTTATATTTCGTGAAGGAGGATCGAGATGCCGATTTGTATCAATCAAAATGGGGATGTATTTGACGAATTTCTGCGCGTGTCCGAAGAGGAAGCAGCCCAAATGAGCCTGGATTTTCCGATTACTCACGCCCTGGTCGTAGCCAAGAATAAAGCTGCTCCACAATACATGGAAAAATCACTGGGAATTACCCGGCGGAATATTGGAACCTAGCGAATCCCTTCGAGAATGCGCTATACGCGAAATGGCTGAAGAGACCAATCAAACCTCGAATCATGTTGCATTTAAAGGGATGATGAAGTTCCGGTTAAAGGACGGCAGGACCGAATACGGCGGATTGTTTTGTGCGGATATTGATCAGGAGAGGCCTTTTGTCATCAATAATGAAGCGAGCAGCATTGTATTCTGGGATGGTCAACAAGACATCGGTTATATTGATGAGATCGACAAGGAATTATTGAAATATTATTAAGCCGAAACCTGGTTAATTCGTGAAGGATGAAGGGAGGAGTTATGTTGAACCATCTCGTAGAGAACGTTGATCACGTGCAATTGCCGGTGCAGGATATCCCGCAAGCGGTTGAGTGGTATAACAAGGTGCTTGGTCTTGATATTATGACGGTGTATGATCATGCGGCTTGGTTAAAATTCACTTCCGGTCCGGTTCTCATGCTGCACCGCAGCACAAAGAATGAGCGGACATTTTGGCTGGCGGAAGATGAATTTCCGATGCCGTCTTTTATGTTTATCACCCGGCAGATTGACCGGCTGCACGATGCGCTGCAGGACAACGAAGTACATATCAGGCAGTATGAAGATCACGGATTCGGCTGGGTCCTCAAATTTGTCGATCCATTCGGAAATGAGCTGGGCGCCTATCAGCCTAAGGAGCAGCCGCAGTGAAGAGGCTCGCCATCCTAACCGTAGGGGTAACCCACAGCGGTAAATCGACGTTTGCCCAATCCTTGGAAGGACAACTGCCGAACGCCCTGGTCATTGATCAGGACAACCATGCGGATTTTATCAATACCCATTATCGGACTCTGCTGCCGAAACAAGGACCTAATCGGATCAAATATGCCGTGACTCAGGCCATTGTGGATTATGCGGTAAACCAGACCTCCTATCATCTCATCCTGTGCAATTCCAACCGCCATCGCCATGCCCGCCTCAAACTGATCGAATATTACCAAAACCATGGATTTACGACGGTTGTCGTTTATTTTGACCTTCCGGATGCGGTCCTTCAAGAACGGGTAGCTCACAGCCAGCGAAGCACTTCCATCTTCAGCAGGGCTTCTTCCTTTAAAGCCGTTTTGGATCGGCAGCAGGCGGAGTCTCCAGACAGCGGCGTCATAGAGCCTACGGCGGAAGAAGCGGACCATTTCTTTGTCATCCGGAACGGTGACGATGTCGGCGACGTTATTCGTCAGGTTGCTGAACTGATGGAGTAATGCTTGTCCGTCCATGCCAGGTGGGGGTCAATCGGCTGCAGGCCGAAGTGATGCCGGCGAACGATGCCTCCAAGCGTGTGCTGCAGAAGAACGGTTTTATGCTGGAGGGGACGTTAAGGCAGGCAACCGTCTGGTCGGGTAAAGGCGTTGTCGATTTGGAGATCTACGGCTTGCTGAAAGAAGAATATGCCGCATCTCATACAGCTTTGAGCAGTTCAATATAGAAGGGGCCGGGGTCGTTTCAGATAGGCTGTTACCTAGGTCACCCCTTTTTTTGAGAGGATGATTCCGATTGAGGATTGCGCTGGTTTTGTTCGATGGCGTTACGTTTCTGGATTTTGTCGGCTTTTATGATGTCATCTACCGCTTGCGGCAGTTTGAGCCAACGAAAGATACGACATGGGACATTTGCGGCTTGACGGAGGAAGTGACGGATGAACTGGGCATGCGGGTCAGGGTGAATGTAATCCGGCCGGATTTATCGGCGTATGACCTGGTGTTCATCCCGGGCGGAATGGGAACGCGAAAGCTACGGGAGGATGTGGACTTTATCGACTGGATTCGAACGGCGGAATCGGCGGAATTCAAAGTGTCCGTATGCACGGGTTCGCTGCTGTGGGGAGCTGCGGGGTTTTTAAAAGGACGGAAAGCGACGACCCATCCCAACGTCTACGACTTGCTGCAGCCTTACTGCGAAGAGGTGGTTCATGCCCGAATCGTAAAAGATGGTCATTTCATCACGGCCGGCGGGGTGGCCACATCGATTGATCTGGGCGTATACGTCATTGAGCTATTGGCGGGAGCCGAAGCGGCGCAGCTCGTGAAAAGGCAGATCGACTACCCCTACCAAGCCGCCGGTATTGTAGAGGTATGACAGGGCAGCGTGAGCAAGCAGCCTGTCTACGGTGCTTCATGGGTTGCATGGATTGTTTTTATTTTCCGGAAATGATAACTTGAAGTAATGACCAACGGAGGAAGTTGGATTTTATACTCAGGAGTGTTAACGGAAATGACAATCGCCAAGAACTTGACTGAACTTATAGGAAATACGCCGCTGCTGGAGCTGGGCCATGTGATGGAGAGGCACGAGCTTCAGGCGACCCTCATTGCTAAACTGGAGTATTTTAACCCGGCAGGCAGCGTAAAGGACCGCATCGGTTATGCCATGATCAAGGATGCCGAGGAGCGCGGACTGCTGAACAAGGACTCGGTGATCATCGAGCCGACGAGCGGAAATACCGGGGTAGGCCTGGCTTTTGCGGCAGCGGCATTGGGTTACAAGCTGATTATTACCCTGCCGGAGAGCTTCAGCCTGGAGCGCCGCAAGCTGCTGCTTGCGCTTGGAGCCGAGCTGGTGCTGACACCGGCGAATGAAGGGATGGGCGGTGCTATCCGCAAAGCCGAAGAAATCGCGGCATCCACCCCGAACTCCTTTATTCCACAGCAATTTAACAACCCGGCCAATCCGGCGATTCACCGGATGACGACAGCGGAAGAGATTTGGAGAGACACTGGCGGGGACGTGGACATTTTCATCAGCGGTGTCGGTACAGGCGGCACCATCACTGGGGTTGGCGAGGTGCTAAAGGAAAGAAATCCGTCCGTGCGGATCGTGGCGGTGGAGCCTTTTGCCTCGGCAGTTCTGTCCGGAGGGAAAAAGGGGGCTCACCAGATTCAAGGCATCGGGGCGGGCTTTGTTCCGGATAACTTTAACTCGTCCATCGTAGATGAGATCATCCAGGTTAAAGACGAAGATGCGCTGGAAACGGCCCGTTCGCTGTCCAGATGGGAAGGGTTGCTGGTGGGCATTTCGTCCGGGGCTGCCGTTTACGCGGCCATTCAACTGGCAAAAAGACCGGATTACCACAATAAACGGATCGTCGTATTGCTTCCCGATACAGGAGAAAGATATCTCTCGACGCCTCTTTTTCCTAACGTATAACCAGGTCGGCATCCCGGGATGAACCTATTTCATGGAAGGGGAAAGACGTATGGCTCAAATTAAAATTTTCGGTCTGCGCTCCACGCTGAAGCCGATCCAGAGCGATTTTTCGGATGTGCTTCAAGCCTGTGCCGTGGAGGCGCTGCAGCTCCCTCAGGATAAAAGGTTTCATCGGTTCTTTTTCATGGATCAAGAAGACTTCATTTACCCCGGTGACCGTACCGACAGATATACAATTATTGAAATCAGCATGTTCGAAGGACGATCGGATGCCGCGAAAAAGCAGCTGATCCAGCTTCTTTTCGATAGAATTCCCGCCCTTGGGATCGGCGTTTCGGACCTGGAAATCACGATTTTTGAAACGCCGAAAGCGAATTGGGGAATTCGCGGACTTCCGGGGGACGAGCTGCATCTCAATTATCGGGTGGACGTGTAAAAAGCAAGGAGAGCAGCAATGGACGGGGAAATCAATGCGGGCATTCCGGAGGAGGCAAGCGGTGAAAGAAATCATAAAACAGAATTTAGTAGAAATTGAACAGAACCATCAGGTTAAGATTCTTTTCGCTGTGGAATCAGGAAGCCGTGCATGGGGTTTTCCTTCCAAAGACAGCGACTACGATGTTCGTTTTGTCTATGTGCACAGGCCGGAATGGTACCTGTCTATCGATGATAAGCGGGACGTGATCGAACTGCCGATCAACGATATGCTGGATATCAACGGGTGGGACATCCGGAAAGCGCTGAAGCTGTTTAGAAAGTCCAATCCGCCGCTGTTAGAATGGCTTGTTTCTGACATCGTTTATGATGAGAACTACGGCTTTAGAGGCGAATTGTTAGACATCAAAGAGAAGGTGTTTTCTCCCAAAGCATCCATGCACCATTATCTAAGTATGGCTCAAGGGAATTTCCGTGAGTATTTGCGCGGTGAGCATGTGAAGATTAAAAAGTACTTCTATGTGCTGCGGCCTATTCTGGCATGCAAATGGATCGAAAAGTATAACACGAGTCCTCCCATTCTCTTTCAGGATCTCGTTGCGGATTTAATTTCGGATGAATCCCTTTTAAAAGAGGTCCATTCTCTCTTAAGTCGCAAGATGGCTGGGGAGGAACTGGATTATGAAAAGCGGATCGATCGCATCAATGACTTTATCGAAGCCGAAATTGAACACGTTATCGATTTTTTGAAGGACTTTAAGACAGAACTCCAGGATCCGACTCCGCTGCTGGATGAGCTGTTTCGAAAGTATTTGAAGGTTGTTTGGAGCTAATGCCTAATAGAAGCGCTTAGAATGGGGAGGCCCATGGATGATGGATGTAGGAAAACTATTTTCAAGTCCTCCAACATTTGAAACGGCGAGACTTCGGATTCGAAGACTGGAACTCTCTGATGCCGCAGATTACTTTGAGCTCGCAAGCGATCCGGATGTGTCGGCTGAAACACTGTGGGATCGGCATACTTCTATGCAGGAGACCATCGATTATCTAACCAGGGTCAATTTAAGGTTTGACATGAAGCAAGCGATCCATTGGGGGATTGTCGAGAAAGCGAGTGGCAAACTGATAGGCAGAACTGGCCTCATTAATGTAGATCCGGTGCATGAAAAAGCCGAAATAGGTTATGCGTTGGCCAGAGCTTATTGGAGTCAGGGGATCGTCACGGAAGCGACGAGGGAAATCGTGCGTTACGCTTTCGTCCAAGCAGGATTCCATCGGCTGGAAGCCAGATGCAACGCTAGCAATCCGGGGTCTTACCGGGTAATGGAGAAGCTCGGGATGAGCTTCGAGGGAGTGCTGCGGGAACAGCTGAAGATGAAGGGGAAGTTTGTGGATCAACGGATGTACTCCATTTTACGGAAGGATAAAGAATGGACTACCTAAGTGCTCGTGAATAACTTCGAGCAGCAGTTATAACGATTGGAGGACGATCACATGCTATTTCTGTTTGTCATCCTGCTGATCGCTCTGGTTGCCATCATCAACAACCAATATACAAGCCTGAAGAAGATGGATGCGCTGCAGCTAACCCTGCGGGAGATCAGTGAGAAATTAAGCGACCGCAGCAGGGAGTGACGCCGGCTTGCATCCGATCCCGATACATCAAGTCTTTGACATGAAGAAAGAGAGGCGTCCTGCGTGGATTCCTCTCTTTTGTGTCGCCAGGAAAGGAGCCGGAAATGGAAAACCAGTGGAGAATCGCGCCGTACGATCCGGTGTGGAGACATCTCTTTTCCGAATTGGGAAAGAAACTAAGAAAAGCCTTAGGGGAGGCGGCCGTGCGAATCGATCATGTGGGATCGACCTCCATTCCCGGGCTGGATGCGAAGCCGATCATTGATATTCAGGTGTCGGTTGCGGCATTGCAGGATGTTGCCCGTTACCGGGCCAAGCTTGAGTCCGTCGGTTTTGTACACAGGGAGGATAATCCCGACCTGACGAAAAAGTACTTTCGTGAAATTCCCGGTACCCGCAGAACGCATATCCATGTGCGGCAGGCAGGGAGCTGGTCCGAGCAGCTGACCCTATTATTTAGGGACTACCTGCGCGAACATCCCCAAGACTGCCGGCGTTATTCGGCCGAGAAGCATCTTCTGATGCAGCGGTTTCAGCATGAACGCGAGAAATACGTAGAGGGGAAGGGACCCGTCGTATGGGAGATTCTGCAGAGAGCCCATGATTGGTCGCAAGCGACCGGCTGGACGCCGCTGAAATCGGATGCATAGCGAATCGGAAGACCGACATGCCGTAGCATCGTAAAGCGAGGATCACGGTCTGAGTCAACCTGTAGAGTCTGCTTTCTTAACGGAGTTTCTGTAAATGATCTTACCCTGAACAAGAACGCGGCCAAAGCGCATTTCCGGCGAGCTGATCTTCTTCAGCAGGGAGTGGACGGCGGTCTGGGCCATTTGCGGCGTATCGACCTCGACCGTCGTCAGGTGCGGTTCAGTCAAGGTAGCGAACACGTCATTATCAAACCCGACCACCGAGCAGTCCTCCGGCACACGGTAGCCCTGCGATTTCAGCTTCAGGACGAGCAAATGGGCGACCCGGTCGCAGTTGCAGACGAAGGCGGTAGGCATATCCTCCGGCAGTTCCATATCGATCAGCGTTCCTTCCTCGTCGCGGTCATTGACGATCCAGTGGTCATTCAACGGAATTCGGTGCTCCAGCAAAGATTTATAGTAGCCCAGGTACCGGTCCTGGATGCTGCTGGTCGAATACAGATTGCCGACGTAGCCGATCTTCCGGTGTCCCTGTTGGACCAGATAGTTCGTGATCTCATAAGCGCAGTAAAAATTGTCGGTCGTCACCGAGTCGATGTCGGAATGCTCGTCATAAAAGTCGAGAAACAGCTTGGGTTGTTCCATGTGCTCCAACGCTTCGATATAAGGCTTGCTGATTTGGCCGAGGAGGATGAATCCGTCTACTTTGCGGTCATAGTAGATGCGCGGCAGGTGGAGCAGTTTCTCGTCTTCGGCGGACAAAATATGCAGAATGCCGTCGTAGCCGTATGGCTCAAGGGCCATCGCAATCTGCTGGTACACTTTCAGGTAAAAAGACTGCGTCTGTCCGGTAAAACGCTCGGGAATGACGACGCCGATGTTATAGGTTAAGCCTTCCTTCATCGACTTGGCGACTTTATTGATGCGGTATCCCATTTCGTCCGCAAGCTGCTTGATCCGCTCCTTTAATTCGCCGCTGACGCCTTCCTTATCATTCAAAGCCTTTGAGACGGTGACGCTGCTGACGCCCATTCGCTCGGCGATGTCCCGCAAGGTGATATGCTTGTTCATTCCACCATCTCCTTTACAACGATTGGTTATTCGAAAGGTCCGTTACATTGAACGCCGGCTGCCTTACGGCAGCCGGACGCTCCATTCATCATATAGTACAGTATAGCCTGCTTTGGCAAGCGAATAAAGAAAGATGTATCTAAATAAGGCCGGGGTTATACAGTGTTGGTAAAACTTAAGCGCGCACGCGCAGCAGCTCTTCGTTCTGTGCGATCAGCTTGGCGCGCTGGGCCGCATTGTCCAGCGAACGGAACTCATCCGCCGGCGTGTTGAACGTGTAATCGACCAGCTGGTCTACCGTCGTCGTGGCCACATGGATGCGGGTATCGCTTGAAGCATAGTAAATAAAGACTTCATTCTTCTCGTTGACGACCGCCCCGTTGCAGAAAATCACGTTCGAGACGTCCCCGACGCGTTCGTCATCGTACGGTGCGATGAAGTGGCCGCCTGGCTTAGCAATAACCTTGGCCGGATCGTCTAAGCTGGTTGCAAAGATATACAGGACATAGCGAAGACCCGCTGCCGTATTGCGGACGCCGTGGGCGATATGGATCCAGCCGCGGTCGGTTTTGATAGGGGCAGGCCCTTGACCGTTCTTCACTTCATATACCGTATGATACCGGCGCTCGTCGATCACCGTCTCCTGGTCAATGACCGGATTCAGGATGTCCTCACACAACCCAAAAGCAATACCGCCGCCCGAACCGGTAGAGATGAAGCCATCCTGCGGCCGCGTGTAAAACGCATATTTGCCGTCCACGAATTCCGGATGAAGGACCACGTTCCGCTGCTGCGGTGAGCCGGTCTGAATGTTCGGCAGACGCTCCCAGGTTTTGAGGTCCCGGGTGCGGACAAGCCCGGCCTGCGCTACAGCGCTCGACGTATCGTAAGCCGGTGCGTCCGGGTCCTTTTGCTCGGAGCAGTAGATTCCGTAAATCCAGCCGTCCTCATGCTTGACGAGGCGCATGTCGTACATATTCGTTTCGTTCGGGTCGATATCGTCCCAGACCAACGGCTGATCCACGAAACGGAAGTTATCGATTCCGGTCTCGCTCTCAGCCAGGGTGAATATCGACTTGCGGTCCAGGCCCTCGGTCCGTACGACCAGAATATATTTTCCATCGTGATAAATGGCTCCCGGATTCAGCGTGGCGTTCATGCGCAGCCGTTCCATAAAGAACGGATTGCGCTTCGCATCCAGGTCAAACCTCCAATGGATCGGCACGTGGTGGCGGGTGATCACAGGGTACTTGTACCGGTCATAGACTCCATTGTAAAACTCCGTATTCCGCTCATTAGGCCGGGACAACAGTTCCTCCTGGCGGGAAGCCAGCTCGGCGTATTTTTTATGGATCATGCTTCATTCATCCTTTCGATCATTTCGATACAAAATCGGCTGTTATGATAAGGGCACTTCCAAGGTCCGGCTATTTCACGGCGATCCGGCTGCCCGTTCGCCTGAACCGACCAATACCATTCCCCGCCGCCTCTAGGATCAATGATATGGGTCTTCGTATACGTCCACATCCGGTCGATCAGATCCAGAAAACGGGTGTCGCCCGTCCGCTGATAGGCGTTATAGAAACCGACCATAGACTCGGCCTGCACCCACCAAATGCGGGTATCGTCGATACGGTCGCCGTGCTGCTCGTTCATCAGGGAGCCGTCTTCCGAAACTGCGGTATCGGCGACCTGATAAGCAATGTCTACCACCATCTTTGCGTAATCGGCATGGTCGGAACCGATGGCTTTCATCGCATCGTCAATGAGCCAGCTCGCTTCAATGTCATGACCGAACGAGGTCAGGTCCAGCAGAGAGTTCCAGCTGCGGTCAAAGAACACATTCAGACGCTTCTTCTCTGGATCGTAAATCCGGTTGTAGAGCATGGACAGCAAATGTTCCAGTGCGGAGCGGACCCGGGGATCCGGCCATACGCGATACAGCGTCGTATACGCTTCAAGCACATGGATGGTGGTGTTCATCGTGATGTCCGCGTTAATCCCATTTTCGCTGAGCATTTCGTTTGGCTGCTCATGCCACTCGCGGTCAAACTCTTCTTTATAAGCCTGAATGCCGGAATCATAGCCTTTCTCTTCAATCAGCCCGAAAAGTTCGCGTGCCAGCTCAAGCGCTTCCGCATCGCCGGTGGCCCGGTTGTATTCGCTGAGCGAGTAGACGGCGAAGGACTGGGCATACACATGCTTGCGCGTGTCCAGCGGCTGTCCCTCATGATCAACCATCCAGTAAATACCGCCGTACTCCCGGTCTATAAGCCGGTCTTTTAAAAACAAATAGGCATGCTTCGCATGGGATG
Organism: Paenibacillus rhizosphaerae; assembly: GCF_014192015.1. Taxonomy (GTDB): domain Bacteria; phylum Bacillota; class Bacilli; order Paenibacillales; family Paenibacillaceae; genus Paenibacillus_AQ; species Paenibacillus_AQ rhizosphaerae. The sequence goes on along the minus strand of NZ_JACHXJ010000003.1, from coordinate 796,671 downwards.
CCCATATCTCATCGCCGGTTACCCGGTAGGCTGCGGAAAACGACCACAGCTGGCGCGCGGTGGCGATCCCTCCCTTGGGAGCTAGAGTGTCCGTTTGCAGGTCTACGCTCACTTCGCCGTAATATCCCCCATGCCGGTCATCCCGCAATGCCGCCCAAAAGGGGAGGATATGCTCTGTCCACTCCCTACGGATTTCCTGTTCAATGGATTTCAACGCTTAACGCACTCCTTTTATATTAAGTTATCGTTAACCTTACAAATTTATATTAATAATCCGGTAGCGATATTGTCAATGAGAAATGAGAGAGGGGCTGGAAGTACGTGAATTCTATCTTTAGCATACTATTAAAGAGTCTGTAACAGGCAGAATGGAGACACTCTCTTTTTTTAATGAGAAGCTGATATAGAAAGGGTATATGTTGATTTATTCAATAACCTAAACGATTAACTAATCGTAACTAAAGTATAATCGAGCTGAAATAAGTTAAAAATTTCATGCTGGCAAATGGAAGGAGAACATGTTTAATATTTTTTCATGCGGTTAAATACATGGCGTGAAGGAATTCCAAAAATTCAGAGGAGTGATTAATCATGGCAAATAACCAAAATGGCAAAATGAGTCCGGAAGAACGAGGCCGTATGGGTGGAGAAGCCACGGCGAAAAATCATGACAAAGAATTTTATCAGGAAATCGGCCGCAAGGGCGGGGAGGCTACAGCCGAGTCCCACGACAAGGACTTTTACCGTAAAATCGGTGAAAAAGGCGGCGAAGCCCGCGCACGTCAGCGTGACAACGATTAATACGATGGCCCCCTAAATTGGAATATGACATTAGGGTAAGCGGCGATTGAATCCGGCTTTTTGAAAGAAAAACCGGATCCTGCGACACGTGGAGCCCAGCCTAAGAACAAGGCCCGAGATTTCTCGGGTTTTGTTCTTTTTATTTTGCAAAAAAACGATTGAACTTTGGAATCAGACTTGTTACTATTGCCCTTAAATACATAAAGGGTGGATATAAATGGAAAACTTGAACGGCGATTTGGTGATCAGCACCGACAAGTCAAAACTGGACGTGGAGAAGGTTTGCGATTTTCTGTCGCGGAGCTATTGGGCAAATAAACGGCCCAGAGAAAGAATCCTGAAATCGATCGAAAATTCCATTTGCTACGGGGCTTATATCGGAGACAGGCTGGTCGGCTTTGCGCGGGTCGTGACCGACGGGGCCACAATGTATTGGTTGTGCGACGTGTTTGTGGACGAGGAATACAGGGGGCAAGGCATCGGGAAAAAGCTGGTTGGGACGATTACCAATGCCGATGAGTTCAAAGATTTGAACGGCCTGCTTGGCACCAAGGATGCGCACGGGTTATACGAACAATACCATTTTACAAGAATGGAAATGATGCGGCGCATGGCGGATTACATCAGAAATATGGATAATGGCGGCTCCGCATAAAACGATTCAGATCGATCATAAAGGGTGAAGGGAATGGGGGAAAACGTCTATCAAGACCTCCCCGTGCTGGAAAGATATAGCCAGCAGCAGGTGGCGCCATGGGGAATTCAGGACAAGGCATCGGGAAAGCTAGTTGGAACAATTTAAATAGAATAAAGATCCATCGCTAGAAGGTTCAGGCGGAAAGGAGAACGATGTATGGAACGAAACTATCAATCGGCCGCGATCGAATTAGTTCAGGGAGACATTACCCGCGCGGAAGTGGATGGCATCGTGAATGCTGCGAATTCGAGCCTGCTGGGCGGAGGCGGTGTCGACGGGGCCATTCATCGTGCCGGGGGGAGCGAAATTCTTGAAGAATGCCAGAAAATTCGGGCCAGACAAGGAGGATGCCCCGTAGGCGAAGCCGTGATCACGACGGCTGGCCGGCTGCCGGCCAGATATGTTATTCATACTGTGGGGCCCGTGTGGAACGGCGGACAGCATGAGGAAGAGGCCAAGCTGCACAGCTGCTATATCCAATCGTTGGAGCTGGCTGATCAGTACGAGCTGGAAAGCGTAGCCTTTCCAAACATTAGCACGGGAATCTACGGTTTTCCCAAAGCGTTGGCGGCGCCGGTTGCCATCCGTGCGGTGAAGGAGTTCCTATCGGCTCATCCGCAGACCTCGATCAAGAAGGTGCAGTTTGTTTGCTTTGACGAGGAAAATGAAGAGATATACCGGAAGCTGTTAGAACACGAGGATGCCGAGCTGCTTATTCGCCATTACATCGAAGCTTATAACGCTTTTGACATTGAGGGGATGCTAAGTGTGCTTCATCCGGATGTTGTTTTCAGAAATATCGTCGGTAACGAGGTTTCAGTAGAAACGAAAGGACTGCAGTCATTTCGTGGTTTGGCGGAAAAGGCGGCAGCTCTATTTTCAACCCGGCTTCAGACCATCTTGGAGCTTCGGGAGATGAACGGCCGGATCGAGGCAGACATTGACTACACGGGGGTGCTGGCGTCAGATCTTCCGGACGGTGCGAAGGCGGGAGATACCATTCGGTTACAAGGAAGGTCGATCTTTACGATCCGGGATGGAAAGCTGTCTCTTATTGAGGATTACAGTTAATGCCGCGACAGAGCTCTAACGATTTAATACAGAAAGAGATGGCAAACATGAATTTTCCAACATCCAGAAAGACACTGGTCATCATACTCCATGAAATCTATGGGCTTAACGAGCATATTCTTGCTTTTGGCGATAAGGTCTCCCGGTCGGGTTACGAGGTGCTCACCCCGAACCTGCTGATACGGGGGCCTTTTCCATATGAACAAGAGGAAGAGGCCTACTCCTATTTCGTGAACCAGATTGGCTTTGACCGGGCTGTGGATGAAGTGAATCAAATCGTGCGGGATCACCGGGATCGATACGACTGCATCATGATCGTCGGCTTCAGTATTGGGGCAACCATTGCCTGGCGGTGCAGTGGATCCGGAATCGACGGGATCATCGGATATTACGGATCAAGAATTCGCAGCTACGCCGAAATGGAGCCGAAGTGCCCGGCTTTGTTGTTTTTTGCAAGTAACGAAAAATCATTTGACGTATCGGAGCTCTCAGAGAAACTGGAGCATCGCCGGAATACGCACGTTCACGTCATCGAAGGGGAACATGGGTTCATGAATCCTTATTCCAAAAGCTATTTTCCCCAAGCCTATCAGGCATGTCTGGAGATGAGCTTTAATTTTTTGCGGAGGGTAGCGAAGAGGGAAGTGTAGTAGAGGCTTATTTTTTGCTTTACATGCGAACATACATTCCTGTAAACTGGGTATGGGTATAAATTCCAAATGGGGGGGTCGTATGGGAGCATCGGGATTGCGAGCTGGTTTACTAGAGCCGGTCACACCGCCATCTTCGAACTGGTCAAAAACGAAAACAAGCATGACCCCATAAGAAAGGGATCATACTGCTGAGGCACTGGTCATTTTCTTTTCCGTCATCTTTCGCACGCAATCGAATCTTTGTCACGGTCTTTGCTTTTGTTGGCGTCATAGAGCTCCTTAGAAACATAGGGCTTATATTTGGTCTTGCCGCCTTTGTTTTTAACGGAAGCCGAGCGGGCGACGCCCCCCTTGTAATCTTTGGTTAATTCAGTGCAGTTCCTGTACTTCTTCACTTGACCTGCCGCTTGCGCATGACTGATGGTGCCAAGACTGATCCCGGTACATAGAATCACACTTAGAGAAAGTAAAATGCTTTTTTTCATTCTCCAAACCACCCCTGTTCGTCTATTAAGGTTCATAGGACCATCGCTATCATAGCATGCGATAACGGGAATTTGGAGGAAAAATCGAACATAAACGGAGAGATCGAATGAACCCAGAGGAAAACATCATTGTCGCCAGCGTTTCCGTTCTTCGGAACGGAGAGGTGCTCATGATCCAGGAGAAGAAGGCCTCCGCGTATGGGTTGTGGAACTTTCCTTCAGGGCAGCGGGAGACAGGGGAAGATTTAGCCCAGACCGCTGTTCGGGAAGTCAAGGAGGAGACTGGACTAGACGTACGGCTGAAGGCTGCTACTGGCGTGTATCCGTTTCGAAGCGCCAGTGGTCAGCAGGTGATCTTGTTTCATTTTGTAGGCGAAGCAGCGGGTGGCGTTTTAAGAGTACAGAATGATGAAATTATGGATGGCCGGTGGGTTGCCATTGATACGCTGCTCCATCAGCCGGATGAACAGCTGCGGGAAGCGAAAGTCATCAAGCAGATCACCAGGCGGTTGTTACGGAAAGAGTTCTATCCGCTTGACGTATTTCATGGAATGATTCGATGAGTATCATGGAAATAGAGTAGTATAGTAGTCAAGAACGAAAGAGGCTATCTTTTGGCAGAACCATCTTTGTAACCGTTAGGAGAGCAGCATGAAGCTAATGTCTGAATACGCCCGCAATATTATCGTCGGCGTTGTCTTTCAAAACCAGTGGAGCTGGTACATTACGGAGAGAGAATATTGGTTTTTGAATGTGGAAATGGAAGACCGCTTTGGCATCGAAGTGCTGGACGAAACCACGGCTGCGGAATTTTTCCGTCTTATCGCGGACTATCGGGTGTCTTCAACTGAGCTCTCTCAAATGCTCATAGATCTGCAGGACTCTTTTCAGCATCAAGATGAGGTTCTCGAGTTTGTTCCGGCGCTTTACGTCCATTTCGACGACCGTGTGCTGTATTCGCTGTTCCCGGAACCGATGTCCTTCGAGCATTATGTTCCCGAGGGCTGGGTTGGAGAATATCGCGATTTTCTGGAACGGGTGCCGGAATCGGAACGGTATTGGATGATCCAGGGGAAGAGCTTTTTTAGTACGATGTCGCAAAGGTAGCAGAGGAGGGAGCTTTTGATATACATTTTAGAGGAACCCCGCGGCAGAGCTTATCAGGGGTTGATTTCGATGGCATTCCGTGTGTGCGATCAATTTATCCTTGTCAAAAAGGATCAACTATCGCTAACGCCTGCAACGGAGGCGCTGGTCGAACGATTAAAGCCTGACGTCAAAGTGGTGAAAAAGCAGGACGCTTGGCCGGGAACCCAACTGTTCGGGCATTATACCGACGTATATTATTTTGAATGCAAGCCGCCATTGGAAAAGCTGGTCTTGGAGTCCGCTCATGGCCTATATGACTGGGTGTGGCCAGATTTGTTGGAGGATTTATGTTTTTTTAAAGGCAGTCAGCCCTGGCTCGTTAATATCGCTCATGAGCATGAGGCATGGATCAATACAGATGACGGGGAGGAAATTTTGCAGTTTAGAGAGATCGAAGGATTGATGTTGTACTAGCCCCAGAATTATCAAAGATAAAGGGGGATTCCATTGAAATATACTCAAAACAGCCGCTTTCAATCCCTGAATGATTATGTGCATCAGGTTCAAGATACGATCGGAGCTACGGCGGCGGCAGTCTACATGATCCATGAGGATGAAGTGGTGAATGAATGGTATGGCGGAAGGCATGGATCCGAACCGGATTCCCGGCCTGTAGATGAGAAAACCCAGTTCAACCTGGGCTCCATTCGCAAAACGTATTTGGGCTTTGCCATCAGCCTGCTGATCGAGCAGGGGGAAATTCACAGCATTGACGATGCGATCTGTCGTTATCTGGATAAGGACATCCCGCAAGCTGAAGAAGTGACGCTGAGGCACCTTCTTACCCATACCCACGGGTTAATGGAAATGGAGGGCAAGCTCGTGCGTGAATTTACTGCCGGCAGCGGTTGGGCCTATCGAAATACAGGCATCGCTCTGCTCACCGAATTGGTCCATCAATTAACAGGATATCCACTCAGTACATATATGCAAAGAAACGTATTCGACCTTTACGGGCTTCACGAAACAGGATGGAGAACGGAAAAGCGGGAAGAGCTGATTTATAACTATTATGAAGATCCGGACACCTGGGTTGGACCTAATGACAGCGCGGCGGGGGACCAGAGTAATTTATTCGCCAGTGCAAGGGATTTGGCACGCTGGGGTGCGATTCATATGAACAAAGGGAACATCAGAGGGGAGCAGCCGATTCCCCAAAGCGTGTTTGATCGCATCGTTTCGCCGCAAACCCCGCCTTCCTTGCCGAATCATGAACCGCTCAACGGATTCATTTGGTGGCTGCAGCGGGATACACCCTTGAACCAGCTAGGCGAACGGCTGCCAGGCGGAGCCTACCAAGTGCTTGGAATTACAGGATGTGCCTGCCTCGTCATACCGGAGTATCATACGGTGGTCGTTCGGATGTATAACCAGCTCGGTAATCCGGAAGGTTACGATTATTTAGCGGATATCCGGCAGTTCGGAAATATGGCGGGCGAATTGCTCAAATCATTTTAAAACACATTATGACAGGATGAACGGTATGTCGACGATACGAGAAGAAATGATCATATATGCCCCGATCGGCGTCTGCTTTGACGTCTCCCGAAATGTGGATGACCATTCCCGAACGGTATGGCCGCACACCAAAGAGCGGGTCGTCGCGGGAAGGATGAGCGGTTTGCTCGAGGCCGGGGACACGGTGGTGTTCGAAGCAAGGCATTTTGGGATTCGGCAGCGGCTGACCTCGAAGGTGGCCGAGATGGATAAGCCCTATTCTTTTACCGACAAGATGCAAAAGGGGGCCTTTCGCCATTTGACCCACCGCCATGAATTTGAGGAAATTGCCGAAGGAACGCTGGTCAGGGACATTCTCGATTTCAGTGCCCCGTTCGGATGGGTTGGGCGGGTGTTCGATGCGCTCGTGTTGGAAAAATACATGAGGGCCTTTATCCGCTACCGCCAGCGGACGCTCAAGGCACTCATCGAAAACGAAAACAACCCCAAGTCGTCGACTTGAGGCTGTTTTTGTTTCTGGCCGTCCGTGCATACGAGCGGCCGCTATACAGTGATTTATGGCAAAATGTTACCGGCTGCGCGGTAAATTTCGTACCATTCTTCGCGGGTCAAGGTCACATCGCTTGCTTTGATGCAGTCTTGCAGACGCTCAAGGTTCATTGTGCCAATTACCGGCTGCATGTTAGCCGGATGGCGGAGGAGCCACGCGATAGCGATGGTCGTATTGGTTACGCCGTATTTACCGGCAATTTCGTCGATCTTCTGGTTCAGTTCCGGGAATTTGTCGTTTCCAAGGAACACGCCTTCGAAGAAGCCGTATTGGAAAGGCGACCAAGGCTGAACCGTAATGTCGTTCAGTCTGCAGAAATCCAGGACGCTGCCGTCACGGTTTACGGCCGATTCATTTTCCATGTTCACGTTAATGCCGGCGGAAATCATGGTGGCGTTCGTGATGCTGAGCTGCAGCTGGTTGGCTACAATCGGCTGCTTCACGAATTTTTTCAGCAACTGGATCTGCATCGGGTTCTGGTTGGATACGCCGAAATGGCGCACTTTACCGGAGGATTCCAGCTGGTCGAACGCTTCCGCTACCTCTTCCGGTTCAACCAATGCATCCGGACGGTGCAGCAGCAGAACATCCAGGTAGTCGGTTTTCAGTCTTTTCAGAATACCGTCCACCGAATTCAGGATGTGCTCCTTGGAAAAGTCGAACATGCCCTTACGGATGCCGCATTTGGATTGAAGAATGATTTGCTCACGGACGTCGCTGTTCATCTGGATGGCATCTGCGAAAATTTCCTCGCAAGTACCGCCGCCATAGATATCGGCATGGTCAAAGAAATTGGCTCCTTGCTCCAGTGCCGTTTGTACGAAACGCTCCGCTTCGTTTTTGTCCAGGGAGTTGATGCGCATGCAGCCTACTGCAACTACAGGTACTTCCAAGCTGCTGCTGCCAAGCTTAATCGTTTTCATGAATCCTGTCCTCCGTATTCATATGGGTTTGGATGTTTCGACTCCAACACGAAAGTTCCGGCTTCCTGCTGAAGTTTTCCTCTACATAGATTGAACTAAAGCTCGTCCATTGTGCTCTCCTCATACGGAGTGCTTCCGCTTGAAAAGTGCATTATTCTTTAGTCCATTCTATATAGTAAGCGTGATCTAGTGATGAATAGTTTTGCAGACAGTCCCCTGTTTATAATGACACCGCGTGTGGCAGGATTCAAGTCTTTTTATGAGGATAATGGGAAGTTATGAGTTTATGGCGACAAACTGGTGGCAGGAAGAGAGCAGGGGATCCCTTGTTCAGTGACATTAAGTTGGGAGCTGTAGTTGAGAATAACTGGTTTCTTATATATAAAAGCAGCCGATCAAAAATGATCGGCCAGACAAAATAATATCTTATTTTGCTGCTAATGTTGAAGCTTGTTCTTCAGCTTCTTTATATGCTTTTTGTAATACTTCATTTCTGTCCAGGAATCCTGTTCCTTGAATGCGTACAGTTTCAAAATCTTCGATTCCCATTAAATAAAAGATGGACTTCAAAAATTTATTCGAGTACTCAAGTTCGGTATAAAAGTCATTATTGGTATAAACTGATCCACTGGCTTGGATTGTAACTACGCTTCTTCCATCGTCGAGAAGTCCGACGGATGCTCTTCCGTTACTCATTGGGGTTTCGATATATCTAAACGTTTCCCTTGCAATCATAACATTATCTATATAATCTTTTAGTTTTGAGGGGATACTAAAGTTATGCATTGGAAGCACAATGACGTACTTATTGGCACTTTTGAATTGTTTTAATATTTCACCCATACGATCTGTCACATTTTTTTCCTGACTTGTTAACTCCTTTCCTTCTGCTTGTTTCGCCCATGCGCTAAAAACAATTTTATCTAGCATGGGTACTTCAACGTCGTAAAGGTTGATTTGTTCAATGACTTCGTCATTGGAATGTCTCTCTTTGTATACTTTTAGAAAGTAATTAAATACATCCAGACTTGCAGAGGTTTTAGAATCAAAATCTGGGTGTGCATTGATGATCAGTAATTTACCCATGTATATTTCCTCCTAAAGTGAAAAGTTGTAATTATGGACTAATTTAATCGTCGATCAATATAATCGACGATTAACATAATCTATAATATATTTTCCACAAAGGCAAGTCAATGAATATACCCATGTAATTTATGTGAATTTACAAAACGTAATAAAGGCTACGCTCAAGAGGCATGGATAGGATTGGGCTAAGCTAACAGGGGCAGTGGAATGAAGATTAAACTTTAACCTGCTTTTTTGACTTCAAGACATAACGTTATTCAAATACTTGAACGGCGGTAAAGTACACACTCACTGAAATAAAGCGATTAGAACGTAAAGTTCGACTTGGAGGTCAATGGACTGGATGGTTATGGTTCATCGTAGGGGTAGTAATCGCGGCTTTCGGCGTGTTAGCTCCTTCTGTTACGACCGGCTGGCTGCAATACGTGGTTACTTTTGCAGTGCCTGTCCTAGATGAATTGATCCATGTACCGATACGATTATCCTATTATGGCAGCACTTGCTCCAGCGGAACGAGTTGACTTTAAATTTTTGCGTGACGCCATTGGGGTTAGTGACTCCCTTTTATCTAAACACCTTAGTGTCCTCGAAGAGGCAGGATATGTGAAGGTAATTAAGGGGTATGTGGGGAAAAGGCCAAGGACCTGGCTTGCAATCACAGAGACCGGGCAATCTGCGTTTAAAAATTACGTAGAGGTCTTACATCAAATTATTGACGTGGAACCAGCGCCAGCCCATAAGAAATAAATAACACTAGTCATGAAAAGAGTTATTTTAAGAAAAAGGAGCAGTTTGCCGGCGGCAATTGCTCCTTTTTTCATTTCAGTAATGGGCGTTATGCACGTGACCTTGCTCGATACCGCCGTGCTCTTTGGCTGGGGAGAAAATGAGAAGTTTTTCGGTCGAGCCGTTTTTAGGCCTTGGCTTCCTGCAGCTCCGCTATATGTGTCGTTGGACAAGGCTGCTCGGCCCACTCCCGCATGGCAGCAAAGATCGGCTGAAGGCGCCGGCCTTTATCCGTAAGCTCATATTCCACATGCAGCGGCACTTCTGAAAAAATGGTCCGTGTAACGATGTGATTCTCTTCCAGGAGGCGCAGCCGGTCGGTCAGCGTTTTCGGGCTGATGGGATGTAGTGACCGGCGCAGCTCCCCGAACCGTTTCATTCCGTTGAACAGGTCGCGGAGGATCAGAAGCGTCCATTTTCCCTCCAGCAACTCGATCACCGGGGTAATGGTATCCGGGCATTTGGGATCGATCATGACTAAACCCTCCTAGTTCATTTTTTGAAACTAGTGCACTTAAATGTAACTACTTTTCAAATGTACCACAGTCGTCTAATCTTAGGAAAGGGAACGGATTCCATAAAGTTCCGGTCCCGACCCATAATCGATTATCGGGCTTGCTGGATCCAAGTCTTGGAATATAACCATGGTGAAGATAGGAGAAATATGATGCAAAGACCCTTTGAGGTAAACGCTTCGGAATATCCGTTTCAGGATCATTGGCTGCCTTACCGCGACGGTGCGATTCATTATATTGATGAAGGCGAGGGGCCGGTTGTCGTGCTTCTGCACGGCAACCCCACATGGTCTTATTTGTACCGGAATGTGATCAAAGAGTTGAGCGGTCGATGCCGGCTGATCGCCCCGGATTACCCCGGCTTCGGGATGTCGAAGGCCCCTACGGGCTATGGCTATACACCCCAGGAGCATGCGGAAGCAGTGACGGCACTGATTCAGCAGCTGGACTTGCAAAATGTAGTCCTCGTCGTTCAGGATTGGGGCGGACCGGTTGGGCTCCATTATGCAGTGCATCACCCTGACAACGTACGCGGCATCGTCCTCATGAATACATGGGCATGGCCGGCCAAAATCTTGCCGATGAAGCTGTTTTCGATAGCCATGGGCGGCTGGCCGCTCGGATATTGGCTTCAGACCCGGCGGAACTTTTTTGCCCATACGATTGTACCCAGCGGAATTCACCATAAGGAGAAGGTCACGGCAGCCTTAAGGAAGGCGTATACCGATCCTTTTCCTACCCCGGCGCTTCGCAAACCGACCTGGGTGTTCCCCAGAAGCATCCGTAAAGCCGGGCCGTGGCTGGCTGAAATTGAATCCAGACTGCCTCTGCTGTCTGAGATTCCTGCGCAAATTTTGTGGGGACTGAAGGACAGCGCCGGTTTTCCGGTAGAGGAAATGCAGCGTTGGCAGGGCATTTTGCGAATGAACGAAACGGAGGCTTTGAGCGATGCTTCCCATTATGTGCAGGAGGACCGCCCGGACCGGGTAGCGGCATCCATCCGCAGAGTCCTGGAAAGAACAAGTGGCGCAGGGAAGCGGCCGAACATGATCAAATATGCAGAAACGAAACCAGGGAGGATATCTATATGAAAACAATTCTTTGGGCGGCGCTGTCCGCCAACGGAAACTATGCGCAGTCCGGGCCTGACAACCCGCCGAAGCCGGAGGCTCTGGCCGATTTTGCGGCTCATGCTGGACGATCGGGAAACTTTATCGTGGGGCGCAGAACCTTTGAAAGCATGCAGGCCAGCGGCGGTGGAGCAGCCTTTGCAGGGCTTGATATTGTGGTTGTCACCAAGAGTGTCAAGGAGATCGCGGGCGTGACGGTCGTAAGCTCTCCAGAAGAGGCGCTGCAGTATCTCGTAAGCCGGGGGCATTCCACCGCACTTTTGGCGGGAGGGGCCGAAATGCATAATGCTTTTCTGGGCAGCGGGCTTGTCGATGAGCTGGTGTTTAATGTGGCTCCGGTACTGGAAGGAAAAGGGTTGAACCTGGTCACGAACCGAGACGAGTATCAATTTAAAGACGTAGAACTGCTGAATTGTAAGCCGCTGGGATCCGGTGTGGTGCAGCTGCATTATGCGGTCACGGGTTAGTTATAGATGTTGGGTATGTGTAAAAATAAGCGGACAGTAAGGAAAGCTTCTTCCTGGTGCATCGGGAGGAAGCTTTCTCTCTTTGTAGTGACGATAGCTAAATAAGGATATATAAGTTGAACTAAAAGAGTTCGATGCAGGCAAGGGAGTACAATGATTTACTTGCCCCCATCATCAACTTATATAAGCAGTTTTTGTTTAAAATGGTGAGTCTGCGGCCTAAAATCCATGCTAAAATAGATCCACATCACAACGGGCATCGGAGAACGGAATATAAGTGAAAGCGCACATCCTGTGTTTACGGAAATTTTCTGGGGGAAGCGGGCGTATACCAGACGAATTATGTAGAATCGGCAGGCTTACTCACCTGAAAAAATTCATGTAGGGGGTATGAGGATGAATCAAAATCGTTCCATCGATTTGTACGGCTTACATTTATCACCGTCTATCATAAATGCGTTTGAGCACGTTAACGGTGCCCAGTTTCTGTTCCACCAAGACGGTTCCCGGGTCATTCAAAGTACCAATCCTCGCTTTATGGCGGAAATGCTCGAGTGTCTTCAGGTTCAGAAGGGAATGCGCGTCCTTGAAATCGGTACCGGGAGCGGATTCAATGCGGCACTGATCTCCAACTTGATCGGACCGGAAGGAACCTTGCATACGGTCGAGGTGGATCCGTCTGTTGCAAAACGTGCAAAGAAGAAGCTGGACAGTTCGGAAATCAGGAATGTAAAAGTCATCTGCGGAGACGGGTTTTACGGATTTCATCAGTCAATTCCATACGATAGAATTATAGCGGCAGCAAAGCCGCCGTTTCTTCCGCAGCCTTGGATCGACCAGTTAGGTATAGGCGGAATATTGGTTGCGCCGCTCGATCTTGAGGAGCTTGGTGACGCTTACGTGGTTGCTTTTAACAAAGTGTCGGAGCATTCACTAGTCAGTCTTAGTCTGATGAAAGGCAATTTTATGAGGATGGCGCCGTCCGTTGAGCAACTTGTTCTAAAGTCAGGCAAGCCGAATGTGGTCCTAACTGACTTCGACATAGATCGTTTACAAATCAGGGCTCGTCGGAATTCGAACCGAAAAAATACATGGATGGATCAAGCGAGCTTTGACGCCTGGGATTTCGAATACATCGGTTTGTAAACAAGCCGAAGGGGGAGCATTTATGTACAACCTGAGCCAATTCGTTTTACCGAACGGAACGCTAAGCGGAGAGGGACTGTGGAAGCGGGAGGCCCTGTACCAGGGGATGAACGGCAAATTCGTAGAACGGTTCTACCCGGATCGGCAGCACAGCTACATCTTCAAGCCGCTGACTAATGGGGAAAGCGTGGACCGGGAAGCCTGGATTTACCGGCATATGCTGTCCGGTTTTCCGGATATTTATCCGGCACTGCTCGCTTCTTCGGAGGAAGGCGCTGGAGAGGAGGGATGGTCGATTTTTGAAGACCTTGGCCCGCTTCGCCATGAGTATGATGTGGAAACCGCCATGAAAGTGGTACAGCAGATTGCCTGGTGGCATGCGCTGCCGGAGGAGCGTCGGGAAGGCTTGGGCGGAACGGGGCCGAAGCCGCAGATCGAGCAGATCGCCGCCGATCTCATGAACAGACGGGACGAGGCCGTAGCGGTCATGAACGAAATCGGCGAGCCGTGGGAGCTGGACGGCATGATACTCAGCTTTGCGGAGGGCCGGGCTCTACCGAAAATAAAGGTGGTATCCCACGGGGACCTGCATTTGGGCAACTATGCTGTTGCGGCTGACGGCCGCTTGTACATCATGGATTGGGAGCATGCCCACCTGAATACCCCGTTCTGGGACCTGTATCATCTCATCGATATGTCGCACCCCTTGTTTCCGAAACAGGTGGCCGCTGAAGATCGGGAAAAGCTCCTGACCTATTATGTAGCTCAGTCGGCGCTGTATGGAGTGGAGTGGGATCTGGGCGATTTTATCCGTGATTACTGCCGCTTCTCCACCGTGTTTTCCATTTGGATGCTGCTCCTGATTTCAGGCGACTTGAAACGGGGAGACAGCGTCTGGCCGCAGGACCGGCTGCTGGCTCAAAAGGAAGAAGCGATCGCCGGCTTGAAAGGATGCCTGACGAGCCTGTCGCTTGAGCGGGATTCTGCTTGATCCGCTGGCAGCCCCCCCAGCTATTTTTCCCGGGCACAGGGATCATTTCACTACGTGCATCTTTATTGAATCAACGTGAGTATCACCTCGACCGAATGATCGACAAAGGAACGCTCCGGGCGGGCTTTCATCATCACCGTCAGACCGATCAAGGAGACGACCAGGGTCTGCGCCAGGGACCTGGCGTCCACACCGGTGTGCAGCTCGCCTGAACGGAGCCCCCGCTCGATCGCCTCTTGAAAAATCGCCCCCAAATACATCTCATGCTCCCGTGTCAAAATCTCGAATTTTTCGTCATGCGGAGCCATTTCCACCATCGTATTAATGCAGAAGCACCCGCGGTTCTGCGGGTCGGCATAAGACTCCTCGACAATCCCCTCAAAATAACGTCTGAAGGCTTCCTTGACGGACTCGCCGTGCAGAAGCCGGGATCTGGCCTGCGCCGCATGTGCGGCGGTATATTTCCGCAGAGCCGCTTCAAACAGCTCCTTCTTATCCCCGAACGCGGAGTAAATGCTTGGGCGCTGAATGCCCATTCCCGCCGTCAGATCGCTTAAAGACGTGGCCTCATAGCCTTTACTCCAAAATATATGCATGGCGTCTTCCAGCGCCTGATCCACATCGAATTCACGCTGCCTAACCATTTTCGGGCACCTCATTTCATATCGATCGGTATGTTTATATTGTAGGAGATTCATCCCTTCCTGTCAATTCGGTCAGCCAAGATCTATGATCGGATTTGCTTATAATTATTTTGTTTTATCTTTAAAATTCAGACCCATTAACAATTTCAATCCACGAACCTCTTGACAGCACTTCGCTCGAGAAGGTAAGGTAAGCACAAATCATTATATACTGATCGGTATGTTATGATAATTGGAAATCCGGGAGGGGTTTGTTGTGAACAAACTACAGGAAACCGAATCGATGGTAACCGGAGAAAGGTCGGGTCCTGAAAAAGAGGAAGAGACGGTCTCAGCTCCAGTTGCACTGGCTGCATCTGTGCAGCCGATAACCCGCTGGAGTGCGCTGCTGTTTGCCGCGGCGTGCGGCTTGGCCGTCGCCAACGTCTATTACGCCCAGCCGCTGCTGGATTCATTGGCGGCACAGTTCGGGATTTCGCATTCGTCGGTCGGGATGGTCATTACCGTTACGCAGATTTGCTATGCCATAGGTTTGATGCTGCTCGTTCCGCTGGGAGATTTGTTGAACCGCCGCAGGTTAATTCCGGGCATGATGCTGATATCCGTGGCTGCACTGGTCGTCGTAGGTACGGCGACTAACCGGGGCATTCTGCTTGGAGGGATGGCGGTCGTCGGGCTTTTGGCCGTGGTCACGCAGGTGCTGGTTGCATATGCCGCGACGCTGGCGGCCCCCGAATCACGAGGGCGGATCGTCGGCGTGGTCACGAGTGGGGTGGTCATCGGGATTCTATTGGCCCGAACATTCGCCGGCCTGCTAACGGATGCCGCCGGCTGGCGCTCCGTCTACCTGGCGTCTGCGGGTCTGATGCTGATCGTGGCCTGCATTCTGCTAAAGATGCTGCCGGGAAAGGACCCGGAGAAGGCTTCGCTGAACTATCCCCAACTGCTTCGGTCGGTGCTGGGTCTGTACGTGCAGGAGCGGATCCTGCGTGTTCGCGCCGTGCTGGCGCTGCTTATTTTTATGGCGTTCAGCATATTGTGGACCTCGCTGGTGCTGCCGCTCAGCAGTCCGCCGCTCTCCCTGTCGCACACCGCGATCGGGGCGTTCGGACTTGCCGGGGCCGCCGGGGCCCTCTCGGCGGCAAGAGCCGGACGGCTGGCCGACCGGGGGCTGGGACAGCGTACCACAGGTGTCGCCTTGGCACTGCTGCTCGTTTCATGGCTTCCGATCCGATATACGGAGCATTCCCTGCTGTCCTTGATTCTGGGCATCCTTCTGCTCGATATGGCGGTGCAGGCCGTCCATGTGACGAACCAGAGCATGATTTTCAGCGTACGCCCGGAATCCCGCAGCCGATTGACCGCGGCTTACATGACGTTTTATTCGATCGGCAGCGCTACGGGCTCCATCGCCTCGACAAGCACTTATGCCCGATTCGGCTGGGATGGTGTGTGCATGCTCGGGGCAGGCGTCAGTGCGCTTGCGCTTTTATTCTGGGCATGGACCCGGCGAAGCGGGGAAAAGGAAGGGTGAGGTCCTACTAAGCACCAAGCAGTTAGGCGCAAACGACATTGCCGCAGTACTCGCATTCTTTTTCCTGCTCTGCGCCCAGAAACACCCTTGCTCCGCAGCCGGGACATTCGACCGTTTTCGGGGAGGACGGATGGCCGGAACCGGGGGGCTCAAATCCCGAAGGGCTTCCTTCGATGCGTCCATGACCGGTTTCATCAGAGGAGGAGTCCCCGTCTTCATACTCTTCATCGTACTCATCGTTAAAGTAATCGTCGAAGGCCTGCTGATGGATGTAGACGGTTCCATTGATGATTCTGCCTTCCGGGAGGAGTCCTTCCTCAAACATAAACGTCAAATCCCGAGTGACATCGGCGGGGGATGTCTGTGAAAGGCTGCGAATCTGCTCAACGGAGGTCATAGCTATGTACTTCACTCCTATACTGACACGGTTCGCCTATATTCCATAACATCCCATGGAAAAAGGTGCTAATTGACTACTATTGTGTACGATATTAGCCCTATGTAGGGGTCAAAAGTTGGAAAAAATCAATTTGAACCAGGAAATTTCGTATAGAAATTCGAAATGTACTTTATAAGAGATCAACAAGTTGAGGAGGAATACATTTGAAACTGGGTCTGCTGGTCATTGATATGCAGAAGCATCTGCTGAACGGGTACGTGGATCAACAAACGATTGACGGAGCCTGCGAATATATAAATTACACCGCCGGTCTGCTGCGCTCGAAGGGCCATCCGGTCATCCATATCAAAGATGTGGAGGGCGCGGAGGACGTCAATGAGGACGGAATCGGATTTATTCCAGGGATCCAGATGGAGCCCGGCGATACGGTGGTTTATAAAACCTTTTCCAATGCGTTCTGGAAAACGGAACTGGAATCCATCCTTGCGGAAAAGGGCGTCGATCTTCTGGTGGTGTCCGGTTTTGCCGCGGAATACTGCGTCCTGTTCACCTATAACGGTGCACTGGAAAGAGGGTTCCGTGCAGCCATTCTGCAAAGGGGAATTGTGAGCACGAAGCCGGGCGCGGTGCAGGACATTTACCGGGACCGGCATCTCATTTCGTATCCTGTCATCGAGGCACTGGTGGAATTGGGCTAAGTCGGAAAAATAGAATGAAGACCCGCACGGAGGAAGCGATCCCCGCGGCGGGTCTTTTGTTTTCAATTCAGGGTGTCTCTTATTCGGAGAGATCCACCCTTTTTGCCGGCACTGCCTTGGAACCAACCCTTTTATGTGCTTGAAAACGAGCCACGAACCATTGAACGACGATGAGCGCGACAGTGACCCCCATCAAGCCGTAAATGGCAAACGAAAATGGACCTGCGGCATCATGGACCAGGCCGATGAGAAAAGGCCCTGCGGCCCCGATCAAGTAACCGGCGGATTGCGTCATGGCTGCCCATGATGCGGCCTCTTGACTGGTTGCAGCTGCGTCCATCGGGAGGAGTAGGCCCAGCGCAAATAAGGTCCCGCAGGCCAGGCCGATCAAGGCCGCGGCCAGCCAGGGCAAAGGCGAGAACAGCAGGATCAGACCAGCCAGCTGCGTAATCGATGATACCCATAGCCACAGCAGGCGGGAAGGGAAGCGCCTCAGCAGCCGCTGCAGGATCGTCCCGGCCGGAATCTGCGTGATGGCAAAGATGGTGAGCATGGCAGCTGCTTCCGACGAGGTGTACCCCAGGCTTTGCATCACGGGCGGCAGCCAGGCGAGGAGGGAATAGAAGCAGGCTGCCATAAGGCCGAAGTGCAGGGTGAGCAGCCATGCTTTGGGGTTCCGCCAAGGCAGTCCGGCAGTTGGGGCATCGCTAACCTTTCGCGGACCGGAACGGTTCCTCCGGTGCATGGTCCACCAGACGGCGGCGCCGGCCGCCCCGAGTGCCGACCATATCGCTAAGGCGGTTTGCCACGATTGGGAATCTGCCTGCAAGGGCAGGGATAAGCTCGAAGCCAGCGCAGCCCCAAGCGACAAGCCGGCCGAGTAGACGGCGATCATTGCAGGGACGCTGCTCGGAAAATGCTGCTTAATAAATCCGGACAGCAGGGGGCCCATGGCTGCAATGCCAAGCCCTGAAATCAGGGCGGTCAACAGCAATACTCCGGCTGAGTGGACGAACAGCCGCAGGACCGTTCCAAATCCGATGAGGACAAGGGACCAGCGAATCACGCGTTCGGTCCCCACACGTCCGGCCAGCTTGGCCGAGACCGGTGATAACAATCCCATGCACAGCACGGGGATGGATGTCAGCAGGCTTGCCGCTGCGGACGACATGCCCAGGTCGTCCCGAATGAGCGCGAGCAGCGGGGATACGGAGCTGATGGCTGGGCGCAGATTCAGGGCGGCCAGAAAGAGAGCGGCGGTCATGAGGCTGCCAGGGGTTGGTTTTGAAGACCGATACATAGGCGTCACCTTCCTTCCATTCATTGCAAAATCCATCCTATCATGCTAGATTGGCTGTAATAAGCACCAATCTGGAGCGGTTTTGATCATACCAATTTGAAGAGGAAGGGAGTAAGGCGTATTGGTACAGGACTCTACAGGGGTGCAGGCAGCGGACACCAAAACAAGACAAATCTATTCCTTGCTCAGGGAGCGGATCTTCCAGGGTCAATATTTCGCGGGGATGCGCCTGCCGTCGAGCCGGGAGCTGGCGCAGGAACTCGGCGTGTCACGAACGCTGGTCGTCAGCGTATATGAGCAGCTGGTAGCGGAGGGGTATTTGGAAGGGCGGCTCGGATCGGGGACGTATGTGGTCGATTTGGAAAACAGGAAGCCAGCAAGCTTCGAGCCATCGGATCAGAACCCTCATTTCTCCCGGAAGCAGCCTGATGACGGTTATGGTTTCGACGGAGTCGATTTCCGCCCGAGCTTTCCGTCGATGGAGCATGTTCCGCGCAAAAAGTGGCGCGAGGTCGCCTATAAGGTATATGACCAGCTGGACGACCGGGAATACGGGTATGCCGGTCCCGCAGGGCACTGGGGGCTGCGCATTCAGATATGCGAAATGCTGCTCCATACGAAGGGCATCGTATGCGATCCCGAGCAGGTCGTGGTTACGGCCGGTGCGACGCAGGCGATCACGCTGGTATGCAAGCTGCTGCTGCAGCCGGGAGAGACGGTCATCTCGGAGGACCCGACATCCACGTTTATCCATGGGATTTTTCAGACGGCCGGCGCGGACATCGTACCGGTTCCGGTGGATGCCCATGGGCTGCGGGTTCAGGATATTCCCGTTCAGGCCCATCCCCGCCTTGTTTTTGTGACGCCGTCGCATCAGTTTCCGTTCGGCAGCATTTTATCTATCGGACGGCGGATGGAACTGCTGGAGTATGCGCGTTATACCGGTTGCTACATCATTGAGGACGATTATGACAGCGAGTTTCGTTACGCGGGCTTGCCGGTCCATGCGTTAAGGGAGCTGGATGCCGTGCGGGTGATCTACATCGGCACCTTCAGCAAAAATTTGTTCCCGGCGCTTCGCATCGGCTATATGGTTTTGCCGCGGGACTTGGTCGCGTCCATGGAAGGGGTCAAGCGGCTTATGGATATGCATACGCCTACGCTGGATCAGGCCATCCTGGCACGGTTTATCGCGGATCAGCATTTGCAGCGCCATGTCACCCGCATGAAGCGGCTATACAGCCGGAGAAGAAAGCTGCTGATCCGCAGTCTGGGCGAAACGTTCGGGAACACGGTTCAAGTGAGCGGCGACGCTGCGGGACTGCATTTGATCGCAGGATTTTCAGGTCATGTTTTTGACGAGGAGCGGGTCAAAGCGCTGGCGGAAAGGGGTGTACGGATTTATCCGGCCGAAACGTATGCCATCGTGAAGGGGCGGTTCGAGGACCGGCTGATTATGGGATTCGGCGATGTAGCCGAGCAGCAGATTCCAGAGGGGGTCCGGCGAATTGCAGGGGGGCTGAGGGAACAGGGGGAAAAGTGAAAAAGCCCGGGAATGACCATAAGGTCGTTCCGGGCTTTTTTTGTAAGGCGTGAGGATCTCTAATCTCGCCAGAAAAGCTTCGCCTAGATGCTTTCCGCGAATTGCACCACTTCTTCCGGCTCGGCGCGCGTCCGGTAATCCGGGTCCACGCTGGCATAACGGACCACGCCCTGCGGATCGATGACGTAAGTGGCGGGCACGGGAAGCTCCCACGAATCGTCACCGTTGAATTGGTCCAGGGGAAAACCAAGTGACCGGTACACCTGCTGCACGTCTTCCGCCAGACGGAAGGTCAACCTGTATTTCTCCGCCACCTTGTTGTGCAGGTCGCTCAGAACATGATAACCGAGTCCGTTCTTTTCCTGCATAGACAAGGAGTGGTCCGGCGTCTGGGGACTGATGGCGAGCAGCCGGGCTCCAGCTTCATGAATGCGGTCCAACATCCGCTGGTAGGCCCTTAATTCCAAATTGCAGAACGGGCACCACTCTCCGCGGTAAAAGGTCAGAATGACCGGACCGTGCGCAAATTCTTCAGATAACGTAACGGGGTCACCTGCCTGATTGCTTAACGTAAAATCGGGCGCGTCATCTCCAGCCTTCAGGCCGCGTGCGGCACCGGATATGCGTAAGTCCTCGATGGAGCGCTCGAACGCTTCGGTAACGGCTGCGGGCAGCACTTCCAGGCCGTGCCGGGTTGTGGCCGCCAGTTCGTCATTCAGCTTCAATTGGGGTGAATCGGACATGTCTTCACTCTCCCTTGTCGGATATGCGCTCATCATATCGTGATCAGGGAATGAAGCACTACCAGTGGGCGGAGCCGGATGCTGGTTGGCGGGATTTTTTGTGAGGCGTTACGCTTTCCGAATCAGCGTACCCGGGTTCATGCCGTACTTCCCGCGGAACGCCTCGGCGAAATAACTGGGATTGGAATAACCTACCGACACGGATACGTCGATAACGCTGGCATGGGGCTCTTGAAGCAGGCGGTATGCCGTTTCCAGCCGGGCCTCCCTCAGATATCCGAACACGGTGCTGCCGTACCGGTCCTTAAAGCCGGTCTTCAGCTTGAATTCGTTCAGGCCGATGAGGCGGGAGAGCTCCGATAAGGACGGCGGATGGCTCATTTTATCCAGTATGATTTCCCTCGCCCGTTCCAGCTTGGACAGATCCGTTCTGGATAGACCGGAGGGCCTCTGCTCCCTGTCAAGGAGTATCGAACGGAACGCATGGGACAGCAGCTCCAGAATCCGGCACTCCATTTCTAAGCTCAGCGAGTCCGGCCGGGCGGAGGCTTCCATCATCTGCTGCAGGAGGTGGCCCGAAGCGGGATCATAGGCTTCCTGGAACACCCGGTATGGCAGCGTCCCGATAATCTGATGAAAATCCACGGCCCGCGTCCCCTCGGCATTTTCCATGAAATGATGGAAGGCGGTGACGGGAATGGCGATGCTCATCATTTGAAACGGCTGATGTTTGGTAAAAGGCATGCGGGCTTCCGCCGGGTTGGCAAACTGGAGGCTCCAGCTCCCCGGCTTCATTTCGAACTCCCTGCCGGACACCTCAACTCTCCGATAGCCTTGAACACAGCAGCTCAGCTCGACCATAGGCACCTGGGTGTGCAGGGCTACAGTATAGTCATCGTTCAAACGAAAATCGACTGCCGCCACCCCTAGATCCTGGCGGGGAGCCAGGCGCTGCACCGATCCTTCTCCCATCCATGAATGAAGATTCATGCGTTCGTAGCGGCGCCCTGATGAACCATGCATCTGCAAACCATCAAAGAACTGCCTAAAATTGTGGTGAACGTCAGGCAATGCCATTTCCTTTGCACCCATTTCCTGTATATTTTTGATACCATTATACGGCTATAGCGTTGGGATCTCTATATGGTGGATGGTACAGAGACGGGGAGAACAACGTAATAACACATGGACGGCAGGGGAGAGGGATGAAAACGATGGAGAAGCGGATTCGGAAGTTACTCGCCGAAATCAGGGAGCAAGTTGGGTATGACCGGGCTGAGCCGCTTGAGAAGGGATTTTCGGACGCGCGGAAATTTGTGTTGTATCAGGCGGATACCCCGGTGTACCTGCTGCGGGTACATGAAGGAAGGGCGTATGCCAGACAACGTTTGGAGTTCGAGCTGCTCCGGAAGCACGAAGCGAATCAGGTGCGCTGCTCCAAGCCGCTGATGGCCGGGCTGGCTGGGTATCTTGACCTCTGCTATTTATTCTTGCTGACCTACATCCCTGGCGTTAGCGGGGAAGAAGATTTGTCCGGATTAACCCCGGAGACTCAGCTTCAGCAGGGGGCGGCGGCTGGAAGAGAATTGAGGAAGATCCATCAGGTCATCCCTGATGTCCCCATCGAATGGGCGGCACGGCGTGCAGAGAAATACAGGCAGAAAAAGGAGTAGGTTCGGGAAATGGGCCTTCGCTTCCATCGGCAGAACGATTTGGAGAGCTATATCGACGATCACCTGGAGCTGCTTAAAAACAGTCCGGTAACCTTCCAGCATGACGATTTTCACCCATCCAACCTGATCTTTCAGAACCATCGGTTTGCCGGTGTGATCGACTTCGGCCGGTTTGACTGGGGAGACCCGTGGGAGGATTTTTTTAAACTGCCGAAGTATACCTGCATGGTCAGCCCGTATTTTGCCAAGGGCCAGGTCCATGGATATTTCCAAGATGGCATTCCGGATGACTTTTGGCCGAAATACAATCTGTTTGTGGCGCTGAACCAGCACGCGACCTTGATCGGGGGCATCCAACATGATAGAGTGCAGGAAATGCTGGAAAAGATCGAGCGGACGATCGACACGCATGATTTTCAAAACGGGGGGCCGCCGGCATGGTACCGCCTGCAATAAGGAGGACGGGGCGGTCCTCTCCGTCAAGGAAGTATCTACACATATAATTTTCTAAAGGAAAGGAGCGGATCGGTTCATGCTGGATGCACGTTCTTTATATTTGCGGAGCGTGATGCTGAGGAGAGAGGAAGTGCCGTCCTTTCGCGCGTATCCCTTCAGCCTGCCGGCTGTCCATGACTTTCACAGCTTGTCGTTTCAACAGCCGGTGACGTTTATCGTCGGCGAAAACGGATCGGGCAAATCCACCCTGCTGGAAGGGATGGCGGTCGCCTGGGGATTTAATCCCGAAGGGGGCACGATTAATTTTTCCTTTGAGACGATGTCCTCCCACTCGGATCTGCACCGGTACATGCGGCTCGTGCGTGGCGTCGTCCGGCCGAAGGATGGCTTTTTCTTCCGGGCGGAGAGCTATTATAACGTGGCGACGAATATCGACCAGCTGGATGCGGAGATGAGTTGCGCTCCTCCGATCCGGGATTCCTATGGAGGCAAATCGCTGCATGAGCAGTCCCATGGCGAAAGCTTTTTTGCCACGTTTATGCACCGGTTTGGGGGAAGAGGGCTGTACCTGATGGACGAGCCGGAGGCTGCACTCTCCCCCTTGAAGCAGTTGTCGATGCTGTCGCGGATTCACCAGCTGGTGAAAAAGCGGTCGCAGTTCATTATCGCCACGCATTCCCCAATCCTGATGTCGTACCCCCATGCGGAAATTTGGCTGCTGGACGATCAAGGCATGCGCCCGGTGAAGCTGGAGGACACGGACCATTACGTGATCACCCGAAAAATGATGGAGAGCCCGGAGCAGATGCTGGACATTTTGCTGGAGGATGATCCGGAATAGCCCACAACAAAAGCCGCCCCCGATTTCCGGAAGCGGCTTTTCATATGACAAACCCAATCTTAGGCCCGCTTAACCCTCACAGGCAGGCTTACCAGCCCTTGGCCGGCGGCGGAAGGCGTCAAATTCTCTTCCAGCTGGAAGCCGGGAACCGGCTCGATCATCTCAAAGTAATCCATAAACAGCTCCAGCCCGATATTCGCCTCGAGGCGTGCCAGCGGCGCGCCCATGCAGAAGTGCGGCCCGTTTCCGAAGGTTAGATGCCTTTTGTTGTTGGGGCGGTGAATGTTCACCGTGAAGGGATCATCAAACACCTGATCATCCATGTTGGCGGCGCCTATCCAGGCGATGACGACATCACCTTTTTTCAGATCGACGCCTAGCACGTTATTGTCCTGTTTGACAGTCCGGTCCAATTTAATAATATTAAAGCGGTAGCGCAGCATTTCCTCCACAGTGTTTGGCACCAGCTCCCGGTTCGCCCGGACCTCCCCGTAAATCTGGTCGTTATCGTACAGGAACGAATAGAACGTGTTGGCCAGCAGATGGCTTGTCGTTTCCACACCGGCTCCCAGCAGGAACATCGTGGTCCGGACGATTTCGTCATCCGTGAACCGTTCTCCCTCGACGTCGGCTTGGATCAGGTCAGAGATAATGTCATCGCCGAGCTGGGATCTTTTTTGAACAATATAAGGAAAAAGGTAAGTATAGTACTCTGTGGCAGCATGTCGTTTCAATTCGTTGATTTCCGCTGCCTTGTCTTTGTTATACGGAAGAAATAAGATGTCTACCCACTCTTTGAACAGCAGCCGGTCTTTGGAAGGCACCCCGAGCAGATCGGCCATCACAATGACGGGCAATGCGCCGGTAAACTCCTTGACTACATCGATGACCGAAGCATCCCCCATATTATCGAGCAGCTGCCGGACGACCTCGCGGATCCGCGGTTCCCACAGCTTCAGGCTTCGCGGCGTAAAAGCGGCGGACAGCAGGGAACGGCGTTTGCGGTGCTCCGGAGGATCGGCATTGATCGTGTTGATTTTATCGTTTCTCTGGCCTTCATCATTGTCCGCGCCGACGCTGATCGTCGTCCGCGTTCTTACGCTGGAGAAGTACTCATAGTCGCTGAGCACCCGTTTGACATCGTCGTAGCGGAATACATTCCAGGTATTCGTGGCTTCGTTGTAGCTGATCGGCTCGTTCTGCAGCTTGTCCCGGTACCAATCGTACGGGTTGAATTCTTCGGATCGTGATCGGAATTGGGTGATATCGGCCAAAGCAATGATTTCTTGCATTCCATTCCCTCCCGTGTTGAAGAATAGTAGGTGACCTCATGTTTAAAATATCATATGTTAATTTAACATATCGCCCGAAGGGGAGCCACAGCCCAATGCCCCATGACTTTGGGTGCATTAGGAAATGCGGAGTTTGTCGGAATTCGTTGAAGAACCCTATCCGAATTGGTATGCTATTAAATACATAAACCCGGACAACAGTCAAATCAGACGAGAGGGCAGGATCTATGTATATCGACTTACTCATTTTAATCCAGATTGAAAAATCCCCCAAACACGGGTACGAAATCAAAAAAGAGATCCAAAAAGACCTCGGCTATTTGATGGATGTGAATCATAACCTGCTGTACCCGGCGCTGCGCCGGTTTACGTCGGAAGGGGCCATTATCCGAAAGCGTAATGAGCAGGAAGGCCGGCCCAGCCAGTATGTGTACGAAATTACCGAAGTGGGCAGAGCGAAAATCGCCGAGCTGATCAACACTTTTACCGAAAAAGACGCCAAGCATGAAATTGAGTTCATGATCCGGGTATCCCTCTTTGACCGTATTTCCCGTGAGAACCGGCTCAGAATTCTGGACATGCGCAAAAAGGACCTCGATTCCCTCTTGGCCGGCATCCAGCAGCGTCAGGAAGGAAGCGTGGCGCATGACATGTTCCTGAATGAGGTTCTTCAGCACACAATATCGCGGGTTGTTGGGGAGATCCGCTGGATCGACGAGCTGATTCGAAAGACGATGAGTGAGGAATGAAAGTAAAAATCCAAAGGCAGCCGTTTTTTACCGGCTGCCTTTTCTGTCTTACCTTGCGTTTAGAAGGGATACGTCCGGATTCGTGTCCTTGTCGTAGTCGATGCCGTCCGTATCAAAACCGAACAGCTGAAAAAACTCGCGCCGGTACTCTTTCAGATCCGTCAACTCATATACATTATTCGTTGTGACTTGATCCCAGATCCGGGCTAATTCCTGCTGGACATCCGGGCGCAGTTCCCAATCGTCGATGCGGATTCTCTCCGCTTCGTCCACCGGCGTTCCGCCCTCGCGGTACAGCTTGTCGGCAAACAGGCGGTACGACTGCTGGATCGTATTTTCATGGATGCCCTTTTCCTTCATCACTTTGTAGAGCGAGGCAATGTACAGAGGGAAGACCGGAACGGCGGCAGCGGATTGGGTGACCAGTGCTTTGCTGACGACGACGTATGCTCTTCCGCCCAAGGCAGACAGCTCATGGGTCAGCCGCTGCGCGGTTGTCTCCAGATCCTCCTTCGCTTTGCCGATGGTGCCTTCCCGGTAGATGGCCCGGGTAAGACCGGAGCCGATATAGGAGTAGGCGATGGTCACCGCTCCGTCGGCCAGGAGGTTCGCCTGCCGAAGCCGGTCAATCCAGCGCTGCCAATCGGCGCCTCCCATCACGGCGATCGTTTGGTCGATGTCGTCGCCTTCCGCCGGCTCGGTCGTGACTTCGTCCGTCACTTCGCCGGTATGAAAGTTCACGGCCTTGGCGGTGAAGGGCGCCCCGATCGGCTTCAGGACCGAGTTGTACGTCTTGCCGCTGTCCGGGTCGGTACGCCGGGACGAGGCTACGCTGTACACGACGAGATCCATATTGTACCTCTCTTGTTTTGAAAAGAAAAACGGGTTCCGTCCAGCAAGCGTGGAAGCTTATGAAATTCATCGTAGACGCGAATAGGACCAACCGGGGTGTGCAAACGGAATGTCCAAAAGCAATTTCCTATTCAAAGGAAGGTTAACCGGGTAGAGAGAGCGAAGCAATATACGAGGGAACAACGGATGAGTTCGTCCAAATTTTACATGTATAAACGCAGATTTGGAGGTTGAATAACCATGATGGATGAAATGACGCAGCGAATGAAGGTATTGACCGAGTGCGACGGGGTACCCGGACACGAAGGCGCCGTCCGCGCCCAAATGAAAAGCTATCTTGAGCCGCTCAGCGAGGGGCTGGTTATGGACCGGCTCGGCAGTATATTTGGGGTGAAAACCGGCCTCGCCGGGGGACCCAAAGTAATGCTTGCCGGCCATCTGGACGAGATCGGGTTTATGGTCACCCAGATTACGCCGAAGGGATTTTTACGGTTTAACCAGCTGGGCGGCTGGTGGGCACATAATGTTCTGTCCCACCGGGTGAAAGTAAAGACGCGTAAAGGCGAATACATCGGCATCATCGGCTCCAAGCCGCCTCATGTACTGGAGGCCGATGAGCGGACCAAGGTCATGAAGCTGAAGGATCTGTATATCGATATTGGGGCTAAAGATGAGGCGGATGCCAAGGAGATGGGAGTTCGCCCTGGCGACTGGGTCGTACCGGTGAGCGATTTCTTTACGATGCGAGATGGCGAGTTATGGGCGGGAAAAGCGCTCGACAACCGCTCCGGCTGCTCGCTGGCGGTTGAAATTCTGTCCCGTCTGCAGAACGAACAGCATCCGAATGTCATTTATGCAGGAGCGACGGTGCAGGAGGAAGTAGGCCTCCGCGGTGCGGGAACGGCCGCCAACCTGGTTCAACCGGACGTGGCCTTTGCGCTGGACGTCGGTATCGCGCATGACACGCCGGGCAGCGAGTCGAACCCGATGAAATGCAATATGGGCGACGGACCGCTGGTGCTCATCTTTGACGCCTCGATGATTCCGAATACCGCGCTGCGGGACCTCGTGATCGACACGGCGGAGGAGCTGGGGATTTCCCTGCAGTTTGACGCTATCACCGGCGGCACAACCGACGGCGGCCGGATTCATACGAGCGGCATCGGCTGCCCGACGCTGTCCGTGGGATTTGCCACGCGTTACATCCACAGCCACAACTCCGTGATGTCCAAATCCGATTTCAGCCAGGCCGCGGACCTGCTGACGGCGGTGATCCAGAAGCTGGACCGCGAAACCGTGGATAAGCTGATCGGGTAGGGACCGACACATGGAGCAAAACGTATTTCGAGAGGTTACCTTCCTCAATGAAAACAACAGTTTTCATTGAGAAGGCAGTTCCTTTTGACTAAAATGGAATAAAACGTAAAGCGTTAGACATCGTCGATATGTTCTGACGCTTTATTTTTTGGGGTGGGGTAAAGTACGACAAAGCTGCCGAAAGGGGCGATAGCCATGACGCTGGTGTTGTATCACTACTATGAAGCAGCACGGGGTCCTTTTCGAAACTTATCGAGTCTGCCGCTGGAAGAAGCCCGTGAAATTTTGGGGCAGATCGTGCGGGACGGGAAGACGTTTGCCAGTCAAAGAGCAGGCGATTATATGGAAACGAGGCTTTTACTGGAGAACCGGGCCAGAGAGGCATTTACAGCCAAGGGCGGGCTGCCAGGAAATCCGTTTCCGCATTATATGACCCTCGGACCTTGCGATTGGTTGTGTTCCTGGTATGTGGAGCCAAGCGTGATTCAACTCGGCTGGGACGAATTTGATGATCGTTCGATCAGTTTTACATACGGCGATCTGTTTCCGACGATGCGCTATGATGATGGTAAGCCCTACCGCAAGCAGGTGTATACGAAGGGTGAAATCCGGGAAGTCATCGCCAGGTACGGGCTCCCGCAGGAATGGAACAAGCATGGAGATAAGGGACCAGAGCGATACATTGAGGCACAGATTTGGGATGAAAAAGTGATTGGAAGATACCTTCCATCTAATCGAGGAGGTTTCTAAGCATGCCGAAGGACAAGCAGGATTTGACGGAAAGCGGTCTGCCCAAGCTGGCGCAGCCGGCGGTACGTGCGCTCCGGAATGCGGGCATTACCCGGCTTGAGGAAGTCGCGAAGCTTACCGAGCCGGAACTGAAGCAGCTTCACGGCATCGGCCCCACGGCGGTAGAGCAGCTTCGGCGGGCCCTGGCGGATAAGGGACTGGATTTTTCCAAATAAAGAGCAGCCCTAAGACAACAGAGCAATGATCGGATCGGAGGGAACTTATGGGCATTGATGAAATCATCGAGCTGTCCCCTTATCAAGCTGAATGGAAGAAAATCTACGAGCAAGAGAAAAGGAAGCTGGAGCCTGTCTTTGCGGAACAAGCAGTGGAATTTGCCCATATCGGGAGCACATCTGTCGAAGGCATGACGGCCAAACCGATTGTCGATATCCTGATTGGCCTACGAGAGCTTCATATTGACGAGCGGACAGACCGTCAGCTGGTTGCTTTACAGTATGAGGGCATGGGTGAGGCGGGAGTGCCGGGGCGAATCCATTACCGCAAACGCATCGGGCAGAAGATCAATCTGCAAATTACCGAGTGGGAGTCCGACATTTGGCGGGATAACCTGCTGTTCAGGGCTTACCTGCGCGCCCATCCGGAGCAAGCGCAAGCCTATGCACAGGCAAAACGGAACACGTTGGCCAGTGGCATCAACACGTTACTGAAATACTCGGATGAAAAATCCGGAACGATTGCTGAGTTGTTAAAAAAAGCGCGGGAGTGGGCAAAGAGCTGATTTCGCCGCAGGAGGGAGGAAGCAGCAGCCATGCGCATTATCGTTACGGGCGGCGCCGTCATTCAGGATCAAGCCGGCCGCATTCTCATGCAGCGCAGGTCCGATTACGGGGATTGGGGATTGCCCGGCGGCGCGATGGAGCCCGAAGAAACCATTGAGGAAACGATGAAGCGGGAAGTGCTGGAAGAGACCGGACGGGTCGTTCAGAGTCATGAACTGATGGGAGTCTATAGCGGGCCGAGAATGCAGTATACCTACCCCGACGGGAACGAGGTCGTGTTTGTCATGTTCATCTTCAAGGCGGAAGTGATTTTGCAGGGAAGGTTGTCCGTAAACGAAAAAGAGCTTCTTTTTCAGGATCTCCATCAGGAGTCGCTTCAGCTTGAATTCAAGTCCATGGATGAAATCGAGTACTTGCCGATCAGTTCCGTTCAGCAGCCTGTGTTTGAGGATTTAATGCAAATGGAGATTTCCATATTAAGGAGCTAGAATTATGAGTCCAATCACTGTACGGACGTATCAAGAGAAAAATATCCCCGCCCCTCAAGTGAAACGGCTGTATGATCACCTGGGATGGTGGCCGGAAAGAACGTTGAACGATATCGAATCCATGCTCGGCTCATCCATTGCTGTGGGCGCCTGGGACGAAGACAGGCTGGTCGGGTTTGCGAGGGCGGTCTCGGACGGCTTGTTCCGTGCCTATATCGAGGATATGGGCGTGCATGAGGATTACAGAAGACGCGGCTTGGGACGGGAGATCGCCGACCGCATCACTGCGGAATTGGGAGATATCCACGTGGTCAGCTTATTTTGCGAAAGCGGTCTGGTGGACTTTTATCGGCAAGCCGGCTACAAGCCGACCCGGCAGGTCGTCATGCATAAGAGTCATGAGGCAGCGAAGGTGACGGAAGGGGAAAAGAACGATGAGCGCACTTGATGCGCTGCGGTTTCCGATAGGTACTTTAATGCTCAAGCCCGAAAGGACGTCATAATATGTACATAAGCAAAGAACTGGCCGATCTGATGGAAAAATCCGAAATCGATTACATGATCGACCGGATGAAGGCGATCCGGGAGCGGCCCGGCAATCCGATGGGGATCGACATCCAAACTTTTGGCGGTGCAGCCGCGTTCTATAGTCAAGCGATGCCGTGGCCGCAGTTTAATACGGTGAAGGGGATTGGAGAGCAAGAGGCTGAGCGCCTGGATGAAATTCTGGATTTTTATCGGCGCCGGCAGGGCCGATGCCAGTTTGAGGTGGTTCCTTCCAAATCTCATCCTAAGCTGTTGAAGGCTCTATTCGATCGGGGCTATTACCAGGCCGGATATCATGCAACTTTATACCGGGAACCGCGGTCTTTTGAAGCTGTTGGCGATCATATCACGGTCAGGGAACTGACCGCAGACGAAATGGACTTGTATGCCGAAATTCACTGCCTGGGCACCGGTCTGCCGATTTCCGGCAAACGCTACATCGCCGACAACAACATCGTTCTTTATAACAGGGACGGATGGAAATTTTATGCGGCATGGGTCAACGGCAGACCGGTCGGCGTAGGCGTGATGTATATCCAGGATGACATGTCTTCGCTTACGTTTGCCACTACGCTGGAGGAATACCGCAACCAGGGGATTCAGCAGGCGCTGTTGGAAAAGAGGATCACCGAGTCGCATCGAAACGGCTGCCGGATCGTGGTCGGCCAGGCGGCCTACGCCTCGACCAGCCACCGGAACATGGAGCGGGCAGGCCTGAAGCTGGGCTATACCCGGGGAACATGGGTTCAGGCATAAGCTAACGGTCGTTATGTAAGAAGTTCACGGGTTAGCGTTTTTGCTGATAGCTATTTTTTCGGAGGAGGAATGTCATTTGAAAAGAGTGCTGCCTCTGTTCCTTGGTTTCATCCTTCTTTATCCGCTATCGATCGCCTCTGCAAGCTGGGCTTATCCATTTGTCGTATACTCCGGCCATATCTACCGGGTCACGGAACAAGCCGTACAGCCCGAGGACGTCGGCCAAAAAATCGGCAAAGTCACGAAGTATTCGGACCGGGAAGGAACGTACCGGGGGAATTTCTCCAATATATATCCCAAAGGAACAGGTTACTACGCCCTACAAGGGCGGAGCCGCCATGAGGCCATCGCGGTTCGAACCGGGGACGATACGTACATTTTGGCGATTCAGCAGGGAGCTTATGCTGGAGGGCTGGAGATGCGAACGATATGGTGGTTGTACGTGGGGATTGGCATCGTCTCAGTCGCTTGCTTTGCGGCGGCGGCCTGGGCCATGCAGAAGCGGAGAGCCCGGGAGGGGACCGAATGAAGCGAAAATATGCCGATCGGAAGGATTGGCGGCGGGTGCTGGAGAGGGACTTTATCTGCAGGTCGCTCCGATCCGAAGAATTTAACGGGCGTGTGACACTCATCTCAATTCGGCGTATAAGAGAGCCTCTTGTAGTACAGATGCAGAACCGGGACCTATGCCTCGCGGATCATGGATATGTTTGGATGCAGCACTTTCCGGAAAGGGAGCACTACGCCGTCACCACCATGTTTAATGCGGAGCGTGAGGTCATCCAGTGGTACGTAGATATAACGAAACAGAACGGCCTGAGCGGGGAGGGCATTCCTTACTGGGATGACTTGTATCTGGACTTGGTCGTCTTTCCTGACGGCAGTTATGTAATCAAAGATGAAGACGAATTGAGCGAAGCGCTTCGCAGTTCGGATATTACGGAAGAGGATTACAGACTCGCGTACCAAGCCTTGAATGAGCTGCTGCCCCAAATCGTGACAGGGACCCATTGGATATGGAACCATAGTAAGAAACACCTGGATTGGATGCTCGAAAGGAACGAGCCAAGCGGAGCAGATTCCAAGGGAGGAGATTACGCGTGAAAAAAGGCATACCGTATTTCCTGATGATTCTGGCCGCGCTGGTCCTTTTGGTGCAAAATCATCAGAAAGTATCCGTAGGGGACATGATATTCTCAAGCCTTGGCCTGAATCCGTGGACAGGGGGTTCAACCGGGTATCATCTGCCGGTCATTGCCGGTTTGGCATTGCTCGTGGCGGGTATATCGGGTACCGTGAGACAGTACCGTGCCAAGTATCCGCGAATCCTCAGCTGGATTTTGCTGGCTTGCATGGTGGTCATTTTTGCGTTTCCTCTGGTCACCCGGCTAATCGGCTCGTTATGAAGATCGTACCCGTTATCAATAGAAAAGGCAGGGGATGTTATTGACGGAGTTTCAGAAGAAAATGGAAAAATACGCGGAACTGCTCGTTCAAGTGGGCATGAATGTGCAGCCAGGCCAGGTGCTCTATGTGGAGTCGCCTATAGAATCGGCGGATTTTGCGCGGCTGGTTACAGCCAAAGCCTACCAGGCCGGGGCCAAGTTTGTGCAGCTGAACTGGCGTGATGAAAAGGTAGAGCGTATGCGCTATGACCTGGCGGTGCCGGAATCGTTTACGTTCTATCCGCCTTGGACGGCCCACATGATGGAGAGCATCGCGGAGTCCGGGGGAGCGGTTCTGATGTTGGACGGGGAAAACCCGAATTTATATGACGGCGTGGATCCGGCAAAAATATCGGCTTCCCGGAAAGCCGCTGCCGCCGCCCGCAGAACGTATCTCGGGTACATACGCACCAACCGGATCAGTTGGTGTATCGTCAACGTGCCGAGCCAGGCGTGGGCGGATCAAGTGTTTGCCGACCGCCCGCTGGAAGAACGGGTGAGCGCGCTATGGGAATCGATTTTCCGCATGAACCATATCGATGAAGAGGATCCGGTGGCTGCCTGGCGGAGCCATACGCAGCATTTACGAACCGTCACTGACAAGCTGAACGCCAAGCAGTACCGCAGGCTGCATTACAAGGCACCCGGTACTGATCTGACGGTCGAACTCGTTCCGGGTCATGTCTGGCTTGGCGGCGGTGGGTTCAATCAGGGCGGGATCCCGTTCGTGGCGAATATGCCGACCGAGGAAGTGTATACGTTGCCGCACCGCACCGGGACAAACGGAACGGTATCGAGCACACGGCCGTTTGTGCTGAACGGGCAGCTGGTGGACCGCTTCACTCTGACGTTTCGCGAGGGGCGAGTGGTGGATTTTACGGCGGAGACCGGATATGAGGCACTGAAGCATTTTTTGGATGCCGATGAGGGGACGCGATATTTGGGGGAGATAGCGATCGTACCGCATGATTCGCCGATCTCCCGTCTGAACCGGGTCTTCTATAACGTGGGCATTGATGAGAACGCGTCCTGCCATTTTGCGCTCGGGAGTGCCTATCCGACCAATTTGCAAGGCGGGGCGGAACTCAGCGATGAGGAGCTGCTCGCCCGCGGGGCGAACGTCAGCATGCAGCACGAAGATTTTATGGTCGGTTCGGCGGAACTGAGCATCGATGCGGAGCATGAGGACGGCACGATCGAGCCGCTGCTCCGAAACGGAAGCTGGGTGTGAACGATGATTACCTTTTCGGACGGGCATAACAAATTTAACTTTCGGGTTGCGGGAATCGCCGTTCACCGCCACCGGATTTTGCTGCACACGACGCTGCAGGACGATTTCTGGAACCTGCCCGGCGGGCGGGTGGAGTTTCAGGAATCGACGGACCAGGCTCTCATCCGGGAGATCCGGGAAGAGCTGGGCATCGATATACGGATAGACAAGCTGCTGTATGTCAACGAGGATTTTTTCGAGTACGACCAAAAGAATTACCATGAAATCGGATTTTATTACACGTTTTCTTTTCCCGAGGGCCATGAACTACTGGATCGGGAGGGTGAATTTCCGGGGGTTGAGGATGGCGGCAGGCTTATTTTCAAATGGTTTACGGTTGAAGAATTACAGGGCTTGTCGGTATATCCGGAAGAGCTGAAGACAGACATCAAGTCTATAATTGACGGCAGGGCTGTCTTGAAACATCGGATTCATCATCAATAGGAATTACATACAGAAAGCGGGCAGGAGTAGATCCCTGCCCGCTGTTTTATTCATTACTTTACTGATCTCGATTCGCTCTTCTGGATGCCATCGGTATGCCGGATAATCGCATCCAGCATGGCATCCCAGTCTCCCGAGTGCAGCTCGTGGCCGGTTCCGTCCAGGGTCAGCAGCCGGGTGCCCGGGATCTCCCGGGCCAACGATTCACCGTGGGCATATGGGATGATCGGATCCTCCGTGCCATGGATGACAAGGGCTGGCACCCGGATGTCCGGTACCCGGGCGATCAGATCCTCCCCGCCGGTCAGCAGGCCATGATTGAACATGCTCGCCGTCCAATTGCGGGTCCGCTGCAGCTCCCGTGCGGCCAGCCGGCGGACTTTATCCTCGTCCGGAGCATGCTTTGACCCGCGGAGCAGGTTCCATTTTTGAACGCTGAAATTCAGTACCTCCTGTTCGTTCTCCCAGTTAACCTGATCGGCCGAAGCAAAAAAAGCAGCGACCTTCTCTTCCATTTCCGGCAGACTCGGGTCACGGAACGAAGAGGTCATGATCAGCGTATCGCTCAGCACCCGCTCGGGATATTTGACCGTAACCATCAGCGTCAGCAGGCCACCCAGCGACATGCCCGCCATATGGGCCCTGCCGATTCCGTAGGCGTCCAGCACGCGGATGGCGTCATCGGCCATGTCCTCTAAGCCGTACTGCGGGTTACCGGGCTCATCGTTCATCGATTGGCCGACGTCGCGGTTATCGTAACGGATGACAAACCGCCCCGCGTCAGCAAGCCGCCGGCAAAATTCATCCTCCCACCAGATCATTGAGGCGGTAGCGCCCATAATGAGCAGAATCGCCGGATCTTCCTTTCGTCCAAAGCTTTCGGTGCACAGCTCAATACCATCCACTTTAATGAGTTGTTCCGTCATTTGTGTATCCTCCTTAGATTTCAATTCACGCCTACCTGGCGCTCTTTTTCTTCGTTGGTGCTTTCGGCCAGCGATAAGAGGGGACCTTCTCCCGCATCGTATCAAATACGGCGGCCCAATCCCGCTCGCGCAGCAAGCATACAGGCGTATTCCGTTCCACCCGGATTTGCTGCAGCAGGTGCCTGATTTGCACCGGGGTAAAAATCCCGGCCAGTGCCTCGCACACCGGCAGTGCCGGATCGTTCAGCGCGTATTCGGCCAATCCGCCGAATGCATGATGATGCCTCGTCTGCACCCAAGGTATTTTCCGTCTCCGAATACGGAGGACGGCTGCGTCCACCTGAGGTGGGGGTGAAAAGTGCCGCCGAGGCACGACCTTCACCAGCTCGAAGTCAAACCACATCCGCCACTTGAGCAGACGCGGGCTGCGAATCTGGCTTGCCGTAAATCCCTTGGCTGCTCCGTGCTGCACGATCAGCACCGCCCCCTGGAACGAAGAACCCGGCGGATCGAGCAGCTTCTCGAGAATGAATGTCGTCATAAAAAATGGAATGTTGGCAACAACATGAAACGGCTCTTTCGGAAGATAAGCCTCGCGAATGTCCCTCTCAATAACGGCTACATTGGAGCCGGGGACCGTCTTTTCCCGAAGGGCGGCAGCGAATGCGGCGTCGTTCTCAATGGCCAGCACTCTGCCCGCCTTCTTCGCAAGCGAGAACGTGATGGCTCCCCGTCCGGCGCCCAGATCGAGCACCGTGTCGGCGGTTGTGACCCCGGCCATTCCGATCATGTCGTGAATGACCGGCTCGTGGTGCAGCAGGTGCTGTCCTTTTGCTGCGGGCTTCTCTATGTTCAAGTGCGTCTTGATATAACGTTGTCGATGTTTATGCATCCATGAATCCCTCCGTTATCCAGCGATGGTTTCTTGTCCATCGGCAGTGCTATGAAGTGGAGAGACTCAGGATAACGCCGCGAAATCCGGCGGATTTCGCCGAATGAAGGGCACCCGTGCGGGCCGTCCGTCACTGCATGAAAGAGCAGTTCATCGGCATATAATCCCGGCGTTGAAGCGGAGGGTGGCGACGTATAGGCATCGGCCAAGCGATTTTATTCCTGAGCGAAAGGGAGGTTACCTGGCAAAAAGGGCAGACCTATCCTGAGTTTCTCTGTACACAGCAAAGCCAACGGCTTTTTTTCTTAGCAGCTGTACACCATGCGAACCCGGATAAACTGATCTACCACACGTAACCCTCCTTGCCAGAATCATCGTTAACCTAAAAATAAGCATAAAAAAACACAGGCTGTCTGCCTGTGTCAGTGTTTCGCGAAAGGACCGCCCGGTCCGAGGAACAACCGTTCCTTCGGCCGCAGGATATGAGGTCTTTACATGAACGCCGGAAAAGGCCCCAAGGGCAGGGCGATAACGTCACTCCTGTCGATTGAGCGTGCAATTCCGCAATTCGTTCATGTGAGAAAAATTTTTAAAGGGAGGCTGGACATGATCATGCGCGTTCCTGCAGACGATGCCTCAGCCATAAGAGTTATAAAGCCTGGGTTACCTTTAAAAAATGGCAGACCAATCCTGAGTCCTCCGCGTACAAGCAGAGAATTTTGCAATATGTTAGTTGCAAAACGTGCGAACCCGGATAAACTGATCTACCACACGTAACCCTCCGTTCTTCGTAAATTACTAAAAGGCTACCATATCGACCCATTTTTAGCAAGTACCCGGTGGCGAAAGGGTATGGCGTTTTACCGTCGAATAGGTAAATTACATCGCTTGCGGCAGTTTTACTTTTTTATTCACGTCATGGAAAGGAGGGCGTCAGCATCAAACAAATTATCGCTATGGGTGGCGGAGGGTTCTCAATGGAACCGGGTAACCCGTTGCTGGATCTGTACATTCTTCGGCAGGCAGACACCGGCCGCCCCAGGATTTGCTTTGTACCCACGGCGAGCGGTGACGCGCAAGGGTATATCGATCGTTTTTATGATGCGTTTCATCGTCTGGAATGCACCCCCTCTCATCTATCCCTGGTCCACCCACCGACCGCAGATCTAGAGGATTTTATTCTGGATAAGGATATCATTTATGTGGGGGGCGGCAATACGAAATCGATGCTTGCGGTTTGGAAGGAACGGAGTATGGATCGATATTTAAAGACTGCCTGGGAGAATGGGGTGATTTTATCCGGGTTAAGCGCCGGTTCCATTTGCTGGTTTGAGGAAGGCGTGACGGATTCCATCCCTGGCGAACTAACCCGGCTGAAGGGCCTCGGCCTGCTTTCAGGAAGCCATTGTCCCCATTATGACGGGGAAGCGGAACGAAGGCCCAGTTATCACCGGCTGATCCAAAGCGGCCAAATCGGTGGGGGAATAGCTGCAGATGACGGGGCAGCACTGCATTATGTGGATGGTATTTTTCACCGGGCGGTAAGCTCTCGCCCTGAGGCCAAAGCCTACGAGGTTCAAGCCATGGAAGGGCATGTGGTGGAGACAGTCATCCCAACCGTATATTTAGGAGGAGCTGACCGGGCCACGATCTAAACCGGAAATCCCCGCTGACCGATAAGGAGGGTGCCGCATGGGCACGAAAGCCGTTTTGTTCGATCTGTTCGAGACCTTGATCACCGAATTTGAGGATGGCCGCCGGATATCGGGGCGCCGCTACGATTATCCGGGTCTGCTTGGCCTGAGCCAGGAAGCGTTCAAGCTGGAATGGAGAAGCCGGGTGGAGCGGCGGATGCGCGGGGAGCTGGCAAGCTTTCCGGACGTCATCCGGGATATTTGCCGAGGCAGGGGCCTGGATGCGGACGAACAGTCCGTTCAATCACTCTACCAGGCAAGGATCCAGGAGAAGCGGATTCCTTTTGAAGCCGTTCGCCCTGACATTTTGGAAATGCTTGAACACCTCCGGACCCATGGCTGGAAGCTTGGGCTGATCAGCAACTGTTCGGAGGAGGAAGTCCGGGGCTGGGAAGATTCTCCGCTGGCCGGTTATTTTAATGACGTTATTTTTTCCTATGAGGTACAATGCTGTAAACCCGATCCTGATATCTATGAACTCGCATCCAGGCGGCTGCAGACACTTCCGGAGGACTGCGTTTTTGTAGGTGACGGAGGCTCCGGAGAGCTGGATGGGGCCCACCAGGCAGGGATGAAGGTCTTCCATGCGGTCTGGTTCAATCCCTATGTGGTGAGCCGGTACCCTCAACTGTCGGCGCCTATGCAGCTTGGCGCCGCATTGTCTGTACGATAGCCAAGCCGGGATGAGTTTGGATCAACTTCCATAGGAGGATGAGTGATGAAGAAGATAACGCCGATCTTTCGGATTTTCGATGAGGATAAGGCCAAGGAGTTTTACGTGGATTTCCTGGAGTTCCGGATCGACTGGGAGCATCGCTATGAAGCCGATCTTCCTTTATACATGCAGGTATCCAGCGGGGACTGCGAAATCCATTTGAGCGGGCATCACGGCGATTGCTGCCCGGGCTCGGCGATCCGGGTGGAAGTCGAAGACATCCAGAGCCTCCATGCCAAACTGATAGCGAAAAAGTACAAGCATGCGCGCCCGGGGCTGGAGCAAATGGAGGTGAGCGTGATCGACCCTTTCGGCAACCGGATCACGTTTTTTGAGAGGAAGGATGCATGAACCCGGCGAACAAGCTGACGCTGGCCAGGATCATGCTGATCCCCGTGTTTATCCTTGTTTTCGCAGAGTACCCTGTATGGATGGCGGATTCCAACGCGTTCATTCAATTTCTGAACCAGTACGGGACCTATATGGCGGTGGGCGTATTCGTGCTTGCTTCCGCTACGGACAAGCTGGACGGGTATATTGCCCGCAAATACCACCTGGTTACCAATCTGGGGAAGCTCCTGGACCCGCTCGCGGATAAGCTGCTAGTTTCCGTGGCGTTAATCATGATGGTCGAAGCCGGGATGGTTCCGGCCTGGATGGCCTTCGTGATGATCGGCCGTGAATTCATCATTACCGCTCTGCGAATGGCGGCGTCGGCCCAGGGGATCGCTCTGGCGGCAGACCGGTACGGCAAGTGGAAAATGGTGTCCCAAGTCGTCGCCATTACGGCCGTGCTGCTGAATAACTATCCCTTTCAATGGCTGACGAGCCTTCGCGTCGATTCCTTCTTGATGGTGATCGCCGTGATGATGACCGTCTTGTCAGGGTACCACTACGTGGTCAAAAACGTTAAGCTTTTCATATAAATAGGGTCAGCAGCTTCATGCTTGAGTTATGAGGGAGGGGGTGTGCATTTTGATTCTTTGGAGCAAGCACGGGATCCGCGTAAGGAAACTGGAGGAGGGCGATGCGGATAGGTTGGTCCAATGGCTCAGCGATCCGCGCGTCCTCGAATATTATGAAGGCCGGGACCGCCCGCATGATATGGCCATGGTGCAGGAGCACTTTTACCGAGAACGTCAAATCGAGGCCTGCATCATTCAACTGGACGACCGTGATATCGGCTATATCCAGTATTACCCTGTCGATCCGGAGGAACGCGAGGTATATGGCTATGGCGAGGGGGACGGGCGGATTTTTGGCATGGATCAGTTTATTGGGGAGCCTGACTGCTGGAACCGGGGAATCGGCACAAAGCTGATTCAGGGCATGGTATCTTATCTAACCAACACGCTTCAAGCCGATACAATCGTCATGGACCCGCAAACTTGGAATACCCGAGCGCTGCGCGTATATGAGAAATGCGGCTTCCGCAAGATCAGGCTGCTTGAAAAGCGCGAATGGCATGAAGGGGAATATCGCGATTGCTGGCTGATCGAATACAGTCCAGCCGATAGAGAGGAGAAGCAAATGAACCGTTATAGTCAAACCTTGAACCATTTGGTCGGATATTTTGAGAGCGAACTGAAGGCTTTGCCCGTAGAGGAGTTCAGACAGAAACCCGGGCCTGCCAAGTGGTCGAAGCAGGAGATCGTGGGTCACTTATGCGATTCGGCGGTGAACAACCATCTTCGTTTTGTCAAAATCAAGCTGTCGGCGCATCCGGTATCCCTCGAGGGATACGATCAGGAACGGTGGGTGGACCTGCACGGGTATCAGGAGCAGTACACCAAGCCGGATATCATTATGCTGTGGGTCATGCTGAACAGGCAGATCGCCCATGTTCTCGATACGCTGACCGTAGAAGATTACGGCAAAGCCTGCATTCTTCCCGGCGGCGGTGAAGCGACGCTGGACTGGCTGGTGAGCGATTACCTGGAGCATATGCGGCATCACTTCAGACAGATTCTCGGTCCGGAGCCGGTAGAGCGGGCGAAGGCCGGAAAATAGGCCGGATGCGGTCTATTTTCATAGAGACGCTTTGATAGAAAATTGTTCATATCAATGACTGGAGGAAACTAACATCATGGAAACACTGCGAGAGCTGTTGATTGAAGATTACGAACAGTGCATGGAGCTGTGGGGCAAAACGGAAGGGATGGCGCTGAGCGACGCCGATTCAAAAGAATCGATACACCGGTATCTGGTTCGGAACCCGGGCATGAGTTTTGTGGCCATCGAGGGGGAGCGGGTGATCGGCACCATTCTGTGCGGTCATGACGGGCGAAGGGGTTATATCTACCACGTTGCGGTGGATCCGGCCTACAGGGGACGCGCCATCGGGCAAAAACTGGCGAAAGCCGGGCTGAATAAGCTCCGGGAAGAGGGCATCGACAAGTGCCATATCATGGTGATCGAGGAGAATGAGATCGGCAATTATTTTTGGGCCAAATCGGGCTGGAACCGGAGGGACGGCATCCTGCTGTATTCCTCCAATACATAGGAACATGCACGGAAATACCGTCCTTTTTGGGTCACAGGATATGAAAGTTAAAATGACCGGCTGATCATCGGACAGGCCCGTTATGAAGAGGCTGCCTCCGGTTCGGAAATAATGGGGAGCGTCACGGTAAACGTGGTGCCCTCCTGGGGAGTACTCTGGACCGCTATGTTCCCGCCGTGATTATGGATAATGTTGTGTGTGATCATAAACCCGAGGCCGGTGCCCGATTCCTTCGTCGTAAAAAAGGGCTTGCCCAGCGCCTGGATCTGCTCCGGAGTCATGCCGCAGCCTTCGTCCTGAACGCTGATGCAGGCTTCGTTGTTCCGGGACAGCGCGTGAATCCGGATGAGGCCGCCGTCCGGCATGGCTTCCATCGCATTTTTGAGCAGGTTGATGAATACCTGTTTCAGCTGGTTGGCTTCACCGGCAATCCAGATGGAAGGCTCGGAGAAAGCGGAAACGATCTCGATATTTTTTAATGCGGCTTGGCCGTTCATCAGCGTGATCACCTGGTCCAGCAGCGGCAAAATGTCCATTGGCTTACTCGCATGCGAAACCTGGGGCTTGGACAGCACCAGCAGCTCATTGACGATAAATTCGATCCGCTTCAGCTCGGACTCCATAATCGCAAAGTACTGGTCGTTGTTATGGCTGGAGGAGCGGAGGAGCTTCAAAAAGCCGAAAATGGCCGTCAGCGGATTACGGATTTCATGGGCAATGCCTGCGGCAAGCTGCCCTGCCGTTGATAGCTTCTCGGACTGCATGAGCCGATCTTCCTCGAGCTTCTGGTCGGAGATATCTTTAAAGATCCCGATGACGCATCGCTTTTTTTTATAGGTGATCTTCAGCGAAAATCCTTCCACAAGCCTCTGCTGTCCATTGAGACAGCGGATGCGGTAGCGCACTGAGCCGATGGGCATGTTGCTGTAATGCCGCTGCTTGCGCTCGGCCAGAATTTCGTGGTCGGCGACATCGACCAAATCGTCCGTTGACATGCCGATCACAGCTTCAAGGCTGTCTGCATGAACGAGCCTGAGTCCGGCAGGATTGGCATACTGAATCAGGCCGTGGTCCGTAATCAGTACGGACAGGGGCAGGCCGTCCAGCAGCTGCATGAAGGAATCCTCACGCTCGTGCAGATGGGTTTCGGTATAATGCAGCCGGGTTTCCATCTGCATTATTTGGGTCTTGTTCTCGAATTGCGTGAAGTAAATCTCTGGTTTTCCTGCCTCATTCCGAATCAAGGAGATGCGGATATCAAGGGACAACCGTTGTCCTGAAGGATGATAGTAATGCTGGTCGACCCGGTGCTGATCCCGTTTCATGGACTGCAGCCACTCCCCGCACTTAACGATGTCGCGGGACAGTTCCTGAATCGCGGGAAGAAGATCCGGCGAAGTGAAATGTTCAGGTGTATAACCGAGGAGGGTGCTTAAAGCGGGGTTGACCTTTAGAAAGGTTCCGTCAGGCGCGATAAGGGCCATGCCGATCGCGGCCTGCCTAAAGGCAAAGTCGTAATTATGGACTTCAGCGGATCGCATGGCAGTTCCCCTCTCTACTATCAAATCGTGGTATATTTATACATATTATAATCGTGAATCTCTTTAATCATCAATGCTAAAGTAAGTGAACGTTAACTTTTAAAAGAGAGCCGCGGAACGAGGGAACGAAATCTACATTCGATATGGAGGTGCTGTATATGAAAATCACGTTGACTTTGCTCACTTCTGAGGAACTAAAGCAGCAGTGGAAGCAGGCTTTTACCGAACAGGGGATCTTTCGCCCCGATGAGTACTACGACAAATGTCTCGCTGAAAACGCAGCGGGTGTCCGTGAAACGATTATCGCCTATGCGGATAACCGGGTCGCAGGGGTGTGTCACCTGAAATACGAATCAGACTATCCTCCTTTCAAAGAGCAGGGCATTCCGGAAGTGAACGATCTGAATGTGTTCCCCGTCTTCCAGCGCCATGGAATCGGCAACCGGATCCTCGAGGAGTTTGAATCGATCGTAAGCCGCAAGGGCAAGCGGATCGGGATCGGTGTGGGCTTGTTCAAGGACTACGGCAAGGCACAGCGCATTTACTGCCGCAGAGGTTATATCCCTGATGGCAACGGCATTGTGTATAAAAACGAGCCGGTCGTACCGGGCGAGATGGTCCGGGTGGACGATGATTTGAATCTATTTTTTATCAAGGAGCTTTC
Organism: Paenibacillus rhizosphaerae; assembly: GCF_014192015.1. Lineage (GTDB taxonomy): Bacteria > Bacillota > Bacilli > Paenibacillales > Paenibacillaceae > Paenibacillus_AQ > Paenibacillus_AQ rhizosphaerae. The sequence continues at coordinate 753,302 of NZ_JACHXJ010000003.1, read as the reverse complement.
ATAAGACGGAAGGTTGGAGGTGTACGGTTGGGACTGGCAATGGAGTTGGAAACATCGCAGCCGGAGAGCCACGGCCTCTCGTCCAGCGACGTACTTCGGCTTCTGGAACGGATCGAAGACCTGGAGCTTCAGGTCAACCGATTAATGCTGCTTCAGGATGGTAAGGTTACAGCCCGTTTCGACCGTGAGCCGTATCGTAAAGAGGCACCCACATTATTATTTTCGCTCAGCAAGAGCTTCACTTCGATAGCCGCAGGAATCGCCAGGGACGAAGGATACATCCGGCTGACGGATCCGGTCGTTTCGTATTTTCCCGATAAGCTGCCCGGTAACGTTCCGCCCTACTTATCACAGATGACCATTCACCATCTGCTCTCGATGAATACAGGACATCATGACAACATCTACGGCCGGATTATGGACGCAGGACCCGACTGGGCTCAAACGTTTTTATCCTTGGAGCCGGAGTATCCGCCGGGAAGCCATTACATGTACAACACCCATGCGACTTATATGGTTGCCGCCATTCTGGAAAGAGCGACCGGCATGAGCCTCGTCGAATATTTAAAGCCGAGATTGTTTGAACCCCTTGGCGTTGGCTTGGTGGATTGGGAGACCTGCCCGATGGGAGTGACCGCAGGCGGCATGGGGCTGAGCATGCCCATCGACGGTGTGGCAAAATTCGGACAGATGCTGCTGAACGAGGGCGTGTATGCCGGCCGGCGAATCGTATCGGCGGACTACATCCGGTTAGCCACCTCGGAGCAGAGCGATAACCGCCGCAGCGAGACGAGAGCCGATTTTTCGGAAGGGTATGGCTATCAGTTTTTCCGGTGCCGGCAGGGCTGCTATATGGGAAACGGCGGGTTCGGGCAGATCTGCTTTGTTGCTCCGAAGCACGGCATTGTCATTGCAGCCGCTTCCGGCATGAGCCATATGAAAAAGCAGCTGCCACAGCTGCTGGATCTCATCCATGAGTATATCGTAAACCGGGTGGACCGGTCGCAACAAATTAGCTCCGAAGCGTACCCGCTGCTTCTGCGGCGGATCGCGCGAATGCAGGAAGACGCTGCGTACTCTGTACCTTCAGCGCCGGCCGCCCTGCCGGACGCTTGGGCGGGACGATATCATGTCCGGGATTCAGAGCCAGGCGGCATGGCCGAAATTACGGTGTGCCGCCTGGACGAGCGGTACGAGCTTCGGCTCCGTTATGCCGATGGCAGCCGGCGCGAACTCCTCTTTGATTTGACGAAGAGGGTAAGCACAGAGGACGTCTTCCGGAAGGATCTGGCTATGCATCGGCAGGAAGCCGTCATTTCGGCCCGATTGACCGGGGATCTGCAGCTGGAGCTAACCGTGGTGTATATCGAGACACCATACAGGGTCACGCTCACTTTAACGTTCGCGGACGGGGATGTTGAGCTTGTGGAAGAGATCAACGTCTCTTTTGACAAGAGGACAACCCGGGTCACGGCCATAAAGCAGGAGGAGCTACCGGACATGTTGAGCTATTGAGTCGGATGCAATATTTGGACAATGGGACCATGAGTTCCATTGTCCTTTTTTTCGTGAGATAATAGGGAGAAAGGGTAAAAAAACTCTTTACAATGAAAATGAGAATCATTATCATATAATGTGTGTATACATACACATAAATTGCACTTTTTCACGCATAATGTGTCAACAAAGGCAATCATGCGTTAGACGATACGGCGTTTCGACAACGTTGAACATAACATAAGGCACCCTGCATGCGGAGCGGCGACCCGCCGCGCAATACAATCCCTAAAAAAGGATGATACGGTATGGTACAAAACACTTTGGCTTGGCCCGAGCAAGAGATTGCCGAGGAGGAAAAACAGCAGCTCCAGTCGAGGCTCGGCACTGAGCAGCTGAACATCGGATACGCGGATACGCTGATTGTCAACAATTTGAACCTGAGTATTCCGGCGGGCAAAATTACGGCTTTGGTCGGCTCCAACGGCTCCGGCAAATCAACGATTCTCAAAACGATGGCCCGCTTGATGAAGCCATCCTCCGGAGCGGTGCTGCTCGACGGCAAATCGATTCACAGCCAGCCGACCAAGGACGTGGCAAAGCAGCTCGCGATTCTGCCGCAAACCCCGACAGCCCCGGATGGGCTGACTGTAACCGAGCTGATCGGCTTCGGCCGTTCGCCGCATCAGCGCGGATTTGGCAGCATCAGCGCGCAGGACCGCGAGGTTATTGAGTGGGCCATTAACGTTACGGGGCTTGGGGCCTTCAGGGACCGGGCGATCGACCAGCTGTCCGGCGGACAGCGCCAGCGGGCATGGATCGCCATGGCGCTGGCCCAGCAGACGGATATTCTGTTCCTCGACGAGCCTACGACCTTCCTCGATATGGCGCATCAGCTGGAAGTGCTGCAGCTGCTGTTGAAGCTCAATGAGGAAGAGGGACGCACGATCGTCATGGTCGTTCACGACTTGAACCATGCCACACGGTACGCGCAGCATATGGTGGCGATCAAGTCGGGCACGGTTGTGGCGGAAGGAACGCCCGGCGAAGTCATGACCCGGGAAGTGCTGCGGGAGGTCTTCGCTATTGAAGCCGACATCCTCGTCGACCCCCGGACCGGGGTCCCGTTGTGTCTGCCTTACGAGCTGGCGAGAAGAGCTTAAACCGTTATTATCTTAATATAAGCACCCGTGAAACTTTCAGATATGTCAGCGGCAGGATCGCTGGTATGATGGAGTTGAAGCGGGTGCTTTTCTTTTTTAACCCAATATGGTGGAAAGGTTGCTGGTTCATGATTGCAAATTCAGTACATCACCTGAAGCGGAGCACGATTCTATATTTTGTCCGGCATGCCGAATCGCCGTATGAGGAAGGCAGGGAACGAACACGGGGGCTGTCCCGTCAGGGATTGGCAGACGCGCTTGCGGTCAAGGACAGATTATTGGGCGAAGGCATTGACCTGTACATATCCAGTCCCTACGAGCGTGCCGTGCGAACGATCCGGGATGCGGCCGACACCGCAGGCAAGGAAATCATCATAGAAGAAGATTTGAGAGAACGGGAGATCGGACAAATCGGTGCCCTTTCGTTTCAGGATGCGAAGCGGAGGGTATACGGCGATGCCGCTTTTGCTTTTCCTGGGGGAGAATCGAGCCTGGAGGCGCGGCAAAGAGCGGTCCGGGTGATCCGGAAGCTGTTGGAGCAGCACGCCGGACAGCGGATTGTCATTGGGACTCACGGCGATATTATGACGTTAATGCTGGGCGAATTTGATTCGCGGTTCGATTACGCTTTCTGGGAATCCACTTCCATGCCTGATATTTACAAAACGGAGTGGGAAGGAGAGACCCTGCGGCAGGTTACGCGAACGTGGCGGGAATAGGCATGTGAAGTGGCATTATCGTCCATTTTTCTATATTGGAGGAAGGTTATGAAAACGCAGCAGGCGCTGGACCGTTTGACACAGCTTTTTATGGCCGAGCTCGGGGAACCGTTAACCGGCTTATATTTGCACGGTTCGCTGGCAATGGGCTGTTACCGTGAAGACCGGAGCGATATCGATCTCCTTGCGGTCATTGAAGAGAAGCCGGATTCGGAGGTTTGGACTCGGCTCGCCCGAGGCCTTCTTGAGCTTCACGGGCTGATGCCGGGGCACCGCGGGATGGAAGTCAGCGTCATCCTCAGGCAGTATGCCGGAGAGCCGCTGCACCCAACACCGTTTGAATTCCATTATTCGGAGGCGCACCGGGAGCGGTATGAATCTGATGCGCAATATGTATGCGGCGGTTATGAAGACCCTGATCTTGCGGCCCATATGATGGTCATTTACCACCGCGGGATGACGCTGTATGGGGAGCCCGCACGGTCCGTGTTCAGGCCGGAGAAAGAGATGTATATCCGGTCGATCTGGTCCGATGTGGAGCATGCCGTGGAGCAGATCGCCGAGACGCCGGTGTATTACACGCTTAATCTGTGCAGAATTTTGCGATTTTTGCGGGAAGGCGAAGTTTCCTCCAAAAAGGAAGGCGGCGAATGGGGGCTCTCGGCCCTTCCGCCTGCGTATGAATCGCTCCTGCGGCAGTGCCTTCTTCAGTACGGGGGGCAGACGGATAAAGTGAGGGTGGAGCCGCGGATGCTTCAGGATTTTGCCCGGGATATGCTGAAGGAGATTGAGCAGCGGATGATGGAGGAGGGGATTCGTCCCTGATCATCCGATCGTAGGAACACTTTACGTACTTGTTCCCATCCTTCATTTCAACTTATATACGTTATCGATTGATTCTTCAGCCTTCGTCCAGGTTTGGTTCAAGGAATACTGGACGGAACGTGGAAGTAATGGTTAAATTTGCATATGGATGGTTCACAACCGCTGCCGGAGGAATGACGATGAAGCGATTTATGATCGGGCAATACGGCTCGTTTGACGAGCAAAAGATGGAGAGCGATTTCAGAGACGGCTTTTACGGAATCGAGGCCTGTCTGTTTGAAAATGAAGCGGACACGCAGAAGCTCTTGAGCGCCTCCAGAGCGCGCAGCTTCCGGATCGGCGTACATTTTCCGCTTCGTGCGGGGAAGTCGCTGCTTCGGGACGCCCTGTTTCTGGATGCGGACGAGCATATCCGTGATGAAGCGCTCCGGCTGATCCGGGATGAGCTCGACTATTTAAGGAACGTACAGCCGGATTACGTGTTGTTCCATTATCCAAAGCCCGTCATCCTGGATGACCGGGTCAACTGGGACAAATGGCATTTTTCCGACAGAGCGGAGTATGTCTATGATAGCGATTATTCGCTCGAAAGGTTTGCGGAGCGCAGCGATCAGCTGTTTGCGTGGCTTAGCGCCGCTTCCAGAGAATACGGCTTTACGCCGGTTTTGGAATTCGATGCGCTGAATTCTTATATTTATGAGCATGACGTGCTGGAAGGGCTGCTGAAGAAGTACCCGGACATCCGGCTATGTCTGGATACGGGAAGGCTGTTTTTGCAGGAGAACGTGGACCCGTTCTTCCAGGCCCTGCCGGTCATTCGTAAATTTGCGAAGTATGCGGAGGTCATCCACCTGTGGAATCTTCAGTACACAAAAACGCACGTTAAGCTGCGCTACCCGGTGCTGCCGGATCAACGCCCGGAGGACGGATGGGCCCCGATCGGAGATTATTTAGCTGTCATCCGTGAGGAGAACCCGCAGGTCAAAATTCAGTTCGAGCACCGCTCCGATCTTGTCAGCCGTGAGGATCTGCAGCGCTGCTACGAATGGGTAGACGAATGTCTGCGCAGCACGAATCCCAGCGGATGATGCCTTGGCGCTTGGAAGGGGAGGAGCCGATGAACAGACCCCAGCTTATTTTGGATGTTGCCGGTGTTATTGCCACGAACCTCTCGCCTGGATTTTGGGAAGAGGCCGCCATGGCCGGTGGAACGAGTTATCGTCAGTTAAAAGACCGCTTCAGGCGGGAAATTCGCGAGTCGTTCTGGACAGGCGACACCACCATGGAGCAGTTCAGGGACTGGCTCGCCGGGCATGGACCGGATCTGAGTATGGAGCGGCTGAACGCGCTGGCCATGAAGTATTTGCAACCGCTCCCCGCTCTGGAGCGTATTTCCAGTTGGAGCAGGGAGGCGGCTGTCCACCTGCTGAGCAACCACCGGGAGGAATGGCTAAGCGGGCTGCTGGAACCGGTCAAGGACCAGGTAAAGAGCCTTACCATATCCAGCAGGGCTGGATACTGCAAGCCGGACCCCCGCATTTATCAGCTCATATGTGAGCACTTCAGCGATGGGGAAGGACCTTGCATTTATGTGGACGATCAGGAGAAAAATCTGATCCCTGCCAGAGCGTTGGGCTGGCATACGGTTATCGCGGATTCCGAAGGCCGTTGGGTGGAGGAGGTTTCGCGGCTGCTGAAGCAGCAACGTATAAGGAAAGGGTGAGCGGCGTGTCGAACGATTTTTATTGCGACGAGGTGCTAAACGGCAAAACGCAGGTTAACCGCGTGTATGAGACGGATCAGGTGCTCGCTTATCATCATACGCGCCCTTATTATGAGCATCACATCGTGGTGATCCCGAAGCTACATATAGGTTCACTGATATCCGAAGAAGCGGCGAATACCGAACAACTGCTGCTCGAAGTTTTACGTGTAGTCAAGAAGGTCGCTTCTGATTTGGTACGGCAGACCGGAGCAGCCAAGGTCGTCACCAATTTAGGGGACTACCAGGAGTCCAAACATATGCATTGGCATGTCGTGAGCGGTCAAACGATACGATGAAAGGAAGCGTGAAATGATGGAACAATGGTCGTACAAGACGGTGAAATATAAGACGGGCGGCTTTTTAGGCGGCAAGGTGGACGAGGAGGAATTTGAGGATTTGCTGAACAGCTATGGCTATGAGGGCTGGGAGCTGGTATCGTGCTTCGACACAAGCGTATCCCAGGGACAGTCGCGGGACGTCATCGCCATTTTCAAACGGAAAGTATAATGCTTGACATTAGACCCTGTTGCACAGGGTTTTTTCTTTCATGAAGGAGCGAAGGCGGTGTAATATGAACACTAGGCAAAGAGGAGCGGATGGAAACCTATGGATCAACGGATCATTGAAGAAGCGAAGCAGCTGGCGGTCGCCGCAGCCAAGGAAGCGGGAGCCATCGCGAAGGCGCATTTTGACAAGCTGGAGAAGGTTGACCAAAAAGGGGATAACGGCGACCTCGTCACGGTGGTGGACCATTTGGCCGAGGAACGAATTCTTGAGCTTATCCACAGCACATTTCCGGATCACCGGATCCGGGCCGAGGAATCGGGAGATGATGGCCGGCACAGCGACTGGATGTGGCTGGTGGACCCGTTGGACGGAACGAACAACTATGCGATCGGTCTGCCTGCGTTCTCTTGCTCGATTACGCTGATGTACCAAGGGCAGCCGGTCATGGCGGTGGTCTACGAACCGATGATTGACCGCCTGTTCGTGTCCACCCGTTACGGTGGAACAACCTGCAATGGGCAGCCCGTAACGAACGTGCCTGCACCGGCGTTCAATAAAGCAACGGTCGCCTGGATTCAGGGACATGTGGTAGGCAGCAGCGATGACCGCGCCACTAAGCTTAGAAACCACATTGACCAGCATACGAAGCGGATGATGCGGCTGTGGGCGCCGACCTTGCAGTGGTGCATGCTGGCGAGAGGGCACATCGATGCCATCATCCTGTATAACTCCGAAGGGGAGGACCTCTATTCCGGCGTTCTGATCGCGAAGGAAGCGGGGATGCTGGTGATGGACTTTGAAGGAAATCCTTTTGACGCCATGACGGAAGAGCCTTACCTGATCGCTTGTCATTCGGACCACCGGGATTACTTTTTGAATATGGTTGCGGAAGGATTGGGGCGCAGATAGAGGCTTACTGCAGCGGCAGTTAGCCGTCCCAGGGGTGACGGATGCTGAACCATCGGCAGAGGGGAAGTGGGTCATGGGTTATTTTATCATGGGGATCGTCGTGTTTATTGCCGGGGGGCTGATCGCTACCTGGGTGTTTGGACCCTGGGGGACATTACTGACCTTCCTTGTTATGGTCGGCCTGTTAAGCTATTTGTACGGCATGGTGGAAGACTTGAGGGCAAGGGTGAGCTCTTTGGAGAGGCGGCTGGGCATGTCGGAAGAGGATGATTACCAGATGAGTGACGAGGACATTGAAGCGGAGCTCGAACGGGAGCTGGCCGCGGAACCCGGCACGGCGGAAGAGGGACGCAGCGATCGTACCCAGAAGGAAGAGTAACGGGCATGCGCCAAGGTGTTTCGACAAGACAACCATAAAAAGGAGCTGAACGAATGGATCAACCGGTTACGATCAACATCGACGACGTAACATTTCAATTGAAAAGGCTGCATCCGCTGGAATGGCTGCCCGCTTGGGGCAAAGTGTTTGCGGTGTTTGACAAGCAGGACTCCGGCAACCTTTCTTTTGGCGTGGAAAAGGACGGAGTCAGACGGTTCATCAAGTACGCCGGAGCGGCTACCACGGAGTTTGAGGGCGAACCGGCGGACGCCATCCTGCGTTTGAAGCAGGCTGTTCAAATTTACGAAGATTTGGATCATCCGGGCTTGGTGCGGCTGCTGAGCCATTTTGAAGCCGGACCCGGCTATGCCGCCGTGTTTGAATGGTTTGACGGGGAGACGCTGCATCCCCACTGGGTATTTCCGCCTCCGGCAAAATATGAAGACCCGAGGTCCCCGTTTTATCGTTACCGCAGACTGCCGCTGGAGAAGCGGCTAACGTCGTACAGAGCCATTCTGGATTTTCATGTTCACGTAGAGAAGAAAGGGTACATAGCGGTTGATTTCTATGACGGAAGCGTTCTTTACGATTTTGCCGCCGATACGACGAAAGTCTGCGATATCGATCTGTACCAGAAAGGCCCTTTTTATAATCAGATGGGCAGGCTGTGGGGATCCTCACGCTTTATGTCCCCCGAGGAGTTTGAGCAAGGCGCTGCGATTGACGGTGTGACCAATGTGTATAATATGGGGGCGACAGCCTTTTTCATCTTTGGCGGGGAGCTGGACCGTTCCTATGACAAATGGGATGCCGGCAGGCCCCTGTATGAAGTTGCGCTTAAGGCGGCTCATGCCGATCGGGCCGGGCGGTACACTTCTGTGGCCGACTTCGCGTCAGCCTGGGATGAGGTTCTCCAAGCGGCAGAGAACGGATGATGCCGGGGCCGGATTGCCCATTCGTTTTGTTTTGGGCCACGGACGGGGAGGCAAGCAGGCGCATTTGGCAGCATGGTACAATAGTAACGCACAAATCGGATGATGCCTTACATGAACTTTGATTGGAGGCATGCTAACACCGTTTATATCACTTTACTGAAAGAAGGGTACATCTTGTCTTACGAATGGATTTTATTTGATGCGGACGAGACGCTATTCGATTTTAAAATGTCGGAGAGCCACGCGCTGAACCAGCTGCTCACCAGCTGCAGCCTCGATGCGAACAATGCGGAAATAACAGGCTGCTATAAAAGGATCAATGAGGAGCTCTGGCGCGAATTTGAGCAGGGACGGATCAGCTCAGCGGAGCTGCGGGTCGAGCGCTTTCGCCGATTCGGCCGTGAACAGGGGCTGAGCGACGATGCCGAGGAATTGAGCAGACGTTACTTGGGATCACTTGCCGAAGGCGCGTTTATTTTGGCGGGCGCCCTGGACATCTGTCTCTATCTTAAGGAACGCGGTTACAAAATGGCCATTATCACGAACGGCATTAAAGAGGTGCAGTTCGGACGGATCGGCCGTTCCGACCTGAAGGACTTTTTCGAGGCGGTCATCGTCTCCGAGGATACGGGATTCCAGAAGCCGCAAGCCGGCATTTTCGAGCATGCCTTCCGGGTGATTCAGGAGAACCGCAAGGATAAAATGCTGATGATCGGCGATTCCCTCACCTCGGACATTCAGGGCGGCAATAATATCGGCATCGACACGTGCTGGTACAACCCGACCCGGCTGCCCAACGTAACCGGCATCGTCCCGACCTATGAGATCCACGATCTGGCGGAGATCAAGGACATTTTGGAGAAAAAGGGCTGACCAGGTGTGTGTGGGTATCTCCAACCACGAAAGCGCTTGAAAAATTTACAACAATTTGACTCGGCTGTAACGAATTTGTGACGATTTGGCCCCGGCTGTGGCTTACAATAAAGTTACATCACAAAGCCCTCTCGCAGCGTTTGAAAACAATCCCGCAGGGTAATGGTTGATATGGATAGAAATCATGATTCCATAAAGGAGATATTTTCAAATGAAAAAAAAGATGACCGTGTTCGCTTCCCTGATGATCGTTTTTCTGCTGGGGTTGGTTGTGACTTCAACGAGTGCAGTCGGGTCTGATAACGAATATAAGCCGGTTCCGCAAACCGAGGATACGGTGACGGCGATGCTGTCTACCATCGGACAAAAGAATGGCCACCTCTACGTGACGGTGGATCCGATCGAATGGTACGAGGGCGCGGAGGCAGACAAGAAATTCCTTGAACGGGAGCCGGATGCCGAAGAGCTGGGCGGCGCTCCTGACGGGTATTACATCGTTAACGACGATGAGACGCTGGAGACGTACGAAATCGCTCCGGACTCCGATGTGCTGATGCAGCTGTATGATCATGACGGAACCTATGAAGGAATGAACATTCAGTGGAACGAACCGGTCAGCTTGAACAAGTTTTTGGCAATTTACCATAACGACAAGCTGCTGGACATTCGCTCTTTCCCGTTTCATTTAACGGTGAAGGACGGCAAAGTAGTCAAACTGGTGCAGCAGTATATCCCATAATCATCGTGTAACAAAGAAAATCCAGTGCCGCCGGGGCACTGGATTTTTTGCTTTCCTTGGCAGTTTGCAGGGAACCCGGGTGCCGAGGCATGGCAAGCCCGTTACAGATGCATTCCGCCGCTTGCATCCAGCAGCTGGCCCGTGATCCAGCGGCTGTCATCCGAAGCCAGGAAGGCGGCGATATCAGCCACATCTTCCGGCTGTCCCCACCGCTTGAAGATCGAGAAGCCAGCGCCGAATTCGCGGCCTTCCGGCGTCTGCAGCGTCTCGGCATTCATCTCGGTCTCCACGAATCCCGGCATGATCGCGTTAATCGTAATGCCACGGGAGCCAAGCTGAGTCGAGAGGGTCAGGGTCAGCGTATTGATCGCCCCTTTGGACATGCTGTAGGCCGGAATCACCGGCAGCGAGATCCGGGTTGTTGCGGAGGAGATGTTGATGATCCTCCCGCCGTCCCGCAGCCGCGGCAGCGCCTGCTGAATGACGAAGAACGGAGCTTTGACGTTCACGCTCATCACCTCATCAAAGGCTTCCTCCGTCGTTGCTTCGATAGGAAGAGAAAGGCCGATGCCCGCATTGTTCACAAGGATGTCCAGGCCGGGATTGCCAGTTCGATCCTCGAGAAGGCCGTCCAGGGCTTCATACATCTCCGGGATGCCGCGTACGGATCGGAAGTCCGCCCCGACCAGCATCGACGATCCGCCCAGCTGCTCGATCTCGCGGACAACCGCCTCGGCGGCAGAGCGGTTCTTTCCGTAATGAAGAACCACCAGCGCTCCTTCGGCGGCCAGGCGCAGCGCGATGGCACGGCCAATGCCGCGGCTCGCTCCGGTAATCAGTGCCGTTTTTCCAGTCAATCTATTCATATATTGTCAACTCCTCATCGGTTTAACAGGTTATGGCCTGCCTGAGTCATTTATAGCATGAGAGGGATTTCAAGATGTTGCTCTCCCATTCGGGCATATGCACACCTCGTCCGGTGTATACAAAAAGGCATCAGCCGGCTGTAAAAAACCGGTTGATGCCTTTCGATTTGTGTGCGACTAAAAGATGCCCATGCTCAGATACCGTTCTCCGGTATCCGGCGCAATGCACAGCACCCGTTTGCCGGGTCCCAGACGCCGGGCTACCTGCAGCGCGGTCCAGACGGAGGCGCCGGAGGAGGGGCCGACCAGGATACCCTCTTCGGCGGCAAGGCTGCGCGTCGTCCCGATGGCGTCTTCGTCGCTGACCTGAAAAATTTCGTCGTAGACGTCCGTGTTCAGGATCGGCGGGATGAATCCGGGGCTGGTGCCCACCAGCTTATGCGGTCCCGGCTGGCCGCCGGATAGCACGGGCGAGCCTTTTGGCTCGGCGACATAGATGCCGATGCCGGGGAGTCTCTCCTTCAGCACTTCGCCCGTGCCGGTAATGGTTCCGCCGGTGCCCGCCGTTGCGACGAAGGCATCCAGCCGCCCTTCCATCTGCTCCAGAATCTCCAGCGCCGTCGTGCGGCGGTGAATATCCGGGTTGGCCCGGTTCTCGAACTGCTGGGGGATGAAGCTGCCTTCAATTTCCCGGTGCAGCTCCTGCGCCTTGCGGATGGCGCCGGGCATCCGCTCCGCTGCTGGCGTCAGCACCACTTCGGCTCCATAGGCCTTCAGCAGATTGATCCGCTCCTTGGTCATGTTGTCGGGCATCACCATAATGGCCCGGTATCCTTTGGCTGCGGCATTCATAGCCAGCCCGATGCCCGTGTTGCCGCTTGTCGGCTCGATAATGGTCGAACCTGGCTTCAGCAGGCCGTCCTGCTCCGCCTGCGCGATCAAATTATAAGCCGCCCGGTCCTTGACACTTCCGCTAGGGTTGAAGTATTCGAGCTTCACGTACACGTCGGCGTCCTGTTCTCCCGCCAAACGGCGGAGCTTGACCGCCGGGGTATCGCCGATAAGCTCGGTAATATTTTGCACAACTTTCGGTCCAGTCATGGGTCCATCTCCTTGTTAGTTCTTCAGCCGGTTCACAGCTTCTAGCTTTCCGTTCATTATAGAACTTCGGCAGGGAGATCACAACGCCGAGGAAATAGATGGATATACCGCCGCGGGCAGCGTGAAAGGCTTTATGGCCGGTTTAAAGGACGCTTTTGTCCCCGCCTTTGGCTGCCGTGGATGCTTTGGATATTTTCGCAGGCAGGACAAAAAACAGCAGCTGCATCAATACGAAAATCAGCAGGGCGATTCCCTCTTCAGCCAGCAAATAAAAGGGATGCGGACCGAGAAAGTCCAGAATCGAAGCGGTCGGCGGCTTGTGCATCAGAAACATGTAGTTGGACCCCAGCATCCAGTTGAGGACGCCAACGCCAAGAGCCAGGACGTTTAGAAAAATCATCGTCCAGCCGATGGATTTCCAGGTGGGCTGAAGCTTTTCGACCCAGGTCATGTACAGGGAAGCCAAGATGATGAGCATATGCGCCGCGAAGAATTGGAAGAACCGGAAATGAGGGTAGGCAAAAACCAGGCTTGGGGTAATGAGGGCCTGAAGGGCGCCGCCGATCCCGGCGAAGAACAGGATTTGAGAGAGGAAGCGGCTGCGGACGGCCAGCATGACCACCGAGAGCAGCAGCGTAATGCTGCACAGCTCGAGCGGCAGCGTGGACTTGATGTTCCAGTAGCCTTCTGTTATGTTCCATATGTCGAGTGCGATTTCGGAGGCGATCAGACAGGCGATGATCCCATAACGGACCGTCTGTCTGGCCGGCATGCTGTCCTGAAGGCGGAGTCTGCCCAGGAACAGCAGGATGCAGGCGAGCACGAAGACCGTCAGCGCAGCAAGGTGCGGGCCGGAAAACATGACGAACGAATGGCTCATAATTCATGCTCCTTTGCTACTGAAGATCGTAAAGCTGACGCATACCTCTTATCATATCCACTTTTTGGAATATCGCAAGTTCTGAAGGACGCCTCGCCCAATCGGGTATAGGTATGGTAAGAGGATGTTATACTTGGAAAATTATTGTTGGTCAATACTATGGATGGAGTCGATGGCTATGGATGAGACGATAACCCCCGCCGAGCGGGTTCGAATCGGACTTTCCGGCTGGGGGGATCATGACGACATTTACGACAAGGGAACCAAGGCGGGGGAAAGGCTGAGGATGTACGGCAACGTGTTTCCCATCGTGGAGATGGACAACTCCTTCTACGCGACTCCCTCGCCGGAGCGTATGGAGAAATGGGCCGCCCAAACGCCGGAGTCCTTCGGTTTTGTGGTGAAGGCCTATCAGGGAATGACCGGACACGCCCGGGGCAAAAGCCCTTATCCCGATTCCAGAACGATGTTCCAGGCGTTCCGGGAGTCCGCGGAGGTGCTGCGCCAGGCCGGCAAGCTGAGCGCCGTGCTGTTTCAGTACCCGCCGTGGTTTGACTGCGAGCGCAAGCATGTGGAGATTTTACGCCGGACCCGCGAATGGATGGACGGATTCCCGGTGGCGTTGGAATTTCGTCATCAGAGCTGGTTTGCCGGGGAGATGCGGGAGAAGACGCTGGCCTTTATGCAGGAGGAAGGCTGGATTCATACCGTCTGCGACGAGCCTCAGGCCGGAGAGGGATCGGTGCCGCTCGTTCTGGAAGCAACCCGTGAAGACGTGTCGCTGGTGCGGCTGCATGGCCGCAATACGTCGGGATGGCATTCCAGCGGTCAGCCCAATTGGCGGGAAGTCCGGTATTTGTACAGGTACAGCGACAAGGAGCTAGAGGAATGGAAGGAGCATATCGGGAAGCTGCTGGAGAAAACCCGGGAATGCTGGGTTATTTTTAACAACAATTCGGGCGGGGATGCGGCGGACAATGCAATTCAGCTGATGGACAAGCTCGGCATAAAGACCCCGGAGAAGCCCCCGGGGCAGATGTCGCTTTTTGGCGAAGGGGAGCTGTAAATATTGTCATATGCGAGAATGGGTGACAAACTTAATCCATCTGTTTTTTAGATGATAACTATATTAAATGGTTATTTCAGGTCTGGCTCCGATTTGTTTATAATAGAAAATGAGCCGCTTACATTTTCGTGAAATGGCTTACATTGCATTGATTGTTCAGATTTCCGTCCAAATATAGATTGAACAATGAAGCGGTTTATTCATTCTATATGACTATTAAAAAATCAAGGCGGAGGTATCACGTTAACGATGATAACCAATAAGAGAGACGAGCAAGCGCAGGGGGCATGGGAATCGTATTACGGGCCCAATCTGGGGTACGTCCAGGAACAGTACGAACGTTATGTAAATGATCCGGAATCGGTGGACGAAACATACCGTAAAGTGTTCCAGCTGTGGGGAGCGCCGCCGATGGCGTCTGCCGAGCTGGAGCCGCCTGCGGCACCGAAGTCCGTCGCGTTGGATGGCAACCTGCTGAAGAAAGGCGTTGACGCAGGCAAGCTGGTGTGGAACATCCGCACTTATGGACACCTGGCGGCAGACATTGATCCGCTGGGAATTCTCCCCAAAGCCGACACACGGGTGCTTGAGCCTGAGCAGTACGGGCTGAGCCAATCCGATCTGGAGGCATTTCCGGCTTCATTGATCTGGGACGGAGCGCCCGATAACGTGAGAACTGGCTGGGAAGCGATCCAGAAACTGCGTCAAACATATACAGGCACGATTGCTTACGAATTCAGCCACGTCCATGAAGTGGAGGAGCGCGTATGGCTTAACCGCCAGGTCGAGAACCAGTCTATGGTTCCTTTGAACGCAGAGCAGAAGAAGGCGCTGCTGGAAAGACTGGTGGAAGTGGATCAATTCGAGGAGTTCCTTCACAAAACATTTGTCGGGCAGAAGCGCTTCTCCATTGAAGGAACCGACACGATGGTTCCGATGCTGGATGAGCTTGTCCGCAACATGGTGGACGAAGGAGCAGAGCATATTTTGATGGGCATGGCCCACAGGGGCCGTCTGAACGTGCTGGCGCACGTGCTCGGCAAGCCTTACGATAAAATTTTCGCGGAATTCCATCACTCCCCGAACAAGAAGATGTTCCCTTCGGAAGGATCGATGGGCATCAATTTCGGATGGACCGGAGACGTGAAATACCATCTGGGTGCGAACCGCACTGTTGAAGTCGCAAGCGACGTCAAAGCGAAGATCACGCTCGCGAACAACCCGAGCCATCTGGAGTATGTCAATCCGGTGGTCGAAGGCTTTGCCCGCGCCGCCCAGGAGAACCGTACCGAGCCGGGATATCCGCAGCAGGACGTAAACAAAGCCGCGACGGTGCTGATTCACGGGGATTCCGCATTCCCGGGCGAAGGCATCGTGGCCGAAACCTTGAACTTCAACAAGCTGCCGGGCTTCCAGAACGGCGGAACGATTCATATTATTGCGAACAATAACATCGGCTTTACGACGGAGAGCAAGGACTCCCGCTCGACGCATTACGCAAGCGACCTGGCGAAAGGTTATGAAATTCCAATCGTTCACGTGAACGCCGACGATCCCGAAGCGTGCATCAACGCGATGCGCCTGGCCAGCGAATACCGCAACAAGTTCAAGAAGGACTTCC
Organism: Paenibacillus rhizosphaerae; assembly: GCF_014192015.1. Taxonomy (GTDB): domain Bacteria; phylum Bacillota; class Bacilli; order Paenibacillales; family Paenibacillaceae; genus Paenibacillus_AQ; species Paenibacillus_AQ rhizosphaerae. Next base: position 737,457 of record NZ_JACHXJ010000003.1, on the reverse strand, counting down.
TGATTGACTTGGTCGGCTACCGCCGCTACGGACACAATGAAACGGACGATCCGGATACGACCCAGCCGCTCGTATACCAGAAAGTGAAGACACATCCGCGGGTTGCCGCTATTTATGCGGATATCTTGATCAAGGAAGGCGTGATCAGCAAGGAGGAATCCGCGCAGGTCATCCAGCAGGTTCAGGAACGTCTGAAAGCGGCATACGACCGGATCAAGGACAAGGAACAGGATCCGGCCAACTCGCATCACCTGACGCCTGCCGAAGAGCGGATCGCCAAGATCAAGACGGCCGTGCCGATTGGCAAGCTCCGCAAGATCAACAAGGACCTGCTGACCCGTCCGGATGACTTCAACGTCTATCCTAAGCTCCAGCGTATTCTGGAGCGCCGGGAAACCGCGCTGAATGAAGGGGAAAAGGTGGATTGGGGTCTTGCAGAGACGCTGGCTTTCGCTTCGATCGTCGCAGACGGCAAGCCGATCCGGCTGACTGGTCAGGACGCCGAACGGGCCACTTTCGCTCACCGGAACCTGGTGCTGCACGATACGAAGAACGGCTCGACTTACTGCCCGATTCATCATCTGCCGGACGCCAAGGCATCCTTTGCGATTTACAACAGCCCGCTGTCCGAAGCATCGGTGCTCGGATTCGAATACGGGTACAACGTGTACTCGCCGGAAACCCTGGTTATTTGGGAAGCCCAGTACGGTGACTTCTCCAACGTGGCACAGGTGATCACCGACCAGTTTATTTCAGCCGGCCGCTCCAAATGGGGACAGAAATCGAGCCTTGTGATGCTCCTGCCTCACGGCTACGAAGGCGCCGGACCGGAGCACTCCAGTGCACGTCTGGAACGGTTCCTGCAGCTCGGCGGGGAAGAGAACTTCACGGTAGCGAACGTTACGACGGCAGCCCAGTATTTCCACTTGCTTCGCCGTCAAGCGGCGCTGACCGAAAGCGAAGATGCACGTCCGCTGATCATGATGTCGCCGAAGAGCCTGATCCGGAATGCCCGCGTGGCTTCCAGCCCGGCTGAGTTCTCCGAAGGTTCCTTCAAGCCTGTCCTGGAACAGCCGGGTCTGGGCGGACGTCCGGAGCGCGTAGAGCGCATCGTCCTGTGCAGCGGCAAAATTGCCGTTGAGCTGGAAGAGGCACTGGAGAAGAGCGGTGAAGCGAACGAATGGCTGCATATCCTTCGTGTGGAGCAGCTGTATCCGTTCCCTGAGAAGGAAGTCGCCGGCATTCTGGCCCGCTTTACGAACGTGAAGGAAATTTTGTGGGTACAGGAAGAGCCTGAGAACATGGGAGCATGGCGCTACATCGAGTCCAAGCTCCGCAAGGTAGCGCCGAAGGATACGCCGGTGAATTACAACGGCCGTCCGGAACGCTCCAGTACAGCGAGCGGCTTCCAACAAGTACACGCCTTCGAGCAGCAGCAAATCGTTGCGGCAGCATTGAATCAAAAATCCATTAAACATAACATCACTCTGGGGAGGTAGCGGCAGTGAGCGATATTACAGTACCGGCAATGGGAGAATCCATCACGGAAGGAACGATTTTTAAATGGCATGTGGAGGAAGGCCAGGCAGTCAGCCAAGGCGACGTCCTTCTCGAACTTGAAACGGATAAGGTCAATTTGGAAATCAGTGCCGAAGAAGACGGCGTGGTGGAGAAAATTCTGAGAAAAGACGGAGATACGGTTCAAATCGGTGAAGTAATCGGACGTATGGGCACCGGTGGCGATGCCAAACCGGCATCCGCACCGGCAGCGAAGGAAGAGGCGCCGCAGGCTCAGCAGCCTTCGGCACCGGCTGCGGCACCAGCCCAACCGGCATCACCGGCAGCAGCCGAGCCTGCACGCTCCGGCGAAGGCGAAGGTTACCTCGCCGCGTCGCCGGCGGCACGCAAGCTGGCCCGCGAGCAGGGCATCGACCTGGATCAGGTATCGAGCCGTGATCCGAAAGGCCGCATTTATCCGGACAACGTGAAGAACCATGGGGAAGCTCCGGCAGCGCCTAAGGCTGCTGCACCGGCGCCGCAGGCAGCCGCTCCAGCAGCGGTATCCCAGCCGGGCAAACCGGCGGAACGCACACGCATGTCCCGCCGCCGCGCGACGATCGCCAAACGCCTGGTGGAAGCGCAAAGAACGGCCGCCATGCTGACAACCTTCAACGAAGTGGACATGACGGCGATCATGGACATCCGTAAGCGCCGCAAAGATGCTTTTAAAGAGAAGCATGAGATTGGCCTTGGCTTCATGTCCTTCTTCACTAAAGCGGTGGTGGGTGCGCTGAAGAAGTTCCCTCACCTGAACGCGGAGATCGACGGGGAAGACATTATCGTGAAGAAATACTACGATATCGGTATCGCCGTATCGGCCAAAGAAGGCCTCGTTGTACCTGTCGTCCGTGATGCCGACCGTCTCAGCTTTGCCGACATCGAAAGAGAGATCGCTACGCTGGCCGGCAAGGCGCGCAGCAATACGCTGGCGCTGTCCGAGCTCCAAGGCGGCACGTTCACGATCACGAACGGCGGAACCTTCGGTTCCCTGCTGTCCACGCCGATTCTGAACGCACCGCAGGTCGGTATCCTGGGCATGCACAACATCCAGCTTCGCCCTGTGGCCATCGACGCCGAACGGATGGAGAACCGCCCAATGATGTATATTGCCCTGTCCTATGACCACCGGATCGTAGACGGCGCTGATGCCGTACGCTTCCTGGTGACGATCAAGGAGATGCTGGAAGATCCGGAATCTCTGCTGCTCGAAGGATAATTTCATAGTTTACCTTAACGGATACAACGAAACGGACTGCCTGCAGGCAGTCCGTTTTTTCGTGCGTGGTGGGGGGAGGCAGCAGTAAGCATTTATTCCAAAATGAAGGAGGAAACAAGCATGTGGCCATCGATTCGATCATTTCTGGATATTCCAGACCATTTAACGGGGAAGAACGTCAATATCGCCGTCATTGACGGCATTTTCCCTCGCCATCCTGATGTTACATCAAACAAACGGCGCTATACATATCTGGTCCGCACATCAGACTCTCAGGCACTGCCTGAACTTCTTGCCGCTGACCAAGGACCATGGGATAGAGGGCATCACGGATTAATGAGCGCAGCTGCTGCTGCCGGATCCGGTGAACTTTCGGAAGGAGGGTATGCTGGAGCAGCGCCTGAAGCCCATTTGTTTTTGCTCGAAACGGGACCGTTTTACACTCCCGAACATATTGAAGAGAAAATTGGCGGGGCACTCCTCTGGTTAAAAGCGAACTGGCGCACATACTGTATCCGCGGAGCAGTATTGACCGTGAGCGCTTCCAGAGACACCGGGCTGCTGCCTTGGCAGGCTGATCCCGTTCGCAGGACATGTGAGGAGCTGGCCGACGAGGGGCTGCTGTTAATCTCGGCTTGCGGGAATACCCACGAGCTGATTAGTAACGCACCCGCGGCTGCCCCGTCGGTTTTGTCGGTGGGAGGTGTAATCGTTCCGGAAGTAGGAAAGGTGGAGCATGCGCTCCCGTATCCCAATAGCAGAGGCGTGACATTTGAAAATAAGTGGACACCGGAAATTTTGGCCCCTGCCGCTAATATCGTGCTGCCCACTCCGTTCCAGTCCAGAGAGGAATTTCTGAATCATTTCACTGCCTCTTCCGACGCTTTGCCTCGGGGCTATGCCAGGACAGAAGGAACCTCCTTTGCGGCCCCGATGATCTTGGGAGCTGCCGCTTGCATCTGGGAGGCTAGACCAAACTGGTCATCCCGGCAGGTGAAGTCTGCTCTACTGGCGACCAGCCGAGCCTCGCTCCCGATATGGAACGAACTGCAGGCAGGCGTTGTTGATGTCCGTGCAGCTGTGAACTTTGTTCATGGAACCGAGCAATTACAAGGGGAGGGGGCGTACGCCTGTTGGCAACGGTGGAAAAGCAAAGGATTGGCCTACAGGCTGCAAGCGTTGCAGAGTGGGGACACAGATAAAGTGATGAAGTCGCTTCTCTCCTTTTACCCCGATGCCTTCTCTCTAATCGAACTGAAACAACCACTGTATAAATTACTTCAGCATCCCGCTGAAAAAGTTCGCTGCGTGTCCGCACTTCTATGGTCGGAACATTCGGAAGGGTGCACGGCCGGATTTGCAAGGGAACTGCTTCGGGACCCAAGTCCCCATGTTCGCATGGCTGGAATGTATGCGATCCAGAGGCACCCAGAGTGGTGGAATGAGATAACAGAGGAACTCGTTCCTTTGCTCGGGGATCCGAGCCTGGATATTCGGTATTGGGCTGTTCGTCTCGCCGCAAACATCAACGATCCTCTGCTTGTCCGGCCCTTGATAGCGGGATTAGCTGAGGAAGCGAATCTTCAACGGGCTTCTACCTTTGGCGAACGCTGCAGTGCACTGGAACGGATTACAGGGGTACAATTTCCACCCATACCGGAGTGGAGGGAAGGACAAGGCACCTATTCCGAGCGAAGCACCGAGGCACGCCTGTCCATGACCCGCCGATGGGAAAATTGGCTGAAGGCCAGTGTTGGCCAACACAAATAAAGCAGAAGCACCCTACGGGCACCTCTGCTGTAATATCAAATACGCTTGCGGCATTCTTTTGGAAAATAGGTTCAGATTCCCCCAAAGGCATGGTACTATCAAAATACGCGCCCCGCGGTCTTCTATGTTAACAGGATAATGGATGGATCGATGTATTGTTGAGGCGTTCGAGCTTGCGGATAATTTCCTTCTGCCACCGGGTGTCTTGCAGCTGCTTCGCCAGGTTTAAAAGGTCAAGATAATCGTCAACCCGCAAGGAAGCGTATTTTTGATCAGGGGCTTTCACCATGGTCGTCGACTCCTTATGATATGTTAATGAATGATGACTCGAGATCATTGTATCACACATTCATTCTCAATGATAATCTTTCTCAATAATTTTTATGAAAAAATATTGAATTCGATTCAGAGGAGGAGACCTGCCGATGAACAAACCGTTGAAATGGCTGGAATGGGCCAAACAGATTCAAGCCGTAGCCCAGACAGGACTGGCATACTCGCGGGACATATATGACCTGGAACGCTTTGAGCAGCTTCGGGCGCTGAGCTTAGAGATCATGCGGGAGTACACAAATGTTGAGACCGAGCTGCTGACGGCACTTTTTGCCGGGGAAGACGGATACGCCACGCCGAAGGTGGATGTGCGAGGGGTGATTTTTCAGGAAAATCAAATATTGCTCGTCCGCGAAAAGGCCGAAGGGGAATGGTCGCTGCCAGGCGGTTGGGCGGATATCGGGCTGTCGCCTTCCGAAATTGCCGTGAAAGAGGTACGGGAGGAGTCCGGATTTGTGGTTACACCGACCCGGCTTCTGGCCGTGCTCGACAACTTGAAGCATAATCCGCCGGGACCGTATCACGTGTATAAAATATTCATCGCCTGCGAAATCTCCGGTGGCGAAGCAGCTGAAGGGGTGGAGACGAGCGGCGTTCAGTTTTTTGCAGAGGATGGCCTCCCTGCCCTGTCGCAAATCCGCAATACGGATGAGCAGATCAGGCTGATGTTTGAACTGAAGCGGCATCCGGAGAAGGCCCCGGTTTGGGATTAAACATAGGACATAGGACAAAGACAGGAAAGGATTACATATGCTGCAAACGTTTTTGACTACGGTGTACCAGGTGTTTCTCCCGATATCGCTGCCGGTGATCGGAGGGGCGCTGATCAAGCATTTTAAGCCGATCGATACCAAGCCGATTTCCACGCTGTCCCTGTACCTGCTGAGTCCCGCTCTTATTTTTGAAACGCTGATCGGGGCCGACATCAGCTACGGTGAGATTACGGATACGGTTCTGTTCACGGTCCTTAACATGCTGCTGCTGTGGGGGATTGCCGTAGGGATTGGAAAAGCGTGGTCGCTCCCGGCTGCCGAACGGTCAGGCCTCACGCTGACGGCGCTGTTTACGAACTGCGTCAATTATGGTCTGCCGCTGGTACTGCTGGCTTTTGGGCAAGCGGGGCTGGATAAGGCATCGGTGTATGTCATTTTGCAGATCATTATCGTCAATACGCTGGGTGTGTATTTTGCCGCACGTTCTCAGTTTTCAGTAAAGCAGGCAGCGCTGTCGATCTTCAAACTCCCGTCGATCTACGCGGCTGTGCTTGCCGTGGTTTGCCGGACGGTACATGTGGAGCTGCCGCAGGAGCTGAATCAAGGAATATCGATGATTTCTGGCGCGTATTCCTCGGTGGCGCTGTTTATTTTGGGGGCGCAGATGGTCAGTGTAAGGAGCGGGAAGACCGCCTATACGACAGCGATGAACAAAGCTTTCTACGCCGGTCTGGCGCTGCGCCTGGTCATCTCGCCGGTGGTGTCCGCGCTTCTCTTGTACCTGCTCGGCATTCAGGGCGTATTGTTCAACGTCATGCTTGTACTCAGCTCCATGCCGGCCGCGGTCAACGCGGTCATTTTGGCCGAGCAGTTTGATGCGGCACCCAAAGTCGTGACCCGGTGCATATTATGGACGACGCTCGCTTCCTTTGTGCTGCTGCCGCTGATGATCGGGTGGCTGGGTTGATGGGTGATAGGTCAGGGAAGTAGGCGCTAGTATGGCGCTACGGCCGCTTGCGGTATTTTAAAATGCAGCCGATCATAATAAGCATCAGCACTAGCGACAGCGTATTGGTGATCAGAAACGGAATGCCGACACCGTCCAGCGCGATATGAACGGCATAGACCTCCATCAGGCCGATGCCGGCTACGAGCGAGCCGAACGTTTTCAGGCTGAGATCCGCGACCGACTTGGTTCGTATGACCTGAATAATTTGCGGAATCCAGCCGAACGCCAAAATAAATCCGCCGATGAGCTGCATGACTGCGTAAATCATGGCCAACGCCTCCCTTTATGGGGCTATTATATGCCGGGCGGGCTCGTGTCCGTGAATGGACCGGGACAGGTCTGGTACAATAAAGAGTAGGATGAATGAATGAAAGGATGACAACATGCTGACGATAACCGAATATGAAGCGGAGAAGGTCAAGGACCCGTTCCGCATTTTGCAGGGAACCCGCTATGAATTCAAGCTCGACATCGAGGTGCCTGATGACGATGAGCTGTTTACGGAGAACGGACTATATGTCCGGGTCATTTACAAGGTCGACGAAGACCAATCCGCGATCGCAAAATACGAAATTTATGAAAAAACGACGGGGCAGTATCTTGATTTTGACCTGGAGGAAGACGAAGTGGAGCTTCTCGAAAACTTCTGCCGGGACCATCTGGACGAGGTCGACGAATAACGCTGCGAACCTGCGAAGCTTGGAGTGGAGCGATCACGTCATCCGCTGCCGGGTACATTACATATGGAAACGAATCAGGGAGTGATGAGGATGAAGCATACGGTACAGACGGTTCCCTACGGGTACGAGCCCCCGGTGCAGAAGCGTAAGGGCACGCTCATTTATTACGATACGTTTGAAGAGGCGGAAGAAGCCGGTCTGAATGAAGCGGAGTCGCTGGCCGGCGTGCTGTCCTTTTCCAAGCTGGTACTGTATCCGCTGCACGAGGAGACGGTGCGAAGAATGACCAAGGAACCGGTCAGCCCGTATTATAAACGGGAGAAAAGGCTGGAAGCCTGGAGGGCTGAAGGACACGGAAAGACAGTTATCGAGAACTGGGAGGGACGCCGGAAAAAATACACGCCGGTGGAAGCCGCCCTTCGCCATCTGACGGAGAAATATCCCGCGCCGCATTTTCTGCTGTTGACGCCGGATATGGCGAATCTGTTTGCCAGCTACAGCACCTTTGGAGAATGGATCGTCAAGCTGAGGCTGCTGCTGACGGAGGAGCCGGAGGCGGTGCATCCGAAGCTTGACCAGTACAGCCACCGCTGGGATACCGTCGAGGCGGCTAGATCGAAGCAGCGCTGAGGTAGACAACTGGACAGCCGCGACCGATTTGAAGGCACAAACTGCGAATCCAATCATGGGCGATCCTCAAAAAAACTGAATACCGCCGATAAGCGGCAGTCCGCCGGTGCATAGGAACCCGTCGATCATGGGAGGCGCCTGGCGGGCTGCCGCATTCTTTTAAGGCCATGAACAAGCGGCTCTTTAGTCATAACCGCCTTCAGCCGCCGGCAAAGCTTGATAGGCCGCCTTGCCATTCACGATGGATTGAATGAAATTTCTTATTTCCAACAGCGCTATGGCATCATCGGACAGTTCACAATGTCGGTCCGTCCACGAGAATGATTGTGTTTTGCCGTCAACAGTTATCGTCCACTCGTCTTCATTGCTTGGCGATTTGGAGCAATTTTGGCTTTTGGCAAATTTCTTCGGTGCCATGATGTTTATTTCTCTCATTTTGCCGTAAATTTCTCGCATTTCATCTTGGGTGAACTTGAGATGAGCCGTTGCTGTTCCTTTCGTAATTAAATCTTTCGTTACGGTCCCTTGATAGGTGTTTATTTCATTTTTGGTGACTTCGCCATAACCAAAACGGACAGCGAAATTGAAATCATCCGGCATGTCTGCAGGCATACCGGCATCCTGATTTGCCATCTCTGCTGATGGAGAAACGTTACCTTTATCCAAATCAGACTCCTGAGAGCACCCGGTCAGGAACGTCAAAGTGATAAGCAGAGATAAAAGTACTCTTTTCATTGCACTCCCTCCTAATTTACCAATGATGACGAGAACCGGCCGGCAGGAGTTGCATCCAATTATCTGCTTAACCTGCAACCACTGCTGGTACATTCTATTTTTCCAACAAGGGGTGTCCTCCCAGCACAGGGAGAATCCCTCCTCACAGTTGCTCATTCCCGGAAACCCCGGTAAACTTAGAATTGGACTGAATAAAGTCATTATCGAAAGTCATCACGTACTTTAGTCATAAAATCAAAGGTTGAGATTAAAAATGTGGCGCAGCCTTGAAGTGCTTGGGCCGCTGCTGAATTTGCATCGTTAGGAGTTCTTATTTATGAGTGTGGAGACCCCTTCTTTGGAACGGGCACAGGAAATGCTGCAAAAATATTACGGCTATCCCGACTTCCGGGAGGGCCAGAAACATATCGTATCCAGCCTCCTGAAGCATCAGGATACGCTGGGCATCATGCCGACGGGCGGAGGCAAGTCGATCTGCTACCAAATTCCGGCGCTGATGCTGCCGGGTCTGACCTTGGTCGTATCGCCGCTGATCTCCCTGATGAAGGATCAGGTCGACGCGCTGACGGCGATGGGCATCGCCGCCGCGTACATTAACAGCACGCTCACCGGCAAGGAAGTGAACGAGCGGATCCGTGCGGCCAAGCGGGGGGAGCTGAAGCTCCTGTACGTAGCGCCGGAGCGGCTTGAGCTCGATTGGTTCCGCGACGAAATGGCTCTGCTGGAAATTTCCTGCGTGGCCGTCGACGAGGCCCACTGCGTCTCGCAGTGGGGGCATGATTTCCGGACGAGCTACCTGTCGGTAGCTCCGTTCGTGGAAGGGCTGCCCGAGCGGCCTATCTTGGCGGCGTTCACCGCAACGGCTACTCCGGAAGTGACCGAGGATATGGTCCGCCTGCTGCGTCTCCGGGAACCGGAGGTGTTCGTGACGGGGCTCGGCCGGGACAACCTGGCCATGTCGGTGCTGCGCGGGGAGAACAAGCGCGATTTTGTCATGAGCTACGCCGAGGCGCATAACAGCCAGCCGGGGATTATTTACGCGGCAACGCGCAAGGACGTGGACGATTTGTACCAGCGGCTGAGCAGCGTAGGCTTGGCCGCAGGCCGTTATCACGCAGGAATGAGTGATGAGGAACGCGCTGCCAGCCAGGAGGCCTTTCTGTACGACGACATCCGGGTGATGGTTGCCACGAACGCGTTCGGAATGGGCATCGACAAGTCCAACGTCCGGTACGTCATTCACTACAACATGCCGAAAAACATGGAGGCTTACGTTCAGGAGGCCGGACGCGCCGGCCGGGACGGCGAGCCGAGCCAATGTATTCTGCTCTTCAGCCCGCAGGATATTATCACGCAGAAGTTTCTGATCGAGCAGAACCCGCAGGAAACGGACCGCAAATCGAACGATTACCGCAAGCTTCAGCAAATGGTCGACTACTGTTATACGACCCGCTGCCTGCGCAGCGCGATGCTGGACTATTTCGGCGAGTCTCACGAGGACAAGCCCTGCGGGATCTGCAGCTCCTGTACGGATGATCGCGAGCTGGTCGATATGACGGTCGATGCGCAGAAAATTTTCTCCTGCGTCCACCGGATGCGCGAGCGCTTTGGCGTATCGCTGGTGGCGGCGGTGCTGAAGGGATCGAAGAATAAAAAGGTGCTGCAGTACGGATTTGACAGCCTGTCTACCTATGGGACGATGGCGAGCCGGACGGAGAAGGAAATTTCCGAGATCATTAACGTGCTCGCCTCGGAAGGGTACCTGGCGCTTTCGGAAGGCCAGTACCCCGTACTGCGGCTGCAGCCGCTGGCGGCCGAAGTGCTGAAGGGCCAGCGGCAGGTGCTGCAGCGCACCGCGCGCCCGGCAGCGGCGCAAACGGGCGGCCGAGGCTCCCGCAGCCGCGACGTCTCGCCGTCGGCGGTCAACGAGACCGTGTTCGAGCAGCTGCGCCTGATTCGGCGCGAGCTCGCAGGTAAGGAGCATGTGCCGTCGTATATTATTTTCAACGATGCGACGCTGCGCGAGATGAGTGTGGTATGCCCGCAGACTGAAGATGAAATGCTGAATATTAAAGGCGTCGGCGAGGTGAAGTACCGGAAGTACGGCAGACCGTTTCTTGATTTTTTCCAAAACCAGAACGATGATGCCTACGCCGGCGGATATGATGAATAAGAAGAAGGTCGTGAACCGATGAAAGTCCTGTTATCCACCCTGAATGCCAAATACATCCATACCTGCCTGGCCATCCGCCTGCTCAAGGCGTACAGCCAGCATGAATTTGAGATCGAACTGGCCGAGTATACGATCAAAGACCCGGTCATGAACATCGTGTCCGACCTGTTTCAGCGGAAGCCCGACGTCATCGGGTTCTCCTGTTATATTTGGAATATCGAAGAGACGTTGAAAGTGATCGAGATCGTGAAGAAAGTCATGCCGGAAGTCACCATCGTTCTTGGCGGACCGGAAGTATCCTATGACACCCCGTACTGGATGGAGCGGATGCCGGCGGTCGATTTCATCGTTATGGGCGACGGCGAGGAGACTTTCCACCATTTGCTGCAGGTGATCGAAGGAGACCGCAAGTTCCATTTTGTCTATGGCGTTGCTTACCGGAAGGGCGACGAAGTGATCATCAACCCGCCGCGGCCGAAGAGCGACCTCAATACGCTGCCCACGCCGCACCGCTTTCCCGAGGATATCCCGAACTTGGGCAAAAGAATCGTCTACTTCGAGACGAGCCGCGGCTGCCCGTTCCAGTGCCAGTTCTGCCTGTCCAGCATTGAGAACGGCGTCCGGTATTACGATATCGAGCGGGTGAAATCCGATATTACGTATTTGATCGACCACGGCGCGAAGATCATCAAATTTCTGGACCGCACGTTTAACATCAACCACCAGTATGCGCTGGAGATGTTTGATTTTCTCATTAAAAATAACCGCGGCTGCGTGTTCCAGTTCGAAATTACGGCGGACATCATGCGTCCCGAAGTGCTGCAGTATCTCGCCGATAACGCCCCTCCGGGGATCTTTCGGTTCGAAATCGGCGTGCAGTCGACGAACGATCCGACCAACGTCATCGTGAAGCGGCGGCAAAATTTCGAGAAGCTGTCCCGGACCGTCAGCATCATCAAAAATAGCGGCAAGATCGACCAGCATTTGGATCTGATCGCTGGACTGCCGGAAGAGGACTATGAAACGTTCCGCAAGACGTTTAACGACGTGTTCGCCCTGGGACCGGAAGAACTGCAGCTCGGTTTTCTGAAAATGCTGCGGGGCACCGGCCTGCGCCACGATGCCGGCAAGTACGATTACACGTACATGGATCAGGCGCCGTACGAAATTCTCGGCAGCCACAAGCTGCCTTTTGCCGACATTGTCCGGCTTAAGCGGCTGGAGGACGTGCTGGAGAAGTACTGGAACGCGCACCGGATGGATCATACGCTGAACTATCTCATGACGCATGAATTCCCGTCTCCGTTCGATTTCTTCCAGGAGTTCGGCGATTACTGGGAAGGGCAGGGCTGGCAGAAGATCGGTCATCAGCTCGAGGACCTGTTCACGCGTCTGGCCGCCTTCCTGAAGCAGCGCAAGACGAAGCGCATGGATGTCATCCTGGGGCTGATGAAGCTGGATTACTTTCTCAACCATAAGTACAAGCCGCGTAAAATATGGTGGGAGCAGCCGCTCGCCAAAGACGATTGGAGCAGCCTGATGCGGAAGGTTACGGAGCATCCCGAGCTCGTGTCGGGGAACTTTGCTTCTCTGGGCTTGTCCGAACGGGAACTGCAGAAGCATGCGGTGCTCGAAGTGCTGCCGTTTGCGCTGGATGAGCTGCTGGCCGGCCGAGGCGACGGAACGGATGCTTCCGGGGGTACCGCGCTGATCGTGCTGTACCAGCAGGACGAGAGCGAGCTGCCGGCGTTCTACACGATGAAGCTGCAGCCGGCAGAGTCGCTGTAATGGATCGCGTTAAGATCGGCTAAGTTTAGAGCGTTGATCATATGCAAAAAAAGAGCCGCTGCACGGGGTGAATACCGTGCAGCGGCTTTTCTTCATTTCAGGACTTGAACCTACGGGTAATTCTTCGAAGTAACGGGGGAGGGCACTACACATGCCGCTCCAGCCAATCAAGCAGCTCGGTCATGACTTCGTCCCGGTTGATCTCGTTCAGCATTTCGTGGCGTCCGTTCGGGTACAGCCTGCATTCCACATCCTTGATGCCGATGCTGCGATAAATGTCCTCCAGCCGCCGGACGCCCTTGCCTTGTTCCCCGACCGGATCGAGTTCCCCGCTGAAGAGGTATACCGGCTTATCCCGGGGAATGCCGTTATAGCTGCCGGGATTTTGAATATCCTGCAGCAGGCTGAAGAAGTCATAGAAGAATGCGGTCGTGCAAATGGCCCCGCAATACGGATCTTCAATGTATTTATCGACTTCCTTCGGATCCCGGGAGAGCCAGTCAAACCGTGTCCGGGTCGGGGCAAAGCTGCGGTTATAGCTGCCGAAGACCATCGCGTTCAGCAGGATGCTGCGGTGTGACTCCCCCTGGAGTGCGCCCTGCAGCCTGGCGACCGCTTTGCCGGCGTTCAGCATGCTCCGAGGTCCGTTTGTGCCGGACAGAATAAATCCGGTATATGGTCCGCCGTCGGTCTCCATCACCCGCTGCACGAGAAACGAACCCATGCTGTGCCCCATCAAAAAATGGGGAATATCCGGGTGCCGGCCACGAACGATCCCGCCGAGCTGCTGAATGTCCTGCAGCATATGCAGGAAGCCTTCCTTGCCGGTATGGCCGAGCCGGTCGATCGAGCCGGCGGTTAGGCCGTGCCCGCGCTGGTCGTGGGCGTATATGGCATAGCGAAAACGCGTCAACAGCGCGGCAAGCCGCTTGTAGCGTTCGGCCGTTTCGCACATGCCGTGGGTGATCTGCAGGACGGCCTTCACACCGGCCGGCTCATCGGGAAGCCAAGCATAGACATGGATCTGCGTGCCCAGCGGATCCGTCATCGTAAACGTTTGTTCCCGCAATGGAGGTCACTCCTTCATTCTTTCGTGAATGACAGATGAATCAGAAGAAATGCCCCGTGCCTTATCATGTTTAAGGCAGGTAGGAACGGAGAACGGTAGCATTTCCTTTCAGCTCATATTGACCGAGATTAGCCGGAAGCAGGAAGCATTGGCCGGCTTTGTAGTCCTGCAAGCCGCCGTCCCAGGCGATGGAGCCGCTGCCGTCGCATACCACCAGAATGGTGAAGCTGTCCGGAGTGGTCGAGAGGCTCCAGGATCCGTCCACGATTCCCTTTTCCACGATGAAATAAGGGGACTTCGCCAACTGCAGCCATTCACCCGCAGCGCTGCCGGCTGTCTTCATCGTTGTGGCGCCGGATCCTTCGTAGGCGATGACGTTCAGCGAATCTTCAATGTGCAGCTCGCGCGGCTTGCCGTCCAACCCCGGACGGTTGTAGTCGTAAAGACGGTATGTCGTATCGGAGTTCTGCTGGATTTCAGCCACGACCACGCCGGCGCACAGCGCATGCACCGTGCCGGCAGGGATATAGAACGTGTCTCCGGCTTCAACGGAAACCTCCTGCAGGCTGCCCATGACGGTTCCGTTCTCGAGCGCTTCCTTCATCGCTTCGCGCGTAACGCCTTCCTTAAGGCCGTAGATGATTTTGGCGTCCGGCTTCGCGTCCAGCACGTACCACATTTCCGTCTTGCCGAGCTCACCTTTCGGCAGCCCTTCATAGTCGTCGGTCGGATGGACTTGGACCGACAGGTCGTCATTGCAGTCCAGCAGCTTGATCAGGAGCGGGAAGCGGCCGTTTTTCTCGGAAAATCCCTTGGCGCCGAACCATTCCTTGCCGAATTGTTCGCGGACCTGGTCCAGGCCTTGGCCTTTCAGTTCACCGTTGATCACCGATGTCGTGCCGTTCGGATGATCGGCGATCATCCAGCCCTCGCCGATATGTCCCTCCGGAATCTGCAGCCCGAACTGCTCGAGCGCCCGGCCTCCCCATACGCGTTCTTTAAACTCCGGCTGAAATAATAATGGATATGGTTGTGTCATGTCTTCATCGTTCCTTTCTTGGGTTCATGTGATGGCTTGGGATAAACCGCTACTATGTAAAACAATACCTTGGGCCGGGCCGAGCCCCTTGGTCCGAAATCAATCCGGTTGAAGAGGGCGGCCGGGGCCCCGGGCACAACGGTTTTAAAATGTTCAGCATGCCGCGCCGCCAGGTAGGGCGGAAGCTCGCGGCACGAGCCGCATCAGCGGCCAGCGCGCTATTTTTTCTCCAGGGCAATGACATAAGGGGCATCCGCGCGCTGCAGCTGCCTGTATATGACAGCCTGGGCCGACGATTGCGGCAGGTCGGAGGCCCAAGCGGTTACCGCCTGAGCCTCCTGATCGCCGCCGGCATGACCCGGATACAGCACGGCTGTCATAATGCCCCGCCGTCTCAGCAGGGACAAGCCGGCTTCCAGCGCTTCAATCGTGCTGTCCGGCGTGGTGATGACGGCTTTGTCAGCCTCCTCGGCAGGGAGGTAGCCGAGGTTGAACATCACCGCCGCGACCCGGCCATGCACGCCTTCCGGCAGCGCCTCCCGCATCGCGGCATGGCTCTGCAGGTACAGCGTCACCGGAGCGATCCGCTCCGGTGCTTCCTGCGCCAGCCTTTGCCGGGTCAGGGCCAGCGCATGCTCCTGCACGTCAAAGCCGTAGACGTGCCCCTTGGGACCGGCCGCCTTGGCCAGAAAGAGCGTATCGGCTCCCGTGCCGATCGTGGCATCCACAGCAATATCCCCGGGATTAAGGCGCTCGGCGATTTGTTTGTGGGCAAAGCTAAGAACGGAAAGAAACCCCATTGCTATGCCTTCCTCCAATACTTACCCTGCCAGCTGTCCCGTGCCTTCAATTCGGCGTCGAAGCCGTTCAGCACTTCCCATTTTTTCTGGGACCACATCGGGCCGATCAGCAGCTTCCGCGGAGCGTCGCCGGTCAGGCGGTGAACGATCATTTCGGGCGGCAGAAATTCCAGCGTGTCCACGACCAGCTTAATATATTCATCCTGTTCCAGGAAGCGGAGCAGACCCGCTTCGTACTGCCTGACCATCGGCGTGCCCTTCATCAAGTGAAGCAGATGAATTTTGATGCCCTGAACGTCCATATTCGCCACGGCACGTCCGGTCTCCAGCATCATTTCGTGGGTTTCCTGCGGCAGGCCGTAAATGATATGGGCGCATACCCGGATGCCGTGCCTCCGCAGCTTCTCCACGGCGTCGATGAAGCATTGGGTGTCATGCGCACGGTTGATCAGATCGGACGTCTCCTGGTGAATGGTCTGCAGCCCCATTTCAACCCACAGATAGGTCCGCTCGTTCAGCTCGGCCAAATACTCGATCACATCGTCCGGCAGGCAGTCCGGACGGGTGGCAATGGATAAGCCGACAACGCCCGGCTGTTCCAAAATGACTTCATAGTATTCGCGCAGCACATCGACGGGTGCGTACGTGTTGGTATAGGCCTGGAAATAACCGATATATCGGGCGTGCGGCCACTTCTCATGCTGTTTGTCCCGGATGCTGTTAAACTGGGTGATCAGATCATCGCGCCGGCTGCCGGCAAAGTCGCCCGAACCTCGGGCGCTGCAGAAGGTGCAGCCGCCCCGCGCGATTGAACCGTCGCGGTTTGGGCAGGTGAACCCGGCATCCAGCATGACCTTGAACACTTTATCGTTAAACTGTTCCCGCATCTCGTAATTCCACGTATGGAATCTTTTATCGCCCCACAGCAGGGGAGAAGAAAGGGTTGGACTATTCATGGATGGTACTCCTTTATTGTGCATTGCGGCCTGCAAAAAAAAAAGCTGCGCAGGGAAAGTGAAACTTTACGCTTGCTCTATTGTAACAAAAATCAGGCCTAAAGGGTATGAGGAGGCCCGGGGGGAAAGCTGGGCCATACAGGCTTTTCTCCCCTTGGGTTTTGTGCCTTTATTTTATATTGAGGTACTCCATGAATCGGGGCGAAATACCCGGGATATTTCAGGTTCATAGACAGCAAAAAAATGTTTCAAAAACAGCGCCGCTATGCGGCTAATCAGGCGAATATTCCATTGATAAAACTTACATGAAGTGTTATATTTTAATTAGCGTCAGCACCCCGGTTTCGGGGTAAATATATTATAGAATTCATAAAAGCGTGACGTCATGGCCAACATATTAACCGTGAGGTGATAATGATGAATTCTTCAACTGCTGAGACACAAGGTAAAGGCAAGATTTCTGTAGAGCTGACTCCTGATGAGGCGCTTGCCCTGACAGGCGTAGAGTTTAACGGCAATCCGGAAGTGAAAGCGGCTGCCCGCCGGAAAATTCGCAACGCATTCGAAAAGACATTTGATTTTCAGCATCAAGATGCGGTAGACTATCAACAATGAAACCGTTGGACCCCAATTCCAAATAGATAATGGAAAAGAATTCCGAATTCCTCGTGTTTGCACGGGAGAGAACGGGATTCTTTTTCTTTTTAAGAGATTCAGAAAGTTAAACTGTTATATGGCTAAGGCGTATCCGCTAGGGGAGGACCATGCTTTGCCTCTTTACATTTCGGCTTAAGTTCGGCACAATATTGCAGTAGCCGCAAGAGCCGCGGCAGGACGGAAGTATAACTAGCGGAGGTATGAGATGCGTTTACGCGGAAGAAAAGGAATCCGGGAATGTCTGGAAGAACAGCAGGGCTTCGTCGTTCTGGACCCCCGGTCGTATAAAGGAAAATGGTCATCGCTCTTTGGCAACGACCGGCCGATCTACGTGGAGTTTGGCATGGGCAAAGGGCAGTTTATCAGCCAGATGAGCTATCGCAACCCGGACATTAATTTTATAGGCATCGATATGTATGATGAACTGATTCGCCGGGCCAGCGAAAAGGCCAAGCTTGCCTGGGCCGAGCGGGAGGTCGAATATCCGCCGAATCTGCGGCTGGCGCTGGCCAATGTCGAATATGCGGAGGAAGTGTTTGCTCCGGGAGAACTCGAGCGGATTTTCCTGAATTTCAGCGATCCTTGGCCGAAAGCCAGACATGCCCGACGCCGTTTGACACATCCCCGTTTCCTCGACAAATACTGCGGTCTGCTCAACGATAACGGTGAAATTCATCTGAAGACCGACTCGCAGACGCTGTTTGAATTTTCGCTGAATTCCTTTGCGGATTATGGTCTGCAGATGACGAATATCTCGCTGAATCTGCACCGTGAGGGACCGAACGAAGAGCATGTTATGACCGAGTACGAGACTAAATTCGTGGGTCAGGGCATCAACATTCACCGCTGCGAGGTGATTGTGGGCAAGGAAGCGCTGAGCCGGTATCAGAAACAGCGGCTGGACAAATACGGACTGCGGGCGGACAAGCCGGGGCAGCCGGATGAGGTCCGCAGCGAACAACCATAGATACGAAATAAGGTGCCTTCCCTCAGGAAGGCACCTTATTTGATTCCAGCATATCAATGATGCTCTGGGCGCTCTGCATCGGCCGGTAGCGGTCAATGCTCTTCAGCTGCTCTTCGCGCCGCTGCAGGATCGAATCGTATTCGTGAATTAATTTGTTCATCCACTTTGTAATGACGTCCAGGGAGGATATCGGCTCTCCAAGTCCTTGGGCTGTGAAATACTGGCAGTTCTCTTCCTCCTGTCCGGGAAGAGGGTGGTGGAAGAGCATCGGGATGCCCTTGGCCAATCCTTCCGTACAGGTCATGCCGCCAGGCTTCGTCACAAGCAGATCGGAGACTTCCATCAGCTTATCGACCTCAGGCGTAAACCCGATCAGCCGGATGTTCGGGTGATTGTAACTCGGATCCTGTTCGAGCTTACGGAGGACCTTCTCATTGTTGCCGAGGCAGAACACGATCTGAATCTGGTCCCTCCAGCGGGTCAGGTAATTGTTGATGACTTCGTCATTCATAATGCCCCAGCCGCCGCCCATGACCATCACCGTGGGCATGTTCTTCAGTCTGAACTTCTCCCGGATCTCCTCCTTGACCGGATGCTCCCAGAAGTTCGGATGCACCGGAATGCCGGTGACCTCGATTTTGGAGGCGGCGACGCCCTGCTCCAGCATCTTGGATTTCACTTCTTGGGTAGAGACCAGGTAGCGGTCCACTTCCGGGCTGATCCAGGTGCCGTGGGCATCGTAATCCGTGATGACCGTGCACAGCGGGATCTTGGAGCCGAGCCTTTTCAAGCGGGAAATGACCGCGCTTGGAATCGGATGCGTGCAGACGACGATGTCGGGCCGCAGCTGATTGACGATATTTTTGGTATGTGTATAAAAAATGCGGTGAAGCGCTAATGTCGTAAACCGGTTCAGTGACTTTTTATACTGGTGCCTGTACATCATTCCAACGAGCCTTGGCTGCGAAAGAACGGTTTTTTTGTAGGCGGTAATAATGAGCGGCGCGACCTTGGGATTCAGGAAGCTTCCGAGCTCAAGCACTTTGGTTTGCACACTCGGCGACAGCTTGCGCAGACTGCTTGAGAGTGCGTAAGCAGCTCGAGTATGTCCCGCACCGAAGCCTTCAGATAATAACAATACTCTTTTTTTCATCACTCTCAATTCACCTGTTCCTGCATGTTTTTCCTTATACCCACCATATCGACTTTAGGGCCACAATGCAACTGTTGCTGTAGCTACGGAAGTACCAATTACAGCTCCCGCAAGCACATCCGATGGGTAATGAAGTCCCAAATACATCCGGGAAAATCCGACCACGAGGCTTAAAGCCAAAAAAAGCGCGGTCCACTCAGGATGCCCGATCATCATAGGAACTGCCAAGGAAAATGCTGCCGTCGTATGTCCGGATGGAAACGAGTGGTCCACCAGCGGTTTGCGAAAGGTGCGGGTTCCCGGCAGGGCGAGATGCGGCCTGACCCGGGGATACATCTTCTTGGCTGCCGCCACCGGAATGTGGCTGACGGCCAGAGCGACGGCGGCCTGGGCGCCTTGGGTGCTCCATGACGGCGGGGCCAGACCCCAGCACAGAAGGCAGGCACAGATCGTAAACGTGGCCCCTCCGAGATGCGTTAAATAATACAGCCAAAAATTGAAAAAACGATTATGAAGACGTCCGTTGATCCATTGGAAAAGACGCCGGTCCCATAATTGAAGTTTCTTGAACAAACGTCTCATTCCATCCCTCCGTGTACAGCCAATCTTCTATAAAATAATGGCAGATCGTGGACAACTCATGCGATGTTTTTCTAAATTTTATCATATTTCCGAAGGGAGCAGAAACTATAACTTCGTAAGTCCCCTTCTTATAATATATAACCCAATGCAGGGTCGTTATTTGACACCGCCCGAGAACTTTGTCGGGAATCGGCCGATCTTGTCCAAAGCTTTTTTTCTCGAAAAAATGGGGCCCGGCAAGGAATTGGCCAATTTTGACTTCACCCGGAGGAACCTTTACAATGATTCAAACGGATACAATCCGTTTATTAAGAATTGATGTTTAAAGTATAACTTTTCTTGGCTTCATCTCGTTTATTTATAAAGTATGCCGATAATCATGGAAACTGATGACTAAAAAAAGGGGGGACCTGAGAAATAAAAACCGGGAAAAGAGATGAAAATAAGAACTAACAGTCATGAATAAGAGCCCGTAAGGGTCTGAACGGTCAGGAAACCGCCTCATTACCGTTTTTTTAGACGAATACGAGGTTTTACGGTTTTGACAAATGACTGAAAAGTGTGGAAAATCGATAGGGTCATCCGAAGCGTTAACAAAACGTAAAAGAATGTAAAAGGTCAAAAGGGTCATAAACAATTAGAAAAGGGTAAACGGCATTACCGTAATCTATCTACAGAGAGAAAAATTGATTATGAGGGGTAAAAAAGGGGGGTTCTGAGAGTCATGTTAGACGCCATTTTTATCGCGCTCCAGGTTTTGCTGGCCGCGATCGGTGTGTACCAGTTTGTATTTTCCATTTTGGGGCTGTACAGGAAAAAGAGAAAGCAGCATTTTGAACCGACCAAGTCCTTCGCTGTGCTCGTTGCAGCGCACAATGAAGAGCAGGTCGTCGGGGCTCTGATGGAGAACTTGAAGCAGCTGAATTATCCGAAGGAGCTGTACGACGTGTTTGTCATCTGTGACAACTGTACGGACGGTACGGCACGCATCGTGCGCGAGCATGGCATGAACGCCTGCGTACGCACCAACAACAACCTTCGCGGCAAAGGCTATGCCATCGAGTGGATGCTGAAGGAATTGTGGGCCATGCCCCGCCAGTATGACGCGGTCGTCATGTTTGACGCCGACAACCTGGCAGATACGAATTTCTTGAGAGAAATGAACGACGACCTGTGCTCCGGCGCACGCGTCATTCAAGGATATATCGACACCAAGAATCCCGAGGATTCCTGGATTACGGCTGCTTACGGGATTTCGTACTGGTACATCAACCGTTTGTGGCAGCTGTCGCGCCATAACATGAACATGGCCAACTTCCTCGGCGGTACAGGGATGTGTTTTGAAACCAACCTGCTGAAGGAAATGGGCTGGGGGGCCACCAGCTTGGTTGAGGACTTGGAGTTTACGATGCGCAGCGTGAAGCGCGGCGTCTATCCAAAATTCAACTATGACGCGAAAGTATTCGACGAGAAGCCGTTGACGTTCAAGGCTTCCGCAAGACAGCGCCTGCGCTGGATGCAGGGACACTTTACGGTGGCACGCCGCTATTTCTTCCCGCTGATTTGGCAAAGTATCAAGGAACGAAGCATCGTCAAGCTGGACTTGGCACTGTACGGGGCGAACGTATACATCGTTCTCTTGACGTTCCTGTTGACGGCCACGATCTGGGTGGATAATACGTTCTTCGACGGTCCGAACATCGCCAACCTCTACGGCTATCTGCCGCTGTGGCTGAGCTTTGTGGCGATCGGCGCCAACGTCTTCACGTTCCTGGCTGCGATGATTTTGGAGAAGGTCACGTTCAAGAAGGTCTATTTGTACCTGGTGCTCTTCCCAATCTATCTGATCTCCTGGTATCCAATCACGTTCTATGCGTTCTTCACGCAGAACAACAAGCAGTGGAGCCATACCCAGCATACCCGCGTGGTAAGACTGGAAGAAGTTCAGAGCAAGCAGGGATAAAAGCGTGGAACCGGGTTGACATCGTCCGGGCTCTGTGTTAAATTATTTGAGTGCTTTAAATACGAAATGGATTCAAAGCAGAAGCTCCAGCTTCTCACCTGACTGACGAAGGTTGGCGGGTTATTGATCCGATGATTTGTGAATGCGATATTTCATGAAGAGTTGATCATAGGGATGCTGGGTGATGATACCCGCATCCCTTTTTATTTTGCTTCTGCACACAGAAATACCTATTAGATCTGGAGGTGGACGGTTATCAGTAAGGAACATATGATCAATGAGGAGATCCGGGCGAAGGAAGTTCGCTTGGTAGGCGCTGAAGGCGAACAGATTGGCATCAAGCCCCTTCGTGAAGCTCTGCAGATGGCAGCGGATTTGAATCTGGATTTGGTGAACGTGGCGCCGCAGGCGAAGCCGCCGGTGTGCCGCATCATGGATTACGGCAAGTTCCGCTACGAGCAGCAGAAGAAAGAGAAGGAAGCCCGGAAGAATCAGAAAATCGTTGATATTAAAGAAGTATGGTTCCGAGCAAACATTGATGAGCACGACTACCAGACTAAGCTCCGCAATGTCGTCAAGTTCCTGAAGGAAGGCGACAAGGTCAAATGCTCCGTTCGTTTCCGCGGACGCGAAATCGCGCATGCGAGCATCGGCCAGAAGATTCTGGAGCGTGTAAGGGAAGAAGTTGCCGAGCACTCCAGCGTTGAGCGTCAGCCGAAGCTGGAAGGACGCAGCATGATTATGATTTTGGCTCCAAAAGCCCAATGATCCTGAGGAGGAAGTACAATGCCTAAAATGAAAACACACAGCAGCCTTAAAGGCCGCTTCAAAGTTACCGGTTCCGGTAAAGTGACTCGCTACAAAGCTTACAGAAACCATTTGCTTTCCCACAAGTCCAAGCGCGCGAAACGCGTATTGGCAGGCAACCCAGAAATGGCGCCGGGGGACGTAAGACGCTTGAAACAAGGCTTGGCGAACTTGAAATAGTTAATCACACATTTTTGGGAGGTTTATATTATGGCAAGAGTAAAAGGCGGATTCGTCGTTCGTCGTAGACATAAAAAAGTATTGAAACTTGCAAAAGGTTATTTCGGTTCCAAACACCGCATTTTTAAAACAGCTAACGAGCAGGTTATGAAATCCCTCGTTTACGCATACCGTGACCGTCGTCAGACGAAACGGAACTTCCGCAGATTGTGGATCGTGCGTATCAACGCTGCAGCCCGCATGAACGGACTGTCCTACAACAAACTGATGCATGGTCTGAAACTGGCTGGCGTGGACATCAACCGCAAAATGCTGGCTGACCTGGCCGTTAACGACATCAACGCGTTCAACTCGATCGCATCGGTTGCTAAAGAGAAAGTCAACGCGTAATATACTTGTAATGCATATTAAAACCGCCCTTACCGGCGGTTTTTTTGAGATATAAGAACATCTCCAACAAGAAAAAGCCCCGCATTCTAAAATATATTAAAGGCCAAAGCTGCAGACACCAGGCGTCTCACTTATAAATGGGTATGAATGTTAATTTCACACATCTTTTCAATGTTGAATCGACTTCAGGTGAGCTTCTGGACAACTACTCTTCCATGGGAATAACAGGCTATGTGATTTGTGGCAAAATAAAGCGTTTTCCCTTGATTTTTCTTTGAAAAAGTTTTGTTTTCTGACGTAAATTTGCTGGATTTTGGCGTAGGTAAAATGTATAATCTGTTCTGTGGAATGTCCGACATTTGAACAAGCCTTTACAAGCAATTAATTGACCATAGATCAATTGCTGGAGGGCAAAGACAGGTGAAAGGATATAATTCATTCTAGGGGGACTATAAGTTAATGAAGAAAATGTTCAAATTGTCGCTGATTATGCTGCTTGCATTTTCAGTCGTACTGGCCGGCTGCGGTAAAAAGAACGAAGATACGAGCAGCTCGTCCGGCAGCGAAGGCGGCGCAGCAAAATCTGGCGTGAAGGTTGGTCTCGTGACTGACGTGGGCGGGGTTAACGA
The DNA here is from genome assembly GCF_014192015.1 of Paenibacillus rhizosphaerae. Classification (GTDB taxonomy): domain Bacteria; phylum Bacillota; class Bacilli; order Paenibacillales; family Paenibacillaceae; genus Paenibacillus_AQ; species Paenibacillus_AQ rhizosphaerae. The sequence continues at coordinate 713,658 of NZ_JACHXJ010000003.1, read as the reverse complement.
CAAATCCTTTAACCAATCCGCTTGGGAAGCATTGGAAGCATTGAAGAAGGACAAAGGGATCGAAGCCCAGTATCTGCAAAGTAAGTCCAAAGAAGATTATGTTCCTAACCTGAACAAATATGTCAAAGGCAAATACGACCTCACTTGGGGGATCGGTTTTGACCTTGGCGTTGATATGAAAACGGTAGCCGATCAAAATCCGGATGCCAAAATGGCCATTATCGATGCTGAAGTCGATGCGCCTAACGTTCATTCCGTTACATTTGCGGAGAACGAAGGGGCATTCCTCGTTGGTGTAGTAGCAGGCTCCATGACAAAAACGAACAAAATCGGTTTTGTCGGCGGTTCCGAAATTCCGGTAATCAAACGCTTTGAAGCCGGTTTTAAAGCGGGCGTTGCCGCAGCGAATCCGGATGCGAAAGTGATCATCAACTACACCGGTGCATTTGACAAGCCTGACCAAGGTAAAGCGGCTGCAGCCACAATGTACAACGACGGCGTGGACATTATTTTCCATGCTTCAGGTGCAACGGGTACAGGCGTATTTAACGAAGCGATTGCCCGCAACAAAGCAGGACAAAAAGTATGGGTTATCGGCGTAGACAAAGACCAATCCCTGGAATTTGGCGATGAAGTAACGCTGACATCTATGGTTAAAGGCGTAACGACAGCCGTAGACAAAGTAACGAGAGAAGTTATCGACGGCACGTTCAAAGGCGGTCATGAGACACTTGGCCTGAAAGAAAACGGCGTAGGTCTGGCCGACACTTCGAGCAAAAACGTTCCTGCAGATATTCTGAAAAAAGTGGATGAGTACAAGCAAAAAATTATCGACGGCGAAATCAAAGTTCCTGAAGAATAATTCCATAACGATAATTTGAACGGATATAATTCATGTGTACCAAACGGCAAGGCTGGTTATTATGACTAGCCTTGTCTTACGTTATGGCCCAAAGGCCGCAAAATATATGATAAGGGTGATCTCATGGATGCAGCGACCCCTGTCGTTGAGTTGAAGCAAATTACCAAACGCTTTCCCGGCATCGTTGCCAACGACTCCATCAGCTTGAAGCTGCACAAGGGCGAAATCCATGCACTGCTCGGTGAGAACGGTGCGGGGAAATCGACCTTGATGAACATCGTGTTTGGCTTGTACCAGCCTGATGAGGGCAGTATCGAAGTAAACGGCAAGCCCGTCATCATTGACAGCCCTAATCAAGCGATCGAGCTGGGTATCGGCATGGTGCATCAGCATTTTAAATTGGTTCAGCCGTTTACGGTAACCGAAAATATCGTTCTGGGGATGGAGCCCAAAATTGCCGGGGTCCATCTGAACTACAGAGCGTCGGTTGCCAAGATCAAGGCCCTGTCCGACCAGTACGGTTTGAGGGTTAATCCGAATGCCAAGATTCACGACATTTCGGTCGGCATGCAGCAGCGCGTCGAGATCTTGAAGACGCTTTACCGCGGCGCTGACATTCTTATTTTCGACGAGCCGACAGCCGTGCTTACACCGCAGGAAATCGGCGAGCTTATGGGCATTATGAAGCGTCTGGTCGCCGAAGGTAAATCGATTATTTTGATTACGCACAAGCTCAAGGAAATTATGCAAATTTCCGACACAGTGACGATCATCCGGCGGGGGAAAGTTATCGACACCTTGAAGACGTCCCTGACGAATCCGAATGAGCTTGCCGAGAAAATGGTGGGTCGCAGCGTCTCCTTTAAGGTGGACAAGCAGCCGTCTGTACCGAAGCAAACCGTGCTTAATGTAAAAAATCTGGTGTCCAAAAACAAAGAGGGAATTCCCGTTTTGAACGGACTTGATCTTCAGGTGCGTGCAGGGGAAATTCTCGGGATAGCCGGCGTTGACGGGAACGGGCAGAGCGAGCTGATCGAAGCGCTGACGGGCCTGAGTAAGGTCGATAGCGGACTGATCGAAATCAACGGCAAAGATATTACCAACAAGGCGCCGCGTTTCATCTCGGAAAGCGGGGTATCCCATATTCCGGAGGACCGCCATAAACACGGGCTTGTCCTTGATTTTTCCATGAGTGAAAATATGGTGCTGGAGACGTATTACAAGGCCCCTTATAACAAAGGCGGCTTTCTGAACAAAAGCGCCATCGACGACCAGGCGAAACGCCTGATCGAGCAATTTGACGTCAGAACGCCGAGCATTGAGACGAAGGCTCGTGCTTTATCCGGTGGTAATCAGCAGAAGGCGATTATAGCCCGGGAAATAGATAAAGATCCGGATCTGCTCATCGCGGCGCAGCCGACGCGGGGACTTGACGTCGGTGCGATCGAGTTTGTGCAGAAGCAGCTTGTTGCGCAGCGGGACAAGGGGAAGGCCGTGCTGTTAATCTCTTTCGAGCTGGACGAGATCATTAACGTGTCCGACCGGATTGCGGTCATTTACGAAGGACAAATCGTCGGCGAAGTGCGGCCGGAGGACACGAATGACCAGGAGCTGGGTCTGATGATGGCAGGCAGCAAGGTTGCGGGAGGTAAGGCCTAATGAATAAATTGTTTAAGATTTTTACCGTCAACAGCCTGTTGACTCCTCTCGTGTCGATCGTGCTTGGACTCATCGTAGGGGCCATCATTATGCTGATCGGGGGGTACGATCCGATTCTGGCGTACAGTTCCCTGTTCAGCACCGTATTTGGAAACCTTTATGATTTTGGGGAAACGATCCGCGAAATTACGCCGCTGATCATGACCGGTCTTGCCGTCGCCTTTGCGTTCCGGGCAGGTCTGTTTAACATCGGGGCGGAAGGACAGTACATTGTCGGCATGACCGCCGCGACAGCGGTCGGGATCAAGCTGACCGGGCTGCCGATCGTTCTGCATGCCATCGTCGCGATCATTGCCGGCGGATTGGCCGGAGGGATCTGGGCGGGCATTACCGGCTATCTCAAGGCTAAACGGGGCGTAAACGAAGTTATTATTTCCATCATGCTGAACTGGACCGGCCTTTATTTGAGTAATTATATCGTGCGAAACTTCCTGCTTCTCAAGGGTCAGCAGCGCTCTGAGGACATCCAGGATACGGCGTCGATTTCGATCGGCTGGCTGTCCGACATGTTCAGCGATGCGCGTATGCACTGGGGTACCGTGATTGCGATTCTAGCAGCTGTGTTTTTCTATGTATTCATGTGGAAGAGCAAGCAGGGGTATGAACTGCGGGCCGTAGGACATAACGGGGATGCGGCGAAATATGCGGGCATGAACGTGAAGAGCAATATTGTGAAAGCCATGTTCATCAGCGGTATTTTCGCCGGATTGGGCGGTGCCTTTCAGGTGCTTGGCGTATTCCATTACCAGGCGATCTTCACGGGGTCTCCGGGTGTCGGCTTTGACGGAATCGCGGTGGCGCTGATCGGGATGAACCATCCGTTCGGCATTCTGCTGTCAGCCGCATTGTTCGGTACGCTGACGTACGGCTCCGCAGGCATGAGCTTTGGCGCGGACGTACCGCCGGAAATCATCCGGATCGTTATCGGAGCCATCATATTCTTTATTGCTGCACAAGGCATTGTGCGCTGGGTTCTGAAGCCCTTCTATCTGAAGCGCAAGAAAGAGAAGGTGTTGTAAATGGATTGGATCACAACAATTGGCCAGCTGCTGAATACGACGCTCGTTTTTTCGACAGCGCTCATCTTTGCTGCCATGGGCGGCATCTTCTCTGAACGCTCCGGGGTGACGAACATTGGGATTGAGGGCCTGATGACCTTCGGTGCGTTTGCGGCCGGCGTTGCTTCCTATTACGCGGAAGATGCCGGGATGGGAGCGGCTTCCCCTTATATCGGGATGCTTGCCGCGATCGTTATCGGGCTGGTCGCTTCGCTGATTCATGCCGTCGCCTCGATCACCTTTAAGGCGGATCAGGTGATCAGCGGCGTCGTGATCAACTTCCTGGCAACAGGAAGCACGCTCTATATGGTCAAGCTGATGTTCGAAGGGGCGGGTGAAACTCCGCTGCTGATGGAGAGTCTCCAGAAATGGAAGATTCCTTTCCTTTCCAAAATTCCGATTATCGGGGAAGGCATATTCAGCAATTACCCGACAACATACCTGGCTATTATTGTCGTCATCGTTGCCTCTTATATCCTGTACAAAACCTCCTTCGGCCTTCGTCTGCGCGCGGTCGGGGAACATCCAAGCGCCGCCGACACGGTCGGCGTCAAAGTGCGCCGGATGCGTTATATCGGGGTCATGATCAGCGGTGCTTTGGCTGCGCTTGGCGGAGCTACGGTTACGCTCACGACGACAAGCACTTTTTCGCATAATACGATTTCAGGTCAAGGCTTTATCGCGATCGCTGCGATGATTTTCGGGAAATGGAATCCGCTCGGTGCGTTCGGGGCCGCCGTCTTCTTCGGCTTCTCCCAGGCGATCGGGAACTACTTCCAGCTCTTCGATTGGGCGCATGACATTCCGCAGGAGTTTATTTACATGCTTCCTTACGTATTGACGGTCATCGTTCTGGTAGCGGCCGTGGGACGCTCGTCCGCCCCGGCTGCGCTGGGGGAACCGTACGATCCGGGAAAAAGATAAGGATCGAACCGCAAAAAAGCTGCATTCCATTCAACTGGAGTGCAGCTTTTTTTGATTAGCATCCAGCAAAGCAGGGCGTCATGGCATTGAAAAAGCAGCGGATTTCTCGGGATAAGTGTACATGCTTCCAATGTTAGCGCCCGTGATGCCTGCTTCACCCATCTTCCCAGGAACCGGGCTATGGAACAAGCGCCGTGCGGGGCATTCGAATAGATTGATGTGAAGACCATTGGAGGAGGGATTACATGCAACAGTCTGTGACTCGTAAACACGCCCAGAAGTTTGTTGGTAAACATATTGTAGCTGCCAAAAAAGACGGAAGCCTGGTGACCGGAAAATTGCTGCGCATCTCGGGCAACCGCCTGATTCTGCAGCGGGATAAAGGGAAAAAGGTTCACACCAAAGCGATCATTCCGCTCGTCTTGTTTGACCTGCTGGCGATCGGAACGGCTCCATACGCCTACGGCCCTTACGGGGGATTCGGCGGGGTTCCTTATGGCGGCTACGGCCCTGGATACGGCCCCGCCGGATATCCGGGAGCTTATCCTTACGGCGGTGGATTCTGGTAAGCCTTTAATTGCCGGCTCACTTATTAAGGGGAGTGCAGGAGGTTCTCGCCACTGCTAGGAAAGCCGCTTTTCCAATTCGTGGCACTGGTTTTTGGCGTGGTACTTGATATTGAAATATCCTAACTTTTGGTAGAATATCATACCGTTCGCATTCCCGGAATCAACCATGACTTTCGACCGTTTGCACCCGCGTGACAACGCAAATCTTTCCGCATGGGCCATCAAGAGGTTCCCCCATCTTTTGCGTTGTGATTCGGGTGCGACGGCTAACATATCGATATAGAGCAGATCGCCGTGAAGCATAAAGTGGACAAATCCGACCGGATCCCCTTCGTAATAGGGGGAAGCGATGAGCGTCACGCCGCGGTTCATGCGTCCGGGAAGATCCTTTCGCACCTGCTCCAGCTGGCTTTTGGTCATATGGGACAGCGGGACAAGCTGGGTCTCGATTAAATGCATGATGACAGCATCGTCCTGCTTGGGTCTGCGGTATCTAATCATAGAGTCTGTCCTCCGTTCTGCTGCCCAATTCATCCATGAGCGACATACGTCATCATATGAAAATAGGGGTGGGCGGTGTGCCGAAAGTTCCCGGGAAAATGGAGGACAAAAGCGGACATGTATTTTTTTATCCGAATCTGGGTATTGACTATAGAATCGATGGGTCATATAATGTGTCTAAACATTTTATCGAGTATACAGTCATCAGCAATGAAGAGGACGAAGTTTAAAGGGCTCTTTTGAACAGAGAGTGAGAGGATCTGCTGCAACCTCCGCCAAAACCCCTTTTATACGAGCTCACCTCGGAGCTGTTCTCCTGAAAAGCACTTTAGCCTATTAGGGAGAATCGTCAGGTCCACGTTACGGACTCAAGGTATGGAAACGGATGAGCCATCGATGAAGAGGCACCGTTCCTGATTTTCTATACCTGCTGAGGCTGTGCACTGTGAAGTGCGGAGCAAATATGGGTGGTACCACGGAAGAACAACCTTTCGTCCCTCACACAAGAACATTGTGTGATGAGGGATGGAAGGTTTTTTTGTTTACCATCACAAAAAAATGAACGTATTCTTGAGAGGAGGATGACTGATGAGCGCGCAAATTCCTGAAGTGCGGTCTACAGAACAATTACGTGAGAAATGGATGAAGCCGGAAGTCATTTCCGGCTCGGAAATACTGCTTCGCAGCCTTCTGCTGGAAGGTGTCGAGTGTGTTTTCGGGTATCCGGGCGGGGCAGTGCTTTACATTTACGATGCGATGTATGGATTTAAGGATTTCAAACATGTGCTGACTCGTCACGAGCAGGGAGCGATCCATGCGGCAGACGGTTACGCACGGGCCAGCGGCAAAGTCGGCGTGTGTATAGCAACATCGGGACCGGGGGCGACCAACCTGGTCACAGGAATTGCCACCGCTTATATGGATTCCGTCCCTCTGGTTGTCATCACGGGTAACGTCGCAACGAGCCTGATCGGAACGGATGCTTTTCAGGAGGCCGACATTACCGGCATCACGATGCCGATTACGAAGCACAGCTATCTCGTCAGAGATGTCAAAGATCTACCGAGAATTATTCACGAAGCATTCCACATCGCTTCGACCGGCCGCAAAGGTCCGGTGCTGATCGACATTCCGAAGGACGTATCGGCGGCACTTACGCTGTTTGAACCGGGAAACAGCATTAACCTTCGCGGATACAACCCGCGCCTCGTGCCTAACAAGCTTCAGCTCGACAAGCTGGTCGCAGCGATCGAAGAGAGCGAGCGCCCGATGATCATTGCCGGCGGCGGCGTGATTTACTCCGGCGGACATGAAGAACTGTACGAATTCGTGAAGCGGACCGAAATTCCGATCACGACCACGCTGCTCGGTCTGGGTGCATTCCCGAGTGGGAACGAGCTCTGGACGGGCATGCCGGGTATGCACGGAACTTACGCCTCCAACATGGCGATTCAGGAGTCGGACCTGCTGATCAACATCGGCGCGCGGTTCGATGACCGGGTAACAGGCAAGCTGAACGGATTTGCCCCGAACGCGAAAATCGTGCACATCGACATCGATCCGGCGGAAATCGGCAAAAACGTGCCGACGGACATTCCGATCGTAGGCGACTGCAAGACGGTGCTGGAAATGTTGAACAACGATGTGAAGCGGGCTGGCAAGGCTGAAGCCTGGAGAACCCGGGTTCAGCAGTGGAAGCTGGAGTATCCGCTCCGCTACGCTGATTCGGATACGGAACTCAAGCCGCAATGGGTCATCGAGCTGCTGAACGATACGACGAAGGGCGAAGCGATCGTCACTACCGACGTAGGCCAGCATCAGATGTGGGCGGCACAGTACTATAAGTTCAATCAGCCGCGTTCCTGGGTAACCTCGGGCGGACTCGGAACGATGGGATTCGGACTTCCTTCCGCCATCGGCGCTCAAATGGCCAATCCGGAAAGGCTCGTCATTTCGGTGAACGGTGACGGCGGCATGCAGATGTGCTCCCAGGAGCTTGCGATCTGCGCCATCAACAACATTCCGGTGAAGGTCGTCATTATCAACAACCAGGTACTCGGTATGGTTCGTCAGTGGCAGGAACTGATTTACGATAACCGTTACAGCCATATCGACCTGGAAGGAAGCCCGGATTTCGTTAAACTGGCCGAGGCTTACGGAGTGAAGGGACTTCGGGCGACGAACAAGGAAGAGGCCAGAACGGCCTGGAAAGAAGCGCTCGAAACACCGGGACCTGTCGTTGTGGAATTTGTGGTCAGCAAGGGTGAGAACGTGTATCCGATGGTAACTCAAGGCTCGACCATTGATCAAATGTTGATGGGGGATGCATAATTATGAGCATGAGACATACCATTGCCGTTCTAGTGAATGACCAGCCGGGCGTGCTGCAGCGGGTATCCGGACTGTTTGGACGCCGCGGCTTCAACATTGAGAGCATTACGGTCGGGCAGTCGGAAGAAGCGGGGCTCTCCCGCATGGTCATCGTCACGATCGGTGACGACATGACACTGGAGCAAATCGAGAAGCAGCTGTACAAATTGATCGATGTCATCAAGGTCATCAACCTGAGCTCCAAGCCAATGGTGGCGCGGGAGCTGGCGCTGATCAAGGTCAGTGCGGAACCGGCGGAGCGTCCGGAAATCCTCGGCGTCGTGGAAACGTTCCGCGCTTCGGTCGTCGATATCGGAAGCGGCAGCATCATGGTGCAGGTTGTCGGGGACTCCTCGAAAATCGACGCCATGATCGAGCTCTTGAAGCCATACGGGATCCGGGAGCTGTCTCGCACCGGGGTCACCGCCATGATTCGTGGAAATGCATAATCATACACATTAAATTCCCGCTAAAGAGCGGGGGTTTGAGAGGATCATATCCCGAAAGCGGGACAAACCGGGTGCAGGGTCCTTTGAAACACCCGCTCTTTATGAAGGGTTCTTTTTAAAAACAAAGGAGGATTTATTCACATGCCAGTTACAACTTATTACGAGCAAGATGCAGAACTCAGCGCTTTAAAAGGAAAAACCGTTGCCGTTATCGGATACGGAAGCCAAGGTCATGCCCAGGCGCAAAACCTGCGTGACAGCGGTGTCAAGGTCGTTATCGGTCTTCGCGAAGGCAAATCTTTCGATAAAGCCAAAAACGACGGTTTCGAAGTTCTGTCCGTTGCCGAAGCAACGAGCCAAGCGGACGTAGTACAAATCCTGATGCCGGATGAAACTCAAGCGTCCGTCTACAAAAACGAAATCGAGCCTAACCTGAAAAAAGGCGCTGCGCTTATGTTCTCCCACGGCTTCAACGTTCATTTTGGACAAATCGTCGCTCCTAAAGACTCCGACGTGCTGCTGGTTGCTCCAAAATCTCCAGGTCACATGGTTCGCCGTACGTATGTCGAGGGCTTCGGGGTCCCTGGGCTCATCGCCATCGAGCAGGACGCTACTGGCAATGCGAAACAAATCGGTCTCGCCTATGCAAAAGGTATCGGCTGTACCCGCGCAGGTGTTATCGAAACCTCCTTCCGTGAAGAAACCGAAACGGATTTGTTCGGTGAGCAGGCTGTACTTTGCGGCGGCGTAACCGCCCTGATCAAAGCCGGATTCGAAACGCTGGTTGAAGCCGGATACGCTCCGGAAATGGCTTACTTCGAGTGCCTCCACGAAATGAAGCTGATCGTCGACCTGATCTATGAAGGAGGCATGGCTAACATGCGTGACTCCATCTCCAATACGGCTGAGTACGGCGACTATGTAACCGGACCTCGCATCGTAACGGAAGAAACGAAGAAAGCGATGAAGGAAGTGCTGTCCGACATCCAACAAGGTAAATTCGCCCGCGACTTCATTCTTGAGAACCAATCCAACCGTGCATTCCTGAATGCAACGCGTCGTAACGAAGCTAACCATCCGATCGAAGTTGTCGGCGGTCAATTGCGCGAAATGATGCATTGGATCAAGAAATAACATACGGCACTCATCCATCAATAAAAAAGGCGGATCCCCGGATTTAGTGGGGATCCGCCTTTTGCATTTGTGAAGCAGTGATGTAAGCTGATAAGCCGATGATGACTGCCGCACGCGGTACGACATCCGCAGGACGCGCCATGTACAGGTTCCCGGAGTCCTGGGAAGAGTGCGGCATTCACTTATCCTGCGAATTTCCGTCAGCCGTGTACGGCTATTACGCCCGTTTACCAGGCATACGCCTCGGGAGCGGCGCCACCCGGTCCCGGGAAGATTTCATCGAGCCGCTTCAGCACGGCTTCATCCAGCTTGATTTCGAGCGCACCGAGGGAGCTTTCAAACTGCTCCAGCGTGCGCGGCCCGATGATCGGCGCCGTTACGGCCGGATTGGTCAGCAGCCAGGCAAGCGCAACGTTGTCCTGCGGCTCGCCGAGCTCATTGCACAATTCGGCAAACGCCTCGAGCTTCTCGCGATGCTTCTCAATGCGCTCCGCACTTCCGCCGCTGCGCGTGCCTTCCAGCTTCTTCAGCGCGTTGCGTCCGAGCAATCCGCCGTCGAGCGGACTCCACGGGATCACCCCGAGGCCGAGGCTTTGCGCGGCCGGCAGCACTTCCAGCTGCGGAAGGCGGCAGTTCAGGCTGTATTTATGCTGCTCGGACACCAGCCCGAGGAAATGGCGGTTCTTCGCTTCGCTTTGGGCGATGGCCAGCTGCCAGGCAGCAAAGTTGCTGGAGCCGACGTAGCCGATTTTGCCCTGGTGCGCCGCGATTTCAAAAGCGCCCCACAGCTCGTCCCAAGTGACCTTCGGATCGACATGGTGCATTTGGTACAGCTCGATATGGTCGGTCTGCAGGCGCTGGAGCGATCCTTCCAGGTGTCTGCGGATTTTGTACGAGGACAAGCCACGCGCCCCGTTCGGGCCGTCCGCCGGGTCGTTCATGTCGCCATGAACCTTGGTAGCGAGAACCACCTTTTCGCGGCGGCCGCCGCCCTGGGCGAACCAGCGGCCGATGATGGTCTCGGTCAAGCCGGAATTTTCGCCCCAGCCGTAAATGTTAGCGGTATCAAAAAACTGAACGCCGGCGTCAAGCGCCGCGTCCATGATGCGGAACGCTTCCTTTTCGTCCGTCGCCGGACCGAAGTTCATCGTTCCCAGGCACAAGCGGCTGACTTTTAAACCCGATTTTCCCAAATACGTATACTGCATGAATCCGTTCAACTCCTTTGCGATTGAAGAGTATAAGTCCAAACAATATCATTGTACCCGGATTAATCAGGAAAAGAAATGTGCCATGTTAAGGGCAGGTATAGAATAAATTAATCCATGCGGTCTGCTTATAGGAAAATACTATTAAGGTCATAGATTCTATATCTTGGTCAATGCTCTCCTTCATGTGTTACAACAGTATATAGAGAATTAGGACAGTGAAAATGAGGTACCTGTACCTGGAGGAGTGACTGATATTATGGCAGAGGTTAAAAAGATTGCAGTAATCGCAGGGGACGGCATCGGGCCGGAGGTTGTCGCGGAAGCGGAGAAAGTGCTCAAGCGCACGGAAGAGCTGTTCGGCTACTCGTTTGAAACGGAGCATGCGCTGTTCGGTGGAATCGCGATCGACGAGAAAGGAACCCCGCTTCCGGAAGAGACGCTGGCGGTATGTAAAAATGCGGACGCGGTGCTGCTCGGAGCGGTAGGCGGACCGAAATGGGACAACAATCCGAAGGAGCTCCGTCCGGAGACCGGCCTGCTCGGCATCCGCAAGGCGCTCGGATTGTTCTCGAACCTGCGTCCGGCCGTAGTGTTTGACTGCTTGAAGGACGCCTCGACGCTGAAGCCTGAGGTGCTGGAAGGCACGGACCTGATGGTCGTGCGCGAGCTGACCGGCGGCATTTACTTTGGTGACAAGCTGAGACGTCAAGGCGAGCAGGGCGAAGAAGCGGTGGACACTTGCGTGTACAATGTGGCGGAAGTGGAACGGATCGTGCGCCAAGCCTTTGAAATCGCCCAGAAGCGCCGCAAGAAGCTCGCCTCTGTCGACAAGGCGAACGTGCTGGAAACTTCCCGCCTGTGGCGTGAAGTGGTGAACCGGGTCGCTCCGGATTATCCGGACGTAGAGCTGGAGCATGTGCTGGTTGACAACTGCGCGATGCAGCTGCTGCGCCGTCCGTCCAGCTTCGACGTCATCGTGACGGAGAATATGTTCGGCGATATTTTGAGCGACGAAGCCGCCATGCTGACCGGGTCGATCGGCATGCTGTCGTCCGCTTCGATGGGAGAGGGTGCGTTCGGCTTGTACGAGCCGGTTCACGGCTCCGCACCGGATATCGCGGGACAGAATCTGGCGAATCCGATCGCCACGATTCTATCACTGGCGCTGATGTTCCGCCTCACGTTTGGATACGGCGATGCGGCAGACGCGATTGAAGCAGCTGTGGCTGACGTGCTGAATGCCGGACATCGCACAGGCGACATCGCTGTAGATAAGAGCAAAGCGATCGGCACCCGGGAGATGGGCGACCTGATCGTGGCTGCGATGAAGAAGTAATTTTCAACGCAAAACTGAGGTCGTTTAACGCTATATTAATGTAGGGATTTTTTTGGAAAGGGGGCTTCCGGGTGATCGGTAGCCCCTTTTTTCACTTCAGTCCGCCGGTGGTCCCGCGAAAAGTTCACGTTTTTTTCTTATTTATAATTATTATAAATAAATAACCTATATAATCTTGACTTTGATTTCGTCGAATGATACCATTTGAAATGTAGATTCCACTTGGGATGCAATACGATACTCAATCTAGAACACAGCAATTGTTCTTTATATTAAAGGAGGAATTTTTGACATGGCAGAACGTTTAGTAGGTAAACCGGCTCCTGAATTTACGATGGAAACTGTAACAGGTGACGGCACGGATTTCAGCAAAGCAAGCCTGACTGACTATCGCGGTAAATGGCTCGTATTCTTCTTCTATCCACTCGATTTCACTTTCGTATGCCCTACGGAAATCACTGCGCTGAGCGATGCTTACGAGCAGTTCAAAGCGCTTGACGCTGAAATTCTGGGTGTGAGCACGGACTCCATCCACAGCCACAAGGCTTGGATTAACACACCGCGCGACTCGAACGGTCTTGGAAAAATCAACTTCCCGCTGGCTTCCGACATCACGAGATCCGTTGCCAAAGACTACGGCGTGTACATCGAAGAAGAAGGCGTTGCTCTTCGCGGTCTGTTCATCATCAACCCTGAAGGCGAGCTGAAATATCAAGTGGTTAACCACAACGATATCGGCCGCAGCGTTGAAGAAACCCTTCGCGTCCTCCAAGCGCTCCAATCCGGCGGATTGTGCGCAATGAACTGGAAACCAGGCGACAAAAATCTGGTAACCAACTAATTTTTAAATATTCGGACAAGCCCCCTTTGCCTTGCTTGATGCAGGCCAAGGGGGTTTTTCATCAACTGCGGTTTTGTGTTTAGAATGCCTTTGAGAAGTTGAAACATGGCTAGGAGCGGCATAACGTCTTATTCTGACATTTATGTAGAATGAACCCATTCTATTTAGCAGGATTTGAATAGGGCGATATAGAAAAACAAAGAGCATGCATACATGATAAAACTTGGGTCTGTACAGGGTTGAAAAAAAGGAATTGTCGAGCTTGGAATCGAATACATTATGAAGAAATACGGTGGAATCCAGAGGAGGGTGAACTGGAATGAGTTATTGCTGCGGAGCAAGTATGGTTGGAACGAAAGGTACACTTAAACATTATCGCACTCAGGTCCATAATGTTCCCCTGTTGTTCTGTCCCGTGTGCCACCGGGTTGAGGTTCATTACAAGGTTGAGAATGAATACGAAATTTTGGCCGAATATGCGCATGGTGACGGAGCGGCAGAAATTGACTTTCAGGATTATGTGATCGAGGACGAAGAGACCATTTTTGAAAATGTGATCAACTGCGAGAAGGAAGATCCGAAGGACATCATTCAGAGCCAGATTGACATGGCCCTTGATTTGTTGACGGTCGCCAAGCAAATTCAAGACGAGAAATGGCAGAGCGAGCTGAAGAAAAGACTCGCGGTCATGAGCCAGCGCCGGCTGCGTCTTCAGCATAAATCATAAAATTTCATCGGATACCCGGGCCTGCCGTCGAATCGGCGGAAATCGTCCCGGCTGAGCGCCCGGTCATGACAAGGCATCAGGTACAAAAATAAATTTTTTGTGTCTGATGCTTTTGTTTTAAGCGTAAAATTTTGCAAGAGCCAGCATCCTTAATTTTACAGGAGAAACCTCTGCATAAGCGGGGACTTTTGGCCAAGAAAGAACGCCGATTGACGGCTTTCTTTTTCAGGCTGGGACCATTTTTTCTTTTTTCGACAGTATCTCTTGTTGAGTTTTCCGGCTAGCTTGTCTATGATTAAACTAATCTTTATTACTGGCCAAAAGATGGAATATTTGCCTGCTAACGATTTGCCAATTCCGTCATTTCCTTATAAAGGGGGGGCATCGTGTGAGCGAAATCCAAGAGACGTTGTTGCAGTCCCTGGAGGCGTTTCAAACTACGCAGCTTGTGAAGAACAAGTACGAGAACATTTTGGAGCACTTGGACAGTGGGGTAATTCTTTTCGACAGTGAAGGCGTTTTGACATTTATTAATGTGCAAATGGCGAGGTTGTTGGAAATTTCCCGTAAGTCGTTGACTGGACTAACCTTGCTTCAAATTTTGCGTCATCCCCAGTTAAGCCGGTATAAGAAGAAGAAGATACTGCGTATTTACCGCGAGACCATTTTTCACCGGAAAAGATACCATGAGCTAAGTGATGAAACCGGACGCCAGTGGCTTCTTACGGTCACCTACGGCGATCAAATGGACGGTGATTTTTTATTTAGTGTCAAGGATGTATCCGATTTCAAGCAGATCGAACAAACCGCCTACCGGAACGACAAGCTGGCGATGCTTGGAAAGATTTCGGCATCGATCGCCCACGAAATCCGCAACCCGCTCACGGCCATCCGCGGATTCATTCAGCTGCTGAGACCTCATTTGACCAAGCTCGGAAAAGACGAGTATGCACGCATTATATTGACCGAAATCGACCGGGCGAACGACATTATTTATGAGTTTCTGAATTCGTCCAAGCCGTCCGCGCCGCAAACGACCGTCATCCCCGTTTCGTCTTTGCTGAAGGAAGTTGTTCTGCTTACAGAGAGTGAAGCGCTGATGAATGGCTGCGAGGTCGTTTTGCTCGATGAGTCTACACCCCTTCATATTTCCGTCGATGTAAAGCAGATTAAGCAGGTCATTCTCAACATCATTAAAAATGCCATGGATGCGATCGCTGATCAGGGACATGAGCATACCGGACGGATTGAAATCCGCACGCGCAAGGACCATAAAAACGTGAATATATGTATTTCGGATAACGGAAAGGGTATGGATCATATCACGCTGAGCCATTTATTCGATCCCTTCTTTACGACGAAGGAAACCGGGACAGGTCTTGGTCTGTCCGTCAGTTACCGGATCATCAAGAATCACCGGGGATATATCTCTGTTGACAGCAAAGTAGGGAAGGGAACGGAGTTTGTGATCTCGCTTCCGATCGTTGAAATGTCCTGATTCGGCACAGCAGGAACATTTTGTCTTTGGAGTTGCTTTGGACAACGGTGGAATAATATATATGACTATCGTCCGAAAACTTGAAGACAAAGGAAGATGACGCCGATGAATGGACATCCGTTTTCCGAAGGACAAGATATTACGGTCACATGGAAGGATCATACGGAAGCTTCACAGCTCAGTATGGATGCGCTTGTTGTTATGGTTTCCCAGAAGGACTTCGAGGGGAACGCACTTTCTCCCAGTCTTGCACCCATGGTGCAGCAGCTCAGGGACAGCCGTCTGTTCGGTGCTGCCTTCAATCAAATCCACGCACTGCCTGTTCCTGATTCAAGTGGTCATCGCGCCGTCATTCTAGTCGGGACCGGCGACCGTCCGCTGACCTCCGAAGAACTCAGGTTTGCTGCCGCCCGGGCGGCAAAAACCGCGCTCAAAATCCAAGCCCAAAGCCTGGCATGGGAAGTGCCGATCACTATGATGCGATTTACTGCGGAACAGAGCACGATCACTGCCGCCCAGGCCCTGACCGAAGGGTTCATTCTGGGAGCACACCGGATCAATCAATACAAACGGAATCCTCCGGCGCACCATGGAATCAAAGAGCTGGTACTTTTTCGAAAAGGAAACGCGGATCCCCGGGAAGCTGACGAATGGCGTCAAGGCATTGTCCGTGGAAAGGCCGCGGCCGAAGCCACCTGTCTGGCACGGGATTTAACGAACCTCCCCGGAAATATGCTGGTTCCAGAAGATTTGACGAAGCATGCGCAGCGGATTGCCCGGCAGTATGGCATGGAATCACGTACGCTGGATGTCGAAGAGCAAAAGGCGCTCGGCATGGGTGGATTGCTCTCGGTTGGCCAGGGGAGCACTCACCCTCCGCGGATGATCGTGATGAAGTATCAGGGAAGAGACAGCTGGGATGACGTTATAGGGCTTGTCGGCAAAGGCATTACGTTCGATACCGGGGGCATCTCGCTGAAGAAGCGGCTCGGCATGGAAGAGATGATCAGCGATATGGCCGGAGCCGCTGCGGTGCTGGGCGTCATGAACGCACTTGGTACGCTGAAGCCGAAAGTGAACGTCGTGGCCGTCATTCCGAGCGCCGAGAACATGCCTGGAGGCAGTGCGTTTAAGCCGGGCGACGTGATCCGGTCGCTCAGCGGGCGGACGATCGAGGTGCTGAATACCGATGCGGAAGGCAGAGTGGTACTCGCCGACGGCATGACTTATGCCAGACAGCTCGGAGCGGTCCGTCTGATCGATGTAGCGACGCTCACAGGCGCCGTCGTGACCGCATTAGGGGATGTGGCGACCGGAGCGGTATCGAACGATGATACTTTTCTCCAGGAGCTGATTCTCGCTTCAAAAAGATCCGGCGAAAAAGTATGGCCGCTTCCGGCTTATAAGGAATTTTGGGATATGCTCAAAAGCGACGTGGCGGACATTCGCAACAGCACCGGAGGCAAGGGGGCTGCGATTACAGCGGGCCTGTTTATCGGCACATTTGCCGAAGGGCTGCCGTGGGTTCATCTAGATATTGCCGGAACCGCTTATGTCCAAAAAGAGCGGGGTGTGAGTCCCAAGGGAGGCACCGGGGTGATGGTTCGCACCCTGCTGGAGTGGATTTTGTCGCAAGCGGCATCCTCATAAGACAATGAACGTAAAGCGGAATCCTGAGCGGGATAGCCGCTTTATTTCGTATGCCGTCATTTGCGGTCATACGCTCCGCACAATTAACCTTTACTTTTCCGGTCACCTTCAAGTATGATGAAGGAATAAATTTTATGCCGGAAGGAGAAGCTTGTTGGATGAAAACGAACCCTTGTAAAATTGTCGATTGCACGATTCGCGATGGGGGACTGGTCAATAACTGGGACTTCAGCGTCGAGTTTGTACAAACTTTATACGCCGGACTGAATGAGGCCGGTGTTGACTATATGGAAATCGGCTACAAAAATTCACCCAAACTGCTGAAGGGCGCCGATTCTGCCGGACCTTGGCGCTTTTTGGACGATTCTTTCCTGCGTGAAGTGATCCCCCAGAAGGGCAAAACCAAGCTGTCCGCCCTCGTGGATATCGGCCGTGTCGATGAAAATGATATTTTGCCGCGTGAAGAGAGCATGCTGGATTTAATCCGTGTTGCTTGCTACATCAAGGACGTGGATAAAGCGCTGGAGCTGGTGCAGACGTTCCATGAACGCGGTTACGAAACGACGCTGAATATTATGGCTCTGTCCAACGTCATGGAGAACGAGCTGCTGGAAGCCTTCGAAATGATTCGGGAGAGTGTGGTGGATGTCGTCTACATCGTCGACTCCTACGGAAGCCTTGACCACAAGGACATGGAGTACTTGGTCGAGAAGTTCAAGAAGCATCTGCCAAATAAGCGTCTTGGCGTCCATACGCATAACAATATGCAGTTGGCCTTCTCCAACACACTGACCGCAGCAGAGCTGGGCGTAGAACTGCTGGATGCGTCCGTATACGGAATGGGCCGCGCGGCAGGCAACTGCCCGACCGAGCTGCTCGTCACCCATCTGAAAAATACCCATTACAACCTTCGTCCGGTGCTGGATTTGATCGAGCGCCTGATGATTCCGCTTCGTGAGAAGGAAGAATGGGGCTACCTGATTCCTTACATGGTTACGGGAACACTGGGGGAGCATCCACGTTCCGCTATGGCGCTCCGGGCATCGGAGGATAAGGACAAGTACGTGGATTTCTACGACAAGCTGACGACTCCGGAAGTCAACTTTGATCCGAAACACAAGTAAACCACATCATTAGATACACCAGAAAAAAGGGCTGCCCGTCACATGTGTGCGGGCAGCCCTTTTTTGGCTTCAATCGAGTCTGATATATTCGCGTTCACCGGTACGGTGATTATAATAGACCTGGTATTTATGGCCGTCTTTCGGGTCAATGAATACTTCCGAAGTCGGCGTAAACGATCCGTTCATGATGTCCCTGCTGCCCCCGCTGTCGTCCCGGCGGCGGTACCTCTTGTCGAAGAAGCGCCAGCTTACCCATAACAGCAGCAGAAAAGCGACCAGCTCCAAGGCGTATATGAGCAGAATAATGACCATACCTCCCATCAGCCGACAGGACGGGTTCTAACGACCGTGCCGTAGGCAACAATTTCGCTCATGTTATTGCCGATATCCCCGCTGTCAAAGCGCATCATCACGATGGCGTCCCCGCCCATGGCATGCGCGTTCTGTACCATCCGGTCCACCGCTTGCCGCCGCGCATCCTCAATCATCTGGGTGTACTGCTTCACCTCGCCGCCGACAAGGCCCTTGAGGGAAGCCATAATATCCCCGCCGATGCCTCTGGCTCTAACGACGACTCCAAACGTGGTGCCGAGTACCTCGATAATTTCATGATTGGCTACATTTTCGGTTGTTGTAATGATCATACAATGCCACACCCCTTAGGTATTATAATCTACAATACGGATGAAGGAGGATGAGGATTCATTTTTTTGCAAAACGACTCATGTCGAACGATGGCCCTAATGTGAAATTATTGTCTGATGTTAGCAGGAATGTCGGCATGAACGTGGAATTATTTAGCATGAAATTCATATATAAATATTTCAGAAAAAGCCCGGGGGTCAGAGGACTGCATGCATACCAGAGTGGAGAAAAGACGAACAATCAGGACGGCCTTGATGGGAATCTTGTTTTTTGTTGCAGTTCAGATCGTTCAAACTGCATTTTTATACCGTCATGATGGCGCCGGTTGGTTCAAGACGATTTATGTCCTTGCCGGCTGGAGCAGCGTAGCTGTCAGCTTTGCCGTGTTCGCCCAGGGGTGGCTGTTATTTTCGCACAAACTGTCGCGGCATAGGCTGTATACGGCTGCGCTGTTTTTGTTTCTGGCTGTGTTTGACTTTTTGCAGACGGTCAGCTTGCCCGGAATCCCTCTATTCGGCTATGCCTTAAACCAGGACGATGCCATGTGGCTGCTTATAATCTCCAAGGGGGCGTGTGCCCTCGGGCTTCTGTCGATTTATAATCTGAAAGACGCGATGGTGTCGATTGCCCATAAACGCTTCGTATTTATGATCACGTCGGTCGTGATCGTATTTGGCGTGCTTGCCTTTTTCCTGTGGCATCAGAAACTTCCTTTGCTGCTGAACCACGGCAGCATGAATTGGCTGAAGAAATATTTGGACCTGGTGATCATTGCGGTATGCCTGATTGGCATCGGATCGATCATGTACCGGGGCAGAAAGGACCGGGCCCCATCGCTGCTTATTATTATCCGGGCGCTGATTTACTCCGCTCTCGGACAGGGGCTGATGATGACGGCGAATCATACATACCAGTGGAATTACCTGTTTGGCACCCTTTCCGGCGGTGTGGCTTACTATCTGATGCTGAAAGGGGTTTACCGGCTGACGATCGAGGATCCATTCCGAGAACAGCAGCGGGTGGAGGCGCGGATGAACTATCTGGCGTTCCATGACGACCTCACTGGGCTTCCAAACAAACGCCGGTTGACTGAGCGAATTTCCAGTAAGATCAAAAATGCGGGACATGAAATGACAGGGGTCGTCGTTTTTAACGTCAACGGCTTCAAAAATATTAATGACTCCCTGGGCCATCAGGCAGGGGACCGGATTCTGCAGCTTGTCGGCGACCGCCTCAAACGGAATACCGGGTCTAGGGAGGAAGTGTTCAGCATGGGCTCCGATGAGTTCGCCATCATTCTGCCTGCGCTTGCCGGCGTGGAAGAGGGGATGGAGCGGATCCGCTATTTGCTGAAGCTCTTTGAAAAGCCCGTCGTCATCGAGGAAAACGATTATCATATCACGCTCTGCGCAGGGATGGCGGTCTTTCCGCAGGACGGAGACACGGCCGAAGAGCTGATTCAGCACGCGGACACCGCCGTTCACCATGCCAAAGATTATGGAGTTGACGTCCGTCACTTTGTCCCATCCATGCAGATGAAGGCGAAGGAGCGGCTCCGCTTGGAGAACGACCTGCGTAAAGCGATCGAGAGAGAGGAGTTTTATTTGGAGTACCAGCCGCTCGTTCATTTGGAAAGCAATGAGATCGTCGGCATGGAGGCGCTGCTGCGCTGGCGGCATCCGAGACGGGGATTCGTATCGCCGGCCGAATTCATACCGCTGGCTGAGGAGAGCGGTCTGATCGTTCCTCTAGGCGAATGGGTTCTCCGCACGGCGTGCATGCAGAATAAAAAATGGCAGCAGGCCGGATATAAGCCGATCTGCGTGTCGATCAATCTATCGATGCGCCAGTTTCTCCAGCCCCAGCTGGCTGAACGCATCGGGTTCATCCTGGAGGAAATCGGCTTGGATCCGAAGTACGTCGAGCTGGAAATTACGGAAAGCATGACGTTTGACAAGGAGACAGCCTTTGACCAGCTTCGACGCTTGAAGCAGCTCGGTGTCTTCATCAGTATCGACGACTTCGGCACAGGGTACAGCTCGCTGCATTATTTGAAGAACATGCCGATCGACCGGTTGAAAATCGACCGTTCCTTCGTCCACGAAGTGTTGAGCGATCATAACGATGCGGCGATCGTCTCCACGATCGCATCGATGGCGCATCATCTGCAGCTCAAGGTAACAGCCGAAGGCGTAGAGAATGAGGAGCAGCTCCATTTCTTGAAGGAGCAGCGCTGCCACGAGGGTCAAGGCTATTATTTCAGCAAGCCGATCTCGCCGGAGGATTTTGAGCGGACCTTTCTGTTGAATTAAAAAAGTATTGCAATCCCGCGGCTACCGTGGTATATTATTTCTTGTCTTCACAAGATGATATATCTTGAATGCAACGGGATGTAGCTCAGCTTGGTAGAGCACCTGGTTTGGGACCAGGGGGTCGCATGTTCGAATCGTGTCATCCCGATACTAGACATTCACCCTGAGAAAGTATGAGATCCGCCTTTGCGGCTTTGCTTTTACAGGTGATATGCGGGTGTAGTTCAATGGTAGAACTTCAGCCTTCCAAGCTGATAGCGTGGGTTCGATTCCCATCACCCGCTCCATATTAGTTAAAAGAAACAACGCCAATGGGCGTTTTTTTTATTTTGAGAGCGGTTGAGCAAGAGAGAACCCGCGCGCGTGGGTGCGACCATCCGTGCAGGCATCCATGAAGGAACCCGAACAGGACGCGCGTCAACATCTACCTTAGTGGCGAGCCGAAGGCTCGCTGTTGGATCGAGATGTTGAGTATTCCCACCACCCGCTCCATAAACAATAAAAGGTAACGCCGGAAGGCGTTTTTTTGTTGTTGAGCGGTTGTGTGGGAGAGAACCCACGCGCGAGGGTTCGACCGTTCGTGCAGGCATCCATGAAGGAGCCGAACAGGACGCGTGTCAACATTTACCTTGAGGGCGAGCTGAATGTTCGCTGTCGGATTGGGATAACATAAAGGCCGAAGATCTATTGGATCTCCGGCCTTTTCTATAAAATTTCGGTTACAGCGTGACGCGCGCGTGGCCGAGAAAGTGCATGACGGCGGCGAAGCCCGCGCCGATCATCGTTCCACGGCTGCCGAGCCGGGAGAAGGTGATCTCAAGCTGCTGCTTATGGTATGGAAGCGTCCGCTCCGCAACTACCGCCTGCATCGGTCCGGCCAGCCATTCACGGGCTTCGGAGAGCGCTCCGCCGATCACGATGAGCTCGGGATTGAAGCTGTTGATGAGATTGGTCACGCCGATGCCCAGGTACTTGCCCATCTGGGCGAATTGTTCCCGGGCGGCTTCATTTCCTGTGGAAGCCAGGCGCACGAGCTCGGGCGTATTATGGGCCGGCAGGGTAACGTCAGCCGTATCGTAGGTTTTCTCCGAAGCGTAGAGCTCCCAGCAGCCCCGGCTTCCGCAGGTGCAGGGCCTACCGTCGGCCTCGATACACATATGGCCGGTCTCCCCGGCGTAACCCCGTGCACCTTTGTACAGTTCCCCGCCAATGATAATGCCGGAACCGATACCCGAGCCCGCACTGATATAAAGCAGGTGGCGCACATCCTTTGCCGCACCGAAGTTCAGCTCGCCCTGAGCACCGGCGTTGGCCTCGTTATCAATGGTGACAGGCACCGAAAAGGCTTCCTCCAGCAGCTGCCGCAAATGAACCATTTCCCAGCCGAGGTTAGGCGCAAACAAAACGACGCCGTTTTCATCCACCATGCCGGGAACGCCGACTCCGATCCCGACGGTGCCGTATGGCGTGTCCGGAGCTGATTCCATAAGACTGGAGATGACTTTCTTCATGGCTTCAAGCACATAAGACAGATCGTGACGCTCCAACGCATGATCACGTTCCTCCAGTACGTTGCCCCCCAGGTCGCACAGTACGGCCTTCAGCTGCTTCACCCGCAGCTCAATGCCGATGACGGTGCCGGCCATCGCGTTAAAATGCAGCAGCAGCGGTTTGCGCCCGCCGCTGGATTTGCCCGGGCCGACCTCGGTGACCAGCTGCTGCTCGCACAGCTCGGCCACCAAATTGGAGACGGTGGCCTTATTAAGGCCGGTCAATTCCGATACCCGTGCTCTGGAGAGGGTGGAGGAATGCTTGCGGATCGTGTGAAGCACAAGCGAGCGGTTTATTTTTTTGACCAGAGCCTGGTCGCCGGTGACTTTCATGTATATCGCACATCCTTCGAGTAATCCCTTTAGCACATAATCAATTAGTCTAGAGTTATCCGCGGCAAAAAGCAACCCGAAATCACTTTTTAAAAAAAACTTTGTTTAACCAATATACAAAGTCGATCCGATGTGTTACTATGTTCCTGTAAACGTTTGCGACAAGCAAATTTTGAGGAGGATTAATTACATGGCATACTTTGAGAACGTTGGGAAGATCGCTTATGAAGGAAGCCGTTCGACCAATCCGTACGCGTTCAAATTTTATAACCCGCAAGAAGTGGTAGCAGGCAAAACGATGGAGGAGCATCTTCGCTTTGCGATGGCTTACTGGCATACGCTGACAGCTGGCGGTTCCGACCCGTTCGGCACAGATACAGCTGTCCGCAGCTGGGACAAATACGACGGCATGGACAAGGCCAAAGCCCGCGTAGAAGCCGCTTTTGAATTTTTGGACAAAATGAACCTGCCGTTCTTCTGCTTCCACGATATCGACATCGCACCGGAAGGAAGCAGCCTGCGCGAATTCTACAGCAACATCGACACGATCGTCGACCTGATCAGCCAAGGCATGAAAACCTCCGGCAAGAAGCTGCTGTGGAACACGGCTAACATGTTCACGAACCCACGCTTCATGCACGGTGCCGGATCGACCTGCAACGCGGACGTGTATGCCCACGCTGCAGCTCAAGTCAAAAAAGGCCTCGAAGTCGGCAAACAGCTTGGTGCGGAAAACTACGTATTCTGGGGCGGACGCGAAGGGTATGAAACCCTGTTGAATACGGACCTCAAGCTTGAAATGGACAACATGGCCCGCCTGTTCCATATGGCTGTGGATTATGCGAAGGAAATCGGCTTTGACGCCCAGTTCCTGATCGAACCAAAACCGAAGGAGCCGACGAAGCATCAATATGACTTTGACGCGGCGACGACGATTTCGTTCCTGCAAAAATACGATCTCGACAAGCACTTCAAGCTGAACCTGGAAGCCAACCATGCAACGCTGGCCGGACATACGTTCGAGCACGAGCTGCGCGTAGCACGCATCAATGGCATGCTTGGATCCTTGGACGCCAACCAAGGCGACATGCTGCTCGGATGGGACACCGACGAGTTCCCTCTGAACATTTACGATTCCACGCTTACGCTGTATGAAGTGCTGAAGAACGACGGTCTCGGCAAAGGCGGCATCAACTTCGACGCCAAAGTACGCCGTCAGTCGTTTGAGCCGGAAGATCTGTTCCTGGCGCATATCGCAGGTATGGATACGTACGCTAAAGGCTTGAAGGTAGCCGCTAAGCTGATCGAAGACCGCGTGTTCGACGATTTCATCGACAAGCGCTACGCCAGCTTCAAGGAAGGTATCGGCGCAGACGTCGTATCCGGCAAAGCAACCTTGGCTTCCCTGGCCGAGTATGCGCTGAACAATGAAAATCCGCGCCGCAACGAGTCCAGCCGCCAAGAGCTGCTGAAAGCGAAGCTGAACCAATACATCCTGGCCGAGTAACAATAACGGTAGCAGGCATGGCCGGTTACAAGGCCGGTCATGAAACCTCTTTGAAATGCAACGAAGGTTGCCTGAAGAAAGCTTCTTCGGGCAGCCTTTTTTTGAACCGGATTTCCTTAAGGAACATTCAGGTATTCATAGATGTTCATTCGATCCATACAGGAGGAAAAGTATGAAATACGTTATTGGTGTTGATCTGGGAACAAGCGCCGTCAAGACGGTATTGGTGAATCCCCAGGGAGAAGTCGTGCACGAGCACTCTGAAGCTTACCCGCTGAGCAGACCTGAGCCGGGCTGGAGCGAGCAAAATCCGGAAGATTGGGTGGACAAGACGCTCGTCAGTCTCCGCAGATTGATGGAAAAGTCGGGTGCCGACCCGCAGCAGGTGGAGGGCCTCAGTTTCTCCGGCCAAATGCACGGCCTTGTGCTGGTGGATGCGGAGGGAAAGGTGCTGCGTCCGGCCATTCTATGGAACGACACCCGCACGACGGCGCAGTGCCGCAAGATCGAGAATACGCTGGAATCGAAGCTCCTCGGTATTGCCAAAAACCGCGCTCTGGAAGGGTTTACGCTGCCTAAAATTTTGTGGGTACAGGAGAACGAGCCGGACCTTCTGTCCCAAGCCAGCTTGTTCCTGCTGCCGAAGGATTACGTGAGATACCGCCTCACAGGCGAATATGCGATGGATTATTCCGACGCCGCAGGCACGCTGCTGCTGGATGTCTCGGGCAAAACGTGGAGCCAGGACATTGCCGCAGCTTTTGATCTGCCGCTGTCGCTTTGCCCGCCGCTCGTGGAATCCTTTGATCAAACGGGCACGCTGCTGCCTGACATCGCTGAGACGTCCGGCCTGCTGCCATCGACCAAGGTATTCGCGGGCGGTGCGGACAATGCTTGCGGCGCCATCGGTGCGGGCATTTTGCAGGAAGGGCAAACCATGTGCAGCATCGGCACATCAGGCGTCGTCCTCTCTTTTGAAAGCCGCAAGGACCTGGACGTCGACGGCAAGCTTCATTTCTTTAATCACAGTGAAAAGGACGCGTACTATGTCATGGGCGTTACGCTTGCGGCCGGTCACAGCCTGACATGGTTTAAGGAAACGTTCGCCAAGGAAAAGAGCTTCGATGAGCTGCTTGAAGGTATCGGGTCCATTCCTGCGGGCAGCAGCGGCCTGCTGTTCACGCCGTACATTTCCGGGGAACGAACCCCGCATCCGGACGCGGATATCCGCGGAAGCTTTATCGGCATGGACTCCGGCCACACGCTTTCCCATTTTGCCAGAGCGGTGCTTGAAGGCATTACGTTCTCACTGCGGGAATCGATCGACATCGTACGCGAATCCGGCAAAGAAATCCATGAGGTCGTTGCCATTGGCGGCGGTGCACGGAACGAAACGTGGCTGCAAATGCAGGCCGATATTTTCAACGCAACGATCATCAAGCTCGAAAGCGAGCAGGGCCCGGCTATGGGAGCGGCGATGCTGGCTGCATATGGCTGCGGCTGGTTCCCGTCGCTGACGGACTGTGCGAAGGCGTTCATCCGTCCGGCCAAAACGTACGCGCCGAACGCGGAGCGGGCCGAATTGTACAACGGCTTGTTCAGCCTGTATCAGGAAGTATACAGCCAAACCCGCGAGCTGAACCGCAAGCTGGTTCCTTACCGGAACTAGGAAGCTGGAGCCTCCCTTGCCCGGATGAGATGCGGATAGCCTTGCTTAATGTCTAATTTAGACATGATTTTTTATCGAATTTTCGGGGTACTGCAATCGCTTTCAGGACTTTAGAATAAGGGTAGATCATCAGTACCTTGCCTATTTGGCGGTAAAAATAGCGGGGATTCCCCAAAACTGCGGACCGTAAGGCTCTGTTCAGCTAGGCGTGTGCTGCCAATAACTTTTGAGATCATTCATTTAAAATGCTGAAAAGCAAATAGGGCGGGAAGTCCGATCCATCGGGCTTCCCGTAATTTCTTAAGAGATCAGAAAGTATAAGTTTCGGAGCTTCTGCTTCCTGATCTCGCAAGAAAAACCTGCTCTAGAAGCGGTCTGTCTTCTTTGAAGGTACGTCGATAGACGTTTCTTAAGGCAGCCTGATATACGAAATCACGCTTCGGCCGCCGGTCCGGCAAGGTGCAGAACGAAACAACCGTTCATCGCGGATAAAGGGAGAGATAAGCGTGGAGCAAAGCAGCAAACGCGCCGCCAATAAAAGGCTGTGGTACCGGAAGCCGGCCTCCGTGTGGGAGGAAGCGCTGCCGATCGGAAACGGACGGCTGGGAGGCATGGTGTTCGGCGGGGCGGAAGAAGAGAAGATTCAATTAAACGAGGACACCTTGTGGTCCGGATTTCCCCGGGACACGGTTAATTATAACGCCCTACGGCATCTGGAGCCGGCCAAGGCATTGGTCGCCGAGGGCCGGTATACCGAAGCGGAGGCGCTGATCGAAGCCGGGATGCTGGGACGCCGCACGGAATCTTACCAGCCGCTCGGCGATTTGCATTTTGCCTTTGGCCGCATCGATCAGATTACCGATTATGAGCGCGAGCTCGATTTGGAGCATGCGGTCGCGTCAATTTCCTTTCAAACCGGCGGGGTGCGCGTCATCCGCGAAGCTTTTGCGAGCCGGCCGGATGAGGTCATTGTCGTCCATTTCCGGGCGGAACAGTCAGGTGGACGGAGTCCGGCCGGGAAGGCGGAGCTGCCGGAGTTGTCGGCTTGGCTGACCTCTCCGCATCTCAGCGATGTGAGCGCAGAGCCGGCGTCCTTGGTTCTGACAGGACAAGCTCCGTCGCATGTCGCGGACAATTACTTAGGGGATCATCCTCAGTCGGTTCTCTACGAAGAAGGACTGGGTCTCCGGTTTGCGGCCGTGCTGACGGTTCGGACCGATGGTGAGCTGAAGGAGGAAGAAGGTCGGCTGCGGATCGAAAAAGCGAGCACGGTCACCTTTGTGCTGGCTGCAGCGACCGATTTTGCAGGCTTTGACGTCATGCCGGGCGCATCCGCCGTCGATCCGGTACGCTTGTGCCGGGAACATACCGACGCGGCGGACAGTGATTATTCTCATCTGAAACAGCGGCATTTGGATGATCACCGTGGGCTGTTTGACCGGGTGGAACTGCAGGTGGGGCTGAGCCCACGGCTTCCGCAGGCTGAAGCGGAGATGCCGACGGACGAGCGCCTGCTGCTGTATCGCCAAGGCGGCGACGATCTGGCCCTCGAAACGCTGCTGTTCCATTACGGACGCTATTTAATGATTGCCGGTTCGCGTCCGGGCACGCAGGCGCTGAACCTGCAGGGCATTTGGAACCCGCACAAGCAGCCGCCTTGGAACAGCAATTATACGACGAACATTAATGCCGAAATGAACTATTGGCCGGCTGAGGTATGCGGTCTGGGAGAATGTCATGAGCCGCTCTTCGATCTGATCCGGGAACTGAGCATCACCGGCAGCCGGACCGCGGCGATCCATTACGGCGCAAGAGGCTGGGCGGCTCATCACAACACCGATTTGTGGCGGATGTCGACGCCTTCGGATGGGCGGGCCATGTGGGCGTTCTGGCCGATGGGCGGCGTGTGGCTGTCCAGACATCTGTGGGAACGGTATGCGTTCCGGCCGGATGCGGCCTACCTGCAGGAGGTGGCGTATCCGCTGATGAAAGGAGCCGCCTCGTTCTGCCTGGACTGGCTTGTCCAGCTTCCCGACGGACGATGGACGACGGGGCTCTCGACTTCACCGGAGAACGTCTTCCTGACCGAATCGGGAGAGCGTTGCAGCACGGCTGCCGGCTCGGCGATGGATATGGCACTCATTGACGAGCTGTTCGGACACTGCATCAATGCAGCTGAAATGCTTGGGATTGATGAGGATTTCCGGGAGGAGCTGTCTTCGAAAAGGGAGCGTCTGGCACATCCCGGCATCGGGCAGGACGGCCGGATGCGGGAATGGGAGCGCGATTTCGGCGAGAACGAGCCGGGGCATCGACATGTATCCCATCTGTACGGAGTTTACCCGGGAGACACCGTCAACGAGAATACGCCGGAGCTGCTGCAAGCCGCCTCCTTGTCACTGGAGAAGCGGATCGAGGCGGGAAGTGGGCATACGGGCTGGAGCGCGGCCTGGATTTTCAACCTGTACGCGCGGCTTAAGGAGCCGGCAAACGTATACCGCTCCATCCGGCGGATTCTCAGCGACTCCAGCCTGCCAAATCTGTTCGGCAACCACCCGCCGTTTCAGATTGACGGCAATTTCGGTTATGCGGCCGGCGTTGCGGAAGCGCTGCTGCAAAGCCATCTCGACGAGATCCGGATGCTGCCGGCTCTGCCGGAAGCCTGGAGCGAAGGGGAAGCCAAAGGACTGCGGGCGAGAGGCGGTTTTGTGGTGGACATGAAGTGGAGCGCCGGAACGCTCGAGGAAGCGGCAATAACCTCCACGCATGGCGGGACCTGCCGGATCGCAGACCACTCCCTGTACCGGGTGCAGGGGCCGGACGGACAGGAGCTTCCGGCCGGCGGGTTTGTTACGGTGGCGGGCGAGACGTACCGGATTACACCACGGGACAAAGAAAAGGTATCGGTGAGCTGAAGCTGAGGCTGAAATGAAAGCCTAAGGAGCCGGTGAAAATGATTTTTTGTTACGGGCTAAAGTTATGGGCCAAGGTTCCGGGCTATCGACGAATCAACAAAAGAAAGGAAGTGGGTACGTGATTAACGATAAACTGCCTAAGATTTGGTACGGCGGAGATTATAACCCTGAACAGTGGGGACCGGAAGAATGGAAAGAGGACCAGCGGATGTTCAAGCTGGCCGGGATCGACGTGGCGACGATCAACGTGTTTTCCTGGGCGTTAAACCAGCCTGATGAGGACACTTACGATTTCGGGTGGCTCGACGAAACGATGGACCGTCTGCACAAGGACGGCGTTGGCGTCGTACTGGCGACGAGCACGGGGGCACATCCGGCCTGGATGGCCAAACGGCATCCGGACGTGACCCGCGTCGATTTTTACGGACGGAAAAGAAAGTTCGGCGGAAGACATAATTCCTGCCCGAACAGCCCGACATACCGCAAATACTCCCGCTTGATGGCGGGCAAGCTCGCCGAGCGCTACAAGGATCATCCGGCGCTGCTGCTTTGGCATGTATCCAATGAATACGGCGGTTTCTGTTACTGCGACAACTGTGCCGCCGAATTCCGCGTCTGGCTGCAAAAGCGTTACGGCAGCCTGGATGCCGTCAACGAAGCATGGAACACCCGCTTCTGGGGCCACACCTTCTATGACTGGGACGAAATTGTGCTTCCGGACGGGCTGAGTGAAGAGGGCGAAGGCAACGTCAGCGCTTTCCAGGGCATTTCCCTGGATTACCGCCGGTTTATGTCCGATAGTCTGCTGGAATGCTACAACATCGAGGCGGAAGCGATCCGCGAGCATTCGAAGGACGTGCCGATCACGACCAACCTGATGGGGACGTTCCCGCTGCTCAACTACTTCGACTGGGCGAAGCATATGGACATCGTCTCTTGGGATAACTATCCGTCTCTGACGACACCGGTCAGTGAGACCGCCATGACGCATGACCTGATGCGCGGCCTGAAGCACGGGGCGCCGTTCATGCTGATGGAACAGACGCCGAGCCAGCAAAACTGGCAGGCGTACAACTCGCTCAAGCGTCCCGGCGTGATGCGCCTGTGGAGCTATCAGGCCGTTGCCCGCGGCGCGGATACGGTCATGTTCTTCCAAATGCGGCGCTCCAAGGGGGCCTGCGAGAAGTTCCACGGCGCCGTCATTGAGCACGTCGGACATGAGAACACGCGGGTATTCCGAGAAGTGGCGCAGCTCGGGGAAGAGCTGGGGCGTCTCGGGGACACGCTGCTGGATGCGGTAACGGAAGCCAAAGTCGGCATCGTGTACGACTGGGAAAACCGGTGGGCCATGGAGCTCTCGAGCGGACCGACTGTTGAGTTGAATTATGTTCGCGAGGTGCATAAGTTTTATGACGCCCTCTTCAAGCAGGGCATCGAGGCGGACATGATCAGCGCCCTAGGCGACTTCAGCAAGTACGACATCGTGATCGCGCCGGTTATGTATATGGTCAAGCCGGGCTTTGCCGAGAAGTCGGAAGCGTTCACTGCCGCCGGCGGCACGTTTATTACGACGTTCTTCAGCGGCATCGTGAACGAGACCGATCTCGTGACCCTTGGCGGATATCCAGGCGAGCTCCGCAAGCTGCTCGGCATTTGGGCGGAGGAAATCGACGCCCTGCCGCTCGGACAGTACAATGAAATCGTCATGAAGCAGCCGTACGGTAATTTGGAGGGCAGCTACAAATGCGAGATGCTGTTTGATCTCATTCATGCTGAAGGCGCGGAAGTACTGGCCGAGTACGGCTCGGACTTCTACAAAGGCATGCCTGCACTCACGGTGAACCGCTTTGGCGAAGGCAAAGCGTATTACGTCGCGACCAGCGCGGACAGCGACTTCATGGAAGGCTTCCTCGGAGCCGTCTGCGCCGAGAAAGGCGTTCAGCCGCTGGTGCCTGGGCTTCCTGCCGGCGTAGAGGTTGCCCGCCGCGTGAAAGAAGGACGCTCATTCTTGTTCGTGCTGAACCATAACGCCGAGAGCGCAACGGTTCACACGGGGGACGCTAAGCGTCGGGATCTGCTCAGCGGGGTAACCGTGGACGGGGCAGTTGAGGTGCCGGGACGCGGCGTCATGATTTTGGCGGAAGCAGAGTAAAGACGAAGCATTGCGGATAAATACGATTCAATTCAAATAAAAGCAGGCTTTGCGGGATCCCCGGCAAAGCCTGCTTTTTTGTAAAGGCAATTTACTGCACCCATTGATTGCGGATGGCCAGCACGACGGCCTGGGTGCGGTCCTCGGCCCCGATTTTTTGCAGGACGCGGTGAACGTGGGTTTTGACCGTGCTTTCGCTAATGTGGAGCTTGGCGGCGATATCCTCATTTTTGAGGCCGTAGGCCATTTCCTGCAGTACTTCCAGCTCGCGGTCGGTCAGCGGGTCCGGCAGGGACAGCCGCACGTCCTGGCGGTCCTGGAACGATTCCGACTGGCGCAGCGCCTCTGAAATCATCCGGGCCGCGGCCCCCGTCCGGTAGATGGCTTCGCCGCGGCTCGCCGCGCGGATGGAATGGAGCAGCTCCTCCGGTGCCGCATCTTTCAGCAAATAGCCGACGGCTCCGGCCCGAATGCCTTCATACACGTATTCCTCTAGGTCGAAGGTGGTGAGGATGATGACTTTGCACTCCGGCAGCTGCCGCCGGAGCTCCCGTGCCGCCTCGATCCCGTCCATGCCGGGCATTTGCACGTCCATCAGGGCGATATGCGGCTGCGTTCGGAGCGCAAGGGTTACGGCTTCGCGGCCATCCCCTGCCTCCCCGCACCATTCCATGTCCTGCTGTGCTTTAATAATAAACCCGATGCCGTGCCTGATCAGGGGCTGGTCATCCGCGATGATGATGCGGATATGTTCTGGATCCATATTAGCATTCATTCCCCTCTGTTATTGGGTGTCGCTGCGGAATAAGGCAGGCTTGCGGTAATTTCCAGGCCATGGGGAACGAGGGGGATGACCGTCAGACTTCCGCCGGCTTTTTCACACCGCTCCCGCATAGCGGTCAGTCCGAATCCCGGCTGGATTGGACCTTGCGCCACGCCGTTATCCCGGATGGTCAAGACGATGCCTTCCTCGTTACCTATAAGCCGGACCTCACCCTGGGTGGCCTGGGCATGGCGCATCATGTTGGTCAGTGACTCCTGAAGGATGCGGTAAAGGACGTACAGCTGCTCCGGGGCGATTGTGCCGGAGATATCCATGGTAAAGGCTACCGGAATCCCGCTTCGCTCACTGAAGGTATCCGCCAGCTTCCTAAGCTCCTTCAGCCCTTCGCCGGGCCGGACAAGCCCCATTTCGTGAACGACCGTTCTGACGTCCTGAAGGCATCCGCGGGCTACATCCGTCACCTGCCTGAGCGTCGAGCGGGCTTCGTCCGGCGCCGCTTCGATCATGTACGGTAGCGCCTGCAGCTGCACGATCACGGAGGTCAGGCCGTGACCGATGCTATCGTGGATATCGGCTGCGATCCGGCCGCGCTCCTCCAATACCGCATAGCGCAGCGCCTGTTCGGAAGTCTCCTCCAGCTCTTCATGAGTTTGGCGCAGGCTGCGGTAAGCAGCCTCCAGCTCCTGATGAGCGGCCGTCAGCTCATGCAGATGCGTTTCTTTCATCGTTCGGGTCGTTCTCCGAAGCCTGCCGGCTAAAAATAAAAGATAGACCGCCGCGAGAATCAGGCATTGGGTCATCACTGCTTCCAAAGTCCGATGCTGATCCAGCAGGATCCACGCTGCGGTAGCTATATTTAGAACGGTGTATGCGGCCGAGTACGATGTCGGCAGCCGGTAACTCACCCATCCCAGCAGAAAAAAGACGATAATATACAAGCTGCCGTCAAGTCCCAGCATGACCCCAATGGAAGAGATACCAAGCAAGGCGCACACGGCAAAAGCGGGAGCCGGCCCCCGGCGGGTAAACCACCGGGGACGCCATTGCAGGCACAACGCGGCCAACGTCAACAGCACGCCGGGAACAAATGCGCGAGGCTCACCGTACATTCCGTTCTGAATCGCGGAATACACGATCAACAAACTCAGCAGCGCCCTTCTGGCCGGATTGGCAGACTGTATTGTTCGTTCGTCGTTGCCTGTTTCCATAGCAGGTCTCCTTTAGCTGGCACATTGACGTCGCGTTTCAGATCTTTACGCCCTTTGTCCCATCATCGCCTGATATCTCCGGTAAATGACGTAACGGCGTGCGCAGATGGAACCGAGCGGCATGAACATCAGCGCATTTGCGATGTGATAGAAGGCGTGAGTCTGTCCCCAGGACTGAGCAAGGACCCGAAGAACAAGCACGGCGAGAAACAGCACGATGCTGGCAATGGAACCCTGCACGGTAACCTGGCCGTCCGTTCCCATGCGCATTTTTTCCATTTTACCCCGGATGATCCCCGTTGCCAAACCTGCTGCGGCAAACACGGCGAACAGCACCACTTCGACCGGACCTACCGTTGCCCACGGGATGGAGGAAAGGGTCATTCCTCCCCATAACACAGGAACGATCCATATGCTGGAAGGGCGGAAGGTTCTTTCTCTAGCGGTAAGCCAGATGACAAGCAGGATAATAATATAAGTTGAGTATTGATCCATCGCGAACACCTCATTCATTTATCGTGATGAGTCCAGCATACCAAGGAGAACCGGCCGCGTAATCGAACCGTGTGGTGATTTTCTTTCGGCCGATGTACACCCGGAGATGTACATGACTGTGGACGAACAGGTTTGGGCTTTTCTTTTTCCGATAATTTTGTTAAAATGACAGCAAGCATTTCATCCTGAAGAAAACGAGGTAACCACACAGCCGATGGATAAACATGACTGTTCTCTGTAATCTGCAAACCAACTTGATGTTGAAACCATGCAGTTTCTGCGCCTGCCGCAGGGAAGAGAATCGTTATGTCTATTTTCAGAGACTGGAACCCTCACCGATGGATACGGAAAATGCTTTTTTTGTGCGTTTTTGACGTGTTCATGGGGTAATCTCGTGCCGGAATTATGATGTTCGGGACGGTATTTCGGACGGGTGTTCCCTCTTCTTAACATAGACAACGATAAACGAATTTCCTGCCGTAGGCGATACTGCCTGCGGCTTTTTTGATTCGTGAAATGGATCAGAGGCCGGGGCTGGACTGAAACGGCTGGTTTTTCTGAAACGACGGAAATTCAAATCTATGTTCTAAAGGGTGATGCTTAATGTTGAACATCGTTAAAACGAAACATATCGCCAAAGAATTCAAAGGGAAGACCATTTTTGAAAATATAGACCTGGAAATCTACGAAGGCGAGAGGCTGGCGCTTTTCGGCGTCAATGGCGCGGGGAAGACGACGCTGCTGCAGATTCTGACCGGGCAGCTGGAGCCTGACCGGGGCGCCGTGGAGCGTGGAGTCCCGCTGGAGCAGTGGGGATATATGACGCAGACGTCGGAAGAGTTAATGCATCTGACCGCGCTGGATGCGGCGGGGCGCGAAAGCGGCGAGCTGTGGCAGATCAAGTGCCGGCTGAAGGAGCTTGAGCAGGCGATGGCGACTGGCGAAGTCAGTCCTGAGCTTCTGGAGGAATACGGCCAGCGGCTCGAGCAGTATGAGCTTAGCGGCGGTTTTGACTGGGAGACGGGGCTGGAGAAGCATTTGACCATGCTCCACATCGGTCCCGAGCTGTGGCCGGCCCCTTTTGCCGATCTGAGCGGCGGTCAGAAAACCAGGGTTAGACTGGCGGCCCTGCTGGTCAAAAGGCCGGAGGTGCTGCTCCTGGACGAACCGACCAACCATCTGGATGAGGAGAGCATGAACTGGCTGGAGGATTGGCTGCGTCACTATGAAGGCACCGTCATTGTCGTTTCCCATGACCGGACCTTTTTGGACCGGGTGGTGACGGGAGTCTGCGAACTGACCGAGAGCGGGCTGAAAAAATATAAGGGCGGCTACTCCGATTACCGGCGGGAAAAGGACCGCGAACTGCGGGAGCAGGAGGCGCTCTACAAGAAGCAGAAGCAGGCCCGGGAAGCGCTGGAGGAATCGATCCGTAAATACCAGGAATGGTTTCACCAGGCCGAGAAATCGGCGGACAAAAATACGGAAACGAAGGCAGCGCTGCCTTACTACAAAGCGAAAGCCAAGAAAAACATCTCCAGGTACCATGCCAAGCAAAAAGAGCTGGAGCGGCTCGAGAGCGAAAGCGTGGAGAAGCCGAAAAGCGGACCGAAGGTCAACCTGCAGCTGGGTGAAGGTGGGTTCTCCGCCCGTGTGCTGGTGCGGCTTGAGCAGCTGTCATTCGGCTACGGGGCGAAGAAGCTGTTCGACAAGTTCAGCCTGATCCTCTCCCGCGGCGACCGGCTGGCCGTGCGGGGGCCGAACGGGGCGGGCAAATCGACCCTGCTCAAGCTGATCATGGGCGAGCTTGTTCCAGGCGAAGGAACGGTATGGCAGCATCCCGCCCTGAAGATCGGTTACTTCTCGCAGGAGCTGGAGGTGCTGAACGAAGAGGAAACGCTGCTGGACAGTCTGCTCCGCCTCCCTTCGATGACCGAGACGCATGCGCGGACGCTTCTGGGCTGCTTCCTGTTCAAGCGG
Source organism: Paenibacillus rhizosphaerae (assembly GCF_014192015.1). Lineage (GTDB taxonomy): Bacteria > Bacillota > Bacilli > Paenibacillales > Paenibacillaceae > Paenibacillus_AQ > Paenibacillus_AQ rhizosphaerae. Next base: position 678,135 of record NZ_JACHXJ010000003.1, on the reverse strand, counting down.
GAGGACGTGTTCAAGCGGATCGGGGATTTAAGCATGGGGGAGAAATGCCGTGCGGCCTTCGTGCAGCTGTATTTCTCCGGGGCGAATTTGCTCGTGTTGGATGAGCCGACGAACTATTTGGACATCTCGACGCGGGAAGTCATCGAGGAGGCGTTATCCGCTTATCCGGGTGCCCTAGTCGTGGTGTCCCATGACCGGATGCTGATCCGCAAGCTCGCGGACCGGCTGCTGACCGTCTCCCATACGGAAGAACCGCATTTGTTTGAGGGCACGGTTCAAGAAGAGGAAGAGCAGCTGGCCAGACATAACGGAGCGCTGAAGGAGGATACTGACAAGGAAAACGCGCGGCTGGCGCTGGAATGGGAGCTGACCCGGCTGCTGAACGAAGAAGGCGGGAGCGACGAGGAGGCTGCGGAACGGATGGCGAGCATCCGCAGGCTCCGGAGTGAGCTGGAACGGCTGTAATTCGAGAAATGAGGTCTGGTTCTGCGAAAAATGGGCATGCTGAAGAAGGGAAAGCCTATTGATTTAGGCGATTCGGACTTGTCAATTCAGCTTTTTTTGCCTATAATTATTGACTATAGTCAACGGACTGATCATGGTGAATGAATGAGCCATATGGATCAGCCATTGCAATCCAATTTATATGCCAAGACAAATGCGTTGATGGAGATAAGTAAGCAGTGCCTCTTTACAGGGAGGGGACGCCGGAGATTGAGAGCGTCTCTACAGAAACAGGCTGCCGAAATTCCCTCCGGAGCAGTTCCCTGAACGAATCCAGGCGACAGTATATGTGCTGACAGGATTCCGCGTAGGGGATACCGTTTCTCGATCGTTACATCGAGTGAGAGTGAGATCAAGCAGGCCAGCAGTTCGCGGGTGCGAATCAACATGGCTTTTCGCTTGTCTAACAAGGGTGGTACCACGGTCTTTTCGTCCCTTTTCGGGAGAAAAGGCCTTTTTTTATTTCTTGGAAATTTTTTTCTGAGGATCCCTGCTAAGTACCTGGGGAGTTATCAGGGCAAAGGCTCTGTTTTGCGGGGCATTGGATGGGTCGAAAACAGTATTGGCGATTTCAAGAAGGAGGCAGGAAGTTCATGAAAGAAAAGCTGGAAGCATTGCGGCAGGAAGCGATCGCGCAGCTGAATGACGTAGCTGACGTACAGACGCTGAACGATTTGCGCGTGAAGTATCTGGGAAAAAAGGGGGCGCTGACCGAGGTTTTGCGGGGCATGGGCGCGCTTAGCGCGGAGGAACGTCCGTTGATCGGCCAGGTGGCCAATGACGTTCGCGGAGCGATCGAGGGATTGATCGAGTCCAAGCAGCAGGCTTTCCAAAAGGCTGAAACGGAGCAGCGCCTGCAGGCGGAGAAGGTGGACGTTACGCTCCCGGGCCGCAAAATGACCCAGGGCGGCACCCATCCGCTCAACAAAGTCATCCAGGAAATCGAGGAGATTTTCATCGGCATGGGCTACCACATTGCGGAAGGACCGGAAGTGGAGACCGACTATTACAACTTTGAAGCGCTGAACCTGCCGAAGAACCACCCGGCGCGCGACATGCAGGACACGTTCTACATTACGGAGGAGCTTCTGATGAGAACGCAGACGTCGCCGGTGCAGATCCGGACGATGGAACGCATGGAGGGCAAGGTGCCGGTGAAGATCATCTGCCCGGGCAAAGTGTACCGCCGGGATGACGACGATGCGACGCACTCGTTCCAGTTCTACCAAATCGAAGGCCTGGTGATCGGCGAAAACATCCGCATGAGCGATTTGAAAGGCACGCTGCTGCAATTCGTCCAAGAAATGTTCGGACCGAACACGCAGATCCGCCTTCGTCCAAGCTTCTTCCCGTTCACAGAGCCGAGCGCGGAGGTCGACGTAACCTGTGCCAGATGCGGCGGCAGCGGATGCCGGGTGTGCAAGCATACGGGATGGCTGGAAATTCTGGGCTGCGGCATGGTGCATCCGGAAGTGCTGCGCAAGGGCGGCTACGATCCGGAAGTGCACAGCGGCTTCGCGTTCGGCATGGGGCCGGACCGGATTGCGATGCTGAAGTACGGAATCGACGATATCCGTCATTTTTATGGCGGCGACGTGGCATTCTTGAAGCAGTTTGCCCGCATGTAAGCGTAAGGTTAGCGAATACGGGAAGAAGGAAGGGAACGTAAGTGAAAGTATCGACAGAATGGTTATCCGATTATGTATCACTGGAAAATGTAACGGCCGAAGAGCTGGCCGAGCAGATTACGCGCGCGGGCATCGAGATCGACGAGGTTGAGCACCGCAATCACGGCATTTCGAAAGTCGTCGTGGGTTATGTGAAAAGCAAGGAGAAGCATCCCGATGCGGATAAGCTGAACGTCTGCGTCGTTGACGCGGGACAGGGCGAAGACCTGCAGATCGTCTGCGGCGCGAAAAACGTGGATGCCGGACAAAAGGTACCCGTAGCCCTGGTTGGCGCCCAGCTGCCCGGCGGGCTGGAGATCAAAAAGGCCAAGCTGCGCGGCGTCGCTTCTCAAGGCATGATTTGTTCCGCCAAAGAGCTGGGCATGAACGACAAGCTGCTGCCGAAGGAGCAGCAGGAGGGCATTTTCGTCCTGGAGGAGAACGCGGAGATCGGAACGCCGATCACTTCCGTGCTTGGCCTGGACGATAAGATACTCGATTTTGACCTGACGCCGAACCGTTCCGACTGCCTCAGCATGCGGGGCGCGGCTTACGAAGTGGCGGCCATTCTGGGCCGCGACGTCAAGCTGCCTGATCCGGAAAGAGAACTGGTTGAGGTCGCTGATGCGGCAAGCAGCCATATCTCGGTCCAAATCAGCTCGCCGGAGCACTGCAGCCACTATACCGCGCGTTATATTACGGGCGTGAAGATCGCGCCATCGCCGCAATGGATGCAGAACCGCCTCATGGCTGCGGGCGTCCGTCCGATCAACAACATCGTTGATATCACCAACTATGTCATGCTCGAATACGGTCAGCCGCTGCACGCGTTTGACGCGGACCGCCTGACAGGCGGGGCCGTAGACGTCCGCCTGGCCCGTGAAGGCGAAACGCTCGTGACGCTGGACGGCCAGGAGCGCAAGCTGGAGCCGCACATGCTGCTCATTACCGACGGCGTGAAGCCGGTCGGATTGGCCGGCGTTATGGGCGGATTGGATTCCGAGGTCACGGACAGCACCGTAAACATTTTGCTCGAATCCGCCAAGTTCGACGGAGGCACCATCCGCAAGACGTCCCGCCAGCTCGGGCTCCGTTCCGAAGCTAGCCAGCGCTTCGAGAAGGAAGTCGATCCGGGTGCGGTCATTCCGGCGCTGAACCGGGCTGCGTCGCTGATCGCCCGCTATTGCGCAGGAACGGTTCATAAGGGCATCGTCGAAGCAGGAGCCGCACAGGCGGAGGAAAAGGTGATCGTTCTGTCCTTCGACAAGCTGAACCGGTTCCTTGGGACCGAGTTGTCGATGCTGGAAGTGAAGACGATTTTTGGCCGTCTCCATTTCCACGCTGCGGATACCGCCCAGGGCATTCTGGAAGTGCAGGTGCCGACGCGCCGCGGCGACATTACGAAAGACGTCGACCTGATCGAGGAAATCGCCCGCCTGTACGGGTACGACAATATCCCGACGACGGCGATCGAAGGGCCGACGACGCCGGGTGGCTATACGAAGCCTCAGGCGATCCGCCGCGAAATCCGCAGACTGTTCACTCATGGAGGATGGCAGGAAGTGATCAGCTACTCCTTTACCCATCCGGAGCTGGCCGTACTGTTCCCGGCCTTAACGGAAGGAAGCGTGCCGGTGAAGCTGTCGATGCCGATGAGCGAGGAGCGCAGTGTGCTGCGTACGAGCATGCTGCCGCAGCTGCTTGATATCGCGGTGCACAACGCGAACCGGAAGCAGTACGATCTGGCGCTGTTCGAAGTGGGCAACGTGTTCTTCTCGCAGGAGGAGACGCTGACAGTTCAGCCGAAAGAGCTGAACGTGCTGTCCTTGCTGCTGTGCGGCAGCCGCGGGCAGAAGCAGTGGAACCATTCGCCAGAGAAAGTCGATTTCTTCGACCTGAAGGGTGCCTTGGAGACCCTGTTCGGGGATCTGGGCCTGGAAGGGGCGATCCGGTATGTGGCGAACCAGCCGGCCGGATATCATCCCGGACGTTCGGCATCCGTCTATCTCATCAATGGCGGCGGTGAGCAGGTGCTGATCGGAACGCTCGGACAGGTGCATCCGGAATTGCAGCAGGAGCGCGGACTCGGCGATGTGTACGTTGCCGAAATTCTGCTGCAGCCGCTGTACGATCACGCCGATTTCGATATCCGCTATCAGGAGCTTCCGCGCTTCCCGGCTTCGGAGCGGGATATTGCGGTCGTAGTGGACAGCGCCGTGGAAGCCGGTTCCCTGCTTGAGTCGATCCGCGAAGCCGCGGGCGAGCTCCTGCAGAACGTGCAGGTATTCGATGTGTTTACCGGTAGCAAGCTCGGCGAAGGCAAGAAGAGCGTCGCGATTTCGCTCGTCTACCGCCACAACGAGCGAACGCTGACGGATGAGGAAGTAACCGCGGCTCATGGCGGCGTCGTCAGCGCCCTTGAGCAAAAGTTTCAAGCGGAATTAAGAAAATAGCAGGAATTGAATCCCATCACATCGAATCCTTAGACACAGAGATTCGATGTGATTTTTTTATGGAGAGAACAAGACATCTTAGAGTCAACACACATATGAAGGAGGGCACAACTGTGACTACACCTGATCGTACACGCGTCTCCGTGGAGATCTACGGGACTTCTTATAAACTGGTAGGCAGCAGTGCCGATTATATGAGGAAGATTGCCAGTTATGTCGATGAACGGATGAATGCTATTTCCAAAAGCAATTCCCGGCTGGACACCCCAAGGATTGCCGTTCTGGCCGCGGTTCATATGGCGGAGGAAGCCGTGCAGATGCAGGATCTCCGCAACGAAGTGAAGATGTTGACCGGCGAGCGCAGCGAGCTGCGCTCGCAGCTCACCAGGCTGCAGTCCCAGCGGGACGAGCAGCTGGCGGAAGTCAACAAGCAGAAGGAAGAAGCGCAGCAGATCAAGAAGGAGAATGAAGAGCTGCAAACGCGGCTGGAGCAGGAGAAGGCTGCGCTTGCGAAGGAGCTGGAGCAGTCCCAGTCCGAGCTTACGGCGCGGCTGGAACAGACGCGCAATTCTTTGACGAAGGAGCTGGATCAGCTCCGCGCTTCGCTGAAGCGGGAAACGGAACAGAAGGAATCCTTGCTCCGCAAGGAGAAACAGGCCGCGGAGCAAATGCAGAAGGACAAGCAGGCTGTGGAAGAACGGCATCAATCGGCCGTGCAGGAGCTGGAACGGCAGCATGCGGCTGCGCTTCAATCCGCCGAACAGAAGCGGGTCGGAGCATTGAAAGAGGCGGAGGAGAAGAATCGCGCGAAGATCACCGAGCTGGAGCAGAAGCATCAGGGAGCCGTCAAGGAGCTTGAAGAGAAGCATGCGGCCTCCATTCAAGAGCTGCAGAAGCAGCTGACTGAGCTTCGCGGCAGCAGCGGCGAGCTCCAAGAGAAGCTGCAGAACATGGAGCAGGAGCTGAAGAACGCCAAGGAGGCCTATTCCAGACTGCGGCAGCAGCATCAAGTCGTGCTGGTGCGCGAGGAGGAGGCCAAGGCACAGGTGCAGGCCCTGACCGATCAGGAGGAGGCGCTAAACGGACAGATCAGCAAGCTGAAGGACGAGGCGGCCGCTTCGGAAGAGGAACACCGCCGTATGCAGAAGCTGCTTGAGGATTACAGCGAGGCATCCAAGAAAATGACCGGCGAAATTGCCCAGCTGACAGCCGAAGCTGAAACCCTTCAAGGCACGATCGAGAAGCAGAAGGAAGAAATCGGCGAATTGGAACTGCAGGTGCTGGAAGCCGGCGAGCAGAACGAGACGCTGGAGACGGGCATGGCTTCGCTGCATGACGAGCTGAGCGTGCTGAAAGAGCAGGCGGACGGAGAGAGTAAGCTCCGCCAGGAAGCCGAACTGCAGCGTGAAACGCTCCGGCAGGAGCTGGACGCGAAGGAAGAGCAGTTGCAGCAACTTGCTCAGGAACTGGCAAACAAGCAGCAGCAGCTCGAAGCCCAGGTGCAGAAGCTGCACGCGCAGGAGATGTCTTCCTCGGAGCAGGAAGAGGAGCTTCAGCGTTTGGAGGAGCGGCTGGAAGCCCAGCAGCAGGAGCTGGCTGCGAAGGAGCAAGAGCTGGAGTCGCTGAAGCAGGCGTTGCAAGGGCGGGAGCAGGATCTGCAGGATTACGGCCGGCAGATCGAGGCCAAAGAGGAGCAGATTGCAGGCCTGGAGCGGCAGTCGAGCCAATATGCGCAGCAGCTTAAGGATCTTCGGCTTCAATTGGAGGAACAGCAGGAAATGTATCTCGAGCTCGAAATCCAATCGGAGGAGCAGCAGGAGAGCGTACAAAACCTGCAGCAGGAGCTGGAGAGAAGACGGGAGATCCATGCGGAGCTGCAGCTTCAGGCGGAAGAGGAACGGAAACGTTATGCCGGCCTGAAGGAACAGTGGGAAAAGCAGCAGGCAAGGTATACCGAGCTGCAGAGCCGTTCAGGCGAATACGAGCAGCAGTGCGGTGAGCTGCGGAAGCAGGTAGCTGAGCATGAGGAGCAGTATGAGCTCGCCCAGCTTCTGCTTGAAGAGCAGCAGGAGCAGTACGCAGCGCTGCAGCAGGAGCTGGAGGAGCAGCGGAAGCAGCAGCAGATGTCCGCGCAGGCGCTGAAGGAACGCGAGGAGCAGTATGCAGCGCTGCAGCAAGAGCTGGATGAGCAGCGGAAGCAGCAGCAGACGTCCGCCCAGGCGCTGAAGGAACGCGAGGAGCAGTACGCGGCGCTGCAGCAAGAGCTGGATGAGCAGCGGAAGCAGCAGCAGACGTCCGCCCAGGCGCTGAAG
>NZ_JACHXJ010000003.1:670678-671102 GCF_014192015.1 Paenibacillus rhizosphaerae | reverse complement strand
AAGGAACGCGAGGAGCAGTACGCGGCGCTGCAGCAAGAGCTGGTGGAGCAGCGGAAGCAGCAGCAGACGTCCGCCCAGGCACTGAAGGAGCGCGAGGAGCAGTACGCGGCGCTGCAGCGGCAGCTGGAAGAACTGCGGAAGCAGCAGCAAACGTCCGCCCAGGCGCTGAAGGAACGCGAGGAGCAGTACGCGGCGCTGCAGCGGCAGCTGGATGAGCAGCGGCAGGAGCACCAAACGACCCGCCAGGCGCTGGAAGACCTCGAGAATCAGTACCTGGAGGTTCAGGAGCAGCTCGAGGAACAGCAGGCGGAGCATCGGACGGCTCGCCGGGCGCTGGAAGACCTCGAGAATCAGTACCTGGAGGTTCAGGAGCAGCTCGAGGAACAGCAGGCGGAGCATCGGACGGCTCGCCGGGCGCTGGAAG
>NZ_JACHXJ010000003.1:0-670580 GCF_014192015.1 Paenibacillus rhizosphaerae | reverse complement strand
AGACCTCGAAGAGCAATATTTGACCTTGCAGCGGCAGAACGAAGGCCATCAAGAGCAGAATCGTACGCTGCAGCTCCGGCTGGAAGAACGGCAGGAGCAGTATCACGAGCTGCGGATGGAATATGATGACCACCAGGAGCTGTATCAGGAGCTGCAGCAGGCGCATGACGCCAGAGCGGAGCAGCTTGCGGACTTGGAGCAGCAGCTTGCGGACAGCCGGGAAATGATCGGGAGCCTGCGGCTGCAGTCCGAGGAATATGCCCGCGACAACGGCACTTTGCGCCGGCAGACGGAGCAAGCTGAAGCCCGGTTTGAAGCGTTGGAGCTTCAGGCCAAGGACGTTCAGGCTCAGTACGAAGAGCTGCAGCGGGTGAACCGGGCCGCTCAGGAGCAGAATGAACAGCTGCGGAGCCAGACCGAAGCGCAGCGCGAGCAGTACAACAGCTTGAATCAGCAGTATCAGGGCTTGCAGCGGCAGTATGAGGAGCTGCAGCGCCAGGTGAAGGAAGCCCAGAGCCGCCAGGAGGATACCGAAATCGAATACCTGCTTCTGCTGGAGGAAAAAGATGCTGCGGTGAAGAAGCTGGAGGAAGCTTCGATGCAGCTGGATGAAGCGGCCGACCGGGAGACTGAGCTGCGCGGACTACTGCGCAGTGCCGAGCAATCCATGCAGTCTTATCAGGATAAGCTGAAGGATATGATGGACCAGCAGGAAGTCTGGGGCAGCCGTGAGCTGGAGCTGCAAGAAGAGCTTGAGGCTTGGCAGCAGCAGATCGCTGCCGGCGAGCAGCAGCTTACCCGGATCCAAAGCGAGAAGGAGATGGTCGCGGATGAGCTTCGCCAGGTGGGCGAAAGCTTCGAGCTGGTGACGCATCAATACCGCCTGCTTCAGGCAGAGCATGAGATTCAGCTGGAGAAGACCGGCAAGCTGGAGGAAGAGTACCGTCTGCTTCAGGACGAGTATTCCAAGCTGCAGACCGAATATAACGAGTGGATCGAGCTGATCGAACAGGATCAGAGCTGACTTCTTGAACCATCCACAGTTTACATCTAAATGAAAATCCCCTCGGAGTAAGCGGCAGGACGGATCATGCATCATCCTGAAGCATACTTCGAGGGGATTTTATCTTTTTTGGTTCAAGTCCGCTATGTTTATTCTTCCACGATGACTTTGGCAATCATGCCGGAATGTCCCGCTCCGCAGAACACCGAGCAGGCCATTTCAAACGTGCCGGCTTTTTCCGGCGTGACGACCGCGGACTTCTTTTTGCCGTCAAGCTGCAGCTCGAGATCCGGGATGAGAACGCCGTGGTTTCCCTCGTCGTTTTCGAGCGTAATTTTGACGGGAACGCCCTTTTTGAGATGATACTCTTTTTGGTCGAATGCATAGTTTGTCGCCTTGATCACCAATTCCTCGCTCGGAGCTACACCGGTTTCGGTGACTCCGCTGCTCGATGCGGAATCGTCGCTCTTGGATTGTCCGCAAGCAGCCAGCACCAGAAGCAGCACGCAGGAAAGGACGACAGCCAGGGTCTTCTTCACTTGTGATCCTCCTTTTTATGTACACCTTCATCATTTCAACATGGTTCCAAGCCTTATCATACCTTAAATTGGATATGTCCGGGCGAGGCGCATTTGAAAAATTGGTGAACGCGGCACTGCTGGATTGAACATGCCCAGGAAAAGGATTGGCTGGAAAAAAGATAGTACTTATCTTGGGTTTAAGATATAATGAGCATTGACGATGTACGAAGCCCGCAAATATTCTTGTTTAGAAGATTAGGGGAATGACATTCCAATGGATCGCACGGAGTTGATTTTGGAAGATTTATGGCACCGCAAAATATTGAACGCCTATTGGATTGTGACGCTGATGTTTTTCGCGGCGGAGGCGGTTCTGCTGCTGCTAGGCTGCATTCCTTTCGTGACCGCCGGGGGCGGGCCGGAGGATTGGCTGCGTCTGGGCATCCCGGATGGCTGCATCTTGCTGCTCATGGTGGCGGCACAGACCTGGCTGCGATTCGAACCTAAATACAGGAAGCAGGTCGTGGTTGGCTGCGGATTTTTGCTCTCCTACCTGTTCTATTTCATCATTCAGCCGATCGTGGACGGGGCACAGATGGCACTCCTGCTGCCCGTTCTCATTTCCGTCGTTTATTTTGACCGCAAACTGCTATATGGCTTTGGCACGTTAACGATCCTCCTTTACTGTCTCATCTATCTCACCGAACGCTCCCTTTATCAGAAACCCATTCAGGAATTCATCCAAATTCAAAGCGTGTTTATTGTCAGCATAATGATTGGACATACGATTTTGGTCCGGGTCAAGGAATTTATGCGCCATCTGGAATCGGTCATGAAATCGGAGCAGCAGCTCCTGGTGGAAAGAACGATATCGGACAAGCTGCTCAAAATCGATGCACTGACCGGGTTATACAATCACAAGGCGTTTCACGAATACCTGGAGGCTCTGCTCGAGCACTGCGAGAAGTATCAGCTTCCGCTGCAGCTGGCGATTATCGATATCGATAATTTTAAGAAGGTCAACGATAATTACGGGCATCGAGTGGGCGATGTCGTGCTGAAAGAGGTTGCCTCGAAGGTGATGTCAACGGTGACGCCGAATGATTTCGCCGCCCGATACGGCGGAGAGGAATTTGCCATTATTATGGCGGATAAGACACTGGAAGAAGCAGAAGACATGGCCGAACAGCTGCGTGAAGAGATTGCCCGAACCGCTCTGCCGCATACGGTGAAGCCGGTTACGGTGAGCATCGGACTTTGCAATTTCCAGCAGGGGGACGACAAGGAGTCATTATTTCGAAAAGCGGACATGGCGCTCTACCAGGCCAAACGGACGGGGAAAAACAAAGTGGTGACCGCGGGAGAAGACGCAGCCGATTATGCCGGATAAAAAAGGAAAGACCCCTGTCCTTAGGCAGGGGTTTTCATTCGGGAAACGGCTTACCGCTTGTCCCTTCCGGCATTAAACGCGGACACCGGGATAAACAGGTCGATAATACCGATGACGAGAGCGGCGAGAATGGCGCCAAGAAGGGTGACTTCAACGCCGCTGACAATAAATTGGGCGATGTATATGACGAGGGCACTGACGATGAAGCCGACGATCCCGCGTCCGAAGGGAGTAACCCTTTTGCCGAAGATTCCTTCAATAATCCAACCCAGCAGAGCGATAACCAAAGCGAGCAGCAGGGCGCTCCAGAATCCCCCGACAGAAAACTGGGGAACGATCCAGCCTACGATCAGCAGGACGATGGCGGACACGATAAAGCGAACGACATGACCCAGAAAATGCATGCAACTGGCCTCCTTTACACATGAATACTGTGTTATGCAAACCTTATTGTATTCAATTTTCGCCATGTTATGTATGGAATGATTTAACGCTGCAAATGGCGAAGCGGCAAACATTTCGTATATAATATAAGCATTGCACGAGAGGAGTAGTGAATACTGTTGGACGACAAGATTTTGCATACGCTCGAATACCGCAAGATTTTAGATAAATGCGCTGCCTATACCCAAACCTCGATGGGGAGGGAGGCGGCCGAGACCTTGAAGCCCGATACCGATCTGGAGTCGGTAAAGCGTTTGCTTCAGGCAACCGACGAAGCGTATACCGTAGACCGTCTGAAGGGAAATCCGTCCTTCGGCGGCATCACGGACATTGCCGCTCCGTTGAAGCGCGCCAGAATCGGCGGCACTTTGAGCCCGCACGAGCTGCTGGCCATCGGCAACACCGTGAACGGTTCGAGACGGATCAAGCGGTTCATCGCGAATGTTCACGAGGACGAGCCGATTCCCCTTCTGGAAGGGATCAGCGAAAATTTATCCGAGCAGAAGCCGCTGGAAGATGCCATTAAAGCCTGCATCGACGAGAGCGCCGAAGTGCTCGATTCCGCCAGTCCGGGGCTTGCCCAGGTACGTCGGGAGCTGAGATCCGGCGAGGTGCGGATCCGGGAGAAGCTCGATTCGATGATCCGTTCCTCCAGCGTGGCCAAAATGCTACAGGACCAGCTCATTACGATCCGCGGGGACCGGTTTGTCATTCCGGTTAAAGCGGAATACCGTTCCTATTTTGGCGGGATTGTGCATGATCAGTCCGGTTCCGGGGCGACGCTCTTTATTGAGCCGGAATCGATCGTGGCGATGAACAACAAGCTACGCGAAACCCGGATGAAGGAAGAACGTGAAATTGAAATTATTTTGCAAAAGCTCACGGCGCTTGTCGGGGAACAAGCGGATCTTCTTTTGCTCGATATCGATTTGCTGGGACAACTCGACTTTATTTTTGCCAAAGGACGTCTGGCGCATGTCATGAAGGCCAGCCAGCCGAGAATGAACGACCGTGGATACTTGAAGCTGAAGAAGGGGCGCCACCCGCTGATCGACATGGAAAAGGTTGTGCCGATCGACGTGGAGCTGGGCAACTCGTATACGTCTATTATCGTGACCGGGCCGAATACCGGCGGTAAAACCGTCACGCTGAAGACGATCGGATTGCTGAGCCTGATGGCGATGTCCGGTCTGTTCGTTCCCGCGGAGGAAGGAAGCCAGCTCTGTGTGTTCGACGCCATTTATGCCGATATCGGAGACGAGCAGAGCATCGAACAGAGCCTGAGTACGTTCTCCAGCCATATGACCAATATTATCCGCATTTTGAACCATATGACGCCGAAGAGTTTGGTGCTGCTTGACGAAGTGGGAGCCGGGACCGATCCGGCCGAAGGCTCGGCCCTCGCCATCTCCATTCTGGAACAAATCCACAGCCTGGGCTGCCGGATGGTGGCTACCACCCACTACAGCGAACTTAAAGCTTACGCTTATGAACGCAAAGGCGTCATTAATGCCAGTATGGAATTTGACGTGAACACGCTGAGTCCGACTTACCGGCTCCTCGTCGGCGTTCCGGGACGAAGCAACGCGTTTGCGATTGCGGAGCGGCTTGGACTTCCGCAGGTGATCCTGGATTATGCCCGCGGGGAAGTGAAAGAAGAGGATCAGCGCGTTGAGCATATGATCGCCTCCCTGGAGGAAAACCGGCTGGGTGCCGAAAGCGAACGCGAAAAGGCCGAGAAACTGCGCCAGGAGATGGAGCAGCTCCGGAGCCGGCACCAGCAGGAGCTCGAGAAGCTCGAGGAGCAGCGCGACCGGCTGATCGAGAAGGCCCGGGCCGAAGCCAAGGAAGTCATTGCCAAAGCCCGCCGCGAAGCGGAGCAGATTATCGCCGATCTGCGGCAGCTGGCCAAGGAGGAAGGGGCTTCGGTCAAGGAGCATAAGCTGATCGCCGCCCGCCGGCAGCTGGATGAGGCTGAGCCGCAGCAGGGCAAGAAGGGAGCGGCCAAACCGAAGGCCAAGGCGCCGCGTCAGATTGAGCCCGGTGATGAAGTCATGGTCTACAGCCTGAACCAGAAGGGCCATGTCGTGGAGCTGTCAGGCGCAAAGGAGGCCGTGGTGCAGCTCGGCATTATGAAGATGAAGGTCAGCCTGGACGACCTCGAGCTGGTGAATGCGAACAAACCGGCCGAGAAGCAGGTGCAGCGGCATGCGACTACGGTCAAGCGCACGCGGGATGACAACATCCGCAGCGAGCTGGATCTGCGGGGCGCGAATCTGGAAGAGGCGCTGATCGAAGTCGACCGTTTTATCGATGAAGCGTTTTTGGGCAACCTCGGCCAAGTATACCTGATTCACGGGAAAGGCACGGGAATTTTGAGACAGGGAATCTCGGAATATCTCCGCAAGCACAAGCATATTAAAAGTTACCGTCTGGGAAATTACGGCGAAGGCGGAACCGGCGTGACGGTGGTTGAGCTTAAATAATATGGGTGTGAGCCTGAATTTCAGCCGGGAACAGGGGGATGTTGGGAGTGAAGAACGGGGCTGATCTGCTGTTGGCCTATCCGATCGGTACGCTGATTGGTTATTTTTCGGTAGCGATTCTGGGCTTGATCGTCTTTCTGTACTGTTTTGAAATCGTGGCGAGGTACCAGTGCTGGGATGAAATCGGACGAGGCAATATCGCCGCCGCTTTGGCTACCGGAGGCAAAATATTCGGCCTTTGCAATGTGCTGAGGTACAGCATCGAGTCCAAAACGTCGATCTATGACATGATGAAGTGGGCCTTCTACGGCTTTCTGCTGCTGTTTATCGCCTACCTGCTGTACGAATTTTTAACCCCGGTGTTTTCCGTGGACGAAGAAATTAAACGGGATAACCGGGCGGTCGGCCTGATCTCTATGCTGATCCCGGTGTCCCTTTCATATGTGATTGGAGCCTGTTTAATGTAGGAGGAACACATGAAAAATTTGGCGAGGATTTTGTTCGTCGCTGCGGTCGCCTTTTTTGTTGTGGGCGTCGTATATTTGATGAAACATTAAGGAGATGGATCATATGGAAACCACGGTTTGCCCTTGGTGCCAGACGGAAATCGTATGGGACGAGGAACTGGGCCCCGAGGATGAATGCCCATACTGCCACAATGAGCTGAAAGGTTACCGGACGCTGAGCATCCAGCTGGGTGAAGAGGAAGAGGAAGCGGACGTAAATGAAGAGCATGAGGGAATCGAAGGTACGGATTGGGAGCTTCCTGAGGATGACGATAAAACCATTCCGTTTTGGAATCAGGAAGACACGCAGCAGCTGTCTCCGTCGATCCGGACGCTCGATAAGTATGAGGACAGCCATGACCTCATGAATTACGAGGAGACGGTGGAGCAAATTCTGGATGAGCAGGAAGAAGTGCCGGAATGCCCGAAATGCCGGGATTACATGGTGCTTGCCGGCACGCATCAGGTTGAAGATCCATTTCAGCCCGCGGCTTTCGGCGTACTCCAAGGTCCGGTATTAACGCCGCCTTTTCAAGTTCAAATGTATATTTGCACGGGATGCTTCCATGTCGAATACAATTTGGCCGAGGAAGACCGGCTGCGGATGGTTGACCACTTGAGCCAAGAGAAGAAATCGTAAAAAAAGCAAACCGATCGATGATTTGCCCCCTTTTAGGGAACTACTAATGAAGTAGACCCGGATATGAAGGGGGTAATTATGAAATCGAAATCATCTGCACGGCTGAACCGGCAAACGATACTGCTGCTTGCCGTTAACGGGCTGATCGTTTTATCCGGCGCCTTGTCGGGTACGTTTCTCAACGTATATTTATGGAAAAGCAAACAGGATTACGCGATGATCGGATGGTTTACTGTCGCCCAGCAGCTGGCCGTCGGGCTCACCTTTTGGCTGGCAGGCAAATGGGTGAAGGAGTATAACAAAATGAACGCCCTCAGGCTGGGGATCGGGCTGACGGGCCTTTTTTATTTGCTGGTTCTGTGGGTCGGGGAAAAGGCAATTTACTACATTTGGCCGCTCGGCATACTGCTGGGGATTGCGATCGGGCTTTTCTGGATCGCGTTTAACGTGGTGTATTTCGAAGTCACCGATCCCGAGAACCGCGACCTGTTTAACGGGTGGGTCGGTCTGCTCGGCTCCATTACGGGCATTGTCGGGCCCTGGTTTTCCGGCCTGCTCATTTCCATGCTGAAGGGTGACCGGGGGTATCGGATCATTTTTACGGCGTCCCTGATCATTTATGCGCTTGGCGTGGTGCTCAGCTTCTTTCTGAAAAAGAGGAAGAAGGGCGGAACCTATGAATGGCTCGAGCCCGTGAAGCAGCTGAAGGACAAGGGCAGCCCCTGGCGCCTGATGGCTCCGGGTCTGGCGGCGCAGGGGATTCGGGAAGGGGTGTTCGCCTTTCTGATCAATCTCCTTGTGTTTGTAGCCACGAAGCAGGAGTCGAAGCTGGGACAATTCTCGCTTATTACGTCCGCGGTCTCCTTGGCCACGTATTGGTTGGCGGGCAAATGGTTCAAACCGGCCTACCGGAGCGTGGGCATGCTGGTAGGCGCCCTGCTGCTGTGGGTGGTCATGGTACCGCTCATCTGGAAGGTCAATTATTTCACCTTGCTGCTGCTCGGCATAGGAACGGCTATCTTTATGCCGCTGTACATCCTGCCGATGGTCTCGTCCGGCTTCGACTTGATGGGGACCAGCGACGAAAACGTAGAAAAGCGGGTCGAGCTGGTCGTTCTGCGTGAGCTCAGCCTGATGGTCGGCCGCCTTCTCGGTACGCTCATTTTCATCATCGTGCTGTCCTTCAGCAAAGACCAGAGCACCATTACCGTGCTGATGCTCGTGCTGGGCGCATCACCGATCCTCAGCTGGATCTGCGTGAGACGGCTGCTCAAGCCGGGGAAATCGGCACGCACTTGAACAATCGCGTTACACAGCAAATCCCCTGATTCCTTCATTCGGAGTCAGGGGATTTTTGGGTACGGGGAAAAGATCAGCTTTCGGAAGTCCACCCTGGCTGCGTGGCTGCTAATCCGTCAATCCGAAGCCGGGGACCTGAGCTTTCGGTGACGGCTTCGAGGTCCGCTCCAAAGCGAAGATCTCCAGCTCGGGGCGCGTTTTCCCGCAAAGAACATCACTTAGCAGATCCGCCGCAATCATGCAGTAGACCGTCCCGTTGCCGCCATAGGCTTCAATAAAATAGCTGTGAGGATAGCGGGAATGCGGACCGATCATGGGCAGTCCGTCGTGGGTGAGTCCGAAAAGCGAAGCCCAGGCATAGTCGGCCTGGATGCCGGCGTAACGGGGAAAAAGAGCTTTAATCTCGTTCAGCAGCATTTCGCTTTTATGCCGGATCCGGCCCTCCCTCTCCTCCGGAGCGACCGGATGCTCGTCCAGTCCCCCTGCCACGATACGGTTGTCGGGGGTGGTCCGCATATAGAGATACGGCCGGGCCGTTTCCCAGATCAGGCAGCGCTCGTGCCAGCCGGTAAAATCGGGTACGGGGCTCGTGACAATCGCATAGGTCGTCTGAAGCAGTGCATTGCGGTCCGGTTTCTCTTCCTGTGTTTCATAGCCGCTCGCATGGACGACTTTGCGGGCGAAGATCCGGCCGGTGCGCGTATAACAAACCACGCCGTCTTCTTCATATTCCAAATGAACGACCGGGCTGTTTTCGTACACCCGTACTCCATGATCCGCCGCATACTGAACGAGGCCATGAACGAACCGGAACGGGTTGACTTCGGCATCGCCGGCCGTATACAACGCCGCGGGTTTGGAGAAGGGAAACCGTGATGCGATATCGGACGAATCCCAATATGACGTTTCAAAACCGTGCTTGCGAAGAGTTTCGTGTTCCTCTTTCAGGTAAGCCACATCCTCCTCGGTGCTCGCGTAATACAAGCTGCTCCGGGGAATAAGCTCGGGTTCCAGCTTGAGGACGCGGGCTGCTTCTTTGAGCTGGCGCATCGCGTCCCTGCACATTTGGTAAAAGGTGATGCCGGTCTGCTCGCCAAACGTATGGATGATGGAGGTCAGCGATTTATCGTTGAAGCTTTGAAGCAGGCCGGTATTGGCTGAAGAACTTCCCTCAGCGATCCGTCCCTTCTCGAGCAAAACGGCTTGAAGATTGGCCCCGGACAGCTTGTGGGCGAGAAGGGCTCCACCCATGCCGCCGCCAATGATCAGTACATCGCAGGAGAGATCTTCCGCAAGCTCCGGATAAGCGGGTGCCGTCTTCAATGTAGACGGCCATGCCAAGTTCCCTTTATTCAGAATCATATGTGTGTTTCGCCCCTTATCGGTAGTATTCAAAGTATTTGCTCCACATGCGCAATTTATAGCTGTTCCGGCAGATCGGCTGATGAAAGAGGCCTGCCTGACAATACATAGAAAACCTTCTCCGGGACATAATACGGATGGAGTTAGAGATATCTAGAGGAGGAATACCGATGCAGTCCAATCAAATGCAGGCGATTACCGGCAAGGAGCTGGAATATATCGTCGATTCGATTTCCAATGAGGATCTGCTGATCAAACAGTGTGCGGCAACGGCCGCTGCTACGCAGAACCCGACGATTCAGCAGGCATGCCAGCAATACATCCGGTCGCTGGACCACCATATCGATTTGCTCGTACAGGCCATTCAGCAGCACCAGCCGCTGGCGCCGACGAGTCCCCAACAATGATAGCTTAGGAGGCATTTGCGCAATGTATTATCAAACTTCCAATAACTCGCAGTTCATGCAGGACGAGGACCTCTTGTACACGATCCTGGCCGATCTGAAAAGAACGGTCCGTGAATACACCACGGCAACGACGGAATCCTCCTGTCCGACCGTGCGGCAAATGTTCACGCAGCTGACGAACGATACGCTCCGCATGCAGGGAGATTTGTACAATCTAATGAAGCAGCTGAATATGTACTCCACGTCTTCCAAGGCGCTTCGCCAAGATGTGGACAAGTCGATTCAGGATGCGCGCAATTTGCAGCAAAAGAACCGTCAGTTCGTGCAGCAAAAAACAAGCGCCATGGGCCAATATGCCCAGGCATCCAATCCGTACCAGCAGCAGCAAAGCTCCCAAAATCCGTATTATATGTAATTTGCCAGAGGTACAGGCGCCGTGTAGTTCTCATGCGCGGCGTCACCAAGCGGATAACAATAAGTACCCGAAATCCTGCTTCTATGAAGCATGGACCCATTTTGCCGTCTCCATTTCGGCCCACGCCGGGGAGACGGTTTTGCTTTGCATGCATGATAATTTCATGTAATATTAGTATTAATCTCGAACCCGGGTCCTTGTCGTAATAGTGAAGAAGGCCCGTGGAACAAGCGCTGGAGGATGCTGTATGAAACAACTGACGGATTTGAAACTGAAGGTCCTCGACCTGTTGAACGAAGACGCGAGACGGTCCCCGGCCCTGCTGGCAACGCTCATCGGTGTTGAAGAGGAAGCGGTCAAGGAAGCGATCGCGGAGCTGGAACAAGACCATGTCATCGTAAAATATGCGGCGGTCGTGAACTGGAGCAAGATTGAAGACGAGACGGTAACCGCCTTGATCGAAGTGCAGATTACGCCCGAACGCGGGCGGGGCTTTGAAGGGATCGCGGAGCGGATCTATTTGTATCCGCAGGTCAAATCCGTGTATCTCATGTCGGGAGCCTATGACCTTCTTGTGGAAGTGGAAGGGCGCAACCTGCGGGAAGTGGCCAACTTCGTTTCCGAGAAGCTGTCGCCGATTGATTCGGTATTGTCGACGAAGACGAATTTCATTTTGAAGAAATATAAGCAGGACGGAATTATTTTTGAAGACCGTGAAGAAGATAACCGTCTCATGATCTCACCGTAAAGGAAGATGTGTCATGATCGTGAATGAAGAAACGAAGAATCAGCAGAATTCGAAATCGATGCAATCCTATCTGGCTCCTTTGGTCCGTGATATTCCGCCATCCGGAATCCGCCGATTTTTTGACCTGGCCGAAGGAAGCAAGGACATTATTACGCTGGGCGTAGGGGAACCGGACTTCACGACTCCATGGCATGTGAGAGAAGCGTGCGTATATTCCCTTGAGCGGGGGCGCACGGCCTACACCTCCAATGCCGGGATGATCGAGCTCCGGGAAGCTATCGCCCAGTATTTGTATGACAGCTTTCAGGTTTCCTACCAGCCGTCCAACCAAATTCTAGTGACGGTCGGCGGCAGCGAGGCGATCGATCTGGCGCTGCGGGCGCTGATTGTGCCTGGGGACGAAATTCTCATTCCCGAGCCCTGCTACGTATCCTATTCTCCGATCACCTCGATCGGCGGCGGGGTTCCGGTCGGCATCGAGACGTTCGCGGAGAACGACTTCAAGCTGACGGCTGAGGCGCTTGAGGCCAAAATCACGCCGAAGTCCAAGGTACTGATTTTATGCTACCCGAGCAATCCAACCGGTGCCATCATGACGTATGAAGACTGGCTGCCGATCGCCAAAGTAGTGGAGAAGCATGATTTGATCGTCATTTCCGACGAGATCTATGCCGAACTGACGTATACGCAAAAGCATGTCAGCTTCGCCTCGATTCCGGGCATGATGGACCGGACGGTTCTGGTCAGCGGCTTTTCCAAGGCATTCGCCATGACCGGCTGGCGTATGGGCTATGCCTGTGCCCATCCCGACCTGATTGCCGCCATGCTGAAGATTCACCAATACACAGTCATGTGTGCGCCGGTGATGGGGCAGGTGGCTGCGCTGGAGGCGCTGACCAACGGGCTGGAAGAAAAGGACCGGATGATCGAGTCCTACAACCAGCGGCGCCGTTTGATCGTGCAGGGCTTCGTCGATATCGGACTGCCGTGTCATGAGCCGCAAGGGGCCTTTTACGCCTTCCCCAGCATCGCTGAGACCGGGCTGTCCTCGGATGAATTCGCCCAGCGCCTGCTGATGGAAGCGAAGGTTGCCGTTGTGCCTGGAACGGCCTTCGGATCAGGCGGAGAAGGCTTCCTACGCTGCTCGTACGCCACCTCTGTCGCCCAGCTGACTGAGGCGCTGGGGCGCATTGGAGAATTTGTCCACAAACTGAAAACCAGCTGAACAATGATTCCCTGTTTCTAGTAGAATTTAACATAAATTTCACTTTTATTTATTTATTTGTATGTTATAATTCTATTTTGGGAGCAAAAATTGACTTGCCAAGGAGGGATGACCTTGTTTTGCGCTGAATACGATTTGCCTGCATTCCGCGGACACTACGCAGCTGAAGGCAGTAACAATGTAAAATGGTCAACCAAAACGACAGATCAGACGAAAACTTTATCCTTGGAAGACGAAATCATGATGCTCCGCAAAAAAATGGAACAGATCTTTATGCAGGAACAGTCTTTTACATCGGAAATCGTAATCGAAATCAGCAGTTTGCTGGATTTGAAAATAAACGAATATATGAAAAGCTGCCCGAAAAAGAAGTCTTAATCGGCAGGCTGAAGACCCCGGAACGGGGTCTTCTTTTTTTCTCTCATCAGGTTGTGATATATTGAACCTATCGGAGAAAAGGGGGAGCAGGAGTTGAAGGTATACGGGAAGCTGGCGCTGCTGGTTGTGTTTGCCGTTGTATTGCTGACGGGTTGCGGCAAGGGAGATAAAAACGCGTTATCGGTCTTTATGATTGACAATCAATCCGATCCGTCTCAGGTGTATGAGAAGGTGCAGGACAAGCTTCAGGAAGTGATGGGGCCCGACCTGAAGGTCAAAGTATCGGCCAGTCCGATTTATAACCCGGAGAAGCTGATGGTTGAATATGCTGCCGGCGGGCATGACATCATTTTTCTGCCGGAGGATGATATGAAGAATTACGCCAAAATGGGCGGCCATACCGTGCTAGATTCGTATTTTGACCCGAAAAAATATCCGGCCGGCGTATTCGCTAGCAATGAGGAAAAAGAAGACGGCACGACGGACACGACCGAGCATTTGTACGGCATTCCTGTCCGTGAAATGAAATTTTTCAAAGACGAGAAATACGTACCGGAGAAGCTGTATGCCACTATTCCAATCTCGGCCAAATCGGTCGACAATGCGGTAAAGGCGCTTAAGGCATTAGCGGAGTAAAAAATCCAGCACAGGGGACGCGGCTTTCGCGATTCCTTTGATGCAGGTTAATACGCGATAAAGGGGAGAAGAAGCCCGTGAGAATCTACACACGCACAGGCGATGAAGGCGAAACGTCCGTCATTGGCGGGCGCGTTCTGAAGGATGACCTGCAGGTCGAGGCCTACGGCACGATTGACGAGCTGAACTGCTTTGTGGGCCAGGCGATTAGCCTGATGGAAGCGGAGTCTTTGCAAGACCTGAAAGAAAATATGATCGAGATTCAGCATGAGCTGTTTGACTGCGGCTCCGACCTGGCATTTGTGAAGCTGAGTGAGAGCAAATATAAGGTCGGCCCCGATAAAGTGACGCGGCTTGAGCAGTGGATGGATGCTTATATGAAGGAAACGCCGGAACTCGAGCGCTTTATATTGCCTGGGGGCACCCTGCTGGCATCCACGCTGCATGTATGCCGCACGGTCTGCCGCCGCGCAGAGCGTAGAGTCGTCACGCTGGGGCGTGAGAAAGAGATTAATCCCGACGTGCGCAGGTATTTGAACCGGCTGTCGGACTATTTCTTCGTCGTGGCCCGGACGGCCAACGCCCGCAGCGGCGTGGCGGATATCGAATATGTGCGCAGCAAAAAGGTATTCGGACGGAAAAAATGAGCGAATACTATCCCCCGATTTCATATACCGTCCCGCCTTCGGAAGACGGGTGGCTGCTGAAGACGATTCTGCAGAAGAGACTCCACGTATCCCGCAAGCTGCAGTCCCGCCTGAAGCTGACGGAACAGGGGATTACCGTGAATGGCCAAAGAGTGTACATCAGCGTTAGGGTCAGGGATGGGGATGTGGTGGAAATCCGGATGGAGAAGGAAATTTCGGATGATATTCTGCCGGAGCCCATTCCTTTTCGCATTTTGTACGAGGATGAGCACCTGCTGATCGTGAACAAGGAAGCCGGCATCATCGTGCATCCGACGCACGGGCACTATACGGGAACCCTGGCGAACGGTGTGGTTCACTATTGGCGGGACAAGGGCGAGGCGTTCCGCTTTCGAGCCGTCCACCGGCTGGACCAGGAAACTTCGGGCGTCATCGCCATCGCCAAAAATCCATATGTCCACCAGCATATTTCGGAACAAATGATTGCAAATGAGGTGGACAAAAGGTACCTGGCCCTCGTTCATGGCGTTCCGTCTCCGGAAGAAGGGGAGATGGACGGACCGATCGACCGCGACCCGGAGGAGCCGCATCGGCGTATCGTCACGCCGGACGGGTATCCGTCGCTGACGCGGTATAAGGTTGTTGAAGCGTACGGTTCGTCTTCTTCGCTCGTCCAGCTGAAGCTGGAAACGGGCCGAACCCACCAGATCCGTGTCCATATGACCAGTATCGGCTGCCCGCTGATCGGCGATAAGCTGTATCGGCATCCGGTTTACCGAAAGCTGCCGCCTGAAGAAGAGTGGACGGCGGAGTCTGTACTGCAGGAGGGATTCACCCCATCCGAGCAGACGGCGGTGCTGCTGGATCACAGCATTTCGCGGCAGGCGCTCCACGCCTGGGAGCTGTCCTTCCAGCATCCCGTCACCCGGGAGCGGATGACCTTTCAAGCGCCGCTGCCGCCCGACATGACCCGCCTGATTACCGAGGCGAAGCAACATGACCTTGATCAATGAAAAGAGTGAGTAACGATGAGCAAATTGAAAGTGTACCATTATCCCAAATGCGGTACTTGCCGCAGTGCGGTTAAATGGCTGGAAGCGCACGGCCACGAGCTGGAGCTTCAGCATTTATGGGAGGAACCGCCGGCTCCGGACGAGCTGTCCCGCTTGGTCGAGAAGAGCGGGCTGGATTTGAAGAAGTTTTTTAACACCAGCGGAGAGGCATACAAGGAGCTGGGCTTAAAGGACAAGCTGCCGGCCATGAGCCGGGAAGAGCAGATCAAGCTGCTGTCCAGTAACGGGCGGTTGATCAAACGTCCGATCGTAACCGACGGCAGCAAGGTGACGGTCGGCTATAAAGAAGAACTGTTTGAGGAGAACTGGGCGTAGCCTGGGATTCCGTAAAAAAACGGTGGCAAGACCAACAGGGAGAGGTTTCTAGCAGTTCCCTGCGGCCATGCCACCGTTTTGTTTTGCGTTCGAGGATCTATTCCGAAGGAAGCTCTACCCATTGATAAGGCGTTTCCTTCGCCTTGAAGCCCTGTTCGATGATCGTGATAATCGCTACCGTTTCGGCCGGATCGACAGGCGGAACGCCGGTTTCGAAGAAGCGGACGAGCGCCCCAGCGAACAGCCCGAAATAATCGGAGTCCGCTTTCAGCACGTTCGTCTCGCCGGAATCATAGCTGACCGTCAGCGAAAAGGGACATCCCCCGCCGAGATGATGGATCTCGGCCTGGCGGCCCCCGCTGAATCCGATCAGCCACGACGGGGCGTGAGGCGTTCCGGTATACATCATCCGGCGGACGCCGGGGCCCAGCAGCGAGACGATTGGCTCGATCTGGTGGATCGAATAATTGTCGTACCGCCCCGGACCGAAGCTGATGATGTTCTCGATGCCGGCGCGCTCAGCCCCGGCGTACTCCCCGGCGAACCGAAGCGCCGAGCTGGAGAACAGCGGTGTCCCGTGCTGCACAGCTAGGTCGAACAGGCGCAGAGCGGTCTGCCGGTCCGGGGCAAAGGTTTTGTCAATATAGGTAGGCTTGCCGGATTGCAGCGGAAGTTGAGCGAGCGGCTCGTGGTACTGCGGATGGTCAGGTGAGAGGACGATGATGTAATCGCTTCGATCCACGACCTCGGCAATCGAAGAGAGCAGCTCGATTCCTTTGTCTTCACTCCACTGTACGTTGGTGCGCCCGGCAGGCGAATCGGCCATTCCATAGGCATAGGCCACCTTCATGGTGCCGCCCGATGCCTGTTCGATCCACTTCGGATAATGCTCGGCATGCCATTCATCGAGGTAATAATCGATAAAACCGATCGTTTTCAAGCAGCAATCCCCCTCAGTCGTTTATTACAGCTCGATCTCCCTGCGCTGCTCGGAAGAGTCATAGATCGCCTGAATCATCTTCGAGGTGACGATGACGGTATCGATATGGGACGGCAGCTTCACGCCGGTCTGGATGCATTCGAGAAAGCCGTTGATTTCGTTTTCGAAATGGTCGCTCGATGAATACTTGGGCTTCGTTTCCAGCAAAGCACCGTCCTTGGCCCCGTAGATGGTAAAGTCGCCTCCGTATTGAAGCCGGATCCCTGCTTTGTCGCCCAGAAAATCGATGTAGGTTTCGGGCGTGCCGATGTTCTGCGCCCAGGCGCCGTTGATCGTAATGCCCGGCCCTTCGGTGCGGATCATGGCCGTAACGAAGTCGTCGACATCATACGTACCGGCGTAATTCGGGGGCCCCGCCCACATGTTCAGATAGGCATAATTCGGCAGGTCCCGTCCCAGCTTGGAGTAGGCCTGACCCGATACCGTCAGCGGGCGCGGATCGCCGGCGCAGTACATGACGATGTCCAGATAATGGACACCCCAATCGATAAGGACGCCCCCGCCGGCAATCGATTTGGTGGTAAACGCGCCTCCAAGTCCCGGAATGGAGCGGTGAGCGCGGAAGCTTGCATAGATATGGTACAGTTCGCCAAGCTCGCCGCTCTCGATCAGGTTCTTGATCATGTTCACGCTTTTGTTGAACCGGTTCACGACACCGATATTCAGTACTTTGCCCGTTTCGTGCTGCACTTTCTGCATCTCCAGCGCTTCCGCGTAGGTGCGGGCCGCAGGCTTTTCGCACAAGACATGCTTGCCCGCCCGTAAAAAATCGATGGAGATGGCGGCATGAGCATCGTTGGGGGTACATACGGAGACGGCATCGATCTCGGGATCGTCCAGGATGTCCTGGTAATTTTCCACGGCGGTGCCGCATTCATAATCCTTGACCGCCTGCTCCGCCTTCTTCTTGTCCGAGTCGCAAAAATATTTGATTTCGGCGTCCGGATGTTTCAAATAGTTGGGGATATGCGCCGCTCTGGCAATGGTCCCGCAGCCGATGACAGCGACCTTGATCGTTTTTCCCATATTCATTCCTCCTGCTTATTAGGTGGGTTTATCCTTTTCAAGATTCGATATTTGGAGAAAAACTCCTGCCGGGTGATTCAGGATGAAGGGAGATCTTCTTCACAAATTTTATGTTACAGGCTGTCTGGTTTATGACTTGAACGGGCGGGACAAAAAGGCAGGAACGAGCCGGGAATGGTCATATCAGGAAGGGCCTAATGCCCCGGCGGATATGCTATACTAGAGGAAGCAGTGCCGAACCTTGGAATCCAGGGGAAACAGGCAGACAAGGGGAGAAACAAGAAGTGACAGCAAATGAACAACGCCAATCCGTGATGCTGGTGGATGGCATGGCCTTATTATTCAGAGCTTATTTCGCGACCGCGTCCAGCGGCTACATTCGCCGCACGAAGGCGGGAGTTCCGACGAACGCGATCTACGGCTTTATTCGTTATTTTTGGGATGCCGTGCAAACGTTTAATCCGACCCATGTGGTCTGCTGCTGGGATCTCGGCGGCGGCACGTTCCGCGGACAGCAGTTTGCCGCTTACAAAGGCAATCGCCCGGACGCCCCGGATGATCTGATTCCGCAGTTTTCGATGATCCGCGACGTGATGGACAGCCTCGGCGTTCCGAATATCAGCGCGGAAGGGTATGAAGCGGACGACTGCATCGGTACGCTGGCCGATCAGTTCGGACGGGAGATGGACGTGATGGTCCTGTCCGGCGATAACGATTTGCTGCAGCTCGTCAGCGATCAGACGACGGTCATTATTATGAAAAAAGGGCACGGCAACTACAAAGTGTATACACCGGAATCCCTGTATGAAGAGAAGCAGCTGCGCCCGCGGCAGATTATCGACGTGAAGGCGCTCATGGGCGATACGAGCGACAACTACCCCGGCGTGAAGGGCATCGGCGAGAAAACGGCGATCAAGCTCGTGCAGGAATACGAGTCCGTTGAAGGCATTCTGGATCATCTGGACCAGCTGTCCAAGAGTGTACGCGCCAAGATCGAGGCCGACCTCGACATGCTGCACCTGTCGCGCAAGCTGGCTGAGATTCACTGCTGCGTGCCAGTCGCCTGCTCGCTGGACGTGTGCCAGCTGTCTCTCGATCACCATCAGGTGATCAGCAAGTTTGAAGAACTGGAAATGAAGAGCCTGTGTTCTCTTATGGGACTGGCCATCGGCTAGCGGGTGCAGAGGGCTGGCGTTTTTGTAGCGCCGGCTCTTTTGTGCTCTACCCGGATTGACTTTCACGGATTAACTGGGCTATAATGCCCGTGATTGTTAGATAGACAAGATAAAGGTATATGGCATTTATACAGGGCTGGGGAGGCCCGCTGCAGGAGGGAACGACTACGATGAGTCTATTAGGAGCTATTGAAGCAGGGGGAACAAAATTCGTATGCGGAATCGGTCAAGAGGACGGTACCGTTTTGGAACGGATCAGCTTTCCGACAACGACGCCGGAGGAAACGATGGCCCAGGTGGTCGATTTATTTAAGGGCAAAGACATCGCGGCGATCGGAGCAGGTTCATTCGGGCCGATTGATCCGGTGAAGGGAAGTCCTACATACGGACGGATTACGACGACGCCGAAGCCCTACTGGAGCAATTTTGATATGGTCGGGCATTTGCGCTCGCACTTCGATCTGCCGATCGAATTTGATACCGACGTCAACGGAGCCGCCTTGGGCGAAGCGACTTGGGGGGCAGCCCAGGGGCTCGAAAGCTGCCTGTACATTACCGTTGGCACGGGCATCGGCGCCGGCGCGGTTGTGGGCGGCGAGCTGATCCATGGCCTGTCCCATCCGGAAATGGGACATATTCTGGTCCGCCGTCATCCGGAGGACAAGTTCGAAGGCTTCTGCCCTTATCATGGCGATTGCCTGGAGGGGCTGGCAGCCGGACCTTCCTTGTCCAAACGCTGGGGCGTTCCGGGTGCGGAATTGACCCCCGACCATCCGGCTTGGGCGATGGAAGCTTACTATCTCGCTCAGGCGCTGATGAACTACATTTTGATCCTGTCTCCGCAAAAAATCGTTATGGGTGGCGGCGTCATGAAGCAGCTGCAGCTGTTCCCGCTGATTCATGCTGAGCTGCGCAAACAGCTGAACGGCTACGTTCAGGTGCCAGCCATCATGGACGATATCGAGAATTACATCGTTCCGCCTCAGCTTGGCGACAACGCCGGCTTGTGCGGCGCGCTCGCGCTCGCCAAGAAAGCGCTGGCTGCGGGTTAAGATCAAGGCTCAGACCGAATAGCGGGCTTTCATGTGATGGCTTGCATTGAAAAAAAGGAAAGAGGGCTGAATAGCCCTCTTTTTCGCATTTATGCCGAATGAAGTTTAGGTTCATCCCTGAATCATTTCGTTAGAGTTTTTTTACACCTGACAAAAAAAATAACAGAAATTATAAGTTTTGAGCCCCGTAATTATAAATAATTACGGGTTTTTTATGTTTTCTGAACGGATACAGTTGGGTGAAACTGGAGGCGAAAACAATGTTTTATTGGGTCGCGTATTTACGACTGGCTAGAACGGATGGATTCAGGGTATCAACATTTTTCGTTTGCAGTGTTTCTCTTCCGATGGAGCTGCTCCGAGATGATTAATAAATCGTGCCCAAAGTAGTGAATATTATAAATGTCTAAATCATGAAGTTGATAATTGATAAGTATTGTGTTAATTTATACTTAGTTCGTTTGATGGACGAACTAATATAAGTTTCAAAGGTTTAATTTATCAGGGGGAAAAATAATGAGTCGGAATGATAAGCAATTGAGCTAATTTTTTATTTTTAATTAAAAGCTTCATACGAGTTTGTAAAAATGTAAGGGCTTTTATTTAGTTTTCGTATTCAACGAATTTTTCCCCTACGAAGTGAGAAGATTAACTTGGGTTTAGAAGTTTAGTGAAGTGACAAGTAGACCTAATTTGTTGGTAAAATTAACATCTTAGAAGGAGTTTTCATCATGAGTGATAACACAAAACAAGTTCAGGAAAATGAGTATCACAAGCTTAGTCTTTCTGAACGTCTTGGCTACGGTTTTGGAGACTTTGCTCAAAACCTTGTCTTTGGTACAGTCGGAGGCTTCCTTGCCCTCTACATGACGACTGTCAATTCTATCGGTACAGCAACAGCAGGTTTTATCTTCGCCATAGTCCGGATCATCAATGTTATCTGGGACCCAATGGTCGGAACCTTTGTTGATAAACGCTCATCAAAAGCAGGCAAATATCGTCCTTGGTTACTTCGTGGAGGCATTCCGCTCGTTATTTTGGCTGCGCTGCTGTTTGCGCCGATTCCTGGGATTCGCGACTCTGTGCCCTATGCCTTCATCACTTATCTCTTGCTTGACTTGGTTTATTCCGTCGTCAATATTCCTTACGGTTCGTTGAACGCTTCATTGACCCGTGATCCTAAATCTGTTGACCAAATCACAACAACGCGTATGATGCTTGCAAACGGTGCCAATCTTCTTGTCTATACCTTGTTCCCAATGTTTGTTCAAATGGCTGCACCTAAAGACCGTGAACTCAAAGACACCGGCTTGTTTGGGCTAAAACTTCATATGGGAACTTATACTGACCCTTCTGCAGATCACGCTTGGTTTGGCGTTTATGCCGTTTATATGGTTATTGGGGCCATTGCGCTGTTCCTTTGCTACAAGCTGACGAAAGAACGCGTTGTCGCCAATGCAGAGCAGTCGGCACATGTTAAAGTCTCCGATTTCTTTGTTGAATTTAAGAATAATAAGCCATTGGTTATCTTGGGAGTATTCTTCATGTTGGCATTTACATTTATGTTCTTCATGAATACGGTTAACGGATACTTTAACCAGTATACCGTTGATCACTCCGAGTGGATGGGTGCTGTGGGGCTGATTGCCTCCATCCCTGGTATCGCTTTTGCGGCGTTTTGGCCAAAACTCAAGAAAATATTCGGTAAAAAAGGCTTCTTCTATTTCTTCCTCGGTATGTTTGTGGTCGGCGAAATCCTGACTTGGGTTTGGAGTCTTGAAGGTATGCACGATCAACTTTGGTTGGCTTATGTTTCGACTTTCATCAAACAGTGGGGTTTGACTTCGGCGACTGGTTTCATGTGGGCCCTTGTTCCTGAAGTGGTTTCATATGGCGAATTGAAGTCGGGGAAACGTAATGCGGCTATCATCAACGCGATTATGGGGCTGTTCTTCAAGATTGGCTTCACGATTGGCGGTGCCGTTCCACTGTGGTTCCTTGCCGCTTATGGATTTGACGAACATGCCGATCAACAAACAGCTCTTGCCGTATCAGGAATTAATGTGACTGCTATTTGGATACCTGCTGCTCTTGCTGTTGTTTCTATGATTGTGATGAAATTCTATCCACTGTCTGATAAGGACGTTGACAGCATCAACAAACAACTTGACGAAAAACGCGCTGAAATGAAAGCGTAAAAGGTGATTTTGAACACAACTTCAAGAATTGATAGATTGAATAGATCAGGGGGATACTTTTATGCAAATCGAAAATCCGGTATTAAAGGGGTTCAATCCGGATCCGTCCATCGTAAGGGTTGACGAAACGTATTATATTGCAACCTCAACCTTCGAATGGTTTCCGGGCGTGCAAATCCACGAATCAAAGGATTTGGTCAACTGGCGGCTGATTACGCACCCGCTCTCCACGAGAACACTGTTGGATATGAAAGGGAACAAGGATTCGGCAGGCATTTGGGCACCGGATTTGTCCTATGCCGACGGGAAATTTTGGCTGGTTTATACCGACGTGAAAGTGACGGAAGGCGCCTTCAAGGACATGACTAATTACTTGACTACCGCCGAAAGCATCGAAGGTCCTTGGAGCGACCCGATTAAGCTGAACGGAGTAGGGTTTGACGCTTCGCTATTCCATGACGACAACGGAAAAAAATACCTTGTCCAGATGGAATGGGATCATCGAGAGTATCGCCATCCGTTTAACGGCATAAAGCTGACGGAATACTCGGTTGAGCAACAAAGATTGCTTCCGGAGACGGCAAAAATCATTTATAAAGGGACCGACGTTAAGCTGGTGGAAGGCCCTCATATTTATAAATTATTTGGGTATTATTATTTGTTTTGTGCGGAAGGCGGAACGGTTTATTCCCACCAAGAGGTGGTTGCCCGTTCGGCAGAACTATTCGGCTCCTACGAAACGCAGCCTGGCGATGTATTCCTGACCGCGTTTGATTCTCCTGACGGGGAGCTTCAAAAATGCGGGCACGGCTCATTGGTAGATACGCCGTCGGGCGAATGGTATTTCGCGCATTTGACGGGACGCCCCTGGCACCGCGAGACGGAATCGATCCGCGATCCGCGCGGCTGGTGCACGCTGGGAAGAGAAACGGCGATTCAAAAAGTGGAGTGGAACGAGGAAAAATGGCCGTATATCGTAGGCGGCAAGCAGGGAAGCCGGTTTGTCGAAGCTCCCAAAGGCTGCACGGAAACGAAGTATGCGCCGACCTATCCGGAAACGGATCATTTTGATTCCGCGGCATTAAATATCAATTTTAGTACGCTGCGCGTTCCGTTTGATGAGAAGATGGGTTCTCTGACGGAGAAACCGGGGAACTTGCGCTTGTTCGGCAAAGGTTCCTTAACGAATGAACACGAGCAGTCGCTTGTCGCAAGACGCTGGCAGTCCTTTTATTTCGACGCACAGACGGCAGTTGCGTATTCGCCTTACACCTTCCAGCAGATGGCGGGACTCGTGAACTATTACAATACGGGACATTGGTCGATGATCCATGTGACATGGAACGAAATCAATGGACGAGTTATTGAAGTAACGCAAAATGACCGTGGCGTTCTGACGAGCTTTCTGAAGGATAAAGCCGTTAAAGTTCCCGAACATGCGGAATACGTGCATTTTAAAGTGAAGGTTCGGAAAGAAACGTATACCTACGCCTATTCCTTCGACGGCGAGCAGTGGACGGATATCGACGTAACGCTGGATGCCGCGATTTTGTCCGACGATTACGTGGTACAGTCCTACGGCGGCTTCTTTACGGGAGCGTTTGTCGGGATGGCTAATGTTGATTATTCCGGTTATGATTTGCCGGCGGATTTCGATTATTTTATGTATAAAGAGCTTGAAAATAATTAATTGTGATCCCCGAAAGAGCTGGAAGAATATGACTTCCGGCTCTTTCTTAGTAGTAATGTGAATTAATATGCTATACTTCTAAGTACGATAACATTTGAAAGGGATTACAACAAATGATTATGAAAACTGATCAGGATGTTATGAGAGAAAATAACAAAAAGTTAGTATTAAAAGCTCTATTTAATACTGATCAGACGTCTAGAAGTTCAATAGCCGACCAAATCAATCTTCAGAAATCCACGGTTTCTTCTATTGTACGTGAGCTTCAAGACCAAGGTTTGATTGAAGAGCTAGGCATAGGAGAAGCATCCAACATTGGCGGGCGTCGGCCCAATTTAATACGCTTTAATCGTAAGTTTGGGTTTGTATTGGCGTTTGATATGGGCGTAAATTATTTAAAATATTCCATCAATTATATTAATGGCGAGCTTATTCATCATGTGTCTTTGAAATTATATACCAACAAAGTAAAAGAAATTTTTGCATTGATGAAAAATGTGATTTTGAATTTGGAAAAGTATGATACGATCAACGGATTGGTCGGAATCTCCATCTCGCTTCACGCACCGGTATTGGATAATCAGATCCTGTATAGTCCTTTCCTGGACTTTCAATCCTTTAATTTAATCGATGCGTTGAAGGAACTGATCGACGTTCCCGTTATCATCGAGAATGAAGCCAATCTCACGGCGATTTATATCCGGGATTTTTACCGTCATACCGAGGAAATTCAATTCGATAACATTCTGGCTTTAAACATTCATAACGGAATAGGCGTAGGAACGATTATCGAGAGACGCCTGTATAAAGGCTTAAACGGATTGTCCGGTGAAATAGGACGATCCATTATCATGTCGGAAAATAAAAAAAATCGGCGTTTAGAAGAGATTTATTCCGAAAAAGCGGTGCTTGACCGGATCGGCAAATTGAAAAACAGACCAGGATTTACGTTAGAGGATGATTTTATTCTGTTAATGGAGTTAAAGGATGAACAAATTGCGGCTATCATGGAGGAATGGGTCATAGCAATTGCACAAATCTCTTATAATTTAATCCAATACAGCGCTCCGGATGCTGTGTTCCTTTCCTCACGATTTATCGCCTTTTTCCCATGCCTACTAGACGAGATTATTAAAGAATATTCATCACTTGATCCGCTTGGCTCCACGCAAATTATTTCGCTAGACCACCATATTCATGAATTAACGCTCTTTGGCGGAGTTGCCTTGGTTTCCAGAAAAATTCTCGGATTGGAATCGCATGATTTATTTTTTACCAAGGGATCCGGGCATTTACGATGAACCAAATGAAATATTAATTGGCGAAGATTTGGCTAAAACCCATTGACCATTTTACATAATATGGTATGATCAACTATAACAGCACATCTGTACGAATGGGGAAGCACCTCTCTTAACTTAAGAGAGGTGCTTTTTTGCGTTGTGCTGATTACCCTATGTGGATGGAGGAATTGGTAAACATGCAGATCGTATTTATGAACCGGCTTGTGAAGGATGCCGGAAGTGAGGATGAGAAGCTCGCCCAGGTATGGATTGGCGAAGAGGAGGGGACCTGGCATCTCGGCTGGAGGGATCTGGAGATGACCGGGGAAGCCATGGATTCCGAATGGTATGAAGGCGGTTCCTGGAATGAGATGCTGTACATTTACAGGCACGGCCTCGCCGTCAAGCTCGGCGAAGGATTCCGCCCGCTGATCGACGGCACGTTCCATGAGGAAGAGGAGCTGAAGGGCCGCAGCCATACCGTCCAGAAGCTGTACTGCTATAGCGAACTGCACAACAACGAGGAACTGTACGCCGAGCTGACCGCCTGGCGGAGAAGGAAGGCGGCCAGCGAACGCAAGGCCCCTTATTTTATCGCCAGCAACCGGGTGCTCCGCCTGATCAGCGCCTTCGTGCCGCAGACGATCGAAGAGCTGCTGCAGCTTCCGGGCGTCGGGGAGAGCAAGGCGTCGGAGTACGGAGCCGACCTGATCGAAATTGCGGGAACGGTGGAGCGCAGCCATGAATTTCCGCTGGATTGGGTGAATGACGCCCTGGACGACCAGTCGTATCTATCGTGGACCTACAAGCAGAAGGAGCATAAGTACAAGCAGGACCTGGATAAATACCGTATCCGGCGCACCATGCTGAAGGGAATCTATGAGGGAATGAACCTGAAGCAGCTGGAACAGGAATGCGGTCTGCCGCGCAGAGATTTGGTGGAGGCGCTGGAGCAGCTGGAGAAGGAAGGGTATGACACGGAGCGGCTGATCGAAAGCGAGCTGAAGGAGATATCGCAGGAGGAGCAGGAGCGGGTGTGGGCCGCGCTGGAGGAGCTGGGCGACGCGCTCTTGAAGCCGGTGCTGCTGCAAGTATACGGAGAGGATGCCGCTGCGGGAAGCGGTATGGAGCAGCGTTATGAACGGATCCGGCTGATCCGCATCCGGTTCCGCCGGCAGCCCGAGAGCCACAGAAGCGCAGGGTAAACGGAGCTTGCACGGGCATATGGCCAGTGACATGCAAAAGGACGAAGGCTCTAACCGCGTGCGGCCGTCTCCTTCGTCCTGTTTTCCAATTTATCATGATGGGGTTATGCGCTGACTTTCAGATCCAATCCTTTTTCTTGAAAATGACAACCATACCGAGACCAAGGACGAGCATGATGCCGAGGATCATGAAATAGCCGTATTTCCAATGAATTTCCGGAATGTTATCGAAGTTCATGCCATAGATTCCTGTAATGATCGTCAAAGGCATGAAGATAACGGTCATGGCCGTAAACACTCTCATGATCTCGTTCGCGCGGTTAGCGATACTTGACTGGTACGCCTCGCGCAAGTTGCTCATCAGATCGCGGTACGTATCGAATGTTTCGGAAATCTTGACCGCATTTTCGTAAATGTCGCTGAAATATTTTTGCAGCTGATCGTCAATCAGCCGGAGGTCTTTTTTATTTAACGTATTGATGACATCCTTTTGCGGACCCAGCACTTTTTTCAGCCACAGGATCTCGCTTCGCAGGCCGATAATTTCGTTCAAATGGGACTTTTTCGTATGCATGAGAATGTCTTCTTCGAGCTTCTCGATTTTGGCTTCGATCCGGTCGCCGACCACGAAGTAGTTGTCAACCACGAGGTCAATCAGCAGGTACAGAAAACGGTCCGGCCCGCTGACTTCCTGTTCCCACAGGATCGGCTTCAGCGTCCGCAGTTCGTTGATTTTCTGTTTCGTCACCGTAATGATGAAGTGTCTTCCGAGGAAAACGTTCAGTGCGCGCAGAAAAATTTCCTCGTCGTCAAACCGGATGCTGTTGACCACGATAAAATAGTGGTTTTCGTAAATTTCGATCTTGGGGCGCTGCTCCTCTTCGCTGAGACAGTCCTCAACCGCCAGATCATGCAGCGAAAACAGCGGCTGCAGCTCCGCGAGGTCGTCGACGTCAGCGTCGATCCAGTAAAAGCCGGCCAAAGGCGGGGTCAGTACAGTTTGCAGGTCATCGATCGGATTAAATACTCCTTCGTTTACCAACCGGATTTTCATATGATTTCACTCCTTGCTCAAGATGTTT
Source organism: Paenibacillus rhizosphaerae (assembly GCF_014192015.1). Lineage (GTDB taxonomy): Bacteria > Bacillota > Bacilli > Paenibacillales > Paenibacillaceae > Paenibacillus_AQ > Paenibacillus_AQ rhizosphaerae. The sequence continues at coordinate 643,374 of NZ_JACHXJ010000003.1, read as the reverse complement.
GAGCATAGAAAAGAAATCAGCGCTGCCGGTCAGCGGGATTCGGGGGATTGCTGTAGAAACGTACGGGCACGAAAATGAAAACTTCCCTCTGCCGGCAAGCTGATCTTTGATCTATGCAGTTGTGTTTTCCATGCATTCAGCTTCGGGCTCGGGTCGCCTTCCATCTTTCATGTCACCTCAGTCATATCGGGGTATGAAACACTTGTCTAGTATAACGCCGGGTTTTATTCCTTTCAAGAACAAAATGGCGGCCGGCAGGTCCCGATAACAGGGTATGGAAGCGGTCAGCGATCGGTGCACGAAATGCTGCCGAAAATGACAAATCCGCGTCTTGACGAAGGATGGGCTTATGATTTAAAGTAAGGAACAAGACAATGAAAAATTGAATACAGCGAAATCTTATCAAGAGCAGGTGGAGGGACTAGCCCGATGAAACCCGGCAACCGGCGGTATTTACGCACGGTGCTAATTCTTGCAGGAACATGGCAGCGGCTTATTAGGCGTTGTCTCCTGACAGATGAGAGAGGCGCAGTAATGAGCGTGTAATGACCTTTCTCTTTTGTGTGGGAAAGGTCATTTTTGTATACTCGGCTTCTTCTCAAGCTACGATTTTCGCGGTTTTCAGAAAAAAGGAGAGATGATAACGATGCCGATCAAGATTCCCGACACTTTACCGGCGAAAGAAGTTCTTACCCGGGAAAATATTTTCGTCATGGACGATACCAAAGCGTATCACCAGGACATTCGTCCGCTGCGCATCGCGATTCTCAATCTGATGCCGACCAAGGAAACGACAGAAACCCAGCTTCTCCGCCTGCTTGGGAACTCGGCGCTGCAGGTCGACATTGTGCTGCTTCATCCGGGCTCCCATATTTCCAAGAACACGCCTTCGGAGCACCTGAAGTCGTTCTACAAAACGTTCGAAGAAGTGAAGCACCGCCGTTTTGACGGTATGATCATCACCGGCGCGCCAGTCGAAAAGATGGATTTTGAGGACGTGAACTATTGGGATGAGCTCCGCGAGATCATGGACTGGACCAAAACGAACGTCACCTCGACGATGCATATCTGTTGGGCCTCCCAGGCCGGATTGTTCCACCACTACGGCATTCCCAAGTGGGACCTGAAGGAAAAATGCTTCGGCGTCTTCCCGCACCGGGTGATGAAGAACAACGTGAAGCTTCTCCGCGGCTTCGACGATGTTTTCTATGTACCGCACTCCCGCCACACCGAGGTGCGGCGCGAGGATATCGAGCATGTTGTGGAGCTGGAGATTCTCTCGGAATCGGAGGAAGCCGGCATCCATATGGTAGCAAGCAGGGACGGCAAGCAGATCTTTGTGGCAGGCCACTCCGAATACGATCCGGATTCGCTGAAATGGGAGTATGAGCGCGATATCGCGAAAGGCATGGACATGAAAATTCCGGTCAACTACTACCCGAACGACGATCCGAGTCAGGCCCCGCTCGCTATCTGGCGCTCGCATGCCAACTTATTATTCTCTAATTGGCTGAATTACTATGTATATCAGGAAACTCCTTATGATATCGGGGAGAGTCTTGAAGTCTGGCCGCAAATTTAGTCGACCCTACAGGAGGATACGCACATGGAAAAGGACCCATGGAAAATTGAAAGCAGATTGGCCCAAATCGGCTCCGTCGAAGAACCCGTGACCGGAGCAGTAAACTTCCCGATTTATCAGGCAACAGCCTTCCGCCATCCGAAGCTTGGCCAAAGCACCGGTTTTGACTACGCCCGGACCGCCAGCCCGACCCGCAAGGTGCTTGAAGCCGCAGCGGCGAAGCTGGAATCCGGGGACGCCGGCTTTGCCTGCAGCTCGGGCATGGCTGCGCTGCAAACCATTTTCACCCTGTTCAGCCAGGGCGATCACCTGATCGTTTCGCTGGATCTGTACGGTGGTACATACCGCTTGCTGGAAAGGATCCTTTCCAAATACGGGGTTACCGCAACGTATGTCGACACCAACAACCTGGACGAGCTGGAACAGTCCAGACGCCCGAATACGAAGGCGGTGTTTATCGAGACGCCGACGAATCCGCTCATGATGATCACGGACATCGAGGCCGTCTCCAATTGGGCCCACCGCCACGGCTTGCTGTCCATCGTGGACAATACGCTCCTGACGCCGTTCTTTCAGCGTCCGATCGAGCTCGGCGCGGATATCGTCGTGCACAGCGCGACCAAATACCTGGGCGGTCATAACGATGTCCTTGCAGGCCTGATCGTGACCAAAGGCAAAGAGCTGTCCGAGGAAATAGCGTTTCTGCACAATTCCATCGGTGCGGTGCTCGGGCCGACGGATTCCTATCAGCTCATGAAAGGAATGAAGACGCTGGCCCTGCGGATGGAGCGCCATGAAAGCAATGCCACGGCGATGGCCAAGTACCTCCAGACGCATCCGGCGGTTGCCGAAGTGTTTTATCCGGCGCTTCCGGATCATCCAGGACATGACATCCAGAACCGGCAGTCCCGGGGGAATACGGGTATTTTCTCCTTTAAAGTGAAGGACGCGCGCTACGTGGAGCCTGTGCTTCGCCACATCCAACTGATCGCCTTTGCGGAAAGCCTTGGCGGCGTGGAATCGCTGATGACCTATCCAGCGGTACAGACGCATGCTGATATTCCCGAAGAAATCCGCAAGGCCGTCGGCGTCGACGACCGTCTGCTCCGTTTCTCGGTGGGCATCGAGCACATCGATGACCTCATTGCGGATCTGGGCGGCGCATTGGATGCCGCGATCAAGGAAGTGGAAGGGAGCAGCCAAGGATGAGTGATTTGGGCAAAGGACATCAGGACAAAGGCAAGCAGGATTTGAAATTCGCAACCAAGCTGCTCCATTTCGGCTCGGAAATCGATGGCGCGACGGGCGCTTCCAGCGTGCCGATCTATCAGGCGTCTACGTTCCACCATGCGGACATTTTCAATCCGCCGGTGCATGATTACAGCCGTTCGGGCAATCCGACGCGCCAGGCGCTGGAGGACTATATCGCCCTGCTCGAAGGCGGGGTGCGCGGGTTCGCCTATTCGTCGGGCATGGCCGCCATTTCGAGCACGTTTATGCTTCTGTCGGCCGGCGATCACATGATCGTGACCGAGGACGTATACGGCGGAACTTACCGCCTGCTTACAAGCATCTTGAACCGGCACGGCATAGAGAGCACTTTCGTGGATATGACCGACCTGGATCAGGTGAAGGCTGCGTTGAAGCCGAACACCAAGGCCGTATATATGGAAACCCCATCGAACCCGACGCTGAAGATTACCGATATCGAAGCCGTCACCAAGTGGGCCAAGGAGCATGATTTGCTCACCATGGTGGATAACACGTTTATGACGCCGTATTACCAGCGTCCCATTGAGGTAGGCGTGGATATCGTGCTGCACAGCGCGACGAAGTTCCTTGGCGGACACAGCGACGTGCTGGCCGGATTGGCCGTCGCCCGCACCGAGGAAATCGGCCGCCAGCTGAAGCAGCTGCAGAACGGTCTGGGAACAGTGCTGGGCGTACAGGAGAGCTGGCTGCTGATGCGGGGCATGAAAACATTGCAGGCGCGCATGAAGCACAGCGAAGAGAGCGCCGCCGTGCTGGCCGCTTGGCTCAAAGGGCGTCAGGATATTACGCAGGTCTTTTACCCGGGGCTTATCGATCATCCCGGCAGAGAAATTCACGAGAAGCAGTCCACCGGCTATGGAGCCGTCGTCTCGTTTGACGTGGGCTCCGGCGAGCGGGCCAAGCAGGTGCTGAACCGCGCGCGAATCCCGCTCGTGGCCGTCAGCCTGGGCGCGGTGGAGAGCATTCTGTCCTATCCGGCGATGATGTCCCATGCGGCGATGCCGGCTGAGGTCCGGCTGGAGCGCGGCATTACCGACGGGCTGCTCCGCTTCTCCGTCGGCCTCGAGGACGTCGACGATCTGATCGCCGATCTGGATCAGGCGCTTCAAGGCTAAATCATCAACTCAGGCACCGCTTCGGCGGTGCCTTTCCTTCGTCCAGCCACGCCACCCGCGTCAGCCCGGATTCGGCCAACGGATTCTATGAATTTCGTTTGCCCCATGCGCCAATTGTGTTAAGATGGTAGTGGTCATGTTTAATTTATGTTACAAAATTCACATATGATAGGAGGCTGCCAAATATGAGTGCGGTTGACCGTATCCTGGATAAAGCACTGCGGGGCGAACGCCTGAATTTGGAAGACAGCGTGACATTGTTCGATAGCAACGAAGTGGAGAAAATGGGTCATGCTGCCGATATCATGATGAAGAGGGTTCATCCCGATCCAATTACGACTTTCGTCATCGGACGGAACGTCAATTATACAAACGTGTGCGATACATACTGCACATTTTGCGCATTTTACCGTGTCCCTGGGCACAAAGAAGGGTACACCTTGCCGGACGAAGTGATTTTCCAAAAAATCAAGGAAACCGAAGACGTCGGCGGCACGGAAATTTTGATGCAGGGCGGAACAAACCCTTATCTGCCGTTCGATTACTACACGAACCTGCTGAAGGGCATCAAGCAGCGGTTCCCGAACATCACGATGCACTCCTTCTCACCGGCCGAAATCCGCAAAATGGTGGAAGTATCAGGGTTGTCTCTGGAACAAGTCATGCGCGAGCTGAAAGCGGCGGGACTGGATTCCCTGCCGGGCGGCGGCGCCGAAATCCTCGACGACCGGATCCGCTCCAAGATCAGCCGGCATAAAGGAACCTGGCGCGACTGGATGGACGTCATGCAAATGGCGCACAAAATCGGCATGAACACGACGGCCACGATGGTCATCGGCTTCGGTGAATCGATGGAAGAGCGTGCCCTGCATATGCTGCGCATTCGCGACGCGCAGGATGAATGTATTGCGAACGGTTATGACTCCAAAGGCTTCCTCGCCTTTATTCCATTCACGTTCCAGCCGGACAATACGGGCTTGAAGCGGGAACGCGAAACGCCGGAAGCGTATTTGAAGACGGTGGCAATCGGCCGCCTGGTGCTGGACAACGTGCCGAATTTGCAGTCCTCCTGGGTAACGATGGGACCGGAAGTGGGCAAATTGTCGCTTAGCTACGGCTGCAACGACTTCGGCAGCACCATGATGGAAGAGAACGTCGTGTCCTCCGCCGGTGCGGTGCACAAGGTTAACATCAATTCCATCCTGCAGCTGATCCGCGAAGCAGGTAAAATCCCGGCGCAGCGGAACACGAGATACGAGACGCTTCGCGTCTTCGAAGAAGGTTCCCAAGTGGAAAACGACTTCGTCATGCAGAACTAATATTAAATATTTCATGATCGAGCGAGCCGCTTCGTTAAGACGAAGCGGTTTTTTTGTACCGATCGATTTCAGATATGAATAGGGGCTTCTTCCTTTGTTGTTCAAAGGGGGTGGCCCTTTATTATTTCCCGGCAAAAGGTATCTTTTTTATTCAGCGGAAACGCCCGTTTACCAAGCATTTCATGTCGATTTTAACTGAGAAATGTTAGCCTGTTTTCCATCGATCCCTCCCGTATATCCCCCCGGCTAAAACATATACTTTGTAAGAAGGAATTTGAAAGGAGTGTTCTCCATGGAACTGTTCAGCATAGCAGCCCGAACCTTTAGTCCGCAGGAAGCGGAGGAATATAAGCGCATGGTTTCGGAAGCGAACCAGGTTTTACATAACAAGTACAAATCACTCGCAATCAGCTGTACGGTCCATGAGGATATGATGCTGTGGAGCTGCCGGGAGGACGATCCGCGGTTCTTTAAGGAGCATCATCTGCAGCAGGTTTACGCCGCTGCCGCCAAGACGGTGGCCCACTACATTTTGCAGGAAAAGGAGCAGCGGCTGGTCGAGAAGATTCTGGCCGATGATTTTGAATTTCCTGATCCGGAGGAAAAAGAGCAAATTTTGAAGCACTGCCGGATGAGCCTGGAAAAAAACTCCGAAGGGGGCGCATGGTCCCGCCGTTACGATATGCTCGTTCGCGGCATCAAGCAGTGCTTAAGCGAACGGCCGCTGCTCCATGTGGACGGGTTTCTAACCTTTCGTGCCGCTGCTTACGTTAAAGAGTTGAAGGAAGTCGTGGAGTACGCGGTGGATGAGTTTTTGATGGACCGGCAGTATGAGGAGTTTGTCAGCATTCTGAAATACTTCGTCTATTTCCAGCAGCCGCAGGTGCCGATCGCCCATGTCATTCATAAGGGAGGCCAGGATTTGCTCGTGCTGGACGGCGACTTAAGGCCGCTGGAGTACCGCCATGACGAAGGCGTTGTGGTGGAGCGTCTGGACCAGCAGGACCTGCAAATGGAGGATACGGTTGTCACGACGCTGATCTCCGTGTCGCCTGCCAAAATTGTCATTCACACACGCGAACCGCATATGACCGTCGTTCGCACGCTGATGCAGATTTTTGATGAGCGGGTGGAAATTTGCCGTTACTGCCCGGACTGCCACGCCTATTTCCGCGAAACGGGGAAGATATAGCTTGACTCGCCGCTGAGCAGGGATTTATAATAACTCATAATTCGATAAAAGCGTCGACAGAGACATGGACCTGAAGATACGGACGGTCAGAGAGAGGGAACTTGGCTGAAATTTCCTCACGAATTCCGGCTTCGGTCTACCCCTCTACAGCTGCGGTTTGGAACCTGTTTTCCCGAATCTCGATCAGTCGGGGAAGCGCAGTATAAGCCGCCGGGTCATTCCGTTATCTGATGCTGAAGGACAGCAATTTCGTATTCACTGGCAACAGGGAATATGGAGTTCTGTCGAAGTTGGGTGGAACCACGGGTAAAACACTCGTCCCTTGTATAGGGATGGGTGTTTTTTTGCGTTGCCTGTACTATTTTGAAAAGGGCGGCTGTCCGCCGAAATGCCAAGGAGGAATACAACGTGTCAGTAAGCATCAAACTGCCAGACGGCTCGGTCCGCGAATATGCGGACGGAAGCACCATTGAAGACGTCGCCGCTTCGATCAGCAGCGGCCTGAAGAAAAATGCGGCCGCAGGGAAATTGAACGGCATCGTGGTCGATTTGTCCACTCCGCTCGTGGAAGGAGCCGCGGTGGAAATTGTCACGCTCGATTCGCCGGAAGGCCTCGAAGTGATGCGCCACAGTACGGCGCACTTGACGGCACAAGCCGTGAAGCGCCTGTTCGGCGCCAAAGAGGTCAAGCTCGGCGTCGGACCTGTCATCGAGGACGGATACTACTATGACATGGATTTGGAGCATCCGCTCAATCCGGAAGATCTGCAGAAGATCGAAAAAGAAATGGAGCGCATCGTAGGAGAGAACCTGCCGATCGTCCGCAAGGAAGTCAGCCGCCAGGAGGCGCTGGACATTTTCGGCGAGCTCGGGGATCCATACAAGCTTGAACTGATCAACGCACTGCCTGAGGACAGTGTCATCACCATCTATGAGCAGGGCGAATTCTTCGACTTGTGCCGTGGACCGCATCTGCCTTCCACCGGCAAGATCAAGGTGTTCAAGCTGATGAGCGTGGCCGGTGCATACTGGCGCGGTGACAGCAAGAACAAAATGCTGCAGCGGGTTTACGGAACCGCTTTTGTCAAGAAAGCGCAGCTGGATGAGCATCTTCACTTCCTTGAAGAAGCCAAGAAGCGCGACCACCGCAAGCTCGGTAAAGAGCTCGAAATCTTCACTTTCTCCCAGCTGGTGGGACAAGGCCTGCCGATGTGGCTGCCGAAAGGCGCCAAGCTGCGCCGCACCCTTGAGCGCTACATCGTGGATCTTGAAGAAAGCCTGGGATACCAGCATGTCTACACGCCGGTTCTCGGTAACGTAGAGCTGTACAAGACATCCGGACACTGGGAGCATTACCAAGAGGACATGTTCCCTAAGATGGAGCTCGACAACGAAGAGCTGGTCCTGCGTCCGATGAACTGTCCGCATCATATGATGGTGTACAAGAGCGAAATGCACAGCTACCGCGATCTGCCGATCCGGATCGCCGAGCTTGGCATGCAGCATCGCTATGAGATGTCCGGGGCACTGACAGGATTGCACCGCGTGCGCGCGATGACGCTGAACGACTCCCACATTTTCTGCCGTCCGGATCAGATCAAGGAAGAGTTCCTGCGCGTCATTCAGCTGATCACGAAGGTGTATGAGGACTTCGGCATCCACGACTTCCGCTTCCGCCTGTCCTACCGCGATCCGGAGGACACCGAGAAGTACTTCCCGAACGACGCCATGTGGGAAATGTCCCAGCGTATGCTGCGCGAGGTTGTCGAGGAGACGGGCATCCCGTTCTTCGAGGCTGAAGGCGAGGCCGCTTTCTACGGTCCAAAGCTTGACGTGCAGATCCGCACCGCCCTCGGCAAGGAAGAGACGCTGTCGACCGTACAGCTGGACTTCCTGCTGCCTGAGCGCTTCGAACTGGAATACGTCGGCGACGACGGGCAGAAGCACCGTCCGGTGGTCATCCACCGCGGTATTTTGGGCACGATGGAACGCTTTACGGCGTTCCTGCTGGAGAACTTTGCCGGCAACCTTCCGCTGTGGCTGTCTCCGGTGCAGGTCAAAGTCATTCCGGTCTCCATCGCATTCGAAGGCTATGCCAAGGAAGTGGCTGAGAAGCTGAAGCTTCAAGGCGTATCCGTGGAAGCGGACGTGCGCAATGAGAAGCTTGGCTACAAAATCCGCGAAGGACAGCTGGAGAAAGTTCCGTACATGTTCATCGTCGGCGATAACGAGATGAACGCGGGAACCGTATCGATCCGCAAACGCGGCGAAGGCGACATCGGGGCCAAAACCGTGGAAGAGGCGATTTCGCTGCTCCGTGAACAAATCGCGAAACGCGAAATTTTCTAAGACCAAACTAGCGTAAAACGATAACATAACAAGCTTGCACAATCCTCTGCAAAGTGAGACGACCTCAATTTTACATGTATAAACGCCGGAACATATGGACATCCTCGCAAGTAAAGGGGGAGGATTTCATATGAACAAGGTGAAAACATGGCAGAGGATTTTGTGTTGTATGTTTCTGTTTGGCATGCTTGCAGGAGCCCCGAAGATGTACGCGGCATCCTTCTCGCTGCTGGGGAGTGACGGGGTTACGGGGAATGAAAGTGGGAAGAGTCCGATGCTGGCGGCTAATGATTATTATCAAAAGCCGTTAAAATATGCAACGAAGCCGGAAATGTTTCAGGTGGTTGATTTGAAAAAGCGGGCGGAACAGAACGTATTTAAGCAAAATGAGTTTATGCCCAAATACACAGCCAGGGCGGCTGTTCCCGCGATCGGCAAAGCCGAGGTTAAGCCGCAGCAGGAGGCGGGTGCCGTAAAGGAGCCGTCGATGCCGGTCTTGATGCCGCGCCAGGAGCAGGTTATCCGCACGGTCAAAGTCACGGCGACTGGATATACCGCGGGTTATGAATCCACGGGCAAACATCCGAGCCATCCGTCATATGGCATTACGTATTCCGGTGTGAAGGTGCGCAGGGATAAAAATACGATTTCGACGATCGCGGCCGATCCGAAATTATTCCCGCTCGGCACGATCCTGTATGTGCCTGGGTACGGTTATGGTGTTGTTGCCGATACCGGTTCGGCCATCAAGGGCCGCAAGATCGACCTGTATTTCTCCACAACCAAGCAGGTGTATAAGGAGTGGGGGAAAAAAGAGGTGGACGTTTTTGTGATCAAGCGGGGGAACGGTAAATGCAGCGAGGATATGCTGCGGACGTTGGGGAAAGCGATCCAGACGTATAAGACCGTCCCGGCTTCACTGCTGGATGAAGCGGTATAAGGTTAACTTAAATTGATTTGAAAGCCTTGGGCCCGGAACGCGGCGCTCCAGGGCTTTTATTGTTTTTGGTGCCATATATGTAGTATCGATTCCCAACCTTTAACTTTGCCGTAGAACGGTATAAATTCCAGGAGGCTTCACATACTACGACAGGGGCAAAGCGATGCTGAATCCCCGGCCAGACAAGCTACAGGGAGGTGAACCCAAATGCAAAAGAAACAAGACAACTTCAAAACGCCAAACGAAAAGTTTGACGAGGAGTTTGCAGAAATCGGAAACGAGAGCGCATCTTCCACTACGCAAAAGCAAAAATTCCAAAGCAGCAACTTCAAAACACCTAACCAAAAGTTTGACGAAGAATTCAAACAAAATGACCAACAATAATCATTCTTCCGTCAAGTTTGCTAAAATGCCCGCTGAAAAGCGGGTGTTTTATTTTGTCTGGAAAAAAAAGGTATATACCTCGGTCTGGGGACCGAGAACAGGATCATTCCGCCGCCGCTGTCGGCCAGGCCGCCGTTATTGTACACTGATATCAGATTCGCAAGCGACGCGAACTTTATGGGATATGAACAATGGAGTTAAAGGAGATACGGTTATGCAAAAAAAATGGGTAGACCGCCTTTTTGGAGGCCTGGTGCTGATCGCGATCGGAGTTGTATTCCTGTTGAATCAGCTTGGGTATATCGACGTCAGCTTCTGGGGGCTGGTCGGAGACTACTGGCCGGTGATTCTGGTCGTTCTGGGACTCAAGGAGCTGGCCAAGGGCCGGCGCTCATTCTTTGGCGGGGCGATACTGCTCCTGATCGGGGCCTATTTCCTGGGACGTAATCTGGGATGGCTCTGGATTTCGCCGGGCAATCTGTTTAAAATCATCATTCCAGCGCTGCTGATTATCGGCGGGCTGTACGTCATTTTCAAGCCGAATGACCGGACCCCTCCGCCAGCCGACAAGCGCCGTCCCGAGGAGCCTATGTTTACGCCGGAACCGCCGGTGCCGCCGGAGCCTGTAGAGCTTGACGGTTCGTCCCTGGACCGGCAGTTCGAGGAAAAATTCGGCATCCCGTACAGCAAGGAGAAGGGACCGCAGGGCGTTCCGCCGAAATCCTCCTATGAGGAAGACGTGGATATGGACGATTTGGATCCGGACGATGACGACGAAATGGATCGGATGAAGAAGCACTACAAGAACAAGTACAAGCGGCACTACAGAAGATACTACAAGCACTACGCCAGAGAGGAAGCCCGCCGGGGCGGACCGTTCCGTGAACCGGAAGACCATGGTTGGGATCACCACGGTCCTTTCAGCGAATCCGACCACGACGGGAAAATCAACAAGTCCTCTTTTATCGGGGATATTTATCTCGGACGTGACTCCTTCCAGCTGAAGCCGACCAACCTGTCCCAATTTATTGGAGACACGGTACTGGACCTGACCCGTGCGCATATTCCTTACGGGGAGACCAAGATCAACATCTCCGCGTTTATCGGCGATATCAAGGTGTACATCCCGGATGATACCGATCTGGGCGTCACGGTGAACTCGAGCTCTTTTATCGGGGATATGTCGGTGCTGAACGAATCGCGGAGCGGATTTGCAGGCAACGTTTCGACCCGTACGCCGTATTACAAGGAAGCGCGCAAAAAAATCAAAATCAACGTCAGCGCGTTTATCGGTGATATTAAAGTAAACAAAGTAGGTTGATCGAATGAAAAGTATCATGAAAAACACCAAATGGATGCTGCTGTTTTACTTTCTGCTGACCGGCCTTCTGATGACGGCGATTTTCTATATCGGCAGCGACAGCGGATATCTCGTCATTAAAGGAACCTGGGTATGGATTTATTCCTGCCTGGGGTTTCTGCTGTTGTCGATCATCATCGGATACATGGCCGGACAGCGGATCCAGAGACGCATCGATGTGCTGGAGTTTAACATGCTTCAGGTCTCCAAAGGAAATCTGTCGGTACGGATCGGCGAAACCGATGACCCGACGTTTGCCCGGCTCTATCATGAGTTCAACAATGTGATGGATTCCATTGAAAAGAAAATGGAGCTGCTGCAGCGGATGGGCGAGCAGGAAGTCATCGAAAAGGAAAAAGCCGCGGAATCGGCTGTCATCGAAGAGCGCCGGCGGATGGCCCGGGATCTGCACGATACCGTCAGTCAGCAGCTGTTCGCCATTCATATGTCGGCATCTTCGCTGCCGAGGGTGCTTGAACGGAACGAGGAGCAGGGCAAAGTGGTCATGGAGCAGCTCATCACGATGTCCCAGATGGCCCAGAAGCAGATGCGGGCGCTGATTGCGCAGCTCCGTCCCGTCGAGCTGGAGGGGAAAAGTCTGGCCGAAGCCCTGGAGGTGTGGTTTCCGGACTACTGCCGCCAAAACGGCCTCAAAGGCATGAAGGAGGTCGAGCTGAAGGGCAGTCTGTCGGAAGCGATCGAGCATCAGCTGTTTCTGATCATTCAGGAAGCGGTGGCCAATATCGTGAAGCATGCCCACGCCAGACTGGTCAGCATGTCGCTTCGCGAAGAGAGCCGGCAGGTGGTGCTCAGCATCAGCGACGACGGCCAGGGGTTTGACTCGATTCCGCACAGACCGGGATCGTACGGACTTTCAACGATGCGGGAGCGGGCCGAGAAACTGGGCGGACAGGTCGAAATTATGAGCCGGCAAGGCTCGGGCACGACCATCCGTGTACATATACCGAAGTTTACTTAGTTTAGAACGGATCATCAATACAGGCAGGGGGAAATCGAAATGGCAGATAGCGTGAAGGTGGTCATCGTGGATGATCATGATATGGTCAGAATGGGACTGAAAACATATTTGATGCTGGAGCCTTCCTTTGAAGTGATCGGGGAAGCAGGCAACGGCCAAGAGCTGCTGGTCTGGCTGGACCAGCGGCCGCAGGAGGAGCATCCCGATCTGGTGCTGATGGATCTGATGATGCCGGTGATGAACGGTGCCGAAACGACAAGGGCCGTTCTGGCAAAATACCCCTCGATCAAGATCGTCATTTTGACGAGCTTTCTCGAAGACGACCTGGTGGTGGACGCGGTGGAAGCCGGAGCCGTCAGCTACGTGTTGAAGACTGTATCGGCCGACGAACTGATCTACGCGCTGCAGGGGGCCAACCGCGGCATGCCGGTCATGACGGGGGACGTATCCCAGGCCCTGACTAGAGGCATCCGCCAGCGGACCGTCCAGGGAGATTCTACCGGGATGACCGAACGCGAGAAGGAAGTGCTGCTGCTCGTCGCCGAAGGCAAAAGTAACAAGGATATCGCTGAGGAGCTGCATATCAGCATCAAGACGGTCAAGACCCATGTGAGCAATCTGCTGATGAAATGCGAGCTGGAGGACCGGACGCAGCTGGCCATCTACGCCCACCGTAAAGGATGGGTGCAGTCATAGTCTTTCCCGACATGTTTTATCTGCTTTTTAATTGTTTTTAATCTGTCATTAAGGTTTATAGTACATGATATAAACAGTTAAATAATATCCCTAACGGAACGCTATAAATCAGGGAAAGCAGGAGGCATGAATCACATGGACGAAAGAAACAGATTTGGCCAGCCGGAAGATTCGTTTGATCAAGAGCCAACAAAGCGTGAACAGCCGTCTTCCGATTCGAATAATTCATCTTATTACTATTCCTACGGGCCGTTTAAGTCCCTTGGAAAAGACAACAATACAGAGCATCCAGGCAGTGAGTCCTCCGACAGGCCGCAAGCGGAGGAAGTGGAGATTACTCCTCCGAATCCGGTCAGACAGCTTCCGGTAACCTCCAGCCAGTACCACAGCTCCGGAGAGTCCGGCAGCCCCGGACGCAGCGGAAGCACAGGTGGCGGGGGTGGAAGCAATGGCGGCAACAACAGCGGTAACTGGCAGTTTAACCAGCGTCCGAAGACATCGGTAAAAACGGTGCTGATTTCCTTCCTTGCCGGCATGGTCGTCATCACGGGGCTGATGTTTACGGCGGATCGGATGAATCTTTTTACGCCTAATACGTCGCTCACGTCCGAAACAGCTACGACGGTTTCGGCTGCAGCCGACAACGGCGAGACGACCGGCAAGGCGAATACGACCTCGCTGCCGCTATCGAAGCCGACGGATGTATCCGGAGTAGTGCAGGAAGCAGGCCCGGCGGTCGTTAAAATTGAAACGCTCGTTAAGCAAGGCAGCCGCAGCAATTCCCAAAGTAATCCTTATCTGAACGATCCGTTCTCCTATTTCTTTGGAGACCAGTTCGGCGGCGATTCGGGTTCCGGCGGATCGGGATCGGATTCCCAATCCCAGGGCTCGGGTTCGAACTCTTCGCAGCTCGTTCCTTACGGCATCGGTTCCGGCTTCATCTACAACAAGGAAGGTTATATTCTGACCAATGAGCACGTGATCGAGAATGCCGACGTCATTCAGGTCACCATCGAGAACGACGAGAAGATCTATGAAGCCAAGCTTCTGGGCAGCAGCAAGGATCTCGACCTTGCCGTTCTGAAAATCGAAGGAAACAACAACTTCCCGACCGTTCCGCTCGGCGATTCTTCGAGCCTGAAAGTCGGCGAGCCGGTTGTAGCCATCGGTAACCCGCAGGGCTTTGACCATACGGTAACGACAGGCGTGCTGAGCGCCCGCGAACGTTCCATCGATATCAGCGAGGAATCCGGCAGCGGCACCCGCAAATATCAGCATCTGCTGCAAACCGACGCTTCAATCAACCCGGGTAACTCCGGCGGGCCGCTGCTCAACCTGAACGGCCAGGTCATCGGCATGAACGTGGCCGTCAGCGCCGATTCCCAGGGCATCGGCTTCGCGATTCCGACAAGCACGATCAAGAATGTCGTCGACAAGCTGGAGAAAAACCAGGAAATTCCGAAGGATCCGGTTCCGTTTATCGGGGCGTCCTTGATGACGATGACTGAAGAAGTGGCTAAACAAATGGGTACGGATGTGAAAGAAGGCTCCGTTGTAGCCGAGGTCGTCTATAAATCCCCGGCTTACGAAGCGGACCTCCGCCCTTACGATATTATTACCGGCGTGAACGGTACCAGCTTTAAAACCAACACGGAACTGACGGAGTATATCCAGAAACAAAAGGTCGGTTCGAAAGTGACGCTGAACATCGTCCGCAACAACAAGAAGATGGATCTGCAGGTCACCATCGGCGACAAAAATAAATTCACGGACAACAGCGCGGTCAGCGGCCAGTAATCCATACGTTGATAAAGACAGCGGAAGGGGGACCCCTTCCGCTGTTGTCGTACCGTGGTGCAAAGGCAAATGTTCACTGCTACAATAAGAAGCAGAGGTATTTGCCATGATACAAGATAAAGAGATAAAGGAGTAGTCCGTTGATGCGATCGAAAATTTTGATTATTGACGATGATGAAAAGATCATTTCCATGCTGCGCAGGGGGCTGGCATTTGAAGGGTACGACGTCAGTACCGCTAACAATGGGGCAGAGGGACTGAAGGTCATTTTGAACGGGGAGCCCGATATCGTCGTGCTGGACGTCATGATGCCGCAGGTGGACGGATTTGAGGTGTGCCGCAGGCTTCGGGAAGGCGGCAGCCAGGTGCCGATCCTGATGCTCACCGCCAAGGATGAAATCGAGCACCGGGTCAAAGGGCTCGACCTTGGGGCGGACGATTACCTCGTCAAGCCGTTTGCGCTGGAAGAGCTGCTGGCCAGGGTGCGCGCGCTGCTGCGCCGGAAGCCGGGGCAGGAGGAAGCCGGCGACCATCGGTTGACCTATGAGGACATCGTGCTGGATGTCGACTCCCGGGAAGTGCTGCGCGGCGGTAAACGCCTCGAGCTGACGGCCAAGGAATTTGAGCTTCTTCATTTATTCATGCAAAATCCGAAGCGGGTGCTGTCCCGCGACTTAATTATGGATAAAATCTGGGGTTACGATTACAGCGGTGAGTCCAACGTGCTGGAAGTGTACATTGCGATGCTCCGTCAGAAGACGGAAGAACACGGAGGGAAGCGTGTCATTCAAACGATCCGCGGTGCAGGTTATATCCTGAGAGGGGATTCATAAGAAATGTCCATAAGATTGCGCTTGACCGCCTGGTACACTGCCATTCTCGCCGTAACGCTAATTGTGTTCGGCTCGGCGGTGTACGGGGTCGTCCATTTTAATACGTATAATTCCGTGAGGGAGCGGCTGGCTCAGCAATATAATAAAATTGAGCCGACCGTGGTTTTGAACTGGAACCGCAGGAGTAATTATTTAAGTTTTGAAGTGCCTTCCGATTTGACCTCGCAGACTTTTGTGCAGATGATTGATTATGTCCACAATAAATTATCCGTGTCCGAAAACCTGGGGGCTTTAAACATTAAATTCCCTTATCCCGATTACAACCATGCGCCAAAACAGCAGGGTTTTAAAACCGTGTATATCCAGGGAAACCCTTTTTACCTATACCAGGGCATCATTACGGAAAGCAACACCGGCCAGGTGGTTGCAATGCTTCAGCTAGCCATTTATACGGGACATGAAGTGGAACTGCTGACGCTGCTGCGGAATATTCTGGTCATCAGCGCAACGATCATGATCATCGTGGCCTCCTCGCTCGGTCTGTTCCTGGCCCGCAAATCGATGAGCCCCATCGGCAACGTCATCGAAGCGGCGAGTCAGATCCAGAATGGCCAGGACCTCAGCGTCCGCATCGATTACGACGGGCCCCAGGATGAAGTCGGGCAGCTGATCGACACCGTTAACAGCATGCTGGGGCGCATGGAGGGCTTTTATAAAAATCTAGAGGAGTCATACGCAACGCAGCGCCGGTTCGTATCCGATGCGTCGCACGAGCTGCGGACACCATTGACGACGATCCGCGGCAATGTGGATCTTCTGGAAAAAATGTGGTCAGACGATGAAGGAGACCGTCCGAAGCTGGATGAAGCGACGCTGAAGCAGATGACCCGGGAGGCCATCAGCGACATTGCGGACGAATCCAAACGGATGAGCCGGCTCGTCGGCGACATGCTCTCTCTGGCGCGGGCAGACACGGGGCGTACATTTGACAAGCAGCCGATTCCGCTTGAAATTCTCGTGGAGGAAGTAGCCAGAAGGGCCCAATTCCTGCCGCGGCAGGCCGAATGGATTACCGGTGACTTTTCGATCCTGAACGGTGTCTATGTCAACGGCAATAAGGACTATATGCAGCAGATGCTGTTCATTTTTATTGAAAACGCATTTAAGTATACGCCCGAAGGCCAAGTGACGTTTGACGCATTGCTGTATGAGGATCAGGTGGGCATCCGGATTGCCGATACGGGCATCGGCATGGACAAGGACGAGGTGCCGTATATCTTTGACCGCTTCTACCGGGCGGATCAGTCCCGCGGCATGACCGAGGGCATCGGGCTGGGCCTGTCCATCGCCAAATGGATTATCGACGAGCTGAACGGCTCGGTCGAGGTCGTTACCCGGCAGGGAGAAGGCACTACCTTTATTATCTGGCTGCCGGTCGTCTTTCCCGTCCCTTTGGAATAGGGTATAATGGTTAGGCTAAGGCATGCCAGAGAAAGCAGGTGAAAGTCATGGAAGTGATTAAAATTTCGCCCCGGGGGTACTGCTACGGCGTGGTCGATGCCATGGTGCTGGCGCGCCAGGCGGCCCAGAACCTGGACCTCCCCCGGCCGATTTATATATTGGGCATGATCGTGCACAACAGTCATGTCACGAATTCTTTTGAAGACGAAGGGATCATCACGCTCGACGGGCCGAACCGGATGGACATCCTGAAGCAGGTGGACAGCGGCACGGTCATCTTCACCGCCCACGGCGTTTCGCCGGAAGTCCGGAAGCTGGCCCGGGACAAAGGTCTTACGACAGTAGACGCGACTTGTCCGGACGTCACCAAGACCCATGATCTGATCCGCGAGAAGGTGGCGGAAGGCTACGAAGTGATATACATCGGCAAGAAGGGCCATCCGGAACCCGAAGGCGCTATCGGCATTGCGCCGGATCACGTTCACTTGATCGAGAAGGAAGACGAGATTGCCAATCTGCGTATATCCGCCTCGCGCATCATTATTACGAACCAGACGACGATGAGCCAATGGGACATTAAGGCCATTATGAAAAAGCTGCTGGAGCTGTATCCGTCCGCCGAGGTTCACAATGAGATCTGCCTGGCCACCCAGGTGCGGCAGGAAGCGGTCGCGGAGCAGGCTGGACAAGCGGATCTGGTGATCGTTGTCGGCGATCCGCGGAGCAACAACTCCAACCGGCTGGCCCAGGTCTCCGAAGAAATTGCCAACGTCAAGGCCTACCGGATTGCCGACATTACCGAGCTGAAACGCGAGTGGCTTGAAGGTATATCCAAGGTGGCTGTCACCTCGGGCGCTTCGACGCCAACCCCAATCACGAAAGAAGTGATCGCGTATCTGGAGCAGTATGATCCGGAGAACCCGGATACGTGGGAAATTAAGCGCACGGTTAATATGAATAAGCTGCTTCCGCCAGTAAAGGCGGCAGGCGGTACTAAGGCATAATGCCGGACGAAAAGGAGCAGGACTTCCGAGAATGGAGGCCTGCTTCTTTTTTATTTCCAGACCATGATTTTTGCTGTCCCTGATATGATCTGGCTCTTTTTTGACAAAATAGACCAGATAAATCGGTATGGAGATGATGCCCATTTTAGATTGAGGGGTTGACGGATGGGTGGTTTTCCGATATAGTTGCTTTAGCGGATAAAAGCTTAAAAGCGAAAACGCGTTTAAGCGTATTAGTAAAGTGAGAGGCGAGAACGGTAGACCAGATAAAGATACCGAATCATTTGAGAATATACTTGAAGCACGCCAAAGCGAGGCGCTTCACAGGAGGAATGAAAAAGCCATGATCGTAATTACATCCAATACGACACCGGAAGAACAAATTGCGGATATTGTGCGTGTGATTGAGAAGGAAGGACTGCAGGCTTCTGTCTCCAAAGGCGCAGACCGGACGGTCATTGGGCTGATCGGTCAGGTCAACCCGCAGCTTGCTGAGCACTTGCGTCAAATGAAGGGAGTAGAGAATGTAGTGAAGATTACCAAATCATACAAATTGGCAAGCCGTGATTTTCATCCGGAGAACACGGTGATCAAGATAAAAGGCGTGGAAATCGGCGGCGACGAGCTCGTCGTCATGGGAGGACCCTGCGCGGTTGAATCCCCCGAGCAGATTGATGAAATTGCGGGCCTGGTGAAGGCTGCCGGCGGACAGGTGCTGAGAGGCGGGGCTTTCAAGCCACGGACAGGACCATACAGCTTCCAAGGGATCGGTGTCGAAGGTCTTATTATGATGGCTGAAGCCGGACAAAAGCACGGCCTGTTGACTATTACGGAAGTCATGACACCGGAATACGTGGATATCTGTGCAGAGTATGCTGATATTTTGCAGGTGGGTACGCGGAATATGCAGAACTTTGACCTGCTGCGCAAGCTGGGAACTTGCGGTAAGCCGGTACTGCTTAAGCGCGGGTTCAGCGCCACCTATGACGAACTGCTGAATGCAGCCGAGTACATCCTCGCAGGCGGCAATCCAGACGTTATGCTCTGTGAGCGCGGAATCCGTACATTCGAAAGCTATACCCGCAACACGCTGGATTTGTCGGCTATTCCTGTGCTGCAGCAGCTGAGCCATCTGCCGGTCATTTCCGACCCGAGTCATGGCACAGGCCGCAGAGAGCTGGTTGAGCCTATGTCCAAAGCCTCGGTTGCGGCTGGTGCTAACGGACTGATTATTGAGATGCATACAGATCCGGACAACTCAATGACAGGTGACGGCGTGCAGTCGCTGTTCCCGGACCAGTTTGCCGCACTTCTTAAAGACCTGGAGAAGCTGGCTCCGCTTGTTGGGCGCACATTCAGTACGTCCAAGGCGCCTGCTGAAGCCTTTAAAGTAGGAGTATAATATTTCCCCGGTAATACCGGATAGACATCGAAGCCTGCCGGCTGATTTTCCCCGGAAAATCAGTCCGTGCAGGCTATTTGCAATTAGTGCAAATAATGTGTTGAAAAGTGTAAGGATACCTCACACCATTTTTAAAAATACCTTACATACATATTGACGATGTCAGGTTTGAAGTTTTATAATGACGACATAAATCATTAGATACTGAACGTTTACGTTTTAAATGCGGGGAAATGTTCGGAAATTGGGAGGAAGAGAGCATGTCGGTTGAAAACGTATTAAAAACAATTCAGGAGAAAGCAATTGAGTGGGTGGATTTCCGTTTCGTAGATTTGGCTGGCCGTGCGCATCACATTTCTTTGCCTGCCTCTGAAGTGGATGAAGAAACGTTCGTGAACGGGGTTGCGTTCGACGGCTCTTCCATCGCCGGTTTCCGGGGAATCGAAGAATCGGATATGGTGATGATGCCAGATCCGGAATCGATTTTTGTCGATCCATTCACCGCTCATCCGACACTAAACATCATGTGTAACATCAACACGCCGGACGGCGAGCGCTATGAGCGCGATCCGCGCAGCATCGCGGCCAAAGCCGAAGAATATCTGCAACAGTGCGGCGTTGGTACGGCAGCTTTCTTTGCGCCTGAATCCGAATTTTTTATTTTTGACGACGTCCGTTACGAAAGCGGTATGAACAGTTCTTCTTACTTCGTGGATTCCGAAGAAGCTTCCTGGAACACGAACCGTAAAGAAGAAGGCGGTAACCTTGGCTTCAAAGTACGCGTGAAAGGCGGATACGTTCCTGTCGCACCAGTCGACACCCAACAAGACATCCGCAGCGAAATGTGTCGTTTGCTGGAAGAAGCCGGCCTCCGCATCGAGCGTCATCACCATGAAGTGGCCACTGCAGGCCAAGCGGAAATCAACTTCCGTTTCGATACTCTGAAGAAAACAGCGGATAACCTCTTGCTGTACAAATACATTGTTCACAACACAGCACGTCAATACGGTAAAGTGGCGACTTTCATGCCAAAACCGATCTTTGGCGACAACGGAAGCGGCATGCACGTTCACCAATCCATCTTCAACGGCGATGAGCCTTTGTTCTACGAAAAAGGCGCATATGCGAACCTGAGCGAAATGGCGTTGAACTACATCGGCGGTATCCTGTACCATGCTCCGGCCCTGATTGCCATCACGAACCCGTCGACCAACTCCTTCAAGCGTCTGGTTCCTGGCTACGAAGCACCGGTTAACCTCGTGTTCTCGAAAGGTAACCGTTCCGCAGCGATCCGTATTCCAGTCGCGGCTGTAACGCCTAAAGGCTGCCGCATCGAATTCCGTACGCCGGACTCCACGGCGAACCCTTACCTGGCCTTCTCGGCCATGCTGATGGCCGGTCTGGACGGTATCAAGCGCAAAATCAATCCGGTTGAGCTCGGATACGGACCGATGGACAAAAACATCTATGAGCTCTCCGACGATCAAAAAGCGGAGATCCGCAGCGTACCGGGCACCCTGGACGAAGCATTGGACGCTCTGGAAGCTGATTACGACTTCCTGCTGGAAGGCGGCGTATTCACCAAAGAGTTCATTGATAACTTCGTTAGCCTGAAGCGTGCTGAAGCAAAAGCCGTTTCGATCCGCGTGCATCCGCACGAGTACGGTCTGTACTTCGACTGCTAATTCGTATCAAGAAATGGCTGCCTTCTCCGGTCAGAAATGACTGGAGGGGCAGCCTCTTTGTTTGGGGGGGACGCTCCGCAGCCACCGCATTCCTTCGCTCGCGTGTTGTTTTTCCATTTCCTGAACTTAGCCGCTGTCCGCGTTAGAAACGGGAAAACAAAGGCGACCGCTCCGCTGCTTTCGGAATTGCGATGTCCGCTCCGCTGGGCAGGGGAGTAAGTGTGGGCGGCTCAGGGAAGTAGTTGTGCTGGTGCTCAGGGAGACGACACGTCAGCAGCCTCTATGAAGAGGGGGATGTATCTGCCAAGGAGAGCCAAGCCTGCATGCGGCAGCATATGCCATACCGGGCCAGCGTTCGCGTCCACCGCATTCTGTGGGGACGCTCCGCAGCCACCGCATTCCTCCACTCGCGTGTTGTTTTCCCGTTTCCTGAATTTAGCCGCTGTCCGCGGTAGAAACGGGAAAACAAAGGCGACCGCTGCGCTGCTTTCGGAATTGCGGTGTCCGCTCCGCTGGGCAGGGAAGTAAGTGTGGGCAGTTCGGGGGCAGCGAGCAGGAGTAGGACTGTTGGGAAAACTCCGGTGATGACGACTACCGAGGATCCCCTGGCTGTTTCTGCCGAATGCCGTCGACTTTTGATTTGCTCTTCCTGCAGCGCTTTACTCCGTTAAACAAACTGTGTTAAAGTAATAGAAAAAAAACCAAACGTCCGCAAGGTGCCATACTATGTGCTTTTTTGTACTTGATGGCCTTTGGGAATACTGCTATCATTGCCGTATTATCATTCGCTATAAGAGAGAGGATGGGGAGTTGTTTTGACAAAGAGAGCATACAATTTTAACGCCGGCCCTGCCGCATTGCCGCTGGAAGTGCTGGAACGCGCACAAGCCGAATTCGTGGATTTCCGGGGGACGGGCATGTCCATCATGGAGATGTCGCACCGCGGCAAGGTTTACGAGGAAGTCCATAACGAAGCGCAAAGCCGTTTGCTGTCTCTTCTGGGTAATCCTTCGGGATACCAGGTGCTGTTTCTGCAGGGCGGTGCCAGCACCCAATTTGCAATGGTGCCGATGAACTTTCTGACGGCCGGCAAGACCGGAAGCTATGTGTTGACAGGCAGCTGGGCCAGCAAAGCGGAGAAGGAAGCGCGCTTGATCGGGGAGACGCATATTGCCGCTTCTTCGGAGAACAATAAATTTATGTCGATTCCGAACCTGAGCAGCATCGAAATTCCGGAAAATGCCGCGTATCTGCACGTAACGTCCAATGAGACGATTGAAGGCAGCCAGTACCAGCAGTATCCGGATACAGGCAGCGTACCGCTGATCGCGGACATGTCCAGCGACATCCTGTGCCGCGAGTTCGACGTGAATCAGTTCGACTTTATCTATGCGGGAGCGCAAAAGAACCTGGGACCTTCCGGCGTAACGGTCGTCATCGCCCGCGAAGAGCTGCTGGCCGAGTCGCCGAAGCATATTCCGACGATGCTGCGCTACAGCACGCATGCGGCGAACAACTCTCTTTACAACACCCCACCATCCTTTTCGGTATACATGGTCAACGAAGTGCTGAAGTGGATCGAAGAACAAGGCTCTCTGGCTGGAGTGGAGAAGATCAACCGGGAGAAAGCCGGCTTGATTTATGATACAATAGACAGCAGCGAAGGCTTCTACCGCGGACCGGTGGAGGCGGGCAGCCGCTCGATTATGAATATTACATTCCGTCTTCCTTCCGAAGAGCTGGAGAAGCAGTTTATTAAGGAAGCGGAGCAGGAAGGTTTTGTAGGTCTGAAGGGACACCGCAGTGTCGGCGGTCTGCGCGCTTCGATTTACAATGCCGTTCCTTACGAGAGTGTCAAAGCACTGGCCGATTTTATGAACCATTTTCAAAAGAATCATGGGTAATGAAGCCTGAAGCTTGAACATCCATGAGTGAAGCGCCTTTCGCCGTTTGTCGGCGAGAGGCTTTTTAAACTTAAGCCATATAAATTGAACTGAAGTAAAGGGAAAGCACTTCGCCTGTATTCCAGATTGGATTCAAGGAAGAAGCAAGATTAGCTTTAGTTCATTTTATATAGAATGTTGAATGGGAGTGGACATCGATTTATGGCATTGCACATTGTACTTGTTGAACCTGAAATTCCCGCGAATACCGGCAATATCGCCAGAACCTGCGCAGCGACGGGAGCCCACCTGCATCTCGTGAAGCCGCTTGGTTTTCGCACCGATGATGCGACGTTGAAGCGCGCGGGTCTGGATTACTGGTATGCGGTTCATATTGAATACCATGAATCTTTCGCAGAGGTGCAGGAGATGTATGCCGGCCGGCGTTTCTTCTATGCGACGACAAAAGCCGACAAACGCTACACGGACTTTCAGTTCCAGGACGAGGATTTTCTCGTATTTGGCAAGGAAACGAAGGGACTTCCGGAGGAACTGCTCGCTGCCAACCCTGATACGTGTATGCGCATGCCAATGACGGACAAGGTCCGCTCGTTGAACCTGTCCAATTCAGCGGCAATCATCGTGTACGAAGCGCTGCGGCAGCTCGATTATCCGGGCATGGAATAAGGACTGTATTTGGATAAAATACACGGAAAAATTCAGCTTCTAAAATAAAGTAATAAAATTTTGATCCGGAGCAGGATTCGACATCGTCACATCGAACTATTAGAAAAGACCCATATTTCAGGATTGGAAAGTATGAATAATGATCACAGGGGGTACTTTCTAATCACTTCACATTTGATTAGTCATAGGGAGAGGTGTTGAACATGAAACCTGCCGGTGTTGTACGCAAGGTAGATCAGCTCGGAAGGATCGTCCTGCCGAAGTCGCTTAGAAAACGTTATCAGATGAACGAAGGAGATCCTGTTGAGATTTTGGTGCAGGGGGACCACATCATTCTGGAGCGTTACCGTCCGAAATGCGTGTTTTGCGGTTCGATGGACGAAGTGACGGAGTTCAAAGAGCGGTATATTTGCGGCCAGTGTCAATCCGACATGCTGCAATTGCAAAAGCATGCATAACATTCATTTGGGCATCACGAATTTTCGTGGTGTTTTTCTTTTATAGCCCGCTGCGTTTATGACCTGGTCCTGTATGGATCAGGTTTCCATGAAAAAAGGCTTCCTATATAGGAAGCCCCTTCGGCCTTACAGTCCTTTAGTTTTATCATCGTTATAAGCTGCGGTTAGGATGCCGACCAGGAACATTAGCAGCACCACCATACAAATCCAAAAAGTTAATGAGAACGACATTTAAGGCCACCTCCCGCTGAACTACCATTGCTCAATAAGCCTATTATACCCACACTTGCTGGAAAAATAAATGAATTCGTCATTTTGTTCATAATTTTTTTGCTGCTTAAGGATACTTATTTATAAAAAAGAAAGTTGGTCGGGACCGGCCGCATGCTGCCGTCCGACGGGTGATTGACCACCCTGCCGTTAAGCACCAAGGTAGAAGAGCCCCCGCCATCCAGATTATAGGCATTGATGACGCCGAGATGGAGCATTTTGCTCTGCAGTTCCTGGAGGGTGGCTCCCGAGCTGCCGTTTTCGTTGTGCCCGTCCACGACGATGATCAGCAGCTGATCATCTTTGTAGCTCCCGATTACGGTCCGCGGCGCACGGTTGGGAGACTGCTTCCATTTGAGCGGGATTTCAACGGGCTGGCCGTTTTTGAGCAGCACCGGCACGAAGGTCGCCCCGAATTTGGGCTGCAGGCGGTCCAGTTCGGATTGATTCCGGAACTTGCCGCCGATGAGCTTGCCGGATTTGTTCAACCCCACGAAAAAGAGATCCTTGAAGCTGGACTGGAACCCCGTGAGATACTCTCCGTTCATGACGGTGGTGCTGAGCGGATAACGCTTGCCGCTGTTGTCGGCAAATCCTCCGGCATTGATCCCGGCCACGGCGCCGTGCCGGCTTACGGCCTGCAGCGTCGTTTCGGAGCTTCCCAGCTTGTCTTTGGCAAGGCTCATGCCCATGGCAGAAGGATCCTTGAGCTTCACCTTCATGGCATATCCTTTATACACTCCAGGGTTGACCTTGTAGAGCTCGATCCGGATCCGGTCGCTTTCGACGCGTTCGACAGGAACGCCGAGCTTGGATGTAATCCGTTTATTATAGATGAGCTCGGGACGCCCGGCTTGTGTCTTAGCCGTCGCTTCGATCGCATTCATCGCCGCGGTCGTCTGCTTGTACAGCCTGGACGTCTTGCTGATGGACGAAATGGTTGCTTTCACAGTCTTGTCGGCCTTGTCCAGCTCCTTCAGCAGCGAGTCGGTATGCGGCTTAAGCGTATCCGCCGGAACGTACGCTGCGGTATCGACCTGGATATGTAGGGGACCGATGCTGAACAGCAAATAGATGAACAATCCAACGAACGGAGCGGTCACGAGCAGAAAAAAGCGGTTGATCTGTTTGATGCTTACATTCATTTGAGCAGATCCATCTTCTTCTGCAGCGTGTCCAGCTGTTTCTTCACTTCGTTCAGCTGGGTATACAGCTTGTTGCTGTTGTCGGTTTTGCTCGTGGCGTTATCCTTGGTGAACGTCAGCAGTTCGTTAAAGGACTGTACCTTGCTCTCCAGCTCCTTTACTTGGCCGGACAGTTCGTTAAACTGAGCCTCGTAACTCTTTTGCAAATCGTTCATCTGGTTTTCCGTACTTGCCTGAAGCTGCTTTATCATTTCCTGTTTCACATGATTGCTATATAAATAGGCAGCGCCGACGCCCAGTACAATCAGCAGTATCCATATCAGCAGCACGAACTTGACGGAGGGTTGCTTCTCCCTCTTGGGCTGGTTTCCGAATGGTGCGGAAGGCCCTGTCGAAGTTTGCAATTTCATCACCTCGGTTTTTGTTGATTTTTTTCCAGTCCCCATTCTATCATTACCCTATTATTTTCGCAAAAATGAACACAAGTCATAAAAATACCTAAAAATAGATTGCACGAAATAATAGGGGTGCGATACAATCTGTTTAAGACTGATAGATTTATATATTACATAACCGTTTAACGAGCCTTGATATGAAAATAGAAACGTCTTTAAACAAGCGTTTAACGCGTTTGTGAGCGGGGGAGAAACGCTGCTGTACTTTATATTCAATACGATCAGTACCAGGAGGTTACCATTGAAATGACGAGAGTTTGGCGGGTTGTGATTATCGATAGCCACCCCACAAGTATGCTGGGCACCAAGTTAATACTGGAGGAACGCGAGAATCTGAAGGTAACGGGGATGGCCTCAACCTGGGACGAAGGATTGGTGCTGGTGATCGAGCACCAGCCCGATCTGGTTCTGTTGGACTACCAGATGCCCGAGGGAACGGCGGAACCGCTGCTGGAGAAGCTGAAGAGCAATTCTCCGGAGAGCCATGTCCTCATCTTGACGGATCATGACGGTTTGAAGCTGCTGCATCCGATCATTCATCACGGGGGAAGCGGGATTTTGTCGAAACAGGCCTCAGCCTCCCAGCTCATGCTGATGATCGACGGGCTGCGCGAAGGCTTTGCCGCCCTTCCGATTGAATGGCTGAAGCAGGGGATCTGGCAGATGCAGGCGGCTCCTTTGGCCGAAGGGATGTTTGATCTGACCGAGACGGAAATTTTTATTATGGAACGGATCGTACAGGGGATTACCTACGATAAGATTGCAACGGAAATTACCGTCAGCCGAAGATCCATCGATAACTACCTGCGCAAAATTTACGTCAAGTTAGGGGTGTCCACACGGGCCCAGGCCATCGAAAAATTTGCGCTTCATTCGCGCCAGAAGCGAGCGGTATACATTTGAATACGGCATAATTCCATGCGTCTCCGAATACATACTTTAGGGTTGTAAATTATATAGAGAGACCGAACCCAATAGAGATTAATGGGAGGAGAGACCATGCAGTATTCCTTTGCAGCCCGTACGGCGGTCATGCTGTCGTCACCGCTTCATCTCATCCGGTCCTTAGCGAACAGGGAGTCCTTTATTTCTTTTGCGGAGGAGCTTCCGGCCGAAGAGCTGTTTCCCGTTTCTTCGCTGGAGGCGGCAGCGGCAGCAGTGATTTCCAATAGTCCTACGGCACTTCAGTATGGGGAGCCGCAGGGCTTTTTGCCGTTGCGCGAATGGTTGTCGGACGACTGGAAGCGCACCAAGCGCATCGATGTCGGTCCCGACCAAATTCTGCTGACGACCGGTGTGCAGCAGGCAATGGATCTGATGGCCCGAATCTATGTAGAGCCGGGAGACCGTGTGCTTGTGGAAAGTCCGGCTTCGCCGGGGTACTTGCAGGTGTTCAAGATGCAGGGGGCTGTCGTCATTCCGGTAGACAGCGACCAGAATGGACTGATCCCGGAGTGTCTGCTGGAACAGATTGAACGGACGCAGCCGAAGCTGCTGGTAGCGTCACCGAATTTCTCCAATCCGACGGGGGTCCTTTGGAGCTTAGAGCGGCGCAAGGAAGTGCTTGACCTGTGCAGAGAGCACAGCATCCTCATTATAGAAGACAATTCTTACGGGGATCTTCATTTCGAAAAGTTATCGCAGCCGGAATTTACCAGCCTGTATCCCTCTCTGTTTGCGCTGGACGGCTCGGGGAGAGGACAGGGGGTGCTCTACATCGGTTCGTTCAGCAAAACGATCGCCCCTGCCCTGCGTACGGGCTGGGCCGCGGGAAGCCGGCCGCTGATCGATATGCTGGCCGCCGCCAAGCAGCTGGCCGATTGGCAGTCCAGCACGCTGAACCAGCGCTTTCTGCACAATATGCTGGAATCCTCCGCCTTCGATATTCATGAGCATATCAAAATGCTGAACCGCGAATACGACACCCGCCTGAAGCTGATGAACGGGCTGCTGCAGCGGCCGGCATGGCAGGATACCAGATATGTCATCCCCAAGGGGGGCATGTTTATCTGGCTTCGGCTGCCGGATGGGCTGGACAGTCTGGCCCTCTTGAAATGCGCCCTGGGCAAGGGCGCAGCCTTTCTTCCGGGTACGCTGTGCTACCCGGACGGCCGGGGAAGCGGCTGGATTCGGCTGAATTTTACCCACCCCGGCCGTGACGAGCTGCTGCTGGGCATGAATCTGATCGGCGAAGCGATCGGCGAATTTACTGCGCGCAGCTAAGTCTTTTTGCGGCGTGAGGCACGCGCCGGCTGGGCCGTTTCCACAAGGGCGGGCAAACCGGATGCACCCGTCTCCAGGATGCCGGCATAGCGCTCCAGATCGGCGGTGCCCGCCGGCGTCAGCTGGTAGCGGCCGCGGGAGATCCGCTGGAACCAGCCGTAATAATTGTTCTGCAGGATGGCCGCCGCATTCGGCACGCCGCTTTTCTCCCGCAAATGCGCCGGCGATAAGCCGCCTTCCGGTGCGCCTGCGAGGGCGCCGGCGACGCGAAGCGCTTTTTCCCGGTAGGCCGTCATCAGCTTCGCCCGGGTGGTGCCGCCGACGTTATAATCGCCGCTGCGTTCGCGGAATTCATAGAGCAGCCGGGACTTGCGGACCTTCATCCTGCGGGTTGGCACGTAAGGTGTTCCCGGCTCGCAGAGCACTTCCACCAGCGGCTTCTTGGTTTTATAGAAGGTAACGGTGAGAAGGCCGACGCCCAGCCTGCGGCATAAACCGGTGATGTCATCCCAGCGCTGGTTCACGGCACCCCGCTTGCTGCGGTTGCGCTCCACCGCCAAATATACATGAGGGCTCAGCTTGAGACGTTCGATTCCTTGCAGCAGCAGGGAGAGGTTGAACGTCTTTTTCATTTCCACGATCAGCGGCTCTTCCTCGTCCGGATGCAAGCCCACCAGATCGCAGTGGCGAACTTCGCCTTTGACCTCGTAGCCCTGCCGCTCAAAAAAAGCCTTCAATGGCTCGTAAAGTTCGGTTTCATGCTGGACGGACATATTCAGGCTCTCCTTCTGCGGTGATCCGCTTCTGAATTCTTTGTTCATTATATCATCTCAACAGAAGAACCCGAATCATAAGGGGCAGATATCCCGCCGGGAAAGTCGGAGCGCCCTTGCTTTTATAGAAAAAGACAATCTGACATGGGCGAAAAAAGAGGTCAACTAATCCCACAGTCCCGCATAGGTATGTAATACACTTTTTAAGAATCGATGGGAGCAGTTGACCCTTGACGCATTTTTGTAGGAGTAGCTTGCGATTTCATAACCGAGTCATAGGAGGTACTTGCATGGATATTTTCGAACGCGTAGCGGCATATCGGGCAGAGAGCGATCAACTGGCATGGAATGGCACCTTTAAAGAATACATCGACCTTCTTCGTCAGGACCCATCACCGGCGATGACGGCGCATGCCCGCGTCTATGACATGATCAAATCATACGGCGTGGAAGAGGTCAACGGCCATAAACGTTATAAATTTTTTGAGCAGGAAATTTTCGGCCTGGATCGTGCCATTGAAAAGCTGGTGGAGGAGTATTTCCACTCCTCGGCCCGCAGGCTCGACGTCCGTAAACGGATTCTGCTGCTGATGGGGCCGGTCAGCGGCGGGAAATCGACGATTGTGACCCTGCTGAAGCGGGGTCTTGAGAAATTTTCGAGAACGCCCCAAGGCGCGGTATATGCCATTGACGGCTGCCCGATGCATGAAGAACCGCTTCATCTCATTCCGCTGGACCTGAGGCCGGAAGTGGAAAAAGAACTGGGCGTGCGGATCGAAGGCAATCTCTGCCCTTCCTGCCAAATGCGCCTGAAGACCGAATACGACGGTGATATCGAGAAAATGCCCGTCACCCGGGTGGTGATCTCGGAAGACAGCCGTGTCGGTATCGGTACATTCAGCCCGTCGGATCCGAAGTCACAGGACATCGCCGACCTGACCGGCAGTATCGACTTCTCAACGATTACGGAATTCGGTTCGGAATCCGACCCCCGCGCCTACCGTTTCGATGGAGAGCTGAACAAGGCCAACCGCGGCCTGATGGAATTTCAGGAAATGCTCAAATGCGACGAGAAGTTTCTGTGGAACCTGCTCTCGCTCACGCAGGAAGGCAATTTCAAGGCAGGCCGATTTGCGCTCATTTCCGCCGACGAGCTGATCGTTGCGCACACCAATGAATCCGAGTACAAGGCCTTTATCGCCAACAAGAAAAATGAAGCGCTGCAGTCCCGGATGATCGTCATGCCGATTCCTTATAACCTGAAGGTATCGGATGAAGAAAAAATTTACGGCAAGCTCATTTCGCAAAGCGACATGAAGCATATCCATATTGCGCCGCATGCGCTGCGTTCCGCTGCGATCTTCTCCATTTTGACCCGTCTGAAGGAGACGAAGAAGCAGGGAATGGATCTCGTCAAAAAGATGAGAATGTACGACGGTGAAGAGATCGAAGGCTATAAAGAAGCCGATTTGAAGGAAATGCAGTCTGAATATTTGGAAGAAGGCATGTCCGGCGTCGATCCGCGGTATGTCATCAACCGGATTTCCAGTGCTTTGATTAAGCAGGACCTTCAATGCATTAACGCGCTGGATGTGCTGCGGGCCATCAAAGACGGGCTTGACCAGCACGCCTCCATTACGAAGGACGAACGGGAGCGTTATCTGAACTTTATTGCGGTGGCCCGAAAGGAATACGACGAGCTGGCGAAAAAAGAAGTGCAGAAGGCGTTTGTCTATTCTTTTGAAGAGTCGGCCAAAACGCTGTTCGAGAATTATCTCGACAACATCGAAGCGTTCTGCAACTGGACGAAAATCCGTGATCCGCTGACCGATGAAGAGATGAATCCGGACGAAAGGCTGATGCGTTCCATCGAGGAGCAAATCGGCGTTTCCGAAAATGCGAAAAAAGCGTTTCGTGAAGAAATCCTCATCCGGATTTCGTCTTATTCCCGCAAGGGCAAAAAGTTCGAATACCATAATCATGACCGTCTGCGCGAAGCGATTGAGAAGAAGCTGTTTACAGACCTCAAGGATATCGTGAAAATAACGACGTCGACCAAAACGCCGGATGCGGCCCAGCTCAAGCGGATTAACGAAGTGAGCAAACGGCTGATTGATGAGCACGGCTATTGCCCGGTATGCGCGAACGAGCTGCTGCGCTATGTGGGAAGCTTGCTGAACCGGTAATCAGCCCGACATTCCTATTGTATTTCATCGGCAAAATGGCTCCCGATTATTTCGGGGGTCTTTTTTTTCCTTTTCGGGTCTTGAACCTCACGTCACGTTAGGAAGTAAGATGTGGGGATACTGGAAACGCGGAAAGGATTGTAGACAATGAAGAGCAGCTGGATTGCAAAATCAATTGCGTTTGACGGAAAAGTGCGTATCATTTTTATGGATAATACCTATTTGCTCCAAGAAATCTTTCATAGAAGAACAATGAGCCAGGTGTTGAAGGAGGCATTGGGCAGAACGGTATCGGCGGCAGGGCTGATTGGAGGCCTTTTAAAAGATCCGCAGCAAATGAGCCTGAAAATCCGTGCAAGCAGCGCGGGCTTAAACATATTTGCGGAAGCGGACGCTTCCGGTCACGTTCGGGGATATCTCAGTGAAGAGTGGTTTCAACGGCCATCGGAGGGCTTATCGCTTGGGCAGATTATCGGGAGCAGGGGCAATATCCAGGTGGTGCAGGAAACAGGAACGAATCGGATGTTTACAGGAATTACGGATATGCCTTACGCCAATATCACGGATGATATTTCTCATTATTATGGCCAAAGCGAACAAACACCGACGTGGGTCACCGTAAACATTTGCATCGATCATCAGAAGCAGCGGGTAACGTCATCCAGAGGCGTATTAGCGCAGTTGCTCCCAGGCGCAGATCCGGGGCTGATGCAGCAAGTACAGGAGGCGGTGGACAAGTGCGATTTTATGCTGTACCCCAATCAACAGCATGAGGCATCCCATGAGCTGCTTCTGAGCCCGCCGGGCGGAGGGGCCCTTCTGGAAATCAAGCCGCTGCATTGGTACTGTGAATGCACAAAGGAAATGCTTAGCGGGCTGCTGTTGAGCCTCGACCCGAAGGAGCTCTCTAATCTCGTCCTGCAGGCAGAGCCGGCTGAAGTGGTCTGCAGCCACTGCGGGGAGAAATATGTATTTAGTCCCATCGAGATTCAGAACTTGCTCAACACATTGCAACGGAGAAGAACGATTCCATGACCCTTATCAAACCAAGAGAGGATCAACAACGATGAAAATCTGGAGAGTTGGGGAAATCGCCCAATTAACCGGCCTTACCGTCAGGACGCTTCACCATTACGACGAGATCGGCTTATTGCATCCGGCACACACGTCGGAAAAAGGACACCGTTTGTACGTAGAGGACGATCTGCAGCGGCTTCACCATATCATTTTACTTAAACAATTGGGATTTTCGCTGGAAGAAGTAAAACGATTGATGACCGATCCGGCTTTTAATCCTTTACATTTGCTGGAACACCAACTTGCACGGATCAATGAACACATTCAAATGCAGCTGGACTTAAGGGATCGGTTAAATGATATTTACAGCTTGATGCACCGCGGACAGCCCGTTGACCCCTCCCGGTTCATGGAAGTCGTGCAAATGATCAATATAAGCCGGAGCAAGCATTTTAGCCGGGAGATGGCAAAAAACATCCAGCGGAATTATACTTCTATGAATTCAGAACAAATAAGGGAGAAGAATGAGGAATTCCGGAGGCTGATTTCCGGGTTCCGCTCCGAAATGGAGAAAGGAACGCCGGAGCACGATCCCGTCGTGTTAGACCTTGCAAGACGATGGAAGAGCTGCCTTCAGGATGCGGCGGGTGATTATGACCAGTTGAGCCGGTCGGCGGAAAGTTATTACCGGGATCACTCCGATCAGGCCCTTCCATTTGGAATGGACGGGGAGTTGTACCAGTTCATTCGTAAAGCCGTATTAAAAATATAAGCCCGGACGCCCTATATTTTAGTAGGTTAGTCGTCGATATAGACTATAATAGACAAAGTTATATAGAATGAACTAAAGAAATGAACGTTAAAGGCCTTACCGGGCGGTTATAACAGGAAGTTCAATGCGAAACTTTAGTTCAATCTATATGGATTGATGGAAATTGGTATAATCAGGAAATATCTAAAGGAGCCATTTTACATGATTCAAGTATCGGAAGCGCGGCACAACCAACTGAAGTTTATTGGACTGACGGAAAAGGATTTGGAGATTCTGCGGGCGCACCAGCCCGTATTCAGCAAAGTGGTCGATGAAGTCGTGGACCATTTTTATCGGCACATCACTTCGGAGCCGGAGCTTATGCGTATCATTGAACGGAAAACGACGATCGACAGGCTGAAGACGACCCAGCGGGAGTACTGGATGTCGCTGGCCGAAGGTGTCATCGACGAGCCGTTTTTGGAGAAAAGAATCGCCATCGGATTGGTACACTCGCGCGTTGGCTTAAACACGGACTATTATCTCGGCAGCTACATGGTTTATTTGGATATCGCGGTTGAGCTGTTCAAGAAGGCCATTCCGGACCGCTGGATCGAGGTGATCCATCCTCTGACCAAGATGTTCAACCTCGATTCGCAATTGGTTCTGGAAGCTTACGACATGAAGGAAAAGGAAAAGATCCAAGAGCTTGCCGACGAGCGGGAGCAGGTGCTCCGGGCGGTAACCGAAGTCGTTCAGCAGCTGACCGGCATGATTGCCGAGCTGAACGAGAGTGCCGGCCAAATCGCCGAGACGGCGAAAGTGACCGCGGCTTCCCAGGACCTGGCCCATTCGCTGATGGACGAGCTCCAGGAGGATGTCACCCAAATCGAGAACATGGGCGGCCTGATCAAGGGCATCGCCGACCAGACCCATCTGCTCGGACTGAACGCGGCGATCGAGGCGGCGCATGCCGGGGATTCCGGCAGAGGTTTTGCCGTCGTGGCCGGCGAGGTGCGTAAGCTCGCAGCCCATTCGCAGGAAGCGCTGGAGACGATCCAGGATAAAGTGTCGGGCATCATGGTCCGGCTGGAAAGCGTACAGCAGGAAACCCGGCAGACATCGGTCCATGCCCGGGCACAGGCGGAGAGCTCCCAGGAACTGGCGGCTTTCGTGAAGACGATTGAGAAGCTGACGCTGGATCTGGCGGAGATTCAAAATCACCAGTAAACGCGGACAAGGAGCGTCAAGGAGGCTTCATTTGTTCCAGTACCTCATCATTCACCATTCAGGTATAATAGATTCGTCATCATGAATATTCGAAATCGTAAATTTTTGAACTGATCGGCAACTGATTTGTATTTGAGGTGATTGTATAGTGGCTTCCATTCATGATGTGGCGAAAGAGGCTGGAGTATCTGTCGCAACCGTTTCCAAAGTCATTAACCATTATCCGGACGTTAGCGATAAAACTAGGAAAAAAGTAAGATCGGCGATTGAGCTTCTTCGTTACCGGCCTAATGCCATTGCACGCGGACTCGTTACCGGGAGATCATGGACCGTGGGGGTGCTGATCAACATTCCCTTTACGAACCCGTATGTGGCTGAACTTCTGGAAGGCATCAAAACGGCGCTGGAGAACAGCGGTTATGATCTTATGCGCCTCTCTGCCCGGCTTAACGAAGACAGTTATTCTTTTATCGACCACTGCGAGAGCAGAAACCTGGATGGGGTCGTCATCTTCGGCGTAGAGCGGGACCACCGGATTATCGGCGAATTGATCCGCTCCGATATTCCTACCATGTTTGTGGATACGGACGTCATGGGAAACCGGGTCGGAAATATTACGTCGGATAATGTGAACGGCGTCCATATGGCCGTCTCCCATCTGTACGGGCTGGGTCACCGGGACATCGCCTACATCGCCGGTACCCTCGGCCATACGGTAGCTGAAAGGCGGCTTCAGGGATATAAGCAGGGTCTTTCGGACTGTTCCATCGAATACAGGGACAAGTATCTGGAAGTGTGCGACTATTCCTTTGAAGGCGGCATAGTCGCCATGAGGAAGCTCCTGCATCTTCAGTCTCCCCCGACGGCTGTCGTGTGCACCTCGGATATGGCTGCGATGGGGGCGATTCATGAAATTGAAGCATGGGGATTTTCCGTTCCCGGGGATGTTTCAGTTGTCGGGTTTGACAATATTTTTGAGGCCAAGGTGTTTAAGCCGAGTCTGACGACTGTCAACCAGAACATACACAATATCGGCGCCAAGTCGATTGAGCATCTGATCTCCATGATCGAAAATCCGGAATACTCGCCGCCTGAAATTATGGAGCCGGCTAGTCTGGTCATCCGCCAGTCGACCGGCAAAGTGAAGGTTTAAGATCAATCGCGGTAAAATAGGGGAAGGGATGTGCCGGGCAGGCATGTCCCTTTTTGCATCCCGTCTGATGGTCTATGATTGGCCGGGACATCCCAATACTAAAAAGGGCAGGGGCTTGGAACAAGAAATGTTGTGAATGGTGCACAATATCTTATAATGATAGGAAATCAGGCACCGCTTATAATCAACGGATGAAAGTGACGTGATAGTCGATGGAGGAAAAAAGAGTTCTGGTGGCCGACGATGAGCCGAGCATCCGCAGCGCGATTTCCTATGCGCTCAAACGGGAGGGGTTCGCCGTTGAAACGGCTGCGGACGGTGAGGAGGCGCTGCAGCAGGCGGATGCCTTCCGCCCGGATATGCTGGTGCTGGACGTCATGATGCCCAAGGCCAACGGCTATGAGGTGCTGCGGCGGCTGGAAAACCGCAAGGGGCTCGGCATTTTGATGCTGACTGTTAAAAACGATATCGTCGACAAGGTTCTGGGTCTGGAGCTTGGGGCCGACGATTTTATGACCAAACCGTTCGATATCCGCGAGCTGGTGGCGCGGGTGAAATCGATCGTCCGCCGGCTGGATAAAGTGGAGGATCCCGTGCCTGTACCGGACGAAAAAAAAGCCGTGCTTGGACAGCTGACCGTTCACGCCGCGAAACGCACGGCGGAAATCAGCGGCCGGCTGCTGGAGCTGACGCCGAAGGAGTTCGATCTGCTGTCGCTGCTCGTATTTCACCCCGGGCGGGTGTACACCCGCGAGGATCTGCTGGATCTCGTATGGGGAATGGAGTATGCGGGAGGCACCCGAACGGTGGATATCCATATCCAACGGCTCCGGAAAAAACTGGGCGACGCCCACTATATGCTGCAGACGGTATATGGGATCGGCTATAAGGCGCTGGAGGAGGGCTCATGAGCCTCGGCCTGAAATGGAAGTTTCCGCTTTTTCTGGCGGTGCTGCTGGTGTTTACGACCGGCGTGCTCAGCTGGCTTGTACTCAGCGGAATCAGGACCAATCAGCGCGAGCAGATGGAAGAGAGCCTGCAGCGGCAGGCCGACGTAGCCGAAATGAGGGTCAAACAGGATTATTTGACGGGCGAACGGCTGAAACCGGTCGATTTTATGGGAAAACAGGGGCAGGAGCTGGCCGTGGACCTTGGCATTTCCACCAACATGCGGGTGATCCTGTACGACGCGAAGGGCCAAGAGGTGGGCAATTCCCTGCCGCTGGCGGAAAAACCGGATGTCGGGGATGCCCTGTCTTACGCGCTGAAAGGTAAAATCGCCTACATTACCGAGGCGGATTCCCTGATCTATCTTGCGCCGATGCAGGGGCCTGACGGCATGCTGGGGGTGGTCCAGCTCCATACGTCGCTGAAGGCACAGCATGAATTCTATAACCGGATGGCGTACCGGCTGGTTTGGACAGGCGGCATTGTATTGCTGCTGAGCTTTATTCTGGGATTTATTTATGTATACCGTCAGGTCAGGGACATCGTGAAGCTGAAGGCGGAAGCGGACCGGATCTCCCGCGGGGAGTATCCGGAGCGGTCCCCGCTCCGTCGGAAAGACGAACTCGGGCAGCTCGGAACCGGCATTCTGCATATGAGCCGCGACATCAAAGGGCATATGGCTGCGCTTCAGGAGGAGAAGCACCATCTGCAATTGGCCGTGGAGAAGCTGCAGGCACTCGAGCAGCAGCAGAAGCAGTTTATCAATAACGTGAGCCACGAGTTTAAAACGCCGCTGACATCGATCCAGGCGTATACGGATTTGCTAGGCATGTACGGTGACGATCCGCAGCTGATCGAGGAAGCACGCAGCGCGATCGCCAAAGAATCCGAGCGGCTGTATCAATTGGTCGAGGATGTCCTGCGCCTGTCGCTGTTGGAAAAGTACGATTTTGAATCCCAGGCGCAGGAAGTGGAGCTTGCCGACTTGCTGCAGGATGTCGTATCCCGGATCAGCGCCAAGGCTACCAAATACGATTTAACGATACAGACCGACTTCGAGCCTGCCCGGGTGTGGGGAGATCGGGACCATTTCATTCATATATTTATGAATCTGCTGGATAATGCGATCAAGTACAACCGGCCCGGCGGCCGGATTGTCATTCAAAGCCGGGCTTCGGGAGATGAAGTGAGCGTATCGGTCCGCAACACGGGACGGATCATTCCCCGGGAATGGTGGGCGCATCTGTTCGAGCCGTTCTCCACGCTGCACCAGGACCGCGCCCGCTCCACCGGCGGAAC
The DNA here is from genome assembly GCF_014192015.1 of Paenibacillus rhizosphaerae. GTDB lineage: Bacteria > Bacillota > Bacilli > Paenibacillales > Paenibacillaceae > Paenibacillus_AQ > Paenibacillus_AQ rhizosphaerae. Next base: position 605,526 of record NZ_JACHXJ010000003.1, on the reverse strand, counting down.
CGGCCTGGGCCTGCCGCTGGCGTCCCAGCTCGCGGAGAGGCAGGGGGGCCGGCTAGAACTCGTCCGTTCCGATGCGGAGGAGACCGATTTTACCGTTACGTTTCCGCGACACTCCAGCATGGAGAACTAGGAAAACACAGCCGATGTTTCTCCCACAGGGAATGAACCGGGCTTTAGCTGATGCTTTTTTCAATAAAAGTTTACAACTTGGAAACATTTCGACGTATGCCGGATATCATTGACGTGTAGGATGGGGGTAAGAAATCAGGAAGGGATGAAGCTCAAAATGAAACGACATAAACTACTTCCTCCAGTGATCGGCGTGATGATGGCAGGTGCGCTCTTGGCCGGTTGCGGTTCGCCGCAGAACAATGCAAGCCGGGAAGTCATCGACAAGCCGGGCAAGCAGATCACTGTTATAGATACGGCCGCCGAAGGCCGGAAAAATACCGGAGAAATCCAGGTGGAGCAAATCGAAAAGCTAAAAGACGTGTACGGCCGAACCTGGCTGTCGGATCACGAAGCCATCGTGGAACGAAACAATGTGCTGATGATCCATGACTTTGCATCCAATGTCGAACGCAAATTGACGGAAAATCCGGCCACAGCCGGTCAATATCTGGCCGCCGCATCGCCGGACGGAGAGCATGTCTTTTTTACGGGGGGCAACCCGAAGGACAAGTACGATATCGGGGGTTATCTCCTGGATGCGGCTTCCGGAACCGTAACGAAAACGGGCGCATTCTCCATGCTGTCCGATATGTTCTGGACCGATGAGCAGCATGTCCTCGTCAGCACGGATGACAGCAAGCTTCAGCTGATCGACCTCCAGGGCAAAAGGACTCCGGTCCAATTCTCCGATCCGGAGCTGTCCGACAACGTGCCGCGCATGGCGAGCAAAGCGGGCGACCGTTATTTCTATTTGGGCGTCCACAAAGGCTACACCGTGCTGAAGTCGTTTACGGCTTCGGCGCCTGAAGCCAAGACGATCCAGGAAGGCGTCGTGACGTTCAGCCTGTCGCCGGACGGCAGCGCGATCGCCCTGGAGAAACGCGAGTGGAACACGACCAAGGACGCCGAGCTTCAACTCATCGATGCCAGCGGCAAGAAGCTTGGAACCGTGGCGAAAGGAACGCTCCTCGGCCGGCCGAGCTGGTCGCCGGACGGCAGCAAAATCGCCTTCTCGGTGTACACCGAGGGCGAGCAGGGCATGAAAGGCATGTACGTGTTCGACAAGGCGAGCGGCAAAACGACGCCGCTGTCCACGGAGATCCAGGCCTATGACTCTCCGGCCGTCTGGAGCCCGGACGGCAAGTCGCTGATGGTGTACCAGACCGTGTACGAAGGCGAGAAGTCGAATAATGTGACATATGTGGTCCATCTGAAGTGATCGCCGCGGTCAGCGGCGGAGCGGAAGGATGTGTGAGCGTGCAGGCTTCGTGCGTGCGATGATGAGCGTGGGCAGTACTTCGTTGCAGAGCATTGACGCTGCAGGTTGCGCGTTCAAAGTGTTCGACGGAAGAGCGTATGTGTGCGGGAAAGCCCGCTCCGCGTGCGGATCATGCCTCCGATCGCTGTTGCCCCCGATTTTTTTGGGAATGGAATCGAAGGTAAAAATTCGGGGACAAAGGCGACCGCTGGCGCTTCTCCGGCATGATTCCGCCCGCTCCGCTGCTGCCAGCGGTGAGTGGGGTGGTAAGGTCCTTGCGGTGGCTGCGCAGCACCGCAAGGACGGGGCATGGCGTAGGGCTGTGCTTTGGTGCAGAGCTTTGGCGATTCTTCGGTGCAGAGCGTTCGACGGATGAGCGTATGTGTGCGGGAAAGCCCGCTCCGCGTGCGGATCATGCCTCCGATCGCTGTTGCCCCCGAATTTTTTGGGAATGGTGTAGAAGGTGAAAATTCGGGGACAAAGGCGACCACTGGCGCTTCTCCGTCATGATTCCGCCCGCTCCGCTGCTGCCAGCGGCGAGTGGGGTGGTAAGGTCCTTGCGGTGGCTGCGCAGCACCGCAAGGACGTTATTGGGCGCGGGTAGTGTGTCGATGCAGGCGATGGCGGTCCTATTTAGAAAATAAGTCACCACTCAACGTGGTGGCTTTTTCTGTATATAGTTGAGCGAGCCCCTGAATTCAATCCGCCTAGAGAACTTCAATGAATGGAGGTAGACAGCGGTTCTTGATTTTGTATAAGAAAAAAATGTAAAAATCGACTTGACCTTGGAGTCTGCTCCAATGTTATTGTGAACTTATGGAAAAACTTTATTCTATACAAGAAGTTTCACGGATACTCGGAATCCCGAAGGATACGCTCCGCTACTATGACCGTATCGGAGTTGTCTCGCCTTCCCGGGAAAACAATCGGTACCGCAAGTACTCGAAGAACGACCTCATCGACCTGATGAATATTCAAATTATGCAGTATGCGGACTTTTCACTCGACGAAATCAAGGGGAAGTTTGGGTTCCACAGGATGGAGAAGGTAGACCCTGCTTACTGCCAGGAGGTTGCTGCGTTCCTCGATGCCAAGAATGCGGAGACACGCAAAAAGATTGACCATCTTCAAAAGGTCAGTCAGCTGCTCGACGTAGCCGCCGAAACGTTAAGAGACTTCAATCCAGAAAAAGACCAGCGGCTGGCTGAGCTCGTTCGTGAAATTTATCAGGGTATCCGTAAGAAGGAAACAGGAATTTTCGAGGAGGGATGTGATGGGCATCAAGGTTAGCAATTTTTATTTCTTGATTGCAGGCATTCTTGCGGTACTGTTTGCCGCTACACATGCATGGAACGGGCAATCCGCTGTTCTTCCGGCGCTCCAGGTAAATGCAATTTCTACGGATACACGGACGGTATTCATGTATGTCTGGCATATCATTACGGCGGAAAATCTGGTTTTCGGGGTCGTGTTTATTTTGATGTCATTCCAAGGCGATCGATCGAAGGTCCGGTTTGCCGCATGGATGATCGTGTCGCTTCTGATTGTCCGGCTGATGGTTATTCTGGGCGTAACCGCAATTCAAGACGCTTCGGCCCTTACGGATTCGTTAATTGACTCGATTGCGATCGTAATTTATGTGGCCTTCATCCTCTTGGGCATAAGGAGGAAGCCAAAAAAGCTGCTCGGAGGTTAGACGTCTCATTTTAAATAGGGAGGAGTGAGGATCATCGATGAGCTATGCAATTGTGCAGAGCGTTAGGCGTCTGCACAATTGCATAGCTCATCAGGAAGCGCGAATTTTATGTAGAGGGCGAAACTCCGATTGAGTGTCAGTTGGGTCGGGCTTTTCCTTACCAATTCTAAAAACCTCTCGAGCGTGTATGCACGGATTTACCATGCGGCTCGGGAGGTTTTTGCGTAAAGACTTTCTTCTGTTCAAGAGGTATTTGATGTTATTTACACGTACCGGGATTGCTCGAACCAGCGGAGAGGACGGAATCGTTCTGGAGAAGCGGGCAGCGGTCGCCTTTGTCCCCGGATTTCCACCGTGGCATGTTACCGATCGGGAAATCTGGGGGGCAATATTTGGCATCTGTAAGATCTGCTTCTTTGATCATGCAATAAGAAGAGCGCTACGGTCGGCTAAAGAGAAAAGTGTCCACCGGAGTATGCAGCAGCGTGCGAGAGTGATCCCCTCACACGAACCGCCGATGCAGCTTCTTGCCATCGTAGGAGAACATCACCTTTTTGTCCTCGACGATCGTCTCCAGATGAACGGCGCGGCCCCACAGCTGGTACACGTAAGGCAGCGTGCGCTCCATGTACTTCAGGTCGAGCTCGATGCCCTCGTACATATGCTTGATCACCATCTCGCCAGTCCGCAGGTAATCGCCGTCCTCGACGACGAGGTAAGGGCTGCCGCCGTTTACTCTGGCGAAGACGAGCTGGTCGCGGATGTTCTCCCAGCTTTTGTCGGTAATTTTCCACTCGGGGCCCTTCTTCTCAAAGACGTACAGGTCCAGATCCTCGGTTAGCTGCTTCGTCATGTAGTTACGGATAAAGGAAGTGTCCGAATCGAATTCACGCACCTCGAAAATTTTCTCACGGCCCTGGCCGGGTTTGCGGCCGCCGAATTCGATCTCCTCCTTGGTCGGATGGTCCCAGCGGCGTTCGATGTCCTCGAAGATTTTCAGCCCCAAATAGTATGGATTCAGGCTGTGCCGGGACGGCTGCACGACCGAAGAGTTGAGCTTGGCGAATTCGATTGTCTCGTCGCTCGTCAAGTCCAGCTCACGGATGATCCGCTGATGCCAGTACGAAGCCCAGCCTTCATTCATGATTTTGGTCTCCATCTGCGGCCAGAAATAGAGCATTTCGTCGCGGAGCATGGTCATGATGTCGCGCTGCCAGTCCTCCAACACTTCGGAAAATTCCTGAATGAACCAGACGATGTCCTTTTCCGGCTCAGGCGGGAATTTACGGTTAGCCGCAGTTTCCTGAGCCTCAGGCTCAGGTTTGTGATCGAGGCTCCACAAGTCGTCGTACTCGCCGGGCTGGGTCTGCACTTTGCCGGACTCTTTCTGCGCTTTCAGCTTCATTTCCATGTAGCGCTGCTTATCCAGGTGCTGCGGCTTGATCAGCTGCGGATCGACATGCTCCTGGATGGCCAGCACGGCATCGATGAAGCGCTCCACGACTTCGGTGCCATGCTCCAGTTCGTATTGGCTGATTCGCTCCGCGGTGGCCGACATGCTTTCGACCATGTTGCGGTTGGTGGCGGAGAAGCGGTAATTGTTTTTGAAAAAGTCGCAGTGCGCCAAGACGTGGGCCACGATGAGCTTGTTCTGGATCAGGGAGTTGCCGTCGAGCAAAAAAGCGTAGCACGGATTGGAGTTGATGACCAGCTCGTAGATTTTGCTCAGGCCGAAATCGTACTGCATTTTCATTTTGTTGAACGTTTTGCCAAAGCTCCAGTGCGAAAAACGGGTAGGCATTCCGTAAGCACCGAAGGTGTAAATAATGTCCGCCGGACAAATTTCGTAACGCATCGGATAATAATCCAGGCCGAAGCCGTCAGCGATCTCCATAATTTCACTAATGGCGTATTCCAGCTGCTTGATCTCGTCGCTCATTCGTTCATTGCTCCTTCCTTCTGCGGAAGAATAAAATATGATATCGGGGCTATATTTCAATATATTCAGCAGCACCTCAAGTATGAACTGACATCACCGGACGAAAGTCCGAATTCTGCCACTGAAATCATGTTTTGGCAAATCCCAGCAGCCCGGAAAATAATGCAGTCTTTATGTCGATTTATGTTAGAATATAAGAGCATGACTCTAAGGTTTCATATTTACGAAAGCGTTTTATATTTTTGCGGGCGGTGACTGCGTTACCATGTGGAAGTACTTTGTGCAAGCAACCAACAACATGAGGATCCGGAATAAATTGATCTTTTCCTACCTGTTCGTCGTCATGATCCCCGTGCTGATTGTGGGGGGCATCATTACCGCCTATTTCAGACAGGATGCTTTGGACAATGCGATAGAACAGACAGCCAACGATGTGGATAAAATCAAAAGCCAGCTGTCCACCATGCTGTCCGTGCCCATCTCGATTTCCAACAAACTATATCTGGACGATAACCTGAAGGACCTGGTCAATACGAATTACACGACCATTCTGCAAATGGTGCAGGCCTATTCGAAATATAACGATTTTGAAGAGCTTCCGCGGCTCTATAACGAGATCAGCAACGTCCGCTTCTATCATTACAACAAGACGATGATCAACAACACCCAGTTTATAAACGTTACCGCCAAGATCGAGGGAGAGGAATGGTTCCAAACGGCCATGAACAACCCGCGGATCGGCTGGTTTTTTATGGAGGGCAGTGACATCGGTACCGAAATGAAGCTGAGCCTGGTCCGCCGGATCAAGTTCAAGGATTACCGGACCCCGGGAGTCCTGGTCATTACGCTCAACCAGAGCATGCTTAACTCGATCCTGAGCAAGGAAACGTTCAATACGCTCATCGCGGATGACAGCGGATACATCGTAGCCGCCAAAAATCCGCAGAACGTCGGCAAAACGCTGAAGCAGCTGGACCTGGACGTCGATATGCATCAAGGACAGGAACAGACGATCAGCCGGCGCGTCAACGGGGTCTCCTCCAACATTATCGTGGACAAGCTGACGCCGCAGACGAGTTTGAACGGGCTCAGCGTCGTATCGGTCTTTTCGACCCAGGGAATTGTCCAGGACGCCAAAAAGGTCGGATGGATCGGCATGGGGCTGGTGATCGGTGTGCTGATCCTGGCGCTTACGCTGATATTCGTCGTATCCAAGCTGACGACCAACCGGCTTCTGCATTTGAGCAGACAGCTGAACAAGGTGGCCCGGGGGAACTTCGACACGATTTCCTTCCTGGACGGCAACGACGAAATCGGGCAGCTTTCCCGCCAGTTCAACTATATGGTCCGAAGCATCAACGACCTGCTGAACCAGGTGTATGAGAGCAATGAGAAGAACACCAAGCTTGAGGTTGCGCAAAAGGAAATCAAGCTCAAAATGATGGCCAGCCAGATCAATCCGCACTTTTTGTTCAATGCCCTGGAATCGATCCGGATGAAGGCTCATCTGAACGGGGAGAAGGAGATCGCCAACATCGTGCGGCTGCTGGGTAAGCTGATGCGCAAAAACCTCGAAATCGGCAGTGTGAAAAAAACGCTGAAAGAGGAAATGGAAATTGTCCGCGCGTACCTGGAAATCCAGAAATTCCGGTATGAGGACCGCTTGAACTACGAGTTGATCGTCGAGCCGGAGACCGAACGGGTGCTGCTGCCGCCGCTGATCATTCAGCCACTGGTGGAGAATGCGATTATTCATGGCCTGGAAGGCAAGGAAGTGGACGGGATGCTGCGCGTCCGCTGCTCGATGAGCGAAGATATGCTGCATGTTGAGGTTATCGATAACGGAGCCGGCATGACGGAGGAACGCAGGCAATTTGTTCTGGCGACGCTGGATGCGGAAGAGGAGGAAGGAAACCGTATCGGCTTGCGGAACATCCATCAGCGAATTAAGCTAACGTATGGAGAAGACTTCGGACTGCATATTAAGAGTATCCCGGGACAGGGAACCAAGATGGAATTCATGATACCAACAGGGGGAGAAATGCATGTTTAACGTTTTGATTGTGGATGACGAACCGATGATCCGCGAAGGCCTCAAGACGATCATCGACTGGGAGAGCTTCGGGTTTACGGTGGCGGATACGGCTGCGAACGGCCGGGAAGGGCTGGATAAAATCAAAGAGCTGAAGCCCGAGCTGACCATCATCGATATCCGCATGCCGGGCATGACCGGTCTCGACGTCATCGAAGAGGCCCGGGCCGCCATGATCTCGACGCATTTTCTAATCTTGAGCGGATATGCCGATTTTGATTATGCCAAGCGGGCGATCGGTTACGGCGTGAACGGATACCTGCTGAAGCCGCTGGATGAGGAGGAGCTCGGGGAGGAGCTGCAGCGGATCGGCGCGATTCTGACCCGGGAGAAACAATCCCATCGTTCGGCGGAAGAAGACCATGTCTTCCGTGAGCACCTGCTTGAATCCTATCTGCTGCAGGAAGAAGCGCTTCGGGATCCGGCGATGGTCATGCAGCTGGGGCTGGACTGGCCGAAGTATCAGATCGTCCTGCTCGAAATCCATGGATCGGCGGACGACGCACCTTTGGCCACCTTAAGACGAAAGCTGTCGGGCCATTTTGACGCCGCGGAGCGTGTCATTGTATTTCCGGCGGGAACGTTTGCGGCTGTGCTGTGGGACCGGGGGATGTCCCGGGAAGACGATGCCTCCCGCTGTTACGCGGAATGGAGTGCCCTGCTGCCGGACAACAAAGGTTGGTTTGCCGCCGCCGGGGGAGCGGTCACCGATATTTCGCTCATTGGACAGTCGTATGCGGAGGCGGCCGAGCTGCTGCACCATCGTTTTCTGTTCCATGAAGAGCGCTTGATGCTGCCCGGAGATTTGAGCCAAATAGCAGAGGCTTACCCGGAGAAGGCGCCGCTCGATCCAAACGGAGAAATCGAACTGTCGGATATGCTGTATTATGCGCTCGACATCCGGAGCATGGAAGCGGTCGGCCGCTTTTTTGACGAACTGGAGGGGCGGATTGTCGGTTTCGGGCATGCTGAGCAGGCCGTGAAGTCGGCGGTGACCCATATTTTGACCATGGCCATCAACAAGCTGTCGGGACAGAACCAGGCATTGTATCCATTGCTTCAGGATGCGCCCCTGTTCATTACGGAGGCGTTCCGCCAACCGACATGGGAGCAGCTGAAAGCCGTGGCGGCCGCCCATCTGAGCAGCCTGATCGAACGGATCGGCGGCGGGAGCAAGGATGCCGTGCTGAAGCAGATGATCGATTTTATTCACCGGAACTACAAAGAGAACCTGAAGCTGGAGCTTCTGGCCCAGGTGTTTAATTATAACAGCGCTTATTTGGGGAAAATGTTCAAAAACTATACGGGCGAGAACTTCAACGCTTTCCTCGATAACGTGCGGATTGAGCATGCGAAGGATCTGTTATCCCAGGGACTCAAGGTGCATCAAGTGGCGGCTTGTGTCGGATATGCGAACGTGGACTATTTTCACAGCAAATTCAAGAAATACGTCGGAGCTTCCCCGTCCTCATTCCGGAAAAAGGAGCCGTCCGAGTAGTCTCCTGACTTTCATGATGCTGGGGGATGAGATTGGCTATGCTGCCATTCAAAAACGTTTTCGAGGCGATTTCCCCCCCTGAAAATTAGATTTTTTGGGGGGTTTTTGTGAAAAAGTCATGTCAAATTTCGACTATGAAAGCGTTATATCTAATTTTTATATGATTTTAGGTGAAATCCGATGGGTATTTTTATAAGCGCTTCATTTAGTAAGATGAAGTTATCAATTAGAGGAGGGGTTATTGAATGGAAGCGCTCACACCTAACACCATTCCCCGCGGCGGTCAAGATACTGCTAAAGCACCAAAGCGTAAACGAAAGGGCGGCTTCTGGAGTACGGTGCTCCAGCAAAAATATTTATATTTAATGTCGCTCCCTTTTGTCATTTGGGTGTTCGTGTTCAGTTACCTGCCGCTTTGGGGCTGGACGATGGCCTTTCAAAACTATAAACCGGCGAGGTCATTTTCCGAACAAAAATGGGTAGGATTTAAATATTTCCATGAGCTGTTCCAAGACGACCGGTTTTATCTGGTCCTGCGGAACACGCTGGCGATGAGCTTCATGGGCCTCATTCTGGGATTCGTAGTTCCGATTTTCTTCGCGATTCTCCTTAATGAGCTGCGGGGCATGTTCTTCAAGCGGTTCGTGCAGACGGTTTCTTACCTGCCGCACTTTGTATCCTGGGTCGTTGTGGCAGGCATTATTACGAAAATGCTTTCAATCGACGGCGGTGCGGTCAACCAGATTCTGATGGCGCTCCACCTCACGGACGAGCCTATACAGTTCATGGCGAAGGGAAGCTGGTTCTGGTACATTGTAACCGGTTCCGATGTGTGGAAGGAAACAGGATGGAATACGATCATCTATTTGGCAGCGATTACAGGGATTGATCCGGAGCTGTACGAAGCATCCCGCGTCGACGGCGCGAGCCGTTGGAGACAGATGTGGCACATTACGCTGCCGGGTATCCGCTCGACGATCTCGGTACTCCTGATTATGTCGATTGGCCATTTGATCAGCATCGGCTTCGAGAAACAGTTCCTGCTCGGCAACAACCTGGTGTCGGATTACTCGGAGGTTCTCGATCTGTACGCACTGAATTACGGTCTGAATATGGGCAGGTTCTCATACGGTACCGCCATCGGCATATTCAACTCCGTAGTCAGCATCATCCTGTTGTTTACGGCTAACGGCATTTTCAAAAAGATTACGAAAGAAAGCATTATGTAGGAGGCGAGAAGTCGAGATGCCAAACAAAGCGTTTAATGCGACCCGATCCGATAAGATCTTCGATATATGTAACACCATCTTCATGGTGATCGTGCTGATCGTTACGCTGTATCCGTTCCTGAACGTGCTCGCCATATCGCTGAACGATTCCATCGATACGGTACGTGGAGGCATCACCATCTGGCCGCGCGCGTTCACGTTTGAAAATTATAAGACAATTTTTGCTTACGACACTTTGCTGCAAGGCCTGAAAATTTCCATTTTGCGCACGATCGTCGGTACGCTGCTGGGACTGCTCAGCGCATCGATGCTGGCCTATACGCTCAGCCGGCCCGATTTTCAAGCCCGGAAGTTCGTATCGACATTCCTGGCGATGACGATGTACTTCTCCGGCGGCCTGATCCCGGGATATATCCTGATGCGCGACCTGAACCTGATCGGCACGTTCTGGGTATATGTTCTGCCGGGTCTCGTCAGTGCATTCAACGTGTTTATCGTCCGTTCCTTTATCGACGGCTTGCCTTATGCCCTTCAGGAATCGGCCAAGCTGGACGGAGCCAACGATTTTACAGTATACTGGCGCATTATCCTGCCGCTTTGTAAACCGGTACTTGCGACGATCGCGCTGTTCCTTGCCGTAGGTCAGTGGAACGCCTGGTTCGATACGTACCTGTACAACGGCAGCAACGGCACCTGGACCACCCTGCAGTACGAGCTGATGAAGGTGCTGCAAAGCACGCAGCAGGGCGGCGGAGCGATCAACGCGAACGACATGGCCAAGCAAATGGCCCAGATTTCGCCGGAATCGATCAAGATGGCCATTACCATCGTCGTGACCGTGCCGATCCTGATCGTCTATCCGTTCCTGCAGAAATATTTTGTCAGCGGGATGACGCTGGGCGCGGTCAAATCGTAAAAAACGCTTTTTCAGAAGTTACATTCTTATATAAAGGTATCAGCAGGCTAGCCTGTTATACAAAATAGATAAAGAAAAAGATTAGACATCATGGGGAGGGTTTACGCAATGCCAAAGAAAGCGTTCAAGGTAACCGCGATTTCTCTGATCATCGCATCAATGCTAGCGGTTGCGGGCTGCGGCGGAGGCAAGGAGGATACCGCGGCCAAAGATACAGGCGATACAACTTCGCCGATCACCTTCAGTTTTTTCGGTGCGGATGCGAGTCCAAACTGGAACAAAATGCAGGATGAAGTCGGCAAGGAAATTACAGCGAAGACAGGGGTTACAATCAATGCGGAGTTCGCCGTATCCGGCGGAGGACAGGATAAAATTTCTCTGATGGCCGCAAGCGGCGACTATCCGGATCTTATTTTCGCAAAAGGTGACATCAACAAGCTGGTGGATGCCGGCGCGATGCTCGACTTGACCGATTTGATCGACAAATACGCGCCGAACCTGAAGAAGGTCTACGGCGACTATATGGACCGTCTGAAGTACACCAACGATGACCAAGCCATCTATGTGCTGCCGACCAATGCGGCGGTGAACCAGCAGTATTTTGATGCTGGCGGCGGCTTTGAAATCCAGAATGCCGTGCTGAAAGAGCTGGGCTATCCGGAAGTAAAAACCGTCAAGGATTTTGAGAACGTGCTGAAGGCTTATAAAGAGAAGCATCCGACGATTGACGGCCAGCCAACCATTCCGTTAACGCTGGACGCAGACGACTGGAGAATCATGATCACCGTAACGAACCCGGCGTTCCTCGCAACGGGAGCCCCGGACGACGGCGAGTATTTCATCAATCCGCAAACCTATGAGGCTCAGCTGCACTACAAGCGTCCGGAGGAAAAAGAGTACTTCCGCTGGCTGAACCATATGTACAACGAAGGCCTGTTGGATAAAGAAACATTTGTGCAGAAGAGCGACCAGTACAAGTCCAAAATTTCAAGCGGACGCGTGCTTGGCCTGATCGACCAGGAATGGGGTTATGCCGACGCAGAGAACGCGCTGAAATCTTCCGGCAAGGATGAAAGAACTTACGCTCACCTGCCGGTAACCTTGTCCGAAGAATATAAGGACCACTCCTTCCAGGATACAGGCTTTACATCCGGATGGGGCATCGGCATCACGAACAACTGTAAGGATCCGGTTCGGGCGATTAAATTTATGGATTGGCTCGCTTCCGACGAAGGGCAAGTATTGATCAACTGGGGTATCGAAGGCAAGCACTACAATGTCGAGGACGGCAAGCGCGTTATTCCTCAAGAAATTCAAGACAAGAAAATCAACGACGCTTCCAATTTTACGAAAGCATCGGGCATTGGCCTGTACTCGATCTTCTCCGCTCACTATGGTGACGGCGTGAAAGATCCATCCGGCAACTACTATACGACGAACTTCCCGGATCAAATCGTGGCCAGCTACACGCCAGCGGAGAAAGAAACGCTGAAAGCTTACGGCGCTACGACCTGGAAAGACCTGTTCCCTTCAGAAAAGGATTTCCCGGTTAAGCCTTGGGGAGCAGCATACAACATTTCGGTTGAAGAAGGCTCCGATTACACCGTAACGTACCAGAAAACGCAGGACATTATCCGCAAGCGCATTCCGGAAGCGATCCTGACGACGCCGGACAAATTCGACGCAGTCTATGACAACATGATCAAGGAATTGAACGCTGCCGGTGCGGAAAAAATGGAACAGCAATACACCGAGCTGGTTAAGGACCGTGTCGAGTTGTGGGGCGGAACGACCGAAGCGAAGTAATCCGAATTTTTAAAAAGTGGCAATAAGTTCATCAGGTAGGGCCTGCTCATAGCAGTAGGTCCTATTTGTGATGTATTTTTATGACTTTATTTGCTTTTGTACCTTATATAATATACAAGCTAAAAAGTGCTCTTTTATCAGCATATTTGTGATAAATATCGATCGGAAACAGATCGAAAATTAATTCTAAAAATATGTATAAAAATGACTTGACAGTCGTTTTTAAATCTTTTATGATTCAAATATGAAAGCACTTTCATTACACATTTTCCCTACAAGCTGTTTTCGAAAACGTTTTAAACAAAGAGGTGGAGTCGAACAAGAAACCAGAGAAGTGAAGTGAGGAAGTTTAGTTAGTCCGAGTTTTGTAAACGTATTCAATTCATCTAGGTTTCGGCACAACATGCGGCAATGCCCTGCGTCAGTGATGGCGTAGATGCCATGCCGGCACTTGAATGCAGCATGATGTTATCCATTAGTAATGAAGGGGGATATGATTCACATGAAGGGAAACACAAAGAAGAAGTTTGGAATGCTGCTCCTCGCCAGTATGCTGCTCGTTTCCGCAGGCTGCAGCAGCTCAGGAGGCGACAGTAAGTCCGCCGATTCCGGAAGCTCGTCTTCCAATGCGGCGCAGGAAGCGAAGGCTGACGATACGAGCCCGATCACGTTCTCGTTTTTTGGCGCTGACGCCAGCCCGAACTGGAACAAGATGCAGGATGAAGTCGGTAAAGAAATTACGAAGAAAACGGGCGTGACCATCAACGCGGAATATGCCGTATCCGGTGCAGGAACAGATAAAATTTCTTTGATGGCCGCGAGCGGTGACTATCCTGATTTGATTTTCGCCAAAGGCGACGTCGACAAACTGGTTGAAGCCGGCGCGATGATCGACCTGACCGACCTGATCGACAAGTACGCACCGAACCTCAAGAAGGTATACGGCAAGTACATGGACCGTCTGCCGTACAGCAATGAAGACAAATCCATCTATGTGCTTCCGACGAACGGAGCGGTGGATCAGCAGTACTTTGACGCCGGCGGCGGATTTGAAATCCAGAATGCCGTGCTGAAAGAGCTTGGCTATCCGGAAGTGAAAACCGTTAAGGATTTTGAAAACGTTCTCCAGCAGTATAAAGACAAACATCCGACGATCGACGGCAAGCCGACGATTCCACTGACGCTGGACGCGGATGACTGGAGAATCATGATCACCGTAACGAATCCGGCCTTCTTGACGACAGGCGCTCCGGATGACGGCGAGTACTTCATTAACCCAGAAACTAACGAAGCTCAGCTGCACTACAAGCGTCCGGAGGAGAAAGAATACTTCCGCTGGCTGAACCATATGTACAATGTGGGTCTGCTGGATAAGGATACGTTCGTGCAAAAGAGCGACCAATATAAATCCAAGATCGCCAGCGGCCGCGTTCTGGGTCTGATTGACCAAGAGTGGGGATACTCCGATGCCGAGAATGCGCTCAAAACCGCAGGCAAAGCGGACCGCACTTACGCTCACTTCCCTGTAACGCTGAGTGATGAATACAAAGACCATTCCTTCCAGGATACAGGATTTGTAGCCGGCTGGGGCGTAGGCATTACAACGGCTTGTAAAGATCCGGTTCGTCTGATCAAATTCCTGGATTACCTTGCTTCGGACGAAGGCCAAGTATTGCGCAACTGGGGTATCGAAGGCAAGCACTACAATATGGTTGACGGTAAACGCGTCATTCCTGATGACGTACAGGACAAGAAAGTCAACGATAACACCAACTTTACGAAAACGTCCGGCATCGGACTGTACACTACCTTCTCCGCTCACTACGGCGACGGCGTAAAAGATCCATCCGGCAACTACTACACGACGAACTTCCCGGATCAAATCGTGGCTTCTTATACGCAGCCGGAGAAAGATACTTTGAAAGCATACGGCGCAACAACCTGGAAAGATCTGTTCCCGTCTGAAAAGGACTTCCCGGTTAAACCTTGGGGCGCAGCCTACAACATGGCCACTCCTCAGGACGGCAACTATAACGTTATCTACCAAAAAACGCAGGATATCATCCGCAAGCGGATTCCGGAAGCCATCCTGGCGAAACCGGAACAGTTCGACAGCATTTATGACAACATGCTGAAAGAGCTGGACGCCGCAGGCGCTCAGGAAATCGAAAAACAATATACGGAACTGATCAAGGAAAGAGTCGAGCTCTGGAGCGGAAGCGCTCAATAAGCAGGCCTGATCAGAGGAACAAGGGTTCCGGGATTTATCCCGGGGCCCTTGTTTGTTTTTTTTCAAAAAAACCATTGCTTCCGGAAGAACATCCTGCTAAGATGTAAACAACAGAATGATAATATCAAATTGATATTATTGAATAATTCATCATTACCCTCATCGGTCACGGCGATCTGTGAAGGCGTAATGGGGCAGCTGGAGGGGACGGACATGGGGAAATGGTTTAAAGGATGGAGCGCCTACGAGCTGGTATGGCTCGGGGTATTTTGCGGAATGGCGGTCGGACTTACGGTGATCATGAAGGACAGCTTGTTCGGCTTTACCGTGTTTTTGACCGGAGTGCTGTGCGTGGTATTGGCGGCGAAGGGTAACTTGATGAGTTATGTATTCGGCATGTACAACACGTTCGGGTATGCGTACCTGGCTTATACGAACGGGATTTATGGGGAGATGCTGCTGAATCTGCTGTTCTTCGTTCCGATGAACGTGGTTGGCTTCTTCCTGTGGCGGAAGCATCAGGACGGCGGCAAGCTTGAGATGCGCCGCATGAACCTCCGAGGAATTCTGTGGACCGGAGCCGCCTGTGTGCTGGGCAGCGTGATGATCGGTTTTTTCCTGTCGCTGATCCCGACCCAGAACTCGCCATATATCGATGCGATCACCAACGTGCTGTCGGTTGTCGCGACCTGTCTGATGGTATGGCGTTATAAGGAACAATGGCTGGTGTATATCGTGCTGAATGCTTTTACCGTGCTGTTGTGGGTGCTGCGTACCCTGGATGGCAGTCCTGACGGGCTGCTCATGATCGTCATGTGGAGCGCGTATCTTATCAATGCGGCATACGGCTATTACACCTGGAACAAAGGGGCAAAGGAGGCTTACCGATGAAAACGCTGGGACTGACCTTGGGGAAATTCGCCCCTTTTCATAAAGGGCATCAATACATGGTGGAGACGGCGCTGAAGGAAGTGGACGAACTGATCGTGGTCATTTACGATACGACGGTCACGACCGTTCCGCTGCATATCCGCGCCGGCTGGATCCGGAAGCTGTATCCGGGCGTCAGGGTGATCGAAGCGTGGGACGGTCCGGACGGCTATTCGAATGACCGGGAGCATGAAATCCGGGAGGAGCAGTATATTTTGGGGCTGCTTGACGGCGAGCTGGTTACGCATTTCTATTCGAGCGAGTTTTACGGCGATCACATGAGCAAGGCGCTCGGCGCCGTCGATCGCCGCGTCGATGAGGCGAGGGGCGTAGTGCCGATCTCGGCGACGATGATCCGGGAGGATCCGTATAAGCATCGGCAATTTGTAAGTGACATCGTATACCGTGATCTTATTACGAAGGTGGTCTTCGTGGGAGCGATGTCGACCGGCAAGTCAACGCTGACGGAAGCGCTGGCCGGCAAATACAATACGACGTATGCCAGCGAATACGGCCGGGATTACTGGACGGAGCATCAGGTGGACCGGCGGATCAGCTTCGAGGCTTTTGACGAGATTGCGGTAGGGCATATCGAGCGCGAAGAGAAGGCGCTTCTTGAAGCGAAACGGTACCTGTTCGTGGATACGAATGCCATTACGACGTATATGTTTGCACTGGATTATCACGGCCGGGCTCCGGAGCTGTTGACCCGGCTGGCGCTGGAGAACGCCGGCAGATACGATCTCTTTTTCCTGTGTGAGGACGATATTCCATATGACGATACGTGGGACCGCAGCGGAGACCAGAAGCGGCATGTGTTTCACAAGCAGATTATCGCCGATTTGAAGGAGCGCCGAATTCCTTATATCCCGTTGAAAGGATCGCTGGAGGAGCGGGTCAAGCGCGTGGAAGAGGTACTGGAGACTTTTGTGCCGTATAGCAATTATTTTGGAAGCCTTGCTTAAGTCGGTCCAATTATAGGATTAAAGAGGGGGCTGCTGGTAGAATAGAGAACGGATTGCTAGAATGGCCTGAGCTAAAGGCTCGGGCCGGCTAATGAAATAGGAAACATACAGGAAAGAGGGGGATTTCATTGGCTGTGATCGGAATCGATCTGGGAACGACGAACAGCCTGGTGGCCTGCTGGGCTCAGGACCACGCGGTGGTCATTCCCAACGTGCTCGGAGAACATTTGACGCCGTCCATCGTCAGTGTGGACGAAAACGGCGAAATTGTGGTCGGCCGGATTGCCCAAGAGCGCTTGATTACCCATCCGAAAAAGGCTGCAAATCAAGGGTCATGCAATATAGAGGTCATCTGGCTATGCAAAAAAAGTCGTTGTCGGTTACTCAGCGTAACCGGACAACGACTTTTTATATGCCATCATTTTGGGTTCCAGGAAGCGGTGCTTCGGCTTAGGTCAGTGCGCCTTCCTGCTTTTTAAAGAACGTACGCAGCGCCTGGTAGACTTCGCCTTTTTCCTTGATGACGTAATACATGAACTGATCGAGCTTGATATTCCGGTACGCGGACATCAGCGTGCTGCTCCGGTTGTACTGGTTGACTTCCCCGTAACCGAACATGTTGCTGACTTTGAGCAGCTCGCCGATCAGCCGCACGCAGCGTTCGTTATCGGAAGTCAGGTTGTCGCCATCCGAGAAATGGAACGGATAAATATTGTACTTGGCGGGCGGGTAACGCCGGTCGATGATTTCCAGCGCCTTCTGGTAGGCGGACGAGCAGATCGTGCCTCCGCTTTCGCCCCGGGTAAAGAAATCCTCTTCGGTGACTTCTTTGGCCTCCGTATGGTGGGCCACAAAGACGATGTCGACCTTTTCATACTGGCGGCGCAGGAAGCGGGTCATCCAGAAGAAAAAGCTGCGCGCGCAGTATTTTTCAAATGTGCCCATCGACCCGGACGTATCCATCATCGCGATGATGACCGCGCTGGAATGGGGAACGACGACGTCCTCCCACGTTTTGTAACGCAGATCGTCGGGACTGATATGGTGGATTCCCGGCTTGCCGCTGGTGGCGTTGCGCCGCAGATTTTCCAGGATCGTCCGCTTCTTGTCGATGTTGGACTGCATGCCTTTTTTGCGGATGTCGTTGAACGTGATCGATTCGGTTTCGACTTCCTGCTGCTCTTTCGGCTTCATATTCGGCAGCTCCAGCTGGTCGAACAGCATGTTTTCCAAGTCTTCCATGCTGACCTCGGCTTCTGTAATGTCCTGGCCGGGCTGGTCACCGGCTTTTTCACCTTGACCCGGCTTTTGCACCGGATCCCTGCCCAGCACGTCTCCCACCTGGCTGTCGCCGTCTCCCTGGCCGACATGCTTTTGCTTCTGGTAGTTATAAATGAAACGGTATTCATCGAGGCTCCGGATGGGCACCTTGATGATTTGCTTACCGTCCGACATCACGATGTTTTCTTCTGTGATCAGGTCGGGCAGGTTCTGCTTGATAATCTCCTTAACCTTCTCCTGATGGCGGACCTGATCCTGGTACCCTTTCCGGTGCAGTGACCAGTCCTCCTTGGACACCACAAACAGCGAATGATCGTCTGATGGCATGTTCAGGCACCTCCCATGTTCCCATACTCAGCACAAACTTTGGCTTGTTAAACATTTATATTCACGGGCGGGGACGATATGTGATGACGCGAGAGATAAAATAAGAAGTTCGCCGCACCCAAATATATGAAATTTTGCGAGAATCGTTACGATGGATGAGATCGCGTTCCGTTGGCGGTGATCTTACTCTGGCTATTGCCAAAAGTCAGCGGTTTGGGCTATAGTGGTTGTGAAATTAAATAGGAATGCGGGTGCTGGATGAAGTCCGGCTGAGATGGCAGCCTTATGCTGCGGACCGTTAATCTGATCCAGGTAATGCTGGCGTAGAGAATATCATTCGAATTGCGGTGCCATTCGTGTATTTTCTCGAATGGTTTTTTTGTGTTAACCGGGTAAGAGGGCGCTTACGCGGACTGAAGGCTTACCCTTCGCGATGATAGAAGCCGGCATGAAATGGAGGTAAAAAGAAAAGAGAGGAGCAACAGTTATGGTCGATTTTCGTCTGTATGCGATTACCGGCGAGACGTTCCATCCGGGACGCCGGCTGGTGGACGTGATGGAGCAAGCCATTCGGGGAGGCGCGGACATCGTGCAGTTCCGCGACAAAACGAGCGGCAGGGTGGAGCTGCTGCGCAAGGCGGCGGAGCTGCGGGAGCTGACCCGCCGCTACGGCGTTCCGTTCATCGTGAACGATCACGTCGATATCGCGATGGAGGTGGACGCGGACGGGATTCACCTCGGTCAAGGCGATATGCCGATCGCGGAAGCCAGAAAGCTTGTCGGCTCCAAGATCATCGGCATATCCACCCATGCGATTTCGGAAGCGCAGCGCGCCGAAGCGGAAGGGGCGGATTATATCGGCGTCGGGCCGATCTATGCGACGGCTACGAAAGCGGACGTGGTGGATCCGGTTGGTCTTTCGTACATTCGGGAAGTCGCCGGGCTCATCCGGATCCCGTTTGTGGCGATCGGCGGCATTAAGCTGGGCAACGTGGACGAAGTGATCCGGGCCGGTGCGAGCCGCGTATGCGCGGTGAGCGAAATCGTCGGCAGCCCTGACCCGGAAGCGGTGTGCCGGGCGTTCATTCACAAGCTTGAAAGTAGAGGAGGAGCGGTGGATGGAGCTGATCATTAACGGAACAAAGCGGGAGCTGGCGGCCGAGACGGTAGCCGATGTACTCCGCCTGCTGGGACTGTCCGGCAGGCCGGTCATGGTGGAAGCGGACGGACGGGTGCTGAAGATCGAGCAGTGGGAGACGACGCCGGTCGTGCCCGGGATGAAACTGGAGCTGGTCCATTTTGTAGCGGGAGGTTGAGGAAAAGAATGAGCAGAGATACTTGGCAGGTTGGCGGACAGGAACTGTCGTCGCGGTTGTTTCTGGGTACCGGGCTGTTCCCCGACCCTTATGTGCAGATGGAGGCGATCAAGGCTTCCGGTACGGAGGTGTTGACGTTCGCCATCCGGCGGATCCATCTCGATTCGGTGGAGGATGACTCGATTCTGCAGCATGTGGAGCCCCAGAAGTATATTTATCTTCCCAACACATCCGGGGCGAAAACGGCCGATGAGGCGGTCCGGATCGCCCGGCTGGCCCGGGCGTCGGGTCTCAGCGACTGGATCAAGGTGGAAATCAGCGCCAATAAGCGCACGCTCCTGCCCGATCCGATTGAAACGTTAAAAGCGACGGAAACGCTGGTCAAGGAAGGCTTTACGGTACTTCCGTATATCTCCGACGATCCGGTGATCTGCAAAAAGCTGGAGGAGGCCGGGGCAGCCGCAGTTATGCCCGGCGCAGCGCCCATCGGCACTGGCCTCGGTATTCTGAATCCGTACCATATCGGATTGATCGTGGAGGAGCTGTCAGTCCCTGTCATCGTGGATGCGGGTCTGGGGACGGCCAGCGACGTGGCACTGGCGATGGAGCTGGGGGTCTCCGGCATTCTGATGAATACCCCGGTGGCCAAAGCCAAAGACCCCGTGATGATGGCGAGGTCGATGAGGCTGGCGATTGAAGCGGGGCGTTTGGCTTACTTGTCCGGGCGGATTCCGAAGAAGAGGTATGCTTCGGCCAGCAGCGGTCTGGAGTCACTTGTGATCGAATAAAAAAGGATGACAGGGGGCTGTACAATGAACGGAGACATCATCGTAATGGGCGGCGGCATCATCGGATTATCCTGCGCGCTGGAGCTCCGCCGCCGCGGCCTGAACGTCACGCTGGTCGAAAAGGGTCCCTGCGGCGGGCAGGCCTCCGGCGCGGCGGCAGGGATGCTCGCGCCGTATTCGGAGAACGTGGAATCGCCGGACGAGTTCTTCCGGTTGTGCCGCGAGAGCTTGTCGCTGTATCCACAGTGGCAGCAGGCGGTGAAGGACATCTCCGGCGTCTCCTTCGAATATGCCGAAACCGGCAGCTTGTACGTCGCTAGGCACGAGGCGGATTTGCTGGCCCTGGAGAGCCGGCTGGAATGGCAGCGGAGCTGGGGCTCCGGGGGCGAAATATTAACGGGGAGCGCGCTGTTCGCTGCCGAGCCGGGGCTGACCCGCAAAGCGGTTGCCGCCCTGCGTACACCGGTGGAGAGCCATGTGTATGCCCCGGATTTGGCGGAAGCGGTCAAACGGGCCTGCCTGGCCTCCGGCGTGCGGATTCATGAGCATCTTGGCCGGATCGAGCTGGCCGAATGGCGGGAGCGGGTGGCGCTGAGGGCGCAGAGTGGCGAGCGGTTTGAAGCGGACCGGCTGCTGATCAGCACCGGTGCGTGGGTGCAGGAGATGTCGGAAACCCTCGGCATCCGGATTCCTGTGTACCCGATCCGTGGACAAATTTGTGCCTACGCTTGGAACGAGGAGCGCGAGCCGCTTCGGCATCTTGTGTTCACCAGCCAGGGGTACCTGGTGCAAAAAGCGAACGGAACGCTCGTGTGCGGCGCCTCGGAGGATATCGCCGGATTCGATACGTCTGTCACAGACAAAGGGATCCGGCGGCTGACGGAGTGGAACAAACAGGTCCTGCCTGTCCTTGGTGAGGTACAGCCATTTCACCGCTGGGCGGGACTGCGTCCGGCGGTTCTCGATGGCCGGCCGCTGATCGGGCGGCTGGATCATGCCGGCCATATTTTGGTGGCTGCGGGTCATTACCGCAACGGCATCCTGCTCAGCCCAATCACGGCCGCGCTGATCGCCGACAGCGTGGAGGGCAAGCCGCTGCCGGAGTGGTGTGGAGCGTTCCGGCCGAACCGGTTCGGTGGGGTGCAGGCGGGCGCTTTTTCGTAAAATATAAGGATTGACGGCAAAGCAGGAATGCATTCCTGCTTTGTTTTTTTGTGTTGGATGGGGCAAGAACTTTTCACTAAACATGCATCTTATATATCCATTAGACCCATATAATAGAAGTTATGAGGAGACATGACAATTAATGACAAATTTTGCGAAAATGCTGTAGTATACTGCAAGTAGTCCTATGTCAAATAGGAAAGAAGTTTCACAGGAATACATAAGGAGGTGCGGCTGCTTAGGGCCACGCGTGGGCAAGCAGTCCCGTCGGTTAAGAAAATCATACTTATTTAGCAAGAGGGTTTCGGTTTAGAGCTACAAAGGAAGCAGTAGCACAGACGGTACCAGGAAGAATCAGGAAGTTAGATTGTACCAGCATGTCAGGGAGGATAAGGAAGCTTGAAGATCAGTGAATTTAAGAGGAAATAGGAAATGCAAGAAGCTGCATATTTTAAAAGATTGGAGCGGAAGAAGCATGTTCAAATCAATGTTGATGATCATTTTGGCCGGGGCGATGCTCCTCGGAGCGGCAGGAGCGATCGAACTGCCCGTGCCTGCAGCCGCGGCGGCGGCTTTTAAAGATGTACCGGCGTCCCATTGGGCGAATCAGGCCATTAACGATGCGGTATTCAAGGGTTACCTAAAAGGAGACGGCAGCGGTAAATTCAGACCGAAGGACCCGGTTACACGGGCTGAATTTGCAGCGATTCTGGCCAGAGTTTCGACGAACGAGAACGCTGGCGGAACAGCGGTATTTTCCGATTTGGCCGGGCACTGGAGCGAAAAGGAAGTGAGCGAGGCGGCGGGGAAAGGCTTTTTCAGCCCGACCGATTACACGAATGGCTTTAAGCCGGGTACTCCGCTAACGCGAGTGGAAATGGCGAAGTGGATGGCCTCCGGACTGGCGGCCCGCGACGGAGAGTACATGCAGGCGATCGAGGACACGAAGGACACCATCGTGCCGGTGACGGAGTATTACAAGGGCGGTTTGAACAAAGCCGACTATCCGTATGTGTCGGTCATGCTCGGAACGGGGCTGATGTCCGGGTATCCGGACGACAGCTTCGGCGGCGGCAAAACGACCACGCGCGCGGAGGTCGCGGTGATCATTCAGCGTTTCGAAACGACGCAGACGAAGGCGCCGAGCGCGTTCAAGGGACTGAACGAGCTGCGGGAAGTGGGGACGACGGGGACGAACCTCCGGACGGTGATTCCGGCGTATGAGTATGCTGAGGGGCATGAGCTTAAAACGATCCTGGGTAAGGACGTAAGCCTTAGAAACAATACCGGAAAAGTGAAAATATATCATTATATTTTTATGAGTGGTTTGAGTGCGAACCAGACGGGAAGTATTTATGGGCGGATGTTTGTGGATACGGATAAAATATTTTTTGAAAATTCTTATTTAGTGTTTATAGATTCGTCAGTAATTGCAAACAAAGAAGGTTTTGACTTACGAAGTTATTCAAATGGACTTAAATATCGTCTACAAGGGGGAAGCAGAGTTTTTGGCTTGACTTCAGTTAGATTTGGTTACACTACTCTTCCAAGTGAAGGGCCAGTTAATATGTTTAAAAAGGGAGTAGAGACTAGATTATGGAGTTCATCTTCTGTAGAGAGAAATCTAACAGCTGGTAATTCAGAAATTGAAAGTGTCTTTGCTGACGATGGCTCTTATGGCGCCATTTTATTGCAGAAATGATAGTTGGGAGTGACTATCGAATTGGTTAAGTCCATAAAAAAATCATCGTTAATCTTTACTCTATCCTTAGTAATGATTGGTTGTCTCCCTTTTAGACATATATACTCCGCTGAAAGTTACCCGCCCGACAGCATTGTTTCTCCTCCCACTGGGCCTCAGATTCGCCAAGTAGTTACAAAATCGGTGACCGCTAAGGCACATGCTAATCCGGGAGTATTTTGGTACCAATTAAATGACGGTTCGTTTCAAGCAGATAGAAATGATAATGGAATCACTGATATTGCTGCTATGGGAGGGAAAGACAACGCACCATACCCATTGGAGACGGAAACTGGTGCAAAAATCAATACATTGGACTACTCCCCGAGTGATTTTTTAGATTTAGCCGGTCAACCTGTTCCCAAAAGCGCTGTAGAAAACCTGAAATTGATGAAAGACGGAACAAAGTTTACTGATAGTATTTATTTTAAGCCAGGCACTAAGCATGTACCCAATTTAGTATTTCTCGAAGATAATATAAGTCTCTTTCTGTGGGTTATCACTGGAGGTGAAACATTTACTCATAGAGAGAAGCTGGATATCAACAACAGGCCAAATGGATACCCAAAATTTCTTGTTGAATATGATATCGATCTAGACCTTAAATGGGAAGGCACCGCCAAAGAAATCAAAGAAATGCGGGTGACCCCTACGAGTGCGGCGATGAAACCTGGTGAGAAGAAGAACTTTAAAGCCGAAGTGCGTACGAAGCCCTTCAGCGCGAAGGGCGATACGAGCTTCGGTGACTTCGTCGATGTGACCACCCGCACCGAGACGAAGTGGAGCTCGGACAAAAGCTCGGTGGTGACGGTGGACAGCAGCGGGAACGTCACCGCAATAGGCAAAGGCACGGCCAAAATCACGGCCGTATGGAAAAGCGGCCTCTACTACCTGTACGGCACAGCTACCGTGACTGTCGGCGATGGGGGCGGGGACGGACCGCCTCCGGTCGACCCCCCGGATCCCGCGGTAAGCTGTACCGAGCCGGCGCCAGGCCAGTCCATCACCGGCAAATACATGGACCCCGTTGTGACGGCCAAAATCAAAGCGGATGCCCGCGGCAGCGAGCGGTTTGACGTGCTCCAGGGCATTCCGACCTCCGAGAGCTTATACGGCAATGTGCTCGCCCGGAATCACCTGTACCAGGACAAGTTCGTACAGATGACCGGGACCTGCACGTATACGGTCAATGTGACCAAGGAGTATACGCTGAAATGGGACCCGGGCAAAGAAGTGCCAAACGCTGACGGTAAAGGAACGCATACCGAGCCGGACCCGCAGAGCGAAACCGAAAGCAAAACCTATACCTACCAAATTGAGCGGCGGTATGCTTTCTGGAAAATCGAGAACCTGGAGGTCTACCAAATCCGTGAGGCGATTCTCGACAATTACGCCCTGCCGGGCGGCCGGATTGCCATCCAGCCGAGCGGCTACAGTCCACCGTATTATGCCGCCGCCACGAGCGGGAATTACGATCCGCCTGCTCCGCCCGGAGAGCTTACGGCTGCCGGACAGACGCTGACCGGAGGCAAGTCCAAGCCGTCGGTGCCGAATGACGAAGGCGCCCTAAAAGGGGAAGCGGAGAAAGCCGTCGGCAAAATCCAGGTGACGAATGACTCGCTGGTCTTTAACGGGCAGACGATTATGAACAACCAGAAGGTTGCGGAATCGGGCCCGACACCGTCGCAAATTCCCGAGCCGCCCCAGATCGGCGACAGCGTGCTGTACAGCCCGGGAAATCTGATCGATCCCAGCAAAACCAATAAAAAGGATACGCCGAGCGCGGGCCAAATCGAATATGACCTGATGCCGGGAAATATGAACGGCGGGCAGAACCAGGAATTTCCGATCTACGGCATCAACACCGTGACGGTCCATACGCCGGTGGTTAACTATTCCTCCGTGTCGGACGATGCGGCGCACAACCAGAAAACGAATCCGGACGCCGGACGGTCCGCCCTGATACTGGAGCGTCCGTTCACCGTCCGGATTCCGACGAGCGGCCAGCATGTCAGCTACCCAGGCTACGGCAACCGGGATTACGCCAATTATTTCCGTACCAAGCAGGTCAAGTTCCCTTTTGACGTCTATGATGGGAACCGGACCGCCTTTATTCCGAAAAACACATGGGTGGACATTCCGGTCGGCCAGCTGGACACGACCTTTGATTTGCCGGTGTGGGTGGACGAGGGTCCATACCAGATCGCCTTTCGCAATATTGCCGAAAATGCCCCGGCGGACTATACGCTGCAAAATAACGCCAATACCAGTCTGGTGCATCATGCCGCATACGATGAGGTGGCGGTTGACGTCATTGGGCGGCTGTACGATTTTCACGTGACCGATATTGCCGACTACAATTGGGAGACCGTGTTCCGGTCCCAGAAGGGCAGCGCGCTCCAGACGGGCGTCTCCTACTGGGTCGGTCAGAAAGGGATCGATGGCGATCCGCGGGGCAATGCAGCCGTCTTTACGCTGCCGGTCCGTCCGGGGAGCAGCCCGCTGCAGGGTTTCAAGAACGTGTCCGTCAAGACCGGATACCACTTCAAGTTTGATTTTAAAACGAAAGGGAATATGTTCGGTCCGCTGGACGGCATCCGCATCACGCCAAGCTTCTATTATGTCAGAAAAGACGGGAAGGCCGTCAACAGCCGCGGCGATACGCGGATACCGGTGGATTTGTACTACAGCACAAGCTCGAAGCATTTTGTGAAAATCGGATCGTCCGCAGATCAAGTGCAGCGTTACGTCATCTTAAATGACCGGCTGCGGAACGTGCCCGCGCAGGAGCTGCGGGATACGGCTGGCTACAAGTTTAATCATGGCGGCGCAAGCGGGGGTCAGAACCGGAACGAATACATCAGCAGCTATGTAAACAAGTATACGAAGCAAAAGACGCCGGTCGGAAGCTACAGCCTGCTGATTCTGCCTGAGCAGCTGCGGACGTTTCTCAGCCTGAAGGATCCCGTACCCGAATCGGTGGACCGCGAACGGGCTGACGTATCGATCCAGAAATGGTACGGCGAGTACAGCCTGCCGGCCGATCCCTATGTGGTCGAAGCGGGGACGAATGTCGCGGAATATGGGCGCACGCACGGCGGGCTGGATGACAAGTCCCCGATTTTTCTGAAGAACGGCTACATCGTCGTGAACTTCAACATCGAATCCATTCAGGCGGGCGACTTGAAAAATCCGCATTTGCAGTACATTTACGCCCCGCTGATGAATCAGTGGCAGATGGAAGGCTTTAACCGGAACATCCAGGATGCCTTCGGGAACCGGTTTACGCTAAAAGACGGCGACGTTGTATTTTACCTGACCGATCAATCCAGCAGGGATGACTTCAGCAGCCAGGTGCCGCATTAACGGGGAATCAGTAAAAAGGGCTGCCCTTAGGTCAGTTTGTGACCTTTGGGACAGCCCTTTTTATGTGTGCCTAGACGTATCAGCCTTTGACCGACCCGGCTGCGATGCCCTCCACGATCCGGTTGCTGAGCACCAGAAAGATGACGAGAATCGGCAGGATGCTGATCATCAGGGTCGCCCCGATGGCGCCCCAATCGGTCGTGTATTGTCCGACGAAGTTCTGGACGCCGACCGTCAAGGTCTTCAGGTTGTCTGAACTGATGAAGGTGTTGACGAAAATAAACTCGTTCCAATTATAAATCATGTTAATGATCGCAGCCGTAGCGATAACCGAGAGTGTCATCGGCATGACGATCCGGAAGAACATGCGGTTCACGGAGCAGCCGTCCATGATGGCGGCCTCTTCCACCTCGCGCGGCAGCGCGTAATAGAAGCCGAGCAGAATCATGATCGTGATCGGCAGATTAAAGGCGGTGTAGGACAAGATGATGCTGAGCTGGTTGTCCGTGAGCCCCACTTTTTGAAACAGGATGAACAAGGGAATCAGGGTCGAATGCACCGGGATCATCATGCCCACCATGAACAGGCCGAGGACGAGGGAGCTGAGCTTCCAGCGCATCCGGGTGATCGCAAAGGTCACAAAGCTGGCCAGCAGAATCGTCAGCACGACGGCAACGACGGTGATCAGGACGCTGTTCATAAAATAACGGCCGATATTTCCCTGCTGCCATACGTTTTCATAGTTCTCCCATTTGGGATGGCTGGGGAGGGCGAAGGGAGGAAGATTGAATACCTCCTGATTATTCTTCAGGGAAAACAAAAGCAGCCATACCAGCGGCAAAATTTGCAGGACCGCTCCCGCGATCAGTACTACATAGAGCAGGCCGGAGCCGATTCTGGCGCCGACAGGCCGGGAAGACCGCATCACGGGAACGGATACGGCCGGACTTGCGGTTCTCATCATAAGCACCTCCTCTTATCATGAATATTGAATCGTGTCTTTGGAGGCGGTTGCCTTGCGGATCGCCCAGGTGGCGACCATGCAGATGATCAGCAGGAAGAAGCCGATGGCACTGCCGTAGCCAAAGTCGAATCCGCGGAACGCCTTTTGATACATGTAGGACGCCATCACTTCGCTGGCCCCGTTCGGCCCGCCGTCCGTCATGACATAGATCAAGTCGAAATATTTCAGCGAGCCCACGACGGCCAGCACAATCGTGACTTTGACGACCTCGGAAACGAGCGGCAGCTTGATTCGGAGGGCGATCTGCCACGGATTGGCTCCGTCGATCCGGGCTGCTTCGATGAGCGATGCCGGGATGTTTTTCAGGGCGGCGTAGTAGATCAGGATGTAGAAACCGGCGTACTGCCACAGAATCGGAATGAACAAGGCGTACAGCACGAGCTTCGGATCCGACAGCCAGGCGGGGGGATCCTCCACACCCAGCGACACGAGAAACGAATTCAGAATGCCGTTTGTCGGGTGGTAGATTTTAAGCCACAGCTGGGCAATGGCCACGGAAGAGAGCAGCATTGGAATCAAATAGATTTTCCGGAGGAGCCCCGCCCCCTTGATGTTTCCGGCCAGGATCAGTGCAACGATCATGTAGACGGCCAGGCTCACCGTCGATAGTACCGCAAATAAAAATGAGTGGTACACGCTGTTCCAGAATGCGTCGTCCTTCATCAGGCTGGCGTAGTTCTCCATCCCGATAAAACTCATGCTGCTGACGCCATCCCATTTCATCAGGCCGTAGTATCCGGTAAGGACGATGGGAATATAAATAATGGCCATAATCAGAAGCAGGGACGGCAGCACGTACAGGGCGATGATTTTTTTGTTCGACATGACTTTGTCCATAATACGATTGCCTCCTTACGATGCGGGTCGGACAGAGAAAAGGACTAACCGGTCATAACACCCGGTTCGTCCTTGATCTCCTTACCGCGACGGTTACTTTCCGGCCTTTAGTGCCTCTTCCTGCTTTTTGGCGAATTCCTCCGGTGTGATGGCGTTGCCGAGCAGCGCCTGGATCAGGTTGTAATGTTCTTCCGCGGCACCCGGTTTCATCTGTACGTCCAGATAGAGAATGACTTTGCTGGCGTTGTTCAGTTCGTTCAAGACGTCAATGAACATTTGCGGCAGCTTGACGCTGGAGGTATCAACCTTCGTTCCCGGGATAATGCCCGCATCAACTACGGATAACTCGCCCCAACGTTTGACGAAGAAGTTGACGAACTTCTTGGCATCCTCCTTGACTTTGGAGTTTTCGGAGACGAACATGCCGACGCCGACGCCGCCGACCCAGTCGTTAATGTTCCCTTTGCCGCCTTCGATCGTCGGGAATTTGAAGAAGCCGATTTTATCCTTGAACTC
This sequence comes from Paenibacillus rhizosphaerae, assembly GCF_014192015.1. Classification (GTDB taxonomy): domain Bacteria; phylum Bacillota; class Bacilli; order Paenibacillales; family Paenibacillaceae; genus Paenibacillus_AQ; species Paenibacillus_AQ rhizosphaerae. The sequence continues at coordinate 576,436 of NZ_JACHXJ010000003.1, read as the reverse complement.
CTGCGGGATATCGGGATTGGTCGTATAGTTCGGTACTTCCCAGGTTCCCATCGCGTACATGGCCGCTTTTTCGTTCATGAATTCCGATTTGGCTTCGTCGTTGGACAGACCGTTAAAGCCTTTCACGAAGGCGTTACTCTTCACCAAATCCTGCGCTTCCTTGGCAGCCTGAATCAGGCTCGGATCGCTGAACGTGCTGCTGGCTACCGCCTGATCCTGCACGTCCGGACCGCCGAGCCGGTCAGCCAGGTACATGTACCAGAAGGAGCCGGTCCAGGCGTCCTTCGACCCAAGGGCGATCGGAGTGACTTTGTTGTCGTTCAGCGTTTTGACGATGTTTTTAAATTCTTCATAGGTTTTCGGCGGCTGCAAATTGTATTTGGCAAAAATCTCTTTGTTGTAATAAACAGGCACGATGTTCAGCTCTACGGGCAGCGCATATGTTTTACCGTCCACGGCATAGGCTTCTGTCGTCCCCGCTACAAATTTGTCTTTCAGGTCGCCTTGGAGCAGGTCGTCCAGCGGGGCGAACATGTTGCCTTTGACATATGGCTCCAAAAATCCGGCAGCCCATGTAAAGCCGACGTCCGGCAGGCTGTTGGAGGCGGAGAGGACCTTCAGTTTATTTTTATACTGCTCGTTCTCCAGCACTTCCGTTTCGATTTTGACGTTCGGGTTGGCCTGCTCGTATTCGCCGATGATTTGCTTCACCAGCTTGTTCTGGGCGGAGTTGCTGCCGTCCGGCCACAGGTGCATCATTTTGATCGTGACTTTATCGCCGGATCCACCGGATGCGCTTTCACCGCCGGCGGCTGTGCTGCCGTTGTCCGAACTGTTTTTGCTTCCGCCGCACGCCGACAGCACGAGTGTCAATGCCAGCAGCAGCATCGATGCGGATAACCATTTCTTTTTCATAAATGCCCGTTTCCCCCTTCGTATCATCGCGAGAGATGTATGCGCTTTCCCTCTGAAGCCAAGTGTAGCACCCCGCACGGGGAGGACATAAGGGCACAGCGTTTGGGTATAATTCCACTTTATTTAGGTGCTGCCTGACCGCCCTTGCGGTAGGCGCCGGGGCTTGAACCCTCGTAGTCTTTGAAGACCTTGTTAAAATATTTGGTGGTCTGATAGCCGACGCGTTCGGCGATTTCCGAGACCGGCAGCTTCGTCTGCAATAGTAACTCCTTGGCCTTCTGAATTCGGAGCCGGGTGACATATTCGATGAACGTCATGTCCATCTGCTCCTTAAAGAGGACGCTGAAATAGCTCGGGTTCAAGTGGACGTGATCGGCCACCTCCCGCAGGCCAAAGCCTTGATCCAAATGTTCCGAAACGTACTGGAGCGCTTCCTGGACCGGCTCAGCAAGCGTATCAGTATCCCCGGCAGCCTCAAGAAGCTTGCTGTCGACCATCCGCTGGATTTTATTCATCCGCGAGCGTTCCTCTTGGATCTGGAGCGCCTTCTCCACGGCATCAAACAGCTTGTCCTTGCGGATCGGCTTGAGCAAATAATTGACGACGCCCAGTTGGATGGCCTGCTGCGCATAGTCGAATTCGGCATAGCCGGAGATCAGGATGATGGCCGGCGATCCGGATTCCAGCTGCTGCACCAGATTCAGTCCGCTAATCTCCGGCATGCGGATATCGGTAATGAGCAGATGGACTGCCTCGCGCTCCAGCAGGTCCAGGGCGTCGCGGCCGTTGTCGGCCGAAATGATGCTGCACGCGCCGTTCCCCCAGGTTTCCAGCATACGGGTCAATCCCTGCCTCGTTCGGGGTTCGTCATCTACGACTAAAATCGTTTTCGATTTAACCATCGTTACATCTCTCCTGTCTGGATCCCTGTCTGGATCGGAATGGTGAAGCTTACCCGCGTTCCCCGGTGGATCTGGCTGTCTATGGTCAGCCCCGATTCATCCGTCCTGTCTCCGCCATAGTAAAGCTTGATCCGCTGCTGGACGTTAAAAATGCCCATGCCGGAGCCTTTGGCGGACGGCGTCATCCCGGTCCGGAGCGCCATGATGATCCGGCGTAGGCTGTCCTCGTCGATGCCCTTTCCGTCGTCGTTCACGGTGACGACCAGATGCATTTGGTCCGCGGACAGGGAGACGTCGACCGACACCTTGCCCGGGCCGATCCGGCCCTCGACGCCGTGCAGGATGGCGTTCTCCACGAGGGGCTGGATCAGGAGCTTCGGCATCGGCACCGATGCCAAGGCCGGCGGCGACGAGATCGACCAGGACAGCCGGTCGCCGAGCCGCATTTTCATGATGAGCAGATAGCGCTCGATATGCTCGAGCTCGTCCTCGAGCCGGACCCATTCCTCCTTGCCCGGCCCGGTGATCGTATAGCGGAACAGATCGGCCATGGCCACCACATATTCGGCCAGTTCGTCTTCGTCCTTTTCCATGAGAGACCAGTACAGCGCCTCAAGCGTGTTAAACAGGAAATGCGGATGGATTTGGGCCTGCAGCGCTTTCAATTCCGTCCGGCTCTGCAAAATTTCCTTCTCGTAAACAAGCCCGATCAGCTCGTTCATATGCCCAACCATTTGGTTGTAGGAGTGATTCAGCTCGTTGATTTCAATCGTGGACGAAATGTACACTGTCGGCTTGAGGCCGCTGAGCCGAGCGCTGCGCATCGTCTTGATCAGGCGGAAGACCGGGCGCGTGATCAGGGTCGACAGCAGGAAGGACAGCAGGATGAACAGGATGCTGCCGATGCCGGCGGAGACCAGGATTGCGGTGCGCAGTACGGAAATGCCGCTCGTGATCGCGCTGATCGGCGTCAGGATCAACAGTGTCCATCCGGTCAAGGCGGACTGCTGCTTGACGAGCATGTACTTTTGTCCGTCGATGGCGACGACGGCGTCGTTCGTATCCACCAGGGACTTGATGCGCCAGGGCGTGACCTGGTCGTCGTTCACGGCGATGAGGCTGTAGTTCCGGTCGGCAAGCAGCATCGTTTCGCGGCCGCCATCCTCATTCAGCGCCTCGTCGATTTGAAAAATCTCACGGTTCATCCGGATGAGGAGATACCCGCCCGGCCTGAACCATTGGTCCATCAGGCTCACGCTGCGGATCGCCAGCACGGAATTCGGATCCAGCGGATCGATTCCGATCCAGACGATGCGCCCTTTTTCCTCGCGGGCGGTATCGATCCACTTCTGGCTGATCCTGCTGTTCAGATGGCCTTCATCCAGCGGGAACAGCCTGCGTTTGCTGCCGCTGTACAGCTCGACCGAGTTGACGCCGTCGGCGTAGGTTTGGACGATTTTGATACTGTTCAGCAGGGACTGACGTTCCGAGAACGTCGCGTGCTTGCCTGCCGACTCGTTCAGCAGCACCTGCTGAACATAGGTATTGGTGGCGACCTGAGTGGTCAGGGAATCGATCTGGTTCAGGACGGCCTCAAGCCTTCCGCTTGCCTGAATGGCCGTTTGCTGAATGTGCTTCTCCGCGTTGTTTTTCAGCAGCCTGGAGACCGTATCGAAGTTCACGATCCCCACGACCGACAAAATAATGAGCATCACAAACAGAAAGCCGAAGAGCATTTGGTTCCGGAGCGTGTTGAACCGGTTCAGTTTCGTTCGCATCAGGGTCAACCTTTCTGAACGGAGAGTGGTATGGAAGAGGAGTGACATAGTTGAAATGTAACCTAAGTCAGCGGTTTCTGTCATTATCCTTTTTCAGGCGGGGATGGCGTAAAGATACAGAAAGAGAACGGTTTCTTTTTTACAACTCTTTTGCTAAAATCAGGCTAACTTAGAAGGTAATAGAGGGAGACCTGCCATACACATCTTTGTGAATGCGCTTACAACATGTGGGGTCAATGAGTAAGGAGCGAGAATGATGTTGAACGTACTTTTGGTGGACGATGAGCCGTGGGTTCTTGAGGGTCTTCGGACGATGATCGACTGGAACAAATACGGTTTTCAGGTTTGCGGGGAGGCGCAGAGCGGACCGGATGCGCTGCGATTCATTCAGGAGCACCGTCCGGAGCTGGTGGTCACCGACATCAACATGCCGGTCCTGAACGGCATCGAACTGATCGAGCAGTCGAATCAGCTGCTGGCCAAACCACCCAAGTTCGTCGTATTAAGCGGCTATGACGACTTTTCGTACGCCCAGGCGGCAATGCGGCAGCGGGTGGCCGAGTACCTGCTTAAACCGGTAGATGACGATGAGATGGGAGAACTGCTAGTCAAGCTCAGCCGGAAGATCGGCGATGAAATCGAAGCAGAGCATCATCAGGCGAAAAAGGAGCTTTTTGCCGCCAGCCATATCATGAACCGGCTGATCCAGGGGGAATACAGCGAAGCGATGGAGGAGCAGATCAAGCACTCCCTGAAGTTGGAGGGTAACGCTGAACTGCAGTGCTTGCTGATATGGATGGAAAACGTATTCGATCCTGCGGCGGTAAAAGGGCTGCTTACCCGAGGCTTCGAAGGAGAAGCAGGCTGTCTTTTCCAGGACGGGTACGGAAGGATGGGATTTGTCGTTCAGTCCGGCGCCTCAGTATCGGGCCGTCTGCAGGATGCCGCGATCCAGATTCACCGGGAGCTAACCGAACGGATGGACGAGCCGGTCATTATCGCCGTCAGCGAGCCGAAACGCGGCCTGCGCTCGATCCGGGAGTTGTATGCCCAAACGGTGGGGGTCGGGGAGCGGAAGCGCTGCCTGGGGAAAAGCGGGGTGTTCTTCTACCAGGAGTGCATCCGACCGGTAAACCGGGAGCTGCTCCTGCAAAAATTCAAAACGCTTCAGGAAACGGTGCAGGAAGGGGATCCGGAAGGCATCGCCGCTTGCGTCAAGGAGACCTTCGCGTGGATTGCCGCGAGTCCGCTAGAGTTGGAATGGGTGAAGACCCATGTGGCGGATATGGAATGGTCGATTTGCGCCCTGATCAAGGAGCTGAACGGCGATCCTGCTGCTTTGATGAAGGTGCAGGAAAGGCTGCTTGGCACGCTCGGAGAAATCAGGGATTACCGGGCGCTTCAGGCCTATGTGGAGCGTTTCTGCCTTCAGGCTGGGATCCTTCTGTCCGGGCTCAAGCTGAGCAACGAGAGCAACACCATATACCAGGTGGTGCAATACGTCGACCGCGAATTCCGCGGAAGGCTGCAGCTGCAGGATTTGGCCCGGCATTTTCATATGAACGCGACTTACTTGGGCCAGCTGTTCAAGAAAACGACGGGGAAGCCGTTTAACGAATACCTCAATGACAAGCGGATCGAAGAGGCGAAAAGGCTGCTCAAGCGCTCCCCGCTCAAAATCTCCGAGGTGGCGCTCCAGGTGGGCTACCCGAACACGGACTATTTTATTAACAAATTCAAGCTGAAAACCGGCATGCTGCCCTCAGCCTACAAGCAGGACGCCGGAAATCTGCCGGATGGACCGATGAGGGAGCGATGAAACGATGTCCACGCGCAAATTGAAACTGAGGAAGATCGTCAACGATATTCCGCTGAATTATAAATTTCTGCTCATCTTTATCGTCGGCGTGCTGCTCCCCATGATCGTCATCAACCTGGTCGTGACGGACCGCCTGTCGGACTTGATCAAAGGGCGGGAGGAGCAGAACCTCGATATCTCGATCGAGCGGGCGAGAAAGGATATTCACGATTTCATCGACGGCGGGGTAGCGGTCAGCCATGCCTTAAGCAGCGATAAGACGCTGTATGAAATGCTCGACCGAAAATACGCGAGCCAGATCGATTTTTATGACGCCTTTGACGAGCAGCTGCGCAATCGGGTGACCAGCTATATTCCGGTGAACAACCAAATCGAGCGCATCAGCATTTTTACGGATAATCCGACGATCGTCGACGGAGGGAACTACCACGTCATCGATGGCGAGGTCCGGGCGAGCGACTGGTATAAATTGTGGAAGGACTCGCAGAATCTGGTGTTCGTCGCGGCGTACCGGGCCAACCAAGCCAGCAGCAGCGTGTTTACGGCTCCTTATTTGAGCGTGATCGAGCGGATGGATTATTTTGATAACTACGACCACTATCAGAAGCTGCTGCGAATCGACATTGACCTGAACAAAATTTATGACGTGATCGTACGGGAAAAAGATTACCTGGACCTTTACCTGGTCAATGAGCGGAACCAAATCATTATGTCGGCCCAGAGCGGATACCAGACCGGTACGGCAGACGCGTACCCGGTGTTCAAATTGTCTGCTGAGGACAAGGAACAGGACGTTCATTCGGTCGACATTGGCACCGCCAAATACGTCAAGGGATGGCGGCTGATCGGGGTCACCAAGGGTGTGCGCATCACCAAGGCGATGAACGAAATGAGATTGTACGTCGGAATCGTCGCAGCGGGGATTACGCTGTTCACGACGGGATTTATTTTCATTATGCTGAGATCCTACAATTACCGCGTGAAGCGGCTGGCACGGCATATGCAAAAGGTGACGAATGAGAAGTTCGACCTGATCCAGATTGACGAGGGGCGTGACGAAATCGGCGGACTCATCCGCAATTTTAACAGGATGACCGGCCGGATCAAGTTCCTGATCAACAACGTCTACAAGCTGGAAATCCAGCAGAAAAATCTGGAGATGGAGCGGGTGCGGGCCGAACTGAACTTTTTGCAGAGCCAGATGAACCCCCATTTTCTGTTCAATACGCTGAATGCGATCCTGGTCGTTTGCACGAAAAATCATTACACGGACGTAACGGATATCGTCAAAAGCCTGTCCAAGTTGCTGCGCCGCCTGCTGAGCTGGAAGGAAGACATCGTAACGCTGGAGGAAGAAATTCTGTTTATTGACATGTATCTCAAAATCGAGAAGTTCCGGTTCCGTGACAAATTCGAATACCGCTTCGATATCGATCCGGACGCGCTGCAGTACAAAATCCCCAAAATGAGCATTCAGCCGCTCGTGGAAAATGCCTGCAAACACGGGCTTCAGGCGATCGACGGACAGGGCATCGTGACGGTCAGCGCGTTCGTTACCGACGAGCGTCTGCGCATCGTTATTGCGGATAATGGCAAAGGCATGGAGCTGGAGCGGCTCAAGGAAATTAAAAAGGCGGTACAGACCGAAGACGAGTCCGGCGCCAATATCGGCATCCGCAACGTGTACCGGAGACTCGAGCTGTACTATCACGATCAAGTGCGCTTTGATATCGTAAGCAGCCCGCAGCAGGGCACGACCGTATTTTTTGAAATTCCGATCAAGTTTCTAAGCGGTATGGCAGGCTGATCGATCCGTAATACAGGAGGGGAACCATGGCATTTAAAGTGTTGTTGATCGATGACGAACCCGCCGCCCTGGAGGGGCTGGAGCTGTGGATCGACTGGGAGGAGCTGGGCTTTGAGGTATGCGGCCGCGCAAGCAACGGAAAGGAAGGCTGCATTTAATCCGGGAGCTGGCGCCGGACCTGGTCATCACCGACGTTCGGATGCCGCTGATGGACGGGCTGGAAATGATCGGGGCGTGGAGCCGGGAGGGGACGGCGCCGGTCAAATTCGTCATTGTCAGCGGTTATGGCGAATTCAAATACGCCCAGAAGGCGCTGCGATACGGCGTCAATGCATACCTGCTCAAACCGGTCATTCCGGAGGAGGCGGCTGAGCAGATCCGGGACATTCAGCGGGAGCTGATGCGGGAGCGGGAGGAACAAAGCCTGACGAGGATGGCGACTTACGAAGAGGCAGTCTCGATAATCAAAGAACTGCTTAACAGCGGCCTGGACGCCTTGGGCGGGATGGAAAAGGAGGTAACCCCCCTGTCGGATGCCATGCCGGCATGGAACATGTGCCTGGTGCAGGCGGCGCCGGATGATCTTCCCCGGCTGCGGGCTAAGGCTGCCGCTATGGCGGAAGCGGGGGAATATGTATATCTGGTCGATCTGGAGATGAACGGCTTTGGGATCGTTTATGGTTTGAACACGGCTCAAGATGACGGTACGGCGCCCTTCACGATGGAGCCGCTGACGGAAGGCACAAGCGACCGACGGGTGTTTATGGCGTCCGGGCAGGCGGAGAGCAGCCTGCATCGGATCGGCCGCAGCTTCAAGGCGGCGAAGAAGGCCATACAATATGCTTTTTACCTTGATCATGCCCCGGGCTTGATCCTCTACGAGCAAGTGCGGCACATCAAGTTTGAGGATCAGTTTGAGCGGTTCGATCTATTTGAGGAAATGCTCCAGGCCGTATCGCTGCTGGACAAGCAATCTTTGCGAAAGGCGGTACAGTTAGCGGATTCCAGCCTACGGGAGTCCATGCCGAATCCGGACTTCGTCAAAAAAATCGTGATTCATGTCATGTACCGGATCATGAAGTATGTGCGTGATGCTGCCGGTCCGGCGGCGGAGCCATGGATCGAAGAATACGACATTCCCCGGTTATCCGGCACCGTGATGACGCTTGGCGACGTCCTGGACGATCTGCTGTCCTGCGCCGAGAGCTGCATCGACTTTTTTATGCGGGAACAGCAGCGGCAGTCCCAGGGCATTGCCCAGGAAATTACCGACTACGTCCGCGAGCACTACCGGGAGTCGCTGACGATCCGCAAGCTGGCCGAGGTCTTTTACCTGCATCCCGTTTATCTCGGCCAACTGCTGCTGAAGAAGAATGGCATCAGCTTCAACGAAATGCTGCATAACCTGCGGATCGAAGAGGCTGTCCGGCTGCTGGAAAACAGCAGTCTGAAGAACAGCGAAGTTGCGGAGCGCGTCGGGTACGGCCATTACGGCCAATTCCTCAAGCAGTTCGAAGCGAGGCATGCGATGTCCCCCAATGAATACAAAAAAAGGATGTTCTAAAGTTTTGAAGGTGACTCCTTTAATTCCGATATAGTTTCAGCTATGGCAACGCTTTTACAATAAAGACAGTTACATGAAAAGGCTTACAAACAAGCTTGGTGTGGCTAAAATTTGACGGAGGTGCTTTACATGGGGGGAAGGTTTAAACCGCTGTTTCGACTCGGCATTCTCATGGCGATGACGTTCAGCGTGATCTTGTCGGGCTGCGGTGGAGGCAAAGATAACAGCGCGGACAACGCTGGCAGCGCAACCGGACAGACTGCGACCGATAATGGCGGCAGCAGCAGTGACGGAAAAGTGGAGCCGTTTAACGTGAGTGTCTTCATCGGAGAAGCCGGACAGCAGCCCACTCCGGACAACAAGATTTACAAGAAGATCAAAGAAGAGACGGGCGCTACGTTTAATTTTGAATTTTTGGCGGGCGATATTAACCAGAAGCTGGGCGTGATGATCGCCGGATCCGACTACCCGGATCTGATGACCGGGAACACAAAGCTGACGGCGGCAGGCGCTTATATTCCGCTGGAGGATTTGATCGAGAAGTATGCGCCGAACTTAAAAAAGCATTATGAAGCCTATTGGAACATGATGAAAGACCCGAACGACGGGCACATTTATATTTTGCCGAACTACGGCGTATTTAACGGCAAGCTGAACAGTTCCTGGTACGCCGGGCCAGCGTTCTGGGTTCAGAAGGACGTGCTGGCTGAGGCCGGGTATCCGAAAGTGAGAACGCTGGACGAATACTTCGACCTGATCGCCAAGTACAAGGCGAAGCATCCGACCATCGACGGCAGCCCGACGATCGGTTTTGAAATTTTGAACTACGACTGGAGAAACTGGGGACTCTTTAATCCGCCTCAGCATCTGATCGGTCATCCGAACGACGGCGGCGTGGTCGTGAATAACGGCGCAGCCGAAATTTTTGCCGATAAGGATTACGCCAAGCAGTATTACCAGAAGCTGAACCAGATGAATGAGCAGGGGCTGATCGATAAAGAGACGTTCGTACAGAACTATGACCAGTACCTGGCAAAGCTGTCCAGTGGTACGGTGCTCGGCATGTTCGACCAGCACTGGAACTTCCAGAATGCCGAGAACTCGCTGATCACCCAAAAGAAGTTTAACCGGACGTATGTGGGACTTCCAATCGTGTACGATGAGAGCACGAAGGATTACTATCGCGACCGCGCGCCGCTCAACCTGAACAACGGCTTCGGCATCAGCGTAAACGCCAAGGATCCGGTGAAGATCATTAAGCTGCTGGACACCCTGATCACCGAGGACTGGCAGAAGACATTCACTTGGGGCATCGAAGGCGAGGATTACATCGTCAATGACCAGGGCCGGTTCATGAGAACGCAGGAACAGCGCGATAAGCAGTCGGATGGAACATGGAAACTGGCAAATAAAGCCGACGCGCTTTTCGGAAACCTCCCGAAAATCGAAGGAAGCTTCAGCGACGGCAACTCCACCGACGCCGCTGCACAGCCGGAAGAATACAAGGCCGGCCTGAACGATTACGACAAAAAGTTCCTGGAAGCCTACGGCTTTAATAGCTACGTCGATTTCTTCAGCGAGCCGCCGGAGAATCCGATTTATTACCCGGCCTGGTCGATCGATCTGGTGGAAGGATCGGAAGCCAAAGTGGCAAACACGAAGCTGAACGATCTGTCCACCAAGTATTTGCCGAAAGCGATCTTGGCGAACCCTTCCGATTTCGATTCGGTCTGGAACGAGTACACTTCGCAGATTCACAAGGTGGATGTCAAGGCGTACGAGGACAAAATCAACGAGCAAATCAAGTGGAGAATCGATAATTGGAGCAAATAAGGGTTGTGGAAAGTGGGAGGCGCGTAAAGCGCCTTCCGCTTTATAAAAAGCCGTTCCGGAATTTGAATATGGTGAGGAGAGCAAACGTATGGCTGTAACTGTAACTAAAAAGAAAGCTGTCCGGAAGCCAGAGAAGAAGCGGACGCTGACCTGGGCTGTGCTGAAGAGCCAGCAGCAGTTGATCTGGATGTCCGTTCCTTTGACGCTGTATATTATCCTGTTTGCCTACGTTCCCGTCTGGGGCTGGACGATGGCATTCCAAAACTACAAGCCGGCGCGTTCCTTCAGCCAGCAGGACTGGGTCGGATTCAAGCAGTTTAAATTTTTGTTTACCGATGACGATTTTATACGTGTGCTGCGCAATACGATCGGCATGAGCTTTATTAATCTGGTGCTGGGCTTTGTGACGGCGATCGTGCTCGCATTGCTGCTGAATGAAATTCGCAAGGTCGTCTGGAAAAGAACCGTGCAGACGATTTCTTACCTGCCGCACTTTTTGTCCTGGGTCATCGTGACCGGGATTGTAGCCACCTCGCTGGCTTCCGACGGCATTATCAACGATATTTTGATGAAGCTGCATCTGATTAAGGAACCGATTTTATGGCTTAGCGAAGGAAAATATTTTTGGGGCATCGTTGGTGCCTCCCATGTGTGGAAAGAAGTCGGTTGGAATACGATCATCTATCTGGCCGCCATGGCGTCGATCGATCCCGCGCTGTACGAAGCGGCGGAGATGGACGGAGCCAGCCGCTACCGCAAGATGCTTCATGTAACCCTGCCGGGGATCAAATCCACAATTGTCATTTTGCTCATCATGTCCATCGGCCATATTCTGGACGCTGGCTTTGAGGTTCAGTACCTGCTCGGCAACGGGCTTGTCGTAGACTGGGCCGAAACGATCGATATCTTTGTCTTGAAATACGGGATCGCTCAAGGAAACTATTCACTTGCCACAGCCGGCGGGATCTTTAAAACGGTCGTGAGCGTTGCCCTGCTTCTGGTGGCGAACTGGACCGCGAAGCGGCTTGGGGAAGAGAGGCTGTTATGAGTATGGAAAATCATCAACTCAGCCCGCAGCAAGCGGCTGGTGTTACGATAAGCAAAAGTATGCGCTCGAGCCGGATCGAGCCGGTGCTGTTCAATACGTTTAATGCCATATTTATGATCATTCTTGTCATTGTTACGCTGTACCCGTTTTTGAACACGATCGTAGTTTCGCTTAATGCAGGCAACGATACGATCCGCGGCGGCATTTATTTATGGCCGAGACAGTGGACGCTGCAGAACTACAAGGCGGTATTTGCGTCGGGGACGATTTATGACGCGTTTTGGATCTCCGTGGCACGGACCGTGCTGTCCACGGTGCTGAACATCTTCCTGACGACGATGCTGTCGTATACGCTGAGCCGCAAGGAATACGTCTTCCGCAAGCCGATCACCGTCATTTTCGTGCTGACGATGTATTTCAGCGCCGGCTTAATTCCCGGGTACTTCCTGATCAAGGACCTGCACCTGCTGAACAGCTTCTGGGTGTATATTTTCCCGTCTATGATCAGCGCGTTCAACATGATCGTCATCCGTACCTATATCGGAACGATTCCGGACAGCCTGGTCGAATCGGCCAAGATTGACGGTGCCGGGGATTTCAAGATTTTCCTGCGGATCATTTTCCCGCTGTGCACCCCGGTGCTGGCCACCATCGCTTTGTTCGTAGCCGTGGGCGCTTGGAACTCCTGGTTTGACGCATTCCTGTACACCTCCTCCAGACAGGAGCTCAGTACACTGCAGTATGAGCTGATGAAGCTGCTGTCGTCGAGCATGAACTCTAACAGCAACCCGAACGTGGCGGCCGGTGCCGGCATGACGCAGGAATCAGCGGTATCGATGGTAACGCCGCTGTCGATCCGGGCCGCGGTAACGATTGTGGCTTCGGTACCGATCCTGGTGGTCTATCCGTTCCTGCAAAAGTATTTTGTGGTCGGGCTTAATGTCGGAAGTGTGAAGGAGTAACTTGTCAAAGAACGGAAAAGCCCAGTGGAATCTTCGAAACCTGAGGGAACCGCATAGCGGCCTCTAAGTGGCCTCCCAAGGGTTATCGTGGCGGTCGCCGAATTTCACTAAAGTCCAATTTAACGCCCATATGCAGAAAGGAGCCTGTCATGAAGTCAACCGGAACGCGTACGGAGCAGGCGCTGAAGGATCTCCTCGCGCAGCATTTCCGGATCGGGGCGGCGGTAAATCCGCGGACGATCCGGTCGCAGGAGCAGCTGCTGGCGCACCATTTTAACAGCATTACCGCGGAAAACGAAATGAAGTTCGTCAGCGTTCATCCGGAGGAAGGCGTGTATACGTTTGAGGACGCCGATCTGCTGGCCGATTTCGCCGGCGGTCACCAAATGGCGATGCGTGGGCACACGCTCGTCTGGCATAATCAGACCCCGGACTGGCTGTTCGAGGACGGCCAGGGACGGCCGGCAGGCAAGGCCGTACTGCTTGAGCGGCTGCGCTCGCATATCGATACGGTGGTGGGGCGGTACAAGGGCCGCCTCTATGCCTGGGACGTGGTCAACGAGGTTATCGCCGACGAAGGCGAGGAGCTTCTGCGTCCGTCGAAGTGGCTGGACATCGCCGGGCCGGAGTTTATCGCCAAGGCGTTCGAATACGCCCATGACGCCGATCCGGACGCCCTGCTCTTTTACAACGACTATAACGAATCGCATCCCGCTAAGCGGGATAAAATTTACGCGCTGGTGAAGTCATTGCTGGAGCAAGGCGTACCGATCCACGGCATTGGCCTGCAGGCGCACTGGAACCTGTTCGATCCGTCCCTGGACGATATCCGCGCGGCGATCGAGAAGTATGCTTCGCTCGGCTTGCAGCTGCAGCTCACCGAGCTGGACGTGTCGGTCTTCCGCTTCGATGACAGGCGGGCCGATCTGGCTTCGCCGGAGCCGGGCATGCTCGAGCGTCAGGCGGAGCTGTACGAAGCCGTGTTCGGCCTGCTGAAGGAGTACCGCGACGTCATCAGCGGGGTGACGTTCTGGGGGGCGGCCGACGATTACACGTGGCTGGACAATTTCCCTGTGCGCGGCCGCAAAAACTGGCCGATGCTGTTCGATGTGCAGCACCGGCCGAAGCCGGCGTACGACCGGATCGCCGCGTTGTTTACGGAGTAGGCTGAAACGCTGGATGGCGAAGAGGCGGTTTCTTTTGGCTTGCAGCCAGAACCTGATTATTGGATGATGTCGGCTCGTTAAGTGGGAACGATATGTAATAAAAAGAGAACACCTCCCTTCCAAGGGAGGTGTTCTTTTGCTGATCTCTGCAATCTCGAGTACATGCTCCAAGCCCGGTCTTTACTTGCTTACCGTTCCCGCCACCGGCACCGTCTGCCGTCTGCGCTCCTGCATATAGACAACCAGCACGATCAGGAAGGCGAGCCCGACGAGCAGGGCGCCGATCCAAGGCAGGGAGGTGAGTCCCATCTCGTCGATGACCCATCCGCCGAAGAAGGCGCCAAACGCGTTGCCGAGATTGCCGGCCGAGTGGTTGGAGGTCGAGGCGAGCGCGGGCGCTTCCTGCGCCAGGTTCATAATTTTTACCTGAATGCCAGGCATGACCGCAAACGAAGCGGCTCCCCACAGGAAGATGGTGACGACCGCGCCGGCAGGGCTTTGGACGGTAAAGGTGAAAATCGTCAGCAGCACGCAAATGGAGAGGAAGATGCCCAGGATCGCGGGCATCAGCTTCCAGTCGGCGAGCTTGCCGCCCAGCATATTGCCGACCGTGACCCCGATGCCGAACAGGACGAGAATCCAGGTGACGCTGCTTTCATGGAAGCCGGTCACCTCCTCCAGCAGCGGCGCGATATAAGTAAAGACGGCAAACAAGCTGGAGTTGCCGACGGCGCAGGCCAGAAGGATGATCAGCAGCTTGGGCTGGGCTACCGCCCTGAACTGCTTGCCCAGACTGGCCGATTTATCACGGCGGATCCGCGGAATAAACAGAACGATACCGATCAGGGCCACGATCCCCATCGCCATAATCGCGCCGAAGGAGGCGCGCCAGCCCAGGTGCTGGCCGACAAAGGTGCCCACCGGTACGCCGATAATGTTGGCGATCGTCAGGCCCGCCATCATGATGGATACCGCGCCGGCCCGCTTATGCGGCTTGACGAGGCCGGAAGCGATGACGGCGCCGACGCCGAAGAAGGTGCCGTGGCACAGTGCCGTTATCAGGCGGGCTGCCATCAGCACGGTATAGTTCGGCGCAATGACGGCAATGCCGTTGCCGAGAATGAACAGCGCCATCAGCAGGCAGAGCAGCAGCTTCTGCGGAAGCCGGTGGGTCAGGATGGTCAGGATCGGGGCGCCGACCGCCACGCCCAGCGCGTAGCTTGTAATCAGCTGCCCGGCTGTGGAAATGCTGACGTTCAGGTCCTCGGCTACGTTCGGCAGAATGCCCATGATAACAAATTCGGTCATGCCGATGGCGAAGGCGCCCACCGTCAGCGATATAAGGGAAACAGGGAAGGGTTCCTTGCCCTTTGCCGCTGTATGGGAATGCAAATCTGTAGTAGAAGAAGAATTCATGCTGCAGCTTCAACCTTTCTCAAACCAGACGGTCGTCGTCCGGGTAATATTCTTCCTTCATAGTAACAGGAAAACAAGAAACTTTCAGAAAAAATTTCACGGTAACGAGTATGATAGGGGACTTGTAACGGGCTGAAACGGTCTGTTTTTTGAAAGAAAAAGTTGACATGAATTGTTATAGTAAGCGGTTTAATTGGCATTTTTCTTGAAAACGGTGCTCTGAAAATTTGCATTTCATCCTGATGGAATTCCTTTAAACCGGAAATTCAGACGAATTTCGACAAAAACATGACATATATATTGACACGAAATCTCAATTCTATTAAAGTTCAATTAATAACATCACTGGAGAAATTATAAGACTAAAGTCGGATGCTGTTTCGGATGAATATGGCTGAATACCGAGTTTTGATCCATCATGTTCCGATTTTCGACCTAGATTTTCTCCAAAGGTGAAATTAATTAAGATGGAGGACCGTCTCCGATGCAGAAGCACGATCAGGATTATATCCGGAGAAAAAACAGAAGTACGGTGTTTGAGCTGATCCGCAAACGCTCGCCCCTGTCCCGTGCGGAGATCGCCAGACTGACAGGGATGAGTCCCACGACGGTCAGCCGGATCGTTTCCGAGCTGTATCAGCAGGACTTTATGCATGAGATCGAGCAGACGACGACCGGTGTCGGACGGAAAGCCGTGATGCTGCATGTGAATCCCGGCTCGGTGCTCTCCGTGGGCGTTGAAATTGACCGGGGCGGCATCCGGATCGGCATTGTGGACTTGGATGGCAAAGTGATCCACAGCACGCAGATCACGCGCGATTCCCGCGAAACGCCGGAGGTAACGCTGCAGCGTATCGCCTCGTCCATGGAGGAACTGATCGAGGCGGAGGACGTCGACCGCCGCAAGGTGGTTGGCATCGGCGTCGGGCTGCCGGGCATCGTCGACTATGCGGGGGGCAGCGTCGTACTGTCCGCGCAGCTTGGCTGGAAGCAGACCGATATCGCCGGGGAGCTCCGGCGGCTGACCGGATTTGAAGTCGCCGTGGATAACGAGCTGAAGGTCCGTGCACTCGCCGAACACCAATACGGTTCGGCGAGAGGATCGAGCCGCTCGGTGCTGATCGGCTTCGGCAGCGGGGTCGGCTCCTCCCTGATCATCGATGGGGAAATCTATCGCGGAGAGACGAACAGCGCCGGGGAAATCGGGCATACGGTAGTAGATCCGGGAGGCCTTCTGTGCGAGTGCGGCAAGGTCGGATGCCTGCAGACCTATATCGCCGAGGCGTCGCTTGTCGAGCAGGCTAACAAAATCAAACCGATCGGCTCGCTGGAGGAATTGTTCCAGGCGAGAAAGGACGGGGAGTTTTGGGCGGCGAGCATTTTGGACCGGGCCATGACTTTCGTGGCGGTCACGGTCAGCAACATCGCCTGCGTATACAACCCGGATACGGTAATTCTGACCGGCAAGCTGGTGGAAAGCTTCCCTGAAGTCCGGAACTTCCTTTCGGATAAATGCATGGATCAATTCGTGTGGGAGCCGCTGCGCGGAACCTTCCAGATCGTCTACTCGGCGCTGGAGAGCGACGGCGTAGTGATCGGATCGGGCATTCTGGCCCAAAACCTATTCCTGGACATCGACAGACAGATGGAGCAGGCAGACCAAATTTAACAAAGCGGGTGTTGACGTATGAAATTGGAACCGTTGGTGGAGGAATACCGCGGCGGCGTGCTGGAGAACGTGCATCTCGGCGTGCTGTGCGGCGTATCGGATCAAGGAAAAGTCATCTATGAGGTGGGCGATGCGGAGCATATGACCTTCCTGCGTTCGGCGGCCAAGCCGTTCCAGGCGATCCCGGTCATGAAGCAGAACATCGCGGAAAAGTACGGGCTGACGGACGCGGAAGCCGCCATGTTCGCCGCCTCCCACCGGGGCGAAACGTATCATATTGAAGCGTTGGAATCCATAATGGTCAAAACCGGCCTCAAAGAAGAGCAGCTGCTGTGCTGCCCGACCTATCCGCTGAACGACGAGCCGAAGTTCGCCCTCATGCGGGAAGGCAAGCCGCCGCGCAAGCTGTATCATAACTGCTCCGGCAAGCATCTCGGTATTTTGGCCGCGGCGAGGGAGATGGGCTTGCCGACTGAGACCTACTGGCAGCCTTCGCATCCGCTGCAGCAGGACATCCTTCACACGCTCGCGGACATGGCCGAATATCCGGTCGATCAGATTAAAGTGGGCGTTGACGGCTGCGGATTTCCGATCTTTGCGCTGCCACTGAAATCGATCGCCACGGCATACCTGAAGCTGGCCTGTCCTGATCTGATCCAAGATGCCGGGACACGGGAAGCCGTACAGCGCATGGTCCGCTATATGCACGCAGCGCCGGACAGCATTGCGAGCCATCAGTTCATCTGCTCGGAGCTGCTGCGGGACGACAACATCGTCGCCAAGGGAGGAGCCAAAGGTGTCTACTGCTTCTCTTTAATTCGGGAACGCGTCGCTTTTGCGCTGAAAGTGATCGACGGCTCGGAGACACCGTGGCCGATCGCCGTCGCTTCGATCCTCGAGCAAATCGGATACAGCAACAAGGAGACCATTAACCGTTTGTATACGGTGGTTCCAAAGGAAATCAAGAATGACAACCACCTTGTGGTCGGCGAGCGCAGAGCCGCTTTTACCCTGACCGGCAAGTGAACGTAAGCTTTCAATGAAGTAACGCTCTCCTTTTGCAGCAAACTTTTTCAGACCACGAACCGAGCTCTTCAGCAGCAGTAAAAAGAAGAAGCAGGAGAGACCAGGCACCTAATTGCCATTGACACGCTGCACCGGAAGTTCTTCAGCATGAATGAGCACAAGAGATTCGGATTCACCCGCAGCTTTCTTAGGAAACGGCGGTGCAATCATACATTCACAAAGGGGACATAAAGGAGTGGGACATGCAATGAAAAGGAAAAAGGTAAGCTTGCTGGCGACACTGCTTGTCGTATCGGCCATTTTCACGGGATGCTCGTTTACCGGCGGCGACAGTAAAGGCGCGAGCTCGGGCACGACGGGGGACACGGGCAATGCCGCGCAGACGGCATCTAAAGAGCTGAGACTGTCCGTGGAAAGCGAAATCAAAGACCTGAATCAATGGGCGGCATCCGACGACGTATCGTTTACGGTGCTGAACAATATCGGAGAAGGACTGTACCGTCTCGATCCGAAGAACGAGCCCCAGCCGGCCATGGCGGAGAGCTCGGAGCTGTCCGAAGACAAGCTGACATATACGTTCAAGCTGCGCGCAGATGCTAAATGGAGCGACGGATCGCCGGTAACGGCAGCCGATTTCAAGTTCGCCTGGCTGCGTGAAATGGATCCGAAAACCGGAACCAACGGCTATTCCTTCATCATGACGGACTACATCGTGGGTGCAGCCGAGTATGCAGAAGGCGGTTCGGCGGACAAAGTCGGCATCGAAGCGAAGGATGACAAGACGCTGGTCGTTCATTTGAAGCAGCCGACGCCTTACTTCCTGAGACTGACTTCGCTGGCCCCGTATTTCCCGATGAAAGAGGAATTCGTGAAGTCCCAAGGCGAAAGCTATGCGCTGAGCCCGCAAAACATGCTGTTCAACGGTCCTTACACGCTGACTTCGGTCGATGCCGCCAGCGGTGCGGTGCTTGAGAAGAATGCCGGCTACTGGGACGCTGCGAACGTCAAGGTGGACAAAGTGGACCTGAAAGTCATCAAGGAAAAGAGTACGGCGCTGAACGCCTACAAAGCTGGACAGCTTGACCGCGTGCTGCTGCAGTCTTCCGATGTCAATGCATCCAAGTCCGACCCTGGATTCGGAACAGGCATCAACTTCAGAACGACGTACCTGCAGTTCAACCTGAAGGCGGACGGTGTCAGCAACATCAACATCCGCAAAGCGCTGGAATACGGCTTCGACTCCAAGCTGCTGGCGGACCAGGTGCTGAACAACGGTTCCAAAGCCGCAACAGGACTGATTCCGGACCAAATGAGCGCAACTGGAGGCAAAAGCTTCCGTGAAATGCAGGGCGACCTGATCACGCCGGATGCGGCCAAAGCCAAATCCTATTGGGAGCAAGGGGTCAAAGAACTGGGTAAAGCGCCTAAAATTACGATGCTCGTAGCGGACACCTCCGAAACGAAGGACGTCGCTACCTTCATGCAGAGCGAGTTTAAGAAAAACCTCGGCATCGACGTAGCGATCGACACCAAAACGGCGAAGGCCCGCGGACAGCTGATGGACAACAGCCAATATCAGATGGCGATTACCGCTTGGGGCGCCGATTACGACGACGCTATGACGTATCTGGATCTGTGGGCAAACCACACACCGTACCGCGGTAACTATGAAAATCCGAAATACGACACGCTGATCACTGACGCCAAGAAAGAAACGGACGAAGCAAGACGGATCGACATGCTGCTGACTGCCGAAAAAATTCTGACGGTAGAAGACGTCGTGGTCGTTCCGATCTACTTCGGCGGATACTCCTACCTGCTGAGCGATAAAGTCGAAGGACTGGACTACCATCCATACGGCAACCCGGTTGACTTTAAATATGCAAGCATGAAGTAATGCCGCTTCACTTGGGCATGTGACGGGAGAGGAGAGAAGCGCGGCTTCTCTCCTTCCCTTTATTCTTGGATCAAGCTCCAGGACGAAACGAAAAATTTTGAAGGCCCCGCGTATTGGGAGGTGCAACATTGAAACGGTATATCGGCATCCGGATCGTATACTTACTGCTGACCTTGTTTATTATTACGACCGCCACCTTTTTTCTGATGAAAGAACTGCCCGGCACTCCGTTCGATGAAGAAAAGCTTCAGCAGTTGCCGCAGGAACAGAAGCAGATGATTTACGCCAGCTACGGCTTGGACAAGCCGGTCGGCGTGCAGTACGTGAACTATTTAAAAAATATTGTCAAAGGCGATTTGGGAACGTCGTTTTTTTACACCGGACAACATGTCAAAGACATCATCATGAGCCGGATCGGACCTTCGGCCTTGATCGGTCTGCAAGCAGTTCTGCTCGGGCTGGCCATCGGCATGATCCTCGGGATCATCGCCGCTTACCGCCATAACTCGGGCTGGGACTACGCCACGATGATTATCGCCGTTCTCGGCGTGTCGGTGCCGAATTTCGTGCTCGCGGCGCTGCTGCAATATTTTGTCGGGCTCAAATGGGGGCTCCTGCCGGTTGCCTTCTGGGAGAGCTATCCCAGCTCGATCCTGCCGTCCATCGCGCTTTGCGTCGGCGTCATTGCCTTGATCGCACGGTTTGTGCGGACGGAGATGCTGGAGGTGCTTGAGCAGGATTACGTCACGACGGCAAAGGCAAAAGGGCTCGGATTTGCACGCATCATGTTCCAGCATGTGATCCGTAACTCGCTCATTTCGGTCATTACGATTCTTGGTCCGATCGTGGTCAATTTGCTGACAGGTTCGCTCGTCATTGAGAATATTTTTGGGATTCCGGGGATCGGGAGCCTGTTCGTCGATTCGATCAAAATGAACGATTATTCCACGATTATGGGGATCACGATTTTTTACAGCGCCTTCTACGTGCTCGTGATGCTGATCGTGGATCTGCTGTACGGCCTGGTGGATCCGCGGATTCGTCTGGCATCGGGAAAGGAGTGAGGACATGACGCAAATGGATAACGTGGATGCGCTGTTCAAGCCGGCCGCCGCAAGGCCGGACGAACGGGAGAAGATTGCGGGCAAATCTTTGACGGCTTTTCAGGACAGCTGGAGACGGCTGAGACAAAACAAAGCGGCGATCGTCAGCTTGGTCATCCTGGTCATCATGCTGCTGCTGGCGATCGTGGGTCCGTGGATCGGACATCACGACTATTACACTACCGATTATAATGCCGTCTATCAAAAACCGAACGCCGATCATTGGTTCGGCACCGATAAATTCGGCCGGGACCAATGGGCCCGCGTATGGCAGGGAACGCGCGTATCGCTTCTGATCGCCGTGCTCGCCGCCGCGCTTGACCTCGTCATCGGGGTTGCCTATGGCGCCATCTCCGCCCTGTTCGGCGGAAGAGTCGATAATGTGATGCAGCGGATCGTCGAAATTTTGACCGGGATACCGAGCCTGATCATTATCATCCTGCTGATGATGGTGATGAAGCCGGGAATCGTAACCATCATGGTGGCGATGTCCATTACAGGCTGGGTCAACATGGCCCGGCTGGTCCGAGCTCACATCATGAAGCTGAAATCGCAGGAATTCGTCCTGGCGGCCCGCACGCTGGGCACGTCCACCGGGCGCATCATTACGAAGCATCTGATTCCGAACACGATCGGCATCATCGTCATCAACACGATGTTCACGATTCCGTCGGCGATTTTTACCGAAGCGTTCCTGAGCTTTATCGGCCTTGGACTTCAGTCGCCGATGTCTTCGCTCGGGGTGCTGATCAACGACGGCTTCGCATCCTTGAATACGCAGGCATACCTGCTGCTGTACCCTTCGGTTGTCATCGTCCTCATTATGGTAACGTTCAATATTCTGGGTGACGGGCTGCGGGATGCGCTGGATCCGAGAATGCGGAAATAGGGGGAAGAGAGAATGGACAACTTGCTCGAAGTGCAGGATTTGCAGGTCAGCTTTTTCACATATGCGGGCGAAGTGCAGGCCGTGCGCGGCGTCGGATTTTCCCTGGGCCGGGGCGAGACACTGGCGATTGTGGGGGAATCCGGCTCCGGCAAATCGGTGACTTCCAAAAGCATCATGAGGCTGCTGGCGAAGTCCGCGAAAATCAAACACGGTTCGATTCGCTTTGAAGGCAAGGATATCGCGTCGCTGCCGGAAAAGCAGATGCAGGATATCCGGGGCCGGGACATTTCGATGATCTTTCAGGACCCGATGACGTCGCTGAATCCGACGATGACGATCGGCAAGCAGATCACCGAGGTGCTGAAGAAGCACCGCAAGCTCGGCGGCGCGGAAGCCAACCGGCGGGCGGTGGAGCTGCTGGACCAGGTCGGCATTCCGAACCCGGACAAGCGGCTGAAGCAGTACCCGCACCAGCTGTCCGGAGGCATGCGCCAGCGTGTGGTCATCGCGATTGCGCTGGCATGCAACCCGAAGGTGCTGATCGCCGACGAGCCGACGACTGCGCTCGATGTGACGATTCAGGCACAAATTCTGGAGCTGATGAAGAAGCTGCAGCAGGAGCTGGACACGTCCATCGTGCTGATTACGCACGATCTGGGCGTAGTTGCGAACATGGCGTCGCGCGTGGCGGTCATGTACGCCGGTAAAATCGTGGAAACCGGTACGGTCGATGAAATCTTTTATGAAGGCAAGCATCCGTATACCTGGGGGCTGCTCGCTTCCATGCCGAAGCTGCATGAGAAATCAGAGGAGCTGATGGCCATTCCCGGCACGCCGCCGGACCTCAGCGACCCGCCAATGGGATGCCCGTTTGCGGCACGCTGCCCGTACGCGATGGAAATTTGCCATGAATATATGCCAGAATATACAGAGCACTCGGAGACGCACCGCGCGGCCTGCTGGCTGCAGGACAGCCGGGCGCCGAGAGTGCAGAGTCCGCTTGCGGGAGGTGATCGGCCATGAAGCACGAGAAGGGGACAAAACCGCTGGTCGAGGTCAAGCATTTGAAGAAGCATTTTGACGTGGGCCGCGGACAGATTCTGAAAGCGGTGGACGATGTCTCGTTTGACATTTATCCGGGGGAGACCTTCGGACTTGTCGGCGAGTCCGGCTGCGGCAAGTCAACGCTGGGCCGCACGCTGATCCGTCTCTATGAAGCGACGGAAGGGACGGTCAGCTTTGACGGCGAGGCAGTGCACGGCCGCAAGTCTAACTCCGAGCGCAAGAAGCTGAGCCGGAGCATCCAGATGATCTTCCAGGATCCCTACGCCTCGCTGAACCAGCGAATGACAGTGACGGACATCATCGCCGAAGGCATTGACGCCCACGGCATCGCCAAGAACCGAAAGGAGCGCCAGCAGATGGTCTACGACCTGCTGGAGACCGTCGGGCTCAACCGGAGCCACGCCGAACGGTTCCCGCATGAATTTTCAGGAGGCCAGCGCCAGCGGATCGGCATCGCCCGGGCGCTCGCAGTTCATCCGCGGTTCGTGATCGCCGATGAGCCGATTTCGGCGCTGGACGTATCGATCCAGGCACAGGTCGTGAACCTGATGAAGAAGCTGCAGCAGGAGCTGGGATTGACGTATTTGTTCATTGCTCATGACCTGTCGATGGTAAAGCATATCAGCGACCGCATCGGGGTGATGTACCTCGGGGGCATGGTCGAGCTTACAAGCAGCGACGAGCTGTTTGAGAATCCGCTGCATCCATACACCAAGACGCTGCTCTCGGCGATCCCGGTACCCGATCCGAAGCTGGAGCGCGGCCGGGAACGCATGGTGCTGCAGGGTGATCTGCCAAGCCCGATCAACCCGCCGAGCGGATGCCGTTTCCGGACACGCTGCCCGTTTGCCACGGAGCTGTGTGCTGCGGAAGCGCCGGTATGGCAGGAAGCAGAACAAGGGCACTGGGTGGCCTGCCATCTGTATGATCCAAGCAAAAATATGAGCTTAAGCAAGGAGGGAGCCGGCGCATGAGCTGGTATGAAATGGCCGAAGAGCAGGAAGAGGCCCTGATTGAACATTTGTCCGGGCTTCTGAGAATCGACAGCGTCTATGATCCGGATACCAGCGGTCCCGGGCAGCCGATGGGCCAAGGGGTCGCGGAGGCGCTTCAATATATGCTGGACCTTTGTGCCGCCGAAGGCTTCCGGGTCCGGAACCTGGACGGATATGCAGGCTATGCCGAATTCGGTCCGGAATCGGCCGAGCACTATGTAGCCGTTCTAAGCCATCTGGACGTCGTTCCGGCATCCGGACAATGGACGACCCCGCCTTTCGAGCCGTCCGTCCGGGGAGGGAAAATTTTTGCGCGGGGCGCCGAGGACGATAAAGGTCCGGCGATGGCTGCGTTTTACGGGCTCAAAATCGTCAAAGACATGGGGCTTCCGCTGAAGCACCGGATCCGCCTCATATTTGGAACGGACGAGGAGCGGACAGGGAAGTGCATGCAGAAATATAACGAGCTGGAGCCGGCGCCGGTCTGCGGTTTTACGCCGGATGCCGATTTCCCGATCGTTCGGGCCGAGAAAGGGCAGATCAATACGCGGCTGCTCTTTAAGCGGATTGAGGACAGCGATTCGTCCGGCTTCGAGTACCAGCTGCGGTTATTCACGGCTGGCGAGGTAGCTAACAGCGTGCCTGAGGGGGCGCGCGCCGAGGTGGCGGGAGACACAGGCAGCCTGAATGCGATGCAGAAGGCCTATGAGGACTACTGCGCGTCGGAAGGGTTGAAAGGAAGCTTTGAGATCGATGCTGAAGGGCGGACGGCAAGCCTGTCCCTGACCGGTAAGACGGCCCATGGGATGGAGCCGCAGCTCGGCGTTAATGCGGGCCTCAGGCTGATCCATTTTCTGAAGGAGTTCTCGTTCCCTTCGGGTGCGGAGCATTATCTTCATACGGTCGATGCGCTGATGTACGGCGATGTCCACGGGCGTGCGTTCGGCATTGCGATGGAAGACCAGATCACCGGACCGCTGACGGTTAACACGGGTCTGCTGCAGTATGATCCGGAAGGAGAATCGTATTTTCACATCAACCTGAGATATCCGGTTTGCGGCAATCAGGCGGATATTTTGGAGAACATCGGGGTCCGGGCTTCGGCTTGCGGCCTTGAGATCGAACCGCCGAGCTTGAAACATCCGCACTGCGTGCCGGACGATCATCCGATGATCGAAGCGCTGCAGCGGGTCTACGAGGCGGAGACGGGGCAGCCGGCCGAGCTGCTGTCAACCGGAGGCGGAACCTATGCGGCGTATATCGCAAACGGCGTTGCATTCGGCCCGGTATTTCCGGGCATGGCCAATTCGGCACATCAAAGAAACGAACATATCGACATCGATGCACTGATTCGCTCGACGGCGATCTATGCCCGGGCGATGCATGAGCTGGCCAATCTGAACCTATAATCTGCGGCTTAACCAAAATTCTTGTAAAGGAATGTACAGCTGATGGAATTGATATCAGGAACAGGGCAACCGGCGGATGTAACGATCTATCCGGTGTTTGAGGACAGCGACGGAGAAGCCTCCGGGCTCACCCTTCGCGAAGGCATGGGCGGCCGCGGCGCCGTCCATTGGTTTTACGGACGGCACGGGGAGCAGGATATTCTCGTCGTCGGTCTGGGCAGTCGGGACAAATTCGGCATGGAGGCGCTGCGGGAAGCCGCCGGCGGTGCAGGCCGCGAAATCCGCAAGGCGGCCTTAAGAACCGCGTCGATTGAGTGTACAGCCCTCCGTGAGGTTTTCGGGGAAGGCGAATGGCCTGAGCAGGCGGCCGTAGCCTGGGTCGAAGGGTGGCTTCTGGGCACGTACGTGTTCGATAAATATACATCGCGCCACAAAAAGGGGCAGGTCGATTGGATTCGGATCGAGTCCGCCGCCGAGCGGAGCTATGCGGAAGCGGCCTGGCTTGGACGCGCGCGGGCCGAAGCGGTCGCCTTGGCGCGGGACCTGTGCAACGAGGCGCCGAATGATCTTCATCCGGCCAGCTTCGTGCAGCGGATCAAGACCGTATTTGCCGGCAGGAACGTGAAGCTTCACGTATACCAGGGCGAGGAACTGAAGCAGCGGCAGATGAACGGCCTGCTGGCCGTCGGAAGCGGGAGCAAACATCCGCCGGCCATGGTGGAGATCGAATACCTTGGCGATTCAAGCGCCCCGCATCTGGCGCTGATCGGCAAGGGGATCACGTTTGATATGGGCGGCATGAACCTGAAGGTCGCCCGGGATTTAAGCGACGCCCGCTTCGACATGGGCGGGGCCGCGGCCGTCATCGGCGCGATGGACCTGCTCACCCGGCTGGAAGTGAAGGCGAGAATCACGGCGCTGATTCCGATCGCGGAAAACGTGCCGGATGCAGGCGCCATTCTGCCGTCGCATGTGATCCGCTATCCCAACGGCTTGTCCGTGCAGGTGGTTAATACGGATGCCGAAGGCCGGCTGATCCTGGCCGACGCCATCCTGCACGCTGCCCGAAGCGGGGCCGAGCGGATCATCGACATTGCGACGCTGACCGGAGCAGTGGGACATGCTCTGGGTCTGCGGGTGGCCGGCATTTGGGGCGACGCCGGATTTGCCGAGCAGCTGATGCGGATCGGCGGCAAGAACGGCGACCCGATCTGGCGCCTTCCGCTTGTCGATGAGGACGAGGAGCTCCTGGGCAGCCCGTACGCCGATCTGGCCAATCTGGCCTCAAGCCCTTACGGGGGAGCCAATATGGCAGCCCTGTTCCTGCGGCGGTTTGTGCCCTCTAAGGCGCGCTGGTGCCATATCGACATGGCCAATACGTCCCAGGTCCCGTCGGACCGGGGGTATAAAGCTGCGGGGGCTACCGGTTACGGAGTCCGGCTGCTGGCTGATTTTGTGACGGAACAGGCCAATTCTGAAAATGGAGGCACTGCGGAGTGAAGCTGGAAGTAATCGCAACCAATTTGTACGATGCGCTCGTCGCCGAGAATGCGGGAGCGGACCGCCTGGAGCTGGTGACGGGCATTATGGAAGGCGGATTGACGCCGGGGCCGGGAATGATCCGCAAGGTCGTAGGCCTGATGAGCATCCCGGTCCATGTCATGGTCCGGCCGCACAGCCAGTCGTTTGTCTATGACCAATACGACCTGCTGACGATGCGCGAGGATATTGCTTTTATCCGAGAGTGCGGAGCGGCGGGGATCGTGCTTGGAACGTTAAAACCGGACCGGACGATTGATACTGAGGCGCTGGAGTTGCT
This sequence comes from Paenibacillus rhizosphaerae, assembly GCF_014192015.1. Taxonomy (GTDB): domain Bacteria; phylum Bacillota; class Bacilli; order Paenibacillales; family Paenibacillaceae; genus Paenibacillus_AQ; species Paenibacillus_AQ rhizosphaerae. Next base: position 549,354 of record NZ_JACHXJ010000003.1, on the reverse strand, counting down.
GCTGAAGGAAGCCGACGGTCTGAACGTGACGTTCCACCGGGCATTCGACGAAATCGACGATCAGCTCGGAGCGCTCCGGACGTTGTCGGCGTATCCGCAGATTAACCGGATTTTAACTTCGGGAGGGCCACGGGCCGCGCCGGAGTCGACGGACCGCATCCAAGCACTGGTCGAGGCATCGGCCGGAACCGGCATCCGTATCTTGGCTGGATACGGTTTGACTGTCCCGGGGCTTCCGGAGTTCGTCCAGAAGACGGGCGTGCCCGAGGTCCATTTCGGCTCGGCGCTGAGAGCGGAAGGGAATTACCTGCTGCCGCTCGATTCCGAGCGGGTGAAGGCGGCGGCGCAGACGGTGAAATCCATCGCAAAGTCAGCAGGGTAACAACAAAATACTCGATTACTGTGGTGAAATCATTGGACAAACAACCTAAGATGATCGTCGGGGTGGATCTCGGCGGAACGAAAATCGCAACAGGGCTTTTGGACGCTAGCGGAAGAATGCTGGCCCGAAGCCAGAAGGCGACCGCAGGGCTGAAAAGCTCGGATGAGGTCATTCAGGCGATCGTAGATACGATAACGGAAGTGAGTGGAGAACACGAAATCGCCGGTGTCGGCTTGGCTTCCCCGGGGGCGGTCGACACCCGCCGGGGGATCATCCGCAACGGAGTGAACCTGCCCGGATGGAACGGCATTTCGCTGCAGGCGGAGCTGGAGAAGCGGCTGCAGGTGCCGGCGAAGCTGATCAATGACGCGAACGCGGCGGCATGGGGAGAATACGTGTACGGAGCAGGACGCGGGTCACAGAGCATGGTTTACGTTACCCTGAGCACCGGTATCGGCTCTGGCCTGGTTCTTGATGGGAAGCTGTACCTGGGAACGAGCTCCTTCGCGGGCGAGCTCGGCCATACAGTGGTCGACCCGAACGGGGCGCTGTGCGGCTGCGGCCAGCGGGGCTGCTGGGAGACCTATGCCTCCGGGACGGCCATCGCCCGCCAGGCTTCCGAGGCGGTTGCCGCGGCGGCGGAAGGCATGACGCAGATGACCGCGCTGGCCGAAGCGGAAGGCGTGCCGCTGGGCGCCAAGCATGTGTTTCAAGCCGCGGCGACGAACGACAAGCTGGCCCAAGACACGCTGAAGCAGGTCATACATTATACGGGCCTTGGACTCATGAACATCATTCACAGCTTTAATCCGGATTGCATCGTCATTGGCGGCGGCGTCAGCAGAGCCGGGACGGCCTTCTTCGAGCCGCTCCGCGACAAGACCGGGGAACTGGTCATGGAGCCCTACCGGGGCACCTATGCGATCAAGCCCGCTGAGCTGAAAGACGATGTGGGCATTATTGGGGCGGCAGCCCTGTTCGTGGAATAGACGGCTGAAAACTATACGCAATCTTATCTATTATGCGTGCATTTTAAATAGGCAACATGGATATGAGGTAATGAAAGGAAGGGCAAATCCATATATTATGGATTTGTCCTTTTTTGATTGAGTTGTTGAGTTTTGATAAGAGGGCCATCATCCTGATCGGGGTTTGTTTTGCAATTTTATATCAAAATAATGATTGAATATTTCAATGCATTGCAATATAATTTCCAATAGAAACAACAGCTATACTACCAATATGATGAGATCGGGGTGGGTATTCATTGGCACAGACTCAAGGCGTACTGACGTATCCAGAGATCGGCGGACAATCCGACGCGCTTGCGGCTGCCTGGAAGCAGCTCGAAGCGCAGCAGGAGTGGATCTCCCAGTTTATCGGCAATTCTTCGTTTGATGAAGTCATTTTTATCGGATCAGGGACTTCCTATTATTTGGCGCAGACCGCCGCGTCCACGTTTCGCAAATGGACGGGGCGCAGCGGTGCGGCCTATCCGTCATCCGAAGTCTTTTTGTTCCGGGAGCAGGCGGTTCCGCCCGGAAGACGTGTGCTGCTGGTCGGGATTTCCCGTTCGGGAGAGTCGACGGAGGTTATTCTCGCACTGGAATCGGTGAAGGATCTGCCGGATTGGACGATCTGCAGCATCACCTGCGATGAGGAGAGCACGATGGCGAAGCTCGCTCCATACTTGCTGTCACCGCTCGGCAAGGAGAAAAGCACCGTCATGACGAAATCTTTTAGCAGCATGACTTTTATGCTCCAAGGGGCGATGGCACACGCGGCCGGCAAGACCGAGCAGCTGAAGGAGCTTCAGGAAGCCGCAGAGCTCAGCGCCGGCGTGGTAGCCAAGGCGGATGAAGCCGCCAAGGAGCTGATTTCCGGCCATCCGGAGCTGAACAAATTCATATATTTGGGCATGGGATCCTATTACGGGCTGGCTCAGGAAGCCTGCCTGAAGATTAAGGAAATGTCCTGCGTATGGACGGAAAGCTTCGGCACGATGGAATTCCGGCACGGGCCGAAATCGGTCGTCGAGCCGGGAACGATGGTCTGCCTGCTGCTGTCGGAAACCGCAAGGGACTATGAGATTAAGGTAGCGCAGGAAATGAAAGAGTACGGTGCGCATGTCGTCATCATTACCGCGAATAAGGGCGGAGACACCGGCTTTGCGGATCTCGTGTTCGAGACCGGAGGCCGGGCGCTGTCCGATGAGGCGAGAGCGGTGCTGTACATGCCGCTGGTTCAATATATCGGGTATTACACCGCACTGCGGGAGGGGAGAAATCCGGACAGCCCGCGGAATTTGACCCAGGTGGTCAAAATTTAAACCATAAGGAGAGAATCGCTTTGAGTGAACGAAATGGATCGAAAGAAGAACGCCGGGAACAGATATTGGACTACATCCTGCAGCACGGCTCTATTTCCCTTCAGAAGGTGACGGCCCGCTTCAAGTGCTCTGAGGCTACGGCACGCAGGGATCTGGAGGCGCTTGAGAAATCGGGACGGGTCATCCGCACGATGGGCGGAGGCGCCAAATCGGCGGGAATCACCGCCGGAAGGGAAATTCCATTTCACGAGAAGCAGAACAAGCTGTATCAGGAGAAGGAAAAAATCGCCGCCATGGCGGCTTCCCTCGTGGAAGAGGGAGACGTGGTCGGCCTGACGGGCGGAACCACGACGTATCTCATTGCGAGGGCACTCAAGAACCGCCGCAATATTACGGTGGTAACCAATGCCGTCAATATTGCGATGGAGCTGTCGGAGAACGAAGACCTTCAGGTCGTGCTGACCGGCGGCATGCTGCGCAGCAAAAACTTCGAGCTGTGCGGCCCGCTTGCCGAGCGGACGCTGGAGGCGATCAACATTCACACCATGTTTATGGGGATCGACGGTTTTTCGGCGGAACAAGGGGCCAGCACCTATTCCGAGCTTGAAGCGAATACGGCGATGATCATGATGAAGCGCACGAACCGAACCATCGCCGTATTTGACCATACGAAGAACGGCCGCAGTTCCCTGTTCCAGGTGGCGCCCGTGGCGGCCCTGCACGGAATCATTACGGATGAAGATCCCGGAGAGGAGCTCCGCAGCCGGTTGAAAGAAGCCGGGGTGCAGGTGCATGTTGCGAAATAACATTCTGTGAAATAAGGGCAGGTGCTCAGCATGGAAGTGTTTGCGGGAGTCGATGTCGGCGGAACGAATATCGTATGCGGTCTGGTATCTTCCGCCGGACAAGTGGTTCATAAGCTGAAGCGGCCGACGGAAGCCGGACGCGGTCCGGATGCGGTACTGGAGCGAATCGCCGCAATGATCGAGGAAGCGGTCGCCTCGTACCGCGGGGAGGACGGCCGGCCCGTAACCGTCACAGCGGCCGGGATCGGACTGCCTGGGCTGGTCGATCCCGAGGAAGGCATCGCCAAGTTTGCCGGCAACCTCGGCTGGCGCGACCTTCCGGCCGCCAGCCGCCTGAAGGCCAGGCTGCAGCTGCCGGTTTTTATCGATAACGATGTCAGAACGTATGTGTTTGGCGAGGCGCTGTATGGAGCCGGTGCAGGCACTGGTCACGTCATCGGTGTGACGATCGGCACGGGGATCGCCTCGGCCATGGTGAATGAGGGGAGCTTGTTCTACGGCTTCCGCCATATGGCCGGGGAGCTGGGGCATATCGTCATGGAGGGGCTCAGCGATCCATGCCCCTGCGGCTTGACGGGCTGTCTGGAGACATATGCCTCCGCCTCCGGCATGGTGCGGCAGGCCCGAAAAGCGATAGAATCCGGCGAGCCGACGGTGCTCAGCGGCTGGTTTCCGGGCGAACGCCTCGCGGAGCTGACGGCGGCGGATTTGTCGCGGGCATACGATCAGGGTGATGCGCTGGCCGTTTCCATCCTGGAGCGGGCGGGTTCGCTGCTCGGCCGGGCGCTGTCCTACGCCGTTTCGCTGAACAGCCCGGAGATGATCATTATCGGCGGCGGCGGGGCGCTGGCGGGGGAACGCATTTTGAAGCCGCTGGAGCGGGAGCTGATGAGCCGGATTCTGCCGGATTACCGCGACCGGCTCAAGGTCGTTCCCGCCATGCACAACGACGATGCGGGCGTGACCGGGAGTGCCATGTACGCCAAGCATAAATATACCGGATCGACCGGATTAACACAGGACAGCAAGGCATAACAAACGGGAAGGGGAAAACACCATGTCACTCGTTTCGTCTACGTCTTTACTGCAAGAAGCAAGGGCTAAACATTACGCCATTGGGGCCTTTAACGTGCATACGCTGGAAATGCTGCAGGCTGTGGTCGAGGCGGCCGAAGAAGCACAGTCGCCGCTCATTATCCAGTCTACGGTCGGGACCGTCAAGCATCTGGGGGCCGATTATATCGCTGCTGCCGCCCGGGTGGCGGCGGACCGCGCCAGCGTGCCCATCGCACTTCATTTAGATCATTGTAACGAATTTTCCGTCATTATCAGCTGTATCCGGGCGGGCTATACGTCCGTCATGATCGATGCGTCCCATTCCCCTTTTGAGGAAAATGTGGCTATGACCCAGAAGGTTGTCGAAGCCGCCAACGCCGTTGGCATCAACGTGGAGGCGGAGCTCGGCAAGGTCGGCGGCGTCGAGGACGACATCGTCGTCGACGAACGCGATGCCCTGCTCGCCGATCCGAAAGAATGCGCCGAATTCGTGGAGCGCACCGGCGTGCACACGCTCGCCCCCGCGATCGGCACCGCCCACGGCATCTACAAGGGGACGCCGAATATCGATTTCGACCGGATCGGGCGCATTGCCGAAGCCGTTGACGTTCCGCTCGTCCTGCATGGAGGCTCCGGCATTCCGGAGGAGCAGGTGAAGCGGGCGGTCAGTCTCGGCATGGCCAAGATGAACGTGGCTACCGAACTGCGCATCCTGTTCTCCGACGCCATCAAGCATGTCTTTGCCGAGAATCCGGATGAGAACGATCCACGGAAATACATGGTTCCTGCCAAGAAAGCGCTGAAGTCGGCCGTGATTGAGAAAATGCGGCTGTGCGGTTGCGCCGGGCGGGCGGGGGATTTCTAAACGCAAAGTCATTCACAGAACAAATGAAACAAGCCTGCTTGGGCCCGGGAGAGCCGGGGGAAGCAGGCTTGTTTGTTCATGGGATGTTATACATTTGAAGAGGAAGACCCCGGGTTTCGCAAATAGTCGAGAAACATCCGTTTCAGCAGGTCCAGCTGGACGTCCGCGCTGACGATGGACTCAAACATCACGATGCTGCGCTGCAGAGACAGCTTTTTCGAAAAGATGCCGAACGCATTGACCACGGTCGACAGGGTTTCTTCCATGGGGAGATCTGAGCGCACCGAGCCGTCCTGAATGCAGCTGGAAATAATTTCGGCGAATGCTTCGGAAACCCTGCGGTGGACGTCGTTGTACTGCTGAATATCCTCCAGCGGCTCGGCCTGCTGGGCGGCATAGCTTTCAAACGCCTCAAGGAACCGGCTCCTGCTGCTCAATTCCGGCAGTTGGAGATTCAGGAAATGATCCAGCAGCGCTTCGAGCTTGTCGATGCCCGTCACCGGTGTGGCGGCAATCGCCCGGAACGCCTCTTCCTCCAGGCTGATCAAATGCGTGGCGACCGCGACGATCAGCTTGTCCTTCTTTGGAAAATATCGGAACACCGTGGCGATGCCTACGTTGTCTTCCGCAGCGATATCCCGCATGGTCGCTTTATCGATCCCTTTGCGGTTGAAGACCCGCTCCGCTGCTTCGATAATGCTGCTCTCTCGCGCTTTTTTACCTTCCAGCCGTTCCTGTTCCCATCTTGTCTTCGGATCCATAATTGTGAGTCAACTCGCCTTCCGGATGTAAAGATAAAATCGTAAAAAATGCTATCAAAACCGCCAGGAGAAGTCAACGTGGCCCCGGTGTACGCCAACCGGGAACCGAAGGGATAAATGTGACAAAGATTGAAGTGAAAAATGTGCAGTGATATAATTGGTTTTGTCATGATAGTATCACTATCACGACCTTTGGTTTTACAAGGTAATGCCCGCCCGACCTGGGCTGGATATTGCCTCGTTCGTAATCATTGTGGAGAAAATAGGAGAAGGGAGTCTTAACAATATGGGCAGAGTACAGGGGAAAGTCGCGATCGTCACCGGAGCAGCCGGAGGCATGGGCAAGGCGGATGCCATTCTGTTGGCACAGGAAGGGGCCAAGGTGGTCGTCACCGACATTCAGGAGGACAAAATCCAGGCTGTCGTGGAGGAGATCAAGCAGCAGGGCGGAGAGGCTATCGGATTCCGTCATAACGTTACCTCCGAGGAGGAGTGGCAGCATATCGTGGACGAAACGGTCAAAGCGTTCGGCACGATCGACGTTCTCGTCAATAATGCCGGCATCTCGCTGGCCAAATCGCTCGTGGACACGACCATGCAGGATTGGGACAAGGTGATGTCCATCAACCTGACAGGCGGCTTTCTCGGTTTGAAATACGTGGTACCGGTGATGCAGCGCGGGGGCGGAGGCTCTATCATCAATATTTCTTCGATTGCCGGGCTGACGGGAAGCAACGGAGCAGGACCTTACACCGCAAGTAAGGGCGCTGTCCGGATGCTGACGAAGGCAGTGGCCGTAGATTACGGCAAGGACAATATCCGCTGCAATTCGATCCATCCCGGGTACATTGAAACCCCGATGACGGAAGGATTGTTTGCGAGCGACCAGATGACGGGCTGGTTCCGCTCCAAAACGCCGCTGCCTCGCTTGGGCAAACCGGAGAACATTGCGGCCGGCGTGCTGTTCCTGGCATCCGACGAATCCTCCTTTATTACCGGCGCCGAGCTGGCCATCGACGGCGGCGTATCCGCGACCTGATTGTGATCCGGCGAATCTATACGCATATAAATGAAGCCTAGGAGCCTTCCGGGTTACACCCGGGGGCCTTTTTTCTTTTTAGGGCCGCAACCTTCGAAGTCCTTCTGACGTTAGATAGGAAAATATAAAATATTTTCCATTTCTGAGGAGGAATGAAGTATGCGCACTTGGGGGTCATGGCTTGCTGCATTCATGTTAGTTATTCTGTTGGTTACCGGCTGCTCGTCGGGGAGTTCAAAGGACAGCGCCAGCAGCGCCGGCGGGACCGTCGAAAGCTCCGCTGTCTCAGACCATGCGGCGAACACTGCTGCAGTTCAGGACCAGCAATCCTCGGCAGCATCGACGGCTGTGCAGACGCCGGCGAATTCGGCCGACGCGAAGCAGGCCGATACGGTAAAGGCTTTGGAGGCGGACACGGCGCCGGAGGCCGGCTTCACCGCCCAGGACCTGGCCGGCGGGTTAAACAAGAAGCTCATCTATAAGGCGCATCTGGTAATGGAGATTCAGGACTATGCCAAGGCGCAGACCGAGGTGAGAAATATGGTAACGCTGTCGGGCGGTTATATCGTCAATTTTTCCGAAACGGATTCAGCCAGTGAGCGGGGCGGTACCTTTATTCTCAAGGTTCCTGCATCGGGCTTCTCGTCCTTTTTGAGCCGGCTTGAGCAGATCAAGCACGATTCCCTTCAGCGCAGCATTGAAGGCCAGGACGTGTCCGAGGAATACGTGGATCTGCAGGCAAGGCTCAAAGCCAAGCAGATTATGGAGGAGCAGTATATCGCTTTTATGAAAAAGGCCACGAAGACCAGCGACCTCGTGGCGTTTGCTAAAGAGCTGGAGAGGGTTCAGGAAGAGATCGAGCAGATCAAGGGCCGCATGCGCTATATTGATCAGAATGTGGCTTATTCCACGGTGGAGCTGCGCATTTACCAGCCTGAGAAGACGCTGCCCAAAGCCGAGCCCGATCGGCAGCAGGCCCCCCTTGGCAAGCGTGCGGGAGATGCGCTGCAGGGAAGCATGGACGTGCTGACGCAGATGGTCCAGTGGATCATCGTCATCCTGTCGGGAGCCGTTCCTGTACTGATTCTTGCCGCGATCGTGCTCCTTATCGTTTGGATCGTCCGCAAAGGCCGGAAGCAGCAACGGGCTGAAGCCGCCGAGCGGAGGAAGACTTGGAAAGAGGAGCGCCATAGACTGTCCGGCCCTACAGGACAGCAGCAGGAGGAAGCAGATTCTGCACAGGCGGAACGAAGCGAGCCGGATCCGAAGGAACCCGATCCCGATTCTGGCCCGGACTCCGACACGGATTCCGACACCCATAAATAACGCCATCCTAAGGAATGAAAGAAGTAAGCCGGGCGCACCTGATTGTGCCCGGTATCTTTTTGGGTATATACCTCTTGATAATGACACAAGATGAAATCAATTGAATTCACGAAAGCGATGCACTATGATGAGAAGGAGAGAGCTGTCATGTTGTATACAGCCAATCACACGAACCAAATCGCGGCTTATACCGGCAAACTGTTAAGGGACAGGTTCGGCAAAGGGCCGGAATCGGTGCACGTATCCGTCGGGAAATATGGGATCGCACTCCATATCCGCAATTTTATCGGGCCGGTCGAGAAGTTTCTATTAAACCAGGAAGAGGAGAAAGCTTTTCGATATACCCGCGAACTGCTGATGGAGTCCTTGCTTCCTGAATTGAAGGCGTATCTGGAGAAGGAAATGGATATCCGGCTGGAAGAGATCTACTATGACTGGGGACTACATAACGCTTCGGGCATCATTATCGGACTCATGGCGGACCAGACTATCGAAACCGAGGATTATACGGGGCGTGAAGCACTACATAAGGAAATCAGCCGGATTACAGGCATTGTACAGAAGGTACCGGAGAAGGTGTATTCCTGGTGGATGAATCCCAAAACTTTATTTGTCGTTCGGGAAGGAATTCTGATCTTGATCGAGAAGGAATTAATCAGTACCGGTTTTGATGAAGTATTGCGGACTACCAAGAGAAAGCTGGAGAAGCGGTATTTCGAGGAAGAAACCAAGCTCGGGACAATTTTAGGCCGGACCATAGTCGATTTTTACGTGGACTGGGACTTTGATAAAGATAAAAGCGTGATTGCCTGCACATTCCAAGATTAGGCGGTCACCTGGCGGTAATGGGTCAGACATGGATCGACCATGAGCTGAACATGAGCCAAAGAAGGAGCCGGAATGCTCTTTCTTTGGCTTTTTTTCATGCTGGGAGGTTTAAGAAAATGAAGAGCAATTATCACATTTTATGCGTGGAGGACGACGGAATTAATATGGCTCTCTTGCGGCATATTTTCAAAAAAATTCCGAACGCCACCATGTGGGAGGCCAGTACGGGGGAGGAGGCGGTAGAGTTCGCCACGGCCAGATGCCCCGATCTGATCATCATGGACATCCAGCTGCCCGGAATGAATGGATACGATGCTCTAGCGTGCCTCCAGGCCAACGAGAAGACAAGGGCAATCCCGGTGGTAGCCGTCAGCTCTTATGCGATGAAATCGGATATCGCTAAGGGGAGACAGGCAGGTTTTATCGAATACATTACGAAGCCATTCTACATTAAGCACTTTATTCAGGTGATCGAATCCGTCCTCCGGCGGCTGCCATTTTGAACATATCACATAACTTTGTAACGGATGTGGCATATTACGTTATAGCTTTGAGTGCCCATAATCCAATGCAGGGGGAAATTTCAAGATGAAGCGTTTTGCGTTTGCTGCGGTTGCCGCACTGTTACTGTGCTGCGGATTTTTCCAGGAGACAGCGGCTGCGGACAGCCCTTATCATTTTGGCTTTAAGAAAAGCAGGAACGGTCAGCTACCTTCCATCAACGAAGAAGGCTTTAAAGACATTCTGCAGAAGAACGGCGCGATCTTCCTGGGGGATACAACCCAGAAAGAGCTGTATTTGACGTTTGACAACGGGTATGAAAATGGGTTCACCCCTAAAATACTGGACGTCTTGAAAGAAAAGAAGGTGCCGGCGATCTTTTTCCTGACGGGACATTATGTGAAGGACAAGCCAGAACTCGTAACCCGGATGGTAACCGAGGGCCATCTGGTAGGCAATCATTCCTGGACGCATCCGGATATGACCCAGATTTCCAACGCGCAGCTCAAGGAAGAGCTGGATAAGGTCAAACAGAGCGTAACCGGGACAACCCGCCAGAAGGAGATGGCATACGTTCGTCCTCCCCGGGGGATTTTCAGCGACCGCACACTTGCGGCATCACGCGCAGAAGGCTATACGACGGTATTCTGGTCCGTAGCGTACAAGGATTGGGACGTGAACGATCAGAAAGGGGCTGACTATGCCTACCGTCAAGTGATGGCGCAGCTGCATCCGGGAGCGGTCATTCTGCTGCACTCCATTTCGAAGGATAACACGGAGGCACTGGCCCGGATCATCGACGATGCCCGTAAGCAGGGCTATGAGTTCAAAAGCTTGGACCAACTGAAGCGGCCAACTTACTAATCCGAATAAGAAGACGCCGGGCCAAGATGGCTCGGCGTTTTTTTGTGCTTCTTTCTGCGGCGATTTTGGAAAATATTTGTACATTATTGTTGATAATGCCCGAATATATGAAACCTTCCTCCCTGATTTCGCGTCTATTCTACGTGGGACTTAGGACCCGAGTTAATGAGATGGGGGAAGTAACGATGGAGCACGCATCGCTGCCCAAACGTTCAAGCGTCAGAAACCAACGGTCCGCTCCAAAAGGGACAAAGAAAAGGAAAAAGAAAAAGGGAGGTTTCCTGCGATTCAGCATACGCTTGTTCTGGAGCCTGGTTCTGGTCGGTGCCGCGGCAGTCGCGTGGTTGTTCCTGACGGTATCCGGCAATCATTTTCGTTACCTGATCGCGGATACGCTCATAACGACACAGCATCGCTATTTGGCGAAGTATATTATTGGACAGGACGAGCTGAACAAGCGCGTAGCGGAATACAACAAGCGGTTTGAAGCCATGGGCGTCGAAAAGGATACGCACCAGATCAAACTGCCGGTGCAAACCCAGACGGCTTCCGCCGAAGCCGGCAAGGAGACGGAGAAGCCGCCTCTTGTGGAGATTGAGGAAGTCTCGGGTAAAGGTTACCACGGCTATGTAATGACCGTTCACGATCCGAAAAAAATCCGACTTGGCGTTCCTGCAAAGCGCGGCAAAGGCGAGAAAGTCTCCAGTATGGTCAAGCGCTACGGCGCGATTGCCGGCGTGAACGGAGGCGGATTCGCCGATCCGAACTGGAAAGGGAACGGCTTTAAGCCGATCGGCATCGTCATATCGCAGGGGAAGCTGTATTACAACGGATTGGGAAAAAATGCGACCACCCAGGTGGTAGGCATTGACCGTGACGGCAAAATGATCGCCGGCAATTATTCGCTGAAGGAATTGGACCGGATGGGGATTCAGGAAGCGGTGACGTTTCAGCCGAGGATCATCGTCAACGGCAAAGGACTCATCAAGAATGCCGCCGAAGGCTGGGGCATCGCGCCGCGGACCGCCATGGGCCAGCGTGAGGACGGGGCCATCCTGTTTGTCGTCATCGATGGAAGACAGCCGACGTACAGCGTCGGAGCCAATTTATACGACGTTCAGCAGATCATGCTGAAGCACGGGGCGGTGATCGCCGCCAATCTGGACGGAGGGTCCTCCACCGTGCTGGTCAAGGACAATGAGATTGTAAACAAACCGTCATCGGAATACGGGGAACGGTATTTACCTACCGCCTTTCTGGTGTTTGAGAACCCCGAGCAGGCGGACATCCCGAATATATGGGCGGGCCTTAATCCGAAGGATATCGACCCTTCGAAGAAATAAGAAAACGTCTAATGTAAAAGAAAAAAGCCCTGAAATCAGGCTTTTTTGGAATAAATGATTCCGATCGTTTTGGCACCGCAGTGGGAGGAAATGACGCAGCCGGCATCCGAGAGGGCAACCTCGCGGGCGCCGGTTTTTTGTTCCAGCAGCTCTTTGATCGCTTGCGCGTCCTCAGCCGCCATGGAATGGGTCACGAAGATGAGATCGTCGTCCATCTCGTCCTTCTTGTCGAGCGCATTGCTCACCATCTGCTCCAGCGCCTTTTCCCGCTTGCCGCGGACTTTGTAGGCTGGAGTCATCTTTCCGTCGATCACCTTGATGACCGGCCGGATCTTGAGCAGGCTGCTCATGAGGTTCTGCATGCCGGAGCAGCGTCCGCCCTTGTACAGGTATTCCAGGGAATCGATGACGAATTCGGTCTCCACAAGCGGCTTGACGGTCTCGACGATATCGGCGATTTCACGGGCGCTTTTCCCCTGTTCTGCTGCGGTCACCGCTTTCATGACCAGCAGGCCGATTCCGGTGGTCAGGTTCCTCGAGTCCACGACGGTGATTCTTCCTTTCGGAAACTCGTCAGCAGCGATAAGCGCATTTTGATGAGTCGAGGAAAGCTCGGACGACAGGCTGATGTAGACGATATCCCGTCCTTCTTCCACAAACGGGGTGAATGCCGTGATAAAATCGGAAGGAGACGGAGCGGCGGTCTTGGGAAGGCTGCCCGTCTCCTCCACCTTGGCATACAATTCGGGTGTCGTTAAGTCGACGCCGTCCCTGTAATTTTGGTCTCCAAACGTAACGTACAGCGGAATAATGCCGATGTTATGGGCTTTGATCCAATCGGGAGGAAGGTCGCATGTGCTGTCGGCAAATATTTTGACTTGAGACATAAGATCACCTTTTCTTCTAATAGACTGCTGGACTGCGGGTAGGAGGCCGCTAGACTGCGGCAGAGGCCATGAAGTATATAAAGAACAAGCCGATACTGAGCACGATGACGGCATTCACAATAAGCCCGATGATGGCAAAGATCTTTTTGCGGTTCCTAATGGCCGTCCCAACAATGCCCAGAATCGTTCCGACCACGTTGATGAAAACCAGTGCGATCATCAGCAGACCGACCACGCCGAGGCCAAGGACCGCATTGGAATTCGGACCGTCCAGCATGCCTTCTTCGAGATAAGGAGCCATAATGGCGCCTGCTGCCGCGGCACTAATGATATAACCCAGCAAACTGACCAGGCCCATGACAAAGGATGCGATGCCGGGCCCGGAATGCTTCAGCGCAGCAGGGGGAACGAACTGAGCATGGGGCGAATGGGGCCCCGGGTTCTGCTGGAATCCGTCCGGCTGGTGCGGAGGCTGGTTTGAATCCATGAAATCACTCTCTCCTTCGAATCGATAGATATGCTTCTTACTTTTCCATAAGATCCCGTAAAAATCAAGCTGATTTGAGCAGTTATGAGCCATGGTGGTGGAAAAGGTTACGTCCGATCGGTTAAAATAGTTAACAGTTTGTAGTAGATTAGGAACATCCAAAGGAGTTGTCGATGTGCAGCGCAAATTTATACTGACCGGCGCCCTGATGGCGATGCTGTCTGTGGTGATCGGAGCATTCGGGGCCCACATGCTGGAGCCTATCGTCGGGGAGTCGGCGATGAAGGTCTATGAAACCGGGGTTCAATATCATATGGCGCACGCCTTGGGGATTATACTGATTGGGGTCGTCGCCGGGTTATGGGGGGATTCTCGCAAGCTGGCCTGGGCCGGATGGCTGCTGCTGGCCGGAATCATTCTGTTTTCCGGAAGTCTGTATGTTCTCGCCATCACGGGGATCAAAGTGCTTGGAGCTATTACGCCGATCGGCGGCGTCGCCTTCATCATCGGCTGGATCTGCCTCATTGCGGAAGCCGCATCGCACAGACGAGCCTGACCCGTCCGAATCGCAGAAAGCATAGAAGAAAGCCCGTCTTCGGCTTCGTCAGCCGAGACGGGCTTGTTTAAGTGTTATGAGCTTCGGAGAAACGGCATCCCTTAGATTTTGCAAGAAAAACTACCGGTAAATGGAGTCAGGCTTCCTTGAAAATACGTCTTTGACAAACGTTATGGTTGTTTGACGACAGCTAGATGACCTCATCCACTTCGTTCAGCTTAAAGGTATAGACCTGTTTCTCATCCACGTGATATACGTTCAGCATCTGATGTTCCTCATCAAAATTCAGGATCCGGCACGGCATATGAATATGCTGCCCGCTCCGGTTGGCCGTCAGCCGGATCAGCCGGTTGTCGCGGATATATACCTGAATCCAATCGTAAATGTCCAAACCGCCATGCACCGGGTTTCGGGACGGCTGGCTCTTCGCACTTTTCCCCGCGGCCGCTGTACGCAGTTCCGGTTCCTTAATCGGAGCAGGGGGAGCGGACGGAGGGGAAGGCTCCTCTTTGGAAAGGAGAGATTTGCGTTTGTCCTGAAGCATCGATTCAATCATCCGCCCCAGTTCAATTCCCGATTTGATGCGAAAATCCGCAATATGCCCGTTGCCGTTCAGCATGCCGAGGAGTTCTTGCAGTGCCAGGGCATTAGTGGGACTTTTCACTAAGATGTCGACGTTGAATAAAAAACCCGATTCGTCATTGGATTGATTGTTGTCCATGGATCCCCCAAACTATACGTTCAAATTAGATATGAAAGTGACTAAATAATATCATGAATGTGAATAGAATCATAGTCCTAATGTCGGAGTGGGAAGCAACTTTTTTCCTATTTATTGCGGCGCATTTTCGTCTGGACGTCCGCACAGTCAACCCATTCCCCGGGCGAATACAATGATGCTGGATGGATATCATGCCTGGGGAGGTGTACAGCTGAATGGTGACTATGGTGCCGATTACCGTGGGGGAGCACAGCTTTGTCGGAGTCGAGGTCAAGCTGCCCAAGACGACGCTGCTCACAATCAATTCGCCGAAAGGGTACATTATGTGCGGGGCGCTGGACGTAGGCCTGCTCAACACGAGACTGGCGGAGCGAAAAATCATTGCAGGCCGGGCCGTCGGGGTCAAGACGCTGCAGGAGCTGCTTGAAGCGCCGCTGGAGTCGGTGACGATCGAGGCCGAGGCGCTCGGGATCGTTCCGGGCATGCCGGGGCATGAAGCTTTGTTGAAAATGGTGTAGGGGCCTCACGGCAGCCGACTTGAAAGCAATAAAAAGCCAGCCCGAACAGGGCTGGCTGAGCCGGTTGCATTCCGGCGCTTACAGATGTTAGCCCGAAATGAAGCCACACCGGCAATGTTCATTAAGCTTGGAAAAGGGCGGCGAGGTTCTCGGCGAACGGCGCTTTGACGATCCCCTTTTCCGTGATGATGGCTGTTACATATTCGTGAGGCGTGACGTCAAACGCCGGGTTGTAGACCTGGATGCCTTCGGGAGCGGTTCGCTTCCCGAAGCCCTCGGTCACTTCCGCGGCCGGCCGCTCTTCGATCGGGATGTTGTCCCCTGTAGGGGTGTTCAGATCGATCGTCGATAACGGGCAGGCGACGTAGAACGGAATGCCGTGGGCCTTGGCCAGCACGGCGAGGCTGTAAGTGCCGATCTTGTTGGCGACGTCGCCGTTGGCCGCCACCCGGTCGGTGCCGACGATCACCGCCTGCACCCATCCCTTGGACATGACCATGCCTGCCATGTTATCGCAGAGCAGCGTCACGTCGATTCCGGCCTGCTGCAGCTCGAAGGCCGTCAGCCGCGCGCCCTGCAGCACGGGACGCGTCTCATCGGCATACACTTTCAGATGTATGCCCTGTTCCTGGGCCAAATACATCGGCGCGGTCGCCGTTCCGTATTTGGCCGTAGCCAGCCCGCCTGCATTGCAGTGGGTGAGCACGCCCATGCCGTCCCGGAACAGGGGCAGTGCATTCTCCCCGATCCGGCGGCACACTTCTTCATCCTCCGCTTGAATCGCGTTGGCTTCGGCGAGCAGGGCCTCGTTCAGGTCGGCAACGCTGCCTCCCCGGCGGGCCAGCTCATGCGCTTTCCCTTTCATCCGGTCCAGCGCCCAGAACAGATTGACTGCCGTCGGCCGCGAGGTGGCCAGGTGTGCGCTGACCTTGACGACATGGTCGTCCCAGGCGGCGGGATCGACGCCTTCATACTGGCGCGCCCCGAGCACCACGCCGTAAGCGGCGGCAATGCCGATGGCCGGCGCGCCCCGGACCTTCATCGCATGAATCGATTCCCACACCTCTTCCGGTGTGAACAAATCCAGATAGACGATGGCGTCCGGAAGCAGGCGCTGATCCAGCAGGATCAGCCGGTCGACTCCCCACTTGACTGAAGTTAACGGTTCGCTGCGTCGTTGTGTCTTTTCTTGGTTGTCTTTACTCATTGGACAGCTCCTTTAAGCGGCTCGGCTTCCTGCACCAGCCGGACGATGTCTTCGCCGGACTGGATGGTCCGGTTGCCCAGTACGAGCTGTTTGCCGATGGCCAGCGCCGTACGCTGCGCCTTCTCCCGCAGCTTCACGTCCGCGATCGTGTCGATGTCGGCCACATGGGACAAGCCCACGATACGCCGGATCATTTTGCATCCTGCGAATCCGCAGGCATCCCGCAGCACTTTGGCCACGTAGGCGTCCTGGTAGCCGGGGGCTTTCGCGAGCGGGCCCTTGGCATCCTCATCCCACAGCTTGCGGAAGCGGATTTCGAATTCGGACCATACGTCCGAAACCATGCGCAGGAGACGCTCTTGATTGCCGAGAACTTCCGATTCTGCGGCATCCCAGCCTGGCCGGGAAGCGTAGTTCAGGAGCAGGTTGCCGATGATCGCGCCGAGGTCGAAGCCCATCGGTCCGTAATAGGCAAATTCGGGATCGATGACTTTGGTCGACTCCGGTGTGACAAAAATGCTGCCGGTATGCAGGTCACCGTGAAGCAGCGCTTCAGTCCGGGTCAGAAAGGCTTCGCGGAGCAAGGCGACTTCCAGATGGAGACTGCCGTTCTCCCGCAGTTCCTTTGCCTCATCCTCCAGGTAGTCCGGGTAGTTGTTGTTATCGGAAAACCGGTATGGATCGTCAAAGATCAAATCTTCGGTAATTTTGCACAGATCCGGGTTGATGAATTTACGTACCTGTTCTTTCTTTTCGTGCGGGTTCAGGAACAGATCCGAGGTATAAAACAGCGTTCTAGCCGTAAATTCGCCGATATGGCGGGCAAACAACGGGTAGGCTTGTCCTTCGATCAGCCCTCTGCGCATAATCGTATGGTCGCTCAGGTCTTCCATGACGGTTATCGCCAGGTCATCGTCGTAGGAGAACACCTGGGGTGCCAGTCCGGGGCACAGGCGGTACTGAACTTGAAGCGCCTCGCGTTCAATACGTGCCCGGTCCAGGGACAACGGCCAAGATTCCCCGACCACCTTCGCATAAGGCAGGGCTTGTTTGACAATGATACTTTTATCGCTGTTCCGGTCCGTAATATGGAACACTAAGTTCAGGTTGCCGTCACCGATTTCTTTGCATTCCAGCTGCGCATCGGGCGTGAAATGCCCCGGAATGCCGCGGACGAGAGAAATGGCGTCTTGGACGGTGAGCGGGTGATATGTGGACATGGAAGTCACCTCCGTATAATAAGGAAACGCGAATAAAGCCAACTTGTTCACTTGGTTATAAAACAGTATATCGGATTGCCGGCCTCTTTTGAATCTTTTTTTCAGTGAGAGCCTGAAAACGAAAGACCCTGCCATTTATGGGCAGTTGTTTCGTGCGGCGGGTTGAAGGGTAAGATAAGATCAGGGAGGCATGCAGCCCAGAATACTCTCGGAAGAGCCTCCCCATACTTAAACGAAAACTCCAGCCGGATTCCGGAGCTGCCGTTGTATGCGGCAAATAAGGGAGAAGGCCATATACTTAAAAAAGGAAGGGATATTCATGGCAAAAACGTCATCCAAATCGAAAACCTCTACTTTGGAGCAAATCCTTAATCAACAAGTTGCGAACCTGAACGTCCTGTACGTCAAAATCCATAATTACCATTGGTATGTGAAGGGTGAGCATTTCTTTACCCTCCACGTAAAATTTGAAGAGCTGTACGACGATATTACGCTGAAAATGGACGAAGTGGCTGAACGGCTGCTTACGATTAAAGGAAGCCCGGCTGCTACGATGAAGGAATACCTGGATATCGCGACCATTCAGGAAGCTTCCGGCAATGAAGACCAGCGCAAAATGGTGCAGACCCTAATCGAGGACTTTGCCACCGTGGCCGAGGAAATGAGCGAAGGAATCAGCCTGGCGGAGGAAGCCGGCGACCACCCGACGGCCGATATGTTTATCAAGATCAAGAGCGACTTCGAAAAGCATATGTGGATGCTCCGTTCTTACCTGGGATAAGGGGACTTCTTTCGCGAAAGCCCGGAAGTGCGCTGGCCGCCAGCGCACTTTTTGTGTCCCGGATAAGCCTTTGACGGCATAGGGTATAAGACCGCGTTGCTCTTTTTGAATGATCAGACATGAATCGGACGTACGGGAAAGGGAGAAATGGGATCCGGTCTCTGGCGGCTGCTCCCGGTTATGAATCCGAGCGTCTGCGCGGTTGTTAGGATCCTCCATGCTGCTGTTCCTTGGATTGTGGGGCTTGCCCCAAAATATATCGCAGAATGTTCACGAAACGCCAGCCGGTGACGAGAACGATGCTCCGTTGCCGGATGCTGCAGAATTTCCGCGAATTCCGTTAGTAATTAACAGCATCCATGGAAATAATTTGATATTATGAGGAAACAGGCTTGGCTGCAACCGCGGCGAAGCCTGTTTCTGTAATGAAACACGAGGTTTACTCCCACGGGCGGTTGATATGATTCGCCATTTATTATAAAATTGTGATAATCATTGAGAATCAATTTAGACTCATTACAAATTGATAATAATGATTGATTGAAATCGGGGAGCGCGTCCCTGTTGAAATAGACTTTCTGATTTCGGCAAAACATTTAACGGAGGGAAAAACGAATATGGCTACTAATTTCACCATTGAAGGACTTAAAGCGACAATCGAGGGCAAGGAAATCCTGAAAGGCATCAACCTGGAAATGAAGGGCGGAGAAATCCACGCCATCATGGGACCTAACGGTACCGGTAAAAGTACACTTGCTTCCGCTTTGATGGGACATCCTAAATATGAAGTAACGGACGGCAGCGTAATTCTGAACGGCGAAGACGTTCTGGAAATGGGCGTTGACGAGCGTGCGCGCGCCGGCCTGTTCCTGGCTATGCAGTATCCGAGCGAAATTACGGGCGTGACCAATTCCGACTTCCTCCGCAGTGCCATCAATGCACGCCGTGAAGAGGGCAATGAAATTTCGCTGATTCGTTTCATCCGTCAAATGGAAGCAAAGATGAAAGAACTGGATATGAACCCTGAGTTTGCTCATCGTTATTTAAACGAAGGCTTCTCCGGCGGTGAGAAGAAGCGTAACGAAATTTTGCAAATGATGATGATTGAACCAAGCATCGTCATCCTGGACGAAATCGACTCCGGTCTGGATATCGACGCTTTAAAAATTGTAGCCAGCGGTGTAAATGCCATGCGCAGCGACGACCGCGGTTTCTTGATTATTACCCACTATCAGCGCCTGCTTAACTATGTGAAACCTGATTTTGTACATGTTATGATGCAGGGCCGCATCGTGAAATCCGGTGGTCCGGAACTGGCGGAGCGCCTGGAAGCGGAAGGTTATGATTGGGTGAAAGAGGAACTCGGCATCGAAGACGAAACCGTAGGTCAAGAAGCGTAAACAAGAGCGGAAGGAGGAGAACGAATTATGACAACACAAACCATTCTTCCGGTTAACGCTGAAGGCCTGAGCGCGCTGTCGAAGAACAGCAGCGAGCCGGCCTGGCTCACGGAAAATCGTCTGAAAGCACTGGAACTCGCGGCAACCCTCGAGTTGCCGAAACTTGAAAAAACGAGAATCGAGCGCTGGGACATCCAAAACTACGGAAGCTTCAAATCCGTAAGCCCGATTTCTTCCTTGGCCGAGGCCCCTGAATCGATTCGGGAACTGATCAAGGACCAGGAAGCGGGGAACCTGATCATCCAGCGCAATTCCGGAACCGTGTATACGAAGCTGTCTCCTGAGCTGGCTGCTCTAGGCGTCATTTTCACCGATCTGGCGACGGCCGTGAAAGAGCATGAGGATCTCGTCAAAGCTCACCTGCATACGGCTGTTAAGGCGGATGAGAGCTCCGTTGCCGCACTTCATGCCGCATTGTGGAACGGCGGAGTGTTCCTGTATGTTCCGAAAAACGTGGAGGTATCCGTACCGCTGCAGGCCGTTCTGCTGACAGACGACGAGGAAGCGACCTTCGCACCTCATATTCTGGTCATTGCCGATACGAACAGCTCGGTAACCTATGTGGATAACTATGTATCCGGTACGTCGGATAAACCGGTCACTCATAACGGCGCCGTTGAGGTGTTTGCCAAGTCCGGAGCGAAAGTCCGGTTTGCGACGATTCACCAATTGGGTACGAACGTAACGGACATCAGCTACCGCCGTGCTGTGATCGAGAACGACGCGTCCATGGAATGGATCGTCGGCGAAATGAACAGCGGCGATACGGCCAGCGATACTTACTCGATTCTGAAAGGAAACGGATCGACGTCCGATTCCAAGGTCATCGCTGTCGGCTCCGGTTCCCAGAAGCTGAACTACACGACTCGTGCGAACCACTTCGGCAAGAGCTCCGAGAGCCAAATGATCACCCGTGCGGTCATGCGTGAAGAAGCACAGGCTATCATCAACGGCATTACCAAGATCGAGAAGGGCGCGACCAAGTCCGACGGACAGCAAACGGAGAAAGTGCTGATGCTGAGCCCGAAAGCACGCGGTGACGCCAACCCGATCCTGCTGATCGACGAGGACGACGTTAAAGCAGGTCATGCTGCTTCCGTCGGCCAGGTCAACCCTGAGCAAATTTATTACCTGATGTCCCGCGGGATTTCCCGTGAAGTTGCCGAATCCCTGATCATCTACGGATTCCTGGCACCTGTCGTATCTCAGATTCCGCTTGAAGGCCTGCGCACGCAGCTTCAATCGGTGATCGAAGGGAAGTTGGGACAATGAACCGCGATATTCTCGAGCAGTTCCCCATCCTGAATCAGGAAATTAACGGCCACCCGCTGGTATATCTTGATAATGCGGCAACTTCCCAGAAACCGCTCGCTGTGATCGAGGCTGTCAAACGCTATTACGAGCATGACAACGCCAACGTGCACCGCGGGGTGCATACGCTTGGAAGCCGTGCAACGGATGCTTATGAAGGCGCGCGCGAGAAGGTAGCTAAGTTCATTAACGCCAAGAGCACGAAGGAAATTATTTTTACGCGGGGAACGACGACGGCCCTGAACCTGGTTGCTGCCTCGTTCGGGCGCTCGATTTGCAAGGAAGGCGATGAAATCGTCCTGACCCCGCTGGAACACCACAGTAATCTAATTCCTTGGCAGCAGGTGGCAAAAGCCACCGGCGCCACGTTGAAATATGTTAAACTACAAGAAGACGGTTCAGTCACCTTGGCCGAAGTTGAGAAAGTCGTCACCGAGAAGACCAAGATCATCGCGATGGGCTATGTGTCCAATGTCATGGGCGTGGTTAACCCGGTGAAGGAAGTTGCCGAGCTGGCCCACCGCCACGGTGCGTATATGGTTGTGGACGGAGCCCAGAGCACGCCTCACATGAAGATCGATGTTCAGGATCTGGATTGCGACTTCTACGCCTTCTCCGGCCATAAGATGTGCGGTCCTACCGGCATCGGTGTACTGTACGGCAAAAAGGCGCTGCTCGAATCCATGGAACCGGTGGAATTCGGCGGTGAAATGATTGACGATGTCGGACTATACGATTCTTCCTGGAAGGAGCTGCCCTGGAAGTTTGAAGGGGGCACCCCGATAATCGCCGGAGCGGTCGGGCTGGCTGCAGCTATCGATTTTCTCGAGGAGATCGGCATGGATCAAATCGAGGAACATGAGCAGAAGCTCGCGAAGTATGCGATCGAGCGGTTATCGGAAATTGAAGGCCTGAAGCTGTATGGTCCACGTGTACGTAAAGTGGGCTTGGTCACCTTCAATTTGGGAGATGTGCATCCGCATGACGTGGCTACGGTTCTGGATGCCAGCGGGGTTGCGATCCGCGCAGGGCATCACTGCTGCCAGCCGCTTATGCGTTGGCTTGAGGCCAGTGCCACCGCCCGTGCAAGCTTTTATCTATATAATACCGAACAAGATGTAGATCGTCTGATCAGCGCCTTAATCCAGACAAAGGAGTATTTTGGATGATGGAACTTGACGACTTGTACCGGCGTGTCATAATGGATCATTATAAAAACCCCCGCAACCGGGGCAAATTTGAGAATGAAGCCGTGACGGTGGATCTGAACAACCCGACCTGCGGCGACAAAATTTCGCTTCAGCTGATCATCGATAATGGGATTGTCAAAGATGCCAGATATACAGGCGAGGGCTGCTCCATCAGCATGTCCTCCGCCTCGATGATGACCGAAGCGGTCAAAGGCAAGACGTTCGAGGAAGCGAAGGAACTGGCTTCGCGCTTTTCGTCGCTGATGCAGGGTGAGGACGTTCATTTTGATGATTACGAAGATATCGAAGCCCTGTCCGGAGTTAACAAGTTCCCGGCCCGCATTAAATGCGCAACGCTCGCTTGGAATGCACTGCGGAAAGGTATTGACGAGGAACGCATTAACCATTAACGATAGGGAGGCTGAATACTCATGGCTAAAAAAGCGCCTGAAATAGAAGAGTATAAATACGGGTTCCGCGACGAACATAAAGCGGTATTCCAAACCGGTAAAGGACTTACCCGTGAGATTGTTACCGAAATTTCCAAAATCAAAAATGAGCCGGAATGGATGCTTGAATTCCGTCTGAAATCATTGGAGCAGTTCGAGAAAATGGCAATGCCTCGCTGGGGCGGCGACCTGGATGAACTGGACTTCAACGATATCCAGTACTACGTAAGACCTTCCGAGAAGCAAGGAAAGACGTGGGAGGAAGTACCGGCTGAGATCAAAGAAACCTTTGACAAGCTCGGTATTCCGGAAGCCGAGCAGAAATTCCTGGCCGGTGTATCCGCCCAGTATGAATCCGAAGTTGTGTATCACAACATGCAGAAAGACCTGGAAGACCAAGGGGTTATCTTCATGGATACCGACACGGCGCTGAAAGAGCACCCTGAAATTTTCAGAGAGCACTTTGCGACTGTCGTTCCTCCTACCGATAACAAATTTGCTGCGCTGAACAGTGCGGTATGGTCCGGCGGAAGCTTCATTTACGTTCCAAAAGGCGTTAAATGCGAAATCCCGCTGCAGGCTTACTTCCGGATCAACTCCGAGAACATGGGCCAATTCGAACGCACGCTGATCATTGCGGACGAAGACAGCTTCGTGCATTATGTCGAAGGCTGTACCGCTCCGATCTACAGTACGAACTCGCTGCACAGTGCGGTCGTTGAGATCATTTGTAAGAAAAACGCACGCGTGCGTTACACGACGATCCAAAACTGGGCGCCGAATATCTACAACCTCGTTACCAAACGGGCGGTAGCTGAAGAGAACGCCACGATGGAATGGGTAGACGGCAACATCGGCTCCAAGCTGACGATGAAATATCCGGCAGTGCTGCTGAAAGGACGCGGCGCGAAAGGGATGGTGCTGTCCATTGCGGTTGCAGGCAAAGGCCAGCATCAGGATGCAGGCGCCAAGATGATTCACCTGGCTCCGGATACGACATCCACAATCGTATCGAAGTCGATCAGTAAGCACGGCGGCAAGGTCACTTACCGCGGTCTCGCTTCCTTCGGACGCAACGCGGAAGGCGCGAAAGCCAACATCAAGTGCGATACGCTGATCCTGGATAACGAGTCCACTTCGGATACGATTCCGTACAACGAAATCAAGAACGACAACATCGTTCTGGAGCACGAAGCGACGGTATCCAAGGTGTCGGAAGATCAGCTCTTCTACTTGATGAGCCGCGGTCTCTCCGAAGCTGAAGCGACGCAAATGATCGTTATGGGCTTTATCGAGCCGTTCACGAAGGAGCTCCCGATGGAATACGCGGTCGAAATGAACCGCCTGATCAAATTCGAGATGGAAGGCTCCATCGGTTAATAGGAAGCAAACAAGCGTGTTCTGCGCAGCCGTTTCGGCGGTTTCGCGGAGCGCGCTTTTTTTAGATATAAGAAAAGCTTCGGCAGACCCGGTGTCCTTATATCCCAAGAAAAACTTCTGATAAACACGGTTTGTCTTCGATGAAAGTACGCCGATAGGTGTTTTTCTTCGGGTTACATGTTTAAAAAAAGAAGCCCTCAACTGAGGGCTTCTTTTGTATGGATACTGGTTTACATATAAATTTGATCGATGTCAATATCCCGATCGGAGGACAGATCAATGAACCGGACCTCCGTCTTCACGAGCGGGCGGAAGAAATCCGCCGGATTGGTCATGATAATGGTGCCGGTTTCCCCGGAAGTCAGGGTGACCCGCTTGCCGATAAAATTCGGGAGCATATGGCTGATAAACGCCTGCGTTGCCCGGGGGCTCAGCTTCCCGAAGCTGAGGCTGTACAGTTCGCGGAGCACGGTCAGCAGTTCCTGCTTCGTCTGATATACGCGGTTCGTTGTCATCGCACTAAACACGTCGGCCACCGCGGTAATCCGCGAAAAAGGATGGACTTCAAGCTCGCCGCACTGGTGGGGGTAACCGCTTCCGTCGTCGCGTTCATGATGCTGCAACGCGACCAGCGCGGGAATTTCATCGTTTGTAGAGCTTCGGATGATATCGTATCCGTAAACGGTATGACGCTTCATTTCTTCAAATTCTTCCGGCGTAAGCTTGCCGGGCTTGTACAACAGCTCGGCGGGGACGAGGCATTTGCCGATGTCATGCAAAAAACCCGCCTTTCCGGCTGCGTAAGCCTCCTCGGGAGCATACCCGAGCCAGGTTGATATGTAGTAGGAAAGAATGCCGACCTGAACGGAATGTT
This sequence comes from Paenibacillus rhizosphaerae, assembly GCF_014192015.1. Taxonomy (GTDB): domain Bacteria; phylum Bacillota; class Bacilli; order Paenibacillales; family Paenibacillaceae; genus Paenibacillus_AQ; species Paenibacillus_AQ rhizosphaerae. The sequence goes on along the minus strand of NZ_JACHXJ010000003.1, from coordinate 524,213 downwards.
GGTATGTATATTCGTCTTCCGGATTGATGGACAAGAGGAGGGAGACCACGTCGGTATGAGTGCTGAGCCGGTCCACCAGCGGCTCCATAATGTCATTGACGACGGTCGTGTTGATCCGGCCTGTCGAAAGGGCTTCCAGATACAGCGACTCAAACCCGTCCACGGCTAATCCAACCTGTTTTTCCACCCTTGAAGCAGGTTGACCGGAAAGGAACGGTGCTGTAGCGGCCGGGTCATCGGGCCGGGAGGGGTCAACCTCTACATAAGCGATGCCATGCTGGATCAGCTTGCTGATCTCTTCGAGCTTCAGTTCCTTGCCTTTGTGGAGCACATGAAGCCCGATATCGTTAAACGTATCGGCTTGAAGCCGATCACCGGGCCGTAATTCCGTGACATGAACTCTCAAAACTGATCGTCACCTCATTGTTCAGATTGGAACTCATTGTTTTGAGATCTATCTTAGCAAGAAATATATGGATTATCAACGAACTCTTCTTAGACGGAAGGGGGGAGCGTCGGGTCCCAAGGCCCTTTTTGATGTCCCTTCCATTCCGAACCGTCCTCCCAAATTTCCTTCTTCCAAATGGGCACGGACTGTTTGAGCTTCTCAATCGCGTACCGGCTCGCTTCGTAACAAGCCTCCCGGTGTCCGGTCGATACCGCGATGATGACGCTGATCTCTTTCACATCGACTGTACCGATCCGGTGCGAAATCGCACAGCGCGTGCCCAGCCAACGTTCGGCGATTTCCCGGCCGATCACTTCCAGCTGGGCCAGTGCCATCGGGATATACGCATCGTATTCCAAGTGAACGGTACGCTGCTCACCGGTCATTTCCCGGGTGGTCCCGACAAAAGACAGCGTGGCGCCGTGGTTATCGTCCAGCACCTTGGACGTCACCTCATCAACGGACAGCGGCTGATCGGTAATACAGAATAACCCGTTTGCTGATACTTCACGTACCGGGCTGCTTCCGTCTCCGCCCGATACAGGCGGAATGAGGGCGACTTCGTCTTCTGCCGTAATAAGCGCGTCACCCGGCGCATAATTCTGATTAACGGCAACAAAAGAAACGGAGATCTGCGCGGCAGCCTCCGGGTACAATTCGGTCAGCTTTCGTTTCAAGCCGTCGGCTGTAATCGATTCCCCTTCGACGGACAAGGGTAAAACAGAGGTTTGGAGCCGTTCTGCAAGACCGGCAAACAATCGAATATCAAGCTGCATTTCTTTCTCTCCTCGGGCGTGGTAGTTCATGTCTTCAATATACCATATCCACCTTGAAAATGTTATGCTTATCCCTAGGAGCATTTGGGCCAAACAAGGCGAGAACAGTGAAAGGGGAGGTTATCCAATGATGCTGCAGAACCAGGCAAAATCGATCACAATTCTGCATACGAATGATATACACAGCCACTTTGAAACGGTTAGTTCCATTGCAGCTCTGGCTGCCGCCGAACGCGCTCAGTCGGCGGAGAGTCCTCTTTTACTGGTGGATATAGGAGATCATATGGACCGGACGGCCGTCGAAACCGAGGGAACGATGGGCCAGACGAACATCGACATATTGAATTTAACGGGATATGAGGCGGTGACGATCGGCAACAACGAGGGGCTGACATTTACGCCGGACGTGCTGGAACGCCTTTATGCGGGCCTGCAGTCCCCGGTTGTTTGCTGCAACATCCATGAGCAGCTCAGCTCGGCGCCCCCCGCATGGATGAAGAAAAGCGTTCTTCTGGACAAGGACGGGATCCGGATCGGTATAACGGGAGCTACGGCCCCGTTCGCCGACTTCTACAAATTGCTCGGTTGGGATGCCTTGGAGCCGCTGCAAGCGTTACAAGAGCAGGTTGAGGGGCTGCGTACGGAGGCCGACATCGTGATCGTTTTATCCCATCTCGGACTGTCTACCGACCGGCTGATGGCTGAACGCGTTACCGGCATCGACCTCATCCTCGGCGGGCACACCCACCACCTGCTGGAAGAGCCGCTGCGGATTGGGGACACGGTGCTGTGCGCAGCGGGAAAGTACGGTCAATACGTCGGTAAGGTCGTCATGACCCAACAGGATGACGGCCGTTTCCGTGTCGTTGAGGGAGGATGCCGCCCGGTCGATACCGGCCTCCTGGATGAAACGGTGTCCCGGGCCCTTGGAATTCACCGCGAGCGGGCCGAAGAAGCCCTGAGGGAACCTGTGGCGGTTACGGACCGGCCGCTGACCCTGACGCATATGGGAGAGTCGCCGTTCGGCAATTTGCTGGCGCAGTCGGTCCGCCAGTTTACTGGCGCAGCGCTGTCGCTTGTCAACACGGGGCAGCTGCTGGGCGATCTGCCGGAAGGGGAAATCACGGCGGGACTGCTTCACGAGCTCTGCCCATCTCCGATTAATCCCTGCGTGATCAGCCTCAAAGGAGAGCATATCCGGCGAAGCCTGGAGGAGAGCCTCCTGCCGGAATATTGGAGCAAGGGAATCCGGGGATTCGGGTTCCGCGGCCATGTGCTCGGCAACATCGCGGTAGACGGAATTGAAGTCTTGTACGATCCAAGCCGCATCCCTTATGATAGGATTGTTCAAATTTCGCTTCAGGGGGAGCCGCTGCAGGACGACCGGATGTACACCGTTGGAACGCTGGACATGTTTACGTTCGGGACGGGATACGAGCAGATTTCGCGGGGGGAAGATCCGAAATATTTGCTTCCCGAGTTTTTGCGGGACCTGCTGAGACTTGAGCTCCAGCGGCCTGGAAGTTTGGATACCTGCGGCAAGAACCGCTGGATCGAGGTTGTTTAAGAAGGACCAGAGGAGGAAGAAATGGATACCATTACTGCAATTATCTTGGGGATTGTGGAGGGGGTTACGGAATTTATTCCGGTCTCTTCAACGGGGCACATGATATTAACGTCCAAGCTCTTGGGCTATGATGAGCAGGACCCCATCATGAAAACCTTTGAAATCGTCATTCAGCTGGGGGCCATTCTGGCGATTGCCCTCGTCTATTGGAGACGGATTCTGGATCTGCTGGGCATCAAGCGGACCATGCCCGAATCCGGAAGCCTGCGGTCCGGCAAGAAGCTGAATCTGCTGCATGTCATCATCGGGATCGCCCCCGCACTCATCGTGGCCTTTTTTGCCAGGGACTTTATCAAGAGCCTGTTCAGCGCAAATACGGTAATCTGGGCGCTGATCGTGGGCGGGATCTTCATGATTTTTGCCGAGTGGTTTAACAAGTCCAAAGCCAGAATCACCGCCGAAACGATGGATGACCTGTCGTACAAGCAGGTGCTGATGATAGGGCTGTATCAAATTTTATCCGTCGTATGGCCGGGATTCTCGCGTTCGGGTTCCACGATTTCCGGAGGGATGCTGAGCGGGGCAAGCTACAAGGCGTCGGCTGACTTCTCGTTCCTGATCGCCATTCCGATCATGTGCGCCGCTTCCGGCTATGAGATGCTGGATTCGTACAAGTATATGACCAAGGATACGATCGGCATGTTCGCCATCGGCTTTATCGTGGCTTTTGTGGTGGCGTATGTCGTCGTGCTTGCTTTTATGAAATTGATTCAAAAAATCCGTCTGACCCATTTCGCCATTTACCGGTTTGTGCTTGCCGCCGTGTTCTGGCTGTTCGTTATGCGCTGATTCAAGGACAGTAATGTAATTCACAAATTCGCATAACGTGGTTGGGCTACATAGATGGCAGGGGAAACTAGGTAAACGGACCTTGGGAACAATAACCGGGTGGCCGTGATTTTAGGCAGGAGTGGATCGTGTTGCGTTTGGTACCCGTTCCGATGCTGCAGCAGGGAATGAAGATCGGCAAAAAAATATACAGCGACGAGGGAGTTGTACTTCTCGCGGAAGGCGTGGAGCTCACCTCCTTGCTGATCAGCCGCCTGCAAAAGCTGGACATCGGTTATATTTATGTGGAAGATCATCTGACGGAAGGCATCGATATTCCCGAAATGCTCCGGGAGGAAACGAGACGTCAGGCTCTTCAGAATATTCGCGTCAATTTTCAGCGGTTATCCGAAGCCTCTCCGATTACAGGGGGGTATCACCATCTCGGAAAGCAGTTCTCCAAGGTGATGGAGTCCATTCTTGCGGATGTCAGTTCTCAAGAGGACTGCATGATCATGCTGATGGACATGAACACCGCAGATCATTACTTATATAAGCATTCCTTAAATGTGTGCGTATATTCACTTGTGCTGGGGATCGCGAGCGGTTATACGCAGGACCAGCTGATGGTGCTGGGGCTGGGCTCGCTGCTGCATGACATCGGGAAAACCCAGATTCCCCAAAAAGTGCTGTTCAAGCCGCAAAAGCTGGACGATGAGGAATTCCGCCTCATGCAGGCGCATGCTCAAATCGGCTTTAAAATCCTGAAGGACGAGCCGAATATTCCGCTCCTGGCGGCGCACTGCGCCTTTCAGCATCATGAAAGGATTAACGGATCCGGTTATCCGCGTGGAATCAAGGGTGACGATATTCACGAATATGCCCAATGGGTGGCGCTCGCCGACTCCTACGATGCGATGACCTCGCATAGAGTGTACCGGCCTGCGATGCTGCCGCATCAGGCGGCCGAAGTGCTCTACGGCGGGGCAGGTACCTTGTACGACCAAAAGAAGCTGGAGCTGTTCCGGGATAAGGTGGCGATCTATCCGCCAGGCTTGTCGGTCAAGCTGAGTACCGGGGAAACGGGAGTGGTGTCGAAAATTCACGCCCATATGCCCCATCGTCCCGTGATCCGCATATTGCAGGATCCGGAAGGGGCACCGCTGCAGGCACCTTACGAGGTGGACCTGTCCCAGTCGCTCTCCGTTATTATTGACGGTGTCCTCGGAGATTAGGGGAGCAAGAGTTACGAAGTGTCATGACAGAAGACCCATAAAGCGAGCGGTTTCAGGCAGTGATTGATGCGGTGGAAATTCGATTTCCCTGCTGCCCGCAGAAGCCGCCGGTTTAGGGGTCTTTTTTCTTCATGTCCCGGCATACCTATTCTGACAGAGAGATTTTTCGCGCTTCATGGTATGATAGAAGGAATGACAAGTTCATCCTGAGACAACCGGATAGCTCTGGTCTGGAAAATAAAGGTTACACAAAAACCGTGTTTTGGGTTAAATAAAGAAATAAGGTGAGTAAATAATGAATACTGTAAATACCCGGGGTGCACTGGCCCCCTTATCTCCGAGCAATGACCCATGGGATCCGATTGAATCCCTTCGTACATATGGCCGACATGTGCTGACCAGTGTCGAAATGACGGTGACGCATTTATGCAATATGCGCTGCGAGCACTGTGCGGTCGGCGATATGCTCGTCATGAAAGAGGCAGAGTTCCTTCCGCTGGATTTGATGCTGCGGCGTCTGGACGAGGTGGAGCATCTGCAGACGATCAGCCTGACCGGAGGCGAGCCCTCCTTCCGGGAGAAGACCGTGAAAGAGGTGATCGTGCCTCTGCTCAAATATGCTCAGGACCGGGGAATCCGCTCGCAGATCAACTCCAATTTGACGCTGGATATCAGCAGATATGAAGCGATGCTCCCATACCTTGACGTGATGCACATTTCGTTCAACTATTTGAATGGGGACGATTTCCATGAGGTGGGCTTCGCCAACAGTAACCATCCCGTTCCGAAGGAAACCGCCTACCGCATGTATGACAAAATGATGGATAACGCCCTGAAGCTGAGCGAAGCGGGCATGTTCATTTCGGCAGAGTCCATGATTAATTACCGGACGCATACAAAGCTTGCAGGAATTCACAAACTAATAGGGGAAATGGGCTGCCGCCGCCACGAAGTGCATCCGATGTATGCCTCCAATTTTGCTACGGGGCTTCCGGTGCTTTCTTTGGAGGAGACGCGCAGGGCGATCCACAGCTTGCTGGATGTACGTGATCCGCAGATGTGGATGCTGTTCGGAACGCTGCCGTTCTTCGCGTGCAGTGATATTCACGAAGATCTGAAGCTGATCCGCAGGCTTGCGGATGCGCCGAACGTCACTGTTCGTAACGATCCTGACGGCCGCAACCGCGTCAATGTTAACTTGTTCTCGGGCGATGTTTACGTCACCGACTTTTCCGATATCCCGGCGTTCGGCAATATTGAAACCGGCCGCCTCGACGACATCTTTAATGCGTGGCAGACCGGGCATCCGCTGAACAAGACGGTGAACTGCCACTGCGACGCCGCAGGCTGCTGTGGGCCGAATCTGCTCGTGAAGGACATGTATTATAAAGATACCGATTTTACCGTAAAAAAAGCGAACTTATTATAGAAATGGGGCGTTGTCATTGGACGGGGAGTTAGAAATAGGCAAACTGCTGTTAAACCTCTTTTTTGTTCTGCTGCTGGTATTTTTTAACGGCGTGTTTGTGGCCGCCGAATTTTCGCTTGTAAAAATGAGGCAGTCCCGGCTGACGCAGCTGGTCAGTGAAGGCAACCGGCTGGCCGGCTATGCGCTCCGAGTGAACAACAAACTGGACGCTTATTTGTCCGCTACCCAATTCGGCATTACGCTGGCATCCCTCGGTCTCGGCTGGATCGGGGAGCCGGCCATTTCGGAACTACTGGTAGAGCCTTTAATGTATAAAATGGGAATTACCGACAGAACGCTCATCGCCACCGTATCCGTGGTGCTCGGGTTCTGTGTCATTACTTTCTTACATATCGTGCTTGGGGAACTGGCCCCCAAGTCGCTTGCCATTCAGAAGACGGAAGGGGCCGCACTGCTGCTGTCCGCGCCGCTGATGGCTTTTTATAAAATATTTTTTCCTTTTATTTGGCTGCTTAACGCTTCCGCCAACGGATTGCTTCGCTTGTTCGGCGTTCATCCGGCCGGCGAAGCAGAAGCTGCGCATTCTGAAGAGGAAATCCGCATATTAATGAATCAGAGCGCCAAAAGCGGGGTCATCGATAAGGACGAGATGAAGCTGATGGACAACATCTTCGAGTTCTCCGACCTGCTGGCGCGCGAAATTATGCTCCCACGGACGGATATGGACTGCCTGTACACGACGAATACGCTGGAAGAGAACCTGCAGATCATCAGTGATACGAAGCATTCCCGTTATCCTATTGCCGTGGAGGACAAGGACCAGATTATCGGATTTGTGCATATTACCGATTTTCTCCTGGCCGACGCCGAGCATCAGAAGGAGCTGACCACGCTGGTCCGTCCGATTCTGAACGTGCCGGAGTCGATGGAAATCAGCCATGTGCTGCGCCTCATGCAGAAGAAGCATGCCCAGCTGACGCTGGTTGTCGACGAATACGGCGGCACGGCCGGCATGCTGACAGCCGAAGAAATCCTCGAAGAAATCGTCGGGGAGCTCTATGACGAATTTGAGGACGAGCGTCCCGATGTCGAAATCCAGGAGGATGTCATCTCGGTTGACGGACGGATGCTGATCGAGGATGTCAACGATCTGACCGGCGTCATCATCGAGGATGACGAGGTTGATTCGATTGGCGGCTGGCTGTTCAAGGAGCTGGAAGGCAATCCGGTAAAAGGCAAAAAGGTCCAGGTGAGCAATTTCATGTTTGAGGTCGAGGAATCGACCAAGCTCCGGATTACCCGGGTTAACATTCACCGCGTTGCCGATACGGAAGTCATCGACGAGGAGGAACAGGAAGGGACGGATAACGGGGATTAAGGAGTGAAGCATGACTGGCAGACAGCTGGTGTTCGTCGGTGTGGGACTGCTCCTGCTGTACTTGCTGTTTACGGCAGGCGCCCCCTTTGTACTGGCAGCGCTCGTGGCCGTTTCGCTGGAGCCGATCAACCGGATGCTGATCGGGAGGCTGAAATGGAACCGTATCGCTGCCGCTTCGCTGACATGTACGTTGTTTATGCTCATGATTCTTCTTTTGGTGTACATGCTGGGTTTTCAGGTTTTCGCCCAGCTGCTGGAATACTGGAAGAATGCGCCGGCATACTTTGCGTCGGCCGACGATTTCGTACAGACGACGCTGATCCAGGCGAGAGGGCTGTTTGACCGGTTTCAGCCGGAGCTGGCCGAGAGCCTGAGGGAAATGCTAACTAATCTGACGTCATACGCCGAGTCGCTCATCAACTCGTTGTCGTCAACCTTTTTATCTTTTGCCAAGGGCATCCCGGGCACGTTTGTGTTTTTGGTGGTTTTCTTTGTCGCCGTCTATCTGTTCAGCTTTGGGCTGGAGACGATCAAGGCAGGGATTCTATCCCTGTTTGAGGAGGAGACCCAAGACCAGATCAACGAGGTGCTGCACAGCCTGAAGCGGTCGATCTTCGGCTTTATTCAGGCCCAGATGATCCTGAGCGCTTTTACCTATGTATTGACGCTCACGGGACTGCTCATCCTCGACATTCATTACCCGCTGGCGATCGCCCTGCTGATCATGGTCGTCGATATTTTGCCGATTCTGGGGGTCGGCTCGGTGCTGATTCCCTGGGCGGTGTACTTGTTTATCGTGGGCGACTCCTATACCGGCTTTGGGCTGATGCTGCTGTTTGGGGTCATTACGATCGCCCGCCGGGTGGTCGAGCCTAAAATCATCGGCGATTCGGTCGGTATCGGCGCCCTGTCAGCACTGGTAAGCATGTATATCGGCTTCAAGCTCGTCGGTGTGATCGGCGTGTTTATCGGGCCGCTGGTGGTCATTATTTATTCGGCGGTCCGGAAAGCGGGACTATTCCAGATTAAGATCAGATTTTAAAGGTGTATCTTCTCATAAAAGGCTCGCGTTACATACAGCGCTTCGACAAAAGTTACTAGAGCCGTTTGCACTGACCCCTCGGCGGTAAATCAACCGCAAATCAGGGGTCTTTTTGTTGTCCCATGAACTTTTTTGTTCAGATTCCGCGGATGGGTCATATGTTTAATTACGAAGAGTGTCTGATTTTTCGCCTTCTCGCGGAAATCGGCGACTTTAGTATGGACAACAAAAGGAGGAGCAAGTGGTGAACTCACAGGTACGAGTGTATAAGCCTTTCATTGGCCCGTTTGATCCGTGCCCGCCGCTGCCTTACAGGACGTACGTCGTCCCGCCCAACCAGTATATCGTGTTCCAGCCTCTGGATTGGCCGCAATTCAGCCTTGCCGAGGCGCTGAAGCTGGGAACGCTTTGGCCGAACCTTTACAGCCCTTATGAATCTAAAAGCAAAAGAGTGGAGGAGGTGGGGAGTGATGGAGAACCAGTCTAAACCAGCGGTGGATCAGCGCTATTATGAGCTGCTTGAAAAGCTGCAGATGATTGACTTCGCCTTGGTCGAACTGAACCTCTTCCTGGATACCCATCCGGACGATTTAAAAAGCATTGAGCAGTACAATCGGCTCGCCCAGGAGCGGATCCCGATCGTCCGGGAGTTTCAGGAGTCCTATGGACCATTGATGCATTTCGGCCATGCCTATTCGAAGTTCCCGTTCGAATGGCCGCAGGCCCCTTGGCCTTGGCAGGTGTAACCGGCAAAATGAATCAAAAGGAGGCGAGTGTCCCGCATGTGGATATATGAAAAAAAGCTGCAGTATCCGGTCAGGGTCAGCAAGTGTGATCCATATATGGCCCGGTTGCTCTTGGAGCAGTACGGCGGTGCCGACGGGGAATTGGCCGCTGCCTTGAGATATTTGAATCAACGGTACACCATCCCGGATAAGGTCATCGGCATTCTCAACGACATCGGCACGGAAGAATTCGCCCATTTGGAAATGATTGCCACTATGGTTTATAAATTGACAAAAGATGCGACGCCGGATCAGCTGAAGGCGGCTGGACTCGCAGACCACTATGTCAATCATGACAAGGCTTTATTTTACCAGAATGCAGCCGGGGTCCCATGGACGGCATCGTACATTCAGGCCAAAGGCGATCCGCTCGCCGATTTATATGAGGACATCGCCGCAGAAGAAAAGGCCAGGGCTACATACCAGTGGCTTATTGACATGACCGATGACGTCGACCTGCAGGACGGACTCAAGTTCCTTCGGGAACGGGAAATCGTCCATTCGACCCGGTTCCGGGAGGCCGTGGAAATCATTAAGGATGACCGGGGCAAAAAACGGTTCTTCTAAAGAATCGCGTGCGTTTTTCAAATCGATCGAAGTTTACAAGGCTTGGCGCTTCCCTTATCATAGGCATGTAATCAGGTGATACTATGTATTACGCACGAATGCAGGCCATGAAAGGGAAGATAACCGATGGACAAAGAGAAGACATTGAACAGGCCGCAGGCGATATTATTCGACATGGACGGCACGCTGTTCAAGACGGAGTCGCTGCTGCTGCCGGCCCATGAGCGGTTGTTCGACAAGCTGCGGGAGGAGGGGCTGTATACGGCACCGACGCCTCCGGCGGAACGGATGATGGGCAGTCTCGGGATGCTGCTGGAGGATATTTGGAAAGTGGTGATGCCGGACGGCAGCGAGCGTGCCCATGCGCGTGCCAATGAGCTCCTTCTCCAGCTGGAATTGGAAGGGCTCAAGGAAGGTGACACCGAGCTCTATCCCGGGGTGAAGGAAACGCTGGCCCGGTTGAAGGATCATAGCGTGCGTCTGTATGTCGCAAGCAACGGACTGGAGCATTACGTAAAGGGGATCGCGGATGCGCACGGCATTCTGGATCTTTTTGACGGCCTGTACAGTGCCGGGGAGCACGGAACCAAATCGAAGGTACATCTGGTGGAATTCCTGCTTCAGCGCGAAGGCATAAGCACGGGCTGGATGGTGGGCGACCGCTCTTCAGATGTGGAAGCCGGCCGGAAGAACGGCCTCGCCGTCATCGGATGCCAATACGCCGGGTTTGGGAACCCTGAAGAACTGGCAGGATCTGATGTCCTCATTAGTTCGTTCGACGAACTTCTGGGGCTGTATGCCTCATCGCTGTAAACCGTGATGAAGCCGCCTTCGAAGGGAATCATAGCTGCATATAAAGAAAAACAAACCGCGCTAGGGCTGCGGTTTGTTTTCTTTTGTGTCGGCGGTTTCCGTCTTCTGCTTGTAAACCCATAGGGCGTACTCCAGCGGTCTGGTGATGGCCGTGCGGTACAGTTCCGGTTGGCCGATCTGGGAGAATACTTCCCTCGCAGGCTTAGGATTAACTTCGAGCAGGTATATCCGGCCTTTCCGGTTGATGGCGAGATCGAGCGCCAGCTCGCACAGCGGTCCGTACTGGTGCTCCAGATAAGCGGCGATGTCCACGCCCATCTTGCCTGCTGTCGAGATCACCTCCTGCCGCCGCTCCTCGTCTGTGATCCAAGAGGACAGCATTTGATGAGCGGGCACAGCTCTTCCGCCGCCGTGCAGGTTGGAGGTGACGCTTCGCGGCGCCCCCACCCGGCCGGCAATGCCGGTCAGCTGCCAATGCCCCTCCTTGTTTTTCTGCACCAGCATGCGGTAGTCATGAACCCGGCCGTCGGGAAGCTCCACCGCGATGCCTTCCTGGATCAAATACCGGTCCTTCATATTCCAGCCGCTCAGGATGGAGCCGAGCCGGGAAGCGTGGATTTTTTGCGGAGAGATGATTTTCCGCTGCTGATTCCGTCCTTGAATGTAGTACTGGGGAGAGGCCTTCAATTTTTCGATCCGTAGAATACCCCGTCCGCCGGTTCCGTTGATCGGTTTTAAAAACACGACAGACCTGTTCTTCAGCATTTGGTGGACGTCTGTCAGTCCATGATACAGGCGCGTTTCCGGCAGAAACTTCCGGAATTCCGCCTTTTTGGACAGCACCTCGTGAATGGTCCATTTGTTGCGGAGCGGTTTGTTCAGAAACAGCATTTTGCTGTACCGGCTCCGGAACTGCAGAAGCTGGGCAAAGCGGGGGCTCTTCTGGATGCGGCACCGATCGTAAATCATATCCGGGAAGTTTCTCCATCGCCGGGTCCACTTCTTTTGCTTTGCGTCGTATTCCATTGCAAAGATTTTTTTCTTGCTGTCGCTGACGTCCATCGGGGTAAACACAAATACGTCAAGTCCCAGCTTGCCGCCTTCAACGATCATTTTCTGATAGATCGGTTTTTCCTCCAAATGCTTATGCTCGTTCAGATACAGCGTCAAGATGCCTAACACGGGTAGCGGCACAGGGGATCACCTTCTTGGGTCAGAGTTATGGATGTATCATCCGGTACTCCGCACGTCCCTTCCATGACCAGGGCAGGCTCTCCGGCAGCCCCCTGGTTGATGGCAACGGCGTGAAGCCCGGCGCGAAAGCACATTTTAACAAAAGGAAGCCGGCTCAGAAGAGCCTCGCATCGCACGGTGCCTAACTGCCGCAGCTGCGACGCTAAAAGGGAGGTGCCGACCCCTCTGCCGCGGTATAGCGGATGGACGACGACGAGACAACCCTCGGTCCCGTAGCCCGATACAAAGCTGACGCCAGCCAGACGTTCCCCGTCTTCGCACCGGACCGTTGCGGCCATAAGCGAGGTTCCCGGCGCAGCGAGCTGTTCCGCCTTCAATCGGGCAAGGAGAATGAACTCCGCGCGCGCCGCCTGATTCCCGCCATGCTCAAACACAAATTTGAGGATTTTGGCGTGCTGGCGCAGCCAATCTTCGCGGGTGGGGGTTATCGTTAAGATCTGCACCTGTTCATCACTTCCCTTGCGATTACATTTTAGGTTGATTGGAGAGATACTCGCTGTATTGGAAAATTCGCTTGAGAGACCGCTTCCGGATATGCGGTTCATCGAATTTCATCGGCTTGGCGTTTGCCTCGAAGAACCAGATATTTCCTAATTCGTCAATCCCGAGGTCCATCGACATCTCTCCATGTTCGTAGCCGGAAGCCTTCTCAATCTGGCGGGCGATGATGATCGCCGTCGTTCGGACACGGTTCAGAATCACGGCAGACATCTCGGATCCGAATACATCGGATAGGAGCTTGCTGGGATCCTCGATCGTGCCGCCTCTCGGCACATGGGTCGTAATGCTCTTCGAACCGGCCATCCTGGCTCCGACGCCGGTGACGCCCCATAAGCCTTTGTTGTTTTTTTGCAGCAGTGCCCTGAGGTCAAAGTGCCGGTTGTTGACGGATGCGAGCTCGATGCCCTGCTGAATAATGTAGCGTGCGCTGCCGGTTTCGCTTTTGATCCGTGCCCAGAGGCGGTACAGATTCCGCGTTTTGTACGTGGTGCTGGACCGGTGGTGCTGAACCTTGAGCCGGTAAGGAAGCAGTTTGTCCCTCTGGTATCTCAGCATCATAATGCCTTTTCCGGCTTTTCCGCTTTCCGGCTTGAGGTAGAGGCAGGGATAACGCTCAAGCATTTTCTGCAGCGTGCTCACGTTTGTAAAGCGCTTGGTTTTCGGTACCAGATGCTCCGTCGCTTTGGAGCTTCTGAGCCACTCGAACAGATGCCATTTGTTAAAAAAGTGCGGATTGAACAGCGAAATGGATGGATGTTTCATGCATTCCTTGATTTTCTGGCGCACAGCGGGCCGGAGTTCGTCTTCACGCTGCGGAATCCGGTTATAGATGACCTGGGGCAGCGGAAAATACTGCTGTTCCCAGGTCTCTTCCTCATTCAGCGTAAATCCCTTGATCCGATCCTCCGTCAGCTTTAGATCTTTAGCTGTGACGACATAGACAGGAAATCCCATTTTCTGTCCTGTCTTGACAATATCTTCAAAATTCGATTGATTTCCCCGGAAATAACCGTGGGAATCCGACATGGTGAGGATGGCCACTACGGGTTTGTTGTCGGTATGACTTCGGATGTTCACTCCACATCCCTCCTGCGGAACTTGCTCAAATACAGGCAGTGTTCAAGAATATGCTCCACGGATGCCCTGCCTTCCGCCTTGAGGGAAGGATGGCTGAAAATGGAACGGCCCGGCTTGGCGTTCGCTTCAAACATCCACACTTTCTCGTCTTGGTCGATACCCAGGTCAAAGCCGATCTCGCCAAGGAGGTGCTGGTGATGGAACTCGATCGCTTCGGCCAGGGTAATGGCGACCTTTTTGGCGTTTTGCAGCACCTCGTCGGATCTGTCGCCAAAGGTCCGGCTCAATGCCTGTTCAGGTGTGAGGAGAGAGCCGCCGTTCTTCAGATGGGTCGTTACGCTGCCGCGGCCAGCCTTTTTGGCGCCGACACCGACAACAACCCATTTGTTGTTGCCATTCTTATGCATATGAAAGCGGAAGTCGATCGGGCAGTTGTCGATTTCGACCAGCCGGATCCCCTGCTGAATGACATACGTTTCCAGGGTACGGCCATGTCTGGATTTAAGCATCCGCATCAAGCTGTTGAAGTTGCTGAAGCGGAGCAGGACATTGCCGCCTCCCTTGCGGTAACGGGCGAAATATCCCCTTTTCGGGAGGTAAGTCAAACGGTAGATGCCTTTTCCCAAACTGCCTGCGGAAGGCTTATAGTACAGAAACTGATGCCTTTCAAGCATATCCTTGATCCGTTCCGGGGAAGGGTTGATATGGGATTCGGGCACGTACCGGTTTACGGTATTGTCGTCTTCAAGCAGGCGGTAGATGTCGGATTTGTTGAAGAAGCTCCAGTTAAAAAACGGGATTCTCTTGCGGGTCAGCCGCTCTCTGAGCTGATTGATGGAAGAGGAGGTTTCCGCTTTCCGGCTCGGGAGGCGGTTGTAGACGACATCGGGCAGTGGAACGGTTTTACGGTAAAAGGTGCCGTTCTCGTTCAGGAAATAGCCCCGGACCGTCTCCTGCTGCCAGTTGATGTCCCTGGGCGTAAAGGCGAAAATATACGATTTCCTTTTCCCCTCGCGGAGAAGCTGTTTGATGAAGGCGGTCCGGGAAGCGAACGGCTGTGACGGTGACGTGCTGGGTCCATCCGAGAGCACGCCGATCAGAGGACCGAGCTGGACTTCGTCCTCCTGGAGGTTTCTCAGCATGACCCCGCCGGCGCTCGGAACGTGAATGCCGCTTCGGACGCCGGAGCTGAGGAAGAGATGCTTACCCGTCTTTTTAATGGGCTTAACGGTTGCGTTAACCATGTCTTTTCCCAGACGGAGCTGAATATTCTTTTTGCCGGACAGCTTGAGGCTTTTCATCAGCGAATTCGAAATGTAGACGACTTTCTCGGGCTGCTGCGAAAAATGAACATTACAAAATGTCAAACTCATCAATTTACCCTCCTAAGTTGTCGAAGCAATAAATAGCGGGCGTAGCGGAGCGGATTTTCCGTAGCGAGAACATCGCTGCCTGGTTCCCCAATGTGCCGGAAGGAGGTGCGCCCCGGTTTGGAATTGACTTCAAGCAGCCAGATTTTCCCTTTCGTATCAATGCCGTAATCGATACCCAGTTCTCCGAGCCGGCCATAACGGCTTTCCAGAATCGGCGGAATCTTCTCCGACAGATTATGAAGACGATCCCTTATGTGTTCTGCCTGGTCGGCCCCGAATTGTTCGGTCAGAAAAGGCAGGACAGACAGAGGTTTTCCTCCGCCGTGAAGGTTTGAGGTAATGCTATCCGGGTTGCCCAGGCGCAGCGCCATGCCGGTATGCATCCACGAACCCGTTTCATTTTTTTGCATCAGCACTCTTACGTCAAAAGGGGCGCCGTCTGTGCTGTACAAATGCAGGAAGGGCTGAATCAGGAACGAACGGTCCCCCGTAAACCGCCGGATCCATGCCAGGCCGCAGTGCGTATCGTCGAAGCGCTTCACAAATGTCAGGTTGCTTGCACTCCTTCCTCGGATCGTTAGAGATCCGTCCAGGGCATGACGCGTGACGCGAAGCGTGTTTTTTCCCTGCGATCCGCTCATCGGCTTCATAAACAGCTCGCCGTTATATGAACTCAAGCAGCGCAGCAATTGGCTGCTTCCGCGATAGACGGCAGTCGGGGGAAGAAACGGCAGCAGGCCGGGCTCCTTCCGGAGCACCTGGTCGACGTGCCCTTTCCCGGGAAGTCCCCGGGACCACAAAATCCATCTCTTCCCAGTAGGAGCGTCCGCCAACAGCCTTGCCGCTGCCCGGTATTCGCTGCCGCGCTGGGGAAAACAGCGGTCGTAGACGATATCCGGAAAGGGGACCGTGGCTGCGTGCCACGTCCCATTGCTGAAAATATATCCCTGGATGCTCTCCTGACCCTTCGGCACGCCATCTGGGCAAAAAACGACGACCTGAATTCCGTATTTTTTCCCGGCCAGAGCCAATCGGCGGGCGTAACCTTCTCCCGAGAAGGGAGTGGAGCCCGGTGCGGAGGAGCTTAATATCCCAATGGTACCAATCGTGGTTTTTTTCATCGCTGCACCTCCTAAAACCCTGACAAGAAGGCGCAGTATTCCAGCAGGCGTTTGACGGATGGCCTTATTTTCTGTTCATGGAGCGGCGTATTGTCGTTTTTGGAAGGCTTGGAATTCACTTCAAGCAGCCATATTTTACCGGTGGCATCCATGGCCAGGTCGATGCCGAGCTCGCCGAAGTGGGCGGGCAGCAGCGTATCCAAGCCTTTGGCGATGTCCAGCGAAGCCCGCTGCAGCTTGGCGTGTGCGGTGCTTTTAACAGCCGGCGGGAGGGCGCAACGGTTTACAGCTTCCATTACGGTACTGAGGGTTCCCCCTCTGGCGAGGTTCGAGACAAAATGGTTCCCGCCCGCAATCCGGGCTACGACGGAGGTCACGCTCCATTTGCCGAGACCGTTCTTCTGGACAAGTGCACGGAAATCGATGGGCCGTTTGCTGTGGTCGATGAGCGTCAAGCCTTGCTGGATTTGATAGCGGGTGCTTTTCATCTTTCCGGAAATGTTGGTAAACAGTTTGTTAAGGCTGGGATAGCTTTGTTTTTTGGGGCCGCCCACCGATGTAGCCAATGTTTGGTAGGTACCGTCGGACTGCCTGGAGATCCGGATGATTCCTTTGCCGAGGCTGCCCCGCACCGGTTTCAGAAACACGACCGGATACTGGCTGCACATCTTCTTCAGGATGGAATAGCCGGTCAACAGGTGCGATTCCGGCATCAGCCGGGATAAGGAGGAGTCCTGCTTCAGCGTGTCGAACACTTCATTTTTGTCCAAAAACTTTTCGTTGAATATGTGGCTCCCGTACCGGGATTTTACTTCTTTCATAAAATGCTGTACGCTAGGTTTATTCTCCATTTTGCGTGTCGTCAGGCGGTTGTTGATGACATCTGCGATAGGCATAGTTGTCTGGCGCCATCCGCCGTCATAGATCCAACCCTGTATGCTGCTTGCACTCTCGGTGATGTGATTCGGAGTGAAGAAGTATACGTATGCACCCTGCTTGCGGCAGGCGTTGACGAGTTCCCTGCAGAACATGGAAATGGAACCGAACGGCTTCTCCGGCGAGTCAGGATAATCCCGGCTGATCAGGACACTGATGAGCGGACCCAGCCTGAGCGTTTTGCTGGATGGGCTGTATGCCGCTCGGAGTACGGGACGGGACGCTAAGCCCATTCTGCGGGCCAGTGGCTCGCTGATGCGTAGGCCGGAATATTTTGCTGCGGAAATAACGGTGATCTCTTGTCTAAAGGAACCAAAGGACAGCTGCAGAGGCCGGTCAGTGGGAATCTTCCACTGTTTGATCAGTCTCTCGCCGAGCATGACGGTGTTTTCTTTCACAATGCCCGGGCTGAACGTTTGGACCGGAAGCTTTTTTTTGGACATCGTGGATCTCCTTCCAACAACAACTTGATGTCTACAGGGCAGATAAGGAGCATCTGCAATATTGCATGTAATGCATCATATGAGGACATATATCCCTTGGTGATTGACCCACTTTTATAAAAACCGGGATTTCAGCCCTTCATTTTTTCGGAGACGGTCGGATTTTTAAGCTGTGATCGAAGCTAACCTTGCGATTATCGCAGGAATCACTTCCGCGCGGGTGCGGTCCGTCTTCCATAAAACACGTCGATTGACGTTACTGCCCAAATTTAAGGAGGAAATGACAACCTATGAACATTTATGACAAAGCGCACGATCTGGCCAAAGCCCTAAAGGAAAGCTCGGAGGTTCAAGAGATCAGCTCGGCGATGAGCCTGATTGAAGCGGATCCGGAGAGCAAACAAATGCTCGAGGATTTCCGCCAGCGGCAGATGGAAATTCAGCAGCGGATGATGTCCGGGGATATGCCATCCCAGGAAGAGATGGAGAAGATGGAGAAGCTTTTCGACGTGCTCAGCCTGAACCTGAACATCCGCCGGTTGTTTGAAGCGGAGCGCCGCCTCAGCACGATCATCGAGGACGTGAATAAAATCATTTCGGACAGCCTCCAGCATCTGTATGGGGGACAAAGCCTGTAAAGTGGACAAAACTTTTCTCATATTTTCGCGGACCCCTTCATAGAGTAGAAATATAGAGTTACCAAATGAAGGAGCTGCGATGAGATGAAAAAAAGAAGCAAACTGAAGCATTCCATTTATCTACTTCTCGCTTTGGCGATGCTGGTGTACGCTCTGCCCCGGATCAACTTCAGCGGCGGATGGACCTGGGCTTCCGGGTTCGGAGCGGCCTGGGCCGTGTTTGCCTTTCTGATAATCGGCTCGCACCTGCATTATTTGCTTGGGGTGGACGAAGAGAAGCAAAGAGCGCTGGACCGCATCCGCAAGGCCAAGCTGCAGCAGTGGCAGCTGAAATGGCCGGAGGAAACACAGCAGCGGCAGGAAAATGTATAAATGCGATAAAAAGCTGTCTTGCGCAAAGTTTTTGCGTTAGGCGGCTTTTTTTGTGTTGTTATTTTCCGGCTCCAACCATGATATAATAGTACAGTATGGTACAGATAGAAACGTGGGGGTGTAACAGTTGGAGGGCCGCGATGAAACGATTACAAAACATGAGCAGCTGCTGCAGCATATCGAAGGGCTGAAAATTGGCACCAAGATTTCGGTCCGCAAGCTGGCGAAGGAAATGTCCGTTAGCGAGGGGACCGCTTACCGCGCGGTGAAGGACGCCGAAAACCTGGGCATCGTCGTGACCAAGGAAAGGATCGGCACTGTCCGGGTCGAGAAGAAGCCGCGGAATATTTCCGAGCAGCTCACCTTCGCCGACGTGGTCGAGATTGTGGAGGGCCACATGATCGGCGGAGCGGATGGACTCAATAAACATTTGCATAAATACGTCATCGGCGCCATGGAGGTGGATGCCATGGCCCGTTACATCGACGCGGGCAGCCTGCTCATCGTCGGCAACCGGGCCGACGCGCATTCGCTGGCGCTGGAGCAGGGAGCGGGGGTGCTCATCACCGGCGGATTCGGAACGAGCCGGGAGGTTAAAGAGCTGGCCGACGCGCTCGACCTGCCGATTTTTTCATCGCGCCACGACACGTTTACGGTGGCATCGTTGATCAACCGGGCTATCTTCGACCGGCTGATCAAAAAGAAAATTATGATCGTGGAAGACATCGTCAACACCCGGGCCAAAATTCATGCCCTCAAGCTGTCGAGCACCGTAGCGGAGTGCAAGGCGCTGGCGGACCAGACCGGACAGCTGCGGCTGCCGGTCATCGACGAGTGGAACCGGGTGCTCGGCATCGTGAACCGGAGGGATATGAAGGACCTGCCCGATGGGCAGAGCATTGAAAAGCTGCTGGTCCGCAATCCGGTCACGGCCGGACTGCAAACCTCGCTCGCGTCTGCGGCACAGCTCATGATGTGGGAGGGCGTGGATTTTCTGCCGATCGTCGACCGCAACCGCAAGCTGGTCGCGACCGTGTCGCGGAAGGAAGTGCTTCAAGCCATGCGCGACGCCCGCAAGCAGCCGCAGCTCGGCGAGACGTTCGACCATCTGATCTGGAATGGATTTGCGGATGAGCGGGATGAGGAGGGGCGCCTCTTTTTCCACGGCTTTATTACGCCGCAGATGGCAACGGACCTCGGCACGATTTCGGAAGGCATCCTGACCACGGTGATGACGCAGGCGGCGCTGCGGGCGGCGAAGGATATGACGGGGAACGATTTTGTCCTGGATAACATGTCGACGTACTTCGTCCGTCCGGTGCAGATCGAGGATCCGGTGACCGTCATGCCGCGATTGCTGGAGGCGAGCCGGCGGACGTGCAAGATCGAAATCGAAATGCAGCATGACGACAGCCTGGTAGCCAAAGCCGTGCTGACGCTGCATTCCATCGAGCACGGATAACGGTAAGGATTGGCGGATAGACGTAACGGCATGGTGCGGCATGTACATGAAGCCAATCCAAACTCGAACCGTAAAAGCGAGCTCTGGAGGTTATGACCCGCCCAGATACGTATACAGCAGCACGTATACAGGCAGACATAAATATAACCGGCAGCATCTTTGATCAAAGATACGGCCGGTTATTTGTTGTGTGTGGCCCTGATGTTCTCCCGCGCGTTAAAGTGGTCCTTTTCACGCATGTAAAGATTCAGGTTCGCTAAGCACTTGTAACACGATGTTCATGCTTTCGTATCGGAGGATTTCATGCGGCTGAAATGCCCCCGGTTGCGGATACCCGCGAAAATATTGAACGCCCCGAGGACGAGGAACAGCCCCTCGACAACGACCGCGGCGGTCGATCCATGGAAAATGAACATGCAGATCAGCGCAAGTACCACCAGCATCATACCAAGGCAGATATTCATATTCGAGCCGTACAAGCCCCGTTCACGGACATCGGCGGTACGCCGCGCGCGATAGCTGTAGTAAGCGGAACATAAACAGGTAATCACCAGCAGCGCAAATAGGCAATAGCGGATGACGGAAATCATCGAATGCTGCAGCTCCTTTACTGTCAATAGCTTCAATATTCCTCATTGTATCACGATTTGCCGACCGAAGCGACACTTTGAGGCTCGATGTCGATCCAGATCTGGAGCACGCCCTCCGCCACCAGCATCGTCTTGATTTCGATGGAATATTCCTTATCGCGCACCCTGTAAATTTTGCGATTGAGGAGGTTCCGGGCGATTTTGCTGTCCTCGTCGATATCGAAAATGTCCCGGCCCCGCAGCACCTCCAGATCCTCGCCGAGCTTGCTGATCACTTCCTTGACGATGACTGGATCGAGAGGTGGATCCTGCTGTTCCGCACGGATTTTGATTTCCTTGATCACGGTCTGCTGGTTGTTGTACTTTTTCAGCGTTTTGATGTCGTCTTCGTACTGCTGGATCCGAAGCTCCAGGTCCTGATTGGACGCCCAAAGCATGTCAAAGCTGGAGTGGAACACCGAATTATACACGACGCTTCCGATAACGGCGCCCAAGACGAAGACGGCGGTCATCTGGGAGAAATGGCGGTATCGGCTGAACGGTGGAATTCGCATCGGCTACTCCCTGCCGCCGCAAACCCATTTGACCAGCTCGCTGCCCATGTGGGCGCCGAGGAAGGCGAAGAGGAGGAACAGAACCTGCTTGATGGCGGGGGAAAGATTGCCGCCCATAAAATTGCTCTCGATGACCCGCATCGGATCGATCGTCCCGCCGATTGCCGCCGCCATCGCCCATATTTTAATCCGATCGGCCACTTCGAGCATGGTGTGTGTCGGTGATTGCAGCGAAATGACCGCACCGATCCCGCCGACCATCGCACCCCCCAGCACGATGCCGAAAGCGATAAAGAAATCCAGTATGGCTTTGGATAAAAACACGCTCATGAACCCCAGTCCTTTCCCAAGGAGGTCGGAAACGCCTTGTCCAGCGGTTTCCTTATTCCATTCTATGGGCGGTCCCAGGCGGATTATGATAAAATAATAAATAGTGCATGAAACGTTAAAAACCAGTGATCACTGCGGCGAAAAGGAGACGAGACATGAGTTCATTTGTGCATCTTCACGTGCATAGCGAATACAGCCTTCTGGATGGAGCGGCACGGATCTCGGACCTTGTCCGGAGAGCCGCGGAGAACGGAATGAAGGCGCTGGCGCTGACCGACCACGGGGTCATGTACGGCGCGGTGCCATTTTATAAAGCCTGTGTGGCCGAAGGCATCAAGCCGATTATCGGCTGCGAGGCCTACCTGACGGCCGGTTCCCGCAAAGAGCGCGGCAGCCGCAAGGATCAGCCGATCTATCACCTGATCCTGCTGGCCAAGAACGAGACGGGCTACCGCAATCTGATGAAGCTGTGCTCTATCGGGCACTTGGAAGGTTTTCACTATAAACCGCGCATCGACATGGATGCGCTCGCGAAATATCATGAGGGCATCATCTGCCTTAGCGCCTGCCTCGGCGGAGAAGTGCCCCAGCATCTGCTGCACGGCCGGACCGAAGAGGCGCGACGGGCGGCGCTCCGGTACCGGGACATTTTCGGCGAAGATTTTTACCTGGAGCTGCAGGACCACGGGCTGCCCGAACAGAAGCGGGTCAACCCGCAGCTGATCGAGCTCGCCCGGGAGCTGGAGGTTCCGCTCGTGGCGACCAACGATGTCCACTATCTCGTCCGTGAGGACGCCTCCATGCAGGACGTGCTGATCTGTATCGGTACGGGGAAAACGGTAGAGGACGAGGACCGGCTGCAGATTCAGACCGACCAGCTGTACCTGAAGAGCGGTGAGGAAATGGCCCGCTTGTTCCCGTATGTCCGCGAAGCTCTGGACAATACGCTCATCATTGCGGACAAATGCAGCCTGGAGCTGGAATTCGGCCGGTCCATCCTGCCGGAATACCGCCCGCTTCCCGAGGGGCAGACGGCTGCCGAATACTTGCGCGCCCTGTGCCTGGAAGGATTGGAGAGCCGCTACAGCATGACCGGCCTTTGGGACAGCGAAGAAGGGAAAAAAGAGCTTCTGCAGCGCCTTGACTACGAGCTCGGCGTCATCGGGAGCATGGGGTTCAGCGATTACTTCCTCATCGTTTGGGATTTTATCGCCTACGCGCACCGGCAGGGAATCGTAACGGGTCCAGGACGGGGCTCGTCGGCGGGCAGTCTCGTCGCATACGTGCTCCGCATCACGAACGTCGATCCGATCAAATACAACCTGCTGTTCGAACGTTTCCTGAACCCGGAACGGGTGACTATGCCGGATATCGATATCGACTTCAGCGACGAGCGCCGCGACGAAGTGATCGAATATGTGGCGGGTAAATACGGCAGCGAGCACGTTGCGCAGATTATCACCTTTGGAACGATGGCTGCGCGCGCGGCGGTACGCGACGTGGGACGCGCCTTGAACGTATCGTACGGCGAGGTGGACAAGGCGGCCAAGCTGATTCCGAACGCGCACGGTATCAACATCCGCCGGGCGATGGAAATCAGCGACGAGCTGAAGAAGCTGTACGAGCAGAGCCCCAAAACCCGCGAGATGCTCGACATGGCCATGAAGGTCGAAGGCATGCCGCGGCACGCGTCGACCCACGCCGCGGGCGTGGTGATATCGCGCGACCCGCTGACCGATGCGGTCCCGCTGCAGGAAGGCAGCGAGCGAACCGCGCTGACCCAATATCCGATGGAGCAGCTGGAAAGCATCGGCCTGCTCAAAATGGACTTCCTTGGTCTGCGCACCCTGTCGATCATTGAGCGGTCCATGCGCTGGATCGGGGAAATGACCGGCAGCGCGCCGGACTTCGCGCAGGTTCCGGACGATGACCCGCTGACCTATGAGATGCTGGGGAGCGGGGATACGACCGGCGTGTTCCAGCTGGAGTCCGCCGGCATGCGGCGGGTGCTCAAAGAGCTGAAGCCAAGCGTATTCGAGGACGTCATCTCGGTTGTGGCGCTGTACCGCCCGGGACCGATGGAGTTTATCCCGAATTTCATCCAGGCGAAGCACGGTACCATCCAGGTTGACTACCCGCATGACGATTTGAAGCCGATCCTGGCCGATACCTACGGTATCATTGTGTATCAGGAGCAGATCATGAAAATCGCCTCGCTGATGGCGGGCTTCTCACTCGGGGAAGCCGATCTGCTGCGGCGCGCCGTGTCCAAGAAGAAGAGGGAAGTGCTCGACCGTGAGCGCAGCCACTTCGTGGAGGGCAGCCTGAAGCAGGGATATACCGAAGAAGATGCGAACAAGGTATACGACATGATCGTGCGCTTTGCCGATTACGGTTTTCCGAGAGCCCACGCGGCCGCGTATGCCGTTCTGGCATTCCAGACCGCTTACCTCAAAGCGCACTTTCCGGTGCAGTTCATGGCCTCGATGCTAACGGCCGTCATGGGCAGCCACCGGAAGGTCGCGGAATACGTGGTGGAGTGCCGCCGGATGAACATCAAGGTGCTGCCGCCCGACGTCAACGAGAGCGGCGTGCTGTTTACGCCGGTAGCGGTAAACGCAGAGAACGGGGAGCCGGCCGAAGGGCCGGGGCATATCCGGTTCGGGCTGGGGGCCATCAAGAACGTGGGCACCCAAGCCGTGGAAAACATGATGCGCGTCCGGGAAGAGAAGCCGTTCGAAAGCCTGCTCGACTTCTGCCGCCGGATCGATCTGCGCGTCTGCAACAAACGGGTGATCGAGTCGCTGATTCAGGCGGGCGCCTTCGATTCGCTGCCGGGCCACCGCGCGCAGCTGCTCGCCATGCTCGACGAGACCGTCGAGGCCGCCGTCAAATGGCGCAAGGAGCGCGAGGATCTGCAGATCCAGCTGTTTGATTTTGTCGAAACGACGAATTGGGAAATCGAGTATCCCGACATTCCGCCGTTTTCCGCTTCCCAGCAGCTGGAGCACGAGCGCGAGCTGCTCGGTCTGTATCTGTCCGGCCATCCCCTGGACGACTTCGATGAAGTATTGGACGAACCGGGCGTGGAGCGGCTGATGAACCTGGCCGAGGCTGCGGACGAGGCGAAGGTGGTCGTCGCCGGCATGGTCGTGTCGGTGAAGACGATTACGACGAAGCAGGGCAAAGCGATGGCCTTCATGGAGCTTGAAGACCAGATCGAACGCTGCGAGGTGGTGCTGTTCCCTGAAGTCTGGAAGCGCAGCACGGACTATGCCGGCAAAGGCGAGCTGCTGGCGCTGCGCGCCAAGGTGCAGCAGCAGGACGAGGGCTTCAAGCTCCTCGCCGAGGAAGTGCTGCCGCTGGCCGGGGCCCCGCTTGCCCAGATGGTCAAGCGGAACCAGACGCCAGCCGGCGGCAAATCCTTCGCCGCGGGGCAGGGTCCCTCGCGGCGGCAGGGCGCGCCTGCGGGCCGCCCGGCCCCGCAGGCAGCCGCCGGCGATGCCGCCGCACCGGCCGCCGCACCGGCCGACGCCCCGTTGCGCAAGGAGCAGGGCGGCGGAGCAGCCGCCCCGGCGAAGGAACCGGCGCGCCGCACCAAAACGGCGGAGCAGCGCGTCTTCGTCAAAATCACGCCGGAAGCGGAGAACCCGGACCTGCTCGCCAAGCTGAAACAGCTGCTTCAGGAGCATCCGGGTCCGGTCGCCACGGTGCTCTTTTACGAGCAAAGCCAAAAGCTGCTTGCGCTTAGCGACAACTATCGGATCAAACCGTCGCCCGGATTTTTCGAAATGATCGAAAACATGCTCGGCAAAGGGACGGTCCGGATCAAATAGAAGGATTGATAGAAAGCCGATTGGCACAACAACCGGCAGCAATTCAATGACCCTTCGGACTTCTGCGGAATTGACACAGATTTTACGAACGTTTCCCGAGCCTCCCGCATACACTTAGGAACACCTAGGGACAACATTATCATGTGCCGCCCGGCTGCCTTGGGCAGATCGCATTTTTCGATGGACCCGGGGGCGGGCGTGCCGTGCGGGAGGAATAAACATGTCATATGATGCAGCGATTGCCATGCTGAGCCGCAGGGGAGTCAAAGTCGGGGATATCGCCGATATCGTGTATAAACTGCAAATCCCGTACCATCCGGAACTGGAGATCGACGAATGTGTGGAGAGCGTGAACGCCGTCCTCGGCAAAAGGGAAGTGCAGTACACGCTGCTGACCGGGATGGCCCTTGACCAGCTGGCGGAGAAAAAGCTTCTTCCCGAACCACTGCAGGCGATCATGGAGGCGGACGAACCGCTGTACGGAGTGGACGAGACGTTGGCGCTCGGCATTACGAGCGTGTACGGTATGATCGGACTGACAAGTTTTGGTTTTTTGGATAAAGAAAAAATCGGTATTATCGATACCCTGAACAATAAAAAGGACGAGATCCACGTTTTTCTCGATGATCTGGTCGCCGGGCTCGCCGCCGCGGCATCCGCGAGGATCGCCCACCGGTACAAGGGAGCCAAGCAGTATCCGTCCGCTTCCGGAAATTCCGGGTTGTAACGCCCGGCCGCCTTGAACGAACCCTCTGATCGGCCCGCCCGCGTCCTAGCACTTTGTTGCGGGAAAAAACGGAGTTATGTTATCATTACTCTATTATACGTGCTCAGAACATGAGATTAGGGGGTTCTGCAAGGAATGTGGACGGTCATCTATATCGCACCTACCGCCAAGGTAGCGGAAATGATCACGACCAAATTAACGGAAGAGGGATTTTTGGTTAAAAGCCGTCCGATCAATTTATCCAAGCAGCAGTTCGAGATTTTGGTCCCCTCTGGTGAGCTGGAGGAAGTCCAGGAAGTGCTTAATTCCATTTTGCATCCTTAATTTTAAGGAAACAAAGTGACGTTTATAGAGGCAGAGTGAGAGCGGCTGGGCAAATTAACGGCTGAGAGGTGTAGTTGTGTTTAAAGACTTGTTCCAGAAAAAAAGAAAATACGCGACCATTCCTTCAGAACGTGTAGGAAGAGGCAGCGAGCCGGGTGAAGAAAGACCGCGCCGGGAAATTCCCGAAGGCTTGATGAATAAATGTCCGAAATGCGGCAGCATTCAATACAGCAAAGAGCTGGAGAAAAATTTGAAGGTTTGCCCCAACTGCGGACATCATATGCGTCTGAATGCGTTGGAACGGATCCAAATGACGCTGGACGATGCAGGATTCGAAGAGTTCGACAGCGGGATGGTATCGGTCGATCCGCTCCAATTTCCGGGATATGCCAACAAGCTGGAGCAGCAGGCGCTCAAATCTGGCCTGCGCGAAGCGGTCATTACCGGACAAGGCACCATTGAAGGACTCCCGGTTGTCGTCGCTGTTATGAGCTTCGATTTCTTTACGGGAAGCATGGGTTCGGTCGTCGGCGAGAAAATTACCCGGGCGATCGAAATTGCGACCGAGAGGGATCTCCCGCTCATTATTTTCTCGACCTCCGGCGGAGCGCGTATGCAGGAAAGTATCCTGAGTTTGATGCAAATGGCGAAAACAAGCGCTGCTTTGTCCCGTTTTAACGAAAAAGGCGGCCTTTATATTTCGGTGATTACCGATCCGACGACAGGCGGGGTTTCGGCCAGCTTTGCCACGCTCGGCGATATTAACATCGCAGAGCCAGGGGCTGTGTTCGGCTTTGCCGGACGGATCGTTATCGAGCAGACCATCCGCCAGAAGCTCCCGGATGACTTTCAGACGGCGGAGTTCAATTTGGCGCACGGACAACTGGATCTGGTCGTCCACCGCAAAGAACTGCGCCAAATGCTGTACAAGCTGATCGAGATGCATACCGTGAAAGGGGGATATTAAGTGGCAGGAGAATTGCCTTTTGAAAAGCCCCTTGTGGAAATGCGGCAGAAGATCAATGAGCTGAAGCAATTCGGAGCGGACAAGGGGATTGATTTTAGCGACGAGATTGCGAGATTGGAAGAAAGATACGCCCAGCTGGAAGAAGAGTTGTATTCAAATATTACGGCCGCCCAAAAAATGCATTTGGCCAGACATCATCAGCGCCCCACTTCGCTCGATTTGATCCAGCTGATTTTCAGCGATTTCATTGAGCTGCACGGGGACCGTCTCTTTGGTGATGACCTCGCGGTCATTGGCGGGCTGGCCAAGCTGAACGGGACTCCGGTCACCGTGATCGGCCAACAGCGTGGGAAAGATACGAAGGACAACATTGCCCGTTTCTTCGGCAGTGCTCATCCGGAAGGCTTCCGCAAAGCGCTGCGGCTGATGCATCAAGCGGACAAATTTAAACGCCCGATTATCACTTTTATTGATACAAAAGGTGCTTATCCGGGTAATACAGCAGAAGAGAGGGGACAATCCGAGGCAATCGCCCGCAATTTACGGGAGATGGCCGCGCTGGGTGTTCCTGTTATTTGTGTGGTCATCGGCGAAGGTGGAAGCGGCGGTGCTCTTGCGATGGCCGTCGGCAACCGTGTGCTGATGCTGGAGCATGCGATCTATTCGGCGATTTCGCCGAACGGAGCGGCTTCGATCCTCTGGAAGGACGCATCCAAGGCGGATCAGGCGGCCGAGGCCATGAAGATCACAGCCAAAGATCTGCTTGAATTTGAAGTGATTGAAGAGATCGTGCCTGAACCGAAGGGTGGAGCGCACCGGGACTATGAGGCGACGGCCGCTGCCATCAAGGACAGCCTGGCACGCCATCTGGGCGAACTGTCGGGACTGGACAGCGCCGCTTTGAAGGAAGACCGGTATCAGAAGTTCCGCAAGATCGGCAAGTTTGCCTATGAACAATCTTCGCATGTCAGTGTGATAGATTAGTTCAATCTGGGCAAAGATGTATTATGACAAACTTTCAAACTTCCTATACAAAACTTTCGTTTTGTAGTAAATTTAATCTTTGGATAAAGACATGTAGGGTAGAGAGACTTTAAAGAATAAAACGGAGGAAACCCAAATGCGTAAAACAAAAATCGTATGTACCATCGGTCCTTCCAGTGAATCGTTGGAAAACACCAAAAAATTGATTATGGCCGGCATGAATGTTGCCCGTTTGAACTTCTCGCACGGCGATTTTGAGGAGCATGGCCGCCGGATCAACAACATCCGCGAGGCCTGCCGCGAGCTTGGCAAAACCGTTGCCATCCTGCTTGACACCAAAGGACCGGAAATCCGCACAGGCAAGCTTGCCGTGGAGCCGATCGAGCTGGTGCAGGATGAGTACATCACGCTGACGACCGAAGAAATTCTGGGCGACAAAGACCGGATTTCGATCACGTACAAAGATCTTCCTAGTGATGTGCAGCCGGGTTCGACGATCCTGATCGATGACGGATTGATCGGCCTGACGGTTGTGGAAGTCGAGGGCACTGAAATTAAATGCCGTATTGTCAATGGTGGTACGATCAAGAGCAAAAAAGGCGTGAACGTACCGGGTGTGGCGATTTCTCTACCGGGAATCACAGAGAAAGACGCGAACGATATCGTATTCGGGATCGAACAGGGCATCGATTTTATCGCAGCTTCCTTCGTACGCAAAGCAAGTGATGTTCAAGAAATCCGCGAGCTGCTCGCCAAGCACAATGCAGAGCACATCCAGATCATTTCCAAGATCGAGAACCAGCAAGGCGTGGACAACCTCGATGAAATTTTGGAAGCGTCCGACGGTCTGATGGTTGCCCGCGGCGACCTTGGCGTGGAAATTCCAGCTGAAGAAGTACCGCTGGTGCAAAAGCGCATGATCGAGAAATGTAATGTTGCCGGCAAACCGGTCATTACGGCGACGCAAATGCTGGATTCCATGCAGCGCAACCCGCGTCCGACACGCGCCGAAGCGAGTGACGTAGCGAATGCGATCTTCGACGGCACGGATGCAATCATGCTGTCCGGGGAAACGGCTGCCGGTAAATATCCGGTGGAATCCGTTCTGACGATGTCCCGCATCGCCGAGAAAGCAGAATCCGCGCTGAACTACCGTGAAATTTTCCTGAAGCAGCGGATTGCCCAGGAAACGACAATTACCGAAGCGATCAGCCAATCGGTGGCGATTTCCGCACTGGATCTGAACGCCAAGGCGATCATTTCTTCGACGGAATCCGGCCATACGGCACGCATGGTATCCAAGTACCGTCCGGAAGCTCCGATCATCGCGGTGACTACGCAGGAGCGCACGCTGCGCCGTCTGGCTCTGACTTGGGGCGTTACGCCGGTCCCAGGCAAGACCGCTACATCGACGGATGAAATGTTCGAGAACTCCCTGAAGGGCGGCCTGGAATCCGGTCTCGTAAAACCGGGCGATCTGGTTGTTATTACTGCAGGGGTTCCGCTGGGCCAATCCGGTTCGACGAACCTGGTGAAAGTCAGCCAAATTCCTAACGAATAAGAGGACTGCGGCGCAGACTGCCGCGAGCCTACCGATAGATTCATAGAAAAGCCTGTCAGGATTCATTCCTGGCAGGCTTTTTTGCGGATAACCGGACGGATTTCAGTAGCAGGCATCCCTTATGTTATACTAAATAGAATGAACTAAAGAAATGAATGTTATAGGCACTAATGAAGAACATTAATTACAGCAAGAAAGGGAACAGTGGAGGATGGGAAAAGATAACGGCATTCAGCTCAGCCGCTGGTATACGACGTCACTCCGGGTACGTTATCAGGAAAGCGACAAAATGGCTGTCGTCTACCATGCGAATTATTTAAACTGGTTTGAAATCGGCCGGACCGAAATGATCCGCGAATTGGGAATTACTTACCGCAGTATGGAGGATGAAGGCTTGTTTCTGCCCATCACGGAGCTTGACATGAAGTTTGTGCAGCCGGCGCGCTATGACGACGTGATTACCATTTTTACGAGAATGACGCGGTTCACCAAACTGCGGATTGACTATATTTATGAAATCCGAAGACTATCCGAACAGGAGCAGGTAACGTTTACCAGCAGCGGGTATAAAATCGGGGAAGAACTGCCTGGT
Organism: Paenibacillus rhizosphaerae; assembly: GCF_014192015.1. Lineage (GTDB taxonomy): Bacteria > Bacillota > Bacilli > Paenibacillales > Paenibacillaceae > Paenibacillus_AQ > Paenibacillus_AQ rhizosphaerae. Next base: position 493,703 of record NZ_JACHXJ010000003.1, on the reverse strand, counting down.
GAACTGCTAGTCACGGGTTCGACGCAGCATGTGTGGCTGAACCGGGACTGGCAGCCCGTAAGGCTCGACAAGCACTCGTCTGCGCTGTATACGGCGCTGTCCAAATCGATTACAGGAGGAGGAGCATGACCACGTTCAGAAAATGGCTGCTTGCCCTGATCATTATCGTCCCGGTGGTCGAAATATTTGGCTTCGAATGGGTGGCTACCCGGGTGGGAGCGGCCAATACGCTGCTGCTGACCATCGTCACATCCGGAATCGGCATGCTGATGATGCGCTTTGAGGGGCGCAAGGTCCTGGAGGATTCACGGGCCAAGATGAATTCGGGCCAGGTTCCCGGCCGGAGCATGGTGGACGGCTTATGCGTGTTTATCGGAGGGATGCTGCTTGTCCTGCCCGGCTTTGTGACGGACCTGATCGGGTTTACGATGGTTTTTCCGCTGACTCGGCCGTTGTACCGCTATGTCATTTTGAAGTGGATCGAGCGGAAGATGAAAGATGGAAACATTAAGATTTACCGCCGTTAGCGGAAGGAAGAGCATAGCTGATAAAAAATTGTTTATTTGCCTGATAAAACAATTTGATGTTTTCTGTCACCTTGTAATTGTTCACATAGACGTCAAAATACTTTATGATAATAGATGGTTCCATTACTTGGCGCTTGGTGTCAGGTAGAGTAGCGGACAACGGTTTTGCGGGATCCGAACAGGAGAGTACAGCCCGCCCGGTTCCGCGTTAACGGCATTATGGCACGGCCTGTCTGCTGTGGATTGCGTCGATGGACGTTTTTCTTTTCAGTAAAATGTAACTGTTTTCACGGTTCATGCATGTTGTTAAAATTCCGTTATACGAAGGAGAGATGTACAATGACAGCTACCAAAGGTCTGGAAGGAATTGTTGCCGCAGCTTCTTCCATCAGCTCGATTGTCGACGGTGTGCTCACATACCGTGGTTATAACATTGATGACCTGGCAGCGAACGCGAGCTTCGAAGAAGTGGCTTTCCTGCTCTGGTTCGGAAAACTGCCGAATCAGGACGAATTGAGTCGCCTCCAGCAGGACCTCAGCGAGTATGCCGCAATTCCGGATGCTTTGATCGAACAAATGAAATTGTATCCTAAAGATATGAGCACGATGGCAGCTCTCCGTTCCGCCGTATCCGCCCTGGCGCTGTACGATGCGGAAGCCGACGATATGAGCCGTGAAGCCAATGAGCGTAAGGCAATCCGCCTGCAGGCACAGCTCCCTACGATTATTGCGGCCATGGCCCGTCTCCGCAAAGGCCAGGAGCCTGTCGCACCGAAAGCAGGCTTGTCGGTTGCCGAAAACTTCCTGTATATGCTTAGAGGCGAAACGCCTGAGGAGACTTCGGTGAAGGCTCTCGACCAGGCCCTTGTACTGCATGCCGACCATGAGCTGAACGCTTCGACGTTTGCGGCGCGCGTAACCGTGGCGACGCTTTCGGACATCTACTCCGGCGTAACATCGGCGATCGGCGCACTGAAAGGCCCTCTGCACGGCGGTGCCAACGAAGCGGTTATGAAGATGCTGAACGAAATCGGAAGCATCGACAAAGTTGAGCCTTACATTCAAGAGAAGCTCGACAATAAAGACAAAATTATGGGCTTCGGCCATCGCGTTTACAAAAACGGGGATCCCCGTGCGAAGCACCTGCAGAAGATGTCCCGTGAGCTGGGCGAAATGAAAGGGGATACAGGCCTGTACGAAATGTCCGTCAAAGTGGAGGACATCGTGACTGGCCAGAAGGGACTGAAGCCGAATGTGGACTTCTACTCCGCTTCCGTATATACTCAGCTTGGCATCGAGCAGGAGCTTTTCACGCCGATCTTTGCGATCAGCCGCGTGTCGGGATGGACGGCGCACATTCTGGAACAATATGAAAACAACCGCATCATCCGTCCGCGTGCCGAATATGTCGGCCAAACGGATCAAAAATATGTTCCGATTGAGCAGCGTTCTTAAGGTATAATAGGAAAAGGGGGAACACCGTGTACGATTAACCCGGGCACGGGCGGTTCCCTCTGGCTTTGTGCTTGTCCCGGCAGGAATAAGATGCCCGACGAAAACTATAAGGAGGAATTATTCATGAAACTCGAGAAATTTGCACTCCCTACCGAAGGTGAAAAGATTGAAATAACGAACGGCAAGCTGCAGGTTCCAAACAATCCAGTCATTCCGTTCATCGAAGGCGACGGCACAGGCCGGGATATCTGGAGAGCCTCTAAGCGCGTTCTGGATGCAGCTGTAGAGAAGGCTTACAACGGCGAGAAAAAAATCGCCTGGTATGAAGTATTTGCCGGCGAAAAAGCCTACAATACATACGGGGAGTGGCTGCCGAACGATACGCTCGAAGCTATCCGCGAGTATATTGTAGCAATCAAAGGACCTTTGACGACGCCAATCGGCGGCGGTATCCGTTCCCTGAACGTGGCCCTGCGCCAAGAGCTCGATCTGTATGTCTGCCTGCGTCCTGTGCGCTACTTCAACGGCGTGCCATCTCCGGTTAAGCATCCTGAGCTGGTCGACATGGTCATCTTCCGCGAAAATACGGAAGACATCTATGCAGGTATCGAGTACAAGGAAGGCACGGAGGAAGTGAAGAAGGTTATCAAATTCCTCCAGGAAGAAATGGGCGTAAACAAAATCCGTTTCCCTGAAACTTCCGGTATCGGAATCAAGCCGGTATCTTCCGAAGGCTCCAAGCGCCTCGTTCGCGCTGCAGTAGAATACGCCATCAAGCACGGCCGCAAGAGCGTTACGCTCGTTCACAAAGGCAACATCATGAAATTCACCGAAGGTGCCTTCAAGAACTGGGGTTACGAAGTGGCTGAACAGGAGTTTGGCGATAAAGTGTTCACTTGGGCACAATATGACGTAATCAAGGAAAAAGACGGCGTTGACGCTGCGAATGCCGCTCAAAAAGCCGCTGAAGCCGAAGGCAAAATCATCATCAAGGATGCGATTGCCGACATCGCTCTTCAGCAGGTGCTGACTCGTCCGACGGACTTCGACGTGATCGCTACCCTGAACCTGAACGGCGACTATCTGTCCGACGCCCTTGCTGCCCAAATCGGCGGTATCGGTATCGCTCCGGGAGCAAACATCAACTACGTGACGGGACACGCGATCTTTGAAGCGACGCACGGAACGGCTCCGAAATATGCGGACAAAGACGTCGTGAACCCCGGTTCGGTCATCCTGTCCGGCGTTATGCTGCTTGAGCACCTGGGATGGCAGGAAGCGGCTGATCTGATCTACAAAGGCATGGAAACATCGATTAACAATAAGACGGTAACTTACGATTTTGCCCGTCTGATGGAAGGCGCGACGGAAGTTAAATGCTCCGAGTTTGCTGACGAAGTTATCAAAAACATGTAGGGGAGAGATCCGATCATGGCCTTGACTCGTAAAAAGATTACCGTTGTGGGTGCCGGTTTTACCGGTGCCACGACGGCGCTGATGCTCGCGCAAAAGGAACTTGGCAACGTGGTGCTGCTGGATATTCCTCAACTGGAGAACCCAACCAAGGGCAAGGCGCTGGACATGCTGGAAGCGAGTCCTGTTCAAGGCTTTGACAGTCAGATCATCGGTACCTCGAATTATGATGATGCGGCTGGCTCCGACATCGTGATCATTACGGCCGGCGTTGCCCGCAAACCGGGTATGAGCCGTGACGACCTCGTAAACACCAATGCAGGCATCGTTAAGTCGGTCTGCGAAAACGTAAAACGCGTAGCACCGGAATCGATTGTGATCATCCTGAGCAATCCGGTGGACGCCATGACGCACGTCGCTTACAAGACACTCGGTTTCCCTAAGAACCGCGTCATCGGCCAATCCGGCGTCCTTGACACGGCCCGCTACTGTACGTTTATCGCTCAGGAGCTGAACGTCTCCGTCGAGGATGTGCGCGGCTTTGTGCTCGGCGGCCATGGCGACGACATGGTGCCTCTCGTCCGGTACTCCAGCGTCGGCGGCATTCCGATCGACACGCTGATATCGCCGGAGCGCATTCAGGAGATTGTGCAGCGCACCCGCGTCGGCGGCGGCGAAATTGTCAACCTGCTCGGCAACGGCAGCGCGTACTACGCTCCGGCGGCCTCACTGGTTCAAATGGCGGAAGCCATCCTTAAGGACAAGAAACGGATTATTCCGGTCATCGCGCGTCTTGACGGCGAATACGGCTACCATGACATTTTCCTTGGCGTACCAACGATTCTCGGCGGCAGCGGCATCGAGAAAGTGTTCGAGCTGGAGCTGACGGCCGAAGAAAAAGCGGCGCTGGATAAATCGGCTGATTCCGTCCGCAATGTCATCGCTGTAGTGAACGTATAAGCGGGACCATTCGTGTCCAAACTTTGAACAAGAAAACCTCTAATGTGTGACAACCATAGAGGTTTTCTTTTCTTTTCAAAGGTTTATAAGTATAATAAATGTTATGGAAACAGAAGCACGCGGGGAGGAAATGGAATGACGACAGTGATGTTTTTCGTACATATTTTGGGAGCGTTGGCTCTCGGATTCTATCTGGTTCTGCCATTCGTCGTAGGGAAAGTGGCCGGTTTGTCACTCCCTGCTCAGGAAGGCAGCGCGGCAGCCATCCGCAGCCTCAATACGTTTGCTCAGGTAGGCCTTGTGATCCAGCTGTTGACAGGCGGCTATCTGATGAGCCAAGGCGACTATTCCGTACCATGGATGATCATTATTGTCATCCTGCTGCTGGCGCTCGGCGCAATCAGCGGAATTATGGGCAAGCCGCTCCGTCTGGCGATCAAGGGCATTCAGGAAAAAAGGGATATTTCCGTAGAAATGGGGAAAATCCGTACGCTCAGCGCTCTGCTGGCGATCTGCCTGTTGATCATGACTTTCTTCATGGTCTACAACCACATTATTTAAGCTATAAGGGATCTATCGTAGATGACTCCGCGTTGCGGGGTCATCTTTTTTTAGAGATCAGAAAGTCTACGTTTCGGAGCCTCCGCTTCCTGATCTCGCAAGAAAAACTGAACCAGAGTCTGTTTTTCTTGATGGAGAGCGGTCTTCTGCTGTTTAACTCCGGAAGCGGTGTGGTAAGTATCAACGGTAGAGAATAATCCATCCGTCATATGCCATCCTAATACGGAATGTGATGGCATGTGCACCGATGAGACCCATCCGTGAAAGGAGAATGAATGATGTCAGGAAATTCGCAATCGCAATCCAAACAAACTCTGCCTCCTCAGCATCAGAATCATCAGCCGGGGACGGAATCGGAAATGAACCCTCTACCGAAATACGAGCCCAAGGATTACAAAGCCGCGGGCAAGCTGCAGGGCAAAAAAGCGATCATCACCGGCGGCGACAGCGGGATCGGCCGTGCGGTGGCCGTAGCCTTCGCCAAAGAAGGCGCCGATATCGCGATCGTATATCTGAATGAGCACGGGGATGCTGAGGAAACGAAGCGCCAGATCGAGCAGGAAGGGCGCAAATGCCTGCTGATCCCCGGCGATATCGGAGACGAGTCCTTCTGCAAAAACACAGTCAACCAGACGGTACAGGAGCTGGGCGGACTGGATATTCTGATCAACAACGCGGCGGAGCAGCATCCGCAGCAAAAAATTGAGGACATTACGAAGGAACAGCTGGAAAAGACGTTCCGTACGAACATTTTCGGCATGTTCTTTATGACCAAGATGGCGATGCCGTATCTGAAGCATGGCAGCGCCATCGTCAACACGGCCTCCATTACGGCCTATAAAGGCAACCCGACGCTAATCGATTACTCCTCGACGAAGGGCGCAATCGTCAGCTTCACGCGTGCGCTGTCCATGAACGTGGTGGAGAAGGGCATCCGCGTGAACGCGGTAGCTCCGGGGCCGATCTGGACACCGCTCATTCCGTCCACGTTCGACGCCCAGCAGGTGAGCCAGTTTGGCGCGTCGCAGCCGATGAAGCGTCCGGGTCAGCCGGAAGAGCTGGCGCCGGCCTATGTCTACCTGGCATCGGATGACTCGTCCTACGTCAGCGGACAGGTGATCCACGTGAACGGCGGCGAAGTTGTGAACGGCTAAGCCAAACGGAACGTTGAAAAAGGGCAGCGATGCCTTGGAACCTCTGGCAGGCACAGCCCATATTTGGATGGGGTGTTATCCATAGGGATTGGCCTCAACCAGCCCCTTTGAGCAAAAGGTTGTACCCGGAAGATGGAGCTCCGGGTACAACCTTTTTTGGTGGAAGCTTCTGAGGCTGCTTCATTCTGGACGGCCGCCGTCATTTCCGTCGGCAGTACCGGCTGGGTTACTGCCGCCCTCATCGTCGGCGGACAGCTCATCCAGCGACATTTCGAAGCTCGGCGCCATATTTTCCAGGAAATAATCCGCCTCGGCGAGCTTCATCTGGCGGATCTTCGCCAGCGTCTGCTCTTTGGCGGCGGCGAATTCCCGGTTGCCTGCGGCAACCTCACGCGTACACTTCAGGTACGCGTCGAGCCGGTCGGCGGCCTTGACATAGAGGAGCAGCTCGGACTCCTGTTCATCCGCTGCATCCGGATGAAGCAGGGGGCCGTAAACCGCCTGCAGCTCCGGAGGCACCATGCCGGCAAGGCGCTCCGCGGCGATCTGCTCCATCTCGCGGAAGCTTCCGAGGAGCCGCGGATTGTTATGCTTCACCGGCGTGGCGATATCGCCGGTGAACACCTCCGCCGCGTCGTGAAACAAGGCGAGGGACGCGGCACGGTCCGCATTGAGCTGGCGCCCGAAGTAGACATTGCCGATATGGCAGAGCATATGTGCGAGCAGAGCGACGTGATACGAGTGCTCCGCCACATTTTCCGGCGAGGTGCTGCGCATCAGGCTCCAACGCTGGATATACTGCAGACGGTACAAGTAAGCGGAAAAATGATAGTTCAACGTTCGGTTCTCCTTTCGAGCTGGATAGATTGAACTAAAGGGTTACAACGGATTTCCTGTTAACAGCCGGACAGAGGCATATAACCTCATTTCTTTAGTTCATTCTATATGGATAGATTGAACTAAAGGTTGCAGCGGATTTCCTGTTAACAGCCGGACAGAGGCATATAACCTCATTTCTTTAGTTCATTCTATATGGATGATCTTATTATATCCGGGAAGAGACACCCTGGAACAGGGCTGTCCATTTTCCACTGGTCAAAGGGCGGGATTCACGTTACGATTAGGAATAGAAAAAGAGGAAACTTGAGGATAAAGGAAGGGACCCATGAAACCTTTTCGGATCAGATTGACGCTGATTCTTATGGTGATGATCGGCGTATCCATGCTCGGGGCAGGCATCACGATGGCCCAAGTGTTCAAGAAATCGCACATTACAGGACTTGAAGAGAATATGGTCCGCGAAATAAAGCTGCTCAGCACCACGTTTGATTTCATGCCGATGCAGGCGGCGGATGCGGTCAGCTATTATACTAGCGAAGCCGAGAAGCTCGGCAAGCTGACGGAAGCGCGGGTGACCTTTATTAAAAGGGACGGTACCGTGGTCGGCGATTCGGAAAGCAATCCGCTGGAAATGGACAACCACAGCAAGCGGGAGGAGGTTGTGTCGGCTCTGAAGGAAGGGGTTGGGCACGCCATTCGTTACAGCGATACGCTCCGCCAGAATATGCTGTATGTGGCGGTGCCGGTGACTTCCGGCGCGAATTTCGACGGCTTCATCCGGCTGTCGGTCAGCCTGAAATCCGTCGATGAGGGCGTCCGGAACGGCTGGATGGTCATGGCCGTCGGCCTCATTATCCTGTTTGCCGCGGCAGCCTTGATCAGCTACCGTATCGCGTCCGGGATGACGTCGCCGCTGGAGAAGATCACCCGGGTGGCCAGACGTATTTCGCAGCAGGATTACGACGCGCGTGTAGACCTGCGCAGAAAGGACGAAATCGGCCTTCTGGGCAAGGCGATCAACGGGATGGCCGACAGCCTGCAGACACAGCTGAAAACGATCCAGGACAATGAGGATTTGCTGCAAAGCGTGCTCGACAATATGACGGGAGGCATTCTGCTTGTGGATGCCGAAGGAAAGATTGCGCTGGTGAATCCGGCAGCCGAGAACATGCTGAGCGTGAATGCCCAGAACATTACGGGCCGCTCTTATGATGAACTGAAGCAGTACTACGAACTGACGAAGCTGATCAAGGAAGGGATCTCCGAGCGCATCGAAATCCACGAGGAGCGAAAGGTCTACATTCCTCAGGAAACGATCCTCCGCATGGACGGGGTTCCGATGTTCCGGGAGCAAAGCGGCAAAGAGTTCAGCGGCATGCTGTTTCTGCTGCAGGACGTTACGGCGATCCGCAGGCTGGAAAATATGCGCAGCGAATTTGTGGCCAATGTTTCCCATGAGCTCAAGACGCCGGTGGCGGCGGTCAAGGGCTTTGCGGAAACCCTGCTGAACGGTGGCGTCAATGACGAGAAAACGGCCAAGTCGTTTTTACAGATCATTTTCGATGAGAGCGAGCGGCTGAACCGTCTGATCAGCGATATTTTGGATTTGTCCAAAATCGAATCCAAGCAGTCGCCGATGGATTACGCTCCCGTCGACGTGTCCACGTTCTTTGGGACGATGATGGATACGCTTGGCACGGTCGCCAAGAAAAAAAGGATCTCCCTGCAGACGGACATTCCGGATGAGTTGTTTCTCGAGGCGGATGAGGACAAGCTGCGGCAAATTTTTATCAATCTGCTTTCGAATGCGATCAGCTATACCCAGGATGGTGGCAGAGTCGAGCTGGCCGTGCACGATGCGCAGGACGCCGACGGGAATGAACTAGTCGTGTTCACTGTTTCCGATACGGGCATCGGCATTCCGAAGAAGGACCTGCCGCGGATATTCGAGCGCTTTTACCGGGTGGATAAGGCAAGATCGAGAAGCTCGGGAGGAACCGGGCTGGGGCTTTCGATCGTGAAGCATCTGGTAGAACTCCATCATGGGGCGATATCCGTGGAAAGCGAGCTCGGCATCGGCACGACGTTTACGGTTAAGCTTCCGATGCTTCAGGAACCGGACGGATTGTAAACGGGTGGAATGGAATATTCCTCCTTTTCGTTAGAGACAATAGGCTTATCTTTTCGAAAAAGGTAAACATTATGTATTCTTTTACACAGCGTTAACAATCAGATGATAAGATGTTGCTTGTCAGCATTCATTCATTTGATACAAGAAACAGGGGGACCGGTGAATATGACTCAACGATTGTTGGTAATCGAGGATGAGCCGACGCTCGCCAGATTGCTTTCGTACAACTTGACGCAGGAAGGCTACGATGTCACGATTGAGGACCACGGCACGTCCGGGTACGAGCGGGCCGCCCACGAGCCTTACGACCTCATTATTTTGGATTTGATGCTGCCGGGAATGAATGGTTTTGACATTTTGAGCAAACTCCGCGGCAAGGGGATTGAGACGCCGGTAATTATTTTGACGGCCAAGAACGCGGAGGAAGAGGTCGTGCAGGGCCTTAAGCTGGGCGCCGACGACTATATTACGAAACCGTTCGGGGTTTCGGAGCTGCTGGCGCGCGTAAGCACCGTGCTTCGCAGAGTGTCCGGTCCCGGAGAGGAAGCGGCGGCCGTTCCGGAATCGCCTACCTCGGCCATCACGCTCGGACAGCTGGAGATTTATCCGGAGAAATACGAGGTCATGCTGGGCAGTACCAGCATTAATCTGCGGCCGAAGGAATTTGAAGTGCTGCTGTATCTCGCCCGCAAGCCCGGCGTTGTCCTGACCCGGGATGATTTGATGAACGCGGTGTGGGGGTTTGATTACATCGGGGGTCAGCGGACGGTGGATGTGCACGTCAGCTCACTGCGCAAGAAGCTGGAACTCGATCCCGAATCCGTTCACATCGACTCCATTCGCGGCGTTGGTTATAAGCTGGTCGTCAATAAAAAGAGAAGCTCTCATCCTGTGGAATAAAGGTGAGAGCTTCTTTTTTGCATACATTAGACCTAAGGAACTAGTTCTATGATCATAGGTTTACATACAATTTACACTCCCCGCATATTCTCTTAACGCTCGGGAGGTATGATGCGGCTAAAGACTAGAGAGCCGAAGAGGGGGAGGGCCATATTGTCCACACTGTACGCCGATCTGGAACAAAGCATTCGTGCAAATGGAAACCCAGCTCAAGAAGGTAATGCCTCCGCGCAAGGCCATACTGAAGCCAGCACTCCGGAGGGAGAGGATTCGGAGGGGCGTCCCACGCCGGCGGAATACTGCCGGATGGTTCCGCTGCTGGACGCCCAGACGAGCTGCCGTGAAGTTCTGGAGCTCATCAAGGAGCAGCCGGATCTTCCCTGCGTGGTGATCGGGGGGAATGAGGGCGTGCCGTTTGGGCTGGTCATGCGGGACACCTTTTACCGGAAGCTGACCGGCCGGTTCGGTGCCGATCTGTACTTTGCCCGTCCAGTTGAGAAATTTGCGGATATGCAGCCCCTGATCGCCGATATTGGAGCCGATCCCGGACGGCTGATCCAGCAGGCGCTGGACCGTCCCGAATCTCAATTTTATGACTGCGTCATTTTGACGGATCAGGGGCAGCTGGCAGGCGTATTGACGGTTCTGGATTTGATGATCCTGTCGGGCCTGCTTCAGACGGGGGCTGAGCAGCGGCGCAGGCAGACAGTAGCGGAAAGCTTCAGGCATGTCACCGGCATGGAGGAATCGCTGCAGCAGGTAGCGGAGGCGGCAAACGCCACGCTGATGGAATGCCGCCAGATGAAGGAATGGTCGCTGTACGGGCGCAGCAAGCTGGATGAGGTCGGCCAGTCTTATTCCAATGTGGTGGAGCGGATGAACGCCAACCAGCAGCAGGTGGCCCGGCTGATCCAGGATGTCGACACGATCTCGGCATTAACCCGGAGCATTTCGGAGCTGGCGGATAAAAGCAATCTGCTGGCGATGAACGCATCGATTGAGGCGGCGCATGCCGGCGAACACGGACGCGGCTTTCAGGTCGTGGCTGCTGAAGTCAGATCGCTGGCAGGACAAACGCGGCAGCTGGCGGCGGATATTTCCGGACTGCTCGGAAGCATCAGCCGGCTGGCGAAGGAAACGGGGGCTTTAACCACGGCCGGAGTGGGCGAGATCTCGGCAAGCGCGGAGCTGCTCGGCGAAGGAAGCCGGATGTTCGGTGAGCTGGAAAAGGCGGTCGAGCACGTGGAGGGGACCGGCGAAACCGTGAATCGGTTGGCGGGAGATACGGCCATACGGGCCGCCGTCATCCGGCAGGAATTGGAAAAGGGAAGTTCTTTTGCTTAATATTGGATCTGCGAGTTTACACATTTTACACTGCGTTTACAATTGTGGGACACAGTATTTACATAACGGCATTACTATAGATAGGTGCCATATAGAAGAACTGAACTCCATAGACCCTTTTTGAAAAAAGGAGAAGCGATTGTAAATGGAAGATATTATCGATATTGAGCAGTTGAACTTGTATTACGAGCAGTTTCATGCGCTTAAAAATATAGACCTGGACATTCCCGAAAAAACGATCACTGCCTTTATCGGCCCTTCCGGATGCGGCAAGTCAACCTTGCTGCGGACGCTGAACCGGATGAATGACATGATCACAGGCACGCATATCGAAGGCTCCGTCAAAATCGGCGGCAAAGATATTTACGGAAATGACGTGCATGTGGAAGTCCTTCGCAAGCAGGTGGGCATGGTGTTTCAGCAGCCGAATCCGTTCCCTAAATCGATTTACGACAATATTGCCTACGGGCCCCGTCTGCATGGCACACGCGATAAGAAGGAGCTCGATGAAATTGTGGAGCAAAGCCTCCGCCAGGCAGCGCTGTGGGAAGAGGTCAAGGATTACTTGAAGCGTTCGGCCCTCAGCCTATCGGGCGGACAGCAGCAGCGTCTGTGCATTGCCAGAGCATTGGCGGTTCAGCCGGACATTCTTCTGATGGATGAGGCGACCTCCGCGCTCGATCCGATTTCGACGCTTAAGATCGAGGAATTGGTGCAGGAGCTTAAGGAGACCTATACCATCGTTATGGTTACTCACAATATGCATCAAGCTGCCCGGATTTCCGGCCGTACGGTATTTTTCCTGAACGGGGAAGTCGTCGAAGCCGACGATACCAAGGAGTTGTTTACCAATCCGCGGGACTCGCGTACCGAAGATTATATTTCCGGGCGTTTCGGGTAGTCGGCAGCAAGATGAGTATTAAATATATCCTAGGGGGAACAGGGCAGCGATGATTCGGAGAAAAGAGTTGGATCAGGATTTAGAGGTACTGCGCTCGTTGCTTCGCCAGATGGGCGAGCATGTAGTTCATGCTTTGGAAGAGGCGGTCGTCAGCCTGAAAACGCTGGATGCTGTGAAGGCACAGCAAATCGTCAAGGATGACGCCAAGCTGAACGCGATGGAAGAGGAAATCATGGACATCGGCTCCCGCCTGATCGTCACCCAGCAGCCGGTAGCCAAGGATCTGCGGAGAATTCTCGTGGCCTTTAAAATTTCGAGCGACCTGGAGCGCATGGGAGACCTTGCCCTGGACGTTGCCAAGGTGACGCTGCGGCTGCAAGGACAGGAGCTGATCAAGCCGCTGATCGATATTCCGCAAATGGCTGATCTGGTGCAAGTGATGATCGAGGAGTCCATTACATCTTACCTGGACGAAAATACCGACCTGGCATATAAAATGGCCAAGGACGACGATCAGGTGGACCAATTCTACAGCCGGATCATCACGGAATTGTACGGCTATATCGCCTCGAATCCCGAAACCCTGTCGCAGGCGCTGCTGCTCACGCTGGTGGCCCGGTACATCGAGCGGATCGCCGATCACGCCACGAATATCGGGGAGAGCACGGTGTATCTCGTCACCGGCCGGCGTCCTGACTTGAATCAATAAAATCATCATACATGAGATCAAGGAGCTGACCCGCACAGGCGGGAAGCTCCTTTTTTGTCTTAAAGGAATTGACAGAAATTACGCTTAGGAGATTTGCGGCAAAACGGCCTAATTTTTTCTCGAAAAGGGGCGCGTATGGTATCATAAATGAAGGACGTTTGATAAAGGGAAGGTGCCCAATGAACAAGCTGATTTTGATAGATGGAAACAGTATTATTTACCGCGCATTTTTCGCGATGCCCCCGCTGACGAACACCAAGGGTCTGCATACGAATGCTGTGTACGGATTTACGAATATGCTTTTGCGTTTGATTGAAGACCATAAGCCGACGCACATGATGGTTGCATTTGACGCCGGGAAAACGACGTTCCGCCACGAAGGCTACCAGGAGTACAAGGGCGGAAGGGAAAAAACGCCGCCAGAGCTGTCGGAACAGTTCCCGCTGCTCAAGGAGCTGCTGCAAAGCTTTGGCATCGCCCAATATGAGTTGAGCGGTTACGAGGCGGACGATATCATCGGGACCGTCTCCCGTATCGCCGAGGAAGAGGGGCAGCAAATTCTCGTCGTGACCGGGGACAAGGATATGCTGCAGCTGGCTTCGGACCATGTTCAGGTGGGCCTGACACGCAAAGGGGTAACGGAAATCGAAACCTACGCACCCGAGCAGATCAAGGAGCGCTACGGACTGACCCCGCTTCAAATCATTGACCTGAAGGGCCTCATGGGGGACCCGTCGGATAATATTCCTGGAATTCCGGGTGTCGGCGAGAAGACGGCGCTCAAGCTGCTGCACCAATTCGGATCGGTCGAGGAAGTACTGGCCAATACGGCCGAGCTGAAGGGGAAGATGAAGGAAAAGATCGAAACCCATTCCGATGACGCGGTTCTCAGCAAGAAGCTGGCGACCATTTACCGCGAGGTGCCGCTGGACAAGTCGTTTAACGAGATGGTATTCCCGGGCTTGAAGGAAGAAACGGCAGGGCCTGCGCTTGCCAAGCTGGAATTCAAATCGCTGCTGGAGCGGTTGTCCTTCCATGCGGACGGAAACACGCACTCGGATGAGGAGCAGGCAAAGGCTGCCGAACGGGAGATTGAGGTCAGCGTCGTTGACGGTGAGAATGCGGACGAGCTGATCGGTGCATTGGACAGCGTGCAGCTTATTCATGTCGAGACCAGCGGGGAGAATCCGCATCACGCCGACGTGATCGGAATCATGTTCTCCGCGGAGCCGAAGCATTACTACGTCCCGTTCGAACAAATGAAAGAGTCTTGGGCGGAGCCGCTGCGGACGTGGCTGGGGAACCCGGATGTTCCGAAACGGGGATATGACCTGCACCGCACCGACCTGGCGCTTCACTGGAAGGGAATTGCGTTTGCCGGGGCGTCGTTTGACGTGCAGCTGGCCGCGTATTTGCTGGATCCGACGGAAGCCAACCAGAATGTCAACGCGCTTGCTTCCAAGTACGGGCTGCCGATACTGGCCGCGGATGAGGACGTATTCGGCAAGGGCGCAAAATACAAGGTGCCGGAGATGGATGTGCTGAGCGGGCACCTGGCCCGGAAAAGCGCTGCGCTGCTGGAGATCATTCCGCTTCAGGAGAAGGAGCTTGCGGACAATGAGATGAGCTCGCTGTTCCATGACCTGGAGATGCCGCTGTCGCGGATTCTTGCGGACATGGAGAAGCAGGGCATCGCGGTCAACAGGGACGATCTGAAGGCGCTCGGAACGGAATTCGAGTCCCAGATCAAGTCGCTGGTCGAGCAGATTTATGACATTGCAGGCACCGAGTTGAATCTGAACTCGCCGAAGCAGCTGGGAGAGATCCTGTTCGTTAAGCTGGGTCTGCCCGTCGTGAAAAAGACCAAAACCGGTTATTCCACCGACGCCGAAGTGCTGGAGAAGCTGGCGCCGTATCACGATATCGTTCGATTGATTTTGCAGTACCGGACCATCGCCAAGCTTCAGTCGACGTATGTGGAAGGCCTGCTGAAGGAAATTTCAGAGGAAACGGGCAAGGTGCACACGTATTACCGCCAGACGATAGCGGCTACAGGACGTCTCAGCAGCCAGTTCCCGAACCTGCAGAACATCCCGATCCGCCTGGAAGAGGGACGGAAAATCCGTAAGGTGTTCGTGCCTTCCGAACCGGGCTGGTACATTCTGGCCGCCGACTACTCCCAGATCGAGCTGCGCGTGCTGGCCCATATCTCGGGGGATGAAGGGCTGAAGGAAGCCTTCCTGCACGATATGGACATCCATACGAAGACGGCGATGGACGTGTTCGGTGTCAAAGCCGAAGACGTTGACGCCAATATGCGCCGGTCCGCCAAAGCGGTTAATTTCGGCATCGTGTATGGCATCAGCGACTATGGCCTGTCCCAGAACCTGAACATTACCCGGAAGGAAGCAGCCCAATTTATCGATCAATACTTCGATGCCTTCCAGGGCGTCCGCAAATATATGGACGATATCGTCAGAGACGCCAAGCGTGACGGCTATGTCACCACGCTGCTGGAGCGCAGACGGTATCTGCCGGAAATCAATGCGAGCAACTTCAATCTGCGGTCTTTCGCCGAGCGGACGGCGATGAACACGCCGATCCAGGGCACCGCCGCCGATATCATCAAGCTGGCTATGGTCCAAATGGATGCGGCGCTGGCGAAAGAGAAGCTGAAGAGCCGTATGCTGCTTCAGGTGCATGACGAATTGGTATTCGAAGTCCCTGAGGACGAGCTGGAGCTCATGAAAAAATTGGTACCGGAGACGATGGAGCATGCGCTGGCCCTGTCCGTACCGCTCAAAGCGGAAGTGAGCTACGGAGTCAATTGGTATGAGGCGAAATAAAGGGCTGCGTAAACTCCCGTATTCAGATTTTACGGGGTCCCCCCGGAGTACCTAAGCAGGCTTTGAAGAAAAAGAGCCGCTTTGTGGGGTTGTCTTACGCTATAATGGAGGTTGAGGTGAAGTCATCATGCCGGAATTGCCGGAAGTCGAAACAGTCAAAAGAACACTCAATCAGCTCGTGAAGGGCAAGGTGATTGACCGCGTTAGTGTCCATTTGGCGCGGATCATTCAGCGCCCGGATGATATAGATCACTTTGCATGGATGCTGGCCGGACACACCATTGAAGGTGTGGAGCGGCGCGGTAAATTTTTGCGGATTCTGCTGGACGGGCTCGTGCTCGTCTCCCATTTGCGGATGGAGGGACGATACGGGGTGTACCTGAGCAGTGATCCAGTGGAAAAGCATACGCATGTCATTTTCCACTTTAACGACGGCACCGAGCTGCGGTACAAGGATGTGCGGCAGTTCGGAACGATGCATCTGTTTCAGCCCGGAGAGGAATTTCAGCTTCCTCCGCTCTCCAAGCTGGGATTGGAGCCGCTGGATCCGGCGTTTACGCTGGAGCGATTCAAAGAGACGCTGACGGGGAAGAAGACCAAAATCAAGGCTGTCCTGCTCAACCAGGCATATATCGTCGGCATCGGGAATATTTATGTGGATGAGTCGCTGTTTCGGGCGGGCATTCACCCTGAGCAGCCGGCCGATACGCTGACGGATGAACAGCTCGAAGCGCTCCATCAGGCGATCGTAGCCACGCTTGCCGAGTCGGTAGAAGTGGGAGGATCGTCCATCAAATCTTATGTCAATGGACAAGGCGAGATGGGCATGTTCCAGCACCAGCTGAAGATTTACGGCCGGCAGAACCAGCCGTGCGTAAATTGCGGTACCGCCGTGGAGAAAACGGTCGTTGGCGGGCGCGGAACCCATTTCTGCCCATCCTGCCAAACCTTGAAATCATAACAATTAGAACTGGGCGTGCACCCCTTTTTTGTACCTCCATATACTGAGATAGAGATATCTTCTGAAGCGGGGCTTCCGAATGCCTGATCCGTACTGCAGGCTTTTTCGGGGCACCGCTCCTGTCACAGGGAGGGAACCGGGGTGCTCAGTCATGTTCTTGCACTGCTGCTGCTTGCGTTAGCATTAAGTTTGGACAGTTTTGGTGTCGGCATTACATACGGCCTTCGTCAAATGAGGATTTCGCCGTTATCGATAGCGATAATTTCTTTATGCTCCGGGGTCATCATCTATGTGTCCATGCAGGTCGGCGTACTGCTGGCCCAATTCGTATCCCCTTCGATCGCCTCCATCATTGGAGCGGTCATCCTGATCATTATGGGTTCGTGGTCGTTGGTACAGATGTGGATCCAGAAGGAAAAGAGCGGGGAAGGCAAAGACGTAGAGGTCGCCAGGGAAGCTAAAGACGCGCATACCAGCGGGATGGAAGGTCATAGCTTGCAAAGCTCCGGTAGAGAAGGTACACTGGACCCTGCCCAGCATGAAGCACCTGAACAGACGGTGTTTTCGCTGGAAATCCGGAAGCTGGGCGTCGTGATCCGCATTTTGCGGACGCCGTCTTCCGCGGATATGGATAAGTCGGGCAGCATCTCCGGATGGGAGGCCATGTGGCTTGGCATAGCTTTGTCCCTGGATGCGTTCGGTGCGGGTCTAGGTGCAGCACTGCTCGGCTTTTCGCCGCTGCTGACCGCCGTCGTGATCGCGCTCTTCAGCGGCACCTTTTTGGTCGTCGGAATGAAGACGGGACTGCGCTTTGCGTCCCGAACGTGGATGCGCCGTTTTACGGTGCTGCCGGCAATATTATTAATTGTAATGGGAATAATGAAGCTGTTATGAGGTGAGTTAAGGATATGAACATCGGGTTAACCGGAGGAATAGCGACAGGAAAAAGCACCGTATCCGCCCTCTTAGTCAGCAAGGGGGCGCTGCTTGTTGACGCCGACGTCATCGCCCGGGAAGTCATGCTCCCGGGTCATCCGGTTTTGGCGGCGGCCGTTGAGCATTTTGGACAAGCCATTCTCCTTCCGGACGGAACGCTGGACCGCAGACGCCTGGGGGATATCGTGTTTCACGATCCCGCCGAGCGCAAAGCTTTGAACGAGATTACGCATCCTGCGATCCGCCAGGAGATTCGGGAGCAGATGCAGACTTTTGAACGGGAGCACCCGGACCGCCTGGTGGTGGTGGACATCCCTCTCCTGTTTGAGTCGGGTCTGGAAGCGATGTTTGAGCAGGTTTTGCTGGTCTATGCCCCGTTTGAGGTTCAGGTGGAACGCCTGATGGAGAGAAACCGGCTGACGAGGGACGAAGCGGTCGCGCGAATTCGTTCCCAAATGGATATTGAAGAGAAGAAGAAGCGGGCCGATGCTGTGATCGATAACAGTGGACAACCTTCCGAGACTGAGCGCCAAGTGGATGAGTTTTGGAACCGGAAGGGCCTGCTATGAAGTTTTTACGCAAAAAAAGAGTGCTTCTTCTGTTGTTTTTAGGATTTGTCGTCATCCTGTTTTTTAATACGAACTGGATGTCGTGGTTTTACCCGATTCATTATAAAGAGAACATTCGCGAGCAGGCTGAGCGTTATGACGTCGATCCGTTCCTGGTGGCTTCGATTATCCGGGTGGAATCCAATTACAAGCTGGGCAAAGAGTCCAAGAAGGGGGCTCTCGGCTTGATGCAGTTGATGCCGGATACAGCCAATTGGGCGATGGAAAAGGCCAAGCTTCCCGAGGTAACTCTTGACCATATTAAGCATGAGCCGGAGGCCAGCATCGAAATCGGCACCTGGTATCTTAAAACGCTGTCGGAGCAGTTTAAAGGAAACCGGATTGCCGTGATCGCCGCATACAACGCGGGGCCTGGTAAAGTGGACGGATGGCTGAAAAGAGGCGTATGGGACGGGACCTACGATTCGGTCAAAAATATTCCCATCGGGGAAACCCGGCACTACGTTCAGCGGGTCATTTATTACTACAATCAGTACACGCGGATATACAGCGAGTTTTAAAGGGAGTACTGTTCTGTCGCTAAACATAACAAAAGAAGCATTGGAGAAGCTAGGTTAGCGTCTCCAACACTTCTTCGGGTATCAAACCGAATTAGAATTGACCAGCCAGTTGTTGTTCAGCCAGGGTCACCAAACGTTTAGTGATAAGTCCCCCGATCGAACCGTTCTCATATGCAGTCATGTTGCCTTGGTATCCGTCTTGTGGGATGCTGATACCCAGTTCTTGAGCGACTTCATATTTCAATTGGTTCAGGGCTGCGGTAGCTTTAGGTACTACCAGGTTGTTGGAGCTGTTGTTGTTGGAAGCCATTGTTGTTCACCTCCTCGCTGTTTGTAAATGTATTATGTCTCGAAGCTCAAAAGTTCATTACTCTTTTTGAAAAGTTTTTATTGGAAATTTAATACATTTCGGCGAGGCGGCAAGACAAACCCTTACGGGGTAAGGGGCTGTGGTATTCGGTCCCTGTGAATGTTCTTGATTTTGTTCTATATACACCGTGATTTGCAAAGGAAGGGAGTTTACCATGAAATGTCCGTACTGTGATTATGCCGGCACGAAAGTGCTGGACTCACGGCCCGCCAACGAAAATAAATCGATCCGCCGCAGGCGTGAGTGCGAGAAGTGCAGCCGGCGCTTTACCACATTTGAGATGGTGGAGGAAACGCCGCTGATGGTCATCAAGAAGGATGGAAGCCGGGAAGAGTTCAGCCGGGATAAAATCCTGCGCGGCCTAATTCGCGCCTGCGAGAAGCGCCCGGTATCCGTGGAGCAGCTCGACATGATCGTCTCCGAGGTGGAGAAGTCGCTGCGCAACACCGCCGTCGCGGAGGTGGAGAGCCGCCAGATCGGCGAGCTGGTGATGGAGCAGCTGTATCCCGTGGACGAGGTGGCTTATGTCCGTTTTGCGTCGGTTTACCGCCAATTTAAAGATATCAACATGTTCATGAAAGAGCTGAAGGGGCTGCTGTCCAAAAATACGGTGGAGGATTAACCGTAAATTAGGAATGCTGCGTGGACGTTAGTCTCTGTGCATGAACGCCATCTTAAAGGCAAAAGAGCCTTCCAGGGCTCTTTTGTTTTGGCGATGGTCACGAATGCAGAAAGATGAGGCTTGCCTAAGCACCGGAAACTTTTTTGATTTTTTTGTTGACACATGCATAAATCTTTGATAAATTATAAGAGTCGCTGATACATAATAAATCAGTAGAAAATAATAAGGGGCCTTAGCTCAGCTGGGAGAGCGCATCGCTGGCAGCGATGAGGTCAGGGGTTCGATCCCCCTAGGCTCCATAAGAAGAAAACCCTTGGGAATCAAGGGTTTTTTTGTTTTTCTAATCTTCAGTTCGGTTAATAAAATTTGCAGTTGGGGACGAAGTGGGGACGAATTAGGACAAATGTTCATTATGACCTCTTTAATTTCCCTTAAGGTTACAAAACTAAAAAGCGCTCGAATTAAGCGCTTAGAATCTTGGGATAAAGTAACTTATTGGAATAACTAATTTTATCAATTTTTGGGTCACTACCTTCGTGAGAAATAATTGTATTAAAAGCATCTGCAGCATCCTCTTGCTGCAACAAATATAAAAGGGGAAACAAAATGGAAAAGAAAAAGCGTACCTTTAAAAAGGTACTTAATGCTATCCTTGCTGGCTCATTAGCCACACGGATCTAGGGGTTGCACCGCAGGAAAGTACTGAAACACAGGCGATTCAACAATCATAGAGTGTGCACCGCACCAGAATGAGAGGAAAGAAATCAATGAATTACGAACGGAGAAAAAAAGGTTTCCTGAATGAGGATGATACAACACAAATCGCTGAAACACCAATTCACTATAAGGATAAAGACAAGAATGAGGGCTGCCTATTAAGAACACACTGAAATCGAATAATCAGATAGTGCCTTCCCTAAACAGACGGCTACGGATAAAACATTAGGTGCTGGTCTTTATAAAGATTCCACCCAGTCGAATTAACCCTCTCCCAATGTGGACACTATCGGCTTTAAGCCTATTGGCTTTAGTCCAATGCGGCGGAACGGGCCAGACCGGCTGCAGTGGTATAGGAAGGTTTTATTTCCGAATAAAAAAAAGAGTACGTCACTCTACATGGAACTGATATTAAAGTCATCAAAAAAGTTGTCCCGTTTCGGGAACCTCTTTAAATTTGTAAACTTATTACGGTAATGTAATGCGAATTTCAGCGTCATTAGCGGAAAGTTTTTCCCACGTAACGCTTCCACCGGCGTTTTCAATGATGAATCGCAAGTTTACATAAAAAACATTATTCTCAATTCCTGGAGTTTGATTTAAGTGTACCTTTTTTCCATTCACATAACCATCCAGTGAACCAGCATGTAATTTAATCTCAATGCCCTCTTTTGTTGCGGTTACGGTTTTCGTTTAGTCATCAAACGAAACATTCATTCCAACCAAATCAAATACTGGTCTAAATGGAACCATTGTTGAACCACTAGGTGGAACTACACCATTTAATGCAGATTTTTGACCATTCACATAGATACTAGGATGCTCTAAAGAGGAGGAGGAGTCAGCCATACCAGATCCAATAACAGTAGCAGCTAGCAGGGAGGCAATCAGTACTTTTTTCAAGAGTTTTCCTCCTTAAATGTCTTAGAAAGTATATAACGATGAATTAACATCTATCGTTGCAGTATTTGAAGAGTCTCGCGTCACAAGCGCATGATCCTGCTGCGGGGTAAGGAAATAAGAAGAAGGAACTGCGATCCCGTCCACTTTAATCGATGAATAGACAGCTTTATTGAGACCAGTATTGTTCGATGAAACGACAGTAGACAGTAATTTAAAATCATCAATTTTTGTAATATTCCAAGCGGCATTCGATTCCATAATGGTCGTATTGGAATAATCCCCTGATACATTACAAGCCATATCCTGGCAAATAGTTGTTCCCGTAAGCTTCATCCGCACTTTCCCATTATAATTGTAATAAGTATAAATCGTTGTAGATGTACCTGGTTTGAAACCGTTATGGTATTGCGCTTGGTTATAGGTTGAGTCAAAATTAATTTGATAAGGCAGTCCAAGTATCAGCGCCTGTTTTTTGCTTTAGGGTAAGGATAGGTTTCCAACCACTTGCTGTTCCACTGAATCCGAGGTTCTGGTAATATTGCAATCCCATATCTGATTGCCAGGAGCCAATTCCGGAGTTAGCTGTATTTGTATACTCGAACCCAGCGTAGTTATACGGACTGTGACTTGAAGAAACATCGGAAACTTGGGATGACCCTGTTGGTAATTTTAATACTGTACTCAAATAACTTCCGACACTTCCTACTTTCGAGATCTTTTGCTTTCCTCCAACTCCGTCATCGATGAAATCCGTTTGTCCGGAGGTGGCCATCGCGGAAAGGGTTTGCGCTG
Organism: Paenibacillus rhizosphaerae; assembly: GCF_014192015.1. GTDB lineage: Bacteria > Bacillota > Bacilli > Paenibacillales > Paenibacillaceae > Paenibacillus_AQ > Paenibacillus_AQ rhizosphaerae. Next base: position 471,532 of record NZ_JACHXJ010000003.1, on the reverse strand, counting down.
GGGTGGTTGCATCGGAAACGACTAATTCCCCATCTGGTGAAGCTGGCGTTTCTTCATACGTGTAGATCTGCTGATCGTCAAATAAGATGTAATCAAAAGTTTCGCTGTTGCTTTTTGTCTTTTCTTCCTTAACTGCAGCTTTTGCTTTGGAAACGACATCCTTTAAATTCACGTCGGCCACTTTTATTTTTTCGGAGTGGAATACCTTTACCTTTTTACCATCTGCAGCAGTTAATGTTTCAGACGATACAGGCTCTGCGAATGTTGCAGTAGGCACTAGTAGCAGGCTGAGAATTGAGGTTGCGAGAATGGATGAGTCCAATAGTTTCCTGTAGATGATGAATTCTCCTTTTATGTATGTAATAACTAACATATATAAGTTTACATTTCTGCGAAAGGAGCCTCTAGCGGTAAAATATTACAGTTTCTTAGGTTGGGTTTTAGTACAGTACATAGTCGCTGCTCTCGTTTTTTATTTCCCACATATAATAGAAGGTCATGGAAGTTATATTTTCGATTATGTATTTTTGTTCAGATTAATCACGAGGTTTCAGTAAAAGGGCCACAAACTATTATTGGAAAAATAGTTTGTAGCCCTTGGTAAAGTGGTGGTGAACCTTATCTAAAAATAAGAATCACCGGAAAGAGTGTTGTTAGAAGCAACGATGTCTTCTGCGTTTTTCACACTTAACCAATACCTTTTGCCCAGGTTTGAGGACGATAACTATAGGCTTCTTATGACGACGATGTTTCATGAAACATCCTCCCTTCGAAGAAGATAATTCAGTATATTCAAGTAGCGAGAAATGAATTGGACTAAGAAGCAATGAAAATTACTCATTTTTGCCTACTGCTAAAAATTCCGCATTATTCTGTTCAAAAAAACCCATAAATTTCAACGTATTGCTATGCTTTCGGTTCCCTCAAGGATCTTCCTCCTGATGCTGTCTGATGATCCATGCCTGAAAAACAAAAGTGTCTCTTTATGTGAGTAACGCCGAATATATCTGTATTCAATCGCCTTCTTTGCATCAGGATCTTAAATTAATGTGTACACTCTCCTTATGATCTTTTCCGGTGCACCATCACGGAGAAGACTGGACTGTGAACTCGAACCAATTCCGCCGGGTTCAAATTTCATTGAATTCATAACAACTACCCTTTCCCCAAAATAAAAAGCCACTCGAATGAGTGACTTCAAAACAATATCATAGCGATTCCTTTAGACATCCCCACATCCCCAAGAACAACTCCTCCTCATCATCGGGGACTACTACCTTTCCGTCAGATGATCGCTCTCCTTTCGGAACGAAGATAGACACTCCAACTCCCATTGATCCTAACAAGTCGATCATGTCAGTCGTTGTTAGAAAAGGCTCACCTTCATGGTTCTTGTCCCACCATTTCTGTACACGATCCATTTGGTCATGATTCAATTCCTGTAGCCGTTCAACAGTCAATCTCAGTTCCATGGATAATCCCTCCTCTCAGTACAGTAGCATTATCCCACATCAAACCGCCTTAGTGCAGCATGCAGAAGCAATGATATTCCCATTATTGCTCTTCGGTCGCTTCTCGAAGTGATCCTTCACCTCAGCCTTCCATTCTTCATGGGTAAATTCGTATTCCTTCAACTTTTTTCGATCTGTTCATGGATCGTCTGGTATTGCTCTACAGTGATTCTCATGTGTCCTTTGTTCTTCTTCTGTCTAATGCACATGAAAAAGTAGAGCTGGCCGCCATTTTTGAAAAGGTAAGCTTACTAGAGATGGATTTTTGGCACATGGCCTATAGTGAGCATACGGAGATCTACCTAAGTAACAATGAGGACTCAGGCGTTCCTAACAATTGAGCATTAGCTTATTAAACTAACGAGGAGCGTTAGTTTAATAAGAAAAATTGAAGCTGCGTAAAACCTTCAATCTCTTCCGGAGAGGAGAAGGTTTTTTTGTTAGATACTTCTTTCTTCATAAAGGTATTTCTTTGCTTTAATAAATGTCTCTCTTATTAAAGCATGCTTTTTGGTGATTTTGGAACAGAAAACAGTAAAGAGGGTATATAAATGAAAGATCGGATATGGCTTGGTTTAGGTTTACCCCAGCCAGAACGTCAACAGTTATCCTTGGTCATATGCCTCAATCTTCCGTTATATGCTTTGAGGCTGCAAATAACTATTTATACTTTCCAATCCAGTGGGTAATATGCTTCCGACCGGCTATCTTGTATTTGTCGGGTCTATTGTATAGGAGCGAATCAACTGGGTAATAAGAAGTTTATGGCAGTTTGCCATATTCTTCATCGTTTCTATTTCGCATTTTCTAATAGAGAAAAGAACCCTGTATTCTCAATGGTTTCCAGCAGCATTACAACACTCTTTTTGTCAAATTTCCTTAGAAGATTTGAAATATGGGTCTTCAAAGTCGTCATCTCAGTAAAACGGACTTCAGCTATTTCCTCATACTTCATGCCGGATCGCAACAAGTGTAGTATTTCCATTTCTGAGGGGGTGAGTTTCAGAATTACCTGAACAGTATATGCAAGGTTCTCTTGGACGTTTTTCAATTGGATATATTCCTTCCTCAAATACTCCGCGGCTTCTGGGTGTATGTAAGAGCGGTTTTGCGCAGCACGTATTATGGTGTCGAGTAAGTCGGATTCAGAGACGCCTTTTATGAGGTAGTCGGACGCCCCGAATAGAAATGCATTGGAGATGAAATAGTCGGTATTCTGGACAGTATAGATGATAACTTTGGTATTTGGCCGCAGTTTGATTATCTCGCGCATTGCGTAAAGCCCCGCGAGTCTAGACTCTATTTCAATATCCATTACTGCTACGTCAGGAGCGTTATTGGCGGCGAAAGCTACCGCCTCATACCCGCTACCAACGGAACCAACCAAAACAATAGCCGGATTGTTAGCCATAATGCGCGTTAGCTTATTCCGTGTTTGTTCCGAGCCATCAACAATTAGAACTTTTATAGGGTTAACAATCGTCTTCATAACATCACCTTCCGGACGAATGCTCCAAAATATATTCTGTGAATTAATTTCACAAATAAATACCTTGAGTAGCTTGAGTTTTTTTAGACACGAAAAAGAGGTGTATCCCCTAAATTTTGAAAGTGTTTGGTTACGTCGAGATGAAAGGGAGAAACACTAATTTTGGAAGTGCTTTCAAAAAAAGTTTGTGTGGTAAGCCCGACTGAAAAACAAAAACCCAACCTGTCTGTCTGCAAGGAAGATCCTAGCTTTCGCTACGATAACCTCGATCCAAAGCACGAAATGTCCAACTACACATCATCCAAAGATTTTGCTGTTTGCCCCTTACTTAGCAACTTTCGTCATTGTTTGAAGCTAGCTAAAGTCGATCTTCAATAAAGATCATTATGAAATTGATTCTATTCTATTTAATATCGATTCAATAAGTCTAGTCTTATTCAATGATACAAGTGATTATAAAAGTTCATACTTGACAAATGTAAAATGGTACAAATTATTTTATTTTAATGTGTTAAGTTTGCCTTAATGCCACAAAAAACATATTCATCAATCATCAATTTATTAAAATTTAAGCCAGCGAAAAACTTAAAAGTTCTGATAGATAAAGGTCTGATTGCAAGTTTTTTCATCCTTTACAATAAAATCGGTTGAAAATAATATGAAACCATTAAATCAACCAATCGAAAGGACGATTCTTATGGAACAGGCAATGCGGCAGTATCATGATATGTTGCAGGAGATGTACAGATATTATCGCAGCCAGCCTTCATGTATGGAGGAACTGCTTTCTAAAAGAAAGGATATAGTCGGGGGTTTTGCTCGTTTTTATAACGAACAGAAACCGGATCGAATTTATCTTTTTGGAAGCGGTTCCAGCTTGAATGCTTGCAAAGCGGCAAGAGAATATATGGAAACGATCCTGGGGGTGGAAATAACCTGCGCGCCTCCGAGCAATCAGCCAATCATCCGAGGTGCGCGCCCGCTTGTTCTGGCAATCTCTCAGGGCGGCAAGTCGTCTAACACCGTGGCTTTACTGGAACAACTACGAGACGGAGTCCCGACGGTATCGTTTACAGCTGGCGTGGACAATCCCGTTGCGCGTATGGCGGATATTTCTGTAGATATCTCGGTGGGCGACGAAACTGTGGGTCCCAAAACTAGAGGTGTTACGGGAACGGTGCTTTGCTTATACCTTGCCACGCTCGAAGCTGCGCTGCTATGTGGGAATTTAAGTGAGGCGGGGTATGGCGAAGAAATTGGACTGCTGAAAAAAACAATAGGATATGGCGAGCAAAACCTGAAGGTGTGCGAGGAGTTTTACCGTGCTCATTTGGACGATCTGAAAACAGCTCGTCATTTCCTGTTTGTGGGTAAGGGACCTGCGGCGGCCGTGGGTGAGGAAGACGCGCTAAAAGTGTTGGAAACCCTTTGCTTACCCAGCGCCGGATATGAGTTTGAGGAGTTTTTGCATGGCCCGCCTATTTGTATCAATGAGGAAACCGCCTTATTCCTCTTTAATTCTGGTGACAAAGACAGCATCCGGATGCAAAAAATGGCAGACATCACTCGCAAGGCCAGCAAAAACAGCTACATTATTGATCGAACCGGTTCTATGCAGGGTGATAATATACTTCGATTGAACGCGGGAGACAGTAAATTCATGTCTCCATTCGTGGATATTTACTTTGGACAGCTTATATCGTCGCTACTAACCCAGGAACTGGGGATAGTCCGCCACCCTGCCATACGTTCAATAACTTCTGATATGAATACTAAGACGTCGGATTCGGGGAAGTGATGGGACTGTATGAAATATGTACTCGGCGTAGACGATGGAATGACAAAGTATGTAATTAAAGCTATGGATTTGGAAGGGAGGACACTGGCCGAAAAGTCGAGACGAGCAATCAACCGCAAAATTGTAGGAGAAAAGAAGGCTGAACGCTTAGTATCCGAAGTGACCAAAGCACTATTAAATGATTTCGACGCTAAAATAGAAGATTGCAAATGCGTTGTCGTCGGCTCGGTGGGCATTGATTCGTCCGGAGACCTATTAGTCGTAGAGAGTTTTTACGCGGCACTGGGTTTTCCTTGTCCCATCTTCTGTATGAATGACGGAAAAGTAGCGCTATACGGGGCAACGGGAGGCGTCGGCATCGTGGCAATTTCAAGCGCGGGTTCTATTGTAGTCGGTCGGAATGAAACGGGAAAAATAACGCGCTCAGGAGGGTATCCCCTCACCATCATGGGCAATGAAGGCTCTGCGCAGTGGCTCGCTGTTATGGCCCTTAAGCATATGTCAAGGTGGATAGATGAAAGTGTTCCCACTACAAAATTGGTTATGAATATGATCGAACACTTCCACGGCTTTGACTCTAACAAACTGATTAAGTGTGCAAACAGCCTCCGACGCAATCTGATTAAGCCGGAAATGGCCTCTCTGGTATATAGCGCGGCAATCGATGGCGATGAGGCTGCCGTTGATATTTTGCACAAAGGTGCTAGGGAACTCGTCAATCTTTCATGGGAAGTGGTTCAGAAGCTGGGATTTGAAAAAGGATCCGCTTTTGTGTGTGGAATGTGGGGTAGCGTATTTCATGACTCAGCGATCTTTGCGGATGAGTACAGGCGGCTCTTCTTGCAGGAATACCCTAATTCCAGCCTGGTACGTCCAAAAGTTGACGGAGCGGACAGCGCGGCGCAGATGGCTTTGGATTGTTTAGGTGGTGAAATACCGTTTATTACTGAGCTTGAGGAAAAATAACCAATAGGAGGAGTCTAGAGTATTGATCACCTCACTTACGGAAAGAACGCAAACGAAAAAATTCAGAAACCTCTTGATATCTATTTGGAAATACAGGATGGTTTACACCTTATTGGCTCCGGGTTTTATCTGGTATATCATTTTTGTTTACGGACCCATGGGTGGACTTACGTTAGCTTTTAAAACCTATACGGCGAAAGGCGGAATATGGGGCAGCCCGTGGGTTGGCATGGAGAACTTCAAATATATATTTGTGGATCAGGCGTTTATACATTCGGTAGTTCGTACCTTGGAAATCAACTTGGGAAGAATGGTCTTTCAGTTCCCCATGGCAATTGTGATTGCCCTTATTTTAAATGAAGTGATTTTCCTAAGGTTGAAAAAAAGCTTGCAAACGATACTCACGTTTCCGCATTTTTTATCATGGGTGGTACTATCAAGCGTCCTGATTACTATTTTGTCTTACGATGGGTTTGTTAACGGCATGATTAAGGCTTTTGGCCTTAAATCTTTTAATTTTTTAGGAAATGAACCCATTTTTGTCCCCTTGCTGTACATTACTGAGATCTGGAAGAGTTCAGGTTGGGGAGCAATCATCTACCTGGCGGCTATATCTGGCATTGATTCAGAGCAATACGAGGCCGCGGCCATTGATGGGGTAAACCGGTTTCAAAGAATGTTCCACATTACTGTGCCCGGTATTATGCCCACGATCATTGTTATGTTTATCCTCACGATGGGCGGTCTGATGTCCACAGGCTTTGATCAGATTTTCAATCTGAGCAATGACGCGGTACGCGACGTAGCTGAAACCTTGGATATGTATATTTATAAAATCTCATTCCAAAGTGCGCCGGATTTTTCTTACTCAACGGCGGTAAGCCTTTTCCGTTCCGTCATTAATATGGTACTTTTATTGGCTGCTGACCGCATCGCAAAGCTGATGGGTAAAGATGGCTTAATGGGCTAGAAAGGAGGCGAGGGTCATATGAAATCAACGAAAAGCTTGAAAAGAAGGACGATAGGCGATTATGTTATTCCAGCTATTCTGATTATATGGGGATTATTAGTTTTGTTTCCGTTTTTAAGCGTTGTCGTAATTTCGTTTACATCAGAGACCGAATACATTAAAACCCCGTTGCTACTCTTCCCCAAGGAACCGACGCTTGAATCGTATAAACGGATATTTGAGGACGGGCGCATCGCGAGCGGTTATTTTACTACATTTAAACTCCTGGTAATGTCTTTGCCGCTAAGTTTATTTCTTACCACAAGTTTTGCTTATGGGATGAGTCGCAAAAATTTTCCCGGGCGCAAATTCATCTTTTACTTTGTGTTGCTCGCTATGATTTTTGACGGCGGAATCATCCCATTGTATATGCTAATGAAGGATCTGCACCTGGTGCCCAATAATTTATGGGCTGTTGTTCTGGCAAATACAGTGAGTACCTTTTACATGATTCTCATGCACAATTTTTTCAAAGCCCTGCCTGATTCGCTTATGGAATCAGCGAGGATAGACGGAGCGGGGGAATGGCGGATTCTTGCCAATATTGTTTTGCCGCTGTCCGCGCCCGTACTTGCCACCATAACCTTGTTCTACACAGTGGACCGCTGGAATGAATGGTTCAACCCTATGATTTTTCTTCAAAAAGGAGATCTTCAACCGCTGCAGCTGGTGCTGCGAAGCATTGTAATCGATGCGCAAATGGATATGGTGAAAACCGGCGGGAACACGATCGAGCTGGCGTCAAATTTCGCTATGGGAGTAAAAACAGCCGCTATCATATGTACCATGCTTCCGGTTATGCTGTTCTTCCCGTTCCTGCAAAAATACTTTGTGAAAGGCATTATGGTCGGCGCGGTAAAATAACAATTTTACGCGGATTGATAATATATAAAAAAAGGGAGCTAATTTGTATGAGAAAAACAAGAACACTCATGTCTCTTCTTGTGACGATCATGCTGGCCGGTATAGTTTCAGCATGTTCTTCAAATGAGACCACACCCCAGGCCACATCCGCACCGTCGTCGGCAGACACGGGGCAAGAACAGAATAAGTATGCCGAGCCTATGACCATTTCGTATGCCGTCGGCAGTAATAACCTTGATGTTAACGACGATGAATTCGCAAAGGTCTGGAAGGACAAGTTCAACTTCGATTGGGAGATCATGCCGGTAGCCTCCAATAACAACAGTGAAACGTTCCGCATCTGGATCAATTCCGGCGATATGGCCGACATGGGAAGCTGGAACTATAATCATTCCGAGTATGTCTCCTATGTAAAACAGGGACTGCTGAAGGAATTGCCTAAAGGTTGGCGCGAGAGATGGCCGAACCTTGCCGCGTCCCAAGATGCGACTGGAATGGCCGACTATCTCTCGAAGCAAGTGGGCAGCGACAACATTCTGCTCAAGCCGATCATGGGTGACAACTATCCAATAGACACGCTGATCGACAACTCGGGTATTTGGTACCGTGCGGATTGGTTCCGTGCCGTTGGTGCCGAAGTAAAGGATTCTTACACCATTAGTGAAATCATGGATATCGGGCGAAAGATCAAGGAACAGGATCCTGGCAAAGTGGGCAAGGCGCTCGTTCCGATGGAGATTGCATCTTCGGACCTTCCTCATCTCTTCGTACACGCCTTCTCGAACCATTACCGGAATGAGTCTCAGTTCTACCAGGACGCTGACGGCGTGTTTCATTGGGGGCTCGCCGATCCGGAAGTTCTGGAAGGGTTGAAGCTGTGGCGTCAGGCCTATGACGAGGGGCTGCTGCACCCTGAGTTCTACAATCTGCCAGGCGGAAGAGAAACGGAAGCGCAACTGAGTACTGCTGGCGTTGCTGCGATGAATGCCTCCGCGGGCTTGGCCTCCGTGGGTACTCGTCAGGCCAGCTTTATGAAAGCGAACTTAGGTGTTAATCCTGAAGAAGCGTTGAACTTTGCGATTATTACGGATGACAATGGTGTTTATCATACCAATGAAATCCCTAACTTCGCTGGCAGCCTGATCTTCAACCCGAAACTGGAGGATGCCAAGTTCGAACGCATTCTCGACATTTTGGACTATTCCGCTTCTCCGGAAGGACAGAACCTCATTAATATGGGCATTGAAGGCGTTGACTGGGAGAAGAATGCCGACGGCACGATTAAGAACTTGAACGGCGAGACCCAGACTTCTGACAAGTACAAGAGTATCCCTGACTTATGGACTCCGTTGCTCCGTCTGCGCGACGATTTCAACTTGATTAACCCGACATTGCCGCAAATTTGGCGCGATAAAGGCCTGAATCAGTATGTTAATAAAATGAAGGCCACAGATGTTAATAATCCTGCGGATTTTGTAACGCTCGACCCGGACGTTTACTTCTACAGTTCCCCTGCGCGTACTCGCGCAGTCATGGACCTCAATAAAGAATTAGCTTCTATTGTTCTGAAGGGACCGGATGTAGAGGCTAACTGGAACGCTTGGGTCAAATCAAAAATGCCACTGATTCAGCCTGTTCTGGACGAGCTTACTGCACTGAAGAAAAAATAGGATGTTTGGATTGATATGGTAAATTAGTGAAAAACAAAAAGTCTTCAGTTACCCCCAGTTTCAGAATAATAAACCTGAAAATGGGGGTAATGTTTCCGTGAAAATTGAAAGGACGATGTGGAGTGAGCGGAAGAAAGAAGTTATTCATTGATGGCAGGTGGGTTGAAGCTCAATACTACGAGACTCTGAAATCGCCTTACTCAGAAGAGACGATCGCTGAAATTCCCCAAGCTACGATAGAGGAGACCGAATCTGCAATCGCGGCCGCCGATCGTGCCGCTAAGGTCATGGCTGTGATGTCGAGCCATCAGAGAGCCGAAATTTTGGGTAAAGTTACTTTGCTCCTGACCGAGCGAGCCGAGGAGGCGGCCCGGCTGATCGCCGCTGAAGCCGCCAAACCGCTTGCCATGGCCCGCGCGGAAGTGCAGCGTACGATCATGACCTATAAGTTTTCCTCGGAGGAAGCAAGGCGCATTCAAGGTGAGCAAATCTCGGTTGACGCCGCGCCCGGCGGGGAAAACCGGACAGCCTACACCGTCAGGGAGCCGCTGGGAACCGTCGGCGCCATTACGCCATTCAACTTTCCGATGAATCTTGTCGCCCATAAGGTCGGGCCTGCGATTGCAGCCGGCAATTCGGTCGTGTTGAAACCCGCTTCGCAAACCCCGCTAAGTTCGTTTTTCGTGGCGGAATTGTTTGCCGAAGCCGGTCTTCCCGCCGGAGCGTTAAATGTTGTGACGGGGAGTGGAAGGAAAGTTGGCGACAAGATCGTGACGGACCCGCGCATCAAAGCTGTGACGTTTACGGGAAGTCCGGAAGTCGGAATGGAAATTCGAAGCAGAGCGGGGTTAAAGCGTGCGACCTTGGAACTCGGCTCGAATTCGGCGTTGATCGTCGATCGGGACGTTGACATCGACGAAATTATTGACCGTTGCGTTACCAGCTCGTTCAGTTTCCAGGGGCAGGTGTGCATTTCGCTACAGCGGATTTACGTTCATGAAGCGATTTACGACATGTTTGTCAACAAGTTCTTAGAGACGACACACAAGCTGACCATCGGAGACCCGCTGGACGAAAGGACCGATCTTTCCGCCTTGATCAGCCGGAAAGACGTCGAGCGAACGTTGAGCTGGATTGAGGAAGCCAAACAGAACGGTGCGGTGATCGCCACAGGGGGAACCGCTGAACGCAATATTGTTCTGCCAACGGTTTTGCTCGAAGTTGATTCGAAGACGAAAGTTTCCTGCCAGGAAGCTTTTGCGCCTGTCGTGCTAATCAATAAGGTGAAATCCGTTGAGGAGGCCGTGAATTACGTCAACGATTCGCGATTCGGACTGCAAGCCGGCATTTATACCTCGAATATGCATAATGCTTTCAGCTCGGCAAAAACGCTGCATGTCGGAGGTGTGATGCTCAACGATACGCCTTCTTTTCGGCTGGACCACATGCCCTACGGCGGCGTGAAGGACAGTGGCATGGGCCGCGAGGGAATCAAATATGCCGTTGAGGAATTGACAGAAATGAAGTTGGTCGTGATTAACCATAATATAACGCACGCCCGTCAATGAGATGGGATTTACCATGATGCGGAGTCGTTGGAACGAATGCTGCCAAAATCGCGCTCGGTCTCGGAGGAGACTTCACCATTATCGATTCCATACCTGATCGGCTTCGCGCGTTGGAGATCTGTTCGGAAAATCTGTGAACACGGTGATCTCGAAACCGGCGAACATCGTGGAATGCGTGAAGGAGTTGGAACTGGTCATCGGAGCGTTACTAATTACCGGTGCGAAAGCGCCAGACTTATCACGGAAGAAATGGTCAAGACGATGAAACCGGCTCCGTCATCGTCGCCGTAAACCAGGGGGGTATTTTTGAAACGGTCGACATGTGTCGACGCATGACAATCCTTCTTATATCAAGCATGACGTAGTACTTTACGCGATCGCCAACATGCCTGGTGCTGTGTCGCGGACTTCCACCATCGAATCTACCAATTTAAAACTGGATCCCTAGGAAATAGGGAGCGGAATGGAGGCTTAACAACGTGAAAGTTTTAGAAATCGCCGTCCTACCAGGCGACGGCATCGGCAAGGAAGTAATGCCGGAAGCGCTCGAAGTGCTGCGCTGCATCGCACAGATTCACGGCGGTCTTCGTTTCGATTTTGTCGAGTTTCCGTGGAACTGCGATTACTACTGCGAGAATGGCAAAATGATGCCGGATGACGGGTTGGACACCCTTGCGGGCTTCAATGGCATTTTTCTCGGTGCGGTCGGCAATCCCCAGCTCGTGCCGGATCACATCTCGCTCTGGGGATTGCTGCTCAAAATCCGCAAAGGCTTCCGCCAGACGATCAATCTCCGCCCGGCCAAGCAATTAAAAGGAGTCGCATCGCCGTTGGTGAACCCCAAAAACTTCGACCTGATTGTCGTTCGGGAGAACAGCGAAGGAGAATACAGCGAGATTGGCGGGAGAATTCATCAAGGCGAGGATGAAGTCGCGATCCAGAACGCTGTATTTACTCGCAAAGGGTCCGAAGCTGCAATGCGCTATGCCTTCGAGTTGGCGCAGAAAAGAAGAGGACATGTAACGAGCGCGACCAAGTCGAACGGGATTTATCATACGATGCCGTTCTGGGATCAGATTTTCAAGGAAGTGCAGACCGACTATCCCGAAGTGAAAACCAACTCGTATCATATTGATGCGCTTGCCGCGTATTTTGTCAGCCGTCCGCAGTTGTTCGATGTGGTGGTGGCCAGCAACTTATTCGGCGATATTTTGACCGATCTTGGGGGAGCCATTATGGGAAGCATTGGAATCGCCCCTTCCATCAACATCAATTTGGACGGCAAATATCCATCCATGTTCGAGCCGGTACACGGTTCCGCGCCTGATATATACGGAAAAGGCATCGCAAATCCCGTCGGCCAGATTTGGACGGCGAAGATGATGCTCGATTATTTTGGCGAGGAGGAACTCGGAACCGCGCTTCTTCAGGTCATCGAAGATGTCATGGAGAGCGGAATTCGTACGGCGGATGTCGGCGGAACAGCATCGACGAAAGAGGTCGGGGTCGCGATTCGGGAAAGGCTTCAACGGTTGAATTAATCCCTTTTTATTATAAATTTGATGCGAGGCGAAAAAGATGGCTGATAATCAACGATTGACGGAACTGGATCGTAAGCATATTTTGCATCCGACCAGTCCGATTAAGGATCATTACGAACAGGGACCGTCTGTCATCATGCAGCGGGGCGAAGGCATTTATGTGTACGATATCGATGGAAAACAGTATCTCGACGGGTTATCCTCCCTTTGGAACGTCAATGTCGGCCACGGAAGGCAGGAACTGGCGCAAGCGGCTATGGAGCAAATGAGTAAGTTGGCCTACAGCCACTCCTTCAACCGGTTTTCCCATGAGCCAGCCATCATGCTGGCCGAGAAAGTGGCGTCACTTGCGCCCGCTGATTTGAACGTTTGCCATTTCACATCAGGCGGCTCGGAATCGAACGATACAGTATTTAAATTGATTCGCCATTATTTCAAATTGAAGGGCGAGATGAACCGCTATAAAATCATTGCCCGATACCGCGCCTACCATGGCGTGACGATGGGCGCGACGAGCGCTACCGGCATTCCAGTTTTCCGCCAGACGGGCGGACCGCTCGCCGGTGGATTCGTTCAAGTGGCCGCTCCATACAGCTATCGCTGCGACAAATGCGAATCTTGCGCCAAAGGCGGCGCCGCCTGTGCGGTACAAAGTATGGAAGAGGCGATCCTCCGGGAAGGTCCAGACACAGTGGCGGCGATTATTGTCGAACCGATTCAGGGAGCAGGCGGGGTCATCGTTCCGCCACCCGGCTACATGAAAGAAATCCGCCGTCTTTGCGACAAGTACGGCATTTTGATGATCGCCGACGAAGTTATTACCGGCTTTGGACGAACCGGGAAATGGTTCGGCATGGAACACGAGGGTGTGGTTGCCGACCTAATGACGTTTGCGAAAGGAATTACGAGCGGGTACATTCCGCTTGGCGGCGTGATTTTGAACGACCGCTTGCATAAGGAACTTGCTGAGCTGTCCACTTCGGTATTGCCTCATGGATATACCTACAGCGGACATCCGACCGCTTGTGCAGTGGCACTTAAAAACCTGGAGATTATAGAACGAGAAGATCTTGTTGCGAATGCTGCCGCCATGGGCCAGGTTCTTGGCGCAGGATTGGAGCAATTGAAGCAGGATTCGGATATGGTAGGCAACGTCACGTACCGTGGGCTCCTAGCTTCGGTTGAGCTCGTCGAAGACAAGGTGGACAAACGGGCGTTTCCGTCAGCTAAGAAGGCCGCACAGCTCGTATTCGACAAGGCGAAGGAAAAAGGTCTGATCACGCGCGCGATCATGATCGATAATACGGACATCATAGCCCTATGTCCTCCTCTGACCATTAAGAAGGATCAGGTGGAGTCGCTCATAGACATCCTGGCCACTTCGATTGCGGCAGCAGGGAAGGAACTGTTCGGTTGATAGCCGTAAACCTTTGCCCATGATTCCTACAAAATCTATTACATGCGTACCGGGGAGCGGACGATCATGGCTTTCAGCCGTTCGCCCTGTTCGTCGCACAGGAACCTATAGTAACAAGGAGGGGGAACGGTTTGAGAGAAACCTTAAGCGTGCTAGGTGCAGGGCTGATGGGCCATTCCATCGCGCTGACGGCGGCATGGGCCGGTTTTTCGGTCGTTTTACAGGGGCAAAGTGAAGCCGGCCTGGCGCGCGCGGACAAAGGAATTTGCGACAAGTTGGCGCTGATAGCCGACAATGGTCTGATCAAGAAGGAGGACATTGCGGCGATACGCAGGCGCATCCGAACAACTCTTTCGGTACCTGACGCTGTTGCGAACGCAAGCTTCGTGATCGAGTCGATTCCGGAACAGCTAGAGCTAAAGCGGCAACTTTACAAAGAACTGGATGCACTGTGCAATGAAAGCGTAGTATTGGCGAGTAATACATCCGGGCTGAGCCCGACAGCGATTGCCGAGCGGATGAAACGGCCGGAGCGGATGGTCGTCACCCATTTTTGGAATCCTGCACACTTACTGCCGCTCGTCGAGGTTGTACGTGGAGTGAAAACCGACGACAAGACGACGGATCGGACGATGCAACTGATGCGGGCTATGGACAAAAAACCGATTCTTTTAAAAAAGGATGCGCTCGGTTCAGTCGGCAACCGGCTTCAGTATGCGCTGTTCCGGGAGGCGCAGTATATTTTGGAGCAGGGCATCGCCAGCATGGAGGATATCGACGCAGCCATGACGTACAGCCTCGGGCGCCGGCTCCCCATAACCGGTCCGTTCATGACAGCCGATATGGGCGGTCTTGAAGTATTTGACGCCATCTCCAACTATCTATTCGCCGATCTGAGCAAGGCCGATCAATCGCTTGGGACTATGCGCGAGCTAGTTGACAGTAGTAAGTACGGGCTTAAAACCGGCGCTGGCTTTTACGAGTGGGATGAAGAGTCTTCCGCGCAAATGAACAAGGCCCGGGAGTTGGAGCTCATTCGGTTTTTGAAGCGCGATATGGGGCTGGAATAGCCTAATCTTCGAATAGATTATTATTAGGAAGGTGGTTTTACAAATGTATCAAACTCTACTCGATCAGCTCAAGGAGAGTCGGTATATCCGCAGGTCTATGAAAGTGGACGAATCGGACTCCGCTTATGAACGCTGGCGTAAGAAACCCGTATTGAAGTCCCGTGAGCTTCATCTGTGCGAGAATTTTGATACCTTGATCCAAAAGGGCCCAGGCACCATACACAGGGATTTTATACATACCATATCGGGCAAGGGAAGCGTCCGGCTGGACACGCCCACTTCAACCGCCATCAAAAGTCCAAATAACCGTAGATATGATGAACCCGGAATATTATTACCGCTGCAGAACGAAAACCTCTATGAGTACAACCGAATCTCGCTCTGGATCTATGTGGACTCTCCCGGTTTTTCCAACCAATTTGTGTTGGTGGCACTGCACAATGAGGGGGAGCATATCATGCCCGTGCCTGGCCGTTTTGAGGGCACACATCACGCTGACTCGAAGCCTGGGGAGTGGACACAGATTATTTGGGAGCTCCCCGATATCTACCGCGACAATGTCACCGGTATCTCAGTAGTCACTTTTCTGCCCGGCTCACCCATGAATGCTTCGGACAGCATGACCCTTTATTTTGACGATTTACGAATTGAAAGAGTAGAGCCTGAGAAGAGCCGCGGCTGGGACCTTCCAGCAGGATCCATAGCCTACTGTCACAGCGGCTATCTGAGTGATGCACGCAAACAGGCGCTGGTACAGGGCTCCGACGCTGAAACCTTTTCACTGACCGATGACAAGGGTAAAACCGTGTATACCGGCAAGGTAACGACTGGTGAAAACGGCTTTGGCATTTTGGATTTCTCCGGTTTTAAAGCACCCGGCTTTTACACGATTACAGCAGGTGAATTCTCTTCCAAAGTTTTTCCCATCGGCCCGGACGCATTTCTCGCCGCTGCATGGAAGAGCCTTAGCTTCTTCTTCACCGAGCGCTGCGGCTTCGAAGTGCCGGAGCTTCACATCGAATGCCACCTGGATACCTTCTGCCAACACCCTGACGGGCGCACTATACCTGTACATGGCGGCTGGCACGATGCTGGAGATTTATCGCAGGCTATAGATAAAACTGCAGATGTAATTGTCGCTATGCTCGATCTCGGCGAAGCCACCCGTGAAACGGAGCCAGACCTTTCCGATCGCGTGCTAGAGGAAGCCCGCTGGGGACTGAACTGGGCAATGCGCACCCGTTTTGGCGATGGCTACCGTCATACTAGCCTCACTAAGGGCATCTGGACCAAGAATTTCCGCGGCGATAAGGACGATATGACGGGGGAGGCAAAGAATACCGCTATTCATAACTACACCGCCGCCTATACTTGCGCCTATGGTGCGCCGTTCTATAAATGGGACAGAAATTTCTACGACTGGTGTGTCAAGTGCGCCTGTGAAGACTTTTTCTTTGCCGAAGATACGATTGCAGCTTCGAACGATAACAGCTTGATGTCCGAGCGTTTCGCAGTAGCCACTTCAGCTGCTGCCATGCTCTACCGAGTGACTGGCGAGACACGTTTTCTTGACGCGGCGGCGAATCGTGCGCGGCAACTTGCCCAATGTCAGCAGCTGGAGCGCAGGACGGACTTTTCCATTCCGCTGTACGGCTACTTCTACGAAGATCGTGATAAAAATAGGCCTATCAGTTTTTACCACCGCAGTTATGAGCATTTCTTCATGAAGGGTTTCACACTACTGCTGAAAGACGCGCAAGATCATCCTGATGCGGGGTTGTGGAGGGAGTGCGTGGATGCGTACACCGACTACATCAAGGAAACCGCACATGTCATGGAGCCCTACGGCATATTGCCGTCAGGCGTATACGAAGTAGGCAATACCGATTATTCCAAGATGTCGCACGAGGGGTCGAGGGACATTGGCGGTCCGACGATCGAAGAATATAATGCGCAGGTGAAAAACGGTATCAAGCTGAACGAAAACACATATTTGCGCAGATTTCCGGTGTCCTACCAGTTCCGTGGTTTTCATGCGACCTTGCTGAGCAAGGCCAAAAACGTTTTTACATTGGCAAGGTTCCTTGGTGACCGAGAGCTCTATGACATAGCCGCCAGGCAACTGGAATATGTTTTGGGGTTCAACCCCTTCGCCATGAGTACCATGTATGGTGAAGGCTATGATTACCCTCTGCTCTACGGCGGCTTTGCAGGCCAACCCGTGGGCGCGGTGCCTGTCGGCTTCGAGACTTTCGAAAATGAAGACGAGCCATACATGCCTATGCAAAACAACTGCACCTATAAGGAAGTATGGGTGTGCAGCACCGCGCGCGTGATGTGGAGCATTGCAGAGGTTTACAAGGGGATCTGATTCCTTAATTCCACCATAAAGGCAACGACAAAACAGCCCCTGCCATTAGAGGCGGGGGCTGTTTCGTTATTTTGTTACACGCGATATCCCGTTTCAATGTCAACACGGTTAAGCATGGGTTCGTCCGCTTGCAGTCGGCGCAGATTTTCACACCAAACCTCGATGATGGAAGGATAGATCTCACCGAATTGGTCACCGCCGGCGCAATGGGGAGTAATCATCGCTGTTTTGATATTCCATAGGCGATGGTTTTCAGGAAGAGGCTCAGGCTCTACCACGTCGAGGCCAGCGCCTGCCAGCGCGCCGCTTTCCAACGCGTCGCAGAGTGCCTCGGTGTCGACGGCCGAACCCCGTCCCACATTGAGCAGGAACGCTCCTTGCTTCATCTTCGCGATGCGTTCTCGGTTGAATAAGCCCTCCGTTTCCGGGTGGTTAGGCAGACACAGAGCTACAATGTCGCATTGCGGTAGAATGTCGTCAATTTGATCCATACGATACAAGGCTTCCAGATAATCGGGTTTTTTGTCAACTTGCCGGCGAATGCCGAAAACCCTCGCGCCCAGCGCATGCATTTTTTGAGCATAGCGGGCGCCGATATCGCCGATGCCAACGACCAGCACGGAAGAGCGCGCTACAATCCCGATGCGTCCAAGATGACTCCAACTGTGCTCATGCTGGAGATCGCGGTACAGGTGAAGCTTGCGCATGAGGACGAGCGTATGGGCAAGCAGAAATTCTGAGATGGCAAGTCCATAAGCGCCGGAGCAGTTGCACAGCATAGCACCCTTTGGCAACACGCCCGGCAGCACATACCGGTCATGCCCGGCTGTCTGGAGCTGCAGCCATTCCAATCTCTCACATAAGGAAAGCTGCTCTTCACTGGGGTTCCCCCAAATATAGGAGGCTCGTTTGAGATCTTCTTCCGTAGGAGGCTGCTTCTCGCAGTAAACGATATCAAGCTCGGGTGCAAGCGCCTCCAGTATAGCGCGAAATTCAGGTAAAAAGGTCATCATGACCAGCAGGGTCTTTTTCATCAGCACAGTCCTCCCATGTTGTTGGTAACGGAGAGGGCCCATTAATCCGGAAAAGGGCATATCTCATTTTTACATTTTAACTAGGAGTTTTCAGATTATAAAGATGATAAAATTTCCTACCCAATCGACCATTTTTGCAATGGGAGTGAATTTATTCATTCTCGACTGAGCGGGCGTATATGCCTATAATCGCAACTAGGCCGTTTTGCTTAAAATTTCAACAATAGGGGTGGAACGATATGCGCGCCCCAACGGTTGTCAACAATGAAAGGATGGATCGTCATGTCGAGCCAAGAATCGTATGCCCTATGCGCATTGGCGCAGATGGGTCAGCTGAGTGTGGGAGAGCTTTCACGTTTTTTATTTGAAACAGGCCTTGTCGCGGAAACCGATCTCAAGCTGCCGCTTACCTCTCTCAAGGAACAGGGACTTGTTTACCAGACTGTAAATTTGCGTGGCATCGTCTACGAAATCACGGACGCAGGTCGGACCTTGGTGAACGGCGACGCGACGCTTGCGCGGATAAATGTGGACGTAGCGGCCAAAAGCGCAGAATACAAGCGTGTTTTTGAGCAAGAGAAAGACTACATCGCCCAGTACACCGAGTCGTCCACCGGGGTGGTTCCCGTATTCCTTTCCATTCGCGACGGCTCAAGGATTATCCTCAAGATTAATATTATTGTCAGGGATATCGACACTGCGAAAAAAATATGTTCCGGTTGGATGGGCAACTCTGCGCGCGCATTTGACGCCGTATGGCAGGCCATCGCCGGGGATGCGCCAGATCCGGGCTTCTGGACAAGTCGTCCGGAGGAGGGGAAGGCA
Organism: Paenibacillus rhizosphaerae; assembly: GCF_014192015.1. Taxonomy (GTDB): domain Bacteria; phylum Bacillota; class Bacilli; order Paenibacillales; family Paenibacillaceae; genus Paenibacillus_AQ; species Paenibacillus_AQ rhizosphaerae. Next base: position 452,399 of record NZ_JACHXJ010000003.1, on the reverse strand, counting down.
TGAAACTACCCGTCTGGAAAGAGGGGCTCCCTTACCCCCAACCATCCGAAATGTCTTATCCCAGCGGCATGACAAGGCTAATCGCGCACGATGGACGGCTCGATCTATTGCCCTTTCTTCATGATTGCACGATCACCTCGCACTACGGCAGATTGTATTTGGGCTGGTATAACTCTACCGACGCGGAAATCTGCGGCTCTTCCTTGATCCGGGGGCGCTATTCCGAGGACGGGGGGGAGAACTGGTCGGAGGTATTCAACGTAGTGGGCGAGATCGGCAGCGCCGAGGAGCATTTTGTGCCGGCGAGCTTCTTTGTGCACGAGGGCAAACTGTATTCTCTGATTACCGAGATGGGCGGCAAGAATCTTTCGATTTCTCTTGACCTGTTCCAGGCCCCGGAGTCTTCCCTTAACGATTGGGAAAGAGTCTCCGTCATATCCGGGGGGTTTCTTAGCAATTCTCCCCCAATTCTTATGGACACGGGCGATTACATTGCCGGTGTCTGGATGCCGCTGAAGGGAGATACTCCCGCTTTTCCGGCAGTACTCATCAGCCAGGGCTTGAATATTTCGAAGCCGTGGCGCTGCTCTTTCTTGTATGACCCGCTCGCCCCAGACGCCGTGAAGATCAGGTGTCCCGAAATAACTTTAGTCGTGCGGGGAAGCGCTGTCACCGCCTATGTTCGTAATGACGAGGGCAAGTTTGGCGATCTCACAAGCGGACCGTCTTTTGTCTTTACGAGCGAGGATTACGGGAAGAGCTGGTCAAACCCGGCCAGAATTACCACCATGCCAGTTGGAAATTCCAAAATGTTCGCAGGTATCCTGTCCGATGGCAGGCGCTACATAATTTACAACAACGATCGGGGCTACTTTAAACGAGATCTGCTCTGTATCGCTCTCACCGAACCGGGAGAGGTAGAATACACAAAAGCCTATAAGTTATTCGAAGACTCGGTTACAGAATTTGATGGCCGGGGGGGATACTGGTTTTATCCTTGCGCCTGCGAGCAGGAAGGAGTCCTGTATATCGCCTGTACTTTGCAAGAACAAGATGGTGTAAGAAGCGCGGTCATCGCTAGGATACCAGTGGACTCGATGTAAGCGCCAGCCCTGAATTCGATCATAAATCGCCCTCAAAAATAGATCTTGGACGGGTTAAAGCTGATGTTAATGCTAAGCGCGCATAACCTGCTGGAACTTGTTCAGTAAATAAATGGAGTGTTAATCATGTCATTGATATTAGCTGTTGATCTAGGCGGCACGAAAGCCCATACTATCGTCGCTGACGACCAAGGCAACATTCTGGGATTTGGAGACGACAAGGAATGGGTATTTCAAGCGCTGGAAAGACGGATATTTAAAATGGTACGTATCCGTTTCGCCGCGGACAAAGCTCTCGCCGACGCAGGATTGCCCCTGTCAAAAATAGATCGGGTATCCGCCAGCTGCTCCGGTGCGGACTGGTCGTTTGAATTGCCTATTGGAGTCAGACAGCTTCGCGAGACTTTGGACGTGCAGAATGTTTCTTACTTTAATGATTGCATAGGCGCACTTCGTGGCGGCACAGAGATTATCGGACGCGATTGTGCTGTTATCTGCTTGGGTACAGGCGCCAACTGCGCAGTCTATAACAAAGACGGCCAGAGTTACGAGTATGGCTACTATTTAAAGAACGCACACCAGGGAGGCGAAGCCATAGGCCGCTTCATTGTGGACGCTGTGGTGGACGCCAGCGTCGGCATAGGGCCGAAAACCGAACTAACGCGCCTTTTACTGGATTTTACGGGTTTTTCCTCCGTAGAGGAGTTTTATATGCTCTGTACGACGGGCCGAACCGAAGACGAGCCTCCTAAACAGCCGGTGTATAAGGATTTCTGCCCGTTGCTTTTTGAGGCTATACGTCTCGGAGACGCTGTGTCGCTGAAGTATATTGATCAATTTTGCGCCGTTTTTGCTAATTATGTGGCTGTTGCTGCCAAAAAACTGAATATCGTCGAAAGGCCGCTGCCTGTGGTCATTTCGGGAGGTGTGTGTAAGGGCGACAACATGATTCAGGAACTTATTGAAAAACACCTCAAGGGAAAAATACCCGGGGCATACTGCTTAAATGCGCGGTTCGAACCGGTAATAGGGGCCCTGCTAATGGAGCTGGATCGCATTTATCCGCAGGGTATACCAGAAGACGTTATGGAAACGCTTGAGCATGGCTGCGCCGAACGGAAGCTTTTCCGGGAAATCGGAAATGCAGGGTAGGATAAAAGAAAATCGCGAGTATTTAGAACAGCAGGACGGTTATTCATATTTCGCCTAATTCTAGTTCTAGTTCATATATCTCGCATCACAGATCCTAAAAAATTCTCGATCCGGTAAAAAATAAAAGACAAGAAGAGTCCCCTGTTGCAGAATAATAAACCTGCAATAGGGGGCACACATCGCCAATCATATTTCTTTTAAGGCTCGAAAGGAGAAAAGAATTTGGGCAAGAGAACTGAGTTCCTTTATATGTCCGAACCGGATGTCATTGAGGCTGGTGTTCTGGATGTAAAAATGTGCGTGAATAACGCAGAAGAGGTGTTCAAGCTTTTAGTACAGGGCGACTATCTGATGGGAGGAAGTAATCATAACAATCACGGAATGTATATCGTTTTCCCTAAAGAAACTCCATTTCCCAATATGCCTGTTGCCGGGCCTGATCGCCGCTTTGTAGCCATGCCCGCCTATCTTGGCGGGCGCTTTGATATATGTGGACAGAAATGGTACGGCTCAAATGCAGAAAATAAAAAAGTGGGTCTTCCCCGATCTATCCTTATGCTTACTCTGAATAATAAAAGCACTGGCGAGCCTTTAGCCTATATGAGCGCTAATCTGATCAGTGCTGGCCGTACCGGCGCCGTCCCTGCCGTTGGAGCCCGCTATCTCGCGCGCAAGGATTCCAAGGTTCTCACTCTTGTTGGCTGCGGCCCTATTGGCAAAGCCTGTTTCGATGCGATCATTACTGAACTTCCGAATGTTGAAAAGGTTATCTGCAATAACCGCTCTGAAGAAAAAGCCGTTTCACTTGCAAACTATATCAAAAAAAACTATGGCCTGAATGCCATCGTTGAAAACAGTCTTGAGTCTGCCGCCCGTGAAGCTGATGTAATTTCTGTCGCCGCCTCCCGTACTGCTCCACTGCATTTCAAGCACAAATGGATCAAGCCGGGTTGTACAATACTTGCCTCTGGTCCTCTCCAGTGCGATGAATTTCTTTGGATGGACATGGATATCGTTTATGACCATATCGGTTTGCACCATGCCTATGTAGAAGAGGCAATCGAGTCCGGTGACAAGGACGAATATTACAGCAGAGTAATCGGCGGTCCCATTTATCGTCTTATTGATGCTGGCAAGAAACCGGCTCTAGATGACTCTATCAGTATTGGCCAGGTCATTATCGGTGAAAATCAAGGCCGTATCTGCGATAAGCAAATTATTTGCTTTGTTGCATGCGGTATGTCTGTATTTGATTTGGGTCTCGGATACGATCTTTATATGACTGCGCTCGAGAAGGGAATCGGTCAGAAGCTGCTGCTCTGGGAGAATCCGAAACAAAGTGAAGAAGAATAAGCGGCTACACTGAGATTGATGTTGATAAGGAGATTCAGAATGAAGTCCAAAATAAAAAACAAAAACGTCTTGCTGTCACATGGCGACGTCGATAGCAGAAAAATTGTTCTTGACATTGCGGATAAGACACTGCAGCATCTTGATGCATACGAGCGTATCAAAAGTATCGCTCGTATGGAAGGCGAAATACTTTGTATTGGAAGTCGCAAATGGGACCTTTCCAAAAGACGCAACGTCTATCTTATTGGTGCGGGTAAAGCTTGCAATCACATGGCAATGGCAGTGGATGAAATTCTCGGTGATCATCTTACCCTTGGTATTGCGATAGTAAAGATTTCCGAGAAAATAGATGTTTTTCATAAGACAAAAGTTTATGTAGGTGGCCATCCGCTTCCTAATGAAGAAGGAGTGCGTGCCTGCCAGGAAATATTAAAAATCGTTGATAATGCAACTTCCGAAGACCTCTTTATTGTTGTGATGAGCGGAGGAAGCTCATCTCTTATGAGTTACCCGATTGACGGGATTACGCTTCAGGATGAGATTGACACGACAGATATCATGCTGAAGTCCGGCTGCAGCATATACGAAATAAACGCCATTCGCAGGCATATAAGCCAGATGAACGGTGGCATGCTGGCCAAACGTATTCAAGACCGCGGCGCCGAGTTGATTGGTTTCGGTATCAGCGATGCAGTAGGTACGCCTGCCACCCATAATATAGGTGAACCATACCAGGATTATAAAGGCACCCCCATGGGACCTGATCAGACCACGCTTGAAGAAGCAAGGAGAATCATACACGATTACGATGTTAAGGACCGGCTACCTAAAGCAGTTGTTGACTACATCATGAACGTGGGTCCCCAAGGGGAAACGCCGAAGGCCTTTCCTAAAAATACCTATTTTCTTATTAACAGTTTGCCTGATTCCTGCCTATATGCAAAGAAAGCAGCAGAGGAGATGGGTATTTCAGCTATCATCCTTTCCTCATTCATCGAGGGTGAAAGCAGAGATGTGGGAACGGTTTTTGCATCCATTGCCCGTGAAATCCAGAATAGCGGCAATCCTGTCGCTGCTCCTTGTGTAGTGCTGAGCTCCGGCGAAGTGACCACAAAAATACTTGATAATTCTCAAATAAAGGGACATGGAGGTCCTGGTCAGGAACTTACGCTTAGTTTTGCTATTGCCGCTCAGAAGATGCCTGGCTGTGCTCTTCTTTCCATCGACACGGAGGGAACCGACGGAACAACCAAGGTAGCCGGAGGCATCACAGATTCCCAAAGTTTTGAGGTTGCCTGCGAAAAAGGAATTGATGTATATGAATCCTTGCGAGGCCACGCATGCTTTGAAGCGCTCGAAGAGATTGGAGATACTGTCTTTACCGGAAACACCGGTACCAATCTGTGTGATTTGAATATTATGTATGTTCCAGCTCTCCCCGGAAGGGCTGTTACAAAGAATGGAAACCGGATCAGATCAGTTCATGCTCGACAGCTTATTGACTGCAAGTGTAGACCCATGGTCGAGGTTGATGTTATTACGGAAGACGGATCAATGGGCACCGGTGCCGCTCCTACTGGCAGCTCCGTGGGAATGTACGAGTCCAAGGTACTTCGTGACGGAAATCCGAATGAGTATGATGGTCTCAGTGTTCACAAGGCTGTTGCGAACATCAATGAAATAATCGCTCCCAGATTGATAGGGATGGTTGTATCTGACCAAAAGATGCTTGATCAGGTTATGGTCGACCTTGATGGCACTCCTGATAAGCATGTACTTGGCGGAAACACGATTTACAGTGTTTCCGTAGCCTGCTACCGTGCGGCGGCCGCGACCCAACACCGTCCGCTTTATGATTGTATTTCGGGAGGCAATGTAAAAACTGTCCCTATTCCATCATTTAACGTGATTAATGGTGGCAGAAACGGAGGCATTACTCAGGCCTTCAACGAATTTATCGTCATGCCTTACCGCGCTGACGACATCGAGGAAGCTGTGGAAATCGCAGTCAAAGTATTTCAGAAACTCGGCTATGTTATAAGGGAATACACCGGCGCCGAACCTGCAGTCGGGCAGTCTTACGGCTGGGTAGCCCCATCCGAAGACCCTGAAGTATGCCTTGAGCTGATCCAAAAAGCCATCGACTTATGCGGCTATACCCACAAATGTGCATTTGCACTGGATTGTGCGTTGAGCGAAATGTATGATGCACTAACTAACAGTTATTACCTGAACGGAAAGTATGCGACCAGTGACGAGGTCATCAACTATATAAAGTACCTTACAGAAAAATATAATTTTGTATTCATTGAAGACATATTGGATGAGAACGATTGGGAAGGCTATGAAAAAGCGCATAAGGAAATTACTCGTGCACTTATCATTGCCGACGATCTTACCGTTTCCAACAAAGCCCGTATTTTGCGTGCTCATAAGACTAATTCTATCGATGGCTTCATTTTAAAGCCTAACCAGGTCGGTACAATCAGTGAAGCGCTTGAAGCTCACAATTTTGCAAAGGCTCACAGGCTGCTCTCAATCACTTCCGGGCGTTCCGGGGGTGTCATCGACGACGTAGTCATGGATATGGCAGTGGGACTGCAGATCCCTTTTATCAAGAACGGCTGTCCCCGCTCCGGCGAACGCATTGAAAAGTTGAACTTCCTGATGAGGGTTAAAGATAAATACCCTGGTTGTCACATGGCCAAAATTGACCAATTTTTGAAATTCTAAGATAATTGACACTTTATTTATGCTTAGAAAGGCAACCTATACATATAATCATGCGGTCGCCAGGCAAAGGAACGGCTCACTTAGCTCCAAGCAATTTGTAGTGTGCTGATTACCTTCGCAACTCTAACATCTAAAAAATCGCTCAAGGCTGACAGAATTCATTCCGTCGTTGTGCCTTGAGCGAAGCTTTTCAGACATGAAAATGAGCCAATTGTTCGGATTTGTGTATCTAGAGCTCCCGGTTGTAGATTTTATATAATGCCTGCGTGCCGTCATCTCCTCCGTCCCTGGCCGCGAGCTGTTCATAGAGCGATTTGGCCAAGCGGAGCCCGTGCGTGTCCAGCCCCATTTCCGCTGCAGATTCCAAGGCAATGCCCATATCTTTAATGAAATGCTTCACGTAAAACCCAGGATCGAAATTCCCCGCGATGATGCGCGGTCCCAGATTGCTGAGAGACCAACTGCCAGCTGCGCCGCTCTCGATGCTGCGCAGTACCTTCTGCGGATCGAGTTCTGCGCTTTCCGCATAAGCCAACGCCTCGCAGACGCCCATCATATTTGAAGCAATGGCGATCTGGTTGCACATTTTCGTATGTTGTCCTGCCCCAGCGCTGCCCTGATAGACGATATTGGAACCCATAGACTCTAGTATGGGCAGCACTGCATCGTATGCTTCTCGCTCGCCGCCGATCATGATCGACAACCGCGCTTCTCTCGCGCCAACATCCCCGCCCGACACGGGTGCATCAAGCGCATGTAAGCCGTTCTGTCTCGCTTCCGTATGGATGCGCCCCGCTAGCAACGGGCTAGATGTGGTCATATCAATCAAATAGGAGCCGGGCTGAGCAGCCGCAACAATCCCATCCTCTTGCAAATATATTTCCTCCACTTCACGCGGAAACCCGACCATCGTGATGATGACGTTCGCATGCCGCGCCACTTCCGCAGGAGAAGGCTGCCACACGGCGCCTTCCGCAACGAGTTCCTCCGCCTTCGATTTTGTGCGGCTATACACATGCAGTCGGTAACCTTGTTTCATGAGATTGCGCGCCATGCTCCTGCCCATGACGCCTGTCCCGATGAACCCGATCACGGCAGAATCCGTATCTAGCCATTTCATAGCCATAATACCACTCTTCGTTTGTCGTTCTTCCTTTGTATCATATCATACAACCTCCTAGTATATTTGATAGCCACTCAGCATTCATTTATTGAGGCAGATAGGGCAAGGGTTTCCTTGCGCCATCCAAACCGGAACTCCTCAAAATCGTGTGAAGGGGGATGTCCTTACTGCTCGCCATTAGAGCAAGTTCCACTTGAAACCTGTATTTGTTCGCTTTCGGATTACCAAGCCTTTGTTCTTCATCAGCTTCGCACCCATTACGGTCCTGGCGATGTCCTTATCATAAAGACCTTGCTGTGAACCTCTGGATGATGGATCCCTGACTAACTCCGCTACTTGATAATGAAGCGATTGTAGGGCAATTCCGGAAAAGGTTATATCTTATTTTTACAAATTTTTTCAGATAATAAAGAGGATAAAATTTCCTACCAAACCGACTTTATGCTATGGGAGTGAATTTATTCAACCTCGACTGCGCGGATGCATATGCCTATAATCGCAAAAAGGCCATTTTGCCTAAAATTACAACAATAAGGGGGAACGCTATACGCGAGCCAACCGTTGTCAACAAAGATAGGATGGATTGTCATATGGCGAGCTAAGAATCTGAATGGGGGAAACTGTTTCCAAGCCCTGGGCGTTGAGTAGAGGCCAAGAAAATTTGAATGAAGATGCTGCAGTAAAGTATGAAGCTTAACCATTGAAGGAGGGTGCTTGAGATTGACATATTACGTGAAGGATGGAAACTTACAAATTGCTAAGGAACTCTATGATTTTATCAATTTGAAAGTCATTCCGCAGAGCGGCGTGACGCAGGAGGCTTTCTGGTCCGGTTTTGGTAGTCTGGTCAAGGACATGGCTCCCAAAAACAAGGCCTTACTCGCCAAGCGAGATCGAATTCAGGAAAAGATCCATTCCTGGCACAAGGCGAATAAAGGTGTTGATTTTCAATCCTATAAAGCTTTCTTGGAGGGGATTGGTTACCTGGAGCCGGAAGTAGAGGACTTTCAAGTCTCTACGAAAAATGTAGATGACGAGATTGCGATTCAAGCCGGCCCGCAGCTTGTCGTTCCGGTGAACAACGCGCGTTATGCCATTAATGCAGCGAATGCACGCTGGGGCAGTCTTTATGATGCTTTGTATGGTACAGATGCCATCAGCGAAGAGAATGGAGCATCAAAGGGAAGCACGTACAACTCGATTAGAGGCGATAAGGTTATCGCATTTGCGAAGCAATTACTAGACGATGTCATTCCACTAAAAGAGGGCTCGCATAAGGACGGGGTAAAATACAGCATTTCAAAAGGTGCATTAGCAGTAGAACTGTCTCATGGAGCTACGACAGGCTTAAAGGTTGAAACGCAATTCGCCGGTTATCAGGGTGACGCGGCAGCGCCATCTGCCGTATTATTCGTCCACCATGGACTTCATCTTGAAATTCAAATAGATGCCCAGCATCCGATTGGCAAGAATGACCCGGCTCATGTTAAAGATATTTTAATGGAAGCTGCTATTACGACGATAATGGATTGCGAGGATTCGGTAACTGCGGTTGACGCCGAAGATAAAGTGCTTGTATACACCAATTGGCTGGGTTTGATGAAGGGTGATTTAACATCTACCTTTGCCAAAGGTGAGAATACGATCAACCGTACCTTGAACCCTGACCGAGCCTACACGTCTCCAATCGGCGAGTCTTTGACTTTATCGGGTCGATCGTTAATGTTCGTTCGTAATGTAGGTCACCTAATGACAATTAATGCCGTGCTGGATGATCAAGGCCAGGAAGTGCCTGAAGGCTTCCTAGATTGTATCGTTACAAGCTTAATCGGCAAACATACGCTTTTAGGTAATGGAATCTATCACAACTCGCAGAAGGGCTCTATATATATTGTTAAACCGAAGATGCACGGTCCTGAGGAAGTGATGTTTGCAGCGGAGCTTTTCAGCCGCGTTGAAGATATCCTGGGACTTGCACGCAATACGCTTAAGATAGGCGTGATGGATGAGGAACGACGCACTTCGCTAAATCTTAAGAACTGCATTTATGCCGTAAAAGAAAGAGTCGTATTCATCAATACCGGATTTCTGGATCGTACCGGTGATGAAATCCATACTTCCATGGAAGCTGGTCCCATGCTTCCCAAAAAGGATATGAAATTCTCCGTCTGGCTGAAAGGTTATGAGAGTTCCAATGTAGCCGTAGGCCTAGCTGCCGGCTTGCAGGACAAAGCGCAAATTGGTAAGGGCATGTGGGCCATGCCTGATTTAATGGCCGATATGCTCGCACAAAAAGGGGGCCAGCTCCAGGCTGGAGGCAGCACTGCCTGGGTGCCTTCACCAACCGCTGCTGTCCTGCATGCGATTCACTATCATCAAATTAACGTGAAAGATGTTCAGCTAGAGATCGCAGCGAAGCGAATCGATTATAGAGATGAAATTCTGCAAATACCGGTGGCGCATGTTCCGAATTGGAGCCCGGAGGAAATCCAGGAAGAACTGGATAATAACGCGCAGGGGATTCTTGGATACGTCGTCCGTTGGGTAGAAATGGGGATTGGCTGCTCCAAAGTGCCGGACATCAACAATATTGAGCTTATGGAGGATCGTGCCACGCTGCGTATTTCCAGTCAGCATATGGCAAATTGGCTGCATCACGGCATTTGCACCAGGGAGCAGGTGCTTGAAACCCTGAAGCGTATGGCCAAAGTTGTAGATCATCAGAATGCTGGTGATGCCGAATACATTCCAATGGCGCCGGACTACGAAAACTCCATTGCCTTCCAAGCAGCCTGTGATTTAGTGTTTGAAGGCTACGGCCAGCCAAGCGGATACACTGAACCGATTCTCCATCGTCGTCGAATTGAAGCCAAGTCGAAAAGAGCAGGTATGTTCAGCTAAAATATTCGATTTGAGAGGAGTTATCATCAATGAAATTCGTCAGATTTGCGATAAATGCAAAAACAAGTCAAGGGGTTCTTGAATCGGATACGATTCGAGAAATTCAAGGAAATCTGTTCGGCGAATGGCGTTATTCTGGCGTGAGCTATGCAACTCAGGACGTAAAGCTGCTTGCTCCCTTAGAACCGAACCAAATTATTGGGATTGGAGCTAACTACGTCTCCAAGGTCGATGAGCGCCCCGGTATGCTGCCAGACATCCCTGTATTTTTCTTTAAGCCAACCTCATCTGTCATTGGGCCTGGTGATCGCATTGTGATCCCCGGCTCCAACCAGCAGGTGAAATTCGAATCCGAACTGGCTGTCGTCATTGGCAAGGAAGCTAGGAATATCTGTGAGTCGGAAGTGCTGGACTATATCTTTGGCTATACGGTAGGTAATGACGTAACCGCGCCACAGTATTTTCATGAGAATGGTCATTGGACTATTGGAAAATCCTTTGATACCTTCACACCGCTCGGTCCAGTGATCGAAACAGAACTAAACCCGGATACCGTTCGCGTGGAAGCCCGCCTGAATGGGGTTGAGAAGCAAAACAGCGGAACGGAGTTAATGATTATACCAGTTCGTGAGATGATTGCTTATCTATCGCGTGTGATGACCTTGAAGCCTGGAGTAGTCATTCTAACAGGGAGTCCACTGGGATCGGAGCTCGTTGGCGCTGGTAGTGTCATCGAATGTGAGATTATGGGAATCGGAAACCTAAAGAATACATTCGTAGATCAGCAGCTGGCATAAGATAGTGGATATTTATGCTAATCTGCTGTAAGACGAAAAGAATATTCATTCTAAATTGCCGCGTAGTAGCGGCCTTTTTTGTTTTAACGATATATGTTCGTGCCAAAACACGACCACAAGAACATAAATCTTTTGCCGTGAATAAGACAAGAACATGTATGGCTCCGAATTCAAGCCTAAAGCATTACTACATTCTCCGGTTAATTAAGCAAAACGGTAAAGGTGGTAAATCCTGAAATGTTGAACTGAACAAAGACTTAATCAATACACTACAAGATTGGATCCGTAAACGTGGTCTGCCTAAAACCAAGAAGCTGTTCGTTTTACAGCGTGGCGGTGCTTTTACGACCGATGGGGTGGAGCATAGCTGCTTGATAAAACCGGCATTCCGGATCATACGCCGCACGTTCTCCGGCATACATTCGCTCATGTCCTTGCCGAGCGCGGGGAGTCACTGCGAACCATTGCAAAGCTTCTAGGCCATTCCAATATCAATTATAGGCGGAAATACGTTGCTCCGAGCCGCAAAGAACGGAAGGCTGCCGTCAACAAACTGGCTGGAGAACGATACTCATAACAACCATTCGTACCCCCCAAGCTATTGTTCATTTGGTTGCGACCTTTCAGAAGTCTAATTTAAGTTACCTATATGTTGACAGTTAAAGTTACTTTAACCGCACTTCTCGACGAACCTCAATTTTCGGGAAGACAGCTGAAGGATTGTCGCATAGGTATGGCTTTCATGACTAGGGGTCCCTCCAACATTCGTTAAAATGTTGGAGGGACCCCTATAAAAGCGCTTTTGCCCTATTATTAAAGATGTTAGATCATAGTAATATTAAGGAAATTTTATTTTTTTAAAAGGAGGGTATTTATTGAAGAGGTCACTCACCATTTCATTTCTCGTATCGGCATTCTCTCTTGCAATGATTATCATGTTTGCCACGAGCGCAGCAGCTGAAGAAGACACCGTCAAAATCGACTTCCAGACCAAAGGGTCTCTAACGGCAGAAGGTTATCTGCCCGACAGCGGGGATGAGTACGGCGACCGCGGGAATGGCTATACATATGGATGGACCCCAGGCAATGTTGGAGCCGCTAGAGATTACAGCTTAATTGAACCGGATCTTAAACTAGCAACCCTAAACCAATTTGGTGAAGGGATTATTTGGGAAATTGCTGTTCCGAACGGTAAGTATGAAGTGACGGTCAGCATAGGCGATATTCGATATCCGAACCAAATCAAAGGAAAATTGTTACTCTTGGCTGAAGAGACCGTCATCTTCGAAAACAAACAAGTTGACGGCATTTGGGAACACGTAAAACCGGATGGACAAACTTACATATCCAAAACTGTAGTAGCGGATGTGTATGATGGCAAACTGACCCTCGATCCAAAAGATACCGCCACGGAAAACATTAAGATCAACTACATTGAAATCAAGTCGCTTGACGGTCCGATTCCTATTAATCCCGTAGACCCCGGAAATGAAGAACCTCTTCCAGATATTGATATGACTCCCGTAACCATTGATGTCTATGGAGAAGAGGCGGAGTCGGATGTTCCGCCGATTAGAGCGGACGGCCAAGTTATGGTACCTGTAAATATCATAGCTGAAGAACTTGGCGCTGATGTCGTTTGGAATGAGGAAAAGAATGCTATTCTGATTAATTCCGTACCGGGCCAAGCAAGGTTCAAACAGCAGTCGATCCAGTTGATCGTGAACGGTTTGGAAATTAACCCGGAGGTTCGTCCTTTTGTTCTGGATGGTAATATGATGCTTCCTATTCGTGAAATATCCGAAGCGATGGGTCTGGATGTCATTTGGGATGAGGCAACTCTGACGCTTCATATTCGTTTAAGGCCCCATACGGAACCTTCCATGGAACTTTACGGGTGGGCCTCCGTAGAGGCTGAAGGCCTTGAAGGGACGACAGGCGGAAGCGATGCCGAACCTCAGAAGGTGACAACGCTAGAAGAACTAGAACAACTGGCCGGCGACGACGTCCCAAGAGTCATCGTCATTTCCGGAACAATCAAATCCGGGGTTGAGCCTATCACCATAGGCAGCAACAAGACGATAATGGGGGAGAACAAGTACGCGACCATCCGCGGCGGCATCACCATAGACGATAGCAGCAACATCATCATTCGCAACTTGAACTTCCAAGGCATCTGGCCTATTTTCGGCCCTGCAGACACGATCGCTGCGAGAAATTCTCATCATCTTTGGTTCGATCACCTGAACATCTGGGATGCCAGTGACGGCTTAATGGACCTCACCCTAGGCACTAACTACGTCACCGTCTCATGGAACAAATTCTTTTACACCGATCCGGATAATCCTCACCGTTTGGTCAGCTTGAACGGCGGAGGTGCGGAACATGACGATACCGACACAGGCAAGAACAAGGTAACCTATCATCACAACTGGTTCGCCAACAATACCGATCAGCGGATGCCTCGTGTCCTGTTCGGACAGGCGCACGCCTACAACAACTACTACACAGCCAGTGACAACGATTACGCCATTGGCGTAGGCGTCTTCGCATCGATGCTCGTGGAAAACAACTACTTCAAGAACGTGAGAAACCCACACCAGTTTATGTACCCCGACCGTCGTCCGGCGTATATCACGGCTACGGGCAATATTTATGACAACACAAGCGGAACTATGGATACGGGCGCCGTTACACCAGATGGCTACGAAAGCGTGGAGCCTTTTATTAATCCGCCCTACTCCTACGATCTGAATGATGCCAAGGATATCCCTTTTCTTGTCACTCGGTACGCGGGTCTAGACATTACAGCGCCAGGAGCACCAGTTATTATAGCTCCGGCAGAATCAGAGGAAATTCGCACGCGTACTCCGAGCATAAGCGGAACGGCAGAACCGGGCAGCATCGTAACCATAACATTGACAGATACTTCTTCAGGATCGAAAAAAACAAACACAACGTTGACGGCAACAGTTGACTCGGACGGTTCATTCAGTGTCGAATCAACAAAATTAAACAACGGAACGTATACCGTCACCGCAACGGCAACCGATGCTGCAGGAAATGTAAGTGACGTTTCGATAAGTCGCTCTTTTAGAATAAAAGGGCAGTCTGGCAAGTGATTAATTGGAGGGTTTGAACGAGCAACTCCGCATGGAACAGATCGTTCGTATGGTTGCGGGGGGAAGCATTAACGTTGTTCGCGTCCGAGATGACAAGATTCTTTTCTAGCCATTTTAAGCTTACCGATCACATACAAATTTATCTTATGTATTGAAAAAACCGCTGCCTCAAATTAGCTGGACAGCGGTTCTTACGTTTTAAAAACCTCAGTTCTTAACCTTACATCAAGCCTGAATTATCTGTGAAAAAATTATTTTAAACGGTGATTGCTTAACTAAGGGAGGGGACATCGAAATGTTAAAAAGAAGTATGGTACTACTATTGGTTTTAATTTTGACGACAAGTTTAGTCGCAGCTTGTACAACAGGTAATACTGAAGGAAATGTTAAACCGTCCAACGGTAATGATCCGGCAGAAGAACTTCAGGTGCCGGAAAAAGCCGAAGTCACATTTTCTACCATATTTTCTGATGAAGAATTTGAAGAAATTATTGGTAGTTATGTTAAGAAAAAATTTCCTAATTATACGATTAATCATATTTCGAATAGAGGACTTTCATTAGAACAACTAGTAGCCACTCAAACGAAGTTTGATATTTATTTCGCAAGAGCCGCTGCATTTTTGAATGCATACGAACCGATGAAAATGACTTTTGATATGACGGAGTTAGCTGAAAAACATGGAATTAACTTGGATTCATTTGCCCCGGGGTTTATTGAATCAGCCACGTTTGATGGCAAATTATACGGCCTTCCGATTTTTAATGATTCTCTTGTTTTGTATTATAACCGGGATTTATTCGACAAATTTGCAGTTCCATACCCGAGAGATGGTATGACATGGGAGGAAACGTTGGAACTCGCCCATCAATTCGATCGGAATGAAAACGGAACCCAGTATATGGGTCTTTGGATATCTCCGAAGCACTACTTCCGCATGAATTCCTTATCTCAAGGTTTCGTTGATCCAGAAACGAATAAGGTGACGGTAGATAATGATAATTGGAAACGTATTCTTAATATCTTCGCTGAATTGAGTAGAGATTCTGGTGTGCGGGAAATGGCTAGAGTAAATTTCCCAAGTCATGATCACTTTAGAGGGAAAAATAGTGTTACAGCAATGTATGTATTTTTAACCGAATGGATTGCGGTCTCGAGAGATCAAATGCCACTGAACTGGGACATGGTTTCGATGCCAGTCTTCAAAGATCTCCCAGGTAAAGGTACTCAGCCTTACGCAAACTATGCCGGTATTACTTCCATTTCTGAAAATAAAGATGCGGCAATGGAAATCTTAAAATATTTAACGTCTGAAGAATACCAAATGGAAGTCTCAAAAAAAGGGAAAATATCTCCATTGAAATCACAAAAAGTTAAAGATGTTGCATTTGAAAACCATCCGGACCAGGATAAAAACTTCGGTGCCGTGTACGTAAATGAAAATGCTCCGATGCGTCAACTACATCCATTAGAAGATCATATTGTTGATTTAATGAATGATAAAGTAAATGAACTTGTAACAGGGAAAAAAGATATAAATACGATCTTAAGAGAGGTGCAAGAAATGGGCCAACAAGTGATTGATCAGGAAATGGTGAAATCTAAATAAAGCAAGAAATTCACCAAAAAAACATGGTCGGATATTGCAGTCTGATTAAAGACAAAAATCCCAACCGACTCTATACCACATCTTGGTTTAAAAAACGCCTGATTCTAATAAGAATTTTATTAATAGTGTTGGGGACGAATTGGGACCAAATTCATCCCCAACAATCATAGAGCAACCAAATCAGTCATATTCTGATTGGCAAATACCCTATAAATAAAGGATTCTTCGGCGGGAAACTCATTCGCCATGGCTGGTCCGCACCCTGCATCGATTTGTGTGCCGGCTCTAGTCCTTGGCGCGAACATCTTTCGGACGGCGACTTCCGGCAAATTATATCCGCGCCATCTGCTCTTTTTTTGAAAGAATAATGGCATAAATGATGTTTATCAATAAGGCTGCAGCGGCCGAACTCCACATTAACATCAGAAATAAGGAAGCCGCGGGATCTACATCAGCTTCTATTACAGTGTTCATAACGATTTTTCTTCCACTGTAAACGGTCATGTAATATGCCATGAAAGAAGCGGCACCCATATGCAAACAACTTATCAAAACATAAACCCATCTGCCCGTTTTCGATGTCAGCGGGGCAAGAAGCTTTATGATCATAAGCGAAAGGATGGATAAGCCCAACTGGCCAAAGAAAATTCGCAGGTCGACTTCCGGCTCTTCAATTAGGTGTAGGATTAAGACAGGGCCAAGCGATATGAGGGCAAGAAGCAATGAAGGAGTGACAAGCCAACCGGCATATTTTTGTAAATTAAACCGCCTCCAAAATTTTATGGGAATTAACAACAGTACCACCGTTATAAAATACAAAAGGCAAAACATGAACCCATACAACATGTTCCTTTGGTTAATGATATGGTTTTTTTTCAAGGCATAAGTAAAGTTTTCTTCCGGCTTTCCCAACTCCATTGCCTGATCCAAGGCCCGGATGGCCTTTCCGAATCGATGCTGCTTAACGAGAATGTCGGAATACAACTGCAGGGCCAGGACTTTATCTGTATTTGACATGCTGGCCTTATCAAAGTTCTTTATATATTTTTCCACATGCTCGCTCGCCTTTTGATAGTCGGCAGTTTTAAAATAGTTATTGGCCAAATAGATATGCATTTCCGGCGCGGTCAATCTGTCCTCATTCTTTGATAAGATGGTTTCGACTTCCTCCAGGCTATCTTTGATGGGAATATGGTCTTCTTCCAACTGGACTTTTCTAAAATCTCGCAATACTTGCCATTCAGAGCGTCTTTCATTCAGATAAGCGACTCTTTCCCGAAAGGCGCCGGCAAATATCCCCTCGGGGAATTGATCAAGATACTTTTTATAGAGGGACAACGCTTTTTCAAAATTAAAAAGGTAATCATCATAGATATGGGTCATTTGCTTGTAGACCATTTCATTATTCAGTTCTGGTTTCTTTATCAGGAGTTCTTCCAACACTAAAGCTGCCTGCTCATAATTTTTGTCGGCAATGAATTGGTTCGCTTTATTGCTGTATTCTTGTATAAGGTCGGCTGAACGGCTTTGAGCCATGCCAGTGCCAGGACTCGAAATGAAGACAATAAAAGCAACCATGATGGAAATAAAAAAATAAGATGATGTATTTTTCTTCATGTCGTTCTCTCTTCCTGTTTTTCTTAAAACGGTATCAATTGCAAATTGAACACCCGATCAACGAACCAGATAAAACCAAGTACAAAAATAGCTATGGATGCTACAGCGGTTACTCTTCGGATAGAGAACTTTTTTCTTATCAGGTAGAGAAGGGGTAACAGAATTAAAAAGATCATCAACTGTCCCGTCTCCACGCCGATGTTAAACGAGACCACCGAGAGAACAAGATTCGATTTTCCTCTGACGAGCTCCTCGAGGGCACTGGCAAAGCCGAACCCATGCACTAACCCGAAGACAAAGGTGACCAGCCATCGATAATTGACCTGTTTGGCGAACAAGTTTTCCACCGCGATATAACAGATGGAGAGGGCAATCACGCTCTCAACAAATCTGGAGTTCAGATTGATCACATGCATGGCCGCCAGCAGCAAAGTAATGCTGTGCGCCAAAGTAAAGGACGTGATAATTTTTAAGGCTTCCCTGGCGGATAAACCTATCACAATTAAAGCAACCAAAAAGGTTATGTGATCATATCCAGTCAGGATATGTTTGATTCCAAGTACGAGGAAGGTAAAGATTTGCGACTGCAAAGCGGCGGTTTTAGATTTAACCGAGAACTCAAATTCCGTATGACCGGAATCGAACGTATACATCAAATCCGGTTGGCTATAATTGAAAACCTGCTTCACCGAATCGTCATCGGCATCGGTAAAATAAATATAGCCGATACTCACATGCTGATTATTGGTTTCCTTAAATAAAAGATGGTAATTAATCTTCATCTTGTTGTCTTGCTGGTTCAAACTTAGATCACTAACCCTCATCCATGTTCTCCATACTGTCCCTTCCTTCTCCATTTTCTCTACCTTAACCGGATAAGAACGGCCATTGACGGAGACCGAGAGCTTCTCGTTCATATAAGGTTGGATGAGATTGGTTTCCATTCTACTGCGCTGCTCATCAGTGAGACTGTCAAGGTTATCTCCGAGTTCCTTGATCCCATTAATTTGCTGTAATATGGCGGGATCGAGGTCAATCGTGAACAGAATGCGATCCTTGCCGACGGCCCATTCTGATCCTCCTAGATACATGTCATGTGCGAAGACGGGGGTAACTCCACCAAAAAATAAACCGAACATCAGTATCATTGGAGCTAGTTTTCGAAACCATGGTATAGGCATGATGATGCCCTCGTTTCTTCTTGAAGTTAGGAGCGGCCGCAGGAAAGCCTGCGGCCGCTGTTTTATTGTACTGCGACAAATGATGGTACTACTTGTTGTTATCTTTCAAGCTCGGCTTCACGGTGACGACCACAGTATCCGTGGCAGTGGCGCCATCGTCATCTGTCACAGTAAGGGTAATTGTATGGGTGCCAACAGCCAGTTTGACGCTCGGAGTGGCGCCGGTGGCAATTTGGGTTTCCCCTTCTTTCCAGACATAGGAAGAGATCGTTCCGTCCTGATCCAAGCTTTTCGTCCCGTTTAGGGTAATCATTTCGTACCCCGGATCTTTGGGTCCGGTTCTTTTCGGTGCGTTGACATTATTACAGCTGTTGCCGTTGCAGTCGTCAGTCACCGTTTGGTCAAGTCCGGCATCAGCAACGGGCACCTTGTTGTTATTGAGCGTCACGGTCTCAATGACCGAGCCGTCAATCCGGCGGGAAGTGACGTTCATCTTTTTCCCGTTCACATCGAACTCGGATAGGAAGTACGTACTTTCGGCTTTAACAATGTTCGGCCAAGTCGGATCTACTGCATACGACGGAGCGCCGCCGCCGCCGGAGGTGAGGTACTCGATTCCTTCGACTTCCGCACGGGCATAGTTATGGTTATGTCCGTTGAGGTACAACTGTACCCCATACTGCTTTAAGAGCGGATGGATGACATTCTGAACATTCGTGTCGTTTCCATGAGTACCGGCACCCCACGCTGGATTGTGGGCCATCACAATCTTCCACGGTTTGGTTGTGGAGGCAAGGTCGTTAACCAGCCAGTTGTATTGAGCCGAGCCGGGTTTATAGTCGGAATACTCGTCCAGCACGGTAAAATGGACTGGGCCGTAATCGAAGGACCAGTAGAAGTTAGACACGTACGGATAAGGGAAGTACTTTCCATAGACAGATCCCGCTCCCTCATGGTTGCCCCTTGCTCCAACCATCGGAACCTCGGACTGGAGAGTGTGCAGCTGAGGATAGGTGGATCCGGGAACGAAGTATTGAGCTGTCCAGTTACTCTCCGTATCGCTCGAGGCAATATCACCGCTGTTCAAGAGAATGGTCTGGTAGGCAGGATCGGCGGCATAAGCCTTAAGCGCCAGGCCGGCTACCTGCTCCTGATAGCTTGGTTGGGTACGGCTGTCGCCGTAAGATAGGAACTTCACGGAAGTAGCATCGTCCGCAGGCGCGGTGACGAAGGAACCCGTCTGACCGTCTACATTATAGTAATATTTGGTAGCTGGCTTCAGCCCCGTGATGGTGAACTTGTGCTGGTGGTCGGTACCGAAAGTCCCGACAGTCTCTTGCCCCATCGAATAGGAGGTGTCGGTACCCCATTTGATGACATTCGATTGGTCATCGCTCGTCTGCCAAAGAAGGCTCATTGAGGTGTTGGAACCTTCGAACAGCAAATACGGGCTTTTAATAAAGTTGCTTTCAGCTGACGCGTTGAACATACCAACCGTGAAAAGAAGAGCACTAACACTTACAACTGCGGTTACACTTTTCCACTTGCCCTTCAACTTGCCTATTAATTTTTCCTTCATCATGAACTTCCTCTCAACTTCATTCTAGTCGTCGGAGACACAGGAAACCGCTTCCCAACCTCCTTTCACCCACTGACATTTTTAAGAAATTACGGTTAACAGGTTTTCCGACTGTCCGAGCAAGTCACATCTTACTCGTCTAACGTAAATTCTGTTTCAAGAGTTTTTTAAGCTAATATTAATGTTTTCGAATTTTGTCAAATCCTAATGCTGTGGAATTCTTTAAATGCTGCTGAATCCTTTATATAGATAAAATAATTTTTCAATCTCCTAAACCAGCTATAATATTCTCTTTACAATTCTTCTGTAGACTTCATTGAGATGATTATAGTAATCAAGTAAATCTGAGAGAGAGATGGATAGTCGATGAAATCATTGTTCACTGCAAGAGATTTTGCGGTTACACAAGCTTGTGTAGCCGCTGCCCTTTTTTTATCGATCCCTTTGGTCAATGTGATCGGATTCAGCAACCATAAGCTTGAAGCCGTCCTTCACGGATTGGGTGCAACCGTCACCGTGATCATGAGCTGTCAAATGATTCACCTGACCTATCCCATGCTGCGGGGCAAGAAAGGGGCTGCGGCAAAACTGGAATGGGTGCTCTGGCTCACGAATGTTATGGTTCTGCTCACGATCGTGTTCGGTAACTGGCTCTACATCGCATACCGGGGGCCTGACGGTCCGCAGGAATGGCTGATGTTCCACAGCCCCGAGGTACATTTGATCCTCATGGAATATAAAGAATTCGTCTCGCTGTATCCGCTCCCCTTGGGAATTGCGGCAGGCTTTTTATTGCGCCGGTTTCGCCATACGCTCAAACCTGGCTCGGCGGTTGGCGGGATCATCGCTTTATTGATCACGCTATTCTGGATCTGTCTGCTGGTTGGATTTGCGTTTGGCATCGGCATAGCGAAACTGAGAATGGTATGAATCTGAAGACGATCCACTGGGGGAGAACATCATGAAAAAAGACAAGCAACGAAAAACGGGCGAGGTCGCATCCGTTCTGCTGTCAGTATATCTCGGTATCCTTGCGACAACGGCCAGTCACTTATGGAGTTATTACAATCCGCTCAAAGCGAATGCGATTTTGCTGAAGATAGGCTCCTGGATCCCCTCTTGGTGGGGTATCGGTCCCTATGCCGGTAAAGAAACGGTAGGACTGCTCGTTTGGTTGGTCTCATGGGCTATATTCCACTGGACGATCGGACGGAAAGAGGTTGATCTGAGACCATGGACGATCGGATTTGCCATTGCCTTTGTTGTCAATCTGGTCATCCTGTGGCCAACCGTGTACCACACCATCCTGTGGTGGCCAGCTCTGCCGAACACGTTGCCCGGAGGTGAGGGTTAGTCATGGTGATTATTTCCAAATATAAACTATCCTTTTCACTGTTGGTGCTTATTTGTGTGCTTTGGTGTTCCTTCTATTGGACAAGAGTGCCGATGGCAGGATTCAAGACACCCGCCGCATCGTCCATCTCGTTTCGATTCGGTTATTTTAGTGAGCAGGAAGGGGAAATCGGGGATTCGATCAAGCAATTCCGGGACGTTTCGTACTTTGTCGCATCCGATCAGTTGCTGCAGAGTCATCCGGAAACGCTAGCGTCTCAGATTTATCCCATATATGACGGTTCTACGACGGAACAGCGTTTCAACCAGGCTTATCCCCATGTGCCTACCGGGACTCTTCCGGGTTATGGAAAATCGGTGTATACGGCCAGTCATGGAAACGCCAGGATGTTCTTCCTGAACGCCGATCGGTTATCGGATGCGGGAGACGATCAGTTGGAATGGATTCGCAGGACGGCTAATGAAAATAAGAAGCTTTTCAACTTCGTCTGGCTGAGCAAAGATCCGAAGCTTCCCGAAGTATGGAACGCGTTCAGAGCCGCCGGAATTAACGCAGTTTTCATCCATGATTCCGTTTATGTTCTTAAATTGGCCGTTACGCAGCAGTCTTCCGATGATATGCCCACCGAATATGAGGGCTGGGAAGTTTGGGATTTAAACAGGCTGAAGGAAAAGCCCTTCATTACGGTATTGGAAGCCACAGATAATACGTTGTTCATTAAAGCTGAAAATAAACAAGGACAAGTGCTGGATCAACTGGAACAGGATGCGCAGAATCTGGCATCATGGAACCTGACTACGTTGAAAGAAAAACAGGAAATCCCTCTCGTGGGGATTCAATCTATATGGCGCTATCATTCAGGCAGCGAGGCAATCCAATCCGCTTTACCGGAAGGGGGGGACCTGGTGGGAGAGGGACCGATCATTGAAACATCTCATACGGAAACGGTTCCACTGCCTGCTAACGATTGGCGCAGTCCGGAATACAACGATTCCGACTGGAAGTTCGGCAGGGCTCCTTTGGGAAATACGAATAACGGGGAGCGGCAGACTTATGTTCAAACAAACCTGGAGACCGTGAAGTCCCCAACTTATTATTTCCGCAAGTCGTTTGACTTGGATGTCGATCCGAAGGAGCTATCCGATTTAGTTTTGAATATCGCTTATGAGGACGGTTACGCCGTTTATCTGAACGGCCAGGAAATATCCAGGGACGCCATTCTATCGGGAATCTTAACTGAATCCTCGCTGGCATTTCCAAATGAGTTTACCTTTTATCGAAGAATTGATCTAAAAGCCCATTTGAACAAGCTGCTGAAGGGGGCTAATGTCATAGCTGTTGAGGTGCACCGTAGCCACCCCTCCTCGCCCAATCTGTTCTTTGACCTTGCATTGTCTGTTGAATCAGAATGAAAGGAACGTGGATCATGCGGATAAACCTGATGAATTTCATAAGTAAGCCTACAATGAGAATCGGCTCATCTTTCTTGTTGATTGTCTGCCTTGCCAGCATGATGACGGGATGCGTGCCCGCGCCGACCAGTCCGGTCCCCATTGCCGAGATTGGCGTTACAAATGGACACTTATTGGTACAGAACCACACTGGACATGTATGGTTCAATGCCAAAATCACCATCGATGACAAGTACACTTATAAAGTGGATGTACTGCCTGCCGTCAAATCCAGCCTGCCGTTATCCGATTTCGTTGACGAACAGGGCCATAGTTACAAGCGTGGGCTGCTGAGCGTGCGCAATGTAACGATCGATGTGGCCGATACGATGGGCAATATAAGGCATTTTCGTTGGTAAATCGCGGCCCATTAAAATCAGCTCCCTTTTCACAATTTATCCAATTCAACCATAATACGTTTCCAGCACTGGCAGCGATGAGGTCAGCGCTGCGATCCCCCTAGGCTCCATAGAAGAAAACCCTTGGGAATCAAGGGTTTTTTGTTTTTCATTTTCAGTTTGGCCTAATTCAATATAATGGTGGGGACGTTTGGATATAGATATGTTCATCGACAAAACTGTACCAGAAAGGAATTCGGACAATTCTTAGTCTATTTAGCCGGGGAAGGGGATTTCCAAGTATCGCCAATTATGGACTTTTGTATTAAACTGGTTCTGGGGTGATGTTATGGCGAAATTAAACCGAGCTCAAAGAAATTTTATAAGCCAGATGAGCAAGACACAAAAAAATATTCGTAACAAATACGGAGAGAAATATTACAGTTACCTTGAGGATATAGAGCTTGTGAGGGGAGAGTATGATTAAAAGATTAAAGCTTCGCACACTGCTCCTAGGAGGATTCATCACCCTCCTTTTTGTTGTTCTGTTGATACGGGTATTTACGCTACAGGTAGTCAAAGGACAAGACTGGCACGAGCGGGCGGTAGCCCAGTGGACGAAAAAGGTCCCGATTCCGGCAACCCGCGGCACGATCGCAGACCGGAACGGCGATATTCTCGCATCCGACATTCCGGCTTATACGGTGATCGTCAATCCGGCCGTCATTCACGAGAATGGGCTGGAGAACGAAATTATCGAAGGACTGCACAAAATTTTGGGCAAGGCTGAAAGCGAGCTTAAGGCACTTGTAAATGCTAATAAGGATGGGAAATACCTTACTAATCGGGAGGTTCGGAATGAAGGGTGGAAAATTGACGAAACGAAAAAGGAACAGATCGTTGATTTCAACAATGAGTTAATGGACCAGCTTAAGAAAGAAAAAAAAGTAATGGAGACCGGGCTAGGCCTGCTTAAGGAGCAGAAGCGGTATTATCCAAAAGGGACACTTGCAGCTCATATTTTGGGTTATACCAACCGCGACGGTGAGGCTGTCGCCGGTCTTGAGGCATACAAAGATGATGTTCTGAAGGGCATCCCCGGAGAAATGAAATATGAAAGCGACCGGCAAGGGGACCGGCTTCCCGAAGCGAATATGGTGTACAAGCCGGCTGTCAATGGTAAAAATGTAAAGCTGACGATCGACGACACGATCCAGTATTATATCGAAGACGCGATGAAAGAAACGTATGAGAAATACAAACCGATCAGCATGACGGTCATTGCGGCCGATCCGAAGACGATGGAAATTCTCGGGATGGCGAACCTGCCGACGTTCAACCCGAATACGTATTGGGATCCCGCGAATGATCAGAAGGACTTTTTTAACTATGCTGTCAAGGCAACGTACGAACCGGGCTCAACATTCAAGATCGTGACGCTCGCCGGTGCGGTGCAGGAGAAACTGTTTAATCCGAATGCCATCTACCAGTCCGGACAAATCTATGTCAAAGGGACTCATACGCCCCTTCATGACATTGTCCGCTCAGGATGGGGGCCGATCACGTACCTGGAAGGCGTGAAGCGCTCCAGTAACGTCGCCTTCGTCAAGCTGGGCTCGGAAATGCTCGGGAAAGACCGGCTGCTGAAATATATCAAGGACTTCGGGTTCGGTCAGAAGACAGGCATCGAGCTGCCCGGCGAAGTCTCGACCACGATCAACCTTCCGGGTCCGGTCGAAGTGGCGACCGCTTCTTATGGCCACGGCGTGTCCGTGACACCGATCCAGCAGCTGGCGGCGATCAGCGTGGTGGCGAATGGCGGCAAATTGAAGATACCGCATATCATCAAAGAGATTACCGATCCGGATACAGGCAAAGTGATTGAGTCTCCGGATACGAGCAAGGTCATCCGGCAGGTCATTTCCCCGGAAGCCGCCAAGGAAACGAGCAGCTATCTGGAGCAGGTTGTGGCGGACCGGGTGATCGGTACCGGAAAAAAAGCATATATCGAAGGCTATCGGGTGGCCGGTAAAACAGGTACCGCGGTTAAATATGGCCCGGACAGAAAACCGGATTATTCGAAATCCGTCGTCTCCTTTATCGGCTTTGCGCCGGTGAACGATCCGAAGATCGCCCTTATTGTCATTGTGGACCAGCCGAATGATCCTGATGTCGGCGGAAGCACGGTGGCGGCGCCGATCTTTAAGAAAATCGTGTCCCAGGCCCTGCCGTACATGGGCGTGCCGAAAACCACCACCAAAAAAACGTCGGACGGCAAAACGACGGTGGAACGCCCTGCGGTGCCGACGCTGACAAAACTGGCAGTGAAGGATGCCAAACAAAAGCTGCTAAACGCCGGTATCGATTTTGAAACGATCGGTAAGGGCGCCTCGGTCATCCGGCAGTTCCCGGCAGCGGAAACGCCGATGAGCCCGGGACAGCGTATGTATCTGCTCACTGAGGAGACCGATAAGATGACGGTGCCGGATCTCAAAGGCGAATCGCTGCGCGATGCGCTGGATATTTTAACCTTGCTGAAATGCTCGGTTACCGTCCAAGGCGAAGGATACGTCACCGAGCAGCTGGTCACGGACAAGAACGGCAAGCGTTCCGTCCAACTGACGCTGAAGCCGGTCAAGGGTGACGAGGCATCGCAGGATACCTCATCCTCCTCCACGGAGGACGAGTCCGGATCGAAGGATACGTCAACCAGCGATTCGGCAGGTGGCAAGTCCGGCGAAGAAGTTGGCGATAACTGATAGGCGGCTAATTCTGTCCCGAGTGATCAAGCCAAAACGGGTAAGACGAGCAATATACACCCTTTTGTACGTAGTTCTTTTTGTTGAGACCGTTCTTACTGTGATTGCTACATTATACGCCGCACAAGATAACTTTCCAATCACAGTCATGGACTTGACGATTACCTCTTTGACTCTGTTTGTTTTCGGACTCATAAGCCCGCAGGTCAGCGCTGCGATCCCCCTAGGCTCCATAGAAGAAAACCCTTGGGAATCAAGGGTTTTTTGTTTTTCATTTTATTATTATGATTTTAAGTTCCTGGCCCATTTCTTGCGATACTGGTGGGGCGTAATGCCCATGCGCTGTTTGAACAATTTACAATAATAAGAGCTGTTTGCTAAACCAATCTCCTCGGCAATGAGCGAGATTGGTTTTTTGGTGGTCGTTAACAGCAGTACGGATTGATGGACCCGGCGGGCCATGATGTATTCGGAGATGCTGATTCCTGTTGTCTCTTTGAAGAGATGCGATACATGATAGGGAGATAAATGCAGCGATTTGGCCATGTCGTCCAGCCGAAACGGTAATGCATAGTTGGCCTCGATCCATGTCAATATGTGCTCCACCTGATGATTCTTACGTAGGGCCGTAGGCTGCCCGGCTTCCGTCCGCTGATCCCACGCATGTTTGATCGAGCGGTACAGCATGACGAGAAATAAAGAAAATTCCTCATATCTTTCTGCCTCTGAAAGCATCGGTAATTGATCATCCAGGCTTTTGAAAACAGCGTCCAGAATGCGAAGCTCATCCCCGGTATCATACATGCACGGAAAAGGAAGCTCCCCTAAATACATGAATTTGTAAAAGGAGTGAAGGGATGGCCATTTTTCAAAATAAGACTCAAACATCGTCGGTTCAAAGGTCACAAGGGAACGTTCAAAGCATTGGCCATCATCGTATTCGAGCTTGAGATGATGAAGCTGATAAGGTTGAAAAATGCAGAGCATGCCCGGTTTGATGTCGTAGCGGATGTTATTGACGATCATCGTCCCTTTCCCTTGATGGATCAACAATATTTCCACCCCAAGGTGGGAATGAAAGGTTTCTCTATGCTCATAGTTGACGCTTTTTCGCTTATAGGCAAAATGCAGGGGCACCTCGCTATAATTACCCGCAACAAAAGACATGACCCCTTGCCTCCTTCGTCCCTCGTTTTTATTAGGGTTCGAATCTATTCTATCTCATAACCGCAATCCAGTGTTATTTTTCCCCCCACAGCGAAGCACAAAGTTCTCGCAGCTTCAGTTAATATCCTTATATACCAATGAATGAAGCTCACGGGAGGTTAATTGGATGATCAAGGTTGCGATTATAGGGACCGGGGCGATTTCGTCCGCTCATATCGAAGGTTATCTGCAATTTAAGGACCGCTGCAAAATTGTTGCTTTATGCGATCTTTATCCCGAGAAAGCCGAGGCTAAGCGGGAGCAATACGGTTTGGACGCTGTCATCGTTAAGGATTACAAGGAACTGCTTGATCAGGAAATTGATCTGGTTTCTGTGTGTATGCCTCCGTTTGTTCATGCGCCTGTTACTATTGATTTCCTGAATGCAGGCCGTCATGTGATCGTGGAAAAGCCTATGGCCTCTTCTCTTGAAGAATGCGATGCCATGATCGAGGCTGCGGAACAAAGCGGGAAGGTACTGTCCGTTGTTGCTCAAAATCGCTTCAGAAATCCGATTATGAAGCTGAAGCACGTGGTTGACAGCGGATTGGCCGGCCGGATTCTTCATGCCCAGGTGGATTCGTACTGGTGGCGAGGCCATTGCTATTACGATTTGTGGTGGCGCGGCACGTGGGAGAAGGAGGGAGGCGGTCCTACGCTGAATCATGCGGTTCATCATATCGACGCCTTGCTCTGGATGCTGGGTCAGCCCAGCGAGCTTCAGGCTTATATGAGCAACGTCGCCCATGACAATGCGGAAGTGGAGGATCTGTCCATCGCGATTCTTAAATATCCGAACGGCAGCTTAGGGCAAATTACAAGCTCCGTCGTTCATCATGGTGAAGAACAGCAGTTTATTTTCCAGGGTGAGCATGCCCGGATCTCGGCGCCGTGGCGGGTCACGGCTTCCAGGTCACTGCCGAACGGCTTCCCGAAGCGGGAACCCTCTCTCGAAGAGAAAATCCAGCAATACTACAACGAGCTGCCGGATCTGCCATACGAAGGCCATACGGCACAGATCGATAATGTGCTGAATGCCATTGAGACAGGGACGTCGGTGTTGATAGACGGAATCAGCGGAAGGAATACGTTGGAACTCATTATGAGTATTTACAAATCGGCTAGCACCGGAGAAAAGGTCAAACTTCCCCTGCAGCAGGACGATCCTTTCTATACGCGGGAGGGTCTGATGAAGAATGTACCTCATTTTTATGAAAAGGCCAGCAGCATTGAAAATTTTGCGGATCTAAAAATAACCACAGGAAGCCATTACGGCGAAAAGAACGGACAATCGACGGACGATAAGTGAATCCCAACGGATGGGACTGAGAACCTTTAAACGCGAAAGGGATGAAGCAGATGCAGAAGAACGACGGAATGAATTATGCTCCGAAAGGCAAACCGAATCCGGTGGTCAAGCCGGGTGAATTTGTGATCGCTGCGGTGGCGCTGGATCATGGACATATCTATGGAATGGTAAACGGGCTGCTCGAAGCAGGCGCTACCTTAAAGTGGGTTTATGACCGCGACCGAGCCAAAGCGGAAGCATTTGTACAAACCTACCCTCAAGTAACGATTGCTGCGTCCGAGGAGGAGATTTTGGCTGATCCGCAGGTTCAGCTCATAGCGGGAGCAGCCGTGACTTCGGAACGCTGCGCGCTGGGGCTTCGGGTGATGGACGCAGGCAAAGATTATTTTACGGATAAAGCCCCCTTCACGACGCTTGAGCAGCTGGAGTCGGCCCGCGCCAAGGTGCTTGAAACCGGAAAAAAATATATGGTTTACTACAGCGAAAGGCTTCATGTCGAATCGGCGGTTTATGCCGGGCAGCTCATCGAGCAGGGCGCGATTGGGCGGGTGCTGCAGGTGACGGGATTCGGGCCGCATCGGTTAAATGCTTCGTCTCGGCCGGAGTGGTTTTTTCAAAAGAAGCAATATGGAGGAATTTTATGCGATATCGGCAGCCATCAGGTCGAACAGTTCCTGTTCTATGCGGGTTGTAAGAAGGCGGAGGTTCTGCACAGTAAAGTTGCAAACTACAACAACCCTGAGTATCCGGAGCTTGAAGACTTTGGTGACGCTACCCTTCTGGGGGACAATGGGGCCACACAATATTTTCGGGTGGATTGGTTTACGCCGGACGGATTAGGGACTTGGGGGGACGGCCGGACGGTCATCTTGGGAACCGAAGGTTATATTGAGCTAAGAAAATATATCGATATCGCCCGCGACCGGTCCGGCAATCATGTCTACCTGGTCAATCAAGAAGGGGAGTACCATTTTCATGTTGCCGGGCAGGTTGGATATCCGTTCTTTGGGGAACTCATTCTTGACTGCCTGAACCGGACCGAGAACGCCATGACGCAGGAGCACGCCTTTATGGCCGCTGAGCTGTGCTTGAAAGCGCAGGAAATGGCGATGGACGTGACCCGCAGCGGCAGCTGATTGCATAAGCAGGCCATGAAGATCATGGAGCAGCTAATTAAAATGCATTTGTTTAAAATAAGTTGGGGAGGGCTGCGTATGGATTCATTATCACTTCATGCCTTTCTCTTTCTTCAGCTTGTTCATCTCAGCTAAAGTCATCTCATTGCACTGCCGGATGAAATTCAAAATCAGCTGAAGTTCCTGCTCCGTATACTGCGAGACGATCTCGAGCGTCGACTGCATAATCGATTGGAATAAAGGGGAGATGGATGCCGAGCCTTCCGGCACCGGTTTGACGACGACGCGTCTGCGATCGTTCGGATCCTTATCCCGGATGACATAACCCGCTTGTTCGAGCCGGTCGATAACACTGGTCACGGCTCCGGTTGTCAGCCCGGTTAAATGGGCCAGCTGGCCGGCCGTGACAGGTCCGGCCTGGTTCAAGTAATCCAAACATTTGTGATCGGTGGCGTTCAGACCTAATCGTTCCGAGATCAGCTGATGGAACATCACCGCACGGGTGCTGTTCTGGCGCAGCTCATGCACCATCTCCTGCTGTAAGGAAGCGAGATCGGGTGAAAAAGGGTCTTTTCCTTGTGACATCATAATTCCTCCACGTAGCTTATGTCTTTACTCGTTAAGATAAACATTATATTAAGATGATTTGCCGATCAAGGTTTATTTGCTTACTTGGTCACCTTAAGCTAGCCGTTTGTCTGAATCAACAGAAAAGACGGTTCTAAGCGAAGTCATGTGAGGTTTTAAAGATCATCAGTGAAGGAGATAAAACAGAGCAGAGAACCCTTATATATCAAGGGCTCTCTGCTCTGCATGTTTAATAGATGCGATATTTTCCGCTTAGCGCCAGCAAGCTGAAAAAATAAAGGCAGTTGTCGTAATATCGGCGAATGCCGGTTCTAAGCGGTGTGCTCCAGAACTTGTGAACGAAGGGGAGCGCATCTTCACCGTCCGCGGCCAGCGAAGCCATCGCATTGGTGGCCAACAGACCGATGGGGTGCAGGGCAGGCTCTTCGAAAGGGCTCCCGTCGATGCGGTATCTACGGTATTCGGACGGCTCGATCTCCCGGAAGAACCGCTGAATCCGGTTGGACTGCCCAACCTGCCATGGATCCTGGCGGAACCATTCCCAGTCGAGGGCAATGTTGGCCGCCACCCGGTACGCATCGCTGAAGAAATGGCGGAAATCGCCATGGGGCTGCGGTTCGGCCGGCGTGCCGTCGTAGTTCGCATACTCCGGAGACAGTCCTGTTTCGGGGTGACAGGCCAGATGCAGATAAGTCCGGCTGGCGACCGCAGCTTCTTTCCAAAAAGTCCGATCCCGTTCGTCGGCACGCTGAGCGAACAACTCGTAGAAGTGGGGGAGATGGTAGGAAGGATCGCTGAAAGGAGACTCCGGGATGAACTTGATCAGCTTGGTTGCAGGGTCCCACATCGGATCTCCTTCTTGGTCCTGACCTTGGTGAACACAAGCACGAAGAATCGTCTTCGCCTGCTCAGAGTAATCGTACGGCGGCGGTCCGTCGCCCCACCGGCTTGAAGCAAAAAACAGGGCCATCGCGAAGTATTCCTCCCCGTCAGGTGCGGGTCCAGGAGACAGGCGGGTGCCGTCCGGCTTGCAGTGCCAAGCGAAATAATCCTTGTAACGTCCTTCCTTATGCTGCATATACGATTTGGAAAAATTCCAGAGCCGGTCGAAGATGTCCTTCTTGTCCATCTGAACGGCCATCATCATGCCGTATGACATCCCTTCGGTGCGGACGTCCGAGTTGCCTGTATCCAGAACATATCCTTTATCCTCGCCAAGAGGGAAGTAGATCCGAACCTCAGGTGCACCGTCAAACAGGTCGTTCCACGCCTGTTCAAGCCTGGCTTCGATCTCGTCTTGCGAATAACCCGCTTCCACGAATACATTACGGTAATTGCCGGTATAGAACGCACCTTGCATCGTTAGAGCCATAGTCAACCTCCAGCTGTTCGTTTAAGCTTATCGTAACATAACAGGAGCTCTAAAAATTAAAGCGTTTACCCTTCAAATTATAGATGTTTAGGTTCCGGGTATTAAAATAATACTTTACCGATCGTTCCCGAAATGTTATGATCAATTCGTAAAGAGGACGGTTTACAGCGTGTGAAATAGAATGGGCATTCTCGAAATAGGCCATATTATATTTAAGCTAAGAGAGGGGATTCGGAGCGGAAAAGACAGATTTTCTATACTGATTATTCCCGAAATGATAAGATGACGGAAGGAGGTGTACGGGGTGGCCAGAAGCAAAGAATTTGAGGAAAGCGCCGTTCTGGAGAAAGCGATGAAGCTGTTCTGGGAACAGGGTTACGAGAAGACATCCATGAACGACCTTGTTGAGCATATGGGCATTCACCGCAGAAGCCTGTATGATACGTTCACCGATAAGCACACGTTGTTCCTGAAAGCGATCGACCGCTTTGGGGAACGGTTCAACGCCAAAATGTCAGCAGGGGTTAAGCAGTCGGAAACGGCCGAACAGGCGCTGGAGTTTGTTTTCCAATACGTGATTCATGGGGATGAAGACGTCCCGCCAGGCTGCATGGTCGTGAACTCGGCCGTGGAACTCGGGATCCGTGACGAAGAGGTGGACGCAAAGGCGACGGAGGCATTTGCCAAAGCCGAGCAGCTGCTGAGGGAAATCGTGTTTTGGGGGCAGCAGAACGGCGAGTTTACAAGGGAATATGAAGCGGAAGAATTGGCGGAGTACCTTCATAACGCTCTGGTGGGAATTCGAGTGATGAAGCGGACGTCCCTTCCCCAAGAAAAATTGGAGCGGATCGCAGAAGTAACGATACGCTTCGTCAAAAAATAAAAACATATTTTTTTTCGTAATTATAGAATGAACGTTCCCGAAATAACAGGGCTAAAACTGTGTAATAAGAATGACTTGGCGCATGGAAAGGAGAATGATCATTCCCAAAAGGAGACGATTTGTTATGAAGACGTTAATTATTGCAGCCCATCCAGATTTAAATACCTCCCGGATCAGCCGGGCCTGGACCGAAGCGGCACAACAGCAAGCAGAGACGACCGTACACCGGCTGTATGAAGCCTATCCGGACAGAAATATCGACGTAGCAAGGGAGCAAAGTCTGCTGGAGAGCCATGACCGCATTATTTTTCAATATCCGCTGTACTGGTACAGTACGCCGCCGCTCCTCAAACAGTGGTTTGATGAGGTTCTCACATACGGCTGGGCTTTTGGTCCCGGAGGAGACCGGTTAAAGGGCAAGGAGCTTGGAATTGCGATCTCCACCTCAGGCACCGCCGTTTCATATCAGCCGGGAGGATATAACCTGTTTACGATCAGGGATATCGCGAAGCCGGTAGAAGCGCTGGCTAACTATGTGAGCGCCCGTTATCTGCCGCCTTTTGCGCTGCATGACGCGCATCATGTGACGGATGAGCAGATCGCCGACAGCCAGGCCGCGTATGTCAAGCATTTGGTTGAGGCGCAGCCTGTACAATACGAAGCACTTGAAATCAATTAACCATTTCATAACAGGGAGGAATTGAATATGAACAACACCAAAATTGCACTTGTGACAGGAGCCGGCAAAGGAATCGGATTTGAGGTGGCCAAACAGTTGGGCCAGCAGGGCATTACGGTATTAACGGCAGCCCGGACGAAAGAAGCGGCGGATCAGGCGGCATCGGAGCTTCGCAAGCAGGGGATCGAAGCGGTCGGCGTTCAGCTGGAGGTTACGAATGAAGGCCATATCGCGCAACTCGCGAAATGGATTGAAACGGAATACGGCCGGCTCGATATCCTGGTCAACAATGCAGGCGTCCACTTGGAAAAATATGAATATGTGGGAGACGCTTTCAGAGATACGTTTGAAGTGAACACGTTTGCGCCCTATTTTATTACAGAGGCACTGCTGCCATTGCTGCAGAAGAGTGAGGCGGGGAGGATCGTGAACCAAAGCAGCGCGCTCGGGTCAATGCAATTCATCCTGACGAACGAGCTGGCGCAGCGTATTGCGACACCGGCCTATTCGGCCTCAAAAGCGGCGCTGAACATGCTGACGGCCTACTTGGCGCAAAAGACCAGCGGGACGAACCTGAAAATTAACGCGGTGCATCCGGGTTTGGTGAAGACCCGCATGGGCGGTGACAAGGCGGAACTGACGGCTGAAGAAGGCGCGGTCACGGCTGTTCGGCTGGCAACGATACCTGAGGATGGCCCGACCGGCGGATTTTTCTACATGGATGACACGCTCCCGTGGTAAATGCTTCCATATTGCAGTAAAAGCCCTTGAAAATCAAGGGCTTTTTCCCGTTCTTTCGTATTTTTACTTTGCATATGACATCTCATGTCATATAATCAAAAGGATAATCAGAATAAGTGGAGGGACATAAAAATGGCATCGAAAATCAGAATTGGAATTGTCGGCTATGGTAACCTTGGACGAGGCGTCCAGCAATCCATCGCTCAGAACGAAGATATGGAATTGGTAGCGGTATTTACGCGGCGTGACCCGTCGCAGATGCCTTCGGAAGCAGGCGTCAAATTTGAGCATGTATCGACGGTGGAACAATATAAAGGATCGATCGATGTCATGATCCTGTGCGGAGGATCCGCAACCGATCTTCCCGAGCAGACCCCGGCCATTGCCGCCCAGTTTAACACGGTGGACAGCTTTGATACGCATGCCAAGATTCCTGAGTTTTTTGCAAGTGTGGATGCAGCGGCTAAAAATGGACAAACCGTCAGCGTCATTTCCACCGGCTGGGATCCAGGCTTGTTCTCCATGAACAGACTGCTCGCTGAATCTATTCTCCCGCAGGGTAAGGAATACACTTTTTGGGGTAAAGGCGTCAGCCAGGGCCATTCGGATGCCATACGCCGCGTTCCGGGCGTTAAAGCAGGGGTACAGTATACCGTGCCGGTAGAAAGCGTCATCGAACGAATTCGCAGCGGCGAAACGCCGGAACTGGCAACCCGCGAGAAGCACGAACGGATTTGCTATGTCGTTGCTGAAGAGGGTGCGGACCGTGCCGAGATTGAAAAGACCATCGTGAACATGCCTAACTATTTTGCAGACTATGACACAACGGTCCATTTCATTAAGGAAGAAGAGCTGAAATCCGAGCACAGCGGCATGCCGCACGGCGGATTTGTGATCCGGAGCGGGGTGACCGGCCAAGGAACGAAGCAAATCGTTGAATTCAGCTTGAAGCTGGAGAGCAATCCGGAATTCACCGCGAGCGTATTGACCGCTTATGCAAGAGCTGCTGTCCGGTTGGCGAAAGAAGGAGCGGTTGGTGCCAAAACCGTGTTTGATATCCCGCTCGGTTACTTATCCGCGAAAAGCGATGCAGAACTGCGCCAACAATTGCTGTAATTTTGCACCGATAAATGCATTTAATCGACTAAAAAAATATTTTTTATTGGAAAAAACCCCTTAACCTGCATTAGAATTTAGTGAAGCAAAGCGTTATAGTGCAAAAAAATGTGCGAATTGTGCAAAAGGGGTTGGGTTATGAATAGTGTAATGGATACGCAGGGTTTAAATACAGCCGAAAAGTATGTTAACGATGTGTACAGTTTAGTCGTTTCCCGGAATCCTTCCGAGGATGAGTTCCACCAGGCGGTCAAGGAAATCTTCGACTCGCTGGTACCTGTTCTTGCAAAACATCCGGAGTACATGGAACAAGGCATTTTAGAGCGCATGGTCGAACCAGAGCGTCTCATCACATTCCGCGTGCCTTGGGTGGACGATAACAACAAGATTCAGGTTAACCGGGGATTTCGGGTACAATTCAACAGTGCACTCGGTCCATATAAGGGAGGACTCCGGTTCCATCCTTCCGTCAATGCAAGCATCATCAAGTTTTTGGGTTTTGAGCAAATCTTGAAAAACGCATTAACCGGCCAGCCGATCGGCGGAGGCAAGGGCGGCTCCGATTTTGATCCAAAGGGCAAGTCGGACCGGGAAATCATGCGTTTTACCCAAAGCTTCATGACGGAGCTGTATAAGTATATCGGACCCGATGCGGACGTCCCTGCCGGCGACATCGGCGTAGGAGCCCGGGAGATCGGGTACATGTTCGGGCAGTATAAGCGGATCCGGGGCGGCAACGAGGCCGGCGTGCTTACGGGCAAGGGCATCGGATACGGCGGAAGCCTGGCGCGTACGGAAGCAACCGGCTACGGATGTGTGTATTTCGTGGATGAAATGCTGAAAGACAACGACCTGTCCTTTGAGGGAAGCAAAGTCGTCGTATCCGGTTCCGGAAACGTATCGATTTATGCCATGCGCAAAGCGAAAGAGCTCGGGGCTACGGTCGTCGCGTGCAGCGATTCCAACGGCTATATCTACGACGAGAAGGGACTGGACATCGATACGGTTCAGCGCCTGAAGGAAGTAGAGCGGAAACGGATTAAAGAGTACGTTAATGAACATCCGGATGCCGTTTATGTCGAGGGCTGCCGTGACATTTGGACAGTTCCATGCGATATCGCGCTGCCTTGCGCCACGCAAAACGAAATCGACGAGGAATCGGCCGCTTTGCTGGTTAAGAATGGCGTGAAGGCGATCGGTGAGGGCGCAAACATGCCGTCCACCCTTCAAGCGATCGAAATTTTCCAGAAGAACGGTGTCCTGTTTGCACCGGCCAAAGCAGCGAACGCGGGCGGCGTTGCCGTATCTGCGCTGGAAATGGCCCAGAACAGCATGAGAATGTCCTGGAGCTTTGAAGAAGTTGACGCAAAGCTCAATGATATCATGAAAAATATTTATGCGAGCTGCGTTCAGGCAGCCGATGAATACGGATATCATGGCAATCTCGTCGTAGGCGCCAATGCTGCCGGATTCCGGAAGGTAGCGGACGCTATGATCGCTCAGGGGATCGTCTAAGTCCTCCCCGGAGCTTGCTGAATCGATCAAAATCAACTCATATCACGATAAAAACCACTGATCAATGGGATGCCCATCGATCAGTGGTTTTCTTTTTATACGTTACGAACCAATCGGAGTACTGCGGCTCCATCCCGCATAAGAAAAAGCCCTTGGGTTCCAAGGGCTTCTCATGAATATGGATTTAAAAGGACACAGGCAGGGCAGCCAGCCCTTGGGAACTAAGCGTAAAGTTCCAAGGGATCTCATCCCGGGGAATGCTCAGCCGCAGGTTCGGCATGCGTTTCAGCAGCGTGGTAAAAGCGATGTCCCCTTCGATGCGGGCCAGCGGGGCTCCCAGGCACATATGGATGCCGTGGCCAAAGGCGAGATGCCGGTTGATTCGACGCGTAATGTCCAGCTCTTCGGACTGGTCGAACTGGCGCTCGTCCCGATTGGCCGATTTCAGCACGGGGATCACCGCATCGCCTTTCTTGATGGACTGCCCGGCGAGCACGATGTCCTCCGTGGCAAAGCGAGGTCCGGCAATAGTAGCCGGCCCGTTGAAGCGCAGCAGCTCCTCAACGGCGGACGGCACCAGGCTCGGCTCAGCCTTGAGCTTCTCCAGCTGCTCCGGATGATCCAGCAGCATCAGGCTGCCGGTGGCGATCAGGTTCGAGGTGGTTTCATGGCCGGCAAAGATGAGCAGGGTGATCATCGACACGAGCTCGGTTTCCGTGAGCCGGTCTCCTTCCTCTTCGATCGCGATCAGCTGGCTGATGAGGTCGTCCGCAGGCTGCTGCCGTTTGGAAGCCACCAGCCGGGCGGTATACTCGCCGAAGGCGCGCAGGTTTTCTTCAACGCCCGGCTCGCGTCTTCCCAGTCCCAGTCCGTGGGCGAGAGCGGCTGACCAGGTATGTATCTGCTCCCGGTCCTCCTGGGGAACGCCGAGCATTTCGGAAATGACGTTGATCGGGAGCGGATAGGCGTAGTCCTTGACGAGGTCCATCCCGCCTTGCGCCTGGACCTTGTCCAGCAGTTCGTCGGCGATTTCCTGCACGCGGGGACGGAGGCTCTCCATGTATCGCGGTGAGAACGCCTTCGATACCAGGCTCCGCAGCCGCCGGTGGTCCGGGTCATCGACCGTGAGCATGGAGTGTCCGGTGAAAAAAGTGGGAGGTGCGGACGGATCCGAACCGCCGGCCAGGCTCTTTCTGAAATCTTCACTGCCGTCGATCGAGGCGGGGTCCACTGTGAAATGGGCATGGTCTTTGAGCACCTGCAACGCTTCCTCCATCCGGGTGACCATCCACGCTTGACGATCCGGCCCGCCCATCGGAAACGGGATCGGAATGACGGCGTTCATTTCTCTCATCTGGGCGAATACAGGGAACGGATTTTCCCCGCTGGCACCGCTGAAAAGATTCAGCGCTTCCGGGGCAATGGGATCTGACGGATTCATCATCAAACCATCCTTTCATAAGCAGAGTATTTTAGCCTTGCCATGGCAGGACGGAGCTGTCTTTGGGTATGATCGAATGATTGAAATAAGCTGTGATTTCAGGTGGAATAATAGAAGGCTCGTCCCGAAAGGCTTGGGCGTACAAGTTCGCGCAGCCGTGTTTGTATTTTGCATTGTGGATTGCGCTTAAATCCAATATAATGTCACTGAGTGACAAAAGTCAACGAAGGAAGAATTCGAGATGAATCCTAAAGAAAACATACATCCCATAGAAGCGCCGGCAGGTTTGCGGGAGCGAAAAAAGCGCCTGGCCCAGGCGGCGATCGAGGAAGCGGCGCTTCGGCTGTTTCAGCAGAAGGGCTATGAGCAGACCTCGATTCAGGACGTTGCCGATGCGGTCACGATGTCGTCGCGCACGTTTTTCCGGTATTATGCGTCCAAGGAGGAAGTGCTGTCGGGACCGATCCGCAGCACGCAGCTTGACGGGATCCGATACTTGCAGGAAGCGGCGCCTCCGGCATCACCCCATGCAGCACTGAAGTCGGTCTTCGGCTACCTGGCCGGCCAATACCAGAAGCAGCGCCCGGGTCTTGTACTCCGGTACCGAATTGCCGGACAAACGCCCTCCATTGCCTCGCTGTTTCTGTACACGCTGATGGAGACGGAGCCGGCCCTCTGCGATGCACTGTGGTCTAAGTTCGAAATCGGGGTGGACCGTGATGAAGTCCGGTTTTTGGTGGCTGTCTATATGGCCGCCCTGCGCGTCTCCATCGAGGAGTGGCTGGAGCTAGGGGAGGATACGGATCTGGTGGATGTGCTGCATCGCCATATGGACCGGCTTTCTTCTATGCCACCGCGTTGAGGTTATGAAGTAAGTAAAAGGATTCCGCGGCTCCCGCGGAATCTTTTTGCTGCAAATATAACTGTAACCCGGGGCCAACCGTCTTCTTTCCGTATAGAAACCGAGGAAATTAAGGAAGAGCACAGGAGCTAAAGGAATGAATCGGGATCCAATCAGCCGCCTCTACCTTACTGTTGACTAATCAACAATAATCACTTATGATCGGAGTTAAGTTGATAACTCAACAAAGTATGGTGACTGGACCATTTTCGAGGAGGAGATCGATTTGAAATTGGATTCGACGCTCGATATTTCAGTAAGACCATTCAGGATTGACGTTCCCCAAGCGGTACTAGATGACCTTCAGGAGCGATTGAGCCGCACCCGCTGGCCGGATGAAATCCCGGGAACGGCAGGAAAATACGGCGCTGGACTGGATGACATCCGGGAACTAACGGATCATTGGCAAAACGGCTACGATTGGCGCGCTCACGAGGAGCGGATCAACCGCTATCCGCAGTACATGACCACCATTGACGGAGCCTCCGTTCATTTTCTGCATGTCCGTTCTTCCGAACCGGAAGCGTTTCCGCTCATTCTTACGCATGGCTGGCCCGGCTCCTTCGTCGAATTTCTGGACATCATCGGCCCGCTAACCGATCCCAAGGCGTACGGAGGAAATCCGAAAGACGCCTTTCATGTAGTTATTCCATCTATTCCGGGATACGGATTTTCCGGACCGACGACGGAAACCGGCTGGAACGTTCCGCGGATCGCACGTGCCTGGGCGGAATTGATGAAGCGGCTTGGATACGAGCGGTACGGGGCTCAGGGCGGCGATTGGGGGTCGAATATATCCCGGACGCTGGCAGCCGTGGACCCGGAGCATGCCTGCGCCGTGCATCTCAATTATCTGCCCTGGATGCCGAAGGAGGAACCGGACGCTCCTACGGCGGAGGAGGTGCGCAGAATCGCCGGAATGCAGGCTTACCTGGCCCAGCCGGCAGGGCATATGGGCATCCAGGGTTCGCGTCCGATGACGCTGGCTTATGCGCTGAACGACTCGCCGATCGGACAATTGGCCTGGAGCGCGGATAAACTTGCCGAGTGGACGGATCCCCGGTACCCGGTCACGGCCGACCAGCTGCTGACCAACGTGATGGTGTACTGGCTGACGGGCACCGCGGGTTCCGCCGCGCGGCTGTATTATGAAAACGCGCAGCTTAAAGGCCAGCCGATTCCCTGCCCGGCTCCCATAGGCGTCGCGGTGCTCCCATACGATCTGGTTCAGCCGGTCCGCCGGATTGCCGAGCGCCAGTATAACGTCGTGCATTGGTCGGAGTTTGACCGTGGCGGCCATTTCGCCGCCATGGAGGTACCGGATCAGCTTGCCGAAGATCTGCGCTCCTTCTTCCGCCGGTTCAGAGACTAATCCCATAAACAGCAAGAAAACACCTTGAATTTTTCAAGGTGTTTTCTCTATTAGTTGAGCTGGTGCTGATCATGAACTCTCGGAACATGTCCGGAAGGCTGTCAGCGTATCTGAATCGGATGAGTTCGGTCAAGCAGCTTACTTCGATTACCGCTTACCAAGCGTAAGCTCGAGGCGCTTCCCCGCCGGGACCCGGGAAAATTTCGTCCAGGCGCGCCAGCACGTCTTCGCTCAGCTCAAGCTCTACGACCCGGAGCGTCTGTTCAAACTGCTCCAACGTCCGCGGTCCGATGATCGGGGCTGTCATGGCCGGATGCACCAGCGTCCAGGCGAGCGCTACGGTCGCTTCGGATTCGCCAAGCTCCTTGCACAGCTTCGAGAACTGCTCCAGCTGCGGACGCAGCTTCTCAAGCCGCTCGGTCTGGCGCGCGGTCCGCGATCCTTCCTTCGGGTTCAGGTTGCCGCCAAGCACGCCGCCGTCCAGCGGACTCCAGGCGATGACGCCGATGCCATGCTCTTCCGCGGCAGGGAGCACTTCAAGCTCCGGCAGCCGGCAGAGCAGGCTGTATTTGTGCTGCTCGGACACAAGGCCGAGCAGGCCGCGCTTCTCCGCTTCGTACTGTGCCTTCACCAGGTCGCGGCCGGCAAAGTTGCTGGCGCCGACGTATCCGATTTTTCCCTGGTTCTGATGAGTTTGAAAAGCGTTCCAGAGCTCATCCCAGGACACGTTCCGGTCCACATGGTGCATTTGATAAAGCTCGATATGGTCCGTCTGCAGCCTGCGGAGTGAGCCTTCCAGGTGACGGCGGATTTTGTACGCGGAAAGTCCCCCTTGCTCATTGGGATCGACGATGGGATGCTCCATGTTGCCGTACACTTTCGTGGCGAGCACGACCTTTTCCCGTCTTCCGCCGCCTTGGGCGAACCAGCGGCCGATGATCTCCTCGGTCCATCCGCGGTGATCATTCCCGCCGTAGACGTTGGCCGTATCGAAGAAATTGACACCTGCGTCGAGGGCTGCATCCATAATCTTGAAGGCTTCCTTCTCCTCGGTGCTTGGACCAAAATTCATCGTACCGAGGCAAAGACGACTGACCTTTAATCCTGTTTTCCCCAAATAGGTATACTTCACGTTTCAATTTCCTCCTTTTCCTGGTGGATTCGGTAACATTATAATTCTTCTTTCGGTTTCTGGTAAGCACTGAAAAAAAGTATACTAAGTGAACCTCGTGTAACTTGGACCTGCTTGAACCTGCTTGAACCTGCTGTGAATCTGCGTTGACCACAATGGACCCTCCGGATCCTCCACTTTTCGTGATCATTCCCTAAACAGGCTGTAAGCCAGATAAGCGGCCGTAACCCACATAATGACGGCGGACAGGAGGTTCAGCCGCAATCTGAGCCGGCCTGTCGAATCGAGCCTTCGGGCGGCCCGTCCCGCCGCGGCGAGTCCGGCGAACCATACCCAGGAGACGATGACGCATGCCGCGCCGAACGCCAGCTTTTCCCCGCCGGCATAGTTTAAGGAGCTTGTGCCCACCACGCCGACGGTGTCCAGAATCGCATGGGGATTGAGCAGGGATACCGATACGGCAAAAGCGATTTGCTTCCGAGTCGATAAAGACCGGATGTCCTCCCCGTTATGGACGGTCGGTTTGCTGGTTAACGTGACGTAGCCCATGTACAGCAGGAAAGGAATCCCCAGGCCCAAAAGGACCATTCTGATCCAGGAATATTCGAGAACGACGACGGAAACGCCCATGATCGCCAGGGATATCAGCAGCGTATCGCAGAGGGAAGCGGCAATGACAGCCGGCAGTGCCCGGGTCAAGCGGGTGTGGGCCGTGCCTTGACCGAACACAAACAGGTTTTGAACACCGAGCGGCAGAATCAGCCCCAAGGCTAAAATAAATCCGTGAAATAAGGCGTGTATCATATCATTCCTCCTGTAATGCCCTTATTTTATCGAAGGTGCCCGCGCAGGTCTCCATCCAATTGGTTGGTTAAAGGCCCAACCAATCTGATACAATATACGTACCAATCACGATAGGAAGAGGGTCTATGGGTTACGAGGAATGGCATTTGGACAAGTCGTCTCCGGTGCCGCTGCACCGGCAGATTTACGATTATATGCAGGGAAAAATCATGAACGGGGAATGGCCCGTCGGCACAAGAATCCCTCCGCAGCGCGAGCTGGCCGCCAGATTTCAAGTGAACCGCAGCACGGTGGTCTATGCACTTGGAGAGCTTGCGGCTAGTGGGCTCATCGAATCGAAGGTTGGTCAAGGAACCGTGGTGGTCAACAATACGTGGAATCTGCTTGCCGCGGGTCCGGCTCCCGACTGGAACCGGTACGTCCGGGCAGGGGCTCATCCGCCCAACATCCAGCTGATCCAGCGAATCAACCAGGCCGAGGCGAGGGAGGACATCATCCGGCTTGGAACCGGGGAGCTGTCGCCGGAGCTTCTCCCATCCGCCCATATGCAGGAAGTGATCGGAAAGGGAAGCGGCAGGCATTTGTCGCTGGGGTATTCCGAGCCGAAAGGAAGCCGGTTTCTCCGGGAGACGCTTAGCGAATATTTACGGTCCAGGGGAATCTCCGCCTCCCCGTCGTCGATCCTGATCGTGTCGGGTGCGCTGCAAGGCTTGCAGCTGATATCGGTCGGTCTGCTCCAGCCCGGTTCGACGGTTCTGACGGAAACTCCGTCCTACCTGAACTCCATCCACGTATTTCAGTCGGCGGGGATCCGCCTGGCCGGCGTTCCGATGGACATGGAAGGGATTCGTCCGGATGCGGTAGGACCGGCCAAACATCAGCATCAAGCGGCGCTGCTGTATACGATCCCGAGCTTCCATAACCCAACCGGACGGGTCATGTCGCGGGAGCGCCGGGAAGAGCTGATGAAGGCTGCGGCCTTGGAGAGGCTGCCGATGATTGAAGATGACGTGTACGGGGATTTGTGGCTGGACGCGCCGCCACCCCCGCCGCTCAAGTCGGCAGATCCACAGGGCCTTGTCCTCTATATGGGGAGCATGTCCAAAACACTTGGCCCGGGACTGCGGATCGGCTGGGTAGCCGGGCCGGAACCGGTCATCGACCGGCTGGCCGACATCAAGATGCAAACCGATTACGGCGCCAGCTCGCTGTCCCAATACGCCGTAGCGGAGTGGCTGAGCACAGGCCGGTATGAGTCGCATCTTACCGATATCCGGCAGAAGCTGAAGCTGCGCAGAGACTTAGCCCTCTCGATCCTTCAGCAATATTTTCATGACATGGCAGAGTGGGAGGTACCCGGAGGCGGGTTTTATATTTGGCTGCGGCTGCACCTTCCCATCCCGGTTCACCACCTGTTTGAGCAGGCTCTGAAAGAGGGAATCCTCTTAAACCCGGGGCAAATTTATGACCGGCATGACCGGCAGCACCTGCGCTTATCGTATGCATATGCGTCTCTTCACGACCTGGAGCAGGGATTGATTCGACTGGCCGGAATGATCCGGGCGTATATGTGAGTATTCACCCTTGGGTCCTGACTTTGGATTCCATCTTTCAAATGATGGTTAATCTCTTGTTCCGAAGGATGGGTTTAGTAGTATAATGAAGTTTAGTGTCGAACGATCATCATCCCGATTCAATCGAAAATCACTCTGTCTAAACAGGAGGAAGCATCATGGATCATCAACAGATTCTCGTCCGTAACAACGTTCAAATTACTGGCAGCGGTACGCAGTATTTGATTTTTGCCCATGGTTTCGGCTGCGACCAGAACATGTGGCGTTTTGTCGCACCTGCTTTCGAAGAGCATTACAAAGTAGTTTTGTTTGATTTTGTCGGATCCGGCAAGTCGGACATCCGGGCGTACAATCCGGTCCGGTACGGCGATCTGGAAGGATATGCCCAGGATGTACTGGATATATGCGAGGGGCTGGGGACGAGGGACGCGATTTTCGTAGGTCATTCCGTAGGTGCCATGATCGGCATTCTCGCTTCCATCCGCAGACCCGAATATTTTGAACGGCTGATTCTGGTCGGCCCTTCCGCACGGTATATAAACGACCTTCCCGATTATATCGGAGGCTTTGAACGTGAGGATTTGCTCGCTCTGATGGATATGATGGACAAAAATTATCAAGGTTGGGCCAGTTATCTGGCACCTGTCATCATGGGCAATCCGGGCCGCCCTGAATTGTCCGGCGAGCTGGAGCAGAGCTTCTGCGCAACCGATCCGAAGGTGGCCCGGCGGTTTGCCGAAGCGACGTT
The DNA here is from genome assembly GCF_014192015.1 of Paenibacillus rhizosphaerae. GTDB lineage: Bacteria > Bacillota > Bacilli > Paenibacillales > Paenibacillaceae > Paenibacillus_AQ > Paenibacillus_AQ rhizosphaerae. Next base: position 407,710 of record NZ_JACHXJ010000003.1, on the reverse strand, counting down.
TCTCTCGGATTACCGGGAGGAGCTTGGAAAGGTGAAGGTGCCTTCCTTGATTCTCCAATGTGCCGAGGACGTGATCGCGCCGCTGGAAGCCGGAGCTTATATCCATACCCACATGCCGGGTAGCGAATTTCAGCTCATGGATGCCACCGGCCATTGTCCGCATATGAGCCATCCCGGTGAAACGATTCAGCTGATTCAAGCCTACTTGGCGTCGGCCCAGGCCGGCAAGACAAGCGAGTTCACACGGTAGCATGGACGAACGATTGGATCAGGCGCCTTGCGGATATGTGTCCATGGCCGATAATCGCGTTATTCAGGATGTCAATGCCACGCTGTGCCGCATGCTGGGATATGAGAAACGGGGGATTTGCGGGAGCAGTTTCGAATCGCTGTTGACTCGTTCCAGCCAGATTTTTTTTCAAATTTATTTTCTTCCGCTCATGAAGCTGAACCGGGGCGTCGAGGAGATGTATTTGACGTTTAAAACGAGCAGCGGCGGAACCCTTTCAGTTCTTCTTAATGCTTCGGCAGCGGAGCGGGATGGCGAGTGGGTCTACGATTGCATGCTGATGCCCCTGCGTCGGCGGACGGAATATGAACAGCAGATCCAGCAGGCCGAGAGCGCTTCAAAGCATGCGCGGGAAGAACTTGAGCGGATGGAGGAACTTCTCCGGCAGAAACGTGATGAGTTGGAGCGGGTGCAGGGATCTTCTTCTATGGAATAAGTACCATACTTCATATTTTTATAAATAACTGGTTTGATAAAATAGCCGCCGGACTCTTGTCAGAGGTCCGGCGGCTTTGGTGTTTCCGGGGCGGTATGGCCATATTTCCGCTTGTAATGGCTCAGCGCCAGAAGCGGCCAAATGTACCGGTAGCTGTGGTAACGGGAGTAGAAGGTGCCGGGAAGGCCGGCCCCCGTCGGATAGGCCGTCATGCCGCCGTCTTGCTGCAGCAGGGAGGACAGCCTCTGAATGCCCCGGTCCATGGCAGTCGACGGCTGCCCCTGCACGGCGATGAGCGCGTCCAGCGCCCAGGCCGTTTGCGACGGCGTGCTCTCTCCGAGGGGGACATAGCGCATGACCCGGTCGCTCCGGCAGGATTCGCCCCATCCGCCGTCCGGATTTTGGATCTGCTGAAGCCACCGGACGCCCTTTTGGACGGCATCATGACTGGCGGGTACTCCGGCTGCCGCCAGTCCCGTCAATGCCGCCCAGGTGCCGTAGATGTAGCATACTCCCCAGCGCCCGTACCACGAGCCGTCCTTTTCTTGATGCCGGATCAGCCAGTTTACGCCCCGCCGGATGAACTCATGCCTCCGCGTCAAACCCGCAAAATGGCCAAGGTACTCCAGCGTCCGGCCCGTCAGATCCGCTTCGGAGGGATCGATGGCCGCGGACTTGGCCCCTTCGATCGCGAGCCAAGTGAGGATGTGCTTGTCGGTATCCTTTTCGAACGCCGGCCAGCCTCCGTCCCGGTTCTGCATCGACAGCACCCAACTCAGCCCGCGGTTCCATGATTCCCGGTACAGCGGGTCTGTTTCCGAAAGGCGGGATATCGCGCGCAGCGCAGCCGTCGTGTCATCCACATCCGGGTTGATCGTATTCGACTCGGAGAATCCCCACCCGCCGGGAGCCGTATCCGGGTTATGGAGGCTCCAATCGGCCGGTTTGTCCTGCTGCCGGACCAGCAGGTAGGAGGCGGCCTGACGGATGGCCGGATGATTCTCCGCAACCCCGGCCTCCTGCAGGGCATCGGCGATCAGGGCGGTGTCCCAGACGGTGGAGGGCGAATTCTGGATCGTCGTCGTTCCGTCCGCCTGACACTGCATGGCAGTCAGCCCTTTGACGGCATCGCTAATGACGGGATGCTCCCGCTCACAGCCCAAGGCAAGCAGCGCCAGAATCATCAGGATCGTGCTGCTTGCATAGCTGTACAGGGTGCCGTCCGGTTCGATCCGATCCAGCATATACCGCTCCGCTCGCTCCACGGCGGCTTCATGGATAACGCGCGGTGTGCCGATCAGCCTGTTCATCCCGCGGCGGATATCCGCCTGCATGTCCTCGTACTCCCTCGGCAGCAGTTGATCCTCGTCGAAGTCCGAGCGGGGGGCAGCAAGGTCCGAGAGGTCGGGAGCGTTCGGCGGAGAGACTGAAAACTTCCGGTCCGCCATGATCAGCAGCGGCGTGAGATGGACCCTGGAATAACCGGAAAATTCGAAAAAGTTGATCGGAAAATAGGAGGGGAACAGCAGCAACTCCAGCGGAATCATGGTGATCGACCGGGGCCAGGGGCGCTGGCCCGTCGCTGCCAGGATCGCCTTGGTCAAAATGCTGTCGACCTTACCGATTCCTCCGCGCGAAAGGATGTATCGCTTGGCGCGCTGCATATGCTCCTCCTCCGGCCGGCTGTACCCGGAGCAAAGCAGGGCATAGTAAGCCTCAACCGAAGCCGATAAGCTGCCCTCTTTCTCATCGGGATACAGTCTCCAGCATCCGTCAGGCTGCTGCTCTTTGCAGAGCCGGTCGTGAAGCTGCCGGATGAGGCCTTCCTCGTCCGCCTCCAAAATGCGAAAGAGGATGATAACGAAGGCGTCGATGCCAATTCCGTTTTCAAAGCAAAACCGCCAGGAGCCGTCAGGCTGCTGCGTCTTCAGGAGATATGCCGTCAAACGCCCGATCTCCTTGTCTACCGTGCTCAGTACATTGCCCATATTGGCCCTTCCCTCCGTTCGTTGATCATGATAGCAATATATGTCGGCGAGGACGGGGAAATGAGAAGAGGCTCAGCTACGCCAAGGATTGCAAAAATTTGCGGATATCTTCGTAAACAAGCCGGCCATCGTCGAACAGGTCGGTCATGGCGTAAAAGCCGTGGATCATACCGAGATAACGCCTGAATGTGACTAAAACCCCGGCCTCCGCAAGCCGTCTGCCATACGCTTCACCTTCGTCGCGGACCGGATCATACTCAGCGGTGATGATTAACGTCTGCGGAAGTCCGTCAAACCGTCCCAGCATCGGCGATGCGAGCGGGTTCGACCGGTTGGCATCCTCCTTTAAGTAATGCTTCCTGAAGTAATCCAGCACGTTACGGTTTAGAAAATAACCTTCGGCAAACCGGTCTTCCGATTCATAGCATTGGGAATAATCCGTGAGGGGACAGATTAATATTTGCCCGGCAACATGAACTTGTCCAAGGTCGCGCAGTTGCTGGGCAACCACGGCCGCCAGATTTCCACCGGCGCTGTCTCCCGCCAGGGTCAGCTTGGAGGGGTCAAAGCCGAGCTCCCCGGAGCGATCCGCCACCCACTTGGCGGCGAAGATGGCCTCCGTCGGAGCGGCGGGAAAAGGATGTTCGGGAGCCAGCCTGTAATCCACCGATACGACAGCACAGCGGGTTACTGCCGCCAGCATGCGGCACATCGGGTCATATTTCTGCACATCGCAGATGACGAAGCCACCGCCGTGATAGAATACGATAACGGGCAGCACGCCTTCACGCACTGGCCGGTAGATCCGCAGCGGCAGTTCGCCGTAAGGCCCTTCGATGCTCATATCTTGAGCCGATGCCAGCCCGAACGTGTCTGAAATCACGGTTCCTGCGGCTATTTTGCGCAGCTCCACAGGATCCAGGGTGTGGGAAGGCGGCAGGGATGCCGTATCCCGTATGAATTTCTCGGCTTGTGCATGTAGTGTCATATTATTCCTTCCTTCTTTCCTGATATTTGGTTAGGGGTATCATTGCTTGAAGCGAGATTAACATGCCGTTTATACTGAAGGCAGTAGCAAACGTAACTAGCATAAAAACTACCTGGATGGGAGTGGACTCGAACGATGGAAGCCGGCTTGAACCGAAAAGCGATCGGAGATTTCTTGAAAGCCAGAAGAGCGCAGCTGACGCCAGAGCAGTTTGGACTGCCACAGGGACATACGCGCCGCCGAACGCCGGGGCTCCGCCGGGAGGAAGTGGCGCAGCTGGCCGACTTAAGCCTCACTTGGTACACGTGGTTGGAGCAGGGCCGGGAAGTATCCGCCTCGCCCGAGGTACTGGATCGCCTGTCCTCGGCGCTGCAGCTGACTCATACGGAGCGTGAATATTTGTATCTTCTTGCGGGGAGGTATGCGGTACAATCCAGGGATATGTCGGCATACAGGCTGTCGCCCGCCTTCATGAATTTGGTGACGAGCACGCCGTATCCCTTTTTCGTCATCGGACCGGAAAATCGCCTCATCGCCTGGAATGAGCTCGCCTGCGAAATTTTGACGGATTTTTCAGCGATAGCGCCTGAGGACATGCAGATGCTGCGGCTTACCTTTATGCATCCTGCATTTCGGACCCAAATTATCAATTGGGAGCAATCGACCAAAATCGCCCTATCCTTCTACAGGAAGCTGTACGACCGCTCGGCTGATCAGCCTTGGTATACCCGGCTCATTGAAGACCTGACCGCTAACAGCAAAGAGTTTGCCGAATGGTGGCCTCTTCATGAAGTAGCTGAAAAGAACGGCCTGCGAATCGAAGTGAAGCACCCGTCAATGGGACAACTGCAATTTGAAATCATAACCTTTACCCAAATCAATGATCTGGAAAATCTGATGTGCTGCATTTATATGCCGCTGCCGGAGACACGTACATCCGAAAAGCTGGAGGCCTGGTTGAAAACTCGTCCCGCCCGCATGTAAGCGAATTTTCGCGAAGTGCGGGTTTCTTTTTGCCCTGAAGCTCCCTGTTATTTTTTATACTAGTTAAAAAATTGATCTGGTTCCCTCTGCCTTCCTAACGTAATGTGAATTACCGAAAGGAGGCGTCTGTATGCAACCATCACCTGAAGTTCTCCGGCCTTTATCTTCACCGTTACGCCCTCTATTGGTGCTTTCCTTGTGCGCATTTGCCATCGGCATGGCTGAATTCGTCATCATGGGCATACTGCCCGACATCGCTTCGAACCTGCAGGTCACGATATCGGATGCCGGGCTGCTGATTTCAGGTTACTCGCTTGGCGTTGCCGTTACTGCCCCGCTCATCATGATGTTGACGGGCCGTTTGCCACGGAAAACACTGCTTCTCCTCCTTATGCTGCTGTTTGTCATCAGCAACGCTTTGGCCGTATTCGCCCAAGACTTTGCGATGCTGATGACAGCGCGGATCTTGATGTCCTTGACGCACGGCTCGTTTTTCGGAGTGGCGACGGTCATGGCAGCCGAGATGGTGACCGCCGATAAGAGGGCCTGGGCGATATCCGTTATTGTCAGCGGCTCTTCCATAGCGAACATCGCCGGCGTTCCCTTTGGTACGTGGGTTGGCCATGCCCTTGGCTGGCGTTATACGTTTGCAGCGATTGCCATCACAGGGGCCGCGGCGCTGGCGGGACTCTTCCGCCTGCTTCCCGGCCATCTGAGCACCCGGCCCGCGACGCTGAAGCGGGAGATCGGCGTTCTGGGCAAACCGGAAGTATTACTCGCGCTGCTGGTCAGTGCTTTATGCTTTGGCGGCGTGTTTATGACCTTTACGTACGTAGCTCCGCTGCTCGAGCAGATCGCCATGTTTGACGACAGGGCCGTTTCGTGGATTCTGGTTTTGTTTGGCATTGGCGTAACCGTTGGCAATGTCGCGGGGGGGAGGCTGGCCGATTGGCGCTTGGGACCTGCGCTTATGGGAATCACTGCGGGACTCGCAGCATGCCTCTTTACCTTTTCTGTATTGGCTGGAAGTGAGATTTTTGCAGTGGCGGACATGTTTCTCCTGGGCGTATTCAGCTTCGGCATTCTTCCCTGCCTCACCGTCCTTGTGATGGGCAAAGCAAAGGAAGCGCCAAATTTGGCGACCACCATGAATGTATCTGCGCTGCATATCAGCAACGCTGTGGGTGCCTGGGTGGGAGGACTAGTGATCGACAGCCAGTTTGGGCTTCGAGCGGTACCGATTTTTTCCGGAGGGGTTACGCTATTGGGATTGACGCTGATCGTCTTTATGATCCTGCTGGAAACGAGGCGCAGAAGGATTAGGCGAAAACAGCGGCAAGGAGTTCTGGTGAAAAATTAGAAAGGGGAGTCAACCTAATGAAAGCTTTAACGGTAGAACAACCAGGGGAGGCGCAAGCCCTTCGCCTGAAAAAAGTAAAGGCTCTGTCAGCAGCACCGGGAAGATTAACGGTCGATGTCGTCTACGCCGGCGTAGGCTTTGTGGATGTCATGCTGGCCAGAGGGGAGTTCGACCACGTTCAAGCCCCCTATGTTCCCGGATTGGAGATTGCCGGCTATGTGCGGGAGATCGGCGAAGGTGTTGAGGGTTTCCGTGTAGGCGAACCGGTTGCCGGAATGACGCTGTCTGAGATTGGAGGATTTGCCACGGTGGTATCGGTCAGACCTGAACTGACCGTACGGCTTGCAGAGCTCGATTCCACCCTGGATCTGGCGGTGGCTGCCGCTTCCGTCGTCAATTTGACTACGGCTCTGATCGTGATGAAGGACGTGATCCGCCTGCAGACAGGCGGAAGCCTATTGGTCCATGCCGCCGCCGGAGGGCTCGGAAGTTTCCTTGGCCAGGTCGCCCGCCGGCTGGGTGCCGGCTTGGTGCTGGGCACGGTTGGATCGGAAAATAAAAAGAGCCTGGCCTCCTCCCTTGGGTACGATGGTTTATTTGTACGCTCCGGATTCGTCGAAGAAACGATGCGGGCTACCGGCCGCCAAGGCGTTGATGCCGTACTCGATCCCGTAGGTGGAGCCATGAGAAGGACGAGTCTTGACGTGATGAAGCCATTCGGTCAGCTCGTTGTGCTTGGCAACGCTGGCGGGGAGCCGGATACACTGCAATCGACCCAAGAGCTGTGGTTTAAAAATCTGTCCGTCGCCGGATTTCAGCTTGGTACATACAGCGATGCTTTCCCCGAGAGGGCAGGCCAAAGGGCCAATGAAGCGCTGCAAATGCTGGCCAAGGGAGAGGTCCATGCCGACATCTTCGGGATTTACCCGGCTCATGAAGCCAATGAAGCGCTTCGTCTTCTGGAGACCGGCTCCACGCGTGGGAAGCTGCTGCTTAAGATGGATGAGTGAAAATACGTTTCATTGAAGCAAAAAATAGATTGGCTTCAACCAACCTGCATGCTAAAGTAAAAAAATGGATGGATCCATCCGGCAGCATACATTCCTATCAAGCAATGGAAGGTGATTGAAATGGCAGTCAATCCATCTAGCAGCCGCTTGACGTACGAAGTCTTGATCGCAGCTCCGCCCGAGCGGGTGTGGGCGGCCATTGTTACACCGGAAGGAACACGCGCCACGTTGTTCGGGTCCAGTATCGAATCGACATTTGAGCCGGGAGCCCGCGTCGAATTCAGGGGACCGGGGCCCGATGGGGACCGGACGCTTCATGTGTACGGATTCGTGAAGTCGTACGAGCCGAACCGCGAATTTTCGTATGAACAGCATCCCGCTCCGGCTTACAATGAACAGCATGAGTCCGTATATTGCGATATGACTTATCAATTGACGCCGGTGGGGGACCAGACCAAGCTGGAGCTCACCTGTGCGTGGTCCGAAGGCAATCCGGGATACGAGCACGCCAAGCAAGAGTATCCGGCCTCGTCCTATATGGACGCGATCCGGAATTTTGCCGAAGGGACAGCGTAGACCCTCGGCGCTGCAGACCAAAAAAAGGCTTATCTCCATTTGGTGGAGGTAAGCCTTTTTCACTTCACCGCGAGCTTATCACAAGCGGTTACTTCCCGTATGGATCGATGGTTTTGATCGTACCGTCCTCGTGGATGGTCAGCTCAGTGAATTTGACGCAGCGTTTGTTGTCCGCGCCGCCCGATAGTGAGCTGTCATGATAGAACAAATACCATTTATCCTGGAACTGCACGATCGAGTGGTGGGTCGTCCAGCCGATGACCGGCGTCAGGATTTTTCCTTTGTACGTAAAAGGACCCTGCGGGTTCTCGCTCACAGCGTATACGATGTTATGGGTCGTGCCGGTCGAATAAGACAGATAATAAAGTCCGTTATGCTTATGTACCCACGGTCCTTCAAAATATCTCCGTTCCTCGTCCCCTGCCAAAATGGGCTGGCCGTTCTCGTCGAGAATGGAGATTTCGCGGGGCGCCTCCTTGAAGGTCAGCAGGTCGTCGCTAAGCTCGGCCACTCTTGGCCCCAGCGCCGGTTCGTCGGCTGCCGGGCCTTCAGCGTTCGGATCAAAGGTGCCCGTCTGCCATTTTTCCAGCTGGCCGCCCCACAGCCCTCCAAAGTACATGAAAGCCCTTCCATCATCGTCCATCAGGACGGCGGGGTCAATGCTGAAGCTGCCCGGAATATATTCCGGCTGCGGAGTGAATGGCCCTGCGGGAGAGGAGCCGGTAGCTACCCCAATCCGGAAGATGTTGTCGTGATCCCGTGCCGGAAAGAAGAGGTAGTACGTATTGTTCTTATAGGCCGCATCCGGCGCCCAGAGCTGCTGCTTGGCCCAAGGGATATCGCGGAGATGCAGCGCCTCGCCGTGATCCTGGCATGGGGAGTTCGCATCGTCCATGGACAGGACGTGGTAATCCTCCATGTCGTACTGATCCCCGTTATCGTTGGACGTATGCTCATGGTCCAGGTCATGGGATGGGTAAATATACAGCTTGCCTTCAAACACGTGAGCCGAAGGGTCGGCGGTATAGATGTGGGTGACCAAAGGCTCGCGCTGCGTCACAGGCTGAGTCATCTCGTTTCCTCCTTATTCTGTGGTTGGATAGATGCTGCAAAAGGTGCTCCTTTCCATTTTAGCAAACAAACCGGGTTCAAAACCTACAAGATTTATAGGTCTTTTCCTCAAAATTTTAGGTTTTTAAGAAAATGGATGGTTCCCCTATCAAGACGATCAGTTCTAGAGGGGAGCATCCATAAAAAACACAGGCGCCATTTCTGGCACCTGGACTGTTCTTTCTACCAAGGCGTTTCCGTTTTATGTTCAATCACTTGCGATACTTTGGGTTCAAGAAATTGTTTCCATTGTTCCAGCGTACGCTCGTCATCGGAAGCTCCTCCATGCGAATCGGCCTGGATTTGTTTTTGAGCCTGTGTACTTGCGATGACGTCCATGACTTGTTGCTTGGAAACCTTTTTAGATGCTGCGATCTCGGCGACAGATGCACCTTTCGCCAATTCTTGTTTCAATTCCGCAGGACTCATCTGAAGTAAAGAAAATAGCTTTTCATCATTTAAAAAGGCATCCGCAGTATAGTCAGGCTTGCCGTTTGTAGTGAAAAAGCCTTCCACGGATGGGGCAGGGCCGCCTCCGATCAGAGAAACGCTGATCGTATTCCCTTGAACTAATGCCTGATAGAACGGCGTTGCTGATCCCTTTTCGGTATAGTTCAATATCAACGTTTTTGGGTCCGAATTCTGCATCGGCTCCATGCTGTATTCGTACTTACCGGTACTGCCGTACAGTTTGTTTATGAGATCATCTACCTTCGATTTGATTTCCTGATCGGTTAAGGAGATGACCGGCTTCTCCTGAGGCTGCCAATTTTCTTGATTTACATGTTCGATTTCACCCGTAATCCCGTTCAAATCAAGGCGGACCTTTTTGCCATGGGCTCCCTTTTCCTGCAGCACGATGCTGGTTTGGATGGCTTTCCCCTGACTTGCATCCGCGGGGTCTCCTCCAAGCTGGCTGGCGTCGATGATTTCAAACGACTTGGTTTCCGGATAAGAGCGATACAGCTTGTCAAGCGCCGCTCCGCCAACCGCATCCACCTTGACTTGCTCGGCCGTCATCGGTGTTCTCTTAGCCATTTCAAACAGGGGAGGGGCGGCGAATGCCGCGGTTGGAATCATAATTGCTGCAGCAACAAGGCCGCCGATCCATCGTTTTTTCATCGTTTTTTTGCTCCTTTGTCGTTGTGCGTAATGAGAATAGGATTGTTCGATTCGTTTGGAAATGGCCGGGGGGCATTCCATGGTCTCTGCCTCTTGATGCAGGTACTCGCGGATTTGGCTTTCAATAGGCATTGTTCTTTTCCATCCTTTCCAGGGGGAGGTTTCCCAAGTGTTTTCGAAGCGACTGCAGGCCGGCATGAGATCTGGACTTGACGGTACCCAGCGGAATATCGAGTAATGTTGCAATCTCCTCCAGCGTATAGTCGTGGTAAAAGCGGAGGATGATCACCGTTCGCTGTTTATCGGTCAGCTTGTGCATGGCCTTTGATATCTCAGGGTCTGTCCCATCCGTCGTCACCGTGGGCTGATCCCAATGATGCTCTTCCCGGGAAAAGATACGGATTCGTTCGAAAATTCGGAATCTCCTCCAGCTTTTCATCCGGAATCTCTGCACTTGGCGGATGACCAAGCCGTGCAGCCAGAAGTGGAAAGGACGATTCGGATCGTAGTTGGGAAGCGAGGTCCACATTTGCATGTAAATCTCATTCATGATATCTTCGCGATCCTGAGGATGATCCACCAGAAAAGAGACCGTCCGGTAGACATCCTGATAGGTGGCATCATACAGCGTGTGAAACGCCTGCTGATCACCTTCGATCATTTTTGTGAGCACGTGGTGCATCGATTCGTTTTGCATTCAGAGGGCCCTCCTGGGTAAGCAGCTTACACCCAATATTGTCGCTCGATGAAAAAAGAGTTCGGTTTTTATGTCATTTTATAAAATATAAATATTTGGGCTATATAGGAGGTGGTACTTATGAACGAAATGGCGGGAAGGTGGGCAGCAGCAGGAAAGCGAGGAAGACATATTGTTCTTTCCCGTCAGATTGCAAGGTGAGCTCAAAGAATTGGGCCTGCTGCCGGCTGATCAGATGAAGGTCTGGAGCATCGAAGCGCTGAATTACAACCTGGCTTTGGAGGGATTATACAAATATAAGGGCTGGGGAATGTATTCGGAAGAGTGACAGTTTGCAACCATGCCTTAGCACGGACCGTATTAGGATACAAAACGCGAACGCGAATATGGAGGTAATGAGAGATGAATGAACAACAGGGATGCGTGAAATGCGGCAGCCGCAACGCCAAGACGAAAGAGGTGGCCATGACCGGCACAGGCCTCTCCAAAATGTTTGATGTCCAGCACAACCAATTTGTTGTCGTCTATTGCGAAAATTGCGGCTATTCCGAATTTTACAACAAACAGTCGTCGACAGGATCGAATATTCTCGACCTGTTCTTTGGTTAAGCTGTGGAGGCTCGTCCTCCACAGGCTTTGATAAAAGATCGCCTTTTTCAGGGCGGTCTTTGTTGAATAAATCGTCAGTCTTCTATCCTTTTGGTCAGCACCAGCTCATCGTCTTTGACATAATTGCAGTGTTCATACGTTTTAATGGCAGCGTCGTTCCGCTTGCCAGTCAACACTTTTACGCTTTCTACGCCACGTTTCCTGAGATTTTCTTCCAGACAAAAAATGATTGCACCCGCAATTCCTCTCCTTCGTGCGGCTTCTTCAACATACAGTTCCGTAATTTCCCCCTGCGGATCTTCGTAACAAAATGAATGAAAGCTTTGAGCACAACCAAAACCAACGACTTTGCCTCTTATTTCTGCTACAGCAATTAATTCGTTGTGGATCTTCAGGCTCTCCATGATTTGCTGGGGAGGCCGCTTGTCACCTCCGTTAAACGCTTGGTTTAGCCTGGAGAGTTCCTCTGCATCGGATACTGATGCCAGTCTTACCTTGATATCCGCATTCATTCGTTTCACCTGTCCCACAAGTAATATGATTACATATTCTACCACATCGAAGTTCATGGTTGTAGATAACCGCCGGTTAGCGCCTTAACTCCAGCCTCTTGCGCGTCGATTTGACATCAACCTCTAAACACGGACGAATCGCTTGAGCAGGCGCAGAAGGACCTGGATAACCGCGATATTCAGTTCATCATGCATATCCCGCAGGATTTTACGCAGAAGCTGGCCGCCCAGGGCGAGCAGGTGAAGCTGGACTTTTTCATCAACGAATCCAATCCGGCCTCGGTCAACAGCACGATGCAGAGCATTGCGACACAGGTTTCCTCTAAGATCAGCACGCAAATTCAGACGCAGAGCTTTGAAGCCATGCTGCAGGGCATGAAGGTGCCCGCAGAGCAATCCAAGCAGATGGTCGAAGGCGTGATGTCGAAGATGACGCCGAATATCGTGTCCACGAACACACCGCCGGCCGGTATGCATAATCAGATGGCGCCGATGTTCCTGACGATGGCGTCCTACGTAGGTGCGATGATTTATTCGATGATCAGCTCGGGCGCGCTGAACCAGCTGAAAGCCAAAGTAGGCAAATGGAGAGCGTTTCTGTCCCTTCAGGGCGTCCATGTGGTGCTGTCCCTGATCGCGCCGCTGGTCGGTTTGGCTATCTACTTCGGCTTCCACAACTACGGGGCGGAGACGTTCCTGAATATGTGGATGGTGCACTCCCTGGAAATGCTCGTCGCCATTGAGTTCACCAGCATCTGCGTGCTGCTGTTCGGCCAGGCCGGCATGATGCTGAACCTGCCGCTGCTGCTGTCGCAGACGATTGCGGGCGGAGCCGTGCTGCCGCCGGAGATGATGCCGGGATTCTTCAAGGCTTTCAGCCATATTTCTCCGATGTTCTACACGATTCATCTGGATTACAACCTGCTCTTTGGAGGCGGGAAAACGGCTGAATATGTTCTCGGTTTGGCCCTGGTGGGAGCGGGTGCGCTCGTCATCAACCTGTTCATTCACCAGTTTAAGCCTGTCAAAACGGCCAAGGCGGGGAAGGAGCCTGCAGCGGAACCGCAATTCATGTAAAATAAGATCGGATGGGCTGACGGGAAAAGGTCCTGTCGGCCCTTTTTTCATATGATGAGGGGGATCGCAATGTCGCTTCAGATCTTTATTCTCGGCTTGCTCAGCGAGGGGGAGCACCATCCGTACGACATCAAGAAACAGGTGTTCAAGCCTCTGGAAAATACGATCACGATCAACGACGGAACGCTGTATTACAATTTTGAGGTCCTGCTGAAAAAGGGCTACATCCGTAAAATCAAAGTCGTCCAATCCGAAAACCGTCCGGAGAAAACGACCTACGGCATTACCGACGAGGGCCGCAGGGCGCTGGAAGAGGAAATTTACGCGGTATTTCAAAATTTCACAAGCATCACGAGCCTGTATTCATCTCTGTTGTTTCTGGATAAGGTGGACAAGCACAAGCTGGCTTACATCATCGAGGAGTCCATCGCCCGCCTGGAGAAAAAAATCCGGCTGATCGAGGAGCGGCCAGGCTTCTCCGAGGTTCCGGACAGGTACCGGGACTCGGCCCTTTTTATTAGCGAGCACGCCTACCAAGCCCTATCGAATGATGCCAACTGGCTTCGGAAGCTGATGGAACATCTCCGTTCCGCTTGATCTTCCGGGTTCAACTTTATGGAAAATCCAGGGTTGACAAAAGCAAATGGATGCCATAATATAATTAACAATTTCATACCTCATAAAGGTTTCGATTAGAAATAGTAGAAGTGTAGTGACTTTCCAGAGAGCCGCTGGGTGGTGTGAAGCGGTATTGTCGATCATTTCGAACTCGTCTATGAACCGCCACCTGACAATGTAGGGTCTGCCGGAGTTCCACCGTTACAGGGATAGATGGTGATTGCCATCGAAAGAAGATCATTTTTGCACTGCTGAAAATGAATTAGAGTGGTACCGCGGGTTAAACCTCGTCTCTAGCGTAGAGACGGGGTTTTTTTGTTGGCCAAATTCCGGGTTTGGCCGGCCCCGCTTTTAAATATATATAACTACACTGATTGGGGAGGAATTGCAGATGAACCGCAAAATTATCGTATTGGACACGACGTTACGCGACGGAGAGCAGGTGCCTGGCGCCAAGCTCAACACGCAGCAGAAGGTTGAATTCGCGCAGCAGCTGAAGCGCCTCAATGTAGATATCATCGAGGCGGGCTTCCCTGCGTCGTCGGCGGGGGATTTTCAAGCCGTGCAGGAAATCGTCAGAACCGTGGGAGACAGCGTCTCTGTGACCGCACTCGCCCGGGCGGTGAAGAGCGACATCGAAAGCGTGTATGAAAGCATCAAGCTCGCGCAAAATCCGTTTATCCATATCGTGCTGGGCACGTCCAACATTCACGTGGAGAAAAAGTTCAGCCGCTCGAAGGACGCCGTCGTGCAAATGGGCGTGGATGCCGTCAAATTTGCGAAGACGCTGCTGCCGGAGGTGCAGTATTCCACGGAGGATGCGTCCCGGTCGGAATTCGAATACCTGTGGCAGACGATCGAAGCGGTGGTCAAGGCCGGCGCGACGATCATCAACGTTCCTGACACGGTTGGTTATGCCGTTCCGGAAGAGTTCGGCGAGCTGATCCGAAAAATTAACGACCGGCTGAAAAACCTGAATGACAAGGTCGTCCTGAGCGTGCACTGCCATAACGATCTGGGCCTGGCGACGGCAAACACGCTGGCCGCAATCAAGAACGGGGCCGAGAAGGTGGAGTGCACCATCAACGGGCTTGGCGAACGCGCCGGCAACACCTCGCTTGAGGAAGTGGTGATGGGGCTGAAGGTGCGGGAAAACTATTTTAACTGTCATACCCAGATCCAGACGCAGGAAATTCTGCGCACCTCCCGGCTCCTGACCCATTTGACAGGACTGGACGTGCAGGTGAACAAGGCGATTACAGGCGAAAACGCGTTTGCCCACTCGTCCGGCATTCACCAGGATGGACTGCTGAAGGATAAAAACGTGTACGAAATCATGTCGCCGGAGGAAGTCGGGGCTGAGAGCATGGAATTGATCCTGACCGCGCGTTCCGGACGGCATGCGTTCAAAAATGCGGTGGAAAAAATCGGCTTCGACACGAGCAACCCTAACGATTTTGAGGAGCTGTTTGCGAAATTTCTGCAGCTGGCCGACGCCAAAAAGGAAGTTTATGACCATGACGTGTTCTATTTGGTAGCCGAGCACCGCAAAATCGATCAGGGCACCAGCCATCTATATGAGCTGGAGTCCTTTCAGGTCGTGACCAACGACATCGTGCCGACGGCGACCGTCCAGCTGAAAAAAGGCGGCGAAAGCTACACGGACAGCAAGGTCGGGGACGGACCGATCGATGCGCTGTACAGCGCGATCAAGGCTTTGGTCGGACTTGACGTGCAGCTGAGGGATTATAAAATCAACAGCCTGTCGCGGGGCAAAGAGGCGATCGGCCGCGTCAACATCCGGCTGGAATACCAGGGCAAAACATACTCCGGACGCGCAATGGATACCGACATTATCAAGGCGAGCGCGCTGGCGTTTCTGAACGGCATCAACGCCGCCGTGCTGGACGCACCGGGCGAGCCGCAGACGGCCATGCAAAGCGCGAACGAGTAAAGGAAAGTCGGACAGAGGCTGGACCCAGCCGAATGCGTGCGTAGTGATAAACGGTTCCGAAAGAAGGGGGGAGATAAATCATGGCGTTATAATAGAGTGCTGAGCGGGTGCAGAGCCATCTCGGTGACATGGGGTTCGGCCATCGCAGCAAGTCCGGGCCCCGCATTTGACGTCCGGATCCAAAAGAAGCAGCATGTGCTGCTTCTTTTGTTCTTATCATTTTTTGTGAAGTCTACCGCGGTTCTGCCGTCACACCTTGACAAAAAGAACGATTTTGAACAAACTAGAGATGCATTAAAGTTTTTTTGATACTCAAAATTATTTTTAGATGACAGTTTAAAGAGAGTGGGATCTATGGAACATATCAAGGAAGAGCTGAATGTGCTGCTGCCCGTTATCCGGGCCATCGCCGCCCAGTTTGGGGAGAAATGCGAAGTGGTGCTTCACGATTTGACGCAAGGGTACGAAAGCACGATCGTGGCGATCGAGAACGGCCACATTACCGGCCGGAAGGTCGGGGACTGCGGAAGCAATCTCGGGCTGGAGGTGCTGCGCGGAACCGTGACGGAGGGAGACCGCTACAACTACATCACCCAGACGAAAGACGGCAAAATATTGCGATCCTCTTCAACCTACTTTAAAAACAGTAAAGGTGAGACGATCGGCGCCCTCTGCATGAACCTGGATATTTCCGATCTGCTCGTTGCGGAGAATACGATCCGGTCGCTGACGATGCATAGTCTAGACCAGGAAGTGAAAGAGGTATTCGTCAACGACGTGAACGATTTGCTTGATTACCTGCTTCAGGAATGCCGGAAGGAAATCGGCAAGCCGGTCTCTCATATGAGCAAGGAAGACAAGGTGAAGGCGGTGCAGTTTCTGGATATGCGCGGCGCTTTTCTCGTGAAAAAGGCGGGGGATAAAGTATGCCAGTTCCTCGATATTTCCAAGTTTACGCTGTATAACTATCTCGACGAAATTCGGGCGAACCAGGACAAAGGCATGCCGAAAAACAAGGTATAGCAAGGCTAAGCCGCCCGGGCCAGGGCCGGGGATTTGAGGATAGCAAAGCGCAGACAAGGGCAGAAGGAGTCCGCACATTCGATGAACATAATAGCCACGGTGCTGCATAAGAGTTGGCCTGTATTTCGGGCTTTTCTTATCCTAGTTTGAAAGCGTATTCAGCATTATGCTGAGTCGTGGAATTATATTGACAAGACGCGGCGAGGGGATTCATAATGTGAACAATCAAAAAAATATTTTTTTGATCTAATTATTTTTTTTTTGTTGGTTTGAAGATTGATTGTCTCAGCGAGCCTACAACAAGGTCATATCCATAATCCAGATCTGTGTCAATTAAGGAGGGAGCAAGATGGTTCAAACCGTATCAACGCCTGCCGTCATCGTCGATTTGGACATTGCCGAACGCAACATCCGCAGCATGGCGGAGGAAGCGAGAAAGGCCGGAATCCGGCACCGTCCCCACATCAAGTCGCACAAGTCGGTTTATTTTGCCCGCAAGCAGCTGGAGGCCGGAAGCACCGGCATTACCTGCGCCAAGCTCGGGGAAGCGGAAGTGATGGCTGAAGCGGGAATCGACGATATTTTGATCGCTTTTCCCATCATTGGCGAAGACAAACAAGAGCGGTTATATCACTGGCGCAAAAGGTCAAAGTTACGACCGTTGCCGACAGTGTGGAAGGCGCCGCGGCGGTGTCGGAGGTAGGCGAGCGTCTCGGCCGCCGCATACCGCTCTACATCGAAGTGGACGGGGGCATCGGCCGCTGCGGCCGCCAGCCGGGGGAAGACACGCTGCAATTTGCGCAGCAGATCCGGAACCTGCCGGGGATCGAAATCACCGGACTGCTCTCCTATGCGGGCCAGATTTACAGCGAAGAGGGCCGGGAAGAGATTCGCAGCACAGCTCGCCAGGAGGCGGCTACCCTGAAGAACACCGCCGATCTGCTGAGAAAAGCGGGAATCGATGTTCCGGTCGTTAGCGGCGGTTCGTCGCTGTCGTCCAAGTTCGCGCAGGAGCTTGAGGGTGTAACCGAGATTCGGGCCGGAAATTACATATTCCACGACGTGGGCCAATTGTCGATGGGCATGATCACGGTGGACGATTGCGCGCTGCGGGTAATCACGACGGTCGTCAGTGTTCCGGCTCCGGGCCGGGCGATCATCGACGCGGGATCCAAAACGCTCACCACGGACACGATGCCTTTCTCCAAAGGTTTCGGCTACATCGTGGAGCATCCCGATATCGAAATTTTCAAGCTGAATGAAGAGCACGGTTTCCTCAGCTATGATCCGGCTTCCGTATCGCTTCACATCGGCCAGCACCTGACCATTATCCCGAATCATGCCTGCGTCCTCCCGAATCTGTGCGATGAAATCGTCGGCTTCCGCGGAGGGGTGCCGGTCGAGAAGATCCGGATCGACGCCAGGGGCAAGAACAGCTGAGCGGTACAGTGAGGAGGCTGGCTATTCATGGAGAAGGACCTTGATTCATTTCACGGGCATGAGCTGCTGGATATCGTCTGCGGACTCATCCGCATCCCGAGCGAAAATCCGCCGGGACGCGAAGAAGCGGCCGCCCGGTACGTCTTGAAGCTCCTTCGGGACGAGGGGATCGAGGCCGAGCTGCAGTGGGCCGCGCCGCAGCGGCCGAATGTGGTCGCCCGGCTGAAGGGCACGGCGGAAGGGCCGGCGCTGCTGTACAACGGCCATCTCGACGTCGTTCCGGCCGGGGAAGGCTGGAGCGAGGACCCGTTTGCCGCCGTTGTCCGGGGCGGTGAGATGATCGGCCGGGGTGCCGCCGATATGAAGTCCGGCGTCGCGGCCATGCTGTACGCGGCCATCCTGCTGCACCGGCGCGGCTGCCCGTTCGCCGGGGAGCTGCTCCTGCTCTTCAACGTGGATGAAGAGCGGGAGAATGCCGGCATGCGCCACTTTCTGCGCAGCGGTGTGCACGCCGATTACGCCGTTATCGGCGAGCCGACCGGGCTCGGCATCTGCACCGCCCATAAAGGCGTCGGCCGCTACCGGATCCGCACGGCGGGCGTCGCCGGCCATGCGGCGAAGGTGCTGGAGCCCGACAACGCCATTCCGAAGATGGCGGCGCTCATCTCGGCGCTGGAGCCGCTTCGAAGCCGCCTCAAGGAGAGCGCCGATCCGCTTCTCGGGTACGCGACGCTGAACGTCACGCAGATCAAGGGCGGGACGGCGCCGAACATCGTGCCGCAGCACTGCGAGATCGAGGTCGACCGCCGGGTCATCCCCGGCGAGACGGCGGAGCAGGTGCTGAAGCAATTGAAGGAGGCGCTAAATGCGGCGTCAGGCGCGGGTGTAAGCGGAGGCTTAAGTGCGGGTGCAGGCTCAGGCGAAGGCTTAGGTGAAATCGCCGGGGAAGTCACCTACGAAGTGGACGACTACTTGTTTATTCCGGCGTCGACCATTCCGCAGGACCATGAGCTTGTGCAGGCGCTGGTCGACGCTACCTGTGATGTTCTCGGGAAGCCGTCCGCCATCGGTATTTTCGAAGCCACCTGCGAGGCGCCGTTCCTGTCCATTGATCGTGGCATACCGACGATTATATTCGGACCCGGATCGCTGGATCAAGCCCATGTCAAGGATGAACGGGTACCCGTCCGTCAGATCGCGGACGCAGCCAAGGTATACATGCAGCTCGCCATGCGGCTGCTTCAACAACAACCATTACAGGAGGAATGATGATGAGCATTCAAGAGAGATTAAAAGAACTGAACATCGAGCTGGAGCCGGTTGGCGAGCCGAAGTTCTCGTACGTTCCCGTAAATCAAGTAGGAAATCTGCTGTACACTTCGGGTCATGATTGCCGCAAGAACGGGGAGCTGATTCTAAAAGGCAAGCTTGGAGCAGAGCTGACGATCGAGCAGGGGCAAGAGGCGGCGCGCCGGTGCATCGTGAATATTTTATCGTCGTTGCAGGCCCATCTGGGCAGCCTGGACCGGGTGAAGAAAGTGGTCAAGATGCTCGGCTTCATCCAAAGCGCCCCGGGATTTAAAGACCAGCCTTACGTGCTGAACGGGGCGTCGGATCTGCTGATCGAAGTGTTCGGGGAGAAGGGCAAGCATACGCGCTCCGCGATCGGCACGAGCGAGCTGCCGTTTGATACGCCGGTCGAGGTGGAGATCATCGTCGAGATCGAATTATCGCGATAGAGCAGGATCATGGGGCTATTTCGTTATACACGGCCCTTCGTGCCGGGAACGTCCAGAAGATGGACTTCCCGGTTTTTTTATATGCATGGGGAGTTGTTGGAAACTGGAGAATCGTGAACCATGTACGGGGGAAAAAAGTGGCCTTTGGATGAGAGAAAATCTGTTAATTCCACCTGCTTTAAGGTTCATTTAATATTGACCGGGTATACTGGCCCTGAACAAGAAGAAGGAGGACCTCATGCTCATGGGCAAACCGCGAATCGAAGAATGGACGCAGCTGCGTGGCCTCGCCTTTCTGGCGATCGTGATGCAGCATTCCATTGCCGAGTACATTTATAGGCCCGACATTGTGGCCGCGGATTCCACCATGCTGACGATGATCTACCACCTGACCCGTTTCGGAACGCCGACCTTTGTGTTTTTATCCGCCGTGCTGTTGTTTTATAACTATGGTGAACGGTTTCGGTACGGTCCGTTTATCCGCAAACGGTTCGGAGATGTGTATGTCCCTTTTCTGTGCTGGACGGTGATTTATTGGCTGTATGTCCACGTATTTACCCCATCTTTCTGGCAAAAAGGAGGACAGGACTGGGGAGCGCTGCTGAAAGAGATGTTCGTTCCTCAGACGGGATACCAGCTGTGGTTTATTCTGATGATCTTTCAGTTCTACCTGCTGTTTCCGCTGTTTGCCTGGGCGTTTCGGGCGGCGCGGCGCGTGATCGGGCCTTTGGAGACGAAGAAGCGGGCAGGGTTGTTATCCGCGATCCTGGGCGGATCTTTTATCATTTACGCTGCTCTGCTGTATCTGTCCTATTACCGAATGGGGAGCTGGGCCGAAGGGCTTGGCGGACCCTGGTCCGTTTTGCTGCAATACCGCAGCTATTCGTTCGTAATGTACGGTTTTTATGTTGTGGCCGGCGCGGTATGCGCGGCATCCGTCTCAAACTGGCGGGCATGGTGCACCCGGCTGCTGCCTTGGACCGGACTCCTGTTCCTGGCCATGTACATCAAGCTGGGCTATGACGTGCTGCAGGGGTCGGGTGAGGTCGTGAATTTAAATATTTCCACGTACCTGCGGCCATCGACCTTTGTCATCATCGTCGCGCAGATGCTCCTGCTGTACGGGCTGCTTATCATGATGCAGGGGCGGAGCCAGGCTTTTCTGCGGCTGCTGACCTGGATCGGCCGGTATTCGTTCGGCGGCTATCTTGTGCATGCGCTGATCATTTACGTGATCGCCTTTTTCACGCGTCCGATGGATTTGGCAGGCAGCCACGTATCCTTTACGCTCCTGACCTTCGGCCTGACCGTACTCGCTTCGCTCGGCATCAGCTACACGCTGTCGCATCTGCCGGGTTCGCGCTGGATCATCGGTGCAAAGCGCCGTGACGCGAAGCGGAGCAAGCCGGGCGAATCCGGCTTTCGCAAGGAGTCGCCGACGGTGTCTTGATGCCGTGATGAAAGTCTTTTGAGACAAATCCATTATTCTCCCATTGATCCGCAGCGAAAAAGGGTGCCATCGATCGTTGATTGATGGCACCCTTTTTAAGTCGAAGCAAATTAGACCGAGAGGATGATCTTTCCGCGGCCATGGCCGGATTCAATCTCCCGGTGGGCGTCCTGGGCCTGATCCAGCGGCACCACTTTGCGGATAGAGATATCGACTTTCCCTTCGCTGTATATGCGGACAAGTTCGGTAAGGCGTTCTTTGCTGCGCGTTCCGGTCAGTTGCCGGATGCCGAGCGTTTGGGCCTGAACACTGGGGACCATCGCTACAATTCGGCTGAAGTCCTGGACCAGGTCCACGGATGCCTGCAGGATGGGGTCATCCCCGCCGCCGGCATGCAAGGCGGCGTCCACTCCCGCGGGGGCGATAGCGCGTACGCGGGCGGCGAGCCCTTCCCCGTAGCCGAGCGGAATGGCGCCCAGGCGGCGGAGGTGTTCGTGATGGGCCACGCTGGCCGTGCCGATCACCCTGCCGGCGCCCCAAGCCAGCGCGAGCTGCACGGCAAAGGTGCCCAGCCCGCCGGCCGCCCCATGGATCAGCACGGTATCCCCGGGCTGAATCCGGATCGCTTCCAGCGCCATATGGGCGCCCTGTCCGTTGCCGGTAAAACCTCCGGCGGTCTCCCAAGGCATAGCCTCCGGTTTACGTACCAATTGGTCGCTGCTGACGACGACATATTCGGCATACCCGCCAAATGTCGTGAAGCCGATCACTTCTTCCCCGCGGGCGAATTCGCTAACGCCGTCACCCACCTCGTCGATCATCCCGGCAAATTCATTGCCGGGGATGATCGGGAAAGGGTGGGACTGCGCGTACGGAACGACTCCGCTGCGGACCTTGGCGTCGATCGGCATGACGCCGGCCGTTTTGACGCGTACCCGGACGGTTCCCGGTCGGGCTGACGGGACGGGGAGCTCGGTCAGCTGCAGCACGTCGGGCGGCCCCAGGCGGTTGAATGTTATGGCTTTCATACGGTTCACTCCTTGACTTATCCTGAATTGTAGATCCCATTGATTTCCTTCTCAGGTTATCTTATAATCAGGCTGCGATAAACGGAAATATATATTTTTATATGACTCTATATATTGAAGTATATAAGGGGTGGAGGGAGAGCTATGGAGCTGCTGCAGCTTCAATATTTCAGGACTGTGGCCAGGCTGGAGCATATGACGAAGGCCTCGCAAGAGCTGAGGATCGCCCAGCCTGCGCTCAGCAAGACGATTTCCCGGCTGGAGGAGGATATCGGCGTTCCGCTGTTCGACAGGCAAGCGGGTAGAATTCGACTGAATTCCTATGGAAAGGCGTTTCTGACAAAGGCTGAGGAGGCGCTCCGCCTGCTGGAGGAAGGAAAACGGGAGGTGACGGACCTTGCCGGGCTGGAGCGCGGCAGCATCCGACTGGTGACGGTGACGTTGGAGCGGATGACGGGGCCGATCACCGAATTTATAACGGCTCATCCGGAAGTAAACTTTCAAATTTCCCAGGCTCCCATCGAGCAGATGAGCGAAATTCTCACCTCGGGTGAGGCGGATCTCGGCTTTACGCCGCTGCCGCTGGATCAAGGGGGATATGCTTATAAGGCCGTGCTGAGCGAGGAATTGTACTTGGCCGTGCCCTCGGCGCATCCGCTTGCCGGCCGCCGTCAGGTTTCTTTGAAAGAAGCGGCGGCGGAGCCCTTTATCGGATACCGCGAAGACTTTGTCTTTCAGCAGATCAATGACGGCTTCTTTGAGCAGGCCGGGGCGGCTCCCCGGTATATTTGCCGGGTCGACGAACCGCCGGCGATCCTAAGCCTCGTACGCGCGGGCATCGGGGTGGCACTGTCCGGCTGCAAAAAAGGGGATAAAGAAATACCCGGTGTCACTCTAGTGCCCGTGGCCGATCAGGCGTGCCGGCGCCAATTTTACCTCGTATGGAGCGAGCAGCGCTATTTGTCGGCCGCCGCGTGCGAATTTAGGGACCACGTGACCGCGTATTTTGCTGAGTGATTCACGTCAGAGCGAAGTGACCGTTTGGCGGCCGCTTAGGCGCATGCTGAACAATTTGAACCTCCTGGCTTTTAATAGGGCTGTTGGACAGGATAGGCATCGTCGATATTCGGCCGCATCTCCCTTGATTTGGGCAAGGAATTACGAATGAAGGGGACTTGTTGATTCGAGTGTATCTAATAATTCATCGCGTTAATGCGTTACTTTGTGATCTTGCATCCCTTCCACGGATTGTAATACAATGCTTTTAAATTTTAGTTCGAACTAATTTATAGAACACAAGCTGTGAAGGAAAGAGTAAGCGGAGAAAGCTCCTGCCAGGGACGGTATGCCGATAGACTGGAAGCATCCGAGGGACACTGCCCGCCGAAGTTCATTCCTGAGCCGGTATTTTGATTCCCTGTTTGATGAATGCAGGACGTAGGAATACCCGTTTCCCTTGCGTTAAAAGGTTCAAGTGAGATATGCAGCCTGCACGTGTGCATGTCTAATAAGGGTGGTACCACGACTCCTCGTCCCTTGGCGGACAGGGGTCTTTTTTGTTTGATTTAGATATTTTCAACACTAGGTGAGGAGAGATGAGAGATGAGTCAAGGGCGCTTGGAAGAACTGCGCAATCAATTGGATGAGGTGAATCTTCAGCTGCTGTCGCTGCTGTCCGAACGGGCGCGGATCGCACAGGAGCTTGGTGTAGAGAAAGAAAAACAGGGCGTGCCGAAATTTGATCCGGTCCGTGAAAAGGAAATGCTGGAGAAACTCGTAGCCAGCAACGAAGGACCATTCGACCATGAGACGGTTCGGCATCTGTTCAAGCAAATTTTTCAGGCGACGCTGACGCTGCAGCAGATCGATCATAAGAAGCACCTGCTCGTCAGCCGCAAGAAAAAGGCGGAGGATACCGTCATTCAGCTGGGCGATGTGACGATCGGCGGCGGCAAGCCGGTCATGATCGCAGGACCGTGCTCGGTCGAGAGCTATGAGCAGGTCCGCACTGTAGCAGCCGCTTTGAAAGAAGCGGGCATTACGGTGATGCGCGGCGGCGCGTTCAAGCCGAGAACCTCGCCTTACGATTTCCAGGGACTTGGCATCGAAGGCCTGAAAATTCTGAAGGAAGTGGCGAGCGAATTCGGGCTGAAGACGATCAGCGAAATCGTGGACCCGGCGCATATCGAGCTGGCATGCGATTACATCGATGTCATCCAGATCGGGGCGAGAAACATGCAGAACTTCGAGCTGCTGAAGGCGGCGGGGGACGTCCGGACGCCGGTTCTGCTGAAGCGCGGGCTGGCGGCGACCATCGACGAATTCGTGCATGCGGCCGAGTATATTTTATCCCGGGGCAACACGCAGATCATGCTGATTGAGCGGGGCATCCGCACGTACGAAAAAGCGACGCGCAACACGCTCGACATTTCGGCTGTACCGATTCTGAAGCAGGAAACGCATCTGCCGGTGCTGGTCGATGTGACCCATTCCACCGGCCGCAAAGACATCATGGCGCCTTGCGCCAAAGCGGCTTTGGCGGCCGGCGCCGACGGCGTGATGGTCGAGGTTCATCCGGATCCGGCTACGGCGTTGTCCGACGCGGCCCAGCAGTTCAACATTCCGCAGTTCCAGGAATTCTATAACCAGGTTAAAGGTTCGGGACTGCTGTAAGCCGGATTCCAGAAACACAGCCTGTTTAAATCACGATAGCCAACATCATTAAGCCGGGTCTCCTCCAAAGCTGCATGCGGGAGGAGCCCGGCTTTTTTTAGATATTGCGTTCTTCGGGTCACCAAATATTTGTCCGCATAGCGGAACGAATCCGGCTGGGCATACACCAAAAATCCTTCTGGATTACGATATTCTTGGATATCAAGAGATGCCCATCCCTAGCGAGGTCAGCCGAAGTTTCTCTAGCCCAGCGAAGATCTCCATTCGCCTTAAGAAGCTTGCAGTGCTTTCAGCATAGCGTTGACGAATCCGACATGGTCAAGCATATGCAGCTCCGTGGACACGATAAGCTCGCCGATCGTTTGCGCCTTCAGGAAGTTCTCCGGCACGGGTTCGTCCAGCCTGTCCTTCAACGTCTCGCGGATGAGGACCGCTTGAGCGCCCAGCTCCGCGATCAAGTCGTCCCACGCCGGCGGCTCTTCCTGCCAATCCGCGGGCTTCGTGCCGTAGGCGAACAACGACTGGTACCGTTCCGGCAGGAACGTGGGCTGATTCGAGAGCGTGAACACGTGGAATTCCGTCACCGTCAGCACATGTCCGACATGCCAATGCAGGTGGTTCTTAAAGCCGTTCGGGATCACGCGGCGTTTGTCCGGCGGGCATTGCTCAACCAATTGAAGAAAAACGTTCAGCCGGCTGTCCAACAGTTCCAAAATAAACTCGTTTCTCATTGTTCATCATCCCCCTGAAATAGTTTGGTATACTTTCCGTATCCGCTTTGTACGAGATCGTCCTTCGGAATAAAGCGCAGCGAAGCCGAGTTCGTGCAGTAACGAAGTCCCGTCGGTTCGGGACCGTCTTCGAATACGTGGCCGAGGAAGGAATCCGCGTAGCGGCTTCTCACTTGGGTCTCGTCCGAGAAGAACCCGCCGACTTCCCGGTAGACCACGCTGTCTGGCTCCAAGGGACGGGTGAAGCTCGCCCAGCCCGTACCGGCATCAAACTGGTCTTTCGAGCTGAACAGCGGCTCGCCCGACACGATGTCGACGTATATGCCTTCTTCGGTGTTGTTCCAATACGCGTTCTGGAACGGCGGCTCGTCCTGATCATGCTGCGTGACTTCGACCTGCAGCTTTGTGAGCGACATGAGCCTTTCCGCTTTGTCGATCCGGGAATACGGACTTTCCAGCGCCTTCAACTCCTGATCCTCACCCCAGATGCCGTCCAGAAACGCCTTCCGGCCGGACGCGACGTCGTTGAATTCGAAATCGGCCGGATGGGTCCGGTAGAAGTCCTGATGGACATCCTCGGCTTCATAGAACGCGGAGACCGGTAAAATGTTCGTCACGAGCGGCTTCTCAAATTTGCCTTGCGCGGCGAGGGCTGCTTTCGACGCTTCTGCCGCCGTCTGCTGTTCCTTGCTGTCGTAGAAGATGACCGAACGATATTCCGTGCCGCGGTCGGCGAATTGCCCTTTCGTGTCGGTCGGATCCGTGTTGCGCCAGAAGACTTGGAGCAGCTGGTTGTATGAGATGCGGCTCGGATCGTAACGGACCTGCACCGCTTCGAGATGGCCCGTCTTTCCGGTAGACACCTTCTCATATGTCGGGTCAGTCGTGTGTCCGCCCGAATAGCCGGTGACGACGCTCACGACGCCGTCCAGCTTCTCGAACGGCGCTTCCACGCTCCAGAAGCAGCCTCCGGCGAAAACGGCGGTCTTGGTATCCCCGCTTGCCGCCGCCGTTTCCGTAAATCGAGTCACCTTGTTACTCATGGCTTTCGCCTCGTTACTCATGCCTTTTGCCTCCGTAATATCGTGTTTGTGATAGGAGCCATAAGCGGCAAACACTATCACGGCCATCAACCCGACGGGAAGCACGAATCGTTTCAGTTTCACAAGCCTTCACCTCCGCGGAATCCATTGCATTCGCATGCGCGTTCAATAATTCAAGAAGTTAAGTTCAAAAAAAATCCAACAACCAGCGTCAGCAGAGCAGCACCGTCACGATCCGCAACGCCAAACCGACTTTTTTCTCCGTCTTCACGTCCACACTCCTATCGTTTCTTTTGTCGGAGATCGCTGCCGCGTTCTCCTTCGTGCTTGCATTTTGATCTTACCAAGGATAGCGGACGGCCAAATCTGTTGTACGTCATGAATTGGACGCAAAAAAAGCATCACTTTGGGCCGCTGTGCATGACGAATTTCATACGCTATGCCAAAAGTCATACTCGTTTCGTTCAAATGGAATGACGGACCGCATAGACGGCCGCCTGCGTTGTCAATGTAGCTCTACGATACATCGATGAATGACATGTTTGATTCATTCCTCCTGTTTAAAAATAGAAGAGCCACAAGAAAGTTACCTTCTGGTGGCTCAGACAAATACAGCAAATCGCTAGGTTTATCCTTTTATTCAAGATCAGCGTTCGGAATAAATCTTGTACTCTGGATTCCGACAACTGCTTCCTGTTATTGGAAAAACTCGTTAAACAGTTTAATGGCGGCTTGCGGGTTCTCCACCATGATCCAATGTCCGGTTTTCTCCAGCTTCACCGTCTTTGAATTCGGCGCATGCTCATTTAAGAACTGCTCCAGCATGCTGTAACCAGACACGCCGGCGATGCCGAGCGCAGACACGGTCAGCGGCTTGTACGTTTTCAGCGTTTCGATATCGTCACTGAACGTCTTGTACCATTCATTGCCGGCGCGAAGCGCATCAGGCTGTGAGTAGGCCGCGAGATAAACCTCGCGTTCCTTCTTGCTGAGCGCATCCTTGGTGTAGCCCATATAATCGTAAATCCAATTATAGACGAGATCCAGCTCTTTGCCCTGGAGCATCTGCTCCGACAAGCCCGGAATGGTATTGACGGCAAACCACCAGTAGAACTTCGCGCGTTCGGGATTGCTTTCATCATACACACCCGACGGCGGCAAAATCGGGATTTTCAAAAAGTTCTCGTTCGGATGGGAAGCATCCATCAGCACGACTTTCTTCGTGGCTTGCGGGAAGTTGGCTGCATATGCGTATGCGATCGTCGCTCCGATATCATGCCCAGCGATGTTGATGCTCTTATATCCAAGCGCTTTGGCCAATTCATAAATATCCGTTGCCATCGTCTTTTTGTCATAGCCCGATTGAGGTTTGTCCGAGCTCCCCATGCCGCGGTATTCCACGACATAAACATGATAGTTCTTAGCCAGCTCCGGCATCATTTCGCGAAACGAATACCAAGTTACGGGCCAGCCGGGCAGAAGAAACAGCGGTTCGCCTTCCCCGCCCTCGACGTAGTGAAGCCTGACGCCGTTGGCTTCCTTGTAGCCGTTCTTGAAGCCTGGAAGTTCTTTGATGAGTTCCTCATCAGAATAAGCTTTGTTTGCAGCCACGTCATTGCTTGACGCCGCCGATTGTTTAAATTTATCGTAAAGTGCATTTGCTTCGGCGTTTGTTTGATCCGTTAAAGGGATATTCACCGCCGCCTTACGGGCGATTTCTACTTGTTGCGCGTCGGAAAGCGTCAAAGCCGGGGCTGGAGTTGAAGCCGCTGGTGCTGGCGTCGATGTCGGCGCTGGGGTTGGTGTTGAGTCCGAAACCGTTTCATTCGGATTATTACCGGCCGCGTACTCCGCAGCTGCATTCGCAATGTCTGGTTTGGATATGCTGCCTGCCGGCCCAACCCCGGTTAAGACGAAGGCTGCTACCAGTAATCCGGTTAAAAAGGTTTTGCTCTTGATAAATCTCATGATTTCTGTTCCTCCTGAATTTGAATGTAGGTTCCCATTTTTCTTACTTTAACCCGTTAAGGACGGACGAAATGAATGATCTCTTCGTTGTACTTGTCTTTTTCATCGTGGAAGAGGCCGTGACCGCTGTTTTCGAAAGGCACCAACGTGGAGTTTTTGATTCCCTTATGCAATTTTTCCGCAACTGCAAATGGAACGGTTGTATCTTGAACGCCGTGCAAAATAAGAGTTGGCACTTTGATTTGATCCAATTCTCCGCTCAAATCCGTGGCAGCCACCGATTTAATGCTTTCGATGGTTGTATGGGAATCCGCTTCGAGTTCCAACTGGCCGAGCCATGCCAAATACTCCTTAGAGGTCTTACTTACGAAAGTGCCTTCACCGACTGCAAGTGTTTGAGGGCGGTCCTGTACCAGACCGGCTACGAGGCTATCGACCGCTTCCTGTGGAATTCCCCATTTAGGCGTGGGGGCGGCGGTGAGTATTAGTTTGGAAACCCTGTTATCTTGATATTTGATCCCATATTCGGTTGCGACGGTTGATCCCATGGAGAAGCCTACCAGTGTGGCGTCTTTTAAATTGAGTTTCTCGATGACGGCGCGAACATCATCCGCATAGGTCTCCATATTATTGCCGTCGTAAGTATGGTCGGATTTGCCGAATCCCCTAAGATCGATCCCGATAAACCGAACTCCCTTGGCAGGCAGCGTGTTCTGTTGATATTCGAACATTTCATGATTAAACGGCCAGCCATGAAGAAAGACGACCGGTTTGCCTTTGCCTACGTCCTCGACGTACAACCTCACGTTTTTATCAACGGTGACATAATGGCCGCTTCCAGTATCGATGACTTCATTGGAATGAATAGAGGCAGTTGCGTTCGCAACGTTTGGTTTGGATACGCTGCCTACTACCCCGACTCCGGTTACGACAAATGCTGCTGCCAGTGAAATGGTTAAAACGGTTTTGCTCTTGATAAATTTCATGATTTCTATTCCTCCTGGATTCGAATATACGTTCCTGTTTTCTTTCTTAATGATGATCGATTTTGCTGCTTGGTTTTCAAAGCACTGACCGTTCTTTCCCTTTAATCTTACCAAGGATAGCGGACGGCCAAATCTGTTGAACGTCATGAATTGGACGCAAAAAAAGCATCACTTTGGGCCGCCGCGCATGACGAATCTCATACGCTATGCCAAAAGTAATGCTCGTTTCGCTCAAATGGAGTGACGGACCGCATAGACGGCCGCCTGCGTTCGGTCGCGGAGCTCCAGCTTCGCGATCAGATTTGAGACGTGATTTTTCACCGTGCCTTCCGTGATCGTCAGCGCCTCGGCCATTTCCTTGTTATTGAAGCCTTGCCCCAGCAAGGCGAGGACCTCTTTTTCCCGGTCGGTCAGCGACGCCAATGCGTCGGGCGTGTCCGGAGGCAAGGGCCGCGTCATATCCGGATCGCGGTCCGCCATCTTTTTCATTTCGCGCAGCAGCATCGCCGTGATGTCCGGTTGTAGCACCGTGCCGCCGTTGTACACCGTGTGAATCGCGCTGACGATCGCCTCCGACGGCAAATCCTTCAGCAAGTACCCTTGAACGCCTTTTTCCAGCGCTTGCAAAATCAATTCCGCGTCGTCGAACGTGGTCAGGATCAGCACCTTTGTGTCCGGCACATGCCGCAGTATCAATTCGGACCCAGCCACACCGTCTATACCGGGCATCCGAATGTCCATCAGCACCACGTCCGGCCGCAGCTCGACGACCTGGTTGTAGGCGTCGCGGCCGTCCACGGCCGTTCCCACCACCTCCATGCCATCTTCCAGGCCGATGATGGTCGCGAGCCCCTCGCGCATGAGACGCTGATCGTCAACGATGAGAATTTTCAATGACATCCGCTCCATTTCCGCCGGCGGCATAGGGGAAGCGGACGTCGACCGCGAAGCCAGTTCCCGTCTCCGTCCCTAACTGCACTTCCCCGTTCCACTCTCGTACTCGTTCTTGCATATTGATTAACCCGAAGCCCGGCTTCAGTTCCGCGGGCGCTTCGCCGTCGTTGCGGATGCGAAGCGAAAACCCATTGTCGGTATAGGCGAGCACGATCTCGGCCTTCCGGGCATGACCGTGTTTCTGGGCGTTCGTGAGGGATTCCTGCACGATGCGGTACGCGGTCAGCTGCAGGTCGCCCGGCAGCGCGACGGCCCGACCCTCCACTTCCAGCGTCGTTTGCACTTCCGCCCACTTGGTGAATTCCTGCGCGAGCTCCGCCAGACGCTCCTGCAGCGAAGTCGAACGGATCGGTTCGTCGCGAATGGCCCGGACCGAAAGCCGAATTTCCTGCAACGACGCCCGAATCAAGTTCTCGCATTCCGCGTAGGTTTGTTCGCTGCGCTGCGGATCGAGCCGGCTTAATTTGCGCGCCGCCTGCATTTGGACGAGCAGCGCCGTTAACTTATGGCCGACCGTATCGTGAATCTCCCGCGCGATGCGGATCCGCTCCTTGGCGGCGCCCCACTCTTCCGTTTGGAGCGCGTACGTCTGCAATTGCGCATGCGACTGCATCAACTCTCCATACAGCTTCAGGGTGTCCGTGCGCGCGCTCCGATAAAAATGGATCAGCACGCACACGATGCCAGCGAACACGATGAACGACCCGGTCGTAAAATAGCTGATTTTGTCCAATTGCCGGTAGACATACCAATCCAAGCTTCCCATCGTCAGAACGTACACGCCCAGCAGTAGCAGGCATGTCCAGATGATCCCGCGGATACTCTGCGCGAACATCAAGATGGCCAGCGCCGTAATGCCGACGAAAAGATGATTCGGGAAGTCTCCCGCGATATGGATGTATCCGTAGGTGGCGGATAGCAAAAAATCGAGGATGAGCAAGTGGAACAAACCGCTTCGCCGCTTGCCGCGATTCAGATAGACGTAATTGGCGAACAAAAGGGCCACGATGGAAATAAAAATGAAGCTGAGTCTCCAAAACAGCGCAATCGAATAATCAAAATAAATGAGGCCGGACAGGGCTAAGTTAAGCAAGAGCTTCAGTCCGAACACTAGCTTCCATGTCCTGGAAGAACTCCATTCGCCTTCGGCGGCTGACTGCTTATCGGCTATCCTTTCATTCATACGCTCGTATCCCGCTCCCCCCGGATGATGGTCCTCTTAAACTTACCACGGGGGTTTCAAGAAAATCAATTGATCTATGGAACGGTTTGCTTATTCCTCAATTCGCCCGTTTTCGCAGCTGCGGAAAATAGCTCATCTCCTCAACGGAAATGGGCTTTGCTTCTGTTTTCTCCTTACGGTCTGCCAAACCGTCTTCCAGTCTGTCTTTTAATCCGGCTTCCAAACCGTCGTCGGGACATTGATCCGGGTACTCCCCGCTGGGGCACCCTTTTTCCAGTCTAACGTCAATGAAATCAACGAGCTGCTGAAGTGATGAGATTTGCTCGACGATTTGTTCACGGTGGCTCTTCAGCGTCTGGGCCAACTCAAGATATTCGGCGGGATCAGGGTTACCGGATGCTTTCAGGAACGGCCTCATGGCCTCCAGGGAAATCCCTGTTTTTTTCAGGCAGGATATTAATTTGATCGTATGGATATCCTTCCAGCGGTAGACGCGGTGCCCGTTGTCCTTCCTGTCCGCCGGAGGGAGCAGCTTGATTTTTTCGTAATAACGGATCGTGTCCTCGGAAAGTCCAGTCAGCTCCGCGGTTTGCTTTATTGTGAACGATTGCCCGGTCATCACTTTGCACCTCCTGAAATGGAAACTTACATGCATTATATATCTTGGAGCCGACTCCAAGTCAAACGGGGTCAGCTTACCTTTTTTTTCGTACAACGGCTTCATCCCCGGTGTCTTGACTTCGATTCGACTCCAACTTTTACAATGTGCTCTACCAGGGAGACATATCCCTGACATATGAAGGAGGAGACGCACATGAACCCTAAATATCAGCTTTTAATGGAGCCGTATCGCTTCAAAAGTGGAGTCGAAGTCAAGAACCGCGTCGTTCTTGCACCGATGACGATTTCTTACTCCCGGCATGACGGTGCGATATCGGATGATGTCATCGCGTATTATGAAAGCCGTTCGAACGGTGTTGGAATGGCTGTCACGGGCAGCGCGATCGTCACAACGAGTGGCAAAGTATTCGGAGGAGAAATCGCCGCGGACCATGACGATCAGGTCCCAAGCTTGCAGCGCCTGGCAGCAGCCATCAAAACACGCGGGGCCAAAGCGATTCTGCAAATCTTTCATGGGGGACGCGAAGGCCTGCCGGAGGCAGTACCGAACGGCGAGATCGTAAGTGCGAGCGCGATTGCAAAAGAGGGGCAGAACGTGATCCCCCGGGCGCTTGAAGAGCAGGAAATTATAGAGATCATCCGCGCGTTTGGCGCCAGCACCCGGAGGGCGATCGAGGCGGGCTTCGACGGGGTAGAGATTCACGGTGCCAATCGGTTTCTGATCCAGCAATTTTTTTCGCCATACACCAACCGGCGCGATGATCGTTGGGGAGGGGATCTAGACAGACGAATGGCGTTTCCGCTTGCTGTGGTGGATGAAGTAATCAAAGTGGTGGCCGAACATGCCAGACAGCCGTTTCTTGTAGGATACCGGTTTTCGCCGGAAGAAGAAATGACGCCTGGCATTACGATGGTGGATACACTCAGACTGGTAGATACCCTCGCCGGTACAAACCTGGATTATTTGCATGTTTCTTTGATGGATTTTTGGTCCAAACCCAGAAGTGGAGTAGAAAATCATCGCTCCAGAATGGAAATCATTGATGAGCTCGCCGGGCAAAGGGTTCCCGTGATTGGTGTAGGATCGATCCGCACACCTGACGAGGCGCTTAGAGCGCTGCAATCGGGGGTTCCGCTTATCGCACTGGGACGTGAGCTGATTATCGATCCGGATTGGGTCGAAAAGGTAGCGCAGGGCAGGGAAAACGAAATCCGTACGGAGATCACGTTACACGATCAGGAAAAACTGGGGATTGCCGATCGATTATGGCACAAAATCGTTCATACGCCGGGATGGTTCCCGATCGCGGGCCATGTTGAACAGGCTTGAAGATAGGCTGCTGTTTTGCGAAAAAGCGCGCCCTAGGCGCGCTTTTCTACATTTATATGGACTGTTCCCCTTTGTGCCAACTGTTCAGCCCAGCATACCGATCAGGACAATGCCGCAAAAAATAACGACCGAACACAGCATCCGCCGCAATCCCTGCTGCTCCTTCAGAAGCAGGATACCGAGGAAGGTGGCGAAGATGGTGCCGATTTCCCGCAGCGGGCTGATATGAGCCATTGGCGCCTGGGACATGGCGAACAGGAACAGCAGATAGGAACCCGGGTTTAAAACCGCCCCAAGCAGCAGCGTAGTTTTATTGGCCTTCCATTCCTCAATTATCTTTCCGGAGGCGATCACGGCCGGGGTCAGACCAAGCACAAATCCGATGTTGGTCACCTCCAGCAGCGCGATCGGAGAGACATGCTCCAAATTCAGCTTGTCGACGAAGACGTAGCAGGTGGTACACAGCCCGACGCACAAAGCCATAAGCACGGGCTTCAAGCCTTGGGCCTGCTGCCCGCCGCTGCGGCTGTTGGAGCCGATGCCGCTCAGCACAGCGAATCCGCCGAGCATGCAGAGGATGCCGAGCCAGCCGAAGACGGACAGCGACTCGTTCAGAAAAAGGACGCCGATCACGGGGACAAGCAGTGTGCTGGTGCCCCGCATGATCGGATAGATTTGCGACAGGTCGCCCAGCTCATAGGTTTTCGACAAGAGCCAGGAATAAACGGCTTGAAGAAGCATCGACAGCAGCAGCAGGCCGTAGGAAGCGGCGTTCATCGGATTCTTCCAGAGTACGGTAATTAGCACCGGCAGCAGCAGAATGGTCGCGACCATCATGATGGACCACAGAAAGACGCTTTTGCTGCGGCTCCGCTTGGTGAACATGCTCCATACAGCATGGGCCATGCCGGAAGCAATCACAAGGACAATCGGTAATAACAAAATGAGTCAGCCCCTTGGTTGTTTAGTTGGTTCCTTGGGTATCGGGTTCATGAATCGGCTGTTCCAGAGCGGCCGACCCGTCCTCCAGCCGGAGCCAGGTATCGAAGTCCTTCTCGCCGAGGGACAGGCGGATGACGCGGGCACCCCGCATAAATCCTTCTTTACCGTAAGTATTACATCCTGTGGCCCTCCCATAACTCAGGCGGATACCGTGCAACGTTCCGCTGTAATCGTTGATATGATCGTGTCCGCAGAACGTGCCGATGACGTCGCCCATTTCGACCAGTGCTGCAAACAGCCCGGAGTTGACCGGGGGGCTGCAGACCCGTTCGTATTTATGCCCATAGCAGACCTGGGTGTCCCACACTTCCTGGTATTCGGGAATCGGGATATGGAAGAACGCCAGCGCAGGCAGCTTCTCCGCCTGCCTGTTCGGGTTCAGCCTGGCGGATTCGGCGGCGAGCCAGTTGATTTGGTCCCGCTGGATCCAGTTGTACCCGGGGACCTGCTCGAGGCTGGAATAATCACCGGAATCGAGGAAATACAGGTTGGCGGCAGGACGCCCCTCCGTGTCCATCAGCTCCAGCGTGTAATTGCCCGACCCGCTCAAGTCCGCCGGACCGGGCTCGGTCACCGTGTGCCGGTGCTCCAGCACGGTCTGCATCAGTTCGTCCCGGCTGATCCGGTTTTCCGTATCATGATTGCCGAAGACGACCGCCCACGGGATGCCGCGCTCTTCCACAGCAGCGACCGCCTCCCGGAAGGCTTCCCGGGGATGCTCACATTCCTTTTTCCCCGGGGACACCGGTCCGGTATAAATGACGTCTCCGGTGATCACGACCAAATCGGGTTTCTCTGCATCCATGACCCGTTCCATGATCCCCCGTGTGCGCTGGTCCTCAGATCTGCCGTCCATCCAATGCAAATCGGTGAACTGAACAATCGTAAAGGTGCCGTCCTTTCGAAAAGACAAGCGTTGGCTCATCTCACGTTTCCCCCTCGTCATTTTACGTTGGTTTAACAAACCACACATATGAATGTTGTATTATGTGTATTTATGTGGTTTTAGTTGATTTTATTCCGGCTGGAAGCTGATGTCAATCGATTTTTTCTGGAGTTTGACATCCCTCTCCATCGACAACTACACTTATAAGAAACAACAACAAAACACATGTAAGCGATGAAAAACCACATGTGTCCAAATACTAAGCCTTTTGGTATAAAGGAGGGTTTCGATATGTCCTTAACCTATGAGGAACGGCGGGAGACCATTCTCGGTCAATTGGGGATGGAAGGGAAAGTCCGCGTGC
The DNA here is from genome assembly GCF_014192015.1 of Paenibacillus rhizosphaerae. GTDB lineage: Bacteria > Bacillota > Bacilli > Paenibacillales > Paenibacillaceae > Paenibacillus_AQ > Paenibacillus_AQ rhizosphaerae. The sequence goes on along the minus strand of NZ_JACHXJ010000003.1, from coordinate 371,959 downwards.
ACGTGCTGGCAGAGATGTTCGGCGTTTCGACAGAGACGATCCGCAGGGACCTTGACCGTCTGGAGAAGGAAGGCAAGCTTCGTAAAGTTTACGGCGGCGCGGTCCGGGTTCGTTCCGGCTTCACGGAGCCGACGTTTACGAACCGTTCCCTGATGCACAGGGGCGAGAAGCAGGAGATCGGCAAATTGGCGGCGCTGCTAATCGAAGACGGGGAGACGGTGCTGCTGGATAACGGCACGACGACGCTGGAAATTATGCGGAACCTGATGGAACGCACCCATGTCACGGTCATCACCAACTCCGTTCCGATATTAAACCTTGCCCTGGAGGGATTTCGGGGGAAAATCGTCTTTGCAGGCGGTGAGATCAATCCGGAGCATCAGGCGGCTACGGGGATGATCAGCCATGAGCTGCTCGACCGCTTCAAGGTGAACAAGGCGTTTATATCGGCAGGAGGCATATCGCTGACTGACGGGATTACCGATTATCATCTGGAAGAAGCGCTGCTGTCCCGCAAAATGATCGAGCGTACGGAAGAGGCCATTCTTGTCGCAGACCATTCCAAGTTCGGGGTCACCACCTTCGCCCAGATCGCGCCGCTTACGCAGATTTCGATGGTCGTCACCGATGCGGGCTGCTCCAGGGAATGGATCGACGCCCTGAAGCAGCTGGATATTGAAATCATTTCGGGGGAGGCGCCGCTTTAGAAGGGCTCTAAGAGGAGGGTTCATCCGCGGAACTGCCTTTAAACAAAGGGGCGATCCGGTCGATGCGGTTCGTCCAGATGCCGCCGGTGTAACGGGCCGGCAGCCGCTTGATGTCCTCGGGGCTGTCAAAGCCCGATGAAAAATCGCTGCCGTCGCCGCCGACGACGATCACCCGCGTGTCAGCTTTGTCCATCCGGTTCAGGAAGCGGTTCGGCCATCCCCACAGGAGCGGGGCGATTTTCTCGGGAATATGCAGCTCCGTATGCTTGCAGGCGGAAGGCATATACCCGGTCCATCCCGCGGCCAGATACGGAATCAGGCAGCGCTTCATCGTGGCAATGGACATGACGCGGGCACCGGGAAGCTGCGCATGGAGTGCCGCTACCGGCTCATCCCCGCCATAAAAAGCGAGCTGCTTCAACCGCTCTTCCGGCAGTGCCGACATCGCCTCGGCCAACCGGACGCCTTCCTTCGGATCACTGCTTTTCATATGAATCAGAAAAGACCGGTCCGGAAAATGCTTCAGCACCTCATCGAGCGTCGGCATAAGCCCGATGCCTTTACCCCGGAAAGGATACGTTTGCCCGCCGTCGGCGGTATAACCGTAGCCGATATCAACCTTTTTCAGCTCGGCCATGGTGTAATCCGTCGTCATGCCTTTCACATGGGTGCGGCAGTCCAGCGTCCAGTCATGGAACACGGCGATTTGATCGTCCTTCGTCAGCTTGATATCGAGTTCCACCATATCGGCACCCGCCTGGAATGCGGCTTCCATGGACGGAAGCGTATTTTCCAGGTAGGGGTGCTCAGGGGGATAAATCCGTTCCGCGGTACAGGTGTCGTTCGTGATTCCCTCCATCGTAAAGGTTTGGGCCAATCCGCGATGGGCGAGCAGAAAAGGGGAACCATCCCGGGGTTTGGCAAGCAGGGAGGTGTTATTCAGATAAATAAAAACTATCAATAGTGCCAAAATGATAAAGGTTTTGCTCCGTACAATCCGCTTCAAACGCCTCACCTGCCGATCCCCTCCCATACGGCGTCCAGCTGCCGTTCAATCGATCCGTATATCCCGTCTTCGCTCATCTTGGAGGACAGCGTAATCAGCGTCTGGAAGAACAGTCCGACCACCACTCCTGAGCTTAGTTCGGGGTCTGACAGCCGCTGCCGCGGGTCTTGTTCTCCGGCATCCTCCATCAACCGGCGCAGTGCATTTTTGAAATTCGAAATGTTGGTTAATTCGCTGCCTGATACGATTTCCGCTTTGATCGTTTCAATCAGGGTCAGCCGCAGAAGCTCCTCATGCTGCGTATAGATGTGCAGCAGGTCGTGAAGGATCCGCAAAACGCGCTGCTTCAAGGGACCGTCCGGATGACGCGCGATGATGTCGTCCATCAGGCTGGCGTACGAATCGGCTACATACAGAAGCACATGCTCTTTTTTCGGAAAATAGTTAAAAAAGGTTCCTTTCGCGATTCCGCACGCGGCGGCAATTTCTTCCACGGTGACGTTGTCGTACCCTTTTTCCTTAAACATTTGAAGGGCATAGCGGGTAATCTTTTCCCGAGTGCTCTTTTTCTTCTGGTCTCTCAGCAATCCAACCACCTCATTATGTATAAAAAATGACCAAGGTCATAAATGACTATGGTCATTATATGGCATAAACCGATTGGAGCACAAGTCCTGTCTATCCCCATAATTTCTGTTTTCTCCAGGACTTGGACAGGAATGCGCTTCTATCGGCGCTGCTGATATTTCATTTGGGCTCTCCTTTTGCGGATGCGCATATAAACCGGCTTTTTGGCGCATGGTAATAGAAAAAGAACGATTTGTCTGCTAGGGCAGTTGATGGTTTAAAGCACCCAAACCTGTTTATAACTAACATGAAAAACAATCCAAATGAGGAAAGGGGGTCAGGAATATGGGTAAATTTGCCGTAAAGTTGGTAGCTCATTTGGTTGTGATCACCGCGATGCTGTTAGTGCTCTCTACTGCAACGATCTGGGGCGCTCTGGCCACGGCGCTGGCGATCGGCGTCATTTCCTATTTGGTCGGCGACCTGCTGATACTCCGCACTTCCAACAGCAATATCGTGTCTACGTTGTGCGATGCTGTCCTGGTTTTTCTCATGCTCTGGGCGGTGCGCGCATCGAATCTGTGGTCCTTGTCTTATACGGATATGCTGATCATCACCATCGTGGCGGGGATTTTCGAATACTTCTACCACATGTGGCTGCTTAGTGACGACCGTTCGGCCAGAAGACAGCGGGCCTAATGCCGCCGCAGCTTAACGTTGATAGATAAATAGATGAGTACATGGAACTCTAAGCTCTCTGTAACCAAGCAGAGGGCTTTTTGTCGTGCCGGGCTTCCGGTTTGCGTCAGCGACCTGGAAATCGATGGGATTCATTTTTGCACAAACCGGACTTCCAGGAATTGAACTGTCATTCGCCGCAGGGCCATGGGTATAATCGAGTCACCAGGAACGACATATTTCGTCAATGACAGGAGGGATGCCGGAATGCTTGATGAACGCAGTACCGAAATACTGAAGCTGCTGGTGCAGGCGGATGATTACGTGGCGCTGGATGAACTGACGCAGAGGCTCGGCATCTCCCGAAGAACCGTGTATTACGATATGAACAAAATCAATGACTGGTTGGAGGCTTTGGAACTGCCCCCTGTCGAGTACGTGCGCACGGCCGGTTATTTGCTGCCGGAGGCCAGCCGCCGGGGGATCCCGGAAACGGCAGGGGCAGAGAGCTCTTCGGCGCAGCAGTATTATTTGTCTCCGCGGGAGCGGCTGGCCTGGATCTTAGTCCGGCTGCTAACGGCGGAAAGTCCCGTTTTTATTCACCGCCTTACCGATTTGCTCCAAGTCAGCCGGGGGACGGTGCTGAAGGATTTGAATACAGTCCGCGCGCAGCTGGAAGAGGCCGGCCTCGAAGTGGTGTACGACCGGAAGCGGGGCTACGAAGTGCGCGGCGATGAGGCGAGGATCAGGAGAGAGCTGACCCGCTGCTGCGATCAGCTTGCCGGCAGCGTCAGCTGGGAGCAGGCGATCAGTCTTACGGGCAGCTGGGGAGAGCAGAACCCGCTGCGGGATCTGATGCCGGAGAATATGGACGACGGCATCCGGCATCAGATCTACCGGCTGATCGCGGCCAGCGAGCGGCTGCTGAACGTGGAACTCACTGACGAGATGCTCTTTCATTTGACCACCCGATTTTTGCTGTATATCCGCCGGATCCAGTCCGGCCGGGTAATCCGCGTGGATGAGGACGAGCGGGAGGTGCTCCGGCAGACGCCCGAGTATGACGCGGCTTCCCGAATCGCGGACGGCCTTAGCCGCTTATTCGGCATTCCGGTGCCGGAAGAAGAAAACGCTTACCTTACGATGCATCTGCTTGGGGCGCGTGCGAACCGGATGGAGCAGCTGACAGGATCGGATGAAATCATTGGGAGCCTGCGGGACGCGGCCCGGGAGATGACGGATGCGTTTCAGCGCAGCGCCTGCGTCTGGCTCGGCGGCCGGGAAGCCGTGGAGGCGGACCTGCTGGTGCACTTAAAGCCGGCGTATTACCGGATCATGTATGGTTTGGAGCTGGTCAATCCCCTCCTGGAGGACATCCGCGGTAAATACGGCGATTTATTCGAGCTCACCCGGCGCTCGGCGTACGCCTTCGAGGAGCTGGTCGGCCGGAAGCTGAGCGACGTCGAGATCAGCTATCTGGCGATGCATTTCGGCGGATGGCTGCGCCGGGAGGAAGTGGAGCCGGCGGCCCGGCGGCGGGCGGCGATCGTCTGCGTGAACGGGATCTCTGCGTCAAGGATGCTGAAGGCCCAGCTGGAGGGACTTTTCTCCACCCTCGACATTATCGCGTTGCTCTCCTTACGGGAATACGAGCAGTTCCAGGAGCGGGTCGATTTAATTTTCTCAACAGTCCCGCTGCCGGACAGCAAAGTGCCCGTTTATGTCGTCCATTCGATCCTCAGCGACAAGGACAAAGAGAATCTGCTCGGCCGGGTGAACACGGGAGGTGGCCGTGGCCAAAGGACGCAGGCAAGCTCGGTGCAGGCCCTTCTCGATATCGTCCGCAAGCACGCAGACGTGACCGACGAAGCGGGACTCGCAGACGAGCTCGGCCGCTACCTGTCCGGCGGCAGAAGCAAAGTATGGCTGGGCGAGCGGCCCAAGCCGTCACTGGCCGAGCTGCTGTCCGCGCCGATGATCCGCCTGCAGCGGGAGAGCGCAAACTGGCGCGAAGCAATCCGGGAAGCGGCCCGGCCGCTGCTGGCGGAAGAATATATCGAAGAAGGCTATATCGATGCCATGATCGGCAAAGTGAAGTCGCTTGGTCCTTACATTGTGGTCGCGCCCGGAATCGCCATCGCGCACGGCCGGCCGGAGGATGGCGTGAAGCGGCTGGGGATGAGTCTGCTGCAATTAGAGCGGCCCGTGGCTTTTTCCGGGGAAGCGCGCCACCAGGTGCGGGTCGTGCTGGTGCTGGCGGCGATCGACGGCGAGTCGCATCTGAAGGCATTGTCCGAGCTAACAGGCATGCTGAAGGACGCAGCCGGCCTGAACCGGCTGAAGGAGGCGCATACGAAGGAGCAGATTCTGAAGCAGATCGGGACGGCTTCAAGTTCCGGCTAAACTATCCGAACGGGAGAGATGAACATGAAATTTCTTGAACCTCCGCTCATTGCGCTGGATGCCGAAGCGGCATCCGCCGAGGAGGCAATCCGGCTGGCTGGCGCGCTGCTGACGGAGGCGGGCGCTGCGGAAGCGCGCTACGCCGACGCGATGGTGGAGTCCTACCGGGAGAGGGGACCGTACTTCGTCCTCGCCCCGAGCATTGCCCTGCCGCACGCCCGTGCGCAGGACGGTGTGATCGAGGCCGCGGTGTCTTTTGTCCGGCTGAAGGAACCGGTCGTCTTCGGCCACCGCGCCAACGATCCGGTGCAGCTGGTATTCGCCCTTGGCGGTTCCGACAGCGGCGAGCATATCGCCCTGCTGCGCCAGCTGACAACGCTGCTGAGCAGTCCGGCGCATCTGGAGCAGTTCAAACAGGCGGCTGATGTAGAAGCTATCCAACAAATCATTAGGGGGAATGAGCAATGAAAGTATTATGCGTATGCGGTTTGGGTCAAGGAACGAGTCTGATTCTGCGGATGAACGTGGAAAATGTGCTGAGTGCCATGGGCGTCAGCGCCGACGTGGAGCATACAGACGTATCCACGGCCTCAGGTACAGCGGCCGACTATATCATCACAAGCCATGGGCTGGCGCAAAGCCTGGAGGGCCATTCCGCCCGGATCATTGTCCTCAACAACTACTTCGACAATGCCGAAATTAAGCAAAAGCTGGAGGAAGCCTTGTAAGCCCTATCTTGACCTAACCGAGGAGGTGTCCATCCATGGACGTGCTTTATTGGATCGCAACCAACATTTTCGGAACACCTGCCATACTGCTCGGCTTCATTGTTCTGGTCGGCCTCATGCTTCAGAAAAAATCGACCAGCCAGCTGGTGAGCGGGACGTTCAAGGCGATCATCGGCTTCCTCATCATCGGGGCGGGTTCGGACGTCATCGTGAATGCGCTGAACGTGTTCGAACCGATGTGGAAGGAAGTGTTCGGCCTGAAGACCAGCTCGCTCGGCAGCTTCATGGGCCAAGATGCCTTCAACACCAAATTCGGCAGCGCCGTCACGCTGGCCATGCTGGTCGGCTTCCTGATTAACGTGGCGCTGGCCCGGTTTACCCGGTTCAAGTACATTTATCTGACCGGACACATGATGTTCTGGACCTCGACGATCTTTGCGGGCGTCATCGTCCATGCGGCTGGCACCGGCGTTCCGGTATGGAAACTCGTGGTCGTCATCGCCGTCATCCTGGGCCTGTATTGGACCTTCCAGCCGGCCCTGGTTCAGCCGTTCCTCAGAAAGGTTACCGGGAACGACAACATCGCCCTGGGCCACACCTCAGCCTCCGTCGCTCTGCTGGCGGCGCTGCTGGGCAAGGTGCTCGGCAACAAAAAGAACGATTCCGAGAAGATCAAAGTGCCGAAGGGATTCGAATTTCTTCGCGACTCCAACGTCATTACGGCGCTCAGCATGGGCGTGCTGTTCCTGATCGGAGCGATCATCCTGTCGACCAAGGGAACCCCCGAAGCCGCTGCACTGATCGCCAAGGCAGGAGACCAGAACTTTATTATTTATTCCATTATCCAGTCGTTTACGTTCGCCGGCGGCATTGCGATCGTGCTGATGGGGGTGCGGATGTTTGTCGGCGAGCTGGTGCCGGCCTTTAACGGGATTGCGACCAAATTGGTGCCCGGGGCCAAGCCGGCGCTGGATGCCCCGGTCGTGTATCCTTACGCGCCGAACGCCGTTGTGCTCGGTTTCCTCGGCGCCTTCGCCGGAGCCATCATCTGGCTGCTTGTGCTCGGCAGCACGGTGTCCTACATTTTTGTACCGACGATGATCGTGCTGTTCTTCCATGGGGCAACCGCCGGCGTATTCGGTAACTCGACGGGCGGCGTGCGCGGAGCGGTTATCGGGGGCTTTGTTACATCGACGATCGTCGCCTGGGGGCAGTTTGTCATGGTCCGCTTCCTCATCTCTTCAACCGTGCCGGACACGGCCATGTGGGCCGCCGACTCGGATATGTTTATCATCGGTCCGATTTTGCACTTTATCGCCAAGCTGTTCTTTTAAGTTGAACGTTTACAAACGGCCAAACGGAAGATGGCGAACGGTCGGAGCGCCGTCTTCCCGGGGCCTGGCGGGCCTTGGCTTGCAGACGGATGATACATCAGGGCACCAACAACTCATCATGAATGGAGGAGAGCGTTAATGGGCTTTATCCGCACACTTCACGGGGACATCGATCCAAAGGAGCTCGGGTTTACTTACTCCCATGAGCATATCGTATGCCGCCCGGCCTATTGGCAGGAACGGGGGGAAGACGATCTTCTGCTGGACGACAAGGAGAAGTCGAAGCTGGATGTGCTGGATTTCAAACGGCACGGCGGGCAGTCGATCGTGGATGCAACGGCGGTCGATTATGGCCGGGATGTTCATGCCGTAGAGGAGATTGCCCGCGAGACGGGCATCCGGATCGTCGGGACGGCCGGATTCAACAAAAGCTTTTTGTGGGATGCAGGCATCAAGGAAGAGCTGAAGCCCCTTACCGGGCCCTATAATACTTACGCCCAGTGGATTGAGGCGAAAACAATCAATGAACTGGCCGAATTCGTCATTCGCGAGGTCGAGGAAGGGCTGGAAGGAACGCCATTCAAGGCAGGCCAGGTCAAATTCGGAACCGGCTACAACCGGATCACGCCGCTGGAAGAAAAAACGCTGCGGGCCGTGGCAAGGGCGCATCACGAAACAAAAGCTCCCGTCCACTCCCACACGGAGGTCGGCACGATGGCGCTGGAGCAGATCGAGCTCTTGAGAAGCGAAGGCGTAAACCTGTCCTACCTGAGCCTCGGACACATGGACCGGAATCCGGATCCGTATTACCACGAGCAAATCGCCGCAACCGGCGCATTTTTGAGCTTTGACGGCATCGGCAAGATCAAATACGCGCCCGAAAGCACGCGCATCGAGCTCATCCTGAACCTCGTCCGCAAAGGCTATGAGGACCAAATTCTGATCAGCGGGGACACCGCCCGCAAAACCTACTACAAGCATTACGACCATGGGCTGGGGCTGGAATATATCATTGCGAAATGGGTGCCCCGTTTCATCGACGAAGCGGACCGCGCGGGCTTTGACGGCAGACAGCTGATCGAGAAGTTCTTTGTCGCCAACCCGGCACGTTGTTTTACGTTCAAAAAGTAAGGGGGCAGGGTCATGAAATTCGAGCACGAAAACTCGGTTGACGTCATGGACAAGATCCGCCGGCACCGCACGGCCATCCTGCCGGTCGGTGCCGTGGAAGCGCACGGCCCGCATCTTCCCCTCGGCACGGACAATCTGCTTGCCGAACGGCTCGCGGACAAACTGGCTGCGCGCACCTGCGGGTTCGTGCTGCCGACGCTGCCTTACGGGCAAGTGTGGAGCCTGCGCCATTTTCCGGGAAGCATTTCCGTTTCCAACGAGGCGCTAATCCGGATCTTGGCCGATATCGGGGAAAGCCTGTACAACCAGGGCTTTCGCATTCTGGCCATGGTCAACGGCCATTTGGGAAATGCCGTCGCCTTGAAGGAAGCCGCAAGGGTGCTGTATGAACGGGTGCCGGACCTTAAGGTATTCTACTTCTTCTATCCCGGAACGAAGGAAGTAACCGCAGAAGTCCGGGAAACGCCGGCGGTTCACGGCACTTATATGCATGCCGACGAAATCGAAACGTCCTACATGCTGTATTTGGCTGAAGAGTATGTGGACATGGACCGTGCGATCGACGGGAAACCGCATATCCCTGTTGACGCCGACTGCACCCCTACGCCCTGGGAAGAGATGACGTCTTCGGCAGTGCTGGGCGACGCCACTCTGGCCAGCCGGACGAAAGGCGAGAAGATCATCGAACGCAGCCTGGACGCGATGGCGGACATGGTGCTGCAGGCCAGAAGGAAGCTGGATTTTGAAGCGAAGGGGGAGGAATCATGCTGATGAACGCGTATTTCAACATTATCGGTGAGCTGCTGCATAAGGTTCGGACGAAGCAGGCAGGGGAGATCCGCCGTGCTGCCGTTAAGGTTGCGGATTGCATAGAGCAGGGAGGCATTATCCATTTATTCGGCTGCGGGCATTCGCATATCCTCACCGAAGAGGTGTTCTATCGGGCCGGCGGGCTTGCTCCCATCCGTCCCATCTTCGTGGAGAAGCTGATGCTGCACGAAGGCGCGGTGCGTTCATCCGAGCTGGAGCGGCAGAACGGCCTTGCGGCAGACTTCATGGGAGAGCAGGATATCCGGGATGGCGAAGTGGTGTTTGTGCTGTCTACCTCCGGACGAAATCCGGTGCCGGTGGATGTTGCGCTTATGGCCGGGCAGAAGGGCGCCTTTACCATCGGCGTAACCTCCCTGGCGTATTCCAAGAGCCAGCCTTCCCGCCATGAGAGCGGCCGGCACCTGGCCGACGCCGTCGATCTGGTGATCGACAACTTCTCCGTCAAGGGGGATGCGGTGCTTCGGTATCCAGGTATGGAGGTCGCGTTTGCGCCCAGCTCGACGGTGATCGGCGCGGCGATTCTGAACGCCGTGTTCGCCGAGGCAATCGGGATCATGATCGACAAGGGACTAACGCCGCCGGTATTTTTAAGCGGCAACATCGACGGGGCCGACGCGCATAACGCGGCATTGATCGAAGCTTATAAGGGCCGGATCGCGTTGCTGGCGTGACCGGCTTCATAAAGGGGAGGAGCAACATGATTACACAAACGGTGACCATACGGAATAAACAGGGCTTTCATGTGCGGCCGGCCCAGCAGTTCTCGGACCGGGCGGGGCAATATGAGGCGCAGGTGGCGGTGATTACGGAGGACGGACGCCGGGCCGACGGCAAAAGCATGCTGGAGCTGATGACGCTCGGGCTCGAAGCGGGATCGGTCGTGACGATCGAGGCTGCCGGTCCGGGAGACGAAGAAGCGGTCCGCGCTTTGGCGGAGCTTGTGGACGGCAAGTTCGGTGAGGACTGATGGACACGCTGTATCTTCAAGGCATCGGCGTGTCGGAAGGGGTACGGATCGCGCCGGCCTTCATCTACCGGCGGGAAGAGGCCGGCCGCGCGCCGGCTCCCGCGGAGCTTCCCGCCGATCCGGAGGCGATTCGGGCTGAGCTCTCCAGGCTGGGAGAGGCGAAGCGCCGGTGTGCCCGGCAGCTGGAGGAGCTGGCGGCGAAGGCGGCGGAGACGCTCGGCGAAGATCAGGCCGGGATCGTGACGGGCCAGCGCAGGCTGCTGGATGACCCGGCCTTCTATCCGAAGATGGAGGCCTGGGTGCAGGCGAAGCGGGTGCCCGCGGAGCAGGCCGTTGCCGGCATCGTGGACCAGGTGGCCGGCGTGTTCGAGGCCATGAGCAGCGACTATATGAGGGAGCGTGCCGCGGATATCCGCGACATTGGCGGACGTCTGCTGGATGCATTGGCGGCGAAAGAGGACCACGGGTTATCCGCCATTACGGAGCGGGTCATCCTCGTGGCGGACGACTTGGCGCCGTCGGACACGATCCAGCTGGACCCGGCGCGGGTGGTGGGGCTGATCACCCGCGCCGGCGGCGCGACGTCGCACACGGCGATCCTGGCGCGCTCGCTCGGCATTGCCGCCGTCGTCGGCGCCGGCAGCGCCATCGACGGCATCGCGGACGGCGATCTGATCGCCGTCGACGGGGCGGCCGGACGCTGCATCGTCCGGCCCAGCGAGGCGGAGGCGGAGCAGAGCCGCCTCCGGATGGAGGAGGGCGAGCGGGAGCGTGCCGCGCTCGCCCGCTACGCCGCGCGTCCGGCGGTGACCGCCGACGGGACGCGCGTGGAGCTGGCGGCCAACATCGGGACGGCCGCCGAAGCGAAGGCCGCCGCCGAGCAGGGCGCCGGCGGCGTGGGGCTGTTCCGCACGGAGTTCCTGTTCATGGACGCCCCGGCCATGCCGGGCGAGGAGGAGCAGTTCCGTGCATACCGGGAGGCGGCGGCCGCCATGGATGGCCGCCCGGTGATCATCCGCACGATGGACATCGGCGGTGATAAGGCGCTGCCGTATCTGGATCTGCCGCGGGAGGACAATCCGTTCCTCGGCTATCGGGCGATCCGAATTGGCCTGGGCAGCCAGGATCTCCTGAAGGTTCAGCTGCGTGCGGTGCTGCGGGCAAGCACGTTCGGCAACGTCAAGGTGATGTTTCCGATGATTTCCGGGCTGCAGGAGTGGCGGGAAGCCAAAGGTGTGCTGGAGGAGGCGAAGGAAGAACTGAGGCTCAGCGGGACGGCATTCGACGAGCGCATCGAGGCGGGAATCATGGTCGAGGTGCCTTCGGCAGCCGTTATGGCAGGGGTTTTTGCCCGTGAGGTCGATTTCTTCAGCATCGGTACGAATGACCTGGTTCAGTACACGCTGGCCGTGGACCGGATGAACGATAAGGTCGCGTACCTGTACGATTATTTCCACCCGGCGGTGCTGCAACTGATCCGCCAGGTCATCGAAGCTTCTCATCGGGCGGGCAAATGGACCGGCATGTGCGGCGGGATGGCCGGCGATCCGCTGGCCGCTCCGCTGCTGCTGGGGCTCGGATTGGACGAGTGGAGCATGGAGGCGGGGCGGCTCTCACTGATCAAGAAAGAGCTGTCGGCTCTCGACCGGGAAGCCTGCCGCTCGCTGGCCGACAGCGTTCTGACACTGGATACGCCCCAGGCGGTCCGGCAGGCGCTTGAAGAGTTTCGCCGTGCTATCGGGCTTACGCTATAGACTCATTATTTTAGCATTCGACCACTGGAGTTTGCAGGAAAAGGCAGAGCGTCCTCTTTGAGAGGATCCTCTGCCTTTTTTATTTTACGGAATGGCGATATTGCGGTATTACGGTATTACGGTATGGCGAATGCCTCTTTGCTTTATACAAGCGGCGTCTTCCGGTTTCACTGCAAAAGAGGTTTTTTAGATTTTCCGTACCGGCCACAGCAGCACCTCGAGCCTCGGGGTAAACGTCAGCAGCGCCGGCTCCGGGTCGTGGACCAAGCCGAACGAGGCCGTTAGACTGTTCTCCTCGATCCACAGTCCGGCCTCTTGGAGCGGCCACGGAAAGTGGTGAATCTCCCCGATCCGGAGCTGACCGTCGGATCCGGCGGCATACAGGCAATACCGCTCGGTCAGCCAATGAACGAGGGTCCCGGGCTCAGCATGATAGACCTTCGGGTTTACCGCGCGATACCGGCTTTTCCATACCGCCGGGGACTCTCCGCGCCCGCGATCCCTTTCGCTGACATAATGGATGAATCCTTCTTGGTGGCCCTTGTGCATTCGGGCGTAGCGGTAGGGCAGGTGGGCCAGCATGCGGGCACCCGCGACCGCGAGCGGATTCGAAGCCTCCAGCGTCAAAAACCAAATGCCGGGTTTTCCACCGCAGTTCACGTACGTTCTAACGTTCAGCTCCAGGAACTTCCGGGTCCCCGGTACCGGCGGCATACCCCGCATGCGGAGCGGATCCAGCAGAAACGGGGCAACGCTGATCCACGGCCGCCCTTCCCATCGCTCAAGCTCAAGGCCGGGGGGAATATAGGGAAGCAGGCTGTGTTCATCTACCGGCCAATGGGCGAATAGCAGGTCGTTCCATCCCTGCTTCATGACCCAAGGCCCGTCAGGCATAGGTATCGGACGATGGCTCGTTTGTTCTAGTATGCTGCGGTTTTTCATGGTTCTCTCCTCTCGGCTGTTGGGGTAGGGGCTATGTATCGTTATTACCCATCTATGCACAAATACGATGTTTCATATCCTGGGGCACGGGTAAGTTATGAATGCAAGCGCAACACTCAAAACCCTAGAAGGAGTGATTCGAAATGGCAAATAACAAAGATAACCGTAAGATGACCGTCGAAGAAGCCGGACGTATGGGTGGCGAGCAAACCGCCAAAACGCATGACAGGGAATTTTATCAAGAAATCGGCAGAAAAGGCGGCGAAGCGACGGCTGATTCCCATGACCGTGAGTTCTATGAGGAAATCGGCCGCAAGGGCGGCGAGGCGACATCAGACTCGCATGACCGGGAATTTTATCAGGAAATCGGGCGGCAAGGCGGAGAAGCGAGAAATGACAGCGATGGCAGCGACGGCAAAATGAGCCGTGAGGAAGCCGGCCGTAAGGGTGGAGAGGCCCGGGCCCGTCAAAGAGATAACTCTTAACCAGACGATACGATAGATGAACCACAATAAAAAGGACCTTCCTTCGGGGAGGTCCTTTTTATCGTAGGGGCATCAACCCCTGCCCGCGGCCTCAAGACCGGCGAGTTTGGCGCTCGTCATGGCGGTATCGGCAAGGCGCCCTTCGCGGCCCACCCAGTCGCCGGCGACGTACAGCCCCCGGATTTCCGGAACGGCCGGTCCCGGTGCGGGAGCGGCCCCGCTTCGCAGCGCAGTGCGGGAAGCATGAGCGGCGAGCAGATTCGGGGAGAAACGGATAGCGGAGGCCTCCCGCTCCCAACCCGGCTGAATGGCTTCAAGCCTTTCCTTCAGGCGCCGCAGGACGAACTCGGGATCACGGGAAGGACGGGAGCCGTGGTATGTCATCACATGAATCACTTGGGAACTGTCCTCTGTGAGCGGGATTGCTGCCGAATGGTTCGAATAATAGAACGGCTCATCCAGTCCGAGAACAAACGCCCGATCCGGATGGGGCACCTGCTTCAAGGCGACGTCCAGGCAGGAAACGAACAGCGGGTGAGCCTGCTCCTTCCAGGCTTCTAGCGAACGGTTGTGCAAACCGGAACTCTTGAGCCATCTGCGGACCGCATCCGGACCGGCCGCGGCGATGATGCTGCCTGCTCTGAGGAGGGTCCCTTCGGATAGAAGGATGCCGGTGACCGCTCCTTGCTCATGCACAATTTGGGCAGCTTCGGCACCTGCGGCGATGACGACGCCGGCTTGAACGGCTTCCCGCTGCAGGTTGTCGATGACCGTCTGCCAGCCCCCAAGCACATACCGGACGCCCTGGCCGGCGAGCTGTCCTTGTTCCAAAACGTAGCCTGCGCTTAACCGCTCCATGTCGTCATCGTAGGCCCACTGTCTGCACATGGCATAAAAGAACTGGCGGACGCGGTCCGAACGGATATGTCCCTGCGCCCATTCTTTCATGCTGATCGAGCGGACCGGTTCCGGATCGATCCGGTTCAGGCTTCCCATGAGCGTACTCCATTCCGTCTGCTCTTCGGGACTCAGCTCCTGGGCGGCATGGATCAGCTTCCCGTCTAAAATGCCGTACATTGCATTTTTCGTCCCGTTGCCCAAGGAAGGCTTACAGCCGAGCTCTTCCAAAATCCGCAGCGCTGCGCTGCCTTCGTACATGGCACGGGGGCCGTAATTAAACAAGGCGCCCCCGATTCTGGCGGTTTGGGCCAAGCCGCCAAGGCGGCTGTCTTTTTCAAGCAGGATGACGGATCGTCCGGCCCGGGCTGCATATATCGCTGCGGTCAGACCGGTTAGCCCGCCGCCGATCACGGCAATATCATAAAATGAGTGTTTAACGGTCATGTTCATATTTATGTTCATATTTAGTACGCTCCTCTTAAATATGTTACTTATTTGTCACATATAATATATGTTACTTTATGGTAACGTGTCAAGAGGATCAAAAAGGATTTATTTGATAAGCATTTACTTGGTACGGCAAGCTGTATTGACAGGTCTTATTGTAAAGGCTGAGAAGTTATGTGATGAACGTAAATGGTTCGAGCAGTGATGCTTGGGTCCCAGGTTGCCTGGGTTTGCACGTCCAAACGGGAAGGCTGCACAGTGGTCCTTCAAAGGGTACGGGTTACAACCGGCTGAACCGCTTTTCCACTGCGGACAGGCGCTCACGTCTCTTCTCCAGGCTAAGGTGCTCCATCCCCGGGTGATTAAGCCAGGTGAGCTTGTGGATCCCCATTTTCCGAAACGTGCCGCGAAAAAGAATCTTCGTGATCGGGTTACCCAATATCCACCGGTACACGAATCCGGGCGAACTCATAACGGTCAGCAGTGAGACCCCCTTCAACCTGGGAAGAAGACAGACAAACGGGCGTCCAGGCTTGACTTCGTCAAAAACGACGCCCTTGACGAACACTTTATCCAAGAAGCCTTTGGTCAGCGCGGGCATCGCTTCCCACCAAATCGGGAAGATGAAAATCAGATGATCGGCATCCATAAGCCGGAGCTGGTAATCTTGGACCATCGGGTCCCGGGTGATTTTCTGCCTCCAGGCGGCGAGATCCTCTGCTGAGGTCACCGGGTCAAAGCGGTCGGCCTGCAGGTCCATCAGATCCACGGTGTGGCCCGCGGTGGTCAGGCCGCGGGTAACGGACGCCAGCAGGGCGGCGGAGAAACTTCTCCGGTGGGGAATGTTGTCGGAGGCGGACGCTCCGTAAGGATGATCAAAAACGATAACGATATGCATGTGGGTACCCTCCATCAAATGATTCCGAGAAACAAAATAATTTTGGTGAATCAATCATACGTTTTTGTTTTTATGGTGTCAATATTGTTTCGAGGAATCTTTATTTGGAGACGGGATGCTGTTATACTGGTTGTAACAGCTCTAACGTGAAATGAAAGAAAGGAGGCGAGCCGCATGAACCGGTCCAAACAGGTGCATCCCTCTACTGGCGAGTGGCCGCAAAAGGAAATCGTCATTCAGGAAATGATGAGCAGCATCGCGCAAATTCAGCGGAGGTTTCAGGCGGAAGGCATCGATGAAGAAAGGCAGTGGATGATCTCCCAAACCGACAATGCGGAGATCAAGGCGTTTTTACAGGAGTCGACCGTCGTGATGCTCCATGTCATTGACGCCGTAGGACGGCTTGAACCCGTTAATGGGATCACGATCTCCAAGCAGTTCGACATTCCCCGTGGCAGCGTGTCCAAGGTCACCCGGAGACTTATCGTCCTGGGCGTCATCCAATCCGAATCCCTTCCTGACAATAAAAAGGAGGTGCTCTTCCGGCTGACTCCGCTCGGCAAGGACATTTACGACCTGCATGAGGCGCTGCATGGCCAAATCGAGCGGAATGCCAAACGTTTTATGCAGCGCTACACGCTCGATGAGCTGCAGCTGCTCGCAGCGGGCATGAGGGATACGCTCGGCACTTCCTTTGTCGAGCCGGCGGACGGGCAGGAGGAGGCGGAAGGAAGCCGCTCAGGTGCGCCGGAAACGGCGGTGATCAGCGAGATTTTAGGCCAGCTGCAGCGCTTGGAAGAGCGGGAGCTGCGTAAAGTGAGGGACATGATTCAACTCATGTTTTTTTGAGCGGGATTTCCCGAAAAGAGGGAGGGGATGCGAGTCCATGCCTGCAGCATAAAAAGCCCTGCTTCCAGCATTGGAACAGGGCTTGGTCATGGATCGGCGATGGCCGTATCCCGTATGAACATGGTCCTCAGCCTCCAATAACGTCCAGAACCATCTCGGTCAATCTGTCGATCGTGAGTTGATCCAGGGGGCGCTGCAGCTGATACATGTCCACGGATCCCGACAGCCGGGTCGTGCATTCAAAATGCCACGGGGTTAGACCACTCTCCGCAAGAAGCGAGCTGCGGTAGGTATGGCGGTAGAGAAGCGGCAGGCGCTCCAAGCCCACGATTTCCCGAATCTCGGGCTTCGGGCAGTCCGTTTTGAGCAGCTCGAACACGCCGGCCAGCGGAATCGGGTCGGATACAAACTTGGAGAGAACCGGGACTGCATACTTCGTTTCCCGGTCGAATAGAGCACGGAGACCGCCCGCGTCCATGCCAAACGTGTCAAGGCTGTCCTGCCAAAGTTTCTGCTGCGGGTAGGCAGGGGCTACTTGAGGTATTTGCTCCGAATCCATCGTTACGGCGATGACATCGTCGGTCAGCAGCTCGCATCCCCGCTGCAGCAGGGCGGATGCCAGCGTGGACTTGCCGTGTCCGGAATGGCCGACCAGGGCGTAAGCCTTGCCGTTCATGACGACGGCGCTTCCGTGCAGGGGCAAAATCCTTCTCTGCATCAGAATGGCCCCCATGCAGGTCCCGAGGACATACAGCCGGATCTGATCCTCGTCCGCGTCTGCATCCGGCGAGACGTAAATGTCGGTTCCGTTCTCTGCGCTGAACACGGCCAGCTTCGGAATCCGGAACATCACCTGCTGCTCGCTTACGGCGAATCTGTTGACGGGCGTTTCCTGCCGTGCCCAGGCATCGGCAAGATCGGCCAAGCCGATCCGCACCTGGATGTCTTGGCCGAAATGCTCGATCGGCCGGAGCTCGGGCAGCGGGATTTCGCTTTCTATCGTGAGCCCGAAGGCTGTATATATCGCTGGTTTGATCATATCTTTTCTCCGCTTCGTCAAAAGAATGTGGATATAAGAACAGCCCTTACCCCATATAATTGGGACCAAGGGCTGCTCCTGTTCGCTCGGTTATGAATTGGAATTAGCTGTAGAAGACAGGATCATCCGGGTCCGGTTGGAAAGAGTCCGGTTTGCCTTTTCCGGGGCCAGCCATCGTCATGCTGACTTCCAATACTTCCAGTTCAGGTGTAGTCCATTCTTTTTTCATCGATTTCACCTCCTTTCAAAAGTTTCGCTCCAGAAAGCGGTACACGATCAAGCTCCGCATCAGCACCTTAATGGCCGGGCTGTAGGCCTGGCTTGGGTGCATCCCGTTTCTGGCTTCGTTAAGCGCTTCGCGTACGACAGGGATATTCAGCACCTGCTGCATGCGGGAATCCCGGCACAAATGATCCAGCTCCCGGATCATTTGCTCCCACTGCGGAGCCATCCGGTGGAGGATATCGGCCGCCTGTATTCCCTTGAGCCGCTGATTCAGCCTGACGCTGTCGGGGAGATAGCCTTGAGCAGAACGTCTGATCAATGCGCGGTCGAGCCCGTTCTGCACATACTGCTCCAGCGGTACCGACAGGCTGAATCGGATGACGCGCAGGTCGTTGGTCGGATCATGCGCCCACAGGGGATACTGCAGCGACAGCTTGCTGACGCTCGTTCCGGTCGTGCTCCAAACGTTATAGCTGTCAAAATGATACTTTCTCGCCTCAACCGGGTCAGAGGGAAGATCTTCGCCCGATCCGATCTCGGTGAACTGCCTGTCCGTCAGCTTGTCGTAAACGCCGGCCCGTCTGGCGAATTCCGGGTTGACCAGCTGTGGAAATTCATTGGCGGACGAGGCGATAGTCTTGCGTTTCAGAAGCGGAAAAGCCTGCTTGCACAGCTCGGTTATGATGCGCTTTCGCCCCACTCCAATGTTCATACTGTATTGGTTAATCTCCCCGCGCAGGCGGACCCATGCCAATTTCTTCATCAGCTTGGCGTAATAGTCCAAAGCGTTGCCCCAGGAGATGCTGTAATTTCCTCTTGCGCCGTTCAGCAGAATGCCCACCCCGCGCTCATGCGCCTGTTCGTAAATTCCTCTAAGCCAGAACGAATTTTCAAAAAATTTGTAGGGTGTCTCCATAATATCCAGCCAGTGGTCGATATCGGTAAACGGGCTGCGGCCGTTAAAGCTCAGGTAGCTGTCCTCAATGTTGCCCGCATGCTGGACTGTCTGCCGGATGAGCGGTCTTTCGTCGGCCAGTCTTCGCTTGGGCGTCCAATCCTCGAAGCCGTCTTCGGGAACGTAGCTGAACGTATGCAGCTTCCTGTGGTCACGATCCAGCGCTTTGGCCGCAAAGCCGGCAACCGATCCGGAATCCAGTCCCCCGCTTAAATGTGCTCCGACCATCCGGCTTGTCCGCTGCAGCCTTGAGGTCACGGCACGGTTGAACACGTCACGGAAAGCTTCCTGATATTCTTCGGATGACTTGAGCTGCAGGGGGGAAGTCTCCGTCAAGCTGTAGTATCTGGAGACGGACACCTGACGGCTGCGGATCGTAAGTGTATGCGAAGGGGGCAGCTGCTCGATATGCCGGTAAATTGTCGTAGATAAGTCCGGCGGCTCAAAGACCCCGCTGATGGCAAGAAACTCGGCCAGCCAAGGTTCGTTCAGCTCCTGATGAACATATGGCAGGGCTAACAGCGGACGAATGGCCGTACAGAAAGCCAGCTGTTCCCCATTCCGGTGATAATATAGCGTGCGCGCACCGGAGAAATCCCGGGCTCCGAACAGCATCTGCTTGTTCTCGTCCCAAATTATAAAAGCAAAGTCGCCGACCAAACGCTCCGGCATCGACTCTCCCCATTTTTCGTAAGCGAGCAGCAGAATTTCCCCATCCGTCATGGCTTGTCTTGCCCGGAGAGGGACCTGAAGCCCATCCATCAGCTCATCCCGGTTATCGATGATGGCGTCGGCGGTAATGGCCAGCCTGCGTTCTGCGCAATAGAAGGGCAGCAATTCGTGGGCAGCCTGCTGTGTGATCCACTGGGCGTGACAGCCGAACCATACATGGCCGTGCTGCCATACCGAACTCCGGTCCGCCGGATACCGCTTCAGCGACTCCATAATGGGCGCTCCGGCGCTGACGTCCAGGGGGTCTTGGCTATACCGGTAAATCCCCGCAATTGCGCTCATGACATCTTCCTCCGTTATGTACCTTACAAACAATTTGCGACAATATGTATCTAGTTCTTCTGTATCATACTACATGTATACATATTGTATCAACATATTTTTTCAGCGCGCGAAATTTAGTGAATTGGGATGAGGAAAGATTACCTGGTTTGCTTTTTGTCGGATCGAAGAGCCGAACGCGGAGTCCGCGCCGCTGCTGTTCTGGCACGGGTTGTCCGCTTGATATAAGTCTGGAGCATAAGGCAGAACAGGTAAGCGCAGAGGATGCCGAACGTATCGTTCACGATGTCGTAAATCCGCCCGCTCCGAAAAAAATACAGCTGAAGAACCTCGGTTAACGCTGCATAAAGGATCGCGGAGATGACAGCAAGCTTCGAGCTGCGCAAGTTGGACAAGAGCAGTTCCAATAGAAAGAAACCGATAAAATGCCCAATTTTCCGGTTGATCCAGGCCTCGCTCGACCACTGTAAATCAAGCTTAATCAGCTCACTCCAATCGGGTGAGGGGTTGAGCCGGAATTCCGCCTGGTGATAGTGGAGAAGGGCGTTGAAATCGAAAGAACAGGTAAAGACGAACAGGCAGACCGCCCAGATCAGGGTGAGAAAAATACGCATAATTCCTCCTTCATTTAAAGCGCTTCCATTATATATGTGTCCGTTCTGAGATGATGGAAGGCGGGTTTGTGATACATAATGTAACTTTTTTCGGCAAGTATATAGCAGCATTTTTCGAATTTCAAGTTTGCGGGTCGTCACTTTTTTAACGCACGAGAGAGGGACAGGGGATTTTAGCTGTCTGAATACCATGGAAATGCGGATGAAAGCGGTTTTACGCTGCATAATCATGTCGCTTTTCGAAAAAAATTAGAGTCATTTGCTTGACATGATACATTTTGTATCGTAAAGTGTAGGATGAATAATACATACTGTATCGGTAAGGTATGACCCACAACTGCAGTTGAAAAATGATTAGCGGGGGTAGCGTGTTTATGGAGCTTAAACAGTATTTTCGGATCATTGTAAAAAAGTGGTGGTTAATTGCGGCGATTGTCGTTATTGCCGTTGCGGCTACCGGAGTCAAAAGCCTCTACCTCACGACGCCGGTCTATGAGGCCAACGCCAAACTGATCGTAAACCAATCCGCCTCTGCGGACGGCGGGGCCAGCCTGAATGCCGGAACGATCCAGACCAGCATATTCCTCATTAACTCCTATAAAGAAATCATCAAGTCGTCCGCCATTATGAACAAAGTCGTGCAAAAATATCCCGATCTGAAAGCATCGCCCAGTGAACTTGCAGCGATGATCTCGGTCACTTCGGCCAACGATTCGCAGGTCATGAATCTGGTGTACCAGGATCCGTCCTATACCCGGGCGGCCAAAATCGTCAATGCCGTCTCCACGGTGTTTAAGGAACAGATTCCCCGCATTATGAATGTGGACAATATTACGATTCTTAGCGAAGCCGACACCAAGGCCACCCCTGGACCGATCAACATTAACCCGGTCATGAACATGCTGATCAGCTTCGTCGTTTCCCTGATGCTCGCCATCGGACTGGTTTTCCTGCTTGACTATCTGGACGATACGGTGAGAACGGAAGCCGAGGCTGCGGAAATTTTGGACATGCCGGTGCTTGCGGTCATCACTGAAATGAACCGGGCGGATTTGAAAACCCGAAGCGGCACAAGTATACCAAATCAAAAAGTAGGTGAAGGCAAGTATGCGACGCTCAATCAATAAAGAAGCCCTGATCGTATCCGGGAATCCAACCTCCCGGGTATCCGAAGCATACCGGCTGCTCCGGACCAAAATTCATTTTTCCCCCAAAGACGCGGCGCATCAGGTCATCATGGTCACATCGACGCGTTCTTCCGAAGGTAAAACGACAACGGTCAGCAATTTGGCGATGACCTACGCGATGGAAGGCCGGAAAGTGCTCCTGATTGACGCGGATATGCGCAAGCCGGCGCTGCATGACATCTATTCCCTTTCCAACCGGCACGGGCTGAGTACGGTGCTGGCCGGGGACGTGCTGGTGCAGCAGGCCATTCAGGAGACGGGCATCAATCATTTATCCCTGCTGACGGCAGGCCCCGTGCCGGCGAATCCGGCGGAGCTAATGGACTCGGCAGCCATGCGGGACATGCTGGTGCAACTCCGGCAGGAGTACGACGTCATCCTCATCGATACACCGCCGGTGCTTGCGGTATCGGACGGTGTCATTACGAGTGCATTATGCGATGGTGTCATCCTGGTGGTTGCCGCGGGCAAGGTCAAACGGAGCCACCTGCGGGCGGCCAAGGAACAGCTGGATCATGTGAAGGCTAACATGCTGGGGCTGGTGCTTAACCGAAGCGGCCGTGACCAGCAGGCATTTGCTGCGGATCATTACGGTATGCAGGCTCAATAAAAACGTGGTTTTCAAAAAGGTAATGCCTACTGCACCTTTATCACTGGAGGCACTCGGTCACGCTGTGGGTCCTATGGACCTTAGACATTTATTGTCGAGGGTGTGATGTGAGGACGGGTTGAATGCCCTGTTTTTAGAAAATGGAGCTATGGTCTTTTCTTTTTTTGCGAAGAGCATATAGCTAGGTTTTCTACATACACAGCATGCATCTGGGGTACAAAGAAAAATATAAAAAGATGGGTAGTGAATGAGATGAGGAAAGTGAAAAAAGCGATTATTCCCGCCGCGGGGCTTGGAACCCGGTTCTTACCCGCGACCAAGGCGATGCCGAAGGAAATGCTGCCGATCGTCGACAAGCCGACGATTCAGTACATTGTGGAAGAAGCGGTGGCATCCGGAATCGAGGACATTATTATCGTGACGGGCAAAGGTAAGCGCTCCATCGAGGACCATTTCGATCATGCGTTTGAGCTGGAGAACAATCTGTTCAGCAAGGGGAAGTTTGATCTGTTGGACGAAGTCCGCCGATCCTCCAACGTGGAGATTCACTACATACGCCAAAAGGAAGCCAGAGGGCTGGGGCATGCCGTGTGGTGCGCCCGCAACTTCATTGGCAACGAGCCCTTTGCGGTGCTGCTGGGGGATGACATCGTGCAGTCCGAGGTGCCGTGCATCCGTCAGCTGGTGGAGCAGTACGAGCAGGTTGGAAAGTCCGTCATCGGCGTGCAGACCGTTCCTAGCGAGCAGACGCACCGGTATGGGGTGGTTGCGCCTCTGGAGAAGTTCGGACGTTTACACGAAGTGAGCTATTTTGTGGAGAAACCGCCGGCAGGCCAGGCTCCGTCGAATTTGGCGATTATGGGCAGGTATGTGCTGACACCGGAAATTTTCAGCTACCTGGAGCTGCAGGAAGAAGGAGCCGGCGGGGAAATTCAGCTGACCGACGCCATTCAGAAGCTGAACGAGAGTCAAGGCGTCTATGCTTACGATTTCGAAGGCACGCGTTACGATGTCGGCGAGAAGCTTGGCTTCATCATGACGACGCTGGATTTTGCGCTGCAGTACGAAGAACTGCGCACACCGCTGCTGCAGGGGATGGAGCATATTCTCGAGCGGGAACAGCTCGGCAAAATAAATCGCTAGGAGGTGATAGGTGGTGATCTCTCCCACACCGCAAAGAAACGAGTCGGATGTCGCATTCGAGGGCACGCCGGCGTACTCGCCATATGTTCTGGAGAACGAGAATCCCCGGGTCATCTATCAGGCGTTTAAAAGAGCGACGGATATCGTCCTTGCGCTGATCGGTCTCGTCGTGCTCTCACCGCTGTTTCTAGTCGTTGCGCTTCTGATTAAACTGGAGGACCCTAAGGGGTCCGTTTTTTTTGGACAAACCCGTGTCGGTAAAGACGAAAAGCCGTTCCGGATGTACAAGTTCCGCTCCATGGTATCCAATGCCGAAGAGCTGCTGGATGGACTTCTGGAGCAAAATGAAATCAGCGGCGCCATGTTCAAAATGAAAAAGGACCCGCGCATCACCCGGGTGGGTGCATTCATCCGCAAAACGAGCATCGACGAGCTTCCGCAGCTCTGGAACGTCGTGCGTGGAGACATGTCCCTCGTCGGCCCCCGGCCGGCCCTGCCGCGGGAGGTCGCGGAATACAGCAGCTACGATATGCTGCGCCTGAGGGTCATCCCCGGGTGCACCGGCCTCTGGCAGGTGAGCGGGCGTAACGAGCTGAGCTTCAGCGAGATGG
This sequence comes from Paenibacillus rhizosphaerae, assembly GCF_014192015.1. Classification (GTDB taxonomy): domain Bacteria; phylum Bacillota; class Bacilli; order Paenibacillales; family Paenibacillaceae; genus Paenibacillus_AQ; species Paenibacillus_AQ rhizosphaerae. The sequence goes on along the minus strand of NZ_JACHXJ010000003.1, from coordinate 347,934 downwards.
TGGAGTTGGATTTGCGGTATATCGAGCAGCGCGGCGTTATGATGGATTGGAAGATTCTACTTAAGACTCTAACAGTATTTATTAATTCGAAAAATGCATTTTAATGAGGTTGAAAAGATGCGTAATAATATAGTCATCGCCCATAGTCTTTACACACCCAATATCATCGGTGGTGCCGAAGTTTCCACCCAAATTCTGGCGGAAACAATGGCGAAGAAATATTCAGTAAAAGTAATAACAGTAGGCCCTCAAAATGAAAGAAAAGTGAGCAAGGAGTTAGTGAATGAGATTGAAGTATTAAGACTTCATCACGCTAATCTTTACTGGCTTGGAGATACGGACAGAAGTAAGAGTACCTTGGATAAAATTCGGTGGAGATTTAATGACGTTTATAATATTAAACAGTATAAAGTCATTAAAAGTATTCTTAAGGAGGAATCTCCAAAAATTCTTCATACTCAGAATTTACCGGGGCTAAGCTTATCTATTTGGAGGGCAGCGAAGGAGTTAAATATTCCAATTGTTCATACACTAAGAGATTTTTCGTTGTTGGAACCTGTCCCCATTAAATCCTACTCTCATCTCTACCAAAGAATAGCAAGGTCACTTAGCCGTTCTGTATCAAAGGTTATTGGCATTTCTAATGACGTTTTGGATAAGCATCTTCAAATGGGGTACTTTCCTAACGCAATTCCTTATATAATACCGAATGTCGTTGAAGATAAACTAGAGAACCGCGACTTATATATCAAGAAGGAATTAAGTCATCTTAGTCCACTTATGATCGGATATTTTGGACAGCTAAGCTCAGTTAAAGGAATTGAGTATTTAATTCAGGCCGTACAGAGCCTTCCTTCATATATAGTTGGAAAGTTATTGATATTTGGAGAAGGGCCAGAGAGGGAGCATTTAGAGGAGCTTTCGAATGAGGATAAACGCATACAATTTATGGGCAAGCTAGATCGTACAGAAGTTTCAAGAGAGATGAGCCGAGTCGATTTAACGGTTGTACCCTCAATTTGGGATGAACCGTTCGGAAGAGTCATTATTGAATCCTACCAGGTGGGGACAAATGTGTTGGCCTCAAATGTAGGAGGAATCCCGGAAGTGTTGATCGAGAAAGACTTGAATTTATTTAAGCCCAAAGATTCCAATTCTATAAGCCAAGCCATCTTGGAATATTATCATCTGCCGCTTGACCACAAAGTTGAAATGAAATGTAAATGTTATGAGCATAGCAAAAAATTCAATACTTCGTCTCTTTTTTTGGAACATGAGAAAATATATCAAAATCTGATATATGTAAAATAATCCGTAAAGCGGAGGAAACTATGTCCAAGATGTTATTGATTACTAGCAGGTTACCATACCCAAACATAGATGGAAGGAAAAATATTCTGTCACAATATATCCACGAGTTTAAAGAAATGGACCCTGAAGGAAAGATAATCAATATATCTTATGTAGATGATCCAAGTTATCTAAATAAAAGACCGAAAACTATTGATTTTCATGAATCAATAGAATACCCGGGTTTTATCGAAAAATTATTAAATATTTTTTTATATACAATCATATTAAGAAAATGGCCGCTTCAGGTTAGTTTGTATTATAGCAGAAGGGCAAAAACAAAAATAACTAAACTTATAGAACACTACGAACCAGACTATGTTTTTTTTGATATGATTCGTGTTGCAGAATATTTCATCAAAGGTGCGCAAACAAACATCATGAACTACGATGATTTACTCTCAACCCGATATGCAAGGCAGTATGAATGGGTTGAGTATACACCATCATTGGGGAACGTCCAGAATGTAATACCAAAAAGAATTAAGGATATTTTCGATAACAGGTTACTCAAACAATTTATTTTAAAATTTGAGAGTAATTTAACGAGAAAGTATGAATTAAATATTTCAAAAAGATTTGAACATTTAGTTTTTACATCTCCTAAAGAAGCAGAGTTCTTTAAGGAAGTTACTCAGCATCCGTCCTGTTATGGAATTCCGATGAAATATGATGTTAATAATCGATCAAATAAAAGACAATATAATAAATATAAAATTGTATTTACAGGTAAAATGAATGTTCCACACAACACTTCGGCAGTGTTGTTTTTTTGTGAAAAAATTTGGCCGAAATTAATAGAAAAAGTCCCGGATTTAGTTTTTTATGTTGTTGGTTCATGCCCTACAGAAAGTATTTTGGACCTTTCCAATAAATATAAAAACGTTGTAGTAACAGGTGAGGTTGACAATATTAATGAGGTTATTTGTGACGCTGCATTGCTTGTTGCCCCCCTGTTATTTGGTACAGGAGTAAAAACCAAAATTATTGAGGCAATGTCAATTGGTGTTCCTGTAGTTACCAACGAAATTGGAATGGAAGGCATTAATGCAAGAACAAAATTAGATTATTATCACTATCAAAATGAAGAAGAATTAATCCAAGCTATACTGAATTTAATTGAGGATGAAAGAGAAAATGAAAGGCTGTCCAATAACTCCATGTTGTTTGTTCTAAAAAATTTCAGTGATGCCAGTATAAAAGAAAAATGGGTACAGATTTTGGCCTAAGGAAAGAAATTAGATTAATTCACTGGGGGATATATGAATACAACCACTATTGATTGGGAAAAGGGGGATATCTCCCATAAGAAATTAATGGTTATTTTTTTTACCTTTTTCTTATTCTATATAACTGTTTACGGTACGATGTCAATATTCATGACAAATATCAGTCTACGATCTGTTAAGGATTTAATATTACTCGTAATGGTATTTTACGGTTTTGTTTATTCTTTCAATCATAAGTTGTTGAGCCACTTATTAATCTTTATTTATGGATCGTTGTACTTGATATCCCTGACCAGCATATTAGTTAGTCATGATTTGCTTTCTTTTATCTATGGAGTAAAAATCTCTTTGTTGCCAATGGGTATGATATTTTTCGGCCCGATCATTGCGGGCCAGTACAACTTTAAAAAAAATCTTGTAGTTATCTATTTTATATTGGTAACGGTATGGCTCATACAATATTATCTGGGCATTGATCGATTGATGGAAATGGGGTTTGTTTATGGAGTAAACATTAAGCATTTTTCAGGACAACTAAGACTCCCTTCAACAGTTGGCGCTCCTGATAATTACGCTATGTACATCGCATTAATTAGTGCAGCTATTAACACTCAGCTAAGGGGTAAACTTCGAGCTCTATTTCTCATCCTGTCTACTGTTCTAGTTATCTTGTCAACTTTAAGGACAGCCATCTTGTTCTGGTTGGTTTATATTTTGGTAACAGTAATTCTTAAATTAGTAAAGTCATCTAAAAGAATGCGTAGCTTTATTACATCAATAATATGTTTTATGGGTTCATTTGGTATAATGCTTCTCCCAGTTTTTACAAATACTTCTTATGCATCTTCCAAATCGTTTATCGATCGACTAACGCATTGGTTTGATTTTGTACAACCTTTAAACAGTGTAGAAGGAATTATCGGCCGGGGGATGGGAATTGTTGGTGCGGCCAGCCGAAGAATATCCGACTTAAATATAAATTCCTTAGATTACCCAGTTGATAACCAGTACATTGCGTTGTTTGAGCAGATAGGGTTAATGGGAATTTGTTTCGTTTTCTTTTTTATGTTGGTTAGCGCCTATCTTTTATACAAAAAGGGCTCTGATGAAGGCCTGGCCATCTTGCTGGCCACATCGTTTTCTTGCTTAGTAACTAATACCTTGGAGTTGTACCCGTTCAATGTTTTATTCTGGGCTTTGATTGGAATGTGCATAGTTAATCCATCCATTTTAAAAAGAAAAATTACCATAACAAGTGAAAGGAGATGATGCTGTGGGGAAGATTATAGGGATAGATGCCAGAAAATTAGAAAATAACAAGGCAGGCATTGGAAAGTATACTTTCAATTTGATAAGGGAAATATTGGAAATAGATCAACATAACACATACATTTTGTATACGAATAATCCCGTTCCTATTGATTTTGGGAAAGAAAATTGTATTCTAAAATGCTTACCAGTGAAGGCTAGACACCGATTAACCAAAAAAATAAAAAGCCCTTTCTGGCAAAATTTTAATCTTAGAAATAAGTTGATAGACGATCAAGTCGATATCTTCTTTTCGCCTAATTTTTTTAAACCATTATTTTATAGAGGTGATGCTTTTTTAACGATCCATGACTTGACTTTTATTACTGTTCCAAAGGCATTCTCTATGATACAGCGCTGGTATAATCGCCTGTTCCTTTTTTTATCCCTGCAAGGCAGAGTTGAAATTTTTACAGTGTCGAATCATTCTAAACAGGATATATTAAAGCATTACGGGAGAATTCAAGAAAACAATGTCCATATAACATATTGTGCCGTTGATACCAGTATGTTTAAACCGCTTTCGAAATTGGATTTGGACAGGAATGAATTAGTAAAAAAGAAATATGGTTTGCCCGATCGATACATTTTATTTGTAGGAACTATTGAACCTAGAAAAAACTTGAAATCACTATTGAAATCTATGTCTTATCTAAAAAAAGAAGGTCAGTCGCAATTGCCATTATTGATTTGTGGTTCAAAAGGATCTGGATACCAAGAACTGATCAAACAAATCGAAGTATTGGAATTAAAAGATCAGGTTAAGCTAACAGGCTACATAGCGGATGAGGACTTACCATATCTCTATGCAAATGCAACTTTGTTTGTATATCCATCTTTATATGAAGGGTTTGGCATCCCACCATTAGAGGCAATGGCATCTGGCGTGCCAGTAATTACTTCAAATACTTCGTCTATTCCTGAAGTAGTAGGTGAGGCTGCTATTTGCATTGACCCCAACAATGAAAAAGAAATGTTCGAAAAAATCAGTCTTTTATTGAATGATACTCAACTACGGGACAAGCTTATTAAACAAGGCCTAGAAAGGGCGACTTTTTTTAGATGGAGTAATTCAGCACGTCGGTTTTTGAGTGTTTTAAATCAACATGGATGAGTTTGAGTTGGATTCTATTGTAAAGTCGGGATGACAAAACATGGTAAAGCATGGCTTGATTTACTTTATAGCGAAGCTGTTTGCCGGAGCGGTCGGGTTTTTATCGATTGTCCTTTATACCCGGATGCTTATACCGGATGAGTATGGCCGGTATGCGTTGGTCCTCGTATATGTGAACCTGATTAATTCCTTGTTGTATCAATGGTTTCGTTTGGGACTGATTCGATATATCCCGAGATATCACAACGATAAGGGCAAATATAACAAACTTCTCAGTACTGTGATCGTCTGTTACCTCGGATGCTGCCTGTTCACTCTTTTAGCAGGGGGCATCCTTGTGTTTGTGGGTATCCAATCCGCAGTGCAGATGGCAGTGACACTGTTTTTCCTGTGGACGGCGGCCTGGTTTGAGCTGTCGCAGGCCGTGCAGCGCTCCAATTTGAAGCCAGTCCGCTTTACGATGATGACCGGGTTGAAATCGGCGGCAAGCCTCGGATTTGGGGTGCTCGCCTTGGCGATGGGATATGGCGAAGTGGGCCTGCTGATCGGGATTTCACTTGGGACCTTCGTGGCTAATGTAGTGTTCATCCGGGAATGGAACATTCGAGCAGGATGGTCGGTAGACCGCTCCATTCTGGTAGAGCTGGTGAAGTATGGGCTTCCGCTTATCATTAGCGGTGGAATGGCCTACATCATGCAGTCGATTGACAGGGTGATGATCGGCTGGTTAGAGGATGAGTCTGCTGCAGGGATCTACTCCGTTACTTTCGATTTTGCGCTCCAGACTGTGGGCATGTTAATGCTCATTGTAAACTTAAGCGCACTGCCGCTGGTCATACGGCGACTGGAGACTGAGGGGTACGAATCAGCGCAAGGGCAATTGACACAAAATTATCAACTGCTGCTAGGCATTTCTCTTCCGGCGGTGCTTGGATTAACCATTTTATCAGGTAATATTACGGGCGTCATATTCGGGAAAGATTACGCGCAGGAGGCTGCTGTTATCTTACCTTTCATTTCTTTTGCAATGCTTTTTCAAGGCTTAAAAAGCTACTATACAGACAACTCCTTTCAGTTAGGGAGAACAACCTACTTGCAGGCCATTCCCGTATTGATTGGCATTGTACTAAACGTCGTCATGAATATGGTGCTCATTCCCCGGCTTGGGCTCACTGGTGCAGCGATATCCTCATTGACGGCATACTTATGTTCGTTCCTGGCAAATTGGTTTGTGGCCAGGAGCGTTTTTTATTTACCGCTCCCCCATGCGGAAAGCGTGAAAATTATTGGATCTTCCCTCGTGATGGGACTGGTCCTTTTCCTGCTTAAGGGACAGACAGGGCTGCTACCTTTAATCTGCCAAATCGCAGTAGGAGCTGTCGTATATGCGGCCATGTTCGTCATCTTGAATATCATGAATGCTCGTACGCTCCTTATGCGAAAGCTGTCGGTCGTAAGACAGAAACGGCTGGCCAAGTCGGATGCTTGAACAAAACGAAATGGGACCAATTCGGAACAGGGGTGTGAATGAGTATGAAAATCGTACTATTGTCCGGCGGAAGCGGCAAGCGGCTGTGGCCCTTGTCCAATGACGCCAGATCGAAGCAATTTTTGAGAGTGCTGGAAACCAGTACAGGGGAGCGAATCTCCATGCTGCAGCGAGTATGGGACCAGTTAGCGGCTGAAGGTTTCAGGCAGGACTCCTGCATTGCGACAAGCAAAGGGCAGGTCGACATGATCCAAAGCCAAATTGGAAGCGAGGCTGAGATCGTGATCGAACCGGAGAAAAGAGACACATTTCCGGCGATTGCTCTTGCGGCGTCTTACTTATATTCGATGAAGGATATGCCGCTGGATGAAGTCATGATCGTTATGCCTGTGGATCCCTTCGTGGAGCAACCCTTCTTCAATCGGCTCCGGAAGCTGGAGAGAGTGGTACAAACCTCGGGGGCGGACCTGGCTTTACTTGGAGTTCTTCCAACGTACCCATCCGAAAAATACGGGTATATTGTTCCTAAGAACATGGAAGACAACATTTCTGACTATTTACAGGTACACAGCTTTCGGGAAAAGCCCCGCGAAGAAGAAGCCGCCAAGATGATCCGCCAAGGCGCGCTTTGGAATTGCGGGGTTTTTGCTTTTCGGCTCGGATTTATCATCGACATGTTAATCGAGAGAAAACTGCCGATTCACTACGAGGAGGCTGTAAGGCAATATGGTCGTTTTCTCAAGACGAGCTTTGATTATGAAGTAGTGGAAAAAACAGAACGGATCGTGGTCATGCCTTATGACGGTGAATGGAAGGACTTGGGGACTTGGAATACGCTGACAGAGGAAATCGCCTCCCCATTAATCGGGAAAGGAACGCTGTCACCGGATTCCCAAAATACTCATGTCATTAATGAACTGGACATTCCCGTCACGGCGATTGGTGTATCCAACCTTATCATTGCGGCTAGTCCAGACGGCATTCTTGTATCCGATAAAGAGGCAAGTCCAAGAATTAAGGAACTGCTGAACTCGGACGAGCTCCGGCCAATGGTCGAGGAACGACGCTGGGGCAGATATCGAGTATTAGACTTTTTGAAATACGAGGACGGACAGGAAGTACTGACGAAGCGAATTTGTATTCAGGCCGGCAAAAATTTGAGCTATCAATACCACCACAAGCGGAAGGAAGTATGGACGGTCATTGCGGGCTCCGGTGAAATGATACTGGACGGGCACTATCGACGGATTACTACTGGTGATGTCATTGTCATACCAGCTCAGAGCAAACACAGCCTGAAGGCCGCAACCGATATGGAGATTATTGAGGTTCAAACGGGAACGGAACTGGTGGAGGAAGATATCGTAAGGCTGGCAATGCACTGGGAGGAAATTCTTCAATTTTGTTTTATCTGACGAAGAATTCATTAAGAGTGAGGTGTCTGAAATGAAAATTACAGTCGTCGGGACGGGATACGTCGGCCTGGTATCCGGGGTTTGCTATGCTGAACTCGGGCACGATGTCATTTGTGTGGACAAAGACGAGGAGAAAATTCGAAAGTTGGATAAAGGGGAAATTCCCATTTATGAGCCTGGGCTGCAGCCGCTCGTCATTCGGAATTCTGCGGAAGGCCGATTGCGTTTCCAAACCGAGTTGAAAGAGGCGGTTACCGCCTCAGATATTATCATTATTGCTGTTGGCACCCCGTCATTACCGAACGGGGAGGCAAACCTTTTTTATATTGAACAAGTGGCTAGTGAAGTCGCAGAGGTTATTGACCGTTATAAGGTCATTTGTATTAAGAGCACCGTTCCCGTTGGAACTAACGAACGCATACGGTATTTGATTCAAAGCCAGTCGCCGATTCACTTCGACAGCGTTTCGCTGCCTGAATTTCTTCGAGAGGGATCGGCCGTTCAGGATACGCTGCATCCGGACCGAATTGTTATAGGCGCGGAGAGCGAGCAGGCAGCTGAGATTATGCGGAAGCTTCACCAAGGGCTGACCGAACATATCCTCGTCACCGATATCCGCAGCGCGGAGATGATCAAGTATGCCTCCAATGCTTTTCTCGCGACAAAGATTTCCTTTATCAACGAAATCGCGAACATTTGCGAGAAAGTCGGAGCGGATATCACCAAAGTGACGGAAGGCATGGGATACGACAACCGCATCGGCTCCTCTTTTTTGAAAGCGGGGATCGGATACGGAGGCTCTTGTTTTCCAAAAGACACCCAAGCCCTGATTCAAATTGCCGGTCAAATGAATTACGACTTCAAGCTGCTGAAATCGGTGGTCGAAGTCAACCGCGGACAGCGCTTTAACGTCATTCGTAAGCTGGAGCAGCTGCTTGGCGAGCTCTCCGGAAAAACCGTTGGCATTTGGGGGCTCGCCTTCAAACCGGAAACGGATGATGTCCGGGATGCGCCTTCCATCGAAATTATCCAATCGCTTATTGATCGCGGAGCAGTCGTCAAGGCTTACGATCCAATTGCGACAAACAACTTTAGCAGCGTGCTCGGTTACGCCAATGTCAAATATTGCGAAACAGCGCGAGAGGCAGCTCAGGAGACGGATGCCCTGTGCATTCTGACAGAATGGCAGGAATTTAAGCAGATCTCGCTTTATGAGCTTGAAACCTGGATGAAAAGTCCGAACCTCATTGACGGACGGAATATTTATTCGGAAGAAGAGATCGCAAAGACACAATTTGCTTATTACTCCATTGGCCGGCCCAACCTGAACAAAGGGATTCGCGAGCGGAGCCCGGTCTTTATGATGCAGGGATGAGAGGAAGAAATGTGAATGAATAACTCGCTGAATACGAGTGATTTTTCCAGGGAATTGTCGCTGCTTCTCCGAATTATTGGATCCGGACCGTGGGAGGAAGAAGATTTAGAAGGGTTAGACTGGCAGGAATTGATCCGCCTTGCTTATCATCACCGGGCCTATCCGTTGTTGTATGTGCGTTTAAAGGAACGGGGCTATGAGAGTGTCCCGCGCTCTGTAATGGATTCGCTGTATTCCAAATATTCCGCTAATGTGATCAGCATGCTGCGTCTTAGCTCCGAAATGGAAAAGATCAACTCTGCATTGATGAAACATCAAGTTGAAGCAATATTCCTGAAGGGGCCGGTTCTAGCACAGCAGCTATACGGGGACTTGTCGCTTCGGACCTCCAAAGATCTCGATGTGTTGGTTTCCCCCCGACACTTGGAAAAAGCGGAAGGGATTTTGAATGAGTTAGGCTATGTCACCGAGGACGAGAAAACTTTGGGCTCCTGGAAACGGAAAAAACACCATATCAGTTACGTGCATCCGCTCTACTTTACCCAGGTGGAACTGCACTGGCGGATGAGTGCGGAACTGCCCGGGGCCTCTTTCACAACTCTATGGGATCGGCGCACAACGATCTCCTTCTCCGGACGGCCGATCCATTACTTAAGCGACGAGGATCTATTTATGTACTTGGTGTCGCATGGCGCGAGACATGGCTGGTTCCGCCTTCGGTGGTTATGTGATATGGACCGGATGATACGAAAAAAATCATTCGATGTTCACAAGTTATTGGAACACTACCATCGGCGGAAGGAGCGAGATCTAGCCGGACAGGCGGTCATTTTAACGAATCGACTGTTGTCAACGCCATTGGGCGGTGACCTGGAAGAGTTATCCCGTAATGTGTATGCGGAGGAGCTTGCAAGAGCATCGCTGTTTTTCATCAGGAACCCTGTTGATTTATCCCCTAACGGTGACAAGGGAATATTGGCATACTACAAGCGGTATTTATATTCTTTAATGTCGAGAAGAGAAAAGCTGTCGTTGATCATGGATTATCTTTACCCTAGCACAAAGGATGTTTCGCTGCTGCCACTGCCTAAATTACTGCATTTCCTCTATTTTCCCCTACGTCCGTTTCTGTGGTTTTGGCGCTATGTATTCAGTAAAGAGCCCGTGAACAACGGCTGATCCCAAAACCGAAAGAAAAGAGGAGAGGCATGCAAGTGAATCAACGGTTTAAGGTCAATCCCGCTATTTTGGTTACAGGCGGTGCGGGATTCGTAGGGGGCAATTTTCTGAGACTAATGCTTCCGAAGTATCCTTCATACCGCTTCATTAATCTCGATAAGTTGACCTATTCGGGAAATATACAAAATATCGCCGTCTTATCAGATTATAACAATTTCACCTTTATTCAAGGCGATATTTGCGACCGGGACCTGGTAGATGCCATCATCAGGGAGCACCAGATCGATGTTATCATCAATTTTGCCGGTGAATCCCATGTAGACCGGAGCATAGCAGATCCGGTAACATTCGTCGCCACGAATATCAATGGAACGCAATCTCTACTTGACGCCGCAGTCCGCTATGACATTGGGCTGTTTCTGCAGATCTCGACGGACGAAGTCTATGGTTCTTTGGATGACACAGGTTATTTTACGGAAAACTCCCCAATTGCCCCTAACAATCCGTATTCGGCCAGCAAGGCTGGAGCGGATATGCTGATTCATTCCTACAGCAATACGTATGGACTGCCGTTTAATATCGTCCGGTTCGGCAATACATACGGCCCTGCACAGCACCCGGAGAAGCTCATTCCTATGGTCATCATGAACGCTTTGCAGGACAGGAAGATTCCGATCCATGGCGAGGGGCTCAGCATTCGCGACTGGGTCTATGTTCGTGATAACAATACGGCAATCGACCGCGTGTTGCACCTGGGGCGCAGTGGAGAGGTATACAACATCGGTTCACATCAGGAAGTGAAGACGATTGACGTCACGCATTTTATTCTGGATATGCTCGGGAAACCCCGAAGCCTCATTGAGTTCATCCCGGATAGGCCGGGTCAGGATTACCGGTATGCCAACAATCCGGCAAAAATTATGAATGAACTCGGATGGAAACCCGAATACAGGTTTGCAGAAGGGTTGAAACAAACCGTGGATTGGTACATGCAGCACGTAGGTTGGTGGCAAGAGCCGAATAGTCGTAGCTGTGAATCTAACATCCCGATGGGTTCTCAACAAATTATATGAGAAAGAGGTAGGTCAATCATGAGTACAGCAGAAATCGCTGCAGCCAACATCATCTCCCAATCCCCCGGCTATCTCGTCAGCGACATGGATGGGGAAAAAGTCATGCTCAGCATTGAAACCGGCAAGTATTACAACCTGGGGCAGATCGGCGGGCGGATCTGGGAGCTGATTGCTGCGCCGATCAGCCTGACGGATCTGGTGGCCCAATTGGTCGAAGAGTATGATATCGGGCCGGAGGCCTGCGAGCAGCAGGTGCATCCGTTTCTGAACAAGCTTGCGGCCGAAAGCCTGATCCAGGTGAGAAACGGGCATGAGCTGGAGTAGGCAGCTGCGCGCTTTTGTCCGTTTTCCATGGGCCCAGAAGATGATGTATGCCGAAGCCTATGTGCTCCTGGCATGGGGAAGAGTGCTGAAGGCACTCCCGTTCGCCAAAGTTGCCCCTTCCTTGGGGAGCTATATGAAGGAGACACCGGCGCTCGAGCTTGACCGGGAAAAATTGCTGACAATCCGTCAAGTATCCAAAGCCGTTCACGGCATGAGCCGGTACACCTGGTGGGAGAGCCAATGCCTGGTCAAGGCGATCGCCGCCATGAAAATGCTGAAGCGCCGCGGCCTGTCGAGCACGCTTTATTTGGGTAGCGGCAGGGACGAACAGGGACGGCTGGCGGCTCATGCCTGGCTGCGCTGCGGGTCGTACATCGTGACGGGAAGAGAAGGACACGAGAAGTATACGGTTGTGGGCATTTTCGGAAACGGAGCGGCAGCGGACCGAGAGGCCGGGCTCATGACGCGGCAATCCGGATAAGGAGCTACGTACAATGAAGGATTTATTCTACTATATTCGTAAAATCCAGCGGGTCGCCGGAGGCAAACTGTACCTGAACATGTCCATGACCATTCTCATCAGTCTATTGGACGGCATCGGCATGTATTTGATCGTTCCGCTGCTGGGCATGATCGGCCTGCTGCAAATGGATTCGGGGAGCCTGCCGTTTTTGGCCCCGCTTACCGGGATGATCCATTCCTGGTCCCTGCAGCTCAGCCTGCCACTGGTTCTGGCCGTCTATGTCCTCATCCTGGGTGGACAAGCGCTGCTGCAGCGAAGCCAGACCCTCCTGAATGCAAGGATTATTCAATCTTTTATCCGGACGCTGCGGACCGAGACGTATGAAGGGCTGCTGCGGGCCAAATGGGAGTTTTACCTGCGCAAACGCCGGTCGGATTTCAACCATGTGATGTCCAACGAGCTGGGCCGGGTCAATTACGGCACGACTTTATTTTTACAGATGGTGACGTCGCTGATCTTTACCGTGCTTCAAATTGCCCTGGCGCTGTGGCTGTCGCCGGCGTTGACATTGATGGTGCTGGTCAGCGGGGGACTGCTGGCTCTGTTTGCACGGAGGTTTGTGCGCAGGTCCAAGCGGATCGGCGAGGAGACCACCGAGCTGTCCAAGCATTATTTTGCAGGGATCAGCGACCATTTCGGCGGCATTAAGGATATCAAAAGCAACCGGCTGGAGGCGTCCCACATCCATTGGTTCCGTAAGCTGACTTATCAGATGGAGCATAATTTCCTCGAGTTCGGCCGGGTGAACTCCATGTCACAGGTCATTTACCGCCTGTCCTCCGTCGTGCTGGTCGCAGCATTTATGTACATGGCGATCGCGGTACTGCATACTCCGCCGGAGCAGCTGATTACGGTTGTGCTCATTTTCACCCGGCTGTGGCCAAGGTTTATCGGCATTCAGTCAAATATGGAGCAGCTCAGCTCGAATCTGCCAGCGTTTCATGACATGCGGAAGCTGCAGCAGGAGTACGAAGCGGAGCAGGAGCTGATCAGCCCGGAAGCGGCGGGGGCTTCTAAGCTTGCCTTGGCAGACGGAATCAGCTGCGCCCATGTCAGCTACCGGTACAACCCCAAGGAGCCGCAATATGCACTGCGCGATATTAATGTCCAGATTCCGGCGAACCGCATGACCGCCATCGTCGGCAAATCGGGCGCCGGGAAAAGCACCCTGGTCGACCTGCTGATGGGACTGATCCATCCGGAAGAGGGCGAAGTACGGGCGGACGGCATCTCGCTGCAGCGTGAACACCAGCTGCTGGCGCTGCGCGGCTCGATCGGATACGTAGCGCAGGATCCGTTCCTGTTCAACGAGAGCATCCGCTACAATTTGCAGCTGGTGGACCCGGATGCGCAGGATGACGATCTATGGCAGGCGCTGGAGTTTTCGGCCTCGGCCGAGTTTGTCCGCAAGCTGCCGCAAGGATTGGACACGGTCATCGGGGACCGGGGCGTTCGCTTGTCAGGTGGGGAGCGCCAACGGCTAGTGTTGGCCCGCGCGATTTTGAAGCGGCCGAGCATCCTTGTTCTGGATGAAGCGACAAGCGCGCTCGACAGCGAAAATGAGCTTCTGATCCAGCAGGCGCTGGAACGCCTAAAGGGAAGCATGACCATGATTGTGATCGCCCACCGTCTGTCCACCATCCGGAACGCGGACCATGTGATCGTGATGGAGCAGGGCGAGGTCATCCAGCAGGGCGGCTATTTGCAGCTGTCGCAGGAGAGCAAAGGTTCCTTCAGCAAACTGCTGAGCTACCAAAGCGGAGCTCAAATGCAGGTATGATCCATATGAACAGCAGCCCCCGGGAGTGCGTTCGCGCTCTGCGGGGGCTGCTGTTTTATTTAACGTAAGATGGCGTCCAAAGAGAAGCATTCCCTGGAACCTCAGCCTTTTTTTCCTTTCTTTCGAGCGGGCCGCATGCATACTCCTTTTCCTCGTAAACGTATATGGGTTACGATGTTATCGATATTATCCTTGTTTATGCTCACTGCTTAACAGGTCATACAACAGGTTCGACAAAGGTGTGGGGGCCCCAGCCCGTTGTGACGCTTGTTTAAAAATGCCCACGTCCTTTAACGGAATATGGCTTTGAGTAAAGAGATGATCCATGTTCTCGGCAGCCATCTGGCCGTAACGCTTATAAATGGGGGCGTTAAACAGCGTTTGGGTCAGCATATCCATCACAGGCTTGGGATCGCCACCGTTCTTCTCGACCATGGAGAGAGCTTCCCGAATGGTGTACACGGCGGAAGTAATCATGAAGTTTCCAACCAGTTTCACCTGATTCGCTGCCCCGGCTGCTTCGCCAAAATCGAAAATATTCAACCCTCCCATAGCCTCCAAAATCGGGCGGACGCGTTCTTTAGCCTGCTGCGGCCCAGCCACGGGGATGGAGAGCTGACGCGCTGCCGCGGCCTCCGGGACTCCAAAGATGGGGGCTTCGACCAGGATGCTGCCATGCTCGGCGTGAACAGCGGCCAGCTTTTGGGATGTATCTGGCGATACCGTGCTCATTGAGATATGAATCCCCTCTTTGCCAAGCTTCTCTAAAAAGCCATCGCTCATGACGATGCTCTCCACAGACGCATCATCCCACAAAATGGTGACGACGATTCCGCCGGCGGTGACGGCCTCATCCGGTCTGGATGCCAGCCGGGCACCTTGGGCAATCAAAGGTTCGGCTTTGCTGGCTGTCCTGTTATGCACCACCAAAGGATACCCTGCATCAAGGAGATTCGTAGCCAGCGGCAGACCTAGGCTGCCAAGTCCGATAAATCCGATCGTCTCGTTTTCGTTCATCATTTTTATCCTCCTACAAAAAAAATATATACAAACATGACGTTAACGTCATGTTTGTAGCAAAAAAAATTAAAGCTGCTCGGCGTCCTTGAGCCATTGCTCAAAGCGTTCGATATTAGTCAGTAAATCGGTCCGGAATTGTTGTAACCCCTCGATCTTCCGATCCGCCTCTGATAGGTGCTGCCTCAAGATGCCGAGCACTTTCTGTTTAGGCTGTACACCACTCGGGTCCATGAAATAGAGGTCGATCACATCTCGTATTTCCTCCAGGCTGAGCCCAAGCTTCTTTAATTGGTCGATTTTGCGCAGCCGGGCAACGGTCTCTTCTGTATAGTAATGCTGCCCGTTGCCTTCACGCTCGCCTGGAGGGATCAACCCCATTTTTTCGTAATATCGAACCGTACGCTGAGTAACCCCCGCTCGTTCCGATAAATCCCCTATGCGCATGCGATCCTTCATATCTTGCCCTCCAAACATGACGTTAACGTCGTGTTTATAAAATATCACTTCTATCCGACTTTGTAAAGCGAGTACGCATATTGTCCCAGCTGCATCCCGTTTCGGTGTTAAGCAAAATGATCGCAAAGCAAACGAAAATTAGGTCACCGGCTGCCTTAAGCGGCCCTTGAAGCACCTAACCTTTCCGATCACTCCTTTTTAAAAAGAAACAGGTTCATCTTTGGACAACACAGCCACCGCATTATACAATGAGTAAATAGCATCTATCGATATTTCTACACAGAAAACAGACCACGCTTAGGGTTGGTCTTCTGGGAAAGTCAGAGTGCGGCGTCACAGCGGATGCTTTCTGATGCCGTTAGGAGAAAAGATACAGGCGAGGGGAGAGTGCAGCATGAATTCCATGCAAACGGATCCGTTTATACGAAATAGCCGGGAGGCCGAGATCGCGGCCAGGTCCGAGAGGCTTGCGGCGGTGTTTGCGGAGAGAGCCGCGGAACATGACCGGGAGGGATCCTTCCCGTTCGAAAATTTTGACGACCTGAAGGAGTCGGGTTATTTAAAGCTGACCGTACCGGCCGAATTTGGCGGCGAGGAAGCGTCGCTGTACGAAATGATTCTTGCCCAGGAACGGCTGGGAAAAGGGGACGGCTCGACGACGCTCGCGGTCGGCTGGCATGTGAGCCAGGTGCTGCAGATGCGCATCAGCCAGTCGTGGCCGCGCGAGCTGTATGCCGGCTTTTGCAAGCAAATCGTCCGGGAAGGGGCGATGATCAATCAGTTCGCCAGCGAACCGGCAACCGGCAGTCCGAGCCGGGGCGGCCGTCCGGGAACGAAAGCGGAACGTACGGAAGGAGGATGGCTGCTGACCGGCCGTAAAACCTTCAGCTCGCTCATCCCGGTGCTCGACCAGTTTACGGTCACTGCATTTGTGGAGGAAGAAGACAAGACCGGAACGTTCTTGGTGCGGAAGGGTCCGGGCGTCAGCATTGACGAAACGTGGAATACGATGGGCATGCGGGCGACCGGCAGCCACGATCTGGTGCTGGAAGAGGCATTCGTGCCGGACGGGGAACGGATCGATAGTGAGGATCCGTTAGGGGGACTGCCGTCAGGTAAAATGTCCGATCACGGCGGGGGGCTGCTGCATATCCCGGCATGTTATATCGGCATTGCCTGGGCTGCCCGGGATTTTGCGGTGCGTTACGCCGCGAATTACCGGCCAAACAGTCTGCCGGGACCGATTGCCGACCTGCCGCATATCCAGCAGAAGATCGGGGAGATGGAGTCCGAGCTGATCACCGCCCGTACGCTCATGTACAGCGTGGCGGACCGCTGGGACCGCCAGCTGGAGCTGCGGCCGGGTATGAGGCCCGATCTCGGGCTCGTCAAGACGACGGCGACGCATGCGGCCCTGCGCATCGTCGATCTGGCGATGCGGATCGTGGGCGGGGCCAGCCTGTCGCGCCAGCTTCCGCTGGAGCGGATGTACCGCGACGTGCGGGCGGGTCTGCACAACCCGCCGATGGACGACACGGTCACATCGATGCTTGCCCGCCGGGCGATCGCGGACGTATCCGGTGCTGGGGAAGGAAGCACCGGCACCACCCGGTAAGGCCAGCCCGGCTTGTAGGTATGTATGGCTCGTAGGCTTGTTGCGTAGGCTCGTAGAATGGATATAGCAAGAAAGGCAGTCGGAATAATTCCGGCTGCCTTTTTTTATCATGATTGGACATTACTCTCTCGAGTTGGGGGATAAGAGGATGAAATGGGGCCGTTTCCGCAATATACACCTACGTCTCAAGCAAGATCTCCCCGGTACGGGACAGATTATACCCTGCGATGCTCTGCAGTTCGCGGCGGAACTCCTCCGAACGCAAAATGCCCATCAGCGACTCGATCCAGGGCATATTCTCCGCCGATTTGAGCACGACCAGGTCGTAACGTTCCTCGATCAGCGGGATAAAATCCACGCCGCTTACGATCGCTGCCGCTTTTTCGATGCCAACTCCAACATCGGCCTCCCCGGCGGCTACCGTGCCGGCGACTGCAATATGGTTGGTCTGCTCCTCGCCGTAGCCCTGCAGCTGATCCCGCCGGATACCGTGCAGCCGCAGCTGTTCGTCCAGCAGAACGCGGGCACCCGATCCTTTTTCGCGGTTGACGAGCCTAAGCCCCGGACGGGAAAGATCGGCCCAGTCTTTGAGCCCGAGCGGGTTCCCTTTTTGGACATACAGGCCAGCCTTTCTCGAGAGCAGGTTGACGACCATATACGGAAAGCCGACCAAAATCCGCTTAATGTACGGCAAATTGTATTCGCCGGTATCGCCGTCGAGCAGATGGGTGCTCACGATGTCGGACTCTCCGCGGTACATCGAAATCAGGCTGTCGAGACTCCCGACATAGGCACGGAGGGGACGGATGCCGGGCGTTTGCTTTTCCATATGCTTAACGAGAATATCAAGACTGATATCCTGCCCCGTAATGACCACCGAACGGGTTCCGCCGGTTGGGACGGGTGCAGGCTGAATGGTAACCGGTTCGACCGGAGCGGGGCGGTATTCGGCCGCCTGCAGTCCTTTGGCCCTTTGCTTGTAGGCTTCCAAATCCGCGGCATCGACGCGCATCTGCTTGCCCACCCGATACGAAGGCAGCTCGCCTTTTTTGATCAGGTCGTAGACGGTGAGCTTGGATATTTTCAACAGCTTGGCGATCTCCTCGGTCGTATACGAAATGTCGCTGGACATGAGCTTCCTCCTTGTGGTTGCAGGTATCCTTGTGCGTTGTAAGTTGTATCGATCACTCTTTATAATGGCTTAGGCTGAACTCCGTGAACATAGTGTCTTCTATTGTATCACACCCGGATGTGAAAATTCTGCAAACCGTATTTACAACTTCGCGGGCCACTCGATATAATCAATTATAACTAATTATAACTAAATATAACGATAAGGGATTGGAGATTACGGATGATCAAAAGGGGTATGAAACCAAGATTTTGGCTGGTCCTCGCCGC
Source organism: Paenibacillus rhizosphaerae (assembly GCF_014192015.1). Classification (GTDB taxonomy): domain Bacteria; phylum Bacillota; class Bacilli; order Paenibacillales; family Paenibacillaceae; genus Paenibacillus_AQ; species Paenibacillus_AQ rhizosphaerae. Next base: position 329,283 of record NZ_JACHXJ010000003.1, on the reverse strand, counting down.
CTTCGTTTTGATGCTGGCAGGCTGCGGATCGAATTCCGGTTCGGCTCCCGACCCGAAATCGGCCGACTTAGGAGCTGCTGCGGAAACTTCTAACGGGGAGTCTGCACAGCAGGTAGAACTGACCATCTCCGCTGCGGCCAGCATGACGGATGCGCTGCAGGAGATTCAAAAAGCGTACGAGGCGGAGCATGCCAACGTCAAACTGAATTATAACTTTGGCGCTTCGGGTGCGCTGCAGCAGCAGATCGAGCAGGGCGCACCGGCGGATCTGTTCCTGTTGGCTGCCGTGAAGAACATGAAGGCGCTGGAGGACAAGCAGCTCATCGATTCTTCGCATGAGAAAGACCTTCTCGCTAATGAGCTCGTTGCCGTGGTGAGCGCCAAAGAACCGGCCCAAGTCTCGGGCATGGAGGACCTGAAAGGTTCTGGCTTGAAAAAAATTGCCATCGGCATTCCGGAAAGTGTACCGGCAGGAAACTACGCCAAGGAAGCACTGACGAACGCCAAGCTGTGGGACACGCTCCAGTCGAAGCTGGTGCAGGCTAAGGATGTGCGGCAGGTGCTGCAGTACGTGGAAACAGGCAATGCGGATGCGGGTTTTGTGTATCAGACGGATGCATTAACCTCGGATCAGGTTAAAGTGGCATTTACTGTCGACCCGACTGCCTATACACCGGTGGTTTATCCGGTCGGAGTCGTCAAGGCGACGAAGCACAGCCAGGAAGCGGTGGATTTTTACGAGTACCTGCAAACCGATGCGGCACGGGACATTTTTAAAAAATACGGATTTTCCATACCTCAGCAGGGTTAACGGATGATGGACTGGCAGGCGTTTTGGGATCCGGTCAGACTGTCCCTGCAGGTCGCCCTGCTCTCAAGCCTGGTCGTGATCGTCCTCGGTACGGGAGCTGCTTGGTGGATGGCAAGGCATCATTTCCCGGGCAAGATCGTACTGGAGACGCTGTTTATGCTGCCGCTGGTCCTGCCGCCGACCGTGGTGGGGTTTCTGCTCCTGATGCTGCTCGGCCGCCGCAGCTGGGTGGGGCAGCTGATCGAATGGCTGTGGGATGCGCCGATTATTTTTTCATGGTGGGCCGCGGTCGTGGCGACCGTCGTCGTGGCGTTCCCGCTCGTCTATCAGACGATGAAGAACGGCTTTGCCGCCGTTGACCCGGATCTGGAAAAGGCAGCCCGGTCCGACGGGGCAGGCGAGTGGCGGGTGTTCCGCTCCATTACGCTGCCGCTCACTTATTCCTCGCTGCTGACTGCGCTCGTGCTCGGGTTCGCCCGCGCGCTCGGCGAGTTCGGCGCCACGCTCATGGTTGCCGGGAACATTCCCGGCAAGACGCAAACGGTGCCGACGGCCATTTACGTGGCGGTCGACGCCGGCAACATGCCGATGGCCTGGGCGTGGACGCTGGCGATTATCGCGATATCTTTTGTCATGCTGCTGCTGACGGGAAGAAAAGAACCGGGAGCGGAGCGGCCGCGAGCGGGCACGGGTGCAGCGAAGGAAAACCGGGGATAATGGGGAAAGTATTGGATTCGGGGGCGCTTCTGTTCATGCAGCAATAAGAATATACAGCCCCAGGCAAAACAGCATAGCCGATATCAAATCGAGAACTATTTTTCTCAGCCACCACGGAAAATGCTTATAGATCAACCCTGCAATAAAGCTCCATATCATTGCTGCGAGATTTCCTGAAATCGTATTTTGTGGTTTTTCCTAAATAAAGCGGCTTTAGAGCGAAGATAGGAGCACTTTTGCACTTACTCAGGTCGGATTGATCTTCCATACACAAAAGGCTGTCTCCACGCCAAAATGGCGGGGACAGCCTTTTGTCATATATAAACAGTGAGGTCATACCTAATCGGCAAATGTCATAACCCAGAGGCAATGCCAAGCCTACCCGGTAAATGTTCTACTCTAACCGGTTTGTTACACCTGCTCAATAATCAGCGGCACGACCTTGCCGGCATTGACGTCGATCAGCCCATGATCGGTGATTTTGAGGTATGGGCTCACCGGCAGGGAGTGCGTGGCGATCGACATGATCGGGTTGTAGTGCTTGTACCCGAGCGCTTCCATCGCCTCGCGCACCTGCTGGACCGACTCGGCGGCCAGATCGAGCGGATCCTCGGTCAGGATACCGCCGACCGGAAGGTGCATGTTGGCTTTGAGCTCGCCGTCCAGGGCGACACAGAAGCCGCCCTGCTGGCGGATGACCGTGTTGGCGGCGAGGACCATGTCCTCTACGTTGTGGCCGATCACCAGCAGGTTGTGGTTGTCGTGGGAGTAGGTCGTCGCCACGGCGCCGCGCTGGATCGTATCGCCGGCGATGAAGCCGAACGCTTTTTGGCGTCCTTTGCCGTACCGTTCGAACGTGGCGATCATGCCGCAGCCGCTCTGCTCCCACAACAGCCGGCCGCCCGCGGCCGGCACGTCCACCTGGCTCTCCTTGGTGAAGGTCGAGCCGTCCTGGATCGTCATAACCCGGCACCGGTAGATGCCGTCCTCCACGACGGCCGCCGCTTCAAAATCGGCGGCGCTCAGCTCATCCAGCTGGACGCTGTGGTAGAAGTGCTCCGGGAACCGGTAGCCGCTCGACTGCGGCTCAAAGGCCTTGGCAGCGGAGTACACTTCCGCACCGTTCTTGTACACCGATTCCAGCTTCAGCTCGGACAAATCCGAGATCAGCTGGAAGTCGGCGATTTTGCCCGGGGCGATGGAGCCCCGATCGTACATCCGCATGCGGCGGGACGGGGAGAAGGTTGCGGCGTAGATCGCCCGCTCCGGAGACATCCCCATGGCGATGGCCTTGCGGACGATCTGGTTCAGATGGCCGCGGGCACGGAACGAATCCGCCATGACGTCGTCGGTCACGAAGCAGAAATGCTCGGATACGTCGTGGCGGATCAGGTAGTCCATCACCTCCGGCGTCATCGATTTCTCCTGAATTTCAATAAACATGCCGGCGGCAATCCGCTCTTCCAGACCCTGCAGCGTCTGATGCGTATGGTCTGAGTTGACGCCGGCGTAAATGACGCGCTGCAGGTCCAGATCCAGCAGCTTCGGCACGTGGCCTTCGATCACGAGCTCAGGATAATGCGAGCGGATATGCTCCAGGATGCGGTTCGTTTTGCAGTCCGGATCGGTAATGATGTCGACGTAGTTCATGATTTCGCCGAGACAGATGACATCCCCCGTAGACAGGAGGGCATCCATGTCCTCGATTTCGATCGATCCGCCCGTCGTTTCCATCGAGGTGGACGGGACCGAACTCGGAATGGCGTAGAACATGTCCACCGGACAGTTCCGGCTCGCCTTGATCATCTCGAGAACGCCGTCGAGGCCAAACACGTTGGCCATTTCATGCGGCTCGGGCACGATCGTGGTGACGCCGTTTCGCAGCAGACCCGCCGAGAAGGATTCAGGCGTCACCATGGTGCTTTCGATGTGAAGATGGATATCGATGAAGCCGGGGACCATGTAGAGTCCCTCCGCGTTAATGACCTGCTTGGCCTGGAACGTATCTTCGCCCCTCAGGCCGATATAGAAAAACTTGCCGTCCTTGACGGCGACGTTGTTTATAGACCACTGCTTAAAGTAACTGTTGTACACCTTGGCTTGAAGAAAAAGCAAATCTGCATGCATACGTTGTTCCCCCTATGGTTATTCGACAAGAACGAGCTTATCCGATGGAAACAACAGACGGATTTCCTGCCCGTTCGCATAGGGCTGCTGCATTTCCTGGTTGACCGTAAATTCGCCCAGCGGCGTATCGACGACGTATTGGTAGCTGCGTCCAAGATACGTGCTGATTTTGACCTTGCCGGTCAGGACGTTGTCGCCGGGATGGATCTCCTGCAGTGTGCCGGCAATGAGATCGTCGGGACGGATGGCGCCCTTCATGGTGACGGGCATGCCTTCGGCCTTGGCGGCATGGAAGTGGTAGTCCCCCTTGCGCAGGGTGAAGAAGGAGCCTTCGCTGTCCCGCTCATCAAAATGAATGAAGTTGTTGAAGCCGATGAAGCGGGCGACAAATTCGGATTTCGGATACTGAAAAATGACCGACGGCTGATCCAGCTGCTCGATGATCCCTTTGTTCATGACGGCCACCCGGTCCGAAATGGAGAAGCATTCTTCCTGGTCGTGCGATACGTACACGGTCGTGATGCCGAGTTCCTGCTGAATGCGGCGGATTTCCACACGCATGTTGACCCTGAGGTTGGCGTCGAGATTGGAGAGCGGCTCGTCAAACAGGAGCAGATCCGGCTCGATGACGAGGGCCCGTGCGATGGCGACGCGCTGCTTCTGGCCGCCGGAGAGCGCCTGCGGGAATCTTTTTTCAAATCCGCCGAGGTTGACGATCTCCAGCATGTTCATAACCCGCTTCTTGATCTCGTCCTCCTTGACTTTGCGCTGGCGCAGTCCGAAGGCGACGTTGTCAAACACGGACAGGTGCGGGAACAAAGCGTAGCTCTGGAACACGAAGCCGAAATTCCGCTTGTTGATCGGCACGCGGGTATAATCCTTGCCGCTGAATTTGAAGGCTCCGTCCGTCGCTTCCAGGAAGCCGGCGATGAGCCGGAGGGTGGTCGTTTTGCCGCAGCCGCTGGGCCCCAGCAGGGAAATCAGGTGTCCTTTCTCAATGGAAAGGTTGAAGTCTTTCAAAATATATTGCTGGTCATAGGCAACCGACACATTTTCAAGTTGTAGTAAAGCCATCGTCTCACGCCTTTCGTTATTGTTTGGTGAAATAGGTTAGTCCGAGCAGCCTTTCGATGACGAACATGAACACGGCCGTGATCAGCATGAGAAGGACCGAGATGGCTGCGATGGTCGGGTCAAAATAGTTTTCGACGTAGGTCAGCATTTGGATCGGCAGCGTGCTGACCCCCGGACCGGTCATGAACAGCGAGATGTCCACGTTATTGAACGATTCGAGAAAAGCGAGCAGCACCGAAGCGATGATGCCGGATTTAATGTTCGGCAGGACGACTTTGAAAAAAGTTCCGAGCCGGCTGGATCCGAGGCTCAGTGCCGCTTCCTCGACTGCGAAATCAAAGTTGGCGAGGCTGGAGCCGATGACCCGGATAATAAACGGCAGCATAATGATCGTATGACCGATCAGCAGCGACGTATAAATGGGAAAGTGGAACGTGATGACGACGTACTTGAGCAGTGTAAAGCCCAGCACGATCCCCGGAATGAGCAGGGGGGACAGGAACACCGCGTTCAGCGTGTCTTTGCCCCGGAACGTCACCCGGTTCAAGGCGTAAGCGGCCGGAACACCAAGCAGAATCGCAATCACGTTGCCGAGCAGCGAGACGAAAATCGACGTTTTGAAGGTCGACATGAACATCTCCACGTCAAAAATATTCTGGTACCATTTCAGCGAAAAACCGGTCGGCGGAAATTTCAGCACCTGTCCCGGCTCAAAGGACGTCACCGCGATGATCAGGAGCGGCCCGAGCAGGAACAAGTAAACGATAAAGGAAAAGAGGGCGAGCCCCGGATTTTTGGTCTTCATAGTTCTACCCCTTCGGATTGAATTTGGCCGCTGCTTTATTCATCAGCCCGATGACGATGAACGTAATGATCATCATGATGGTGGCAATGGCCGAAGCCGCCTGCCAATCGTTAAGCGTAATGGCGTTCTGGTACAGGAACGTCGCGACAACGCGCTTTTTTCCGCCCAGCAGGGCAGGCGTGGTGTAAGCGGTCAGGCTGCCCACAAACACGAGAATGCTGCCGACGATCAGCCCCGGTATACTGAGCGGGATGACGATTTTACGGAAAGCCGTCAGCTTGGACGCCCCCAGGCTCTGCGCCGCCCGGACCAGATCGTGGTCGATGGACTCCAGCACCCCGACCAGCGTAATCAGAATCAAGGGAAGGAACAGATGGACCAGACCGATAATCATCGCCGTCGGCGTATAAAGAATGCTGAGCGGATCGTGAATGATGCCCAGCTTGATCAGGATGTTGTTGACCAGACCGTTTTTGCCGAGAATGATCATCCAGCTGAAGGAGCGGACGACCGAGCTCGTGAGCAGCGGGAAAATCGCCAGCGCCAGCAAAATGCCCTTTTTGCGCGGAGGCATCATGGACAAATAGTAGGCGACCGGGAACCCGATCAGGATGCACAGCAGGGTGGTCGCGACGCTGACGAGCAGGGTCGTCCCCAAAATATCAAGGAAATACGAGTCCTTGAAAAATTGCCAGTAGATGCCGAACGTGAAGCTCCCGTCCTTGAACAGCGTCGAGCCGACCGTGAGGATCAGCGGAACGATCATGAACAAGGCCAGAAACAGCAGCCCGGGTGCGAGCAGCAGGTACAAGTATCGCTTTTTCATGAATGTAATCTCCTGTTATTGGTAGGATCCACCGCGCAGCACGGCGATAAAGCGGTTCAAAAATGCTTCCGAATCGGCATCAAGGCATACGTCCAGGTTCGGCTGGCGCTGCAGTCGGTTTTGAAAATCGCACACCGTCTGCCCGTCGCACAGCTCGCTCCGGGTCTCCACATCGACGTAGAGACGCTGCGTTTGGACGAGCTCGGGCCAAATGGCAGCGCCGACCGCCAAAGGGTCGTGCATCGCGCAGGCCCGGACCCCGTTGCGCTCATAATAGCGTTCCATGTAATCCGACGTGCTCTGGCGCACGTAATCGGCGATCTCTGATTTACCGAGCGCATCGATATGCGCGCTGGTCAGCAGCGCATTGCGCGTCACGTCGAGTCCGACCAGCGTCAGGGACGGGAACCCGGCCTGGAAGACCAGGCGCGCCGCTTCGGGATCGACATGGATGTTATATTCCGCTGTCGGCGTAATGTTACCGTGCGTACGGACCGCACCGCCCATGACGACCAGTTCCTTGATATCGTGGACAAGGCCTGGATGCTTGGCGAGAGCCAGAGCGACATTCGTCAGCGGCCCGGTGGCGATCAGCGTGATTTCTCCGGGATAGCGCTTGGCCTGCTCCACGATGAAATCGGGCCCGAACGTATTTGGATCGGTCCGGTCGGTTGGCTGCATGTCCCGGAGGGCGCCGCCTAATCCGTCTTCACCGTGCACGCGGTGCTCAAACAGACGGTCCCGCAGGAGCGGCCGGGATGCCCCGGGATAGACCGAGATGGACGCCGGCGCCTTGATAAAGTCCAATATTTTGCATGTATTCCGGGTGGCAGTTTCCAACGACACGTTGCCGTTGACCGTCGAGATCCCGAGCACGTCCAGCTCGCCGCTGCGGACGGCCAGCATAATCCCGAGTGCGTCATCAATGCCGGTATCGACATCCAGGATGGCTTTCTTCACATGGATTCCCCTTTCAAAATGAAGGATGGGCCGCCTTGTATCCAGGCAGCGGTGAATAAAAAGCAGGGGCGGGCAGCCCCTGCTGAATCATAACCCCGTAAGGCTGCTTATATTTTAGAAAAAAGGGCTTGGCGTTACTTAGTCACTTCACGGTTGAAACGGTCCGTCCAGCTCTTCAGGTTCTTGTTGACGAACGCCATGTCCAGCTTTTGCAGCTTCTCAACGACGCTGGAGCCGTACGTTACAGCAGCGGCTTCCTCAGCGCTGAGGCTTACATTACGGTTGGCAGGGGAGTCGACTTTGGCTTTAGCCGCTTTTTCCTGAACTTCTTGGCTAAGCTGCCAGTTGATGAAGTCTTCGGCCAGTTCCTTGTTTTTGCTTCCTTTGACGACGTTCAGCGTATTGATGATGGCGTACGCGCCTTCCGACGGCGTTACGAATTCAACGTTCGGGTCGGCCTTCTTCAGGTCGCCGAGATACATTTGCATGATCGGTCCGGCAGCGGCTTCGCCCTGCGTGAACATGTTGATGAACTCGGACGTCTGGCTGTAGTATTTCACGACGCTCGGATTGAGCTCGGCCAGTTTGGCAAACGCCTTGTCTTCATTGAATTCCGTGCTTCCGGCCACCTTGGAAGCGGCGTCGACCATCATCGGACCGCTGGTGGACGTAATGCTCGGCATCGTCACTTTCCCTTTCAGTTCCGGCTTCCACAAGTCGGCCCAGGAGCTTACCGTCGTTCCGGCTGCTTTCTGGTCGTAAGCGATGCCCAGCTGGCCGATCGTGTAGGCCGGACCGTAATCTTCACCGTTCGGCGCTTTGGCGATATCATAGAGCGCGTCAAGGTTGCTTAGGCGGCTGCGGTCGATCTTTTCGAAGGCTCCCGCTTCAATGCCCTGCTGTGCGTAATAATCCGACAGATAGACGACATCGACGTCGGAGCTGCCCTGCAAAATTTTGCTCAGGCGGTCGGCGTTGTTGCCGGTCTCCAGGACGATTTTCACATTGTGCTCTTTTTCGAATGGGGCATAGACTTCTTTACTGTAGAAATCCTCGGCAAATCCCCAGGTCGAGACAACCAGCTTCTTCTGGCCGCCGGACGAGCCGCCGGCGCTGCTGTCTTCGCTGCCTCCGTTTCCGCATCCCGCAAGTACCAGCGCTGCCAGCGTACAAGTCATGAGTCCCTTAATCCATGGTTTCTTCACAATCGATTCACTCCTGTAATGGTTTATTTTTTATTTGTTTTTCTGCTGCAGGCCGTATGCCGGGCTTCCGCCGCCGGGAAATTTTTTCTGTGCTGTATATGAATGTTTTTCCCTTTCGGACGGTTGTTGTATCCCCCTTTTTTGAATAGACATTTGGCATGTCACAAGAAAAATCAAACAAATTCTATAAACAAAATCTATAAACTAAAAAAGAAAAGCACCCTAGATAGAAGAAATCTCTAACTAGAGCGCTTTTCAATGTAAACAAAGAATAGCGGCATCCGTTCTTGTTACGGTTCGGCCAGTCCTTAAGATAAATCAAAAGAAAAGGGCCGTATCATTCAGGTTGTGACAATATGATGTTCGTGACTGCCCACTGCGTGGCGGGATCATAATCCCGAAGGAGAACCTCGATGTTCAGTCCCAGTTCCTCTTCCAGCCGAGATTTCAGCTTCTTCTTGTAAATCATCGACATGTAAAAATCGACCTCGTATTTCAAAGCGGGAACCTCGCCCTCAAGCACAGTGGAGCGGGGAGACCGGCGGTGTCTGGCATACAAGGTAATCGCATCGGGCTGGATGCTTGTCTTCAATAAAGAAGTGCCAAAGCCAAACAGCTCCTTGGAAACTTCATTATATACCTGACTCAGCTTCTGCTTGAATTCGTTGGAATCTAAATGAACCATTGGTCACCTACAAACGGTTGATTATTTTGGTGATGAGGAGTTCAGATAGGTCTATATTATATAAAAAACGAGTTTTTTGCAAGGCCATCGTTCGGGTTTTGTCGATTTTTGATGATAAATTAATGTGATAAATGATTTGAATTGAATCCATTTACGAACTTTCCAACCGATGTCAGGTTTGATCGGCTGTTCCGAAACGGGAAATACAGTTACAAAAGCATCAATTGTCATACGGCCAGCCGCTGGAATCCCAATACAGATCGCTGATCAGCAGCTTGGGAGCGCCGTTCTCGGCTGCGCTGTAGCTGTAGGCGTTGGCGTGCGATGATGCTGATGCCTTCGATGTCCTGGCCGTGATGAAGTGAGCTGCATGCCGCGCTTGTTCAGCGAATTTTTGATTCGATGGAAAGGAGTGGTATTCTACCTGTACGCTGAAATATCCATGATTTGAAGGAGGTCATCCGATGAGAGTCATCAACAGCTCCGTATCCGCCATTCTGCTGTGTGCTGCCGTTACCGGCTGCTCTGCTGCCTCAGAAGAACAACCCGGGCAAGGAGACCCTGCTAATAAGGGTGCAGTAACGGAAGGCTCCTCAGCCGACGTTCAAGCGCTGTTCACGAGCGAAGGCGAACATCCGGAGGAAGCGATCGTACAGCTCATCGAGGAGGCGAAATCCTCGCTGGATATTGCGGTATACAGCATCAGCTACGAGCCGGTCGTGACAGCGATCATTGATGCGGCGGACCGCGGGGTTCAGGTACGGCTCATTACGGACCGGGGGCATGCCGAAGAGAAAGGGAAGCAGAAAAAAGCGCTGAAGCGGATCCGGGAAGCCGGCGTTCCGGTCAAGGTGAATGCGCATCAAGGGAAGATGCATCTGAAAATGCTGATTGCGGATCATAGCCGGGTAGAGGCCGGATCGATGAATTATTTGGAGTCCTCCGCCCGGGAAAATGACGACGTCGCGCTGATCATCAAGGACGCGGCCGTTGCAGCTAAGTTTGAGCAGGTGTTCAGCCATCTGTGGGACGATGCCTATCGTTTCACGGATTGGAGCGGGTAATATGCCAGAGCGTAAAAAACATTTTTGAAATTGCAACTTACTTTTTTACAGTTAGTATGATAGGATAACTTCATAGCTAGTTGGAAGTTTATACATACGGAGGCGAAAAGCATGACGTCCTTTACAGACCTTGTCAAAGCAAGAAGATCCGCCAATAAATTCGACCCGAGCGTAACCATCAGCCCGCAGGAGCTGGACGACATGTTCAACCTCGTCAAATTCGCGCCCTCTGCCTTCAACCTGCAGCACGCTCACTACGTTCCCGTCATCGATCCAACGAAGAAGGAGCAGGTGCATGAAGCCGCATTCAAGCAGTACAAGGTGTTAACGAGCTCGGCCGTCATCGCCGTATTGGGCGATCTTGAGGCTTACCACAATGTGGGACCAATCAACGAAGGACTGCTCAGCCTGGGCGTCATCGACCAGCGCGAATTTGAGGAGACAGTCAGCAGCGTAACAGACATGTATGAGAGCAGAGGGGACACGTTCAAACGGGATGAGGCCATCCGGAACGCCAGCTTGTCCGCGATGCTGTTCATGCTGATCGCCAAGGACCGGGGCTGGGACACCTGCCCGATGATCGGATTTGATCCGGAAGCGCTGCGGAAGGTGCTGAACATTCCTGACCGGTATGTGCCGGCCATGCTGATTACGATCGGCAAAGAGGACACGGGCAGACAGAGACCGCGCGGGTACCGGAAGCCGGTGGCGGAGTTCGTGACATACGACGGTTTTAACTGATTAAAAAAGCTGCGGCGGCCGTTCTCAACGTTATTTGGCGGTAAGTTCATGTTATTATTCATAAAGAAGTGCCGAACCAAGGCCCTCTCCGATATGCGGGAGGGCTTTTTCGTTTGCGATCCCTTTACGGTTACGCTGTCATTTCCTGGATGCAGGCGGGGAGATCATGTCGATAAAATGCCGCGCCGCCTGGGACAGATGGTGCTCCTTCAGCCAGATCAAAGCATACGCCGATGACAAGTCCGGGTCTGCGATGGTCGCAACCTGAACATCATGGCTGGCATGAAGCTTAACGATCGTCTCAGGGACGACCGCCGCCCCGAAGCCGCTCGACACCAAAGATAACAGCAGGGGAATATCCGAGCATTCGGCGATGATGCGGGGCTCGAAACGGTGCTTCGCACAGGCCATCAGGACGGTGTAGTGAACGCCGAGTCCTTCCGTGCTCGGAAGGATTAAGGGGTAGTTTCCGATCTGTTCAAGCGGGATCTCCGGAGCCAGAGGCTCAGGGACAAGCTGCTTGGATGCCATCAAATAAAAGGGTTCTGTATTCAAGTGAAGCACCGAGAATTCGTCCAGCGCCAGCGGAAGGCGGATGATCGCGAGCTCAAGCACCCTGCTCTTGACCATGCTGCACAGCTGCGCGGATTCGTTCTGCTGGATTTTGTAGGTGACCTGCGGATAGTTCTCCTTGAACCGCATCAGCGTGCCGGGGAGGTCCACCGACGACAGCGTGTTGATGCCGATGCGGAGCACCCCTTTAAAGCCGCTGCCGATCTCCTGAACCTCGGTCTTGGCTTCATCCATCAGCTGCAGCAGCTTCAGGGCGTAGCTGTACAGTGCCTTGCCCGCTTCGGTAAGTTCCAGATGCTTGCCGCTTCGTTCGACAAGAGCCGATCCGAGCTCGTCCTCCAGTGCTTTCAACTGCTGGCTCAGCGGAGGCTGCGACATGTGCAGCCTTCGGGCTGCGGCGGAGATCTGCTTTTCCTCTGCGATGATCGTAAAATACCTCAGCTGTCTGACATCCATGGACCATCCCTCCAGTCATTTCTGTTCAATGTATATATAAAACCTTTTCATTTCAAATATTATAAATATTTTTCATATATCATATCCCATGTTAGCATACGGAATATGAGGCAGGAAAGTCTGCGCTGCCATCGCAGGACTACCAAAGGAGGAAGGGCTTGATGGAACATTCATCATTATGGCTGACCCATGTCCGGCTGGAGACCGGCTGGCGCCGCGAAGGAGACGCCGTCAGCGGCACGGAAACCGCATTGTACCATATCCGCATTGCGGAGGGGAGCATCGCCGAGATCCGGCCGGCGAACGCGCTGCCGGAGGACGGTGTCCCCCAAACGGACATGGGCGGTGCGCTGATGCTTCCGGCGATGCGGGACATGCATATTCATTTGGACAAAACGTATTACAGCGGCCCATGGAAAGCACCGGGGCCGGCACCCCAAGGCATCTTCTCCCGGATCGAAGAGGAGGAGCAGCTGCTGCCCAAGCTGCTGCCGACGGCGCAGTACCGGGCGGAGCGGCTTATCGAGCTGCTGCTTGCGTCGGGGACGACGCATTTTCGTACCCACTGTAACATGGATCCGGTTGTCGGGCTGAACAATCTGGAAGCAACGCTGCGGGCGGCCGAGACCTATCAGGACCGCGCCACCTTTGAGATTGTGGCGTTTCCGCAGCACGGGCTGCTGCGCAGCCAGGCGGCCGGCCTGGTGCGGGAGGCGCTGCGCAGCGGGGCTTCCCTGGCAGGCGGCGTGGATCCGGCCACCGTGGACGGCGACATCGAAAAGTCGCTGAACACGATGATGGAGCTCGCCGTGGAGGCGGACGCCGGAGTCGACCTGCATCTGCACGATCCGGGCCACCTGGGCGTGTTTACGATCCAGCGTCTCGCGGATCTGACCGAGCAGGCCGGATGGCAGGGCAGAGTCACGGTCAGCCACGCCCTGGCGCTGGCGGACATTCCGCCGGAGGAGGCGGCTGCGGTAGCCGCCCGGATGGCGGACCTTGGCATCTCGGTCACGTCGTCCGTACCGCTCGGGCGGACGATACCGATCCCGATGCTGGCGAAGCAGGGGGTTCGGGTGGAGCTGGGGCATGACAGCATCACCGATCACTGGTCCCCGTTCGGCAAAGGGGACAGCCTGGAGAAGGCCGGAACGCTTGCGGAGCGCTTCGGCTGGGGCAGTGAGGCGGCGCTTGGCGCCAGCCTCGGCTTTGTGACCGGTGGACGGACCCCGCTGGACGGGGAGGGACGCCGGGCGTGGCCGATGCCGGGGGACGAAGCGAGCGCCGTCTTTGTGGATGCAAGCTGCTCGGCGGAAGCCGTGGCACGGCGGGCAGCGCGGAAAGCTCTGCTGCATCGGGGCAAACCCGTTTTCGGCTTGGAATCGGTCTGAGGGCAATGCCTCTTTTGAATTTCTTATATGACATAGAATGAACTAAAGAAATAAATGTTAACTTTAGATCATTCTATATGATGGAAAGGATGTTGATATCGATGCAATCGGCTCTTTGGCTTACGAACGTCCGCCTGGAGAGCGGGCTCCAAACGGACAACGGCGTAGTGACCGGCACGGAAACGGAGCTGTGCCATCTCCTGATCCGGGACGGCCGGATCACGGATAAAATGGCCGCAAGTCAGGCGATTACGGACGATCTGCCGCGGCTGGATGCCAGGTCGTATCTGGCGCTTCCTTCTTTTATAGAGAAGCACTGCCACCTGGACAAAACGCTGCTCGGTTCCAAGTGGCGGCCGGTTACGCCGGCAAAGCATATTTTTGACCGGCTGGACGAGGAGAAGCGCCTGCATGCGGAGCATGCCGTTTCCATCGCCGAGCGCGCCTCCCTGTATCTGGAGACGGCGCTGCGTTCCGGCGTTACCCACGTCCGGACCCATGTCGACATTTACCCGGAGGCCGGTCTCAAGCAGATGGAGGAGGTGCAGAAGGCGCTGCAGGCGTTCGAAGGCAAGCTGACGTATGAAATCGTCGCTTTTCCGCAGCAGGGGCTCTTGCGCTCAAAGTCTGCCGAGCTGGTGCGGGAAGCGCTGCGCAGCGGGGCGTCGCTCGTCGGCGGGGTCGATCCGGCGACGGTCGATGGAGATGTGGAACAATCTCTGCGGATGATGGTGGAGCTCGCGGCCTCCGAAGGAGCGGGGATCGACCTGCATCTGCACGACCCGGATCATCTCGGGTTGTTTACGCTAAAGCGTCTGGCCAGCCTCACCCGGGAAGCCGGTCTGGCGGGCAAGGTCGCTGTCAGCCATGCGTTCTGCCTCGGGGACATTCCCGCCGGGCAGGCCGAAGCGGCCGCGGACATGCTGGCGGAAGCCGGGATCGGCATCATCACGAGCGTGCCGATGAACCGCAAGTTTCCGCCCGTGCGGCTGCTGCAGGGCAGGGGCGTATCCGTGTCGGTCGGCTGCGACAACGTCTTTGACGTATGGTCGCCGTTTGGCAACGGCGACATTCTCGAGCGCGCCGGCCGCCTGGCCGAAATTTCCGGCTGGGCGAACGAGCAGTCGCTCGCGCAGGGCCTGCAGTACATCACGGGCGGAGTTACGCCGCTTGATGCCGAAGGCCGCCAGGCATGGCCGCGGATCGGCGACGAGGCGAGCCTGGCGCTGGTGGACGCGTCGTGCTCGGCCGAAGCGGTCGCCCGCAAATCCGCCCGGGTCGCCACATTGTTCCGGGGGAGCGTCGTGGCCGGAGCGCTGGACTGAAACTCAATAGACAGCCGGTCTCTGCAGGTCGGGTGAAAAACATGAAAGAAGCCGTCAACCTCTGCGATGCAGGGGGCGGCGGTTTTTTGCGCTGTCGGTTTTGTGTCGGGGGCGGGTCTGCTGACAGGTAAGGTGTCATGATGATCTAAATTAGGTCTTGCAACGAAACGTAAGGTTTTCTATAATCAAGTCAGCAATAAATGGAACATTGTTTCATTGTGTGAAACTTGGCGTTGAGAAGGTTCAACAGGTTGCAGGTCTGTAGTTCGATGCGAGGCATGATCTATTGATGCTAAAGGAGCGTGAAGCATGATGAGCAGTGACAGCAAGGCAAGATTCTCAAACCGGGTGGAGAACTACGTCAGGTACCGCCCAAGTTATCCTGCCGAAGCGGTGGACTACCTTTATTCCGTGGTCGGGATGACGGCCGATTCGGTGATTGCCGATATCGGCGCGGGTACCGGCATTTTCTCCAAGCTGCTGCTGGAGCGGGGCAGCAAGGTTATCGCCGTGGAGCCTAACGCAGCCATGCGTGAAGCAGCGGAGCAAGAGCTTGGCGCGTCGCCGAATTACCGCTCGCACGCCAGCGCGGCGGAAGATACCGGGCTGCCTGAGAACGCGGTCGATTTTATCGTGTGCGCCCAATCGTTTCATTGGTTTGACCGTCCGGCCGCACAGGCGGAGTTTCACCGGATTCTGAAGCCCGGCGGCAAAGCCGTCCTGATCTGGAATTCCCGGCTCACGAGCGGTACGCCTTTTCTGGAGGGATACGAGCAGCTGCTGAAGCAGTACAGTACCGATTACGGACAGATGACCCACAAAAACATATCCGGTGCGCAGCTGCAGCCGTTTTTCCGGGACGGGGATATGCATACCGCCGTATTTGGCAACCGCCAGCGGTTTAATCTGGAGGAGCTGATTGGCAGGGCCATGTCGTCTTCTTATGTGCCGGCCGAGGGAGAGCCGAACCACGCGCAAATGAAGCAGGGACTGCAGGAGCTGTTTGAGCGGACCCAAGCGAACGGGAAGGTCAGCTTCGATTACGAGACGGAATTGTTCTGGGGTGAAGTGTAGGGGAAGAACGTTCGGGCACGGACAGCATAAAAGCCGCGGATGCCTTGGCTAATTGGCGCAAGGCTCCGCGGCTTTTTTTGCGTTATCCACTATCATTGCATTTAACCATATTCCAGTGTGGTTGATCCATTCCATGCTTGCAGTAACGACTCCTGCTGAATGCGAACGCGGGTCCGGCTTCTTCTGTAAACTTTGCTCGATCAGCAGGATGGCTTCACCTTCAAGGATGCTTGCGGATAATCGAATCATCCTCTTCCATGAAGGGCCACGCCGGATATTCGATCGGCAGCCTGCTCGCCTCATCCAGACGGGCCAGCTCGTCATCCGTCAGCACGATGCCGCTGGCTTCGAGATTGTCCTGCAGCTGATCCGGGCGCTTGGCCCCGACGATCACGCTGGTCACCGCCGGCTGGTTCAGCACCCAGGCGAGCGCGATGCGGGCTACGGTAGATTCGCGTTTTTTCGCAATATCCTCCAGCACGTCGATGATGGAATACGCTTTGTCCACATCTACCGGCGGAAAAGCAAATTTGGTGTGCCGGTCATCCGTATTTCCGGTGCGCGTGCGGGTGTATTTTCCCGACAGGAAGCCGCCGGCAAGCGGGCTCCATACGAGCAGACCCATGTTCTGATCCTTCAGGACGGGAATGATCTCCCTTTCGATGTCACGGCCAGCAAGTGAATAATACGACTGGCTGCTTTTGAAGGCGTGAAGACCGAGTTCCCTGGATATGCCCCGGGCTTTCATCAGCTCCCAGCCGGTCATATTGGAAGAGCCGATGTAGCGGACCTTGCCGCTGCGGATCAGGTCGTCCAGCGCCCGCAGCGTTTCCTCCCAATCCGTCAGCTGGTCCGGGTTGTGAATTTGATACAGGTCGATATAATCCGTGCCGAGCCGTTTCAGGCTTTCATCGACCTGGCGAATGATATGCAGTCTGGACAAGCCGAGGTCGTTCGGACCGCTGCCCGTACGCCCCCTTACTTTGGTGGCGATGATGACATCCTGCCGCTTCGTCCCAAGCGCTTTGCCGAGAATTTCCTCTGAGCGGCCGCCGGCGTAAATGTTGGAGGTATCGAAAAAGTTGACCCCCGCGTCGAGCGCCTGCCCGACAAGCCTTGCAGCGTCCTGTTCTCCCAGCCCGCCGAAGACGCCCCACTGGCCGCCGCCGCCAAACGTCATGGCTCCCAGCCCGATCTCCGATACCAGCACGCCTGTATTTCCCAACAAATTGTATTTCATCTTTTATCCCTCCAGATTTTGTTTTAAGAGATTAGAAATGATAAACCTCTGAGGCCAAACATCCTGATCTCGCAAGAAAAACTTCCGCTAAACGCGGTCTGTCTTCTGAGAATGTACGTCGGTAGATGTTTTTGTTATATTGATGGAGACGGGGGAGTCCGATCAAAGACGCAAAATGGCGGAAATTTTTTTGGAAAATATAAACGAAGTGCAGGATAGATATCAAAAAAGCCGGGAAATCGGGGAGGAGCTACTGGAATGCAGGAAAGGCCAACGCAGGAAAAGGTGCAGGAGCCGAAAAAGGAAAACGAAGCCGGGAATTCCGTGATGACGGCCGACTCGGCTGCATGCACGAATGAGGCAGCATGGAACGCCTCCGGCTGCAGTCCGGCGATCACACCGGAAAAGCTGTGGGATCAATACCATGAACCTATTGCTGGTTTTGTCGCGCGCCGGACGAACCGCCATCCCGATGCCGAAGACATCGTTCAGACGGTATTCATGAAGGCTTACCGGCACCTGCCGGAGCTTCAGGATCCGGATCGGCTCCGGGCCTGGCTGTATCAGATTGCCCGGAATGCGGTGGCGGATCATTTCCGCAAGGAGAGACGGCTGGATGAGCTGCCGGAGCAGCTGCCAAGTGTGGCGGAAGAGGAAGACGACGATTTCTCACAGGAAGCGATCTGCGGGATGAAAGGCGTCATCCCATATCTGCCGGATAAGTACCGGGAGGCGGTCGAGCTCTCCGAACTGAAGGGGATGTCGCAGAAGGAACTGAGCCAGCGGCTCGGCATTTCTTATTCGGGCGCCAAATCCAGAGTCCAGCGGGGCCGGGAAATGGTGCGGGATTTGATGAACAGCTGCTGCACGATCCGGACCGACAAGTATGGCAGCATCATAGATTACCGCGTGAATTTGCCCAAACCGGTGGTCTACGGGCGGGTTAGCAAAAAACCGTCGCGGCGAAACGCGGGATCCCGGGCGGAGCAATGATGAAACTAAGGAACGACCATCGAGACTTGGGGCTGGTCCAATATCGAGGTCGTTTCTTTCATCGATGGCAGGGTTTCATAAATGATCATGTAACGGCTTGAATAGCAGCCATTTGTGCCGCCAGGCCGTTTACGCAAACCGGCGCCAGGTATACCGGCACACAGTTTTTTAACAGGGAAATAAAACCTCGCCTTGCCATAAAAATAGCACCGTGCTACAATACTGACTGAACGTTCGGTATATATATGTATTGGAGTGAGCGTCATGAACCAGAAGCAGCTGCAAAGCGAACAGACCAAGAGAAAGATTGCAGAAGCCGCCCGCGCGCTGTTTGTTCAAAAGGGTTATAAAGCGACTTCGATCGAAGAAATCGTGGCCGCGACCGGGAGCAGCAAAGGCAACATCTATTACCATTTCAAAAGCAAGGAAGGCTTGTTTCTTCATCTGCTCGAAGAATGGGACCGCGAATGGGAACTGAACTGGGAGCAAAACGAGCACTTGTATAAGACCACTACCGAGAAGCTGTATGCCGTGGCGGAACAGTTGGCGGCTGACGACTTGAATCATCCGCTCACGAAGGCAGCCGATGAATTTTTTCATAATGAAGAAAAGACATCCGAAGTGGAATCCCGCATGGCCGAGATGAAGGTCAAGCATTTGGCGTTTAATCAGAACCTGCTGCAGGAAGGAATCGACCGGGGCGAATTCATGCCAGGCGATGCCGAGCGCCTCGCTGTCGTGCTGGAGGCGATCTTTTTCGGCGCCAATCAGCTGTCGCGCAGATTGAACCCTGAGAAGACGACCCTGCTGTACCGGGATGCCGTCACTGTCTTTTTGAACGGAGTGGCGACGGATAAGCAAGCAAAAGAACGATAGCGGAGAATGGTCTTCGTTATCTCACGCCATAATACATAACGAACGTTCAGTATACATGCTGAAATTGCTTACGGAGGCTTTTTTATGTCGCTGCTGATTAGAAACAGGGGAGCCATTCTGCTCCTCATGCTGAACAACTTTATTATTTTTACGGGCATCGGACTTATCATTCCAATTATGCCGAGTTATATGAATCTGCTGCACATCAACGGTAGTGTGCTGGGCCTGCTGGTCGCGGCCTTTTCCATTACGCAGCTCGTCTTTTCGCCCATCGCCGGAAGGCTGTCGGACTCTATCGGCCGCAAAAAGGTTATCCTGGCCGGACTGCTGCTGTTCGCCGTGTCGGAGTGGATGTTCGGCGCATCCAGCACGCTGCCTTTTCTGTTCCTGGCGAGAATGCTGGGCGGGGTGAGTGCGGCTCTGGTTATGCCGGCCGTCATGGCTTATACCGCTGACGTTACAAGCGAGGAAGAACGCGGGAAAGGGATGGGCTTCATCAACGCCGCCATCACCACCGGTTTTATCATCGGTCCCGGCATCGGCGGTTATCTTGCCGAATACGGCATTCGGGTTCCTTTCTACGCTGCCGCGGTCGGCGGGTTGCTGGCTATGGCGGTTACCGCTATTTTCTTGAGAGAGGTGCCGAAGGCCGCGCAGACCAGCGACGGACCGGATGCCAAGATGGCACCAGCCGGATTGCTGCGCCAGCTGGCAGGTGCCTACCGGGCGCCTTATTTTATCAGTCTGATCGTCGTATTTGTCGCTTCGTTCGGACTCGCCAATTTCGAGACGGTGTTTGGCCTGTTTGTCGATCATAAATTCGGCTTTACGCCTAAGGATATCGCTTTTATCATTACGTTCGGCTCGATCTGCGGGGCGGTTGTGCAAGTGACCATCTTTGGCTGGATCATTAACCGGTTCGGAGAGAAAAGAGTCATCACGCTCAGCATTTTCGTGTCGATCCTCTTTATTATTTTTACGCTGCTTGTGCATACCTTCTGGCTTATGGTCGCCGTGACCTTCGTTCTGTTTCTCGCGATGGATATTTTGCGCCCGGCCATCGGGACGCAAATGTCCAAGTTTGCCAATGAGGAGCAGGGCTATGTGGCGGGACTGAACTCGGCGTTTACGAGCCTGGGCAACATCATCGGCCCGATCATTGCGGGGGCGCTGTTTGATATGAATGTGAATTATCCGTACGTTCTCGCCAGCATCGTGCTGGTGTTCGGATTTCTGCTATCCTTCAAGTCCCGGGAAACGCAGTATGAGCTGGATTCCAGATCGGTCCGTTAATTCAGAAATAAGTTAGATGTTATATAAAATAAATACCGGGATATTACAAAGAAAAATCCTCCGAGCCCTACGGGGCCCGGAGGATTTTTTGCGTCTATTAGCGGAAGCGGAATGAAGCCGAAAGCCATTCCAGGAAGACCATCATCGCATCAGCTTGTCGGGGCAAGGTTGCGCAGCAGCGGGTGCAGTCCGGGCAGCGCTTCACACTGCCGGATCGCTTCCGCCGCGAGACCGGCGATTTCCCGGGCACCCCGATCCGAGAAGTGCGTGTCGTCGGCGATCCCATCGGGATAATTGGGATGGGACCCGGCGGGCAGATGCATAAACAGATGCTTCGACTCCTCCTGGCCCATCCGGAGGTACAGCTGCTGGGAAGCCGCGAACAGGTCGAGCAGCGGCGCACCGGCTTCCCGCGCGGTTTCGCGCATCGCCTCGGGGTAGGGGCCAAGAGCGTCGGGATCCGGCCGTCCCTCCGCCGTAAAACGGCGGCGGCTGACGGAAGTCAGCAGCACGGGAGTTGTGCCGCGGGAGCGGGCCGATTCGATAAACCGCTTCAGGTTGGCGCGGTATTCCCCGCCCGGAGCAGGATCTGCAAAGCGCGAAGGATCTTCCTGCTTCTGGTCGTTGTGTCCGAACTGGATGAACACGTAGTCGCCGGGCTGAAGGTCGTTCTCCACGGCGGCCCAGCGGCCCTCGGCGATAAAAGAGCGGGTGCTACGCCCGTTGATCGCCCGGTTGTCTACCCGGATCGCCGGATCCAGGTGCTGCTGCAGGTATTCGCCCCAGCCGGTCATGGGCTTCTCGATGGCGCCCTTTAGGGCGGCTGTAGAATCGCCGACGATATACAGCGTCAGGGTCATATAACGGAGTCCTCCCTTTCTTTTACCAGAGAACAAAAAGTATCTGGCGGCATGGCTTTCGGTGTTATCGCTCAGCATCGACCCACGCGAATGCTTAGGAGCGCAGCGCCTCGGGAATGCCGAGTTCCTTGAAGCCGAAATACCGCTCCGCGTTGCCGTAGGCGATATCTTCGACCATTTGTCCGAGCAGCGCTTCATCGTCAGGCGCTTCCCCGCGCTCGGCCCACTCGCCGATCAGCTCGCACAGCACGCGGCGGAAGTATTCGTGCCGGGTATAGGAAAGGAAGCTGCGGGAGTCGGTCAGCATGCCGACGAAGTTGGCCAGCAGGCTGTTGTCGGCAAGCAGGGTGAGCTGATGACGCATGCCGCTGCGCGTGTCGTTGTACCACCATCCGGAACCGAGCTGGAATTTGCCGGCCGTATCCTTTTGATAACAGCCCATCAGGGTCAGCAGGACGGGATAGTCGTTCGGGTTAAGCGAGTACAGAATCGTCTTCGGCAGGCCCTGGCCGCATTCGGCACGGTCGAGCAGTCGGGACAGCGGGCCGGCCAGCGGCAGGTCGTTCAGGGCGTCATACCCGGTGTCAGGCCCCAGACGCTTGAACATCGGCGTATTGTTGTTGCGGAAGGCATGGATATGCAGCTGCATCGTCCAGTTTTTGCTGTGGTACAGTCCGATCAGCGCGCTCAGCAGCTCCGTCCGGTAAACGGTGATTTCCTCCAGGGAGAGCGTTTCGCCGGCCGTTCTTTTTGCAAAAATGCGCTCCAGCTCTTCCGCGCTGCCCTCCTGATAGCGCAGCACGTCGATCGCATGGTCCGAGAGGCGGCAGTCCTGTTCATGGAAAAAGTCGATCCGCTGCTTCAGGGCGTCCAGCAGCTCGGCATATGTCGTGACCTGCTGGCCTGCGGCTTGGGCAAGGCGCTCCAGCCAATCGGTAAAACCGGGAGCGTCGATGTTCAGCGCTTTATCGGGACGGAAGGCCGGGAATACGCGGAAGCCGATGTCTTCTTTTTTCAGCAGCTGGTGGTATTCCAGCGAATCGGCGGGATCATCGGTCGTGCAGACGACCTTGACGCCTGAGTTCCTGATGATGTTCCGCCGCCGGAAATCGTCCGTCGCCAGCTTGGCGTTCACCTGCTCCCAAATCCGCGGGGCGGATTCCTCGTTCAGGAGCTCGGTGATGCCGAAGAAGCGGCGCAGCTCAAGATGCGTCCAGCTGTACAGCGGATTGCCAACCGTTTTCGGAACGGTCCGGGCCCAAGCCAGAAACTTGTCGTAGTCGGAGGCGTCGCCGGTAATATGCGATTCCGGAATGCCGTTCGCCCGCATTAACCGCCATTTGTAATGGTCGCCGGCGAGCCAGGCTTCGGTCAGGTTGCGGAAGTTCTGGTTGTCATAGATCTCCTTGGGATCGAGGTGGCAGTGATAGTCGATGATCGGCATGTCTTTGGCATGCTGATGAAACAGCTTGCGGGCGGTATCGGTCGTCAGCAGAAAATCGTCGTTCAAGAACATGGTCCACAGCTCCTTTGGATAAAATCGAAATGGATTTAAGAGTCCAGTGACATTACAGGGTAACCCCGGTTTTAAAAATGGCCAGCTCCCGTACGTCGTTTTGTTCGTTTCGCGTTTGTTGGCCGCTGGCTACCTGGATTAGGTAGGCGATGAATTCCTCCAGCACTTCCTGCATCGGACGATCGAGCAGCGATCCGGCGTTAAAATCCATCCAGTGCTTTTTCTTGTTGTAGAGGTCGTGGTTGGTCGCGATTTTGACGGTGGGGACGAAGCTGCCGAACGGCGTGCCCCGTCCGGTCGTGAATAGCACGAGCTGACAGTCCGCGGCGGCGAGTGCGGAAGAGGCGACAAGATCGTTGCCCGGCGCCTGCAGCAGGCTGAGTCCCTTCTTGCGCAGCTTCTCGCCGTACTGCAGCACGTCGACGACCGGGGCAGTGCCGGCCTTTTGCGTACAGCCGAGCGATTTGTCCTCCAGCGTGCTGATGCCGCCGGCCTTATTCCCCGGGGACGGATTCTCGTACACCGGTTCCCCATAC
This sequence comes from Paenibacillus rhizosphaerae, assembly GCF_014192015.1. Taxonomy (GTDB): domain Bacteria; phylum Bacillota; class Bacilli; order Paenibacillales; family Paenibacillaceae; genus Paenibacillus_AQ; species Paenibacillus_AQ rhizosphaerae. Next base: position 306,135 of record NZ_JACHXJ010000003.1, on the reverse strand, counting down.
GACATGAAATACTGCTTAAAATCGTTGATCAGCGAGGTGATGCTTTCAAAGACCTCGCGGCTTTCGGCGCGGGCCATCAGCATGCGCTCGGCGCCGAACATCTCCGGCACCTCGGTCAGAATCGTGGATCCGCCCTGCGAGATGAGAAAATCGGAGAAGGCGCCGAGCAGCGGGTTGGCCGTAATGCCGGAGAATCCGTCGGAGCCGCCGCATTTGAGGCCGACGTTCAGCTCGCTGAGCGGGATCGGCTCGCGCTTGTCGAGGCTTGCGGCTTCATACAGCTCTTCGAGGAGGGCCATGCCGGCTTCGACCTCGTCGCCGACCTCCTGGGCCACGAGGAATTTGACGCGGGACTCGTCGTAGTCTCCAAGCAGTTCACGGAACTCAGTGACAATGTTGTTCTCGCAACCGAGGCCGAATACGAGCACGCCGCCGGCATTAGGATGATGGACCGCGTCCATCAGGATGCTGCGGGTCTGGCGATGGTCGTCGCCCAGCTGCGAGCAGCCATACGGGTGTTTCAGAATCGTGACGTTGTCAAAGGGACCGAGGTCCGGGTGGACGGCTTTGAATTCCTGCAGGATCAGCTCGGCCACGCCGTTCACACAGCCGACGGTCGGAACGATGTACAGGTCGTTACGGATCCCTGCCTTGCCATTGGCCCGCCGGTATCCTTCAAAGGTGAGGCCCCGGTTCGGGTAGGAAATCGGGTGAAGATCCGGCTGGTATTCGTATTCCTCCTCACCGTCCAGGTTGGTCCGGAGGTTATGCGTATGCACCCAATCGCCCGGAGCGATCGCGGAAACCGCGTGGCCGATCGGATACCCGTATTTGATCACCATGTCACCCGGGGTAATCGCCGTCAGGGCGATTTTGTGGCCCTGCGGAATTTCCTGGGCGGCTTCGAGCTTCACGCCGTCCACTTCCAGCGGTTCTCCGGCTTGAATCGGCCGGAGGGCGACGGCGACGCTGTCCCGCGGGTTCAGTTTCATCAATGATTTCATGTCAATCCTCCTCAGGTCAGTTGATGGAGCGAGGCCCGGACGCCTTCGCGTTCCAGCAGGCCGATATGCTCCCCAAGCAGCGCTTCAAGACCCGGAACCGCGGTTAAATCCATGCCCCACAGCCGTTCTTCCTTTAGGATGCCGGTAACAAACGTATCCGGTTCGATCCAGTTCCGATCGAATGCCTCCAGCACTTCCGGCACATCGCGGCGGGCGACCCGGTCGCCGCGGTAGGTCAGGAGAAGCGCGGCGAAGGAGAGAACAAGCAGGCGGGGAAGCTTCCCCTGGGCCTGCTGGTAACGGATCAGCACCGGCAGCAGGCGCGCCGTGAATTTCGAAATGCTGTTCAGCGAAATCGATGCCAGCTCATGCCGGATCAGCGGGTTGTTGAACCGCTCGCGGATAGCCGCCGCGTATTCGAGCAGCTCGGCCCGCGGCAGCTTCAGCACCGGCAGGATTTCGTCTTCCATCAGCTCCTGGACGAAGCGGCCCAAATCGCTGTCCTTCATCACGTCCTCGACCGTTTCAAGCCCGGCCAGGAGGCCCAGGGGCACCATGGCCGTATGCGGGCCGTTGAGAAGGTGAACCTTGCGCTCGCGGTAAGGCGACAGGTCATCCGTGACGATGACGTTCAGACCGGCTTCGGCAAGCGGAAGCTTCTCCCGCAGCCACGCCGGCCCTTCGATCACCCACAGATGATAAGGCTCGGCGCTGACCATGAACGGGTCTTCATAACCGAGTTTCTGCTCCAGATCGTCCGCCTGATCCCGCGGGTAACCCGGAACGATGCGGTCTACCAGGCAGGAGCAGAACGTATTGGCTTCCGTGACCCAGTCGGCAAACGCATCGCCAAGCTTCCAGTCGGCGGCATGCTGCAGCACGAAGCGGCGCAGCTTCTCGCCGCTGTCCTCGATCAGCTCGCAGGGGAGGATGATAAAGCCGGGTTTGCCGAGCTGAAACCGTCTGTAGAGCAGCTCCGTCAATTTGGCGGGAAAGCTGGAATGCGGACCGTCCTCCCGGCGCAGGCCGGCCTCATAAACAATGCCGGCTTCAGTCGTGTTGGAGGTGATGAACTCGAGTTGGTCCTGTTCGGCCAGTTTCAAGTAGGCTTCATAATCCGTATAGGGATTGATGACCCGGCTGACGGTGGCAATGACCTCGCTCGAGTTGACCAGCTGCCCTTGAAGCCGCCCTTTAAGCAGCACGGTGTATAAGCCGTCCTGCTCCATGAGCGCAGTGCTCTTGCCGTGTGCGGTCGGCTGCACGACGACGGCGCTTCCGTTAAATAACCCCTTCAGATTCATCTGCTGCATCTGCCAGTTGACGAAAGCCCGCATAAAGTTGCCGCCGCCAAACTGGATCATGCGCTCGGGCAAGGCGGGCAGGTCCGGAAACTGGCTGCGGGATAGACGTGTTGTCATACGTATTTCAAGCCTCCTCTAGAGATAATGAACATGATGCACACGTTAACATTTTGCTGCAAAAAAATCATGTTTGAAATATCGGCCTCGAAAAATCAAGCGTATCACAGCTGCCCCTCATTCTTGACAGCCGCAACGCTTTGCCGCACGATCAGCTCCGTTTGGACAAACAGCTGTTCCGGTGCCGAGTCCGGCTGTTCAAGCCGTTCGATCAGCTTCGTGGTGCCGAACTTACTGATATCGGCAATCGGTTTGCGGATCGTTGTCAGCGGCGGGTACGTATACTGCGAGAACAAAATATCGTCGAACCCGATCAGCGACAGCTGTCCGGGAAGGGTGATGCCGCGCGCGTAGCAGGCGTTCAGCGCGCCGATGGCCATATCGTCGTTCGAGCAGAAGACCAGGGTCGGCGGATCGGACAAGGAGAGCAGCGACATCATGGCGTTATAGCCGCTTTCGACCCCGTAGTCCCCGGCGGTAAAATAGTCCGGAATCAGCGGGAGGCGGTGGGCGATCAGACTGTCCATGAATCCCTGCTTCCGCTCTGTTGTCGATTTGAAGCCGGCCCTGCCTTCGATGATGGCGATCTTCCGGTGACCGAGGCCGATGCCGTAATCCAGCGCTTCCCGAACGCCTTCGCGGTCATTGGCGACCACGTTCAGAATGCCGGGATCATCCAGCTGGCGGTTCAGCACGACGAAGGGGATGCCGGTCTGCTTCAGGTGATAAATGAAAGCATTGTCCGCTTCACTCTGGCTCATGACGAGCACGCCGTCGAAACGCCTTGGCGTAATGGCATCATAGTGCCGGATGCTGTCGATCCCGTGGACCGTAAGGCTGTAGTTCTCGTCGAGCACCTGATGAATGCCCTTGATGGCGTCCACGAGAAAGCTGGCCGAAGTTCCCTGATCGATGCTGGAGAAGAACAGGCCGATCGTGTAGGACTTCTTCATAACCAGGCTCTTGGCGCTGTAATTGGGAATGTAATTGAGTTCGGCGGCGATGCGTTCGATGCGGTCGCGGGTTTCCTTCTTGATGAGCGGATTGCCGTTCAGCGCCCTGGAAACGGTGGTATGCGAGACCCCTGCGACGCGGGCGATGTCTTTAATCGTAATCATATGACCTCGTGACATGAAATATTTGTTAACGGTTTCAGTTTAAGTTCAGACAGGGATCAAGTCAATATGAATCCGAAAAAATGCACACGTGAATCATATTGTCAACCCAATCATGAAAACGCTATAATTGGAAACAAGAACGGGCTAAAGGAGCATCACAATGAAAAAAGGCCGCATGTTTTATAAGACGTTTATTCCTATTCTGGTCCTCGGGATCGGACTCGTCGTCAGTTTTGGCAGCTATATTTATATCAATACGACCCACTCGGTGATCGACCGGGTGGCGGGCAGCAAGCAGAGCTTTATTACCCAGACCAAAAATTCGCTTGAGCAGAAAATCCAGACGATCGAATACGCCTTTAATACATACAGCACGACGAGCTCGTTTGATGCCGTCGTGAAAAGGCCGATCACGGAACAGGACTTCGAAGAATACCGGAACGTCAATACGCAGCTGAACTATATCGCCACGATGGGTCTGGAAGGGACCGAGTATTCGCTCATCAGCCTCGTACAGAATTGGCAGATTACGAGCGGGAAGCTGTCTTATCTGACGGATGCCGACCGGCGTAAATTGTACGAAGCCTACATCGATAACAAAGACAAAGGTCTGTTCTGGATCAAAACGGATGACGGCATCCGTTTCGTGAACACGCTGCCGGTCTTTTCCAAGCAAAAGCAGGCGATCGCCCTGTCGGATATTTCCCGGTCCACGCTCGACCGGATTCTCAAGACCGAGGACAATGCGCCGGTCATCATTTTAAACAAACAGGGAGAGCTGATGTACGAAACCGATCCTGACAAGCAGCTGCTGTCCGCTGACCAGCTTGGACGCATCGTTCAGTCGGCCGGGGAAGATCACCGCGCCGGCAGGCTGAAGGTGACCGCAACCGGGCGTCAGTCGGCCGAAGCGATCTATGCGAAATCCAGCTACAACAATTGGATCTATGTGACGCTGCTGGACCAGAAGGAAATTTCCGGCGCGCTCAAGACGACCAAATACGGGATCATGCTGATGGTGGCCGTCATTACGCTGCTGATCATCGTGGTGGCTTATGGCATCTCCGTTTATTTCACGAAGCCGATCCGCCAAATTCAGCGCAGCCTGCCGCGCAGCTCCCATTTGCCATATAAGAACGAAATCGAAGGCATCCTTCATTCCATCGACACGATCGTCACCGAGAAGGAAAACCTGGAGAGCATGATGGAAGCCGAGCTGCCCCAGCTGGAAACGCAGCTGATCCTGAATCTGTTCCGGAACCGGGTGTCCCCGGAGGAGCTGGAGCGGATGCTGCCGCGGTTCGGGTATCCGGAACTTACGCAGCCGTCGTTCGTCGCGATGCTGATCCAGATGGACAGTTACGGCGGCCGGGAGGCGTCGGACCGGGATATGCTGCTGCTCGCCATCAACAAAATGGTCGAGGAAGTCGTGCCGAAGGAAGGGCGCATGCTGCCGGTTATTTTAAACGACAACACGCAGGCGACCATCCTGACGTTTACGGACCAGGAGGAACAGGAGATTCGCAGGCAGGTGCTCTCCTATTCAAAAACGATTATGATGACGGCGCGCGATTATTTGAACTGCTCCGTCAGCTTCGGGATCAGTAAGACGTACCGGCATCTGTGGGAGAGCAAGGAGGCTTGCGAAATGAGCAAGCAGGCGCTCCGGCATCGGCTTAATCTGGGCAAAGAATCGATCATCTTCTATGAAGACATCGAGACGGTCGTCTCGGGACCGGTGCTTCTGCATTATCCGACGGAGCTGGAAACCCAGCTGTTCGACGCGATCCGGCTGGGCGACGAGGAGCAGGTCCCCCGGGCGCTGTATCCGCTGCTGGCCGAGATGATGAAGAAGAACAAAAACTCGATGAATTTTGAAGTAGCCCTGGTGCGTTTCGTCAACAACTTGATCCAGCTGGAGCAGCTGCTCGGCGTGGAGGTGCTTCTGACGCAGGACAATCACGCGCTGTACCACCGCCTGCTCGATATCCGCAACCCGGAAGAGATCGAGCGGATCCTCGTGGAAGAAGTCATCTCGCCGATGGTGCGCAGCATGAAGGAGAAGACCAACCGGCAGTTCCGCTCCCTCGCCGAGAAGATCGCCACGATCGTCCGCACGGAGTACGACCAGGAATTGTCCCTGGAGTGGATCAGCGACCGGCTTCATTATAATCCGAACTATTTAAGCAGCATTTTTAAAAAGGAGTTTGGCATGACGTTCAGCGAATACCTGATGAATTACCGGCTGGAGATGGCCAAGAAATGGCTGATTGAAACGGACATGACGATCAAGGAAATCGCCGAGCGGCTCCAGTATCACAATCCGCAAAACTTCATCCGGTCTTTCCGCAAAAAGGAACTCGTGACGCCGGGGAATTACCGCAAAGTCAAACAGGCTCAATAAACAAAACACAAGTCTTGCAATTCCGTCCGGGCTGCTCTGTAAGCGGAATGCAAGACTTTGCTGTTCGTTACCCTTTGACCGAGCCGAGCAGCGCCCCTTTGACAAAATGCTTCTGCACGAACGGATACGCGATCAGCATCGGTACGGTTGCGATGACGATCACCGCCATTTTGATGGTTTGCGCCGGCGGAACGACGTCCACGGACGTCCCTTCGGCCTGCATGCCGCTGGAGACGATGACGATCTGGCGGAGCAGCACCTGGATCGGCCACTTGGTCGAATCCGTCATGTACAGGATCGCATTCATATAGGTGTTCCAGTAAGCTACCGCATAGAACAGCGAGATGGTGGCGATGGATGGCAGGGCGAGCGGCAGCATGATTTTGAAGAAAACGCCGAAATCGTTGCATCCGTCAATTTTGGCCGATTCCTCCAGCGCGTCCGGAAGCGCCTGGAAAAAGTTTCTCATAATAATGAGGTTAAACGCGTTAATGGCGACCGGCAGAATGAGCGACCAGTAGGAGTCGATCAGACCGAGGCTTTTCACAACCAGGAAGGTCGGGATCATGCCGCCGCTGAACAGCATGGAGAATACGACGATGAAGTTGACGAAGCCCCGGCCGTAGAGATATCTCCGGGACAGGCCATAGGCCATGAGCGCCGTCAGGAACATGCTGACGATCGTCCCTACTACGGTGATCCCGATCGATACCCCCAGCCCTTTAAAAATCGTAGGCGTCGATAAAATGTACTTATAAGCATCGAGGGAGAACGTCGTCGGGAACAGAATGAATTTTTTGGCTACGACTTCCTGGGTGGAAGCGAAGGAGCTCGCAATCACGTTTACAAAAGGCAGCAGGCAAATGAGGGCAATCAAAATGAGCAGGAGGCTGTTTACGACGGTAAACAGGCGGCTGCCGAAAGACTCTTTTCTACGCAAAGCTGTGGATGGTGTCATACGCGGGTATCCTCCTTGTAATCGTTTACAGTTCGACTGTACCAAGCGTACCGGGTTACGTATATAATCAGCTCCTGAGGTGTTGTCCGGTAAGGGATGAGCGGGGAATCCGCGGCTGTCCGCCGGATAATCATCAGCTTCAATCCGTAATCATCAGCTGAGATGCGGAAGGCGAAAATGGCGCCGTTATGCGGTTTGTCAGGTGGTGTCAATGAAATGATTATGTACGGAATACCCAAATCGGCCTAAGCTGGAGTCGTAACAGGAAACGCTTACAAGGAGGTCGACCTGGTGAAGGACTCGAACACGGCCGTCATGAACATGAATGTCAAACCGGCCAGGAAGGTACGGACGGACACCGCGCTGGACCGTATCAAACGTCACAAGCTGCTGTACCTGATGATTTTGCCCGGCGTGCTGTATTTCATCATCTTTAAGTATCTGCCGATGGGCGGTCTCGTCATTGCCTTTCAGGATTACCAGCCTTTCAAGGGGATCACGGGCAGCCCTTGGGTCGGAATGAAGCACTTTGTCCGCTTGTTTACAGAACCGACATTCTTCATGCTTCTGCGCAACACGCTGATTCTGTTTGCACTCAACATCGTGATCTTTTTTCCGCTTCCCATTATATTGGCGCTGATGCTGAATGAGGTCAGGCACCGGCTGTTCAAAAACTGGGTACAGACCATCATCTACATCCCGCACTTCATGTCCTGGGTCATCATCGTCTCCATTACTTACGTATTTCTCACCGTGGACGGAGGCGTGCTGAACGAGCTGATCGCCAAACTGGGCGGGCACAAAATCAGCTTCCTAACCGCTCCCGAGTGGCTGCGTACCGTGTACATCGGGCAGATCATCTGGAAGGAGCTCGGCTGGTCCACCATTATTTATCTGTCGGCAATCACGGTGGTGGACACTCAGCTGTACGAAGCAGCCGAAATGGACGGAGCCGGACGGTTCCGCAAAACGTGGCACGTGACGCTGCCGGCGATTCGCCCGGTCATCATCACCCTGCTCATCCTCAAGATCGGCAGCACGCTTGATCTGGGATTCGAGCATATGTATCTGCTGCTCAATTCGCTGAACCGCGAGGTGGCCGAAATTTTCGACACCTACATCTATACGGCGGGACTGAAGAACGGACAGCTGAGCTTTAGTACAACGGTGGGCTTGTTCAAAGGCTTGGTAGGACTTGTGCTGGTCATGGCTTCCAACAGGCTGGCGAAGAAGTTCGGCGAGGACGGCGTCTACTAATCAGGCACGGCGTTGTGGGATCCATCCACGGATGTGAAATCAACCAAAGGATAATAGAAAAGGGGAAATGGCACATGAAACCAATGGTAAGCAAGATGGCTGCGTTTACGCTGGTCTGCGGGCTGCTGCTCTCGGCCTGCGGCGGGGGAGGCGGCAAGGGGGAGACGGCCCAGGGCTCGGGAGGCAGCGCTGCGGCAGGTGACGAAAAAACGTCGATTACATGGCTGAACATTTTGCACACGGCGTCACCGCCGACCGATACGGTGCTGAACAAGATTGAGGAGAAGACCGGAGCGGATATCAAGTTCTCATGGATCCCGGATGCTTCCAAGGAAGAACGCATCAATACGTCCCTGGCGTCCGATTCTCTGGCGGATATCGTCACACTCACCATTCTCGACAATTCCTCCGTGCGCAACGCCCTGAAATCCGGCATGTTCTGGGAAGTCGAATCGTACCTGGACGAGTTCCCGAACCTGGCGAAAATTTCGCAGGATACGCGGAGATCGGCTTCGATCGACGGCAAGCTGTACGGCGTGCCATTCCAGAAGGATCTCGCCCGCAACGGCGTCGTTATCCGCAAGGACTGGCTGGATAAGCTCGGTCTGTCCGTGCCGAAGACGACCGATGAGCTGATGAACGTCGCCAAGGCGTTCACGGAGCAGGACCCGGACGGCAACGGGCAAAAGGATACGACGGGCTTCATGGACCGGAGCGATCTGATCTACGGCGCCTTCAAGACGCTTGGATCTTACTTCGGCACGCCGAATAACTGGCAGGTGACGGATGACGGGAAAATGATCCCCGAATTCGAAACCGAGGGGTACGTCAAAACGATGGATTACATGAAGGCATTGTACGAAAAGGGATATATCAATCAAGATTTTGCGGTGACCGCCAAGACCGACCAGCAGCAAAAATTCGCCCAAGGCAAAGCCGGAATTTACGTCGGTGCCCTGTTTGACGGGAAAAACCTGTTGAATATGGCCAAGGGCGTTCAGGATAACATGCAGCTCGCCTTGGTCAACAACATTACATCAACAGGCAACGAAAGCGACCGCGCGATTTGGGCGGCGAACAACGGAATCGGCGGACTGCTGTCCTTCCCGAAATCCGAAGTGAAGGATGAGGCCGAGCTCAAGCGCGTTCTGAAATTCGTCAATGATCTGATGGACGACGATGTGTACGCCCTCATGACTTACGGAATCAAAGGCGTCCATTATACCGTGGATGCGAATGACGCGGTCACGATTACCAACACCGATTTGTGGCAGCAGGAAGTCCAGCCGTTTGCTTCTTCCCGTCCAAGCGAAACGGGCTACAAAATCCATGACGCCGATCCGCTGAAGGCCGAGGCCGACAAGCTGATCAAGGAAAACGCCAATTACGGGGTGCTGAACCCGGCATATTCCCTGGAATCTGAAACGTACACGACACAGGGCTCCGAGCTGCAAAAAATCATCACCGATGCGACTTACAAGTACCTTCTCGGCAAAATCAATCTGGACGAATTCAAAGCTGAGGTAGAGAACTGGAAGAAGTCCGGCGGCAGCAAAATTATCGAGGAATACGAGGCGGCCTACAAGGCTACGCAGCAAAAATAACGGCTGAGCCGAGCACAAGAAGAAGGTATAACAGGTCCTATCCCGCCTGCATGGGGGTTAGGACTGTGTTTTTTTCGAAACGGCAGGGTGTAATGAAGCAATCCCCGGCGAAGCCGGAAATTTTATCCGAGGAGGATCAGCATGGAGACATTCAACGCGGCGAAACGCATGGCGGAGTCCATTATGGCACGGACGCCGAAGCTGTACGAGAGTAAGGGATATGAGGGCAAGTGGTCGTATGATTACGGCGTGGTGCTCAAGGGCTTCGAGCTGCTGTGGAAGCAGACCGGAGACCGCCGGTATTGGGAGTATATCCAAGGCAACATGGACCATTTCATTCAGCCAGACGGGAGCATCCGCGGATACCGGGCCGATGAATACAACATCGACCATATCAACAACGGCAAGCTGCTGTTCACCCTGTACCGGGAGACGGGAGAGGAAAAATACAAGCAGGCCGCCGGGCTGCTGAGATCCCAGCTAGCTTCCCATCCCCGGACGTCGGAAGGGGCATTCTGGCACAAGGAAATTTATCCATATCAAATTTGGCTGGACGGTCTGTACATGGGCTCACCTTTCTATCTGGAATATCTGCTGACGTTTGAAGACGGGACGGGACTGGACGACGTGACGAAGCAGTTCAAGCTGTGCGAGCTCCATACGAAGGATGAGGCCACGGGGCTCTTGTACCACGCCTGGGATGAGAAAAAAGCCCAGCCGTGGTGCGACCCGGCCACCGGCTTATCCCCGAATTTCTGGGGCAGGTCCCTTGGCTGGTTCGTCATGGCGCTGGCGGACAGCCTGGAGCTGCTGCCGGGAAGCCATCCCGATTATCCGGAGCTGGAGCGCATCCTGCGCGATACGCTGCGTGCGCTGAGATCTTATCAGGATCCGGGAAGCGGTGTCTGGTATCAGGTGGTCAATGAGGGAGGCCGCAAGGGGAATTACTTGGAGGCCTCGGCTTCCAGCATGATCACCTATGCCATCGCGAAAGGGCTGCGCCTCGGCGTGCTTGAGCCGCAGGAATGGCAGGACAGCTTAGACCGGGCGTACCGGGGGCTGCTGGAGGAGTTTGTGCTGGAGACGAAGGAAGGCTGGCTGAACCTGAACAAAAACTGCCAGGTGGCCGGCCTGGGCGGAGCCGACCGGCGCGACGGGACGTATGCCTATTACATCAGCGAGCCGATCATCACCAACGATCAGAAGGGGCTGGGTGCGTTTCTGCAGGCTTGCGGTGAATACGAGGCCAGAATTCCGGCCGCCGCGGCGAAAGGGGAACAGCCATGAGCGTATACAGCATCACCGAGTTCGGGGCGGTGCCCGGCGGCGCCGAACCGGCGACCCAAGCGATCGCTGCGGCGATCGAAGCGGCTGATGCCGCGGGCGGCGGGACCGTGTTCGTTCCCGCAGGCACATACCAGACCGGAGCGATCATTCTGCGCAGCAACATCGAGCTGAGGCTGGACCCAGGAGCGGTCTTGTCCTTCAGCACCGATCCGGCGGATTATCCGGTCGTGACCTCCCGGTGGGAAGGTGTGCTGCGCGAGGTGCACGCCTCCTGCGTGTACGGACACGGGCTGAAGAACGTGTCCATTACCGGCAGCGGCACGCTGGATGGCAACGGCCATCCCTGGTGGGACAAGATACGCAGCCGCCCGGAGGAGCTGACCCACCCCCGGCCGAAGCTGATCAGCCTTGACCACTGCACCCGGGTGACGATCCGGAACGTCACGTTGATCAACTCCCCGAGTTGGACGGTCAATCCGATTCTCTGCGACAACGTGACGATCGACAACGTCTCGATATACAATCCCGCGGATTCGCCGAATACCGACGGCATCGACCCGGAGTCGTGCAGAAATGTGCGGATCAGCGGCTGCCACATCGACGTCGGCGATGACTGCATCGCCATCAAGGCCGGCACGGAAGACACGGCGCAGCGGGTATCATGCGAGAACATCACGATCACGAACTGCACGATGATCCACGGCCACGGCGGCGTCGTGCTCGGCAGCGAGATGAGCGGGGACATCCGGAACGTCGTGATCAGCAACTGCATCTTTAAGCACACGGACCGCGGCATCCGGCTGAAATCACGGAGGGGGCGCGGAGGAACGGTGGAGGATATCCGGGTCAGCGGCATCGTCATGGAGGAAGTCATCTGCCCGTTCATTTTGAACCTGTATTATTTTTGCGGGCCGCGGGGCAAGGACAAGTACGTCTGGGATAAGCGGCCTTATCCGGTCACCCTCGAAACGCCGACGTTCCGGCGGATTCATTTTTCGAATATTACCGCAAGGAACGTACATGCGGCGGCAGGGTTTATTTATGGTCTTGCGGAAAGGTATATTTCGGAATTAACGTTTGCCGATATCCATATTTCCATGGCGGAGAACCCGGTTCCGGGGCGCCCGGCCATGATGTCCGGCATCCAGGATATGAAGGCGCGCGGCTTTTATTTAGGCAATGTGAGGGACATTCGGTTTGACCGGGTCACGGTTGGTGGCCACGAAGGGCCGGCTTTCTACGTCGAGAACAGTGAGGATGTGGAATGGCAGCAGTGCCGGTCAAAGGATACGAAGGTGCCGGAACAGCTTGTACAACAGGTAAACGTAGTTCCGCAGGAGGAGAATCTCAGCGAAGAGGAGGTTTAACCAATGATGAGGGAACGGCTTGTGAAGCTGCTGGGCGATGTGCCGGAGGACCGGCCCATCCAGGCGGAGCTGCTCAAGCAGGAAGAGACGGACGGGTACCGGCTGGAGACGCTGCTGCTGGATTTAAACGGCTTGGAGCGGGTACCCGCTTATGTCGCACTGCCCATAGACGGAGAGGGCCCCTATCCGCTCGTCGTTTTCAATCACTCGCATGGCGGCAATTACACGAACGGACGCAGGGAGCTCATCAGCGGGAGCTCATATTTGCAGCAGCCGTCTTTTGCCAGCACGCTGACCGGCATGGGCTATGCCGTCTGCTGCATCGACATGTGGGGCTTCCATGAGCGGTCGGGCAAGACGGAGAGCGAAATCGTCAAGGAAATGCTGTGGCAGGGACGCGTCATGTGGGGCATGATGCTGTACGATAACCGCCGGATGCTGGATTATATGTGCTCCAGGGAGGATATCGACGCCTCGCGGGTCGCGACCCTCGGCATGTCCATGGGCGGGATGATGGCATGGTGGCTGGCGGCGCTGGACGAGCGGGTCAAGGTGACCGTGGACATCTGCGGGCAGGTTGACGCGCATACCTTGATGACAAAGCGCGGGCTGGATCACCACGGCTTCTACTACTACGTTCCGGGCTTGCTGAAGCACTTTACGACACTGGAAATCCAGGCCATGATCGCCCCGCGGCCAAGGATGAGCCTGACCGGGCGCAGCGACCGGCTGACCCCGGAAGAAGGCGTTGTACTGCTGGCCGAAGGCCTGCGGGAGGTGTACCGGGCCGCAGGACAGGAGGAGCATTGGCAGACGGTCATGACTGGCGGCGGGCATATGGAGACGGCCGAGATGCGGACCCGCTGGCAGCGGTTTTTGGCTGAACACTTGTAAGCGATGGCTGCAGCCCGAAACGAAAGGGGGGAGGTCATGATTGTGGGAAAGCTGGACCACTGCGATTACCCGACGATCCAGGAGGCAGTGGACGCCCTGGAGAGGCATAATCCGCAGTGGCCGGAAACGCTGTACATCCTGTCGGGTGTCTATGAGGAGGCGGTGCGGATTTACCGGTCCGATCTGGCCGTGATCGGTATCGGATATGTGGAAATCACGAAGGGCCGGTATGCCAAGGAGCTGGACTCGGACGGGAATGAGATCGGCACGTTTGCAACGCCGACACTGTTCCTCGGGGGACGGCGGCTGCTGATCGAGAATTTGGTCGTGACCAATTCGGCCGGGCAGGGCGAAGACATCGGCCAGGCCGTGGCGGTCTACGCGCACTGCGACGAAACGGTTTTTCGCTACTGCACTTTTAAAGGGCACCAGGACACGCTGTTTACCGGACCGCTTCCGCCCGCGCCTAAGCAGGGCGGCGTGTTCGGAGGAGTCCCGCTCCGGGAGCATCACCCCGAGTACCGACAGGTGTACGAATACTGCCGCATCGAGGGTACGGTGGATTTTATATTCGGCGGGGCGGCCGCCTTCTTTGACCGCTGCGAGATCCGCAGCCTACGCCATGCGGGCGGGCATGCCGGTTATATCGCCGCGGCTTCTACTCCGGCGGGGCAGGAACACGGGTTTGTCTTTAACCTCTGTTATTTGACGGCGGAGCCGGGCGTGTCTGGCGTGTATCTGGGAAGGCCGTGGCGCAACTATGCACGCACCGACTACGTCGACTGCCGGATGGACGGACATATCGAACCGCTGGGCTGGGACGACTGGAACGTTCCGGAGCGGCGGCTGACGGTCAGGTACCGGGAATTCGGCACGCGTTCCGATCCGGACATGCCGGCGCCGGGAGGACAGAGGGCCGGATGGGCGTTCTATCAGGATACGCTCGAAGGGGCTCCACGGAAGGAGCAGATTTTTGCTGGAACGGACTTTTGGAAACGAAAAGGAGAGGGAAGAGCATGACCATATCCACCCAAACGGGAACGATCCAAAACCCGGTGCTGCCGGGCTTTAATCCGGATCCCTGCATCGTGCGGGCAAAGGACACTTATTATATCGCGGTATCTTCCTTTGAGTGGCTCCCTGGCGTAAGGGTATATGCCTCCAAGGATTTGGCTGTATGGGAGCACTGCACCGACGTGCTGACCGATCAGGTCGACCTGCGGGGAAACCCGAAGAACTGCAGCATCTGGGCGCCTCAGCTCAGCTACCAAGACGGGTTATTTTACCTCATTTATACCGACGTGAAAAGCACCAAGCGTCCGTTCAAGGACGTTCACAATTATTTGATTACGGCTCCTTCAATTCACGGTCCTTGGTCCGAGCCGGTCTATTTGAACAGCAGCGGATTTGATCCGAGCCTCTATCATGACGAAGACGGGCGGAAATGGCTGCTGAATGAAATCTGGGATTACCGCATTCCGGAAGGGAATAAATCAAGCGGCATCGTAATTCAGCAGTATGATCCGCAGCAGAAGAAGCTTGTTGGACAGCCGTTCAAGCTGTTTGACGGTACGGATCTGAAGAAGACCGAAGCGCCGCATATGTATAAGCATCAAGGCTATTACTACCTGATTACGGCCGAAGGCGGCACCGGGAGCGGCCATGCCGTGACGGTAGCCCGTTCCCGCAGCTTGATGGGCCCTTACGAAGTGGACCCCCGCAATCCGATGCTGACCTCCCGGGACAACCCGGAGCTCCCGCTGCAGTGTGCCGGCCACGGCAGCCTGATCCAGACGCCGCAAGGGGAATGGTACATGGCCCATTTGTGCACGCGTCCGATTGAAGGCCAGTATGCGCTCCTTGGCCGGGAAACGGCACTGCAGCAGGTGTACTGGGACGAGGAAGGATGGCTTCGCCTGACCGCCGGGGGGAATTCCCCGCAGATGGAGGTCCCGCGTCCGAAGGGGATCACGGGGGCAGAGGCCAAAGCGGCCGCGGAACGGAGCTTGTTCGAAGATACCTTTGACGGACCGGAGCTCGCCAAAGCCTGGAATACGCTCCGCATACCGGTGGATCCATCCTGGTGCTCGCTGTCGGAGCGCCCGGGCTATCTCCGCCTTCGTGCGGGAGAATCGCCGCAAAGCCTGTTTCACCACCATATTGTAGCCGTCCGGCAGGCGGATGTCCGTTTCCGGGCCGAGACCGCGATGGAGTTCGAGCCCGCAAGCTATTTGCAGATGGCCGGCCTGATGCTGTATTTGAACGATGAAAATTATTTGTACGCTTATGTGACGCAGGATGAAGAACAAGGCAAGGTGATCCGGCTTATGCGCTGCGAGGACGATGCGTTCACCGTGATGCCGGACATGGTTCCGGTTGATACCGGGGAAGCCGTTCAATTAGCCGTGGAAATCCATGGCATCCGCGGACGGTTCTATGGCCGGTTCGGCGCGGGGCAGGACTGGGTTCCGCTGTTTGAAGAACAGGACATCCGCTTCCTCTGCGGCGGCTTCACCGGCAACTTCGTCGGCATCGCCGTCCATGATATGCAGACCTTTAAGGGAAGCTTTGCGGACTTTTCCCATTTTCGTTATACCGGAATTGAAGCGCAGGGATGATCGGTAATGATGAAACAGGGGCTGCTTCGAATGTGAAGCAGCCCCTGTTTCGTTTCCTACTTTTCGTTGGACGGATTAATGAACGGCCTGCGTCTCAGCTGAAGACCTGTATTTTTTAGCTCGGAATCCAGCTTGAACTCCAGGGTCGCTGCCGAGTACAGCTTGGGCCAACGGTCGTATTGGCTGGGCGGAACCTTTCCTCTGAAACGGTTGCCGAGTCCGAAAATGTCGGATTCCTGCGCTTGGGTGATCCGGAATACGGTGGCTGCCCGCTGCTCGATCAGGCGGTTAATGGAAGCTTCCAGATGCTCCGCCTTGATGTCGATTCCGCGCGCGGAATCCATGAGGGTCATCGAGAGCTTGGCATGAATGCGGATGACAGGCTTGCCGTTTTTCATGTCCGTGTCGATGTCGGCACTGGAATCCAGGATTTTCAGGTTCATTTTATCCGCGGTTTCGATTTCGAAAGGAGACATCTTGCCCGTAACGATTTCGTAAATCAGGGTTTCCTCCGGAGAGATCATGCCGATCATGGCGTCATTTTTAAAGAAAGCATTGCCCGCGACCCGGAATATCGTTTCGGGATCCGTCACCAATACTGGCACGAGACATTCCTCGAGCGGATCGTAGTATCCTCTGAAAATTTCCCACAGCGATACGACGTTTTTTTGAGAGGTTCCGCCGCCGTAGCGTTCAAAGAACAGCTTGGTATAGATGCCCGAGAGCTCGCCCGTCGGGTTGGGACGTTCAAATATTGACTCCATGCCGCCTGTCGTGATCGCAATTAACGAATCCAGAGGAACGGTCCGGTCCCTGATCGTGAATTCCAAATAGGGCATGAACCCTTTCTTCGCCAGCGCTTGATCCAGAAAGATCGACTGGTTCTGCGACATATCCAGGCTTTTGGGCAGCCTTAACCGAAGCTGGTCTATGGCTTCTATCACGGTGCCTCCTTCCTGCTTGATGACGAAAAATTCCTTATGGGCTCCGTCCTGCGACTGGGAGAGTGGGAACCTCATCCAGACCCGCACCCGGTCACCTCCGGCCGGCTCGATGCCGATAGCGGTCTCGAGGAGCCGGTTGTCGACATCTTTGACATCCCAGCATCCGGGGAGGAAGAGAAGCAAGCATATGATGCCCAGGCATCGGGCTGCGCGTCTGCTCATTGGCGGGACCTCATTTTGTTGGAAATAAAGGACTTGGCCAGCACGGCTATAGGGAAGCCATACATTAAGTAGAGGCGAAGAGCCGTGTCCCACTCCACGGCTCTTTCAATCCATTCCCATGAAGGAATAAGCCGGATGGCGGCGTATGCCGTGATTCCTGCCAGCACACACAGCAGCTTTTCGTTCCAGCTGGGAAATACCGCCCTGACTGCCGTTACGATACAGTTCATGATCAGGGCAAGCAATAGAAACAAATAGAGAATGGAGCTAACGATAAATACGGCGGTTAAATTTTCGATCACCAGCCAGTAATAGCTTACCGAGTCCATTTTGCTGATATAAGGAAGCGTCAAAATTCTTGACATCTCCGGACTGAACGTTAGTGCCGGCTGATAGACGGATGCGGCCAGTAAAGGCAGAAAGCAGAGCGCAGCCACGGTATAAGGTCTCCACAGCTTCTTCGGGTGTTCGGCGTATTTGCCGCAAGCCGCATAATAAAGATAGCCGGCCCAGACGAAGGAAGTCGTGTAGAATTTCGGGCTGGTCAGAAAATCCCCGTTGGTGTAGAGCCACGGTTTACCCAGATTAACATTGAGATCGCCGAAGCCCAGCAATACGAGCCCGACGGACAGCGGAAAGCTGACGAGCAGAAAAAGGACGGAAGCACGGATGATCGAACCGATACCTCCGAAAGCCAGAAAGACGCCAATAAAGATCATTCCGTCCAAAAACCACTGGGGCGTGCTGTGAAGGATCGTCATCGAGATCATCTCGCTGTGAGCCCGGACGACGATCACCATGGCGCTCCACATAAACCAGAGCAGCGGAACGATAAAAAGAATAACCCCCGGCCACCCAAGTACGCGTTTTGCAATCGTATAGGCGTCTTTTCCTTTATGCAGCGCCAGCACCCGGCTGAACAGCCAGGCGCCAAGCAGTCCGAGCAGCATCCAGATCAGGATCGGGATCCAGTAGCTCTGGGCGGTGGATTGTAGTACAAGCCAGGGGTACAAATGAAAGGAGATCGCCCCGAATACCATCATCTGCAGGACGAAGTATTGGGGCAGGGAGATTTTCTGTTCCTCGTTGGATGGATTCATTGTCTCGACCCTCTTCCGAAGGTAATCCAGTAGCTGAGTGAAAATTTCCGGGAGCCGCCGATCAGCCCGAGACTCATGGACCGGATCCGGGCACCGGGACCGATCGGAGTCAAATAGGAAACGCCGAACGACTGGAGACGGGAGAGGCAGATGACCAGAATGGCAAAGCAGATGAATATGCCGAGAACTCCAATGACACTGGCCCCGGTGAGCACGAAGTATTTCAGGATCCGCTGAACCAGGCCCATCTGATAATCCACGACGATAAAATTGGTCAGCGCCGTCGTCGCGACAATGATCACCAGCAAATTGCTCACGATATTCGCTTGAATGATCGCCTGTCCCAGCACCACCCCTCCCACCATCGTAACGGTGGAGCTGATCGATCTTGGCAGGCGTATGCCGGCCTCGACGATGCAGTCCAGAAGAAACAGCATGATGAGGGACTCGATCCACACGGGATAAGGGACCCCTTCCCTGCTGCCGGCGGCGGCCAGACTGATTTCCAGACGGTTGAGGTCAATGTTCACCGAAGTGATCGCCACGTAAAGGGCGGGCAGAAACAGGTTGATCATTAAGGCGATGAACCGCAGCCACCTTAAGAATAATGCGATCAAAGGCGTCAGGTATTGATCTTCGGGGGATTCCCAGAAATCAAAGAAGGACCCCGGAGCGATGATCGAAAACGGCGTTCCGTCCATCAAGACGACAATCTTGCCGTTTAACAGGGAGGCCGTTACCCGGTCTGGGCGTTCCGTCGTAACGGCGGCAGGGAAGAGGCGGGAGGATCCGGGGTCCATGAACCTCAGCAATTCGCCGGAATCCTGGATTCCGTCCACTTGGATGGCGTTGAGTTGACCGCAGGTGTATTGGACGAGACCCGGATCGGTTACCCCGTCCAGGTAAAGTACGCCGACCTTCGTGTTGGTCAAATCTCCGACGCTGGTCTCCCAAATTTTCAAGCGGGAGGTTTGCATCCGCTGGCGAATGAGGCCGATATTAGTTTGATAGTTCTCGATAAATCCGTACATCGGACCCTGAATCACGTTCTCCGTCTGTGGCTGCTGAAGCCCCCGCTGCTGCGGGTTTTCCGTATCCAGGATCAGGCCGTTGGCGGACTCCGCACTGCACAACACCGTTTTGCCGGCGCAAACCGCTTTTTCGCAA
Organism: Paenibacillus rhizosphaerae; assembly: GCF_014192015.1. GTDB lineage: Bacteria > Bacillota > Bacilli > Paenibacillales > Paenibacillaceae > Paenibacillus_AQ > Paenibacillus_AQ rhizosphaerae. Next base: position 286,770 of record NZ_JACHXJ010000003.1, on the reverse strand, counting down.
GCGGAAAAATCACCAGCCGAATAGCTGGTGCCGTAATAACTGTGCAGCGTGGTCAAAACACCATCCTTGGGCTGCCGGTTCAAATGGAATAGGAAATGATCGGAGCCGACAAGCGTCGTAAGGTACAGCAAATACAGCTTGCCGGCGTCCGATTCACCGATGCAGACGGCCTGGAAGTCGGCCGCGTGCCGAAAAGCCTCCTGGAGCCGGGGAAGGAGAAATTCAGAGGACGTATACTGGAGCTGCTGAAGCATCGTTGTACCTTTACTGGGTTCCACGGGTCGATCATCCTTTGCATGACACTTTTTGCCTTCGACTCCTCCTAATGATTCCAATTGCTGCATCAAATTATGCAAGAGGAAAGTGAGGTTATTCTGGAGGCAATTCTGACAGCATCGATCCGTAGTGTTCCGCGATTCCCCGGCTGACTTCGGCCATACGCAGCACCAGCGATTCCGGCTCGGCGATGGTCAGCGCTTTTCCGTAGGGAAGAAGAAAGTAGGGGACGTATGAATGCAGGGAGGAGGGATCAAGCCGGTATACCGCCTCTCCTGGGCTTCGCTCAATCAGTGCATGACCGAGCAGCCAGTGCTGCTTCAGTTCGTTCAGGACATGATCGTGAGCCTGAATCCGGACCGTGACCAGGGAAGGATCGCCAGCCGGGTCAGGCAGCAGCTGCTCCAGCAGAACGTCCTTGGCCGAAAAGTCCTCGGGGCGCTCAAAACGCCGATCCGTCACGTCCAGGCTCACAATCCGGTCAACCCGGAAGTTCCGCAAGGCCTTGCGGAGATGGCAGTATCCGGTGGTGTACCATTGCCCTTTCCAATGGATGATGCTGTAAGGATCGAACTCCCGTACGGACCCGGTTTCGTGATCTCCATTGGAGCCGTACACCATCCGGAGGGTCTGCCTTTGTCCGGCGGCTTCCTCAAGGCGTTGCAGCCGTCCTTTTTGCTCAGCGTCGATTGGCGGCTGAAGGACGGACAGCCCGCTGCTGTGGCGCTCAATGTGCGTGAGCTGCTTCTCGTTCGTATACCGTTTCAGCTTGTCCACGGCCCTGCCCAGCGCATCGGTATGAGGATACCCTGCCTCCTGGGCAAACACCGAAGCATGGACGAGGGCCTTTTGTTCCTCCGCATCGAACACGAGCGGCGAGTCGGCAAAGGTTCCGAGGATGTGGAACCCGCCGTTCGGGCCGGAATCGGCAATGATCGGGACGCCGCTTGCGCAGAGCGAATCAATGCACCGGTACACCGTGCGGACATGGATCTCCAGCTCGTCGGCCAGCTGCTGTGCCGTCATTTTTTTGCCGGATCGGAGCATCCACAGGATCGAGAGCATGTTATCGGCTTTGGACATCGGAGAAATCCTTTCGTTGAAGAGAAGTTACCCGGGATGATGATCCCGGATATCAGCTCCATTGTAACGCGTCTAGGCGAGCGGTTCCATTCCTTGTTCCACCCATGAATCATAAGTCGGACCGTACAAATCCGGCAGCTTCAATCCGGCCTGCCGCATCAGGACGGTCATCTGTCCGCGGTGGTGGGCTTGGTGCATGAGGGTAAAGCGCAGCGAACCACCGTTGTTCCACTCCTGGCCGGCGATGGTTTGCGTCTCCAGAAGCTTGGCGTCCGTCCATTGCGTCTCGACCGCTTCGAGAATGGCCCGGCTTACCCGCTCGTACTGACCGGCGAGCGCAGCGGCCGATTGTTTCACTTCGTCACTGTGATCGGGTGCATCAAACGCCAGCCCGAGCGATGTCATATAATGAACGGATTCCACGAGATGCCAAGCCAGCCCGCCCAGGGTCCGGTGCTTGTCCGTTACGGCCTGTCCGAGCGATTCATCGGTCAGCGCGTTCATGATCTTCTGGGTCATTTCCGCTTCGTTTGTCCATTCTGCAGCAAAATCTTTAATGCTAGTAAACATAATGCATTCCTCCATTTTTTTTGGTTTTGTTCGGTTTAATGGAAGTATACACAAAAATCACTGACAGTCTCGGTCAGTGATTTTTGAAATGCTGCTGTATTTATTCATTTTTTCATGCGTGCAACAACCGCTAAGCCGTTCCTCCGATGATCAATTGGACAATATAACCGGCTGTTTCTTCTGCGGGGCACGCAGCGGTTCCCCGGCTCCATTCGAGGGCAGCGCCGTAAAGGGTCCAGCTGGCCCCAAGGGCTACGGTATCCAAAGGGACGTTCCAGCGGAAATCCTCCGGTTCAAGCCGCTGCAGCCAGGTCGTGATCAGCGCTTTAATTTCCTGCTGCATCGTCCGTTCAAAGACAGGATTGATCGTATCCACCGGACTGCAGCGCCCGTGAAGCGACCGGAAATGCTCAAGGAGGATCACGGCCAGCATTCGAAGATGGTCGCTGTTCCATCCGGCTTCCGGGGGCAGATGCTGCTGCAGGCGGAGGTGGAGCTTATCGCGGATCGATTGTTCCAGCAGGGCGTATTTGTCCGGATAATGCGTATAGAAGGTGCCCCTGTTGACATCCGCACGTTCAGCAATACTCCGAACCGTCATGGCGGTAAATCCTTTTTCTTTCATCAGCTCGGCGAACGACTGCTTCAGCCGTTTTTCCGAGCGCCTGCTTCGCCGGTCCTGTGAACTCCCTCCGTTTTCCATTTGTGAACCGCCTCCTTTATACCTATGAAATCGATATTCAACAATGTGGCTCAGGTGTCGGATAAAGGTCAAACGCGGGGGATTGACGATTTTCCCCGGCCCGTTTGTTCCCTATTGTAGGGGGTAGCAGGAAAACATTCAATTGATGGAGGTAAGGTGAACATGTCTGGTTATCAGCGAAAAGAAACCATGAAAGCGATCCGGTATCACCGGTACGGGGGGCCGGAAGTGCTCCGGTATGAAGATGTTCCGGTTCCGTTTGTGAACGAGTGCGAAGTGTTGGTCCGCGTGCATGCGGCATCGATCAATCCGGGAGATTGGCAGATCCGCTCGGGGATGGCGGGAGACCGATTTCCGCTGCCGTATATTCCCGGCTGGGATGTATCCGGTACCGTTGAGAAGGTCGGGACAAGCGTCACTTCCCTTCGGGTCGGCGACGAAGTTTTTGGCATGACGGCGAACAGCGGTGCCTGCGCGGAATATGCGGCCGTACCGGCGGCGCAGCTTGCACGGAAGCCTCGCAGCATCAGCTATGAAACGGCGGCCGCCCTTCCGCAGTCGGGTTGTACGGCCTGGAACGCGCTGTTCGTTCAAGGGGGCCTGAAAGCCGGCCAAAGGGTGCTGATCAACGGCGCTTCCGGCGGTGTCGGCCACTATGCTGTACAACTCGCCAAGTGGACGGGAGCCGAGGTGGTCGGCGTCGCTTCCGGCAGGAACGAGACTTTTTTGCGTGATCTTGGAGTCGATCAATTTGTCGATTATTCGGCGGGCTCATGGATTGATACGGTCGATCCGGTTCAACTTGTGGTTGATACCGTTGGCGGTCCCGAGGGAGACCGGCTTTTGGGTGTGCTCGCGCCTGGAGGATCGCTGGTTCCGGTCACCTGGGGGCATTATGACACTGATCAGGCGGCCGCCGAGCAGGTTAAGGTTCACGAAGTCGCGATGATTCCGGTCACGACAGCGGATTTGGACCGGCTATCCCGCTTGGTGGAGAAAGGGCATCTTCGTGCGGTCATCGGGCGGAAGTATCCATTGAAAGAGACCGCCCTGGCTCATGAACTCAGCGAAAGCCGGCGGGCCAGGGGGAAGATCATGATTCATGTAAGCAGCACGGCGGAATGATAAAAAGCTTCATTATTTTTTTCGTGGAAGGAACAAGGATGCGGCTCCCCCGATGATCATCCCGGCGGCGGCCAGATACAAGGCGGTGCGGACACCTGCAGCCTGCGCGGCCAGAAGCGAGCCGCCGCTTTGGCCGGCGATACCGGAATTGGCAATGAAGATCAGGAAGGCCATGCCGATGGCGTTGCCGATATTGAGCGTCGTTGAGGCCATACCCGAGGCCGGAAATGATTAATCCGGGTACGATAAGCAGATAGCCGGAGCCGGCATACGCCCCCAGCGGGATGAGGGCGGTCGCTGCGATACCGATCATGATGCCTGTCAGCCCTGCGGCCGTATGCCCCGCGGACCTGCAGCTTAAGCTGGGAGACGTATCACCTTCTAAGCTGTCCTACCACTTAAAGGAGCTTAAGGATGAGGGGTATATCAAGGAATGCAGGGAGGGAAAAAGGCATTATGATTCGCTGCAGCCGGAAAGGCTGAAGCCGTTCGCGAAAGATTTGAGCTGGCTGAATGAATAAGGAGGAGAGCGGGTTTGGAGACAGATCTGCTGGCACCTGCTCCTTATCAGTAAAGACGAACATCCCCCGACGTTGTCGGGGGATGTTTCGATTTGAGGCCATACAGGCAGTCACCAGCGATCATGCCTGCTCTTCCCTGTTGTAAGGCAGCCGGACCCTGAACGTCGTTCCGGCGCCGGCCGTGCTCTCGGCATCGATGGTGCCTTGATGCGCCGCGACGAATTCTTTGGCGATGGAGAGCCCAAGCCCCATTCCCCCGCTGTGCCGGGAGCGGGAAGCATCGGCCCGGTAGAAGCGGCCGAAGAGGTTCGGGAGATGCTCAGGGGCGATGCCGGTGCCGGTGTCCTTCACCGCGATCTCCAGCCATGGCCGTCCATGTGCGTCGTGAACCTCCGACAGGATCACCTGGATCGACCCGCCGTGCGGCGTATGCCGGATGGCATTGGTCAGCAGGTTGAGGAAAACCTGCGTGATCCGGCCGGAATCGACGGGGATCACCGTAGAGGAGCCGGCCTGGCTGAACAGCCTCATGGCAATGCCGGCATCCTGAGCGCGAGGCAGGAGCCGTTCGAGCGTCTGCTCCAGCAGGGTACGGACGTCCGTCCGGCTGAACTCAAACGACAGCTTGCCCGCCTCGGCCAGCGAAAGCTGATGTAGATCGTCCACGAGCCGGGTGAGCCGGATCAATTCATCCTGCAGCGGAAGCAGATGCTCGGGTTCGATCGCTTCGCCTTGCTGCTGCAGCATATCCATCTTCCCTCTCATAATGGAGAGGGGAGTCCGCAGCTCATGTGCGACGTCGGCCACGAGATTGCGCCTCGCGTCCTCGGCCCGGCCCAGCTGCAGGGACATCCGGTTGAAGGCGGAGGCGACCTCGCCATACTCATCCTTGGTCGTGACCGGGACCTGCACCCCGGCGCGGCCCCGCTGTACCTGATCGATTGCCGGGATAAGCTGCCGAAGCGGGGAGGTGAGCCGCTTGGCTATCCAGTAAGCGGCCAGCAGGGCGACACCGATAAACACGACAGCGCAGACGATCAGCAGAAAGCCGACGCCATGTGAAATGCCCAGCTTCACCTTGGAGATCACGCTGATTTCCGGGTCATAGTAACGGAAGGACCCGACGACCCGTCCATTCGTCTCAATGCGGTATTCTTCTCCGAGCCCCCTGATCATGGGCTCGGCCGCGCTGCCGTAGATGGCCAGCTTCCTGCCGTTGACGTCGTACAAGATCAGGCCGCTGTCTTGAACCTCGTCCAGCAAGGAGCCGGGGGCCATCTTCTCGATGCCGCTCCAGGAACCGCCGTTCCGGTCATAATATTCGGCGAGCGTACGCGACAGGGCACTGATTTGGCGTTGATCGGGCGAAGGTGTCAGCTCGCCCAGCAGCCCGTGCACGACGGCGTTTGTAATCAGCATAAACGTCAGGCTCATGACCACAATAAAGGCGGCCATGGCCCAGAATAGTTTCCGACTAACGTTCACGGCGGTCACCGAACCGGTATCCGAATCCGTACACGGTGTGAATAAACACCGGGTTGGACGGATCGTCTTCGATCTTTTTGCGGATCCGGCTGATATGGGCGTCTGCGGTACGCTCGTCGTTCAGCAGGTCGTCATCGACCGCAGCCAGCAGCTGCAGGCGGCTGTATACGATGCCCGGCCGCGAAGCCAGGGTGGCAAGCATTTTGAATTCGGTCGGAGTCAGCAGAACCTCCTCCCCGCGTTTCCACACCCGGCACTGTGCCTCGGATATCGTCAAGTCACCCCGCACGATCCGGTCGTCCGGAGTCTCGTCCCCATGGATTCTCCGGAGGACCGAGCGTATTCGCGCGACCAGCTCCCGGAGGGAGAAGGGCTTCGTCAAATAATCGTCGGCGCCGACCTCCAGCCCTATGATTTTATCCGTTTCTTCCACTCTGGCGGTCAGCATGATGATTCCCAGCTTCGGCAGCTTCCGCAGCTCCCGGCACACGTCAATGCCGCTCATTCCCGGCATCATCCAGTCAAGGACGACCAGGGACGGCTTCCGTTCGCCAGCGATCCGGAGCGCTTCCTGACCGGATAAGGCCGTAATCGTCTCGTAGCCTTCCTGCTGTAGAAACGGCTCCATAAAGGCCAGTACTTCCTTTTCATCATCGACAAGCAGCAGAGTATGCGTCATGTGTTCATTCTCCTTTTTCTCGAGCAGCCTCGGGCCATTGCAGCCCTTTCCGGCTGTTATCCCCCTCATTATATACCGGTTCCCGCGGATGCGGGGACAATTCACCAAAGCCGTAAAAGACCGCAACAAGTTCGCAACATTCCTGAGGGAAAACCCCCGGGCAACCCCGGCATGGGGCCGGTAAAAGCCGCAAAATGTCCATATTTCATTTTCATAACAACAGCACGAAAACTTCACAGGTTCACAACAAGTTGCTGCTACAATAAACTCCAGGCGGCAAAGCACGGGGATCGCCGCAAACCATCGCAATCCATTGCCTTCATTGCAAGCCAATTCAGTTGAGTGCAATCCAAGGGGAGGGGAGACTATGCTGAAGCAGCACCATGTGATCAAAGTACTGCTGGCTGCCGTCGGCGGCGCTGCCTGCGGCATCTTTCTGTCAACCATTATTGCCGCTCTTGGTTATCTGATCCATGACCGGCCGGCCGGAACGCCCTATCTTCCGCTGATCATGGCTGCGTTGTTTGCGGGGATCGCCGCGTTGACGTCCGATTATAAGGGAGGAAAACCACATGACAAGCATCCATCCTAACCCATCACAAGATAAAATTTCGGGGGGCAGACGGATTTCCCGAGGCATCTTTACAGGGCTGTCCTGGATATTGGTCGCCTGCATCACGGTTCAGGTGTACATTGCGGGTTCAGCCGTGTTCCAGAATCCGTCGAATTGGAAAATGCACGAGAACTTCGTTCATATCTTTGAATTCGTGCCGCTTCTGATGATTGTTTTTGCGAATACGGGCAAATGTTTCAAGGGCAGCGCCTGGCTGAGCCTGGGGATGTTTGCCTTGATCTACCTGCAATACATGACAGCTCATGTACCTGCATTGGGTGCTATACATCCGGTGATGGCCCTCGTGCTCATCCTGCTGTCGCTGTACACCGCGCTGCGAAGCATACGGCGGCAGTAATAGGGGGTTATTCCCCGAACAGTTGTGAGGGGACCGGTGCCCGGGTATACTTTGAAATAAATGAAGATCTTACGTTTTCAAAGAAAGGGCTGTAGCAGTGACCTTACAACAGTTAAAATACGTCATCGAAGTCGCCAACCGCGGGTCCATGAATGAAGCGGCCAAACGGCTGTTTATTTCGCAGCCAAGCCTGTCGAACGCGATCAAGGATCTGGAGGAAGAGCTGAACATTACGATTTTTGAACGGACAAACAAAGGGATCACCCTGTCCAAGGAAGGCGCCGAATTTCTCGGCTATGCCCGGCAGGTGACCGAGCAGGCGGAGCTGCTGGAGAGCCGTTATATGAACGCCAAGCCGTCGCCGCAGCATTTTTCCGTATCGACACAGCACTATGCGTTTGCCGTCAATGCGTTCGTGCATTTGGTCAACGAGTACGGGCAGGACGAATACGAACTGGCGCTGAGAGAAACGAAGACCCATGAAATCATCCAGGATGTCAAAAGCCAGCGGAGCGAAATCGGCATTCTGTATCTCAATGAATTCAACAGCAAAGTCATCAACCGGCTGCTGAAGGACGCCAATTTGAAATTCACGAGCCTGTTTACGGCCCGGCCTCATATTTTTATCAGCATCCATAACCCCCTCGCCAAGCAGTCCATCGTGACGATCGACCAGCTGCAGGATTATCCCTACCTGTCGTTTGAGCAGGGGGAGTACAACTCCTTTCACTTCTCCGAGGAAATTCTGAGCACGCTGACGCATCCGAAAAGCATCCGGGTCAACGACCGCGCCACACTGTTTAACCTGCTGATCGGACTGAACGGCTATACGATCTCAACCGGTGTTCTCAGCGCCGACCTGAACGGGAACGAGATCATTCCTGTGCCGCTCGATTGCGACGAGACGATCAATGTGGGCTGGATCTGCCATCAGAATGCGGCGTTGTCCAAGCTGGCGCTGGAGTATATCGAAGCGCTGCACCAGGCGATTTCCGATTGATCCGTAATGTTGAAAAGTAAGGATGAATTGAAGCGACGTTGTTACAGGTATGAGTTCTTGCAGCCGCCACTGCCGCTCTATGCGGTGGGGGTGGTTTTTTCTAACGCATAAGTTGGATGTCCCATCACATATATTGTCCAGTGACGGATGGTTATCGATGGGAGGGATAGGCCTGCAATGAACGAAGAGGCGCTCTTTGAGCACAGGTTTTGGCTGCAAATTTTGGGGGATCATGCCCGTTTTATCTACAACGCTCTGGCTTCCAAGGAAGTCAAGGACGTACAGACGGCGGCTTCGTTCGTCCAATGGTTCGACCGGCTGCTGGGACAGGCGCGCTCGTTTCCTGAGGGACAGCCGCTGACGGAGCTGAACGAACAGGCGAATCAGGCGGTGCATGAACTGCGGGCGTTTAAGCTGGATCTTCTCGACCGGGTGCTGCTGCGCAAGGTGGTCATCGGGTTATCGCCGACGTTTATCAATCATATGGTGAACGAGCTGGAGGAATATGAGCGCATTCTCGCCGAGCTGCTGAAGGGAAATCCGGTTCCCCGCTATCACCCGCTCCATCACGATCTGCTGTGGCTGCCTGACGCCGCTTTTCACTCGGCATCGATCGCTTCGGATCTGGACGGGGTTGAGCGGAGGCTGATCCAAAGGAGCAAGGAGTTCGAGCGGCATTTCAACGAATTTTATTTAAAGGCGCTTGAGCTTGTGGGATATTTGCGTACGCTGCGGACGACATATCCGGCGGTAAAAAAGTTCCACAGCGACGTAGATCTGGAAATGTCGGCGTTTATGAACTTTCTGCTGGAAGTCGAGGAGCTGGACATCAGCGCCGAGCTGCTGAGCAGGCTAAACAGGCTGGTGCCGGACCATATGTTCCGGGAAGAATGCTATTATTTGCAGAAGCTGTCCCAATTCGGCGAGGTGCCGCGGCCTGATTGCGACCCGGCTAAGCCAAGGGTGGAGTAGCGCCCCAAGGGATTGAAAATAAACCTGCTTCAGAATGCCTCTTTGCTCCTCGGGGATGTCCCGGGCGGCGGGAGGTTTTTTACTCATGGTAACCAACCGGCTTGCTGCAGACAGCGATGGATAATATCAAATAAATCCAGTTTATTTGCGCTGCAGTCCATTGAGTTCGACCGGGCGATGCGTGATAATGAGGGCACAAGATCACTACCAAACGAAAAGAGGTTGATGTATTCGTGCGTAAAATCAAGGTTGGAGTCATCGGTACCGGCATGATCAGCACCGTATATTTGAAAAATTTGACCGGCATGCTTGACCACATCGTCGAGGTCAAAGCCGTAGCGGATATGGTTCCGGAGCTCGCACAGAAAAAAGCGGAAGAGTTCGGCGTTCCGAACGTGTACACCGTGGAGGAGCTGCTGGCCGATCCGGAAATTGAAATCGTTCTCAATTTGACTGCCCCCGCCGCGCACGCCCCGCTGAACCTGCGCGTGCTTCAGGCCGGGAAGCATGTGTACACGGAAAAGCCGTTTGCCCTCAACCGCGAGGATGCCGATGAAGTGCTGGCTCTGGCCGAGTCCAAGAACCTGCTTGTCGGCTGTGCGCCGGACACCTTCCTCGGCGCCGGCATCCAGACCTGCGTCAAGCTGATCAATGACGGATGGATCGGCACGCCTTACGGTGCGAGCGCTACGATCATCATGGGGAACGCCGCGGGCGGCATGCATCCGAACTTCCGCAACTTCCTGAAGCTGGGCGGCGATCCGATCATGGATATGGGACCTTACTATTTGACGGCGCTGATTGCGCTGCTCGGACCCGTTCAAAGGGTAACGGGATCCGCCCGCCAGCTGCAGCAGGAGGTCGTGGTGGCCAATCCGAAGTCGCCGGCATTCGGCCAGACGGTGCCGGTGGAAGCGCCGACGAACGTATCGGCGGTGCTCGACTTCCACAGCGGTGCGGTGGCAACCCTTCAGGCAGCCAAGGAGGCGTTCGGGTATTCTCCACGGCTGGAAGTGTACGGCACGGAAGGAATTCTGTACGTTCCGGATCCGAACTTCTTCGGAGGCGCCGTATCCATCCAGTTCCCGAACGGGCAAACGAAGGAAATACCGCATTCCCATCCATATGCCGAGGAAGGACGCGGCATGGGCGTGGCCGATATGGCTTACGCGATCCAGTCGGGCCGGCCGAACCGGGCAAGCGGCAAGCTGGCGCGCCATGTGCTGGACATCTCGCTCGGCATCTTCGAAGCGTCTGAGCAGGGACGACACATTCACCTGGAATCCACGGTGGAACGTCCGGCTCCGCTGCCGCTCGGCCTGAAATACAACATGCTGGATCTGTAAACACCGCACGGAGAACCTGTCCCATTTCAAACCAAGAGAGGATGCATAGATCATGACCAAATTTCCCGTCGCCGTACAGCCTTATACGGTTCGCGAACTATTAAGCAAGGATTATATAGGCACGCTGGAGAAAATCGCCGCCATCGGCTATCAGGGCATTGAGCTCGGACGCCCGCCGGAAGGCATCACCGTGGCGGAGCAGAAGGCGCTGCTGGATCGGATCGGCCTTAAGGTCATCGGTACCCATGCCGGATTCGATACGTTTGACTTCAATCCGGACGATATCGCGGATTATCTCGAGGAGGTGGACGGCGGTAAATTCGTGGCGCTGTCCCTGCGTTTTGCGTCCAGGGACGAGGTGCTGGCCAAGGCCGCCAAGCTGAACGAAGCGGGCGAGAAGTTCCGCCGGCGCGGGGTTCAGCTGCTGTACCATAACCATGACTGGGAGTTCGCCAAATTTGACGGCGAATACGCACTCGATATTTTGCTCCGCGAAACTGACCCTTCCTTGGTTCAGATGGAGCTGGACACATATTGGGTCAAACGGGGCGGCGAAGATCCGGTGTCGTACCTTGGCAAGCTTCAGAACCGGTGCCCGCTGCTCCATATCAAAGACGTGGAAGCCGGCGAGGAGCAGTTTTTCGCTGAAATCGGGGAGGGCATTCTCGATTTTAAGGCCATCGCCCAAACGGCACGGGAAGTAGGAACCGGCTGGCTCGTCGTCGAACAGGATCAGAGCCGGCGCGATCCGCTGGAGAGCCTGGCGATCAGCTACCGCAATTTGCAGGGGCTCGGACTGATTTAATGATTTGCCGTCTCGGAACGAACATAATTGCCTGAAAAGGAAACGAAGTTAAGACTCCACTTCGTGGGGATGAGGAAGGGAACTGCCATGAATACAACGGAAAGCCAATCCGGCCGGGCAGCCTTGCATCTTGTGCACCTGCCGCGGATTCATATCGTCGGGGACATTGTCAAGAAGCCCGGCACCTCCCTCGGCCCGCGGCGGATTCACGATTACGAGCTGCTGTATTTTCCGGATGGAACGCGCAGCGTATACAGGGTGGAGGGGGAGGCATTCATCCTGCAGGAACCGAGCTTTATCGTGACCAGGCCGGGCGAATATCACGCCTATGAATATGACCCGCAGCAGCCTGCGCGGCATCTGTTCATTCATTTCGGATTTCCGGAAGGTGTCGGGACGGAAGCGGTGCTTCCGCTCCTGGCGCCCGGCGGCCCGAGCTGCATTCCGCTGGACGAGGAGCTTCCGGTCGGCATGATGAAGCAAATCATGCATATTGCCCATGCCCACACGGACCGGATGCAGAGCCGCGGAAGCTCGCTTCTATGGTCGCTGCTGACGGAAATCAGCGGCCACCTCTACGACGAGCCGCTGACGACACCGGCCAACCGGATTCCTCCCCAAATCGTCAAGGCGCTCGATTATATCGACAAGCATTTGGGGGAGGCCATTTCGGTCGAAATGCTGGCGAGGCGAATCGGCTGGTCGCACGAGCATTTCTCGAGGTCTTTTGTGCAGTATATGGGCCGCACGCCACGCGATGCGATCATTCAAAGGCGGATCGAGCGCGCCTGCCAGCTTCTGCTGTACGAGGAGCACAGCATCAAGGAGGTCGCCTTTGCGGTCGGGTTCTCGGATGAAAATTACTTCAGCAGGGTGTTCAAGGCCGTGAAGGGGCTCACCGCCAGCCAGTACCGCAAAAAGTATTACAATCCCATGTACCGGGATTTGGTTCCGGTCAAGGAGTCGGAATCGCTGTATCCGGTCAACCGGATTCTGTATAACATCGGGGCCGGCGAAGGTTAAACATTGGCCTGGCTATATAGGAGAGTGATGCGAATGAAGGAGAAGGTGAGGGCAGCGGTGATCGGTTACGGGTTCGCCGCCAGGACGTTTCACTGCCCGGTCATCACGGCCGTACCGGAGCTGGAGCTGGCGATGATCGTCCAGCGCAGCGGCAATTCGTGCTTGCAGGCCTACCCGTCCGTTCAGGCCGTACAGGACGTCCGGGAGGCTTATGAGGATCCGGACATCGACTTGATCGTCATTACGACGCCGAGCACGGCGCACTATTCGTTTGTCAAGGACGCCCTGCTGGCCGGCAAGCATGTCGTCGTGGAAAAGCCATTCACGGCGACGACGGAGGAAGCGGACGAACTGATTGCGCTGGCCCAAGGCAAAGGGCTGGTGCTCAGCGTGTTCCATAACCGCCGGTGGGACGGCGATTACCTGACGCTGCAGGAGGTCGTCCGCCGCGGCCTGGTCGGCCGGATCACTGAAGCGGAATTCCGCTGGGACCGGTTCAGCCCGAATGCCGATCCCAGCCGCTGGCGGGATGCGGGAGCTGAAGGGTCGGGGACGTTCTACGACCTGGGCGTCCACCTGATCGACCAGGCGCTGACGCTGTTCGGGCTTCCTGACAGCGTGCAGGCGGAGGTGCGGACGCAGCGGGAGCGGACGCTGGCCCCGGATTATTTTGACGTATCGCTGGGGTATCCGGATGGGCTGAAGGTGTCGGTTAAATCGACCCTGCTGGCCCGGGATCCGGCTCCGAGATACCGGTTATACGGGACGGAGGGTTCTTTTGTGAAGTACGGAGAAGACCCTCAGGAAAATCTGCTTAAGGCCGGGAGGCTGCCGGGATCACCCGGATGGGGCGAAGAGCCGCAGGAGATGTGGGGAAGCCTCGTGGCGAGCCGGGATGGCCTGCAGTTTACGGGGCGTCTGAAGACGATTCCGGGATGTTACGACGCCTATTACCGCAATGTTGCGGAGGCCATCCATGGTGTGTCGGAGCTTGGCGTAAAGCCCGAGCAGGCCCGGATGGCGATCCGTGTCATCGAGCTGGGTATGCAGAGTCATGCCGAACAGAGAAGGGTGCCATTTACCCCTTAATTACTTATGGAAAGAAGGAGATCAGGCTTGTTTCCTTTCAAATTGTCATTGAATACATCTACACTGCTGCCTTACGGACTGGGCGTCAAAGAGCAGGTCCGCGTGGCGGCGGAAGCAGGCTATGAGGGCATCGAGCTGTGGGTACGGGATATTGAAGCTTACCTTGCGGAGGGCGGCAGTCTGCAGGAGCTTAGACGGTATATCGAAGATCATGGACTGAAGGTGGCGAACGCCATCGCCTTCTGGACTTGGGCCGACCGTGATCCCGAAGCGAGACAGCGCGGCTTCGATCAAGCGGAGAAGGAAATGGAGATGCTGGCGGAGCTGGGCTGTCTCGCGGCTGCGGCGCCCCCCTTCGGACAGGTTGCCCACGTCACGCTGGACGAATTTGCCGCTTCCTTTGCCAAGCTGGCCGAGTTGGCCCGCAGGATCGGCATAGAGCCCTATCTTGAATTCTGGGGAAAAGCGGCCCGGCTGAACTGTCTGAAGGATGCGATCTACGTAGCTCAAGCCAGCGGGGTGGCGGACGCCAAAATTCTCATCGATCCGTTCCATATGTACACCGGCGGAAGCGAGCTTCAGGACCTGAAAGGCTTGTCCGGGAACCGGATCGGCATCGTCCATGTGAACGATTATCCGGCGGCGCCGTCCCGCTCTGAGATCCAGGACGCCCACCGGGTATTTCCGGGAGACGGCAGCGCTCCTTCCGGAGCGCTCGCCAGAACGCTGGCGGATGCGGGATATGAGGGCTACCTGTCGCTGGAGCTGTTTATGGACAGCTACGGCGGGTTGACCGCCCTGGAGACCGCGAAGCTTGGCATCGCCAAGATCCGGGAGGCTTACGGCCTGTAATGTCCAGATCCATCGCGGGAGACAACCCCGTAAGCAAGCTGTCGCTGCTTGCGATTACGTGGCCGATTTTTGTGGAATCGGCCCTTCAAATGTTTCTCAGGACATCGGACACGTTCATGCTGAGCAAGGTGTCCGACGGCGCGGTTGCGGCGGTCGGTGTCGCGAACCAGATCATCATGTTTGCGGTGCTGATGTTCAATTTCGTGGCGCTCGGCTCCGCGGTGGTCATCTCGCAGTATTTGGGTGCCCGCAGACAGCATGAGATCGGCCGGCTGGCCGGGTCCTCGCTGGCGCTGAACTTCCTGTTCGGCCTGGTCGTGAGCGTCGTCGTCATGATGCTCAGCGGGCCTCTGCTGCGGATATTCGACCTCGACCCTTCCCTGTTCGGGCAGGCAAAGAAGTATTTGCTCATCGCCGGGGGCGCCCTGGTCATTCAGGCGCTGCTGACCGCCGTCACGGCCATGATCCAGTCTCACGGATTAACCCGGCAGACGATGGTCGTTACGATCGGCATGAACGTGCTGAATATTATCGGCAATTACCTGTTTATTTACGGTCCGGGAGGCTTTCCGAAGCTGGGCGTCGTCGGGGTGGCGATATCCACCGCCTTTGCCCAGTGCGTCGGGCTGGCCGTCAATCTGGTCCTGCTCCGCAAGGCGGCGGGCGTCTACATCCGCTGGAACGACCTGTTCGTGTGGAGCCGTGAGCATATCGGGAAGGTCCTTCGCGTCGGGGTGCCGTCTTCGGCCGTGTCCTTGTCGTACTCCGCCAACCAGTTTGTGACCACGGCTTTCATTTCGTCGCTTGGGGCCAGTGTACTGGCAACGAAAATTTATACGCAGAACATCATGTTCTTCGTCATGATTCTGGCCGTCTCGCTGGGCCGGGGCGGGCAGATTATCGTCGGGCAGCTGGTCGGCGCGGGTCAGAGGGAAGAGGCCTACAAGCAGGTGATCCGGAATTTGATCCGGAGCGAGCTGATCACGCTGGCGGCCGTCGGCGTGCTGACGCTGTTCCGGCAGCCGCTGATGAAGCTGTTCACGACCGACCCGGACATTATTGCGATGGGCGCGGCCTTGCTGCTTCTGAGCTTTCTGCTGGAGCCGGGGCGCAACTTCAACGTCATTCTGGAAAGGTCGCTGCAGGCCGCCGGAGACGCCCGGTCCGCCATGTTCGTGTCCATCACGGTGACCTGGCTCTTCAGCGTGCCGCTGACGTATCTGCTCGGCATCCATTGGGGATACGGCCTGTACGGCATCTGGGCGGCGTTTATCGCCGACGAATGGCTGCGGGGCATCCTGCTCTGGGTTCGCTGGAGGAGCAAGGCCTGGCAGCGAAAAGCGCTGGTGCAGCTTCGCAGCGAGGAGCAGGCGCTGTAGCCGCCTCGAACCGGCTGCGCTGGCAGCATAAAGAACCGCCACTCGGGGATTATCCGGAGTGGCGGTTTTTTGTGCTGGCACCGAACAGGGACAAGTATGCCGAGGAGCGGCGGATCAAGGCGGGGGTATCTGTCGGGAACTCCGGGCCGAGCAGCGGGAGGCGGTCTACGGGAGCTTTCTCCAGATCTTCCGTTTCCAGGGCAGCCGTCAGGCCGGAGATCGCAAGCGACGTTCCTCCCCCGATGCGCAGCGATGCTGCGCCTCCTTTGGCGTAAGCCGTACGATTCAGCTGAAGAGGGACGGCATCAAGAGGCCTTCCCATATCATCTACTGTTGTGCGCGTGTCAAGATGTTCCAGGCGTGATCTGACATCAAGCAGCGCCATCAGCGCGAGCGGGTATTGATTGTGGTCCGGCAGCTTCAAAATGTGCATGGCCGTCGCGGTGATGGCCTCTTCCAGCGTTAGGCCGCAAAGATAACGCAGGCAGCAGCCCCACTGTACCAGGTCGAAGGCTTGCTTGCCTGAGCACAGCAGGCCCTCGGCAAGCCCTTCCTCTCCCGAGTAAGGCAGCTTTAAAAGGCCGATCCGGCAATTGTCCAGCCAGCCCAGGCTGTGGTGCCGGCAGCTGGGCAGATCGATTTCAAACAGTTCGATGGTGGAAATCAAAGCCCGGTTCATCGTGACATCCTCCTATACTGTGATTTCATGGATGCGCCCTGCCGTCTTTTTCCGGATCGTCACGGCCAGTAGGGTCCATACATGTGTCCGCTTGGTAAACTATCCGCATCATACGTCCAAGGGAGTTCTCTTGGCAAGAAGACGCGGCGGATTTTTCGGATCAAAACCAGCATCTTTCCGGCGCAATGACCAAAACTCCGGCAAAAAGCAGCTTTTTTTCAGCCTAGCGGCTTCAGCCATATTCGGGCATTTTTGCCTGCTAAATAGGCGGCTTCAGCCATTTGGATGGTTTCCCGCCTTCAGTTAGCCAGCAAAGCTAAGGAAAGCGGTAGGAAAGGCCGTAAAACAATGATTCTAACGGATTAGGACCCGTTTTCCCATCAGATCCCCAAATAAAGCTGGGAATCGTAACGTTTCCCTGCTTTACAGTTCGCCGTCCCAGGCGTATATTCATTTCATCATCCAATAGAGTAAGATTTGCGACTTAATGAACGCTGAATTTTCCGATGAAAAGCGGGGGAACCAATCGCAGTCCTCGTCCCACAAATCTTTATGCTGGGGCTTGCGGCTTGCAGGGGTGAATCGGAGGCAGGATACCGCCTGTTTCCGTAGGGCTACTCTCACGGCCCGAATCCGTCAGCTAACCTCGTAAGCGTAGTTGAGAGCGGAGGAAACTGTGATTTGACGCATAAACACAGGGTATCTGCTCTGTGTTTTTCTGTGCGCTCATTTTGAAGGATGAGTCGTGTACATTGAATATGTCTATTTCGCTGAATTTCCGCCGGAATGGCGGAGAGCGGGGGAACCGGTCGTGTCTGCAGCATCCGCTGCGGCCATATGGGGTGAATCTCGAAAGTATAGAGTAGGGCTACTCTTTGGCCCGAATCCGTCAGCTAACCACGCAAGCGTATTAAGAGAGGCAGCTGTTATTCATGCAGATGGCAAGGCTTATTCGGCCTTGGATTTGGAAGCATGGAAGAGTGTCCTCTTTCGGTGCTTCTTTTTTTGTTGTTTAAACAAGGAGAAGCATCGATTCCCAGGCGGGCGGCGCCCGCGATTGCGCACACAACAGAGAAAACAGGTTATTTGGGAGAGAGGAGAACATGAAGTGCCCCAGATACAAGTAAACGGAACTACGTTATATTATGAAATTCACGGCAGCGGCACGCCCATCGTGTTCATTCACGGGCATTTGTCGTCCCATCATATGTTTGAGCCACAGGTCGAATATTTCAGCAAACGGGCAAAGGTGATCGTACTGGACCTCCGGGGTTACGGCAATTCGGGAAAGCTTGACGTGGAGGTCGGGCACATTATGGAAACCCAATGCAGCGATCTGTGCGAGCTGCTCAATAAGCTGCAAATTTCGCAGGCGACGCTGGTCGGCTGTTCCAGCGGAAGCGTGCTGGCCCAGACGTTTGCCGCCCTTCATCCGGACCGGGTCAGCGCTTTGGTGCTCGTAGACAGCTATTTCGCCGGGTGTTTCGGGAAAAAGAACCATTTGCTGAATATTTGCGAGGCGTGCAGCTGGCTGTCTTATTATTTGCCTGCGGAGTTTTTCCTCCGGTCGCTTCGCGTGACGTATAACCGGTGGAGACCGGTCTACAGCATCCTGCGCAAGGAGCTGTACCACAAGCGGCCGACAGAGTCGATCAAGCAGCGCATGGAGCTGCTGCGTATGGAGATGCCCGCCAATTTGGCGCGGCTCCCGATGCCTGTGCTGTGCGTTGCAGGCAGCCAAAGCGAGTGGTTCGTCAAACAAATGCAGCGGGCGGTCACCCTGTTCCGGCATGTGCAGCTGGCAACGATTGAGGATGCGATCTATCCGACCCATTTATGCCAGCCCCATGCCTTCAACCGGATGCTGCTGAACTTTTTGATGGACCAGCATATTTACCGCACCCGGGAAGCCTATGGAGGATAGCCGTATATCGATAAAATACGTTATGGGAATCTGGGCTGCGGTGTGCAGCCTTTTTTTAGATCGGTGTAAGGGCTTGTGCCATTGACAGGCGGGATATAATAGAGGGATATTTGCATGGCACAAGAAGGAGGAAACGTTGTGGCAACCATCGAAGATTTGATGAAGCTGGATATCCGCATCGGAACGGTGATCAAGGCGGAGCCTTTTCCGGAGGCACGCAAGCCGGCGATCAAGCTGAGCATTGATTTCGGGGAGCTTGGGGTGAAGCGTTCCTCGGCCCAGATTACGAGAAGGTATACGCCCGAGCAGCTGGTCGGTCGCCAGGTGGCCGCCGTCGTTAATTTTCCCGTGCGGCGGATTGCCGGATATGAATCCGAGGTGCTGGTTCTCGGCGGAGTTCCGGAAGAGGGCGACGTGGTGCTGTTGGCCCCTGATGTGCCTGTCGTCAACGGCACGCCCATAGCTTGAACATTTTACAAAACGAAAGGATGGATACCGATGATTCTGCGCCCAACGAAGGAAGACTACAACGAAGGTTTCGCCAAGTATGTCTCTCTCGTACCTGAGGGGAACCTCGTGGAGATTCTGCACGGGTCTTTGAACCGGACGACCGCGTTTTATTCTGCACTGACGGAAGAAAAGGGGAACTACCGCTATGCGCCAGGCAAATGGAGCTTGAAAGAGGTGCTCGGCCATATCACGGATAATGAGCGCATCATGAGCTACAGGCTGCTCCGCATCGCCAGGGGGGACACCACGCCTTTGACCGGCTATGACGAGGAGGTGCTGATGGAAGGCGCTGACTTCGACCGTTTCTCTATCGCCGAGCTTCTCGAGGATTTTGCCGCCGTTCGCCGCTCTCACGCTGACGCTGCTGCGGAGCATTCCGGACGAGGCCTGGACCCGCAGAGGGATCGTGAACGGTTATGAATCCACCGCCGGCGCTTGGGCGTATATCCTGACCGGGCATGAAATCCACCATTATAACGTGATCCAGGAAAGATACATATAACCTTCTGCGGACCGTCAAAATTTGACCGATTGCAGCCATGCTGAGCGCACCCGGCCCTCACTATGATTTGAGGCGCTCCTCGGCAAGGTGAATAAAAGCCTGCGCGGCATGGCCCAAATATTTATCCGCCCGGTAAATGATGCTCATTTCCCTGTAAGGCGGATCATCATGGATGGGGAGGAACCGCAACATCGGATCGCCGATGGCTTCGACGAGCGTAAGCGTCTGAACGGTAACCCCCATGTTCTCCCTGACAAAGCGGAAGAGCGAAGGATTGGACGTCGTTTCCACGACGATGTCCAGGTCAAACCCATGCTTCCGGCAGTATTGCTCGACGAGTTCCCTTCCCCAGAACCCTTTAGGATACATAATGATCGGCAGGTCGTTCAGTTCAGTCAGGGAGACCGACTCCCTGCCGGCCAGCTCGTGTTCGGCACATACCACCACACCGTACTCCTCCCGGGGCAGGGACCGGACCACCAGCCGGTTGTCGTAAAGCGGCTTGAGCGAGATGCCGATATCGATTTCCGTACTAAGGACGAGGTCCGCCACATCGACGGCCGAGACGATCTTGAGCCGGACGTTCGGATACCGGTTGCGGAAATCGATGAACATCGGGGTCAGGCGGAAATCGAGCTCGGAAGGCAGCACTCCGACGCCGAGCGTACCGCCCTGGTGATGGCGAAGTTCACCGATCTCCAGCTTGGCGTTCCGCAAATTTTGAAATATCCCCCTTGCATGCTTAAGCAGGACCGAGCCCGCATCGGTTACCGCGATCCGTTTGCCGATCCGGTCAAACAGAGGCATCCCGACCTCCTCCTCCAGCGCCTTGATCTGCAGGCTTAAATTCGGCTGGGAGATGCCGAGCTTATCTGCGGCCCTCGTAAAATGCAGCTCCTCGCAAACGGCCACAAAATACTCCAGTTGTCTCAGTTCCAAATCAATTCCTCCTGTTCTTGAACGGTAGATCGGCGGGCGACGAAGTGGCAGCATACCTGAGATTGCGTGAAAACATGGATTTATCATTTGTATAACAAATTATTATTATAATTTCAATATAATTGATAAATGATCCCTCTCCCATTAAGATGTGATCAAATCGATTTGAGGGAGAGAGATTCATGAGAAAACCTTCACTGTTCATGATGGCTGTCGCCTTCATTTTGGCGTCTTTAAATTTGCGGCCCGCGATGAATTCCATCTCGCCCATGCTGCAAGCCATCCAGCGGGATTTGGGTATGAGCGCACTGTCGGCAAGTCTGCTTACGTCCATTCCGGTGCTGTGCATGGGAATATTTCCGGCTTTTGCGGTCAAGCTGGGCCAGCGTGCCGGGCTGGAGCGCGTCATCGGCTGGTCGATTGCGGTCATCGGTGCCGGAACGGTGCTGAGATGGTTCACCGGGTCGTCAGTGTATCTGCTTCTGACTACCGTGCTGGCCGGGCTCGGGATTGCTGCGGCAGGACCGCTGCTGTCCGGGTTCATTAAGCAGCATTTTCCCGCCAAGGTACCCGTCATGATTTCACTCTATACCGTATCCATGGCGGTCGGAGCCGCGCTCGCATCGGGATTGTCCCTGCCTTTGTCGGTCCGGGCCCATTCGTGGCAGGAATCGCTGGCGCTATGGGCTATCCTGGCTGCCGTCGCCCTGCCGGTATGGTGGTGGTCGGTTGTCCGCCATACCCGGCGGCCCGCTGGAGAAGCGCGCTCGAACCGGCCGGCCGGACTTCCCTGGAACAGCGCCAAAGCATGGATTCTCACGTTGTCCTTCGGCCTGCTGGCCGTTCTGTTCTTTTCCGTCACAGCTTGGCTGCCGCCGGTCGTGGAACATATGGGATACGGGAAAGCTTATGCGGCGAACATGCTCGTCCTGTTTTCCTTGACGCAGATCCCCGTCGGTCTCCTGTTTCCGCACCTGCTCCGGCGTCTGCCTTCCCGCCGCTTCTGGCTGGCGCTGGGCGCGCTGTCGATGGCCGCCGGCTTCCTGATGCTCTGGATGTCCGTGGCGCCTTGGCTGGCGGCGATTTTGATCGGCATCGGCCCGGGTGTGCTGTTCCCGGTCAATCTGATGATGCCGATCGAAGCGGTAAGCGATGCACAGCAGGCGACGTCCTGGTCGGCCATGACCCAATCGGTCGGATACGTGATCGGCGCGATGGGACCGATGCTTCTGGGCGTAATCCACGACGCTGCCGGCAGCTATACGCTGCTCATCCCGGTGCTGCTTGCCGTCACGGTGGCCATGGCCGGGGTTCAGCAGCTGGCCGCGAAGCCTAAAGCGGCGAAGGTGCTGAACAAGCCGCGGGAAAAGGAAAAGGCCCTTCCCTTGGCAGAGTAAGGAAAGGGCCGTCGATGACGCGAGCATCAGTCTGACGGTTGGCAGTCAAGATCGGACGCGGTTTAGCAGAGAACCTCGACCGTAAACCCGCCGGGCGCTTCGACGTAGAATGTATACCCGTGCGCATGCTGCGGAGGCTTGACGTCGTAGCCATCCTCCAGCAGTCTTTGGTTGATGCGGTCGACCTGCTCCTCGGTTGGCTGGGGAAAACCGACGTGGAACGTTTTGGGATACTGCACCTCACGGCCCTTCATCAGCGTTAGCACAAACCCGTCATCATCGAAAAGCACCGCGAAGTTGTCGCCGCGGGCCGCCCGGCAGTCCAGGCCGAAATAAGTTTCCAAAAAGGCCCGGGATGCCGCCACATCGGTCACCGTTAAATTCAAATGATTGATTTTCATCATTACCGCCGTCCTTTCAAAATGAGATGACTTTTTGGCTTACCCCATTATTATATGACCTTTATGCAAGTGATAAGGTTCCGGTATAATGGGGGTCAAAAGAGGTGGCGTTCACGATGTAGACCCGTCACCTGGCAGGAGGCTTCGGTATGGATATTCAGCTTCAAAAAGTGACAAGGGGAAATTGGGAGGAAGCCATTTCCCTTCGAGTTGCGGAGGAACAGGCCGGATTTACTCCGCCGGTCGCCGTTTCGCTGGCAAAAATATACGTAAAACCCGATGGGGACAGCGTCGATTATATCCCCTTCGCCATATATGATGGGCCCCAAATGGTTGGGTTTATGATGCACGCATGTGAAGAAAACACGGCGGATATGTACTGGATCAACGGCTTTTTGATTGATGAGCGCTACCAAGGACGAGGGTATGGCCGGGCCGCTTTGACGGAGATGATCCGGTGGATCGTAAGCCGGTGGGATCGCTGCCGGGAAATCCGCCTGACTGTCCATGGGGACAACAGAATTGCCAAGCGTCTGTATGAGTCGGCAGGCTTCACGCCAACCGGGGCGGTATACGGGGAAGAGGAGGTCTGGAGGCTGCCGGTCGCTAAGGGTTGATTCTCCTGTCTGAATTTCTTAAGGACTGCAAAGAGCTGCAAGGGGATTGACGGGCCTGTTGGCGCTCAGATCTCTTGCGGTGGCCTGAAGTCTGTAATATAATGGGGGAAATTTCGTAATTGATGGAGGTTGGAACGATGATGATGATGACCGTTTTCTTGACCATTCATTCAGTGAACTAAACTGAATAGCATGCCGGAAGCATAAGGTATCCAAGCCCGATAGGGGCTGGGTATATTTGATATGCAGCTTCCGGGGATGCAGTGAATGGCCATGAAACGGAATTCCTTAATCACGTTCTTATGCAGGCAGCCTAGTGCAGTCTGTGCCTTTTTGCATAGAAGACGCGAATGGACTTTTTGTTCATTCGCGTTTTTTTTGTTTCCAGGGCTCAAATGCCAGGCACCTGAACCGGCACGGGAGCCAAAGCCGCGCTTTGCGGGCTTCATTCTATGCTTACCATCCATGACGAGGTGATCGATATATGCCACACTACTTTGTTACCGTACTGCCAGGACTGGAAGAAATTCTCGCCGACGAGATGCGGGTTAAAATTTCCGGTGTATGTATCCGGGACAAGGCCAGGGGTAAGGTTTATTTTGACTCTGACCTGCCAGTAGAGCACTTCCTGGCGCTGCGGACCGCCGACAATCTGTATCGTTTCATCCACCGGTTCCCGGTGGGTCCCCATAAATTGCATTTGCACGATATCGAAAAAGAAATCTCCCGTTTGGATTTATCCATGATCCTCCCAGCCTCTTCTGGAACTGGAATGCTCAGCTTCAAGGTCAATGCCAGCCGATCGGGGAACCATACCTACAGCAGGTTCGAAGCGGCAGAGGCTGCGGAATGGGGAATCATGCGGCGAAACCGGCATTTTAGACAAGATCACAGCGGCGGTCATCAGCTTGAGTTTCGGCTCGATCTGGTTCAGGAAGAGGCTGTCTTTGCCGTCAGGATGACGGATGCGGCGTTCAGGTATAGGGGAAAGACGCGGGAATTTACGCCGGCCGCCCTGCGGCCGACTGTTGCGCACGCGCTCGTGTGGGTGGCCCGTCCGGAGATTGACGACATCTTCGTTGACCCCTGCTGCGGATCAGGAACCGTGCTGTCCGAGCGCTGTGCGTATCCGCATGCCCTTATTCACGGCGGAGACCTCTCCGCGGAGGCCGTCGCAGCTGCCCGTGCCAACGTGGGCCACATTTCCAGTGTGCACGTTAAGCCATGGGATGCGCAGCGCCTGCCGCTGGATTCGGGATATGCCGGCAAAGTGGTGACCAATCTTCCTTTTGGAAAGCAGATTTCGTCCATAGCATGCCTTCCCGCATTGTATGAGGGAGTGCTTAGTGAGATGAAGCGGGTGCTGAAACCGGGAGGGCGTATGGTCTGCTTAACCGATGCGGAGGCTCCTCTTCAGGCAGCTGCCGAGAAAGCCCATCTCCGTTTGACCAATGTAGCCGACCTCCGGTTGAAGGGACTGCATCCGTCCATTTATTTGCTGGAAAAAGATTAGTCCGGCCCTGCCGCACGGCTAAAACGCGTTTCGGGCAATATGCAGCGGAATGCAGCATACCGGCATTTTACGCCGCGTTACACCGGGCTGCTGCGGATCAGCTCGACCAGGTTGGCGGCCGCCGGAGACAGAGGCTCATCCTTGCGGGTGCAGATGGCGATGACGTTCGTCAAACGGACGTCGTCTACATAGACCCGGCACAGCTCTCCCCGCGCCACATATTCGCGTACGACCAGCGAGGAGACAAAGTTCGCGCCATATCCGGCAATGACGGCGGTGATCGCCTCGTGCAGACCGTTAAACTGCAGCGATACTTTGGGGGCCGGGGCATTGTAGGTGCGGCATAGCGCGAACAGCCGCTCCCGCGTGGAGCTGCCTTCCTCGCGCATGACAAACGGCTCGCTCATCATTTCGGCAAGCGACAGGTGGCGGTTCGCAAACTTATGATTCGGCGCGACGACGAACCACAGCTCGTCCTGGAACAGCTCCTCGGTCTGAATCGTGTCCGGATATTCTTCCGGCAGCCCGCCATAAATGGCCAGGTCGGCTTCGACGCTCAGCAGCTGCCGGAGCGCCCCGCTGGAGTTGGTCGTGGTGATGCTCATCTCGACCTGCTCGTACTGCTGCTTGAACTTTGCCAGCCAGGTCGGGAGGAGAAAGTGCGCAGGCAGATAAGTCGCCGCCAGACGGATGTGGCCGGCCGTTCCCTGCTCGTAATCCCGCGCCAGCTGCTCGATTTGCTGCTCGACGGCGAACAGCCTCTTGGCGAGCGCAGCTATTTTTTCCCCCGCATCGGTCAGCCGGATGCCCCTTCCTTGCGGTTCGAGCAGGATCAGGGACAGCTCCTTCTCGAATTTCTTGATCTGGGCGGTAATCGCAGGCTGGCTGATCTTCAGCAGCTCGGATGCCCGGGTCACGCTCCCGGTGGAAGCAATCACATGAAATAAGCGCAGGGCGTGCAGGTTCAAGGCGTATCATCTCCTCATCTATTCATATCTTTAATATATGAAAATCGGCGAAAGATATATTATTCATATCATTATAGTCGATCTACAATAGAACCAGAAGCGCTTCTAACTTAAAGAAGATAGTACGAAATGTTAAGGAGTGATGGGGAATGAATCAGGTATGGGAACAAGTAGATGAGTATATTGTCGACCGGCTGTGCCCGAATGACCGCATTTTGGACGAAGTGATCGTGGCCAACCGGAAGGCGGACCTCCCGGAAATCGACGTGACGGCGAATCAGGGGAAGTTTCTGCAGCTGCTCGTGCAGATCAAAGGGGCGAAACGGATCCTGGAAATCGGGACGCTGGGGGCCTACAGCACGATATGGATGGCCAGAGGCTTGGCGGAAGGCGGGCGGATCATCACACTGGAGCTGAGTCCGCATCATGCCGAAGTCGCCAAGGCGAACATTGCCCGGGCGGGGCTGGAGCAGACGATCGAGGTGCGCACCGGGGATGCGCTTGAGCAGCTGGCCCAAATGGAGAAAGAGGCGGTGGAGCCGTTCGACCTCATTTTTATCGATGCGGATAAGCCGAATAATCCGAACTATCTCCGCTGGGCGCTGCATTTTTCCCGGCCGGGAACGGTCATTGTCGGGGACAACGTCATCCGCAACGGGGAAATTGTCGATCGGCACAGCACCGACCCGCGGGTGCAGGGTGTCCGAACGTTCTATGATATGCTCAGCGGGCATCCGAACATTTCAGCCACGGCCCTGCAGACAGTGGGGAGCAAGGGGTACGACGGGTTTATGATCGGCATTGTGAAATAGGTCTTACTTATTCCACGATATCGGGTCTTTGTATGGTCCGTGGAAGGAAATTTCGAGCAGTTTGGACGCCATGGTGACGGCGGAATATTTATAATTGCTGCGAACCCACCAAACGATGCTTTCCAAATAAGCGCCGGTTGTATAGGAAATGACGAAGGACATCTCCATGCGGAGCCCTTCTTCGGACGTTTGGGATACGCGAATGCCGTCTTCTACGTAATGCCGGATCATGTTTTTTACTTCCTGAATGAATAAGTCGTCCGGTTTATACACCAGCATGACTTCATAGGCAAGCTGGTTTTGAATGATATGCTCAAACAGAGCGACCATGTTTTCCGGCAGGTCCTCGGATCGCAGCTCGTCAATCCTCTTGGGATGGGTAATGGTCAAGGACTGCCTTAAATCGTTTAAAATCGCATTGTGCAGGTCGACGCGCAATTCCAGAATATCTTTATACAATTTGTAAAACGTAGGCCGCGTCACATGAGCTTCCTGGCAGATGCGCTGAATGTTGATGCTTTTTTCGTTTTCCTTCAGCATCAGCGACAAGTAAGCCCGTTGTATTTTTTTCATCGAATGCACTTGCCTTGGATCTTTTCTTTCCACGCACATCACACCTATCTTTTGGTAACTCTATACTAGCATAAAAACATCCATCGACATAAATTCAAGACAGCCAGATTACATGTACCGATGGTCTATCTATCGATATAAGGATGCCGAGTTTTCAAAAAGGGACTGCCTCAAAGGTTCGAACCATTTGAGAAGCAGTCCCTTTTTTATGGGATAGAAAAACGCTCCCGGCTTACAGCGCCGTCCAGCCGCCATCAATGACGAGTTCCGCACCCGTCATAAATCTGGACTCGTCACTGGCCAGGAATACGACGCCATAAGCGACGTCTTCCGGCTCGCCCATGTAAGGAAGCTGGGTGTGCGCCTCATAGTAAGGCATGGCGGATGCCATCGAAGGAGCGGTCATCGGCGTAACGATGATGCCGGGATGTACGGAGTTGACGCGGATTCGATCCTTGCCGTACTCGACGGCAGCGGACTTCGACAACGCGCGCAGCGCCCCTTTGGCAGCGGTATAAGGGCTTGACCCCGCCATGCCCACAATGCCGCCGATGGATGAAATATTAATAACCGATCCGCCGCCGGCCTTTTTCATTTCAGGGATACAGTATTTCATGCCAAGCACGCAGCCGTTCAGATTGATATCCATAACCTTGTTCCATTCGTCCATGTCCATATCGGCCATCGTTTTGGGGCTGGCGACACCGGCATTATTCACCAAAACGTCCACTTTGCCGTAGAGCTCAACCGTTTTTGCCACGATCGCCTTCCATTCCTCTTCCGAGGTTACGTTCTGCCTCAGCGCCACCGCTTCGCCGCCGTTTGCTGTGATTTCGGCAACCATTTCATTCAGCTTCTCTCCGTTTAAGTCGGTTGCAACGACCTTTGCGCCTTCTTTGGCAAATAACTTCGCTTCCGCCGCCCCCATTCCGTTGGCTGCTCCGGTGATGATCGCCACTTTGCCTTGTAATCTCATATTTGATTGCCTCCCCCATATAAAGTGTAAACGAATCCTTTTTATCAAATTTTGTTTACATCGTGTAAAATAGTTCATACAATTAATATCACACTTTCATGACGAATGCAATGGCGCTACTAGCGGGGCTCATTCCATCGAACTAGGTCCAGAGGGTTGCAGAGGACCTTGATCGGTGAACGGAAAACCGTCCATACGACACAGGGATTTATGAGATTAGGGGGATACCCAGCCGGATGATTTGAACCCATAATTAGAGCAGATTGAAATATTATGGAATTTAATCAGACAAGACGTGAGGGGTGCGCATATGTCCAGGTTTTTGCTGCGATTTACAAGCATGATGTTGGTTTTGTTGATTGTGATGCCAGGGGGAAAGGCGGGGGTGGCCCGCGCTGAAAGCGACAGCCAGACGCATATTGAATGGTCGCGGGAATACGGGAGCTGGTCCGCCGGTGAAGGCGTTCTTCCTACGTCGGACGGCGGGTACCTGGCTTTGGGAAGTTATACGGAAGTCGTGCCTGCCGGAGAGTGGGACAATTATGAGCAAAAAGTTTATATCATGAAGCTCAGCCAAGAGGGAGAGGTGGAATGGGAGCAAAGAATGGCCTACGGCGGTTCGAGTACCAATGAAGCGCTGTCCGCGATAGAAACCCGGGACGGCGGGTATCTCGTGTACGGAACGTCCACCAATCAGGCCGGTGAGCCGTACAGCGAGATGTACCTGGCCAAACTGGATGCCGGAGGCGGGCTGCAGTGGGACCGGACCCAAGATGATCCATATATTTACAGCACTCCGAAGGCAGCGGTGGAGCTGGAGGACGGAAGCTTCGTCATCGGCGGCAAAGGCATCTCCAAGATGGGATACGAGTCCGCTTACGCGCTTAAGGTCGATGGGCAGGGACAGGAGCTGTGGTACAACAAATACCGTTACGCGGAGAGCCAGTATTTTGACGATATGATTCCAGCGGTAGACGGCGGACTGATCGCGGTAGGCGCGGTGAATTCACCGGAATACGAAGCTGGGGATCAGGACGCGCTGCTGATCGTCAAATTGAATGAGGATGGGCAGGAGGTCTGGTCTAAGCAAATCAGCGATCCCCACACGGATCGGGGCGCTTTTGCAGTAATTCCCGCAGGGGACGATGGTTATTTGATCGGCAGCCAGCGGCTGGTGGACCAGCAGCGCATCACGATTCTGACGAGGACGGATCTGAACGGGGAGCCGCAGTGGGAGAAAACGTTCAAGACGGAGGGCTCGGACTATGAGGTGTTTAACAACCTGATTCCCTTAGGCGACGGATACGCCCTGTTAGGGGGCCACTATTCGGGTACCCCCTTGGACCGGAAAATCCAGTACGATGTGCTGACTGTGGACAGGGACGGCAACCTTTTGAACCGCCACTTGTTCAAGGAGGCTGCTTTAGCCCGCTACGGCGCAGGGACTGCCGGACCGGACGGAGGCATCATCGTTCCCGGCACGGTCCTGCGGGAGGAAACGACGAAATTCCAGCTGATCAAGCTCAGCCCTTTTCAGGAGCAGGGACCTGCCGATGACCGTAAACCGACTAGCATCGTGTTCACCGGCAAGGAACTGAAGCTGAAAGAAGGGGAAAGTGTTCCTTCCGTGCTTGAGGCGGTATATGAGGATGGATCGCGCAGCGATCTGTCCACGGCGGCGGTGTACAGCACGGAAGATGCGTCCATTGCCGGGGCGGACCCTTCCGGGCGTGTAACCGGCGTCTCGAAGGGAAAAACCTATCTGCTTGCGGAATTCCAGGGCCTGACCGCTAGGATCAAGGTCCAGGTGCTGCCGGAGGACAGCGATGAATTCGATAAGGTCAAAGGGCGGCTTCAGCTGGATTCGGACGAGTATTCTTTGACTGCCGGTACGCAGATGGATATCCGTCTGACGCTTCTGGACTACAAGACCGGCAAGGAAAAGGACGTAACCAAGCAGGCTGCATTCCGCAGCGAAAACCCGGATATCGCCGATATCGATGCCGAAGGAAATCTGGTCGGGAAGCGGGCAGGGAATACGACGGTTTATGCTTTTTATAAGGGCAGCCACGTCATGGCAGACGTGCAGGTGATGCGTTCGGCCGGCTCGGAGCGTTAAGGAAAACCATAGGCCACGTCAGCGCATCAAAGGGGGAGCGGGAATTGCCCAGTCGCGCCCTCTCACGCATCACCCTTGGAGAGACAAAAAAGACGGATCAGCTGCAGCTGATCCGTCTTTTTGCGTCTATCGAACTTGATGGCTCTGGAACTTGGATGACTCTCGATCCTACTTCTATCGGACTCGACGTTTTACGATCCTGTGCCTTACGATCCTGTAGCCTTACACTCATATGGTTCTTTCGGGTCTTTATGCGCCTTGACGGCTCTCGACCTTTATGGAAGCCACGCACCCATTGGGTTGTAACCAAAATTCAGGCTTATACACCCGTTAAGCGTTCTGCGCAAACGCCTCGGCTGCGGTGCACAAATAGTAGGACAGGCCGGTTTGCTGGGACTCCAGCATGTTCCGGTGAAAGTCGTCCTGCAGGAAAAAGCGCGCCTGTACGGCAAATGTGTCCGGTTCCGCGTCATGTCCGTGCTTCTTCAAAGCCTCCAGATGCGATGCGATCAGCTGCCGAATCGGATCGTCATCGTACTTGACGCCATCTTTCAGCGCCTGCGCCATTCCGCTCATAAAACGCACCGCCTCCGCGGCCTGCTCGTTCATTTCGACCGGATCCACACGGTGTTCTTCCAACATGTCGTATCCGTAATTCTCCTGAATATGGCGGTTTTGCTCCGCCAGCGCTTCCTTCCATTCCTCCTCGCTTTGAAATCCTTGGAACATATCCTTCGTATCCATCGCTTTTCCCTCCCGTGTATGTTGAATGGACTCATCCAGCGTATGCACAAGCCGGTCGAGCCGGCTCATCCGGCTAAGGAGCAGTTCCCTTTGACCGGATAAAATCTCGGCTCTGCCCGGCTGATCCTCCAGCAGCTGCTTGATTTGCTCCAGCGAAAAATCGAGCTCTTTATAAAACAAAATGTGCTGCAGACGCTCCAGTTCTTCCATGCCGTATAACCGATATCCCGCCTCGGTCATCTCCCTCGGCATCAGGAGGCCGATCTTGTGGTAGTGGTGAAGCGTCTTGATGGTGACATTCGACAGTTCCGATACCTCTTTCACGGTGTACACCTGGTCATTTCCTCCTTTCGCGGTTAGTGTATAGCCTCCCCTAAGGTCAGAGTCAAGCAGGGAACCCGAAAAAAATGACTCATTGACTCTCCCCTTGGAGGAGGCTGCATCATGGAATCCATAACACGCACATGATGAAATCCAAGCCAGGAAGGGAGTCTAAGATATGTTCGCTTCGTTAAAACCGTTACGTCATCGATGGATTCGCATCGTCCTCATTTCCAATCTGCTGACGCAAACCGGTATTTGGGTCCGGAACTTCGCGGTGCTGCTCTATGTGGTTGACAAGACGGGCGGCGACGCCATCGCCGTCTCCATGATCTCGGTTGCCGAGTATGCTCCGATGTTGGTGTTTGCCTTGATCGGAGGCGTGTTCGCTGACCGGTGGCGGCCGCGCAGAACGCTGATCTGGTGCGACGCGCTCGCCGCCGCCTCCATTTGGATCGTCCTCGCGGCCATGAAATCGGGTGCCTGGGAAGCCGTATTGTTCCCGACCTTGATATCCGCCGTGCTGTCCCAATTGTCGCAGCCTTCAGGGATGAGGCTGTTTCAAGAACGGGCCGCAGCGGACTTGATCCAGCCGGCGATGTCCGTGCTGCAGACGATGTTTGCCGTGTTCATGGTGCTCGGTCCGGTTCTGGGGACATGGGTGTACCAAACCTTCGGCATCGGCGTTTCCATGGGCCTGGCAGGGACTGTATTTCTGCTGTCCGCCGCCGTGCTGGGACGGATTCCTGCGGATTCCAAGGCTGAAACAGGAGGAGGAAGAAAAGGGACCTCGGTATTCCGGGAGATGAGGGACGGTATCCGTTATGTCGCTTCAAACCGCGTACTGGGGCGGCTCAGTCTCTGTTTTGCGGCTGTGGGTCTCGGGATCGGCCTCATTTCGCCGCTAAGCGTCTTCATCTTGACCGACAAGCTCGGTCTTCCCGCCGATCACCTGAAATGGCTGTCCATTCCGTATGGCGCCGGTGAAATTGTCGGCGGGATCGCCGTGTTTGCGCTGGCCGGCCGCATGGCTCCCCAGACACTGCTGATGCTCGGCCTGATCGTCAATGCAGCCGGGATTGCGGTCACCGGATGGTCCGGCATGCTATGGCTCACGATGCTGGCCCAGTTCGTTATTGCCCTGCTGCAGCCCGCGATATTTATCGGGAACCAAACGCTCGTCATGCAGCATACGGAGCCCGAATACATCGGACGGGTGAGCGGAATCCGCACGCCACTTATGACGGGTGCCATGCTCGCGATGATGAGCCTGTCCGGCGTGCTCGCCAGCCGCTTGCCGCTGGGAATCATCTACGGCTTGGCCGGGTTGTGCCTGCTGCTCGGCCTGCTGACCGTGCTCCCGCTGTACCGGCAGCGGGAATCCGCCCCCGCCAGCCGCCCAGAGTAACGGATAGTGCCTGGCCGTACAGGCCGGGCTAATCCGCCTTAGCCGTATCGGGCTCCAACCGTCGCAGGATCCGGGTCATCTTCTCGAGGCAGAAGCCGAGGTCGCTTCGGTCCTCCTCGGTAAGAAGGTCCAGCTGTTGGCTCAGCTCCTGGTGAAAGGACTCCCACCGGCTGCTGACGATTCTCCGGCCTTTCCCGGTCAGAGACAATCCGATCTGACGCTTATCCTGAGGGTCCGGATGCTTGGTGAGGCACTCCTTTTCTTCAAGTTTGGCGATCAGAGGCGTAAGCTGCTGTTTGGATATATGCAGACTTTTGGCCAGAAGGCTCATCGAATAACAATCCGGCTGATGATATAAAGCTTCCAAGACGTGGTACTGCAGATGCGTCAGCTCAGGCATCATTTTCCGCGCTGAAGGTATGTCAAAGCCGCGGTGAAGCAGCGGAATCAGCTGAATATAAGTCGCGGCGAGCCTGGAGTTGTCTGGATACATTGCGTATTCTCCTTCATTCCTGTCCATTTGACAGATAGTAAATATTTATTTATATTATTTACGAATTATTGCAAATTATCAACAATAATAGTAAATAAATATGTATCAAAATAGAGATACAGAGGAGGAACCCCCATGACCCATGGCATGGTCAATGATCCGATCAAGCGCAGCAGCCGCGTTCCTCGCCGGAGGGGAATCAACTATGATGTCGGAACGTACACCCGGGGAACGAATCAACCCTCATCGAGAGAACTTTTCGATCCGGAAACCGTCCGGAAGGAAATGGAGATCATCCAGAGCGAACTGCACTGCACCAGCATCCGTATTTCGGGCAGGGATGTAGACAGGCTGGTGGCCGCCTCGGAATCCGCTCTTCAACAAGGGCTCGAGGTGTGGTTCTCCCCGGCTCTGATCGATGAAGATGAACATGCGATGCTCGAGTACTACAGGGAATGTGCAATCGCGGCGGAGACACTGCGGAGACAAGGGCCGGACGTCGTGTTTGTGGCCGGCTGCGAGCTGAGCGTGTTCATGAAAGGGATATTGGAAGGAGCCACGTCCTTCGACCGGATCGGGGTGCTGATGAATCCCTGGCGGCTGCTTAAATACACAATCCGGAAGGGATCTTTTCATTGGCGTCTGAACGCTTTTCTCAGCAAAGCCCTGAACGTGATCCGGGAGCATTTCCATGGGCAGGTCACCTATGCTTCCGGTACGTGGGAAAATGTGAATTGGGATCTCTTTGACATCGTTTCGGCCGATCATTACCGCGATACGCATAACCATCAGCGCTACCGGGAGCAGCTGCGCGCCTATTTCAAGCACGGGAAACCGGTAGTCATCACAGAATTCGGATGCTGCACCTACGAAGGGGCGCAGGACCGGGGAGGTTACGGCTGGAACGTCGTAGATCATGGACATTCGCCGAAGCGGCTGGGGGAGGGCATCGTGAGGGACGAACAGGTGCAGGTCCGGTATATGAGAGAGCTTTTCGATATTTTTCAGGAAGAAGGGGTGGATGGAGCCTTTTGGTTTACGTTTGCCATGCCAAGCTATCCGTATGACGAAGAGCCTGCCTTTAACTTGGATACGGCGAGCTACAGCGTGGTGCGTTCGTTCAAAGGCGGGCGGACAGGGGCAGTCTATCCCGGGATGCCATGGGACACGAAGGCTTCATTTGTGGCACTGGGCGAGCTTTATAATCGGCCGTAGTCCATCCGCTCATTGACACGGACACCTCGAAGCTATATATTCAGGGCAGCATCCTGCCGGCCAGGCGGGATAACGGCGGTACTTTTTGTCTCGAATATGAGGGAGGTGAAGCGTTTTGGAAGAACATGCTTTGAAATATGATCCCGAAGAGTCAGGTTCGAAAATATGCGAGGTTCTCCAGATCCTGAAGACCAAATGGGCATTCCTCGTTCTGGATGAGCTGCTGAAGGGCCCGCAGCGGTTTAATCAGCTTCAGCGCAATGCGTCCGTGATCAAAACCCAGTCGCTGACGGATACGCTCCGGCATCTCGAACGGATGGGACTTGTGAACCGCGAGGTGTTCCCTACGGTCCCGGTGACCGTCGAATATTCGCTTACGGAGAAGGGAGCCGATTTTCAGCTTGCCTTAAAAGAAATGGAGCGGTGGGTGGATAAATGGGGTGAACGAAACCCGGCTGAGTAAAGGAACATGGAATAAGTCAATGTTACTTCTGGGGCTCTATGGCATGGCTTTCGTTTGAAGGTCCGCCTGGTAAGCCCTTTTTGTTGTGCGCAAAAAAAGGGTTTGACATTGACGTTGCGTAAAGGTGTACAGTGAAACCGTCAGGAGGTGATCCCATGGAATACACCGTACAGAAGCTGGGAAGGCTCGCGGGCGTCAGCACCCGGACTCTGCGGTACTATGACGAAATTGGTCTTCTTAAGCCGGCAAGGATCAATTCGTCAGGGTACCGGATTTATGGGGAGGATGAAGTGAACAGGCTGCAGCAAATTTTATTTTTCAGGGAGCTGGACGTAAGCCTGGAACGCATCAAAGAGCTGATGTCCTCGCCTTCTTTTAACAGCAGCGACGCTCTGAAAGAACATCGTGAGAAGCTTCTTGACAAACGCAGGCAGCTGGACCGGCTGATTGCCAACGTGGAACGGACGATCCAGTATCAGGAAGGGAGAATGATCATGACGGATCAGCAGAAATTCGAAGGCTTCAAACAACAACTCATTGACGATAACGAGCAGAAGTATGGGAAGGAAATCCGTGAGAAGTACGGGGATGCAGCCATTGAGCGTTCCAACGCCAAGGTGAAAAACATGACCAAGGAACAGTACGAAGAGGTGTCGAGCCTGGCCGATGAGGTGCTGTCCACCCTCGGGCAGGCATATCAAACTGGAGATCCCGCCGGTGAGCTCGCCCAGAAGGCGGCTGACCTCCACAAGCAGTGGCTGACGTATTACTGGAGCGATTACAGCAAAGAGGCGCATGCCGGTCTGGCCCAGATGTATGTAGACGACGAGCGCTTCAAGGCTTACTATGATGCGAAGCAGCCGGGAGCGGCGGAGTTTCTGCGGGATGCAATTCTGGTCTACACAGGGATGAAGAAGTCCTGAACATGAACTGCTAATTGACGATGTTAAGAGAATCAAGTAAGGAATAGGATCGCCGAACGGCCTGGGAGACCAGACGGTAGGCGGTCTTATTTTTTTTTGTGAAATATGGATTCGCCCGTTG
This sequence comes from Paenibacillus rhizosphaerae, assembly GCF_014192015.1. Lineage (GTDB taxonomy): Bacteria > Bacillota > Bacilli > Paenibacillales > Paenibacillaceae > Paenibacillus_AQ > Paenibacillus_AQ rhizosphaerae. The sequence goes on along the minus strand of NZ_JACHXJ010000003.1, from coordinate 251,273 downwards.
ACAAGGCACAGGGTGGTCTTATATATTAAGGTTAGTTACTCGAGTAATTAACCAGTTAGGTGGTGAAGATATGGGGCCGATAATCGATGACGGCCGTCCGATCTTTATGCAAATCGCAGAGAAGATCGAAGATGACATCATTGGGGGCGGGCTGCCGGAAGAATCCCAGGTCCCTTCCACAAACCAGTTCGCATCCTTTTATCACATCAACCCGGCGACAGCCGCAAAGGGAGTCAATCTGCTGGTGGACCAGGGGATTTTGTATAAGAAGAGGGGGATCGGCATGTTCGTAGCGGCAGGGGCGAAGGAGAAGCTCGTCGAGAAGAGGAAGGAACAGTTTTACGAGCAATACGTCATCACGATGATCCATGAAGCCAAGAAGCTTGGCATTACGATAGAACAGTTGAGCGACATGGTACGGAGAGAGGATGAGTGGTCATGAACCGGATTGTTGAAGTCAACCGGCTTACTAAGGAATATGGTCGGGACGCCGTTGTGAAGGATGTCACCTTTGCGGTGGAGGAAGGGAAAATCTACGGCCTGCTGGGCAGAAACGGGGCCGGCAAAACGACGATTATGCATATGCTTACCGCCCAGCTGTTTCCGTCAAGCGGCGAGCTGAAGGTGTTCGGGGAGAATCCGTATGAGAACAACCGCGTGCTGAGCCAGCTCTGCTTCATCAAGGAAAGTCAGAGATACCCGGACAGCTACCGCGTGATCGACGTGCTCAAGGTGGCGGCTTCCATTTATCCGTACTGGGACCGGAATTTTGCCGCCCAACTGCTCGAGGATTTCCGGCTGCCGCTGAAGCGGAGAATGAAGAAGCTCTCAAGAGGGATGCTGTCCTCCGTCGGTATTATCATCGGACTTGCGAGCCGGGCGCCGCTGACGATCTTTGACGAGCCCTACCTGGGACTGGATGCCGTTGCGCGCAGCCTGTTCTACGAACGATTGATGCAGGACTATGCGGAGAATCCGCGAACCATCATGCTGTCCACCCACTTGATCGACGAAGTCAGCAATATGCTGGAGCATGTGCTTGTGATCGATCAAGGCCGGCTCCTGATTGACGAGGAAGCGGATGATCTCCGCGGCAAAGCGTACACGGTTCTTGGCCCTAAGGCGGCAGTCGAATCGTTTGCGTCCGGTAAGAATACGATTCATCAGGAATCGATCGGAGGCATGATGTCGGTGACGCTGTTTGAGCGGCAGGATCCCACAGAAAAACGCCGGGCGGAGGCGCAGGGCCTGGAGTTGATTCCGATATCGATGCAGCAGCTGATCGTGCACTTAACCCAAAGCAAAACAAGCGGAAAGGTGGCGGGATTCCAATGAACCGAACGGTAAGCGTCATGAAAATCCATTGGCGGGATAAGTGGTTTTGGATGTACGTACCTTGGGTAGTCACGCTGTTCAGCTTTGCTGTGAATTTGGCCATCGGCATTCTGACCGGAGGAGAAGAGCAGATCAATTCAGGCGGGTTGATCACCATTTACGTGTATATGTTTATCGCGATCCTGATGATACAGGCGCAGACGTTCCCGTTTATGCTGGGGCTTAATATAAGAAGGACCGATTACTTTGTGGGGACTTCCGCGATGGCGCTGCTTGTCAGTGCAGTCTCTTCCGTGCTTCTGTTTGCAATGGGCATGATCGAACAGTTAACGAATGCCTGGGGAGTGCAGCTTCATTATTTTCACCTGCCGTTTCTGAAAGAAGTTTCTCCGCTGGGCAGGCTCGGTATTTACTTTATCGTGATGATCCACATGTTCTTTATGGGCTTTGTCATCTCGAGCATTCATCGCCGGTTTGGGCGCCACGGCATGTTCATCTTCTTCATCGCCTTGATCCTCGTCTCCAGCATTGGCAGTTTCGCGATGACGTATTACGGCCTCTGGCTGGACTCCTTCCGCTGGATCGGAGTGCATTATATAGACCTGTTTCTGTGGACGATTCCGCTGACTCTGATTTATGCGCTGCTATCTTACGTGCTGCTTCGCAGAGCGACGGTATCCTGACGTATAGGTTCGGGTTTGATTCGCATACCGGATTTGGGGCGAAAAACCGGCCGGTCATGAATAAAGACTGGAAATGTAGAGCAATTTATGGGACGGATATGCAAAATTTCAAAAGACCAAAAGGAGATATGTCCGATGCCGCTTGGCTCCCATGAAGCCCACGAACTGAACGAGCTGCTGCTCAGTTGTACCAATTCCATTCAAAGCATGGCGTTATTTATTAATCAGGCCACCGATCCCATTTTGAAAAGCATGATTACCCGTCACTATGACGTCCATGTTCAGGATTACAACATGAAGGTAGAGTACGCAAACCGGTTTTACAGCCAGGATCAGCTGAATGTGCCGGCGATGCCGATGAGCTCCTCCATGCCGATGCTCGGTACGCAGCAGTATCCGCCGCTTCAGCCCCGCGTTCAGCTGCAGCAGCTGAACGACCGCGCGATCGCCACTTCCTACCTGTTGACACTGAAGCGCGCCGGCCGCGAGTATGCCTGGTCCGCGTTTGAATGCTCGACGCCGCAGCTGCGCTCTTTCCTGGAAAGCGCCTTTCAAATGTGCTCCCATCAGGCATACGAAGTATGGCAGTACATGGCGGCGAAAGGCTATTACCCGACCGCACAGGCACCACAGGAAGTGGTTTCGTCGATGCAGCAAATTTATAAATCCGTACCGGAGCACCAGCCGGGACAAATGTACAGCTGACCTTGCCGGAGGACCGTAACGGAACGCGGCGGAGTTTTGGAACGAAGGACACCGGGGAATCACCCGGCAGATTCGTGCCGGAACTCCGTTTGTTCAACTTTTCAAAAAAAATTGCGAAACGCTTGACGATTATAATGGATCCGTGGTAAGATCTATCTTGTCGCTAAGAAAAAAACATTTCGAACGTGACCAACTGAATATGCGGTCGTGGCGGAATTGGCAGACGCGCACGGTTCAGGTCCGTGTGGGCTAACCCCCCGTGGAGGTTCGAGTCCTCTCGACCGCATCATTGATAGGATCATGAGATTGCTGATAAGCAATGCATGATCCTATTTTTATGTTTACTTACGTCGGGGACGTTTTTTTGTTGTCTTCAGGATTGTGATTACAGACCGGGGCCGGGGCTCTTGGATCAGAGCACCCGGCCTAATTGCTCCCGAAGCCGCGTGATGTCGCTGATCGGCGGAAGGCCGAAAAGCCGGGCGTATTCGCGGCTGAATTGGGACGGACTTTCGTACCCGACTCGAAAAGCAACATCCGCAGCATCGGCTGATTCGGACAGCAAGAGGCGTCGGGCTTCCTGCAGGCGAAGCTGCTTTTGGTACTGCAGTGAGCTCATGGCCGTGACCTCCTTAAAGTGACGGTGCAGGGAGGAGGGAGCCATATGGGCGGCGGCCGCCAGCTCATCGATCCGCAGCGGCTCCATGTACTCCCGCTTCAGCTGCTCTACCACCACGGCAATCCGGTTCGAACTGCTTCCACTCAAGGCCATTTGCCTTAAAACATCTCCTTGCGCTCCCTGCAAAACCCGATATAAGATCTCACGTTCGATGAGCGGTGCCAGCACCGGCACATCCTCCGGATTATCGAGCAGGCGGACAAGCCTGACAGCCGCGTCCAGCAGAGGTGCACTCGTCTGTTCCACGAATAACCCCAATTTCAGTAGGGGAATTCATAGTGAAAAAGACAACATCCTTCAGGAGAATCCCTCCTAAGAAAGCTGTCTTTGCCATGTAAACGATAACCCTAGTGAAACCGCCCATCCGATAACCGGAGGAGCGGTTTTTTTTGCATCCTATTGCTCCTGCTCCTTGATCACCTGTTCGATCCCGAGCAGAATCAGCTTCAGTCCGAACTCAAACGCCCTGTCTGTCCCCATCAGCTCGAACAGCCCGTTGGTGAACATCCTCCGGAACAGTCCGGCATCCGTCTCGCTCATGGAGTCCAGAAGGCGAATCATTTCCTCACCCGGAAGCCCTCCTTCTCCGTGCTCCCTAACAATCGCGGAGACGTTGCGCTGGTGCTCATAATCGTCCAGAACGAAGTTGAAGATATAATTCATAAGCGTAAGAACCACTTGCATTTTCTGTTCCTGCTCAAGCGGCGTTGATTCCACGCAGAGCAGCATCCGGTTGTTGAACCGGATGATGTCCGGTTCGTGGGGCAGCGTCAACATCATGAGCTGCGTGGAGCAGGGATACCGGCCGAGCACGCTTCGCACCGTTACCGCAAGCCCCTTCAGCTGCTCCTTCCAGTCCCCCTGAGAGTGATATTCCTCCAGAATGATTTTCGATACCTGGTTGGCCAGCCGCTGGTAGAGATTCTGTTTGCTCTTGAAGTACCAGTATAGAGAGGGAGCCTGAATCCCCAGCCGGTCGGCCAATCGTCTCATGCTGAATTTCTCGATACCTTCCTCTCCAAGAAGTTCCCACGAGGCTTCGAAAATCCGATCCTCCGAAATCGGAGGCTGCTGTTTTTTCATCGGGTAACCATCCTTTTACCTAACAGTGTAAGTTTATGCTTTACATGTTCCTAAGTCCATGATATCATCTAACACTGTAAGGCACAACCTAACACTGTAAGGTTCGCGAACTAAGGCTGTTAGATTCAAGACAAAAAATAGAAAGCAGGGACCTTCATGGATACAGAAAACCTCTATTACTTTGAAAAAGCACCGGTCTCCAAAGCCGTAGCTCACTTCGCTGTACCGATGATGCTAGGCACGTCAATGAGTGTCATCTATTCCATCTTGAATGCCTATTTCCTTGGCACGCTCCACAATACAGCCATGTTAACCGCGCTTGCGCTAACCTTGCCTTTATTCGCGATTATTATGGCGCTGGGCAACTTGATTGGCATGGGCAGCGGTACCTTCATCTCCCGTTTGCTGGGAGAGAAAAAATTGGATGATGTAAAGCATGTGTCTTCATTCGCTTTTTACACCAGTCTAGCCCTTGGTCTTATTGTGATTGCCGCAGGTCTTCCGCTGATTGATCCCATTGTCCATGGCTTGGGGGCAACGCCCGACTCCTTCGGCTTCACGAAGGACTACGTCATGATGATGCTTATAGGATCACCGTTCGTCATATTGTTTTTCACCCTGGAAAATATCGTACGTTCGGAGGGTGCGGCGATCACGTCGATGATGGGGATGATTCTGAGTGTTGTCGTGAATATGATTCTCGATGCGTTAGTCATCTTCGCTTTACATTGGGGCGTGATCGGCGTTGCGTCCGCTACGGTCGCTTCTAACCTAGTCGCGAGCGCATTCTACGCCTTCCATATGGGATATAAGAGCCAGTTCTTAACGGTCTCCATAAAGTGGTTCAAGGCTAACAAGGACATTCTCAGCAATGTATTCAAAATCGGAGTTCCCGTTTTTATTATGAGTATCTTTTTAGGTGCCATGTCGCTCATCTTTAACCGTTTTCTGGTCGAATATGGAGATCAGGCCGTAGCGGCTTACGGAATTTCATCACGTCTATTGCAGTTTCCTGAGTTTATTCTGATGGGCTTATGCGAGGGAGTCGTGCCATTGATTGCCTTCTCTTTTACAGCGAATAAATTACGTATGAAGCACACCATTGGATTTACGATCAAAGCGATCGTGGCGTTTGCCGTGGCGTTCGGCATTATCGTCTATCTGATTTCCGACCACTTAATTGGTTTGTTTACGAATGACCCGCAATTGATCGAAATGGGCAGCTACAATTTGCATGTAACGTTCCTATCCTTGTTCATTACGGGCATGACCACGTTGTTTACCGGGATCTTTCAAGCGACAGCGCAAGGAACCGCCGCGTTGATTATGTCGGTCATTCAAGGAATTACTCTGATTCCTGTGCTCTATATCGCCAATCGAATGAACGGGTTTCACGGGGTAGTCTGGTCGCTCGTCATTGCGGATGCCGTCGCGTTCTTTGTTGGGGCCATCATGATGTATGTGCTGCGGAACAAACTGCAGCCGGATTTGGAGAGTTTAGTACAGTAGAAAACATAGGGTTATCGTTCGTTAAGGAGATTACATTGACGAAGGAAAAAGGAGAGGGGCCTACTACAAAAAGTGGCCGATGCTCTTTTGGACTATTATGATTTTGATAAGAGCAGTTGGTGTTGAACATAAAAAAGGCTGCGGTCAAACACCCCGCAACCGTTGATTGTATAATGGTCGAGACGACAGGATTTGAACCTGCGACCTCTTGCTCCCGAAGCAAGCGCTCTACCAAGCTGAGCCACGTCTCGTTAATAGAAAGCTTATACTATAAAATTTACTCCGATTTTACATTTTGTAAAGGGGGTAAAAGAAAAATTCACAATTCGTTTAACGATGGGGCAAAATGATCCTGTGCTGCCAGCAAATGAAAAGACCGGGGGAATCGCAAAGATTCCTTCCGGTCTTGTTTGGTTTCTAAAGCGAAAGTTTTATTTGCCTGCAGCGTCATCCGGCTTGGACGGCGTTCCCGTGGCATCCGCCGGGGCGGTGCTGTCTGGCTTGCTGCCCGCCGGTGCACTGCCGGCCTTCGTTTCGGCCGGAGTGCCGGTGGCTTTGGTATCCGCCGGCTTGGTCCCATCCGTCTTGGCATCGGCATCAACGGGCTTAGTTCCGCCTGTCGCCGAGCCTGCTCCGGCCGATCCCGATCCAGCCGCCGGAGTACTGTCGGAATTGGCCTTCCCTGAAGTGCCCTCTTTCGGAGAGCCATTCGTCTTGGATGAACCAGCAGGAGGGGTGGCCGTATCCGTATTCGCATGCTCCTTCTCCTGATCCTTCCACTCCGGCAGCGACGACACGTAAGCATCCGACATGCTGATCAGCTTGTGCGCCCGCTCGTACGTTTCCTTCGAATCCAGCGGCTTGGTGACCTTGCCTCCGTTCAGCGGGTAGGTTATCCCGTCCGCGTATCCGGAGCCTGGTACGAACGCTCCCTTAGCCGAAATGAACGAGCCCGAAGGGAGGTAATACCGCTGTGGCAGCACGGGGCTGTTCTGGTTGAGCAGATCCTGGCCGAAGTGCACCTGGTTCTTCAGCGAGATGCCGGCCAGATTGGCCAGCGTCGGGAAAATATCCGACTGCCCGCCGACCTGCTCCAGCGTCTGGGCTTTTTGGTTCGGCACGGAGAGGACGAGCGGAATGTTCATCATATCGGGGAGGGTGTACTCCCGTCCGTAAATTTCCTTCATCAGCTTTTTCTCTTTGTTGTTCAGCGAGTAAATCGGCAGTCCCTGATGGTCACCGTACAGGACGATAACGCTGTTGTCCCATACGCCGTTCTTCTTCAGCTCGTCCACGAACTGGCCGAGGGCGTAGTCCGCATAATTCTGGGACTGAATGTAATCCCCGACAAGGGTTCCCTTATAGCGGTCGGGAAGCTGCATTTTGAATTTGCTTTCCGGGATGCGGAACGGGTGATGGCCCGACATGGAAATGACCTGCACGTAGAACGGCTTGCCGGCTCCCTGCATCCGTGCCAGCTCTTCGGCCGTCTTGGCATAAAGCAGCTCGTCCGAGGCGCCGAAGGATACGAGGTCGCTTTTGCCGAAAAACTTGTCGTCGTAATATTTTTCCCAACCGAGCGCTTTATACAGCTGATCCCGGTTCCAGAACACGACGCTGTTCGTATGGAATGTCGCCGTCTGATAGCCGCTTGCGGCAAACGTCTTAGGCGCGCTCGGCAGTGCCTTGTCCGCATACACCTCGGACGCTGCCCCGTTCGACGGAACGTAGAGGGAAGTGTTCACAACGAATTCGGCATCCGCCGTATTTCCCTGACCGACCTGCTGGAAGAAATGAGGGAAATACAGATGATCCTTGACCAGCTTGTTCATGTTCGGGGTAACTTCCTTGCCGTCGATCTTCAGGTTGACGAGGAAATTCTGGAACGCTTCGAGCTGAATGATGATGACATTTTTACCTTTGGCGGCACCCCAGTATGCCGGCTGCGCCGGCTCGGTCGTTCCCTTCACCTGAGCAACCGCCTCCGGCGTGACCGACTTGGCGTCAACCTTGATGTTCTTGGAAGGGGCAAAGCCGACATAGGCTTCATAGTTAAGAATCCCCATGTCCCGGGCCTGCTGGAATTCGTTCATCCCGCTCCGGAACGGAAAAATGCACGCGGCACAGGCGATCAGTGCCAGGACGGCTCCCCCCGCAAACCACGGGCGGCCCGTTCGGACGGACAAGCTGCGCCCAAAGGCGCGGAACCGCCGGTTGGAACAGATAAGGACGAACAGCACGACAATGTCGGTGAAAATGAACAGGTAATACGGATCCATGAGAGAAAAGACGCTGCTGTTGACCTCCGATACCTGGTTCACCTGGCGAAGCTCATGATACGTAACAATAACTCCGAAATACTTATAGTACATAATGACGGCAAAATAAATAATAGTCAGAACCAGGTCCACAATCAGGTAGGTGACCAGCTTCTTGCGGTAGGCCAGCGTTTCGATCAGGCAGAAGAGCAGCCATACGGGCGGTATGCCCGTCAGCAGCATCATGCCGAAGCTTCCGGCATTTTCCCTGAACACGACCGTCCAGACCAAAAGCATTTTTAAAATCATGACAATGGAGAAGAAGATAAACGGTTTACCTATCAGCGCTCTCCATGAAAAACGGTTATGCAAAATCAATCGACGCCCCTTTCGTAATTTCCACTCAGATCGCCAAGCCCATCCAAGGGCGCATAGGAATGATCAGCGCACAGTCTATTATCCGCAGGTTGTCCTGCCGGCAGGCCGCCCGCGTTCCCTTCAGCATCATGGATTACCTCTTATCAAAAACGCCATCAGGCCACAGCAAACACAAGGCTTGGACACCTGTGCTAAGCCGGGCCATATGCGGAACAATGAAGTTAATAGTAACTATTACACTATAGCAATTTAAGCACAGGGCCCAGGGAATTGCAAGAATCGCCAGGGATGCGAAGAGGGGGGGAGGGACCCGGCTGGGCAAAGCCTCCCGAACCGGGCAGATGATTGATGAAGAAGCGATGTCATCACTTCTATTATATAAAGGAAGAGACAGGATCATTCCATCGGCGAAAAAAGGGAGAGATGCGTGAACATAGGCGGCGGTTCAGGTTATTTCGTCAGTCCGGCATGAATCGTATCGAGGTTCCATTTCATCATGGCGAGGTAGCTGTCGCCGTCTTCCCCGGGCTTGCCGGTGGAATCGGTGAAAACCTTGCCGAATATTTGAACCCCGGTCTCCTTGGAGACGCTCTCCATACTGCGCGGGTCCACGCTGGTCTCCACAAACAACGCGGGCACCTGATCCGCCTTCACGATATCGATAATCCGCTTCATCTGCTCAGGCGTACCCTGATTCTCCGTATTGATCTCCCAGATGTATTGGGCCTTCAGGCCATAGGCTGCGGAAAAATATTTAAAGGCCCCTTCGCTCGTCACGAGAATCCGGCGTTCCTCCGGGATGTCGGCAAAGCGTGTCACGGCATCATCGTGAAGCTTCTTCAATTCCTCCATATAGTTCCCGGCATTCTGCTCGTAATATTCCCGGCTCCCCGGGTCCGCTTTCGCCAGTGCCGCAAGGGCGTTTTCCGCATAGCGGATCCCGTTCTCGATGCTCAGCCAGGCGTGCGGATCCTGCTCGGATTCCTTGCCGGCGGAGGTCAGGTACATAGGCTCCACGCCTTCACTCAGCGCATAGACAGGCGCGTTCTCTCCCGCTTTTCCCGACGTTTCCAGCAGTTTGGCGAACCAGCCGTTACCCGTCTCCAGATTAAGCCCGTTATAGAAAATGACATCGGCATCGCTCGCATGCTTCAGGTCCGCCGGCAGCGGATCATATTCATGGGGGTCCGTGCCGACCGGCACGATCGAATACAGCTCTACTCTGTCTCCTGCAACCTGCTTCACGATGTCATACAGGATCGAATATGTGGTCAGCACGATGGGCTTCTCCCCGGAAGATCCGGCTTTGTTCCCGGTTTGCCCGGAGCAGCCGGCGGTAAGTGCCAGGATCAGCATAAGTAGCGCTCCGAGCCTGACCTTCCTTGTATGTTTCATATGACTCCCTCCTTTTTTAAAGCGAATGATTGCAGCGTAAACGTGCTGCCTGCCGGGCGGCCGGCGTCAGAGTCCTTTCAGCGCCGCCTTCTTCCTCCGGGAACGGAAATGACGCCACAGGACACCCTGTTTCGGTGAAAACGCCAACGCCAGTATGAACCAGACAGCTGACGCGAGCACGATGGCTGCACCGGAGGCCAGATTGTATTTGACGCTGAAATACAGCCCGACCACGGCTGATAATGCGCCAAAGCCGGCGGCCAGATAAATCATCACCCACAGCCGGTTGGTCAGCAGATAAGCGGTGGAGGCGGGGGTGATCAGCATGGCGACGACGAGGATGATGCCGACGGTCTGCAGCGAGGCGACAGTCACGAGCGTGAGCAGGGTCATCAGCAGGTAATGGATAAGCCGCCCCGGCAGTCCGTAAGCCGCGGACATAACCGGATCGAACGAGCTGACCAGCAGTTCTTTGTAGAACAAGTAGACGACCGCGACGATCACGATACCGATGATCAGTGTGATCCACATGTCGGAGGCGCGGACCGCGAGCACGTTGCCGAACAGGATGTGGTATAGGTCGGTCGAGCTTTTGGCAAAGGTAATCAGGATGATCCCGACAGCGAAAAAGGAAGTAAACACGATGCCGATGGCCGAGTCGTTCTTGATCCGGCTGTTTTGGCTGACGTATCCGATGCCGAGGGCCGTCAGCACGCCCGTCACCACGGCGCCGAAAAAGAAGTTGACTCCCAGCATATAGGACAGGGCGACGCCGGGCAGGACCGCATGGGATATCGCGTCGCCCATAAGCGCCATGCCGCGCAGAATAATAAAGCAGCCGATAATGCCGCTGATCATTCCGACCATAACCGAGGTCAGCAGCGCTTTTTGCAAAAAGCCGTATTCCAGGATTCCGCTCAGGAATTCCATTACACACCCACTCCGTTCTTTTCAAGAAAGGTCAGCTGCGCCGCATAAGCCTGGCTGAGAATATCCGGGCGGCAGACTTCGCGGGCCGGACCCGCCTTCACCAGCTCGCCGTTAAGCAGCACAAGCCCGTCGAAATACACTTCGGCCTTGCTCAAATCGTGATGGACCACGAGCACCGTGCAGTTCTGATCCCGCAGCTCTTTCAAAATGGCGACAATGGTCTCCTCGCTGGCGGCGTCCACGCCGACGAAGGGCTCATCCAGGCAGAACAGCTCCGCCTCCTGGGCGAGCGCCCGGGCCAGAAATACGCGCTGCTGCTGTCCGCCGGACAGCTCGCCGATCTGCCGGGAGCCGAAGTCTTCCATGCCGACCTTCTCCAGGCAGTGATAAGCGAGCTCTTTATGCTGCCGACGGGGCCTCTTGAGCAGGCCCAGCTTCGGGTAGGTGCCGAGCAGGACGGTATCGATCACCGTAATCGGGAACGTCATGTCGATTTCGCTGCGCTGTGGAACATAAGCGATGCGGGTCCGGGTTTCCTTGACACTGCCGCCGAAGATGCGAACCTCGCCGTGGTCCCGCGGAATCAGCTCAAGGAGCGACTTCATCAGCGTGGATTTGCCGGCTCCGTTAGGTCCGATAATACCGGTCATGCTGCCGGGAAGAAGCGTGAAACTGACGTCGCGAAGGGCATCCTTGCCGTGATAGGAGACGAAGAGGCTGTCGACGGACACTGAAGGGTCGCGGTGACGGGGGAGCATAGCATAAACCTCCTTTGGATTATGAAAACTTTGACATAAGTTTCCCGTGGGACAAATTAATGCGTATATATAAAAGTTTTTACCTAAGGAAACTTTATTGAGTATAGGCTAAAACAGATGGGGGAAAATGTAAAGTGTTTTTTTGCCGGGGATGTCCATTTTCAAATGGCTGAAGCGAGGGTGAAACAGTGTTGGAATGCAGGGCGATAATAGGAACCGGGCCGAAAAAAATCCCCGATTCCGTGGAATCAGGGCTTCATATTCAGCTCGGTGATTTGCTGTTTGACGAACTGCTTGAACTGCTCCCTAAGCGGTGAATAGGGCTGATCGGCATGATAGGCCATATAGGCCTTGACCGACTTGCCTGCGGAGCCGGGGGCCGCCAAGTATTGAAGACTTCCGGCGGCGAGCTCGCTTGCGATGCCGGACAAGGGGAAGAAGGAAATGAAGTCCCCGTCCTCTACCGTATGCTTGACCGACTCCGGCGAATGGATGATCATGCGCTCCCACAGATGAATCCCGCTCTCGATCGCGTAGGTCCGGGTGAAGTCCCGCATAAAAGAGCCTTCGGCATGCTGGATGAAGAAATGTTGGGCGACCAGCTGGTCGCTCAGCGATTTCAGGCTGGAGAAAGGGTGCCCTGGCGCGAAAATGACGACAAGCTCGTCTTCCAGCAGCAAGTCTTCCTTGATGCCGGCTGCCGCCACGTCCTGCGAATAATAAAAGGCCAGGTCCACCTCATGGTTGTAGTGCAGCTCCTGAACGGTCCGGCTGGGCTGAACGGTCAGCTCGATCTGGATGCCGGGATACTGCCGGCAGAACCGGTTGACGAGCTTGGGCAGGTGAATCGTCCCCATCAGGCTGTCGGCGCCGATATGAAGAATGCCTTTGCCCAAATCGGCGTAGTCCTGCACGGCCTTCCGGGCCTCGGCGGCCAGCCCCGTCATTTTGACGGCGTAGGGGTACAGCGCCTTGCCGGCGTCGGTCAAGAGGATGCGGCCCCGCCTGGACTCGAAGAGGGCGATGCCCAGCTCTTCCTCTAAGCTTTTCATATGAAAGGTGACGGTCGGCTGTTTCATGTCCAGCTCTTTGGCTACATCGGTTACCTTCTTGTATTTTTCAATATAAACAAGGATTTGCAATTTTAACAAATTCAACGATGATTCCCCCTCGGTGAGGTCCGATTCCTTTTTATTATAGAATTAATCTATGGGATCATAAAGATTATATTCTGATATTTATCTTTCTTTTTACAAAACGCATCATTTTACAAAATGATAGAGAACTACAATGAACTTGTCGGTAAACTTCATAGAGTTACACGGCAAACCAAAATGGGGGGAAACATTAGATTATGAAATTCAAAAAACCGTTACTTATGTTTTGTACGTTGGTCCTGGTACTTATGCTGGCTGCCTGCGGCAGCAAAAACAATGCAACCTCAGACGGCAGCAGTGCTGCGGGAACAACCACGACTGAAGATAAACCGGCGGCAGAGGAAACGCTCGGCGGTTCCGTACTGGCTGTAGGATCCACCGCGCTTCAACCGCTTGTCGAGCAAGTGGCGCAAAAATTCATGGGCGAGTCCCAATATTCCCAAATCCAAGTTCAAGTGCAAGGCGGCGGCAGCGGCACCGGCCTGACTCAAGTTTCCGGCGGCCAGGCCAACATCGGTAACTCCGACGTATTTGCTGAAGAAAAGCTGGATGCTGACAAAGCCAAGGAACTGGTTGACCATCAAGTAGCGGTCGTAGCTATGGCGGCTGTAACGAATCCTGACGCAGGCGTAGACAGCCTGACAAAGCAGCAGCTGGTTGATATTTTCACAGGTAAAGTGACGAACTGGAAAGATGTTGGCGGCAAGGATGAAAAGATCGTTATCGTAAACCGTCCTGCAAGCTCCGGTACTCGCGCAACGTTTGAGAAATATGCACTTGGAACGAAGACAGAAGACCTGCAAGGTTCGATCCAAGAAGATTCTTCCGGTACGGTAAAAAAGATCATTTCCGAAACGCCGGGTGCCATCGGATACCTTGCTCTGTCCTACCTGGACGACAAAGTGAAAACTCTGAAATATGACGGTGTGGAAGCAACGGAAGAGAACGTAGCCTCCGGTAAATATCCAGTCTGGGCTTACGAGCACATGTACACCAAGGGTGAGCCTGCTCCAGAAGTGAAGGCGTTCCTGGACTACATGACTTCGGATACCGTGCAAAACGGCGACGTGGTTGAGCTCGGATACATTCCGGCTTCCAAAATGGAAGTGAAACGCGACAAGGACGGCAACATCACGAAATAACATCAGGTTCCTTGAGCTCCCATGAAACACTGAATATGTACGACAAGAGGCGGAGAGACCAACTTCTGCCTCTATTTTCACTTTAGAAAGAAGGACAACGATGAAAGCTATAGATGAAAGGCCTGTAGGCATCGCTGACAACCCCCGTCCCGGGCGGTTTAAAAAACATCATATGGAAGATTTCGCGGGACGCAGTTATACGACGATCTGCGCGATTCTGTTGATCGTCATTATTTTGTCCATCGTTTATTTTGTCGCTTCCAAGGGACTGGCGACCTTCTTTAGAGACGGCGTCAGCTTCAGCGAATTTCTGTTTGGCTCCAAATGGGATCCGGACGGCAACCATGGCGAGCCGCAGTTCGGCGTCATGCCGTTTATTTTCGGTTCATTCGCAACGTCGATTCTGGCGGCGGTCATCGCGAGTCCGCTCAGCATCTGCGCATCGCTGTTCATGACGGAAATCGTACCGGGCTGGGGCAAAAAGCTGCTGCAGCCGGTCATTGAGCTGCTTGCCGGAATTCCGTCGGTCGTATACGGATTTGTCGGCCTGACGGTCATCGTTCCGGCGCTGCGCGACATGTTTCCCGGTCAGGGGATCGGGATCGCCGCGGGCTCGATCGTGCTGTCGGTCATGATTCTGCCGACGATTACGAGTATCGGTACCGACGCCTTGTCCTCGCTGCCGCGGGGGCTCAAAGAGTCTTCATACGCACTCGGCGCAACCCGCTGGCAAACCATCTACAGAGTTATTCTGCCAACCGTGCTTCCTTCTATTCTGACCGGGGTGGTCCTCGGCATGGCCCGTGCCTTCGGGGAAGCGCTGGCGGTACAGATGGTCATCGGGAACGCACCGCATATTCCGCGGTCGCTGTTCGAATCCGCCTCGACGCTGACCAGCGTCATTACGCTGGATATGGGCAACACCGTCATGGGCACCCCGCACAGTAATGCGCTGTGGAGCATGGCGCTGGCACTTATGTTCATGACCTTTATCTTCGTCGTTATCGTTCGCCTGCTCGAAAGGAGAAATCGGATTTGAAAGCTAAAGCCGCTGACAAAATTGCAACAACCATTATTGTGGTGTTTTCCTTATTAATCGTGGCGGTTCTGCTCGGACTGCTCGGATTTATTATGTACCGGGGACTCAGCCACATCAGCTGGCACTTCCTGACTTCGGTGCCCCAAACGATCCGGGAGGGCGGCGGCATCGGACCGCAGCTGTTCAACTCCTTGTTCCTGCTGGTGCTGACGCTTATTATTACGATTCCGCTGGGCCTGGGTGCCGGCATCTATATGGCCGAGTACGCAAAACCAGGCAAAATCACCGGAGCGATCCGCCTCGTCGTCGAGGTGCTGTCCTCGTTCCCGTCCATCGTCGTCGGCTTGTTCGGTCTGCTCTTGATCGTCAACACGTTCGGCTTTGGGTTCTCGCTCTTCTCAGGCGCGCTCGTTCTGACGATCTTTAATCTGCCGCTTATGGTCCGCATCACGGAGCAGGCGTTCCGCAGCGTACCGAAGGAACAAAAGGAAGCGGGACTTGCGCTCGGTTTATCGAAATGGAAAATCATCACGTCCGTGCTATTTCCCGTCGCCCTGCCGAGTATCGTTACCGGTACCGTTCTGGCGGCAGGACGGGTATTTGGGGAAGCGGCGGCGCTCCTGTTTACCGCAGGGATGTCCACGCCGCGACTTGATTTTACCAACTGGAACCCGCTGAGCCCGACGTCGCCGATTAATCCGTTCCGTCCGGCGGAGACGCTGGCCGTGCATATCTGGAAAATCAACAGTGAGGGCATCGCGCCCGATGCGGCGGAAATTGCCGCCGGCGCTTCGGCGGTGCTCGTGATCCTCGTGCTTGTCTTCAACCTGTTTGCCCGCTGGTTCGGCAACCTGCTCTACAAGATCATGACGGCATCCAAACGAATGGGATAGGAGAAATGAGCATGCAACAAACATCGACTACATTCCGCACTGAAAACCTGAGCGTGTTTTATGGAACGTACGAAGCCGTGAAGAACATCAGCCTGAATTTCCCGGACAAGAGCGTTACCGCGCTCATCGGCCCGTCCGGCTGCGGGAAATCGACGTTTCTGCGGTCCCTGAACCGAATGAACGACGAGATTTCCCAGGCCGTGATCAAGGGGAAGATCTGGATCGGCGGGGAGGATATCAACGATCCTTCCACCGACGTCATTCAGCTGCGGCAAAAAATCGGAATGGTATGGCAGAAGCCGAATCCATTCTATAAATCCATCTACGAAAATATCGCTTTTGGACCGAAGTACCATGGCGTGAAAAATAAAAAAGAGCTCGACCAGATCGTCGAGTCCAGCCTGCGCAAAGCGGCGCTGTGGGACGAAGTAAAGGACCGCCTGAAGCAGTCCGCCCTGTCGCTCTCGGGCGGCCAGCAGCAGCGCCTGTGTATTGCGCGCGCCTTGTCGGTCAACCCGGGAATTCTGCTGCTCGATGAGCCGGCGTCGGCCCTCGATCCGGTTTCGACCTCCAAGGTCGAGGAATTGATCGTCGAGCTCAAGAAAGAGCTGAGCATCGTCATCGTGACGCACAATATGCAGCAGGCTGCAAGGATTTCCGACTATACGGCGTATTTCTACCTCGGCACGCTGATGGAGCATAACGATACCGAGATTATCTTCACGAACCCGGCCAATGCCATGACCCAGGAGTATATCTCCGGACGGTTTGGATGAGTGATTTGCCGAAAATCAAAAAGCCGTCTCCCCAGAGATGAATGGGGGGACGGCTTTTTGATTTATAAAGATTTATACAGTCCGGGGTCCCGCAAGGATTGGAATCCACTCTCGGAGCAAAAACTCCACTTGCGGGGAATGTTATCGGACGATCATGACCGGGCAGTGCGCATGCTGAACGACGCTGTGGCTGACGCTGCCGATCCGCATTTCGGACACGAGTCCCATGCCCCGGCTGCCCATCACGATCAGGTCGGCCGACTCTTCCTTGGCCGTTTGGCAGATGACCTTGGCGGGATCGCCGGTTTTGCTGACCGTGCGGAAGGTGACGCCCGAACGCTTTGCTTCCTCGGTGGCCGGGATGGAAATTTTTTTGCCTTCCTGGCGGATGTGTTCTTCCAGGTCTACGCCCACCGGCGGTTCATTGATGGAAACGGTCGGGTTGACGTGCAGGACGACGAGCTCGGGAGCGGTATTCAGGCTTTGCACAAGCGACACGGCGGAATCCAGCGCATGCCGGGCGTGGTTGGACCCGTCGACGGGTACGAGAATACGTGTGTACATAGGAGAACCTCCTTAATGGCCTTCTGCCCGGTCAACATGGGCAAGCTTGCGGCGAGATACGAGCAGGGCAACGACGCCCAGGAAGACCATGACGGCGCCGAAGTAGAACGGCGTCTCCGCCTGGTACCACTCGGACAGCTTGCCGGCGAGCCATGGAGAGACGGCACCGCCCAGGAAGCGGACGAAGCTGTACGCCGCGGAAGCAACGGAACGTTCCACCGGAGCGGCCTGCATGACGGCCGTGGTGATCAGCGTGTTATTGATGCCCAGGAAGATCCCGGCCACGATGACGCAGACGATAACGGTTTGTGGCGAGTGATTATACGTGCCGATGCCCATAATGAGCAGCACCATCGTGAACAGCGTAAGCACCGCTGCAATGGACGACACGACGCTGAAGCGCTTCTGCAGCTTCGGAGCGACGAATACCGACGTAAAGGCAAGCAGAATGCCCCAGCCGAAGAAAACATAACCCAGGCCGTGCTCATCCAGATCCATGACGTACGGCGAGTACGCCATCAGGGTGAAGAAACCGAAGTTATACAGGAACGCCGTAATCCCAAGGATCAGCAGGGCCGGATAGGACAGCGCCTTGAAGGGATCTGCCAGCGTACTGGCTTTTTTCGGCTTGGGCACGTTCGGGAGCATAAACGTAACGAAAATAAAACCGATGGCCATCAGAACGGCCACGCCGAAGAAAGGCCCGCGCCAGGAGATGGAGCCCAACTCGCCGCCCAGCAGCGGTCCGACGGAAATGCCGAGACCGAGTGCGGCTTCGTACAAAATGATCGCTTTGGCCGTACCGGATGTGGACAGCCCGACGATCGCGGACAGCGCGGTGGCGATGAAGAGGGCGTTGCCGAGTCCCCAGCCGCCGCGGAAACCGACGATGCCGCCGATGGAGTTCGACAGACCGCCCAGCGCCGCGAAGATGACAATGAGCAGCATCCCGGTCAGCAGCGTCTTCTTGATGCCGATCCGGCTGGAAATGACGCCGGTAATCAGCATCGCTATGCCCGTGACCAGGTTGTAGCTCGTAAACAGGAGCGAAACCTGGCTCTTGGATGCGTGCAGCTGCTCGGCGATGGCCGGCAGAATCGGGTCAACCAGGCCGAGGCCCATAAAGGAGATGATACAGGCGAAAGCGATCGCCCATACCGCCTTCGGCTGGGATAACAGCCCCCCTTGGCGCTGTTCCAGCTCGAGAGGCTGCGAAGCATTGGTTTTCATAAGTAACATTACCTCCATTTTGATGAATCTTGTATTTTCATGTTTTCATGAATCTCCACGACAAAAAAACGTCTGTCGACGCATCTTGCATAGACCCCTGCGGCGCTTAGCTATCGAGGGAATCGGTCTCCTCGTCGAATTTACGGATAAAATCATCCAGCCGCTTCTGGGTCTGTTCCAGTTCCTGCTGCATGAGGCGCATTTTCTCCACTTTGGTGCGCAGCATCTGAAGCTGTTCTTCCAACATTTCGCTCATATGGGTCAATTGCTGTCTCCGATGGTCCCGGCTGGTCATATCGTGGTAAGTCTGGTGGTGAAGCTTGTAAGCGTCCGATACGGATAAGTACGAAACCAGCTCCTGCAGGCTGAAACCGAGAATTTCTTTGGCATTGACGATCTTCTTCAAGTACTCGATGTCCTCGCGGGTATAGAGGCGGATGCCTCCTTCGCTCCGTTCAGGGGTCGGAAAGACGCCGATCTCTTCATAGTAACGGATCGTTCGCTTCGTCAAGCCGCACTCTCGGGCGACATCGTCGATTTTATATTCATCCATTTCCTTCCTCCCTCAAAGATTCCCGGGTAACATTACTCATTGTAATCCTAGCTAACGTTAACGTCAACGTTAATTTTATGAAACAGAAAAGATATTTCTGAGGTCCTATTTTTCAATGGAATACGGTTGTCGGTTAGTATGCCCGGCATCCTCCTTTTTTGTGTGGAGTACGGCCTTGATCGGGTGAAGGGCGATTTTAGTACACAAAAAAAGCTGTCCCCGCACCGCGTAGCGGTTGAGGGACAGCTTTATGCTTAAGAGGGTAAACGCTGGTAAATCCGGCGAGACGTTAAGCGCGAACGACGCGAACTTGGTCTGCTTCCAGCTCGACACAAATCTCTTTAACGTCTTCGTCGTCCAGCAGCAGATCCGTGATGCCGTCTTCCACATGCTGCGAAATGATGCGGCGGAGAGGACGGGCGCCGAAGGCCGGATCGTAACCCATTTCGGCCAGCTTGCGTTTCGCTTCACCGGTCACGTCGAGGGAGATACCGCGCGCCGACAGGTTGGCCGATACTTCGCTGAGCATATTGTCGACGATCGTTACGAGGTCTTCTTCTTTCAGCGAGGCAAACGGTACGATACCATCGAAACGGTTCAGGAATTCTGGCCGGAAATAGCTGCCGAGCGAATCAAGAATCGAGCGGGTCTGCTCGGACTTGGCGGTGAAACCAACCATGATTTTCTTATCGGCGGCCGTACCGGCGTTAGAAGTCATAATGATGACTGTATCCTTGAAGCTTACCGTGCGCCCTTGGCTGTCGGTCAGACGGCCGTCGTCCAGCACCTGCAGGAACATGTGCTGCACGTCCGGATGGGCCTTCTCGATTTCGTCGAGCAGGATGATGCTGTACGGGTTGCGGCGTACGCGTTCCGTCAGCTGGCCGGCTTCTTCATGGCCGACATATCCTGGAGGCGAACCGATCAGCTTGGAGACGGAGTGCCGCTCCATGTATTCACTCATGTCGAGGCGAATCATCGAATCGGTGCTGCCGAACAGTTCTTTTGCCAGCGCCTTGGACAGTTCGGTCTTGCCGACGCCGGTCGGTCCGACGAACAGGAAGGATGCAATCGGCTTGGAGTCGCTGCGCAGCCCGGCGCGTCCGCGGCGAACGGCTTTGGCGACCTTGTCGACGGCTTCGCCCTGGCCGATGACGCGGCTTGTGAGGCGGGCGGCCAGATTTTTCATCTTGCCGCGCTCGTCCGCCTGCAGCTTGCCGACCGGGATGCCGGTTTTGCGCTCAATGATGTTCTGGATATCCTCGACGGTCACTTCGAGCACCTCTCCGGCAGCGGCATCTCCGTTCAGACGCTGCTGCAGGCCGGCTTCCTCGTCGCGCAGCTTGGCTGCGAGCTCGTAGTTTTCATCGCGGGCGGCCGCGTCTTTCTCGGTTGTGATCTGTTCCAGGCGGGCGCGGATTTCGTCCGCACTGCCGACCGGAGCCCGCAAATTCAGCTTGGCGCCCGATTCGTCGAGCAGGTCGATCGCTTTATCGGGCAGGAAGCGGTCCTGGATATAGCGGCTGGACAGACGCACGCACGCTTCAAGCGTTTCGTCCGAGTAACGTACACCGTGGAACTGCTCGTATTTCGGACGCAGCCCCTTCAGAATTTCAATCGTTTCCTCAGCGGTCGGCTCGTCAACCGTCACCGGCTGGAAGCGGCGCTCCAGCGCGGCGTCTTTCTCGATCTGACGGTATTCCTTGAGCGTCGTGGCGCCGATGACCTGCAGCTCGCCCCGTGCCAGCACCGGCTTCAGGATGTTGCCGGCGTCCATGGAGCCCTCCGCGGAGCCCGCCCCGACCAGCAGATGGATCTCGTCGATGAACAGCAGAACATTTTTACGCTGCTCCAGCTCGGCGATCAGCTGTTTGACCTTTTCTTCGAATTGTCCGCGGATGCCGGTTCCCGCTACGAGGGAGGCGACGTCAAGCGAATATACTTCCTTACTCCGCAGCTTTGTCGGTACATTGCCCTCTGTAATTCGCAGCGCCAGCCCTTCGGCGATGGCCGTCTTGCCGACGCCCGGTTCGCCGATCAGGACCGGATTGTTTTTGTTCCGGCGGTTCAAAATTTCGATAACGCGGTCGATCTCTTCATCGCGGCCGATGACGTTGTCGATCTTGCCGCCGCGCGCCGCGTCGTTCAGATTGCGTCCGAGCTGATCCAGCAGCCCGCCGCCGCGCCGTCCGCCCTCTTGAGCGGCGGCTCTCGGAGGCTGCTGCGCCGCGCCGGATGCCGGCTGGCCGGATTGCATGAAGCCGCGAAACAGATCTTCCAGCGGAGAAGAATAGCCGCCGGAAGGACCAAAGCCGGCCGCAAACGGCACGCCGCCGTTTACTTTGGCATAGCAATCTTCGCAAAGAAACAATTTCTCGGATTTATGGTTGACAGTGAGGCTCAGACCTACGGTTGCCTGGTTATGATTACAATGTTGACAGCGCATGAAGGCATGCCCCTTTCGTTAGTTAATGGAATATTCAATCTTTGGATACTGCATTCAGATGCCCTAATCAGGAAAACGGCTGCCCGCGCCTTACGGAAGCAGGCCGCCGGAATAAAGGGATAAAAGTCAGAATCCCGTCAGGACAAAGACGGCTATACCGAAAGACAAACTTCTTAAGAGGTTGTTCATACGGTACAAGTTTGATCTTTCTCATCTGACTTTGACTTTCTTTGACCATATTATACATCACTTGAAACACATGTCAACAGGTTTTCAGTTATTTTTAGTAAGTATATAGAAAAAGGTTTGAGAATGAGCGGGAGTGACCTGCTTGGAGCCGGAAAAACCGGCTGGCAGGCAAAAGAAAAATGTCTATCGGCGTACATACGAAGAGCCGGACGCATTTACGGAAACTGTTTTGCAATAAAACGAAGCCAGGGTCTCCCGAAGCATGAAAAAAGCCCTGCCGTCCGGAATATCTCCGTAACAGCAGGGCTTATCTTGTATGATCAATGCTGTGAATATGCCAAAAGCGTCATGACTCCTCGTCTTGCAATATGCAGTCGGCAAACAAAATGAATTTCGGGATGCGGAAAAATTGTTCCGCCCGGTCTTGGAAGCTGGCTGACGGCAGCGTTCCTTGGTGCAGCCATTTCCGGAACGTTCCGGGATGGATGTCCATCCATTCGCTGACGTCGCTGACGGACAGGTCGTGAACCATGCACAGTCCCGTAAGGATTTTGTTACTGACAGGCGACCGGGTCAGCGTCCGGCGCATGAAGCGCGAAGAGGATGGCTGACAGATGATCGGACTTGTGGATGTGACGGTATGATTAAACAGAATGTGATGCGGATAGCCCAGGTATTGGCATACCTTGTCCAGGTTCTTTTTTCCCGGAATCCGTCCTTCGTACACCCAGGCGCTCACGCTCCGGGACGAAACCGATATGTCCTCAGCCAGCTGGGACAGCTTGATATCGTTGGCCATCAGTACGGCCAGCAGCACGCGGTTGCGGATTTGGCACCGGGACGGCTTACGGAAGCGTTTGACGCGGATTCCTTTTCCTAAGTATTTGCGATTGATCAGAGACCACGCCTGAATGGAATGCGGTTCTTGTTGTTTAGGCATATTTCCTCCGATGATTTTTCTTAAAATTCTACAATAGTTTCGGCTGCGTTTTCAATAGTGCTATCGCCTGTTTCTGCAAGGTCCCGGTTTTCAGCCGAACGACCCGGGAATTTACGGTATCCCGTTGTCAAGTGAATAATAGGAACTATTTTTTCACTTCAACCCCAAAATGCTTCCAATTCAGTCATCAAACTGTTACCGAATTGAAATTGAACTCACCAGCCGGGAAGGGTACAATGCAAGGGTGCTAGATTACTAGATTCGCCTATCTACGACATCTTAGCCAAATCCGAGAGAAAAAGGTTGGTAGATTATGTTGAAAAAGAAGTTGCACTACTCGAAATGGCTCTTATCATTCCTGATTGTTTTTGGCACCGTCCTTTCGGCAGAAGGAGGACTGGCTACGGCCGCGGGCAGCACGGCATCTTCCGTCAAGGCTTCCGTCTTCGTTGCTGTCAATGACAAACTGATCACTTACGACCAGCCCCAGCCGCTTATACATAACGGTACACTGTTTGTGCCCGTCGCATCTACGGTTTCCCAAATGAATGCGTCGGCGAAGTACGCCGCAGGCAAACTGACCATTTCGCGCGGAAAACAGGCGCTTGTCCTGGCGGTTCCCGGGAAGGATGCTATTCTGAAAAACGGAAGAACGCTCGTATCCCTGCGGAAGCTGACCGACAAGTTCGGCTACCAAATTTCTTACAATGCCGCCCAGTCGCTGTACCGTGCGGTGAACAGCTCCGCTTCCTTGACGGACCATCAGCTGGCGCTGAAATACAGCACGTTTATCAAGGAACATAAGAAGACGGCTGTCCAGAAGCCTTCCGCGGGGAACGGCACGACGGCGCAGCAGGGCAGCAAGGTAATCTACATTACGTTCGACGACGGTCCAAATGCAGGTACGACTCGCCTTCTTGATGTGCTGGACCGCAATCAAGTGAAAGCGACCTTCTTTATGCTGGGAAATAACATCGCTTCCCATCCGTCCGCGGTCCGCAGAATCGTGAAGGAGGGGCATGGGGCCGGCCTGCACGGCATGAGCCACCAGAAGAATACGTTCTACGCTTCACCTTCGTCAGCGCTGGGTGAGATGAACACGGATAACGATAAGCTGCATGCCGCCGCCGGCGTCTATACGAAAATGATCCGCCCGCCTTATGGAAGCAAGCCGTATTTTACTCAGAGCTACCGGGATTTGACGGCTTCGTACGGCTACCATCTGTGGGATTGGAACATTGATTCGGACGACTGGCGCTACAAGAGCAATCCGCAGACGATTTATAACAACGTGCTGAGAGATGTGAAGGCTATGAAGAAGAGAGGGGTAACCCCGATCGTGCTCTTCCATGACCAGACGGCGACCACGTCGATTCTGGACAAGCTGATCAAAGCGCTGAAAGCCGAAGGCTACACCTTCAAGCCGCTGACCAACAGCACGCCGCCGGTCAACTTCTGGAACGACAAACGGTAAGACCAGCCGCCCTGTAAATCTATGAAATAGGCCCGTGATGGAAGATATCCGGCTGCGCAGATTCCGCTCTCCTTTCATACTCATATAAGAGATGGTAGGAAAGGAGGGGCTGTGAGATGAATTATCTGGCTGTTAACGGCATCAGTGCGGTCGCCGGCGGAATTCTTACCGTTGCATTCGGCGGATGGGATCAGCTGCTTACGGTGTTTCTGATCACCATACTCATCGACTATGCAACTGGGGTTCTGGCCTCCATCAAGGAAGGATCCGGCTTGGACAGCCAGGTCGGATTCTGGGGTCTTACCCGGAAAGCGCTGATGCTGCTTGTCATCATCCTTGCGCACCAGATGGACGTCCTCATCGGCAGCGGGAGCGACGTCATCAAGACCGGGGCGATCTATTTTTACATGTCCAACGAATTAATATCGATTACCGAGAATTACGGTCGGCTTGGCCTGCCCCTGCCGGATAAAATCCGCCAGCTCATCGCCGTTTTGCGAAATAAAGACAAAAATGACGGTTCCGATATGTGACGGTTCTTCGTGTTTCCTTTCCCTGAGGGGGAGGATATGGTATATTTTTCTCAGTACACTTTTC
The DNA here is from genome assembly GCF_014192015.1 of Paenibacillus rhizosphaerae. Taxonomy (GTDB): domain Bacteria; phylum Bacillota; class Bacilli; order Paenibacillales; family Paenibacillaceae; genus Paenibacillus_AQ; species Paenibacillus_AQ rhizosphaerae. The sequence continues at coordinate 226,560 of NZ_JACHXJ010000003.1, read as the reverse complement.
GAATGGGACAAGGAGCATGATACCATGATTAAGCATATCGTCTTCTTTAAATTAAAGGACAGATCACCGGAAAGTATTGAACGCACCGCCGCGGTCCTCCGCAATATGGAGGGAAAGATCCCGCAACTCGTATCGATTGAGGTTGGACTCGACGTCATCCATTCGGAACGTTCTTTTGATATCGCGCTGGTGACGGAGCTTGCATCGCTGGAAGATTTGCAGGCTTACCAGGTTCATCCGGAACACCAGATCGTGATCCGCCACATCAACGAAGTGAAAGACGTATCCGTGAGTGTGGACTACGAATTCTAAAGAATAGGAAGAATGGGACATGAGCGATTTAGAATATCCGATGGAGACCTTATTCCTGCTTATCGTATTTATTGCGGCCTTGTTTGTAATGTTATTCTGGCTGAAGCGCCGCGGAAAACGGGACAAATAAATTTCCACATCATGGAGGTAAGGCCGTGTATTACGTGAACCAGGAACAAATTCAGCGGCGTCTGGAAGCGATTCCCGACATCGTGGAAGCATTGAAGCAGACAGCCGGAAATTGGGATGGCGGGATCGTGTCCGGTTTCGTTCAGGAACGGGCGCTGCATTTGGCTATCGAGGTCGTGACCGATGTCGGCAGTTATTTAATTGACGGATTTATTATGCGCGACGCAAGCAGTTACGAGGATATCGTGGACATTACGCATGAGGAGCGCGTGTTTGACGATGAAGTGTTTGCCGTGCTGGCGGAGCTCGTCAGTCTCCGCAAACCGTTGGTACAGGAATATTACGCATGGGACCGGAGAAGCCTGCACAAGCTGACGCCGGTCTTGCCGGACATTCTCGAAAAGTTTTCCGTGCAGGTGCGTGATTATTTGAAGCAGGAGCTGGGTGTATAATCCGGTTCTCCGCCGCAGCGGCATAGGTTATCATTGACCCGTCCATGGAAATGGACGGGTCTTTTTGTTATGACGGCAGGTTTTTTAAAAAAATTGCGCCCATTTTGTGTCAAGACAACCCCGCCCTGCTTATAATACACCATCAACTAGGCATTAGCCCGGCTGGGCGAAGGGAGTGAAACATCATGGCGGAATGGGGCTATATACTCATCGCTTGCGGATTTATCATGTTCGCTGTTGTGGCAATGATCCTTCTACATACGCTGAGGAGAGTACTGCTGCGGGCGGAATCCGTTCTGGGAAAGGCGGGAGCCGACATGACACAGCTGGCTGCAGAATCCAGGGAGCTGCTGACTCAGGCATCTTCAACGCTATCGCTTCTGCATGAGCGGGTGGAAGACATCGAACCGTTCAGTTCATCGCTGCGGCTGGCTGGCGAAACGTTAACCGGCACGCTGGAGCGGTTGGATTCGATCTCGAAGCTCGTCACCGATTCCGCCATGGAGCGCCTGGAAAAAGCTCACCGCGACAACGAGCTTCGGCTCGCGGAAGCGTTCCGGTGGCTGGATGTGGGGCTGTCGGTATGGCACTCCTGGAAGCAGGAGGCTTACCCGCCGGGATCAGTGCCATCAAGCGAAAAGGAGAGATGAGATATGAAGGAAAAGAATAAAAGCCTGCTGTGGGGCGCATTGGTCGGAAGTATTGTAGGGTCGGTAACCGCGCTGCTGCTTGCGCCGAAATCCGGAAAAGAACTGCGTCAGGATATTGCGGAGGGCGCACGCACGGTTGGCGGCAAAACCCAGGAATGGGCCGGCAAGGTGAAGGATACCGCAGGCAACGTCATCGCCGATATCCAGACCTGGCGTAAATCCAAGGCCGACGGGGAAGAAGCAGGCGAATTGGCCCAAATCTCCTCTTTCTCTGAAGAAGCCGCCGGGAAGTCCGATGAGTTCGAGGATTTCGATTTGACCGATGCCGAAGCGAAGCGGGACTAATTTGGAAGCAGGCATGGAATTGATAACGTAAAGCGCAGGCCCACTCTCGGTGTCACCCGGGAGCAGGGCCTGTTTTGCCATATTTTCGCATGTTATGTCGCGGTTGTCCGAAAAAACGAAATGGGTTAAGATATGAGGTACGTTTTGTTGACGGATGTCATATGGTAGCTACAGAGAGAAGAAAACGAGAAGGAAGCGGTGTGTTCGTGCAGCAGGCAATCGCAATTTTAGACTCGGGTGTGGGCGGGCTCACCGTGGCCAAAGAAGTCATGAGACAGCTCCCACGGGAAAAAATTATTTATTTTGGAGACACCGCCCGTACCCCTTACGGACCCCGTTCGTCCGATGAAGTGAGAAAATTTACAGAGCAGATCGTCGACTTTCTGATCCAATTCAGTCCCAAGACAATCGTGATCGCCTGCAATACGGCGACGGCTGCGGCGCTGGACTATATTTCCGGGAAAGTGCCGATTCCGGTCATCGGGGTGATTCATCCCGGTGCCAGAGCTGCCATCAGCGCGACCAAAACCGGTCAGGTGGGTGTCATCGGGACCGTTGGCACGATACGCAGCGGCGCCTACACCACCGCGCTGCAGCAGCTGTCGCCTTATGTCAAGGTGGTCAGCCAGGCTTGTCCGGATCTGGTTCCGCTCGTGGAGCAGGGCTTGTTCCGCTCTGAAGAAACGACGGCGATCGTGAAGAGATCGCTCGCGGGTATCAGCCAATCCGACATCGATTGTCTGATTTTGGGATGCACGCATTATCCCTTTTTGAAGGATACGATCCAGGAAGTAATCGGCAGCAGCGTCAAGCTGATCAGCTCGGCTAACGAGACGGCCCGTGAAATCAGCACTATTCTGTATAATCAAGGGCAGCTCGCAAGCCGGGAGGATAGCCCGGTCCATCAGTTTTTCTGCAGCGGCGACCCTGAAATGTTTAAACGGATCGCAAAGCTGTGGCTGGGGGAGCAAATCCGGCGGACGCCGGTCGTATGGCAGGTCTCCAAATTTGATGAATAAGGACTTTGGACCGTCTAAATCCGTAAGCCGCCCTCAGGGTGACTTGCGGATTTTTTAGATATAAGGAAGATGAAACTTTGAAGCCACAGCATTTATGATGCAAGCAAAGGAGTCGATGATTCCGAAGAAGCGAAGCGGTCGTAAGGTTTCGAAAAGAACGCAGGGCGCCAAGGGACCGTTTTACCGCATGGGCCAAGCTCACTGGGGCATACAATGTTACGAATGGTGATGATGACTGCGGTCCTAGTCCCGCGGAAAGGAACGATGCCATGCAGCAGTATACCGTGAAGAAAGGCGACACCCTGAGACGCATCGCCGCAAGCAGGGGGTTATCGGCGAGTCATATAATCAATGCTAACCCTTGGGCCTCCACCCAGCCTTATTTAATTCCGGGGCAGATTCTGTACCTTCCCTCTTCTCCGCGTAGAAGGTATGAGGTTCAGGCCGGCGATACGCTGGATCGCATCGCAGCGGTCTTTCAAACCCGGGAAGAGGCGATCATGGAGATGAATCCCGGCATTTCGCCGCATGTTCTTCCCGAAGGGCGCATCCTGGTGCTTCCTCCGGCCGAACGGGCGGGTATCGTCCAGCTGATGGGAGAGTATGGTTACCGTCAGATGAAGGATGATATCCGGCAGCTGACGGCATTCTATCCTAAGATCGTAACCGGATCGATTGGAGAAAGCGTACTCGGAAAACCGCTTCCGTATGTAAAAATCGGAGAAGGCGGCAAACATATACATGTGAACGCTTCCATCCATGCGAACGAATGGATTACGACGCCGTCCGTCATACGTTTCGTCGAGGAATACGCCTGCAGTCTGCAATCCGGGCAGCGCTGGAATGGCTATGATCCCGTGCAATGGTTCCAGCAGTGCACGCTCTGGGTCGTTCCGATGGTCAATCCGGACGGTGTGGAGCTGGTTCAGGAAGGGATTCATCCCGGCCATCCGTATTACAGGCAGCTGACGGAGTGGAACGGCTGCCGCCGCGACTTCCGGCATTGGAAGGCCAATATTCATGGCGTGGACCTGGGCGATCAGTTTCCGGCCCATTGGGAGGAAGAGGTGCAAAGGCGGGGTAAACGGTCTCCGTCCCCACGGGACTACCCGGGTACCGCTCCGCTGACAGAGCCGGAAGCGGCGGCACTGGCGGCCTTTACGCTGGAAACGTCGCCCGATGCGGCCGTATCCCTGCATAGCCAGGGGCAGGAGATCTACTGGAATTACCGCAACTATGAGCCCAAGGAGAGCCGGGAGTGGTCCCGCCGCCTGGGCCAGGTCAGCGGCTATCGTCCCGTGAAGCTGGAAGGCAGCGACGCCGGCTACAAAGACTGGTTTATCCAGCATTTCCGCCGCCCGGGCTTTACCGTCGAGGTCGGCTTGGGCAAAAACCCGCTACCGCTGGAGGATTACGATCAGATCAGCCTGGACGTCGGTTTGATTTTGGCTGAACTCATGTCATTGTGAAAAAAATAATGAAACATTTTCTGCAAGATTACGTATGATATGATTAAGGGAGCGGACGCTGTGTTAGGTTTAAGTAGAGACCGGCGATCGTTTCCTTTTTTCGCGTAATAGCTCGTCCGTGTCTTGGATTGGCCGCCATATACGTATACAAGAAGAGGAGGGAAAGGCATGAAATGGAGAAGACTGCTGTCGCTGCGGCGCTGGTCCCGCATGTTCTCCCGGATTTGGCGTTACCTGGTGTCGCCTCAAGTGGCCACCATGGACAAGCTGCTGTTTCTCGTTCCGGTGGTGCTGTATTGGGTGCTGCCCGACGTTATGCCGTTTATCCCGATTGACGATATTGGAGTCACGATGCTGATGACGGGATGGTTTGTCTCCCGGATGGATAAAAAATATCCCGGTCTGCTGGACGGCGGTGCGATTCCTCCGCCCAAGGGTCCGGTGCGCTGAGGCTTCTTGCCATCCTATATCCGATACAGTACAATCAATAGTTGCATATAGAATGAACTCAATAAATTCATGTTGAAGAGCTTGGATAAGCTGTTACAACAGGGGTACAATTCGGAACTTGAGTTCAATCTATACAGAATGTAAAACTGACCTTACCTATAGGAGATGTAGCCGATGAAATGCAAAATTACCCGCAATGCGGCCAAGGTGCTGAAAAAGGAACTCGAGAAGGAAGAAAACCGCGATCTGAAGCTTCGCGTGCTCGTGACGCACGCCCATGGCGACCATGCGCATTACGGCCTGGATATGGACAAGCCCAAGGATCAGGATGAAATCGTCAGCACTGATAAGGAAATCGATGTGCTTCTGGACAAAAATGAGCCGCTTCTCGACGGCGTCAAAATCGACTATTTGTATTTTCCGCAGGAAGGCTTTGTGATCACCAATCCATCCCAAGGCAATCACGGCGACCACTAAGGCGCTCTTTTTTCGAACCTACGCGCTGGCATCTGGTGGAAAATGGTGGATTCTCGGATTGCTGCATAGTTCCGCTGCTCCCATCCCATTCTAAGGACGGGTAGGAACTTTGTAGTGAAGGGAGAGCAACTGTTTATGACAACACGTTACGATTCCAGTCTGCAATCACAAAATTCGGTATCCCAGGCTCAAAATGCGGTGGAAAAGCTCCACAACGCGGTTTCCTCGGCTTTGTCCCATCCGACCGGGCAAATGATCGAGCAGGCGCACAACCGTCTGGCTCATACGGAACAAGCCGTACGTCAAGCCGGCCTGGCGGAGAACCGCCAAGCCGTCGAATTGGCCGAAGAAATGCTGGCCGAGGAGAAGAGCCGTTTGGCGTCGCTGACGTCCGAACAAGGGGATACGAAAGCGTAGTTCCTGTCTGAACCCGTGAAGCGCATTGCGCTTTGCGGGTTTTTTTGCATAGCCTCATTCGGGTCAAATCCATACCGCATGGTGTTACGACACTATTGAAAGGGCTTTCTTGGGGCCGGTCCCTGATTATGCTATAATGAGGATTGTCTTCTTTATTTGCTCATTATTTCATAAGGAAGGTTGTGAGAGTATGAAGCATATTACCGATTGCACCATCCTGAATAACGGAGTTACGATGCCATGGCTTGGACTGGGCACCTTCAAGGCCCAAGGGGACGATGTGTATAAGGCGGTAAAGCTGGCGCTGGAGTTCGGCTACCGAAGCATCGACACCGCGAAAGTTTATGGCAACGAGGAAGAAGTAGGCCGCGCGATTGCCGAGAGCGGCATTCCGAGAGGCGAGCTTTTCGTCACGACTAAAGTGTGGAATGACGACCAGGGTTATGATTCCACACTCCGGGCCTTCGAAGGCAGCCAGAAACGGCTTGGCCTGGAGGTCATCGATTTGTACCTGATTCATTGGCCTGGCAGGGACAAATTCAAAGATACATGGAAGGCGATGGAGCGCCTGTATGAGGAAGGGCAGATCCGGGCCATCGGCGTCAGCAACTTCCACGTTCACCATCTAAAGGACCTGCTGCAGGATAGCACTACGGTTCCTGCCGTGAACCAGGTGGAGCTGCACCCGCGGCTGATCCAGCAGGATCTGCAGGATTTCTGCGGCGCACAGGGAATTCAGCTCGAAGCGTGGAGTCCGCTGATGCAGGGCAAGCTTACCGATGATTCGACGCTGGCGGGCATCGCCCAAAAATACGGCAAAACGCCGGCTCAGGTTATCCTGCGCTGGAACATCCAAAACAAGATCGTTACGATTCCGAAGTCGGTTACGCCATCACGGATACGCGAGAATGCGGAAATTTTTGATTTCGAGCTGTCGTCCGACGAAATCAGGAAGATCGACAGCCTCAATCAGAACCGCCGCGTCGGCAGCGATCCGGACAAGCTTCTGTTCTAGATTTCGTATCGATATAAGCGGAAAAACCCGGACTCCATTAAGGAGTTCCGGGTTTTTCATTTTGCTTGAGCTTAGGGATCAGGTCGTACTGCAAGGTTTCATCGGAGGTATACAGCTCCTTTTTCGCCCGGTCGTAGCCGGCACGGCAAGTGCTGACATCGACGGTTGTGCCGGTCTTCAGACTATAGCAGCTGCCGTCTTCGAACATGCCGCTTTGGGAGGGAATGTAGAACGTTTTGCCGTCCGTATAAGCTCCGCTGCGCAGAACCACGAACCGGTCTTGGCCGTCAAACAGGTCATTTCCCATCATGTACTGGGACTTGGCGGATATGCCCAGCAGGTGCAGGAGCGATGGTGCCATGTCCAGCTGCCCGGCAGGTTTGTCATACACACCTGCACCTTCCCCGTCCGGCAAATGCACGAGAAGCGGCACCTCGTTCATGATCTGCTCCATGTCCAATTCAGTCAGGCTTTTGCCCAGAAACTTCTCATAGACGGCTTTGTCCTTCACCGAATTGTCATGATCCCCGTAGATATACAGGATGGTATGATCCCACAAGCCGTCCTGCTTCAGCCGTTCCGCCAATTGGCCGAGCGCTGCGTCCACATAGTGAATCGCCTGCAGGTAATCCCCGAAGACGGTTCCGTCGAACTCGCCGACATTCAGCTCCTGCACATCGTCCGGCAGCGAGAACGGATGGTGGGAGGAGAGCGTGATCAGAAACGAGTAGAACGGCTGCGGAAGCTGCTCAATTTGATCCATGGACTGCTTGAAAAAGGATTTGTCCCCAAGCGACCAGCCGAGAGGCTCATCGATATCGTAATCCTTTTTACTGAAAAACTGGTCGTAGCCCAAGGTTTCGTACATCGCATTCCGGTTCCAGAAGCTGCCGTCATAAGCATGGAACGCATTCGGCGTGTAGCCGTGCTCCTTCAGAATCGCCGGGAGCGAGCCAAACTGATGGTCGGCGTAACGGATGAATACCGATCCGTACGGAACCGGATGCAGCGAAGTCTGGGACGAGAAATCCGCATCGGAGGTTCTGCCCTGGCCGGTTTGATGATAATAATGGCTGAAGTACATACTTTCCTTCATGAGCCGGTTGAAATTCGGTGTGATTTCCTGTCCGCCGATCTTCTTGCCGATCATGAAATTCATGAACGCCTCGGTCTGGATGACCATGACGTTGCTGCCCTTGTACTTGCCGAACATGGCGTCGTTCTCCGAACGCGTTGTATCTTTATGATCAAACCATTGCTGTACTTTGTCGACTTCGCCCGAAGCGAGCACGGGCTTTGGACCGAAATGCTCTTTACCGAAGCGGTATGCATCGTATACATGAAAACCGAGCAGCCCGGTTACGTTATAAAGCGAAAGGTTCCACCAATTTCCGGTAAAGAGGCCGACAGCGTAGTAATCGATATAGAACTTGAGCGGTGCAAACGTTACGACGCAGCCGATGACCAGGGCAGCGATCCCCGATGAGAAGCGGCGCACGAATCCGCCCCTCCGGGATGGCGATTTGCCGATCGGGAAGTTCATCGCCCCATGTGCCGGACTTCGCCATCCTGACGGCTTCCATAACGAGAGGACGGCCAGCAGCAGCCAATCCGCGGCAAACCATAGATCGCTCCAATGAAGCAGCGTCATGATGCTGTCCCCGAGGGAGTCCACCTGACTGGCCTGCATCATGACCGTAAAGGTAACCAGATCCTGAAAATAACGGTAGTACACCAAGTCTGCGTACAACAGCGCCGAAAGCAAAATGTTAACGACGATAAGTGCGATCCGCTGCCCGCGCCGTGGAAGCCATAAGGTCCAGAACGATACGAGGATCAGGGAGCCGAGGCCGATGAAAAAGTCCAGCGGGTTGAAATCGATTTTGCTGATATGAAGCTTAATATGGAATAGAAGCAGCTTGTATATCATGAACAGCAAAAATAAGCAGTATGTGAAGTAACGGGAGCGGATGAACCGCCCGAAGCCGCCATTTGAAGCGTGACTGGACATGCTGAATGAGTAGTTCAAATTGGACAACCTCCTGCTATAGCGTTGTAGATAGGTCATGATAAGTTATACCCCCAAACCATATAGGAGCTGTCCAAGTGGACAGCTCCTGACAAAAAGCGGCAGCGGGTTTTACGAACGGCGGGGCGGAAGAGGCCCCAGGAATTGATAATATTGGCATTCGATGCGGCCGTTGAACAGCTTCCGCCGCTTGTCGGCCTTCCGGCCGAAGTAATGCTCGAACTGTTTGGTCGGGCTTAAGGCAAAGAAAGACCACGTCGGCAGCTGATTAGCCGTATGCCCCAGCGTGCGGACAAGCTTTTCGACCTCGGTCTTCTCGCTGAGCCGCTCTCCGTACGGCGGATTGGTAATCAGGCAGCCGTATTCCCCTTGCGGATGGGCTTTGGAGGCGGGGAGCACCTGAAAATCGATCTCCCCAGCGAGGCCCGCGCTTTTGGCGGCTGCTTTGGCGACTTCGATCGCCTTCGGATCGATATCGCTGCCGGTCAGCTGGAGCGGCTGATCGTCCTGCACCGCATCGAACGCTTCCTCGCGGGCTTCGCTCCACAGCTCCTCGGGAATGACGGGCCAATGCTCCGAAGGGAAGGATCGGCGCAGACCCGGCGCAATGTTCCAGCCGAGGAGGGCCGCTTCGATCAGGATCGTACCGGAGCCGCAGCATGGATCATACAGCGGCCGGGACGGATTCCAGCGGCTTATCTGCAGCATAGCCGCGGCCATCGTCTCCTTCAGGGGAGCCTCGGTCACCAGCTTGCGGTATCCCCGTTTGTGTAGGGCCGGCCCGGTTGTATCCAGCGTGAGCAGCGCCACATCCTTAAGCAGATTGACTTCGATGACATAACGCGGGCCATTCTCCTGGAACCACTCGGTATGGTAGCTCTGTTTCAGCTTTTCAACGATCGCTTTCTTGACGATGCCCTGACTTGCGGGCACGCTGCTAAGCTGGGAGTGGTGGGAACGGCCTTCCACGGGGAACTCCCCGTTCGCCGGAATCCAGTCCTGCCAGGGCAGCGCTTTGGTCCCTTCAAACAATTCGTCAAACGTCTTGGCGGGAAATTCCCCCATTTTGACGAGGATGCGGTCGGACGTCCGGAGCCACAGATTGCAGCGGCAAATATCTTTGTAATCTCCGGTAAAATTAACCCTTCCGTTTTCGACTTGAACGTCGTTATAACCTAAATCCTTCAACTCCCGCGCGACGATGGCCTCAAGGCCCATCGGGGCGGTTGCGATCAACTGCAGCTCTGGCATGGTGCGGTTCAACTCCATTATTCTTGTAGACCATCGTAAAAATTCATACAATGATGGTAGATCCTGCAGCAAGCGTTCCGGTGCGGATCTTTGTTCATCCTCACATTATAGGATAATGTAAAGTCAATCACAAACATTTGTGTTCGTTACGTAAAAATTGCCGGGTTCGGTACGGAAAAGGGGAAGTAGGAAAGTGAATCCAGAACAATACGCAGACCATTTTATCGAAAATGACGAGGTGCTGAATCGGGTCAAGCAGGTGACCGCCGAGAAAGGAATGCCCGAAATCGCCATCGCGCCGGGCTACGGAAGACTGCTGACGCTGCTGGTCAAGGCGACGGGAGCGGCCCGCGTCCTGGAAATCGGGGCGCTGGGCGGATACAGCGGCATTTGTCTCGCCCGGGGGCTTGCGCCGGAAGGAACGCTTACCTCGCTGGAGCTGAAGCAGGAATTCGCGGATGTTGCGCGGGCCAATGTTACCGAAGCCGGGTTCGGCGGCCAGGTGGAATACCGGATCGGACCGGCGCTGGACAGCCTTGCGCAGCTGAAAGCGGAGGGGCAGAGGTTCGACTTCTTTTTTATCGATGCGGATAAGGAGAACTACCCGAATTACCTGGAGTACGCGATCGAGCTGGCCAATCCGGGCGCGCTGATCGCGGGCGACAACACCTTTCTGCGGGGGCGGACCCTCAATCCGGACAAAAACGGCCCTTCGGTCCAGGCGATCCGCTGCTTCAACGAAGCGATGGCCACCGATGACCGGCTGATCGGTACCATTCTCCCGGCTTATGACGGGCTGGCGGTGGCCATGGTCAAGTAAAACAGCAAACGAAAGCCCGATCCGGATGCAGTCTTGGATCGGGCTTTTTTTCGAGTGAAATGAATATGAGGAGTGCTAAGATTTCCTAGGTTACAGCTTATTCGATTTCCGTGACCCCGTATGTTGCGAACCACGACTTGACCGTTTCAAAGTCGCTGCTGAGGGACAGGCAGAGCATCAGCAGGATGCGGGCCTGCTGCGGACTTAAGTTGTCCCCGGAAATGATTCCCTTGCCGCCGCCGTAAACGCTGCCGGAACCGGTCCGGGTCGTGGTGACGAAGACCACGCCTTGCTCAATTGCTTTACTGCGCGCCTTGCTCATCGCGGATGAAATGCCTCCGGCTCCGGTGCCGGCAGTAACGATGCCTTTGGTTCCGGCGGCGGTAAATCCTTCGATGGCTTCGCCGCCGGCGTCTTGATAAGAATAGGCGATTTCGGTTTTCGCCAAATCGGCCTTTTTGATTTTGGAGAGGTCGAAGACCGGCTTGCCTTTGCCCGGCCCAAGGAGGGCCCGCTCCGGAGCCCGGTAAATACGGATCGTCGTCTCGTCGATATATCCGACGGCTCCAAGCATCGGGGTCTCGAAAGTGTCGACGCGGTAATCGTTCGTTTTCGTGACCCCGCGGGCGAGGTTGATCGTGTCGTTCAGCATGAGGACGGTGCCGAACGAGGCGGTCCGGCCGCTGGCCGACAGCTTGATCGCATTATACAGGTTGGCTTTGGCGTCGGAGCCGACGACCGTCCACGGCCGCATGGATCCCGTAATGACGACCGGCTTGTCGCTTTGGACGGTCAGATCCAGGAAGTAGGCGATTTCCTCCATCGTGTCGGTACCGGAAGTGACGACGACGCCGTCGTAAGTTTTAAGCGCTTCATCCACGGAACGGGACAGATCGTACAGATCGGCCATCGAGTAGGCGGAGGAGCCCGAGTTGCCGAATTGGAGCGTTTCAACGTCGGCGATTTTTTGCTTGTCCGGAAGCTCGCTTACCATTTGTGCGATGGGGATGCTGCCCGCCTTGTAATTTTGAAAGCTGGTCTGGTCGACGGACTGCCCGGCGATGGTGCCGCCTGTAGCGATCACCAGCACGTTAGGCAGCTTGGAAGCCTTGTCGGCATCGGTCATCGGCGGGATAGCCGTGTTGCGAACCGGGGCGGTTGTGCCGGTTGTCGTTGTGGGTGCAGGTGCGGTTGTCGGTAGTGTGGGACTCGTCGTTGCGGCTGCCGCCGCCGCTGTCACCGAGCTGCTTGCTGCCGCTGCCGCATCGGCGAATACACTGCCTGCCGGTGCGGCGAAGAGGGACAGTGCCGTCAGCGCAGATGCATGAATCAGGGACCACTTGCCGAATGTTCTTTTCTCCATCGATCGATCAGCTCCTCATTTACATGTAATAGTTATGTAATGAAATCTGAGATGATCATACAATGTGTTAGGTTATATGACAAATGATAATATTCATTGTGTAAGCGTTTATTTGCGGAGAAAATAGTAGATAATAGCCTATTTCATTGCTATTTTGACGTAATTTCCGTAAAACTTAAGAGGTTAAATTACGTTGGAACTTGAGTTGAAACAGCCTTGGAAATAATGATATGTGTTAGTTTATATTACATAAATATGGTGGGGCTACTGTTAAGGGGAGCGGGAAACGTTGCGGGGGGATTGTAAACAGCGAAAAAAAAGACGGCCGCAGGTCACATGTGTGACTCTCCAGCCGTCCCTTTGCCGTGAACAACGGCAGTTCAGCGGTACTGCGGCGTGTTGCTGCGTTTGTACAGCTTCAGCCGCACCCAGACCATATTCAGCAGCAGCAGGCTGCCGGAAATGATGAACAGTCCTTCGATGCCGATAAATCCCGACAGGAATCCGCCGACGAGCGCGCCAAGCATATTGCCGAGTGCGAGCGTGCTCGTGTTGAAGCCAAAGGCCCGGCTTTCCATGCCTCCCGGCGTGTAGGAGCGGATCAGGGCGTTGACGCTGGGCAGCAGACCGCCCATGAAGATGCCCATCAGGAAGCGGACGGCGATCAGCTGCCAAACGCTCTGCACGAACGCCTGCGGGATCAGGCACAGGCCTGCGCCGATAAGGGCGTAGGTCAGAATGCGGTGGGCACCGACCTTGTCGCTGAAGCGCCCGAGGATCGGGGAAGTGATCATATTGGACAATCCCGTCACGGCGCTGACCACGCCTGCCCAAAAGGCGATGTCAACGGAGGACCGGTGCAGCTTCTCCACGTACAGCGGCAGGAGCGACATGGGGCTCATCATCGCAAACTGCAGCAGAAACGTCACGGCGAACAGCGCAGGCAGCTGCGGGATGCGGGCCAGCTCCTTGAAGCCTTCAAGCACCGACACCTGCGGCGCATGGGCGGCCTTTTCCCGGTTGAAATTTTCCTTGACCAGGAACAGCGCCAGCAGGGAAGCGGCGAAGATGAGCATGCCGATAATGTAAAAGATCGGACGGAAGCCGATCAGGTCGGCCAGGACGCCGCCGATCAGCGGCCCGAGAATCGTTCCGGCCACCGAGCCCGACTGCATAATCCCCATTGCAAAGCCCATCCGTTCCTTGGGGGTCGTGCTGGATACGAGCGAGATGGATGCCGGGTTGAAGCCGGAGATCGTGCCGTTCAGCAGGCGCAGCAGCAGCAGCTCCCACGGATTCCGGGCAAAGCCCATCAGCACGATGACGATGGCCATCCCGAAGCCAGAGCGCAGCAGCATGATTTTCCGGCCGTACCGGTCCGACAGCTTGCCCCATAATGGCTGAAAAATAAATGAGGTCATGAAGTTGGCCGCAAAAATAAAGCCCGCCCAGAGTCCGATTTCGTGCTCGCCCTGCACCCCCAGATCTTTAGCCAGATACAGGGACAGGAACGGCGTGATCATCGTCATCCCGGAATTGACCAGAAATTGGCCGAACCAAAGCACAATGAGGTTGACCTTCCACGGTTTCAATGTGCTTTCACTTCCTTTCTAAGTTGACTGAAAATGAATGATTGAAAAAAACACAGTTTCACCAGTATAGCACATTTCCTGAATGTCTTATGTTAAAGATGTCATACGATTGTCATCAGATGTCAGGGTGCGGCGGTTGTTACTTACTTTTAAAAAGGGCATAATAGAAATCAGAGAATTTATAGATATGGAGGCCTATTCGTGACCTATAACGATACGTTGATCCGCGCCAGCTACAAGCAGGAAGTCAGCCATGTTCCTGTTTGGTATATGAGACAGGCGGGTCGCTATGATCCGGAATACCGCAAGATCAAAGAGAAATATTCGCTCCTGGAAATTTGCCGCCAACCCGAGCTCGCGGCCGAAATAACGATGATGCCCGTGCGCAAGCTTGGTGTGGACGCGGCCATTCTGTATTCGGATATTATGAATCCGGTCGCATCCCTGGGGGTCGATTTTGATATCGTAAAAAATATCGGGCCCGTGATCGACACTCCGATCCGGACCGCGGCAGACGTGGAGCGCCTGCGTCCGATCGATGTAGACAAGGATCTCAGCCACATCATGGAGACGATCCGCATTCTGGACAAGGAGCTGGACGTTCCGCTGATTACGTTTGCCGGAGCTCCGTTTACCATTGCCAGCTATCTGATCGAAGGGCGTCCTTCGAAAAGCTATATTCTTACCAAAACGATGATGTACAGCCAGCCCGAAGTTTGGCATCAGCTGATGAACAAACTGGGCGACATGGTCATAACCTATGTGCGTGCGCATATCAAAAACGGCGGGAAGGCGTTCCAGCTGTTTGACAGCTGGGTAGGGGCGCTGGCGCCGCTGGATTTCGAGAAATTCGTACTGCCTACCATTACCCGTATCTTTGCCGAACTTTCAGATTTACATGTACCGAAAATCTATTTCCCAGGCGTCAGCTCTGGCGAGCTTCTGCCGACGCTGAAGGAGCTGCAAGCGAACGTGATCGGGCTCGACTGGAGAGTATCGATTGCCGAGGGACGGAAGCGGACCGGCGGGAAATTCGCCGTTCAGGGCAACCTGGACCCTTATGTCCTGACTGCCCCGATGGACGTCATCAAGAAGTATGCCAAAGAGATTATCGATCAAGGGGTTCAGGAGCCGGGTTATATTTTCAACCTGGGCCACGGCCTGTTCCCCGAAGCTTCGCTGGATAAGCTGAAGGAATTGACGGAATATATTCATGAATACTCGGCATCCCTTCTCCGCTAGGAGACCCTTTCTTCATGCAAGAACCGATATATAAAGAAGAGGTGATCGTTTCGTGAAAAATAAAGTAGGCGTACTGGTGATGTCTTATGGCACACCGGAGAGCATGGAAGGCATTGAGGCGTATTACACGCATATCCGCAGAGGGCATGCCCCTTCGCCGGAGCAGCTCAAAGAGCTGGTCGACCGTTATGAGGCGATCGTGGGCGGCGTATTCCCGCTCCGGGAGAACACCAACCGGCAGGTGGCCAGCCTGCAGGAAACTCTGAACCGGGACGGGCGCCATCCCGACATGGAATTCGTCTGCTATCAAGGCTTGAAGCATGCTTCCCCGTTCATTGAGGACGGCGTGGAGGCGATGGCTAAGGACGGCATTAGCAAAGCGGTCGGGATCGTATTGGCGCCGCACTACTCGACCATGAGTGTCGGAAGCTATATGAAGCGCGCCAAAGCGAAAGCTGACGAGGTTGGGGTTGAGATGACCTTTGTGCAAAGCTACCACATGCATCCGCAGCTGATCGAGGCTTTTACCCGCCGCGTGAACGAAAAACTGGCCTTGTTTGAAGAAGCCGGTGCGGACCGGAGCAAAGTGCGCGTGCTCTTCAGCGCCCACAGCCTGCCGGAGAAAATTTTGGAGCTGGGCGATCCGTATCCGGAGCAGCTTCTGGAAACTTCCCGCGCGGTGGCGGAGAAGGCTGGCATCACTTCCTGGCAGTTTGCCTGGCAGAGTGCGGGCCGTACCGCCGAGCCATGGCTCGGACCGGATATCCTGGACACGCTCCGCAACCTGAGCAAAGAAGAAGTCGAGGACGTGCTGGTCGCTCCGATCGGTTTCGTGTCCGACCACCTCGAAGTGCTGTACGATCTGGACATCGAAGCCCAGCAGGTCGCGAAGGAGCTGGATCTGCGGCTGATGCGGATCGATTCTCTGAACAGCGATCCGCTCTATATGCAGACGCTGGCCGATGCGGTGATCGGGCAGTGGGAAATGGGCCGGGCGGAGTAATCATCTCGAAAAAGACGGCATCTCTATAGTGAAGACGAACCCCCGCGTCATGGACCGGGGGTTCTATTTGTTCCCGGGAACCTGATATAATGGAGTGGGCTTTCAGGGGAGGGCCGCATTATTTTAGAAAAATCGTTATGAGGGGTGAATCATGTACCCGCCAAGATCACAGAAACACCAGACTGGAAAAAAAGCCAGGCGAAAAAGGCAGGGGCGGACGTGGGGATACGTAAATCTCGGCTTGCTTGCCGTCATTGTACTACTTATTGGATATTATTTGTTGACACAAAAGGCGCATACGGGCGGCTCCGCGCAGGAGTCCCGCAATCCTGAACATCAGACCGCAGGGCAGACTGCAGAGCAGCAGACTGATGAACGGCAAGGAGCGGTGCCGGGAAGCGGAGAAGAGGCGGGAAATTCCGGTCCGGAGACGTCTTCGGAACAACCCGCGGAGGAAGCTGCGGATCCGCCTCCACCGGATCAAACGGGAACACCGCCGGATCAGGAGACTGTCGGCGCGCAGCAGGACCAGCCTGCAGGAAACGGGAGTAAGCAGGCTGAACAAGAAGGAAAGCAGGAGACGGGAAAGAATTCCGATTCCGGCAAAGCCAAGCCGCAGCAGGATCAAATCCCGGAGAAAGCGGCTTCCGGAGGGACGTCGGATGCGCCGTCCGGCCAAACGATTCGCATTCATTTTGTGGGCGATATGATTTTTTCGGGCAAAGTGGAAACGCTGCTTGAAAGCAAGGGTTATTCATACCCCTTTACATATTTGGGGGATCTGTTTAAGAAGGACGACCTGACGCTGGGAAATCTGGAGACACCGGTCACCACCCGCGGCGTCGGGGCCAAAAACAAAACGTATGTTTTTAAATCATCCCCTAAGGCGCTCGATGCGCTGCGCGCCGCAGGCATGGACGCCGTCACGCTCGCCAACAACCACATCCTGGACCAGGGAGAGGAAGGGCTGCTGGATACAGTCACCCACCTGGGTGCCAGCGGCATTAAGTATGTCGGTGCAGGGAAGAACGCAGCTCGTGCCTACGCGCCGGAATACTTCTCTATAAAAGGCATGAAGGTGGCGCTTGTCGGTGCCAGCCGCGTGTACCCGGAATCGAGCTGGGCCGCGGGTACCAGTAAACCGGGTGTGGCCAGTGCTTACGGGCAGGCTCCCGAGGTGCTGAAATCCATTGCCGAAGCCCGCAAAAACGCCGATTTGGTCATTGTGATGGCACACTGGGGCATCGAGCGGCAGAGCACGCCGGATGCCAACCAGAAGGCGCTGGCCCACGCTTTCGTCGATGCGGGCGCCGATCTGATCATCGGAGCGCATCCGCATGTGCTGCAGGGGCTGGAGCAGTACAAGGGCAAATGGATTGCTTATAGTACGGGCAACTTCATTTTCACCAAATCAACCGTACCGGCGACCTGGAAAACCGCGGTATTTGAGGCGTCCTGCCGGCCGGAGGGCGGATGCGGCATGAAACTGATCCCTTACAAGACGGAGCTGGGCCAGCCGGTTCCGATGACACCCGACGAAGGGAAGAAGCTGATGCAGGAAATGCAGCAGCTGTCCATTGGGGGCGTCCGGGTATCCGGCGACGGGACCGTAACGACTGGCTCGGCACGTTGACCATAACTTAGGAGAGCGAGGGAGAGGGAATGAACAACCTGTGTGTGGCTCATCGGGGATTTTCCGGCAAGGCGCCGGAGAACACGATGGCGGCTTTTCGGATGGCGATGGCGGAGCCTTACGTCCAATGGATGGAAATCGACACGCAGCTGACCGCCGACGGAATCCCCGTCGTCATTCACGATTTCAGCCTGGACCGGACGACCAACGGCAGCGGCAGGGTCAAAGACCATACGTGGCAGCAGCTGCAGCGGCTGGACGCGGGAAGCTGGAAAGGGCGCGCTTTTCAAGGAGAACGCATTCCCTCCCTGGACGAAGTACTTCGCCTAAGCTGCGGCAGGGTCCGATTGAACATCGAACTGAAAACATCCGGCAATATGTATCCGGGACTGGAGCAGGCGGTGCTCGAACGCGTATCGCGCTATCATATGGAGCAGGACGTGGTGATCACTTCGTTTGACACCGGTGCGCTGCAGCGGGTGAAGGAGATCAACCAAGCGTTCAAGACGGGGCTGATCCTCGACGGCAGGCCCAAGGATCTGCCTTCGCGCCTTAAGGCGTTGCAGTGCTCGTTCCTGTCGATCGGTCACCCTAATCTCGATACGGGCCTGGCGTCGCTGCTGATCTTCGAAGGCATTACGGTCATGGCCTGGACGATCGATGACGCCAAAGGCATGAAAAGGATCGCAGCGATGTCGCCCGAAATATTGATCTGTACCAACCGGCCGGACGTTTGGCGGAAAACCTTTCCCGGCTGACCGAAAAACCCGGCAATGCTCGAACTTCGCAACGATTACCGCCCTGTTCGGGTGCAACACCTAATCCATCATAGCAAAGGATGATCGAGATGATTCGTAACGTATACTGTGTTGGCCGAAATTACAAACTGCACGCCGCCGAGCTCGGCAACGAGGTCCCGACCGAGCCGATGATCTTCATGAAGCCGTCCCACGCGGTCGTTCCGCTTGAGGACGCCGTGCTCGCCCTCCCGAAGGATCAGGGGGAGGTTCATTACGAAGGCGAAATCGTCATCCGCATCGCGCGTGATTATGAGCCTGGGTCCGTGGTGGATGATCTGGTGGACCAAATGGCACTCGGCATCGATTTTACGCTGAGAGACGTGCAGTCGGTCATCAAGAAGAAGGGCCACCCGTGGACGGCGGCCAAAGGGTTTAAAAATTCCGCTCCCATCACGGGCTTCATTCCTTTTCCGGGAACCGGCAGCGTGACGGAGAAGGATTTCACCGTTTTGAAAAATAATGAGGAAGTGCAGCGCGGCAATGCGCGGGACATGATTTTCTCCCTGCAGGAAATTGTGGATTATATCGGCGTTCATTACGGGCTGGGTGAAGGCGACGTGATTTTCACCGGTACGCCGGCCGGCGTCGGCCCGGCATCCGAAGGCGATACGTTCGCTCTAGGCTGGGGCGAGGAGCAGCTGGGAAGCTGCCGCATCGGCTAAATCGCCATGATGTGGATCATCGGGGCGCTGTGCGCGCTCGTTGTCGCCGGGGCTGCGTACTGGAAGCGGTCGCTCACCATATCGGGAGCGGTCTGCGCCTTTGTTATGGGAACGATTTATTTTGGAGCGGGGAATCTGTTGTGGTTTGGCACCCTGCTCGTCTTTTTTATCAGCTCATCGGCGCTGTCCAAGGTGAAGGCAAGCCGGAAGGCCGAGCTGGAAAAATCCTACGCCAAAACGGGCAACCGGGACGCCGGACAAGTGCTGGCCAACGGGGGTGCCGGCATGCTGCTATGCTTGCTGAATGCCTTCTGGCCGCATGAGGACTGGGTGTTCGCCTTCATTGGCGTCATGGCGGCGGTAACGGCCGACACTTGGGCCACGGAGCTGGGCAGCCTCAGCCGCAAGCCGCCTCGTTCGGTCCTGAACGGGCGCGTGCTCCCTCCCGGTACGTCGGGAGGGGTGTCGCTGCTGGGCAGCACCGCCGCCGCGGGAGGAGGAGCGCTGATCGGCCTCTTCGCCTGGCTGTTTGAACGGCTGTCCGGGACGGCCACCCATTCGCTGGCCTTGGCTTTGGTGCTGGGGATAGTCGGCGGATTGGCCGGGGCTTTCGCCGATTCCATCCTTGGCGCATCCGTACAGATCATGTATAAGTGCCCGGTGTGCGGCAAAGAGGTCGAGGTCATGACGCACTGCGGAAGCAGGACCCGGCGTATGGGCGGATGGCGGTTCATGAACAACGACGCCGTCAATGTCGTCTCTTCCTTCATCGGAGGGGGAGCTGCCCTCGCTGCCGCGCTGCTGCTTTTCCCATGAATCCGGGAGCTCAAAGGGCTTAAAGTGCTTTGCTTAAAGTGCTTAAGCCAGCCCGCTTCCGCGTTTACCCCGCCGTCTGGGAAGGTGCAGTTCGCCCTGGACAACACGCTCTCAATATCTGATAGAAGCGTAGCATACATGCCGCCCAGCCTTTGGGCGGTTTTTGTGTTAATATTAAGGAACAGAAAATCGCTGGATGAGTAGGGGAAATAGTTATGAACATAATGACAGTTGAACATATCTCCAAAAGCTACGGAGAGAAGGTATTGTTTGAGGACGCGTCCTTCGGGATGGCGGATCAGGATAAAATCGGAATCATCGGCGTCAACGGCACCGGCAAATCCACCTTTTTGCGGGTCATCGCCGGACTTGAGCCTCTGGACGAAGGCCAGATTTCCATCGGCAACAGCGTCCGGGTCCGCTATCTGGCGCAAAATCCGGATTTTGACCCGGGCATGACGGTGCTACAGCAGGTGTTCCAGGGCCAGGACCCGCAGATGAAGATCGTCCGTGATTATACGGAAACGATGGAGCGGGTCGAGCTGAATCCTTCGGACGAAACGCTGCAGCAGAAGCTCCTGAAGCTGAATCAGGAAATGGACGCCCTCCAGGCGTGGCAGCTTGAGAGCGAAGCCAAGACGATCCTGTCCAAGCTGGGCATTTCAAGCTTTGATGCCCTGATGGGGACGCTGTCCGGCGGCCAGCGGAAGCGTGTCGCGCTGGCGTCCGCCTTGATCCAGCCGTGCGAGCTGCTTATTCTGGACGAGCCGACCAACCATATCGACAATGACTCGGTCGCCTGGCTGGAGCAGTACCTCCAGAAGCGCCGCGGCGCGCTGCTGATGATTACGCACGACCGGTATTTCCTGGACCGCGTCGCGAATGTCATGCTGGAGCTGGACCAGGGCAGGCTGTACCGCTATGAGGCCAATTACTCGGCCTTTCTGGAGCTGAAGGCCCAGCGGGAAGAACGGGAGGCGGCTTCCGAACAGAAGCGCCAGAACCTGCTGCGGACGGAGCTGGCCTGGATCCGGCGCGGAGCCAAGGCGAGATCGACGAAGCAGAAGGCGCGCATCGAACGCTTTGAGGCGCTGAAGGATCAGAAGGGGCCGCAGCGTGCCGGGAATGTGGATATTGCTGCGCTTTCGACCCGGCTCGGCCGGAAAATCCTCGAGATCGAACATTTGGCCAAAAAGGCCGATGGCCGGACGCTGATCCGCGATCTGAGCTATATTGCCGTTCCCGGCGACCGCGTCGGCATCGTCGGCCCGAACGGAAGCGGCAAATCGACGCTGCTGAACCTGATTGCCGGCCGGCTGGAGCCTGATGGAGGCGAAATCGTAGTCGGTCAGACGGTCAAGCTGGGATACTTTACCCAGGAGCATCAGGAAATGGACGGCAATATGCGGGTGATCGAGTACATCAAGGAGGAAGCGGAAGTGATCCGGACCGACGACGGCAGCCAGATCACCGCTTCCCAAATGCTCGAGCGCTTTTTGTTCCCGCCGGCTATGCAGTGGACGCCGATCTCCAAGCTGTCCGGGGGAGAGAAGCGCCGCCTGTATTTGCTGCGGGTGCTGATGTCGGCCCCGAACGTCCTTCTGCTCGACGAGCCGACGAACGATCTCGACATTCAAACGCTGTCCGTGCTGGAAGATTATTTGGACGATTTTCCGGGCGTAGTCTTTGCGGTGTCCCATGACCGCTTCTTCCTTGACCGTACCGTAGAGAAGATTATGGCTTTCGAAGGCGAGGGGGCGATTCGCGTCCATGTGGGGGCTTACACGGAGTATGCGGAATGGATGAGCAAGAATGCGCCGTCTGCCGCAGGCGGCTCCTCCACGGACGGTCTGAAGAAGGCCGGGGCCTCCCCGGAGGGAGGCCAGCCTTCATCTCAGGCGAAAGAAGCGCCGCGGGACAAGCTGAAATTCAGCTATAAAGAGCAGCGCGAATTCGAACAGATCGACGGCTTGATCGAAGCCTGTGAGCAGAAGCTGGAGGGCATACAGAAGGAGATGGAGGCCGCGTTCAGCGATTCGGCCAGACTGCAGGAGCTGCTGCAGGCGCAGCAGCAAGCCGAGCAGGAGCTGGAGCATTTGATGGACCGCTGGACGTATCTGAACGAGCTGGCGGAGAGAATTGAGCAGAGCAAGGCGTAATTCAAGCGGCACATCGAGCTGACGGTTAGTACAATAGGGCGTTCCCGTAAATAATACGGGGCGCCCTATTGTTGTGAGTGTTTTCAGCAAGCGGCATGTTTCCGGGCAAAGAACGGATTGACATCCTGGATTACGTGTGTAATATTGGATGCATGCGATGATTACAAATGTGATCATAAGAAAGGAGAATATACCGGTGAAACAACTTCCCGTCATTTCCGAGGCCGAATGGGAGGTCATGAAGGTGCTGTGGGCCGGCTCGCCGCTGACGGCGGGCGAGGTCATTGACGTTCTGGCCGGCCGCATGGACTGGAGCCCCAAGACGGTCAGAACGCTGCTGAACCGTCTCGTCACGAAAGAGGCCGCTTCGTTCGATCCGGACAGCCGCCCATACCGATACTCCCCGCTTGTCTCGGAGGAAGAATGCCAACGGGCGGAGACGAAGAGCTTTTTACAGCGCATTTACAGCGGATCCTTCAAGCCGCTGCTGGTGAACTTTCTCAAGGAGGAGAAGCTGTCGCAGGAGGAGATCGCCGAGCTGCGCAAGCTGCTGGATGATTCGGGCGGACCGGAAGGGAGGGGATGAGCGTGCCGGGAAACCTGTACCCCCTCCTGAACGATTTGTTTGACTGGATGATCCATACGACGCTGCTGGCCGGTATGATGGTGGTCCTCATTTTGCTGATGAAGCGGGTGTTCGGCAGCTGGCTGAAGCCAGGGTGGCATTATGCCTTGTGGCTGCTGTTAATTCTCCGGCTGATGATCCCGTCCGGTCCGGAAAGTTCATTCAGCATGGGAAACCTTTTTTCCATGGCAGGACCGGGAAACGCCTTGTTTGGACAGCAGGCGGCGGAAGTCCCTCCTCCGGCCAAGCGCAGACACCGGTGAAGTTGGGGGACGAGGCCGATTTATTC
This sequence comes from Paenibacillus rhizosphaerae, assembly GCF_014192015.1. Taxonomy (GTDB): domain Bacteria; phylum Bacillota; class Bacilli; order Paenibacillales; family Paenibacillaceae; genus Paenibacillus_AQ; species Paenibacillus_AQ rhizosphaerae. The sequence goes on along the minus strand of NZ_JACHXJ010000003.1, from coordinate 203,541 downwards.
CCTGGCGAACTGGCGGGGAGCCATGAATTCGGAACCTCACCTCCGACGCAAAAGGATAGCGGGCTATCCGTCCGTTCGATCCTGATAACGGTCTGGCTGACCGGGGCGGCGCTCCTGCTGATCCGGCTCGTCATCGCGAACGTCCGTTACACACGGCTGCTCGGCAGACACTCCCAAGAGACAGACCCGGGGATGGTTCAAATGCTGGGAGAGGCCAAGGCCCGTATGGGCGTGAGGCGAAGCATCGGGCTGAAGCTATCGCCCGCCGTTTCCTCGCCCACGCTGTTCGGGGTGATTCGTCCGCGGATGATCATGCCGCCGGGCATGGCGGAACTGGATGAGGCGCAGCAAAAGCATATTTTTTTGCACGAATTGGCGCATGCGAAAAGATGGGACATTTTGGTGAATTGGGTTGCGCAGATTCTCCTCGCTTTTCATTGGTATAACCCGCTGCTGTGGTACGCATTTTACCGGATGCGGGAGGATCAGGAGCTGTCCGCCGATGCGCTGGCATTGAGACGGATGGATCCGAACCAAATCGCCCAGTATGGGTATACAATTCTAACGCTTTTGGAACAATACCGGACGGATGCTTATGTTCCGGGAACCGCAAGACTATCTGCTTCACGCAGGCAGCTGAGAAGGAGGATACTAATGATTAAATCGTTTAAACCGGCTTCCATCCGCTGGACGGTGATCGGTCTGGTGCTTGTGCTCGCCTTAGGCGGATGTGCCCTGACCGACGGAAAATCCACACAGGATCAGGCGTCTCCGCCGGCTGGAAGCACCAATACAGACTCGGGCACGACTCCCTCGGATGATGGTAACGGATCGAATGGGCAGAACGGGGAAGGCCAGAACGAAACCGGCGGCAAGACGGATTCCGGATCAACCGATGCCGGCAATGGTACAGGGACAGGCTCCACTACCGGTGACAGCACCGGTTCTGCGGGAAGCGGCTCGGGCACATCCGGGAACGGCAGTGCAACCAGCGGACACCAGCAGCAAATCAAGGATATCGCCACTTTAGCCAAGAAAGGCAGAGTAAAGGGCGCTGACTTTGTATCCGGCAAAACAACGATCGAGGACGTGCATAACGCATGGGGCGAGCCGGACCGGCCATGGCAGCCGACCGACCGTTACGCCTATGACTCCTACTCGCCGGGGGCGGGGCGGGGCAGCTACGCTTTTGGCATCGGGCAGGGCGAAGTGGTGTACGACATCCGTTATTTCGGATCGGGTATCGATGAGAGTACCGATCTCAGCAAAATCAGCTTCCAGGAAATCGAGAACACGTTGGGCAAACCAAGCTCCGTCAAGACGAGCGGATCGGATGACGTGCTTACCTATAAAGAAGGCGATTACGAGTTGAAATTCGTCGGGCCGCATGCCACCAAGCGCCTGGACCACATTTCGGTCTATTCGCCGAGAGCGGCCCGCTCCACCATGGGCGGCGATGCGACTGCACAATCCGGTGCAAGCGAAAGCGCCGCTTCGGCCCAGGCCCTTCGTGAGACGGCACCAATTTCCACGCAAGCGCAGGCCAATGCTCAAACAACTGCTGTCCCGGTTGAAGAAGCAGGAAACGCTTCGGCGCCCTCCGAGCAGGCAGTACCCGGCAATAGCCGGGTTTCGGCTTCCGGCCCTGTACAGGCAGCCGCCCCTGCCGGCGGACGACGCTGATACAGACGCCTCCCTGGCGGGCGGATCGAGATTTCGCATAGTGTGACAAATCAATGTATACACGCTGCTGATATCGGGATCAGCAATATACAGAACAAACCGGCTGTCCAAATGGACAGCCGGTTTGGCTTTGATGGGCGTGAGCCCGGGATACGGCTGATGGAACGGCTCGGCGTTACCCGCGAATATAAGCCGCAAGCAGCTTGACCGTATTCAGCACCGCCTGCTTGTGGGTGCGCTCCATCGCGTGGGAGGCGTGAACGCCCGGCCCGATCAGCGCGGCGCGAATGTTATTCCCGCCGGACAGGGCGGCGGAAGCGTCCGAGCCGTAGTGTGGATACACGTCCACGGCGTAAGGAATGCCTTCAGCCTTGGCCAGCTCGATCAGCCGGCTCGTCATATCATAGTCGTACGGCCCGGAAGAATCCTTCGCGCAGATCGAGACGTCGGTCTCCTTGCAGCTGAGGTCGTCGCCGATGCAGCCCATGTCCACAGCGATCATTTCATCGATATCCGAAGGAATATAGGCGGTGCCGTGTCCGACTTCCTCGTAATTGGAGATCAGCAGCTTCACATTGGTGGACGGTTTCCAATTTTCCCGTTTCATCGACTCCAGCAGGCCGAACAGCGCCGCGACGCTGGCTTTGTCATCGATATGACGGGACTTGATATAGCCGCTGTCCGTAATCGTCGCTCTCGCATCGAAGGAGACGAAGTCGCCGACCGCGATGCCCAGCTTCAGCACGTCTTCCTTGGATTCCACCAGCTCGTCGATGCGGACTTCCATATGGTCCTCCTGGCGTTTGAAATCGCGCGCGTCGCTATAGACATGCACCGATGGATGGGTGCTTAGGATCGTGCCGGTATAAGTCTTGCCGCTGCGCGTATGGATGACACAGTATTCGTTCTCGATGCTGTGCATCATGAATCCGCCGACAGACGTCAGCCGCAGCGTGCCCGAAGGCTTGACCGCTCTGACCATTGCCCCAAGGGTATCCACATGGGCGCTCAGTGCGACCGTGCGGGAAGGATCCTCGCCCTGCACCTCCAGAATCGCCCCGCCTTTATGATTCCGGGTCAGCGGAATGCCCAGGCTTGCGGCTTCCTCCTCAATGAACTTCATGATGTGTCCCGTATATCCCGTAGGGCTCGGCGTATCGAGCAGCTTTTTCAAAAAGGTTAAAACGTATTGCTCATTTGGTTGTATCGACATGTTCACGGTTCCCCTCCGTTTGATATTGCATTCCCGTTATAACGGCTTCGTCCCGGCCTCATCCTCAGAGACCGCCTTGTTTGCGGCAGGGTCCGGGAAGGTATACCCCGTTTCGGCTTGGACCTGAGCCAGCTGGACCGAGAGATGCTTGACCGTTTTCTGAAGTTTGTACTGCCTGAAAATTCCGTAGGATCCGACGATGATCCCGCCGATCAGCGTACATCCGAGAATGAGCAGAATCAGCGGAATGTTCACCTCGGCAAACATAAAGTTGACCTTTACGGGATCGACGTTGATCACGGCAAAAATCGCGGTGAGCAGCGCAAACAGAAGCCCGAATATGAGTGACCACTGCATTTTCACTTTTGAAAACACCCTCTCCGGCAGACAGTAGAAAAATCCCCCGCCCCGCGGGCAAGGGATTATGATAAGCCTGGCCGTTCAACTTATTTTGTCAGCTGTTCCATTTGCTCGATAATGCTCTCGAAGACGCTCATCGCTTCGCGGACCGGCTGCGGCGAAGACATGTCGACTCCGGCTTTCTTCAGAATATTGATCGAGAAGTCGCTGCCTCCGCTCTTCAGGAAGCCGAGGTAACGGTCGACGGCCGGCTGGCCTTCTTCCAAAATCTGCTTCGAGAAGCTGGTCGCCGCCGAGAAGCCCGTGGCGTATTTGTACACGTAGAAGCTGGTGTAGAAATGGGGGATGCGAGCCCATTCCATCTCGATATCCTTATCAACGACCATGTCCTTGCCGTGGTATTTCACATTCAGGTCATAGTAGATCTCCGACAGCGCCTGAGGCGTCAATGCTTCGCCCTGCTCCGCGCGTTCGTGAACGAGTTTCTCGAATTCGGCGAACATCGTTTGGCGGAACACCGTCGTCCGGAACTGGTCGGCATAATAGGTCAGCAGGTACATTTTTTCCTTCGGATCGGTCGATTTCTTGAGCAGGTAGTCCATCAGCAGCGCTTCGTTGGTCGTGGAGGCCACTTCCGCCAGGAAAATCGTATACTGCGCATCGCGGTATTTCAGAGCGTTGTCGGAATAATAGGAATGCAGCGCATGACCCATCTCGTGCGCCAAGGTGAACATGCTGTTCAGGTTCTCCTTGTGGTTCAGCAGCACATAAGGGTGCGTGCCGTAGGCGCCCCAGCTGTATGCGCCAGTGCGCTTGTTCTCATTTTCATATACGTCGATCCATCCGTTGTCAAAGCCTTCCTGCAGGGAAGCCAGATAGTCTTTGCCGAGCGGCTTCAAGCCTTCGGATACGGTCTTTTTCGCTTCTTCATACGTAATGTCCATTTTGTATTCGTCGACAAGCGGGGCAAACAGATCGTACATATGCAGCTCATCCACGCCCAGCAGCTTCTTGCGCAGGTTCATGTAGCGGTGCAGCAGAGGCAGGCTTTCATGGATGGTGTCGATCAGGTTCGTGTACACTTCCTTCGGAATGTTGTCGCCGTAGAGAGACATCTCCAGCACGGAAGGGTACTTGCGGACATTGGCGTAGAACATGTTCTTGTTGACATTGGCGCTCAGTGTGGACGCGATCGTGTTCTTTTGCTTGGCGTACGTTTCGTACACCGCTTTGAACGCCCGTTCGCGGACTTCACGGTTCGGGTTCTCCAGGAACTGGATGTAACTGCCGTGAGTCAGCTCAACTTCCTTGCCGTTCTCGTCCTTGATTTTCGGAAATTTAAGATCGGCATTGTTCAGCATCCCGTAGATTGTCTGCGGTGCCTGGGACAGGTTGCCGACCTGGGCCAGCAGCGCTTCTTCCGCTTTGGACAGGACATGCGCTTTCTCGCGCTTCATTTCGGTCAGCGTAAATTTGTATTCGGCAAGCTGCGGGTCGGCAATGAATTCGTCCAGCTTGCTGTCCGGCAGCGACAAAATTTCCGGCGTGATGAAGGAGAGGGCTTCGCCCACCTGTACGCTCATTTTTTTGGCTTTGGCCGAAAGGGCCTGGTATGTAGAGTTGGCTGTATCTTCGTCGTGATGCAGGTGAGCGTACACGTATAGGCGTTCCGTCTTCAGCGAGATTTCATCCTCCAGGGCGAAGCAGTCCTTCACCGCTGCCGCATTGTTCAGTTTGCCTTGGAAATCCCCGGCCTTTTTCACTTCCTTCTGAAGCTCGGCATACGTTTCGTCCCAGGCCTGCTGGCTGGCGAACAGGTCCTCAATCTTCCATTGGTGCTCGGCGGGTACTTCTGAACGTTTAGGTAATTGTTCCATCGGAATCCTCCTTGACTGTTGGGTTAATATGAATCGGGCTCCGTGTGAAGAAGCCGCAGGAGGAACAAACAGGACCGAGAGCATGCTGATGGCGACGGCAAGCTTCAGGGTCTTCGAGTATTTCACGAAAGGGGGCCTCCTCTGACGGTCTGTCTTGAAGAAATATACCCCTTAGTATGACCTTACCCGAAAAAGATTATTTATCCTCCATTAGGGCTGGAACCCATGGTAAGCAAATTGTATACAATAAGGAAAAAGGCAACCAGGATCATGATGAGGGCGAAGATGGCCATGCCGCGCTTCAGCTTCGGCGGGATCGTATCCTTCTTCATGATCAAGACTGCGCCTAAACAGAAGGCCAAAATAACAAAGACCAGGACGCTGCCGTATTCCATCCTGAATTATACCTCTTTAAACGCATTCATGATTTGACGCCACTCATCCTCGTTGCCCTGGTAATCTTCCTTCGGAAAGCGGTTGTTCACCCATTGCATCATGGCCGGCCGGCTCATAAAGGTGTGGGTCTCTTCGCCCCATTGATCGGAAATTTCCCGCAGGACGATGTAGCGGCCCTGGACTTCGACAGTCATCATGTTCCATTTGTCTTTTTTGTATATTTCATGTTTTTTGATCATGTCGTATTCTCCGTTTGGTCTTTTGGTAAAATGATACCGCAGAGGCTTGTGTAAAAGCAAATAAGAAAAACGTCATCGATGCATAATTTATTGAAGACAGACCGCGTATAGCGGAAGTTTTTCTTGCGACAACGGAATGGTTCAGCATGGATGAGATTGACAAATACCGTTCCTTAAAAAGAAGCTTCGGACGAAAAAGAGCGATTGCATTGTCAAAGGCCATGAAGTATAATGTATTTATTCGCCATAGATGGCGGTATTTTTAGGAGGTTGTTCATTTGAAAGGTACAGTTAAATGGTTTAACGCAGAAAAAGGCTATGGCTTTATCCAAGTTGAAGGCGGCGAGGACGTATTCGTACATTTCTCCGCAATCCAAGGAGACGGCTTCAAAACTTTGGACGAAGGTCAAGAAGTTGAATTCGAAATCACTGAAGGCAACCGTGGCCCTCAAGCTGCTAACGTAATCAAATTATAAGATTGACTCCGGTAACGGATTTCTTATAAGTTTTGGTTAACAAATTGCTTATTGTGCACAGTTCTCATGCGGGGACTGTGCTTTTTTGTCTTTATATATTTTTGTGAAAAAGAGAAGCCCGTTTTCTTCCGTTCTCCGCGGTTAGAAAATGGGCTTTTTTGGGGTTACATCTTTCGGCTGTCCATCGATGCGCCCGGAGCCTTGGCATTTCCGAGCAGGTGTCTCGCCAAAAAGCCGGCACAGGCGGCCAAAGCCAGCCCTGCGGCGATGAAATAGAAAGTTGTGCGCCCGGCCTGCTCATACAGAACGCCGCCGAACGTTCCGCTGACGAGCCCGGCTGCGCTCGACCATACGATCGTAAACAGCGCAAGTCCCGTTGCCCGGAATTCATCCGGAATGATCCGGGTGATGTAGCGGACCGCCGTCACGTAGTAGATGCCGAAGGTCACACTGTGCAAGGTCTGTACCGCGATGACCGATCCGGGGTGTTCCGCGATCGACATCAAGAAGAAGCGCAGTGCGAACATCAGTGCAGCCAGAGCGAGGAGCGGCAGTTCCTTGAAACGCTCTCCGAAGCGGCTGAGCAGAAAGAAAACCGGAATTTCACTGAGAGCCGCCGCCAGCAGGGACCAGCCGATCAGCCCCTCACTTGCGCCCATGCTTTTGAGCGTCAGCGTCAGGAACGCTTCATTCATCCGGTAGGGGAGGGCCAGGCAGAACACGCCTGCGAAGAACCACAGCACTTCCTTTTGCCGGAGCACGTTCCACAGGCCCTTCCATTCCATCTTCTGACCGTTCGTTTTGACGCCGTCCCTGAGCCTTGTGGCGAGCAGGAGGCAGGCCCCCGCAATGAGGATGGCCAGAAGCAGCGCCCGGGAAATACCAACGTTGGCGAGGATATAGCCGATGGACAAGGCGAAGAAGGCGTAACCGATCGAACCGAAGACCCGGATGACGATAAAATTTTTCCCGTGCCTCTGGGCGGTCTGGATCGACATCGTATCCGACAGCGGAAATACCGGATAGTAGAAAAAGTAAAAAACCGTAATCAACGCGAATACCGCATAAAAGGAGGAGGTGGCCGACAGGAGCAGCCCCATGCCGAGCTGTCCGGCGAACAGCAGGAGCATGATCTTTTTGGTTGTCCGGTAGCGGTCGCTCGCCATGCTCCAGAACATGTTGGAGAAGATGGAGATGAAGGGGCCGACGGCGTACAGATAGCCGACCTGCGAGCTGCTGAAGCCGAGGTGGCTGAAGTAAAGCTGGAAGTAGGAGGCGACCAGGACGCTGGTCCCATAGATGGTAAAGGTGAATGCCCTTTGCCAATTGACGTCTGGCGTCGATTGTTCTAGTTTCATGATCAATACCCCGATGTTTTGTGATTTTTGTGCAAAAAGTCACCCTGCCGCATGGTGCCGACCGCTATACTATAGATGAGCATATGCTGCTGCGGTGGAATCTTTCAGCTTACCTTTTCGAGGAGATCCCGGCACACTCCTTTAATTGGACACATATTGTTGTGAAAAAAGGGAGGATTCATGCACGGTTTATTTGTGCAAATTCCAGGACCATATTATAATAAAGGACATTAGGATCGATACAAGTAGACAACAATGTGGAGGCACCGTCTTGAATGTAAATGGGCAAACTCGATATCAAGTTCCCCGGAATCCTGTCAGTTTAATGAGCCGGGTGTACAAGCATATATTGCCGGAAGTGCGAAAAGAACTGGACGGATGGCGGAGGAAGGCAGGGAACATCCCTGATCCCGAGCTGAGAAAGCAAGCCTTGGCGAGTATAGAGACGAAACAATTTCACTGTGAGGGCGGAGGCATCTACGCCGCCGTTCCGCTGCCGGAGCGGCTTATACTTACCAAGCTCATCGTGGCCTATCAGACGATCAGCGACTATCTGGATAACCTGTGTGACCGCAGCACATCCATGGAAGCCGAAGATTTCCGCCTGCTTCACCAATCGATGCTGGATGCGATCGACCCGGCGGCTGAACCTGTCAATTACTATGCACTTCGTCAGGAGCAAAATGACGGAGGTTATTTGCATGGGTTGGTGACAACCTGCCAAAGCTGCATACGCCAGCTGCCCGGCTACGCTGCCGCGATGCCCTTTATCCGGGATTTAGCGGGCCTGTATACCGACCTGCAGGTTTACAAGCACATCAAACCGGAGTTAAGGGAACCGGCGCTGCTTGCGTGGTGGGAGCTGCATCGTGAACGGACTCCCCAGCTTCAGTGGAACGAGTTCGCCGCGGCAACCGGTTCGACTTTGGGCGTGTTTATGCTCTTTCTGGCCGCAAGCGACCGCAATTTGAGCAGCACTGCCGCCGCCTCCATTCATGCGTCATATTTTCCACATGTTTGCTGTCTGCATATTATGCTGGATTACCTGATTGATCAGGAAGAGGATCGGCTTGGCGGAGACCTCAATTTTTGCAATTACTATGAGAGCCCCGAAGTCATGCTGGACCGGATTGCCTTTATTGTGGAATCGGCCCGGAAGGATGTTGCGGCCATCCCGGTGCCCCCGTTCCATCGGATGATCATTGAGGGGCTGCTGGCAATCTATTTATCCGATCCCAAAGTCAGCGAGCAGCAGGAAGTTCGCTCCGTATCCAAACGTTTGATGAAGGGAAGCCCGCTAACCCGCTTATTCTTCTTCTTCAACAGCCGGTGGATCCGCAAGCATTTGTACGAGTGATAAGAGGAGGAAATAACATGGCAGTCAAAAAAATCGCAATATTAACCAGTGGCGGAGATTCGCAAGGGATGAACGCAGCCGTACGCGCCGTCGTACGCAGCGGCTTGTATCACGGACTTGAGGTTTACGGCATTCAGCGCGGGTATCACGGCCTGCTGAACGACGACATCTTTTCGATGGATCTGCGCAGCGTGGGCGATATTATCCAGCGCGGCGGCACCATTCTCCAATCGGCACGCTGCAAGGAATTCATGACGCCGGAAGGCCAGCAGAAGGGTGCGGACATCCTCCGCAAGCACGGAATCGACGGCCTGGTCGTTATCGGCGGCGATGGCTCATACCAGGGCGCCAACAAGCTCAGCAAGCTCGGTATCAATACCATGGCACTGCCTGGAACGATCGATAACGATATCGCGTTTACGGACTACACCATCGGATTCGATACGGCCGTCAGCATCGTCGTTGACGCGGTGAATAAGCTGCGCGATACCATGTCCTCGCACGAACGGTCCTCGATTGTGGAAGTCATGGGAAGACACTGCGGGGATATCGCTCTGCATGCGGGCCTCGCATCGGGCGCGGAGACGATTCTCGTGCCGGAAATGCCGCATGACATGGATGAAATTACGGAGCGGATGAAGCAGAACTTTGCCCATGGCAAACGGCACAGTATCGTGCTCGTGGCCGAAGGTGTGGGAAGCGGGGAAGAGGTTGCCAAGGCACTGACCGACCGCTGCCCGACTCTGGAACCGCGGGTAACGGTGCTTGGACATATCCAGCGCGGCGGAACCCCGACTCCGGCGGACCGGAATCTTGCGAGCCGGCTGGGTGATTTTGCGGTACGCATGTTGATCGAGGGCGAGTCCGACAAGGCTTGCGGCATCATGAAAGGCGAACTCGTGCTGACGGATATCGATAAAGTTGTCAATACGAAGAAGGAATTTAACCGGGAGCTGTATGAGCTCGCTTCACGGCTTTCGCAATAAACATAACGGTACACAGACAAGGCGCTGCGGGTTTTAACCCTGCAGCGCCTTTTTGTGGTGAATCGGAATGGGGAGCGGTAGGCCGGTTTCGCTTGCACAAACCAAGATTCAGCAGCCGCTCGGGGGGAACCCGGGCGGTTACGCTTGCTTGGGGGCAGCGAACCGCCGCTGGATCTTAACGAGCCGTCCGAGCAGAAGTGCCGCGCCGACCGCGAGCCCTGTTATCAGGCCGACCCAATAGCCGTAGGCCCGAAGCGGAGTGAACTCGGCCAGCAGGTAGCCGACGGGAAGACCGATGACCCAATACGAAATAAACGTAATGATAAATGCCGGATTGACGTCTTTATATCCGCGCAGTACGCCCTGGACCGGGGTGGCTACGGCATCGGAGATCTGGAAGAAAATCGCATAGATCAGAAAATGCTGAATCAGTTCGATCACATGGCTTTCCTCCGAATAAAATCCGGCGACATAACGTCCGGCTACGAGCAGAACGACGGCGGTAATCAGCGAGAGGCCCACAGCGGTGGAAATCCCCAGCCTGCTGTATTGTCTGGCGTCCCGCAGCCGGCCCGCCCCGTTCTCGTAGCCGACCAGAATGGTGAGCGCCATGCTGAAGCTGAGCGGAATCATATAGAGCGTGGACGCAAAATTCATTGCTGCCTGATGGGCTGCGATCGTCACCGTATCGAAGCTGCTCATCAGCAGGGTGACAGCGGAGAATACCCCGGTTTCAAAAAAGATGGAGAAGCCGATCGGCACCCCGATCTTCAGCAGCTCCTTCCACACGGAGAGCGATATGCCGTACAGCTTCCGGAAGATGCCGTAATCGGTGAACGGATGGAGCCGGTGGATAAATAGAATCGCAATCAAGAACACGCACCAATAAGTAATGGCAGAAGAGATTCCCGCGCCTGCGCCTCCCAAGCGGGGGAACCCCCAGTTGCCGAAGATGAGCAGGTAATTGCAGCCGACGTTAATCGGCAGCGAGATCAGCGTGATCATCATGGAAATCCGGGTCTGGCCCAGGGCGTCGATGTAGCTTCGCAGGACGGTGTAACCGAACATCGGCACGATACCGATGGACAGATAGCTTAAGAAGCGGAAAGCGATGTCCCGGACATTCCCCTCCAGGTTCATCCCGTCCAAAATAACGGGAAGCAGCAGCGAACCGATTCCAAGGATCACAAGGGCCAGCAATATAGCGAGATACAGGCCCTGTATGACGTGATACGCTACCTTATTGCGGCTGCCGCCGCCGAGCAGATGCGACACGATCGGGGTCATGCCCATCAGAATACCGCTCAGGCCGGTCTGCAGCGGGATCCACAGGCTTGTGCCGATCGCCACGCCGGCGAGATCGGCCGAGCTGGCCCGGCCGGACATGTTGGTATCGAAAAACGTAATCGCGGACAGCGCGATTTGCGTGACCAGAATGGGCAGCAGGATGACGAGAAACTGCATCGTTTTTTGCTTGAGCGACATGGTTGTTTTCATAATGAAATGAGCCTCACAGATATCTGGAATTCTGACATAAAGGTGACAAGACTATTATTGTAAACCATGGCACACCGGTTTGAACAGAGCTCTATCCAAATAAATAAAACCCGGCGAAGACACGCCGGGATAAGACAAGGTCTATTTGTACGCTACGCCTTGGGAATACCTGTTGGAAGCGTTCCACAGCAAGTATTCGTTCACGCCGGCGTCTTTTAAGGCGCGGATCTGATCCTCTACCTGCTGCTTGCCGTACTTCTCGTAATGGCCGCTACCGAGCCAGCTGGCGGTAAAATCCTGAATCCACGGGCGGATGATGGGCTTGCGGTCTTTGAGCGGGTCCAGTTTTTTGTGGGTATCGGCCATAGAGCCCTTGATCGTCTTGTAAGGCTCCTTGTCCGGATCCTCGGCGCCGAACCAGCCGGTCGTGTAGTGGCTCGGATACACCATCGGACTGATGACGTCCACGTTTTCGGAGATTTTGCCAAAATCCTGACCGATCCCTTCCGCGGCCGGAACGGACGCCGCATAGCCGAATATGTCCACCGACACGCGAATGCCGAGAGGGGCCAGCTGCTTGCGGGCATATTGGACGAACTCTGCGACCGTATCCACGCGGGACTTTTCGTTCTTGACGTATTTCAGCGTATCGGCACGCTTCTCAAATCCTTCCGGGAACCGTACATAATCGAATTGAACTTCTTTAAAGCCTAGCTTGGCCGCTTCCTTGGCAATCGCGATGTTATAATCCCATACTTCCTTGCTGTACGGGTTGACGAAGCTGTCGCCTTTGCCGTTCTCCCAGAGGGTCCCGTCCGGATTTTTGAACGACAGATCCGGCCGCTTTTTGGCAAGGACCGTATCCTTGAATACGACCACCCGGGCGATAGGGTATACCTTATGTTTGTTCAGGCGCTGCATGAGCCGGTTGATATCGGGAATAAACGACTGCGGTTTGCCCATCTGCTTCAACGTGGCATTGTCCGTCTGATAAGTTATGTATCCTGCATCGTCTTTGATGTCGACCACCATCGCGTTCAAATCGGTTTTATCGGTGAGATCCAGCAGCTGATTCATGCGTGAACCGCCTGCACTGTAAGCGGTAACGTAAATCCCTTTAACCTTGGGGGCGGTGACCTGCGGATCTACCTTGACGGGCGGATGGTCTGCGCTGACCGGGACGCCTTGTTGGGATGCGATCATAGCGGAATGAACGGTTGCCTTGAACAATTGACTTAACGGATGATTGCTGTCCTGCTGCGGATGCCCGGCACTGCTGCCGAGCAACAGCAGCAGCGCCCAAATAATATTCATAATACTCTCTCCCCTTGAATGACTTTACAAGTCAATTATATCGGAACGACCTCCTGTTTGGTGCAACAGCTTTGTAATCATTTGGCGAAGGCCGTGCGGTTGGACGCCTTCTCTTTTTTTAAACGAATCGGCTTGGAATCAAACGGCTCCCCTCTTCCGTAGGGTTACCACCGGGATGCTTAAATACTTGCGGGAAAAGCGACTTCCAACATTTTGACAAAAATTGTGGTTCCCATGCATCAAGCCGATTCAGGGCCAAATAAAAATGCCATCCGCATTGCCGCCGAAGCGGCCATTCGCGAATGGCATGTTATTCAAGCACTTGCTACTTGCTATAAATCAGTGAAGCAGCGCTGAGCTCTGATGTTCACAGATGCTGTACTGGATGATCTCCATGGCATCTTCTTGTTCCAGAATGCTAAGTCCGTCCCGCAGCACAATGAGGGAATTCAGTTCATTTTGCTTCAAGAATGGCATCATATCCGGGAACCATTTCATGACGATTTGGGACAACTTTACCGTTTCCATTTCCATTTCCACAAAAATCACCCTTTCCTCCTTCGAATCTTCACAGTCAGATGATCCAACGCAAGGCGAATCGGAAAAGCGTTTTAGTGCTTTGGGAAATTTGGGTCGATCCTAATCTCATGGAACTATTGTAGGAAGCGCGCACTATTAATATACCACATTTGGCTTTTTTTTTACACAGCGCATACAAAAATCAGCTTCTGCGGAAGGAACCCATGACGCCGACGGTCTCGACAATGTTGACGAACGCCTTGGGGTCGGTCTGCTTGATGATGCGCTTCAGCTCGGCCAGCTCATACCGGGTGGTGACGGTCATCAGCATATCCTTTTCCACATTGGAAAAAGCGCCCTGCGTCTTGATCTTAGTTACGCCGCGCGGCCGCTCCAGCAGCAGGTGCAGAAGGGCGTCCGTCTCGTTCGTGATGATGTATACCGTGACTTTGAAATGGCTGACATGAATCATGTCCACGACCTTGCCTGTGACGAAGATGGAAACGATGGAGGCGAGCGCCAAGTTCCAATTGCCCTGTAAGTAACCGGCTGCGAGGATGACGACCCCATTCATGGCCACCAGGATGTTTCCGATCGGGAAGTCGCGGTAACGGGTAACGATCGACCCGATAATATCGAATCCGCCTGATGAGCCCCCGGCCCGGAACGAAATGCCTGCGCCGATCCCGACAAGTACACCGCCGAATACCGCGGCCAGCAGCGTATCGGACACGAGGGCCGTTTCGGGGACTACCGCGATCAGCCACGTCGTGGCGACGACCGACAGAATGCTCAAAATAATAAAACGTTTGCCGAGCTGGAACCAGCCGGCGACAAGCATCGGTATGTTAAACACGAAATAAAGAACGCTGAGACTGATCGGTGTAAAATAATTCACGAGCATGGACAGGCCGGACACGCCCCCGCTCAGCAAATGAAGCGGAACGAGGAATAAATTGAACCCGCAGGCAATAAAAGCCGCACCAAGAACCACAACCACATACTTCCAAATATTTTTGAGCTCCAAGCTCATCACCTCATTATGTAATTTTCTGCAAGACGTTTGAAAGTTGTTTCAGCTTGACTGGTGTTTGTAATTTGGTTTGTGATATAATGTATTAGATGTTCTTGAGTACGGTTGTACAATAGTATTATTTTGCATTGTTTCAGGAGAATAATTACCGTTTACTAAATTCTGTAGGCTGTTTTGTTTGCCCGGATAAACGCTATAGAGAATCGAAGCCATGAAAAGTTTGATCGAAGTTTGGCTACCCTATATAATGTTTACCGCTACTTAAGAATACAGACAAGATTGTGGTATGTCCACTTTATAGAAGGAGTATGAAAAAATTGAAAAATTTCGCAGAATTAGGCCTCGAACCAAAGGTATTGCAGGCCATTACGGAGCTTGGATTTGAGGAAGCGACACCGATTCAGGCACAATCCATTCCGATCGCGATGAGCGGACGGGACATGATTGGCCAAGCACAGACGGGTACAGGCAAAACCGCTGCCTTTGGTATTCCGCTGATTAATAAAATCTCCAAAGATACGGATAAAATCGTCGCCCTCATTATGACACCTACCCGGGAGCTTGCGATTCAGGTCGCGGAGGAAATCGGAAAATTGACCCGTTTTAAGGGAATTGGCTCGCTGCCGATTTACGGTGGTCAAGACATCGGACGCCAGATCCGCGCGCTGAAGAAGAAGCCCCAAATTATTATCGGCACGCCAGGCCGTTTGCTTGACCACATTAACCGCAAAACGATCCGCCTGGACGACGTCGAAACCGTCATTTTGGACGAAGCCGACGAAATGCTGGATATGGGCTTCATGGAGGATATCCAGACGATCCTGAAGCTGGTACCGGAAGAACGCCAAACGATGCTGTTCTCCGCTACGATGCCGCCGAACATTCAGAAGCTGGCCCAGCAATTTTTGAAAAATCCGGAGCATGTTTCCGTCATTCCGAAACAAGTCAGCGCACCGCTGATCGACCAAGCTTATATCGAGGTGCCGGAACGCCAGAAGTTCGAAGCGCTCAGCCGCTTGATCGATATGGAATCTCCGGAGCTCGCCATCGTTTTCGGACGCACGAAGCGCCGTGTCGACGAGCTGGCTGAAGCTCTGCAGAAGCGCGGATATTCCGCGGACGGCCTGCATGGGGACCTGTCCCAGAACCAGCGCGACGCCGTAATGCGCAAATTCCGTGACGGAAGCATCGATGTGCTGGTAGCTACAGACGTTGCGGCCCGCGGCCTTGACGTATCCGGCGTTACCCACGTCGTGAACTTTGACCTTCCGCAGGATCCGGAGAGCTATGTGCACCGGATCGGACGTACCGGCCGTGCCGGCAAAGAAGGAACCGCATGGACCTTCGTTACTCCGCGCGAGATGGATCACCTGCACCTGATCGAACGCGTAACCCGCCACCGGATTCCACGCAAGCCGCTCCCTACGCTGGCCGAAGCCATCGAAGGCAAACAGCGCGTGACGGCAGAAAGATTGCTTGAAACCGTGGAAAAGGGCGAATTGAATGAATACAAAGGGCTAGCCATCCAACTGCTGGAGCAGTACGACTCCGTGCAGCTGCTGTCTGCGGCATTGAAGATGCTGACAGGCGAGAAGAAGGATTCGGATATCCAGCTGACGCCGGAAGACCCGATCCGCGTCAAGCGCCGGCAAAGCGGTAAGCCGGACCTGCGCAGCGGACGGAAACCGTCCGGCGGCTACCGCGGCGGCAACAGCGGCAGCCGTAGCGGCGGAGGATACAACCGTGACCGCGGCGACGGACGCGGCGGCTACAGCAAGAGCTACAGCGGACGCGGGGATTCGTACCGTGGCGACCGTAAACCGCGCACAAGCAGCAGCGGAGAGGGACGCCGTACGACGAAACGCGAAGATTCTTACGAGAAGTAAAAAAATAAAGAGGCGAAGTGCCGCGTGCACTTCGCCTCTTTTTTTCATGATTATAGAATGTATTCATTTCTGCGAAGCTGAACCATTCTATAATCGCGAGAAAAACTTCCGCTTAAGCGTTCTGTCTTCGTACGAATGTACGTCGACAGGCGTTTTTCTTATATCATCAAATTACCAGATGAATGCACGAGTGATGATAACGAGCAGGATGAACAGCACCAGAATGGCGCCTGTGGAACCAAACATGCCGGCACCGCAACCATAACCAACTCCGCCTACAGCATGAGACATTGATCATAACCTCCTTCGAAAAGTTAAACTCTTTTGGATTACGGTGTATCTTATGACGGTTATCGCCCGCATGTATAGACCAACACCCAGATGCCGGAAATTAGGCTCTGGCAATGTATGTCCCTAATGCGGTATTATTAAGGTACAGGCATGTTAGTGGAGGAGGAGACTTTTACTTGGAATTCAAAGGTGCAATGGGTGGGATTTACAAAATTACAGAGTGGATTACCCGGATTGCTTACAGCAATATTTTGTGGATGCTGTGTTCGATACCATTCTTCTTTTTTCTGGTAACGAAGCTGCTGGTAACGGGGGCTAACGAGTCGCTGCAGATGAACTGGGCCATGGGAATCGTGGCACCGTTTACATTGTTCCCTGCAACGGCGGCGCTGTTTGCGGTGGTGCGCAAATGGGTGATGGGCGATACCGATATTAAAATTTTCAGCACCTATTTCAGAGCGTACAAGGAAAACTACAAACAAAGCATGCTCGGCGGTATTTTCTACGTGCTGCTGCTTGTCATTATGATGGTGGATTATACGGTCTATATGACCCAGTTCCGCAATATGCAGCTGATCGGGATTGTGATGCTGATCCTGCTGATCGTCCTGTTCCTGTCGATGTTCAACTTTTTCTCGATGATTGTTCATTATCATATGTCCATCGGACAGATTTTGAAGAATGCAGTTCTGATTACGATCATCCGGCCTTTCCGCGTGCTCGCTACCGTGCTCGGGAGTGCGGTTGTCCTGTTTATCGGGTCTAAGTATCCTGCGCTGATCTTTTTCTTTGGCGGAAGCGTTATCGCGCTGTGGGCGTTTTTCAACTTCTACGGCACCTACATGAAGATGCAAGAGCAAGCGGAGCGCCTCAAACAGAAAGAAGAAGAGGCACAGCAGGAAGCCGCTGACGCGGAAGATTCCGCAAGTCTGCCGGGCGATCCGGACAAGATAGATGAATGGCGTGAAGAAAGCGTTTCGAATGGCGATGAGCCGGGTAAAAGAAACTAAGCCAGCAAGCGATATTTTCTTCTGAATTTTTACCAATTCGTTTACATGCTGACGATTTCGGTCTATAATAAGACTACATCCTGCGATGTTCGCCACGGTTAATCGTTGTTTTGAACCAATGATAATGTCTGAGGGAGATCTATATGAAGCGCAGCTGAAACGCCCTGTCTATATGACATGGGGACTTCAAAACCGCTGATGCGATCACCCACCTGCTAGAGCAGGTTCAGAAGACAATTTAACCGGACGGCATAGGCGGGTTTTTATTTTGTCGATGAACCCATTGTGACCATCATGGTGCAGAATAGAGAACATCCCGGCCGGTTCTATACCCGGTTCGGGGTGTTTTTTTTGTTGAATCTCCGGCATCATTCCGTACTTACTCTTTTGTTCTGACCGTAACAATGATAAACTGTTAAGTATTGATGATGTTTACTATAAAGGAGGAAAGGTCTTGTCGCTAAAGAGAGTTCTAGTGGGGGTCATTCGCAGTCAAGAAGGAACAAGCGACCGCGCGAAGGATCCTAAAATGAAAACGCGCTATTACAATTTATCGAAAGACAAGGCATGGGAGGAAATCTCCTCGACACTTAAAAAAATTCCTGGCTACAAAGTGCTGCACGAGGTGTCTTCCGTCGGGGAGATCACGCTGGAGAAGAGAACCTCGCTTGGCCGTACCGTGGATATTACCATTTCGGTGCTATCGGTTGGTCCAGTCCGCACCGCTGTTGATATGTACTCGGCCTCCCGGGGCTCGCTGGGGGATCTGGGGTATAATTACCGGATTATTGTAAACCTGTTCGGCATTTTGGATAAGAAACTGGCTAAATACAAAATAACACAATGAGTAAGGAAAAAGCGGGAGAAAGATCAGCTCTTTCTCCCGCTTTTTATGGAAACATGGCGGCTTGAGCCGAATTACAGCAGTTCTTTAACGGCTGCTACGGCATTTTCGTAGTTTGGATGCTCGGCCATTTCCTTGAGGTACTCGACATATGTAATCTTGTCGTTTTTGTCCACGACGAAAATGGAGCGCATGTCCAGACGGAATTCCTTGATATGAACACCGTAAGCGTCGCCGAACGACATCTCCTTGTGGTCGGAAAGTGTCACGACGCGGTCGATTCCGGCAGCGGCACACCAGCGTTCCTGAGCGAATGGAAGGTCGGCGCTGATCGTCAGCACGATCACGTTGTCGCCAAGGCCGGCGGCTTCTTCGTTGAAACGGCGCGTTTGGGCGTCACATACTCCCGTATCAAGAGAAGGAACGACACTAATTAATTTGATTTTGCCGGCATAGTCCTTAAGAGTAGCCTCTTCAAGCAAATTTTTGCTGACCTTGAAATCGGGAGCGGCGTCGCCCACCTGAAGTTCCGGGCCAATGAGGGTAATCGGATTGCCTTTGAATGTAGCTGCATTGGTACGTTCTTGTGCCATGTGAAATCTCCTTCCTGGTTATCAAAAATTGGTGATTCGTGACAAAGTCCATTATAATCTTTTTAAAAAGGCATTGTCCAATTTCGTCGGTGGCTTACTCGGATATAGAAGGAAGGATAACATGTTATTTGTACGTTATGAGAATTTAAAAAGTTATTTGAAGTACTACCCGATCACGACGCTGCTCTTTGTCATCAACCTGGTGATGTTTCTCATTATGGCCTTTAACGGGGGCTCCACCAACAATGAAACGCTGATCCGGTTTGGAGCATTGACGAACATCGATCAATATAATGAGTGGTGGAGATTTGTCAGCTCCATGTTTTTGCATGCGGGTTTTTCCCACTTGCTCTTTAACAGCTTCGCGCTGCTCGTCTTTGCCCCGCCTCTCGAGAGGCTGCTAGGTCCTTGGCGATACGGGCTGCTGTACTTGTTAAGCGGTATTCTGGGGAATTTGATGACAGTGGCTCATTACAACCGTACCGGAGAGATCCTGATTTCCATAGGCGCTTCAGGCGCGATTTACGGCATATACGGCGCCTATCTGTATATCGCCTTATTTCAGCGGCAGTGGATGGACGACGCCTCCCGGAAAACCGTGTACGGCATTTTGATCGTGGGCGTTATCGTAACCTGGGTTTCGCAATACAACATCAACTGGGTAGCCCACTTGGGCGGATTGATCGGCGGTTTCTTTATTTATGGACTGATGGCCAGGGTGCTGAGAAGGCGCCACTAGCCATGCTCGGATGAACAGGTATCGTATAAGCAGAATGGAGCGAAAGTAGTGGAATTAAGACAGTTGCAATACTTTTTGAAGGTAGCACAGAAGGAGCATGTCACGCAGGCGGCGGAGGAGCTGCATGTCGCCCAGTCTGCGGTGAGCCGGCAGATTCATCAGTTGGAAGAGGAACTCGGAGTCCACTTATTCATGCAAAAAGGAAGAAACCTGCAGTTAACCCCCGTAGGGCAGCTGTTCTGCAAACGGGTGGAGGGCATCCTGAAGGATTTGGATAAGGCGGTTATGGAGGTTCATGAATTTCTGGATCCGGAGCAAGGGGAGATTCGCATCGGATTTCCGCACAGTTTGGGGATTCATTTGATTCCTTCCGTGGTGGCCGAATTTAAACGCCGGTATCCGAACGTGAAATTCCGTTTCAAGCAGGGGATGTTCCCGTCCTTGATCCGTGACGTGATCTCAGCGGAAGTCGATTTGGCCTTTATTTCTCCTTTCCCGGAAAAGCATGAACACGTGGAAGGCGAAGTGATCCTGACCGAAGAGCTGTATGCGATCCTGCCGCCGAACCATCCGCTGGCTGAAAAGGAGAGCATCAAGCTTGTCGAGCTGAAGGATGAGAAGTTCGTTCTCTTCAGCAAAGGCTACTCTTTGCGGCCGATCGTTTGGCATGCTTGCCTCGAGGCCGGCTTTACGCCGAAGATCGCCTTCGAAGGAGAGGAGACCGATACGATCCGCGGATTGGTGGCGGCCGGCATGGGAGTCAGCATCCTGCCGGAGCTGGCCTTGTTCCAGACCAATCCGCTGCAGCCGGCACGCGTAAAAATTTCGGAGCCGAAAGTCACCCGCACGATCGGGCTGATTCATCGTTCGGACGATAAGCTTCCTCTGGTGGCCCAGTCTTTCCGCACCTTTCTGCTTAAATATTTCGGCTTACACCAGAACAATAAAAATACCCCGGTCGGTTAACCGACACGGGGTATTTTTGTATTGAGATCAGATATTTGCTTAACCTGTTCGGATTAGTCACGGTTGTTGCTGTTCGTGAAGATCAAAATGTACCGGAGCAGTTCGAGCAGGGAAACCAGCGCTGCTGCAACATAGGTCAGGGCTGCGGAGTTCAGCACCTTGGCCACGCCGCGTTCTTCTTCGTTCGTGATGTATCCTTCCGATACCATAATCTCGCGGGCCCGGTTACTTGCGTTAAATTCAACCGGCAGCGTGATAAGCTGGAATGCAACCGCCACGGAGAAGAAAATAATGCCGAGGCCGATGAGTCCAAACCATTGGAAGAGGAAGCCGGCAATCAGAAGAATCGGAGCAAGTCCAGACGCGAAGTTGACGATCGGGAAAATCCGGTGGCGCAGTACCAGCATCGGATAGTGCTCCTTGTGCTGAATGGCGTGGCCGATTTCATGACAGGCAACGGAAATCGCCGAGATGGAGCTCTCGTAATACACCGGTTCCGACAGGCGGACGACGCGGTTAATCGGGTCGTAGTGGTCGGATAGTGCTCCGCGTACCGGTTCGATCGGCACGTCGTGCAGCCCGTGGGTGTCCAGCATGTGCCGGGCCGCGTCATATCCGGTCATGCCGCTGTTCGCCTGAACCGTGGACCACTTCTTGAAGGTACCCTGAACTCGAAATTGGGCCCAGAGCGAAAACAGAAATGCAATAATGATGAGTATATACATTCCGTCGAAATACATTTCCATACCTCCTGCTTTATTTTGCGGGAAACTAGAGGGTTGGGCCGTGCTGTTCAAGGAAGAGGCGAATGGCCTCAATGCACGCCGCACCTTGCGGGAGGAGATTCAGCAGCACCAGCCGCGCATGGCTTGGCTTCATTTGCTTAATCAGCGGTTCAAGCTCCTTCACTTCGCGCTGCAGTTGCTGCATATGAAGCTCAAGGTGAGACAGCTTGTCGGATACCTGCTTCTCTTCCGGAACCGAATCCCACTTCTCAAGCATTTCTTTAATCTCATCCAAACTATATTTCTCTTGTTTCAATTCATTAATACGTTTAAGCCGGACCAAGGTTTCATGACTGTATAAACGGTAATTCTTAAGCGTGCGCTTCTCTGGAGAAATCAATCCCAGCTTGGTGTAATAATCAATTGTACGCTCGCTGACACCACCTGCCTTAGCCAATTCACCGATCCGATACAGTATCATATCCCCATCCTCTATCACCTCGCAGGAAATTAACGAATGCTCGTTTCCATATTATATTACTTAAATTATGATACATGAATCCGAACCGTACAGTCAAACGTCATGCTTTTTCTGTAAATCTGACATTGTAAGTTAATATTACATCAGAAACATTTTTTCAGTATTTTCAAAAAATATCTTGTCAATTTCAGGACCATCGGCTTATAATGTCATTAAGAATTTCACTTTGTGTTAGAAATATTGACATTGGGGGAATGGGGTACATGAAAAGGAAATGGCTTGGAATCATGTTATTAATGCTTACATTATTGACGTTTCCCGTAACGGTTTTTGCGGCCGATGACGGGGCAACCAACGTTCAACTACAGGCTGGGTTGAACACCTTCTTCGTATTTATGGCTGCCATGCTCGTGTTTTTTATGCAGGCGGGTTTCGCGCTTTTGGAAGCCGGCACGGTACGGATGAAGAACGCGGGTCATATCGCAGGGAAGACCGTACTGACACTCGGAATTGCCATCGTCGTCTTCTGGGCAGTGGGTTTTGGCCTTGGGTTCGGCAATGGGAATAGTTTATTCGGAACGACGGGATTTTTCCTGACCGGCGATTCCATGGCAGCATCCTTTGATTCCTTATCCGCATCGGATGCTTCGCTGACGGTTAAGTTTTTGTTCCAGCTGTCCTTCGCGGCCGTTTCGCTGGCCATTGCTTGCGGCGGTATGGCGGAACGCGCTAAATTGAGCGTATATATCGTATTTGGAACGATCTTCATGATCGTGATTTATCCGGTAGTTGCCCACTGGGTATGGGGCGGCGGCTGGTTGGGTCAATTGGGAATGCAGGACTACGCCGGATCGACCGTCGTGCATCTGACAGGTGCGACCGCTGCCCTGGTCATCACTTACATGCTGAAGCCGCGCCTTGGCAAGTACAACAAGGACGGCAAGCCTAACAGCATTCCGGGCCACAATCAGGTATTATCGGTACTTGGCGTGTTTATTCTATGGATCGGCTGGTTCGGTTTTAACCCGGGTAGTGCGCTGACTCCGCTGATGGACGGGTTTTTCGGATATGTGGCATTGACTACCAACTTGGCTGTTGCTGCCGGTGCTGTAGCGGCTCTGCTGATTTCCTGGGCAATATTCGGCAAAGCCGATATCCCCAGCATGCTGAACGGCGTTCTGGCCGCTCTCGTTGCTATCACTGGTTCTTGCGCATTCGTGGATGCGTGGGCAGCAATTGTGATCGGTGCCGTTGCCGGTATCATTACCTTCTTCACGGCCCAATGGTTTGAGAGAGCAGGACTTGACGATCCGATCTACGCTTTTTCCGTACACGGTATTGCCGGGGTTTGGGGTGCCGTTTCCACAGGGTTGTTCGCAACGCCGAAGCTTGTTGAGATTACTGGAGTCGGTAAACCCGGACTGTTCTATGGCGGTGGATTCTCGCAGCTGGGCGTTCAAGTGCTAGGTGTCCTCGGGGCGTTCGTATTCGTTCTCGTTATCTCCTTCATCGTTATCGCTATTATGAAAGCAACGATGGGAATTCGCGTTACCGAAGAGGAAGAAATGATGGGTCTGGACATCAGCGAACATGGCACTTACGGCTATCCGGAGCAAATGAAGCTGCTCGTTGATTCCGAGATCAGACCATCGGCGTCTTCCGCGCCGGCTCCCAAGCCGTCTGCCGGAACCAATGAGTCCTTTACCTAAATCTAAAGAATGATGTCTGAATATAATTCACCATGGAGGGGGTGAACCGTATGGAACCGCTGAAGTCGGAATCTTGTGATCTGGATCTTGGTACGATCGCTTATGCCAACTCGCGTGAAGAGCTTCGGAGCCGGCGGCTGGACTGCCAGGAACAGCTTCAGGAAATGTTCGCTGATATGCCGATCGGCGCCTGGTCTGCGCTCGTCAATGAAATGCATGATTTGATCGCGGCCAGAGCCGTCGACATCTGCGAGCGGGAACTGGAGGAGGCCGGGTACGGCCTGCCTCCCGTCTCCTACGCCTTTGTCGTATTCGGCAGTGCGGGCCGCAGGGAGTCGACGCTGTGGAGCGATCAGGATAACGGGCTCATCATCAGTGACGAGCCGGATGCATATAAGGAAGCTTACTTTCAAAACTTCGGTCAACGGCTGTCGGACCTGTTTGAGTACTTGGGCTATGAAAAATGCAAGGGGAAAGTCATGTGCTCCGAGCCGCTGTGGCGCAAAACGCTGGAGGAGTGGAAGATGCAGCTCTCCCGCTGGCGCGGTGACTTCAGCTGGGAACCGGTTCGCTACCTGATTATCGCTACAGATATGCGCTATATTTCTGGTGACCGCACACTTTCTGAGGCGTGGAAGGCTTATTTCGGAAAATGTCTCGACGAGACGCCGGAACTGGCGATCGCAATTCTGCGGAATACGGTCAGACATAAAGCAACGCTAAATCTGCTCGGCCAGGTCGTTACCGAACGGTTTGGAGAGCATGCCGGAGATTTTGACGTGAAGTATGGGGTGTACATTCCGATCGTCAACAGCGTCCGATATATGGCGCTCCAGCAGGGCGTCAAGGAATCATCGACGCTGAAGCGGCTGGAGAGGCTGATGGTACTGGACGGAGGCAACATGCTGCTCGAAAACGTGCAGCGGGCCTTTCTTACTGCTTTGATGCTGAGGTCGACCGCTCCCCACCGCGAAGACAGGGGCATTTTCATGAGCAGCGGGTACATTCCGCAGAAGGATCTCAAGAAAAGGCCGCTGATGTATGAGCTCCGCGAAAGTCTGACGGTCGTCAGGCGGACTCACCGGGCTCTGCAGCGTCAGCTCCGGTTCGCGGAGAGGAGAAGGTCATGAAGACGCCGGAGCGGGGAAACAGCGGGTTCTGGAGCCTGCTTCGGCAGGGAGGCATGCCCTCGGCGATTGCTTCTGTGATGGGAGGCTCTTCCGCACAGCAGATGGCGTTTATCCGCTCGCTGATGAGAGAACAACGGCGGCCGGAGGTTCTGCATACGCCGCTAAGCGAGCTGGAAACGGTCGTGTTTGATTTGGAAACGACGGGGTTTAACGTTCAGCAGGGCGACGAGATTTTGTCGATCGGGGCGCTTCGCGTCAAAGGCGGCGAGATCAAGGATGACGAGTCGTTCTACAGCCTCGTTCAATGCAAACGCCCGGTGCCGTCCCATATTACCGGATTAACGGGAATTACGCAGGCGATGATCAACGAGGCGCCGCCACTGATGGACGGTCTGCACGGTTTCATGAACTTCGTCGGGGGAAGGGTGCTGGTCGCCCATGCGAGCGCCCATGACAAATCATTTTTGAATGCGGCGCTGTGGAAAACTTCGAAGGTGAACCTCAGCCACCGGGTGATCGATACGATGATGATTGCCCGCTGGCTGGAGCCGCAACGCGCGAGCTTTGCACTGGACGACCTGCTGATGGCGAAAAATATCCCGATCGAGGGAAGGCATCACGCTTTGGAGGATGCCAAGATGACCGCGAAGCTGTGGGTCATGTACCTGCGGGACATATCGCGCAGGAGACAGGTAGAAACGCTGGGTGATCTGTACGCCTATTTAAGCCATGCGTAACCGGGCGGGGCGGAGATGAAACCCGCCTGCCGCCGATCGTTCAATGAAGTAAGCTTGAGTCAGGATGGAAGATCCCGATTTGTCGGGGGAGCTGATCAAATAGATTCGGAGCATATCTCCGAATAGCGGGAGCTGACGCAAATCCTCCTCGGACGGAACGGGAATGGTGTGTGGATGCGTGTGAAAGATTCCGAGCAGTCCCGAAGGGTTCAGACATTGCTGCACCCACTCCTGGGGATTCAGGGTGAAGCGGTGCAGCGGGTCAGGCGCTACGTTGCGGATCGGGATGATCGTCTCGATTCGCATGCCGCCCGCTGCAGCATTACCCCGCAGTACACCGCAGGCTTCATTGGGCCGATGAAGAAATAGCTGCTCCGCCAATCCGTGGGCGCAAGCAGCATCCAGCCATATTTCTTCGTCGTATACGTGAAGCTCTGTCAACCGTATTCTCCCCTCTCACTTTGGCCTCTGCATTTGGCAGGGGCTCTTTTTTTGTGTATTCCTATCATGTCAAGTGTAGCGGGATGCCCGTACGATCGCAAGGGATGTGTTCGGCAGATCGGACGATGACACAAGGCGGATAGGGCGGGTGGGAAAAATTTTGCAGTTCATTTGTAAGTTCCCGTGAAAAGAGGGTAAAATATAAGGGATACCACTTTAAGTGCGTGTTCAAAAAGGTCGGTTTTCAGCACTGAAGTTTACGCTTCCGATGTGTGTTTTTTCAAAACACTTGAATTGGATGAAGCTAGGGACTGAGGAGCAGAGCGTACGTAGTGGGTACGTGAGCACCGGAAGGCCCGGCTGAATTTAAGATTCGATGCCGAATCAGCTTCCCGATTTACTTCGTGTTAGATATAGAATTTTATTCGTTATCAGCAGAGCTGATGAAATTCTATATCGCAAGAAAACCTACATTTTAATCGAGATCATTCATCCTGGATTGGCCTCGACTGGTTTTCTTATCAAAAGCGGACTTTTTGAACATCCTCTTTATGAAAAAGGGGCGACATCCATGAAACGTAATTTGTATATTCTACTCGCCTTTTTGGTGCTGGCGGGTGTTGTAGTCTATCAAAGTGCAGGGGACAAAATCCAGGCTGCCTTTCAACAAGAGAAGCCGCTGCCGACCGAAACGAAGCCACAGGCGGGATATCTGGCGCCGGCCTTCACGGCCACGGGGCTCGACGGGAAGGAATACCGTGTCGGCGGAGCGCAGGACAAGGCCATCCTGGTGAATTTCTGGGCTTCCTGGTGCGATCCGTGCCAGCAGGAAGCGCCCGAGCTGCATGCCTTGGCGGATAAATACAAGGATGACCTGAACATTTACGGCATCAATGTGACCAAATACGACAACAAGAAAAACGCCAAAAGCTTCGTTGAGAAATACGACGTGAACTTTCCGGTCATGCTGGATCTGAAAGGAACCATTTACGACCAGTACAAGGGAGCCGTGTTTCCGACGAACGTCCTGATCGACAAAAACGGCGTTGTGCAGGACGTGATTCTGGGCATACTGCCGTCCAAGGATCTGGAGAAGAAGATCAAGCATCTGATCGAGTCCTAGTTTTTAAATAAGCTGAATGGAAGACCCGCCGGTGGCGGGCTTCTTTTTTTGAGGATTTGTTTTAGAAAATAAAAGACCGCCCGGAGTGGCTCCGGACGGTCTGTTTCAAAAAAAGTATGTTTTATCGTTAGTGATTGACCAGCCCTTGCGACGGTGAAGCCGTTTCAGGTGCAGACGCCTGAAGGATCTGTCCCAGCAGTGCATACCGCATACTGTCGACCAGCGCCTCCCAGCTCGCCTCGATGACGTTCTCCGATACGCCGACGGTGTTCCAGGACTGGTTGATGTTGCGGGATTCGATCAGTACGCGAACCTTGGCCGCGGTCGCATCCTTCTCATCGAGCACGCGGACCTTATAGTCGGATAGGTGCATTTCCTTGATCGCCGGGAAATACTGAACAAGTGCCTTCCGCAGCGCATTGTCAAGCGCGTTGACCGGACCATTGCCCTCGGCCGCCGTATAGACGTTGTTGCCGGCGACGTTCAGCTTGACGAAGGCCTCGGAAACGACGGCTCTGCCGGCGGTTTTCTCTACCAGCATTTTGAAGGATTCAAAGGTGAACAGCTCCTTCATTTCGCCGCCGGCCTCGCGCAGCAGCAACTCCAGGGACGCGTCGGCCGCTTCGAACTGATAGCCCTGGTGCTCGAGATCCTTGATCTTCTCGATGACTTTGCGTGAATGCTCGCTCGTGGAATCGAAATCCAGGCCCATATCCTGCGCCTTGGACACGATATTGCTCTGGCCGGCCAGCTCCGACACCAGCACACGCTGCTTATTGCCGACGAGCTCGGGCACGATATGCTCGTACGTGCGCGAGTCGCGAAGAATGGCGGAGACGTGGATTCCGCCTTTGTGCGCGAATGCCGCGTTGCCGACATACGGCTGGTTCACCGGCATGTTGACGTTGGCGATTTCGCTGACAAAGCGGGCGGTGTTGGTCAGCTGCTTCAGGCGGTCTTCGCCAATGCACTCGTAGCCGAGCTTGAGCTCCAGATTCGGAATGATGGAGCAGAGGTTCGCGTTGCCGCAGCGTTCGCCGTAACCGTTGATCGTTCCCTGAACCTGACGGGCGCCGGCTTCCACCGCGCTGAGTGTGTTGGCCACGGCCAGCTCGCAGTCATTATGCGTATGGATGCCGAATTGGGCCTGAGGAATAAGGGTCGTCAAGTTCGAGACGATTCCATGAATCTCATGCGGGAGGGTTCCGCCGTTCGTGTCGCACATCACCAGCCAATCGGCTCCGGCTTCCTTGGCCTTCTTCAGCACGGAAACGGCATAGTCCGCATTGTTCTTGTAGCCGTCAAAGAAGTGCTCCGCATCGAAAATGACTTCAAGCCCCTGCTGCTTCAAAAAGGCGATCGAGTCGTAAATCATGGCCAGGTTCTCTTCCAGCGTGGTCTGCAGCGCCGTATGAACATGAAAGTCCCAAGATTTGCCGACGAGCGTGGCGGCTTGTACGCCGGATTCAAGAATACGCTTTAAGTTTCCGTCCTGCTCAGCTTTACTGTCTTTGCGGCGCGTGCTGCCAAAAGCGGTGATTTTGGCGCTCAGGCCCAGCTGCTGAACCCTTTTAAAAAACTCGATGTCCTTGCTGTTGCTTCCCGGAATGCCACCTTCAATATATTGTACGCCAAGCTCATCGAGCTTCTTGGCAATCTTCAGTTTATCGTCGGCGGACAAGCTGACACCTTCGCCTTGGGTGCCGTCCCGCAGGGTCGTATCGAAGATGGAAATGGACTTAGACATGGGAGTCCTCCTTTGGAAGTCTTGGAATGATCACTACGTCATTTGTATAATTCATTATTATATCATTTTTACGCGGGAATGTAACAAAGAATTCCTCGTGCAAGTAGGTTCCCGGGGTTCTTGACCTCGTTTCTGGTGAGGGGTATGCTGGATTTATGAATTTGGTAAGGGTGAGAAAGATGGACAAGCCAAGCGTTGATGCCTATTATCCGCAGAATGGAAGGGTCATTCTGCATGTTGATATGAACGCGTTCTACTGCTCCGTCCATGAGGCGGAGGAGCCGGAGAAATACCGGGGCATGCCCACCGCGGTTGCAGGAAGCATGGAGCTGCGCAAGGGGATTATCGTCACTTGTTCCTATGCTGCGCGGAAACGGGGCATTTCGACAGGCATGCTGGTCACCCGGGCGCTCAAGCTGTGCCCGGAGCTGATCGTCATCAAGCCTGATTTTCATTTATACCGCAAATACTCCAAGGCGTTTATGAAAATCGCCTATTCTTATACGCCGCTGATGCAGGCGACTTCGATTGACGAATGCTATCTCGATATTACCGGATCGAAGCAGTTCGGGACGCCCCAGCACATCGCCGAGGAAATCCAGCGGCGCATCTATGAGGAGCTGGGGCTCCCCTGCTCTATTGGGATTGCTCCGAATAAGCTGCTGGCCAAGATGGGGTCCGATATGGAAAAGCCGAACGGCATCTCGGTCCTCCGCATCCGCGATGTGCCGAACGTGCTGTGGAACAAGCCCTGCGGCGAGCTGTTCGGGATCGGCGGCAAGACGGCGGAGAAGCTGCGCAAAATCGGCATCCATACAATCGGCCAGCTGGCGCGTACGGACGAAGATGCGCTGATCCGCGTGTTCGGGGTCGTGGGGGCCTGGATGAAGCAGGCGGCGAACGGCATTGACCTTTCTCCGGTGGTGGAGGATCGGGAGCAGAGCAAATCGGTCGGACATACGACGACGCTGCCTCACGACATCAGCGCCAAGGAAGATGTGAACCGGGTGCTGCTCAATTTGAGCGATCAAGTTGCCCGGCGCTTAAGAAGGAAGGAGCTGGTCGCAGGCGGGGTGCAGATCACGATCCGGACGCCGGACATGAAGACAATCACCCGTGCCCGCGTGCTGCCTGCCCCGACCGAAAATGCCGAGGACATCTACGAGGCGGCGCGCAAGCTGTATGCGGAGCATTGGAGTTGGGACAAGCCGGTCAGGCTGCTGGGTGTGACGCTGCAGCATTTGGTGCCGAAGGAGGAGTCGGCGATTCAGCTCGATCTGTTCAGCTACGAGAAGCAGCCGAAGAAGGAGTCCCTGACCAAGATCATGGACGAGCTGCGGAACAAGTTCGGGGAGAACGCCGTCGTTACCGCGGGGATGCTCGGCGACGATCCGTCGGCGCTGCTGCGCAACCACCGGGTCAGGGGAACGTCGCTGCAGATGGATTTTGTCGATAAGCGCGACGAAGATCTTCCTTAGGCGGCTAGGGCGAAAGTCACGAAACGAAAATATGTGATTTTTGTCATTGAAGAGACGGTGAAATTTGCGTTACCATATAAGTATGGTTTTGCTGCTATAGTGGAGAACATTACGTTTTTTGATAGATTGATAGATAAATAGAAAGGTAGAGGAGAGCCATGGCCAAATATACTTGGGTTGAGAAAGATACCTGCATCGCGTGCGGCGCCTGCGGCGCAACCGCTCCGGATATTTACGATTACGACGACGAGGGGCTGGCCGGGGTTGTGTACGGAGGCGACGACAATACTGGCAACATCGAAATTCCTGAAGAGATGTACGACGACCTGCAGGATGCCGTTGACGGCTGCCCGACCGATTCGATCAAGATCGCGGACTGCCCTTTTCATAAAGAAGGCTAAAGCATCTACTGCTGGCTTTCGCCCTTTTCTGAAAGCATCCCCCGGCCGAATAGGCCCCGAGGGGGATGTTTTTTTGTTTCCCGCGTGCCGATATAAATAGAAAGAACATTTGCGCATGGAGGTTTCCGGTGAAGAATTCGCTCTATCTCAAAAAATACGTTCAGATGCATCCGGATAACAAAATGGGATGGTATTTGCTGGGGAAGGAATATGAAAAAAACGGGCAGCAGGGAAAAGCGAACTACTGCTTTAACCAGTCGGGCGGAATTTATGAAGCCTTTGAAACGAGCCGGGTGCCTTCGGATATTTGGCTGGAATACGAACAGAAGCTGCTGAAGCAGGCCGAGGACGCGGAGCGGAAGCGGCGGCGGATCCGCCGGGCGGCGGTTGCCTTGATGATTCTCATTCTGGTGCTGATGCCTTCGGTGGAGTCGCCGCAGCGGCAGAGCCTTGCAGAGGAATCGGCGAACCCCGGGGAAGAAGTGCGGGAGGCAGCAGCGGCAGGAGATATGCCCGGGACCAAGGATACCGGTAAAGGCGAAGGGGCTGCAGTAGAAGCCGGACAGCCTGTTCCTGGTGCGGTGTTTACCGCGCTGGGCGAGGACGATGCGGGCGGCAAGGCGCGCCTGCTGGCGGAAGAATTGTCAAGCGCGAAGGAAACCAAAAACCGCCTGGCGGTCCTGACCATGAAACGGCTGGGAAAATGGCTGCTGTGGTCGCGCGATCTGCCGGTCTCTTATACGATGCTTTCCGGCGGCAATGGGAAGATGACCTATCAGTCCTATATCGCCAAAGACTGCGCATGCAAACCGCAGGATCAGGAAGCATTGCAGTCCGATGCCGCGAAATGGACGCTGGAGCAGGAAGAGCTGGCTTTGCTGTACAGCGCCATGGCTGCCTTCCGGGAAAAGAACGGAGCCCTGCCGAGGTCGGTGAACGATCTGACGCGGCCGTTTCCGGAAAACTGGGTTTCAGGACGGACGCCGCGGATGCAGGAGGCGTTTGCCCCGATGGCCGAATGGATGCAAGCCGGCGGAAATCCCTCTAAGGGACCGGAAAGCGGGAGCGGTGAACCGGCATCCAGCGCCAATACGCCGTCGTCTCCGTTTGCTTCGACGTGGGGGCGGGGGCCCTTTTTGCAGGAGAGGCTCGAAATTATCGTCGATAAAGCGGCGCACCGTCTGGCTGTGGTCAGCGGGGATAAGCTCATCCGCAGTTATAAGGTTGGATTGGGGGGAGAACGGACACCGGAGGGAAAATTCACGATTTCGATCAAGGTGATGAATCCGAACGGCCGTGATGACGGCGAATTTGGAAGCAGAGGCATGCAGCTGTCGGACACCAATTACGCGATTCACGGCACGGATGAACCGGGCAGCGTAGGCAAAGACGAATCCAAGGGCTGCATCCGTATGAGCAAGGCGGACATCGAGGAGCTGTTTGATCTCGTTCCACTGGGCACTCCTGTACTCATAAGCAAGGGGGTTCTGCCTGATCTGCCGCTCGTTCCGAAGGAAAGGTTCCTTACGAAGCCGAAGCAGGATCAGACGAACCCCCATCAGACGTATCACTGGCTGTGAACCGCACCCTTGACAGAAAGGCTTGTCCAGAAAAACTTCCGGTAAACGCGGTCAGTCTTCTTTGCATTACGTCGATAGACGCTTTTTTTACACGTTGAAAATAATCAGAACCGAAATGAGCAGAATGAGCAAAAGCAGGCCGATCCCGACCCAAAGCACCGCCCTCCGGTTGACTTCTTCCTTCTTCTGCTGAAGCGTCGGCGGTTTGCGCTTGGTTGCCATGACGTTCTACCTTCTTTCCTAATCAGATTCAATCTTACCCCCCATTGTAATGGCTTTCAGTGTAAAATGCCAGCAGGGGCAGGGTTTGGCGCCAGCCGCCCGATCAGGCAAAAAACTTTATTTTTATACCGATTAAGGATAAACTGAAGGATAGAGATAACAATGTGCATGGAGAGGAAGATTGGCTGGTGCTGTACCGAAATTTGGCAAAACCGATATTTTTTAAAATGGATCCGGAGAAAGCTCACCATTTGGTCATCGGCGGACTTCATTCCGCGGGCGCGTTTCCGGGAGGAACGGGCCTACTGCGAAGCATGTACGGCGTGAACGAGACGGCAGACCTCGCAGTGGATCTGTTCGGCATACATTTTCCGACACCGGTTGGACTGGCAGCAGGATTGGACAAGAATGCGGCAGCGGTCGACGGTTTTTCTTCCATCGGCTTTGGTTTTATGGAGGTTGGCACGGTGACGCCGAAGGGACAGCCGGGCAACGATCAGCCCCGACTGTTTCGCCTTCCGCCCGATGAGGCGCTTGTGAACCGGATGGGATTCAACAACGAGGGAGCGGAGGCCATGGCCAAGCGGCTGGCGGCCATCAAGAACCGCCGGATCCCGGTCGCCGTGAACATCGGCAAAAATAAAGTGACTCCGAACGAGGAAGCCTATAAGGATTATCAGGAATGCCTGCGTACCCTGTATCCGTACGGGGATTTTTTTGTGGTTAACATCAGCTCGCCGAACACGCCGGACTTGCGCAATCTGCAGTACGGCAGCGAACTTTCGACATTGGTCCGGCATATTATGGAAGAGATGCGGGCACAAGCCGCCAAGCACGGGGAGTCCAAGCATATTCTGGTCAAAATTGCGCCTGACGTGAGCGACGGCGAGCTGGAAGAAATGGTCGATGCGCTGGCGCCGAGCGGGATTTCCGGCATTATCGCCACAAACACGACGATTGGGCGGGAAGGGCTGAGCCATCCGAACGCCAGGGAAACCGGGGGACTAAGCGGCAAACCGCTGCGTATCCGTTCCACGGAGGTCGTATCCCGGGTATACCGCCAGACGGGCGGCAAGCTGCCGATTATCGGTTCCGGCGGCATTTTTACAGCTGAAGATGCTTATGAGAAGATCAGGGCGGGTGCAAGCCTGGTGGAAATCTATACTGCCCTTATATATGAAGGACCCGAAATCAACCGGAAAATCAACGCCGGGCTGAGAGAGCTTTTGCGTCGTGACGGCTTTGCCCATATCTCCGAGGCTGTGGGGGCAGACCATCACTGAGGGAGACAGACAGGAGGCATGTGAATGGACGGCAGAGATTGGGGATTGTTTCTACTACCGTATGAACAAACCGTTGAGGAACTGAAAGTCAAATTCAAGACGATGCGTGCGGAACTGAAGAAGAGAGAGGAATATGCCCCGATCGAGTTCGTGACCGGACGCGTCAAGAAAATATCGAGCATTCTGGACAAGGCGAAGCGGTTGAGCGTTCCGATGGACCAATTGGAGCAGGGGATCGAGGATATCGCCGGCATCCGGATCATGTGCCAGTTCGTCGAGGATATCCGCCGCGTGGCCGAATATATCCGCAAGCGGAAGGACCTGACGGTACTGTATGAAAAGGATTATATTACGAATTATAAAGAAAGCGGCTACCGCAGTTTCCATATGATCGTGGAGTACCCGGTTCAGACGGCGCTTGGTCAAAAACCGGTACTGGCGGAGATCCAAATCCGCACGCTGGCAATGAATTTCTGGGCCACGATCGAGCATTCGCTCAGATATAAGTACCGGGAGAGCCTTCCGGAGAACATCCGCAAGCGTCTACAGACCGCGGCGGAAGCGGCATCCGTGCTGGATAACGAAATGTCGAGCATCCGTGAGGATATTCTCGAGGCACAGAAGCAGTTTGAGGACGATTCCAACGTGACCACATCGGTGCTGGCGATGATCCACCAGCTCTATTTCTATCATCTGGTGAACGAGGCGATGGCGTTCCAGGAACGGTTCAATCAAATCTGGTCCCAGACCGAGCCGGGTGAACCTCATGACATGGAGAGCATGAGGCAGCTCCTCGATGAGGTGCGGGAACTGATCGCAGCCTACAAGAAAAACGATCCTTCCGATGAGGCATAACATCCGGATTCAGCCCGCTGCCGACTGATGCGCAGCGGGTTGTTTGTATGGACGAGGGCTGATACAATGGGGTCCGGCCAACGATTTTATATAAGACAGGATGATGAAGCACATGGCGCTCAAGCTGCCGGCTGCCTTTCAGGAACGGATGCGTTCCTTACTGAAAGAGGAGTATACCGATTTTATGGATTCGTATGACCGTGTGCCGCGCAGCGGCATCCGGGTCAATACGCTGAAAATTTCCACAGAGGATCTGCTCGCTACCACCCCGTGGGATTTGCGGCCGATTCCCTGGTGCGGGACAGGCTTCTATACCGAAGCGGGTGAACGGCCCGGCAGGCATCCGTATTACCATGCGGGCCTTTATTATATTCAGGAGCCAAGTGCAATGGCTCCGGTAGAGCTGCTGGACGTGACGCCGGGCGAGACCGTACTGGACCTGTGCGCCGCTCCGGGTGGCAAATCGACGCAAATTGCGGCCAAGCTGCGCGGGACAGGCATGCTGGTCTCCAATGATTTGAATGCCGACCGGACCAAAGCTCTGGCCAAAAATATCGAGCTGTACGGCGTCCGCAATGCGGTTGTGCTGAATGAGCATCCCGACCGGATCGCGGCGAAGTTTCCGGCCTTTTTCGATAAGATTCTGATCGATGCCCCATGCTCGGGCGAAGGGATGTTCCGCAAAGACGAAGCGATGATCAAGGAATGGAACGAGGATTCGCCGCTGAAGTATGCGGACATGCAGCGCAGCATTCTAAGGTCAGCCGCCTCCATGCTGAGACCCGGAGGACGGATCGTGTATTCGACCTGCACGTTTTCCCCGGAGGAAAACGAGGGGATGATTGCGGAGTTTGTGGCCGCTCATCCAGAATTCCGTGTGCTTCCGGTCGGAGGCACCGGTACTTTTGCCGCGGGTGAAACGGATTGGCTGAAGGAACAAGGCTCCGGATTCGGGGATATTCCCGACCAGGTTTGGGAGCAGGTTCGGGGCACGGCGCGGCTGTGGCCGCACCGGATTGAAGGCGAAGGACATTTCCTGGCCGTCCTGCAGCATGAGGCGAACTCCGGGTCAGCCGCCGAAGCGGAACGGGCCAGAGCCGCACTGCTGAGCAGCACGGCTCCGTCGGAGTCCGCTGACCGGACTAAGGGAAAGGAGCGGCCATCGCGAAACGCCAAGCCCATAAAAGGGAAGCCGCCGAAAAAAGGTGCGGGGAATCAGGGCGAAGCCGCATCAACGGCCGCGTATGAAACTTTCATCCGCGAGCATCTTATTGGCTTCGTGCCGGGGGGCCATACGGTCGTCTACGGCTCCCATATCTATCAATCGCCGCTGCCGCCAGGCCTTCTGGACGGGCTGAAGGTTATCCGCCCGGGCTGGTACATGGGCGATGTCAAGAACGGCCGTTTCGTTCCGGCCCACCCGCTGGCGACGGCGCTGCATCCCGGTGAATTCATTCGGATCATCCGGCTGGACTCCGGAAGCGGCGAAGCCGTGCGTTATTTGAAGGGCGAAACGCTGAACGTTCCCGAGGACCGCGTGGAATGCGGGGGCGAAGCTTCGCCCAAGGGCTACGCCCTGGTCTGCATCGACGGCTATTCGGCCGGATGGGGCAAGTGGCAGGAGGGGATGCTGAAGAACGAATATCCGGCAGGCTGGAGGTGGACATCCGCATGAGCAAGCAGGGCAGAACGACACTGCGGTTGGACAAGGTGTTAACGCATATGGGATATGGTTCCCGGAGCGATATCAAGAAGAAAATCAAACAGGCGGGGGTTACCGTCAACGGAGTCCGGGCCAAGGACAGCGGCATGCATGTCGATCCGTATAAGGATGACATCCGGATTGACGGGGAACAGGTGCAGTATAAGGAATTTATTTATCTCATGCTGCACAAGCCGCCGGGCGTCGTATCGGCGACAGAAGATACACGGGACCGGACCGTGCTGGATCTGCTGGAACCGGAGTATTTGGCATTCGAGCCGTTTCCGGTCGGGCGGCTAGATAAAGACACGGAGGGCCTGCTGCTGCTTACAAACGACGGCAAGCTGGCGCATGAGCTGTTGTCGCCCAAGCGGCATGTTCCCAAAACGTACGAGGCCGTCGTATCCGGCGACATAACGGAAGCCGATGTACAGCAGTTCGCCTCCGGGGTCACGCTGGACGACGGTTACGTCACGCTGCCCGGCGAGCTCGTCATTTTGCGCAAAGAGCAGCAGGGGGACGAGGTCGTCTCCCACATCTCCCTTGTGATCCATGAGGGGAAATTTCACCAGGTGAAACGGATGTTCCAGGCTGTCGGGAAAAAAGTCACCTACCTCAAGCGCGTGCAGATGGGGGACCTGAAGCTGGATGAAGGCCTGCGCATCGGGACTTACCGGGAGTTGACGGAGGATGAGCTGCTGCAGCTGGGGAAGGATGAAACATCCCGATAACATTGGCATACTACAATAGACCCAAGATCGGTACCCCTTAGAACAGATAGAGATCTTACTGCAAAGGATGGATGGAGCATGAAATACAAACTGATTGCGCTGGATGTCGACGGCACACTGCTCAATGACGAGCATGAAGTGAGCGAACAGACGCAGAAGACGATTCAGGAGGCCGCACGCCAAGGCGCCGAAATCGTGCTGTGCACCGGGAGAGGACCGCAAAATTCCATACCGTTTATGGAACAAATGGGGCTCTCCGGCTACGTCATCAGCCATAACGGGGCAGCTACAGTGAAGGTGGATACCCGGGAAGTGGTTCACCAATACGCGATGGATACCAAGGCGATCGTACCTTACCTGGACTACTTCCGGAAGGAGGGCGTGCATTTTGACGTCAATACGGCGTTTCAAATGTTTGTCGACGACGTTGAGGGACTGGCCGTGGAAGTACGCAGCATGTATGAAAACTATCTGATGCTGCCGTCAGTCCTGCCGCCACTGCATGACCTGCAGGAGCCGATCGTCAAGGTCACGGCGTTTGGGCAGCCGGACACGATGGACCGTGTACATCAGGACATCGGGGCGTGGACGCCTGAATTTAACATCTTGCGCAGCGGCGAATATTTCGTCGACCTGATGCACCCGGAAGCCTCCAAAGGGAACGCCCTGAAGCAGCTCGCCGAGCGGCGCGGCTTCCGGCAGGAGGAGGTCCTGGCGATCGGCAATTATTATAACGACATTACGATGCTGACCTATGCGGGCCTGGGCGTGGCGATGGATAACTCGCCGCTGGAGGTCAAGGCCGCTGCCAATGAAGTAACCGCATCGAACAATGAGGACGGCGTGCATGCGGCGCTGCTGAAATACTGCTTGTCGTAATGAAAAAACGAGCCTTCCTACGGCTCCAGCGGGGTACAAGCTGGGCGCAGGAAGGCTCTTTGTTATTTGGCAGCCAGCGGGCAGCGGCTAAAGCGGCGGGTGCTAGTGCTGCCGCAGGCCCTTGGGCAGATGGTTTTTCAGCTGCCCGCCGCTGGCTTTGCCCCAGCCGAGCGGCAGTCCGTCCACGGCCGCGAGCACCCAGCCCTTCAGGGAGACATCGACCTGAAGGGTCTCGCCCCGCAGGTAGGCGTAGGCCTGCGGGTCCACCGCGGCCAGCGTGATGCGCTTGGCCGCCTGCTGGTGTGAGAGAGCCATGGCGAGCGCATGCGCCGGCTCGATCCGGTTTTTCTTGAGGTGGGCCAGGTGGAGGCCCGCCCGCGGCACTTTCAGGCCCTGGAGCTGCTGTTCCTGCAGCAGCTCCCCGCCTGGAAGCAGGTACAGCGATTCGCCGAACAGAATCGGCGAACCTGCCGGCAGTGCGAAATCCGGCAGCTCCTCTGCCGCCCAGGCCTGGAACACCTTCAAGGCGGACTGGGCGTCCTGAAGGCCGGCTCCTGGCTTGCCGTTTCCGCTTCGGCCTTTTTTGCGCGGCCGCTGCCGTTCGCTTGGCGAGGCTTCCCAGGTGTGCCCGCCGGCTTCTCCCCGTTTCTGGAGGAGGGCGACAAAATGCCCTTCCCCCGCCTCGCGATGCGGCCAGAGCCGCTTCATGTCGATGATTTCCATGTCGGCATAATGAGCCGTAAAGCGCTCCATCATGTCTTCATTTTCGCTGCGGTTAAACGTGCAGGTCGAATATGCCATCGTACCGCCAGGCTTCAGCATGGCATAAGCCTCCTGCAGAATATCCCACTGCCGGGCGGCGCACAGCTCGACCAGCTGCGGCGTCCATTCCGCGATCGCCCCGGAGTCCTTGCGGAACATGCCTTCGCCCGAGCAGGGGGCGTCCAGCATGATCCGGTCAAAAGCCTGCGGAAAACGCCGCGACAGCTCGTCCGGCGCCGCGCTTGTAACCACAGCGTTTGTAACGCCCATACGCTCGATGTTCTCGGCCAAAATCTTCGCCCGTTCCGGGTGGATTTCGTTCGAGACGAGCAGCCCTTCGCCCTTCATTTTCGAGGCGATATGCGTGCTCTTGCCGCCCGGCGCTGCGGCAAGGTCCAAGATCGTCTCGCCGGGCTGCGGGTCGAGCAGTTCCACTGCCGACATGGCCGACGGCTCCTGGATGTAATATAAACCGGCGGTGTGGTACGGATGCTTGCCGGGCCGGACGTTCTCCCCGTAGTAATAGCCGGTGCTGCACCAAGGAACCGGGGTCAAGCCGTACTCCCGGATGACGGCCTCCTTCAGCTGCGGCACGTCCGCAAGCTTTAAACCGTTGAACCTCAGCCCATGCGTTCTCGGCCGCTCGTAGCTGTCAAGAAATGCTTCGGTATCGCTTCCCAGCAGGGATTCCATCTGTCTGACAAAAGCTGTGGGGAGATCCTGTTTACCCATTCGTTACATACTCCTTTATTCAACATCATCATGGATGCGGTTTCTATGTATTGGCACTATCCGCCGAAGGGGCTGTACCGACGGCTGCCGGCGGATTGGCGGACCGGTATGCGGTCACTTTATTTTTGCCTGTCGTCTTCGACCGGTACATCGCCTGATCCGCCTGCGAAATGAGCGTGCCGGCGTTTATGCCTGCACGAAGGACGCTGTATCCAACGCTTAGGGTCACGATCGTCTCGGTTTCGACCCGGGCCCGGATTTGCTCGGCGATCCGGTTGACTTTGGCCCTTTTATCCACGATG
The DNA here is from genome assembly GCF_014192015.1 of Paenibacillus rhizosphaerae. Lineage (GTDB taxonomy): Bacteria > Bacillota > Bacilli > Paenibacillales > Paenibacillaceae > Paenibacillus_AQ > Paenibacillus_AQ rhizosphaerae. The sequence continues at coordinate 163,884 of NZ_JACHXJ010000003.1, read as the reverse complement.
AGGGCTACCAGCTCCTCGCCCCCATACCGCCCGGCCAGGCCCGCTTCGTCGACTTCCTCCTCGATAATGGCGGCAACCTGCTTCAGCACTTGATCCGCTCTGGCATGCCCTTCGGTGTCGTTCAGCTTCTTGAAATTATCGATGTCGCAGAAGATCAGCGAGACCTTCAGCCCTTGATCCACGTAACGATTCAGCTGCCTCGTAAAGAAGCGGCGGTTATACAGATTGGTCAAGCCGTCGGTAATGGATGAGCGGTAGATCGACTGCATTTGCTCCACGATCCGTGTAAACAAAATAAAGAAGAGGAGCGTGTAAAACAAGAGCGGCAGCCAGATCCAGATGGCCGGAATCCAAGTCTTTTCCAGGGGGATAAGGCGGTTCAGCAGATGGACCGAAATGTAGATGAAATATACGGCCAATCCGGCGGTATATTTCTTGCGCTGGCCGACCCGCGGCGCCATACCGGTTAGCCCTATCATTACAGTGCCCAATTGGCACAGGTCTATATAACCCGCCTGCCAGCCTCCGGTCCCTTTCAGAAAGCCGTGAGACAGGAGCGGCACGGTATACAGGAGCGACATCACGATCAGGAGCGCCCGCAGCCTGCGGTTCATGCGGTGGTACAACTGATACACGGCAAAGTTCAGGAGGAGGAAGGAGAAGGCCTGCAGCCAATCGGCCGCTTCCGGATAACTCCCTTGCCTCGGCGCTCCGGAGAAGGCGAAATGGATGTTCACCCCTTCGTATGCCATAATGAACAGGAAGGCCGCCACCATGTAGAGATAGGCTTTTTTGCGCTGCCTGCCGTACATCGTGAGACAAATCAGCAGCATGATGAGTATGATATATAAACCTGATGCGGCGGCAATCCCCGGTACAATGGGGGATAAGAATGAAGAGTAGGGCATGGATCATTCTCCTGCTCTATTGAATATTCTTTGGATCAGCGGTTTTGCTTTACTGAAACATATGTTCTAATATATCATAATTTACAAGATGCCGAAATGCTAAGAGACCTACAGAAAGGGGTGATTTTCCCATTATGAGATTGTTACAGGCCCTCTTTTTCCCACCCGAACAGCCGGGCGGAGTATCCTCCATGATTCCGTATATGCAGGAGCGATTCCAATCATCAAGATGGGATATGGAGCTGTTCTGGCTTCCTAAACGGATCCGCAACAAGGGGAATGAAGAGGTTGTGTTCGACACCTTCGATTGGACCGAGTTCGCCGATTCCCCTGTCGTTCAAAAATATATTCAGACGTACAAGGATTACTTGTGGTGGACGCGTCTGCGGATCCAGAAGCCGTATGACCTGATCCATGCGCACCATCCCATCGCCGGGCTGGCCGCCAAGCAGGTTTTCCCCGATACGCCGTTAATTCAGACCATTCACTCCAGTTATGAACGGGAATTAATATTGAACGGACGCATTAAGAGCGGGGGACCGGAGCACCGGTTTCTGGTATCGCTGTACCGCGAGCTGGAGCAGAAGAGCCAGCGCATGCTGACGGTTTCTCGGTCGTTCGCCGGCTATTTGTCGGACTATGTGGACTATCCGGAGAAGATCGGCGTCATACCGAATGGTTTTGATGAAAAGCGGTTCAAGCCGGTTCCACACGAGAACGAGGTACCGCAGCTGATTACGGTCTGCCGCCTGGTCCCCGCCAAAGGGCTGGATATTCTGCTGAAGGCCTGTGCGGAGCTTAAGAAGAAGGGGCATGACTACGTGCTGCACATCATCGGAGACGGACCGTTCCGCACGGAGCTCGAGAGCCTGGCCAAAGAGCTTGGAATCTATAACGAAACCATTTTCTATGGATACACACTGCATCCGGAAGAGTTTATGCCGTTTTTCGATATATTCGTGCTGCCTTCCAGGGCGGAAGCTTTCGGTTCGGTTTTTGCGGAAGCGGCGCTCAGCTGCCTGGCCCTGGTCGGGACCGATGTGGGCGGAATTCCGGAACAGATCGAAGACGGAGTGAACGGCCTGCTGGTGCCGCCGGAGGATCCGATCGCGCTCTGCGAGGCGCTTGAGAAGGTCATCACCGACCCGATGTACCGCTACGACCTCGCCCGTACGGCCTGGGATAAAGCAAAGAGCCAATATTCGCTGACGCATGCGGTGAATGAACTGAAAAAAATTTATATATCTTATCAAAAGGTGTAGCGGCGGGTCAGCCGTTCAACTCAAAGAGGCAGGTGCTGAGGGAATCAGCTCCTGCCTCATTTTGTATAAGGGTGCGGTCATTTGGATTTGAACATCAGCTTAACGACCCACAGCAGGCTCATCGCACCGAAAAAAGGATACAGCACGGACAGCAGGGAGCTGAATCCGATCTGGCTCAGCAGAAAGCAAATGAACATGATGCAAGCGATAAGCAGCTTCGGCGGCAGATGGATGTGCTGCTGAAGCTGGAGGCTGACCCCGTAGAGGTCGGCGACGAAGGTACTGAAAATTTCAAGAAAAATTAGCATCACATAAATCAGCTGCACGACGGTGCCCAGATTGTTGGCGATACTGCCCATGGGGATCTCATACTGCCGGATGCCCGGCATATGTGCGGACATGGCCATATGGGCGGCCAGCAGCATAAACCCGACGCCGACGCCTCCGAGGATGCCTCCCCATTTGACCACGGCATGGCTTTCCGTCTTGCTCCCGAGGGGTACCAGCACCGCCTGAGCCATGACGAGATTGAAGGACGCATACAGCAGTGGGGAGATCCATACGGACGTATAATGATGGTCGGTCGTAATCCGGAGAAAGCTGTCCGCACCCGGCATCCGGATCGTGTTGAAAATAATTACAAGTGACAAGGTTAGCATCAACGGAACGACGATGCTGTTCATCTGCATAATGGCGTTCATGCCCCGGTTAAGTATAATATACGATCCGATCAAGGTCACCAGGAGGCCTGTCTGATAATGAAGGTTGAGGTGCTCGACGAACACGGAACCGGCACCTGCCAGCATAATGCTGTTCACGCCGATAAGCACGAACAGCATCACGATGCTGATGACTCCCCCGGCTTTTACCCCGAACAAATGCTTGTTCAGGTCCTCATATGACTTGGCCGATATCCGCCGAGAAATGAGCATCATCTTGGTCCCCAGCCAAATAAACAGGGCGGTGGACAGCAGAATCGTCAGCGTCGCCCATTTGCCGTATTGGGTAAAAAACTGCAGGATCTCCTGTCCGGTCGCAAAGCCTGCACCCACAATGGTTCCGATATATGTAAAAGCAATTTGAAGTACCCTGATCCCGTTCTTCATCGTTCTCCTCCCTGCTCCAGGCAGTCCGGTTTGTGTCCTGCCTGTACTACAGGTTATGATGATTAGAGGTAGGACATGACTGGAACCTGTCCATGCCGCATGAACGCAGTCATTAAGGGGGGTTCCCGTCACCGTCTTCGTTCAAATGGACTAAAAGAAACACCGCTAGGAAAGCGAGGCTTTGTATGGCTGGAATTACCTTTTACATTGCCCATTACGGGTATGCCGCGATGTATTTTTTGCTGGCGCTGGGCATTCTGGGCATTCCGGTGCCTGACGAAACGCTGATCGTCGCTTTCGGGGGAATGGCCGCGAGGGGAGAGTTCAACTTTGCCGTTGCGCTGGCCGTCACTTTTCTGGGAAGCATGACCGGTATGATGATCAGCTATTCTCTTGGACGCCTGGTCGGGGAACCCCTGCTTCACCGGTATGGAAAATGGGTAAGAATGACTCCGGAGCGGCTGGCTTCAACGGAGAAGTGGTTCAGGCGTTATGGATCGCTCAGCATTATCGTCGGCTACTTTGTGCCGGGACTCCGGCATTTATCTTCGTATATCGCGGGGACGACGAAACTTCCTGTCAGGGCCTATGTCGTGTATTCAGGAGCAGGCGCCGCTTTGTGGTGCACCACGTTTATGCTGATCGGACATGCCGTTGGATATCATTGGAACGAAATTGCCGGGAGGATGACTCACGCCACAGTCTGGGTCGGGCTGCTTGCGGTCATACTTGCGTTCGGAGCGGCCATTGGTTTGCTTCGATGGAAGAAACAATGACATTTGTGGTTATGTATGGAGTTTCCCCTTGAAGTGGGAGCCCAAGATATGTTACTTTTACGTCAAAGGAACGGCGTAGGGGGCTATTGAAATGGATAAGTTAAAAGAACGAATTTTACAAGAAGGCGTGATCGTTTCGGAGCAGGTGCTGAACTTGGACGGTCTGCTTAATCACCAGGTGGATCCGGAGCTGACGATGGAGATGGGAAAAGAGTTTGCTTCCCGGTTTGCCGAAGCCGGCGTGACCCGGGTCGTTACCGTGGAGTCGTCCGGGATTGCGGTGGCCTTTGCGACGGCTTACGAGCTTGGCGTGCCGCTGGTGTTCGCCCGCCGCAAGAAGACGCTGCTGGCGGATCCGGACGCTCTTTGCGAACGGGTTCCTTCGTTTACCAAAGGGATCGTGACGGATATTATGCTGTCGCGTCATTATATCAGCGAGCAGGATAAAGTGCTCTTTATCGATGACATCATTGCAAACGGGGATGCCGCGCGGGGACTTATCAAAATTATCGAACGCTCCGGCGCCGAACTGGTCGGCCTTGGTGTCGTCGTAGAGAAGTGCTTTCAGGCAGGGGCCCGGACCATCCGTGAGCAGGGCATAAGCATTGAGCCGCTTGTCCGAATCCAGTCGCTCGAAGGCGGCGTCATCACTTTTGCGGAATAAGCCTGGGATGAAAGCCCGTTTCGCTGCATTTTCCGCGGATAAATCGAAACAATTTCTTTCAACCGGCCGTCTTTTGGCTTATAATATGTATTAGATGATCATGAGGGGAGGCAGCACAATGGGGAAAGAACCGGTAACCGAACAGTATTTCATTGATAAATTGGCCAAAGCAAAGGATCACTTTGAAAGAGCGCTTGACTGCAAGCATACCGAATTCGATGACCTCTATCCCTATATTATGGAGCATCCTCAGTTTTTTTGGTATAAACGCTACGTGGCCTGGTCAGAACTGCTGACCATCGTGGGCATGTGTGATGAGCTAGACTTCTCCTGGAAGGAATTGTTTACCCCTCATCAAGTTGAATATCTGGAAAAACGAGTGATGTCGTCGACGGTGCTCGATTATTGGTACGAGAAGAACGACAGTAAAGAACACGCACAACGTTAATTGCTGAACGTCACGGAGAGGTTCAGTTGATTAATACACACCTTTATACCAACACATTCAGGATCAGCGGCCCAATGGCTGCTGGTCCTTTCTTAATAATACAGGCTGAATATAATTGAAAATTCCTTTGAACCCGCTCTGTCTTCGTGAATAAAGGTTGGTACACCCCGGCTCCATTGTAAGATATGCGGGAAAGGCATATACTTATCCATGTTCATTACATGAAGAGATTGCTTCAGCAGTAAAAGGAGGATTGCACATGATCAGCGATGAGGAATTGGATGCGTACCGCCAGTCCGGAGAACAGGTTCGGGTGGTTCGCGACGGCATCGAAAGCAATGATGTAACCGGGATTGTTGTGGCTTGGGACGGCAGCCAAGTGCTGATTCGCCGCCGCAACCGCAAAGTGGTCAAGCTGGACCGGAACTACTTGTTCCAGCCTGTGAGCGCTCCGCGTCAAAGCCCTCTGGAATAATAGCAGAGCCGTCTGGTTCCCTGTGGTTAATATCTGGGAATTCCAGGCGGCTCTTATGGTCTTGAGCCTTCCTGAAAATAGGGAGCAGCGGGATGGTCCATAGGATGAGTAAAAGAAGATGCGGGAAGGAGAGAACGATCTTCGGGAGAAAACGGATCAAGCCCCAGATAAACTCTCATCCGAACGAGCATCTCGTTGCGAAAAGCCGGCCAGAGGATATTCATTTCGTCGGTATAGCCCCTGCAGGAATATTCCGCCCTGACCCCGGCATCGTCCTGTGCGATGCGAAGGATCCGGATCTTACGTCTTCTCATTTCCCGCTTGACTTCGGCGAGCAGCGTGCCGGCCTGCCTGTCGCCGTTCACGATCAGTTCCGAATACAGCTGGGGTGTCTTGAACACACCGCTCTCCTCCATAATCCGAATGTCCCGTTCGAAAACTTTATGAATAAAAATCAGGAGCAGGTAACTCTTAATCAGCGATGCTTCTTCCGACGTCATGCCGGGTGCCGCCATCCTTATCACCACCTGTACGAACTTATGTTCTTATTTTACCCGCAAATGCTTGGATTATTCAATAGATAGGAACTGGAAATTCCTCAGAATGAAGGGGAGATTAAACTTTTTCAAAAAAAGTATTGACTATACTTGTCCAGCATGGTATGATCTATCTTGTCGCCGCGAAAGATTGAATCTTTCAAAGAGTGACCGACCGATTTGCGGTCGTGGCGGAATTGGCAGACGCGCACGGTTCAGGTCCGTGTGGGCTAACCCCCCGTGGAGGTTCGAGTCCTCTCGACCGCATACATACATAAGGCGTTCCCGTTTGAAACAGCGGGGACGCCTTTTTGTGTTATCTGTTGTTCACCGTACTCCTTTGAGAGGGTCTCAACGGGGATTTTTGCTATACATAATTCCTCCAACTTCCTCAAACAATGAAAGCACATCGTGGAGCTACCGAGTAAAGGAGGAAGTTGCTTGAGTACATCATCTTTCAATAAGTTGCATCATGGCTGGCGTACTATCGTGGCTGCAGGGCTGGCGCTTACGGTTGCGCTTTCCGGTCAAACCGCCTTCGCGGATGGCGAACGCTCACTGCATACGGAGCGGGTGATCAACGAGCAAGCAGAGCTGCCGGCGGCAGACCAGCAGCAAAGTGACATGAAGCCGGCTAAAAAAGTTGCGATCATCATTGACGACTTCGGGAACGGGCAAGGGGGGACCGATGAAATGCTGTCCATGCCGATTAAACTGACCGTGGCCATCATGCCGTTTCTTCCTACCAGTAAAACCGACGCGGAGCTAGCTCATAAACAAGGGCACGACGTCATTGTCCATATGCCGATGGAGCCCAAGCAGGGCAATCCAAAGTGGCTGGGTCCCGGCGCCATCACCTCCAATATGAGCAATGAGGAGATTCGCAAACGGGTGGAGGAGGCTATCGACAACGTGCCGTATGCGGTCGGTATGAACAATCATATGGGTTCAAAAATCACCGGAGACGAGCGGATCATGGCCATCGTGCTGGAGGTTTGCCGCGAACGCGGGTTGTTCTTCGTGGACAGCAAAACCAATTACCATTCCGTTGTCGGCAAGCTGGCCGTTCAGATGGGAATGCCTCCTGTGGCGAATAACATATTTCTGGACGATCGGCACACCGTCAGCCATGTCAGCAAACAAATGAAAGCCGTTGAAACGTGGGCGAACGAACATCAGAACTGCGTAACGATCGGGCATGTCGGTGTGCAAGGCAAAAAGACGGCGGAGGCCATCCGCCAAAGTGTAGCCGGTATGCAGAATTCCGTATCCTTTGTAGGCATCAGCGATCTGGTCCGGGATATCTGGGATTGGAAGCCGGCTCCTATATTGCCGTCAAATAATAATTGATTCCGTTCGCTATGGCCTGGGCGATCTTCAGCTGCCCGCGCCGGTTGCACAGCATCGCCCGGTCTGCCGCATTGCTGAGAAATCCGGTCTCAACGATGACCGCAGGATCTTTGACCTGGTTCAACAGGTAAAACGGGCTTCCCAGCCGGATACTTCCCTTCGTCTGGTACAGCGGGTTGAGCTGCTGCTGGATGCTGTCCGCAAGCAGGGCGCTGCGCCCTTCGTTCTGGTGGAGCACAAGCGCCCCGTTCTTTGAAGTGTTGCGGCCCCAATTGACGTGAAGGCTCACGACGATCAAGGTCGGCAGTTGATGGCTTAACTCCTTGCGCTGCGCCAGATCGCGTTTATGGCGTGAGGAACTGCGGAGCCAGTGATTGTCGTCGCTGAGGGCGTAATCGGCCGTCCGGTTTAAAACCGCGTCGTACCCTTGGCTGCGCAGCAGCATAAACAGCTTCTGGGCAATCGCGAGATTAATGTCCTTTTCCAGAATGTTCTGAAATGAAGTCCCCCCATCGACACCTCCATGTCCTGCATCCACGATGATGACTTCATGCGGAAAAGCCGGATGCTCCGGATAGGCGTTCGCGATTTTGCCGGCGGGGGATGCAGCCCAAACGGAAGAACCGTCTGCACACAGGATTGCCGGGATCAGGAGGATGGCGGCGATCAAGCTTTTGATAGGCATAAAGGATGGCCGTCCTTTCGAAACGGGATTTGGGCGTAAAATTGATATCGAAGTTAGAATGTGCAATAAACGGTAAAAAATGCATCGTTCGCTTTCCTCCGTTTAGATCACGGAATCTCTGTGCAAACTAAGAGCATGGCAGAGCTGTAATTTGGCTAATGGGGGGAATGGAAATGGCCAGTGGAGATGAACTTGTAAAATACATTACGGAGCGCGTCGTCAGCTACATGGAGACACCCAAGGAAGAACGAAGGAAGCAAAAATATAAAGAGCCATGGACAGTCAAATGGTTCGGCATGATCCCGTTCGGACTGTCCCAATGGGGAGGCCGGACCGCTAACAAACGCCATCCCAAGCGGCGAAAAGTCAAGACGCGGAATCTTCATGACTGAAAATGAAAAACGCGGACCTCGTACTCCATACGGGTTCGCGTTTTTTTGGGATGAAGCGCGATAAGAGCGGGAAAAGAGGGTCATGAAGAGGCTCTAGGGCGGGCATGGAATTCTCCGGCAGCCATCAGCATGGAGACGGGAAGGTACCGGGTTCCGGCACGTCCTGTGGCCGCGTAGCTGACCGCAGGAGCGCTTGCGGCCGGGGACCATGTATGAACCCCGCTTACCGCAAACGGCGCCCCATAGGAGGCGTTACGGCCGGGAGCGGTGAAGATCAGGCTGCCACCGGATGCGACTGCTTTCAGCAGATCGTCTCCGCGGCGGATGTTCAGCCGGGGTGACGTCATCCAGAGCAGGTCGTCATAAGGGTCGCCGCCACCTTTCTTCGCAACGGTAGACGATGCTTCGAGCCGGAGACCGTTCTGATTGGTAACGACTGCCGTCCTGGCTGCGGTAGAGGTGCTGGAGGAAACAGCATTTGCCGGCAGAAGCTCCAAGGTCAGCGCATTGATGTGCATCGCCGGCTTGCCGGGCAGGGTCACTTTCCAAACCGGAAGCATCGCCGAATATTGAGCTTGGATTTGAACGTTTGCGGGGAGGCCGGGTTGATCGGGAATAAGGCCATCCTCAGCCAGCCGGTCATGGAGCGCATCGCTGCTGTAAGGGATGGCCGGACCGCCGCCGTACTCGCTGAGCATATATCCGCCTTCTTCCCTGGCGGTGAATATTAAATATCCCAGCTGCTTGCCGTCCCTCGCAACGATCGCAAGCCAGCTGTGGGTGCCGGGTCCCAGCGGATAATAAACGATGGTTGCGCCGTCCCACTGCTGGAACTCCGACTGCGTGGACAACTCGCGGACGACGGAGCCGGCAAAGCTCTCCAGCGGCGCGGGCACCGCCTGCATGTCCGAGCCTGCTGCGATCCGAAGCAAGGCTGCCCGCGCTGGGCTTGCAGCCTTGGCGGCAGAGATGCCGGCCGCTGCGGCCGATTGCGGGACCGCGGGACCCCAGGCACAGCTGACGGCACAGGTCAACGCCGTCACTTTTAAAGCGAGAGATACCATCCTCACCATATTCACCCTCCTCGATTTCAGAGCTTTATTGACATCATTGTAGCGGACAAGCTGTAAAAAGGCTGTTGCAAGGTGTCGGGCTTTGGAGCGCTGGCATGGGTCTTTTTTTGCCTTCTTTTAGCGAGGGAGGTCAAATGCTCACAGACGGATGGATCTTAAGTGAAACAGACCGCAGGTTATGGCGGACAGGTTCACCTTGGGTTCATACTGCCATGTCATTTCGCTGCGCCGGTTGTCGTATTGCTCCCGGATGGCCGTTAGCTTCTCCTCCTCGGTTTCCTTCAGGAGGTCTTCGTAATACATGTCGATCACCGCGAGCTCTTCCCTTAGGCGCTCCCTGGCGGCTTCCGCCCAGGCATAATCCTCGCCCGCCAGGTGATCCTTCATATGCTTCTCCAGCAGATTGGCCGCGCCCGCGAGCGAGAGGCTTCCCGGCTGGATATGGATGTTCTCGGGCAGCCGCGGCCCGAGCTGAAGCGTCTCCAGACGCCGGGCAAACTGCGGGTCGATCTGCCCGGTCACCAACGAAATGCCGATGAAGTGGAGCGCTTCTTTCTTCACGTCACACGTCATCTCGACCTTGAAACAGACGCCCAGCCACGGTTCGTAGGGGGCGGAGAACAGCGTCTCCCGCTGCAAAGGGCCCGGCTGCTCGAACAAGTACACGCAGGAGCCCTCCTGACGGGCTACGGCCCAAATTTGCTGCAGCCGGCTGCTTCCGTACGTGACGTCTTCACGGGGAATCCGCCCCGGGCCGATCCGCGGTCCCGCCGGATTCACCCCGAAATATCTAGAAAGAATGCTGTCCTGCGGCTGGGGCGGCGCAGAGGGCGGCGGGGTTTTGGCGGTCTGTTCGTTATATTGGTCCGGGTCAAAGACGAAAGTGTAGGAGAGTGTCTCCGGCTCCGCCCCCGTCCGTTCGATAAAGCCCCAGTAGTAGGGGCGGTTGGTCAGCTGTTTGTCCGCCTGCGGTGACAGCTTGACGGTCACGTGATAGGGAGACTTCTCGATAATGCTGCATTCGGTCGTCTCCAGATAGGTTAACACTTGCTTCTGGACTTCCTGCGGGGACAGGCTCATCAAGCTTCCTCCTCAATGACGGTTTCCGCATCTTCGTATTCGATTTCGCGCTTGATCAGGTCAAGCGACTGCCCGAGCGAGCTGACCTTGCTGCGGATTTCCTCATCCGACTCGGACTCGAGGAACAGCTTGTAGAGGCTTTTCTCAAACGATTCCTGTTTCTCGAAACGCTCCAGAATGACATCCAGGCCGCCGATGACCGTCTCGAACATGTTGATCTTTTCGTGCAGCAGGTTCAGGATATGCTCCTCGATCGTTCCGGTGGTGGACAGGTTGTAGATCTTCACGTCGTTCTGCTGCCCGAGCCGGTGCACGCGGCCAATCCGCTGCTCCACCCGCATCGGGTTCCACGGCAGGTCAAAATTGATCATATGGTGGCAGAACTGCAGGTTGATGCCCTCGCCGCCGGCTTCGGTGGCGATCATGACCTGGGCACGTCCGCGGAACAGGTCCATCATCCAGTCTTTTTTGCCCCGGTTCATTCCGCCGCGGTACGGTACACAGGACAAGCCGTGCTTTTGAAAATACTGCAGCAGGTATTCCTGGGTCGCCCGGTATTCCGTAAACACGATGACCTTTTCGTTCATGTCCTTGATCAGCTCGATCGTCTTTTCGGCCTTGGTGTTCGCCTTGATGTTCCGGATCGCGTTCACCAGCTCCCACACCTCGGCGGTGAGCGGAGAGTCGTCCGGAATCTTCTTGGACAGGTTCACGAGGGTCAGGAACACCGCGTCCCGGCTGCTGCACACTTCACGCTGCAGTGTGACCAGGGACAGCATGCTGCTGAGGTTGCCACCGGACGCTTTGTACTGGTTCTTGACAAAAGAAGTCACACCGTCGTACAGCGCCTGCTCCTCAGGAGAGAGCTGCAGGCTGACGTTGCGTACCGTCCGCTTGGTGAACTGCACCGGGCCTTCGCCGCGCCGGTTGCGGATCATCACCTTGGCCAGCTCGTCCCGGAGCTGGTCTTCGTTCTTGGCCTGCCGCTTGCCGACGACGAAGTTGGCCGCAAAATCCCCCTGCCGCCCGAGCTGGCCGGGCTTCAGCAGCGTAATGAGGTTGAAGAGCTCGCTCATATCGTTTTGAACCGGCGTCGCGGTCAGCAGCAGGCAGTACTTTTTCCGCAGCTTCTGGATAAATTGATAGTTCGTCGTTTTCTTATTCTTTAACTTGTGCGCCTCGTCGATAATGAGCATGTCGTATTCCTGCTCCATCAGCATGTCCTTGTGAGGCTCGCGCTTGGCGGTATCCATGGAGGCGACGACGACGTCGGAATGCCAGGAATACGCCTTTTTCTGCGCGACTGCCGGGATGCCGAATTTGCTGTTCAGCTCGCGGACCCACTGAAGCACCAGGGAGGCGGGCACCAGAATCAGCACTTTGGATACCAGCCCGCGCACCATGTATTCTTTTAAAATGAGTCCCGCTTCGATCGTCTTGCCCAGTCCGACCTCATCGGCCAGAATGGCTCTTCCGGACATCTCAAACAGCACTCTCCGCGCCGTGTCGATCTGATGGGGAAGGGGGGACAGGTCCTGCAAATGCTTCACACACTGCAGCTCGTCAAAGCTCGTCACAAGCCGTGCTTCTTCGCCCTGAACGGCCAGCTGGAACAGCCGGAAGTCTCCCCAGGGGCCACCTTTGTCCAGGCGGGATTCCAGGTTATCCAGCCAGCTGCGGTCAATATTGAGGGGAACGGGAAGGTCCCCGGCCTGCGCCCCGCTACCGAGATGAGAAGTTTTCAAGCCTTGTACCTCCTTCATAGGTTCGTAATCTCGCGTAACAGTAGTATGCACGTAAACCGGAGAGTTCATAACCTCCGTATGGATGAAGGCATCCACCTGTTTTTCACAACTTTTTTCAAAGGAACCGGAGCAAAAAAGTGAGATTGGCGGAGAAAAGCAAAGGTTGTCCCAGAGTGAAGAGCTTTCATGGTCTAAATTTCAGGATTAAGGCGTGGAGTAACAATATGTGGTATAGTATAATCATCAATGCACACAATATATTGTACATGACGAGCGGATTTGCGTTTTAAATGGGGTTATTTCGTTTATAGAATGGAAGGAACTCGGCTACATACAGGACTTTCCCGGAAGTGAACCGGCACTTTTAACGCAGTCGGCAGACCGATACCATCCGCTGATCGGAACCGGAGCCGATACGTTCGGCAGAACCAGTCATGGGAGGAGAATGGAACAGTGAATCAAGTTCAAAGCAAACAGAAGCTTGAGGGGTTAAGCGAAAAAATCTTTTTGGACCGGTATGCATGGAAGGACCCGGACCCGAATCACGCCAAAGTAGGGGACGTCGTACTTGTACTGACGAAGGATGATCCCAAGTTTCCGACGAAGGAAGTCGGCGAAATCGTATCGCGAGAGGGGAAACGGGCGACGGTAAAAACACGCCGCGGCGAGCTGGTGGAGACGGACGTCGAGAAGCTGACGCTGAACATCGAGAAGACGCCTGAGGAAATGTGGGACCGGCTGGCCGGAGCCATGGCTTCGGCGGAGCCTACGCCGGAGCTGCAAGCCGAGTGGAAAGAGAAGTTCCGCTACATTCTGGAAGACTGGAAGCTCGTTCCGGGCGGGCGGATCGCCGCCGGAGCGGGTGCCAGTGACGAGCTGACGCTGTTTAACTGTTACGTCATTCCTTCGCCGAAGGACAGCCGCGGCGGTATCATGGCGACGCTGTCCGAGATGACCGAAATTATGGCGCGGGGCGGCGGGGTCGGCATCAACCTGTCCTCGCTCCGTCCGCGCAGATCCGTGGTCAAAGGCGTCAACGGATCCTCGAGCGGTGCGGTATCTTGGGGCGGGCTGTTCAGCTACACGACCGGCCTGATCGAGCAGGGCGGCAGCCGGCGCGGCGCCCTGATGCTCATGATCAACGACTGGCACCCGGACGTGCTCGATTTTATTACAGTCAAGCAGACGATGGGACAGGTGACGAACGCCAACCTTTCCGTCTGTGTCAGCAATGATTTCATGAAGGCGGTCAAGGAGGACCTGGACTGGGAGCTGGTATTCCCGGATACGACGGATCCCGATTACGACGAGCTGTGGGACGGCGACCTTGAGAAATGGAAGCAGGGCGGCCATGCCGTCATTCCGTACCGGACGGTGAAGGCGAGCGAAATCTGGCATACCATTATCGAATCGGCGTGGAAATCGGCCGAGCCGGGCGTTGTCTTTATGGAATACTACAACCAGATGTCCAACAGCTGGTATTTCAACCCGATCATCTGCACGAATCCGTGCGGCGAGCAGGGGCTTCCGTCATGGGGCGTCTGCAACCTGTCCGCGATGAATCTGTCCAAGTTCTATGATGAAGAGAAGCACGACGTGGCTTGGGACGAACTGGCGACGGTGACACGCTACTCCGTGCGTTTCCTGGATAACGTCATCGACACGACGCCATACCATTTCGAAGAAAACGAGAAAAACCAGAAGAAGGAGCGCCGGATCGGACTCGGTTCGATGGGGCTGGCGGAGCTGATGATCAAGCTGAACATCCGGTACGGGAGTCCGGAATCGCTCGAGTTCCTCGACAAGTTGTACGGATTTATCGCCCGCGAAGCGTACCTGGCATCGGCCGACATTGCGGCCGAGAAAGGCTCGTTCCTGGCGTTTGACGCGGATCCGTATTTGCAGAGCGGATTTATGAAAAATATGACCGAGGCGTTCCCGGAAGTCGGCGAAGCCATCCGTGAGAAGGGCATGCGCAACGTGACCGTCATTACCCAGGCGCCAACCGGCAGCACGGGAACCATGGTCGGCACGTCGACCGGTATCGAGCCGTACTTCGCGTTTAAATACTTCCGTCAGAGCCGACTCGGCTTCGACGAACAGTTTGTACCGATCGCGCAGGACTGGCTGGACGCCCATCCGGGCGAAGAACTGCCGGATTACTTCGTGACGGCGATGGATCTGACGGCGGAAGATCATATCCGCGCGCAGGCCGCCATTCAGCGGTGGGTGGATAGTTCCATCTCGAAGACTGCGAACTGCCCGGCAGATTTCACGGTTGAAGAAACGAAGCGGCTGTATGAGCTGGCGTTCGATCTTGGCTGTAAAGGCGTGACGATCTACCGTGACGGCAGCCGCGACGTGCAGGTGCTGCAAACGGAGAAGAAGGAAGACAAGAGCGAAGCGAAGGCCGCTCCGGCTGCGGAAACAGCTGCCCCCGAGGCTGCCGTGCCGGCCGCCGCAGAGCAGGCGGGTGCCCAGGTAGCCGCAGCAAGCAGCCAGAGCTCCGTAGTGGATAAGCAGTACAAGCGCCGGCCGCAGGTGCTGCGCGGCGCAACCTATAAGATCAATACGCCGTTCGGCATGGCGTACATTACGATCAACGACCTCGACGGCATCCCGAGCGAGATCTTCCTGAACGTGGGCAAGGCAGGCTCCGACGTGTTTGCCATGGCGGAAGCACTGGGCCGCGTCTGCTCCCTGTTCCTCCGCTACGGCGACCATGGACACAAGGTGGAGCTGCTCATCAAGCACCTGAAGGGCATCGGCGGATCTGGCGCGATCGGCTTTGGCGTCAACCGCGTGGAATCGATCGCTGACGCAGTCGCCAAAGCGCTGGAAGCCCACGTGCAGAGCGGTATCGACGAAGACCATCCGGAGCCTGCTCCGGTAGCGGCCACGCTGGCACCGGAGACGGCGGACCATGGCGGCACTCACTCGCACAGCCATGATGCGCCGAAGGCATCGGTAGACCTGTGCCCGTCCTGCGGGGCCGCGGCGCTGATCAATATCGAGGGCTGCAAAACTTGCGGCAACTGCGGGTACAGCAAGTGCTCGTAATTAGAGCGTGGTCATACACAGAGATGGAAGAGAAGAAGACGAGTGTAAATAAGCAAGTTGAGTTTGGGAAAAAGTGTTGTACATTTTAAATAAATCCGAAAATCGGTTAACCGGCAGTTTGGGGAAACACCCCCAAGCTGCCGGTTTATTTTTCCTGCCGATCAATTTGGATGACGGAAAAATACATTGGTATTAGTCGAATGGGTATGTCTAGATTTATGTGAAAGTAAATAGTAGTAAAACAAAAAGGGGAAGTGTACTTATGAAAGTTACATTAAGCATTGCTACCCTAATATTTTCGGCAACATTATTAGCGGCTTGTGGAAATCAAGAACCAGGAATATCCCATAATACCGCAGAATCTGCCACTTCGGATACAGGTTCCATAACAGAAACAGATAACAGATCTACACTCTCCAGTAGCGATAACGTCAAATGGGATGAGATTAAAGATCCGCTGATTGATAATGCCATAAAAGAAAAGCTCAAAGCATCAGTTGAGGCGATCGTCGCTAAGAATGTAGAAGCGTTCCATAAGACGCTCGGTCCGGATGTCGGTACCGAGCATGACTATCTCTTAGACAATCCCGTAAATTTCACGGATGTTGATAAAGCATACGAAGAAAATGGGCGCACTCTAGTGCAAGTGGGAGGTAAAAAACAAGGTGATGACACAAAGGAAATGGGCTATACATTCTATTTTGAAAAAGATAAAAGTGGTGAATGGCAGATTATAACCATAGACTAAAGATTCCTATCGGACACTATAGGAGGGAATAAAGTAAGATGAATAAGGAGGGATTCAAATAAAAGCAGATAAATTTTTACCGGCTACCGGGCGGGCAACTACAGCAATGGGGATATTATATTTCCCACCGATATTACAGTTTTTTTGGGGTGTAGAGTCGGCGGAGTATGGTTTAATCTGGTGCCTTATTCAAATCTTTTTGGGGATCGCTATATACTCAAACGATTGGTATCGTATACGAAAGCCCATATTTTTACTTAATTTCTTGTATCAGTTGACTTGGGGGTTTTTAATAATAGACCAAATGGCAAGAATTCCAGAAAGATATATTGAATACTCACCTTATCTGTTACATCTTGTAATCGCTTTTAGTTCGTTGTGGTATTACTTTAAGCACAAAATCAAATTATCCTCGTTAGGCTAACGAAGAACCGCCGAGGCGGTTTTCTTCCGATACGACTTCTAATGCCATGCATTTCTGCTTCTGCATCGGTAACATCCGTAAAAGTGGCGTGGAAACTATAGGTTCTTGACTGATGTTCTCAATGTCTAAAGATAATTCTTTAATCCCTTTATAATTTGATTCGTAAGCTTAGCTTCATTGGCTATCCCCCTTTATAATAGCTAATAATATTCAATAGCCTGTAAGGGAAATCCTTCCGTAGGGTCATTAGGCAGACCCAGTTATACATAGTGTGTAATATTTAGGTGATTACTAGTGGGCAAGGAGAATTACCTGTCTTTTACCTATTGATTTCCACCGGTCCCCTTTAATTTACTTACTTGTAGTTCTCACTACTTAAAATGGATTATCATGGTAATGAGGTGAAGGGACAATGCTAAAGAATTTTCTGATTGGATTCGTTGTTGTAATATGTCTATTAATTTTGGTCGGTGTCTACCATTTCATTACCACACAATAGTTGGAGGGGAATCTCGTGGGAACGAGAGGAAGGGTCTTGGGCATTATTGGATCAATTTTAGGAATTGTTCTGTCCGTATTTTTGATTTTTTGGTTTCGCACAGATCCCGGAGACATTCAATATTTGGTTGTTATCTTTTTTTTTGCTTTTGCCTTCATTGCTTGCCTCTCATGCAGTAATAAAAGCATCATTCAGTATGCTGCTAATAGCTGACATATGGTCTATTCCTTTATTAAGTTATTTGACTTTTTTTGGACACGGCATTCCTAAATTTTCTCTATTAATACCTTTGCTATATACTATCAATCTATGGATTTTAAAGTCTAAAAGAGTGGCATTAGTGCGCTGTCACCGACTTACGAATGCCGAGACTCCCATTTCCTTCGCACAATTTGATCTTTATGTATATGTATACGTTTATATCATATCGTGTATAACTTCAGTCAAAATAAGGATTTGATGTGTATACGTATACAAAAATACCCGACCTAATAAGTGCTCGTAAGGTAAATGAGGTAATAGAGAGATGGGAAGAGAGAGTGTGATATTTCATAAATATTTGGATTTGTTTCAAAGTTAGTGTAATCCTTCAAGAGGTTTGCAAAAGTGAAAATAAAGTTTGGAAATTTAAGCTAGTTAAACGTACGCCACGACTGGGTTTTGTTGATAATAGCGCTAAAATAATTTCCAAACCACTGAAATCTTAGTGGGTTCCAAGATCTGCTGTTTCGATAAAGTTTGAAAAAGATTATTTTCGATCACAGAGTTTGAAAAAGCTTTATTCAAAATCATAAAGATTGTTTACAAAAAAACGAAGCGGTATTTTAACGCTTCGTTTTTTTGTAAGATCCTAAAAGCAAATGTTCGATCTAAAATTAAAGGGGATATAAAAATTATTGAAAGAAGGTATGTTAAGTTGGATATTCAGCGACCGACCGCTTTTGAAAGTTATAGCTGGGATGGAGAAGAGCATGAGAGTTGGGTACATAAC
Source organism: Paenibacillus rhizosphaerae (assembly GCF_014192015.1). Lineage (GTDB taxonomy): Bacteria > Bacillota > Bacilli > Paenibacillales > Paenibacillaceae > Paenibacillus_AQ > Paenibacillus_AQ rhizosphaerae. The sequence goes on along the minus strand of NZ_JACHXJ010000003.1, from coordinate 145,662 downwards.
CTAGCCAATCGCTTACGATCCGATGGTAGCGGAAATTAGCACGCAGATGAGGAATCGGTTTCCCAGATGGGCGTCACGGTCAAGTCAATCGCTCATTCGATGGACTCCTATTAACTTCCTTTTAAACTCGATCATGGCGCCGGCTTGTTATTCTTAGCTTCATTGGCTCTTCGTTCGATAAATGGGTTCTTAAATTCATTAAATCCCGGAAGATAGACCTTTTCGCGTGGGGAGAAAAGGACATACCCCTGTCCGCCAACACCAACCGTGAAAGTGAAATGTTCATTTGATTTCATTGTTAAGCTTACTTGAAATGGTCCTCCTTTTGGAAAAGGACCATGATATGGTTTGATGTCTTCCTTCCTCACTTTTCGTAACATGATGATAAACGAATCAATTTCTTCACTTTTCAGCGTCCAGCAAAATTCACCCCATTTTACATAGGCTGTTTGAACATCGTTTGAAGTTAATCTAAACACTTGCGCATTAGAGTTGCTTCGGAATGCTTTAGATGGGGACGATTCAGCAACAACAGCGAAGCCGTAGACCAGAAGGCAGATAACAAGCAACGCGAACAATTTCCCTTTCATTTTGGTTCCCCTTAGCTCAACAGGTTTTTAGTTTTCTCTTCTACATTGTTTACGACTTTCTGTTACAGAAATACCTTTTTGTATCTCAACATTAATTATTTTAACACCATTTTCTGAAGTATCACTCAACGTAATATGGATTCTATCGTAGGGAATATCACCATGATGTGCACTATAATTTAACGCACTTACGCGAACAATATGTCTTCTTGTATCCCCATTTATTCTTTCAATTTTATCTATTCGGGGACACATGATAAAATCCGAGTAAGTTTTATCGAAATAAGGATAGTATCTGGAGTATAAGGTCTCTTCAAGCAGCTCTTCTTTAGAAGCTCCTACACTTTCATATTTCCACCCGACTAATAGCCAGTCGAACAGTTCTCTGGATTGCAATCGAACCTTTTTATTATTCCAGGTATATATAACCTCGCCTTCCGCTAGCGTGCATATCTTTGTTTTGGATGCAGATAAACAATTATATGCAGGTTCAATAACAGAAACATTTCCGTTTTTCATTTTTATTTTTAAATTGGGGAGAGTAGGGGGGGGATTAAGCTCTAATTCAGTTGGTCCAACGGAAAGGTTTGATGTATTAAACCATTTAATAACCTTATTGATGGTTACTTCCTCATACCCATCACGTTCATTAAAGAAACGAGAACGACCGTATAAACCGTTTACTTGAAGAGATAAAACATCCTCTGGGATTAGTAACGGTTTCTTTGATTGAAAACTTGCTTTTGTAATATCCATTTGGCAAAACAATCCAATAACAAGGATTAATAAAACTAACTTTTTCATAAGCGCCATGCCTCTGAGGATAAATTGTAATAGTGTTTATAATATTCCCCAACAATAAAATTACATGCCCAATATCTCTCAGGAGCTCCTTGACTTTCGTATTTCCAGGGTAGGTGGCGACCTGCCTGTCTTGAAACATTAGCTTAATTTTTATGTATAACTTTAGCTGTTTATTAAGTTTTGGAGCTACTATCGCAAATTAAGAAATTCCTACAAAGGAGAAATAAAAGTAAAAGATCGGCACTACCCACGCCAAATGGAATGGGAATTTTGCACTCTGGAGTTAGCATATTATAATGACAGCAGCAAAAACTGGAAGTGCATTCAAGGTAAAGGAAGAATCACGCGCATTCATAACCCTAGAAGTTGGATGACTGCATAAAAGAAAAAGTCGATTTCGTTAAAAACTGAATCCGGCTTTTTTTATGAAGCCACCGCGCCGGGAATTGCAAGGCTGTGCTAACACTTTTTCACAAATGAAAAGGAGCCGGATAATTAATATCCGACACCATTTTCATACTTTATGATCGATTATGTTGGTCCTTCTGGAAGATGCATCCGTTTTCTAACATTATAAAATTTTCAAAAGCTTTTTCGAACTTTAAGGAAAAAATCAACCTTTTGCAAACTTTAGAAAGAATTTAACAACTATTTTCAAATTAAATGAAGATGCCGTAGCAACTTTTGTGAAAATACCCCTTGGTATGCCTCGATTTAATCAATTGTTTTTTTCAAACCTTTTGGAGAACAACATGAGTTTGGGAAAAAGTGTTGTACATTTTAAATAAATCCGAAAATCGGTTAACCGGCAGTTTGGGGAAACAAACACCCCAAGCTGCCGGTTTATTTTTCCTGCCGATCAATTTGGATGACGGAAAAATACATTGGTATTAGTCGAATGGGTATGTCTTTTCCATTCTTATTGAGAAACCCAGGGGCCGATACGATCCGGAGTGGGTAGAAAAAGTAAGGATGAGACGGGACAAATCACTGACATAACCATCGTCGACTTTTCCCTAACTAAAGCGTAGTCATTAGAAAGCTACTGAAGTGGAGTACTATGTCTGAGAGCAGAATGTTGAGCAGGGAAGCACAGAAACTTAACAGTTGCAGGTGGTGAATGCTCGATTAAGAGGTATATGTGTTCGGTTTTGAAAACCTTTTAGCAAACATATTGTTGACGTGAAAGCCCAAGAATTCATTGCCAAATTGGAGAAAAAGCAAAGCAGAGTTATGTAGATTGTAAGGAAAGGGTAGCAATCAGAGGATATCGACAAATTTACCCCTAACTATTATTGAGATTTTAACTTATATTGAATTTGTGAACAATTAAAGTGTGTTAGGAGGACGAGAGTATGGGTCAAGTCCGGAACTACTACGAGAATTCACAAAATAAAGAAAGTATACAATTCATCTACCACACAGGTAATAATCTTAGTGCTAAGTATGAGGTCATGGGTAAATATGGGATATCAAAAGAGTTGTTTGAAACATGGATAATAGAAAAACTTAATTTGCTGGGCAGTGAACGCGTTCTTGATATTGGTACAGGGAATGGGAGGTTCTCGATTCCCACCAGTAAAATTTTGAAAAGCAATGGCGGGTTTGTGGTTTGTTGTGACTTAGCAGAAGGAGTTATGAATTCAGCACGTATTCAGGCAGAACAGGAAGGGCTACCTATCCTCCACATGATTGCTGACGCCGAGAATTTGCCGTTTCTTTCTGACGAATTTGATGTCGTCATGGCAAACCATATGCTATACCACCTACCTGATTTGAAAAAAGGATTGAAGGAAATCAGCAGAGTTTTAAGAAACACAGGAAAGTTCTTAGCTACTACTAATAGCAGCCGGGGGATGCCTGAATTCTTCACACTACATCAGGAGACAATGCGTCAATTACATATCCCATTTGAAATTAAAGAAGATCCGATTCCTTTTTCTTTAGAAAATGGGGAGGCTATACTATCAAAGCACTTTAATCGAGTAGAACTAATGACTTATGAGGCGGGGTTTAAGGTAACAGAACCAGAGCCTGTACTACAATACTATATGGCAACCCAACTCTATCAAGGACCTTTTAATGACAACGCGTTAAGTCGAGAACATCGGGAAGCAATCGCCCAAACTTTTCTAGCTTTAACTAGGCAAAAAATTGAATCATGTGATGGAGAATTAATCATTTCAAAACCGGTTGCGGCTTTTATTTGTGAATTGAATTAACTAACGGGAAAGGGAAACGACAGCACAATATAACAAAGGAGGCAGCCGACCAATGTGATCGGCTGCCTTTGTTCAACTAACGGAGGAACTATAAATTGGAATTAATGTCTAGGAAGAAGCTGCCGCGCTGTTTTGCAGCTTCATTATGTTAACGGACAAATTAGCTAAACAACGTTAATGGTACTATATGGTAAAAAGCTTTTGGAGCGAAGGATCTCGTCACCAGGCAGGACATGGCCATACTTGCCATGCGAGCGCTCGAGGGGCGAAGACGGAAAAGTCAACGACGGCAACTGCTTTCGCCGATCAAGATGCGATCGCTGCTTATGCACAGGAAGCCGTTTCAGCCATGCAACAAGCGGGGGTAATCGAAGGCTCCGATCCGGGGCTCTTCAAGCCGACTGCGGGAGCAACCCGCGCCGAGGCTGCCAAAATCGTGTATGGCCTGATGAATCTTTTGTAAAGAAAAGAGCCGAAGGCATAAGTGAGGGCGCCCGAGTAAGCTACTAGCCCCATCCACTTAAGCTTTCACCGGCCCGGTTGTTCCCCTGACTTTAATTTCCATGGGAAGTATGAAATTGCGATTTGAAACATGGGACAGGTCATCCTTGGCCTCAAGCAGCGTCTCCACAAGCAGGCGGGTCATTTGGGGGACCGGCTGGACGATGGTTGTCAGCTGAGGGGTTACATATTCGCATGCCTTGATATTGTCATACCCGACGACCGAAACATCCTGGGGAATCTGAAGTCCTCTGGCGTGAATCGCCTCCATAGCCCCGATTGCCAGCAAATCATTGGCGCAAAACACGGCCGTATGAATCATGTCCGAGACAAGCAGTTTTTTCATCGCCTCTCTGCCAAAATCCACAGTCGGTTTCCCGTACTGGATCAACGCTTCTTGGCAGGGAATGTTGTGCAGAAGATGAGCCTGTCTGAAGCCCATTTCGCGCGCGATGCTGATCTCAGGACCGCCTATATAGGCTATAGACCGATGACCGAAACGGATCAGGTGTTCGACGGCCATGCAGCCCCCTTGGATATGATCTCCCTTCACGGAAGGAATACCGGGCAAAGAAAACTCAAAAGTGACGGCTGGGATGTTTGCGGCAACGATCATTTCAGAAAGTTCCTTTACCTGTTCAGGGAGCTGTGGAACCGAGCATAAAATGATACCGTCCAGTCGTTTATTTTCAATGGTTTTCATGATCGCCTTCATTTTATCGAAGCTGTTATTGTCAGCCATAAACAAGTTTGTCGTGTAACCATGGTCCCATAACAATTGTTCAATGCCCTCGGCAAAATTGGACCAGAATTCATTGGACAGAAGAGGAATCAAGAGACCGATGGTATGCGTCTCATTGTTAATCATGGAGCGGGCAATGGTACTCGGTTTGAAATCGAGCGCTTGAATTGCCTGCTGCACTTTCTTCCTGGTATTTGCATTTACGCGGTCTTTGTTGTTCAGGACGCGGGAAACGGTTGCGATGGACACGCCGGCCAGCTCCGCTACATCCTTTATTGTCGTTTTCACAGCCCGTGTGCTTCCTTTCACAAATTATTGCAGGACATCTGCCAAGCGCTTAGCCTTGCCTTTTTATCCTATCACAGACCTAACAGACAAAAAAGGATGACTCTAATTATGGATAGAATAAAAGGTTTATAAAAACGTTTACACATTATTTTTTATATGATATATAAGTTGTTATTAACTTAATCATGTAAAAACGTTATTACAAAATGAGGTGAAGTTTTGATCCATTATCTTGAACACCGGCGAACATGGATTATCGAGACCGATCAGGCTGCATACGGATTGGGTCTGACAGAGACGGGGCAGCTGATACATCTGTATTTCGGGGAGAGTCTTCCTTACCATACGGACTATCCAGAACCCAGAGACCAACACGGGTGGGCATCTTTCAACAGCAGAGCGGACAGGAACCCTGAAGAATATACAGGATGGGGCGGTGTTCGCTACTCGGAGCCGTGCCTTAAAGTAGAGTTTCACGATCATGTCCGCGATCTGGTCCTCGTGTACAAGGAATATGTTATCCAGGACGGGGCTCTCGTGATCACCCTCCGGGATGCGCATTATCCGCTTGAAATTAGATTAAATTATAAGCCTTTTGCAGAATTGAATCTGATTCAAAGAACGGCTGAAATTGTCAATACCGGGGAGCATCCCGTCGATCTGGAACAAGTGCTGTCGGGAGAGCTCCATTTGCCTGCGGAGAACCATTACCGGCTGAGCTACCTAAGCGGGAAATGGGCCGGGGAGACCCAGCTTCGGCAAATCGAGATGCCTGATGCCAAATTCATTCTCGAATCCAGGGGGGGAACGACAAGCCATCAGACGAATCCTTGGTTTGCCATGGATCCGGACGGCTGTTCGACCGAAGACTACGGCAAAGTCTTTTTCGGGGCGCTTGCCTACAGCGGCAACTGGAAGATGGTTTTTGAAAAGAGGTTCGGGAAGATCAAAGCCAGCGCGGGCGTGCATGACTTTGACTTCCGCTGGAGATTGAATGCCGGCGAGACATTTGCGGCGCCCGCATTTACCATCGGTTATTCTGCAGAAGGATTCGGGGGAGCAAGCCGTCAACTGCATCAATATCAGCTGGAATACGTTCTGCCCCGTCAGACGGTTCGGCAGGACCGGAAAGTGTTGTATAACTCCTGGGAAGCCACCAGGTTTGATGTCAATGAACAGGATCAGATCCGGCTGGCCGAACTGGCAGCCACGCTTGGAGTCGAACTGTTTGTTATGGATGACGGCTGGTTCGGACGTCGAAACGACGACCATGCAGGGCTTGGCGACTGGACCGTGAACCCTGAGAAATTCCCGAACGGACTGCGCCCACTGATCGAACGGGTTGAGGAGCTCGGCATGGAGTTCGGCATCTGGGTGGAGCCGGAAATGGTCAACCCGGACAGTGATTTATACCGCCGACATCCGGACTGGGTGTATCACTTTCCGAACCGTGTGAATTCGGAAATGCGCAATCAACTCGTCCTGAATCTGGCCAGGGAGGACGTGAAGCAGTATCTGATCGGCTGCCTTGATCGGCTGCTGACGGAGAACCGGATCCGCTTCGTCAAGTGGGATATGAACCGACTTTTCAGCGAACCCGGCTACCTGGATGCGCCTTATGAGCAGCAGCGTGAAATTTGGGTGCGTCATGTTCGCTCTCTTTATGACATAGTCGAGACTTTAAGGAAGAACCATCCGGACGTTCATTTCCAATCCTGTTCTGGCGGCGGGGGCAGGGTGGACCTTGGCATTCTAGAATTGTTCGACCAGGTATGGGTGAGCGACAATACAGACGCCTATGACCGGCTCTTTATTCAAGAAGGTTACTCGTATGCCTACTGCGCGAAAACCATGGAATCATGGGTCACGGCAGAGCAGCACTGGATGAACAACCGCCGTTTGCCGCTCCGCTTCCGTTTTCATGTCGCCATGACGGGCGTATTGGGAATCGGGGAAAATCTGCATGCCTGGAGCGAGAAGGAAAGGGAAGAAGCCAGAGGTTATGTTGAGGCCTACAAGAAAGTAAGATCTGGCATCCAAAACGGCAGGCAATATCGGCTGCAATCACCGAAAAACAATCCGGTATCTTCCGTGATGTACGTGTCAGAGCAACAGGATACTGCGGTGGTCTTTGCGTTCCTCTACGGAAACCGTAATGGAGACGAACTTCGGCCGCTTCGCTTGAAGGGGCTGGATGAGACGAAATACTACGTGCTGGAAGGCACGGAGCAGCGGCGTAGCGGCAAGGCATGGATGAGTGTTGGCATCGAGCTTGAGTTGAAAGGCGACCTGGACAGCTGCATGCTTGTGCTCCGTGCTGACCCAAGCCCGAATCAATAAAAAGGAGGAACTTAAGATGTTATCCAAATATGTTGTGTTTCCTAAACCGAATGTCGTTGAGGTCAAAACAGAGGAATTGAAGACAGACGGTCTGGGACCCAAAGAGGTCTTGATCCGCAATGAGGCATCGATCATCAGTCCTGGCACGGAGCTGGCGACTTTGGCAGGCAAAGAGATCGGCGTTCAATTCCCAAAACGGCCTGGCTACGGATCCATCGGGAAAATTCTTGCCAAAGGGAATGAGATCAATGACTTTGAGGTAGGGGACCGCGTATTCTATACCGGCTATCACGCTTCCCTTCAACGGTTTACGCATGAACAGGGACATCAATGGGGGCATCTGTTCCCTGTGCCGCAGGATTTGGACCCGGTAGAAGCTGCGCTTGGTTGCATGGTCGAAATATCAATGACAGCACCAAATTTCACGGAGCTTCGGATCGGCGATTCCGTGGTGGTATACGGCCTCGGTATCGTGGGCATGCTGGCTGCGCTGATGTACAAAATCAAAGGCGCTCATGTCATCGCAGCGGATCCGGTCCAAAAGCGCTGCGACCTTGCCCTCTCCCTGGGCATCGACGAGGTGATAAGCTGTCCGCCGGATCAACAAGTCGAGGAAGTCATGAAGCGGACAGGAGGCCAGGGCGCGCGATACACTGTCGATGCCGTCGGACATTCCGCCATCATCCGCACCTGCGTCAAAACAACCGCTCCGATGGGAGAGATTCTTTTGCTGGGGTCTCCACGGGCACCATTAGCGGGAGATATTAACGAAATCATGTGGGATGTGCATTTAAACGGCAAGTCCATCCGCGGTATGCATATGTTCCGCTATCCTGTGAAATCCGGACGCGGCGTCAAAATGGATGTGGAATGGGCTTTTGCGACGGCTTTCGACCTGATTCAGAAGAAGCGCATCGATGCCCAGAAGCTGATCAGCCATCTTATTCTTCCGGGCGACGTACCTGCAACCTATACCGGACTGCGCGAAAACTTGAACGAATATTTCTGCACCGTTATCGATTGGAGAAACGAAGAATAAGAGAAACGTGACGAGCAGCTTAATTTCGACTGTACCCTGAAAAAAAGGAGAAAAATCATGACTTCTCGCGAATTTCACCCGGGGAAACCTTGGCTTGATACGGACGGACGCCTCATAGAGGCCCATGGCGGCGGGATACTGTACCATGAGGGCATCTATTATTGGTATGGGGAAAACAAAGATGCAGAGAACTCGGAGGCGCACAAACAATCCGGCATCGACCGGGTTGATGTGATCGGCGTTTCCTGCTATTCGTCCAAGGATTTATATCATTGGAACAATGAAGGGACTGTGCTTCATGCCAACGAAGAACCCGGACATGATCTTCATCCCTCACACGTTCTGGAAAGGCCGAAGGTCCTCTATAATGCATGGACGAAGCAATTTGTAATGTGGATGCATGTGGACCACGGTGATTATCAATTTGCCAGGGTAGGGTTGGCCGTCAGTGAACGGCCAACCGGACCATTCCGCTATGTGCGGAGCTTCCGGCCCGGCGGATATGACAGCAGAGACATGACTGTCTATCAGGATGATGATGGAACCGCCTACCTGATCTGTTCCACCAATATGAACAGCAAAGTTGTCACATTTCCGTTGACTGGGGATTATTTGGATGTGCAAAATGCGTCGGCAGAGCATTTCGTGATGCCAAATGAACATATGTCCCGTGAATCGCCGGCCGTATTCAAATACCATCAAACCTATTACATGGTGACTTCCGGCTGTACGGGCTGGGATGCCAATCCGGCAGAATACGCGGTCGCTCCTTCTGTCATGGGGCCATGGACGGTTGTTGGCAACCCCTGCATCGGGGAGCATGCCGACCGCACCTATTATAGCCAGAGTACCTTTGTGATTCCGGTTGCCGGAAAAGAACATGCATTTATCTTCATGGCAGACCGCTGGAATCGTTATCATTTGAGGGAATCAGCGTATGTATGGCTGCCTGTCGAATTCTCGCAGAATGGTGCAATAACCATTCAGTGGAGAGATGTGTGGGATTTATCTATTTTTGAATAGAAGGTGATTCCTTTGTCCCTTGCGTACCGTCACCGGGTATTGACCGGGTGAATCAACGATATTTCGACTGTGGAACGTACTGGCAAGAGATGACCGATATTTGATTTTACGTGTTCTCTTGTCCGGATCAGCTATTGATGGAACCTTGACGAGCTGCTGGAATGCAAGCGCCGGATCGTCGATGTATATAAGTGTTAAAGACAATCACCAGGTAAACGGGTTTTACCGCCCCCCAAGTGGTAAACCCGTTTTACTCGGTGTTTTTTTATTCCGGACCAAACTTCATTGCATCAGACTATTAATCGTTGCAGCCGAATATTGAGAGCGGTTTCAGAGAGCCGTTATGATAGAAGAAGAAAAGAGAGGTAGGCAGAGGAGGTCAAATACTTGAACACGAAATTGAAAGGCGGCATCAGACGTCTTAAAAGTGAATGGGATATTCACCTGATGATATGGCCCGGTATTTTGCTGCTTTTTGTTTTCTGTTATTTGCCAATGTATGGCGTGCTGATTGCATTCAAGGATTATAACTTGTACCGGGGATTTGCGGACAGTCCATGGGTAGGACTGAAGCATTTCAGAATGTTCTTTCATTCACCGGATTTCTGGATGATTATGCGAAATACGCTGGTTGTAAGCCTGTTGAAGCTCTTGATCAGCTTCCCTGCTCCGATCATCCTGGCATTGATGCTAAACGAAGTAAGAAAGATCGCCTTCAAGCGGGTGATCCAGACCGTCAGTTATCTGCCACACTTTATGTCCTGGGTCATCGTTGGCGGCTTCGTCATTTCGATGCTGTCTGTTGATAACGGTAGTATCAACATATTGCTGATGAAGCTTCATCTTATTGATGAACCGGTTAACTGGCTATCCAAGCCTTCTTACTTCTGGGGCATTCTGATTGGAAGCAACGTTTGGAAGGACATTGGCTTCTCCTCAATCGTCTACCTGGCGGCCATTGCAGGAATCGATCCTCACCTGTACGAAGCTGCTGCCATGGACGGTGCGGGGCGCTTCCGTCAGATCCGTTCCATTACGCTGCCGTCGATCATGCCTGTCATACTGATTTTCCTGATCCTGGCCATCGGCAATGTGCTCAATGCCGGATTTGAAGATATTCTGATTTTGACGAATAACGGAGTTAACGCGATTGTGAGAGACGTGTCTGATGTCATTGACACCTACGTGTACCGAACAGGAATTCAAACCCAGCGCTACTCCTATGCGTCGGCGGTCGGATTATTCAAATCCGTTATCAGCGTTGGACTTCTGATCGGAGCCAACAGGCTGTCCCGGCGGTTTGGCCAAAGTCTTTGGTAGATTTCAACGAAAAGGAGGCCGTACGGGCATGTTAAAATTGAGTAAAGGCGAACAAATGTTCAATATATTGATTTATGGGTTGTTAGCCATACTTGGAATCATCACGCTGTATCCCTTCTGGAATGCGGGAGTTGTCTCACTGAATGCAGGGTCGGATACAGCGATGGGCGGTGTCACTTTTTGGCCCAGAGCTTTCACGCTCGACAACTACAAGCTGGTATTTGAGGATGGGCGTATCGCTCACGGATTTCTGATTACAATCTTTCGCGTTGTGGCCGGTACCGGATTATCCGTGGCGTTCACCTCGCTGTTGGCGTACGGTTTGTCCAAAAACCATATTATGTTTCATAAGTTCTATATGTTCTTTTGCATCGCTACGATGTTTTTCAGCGGTGGTCTGATTCCATCTTTTGTCCTTATGAAGGAACTGCATTTAAACAATACATTCTGGGTTATGGTCATCCCTTTCATTATCAATGTTTATAACATGATCATTTTCCGAACGTTCTTTCGGGAGCTCCCAGTCGGTCTTGAGGAATCGGCCAAGATTGACGGTTGCAGCAGCTTCGGTACTTTTGTACGCATCGTTGTGCCGGTTTCAGGCCCGGTGTTTGCGACATTAACGCTTTTTACGGCTGTATTTCATTGGAATGACTGGTTTACAGCCTCCATTTATATCAATAAAGCCCAGCTGATGCCGGTTTCCTCCATCTTACAGCAAATTCTGAATTCCAATCTAGCGACTGAAATGCTAGCTTCCCAGACGGGCGGAAATGCTGCAGCGATAAACGCGGCCAACCAAGCTCAAACTGTAAGCAGCAAATCACTCAGCATGGCTACCATGCTGGTCGCTTCTCTGCCGATCATGCTCGTATACCCGTTCCTGCAAAAGTATTTCGTCAAAGGTGTCCTAGTAGGCTCCATTAAAGGGTAGAATTTCATGCGAGCCAGCTAAATGGTTTGGTCCGCTTGAATCTGCATATAATCAACTCGTAAACAGAAAGGGGAAGCATTACTATGAAAAAGAAAAGCAAATGGCTCGGGTTAGCAGCGGTCTCACTGGCTCTCACGACCTCCCTAAGTGCCTGCGGCTCAGGTTCAGGAGATACGGGCACTTCGGGAGACATACCGGCAAAGAATGCAGCAAGCCAATCGGGTCCATTTAAACTTGGCAGCGAGCCTGTTAACTTCACCATGTATCCGAACTATGACTGGCTAACTCTTGAACCATGGGGACAAGACCCTCAGACCCAATGGATCACAGACAATCTCAAAGTCACCGTTACTCCGATCCAGTCCGGCGGTGCGGCTAAGCAAAAATTCAGCACGATGTTGGCCACGGACGACCTGCCTGACGTGATTCTGATGGATAGAGGATCGGATGTCGAGAAGCTGCGCCAGGCCGGGAAGCTCGTTGCTCTTGACGATTATTATAATAAGTATCCGAACCTGAAAAAGTGGATGGGCGAAGAAACAATCAATATGCTGCGATCTTCGGACGGAAAGATCTACCAAGTCCCGAACTGGTACACGACTTCGGCTAACGGAAATGGAGGATATCTGATCAACCGCAAGGTTTATAAGGAACTTGGATCTCCGAAGCTCGAAAGTTTCGACGATCTGTATAACTATTTAAAGCAGGTCAAAGCGAAATATCCTGATATGATTCCGTTTGAAACCGATATTGAAGGCCAGGGTGTTCAGATTATGACAAGCGGATTCAAGGAAGGATTTGCGCCGAGCTGGATCGGCGAACGCGGGGTTCCTTCAGGCGACAAGTTTACTTCATTGTTTACGGACCCGGTATTTAATGAAACGATGAAATTCGCTTCCAAGCTGTTCCGTGAAAAGCTAATCACCCAAGATACGCTGACACAGAAGAGGGAACAGGTGGATGAGAAGCTGGCCAACGGCAGAGTTGCCGTATATTCGGCATATTCGGTTCTTGAACCAAAAGTCATGGATGCCAATACACTCTTGCGCGCGAAAGACCCTGACAATGGATACGAAGTGATCTGGCCGCTGCACAAGGATGGCGTCGATAAAACGAAGGTTTATCCAAACAGCTACAACCGTCTGGGCTGGAACGTCAACGTCATCACTACCACCGCCAAAAACCCGGAAGGCATTTTCGCTTATATGGATTGGCTGACTAGCCCGGAAGGCATGAGCACGATGTACTTTGGGCCGAAAGGCAAGTACTGGAATGAAATGGACAGCAACCAATACCCTGTACTCACCGATAAATGGTTTAATACATCACAGGAAATCAAGGACAAAGAAAAATTGGGTGGTTATGCGTACGTAGGAAATACGACGTACTTGGACACCATGAAGATGGCTAACGACAAAAAAATGAAGCCTGAGCAAAGACGGTGGGATAATACGCAGCAAGCGAATGTCACCTGGAAAACGTCCCAGGATCTGACCCCATTTATTAATCTAGATCCAGCCAGCGACTCAGAGGAAGGCATTGCCAAGACGGCAGTGGACGATATTTACAAGAAGTATTTTGCCCAGGCCCTGTTCGCTCAAAGCGATGCCGAAGTAGATACGATTCTAAAAAAGGCTAATGATGAGGCCATGTCACAAGGGTATCAGAAGCTTCTCGATTACAAAACGGCTCAATGGAAGAAGAATCTAGAGCAGATGCAGGCCAAATAAAATCTGTACAAAATGGATAGTGGATTCAGGTGTCGGAAGGTATACTTATGGTATCTTCCGGCACCTCTTTTGATTGAGGACCCTGCTGGGCAAGTGAGGTGTATGACGATGTATCACGTTGCATTAGCCGATGACGAACTGTTGGATCTTGAAGGTATGGAGCGCTTCGTTCCGTGGTCCGACTTGGGCATGGAAGTGGTGTATACTGCAACAAATAGTTTCAAGGTGCTGGAGTTTATCCGGAACCATCCAATAGATGTCTTGGTGACCGATATCCGTATGCCTATCATGAGCGGACTGGAGCTAGCAGCTGCATTGAAAGAGGAATCCGCTTCTACCAAAGTCGTGTTTGTCAGTGGTTACGAGGATTTTCAATATGCCCGGAAAGCCATCCAGATGAACGCATCCGGATATGTGTTGAAACCGGTCAGTGATGAAGAAATGATCCGGGTGTTGAAGGAAGTCCGTCAACAATTGGACGAAGAGCATAAACAAATCTGGATGGAGAGCAGATACAAGGAATCGGAGCAGTGGATGAAGCAGGAGCTCCTGCAGCGATGGCTGAAAGGGGAAGAGACGGAGGAGAATCAGATTCCATACCCGCCAACGTCATGGGAGCACATAGATTATCCGGTTAGAGGGATTTTGGTTGAAGCGGATAATCAGTTGATGCCTGAACCACTTAACGTACAAAAGGTTCTGAAGGAGCGCAGCCGCTGGCAGCAGCGATTCATGATGGAAGCAGAAAAAAGCGGATATATGCTGGCCGTACGTACAGACCGGAACCGGATTTTTCTGGCAGCGGATGTGGATAAGGGGCTAACCCTGAGGCCGCCTGAATCACTCCTTTTCTGGCTCAGGTCACAGGAAGGCATGACAGCTACAATAGCCCTTTCCAGAGAAGCTTATTCATGGGAAGCACTCCCTTCAATTTACCAAGAAACCGAACAGCTCATGGAGCAAAAATTGTTTCTAGGCAAGAATCGTATTATTAAGCCAGAAGATGCGACGGCTATCCATGCCCGAGATACCCGGAATTTAGAGCAAGTGTTGAACCGGTTGTTCGCTGCGATGGTTCAGTATGATCTGGTCTGCGTGGATGATCAACTTCAGGAACTTTTCCAAATGGCCAGGGGTTTTGAGCGGAAGCTCACGGTGCACAACTTTGTTCAGCATCTGCTTTCAAGATTAGATGCATTCCTCGCTTCAATGAACGAGAATCTGACCAGCATGCTCGGGCTTGGGATGGATCAGCTAGATATACTCTATCACTTTGAAACATTGGATGATATTCAATCATGGATGCGAAGACGAACCTTCGAAATTTCCGAGTTGCTTCATATGAAGCGACTCCGAAAAAATCGCAAAATAATCGGTGAGGTGCAAACCTATGTCCGGGAAAATTTGGATCAAACCATTGTGCTGCGTGAGATCGCTGAACGGTTTGCATTCTCACCAAATTATCTCGGTCAACTGTTTAAGGAGGAAGTGGGGATTCATTTTAGCGACTTTGTTACAAAGGAGAGGATGAACCGGGCAAGAGAGCTGATGCATGACTCTAAGCTTAAAATTTATGAGGTTGCTTCCGCCGTTGGTTATAAGAACATCATGCACTTTAACCGGTTGTTCAAAGAACACTTTGGATTGACACCAAGTGAAATGAGGAGACAACTGTGATTGGAAAAGCACTGGGGATTGTTCAAAAGAGCGGTTTTATCAGTTTCGGGTTTAAGCTGATGATTAGCTATCTGGTTCTGGTACTGACGCCAGTGTCTCTTGTGGGTTTCATAGCCTATCATTCCTCGCTTAAATCCATTCAAACTCAGGCTGAGAGCAATTTGACGGCAGCATTGGTCCAAATGAAGGAGAATGTGCAGTACAAGACATCTGGCATCCAGCGAATTTCCGACCAGATATTTTATGACCTGAACATACAGAAATTGTTGCGGACAAGCCAGGCAGGATGGACTAGTTATGAGAAACTCCAGAATTACGCCCTTCCGATGCTTCAGAATATCATGCTCCAAACCAGCGCTAAAATGCAAATGCGCATTTATTTTGTGGAAACTGGGATTCCTGAGATATACGGGGAGAGCAGTAGTGACCTGGACCCTTTGTCCGACACTAACCGGTTTGATTTACTTCATTACGATCGGATTGGTTCGGAGAATTGGCTCAGGAGCCTTCCTTGGTCATTGGATTCACCAATCCCTGTTGGCGTTTACAAGGGGCAGGAAGTCCTATGGCGACAAGTGGACAACGACAAGAAGTTCGGGAATATTTCGATGATTCGCAGGCTAGTCGATTTTGATGACCGGAAAACCATTGGATTGATCCGGATTATCGTTAAAGAAAAGGAAATCTTTGAATCGGTTTCGGACAAGGATTTAAGTGAAGGTAGCATTGTCTTTGTAAAAGACGGCAGCGGAGCGGTAATTTATCCTCAGTTGCCTCAAGACTCTTCCACAAACGGCGAAAAAGATATGCTGCGGATTTCCCAGAATGCAGAGGTAACGGGCTGGCAGTTAAATGCGCTTATCCCAAAAAAAGTTCTGGAAAAAGATGCAATCCGTGTCCGAAATATTACGTTACTCGTTTGCGTCGCCAGCACGGTACTGCTGCTGCTTATCGGTGCGCTCCTGTCCCGGTATTTCTCGGAGCGGGTTCGGAGGATTCTCCTTTCCTTCGATGCTTTTAGAGCGGGTGAATTCGATAACCGCATGGATTTTAGCGGTAAGGACGAGTTTGCGCAAATTGCCCGAGCCTTTAACAAAATGGGACGGGAGATCAATGAGCTGATCCAGGAAAATTATGTTGTCAATTACCAGAAAAAAGAGGCTGAGCTCGAAACGCTTCAAGCCCAGATCAATCCCCACTTTCTTTACAATACGCTGTCTTCCATCAGCCGTCTGGCCAAAATGGGCGAGCTCGACAAGCTGCAGTCGATGGTTGCAGGTCTTGCAAGGTTCTACAGGCTTACGTTGAACGAGGGAAAAACGCATATCCCGGTAGAAAAGGAATTGGAACAAGCAAAAACCTATATGGAGATCCAACAAATCAAGCACCGGGATCGTATCCAGGTTTGGTATGACATCCATCCGGAAGTTTACGGATATGAAACCATTAAGCTGATTCTTCAGCCTTTTCTTGAGAACGCCCTTCAACATGCTTTCTACGCAGACACGATGACAATCAAGTTAACGGCTCGCCGGGAAAAGGATCGACTCATTTTCTGTATTATTGATGACGGGATCGGCATGTCCCGAGAGCAGCTCCATCGAATTCGAAACACCGAAGCGGTTCGCGTTGGATATGGGATCCGGAACGTGGACGAACGGATCAAGCTCCAGTATGGCCAGCAATTTGGCGTAGTTTTTGGAAGCGCGCTAGGAATGGGGACAAGCGTGAGGATTGAAATTCCGGCCGTTTTAGGGAATATTCCGAAAGAAATTGCATTCCGAACGAAGCAAGCAAACCGGACAAGCGAAAGTGGCTGATTTCCTAATAGCCCATTTCAGTTAAGAGAACGGAAGAAAAGAGGAAACTGACGAGGTTGAGTCAATTTTCTACTTTTTTCGAACAAATATGGCTTTCGCTCAGCTTGAAATGTGTATGATAATGGCTTCAGTCGCGCTTCCCGGCACGATGAAGGAAACGATTTAACTGTGAAGACGAAATTCAGAAGGTTATCATGATGATCTACAGCCGGGCTGAACTTCATAACATTGCAGAGGTTGTACCGCTGGTCGATAGCAGTGGAGTCGAGCTTTGCCGTCTGCCCAACGACCTGCGGACGTGGCTTCATCCGATTGCTCAGCAGACAGCCCGTCTTAACGGTTAAGCGGATAGATTTGCCCCATGTCCGATACATGCCGGGCACGGCGTTGTTGAAGCAGCCTGATCTGTTACCGCGGATTTCATCCATCCTTCCGAAGAAGGGCATCTTCAAACTTCGGATGGTCTGGCGGCATGGATCAGGAGATGCCTGTCTGCGGGAGAAGGGTAACCTGAGGATAGGTGATTTCGTGCCAGGGCTTTTCGAGAATGTTGGCGATTTCAATCGGGTGGGGGGACTTGGTTTGAAGAAAAGTAAAGAAGCAATTCGCCTGATCATTCGCGGGGACGACTGCGGCGGAAGCCGTTCGGCGAATTTGGCGATATGGGAAGCCTGTGAAGCCGGTGTCATAAAGAATATTAGCCTGATGGCGGTCGGACCTTCGATCGAGGAAAGCCGCAAGGTATTTTGCGCACAGGACCGATGTCGCTTCGGGATGCATATCACGATGAATGCCGAATGGGTCCAAGTACAGTGGAAACCGCTTCTGCCTCCTGACAAGGTATCTCAGCTTATAGACAGTCAGGGTTACTTTCTCAGCAGTCCGTCAGAATTCGGAAACCAGGACAGTTTACTGCGCCAGGCAATCGATGAAACGATGGAACAATTTCGCATATTGAAGCAGCTTGGATTCAGAATTTCCTATGTGGACGAGCATTTTTCGGTTATTTCATTTCCGGTTACCATGAGTGGCTGGATATGTGGTGCCGGGAACAAGGATTAATTAATTTCCATCAGGTATACAGGACACCGCCGGATCCCGAGGCGAAGGATGACCTAAGCGATTTGCCCTCTGGGCCGCTGGCGGATTATTACTTTTGTAACCATATCGAATCGCTTGCGATTGCGGATGCAGGAATCTATACCGTCATCTGTCACCCTGGCCTGGACAGTGATGAGATGCGCCTGATGGGCAACTCCCATATTTTCGGGGGCGCAGATCGCAAGAGAGCGGAATGCGGACAGGCTGATGCTCATGAATCCTGAGCTCAGACTATTTTATGCTCAGCATGGAATTGAAACGTTACGTTTTGACGAACTGTTGATACCCTAATACAGAAAGGAAGAAGCTCATGAATCAAGCATTTCCTGAATCGGTTCCGCGCAGTACCGAGTTGTCCGTCAGAGTAAACGGAATCGAAGCTGACGTGCTTTGTACGAATGTCGCATATTTTACGTCGTTCGAATATTCGGGCGAGGCACAGGTGGAGATCGTTGCAGCAGATCATATCCGTGCTGCGAAGATAAGTCCCCTGTCCCGCATGATCCCCTCTCAGGTTGAGAGCCGTACCTTGCGTTTTAAAGTCTCAGCTAATGAAAAGTTACATATTGAAATGGAAGGTGTATCGCTTCCTCTGTTTTTCTACGGTAACCATGAATCCGCGTATGACGGATTGGCCACCTATTATTTCAAAGGGGGTCAGGTTCACGAGGCCGGCGAGCTGGAGCTTCATGATAACGAGTCGATTTATATTGAAAGCGGTGCAGTTGTTAGGGGAAGCATCCGAGCGAACGGGGCAGCCAATATAAAAATTTACGGGAACGGGATATTGGATAGTTCATGCTTCCGGGATGTCCCCGATTACCGCACGATTCTGCTGTACGACTGTACAGGAGTCTCAATTCAAGACATTATCATGCTAGAACCGCCTTGCTGGATGATTATGCTGGCGGCCTGCCGTCAAGTTCATATTAACGGGATCAAGCAGATCGGGGAGGTGGTCAGCTCGGACGGGGTTGACATTGTCGGCTCACAAGACGTGCTGATTGAAAATTGTATCCTGCGGAATAATGATGACTGCGTGGTTATCAAGGCATTTGATTGGGCGGATGCCGGTGGCAGCATGTTTGCTGCCTCAAAGAACGTATACAATGTTGAAATCCGTTCCTCCATTTTTGTCAATGCGCGTGCGGGTAATGCCATCGAGATCGGTCATGAGCTCACGACAGATGAGATTACTGGCGTTTGTTTCCATGATATCGACATCATATCCGTTCATGGTTACGGAGCTGCATTCAGCATCCACGTCGGTGATCGGGCGGCCGTACACCATATCGTTTTTGAAAATATTCGGGTAGAGCACTATTACGACAAACTCGTCGATTTCCGTGTAATCAAGTCCAAATATTTCAAGGACGAACAACGCGGACGCATTCATGATATTTTGCTAAAAGATATATTCGTGCATCAATCCGTTCATAATCCCGGTTATTCCATTTCCGTTATCGGCGGTTACGACGGCGATCATCGGGTCGAGCGCGTGACCTTTGACAACTTTTGCCTGAATCATCAGAAAGTAACCTGCGCCAATCAACTGGATCTGTTTACGAAAGAGGCGGAGGATATTACGTTTAAGTAGTCATCGACTCAGCTTTATATGAGTTCAATGCAAGAAACAACCCACAAGGGACTTGTTATCCATAACATGTTGTCCTTGTGGGTTTTATCTGGTCCAATTTTAAAATGAACTTACTGCCTTACAATCTGAATGTCGTCTGCATAGAAGTCCGATGACGCATCATTTTTCCATACGAATACGTCCCCGCCCCAGTTGTTCCAATACGTCATACCGTTCTCGAAAAACCCGTCGTTCATGACTAGGTACGGATTTTCAGGCACCGGGGTCCCCAGGTTTCCGTGGTTGTCATCCCAGACAGGACTGGCCGAACCAGGTCAGATTGGTCGGCTTGCTGCTGTCCTGTGCGTTAATTTCATAACCGCCTCCACTGGCCGGTCCGGTCGTCAAATCAAAGCCGTCACTTCCTTCGCTGACGTTGTTGGGGACATTAAACATCGCTTCCGTGGCCAGTGCAGTTGAGCCGTTACTGGCCCCATATTCGCCAATATGAACACTTAAGTTCTGATTGCATGCGGAAGCAAGGTAACGGCTCAACCGGTCGGCTCCGTTGCTCCAATTTTCATATATATGCAGGGTGAATGTGATGTGCCGTATTTATTGCTGAGATATGCTCCTTGTGTCAGTACGGCGCTGTCGGCATCTCCGCCGGAATAACCGTTCGCTTGCCCCCAATTGTGCTCATCAACCACGATGATGTTTTGTGCCCCCGTCGCCCGGATGGCTCCAATGATCTCGTCATGGAAGTTTTTCCACTTTTCAATGGAATCTGAAACGGAATAATTGCCAAGCCCCGGCTAATTCGCGGTGCGGTCAACAGTTACATCGTCCTTTTCCTTTTTTGAACGGCCTGTTGACGGTAAGCACTCGGGGAGCAGCCCAACAAATTTTTGAACTGCTTGTTAAAGGTACTCAGTGAAAGAAATCCGCTCTCCTCACAAATTTCAATCATGCTGAGGCCACTGTTGGCGAGAAGGTCCATTGCGGCATGGACGCGGATCCGGCTCAGGAATACATGGGGGGTCAGGCCGGTCAGCTGGCGAAACAGCTGATGGTAGGCCGTCCGGGTTAAACCGGATGCTGCGCGGCCATCTTCTGCCGCAATGGGTTCTTGATACCTTGACAAGTATACCTGGACGCCTTTAAAAGCAGCTACTGTATCGGCAGCAATGCGGCGGTTGCCGGTGCCGGCGGAATGATATCCGCCGTACAGGTCGTAAATCGAGATTAGGATCTGGATAAATGACGCGTACTGTCTGGCATTCCACCCTGCTTGCTGTTTGCTTCCGGCCATCAGCGCAGCATTCATACAGATGCTGATGGTCTGTGCTGCTTCGGTTTCCGCCGGAATACATGGTGACATGGTATCTGCCCACGAGTAGAAGGGAATGATTAGCTGTTCCCCGTCCGGGACGCTGCGGACCGCGGAGCTGTGAAACAATAGCATTTGATAGCCATAATCCTCCCCTTCGCAGCTGAAGCACCAATGGGGCTCGAATGGGCGCAGCAAAAAAACATCACCCGCTGTTCCGACATATTCATGGTCTCCGATCCGGTACTTTACGCGGTTTGCCGTTATCACGCCGATTTCAAGACAATCGTGGATATGGAGCTCATGTGTTGCCCAGTTTCCGGTAAACGAGCTGAATTTAAAGGGTTGATCCAGTCGAATGGACTCGTAAAACATACACTAATCCTCGCTTCCATTGTGATCTTAGCCGAGTGGATCAGAACTTTTCCCTACTATAACATATTTGGTGGATAGATCAGTTCGGAAGTCTGGACAAAATGAGGAGTTTTGGCGGGTTTTTCGCAAGAATAGGCCGCTCACCGTTTGTATACTAAGACGGAGTACATGAACAAGGGAGGTAATACTTTGCGTTTTTATATTATAGGAGCCGGAGCCATTGCCAGGACGCATGTCCAGGCCATTCAACACTGGTCTGTGAACAATAACGTGGACAGTAGCATCAAGGTGGCTGACGTGAATCTGGCTGTACTGGACTCGTTTGTAGTGGGTTTTCCCGATGTGGAAGCATATTCTGACCCGGGCGCCATGCTCGCCGAGCCGGCGCAGCCGGAGGATATTGTCATCGTCGCCACGCCGCCTTTTACCCATAAGGGTCTCGCGCTTCAAGCAATAGCGGCCGGGAGGAATGTGCTTTGCGAAAAGCCGCTGGCCATGAACCGGACGGAAGCGTTAGAAATGGCGGAGGCCGCAGAGAAGGCGGGGGTCCTGCTGGGCTGCTGCAGCATGCGTTTCTTGGGCAGTCCGATTACCAAAAAGGTATCCGAGCTTATGCATGCAGGCTGCATCGGAGATCTGTATCAGGTCACGTTTGTGCAGAAAACAAGAAGAGGGCGTTCCGGTATTGAATATCAGCCGCAAAGCCGCTGGTTTCTCGATCGGAGTAAGGCTGGGGGCGGAACGCTGTTCGATTGGGGACCTTACGATCTGGCTCTGCTGTATGAACTGCTGGATTGGGATGCCGTGGAAGTAAAAGGAGCCTGGTGCGTTTCGCCCCAAACAGAGGCCGACCCGGTTACGGTGATGGATGTTGAGTTCCATGTCGGGGCACAGCTGAGCGTTAAAGCGCGCGCCGGAAATCCATTCTGGGTCCAATATGAGCGTTCTTCCTGCACGCACGGGAAAGAGATGCAGCTCGTTCAGCTCGAAGGCAAAAAGGGCGCAGTGACTTTCTCGCCGTACTGGGGCGGAAACGAGGTTCATTTAACTGTAGATGTTAACGGACAGCCTGAGACGACTGTGTATACGGTGGAAGAGCAGGAACCGAACGATCCGATGCATAAACCGGTCATATTCTTCGCTGATGCCGTTCGAGGCCAGAATTCACCGGCCCTCGTACAGTCCGAGGCGGTCTTTGTCTTCAATGTGCTGGCAGGAATATATGAGTCCGCGCAGAGCGGGACCGCAGTTGAAATTACCCGGTCGGGAGTGGATATAGCATGAAAATCAAAGGCTATTCGAGCAATTTGGTACGGCTGGAAGGAAAAATATAAAGCCGAAGGAAGGGCATGGGACATCGGGCAGGCTCTGCAGGAAAATCGGGAGTCGGGGTTTAATGCCATTGAAGACGAGCCTTCCGAAGAACTTCTTGAAGCACTTCAGGGAAGCGGACTCCGGATGTCGGCTGGATACTTGGGACTTGATCTCCATAAACCGGCCGATGAACGAAGTCTGCCGGATCCCATTCGGACGGCGGGCGAGCAGCTGCAGGCAGCCGGAGCCGGGTATTTGATCGTAAACGCAGACCCCAAGGGAAGCTGGTCGCATCCCGAGATCAAGACAGAGAATGAGCTGAAAAGACAAGGTGAAAATTTAAGCCTGATTGCCCGCATAGCCAGGGAGTATGGCCTTCGAACCTGCTTCCACAATCATGCCGATGAGCTTGTGCTATGTGATGGAGATCTCCGATCTGTGATCCAATACGCTTCGAATGATGTGCTGCTGTGCCTGGATACGGCCTGGGCTTGGGCCTCCGGCATCTCAGCCGCTCAACTGGATTCGGGAATATCCCGAAAGAATCGCCGCCGTTCATCTGAGAAACGCCTACGGCAGCATGCCCACCGAAGATCTGCTGGAAGGGGAGATTTCAATGGCGGAAATCATGGATGCATTGAAAGCGGTACATTACGAAGGATGGCTGACGCTAGAGCTCTGGCATCGCCAGGACACCGGCGCCTTCCGCAGCATGAAGGAGGACTCTCACCGTTCGATTGAGCATTTGCGCCATCTGGGCGCAATGCAATAGTGAGAGCATTTGTCCTACCTCTACCAACCGATTCTCGCTCCCGGCATGTCCGAAGCATCGTCTACACTGAGAATGGGATGATTCTGATTTCATTCATATTTTTGCATAGAGAAAGGAGCGCCGGCGATGCAGCTTGACTTAAAGGTAACGCCATTCAGTTATCACGGCTCTTATTTTGCATTTCAGTATGTAGACAATGCTCCTCATGGATTGGGCTAGGGGCTGTATTTAAAGACTATTACAGGGACGCGATGGAGTGGCTCATATGCAAGATCAGCCCTTGGCTGGACGGGAAGGAAATTCCTGCCCGCATCAGCGCGGACGCATCCGTGCTCCGGATGGAGTGCGGGAGCAGGGAGGTGCGGATACTTTTCGGTTCGGAGAGTGCTGTCCTCCAGTATGAAACACTTGGATGAAATCGCTGCAGGCAGGTTTGAAATGGCATGACGGGGTACAGGAATAGGAGGGAAATAGAGTGAAAGCAGCATTTATGACGGCGAATTATGTTGCCAAAGAACTGGACTATACCGGAACATCGGTAAGCGAATGGATGCGGTTTCATGACGCTACCGTCCAAGCCTTTCAAGGACCGCAATTCGAACACAAATTCGAAGAGCTGATCCGTGGAATCAAAGGCCTGGGTTTTGATGCGATTGAGCTGTGGGTTGCTCATCTAGAACCGCATTCAGCCACGCCCCAAATGCTTCAGCAAGCGGTGCGGATTCTCCGCGACTACCAGGTGGAGGTGGTAGCCTATACGGCTGGCTTTGGACAGCCGGGGATGACGCGGGAACAGGCGCTGCGAATTTTCGAGACGGCACAAGCGATCGGGGCGTCTGTGCTGGCGAACGCGTTCCATCCGGACAATGGGCCGTTGCTGAAGGAATTCGTCGAAAAATACCAGATCCGCATGGCACATGAGAATCATCCTGAGAAATCCCCTGCGGAAGTGATGGCGAAAGTGAACCCGTATGAACCTTGGGTCGGCGCAGCCCTTGACACCGGCTGGTTCGCCACGCAGGGATATGATGCGGTGCAAGCCGTTCATGAACTTAAGGACGTGCTTATCCATGTTCATCTGAAGGACATGAAAGCCGCCGGCGAACATCATTCCTGTGCATTGGGAGACGGCATTGTGGATATCAAGGGCGTTTTGTCTGCTTTGCAGCGCATCGGCTATACAGGCGCGCTCACCATTGAGCACGAGCCGTTTGATCACGACCCGACCGAGGAAGTCGCGACCAGCCTGAGCAGGCTGCGCCAATGGTTAACCGAGCTTGCATAGAAGCTGCATAAATCTGAATGACCGAGGAGAATTCAGTTGGATTTGAATGATCGATTAAATATTGGAATGGTCGGTGCTGGCATTATCGCAAACATCCACATTGAACAGTTCAAGCAGTTTCCGGATGGAACTATACATGCATGTCCTTTGCCTGATCCTTAATGGATCAGGCTTTTTATTTAAGTCAGGTTACCGGGTAATAATCCAGGTGTTCATCTATTTTGAATCGCTCAGAACCGTAGATAACGAAACGAGGACGGGACCGGCGAAATCCGATGCCTCTTCCCCTTTGGGATTTCGAAGACGAAACAGGAAGGCATCGCCTGGTTCTGACTTCCACACGATATAATCGTGAATCCCTTCACCGCCCGAGGATTGAAGGTAAAGCTCGGCAAAGCCCAGCGGATGCTCGACAAGCTCTCCGCTATAATCGGATACTTTGCCGAACGGATCCAATTCCTTTTTACCTGCAGTCGCAAGCTGTGCTAAGTCATAATTCGCAGGCAGCTTTTCGATATCGACATAGTACTCCGGATGGCTGCTGAGAAACAGACGTCCCTTAGCCGCGTCAAAGGCAAACTTTTCAAATACGTATAAGGAAAAGCCTTCACCTTGCTGCAAGGTGGCGGTATGCGACGGATTCCCCTCACCGGTCATCAGATCAAAATTTTCGCTCGAAGGACGAGAAGCCTCGGGTTTCTGCTCATTCTCACTTTCTGGAGCGGTGACTTCCTCATTAACCGGCGTTGATATTTCCGGGGTGATGGAAGGTTCCGCTGTGCCTGAGCATGCCGTAAGCGTTAGGGCCACGACGAGAATCGATATTTTCATACGTCCAGAGCTTTTTGGAATCACGCGAGATCACGCCTTTCTGTCTTTTGTTTTCATCATCAGATTTATGATATCCAAGCGGGTAGCCTCTTGAAATACTGACGCGACAGCATTATTTTTTGTTTCGTTTACATGAATATGATGATTGATGAGGAATTACCCTTCCACGGGAACGCGAAACGCAACAAGTATCTGCTTCTATTCAAAAAATGTATCATTTAAAACGAAAAGGTGCTCAGGAACATCAGACAGGTCAATGTAATATCCTTACATTAGACCATATAACAAGGAGAGCACGAATGAGCCGGAAATTAACCTTTGATTATATTATCGTGGGAACTGGTCCTGCTGGCGCTGTAATCGCCAAAACATTAAGTGATAATAAAGAAGTATCGGTTCTTGTCCTGGAGTCCGGTGGGAACAACGATAAAGACACACCCATTAGGGATTCTACATTCGCACTGGAATTGGAAGAACAGTTCTTTCCCCAATACTTCTGGCAGGGGGAAGGGGTTCCGCAAGAGGAGCTGGATGAACGGGCATTTGAATGGACTACGGGACGCCTCTTAGGCGGAGGGTCATCAATTAATGGTGAGCAGTATGTACGTCCTACATCAGCTGTTTTTAGGGAATGGGAAAAGCTATTAGGTCCGCTATGGTCACCTAGACGGGCTATTCGCCGATTTAAGAAATTGGAGAAGTATAACGGAGAAACCGATGATTTAAACGCCCGTGGATTCAGTGGGCGGATCGATATCAGGCAGGCCCCGGTTAACCCTACGTCTATGGCGGAAAAGCTCACCTCAGCTATTGAGAAAGCTACAGGCTATCCGGAGATCCTTGATTATAACGATCCTAAAACTCCCCTGGGTCCGTTTACCCGCTGGCAGTTGTATCAAAGACCAAATGGCCGGAGGGAAAACTCCTCCACAGCCTTTCTCTCCCCGGACATCATGACGCCTTCCGGCCGCGGTGCAAACGGCAGGAAACTAAGGGTGTTCTTTAATTCAACGGCTCTGCGCGTGCTTTTTGACAAGAAACGCGCCACAGGAGTGGAATTCCTGAAAGAAGGAAGACGCGTTCGCGCTTACGCCCAAAAAAAGGTCATCATATCTGCGGGCATCAATAGTGCTCAACTATTGATGCTGTCCGGAATTGGGCCGGCTGCATTACTTAAAGAAGCTGGGATCCCGGTAGTTTTTAATAACCCGAACGTAGGTAAGAGGCTGAGAAATCACACGCTTAACACCGCCGTATTCACCACGAATCCGAACGATACCGCCCTGCCTGCGAATGATCCGAATGCACTTTATACAGGGGGAGCTTTTTTGCCCGATCCGACGGGAGTAAACAGCAATCGCCGGGCGGTTCAGCTGGTTGGCATTGGTTCCGAGAATATGTTAACCTTGGCGATACTTTACTTGCGTCCCAAGAGCCGCGGCTCGATTAAGATCCAGAACAAGGATCCGCTTAAAATCGTGCTTGCGGATGAGGGATTTCTCGCCAATCCGGATGACATGGAAGCCGTAAAAAATATTTTTAGAACCTATATCAAGAATATAGCGGCAGAGCTGGCAGCCATCGATCTGTCGTACCAGCTTGTTTCACCGACACTGGATATGATTGAGGACGACTCCCAATTGGAGGAGTATATTAAACAGAACTTCGACCATAATCATCACCAGCAAAGCTCACTTCGCATGGCTCCGTTAAAAAAGGGAGGGGTCGTTGATCGAATAGGTCATGTGCATGGGGTGGAAGATTTAATCGTTGCCGATGCTTCCATCATTCCATTTACGGTGGACGGGAATACTTCAGCCGCTGCTTTCCTTATTGGGTATACGATTGCCAGGCAGTTGATATCGCCGGATAAAAAAGGCAGAAGACAGCCATCCGAGGGCGACGAAGAGTAATGCCCCCATCTTATTCATAAAGAACGCAAAAGCCCCCGAGTTTGAAAACCCGGGGACTTTTTCCTGCGATGCAGCCAGTAACCTGAAGCGCTTTGCTTCTTGTTGTTCCTCAGCCCAAAAACTTAATGGATTCTTTTGTTTTTCTGGCAAAAGCAATGGGATCATCGATCGACTCCCAGTGAACGTACATCAAGCGCGGATTCTCGAACAACCAGTGGTTGTGGACTGCCGTTACTTTAATCCCGTTTTTGCGGAGATTGGTCAGCAAGCGGTTGACTTGATTTTGGAAGAGAGCCGTTTCGCCTAAACAGAGTGCCCGACCCGAACTGTTCAGGGATTCGAAGGAGAAGAGTTGATAACGGACCAAAGGAGAAGTAGTACGTCTTCCTAAAATAGAGGCTCTAATGACCCGATTTCTGGAGACAAAACAAACCGGGCCTTTCGTAATTTCATGCTCCGTTCCACCTAAAATAGCTGAAAATTCGTCACAAAGCTTTTTAAAGCGAGGACTTACTTTAACTTGCGCCATCCGAAATCATCCTCCCATAAATAATATAAATGAACCAGCCCGTTTAACCGTGTTAGCCCAGGAATCTAATGGATTCTTTTGTTTTTCTGGCAAATGCAACCGGATTGTCAATAGACTCCCAGTGCATATACATTAAGCGAGGCTGCTCTTTCAGCCAGTGGTTATGAACTGCGGTTACTTTAATCCCGCGTTTACGGAGGTTGGACATCAATCGGTTAACCTGATTTTGGTGAACGGCAGTTTCACCCAAACAAAGCGCGCGGCCTGACTTATCAAGAGATTCGAAGGAAAACATTTGCATTTGAACCAAAGGGGAACGTGTTCTTTTTCCCAGAATGGTCTCTCTTAAATTCGTCATCCGCGTAACAAAACAAACCGGGCCTGCTTCAATTTCCGACTCGCCTCCCAATATTTTTCCGAATTGGGTACAAAGTCTTTTGAATTGCGGGCTAACCTTAACTTGTTCCGCCATTATAAGTCCTCCTTTAATCAAGTTCTATGTATTCTATGACCACGGAAGAAAGAAGTATGGACTGATCACATAGGGTACTAGCATAAAAAACGAACCCATCGACGTTGTCTGAACCTATCACGCTTTTTCCGCATGGGCAGCATGACAAATGCTTGACGGGGAGGGGCATTTTGTGATAGTTTCATCCATATCAAATGAACAGGGAGGGATAGAGCGATGACGATTTCTGAGATTGTAGATGATCAGGTGAACCTGTCTTCGAGAGCAAAGCTGGACAAGGTTCACCAAATCACAAATCGGATACCGGAGCTTTATCCTTCTATGCGTAGATATCGCGGGTGACTTCTTTATAGGATAGTCGCTTGTTTGTGTATAGCTAGGTTAATGTATTGCAAGAAAGCACCGGTAAGCCGGTGCTTTTTTTGCGTTGTCTCCGTGTAAAAGGAGATCATTAACGATGAAGCACATCACTAAATATGAAAAAATCCGTCAGATCCTATCCATCCTGAAACAACCGGATTATAGATACAGGCAAATGACAGAGTCCATTTTCAAGCGGAAAATCAGGCATTTTGAAGAAATGAGCAGCCTGCCTAAAGCTGTAAGAAACGAATTAATCAAGGAGATTGGTGACGATGTGCTGGGCATTACGCCCAAAATCGTGCAGCAGTCCAAGCAAGTAAGCAAAATTCTTTTTACCATTCCTGGTGACGAACATATCGAGTCCGTCAAGTTAAGTTATAAAGACGGATGGGAATCCTATTGTATCTCGTCCCAGTGCGGCTGCGGATTTGGTTGTACCTTCTGCGCTACAGGAACGCTGGGGTTAAAGAGAAATCTTACAGCGGATGAAATCACGGACCAGCTTCTTTATTTCCACTTGAATGGCTACCCATTGGACAGCGTGTCCTTTATGGGGATGGGCGAGGCCCTTGCCAATCCGTATGTGTTTGATGCCTTACATGTGCTGACGGATCCTGAGCTGTTCGGTTTGGGGCATCGGAGAATTACGTTGTCTACCATAGGCATACTGCCTGGAGTAAAGAAATTAATGAAGGATTTTCCGCAGATGAATCTAACGTTTTCTCTACACTCCCCATTTCCGGATCAGAGGAGTGAGCTTATGCCCATCAATCATCATTTCCCGCTGGAAGAAGTGATGAAGGTGCTCGATGAGCATATTCAAACGACGAAACGAAAGGTATACATTGCTTATATCCTTTTGAGGGGAATCAACGACTCGGCCAAACACGCCGAAGCGGTTGCTGATTTACTGCGGGGAAGAGGATCATGGGAACATTTATATCACGTCAATCTCATCCCTTACAATTCCACCACGGCCACCCCGCAAAGTTATAAAGAATCGGATCAGAGCGGAATAAAGATGTTCCTTAAAATCTTAAAGACCAAAGGAGTCCATGTTACCGTCAGAACCCAGTTCGGTTCCGATATCAACGCAGCATGCGGTCAATTGTACGGATCACAGTGAAATTTCGGAATTTTGCTGCTTGAACCATTTTTTCAAGGAGTGAGTCTCAGTGAGATACATTAACGCATCAGCCGTCTTGCCAGAGGAATTAGTTGAAAAATTACAGGAATTTGTACAAGGGGAATACCTCTATATTCCCGCTATAAAAAATCAGCATCGGAGCTGGGGAGCGTTATCCGGCGCCAGAATGGAGATCAATAAAAGAAACAGTGAAATACTGAAGGCCTATGTACTAGGAGCATCCGTCGAGGAGCTCTCGGAATCGTTCCACTTGTCGACCTATGCGATCAGAAAAATAATTCATCAGAAGTAGAAATGGACTTCCCCCTCAAGCAAACCATGCTGACGGAAAGCATGATATGACTTGCAGGGGGTTTTTACGTTTTTGTTACTAAACACTACAGCATCATTTCGTATATAGATCCAGAAAATCCAATCTGTTAACGTATAAATGTAGGCAGGGGAAGAGGGGGTTAAAGTCGTGAATGCCATCGTGAATATTTCGGCAGCAGTTTAAGTGAGCATAAAGGAACAATGATAAATCATACGAGTAACAACTAATTATCGCTATTTATGCTTGCTTAAGGCTGATCGTTCCTACGCATATAATGCCCATTACGTCTTAAGGATCATCAGGAGGTAGTTAGGTTGTTAAAGATTTCTGTATATGATATGGATGGTAGAGTGACCGGTGAAATGGAACTCGAACAATCCATCTTCGGTATGATCCCGAATGAATCCGTTTTACACGAAGCCGTTGTTCATTACCTTGCGAATAAGCGCAGCGGGACGCATTCCACATTAACTCGCGGCGAAGTTAGAGGCGGAGGCCGAAAGCCCTATAAACAAAATAAAATCAATCGATCCAGAGCGGGTTCGATCCGTATGCCGCACTGGCGTCATGGAGGGATTGCGTTTGGTCCCAAACCCCGCGACTATGGTTATCGCCTGAATAAAAAGGTCAAGCGTCTAGCGATCAAATCGGCCTTGTCGGCTAAGGTACAAGATAACAAGTTCATTGTCGTCGACAGCATTCAATTAGAGAGCTACAGGACAAAGTCTATCGTCGCCATGCTTAATGCTCTGGATGCCAATCGAAAAGCGCTCATTGTCTTACCTGAAAAAGATCATATGGTCTATAAAAGTGCAAATAACATTCCGGGTGTGCAAACAACAGAAGCCGATTCGCTGAATGCATATGATATTCTGAATTGCGATACGTTCATTATCACTAAAGATGCCATAAGTATGGTTACGGAGATCTATATTTAGAGAGAAAATCAATTTCATACGCACCCGTCTTAGCCTGAATCCCAAGCGGATCAGGCTTTTTAGTTTGCGCTCGAACAGGGATGGAATATAGTTATTACAAGCCTTATCATATAAAAGATCTTGCTAGAAAAGGAGGGAGCCGCATGGCATCCGGTACGGAGACAGGCACATACGGCTTTCGTTTCACGGCGCCTTCGCACCTGGCGCTGTGCGATTTGTTTGCGGTCGGGCGGGACGTGATCAGGCACCCGTCGTACCGGTGGGACGGGCATGAGCGGAAGGACGGCCCACTGCTGCTGTTCCAGTATACGCTGGAGGGTGAGGGCATGTTCGAGTCGGGGACGGAGACGTACCGGATCGATCAGGGACGGGCGATCATGACCGAAATTCCTGGTAATCACCGCTATTATTTTCCAGCGGACGGTTCGCATTGGTCCTTCGTGTTTATTCTGATGCGGCCATCGCTCATTCTGCCGAATTGGGAGGAAGCGAAGCTGCGCTTGGGGGAGGCTCCCTACTTGCCGCCCACAAGCCGGCCCGTCCGCGCACTGCAGGAGATTTGGGACCAGGCAGGCCACGGCCGGATTACCGATCCTTACACGGCCTCTTCCTGTGTATACTCATTTATATCCGAACTGTGCCGGTATGCGGTAGCGCCGCATGACGAGCGCCGGAACTGGCCGGAAAAAGTGCGCCTGGCCGCCGAATATATGGATGTGAATTACCGCTCGATGATCAGCCTGGACCAGCTGTCGGACCGGCTCGGATGGTCTAAATACCATTTGCTGCGCACGTTTGCGGCCGCGGTCGGCCAGACGCCGAGCGAATATTTAAACCGGGTCCGCATTGAGCAAGCGATGCGGCTGCTCCGGCAGACGGATATGAGCGTTGAACAGATCGCGGAGCAGGTCGGATATTCCGGCGGCAGTTACCTGATTAAGGTGTTCCGCAAAATGACCGGGCTGACGCCCGGGGGCTTCCGCTCCGAAGAGGGGCAGCTCACGTTCAGCCGGATGTTTTTCGAGGATTATAACGTCGATAGACGCTTTTCTGATTAGCCGGCGTTGAACCGCAATATTTTACTATAATGGACGTAAGATTACTATGGAAAGGTCGTTATTCCCGGACGTAATATAGGAGGCGTAAAGCAATTTAATTCTACGAAATCAATTCGGGAGGAACGTCATGCAGCATCAATCATTTGCACCCACCCCCCCCATGGGATGGAACAGCTGGGATTGTTACGGCGCAACCGTTACAGAAGCCGAAGTTCGGGGCAATGCCGAATATATGGCGCGCCATTTAAAGGATTACGGATGGGAGTACATCGTCGTCGATATTCAGTGGTACGAGCCGGGAGCCGTCTCAGACCTTTACAGGCCTTTCGTCCGGCTGGAAACCGACGGCTACTCGCGCCTCATTCCGGCGGTGAACCGCTTTCCGTCTGCGGAGGGAGGCCAGGGCTTCAAGCCGCTGGCGGATTATGTACATAGCCTTGGACTAAAATTCGGCATCCATATCATGCGCGGCATTCCGCGGCAGGCCGTGCATGATAATACGCCGATCAAGGGCACGAACGTTACGGCCAGGGATATCGCCCATACCTGCTCCTTCTGCGGGTGGAACACGGACATGTACGGCGTTGACGCTGGCAAGGAAGGGGCTCAGGAATACTATAATTCCTTGTTCGAGCTGTATGCCGATTGGGGCGTCGATTACGTCAAGGTGGATGACATTGCGGATTCGTGGCTGCACGGAGGGCCGCATTTGGCGGAAATGGAGCTGATCCGCAAGGCGATTGACCATGCCGGCCGTCCGATGGTGCTGAGCCTGTCGCCCGGGCCTGCACCCGTGAAGCATGCCGATTTCCTTGAAGCTAATGCCAATATGTGGCGGATGACCGACGATTTCTGGGACCGCTGGCCGCTGCTGCTCGATATGTTCGACCGCTGCGAGACCTGGCAGGGGCGGCCAAAGCCCGGCTGCTGGCCGGATTGCGACATGCTCCCGCTGGGCCGCATCGGTGTTCGGTGCAGCCTTCCCGACCGGATGACGAACTTTACGCGTGACGAGCAGCTGACGATGATGACGCTATGGACGATCTTCCGCTCGCCGCTCATGTTCGGCGGGGAGATGCGTGACAACGACGAGTGGACGTTATCGCTGCTGACGAACCGGGATGTGCTGGACATGCATCAGCACAGCTTCGGTGCCCGTAAGGTGGGCCGGTCCGAAGGCCGAGTGATATGGGCGGCAGAGGGTCCTCATGGCGAGCGTTACGCTGCGCTGTTCAATATCGGCGAGGAAGCAGCCGAAGTTTCCGTGTCGCTGGATGAGTTAGGCATTTCCGGCTCGGCGCATGCGAAAAACTTGTGGACCGGAGAGGAGCGCGGGGAGCTGGACTGCACATTGGCTTCTGCGGTTCCGCCGCATGGTGCCGCTTTGTTCCGGCTTATAACGGAGTAGCAGCGCTTTTGTTGATGTAGAAAGGACGAGAGGAAGTCTATCTTTTATAGATAGGCTTCCTTTTTGTTCAGATCACCAAATTTAGTAGCTTTCAGCAGAGCAGAACGACTCTACGGCCACAAGAAAAAATTTTCGCTCCACGCGCATCGGGCTCTCGATGTGATGATATATCAATTAGATGTTGGTATACATCATTGTTTAAATCAGGGGAGTCATTTACAATTTTTTTAAATTTAGTGCTATATAGATTGAACTTAGTTCATTCTATATAGTCAACTCTATCTCGAGAGATTTATGGAGGTGTTCTATACGAATAAATTCCTTTTGATCGGAGAATTGGATGGGGGCAGTGAGTTCTCTGAATGTTTGAAAGCGTTTGCATAATTCCGCATAGAAAGACAAGACGAATCACAAGGGAAGGTGACACGATGCGCATACGAGAGTACAGCACGAAAGGCATATCTTTTAGGAAATTTCTCTATATACTTCCTTTCATGCTTTTGCTTGCTGTCTTTGCCTACTATCCGCTATACGGATGGGTCTATGCATTTTTCGACTACTCGCCGCCGATTCCGTTGTCCCAATCTCCGTTTGTCGGCTTACAGTGGTTTCGTTCCTTGATCGAAAATCAGGTCAAGATCGACCAGCTGCTCCAGGTGATCAAGAACACGTTCGGGATGAGTGGATTGGGGCTGCTGTTCTCATGGCTCCCCATGATTTTTGCCATATTCCTGAACGAAATGAAGGCCGTGCGGTTCCGGAAGTTTGTGCAGACGGTAACGACCCTGCCGAATTTTATCAGCTGGGTATTGGTATATTCTTTGGCGTTTTCCATGTTTTCCAGCGAAGGCATCGTCAACGGTCTGCTGAAGCAGCTGGGACTGATCGAGTCCCCGGTTTTGTTCCTTCAGAACTCCGATCATGTCTGGATCACCATGTGGTTGTGGACGATCTGGAAAACGCTAGGCTGGTCCGCCATCTTGTACATAGCGGCGATTACAGGAATTGATGATTCCCTTTATGAGGCGGCCCATGTGGACGGGGCAACGAGAATGCAGGTGATATGGAACGTCATCCTGCCGAGCATGCTCCCGACATATTTTGTTCTGCTGATGCTGCAAATCGCAAGTTTTCTGAATAATGGATTGGAGCAATATTTCGTATTCCAAAATGCATTTAACAAGGAAAACATACAGGTTCTGGACCTGTACGTTTATAACCTGGCGATGGGGGGCGGCAGCTACTCCGTATCGGTCGCGATCAGTATGCTGAAGAGCTTGATTAGTGTTGTTCTTCTCTTTTCGGTAAACGGATTCTCCAAATTGTTAAGAGGAGAGAGTATCGTATGAGAAAAGCAGTTCGGGTAAGCCCGACCGACAAATTGATCACGGTATTGATCTACGTCCTTTTTACCTTGTTTGCTTGCGTGTGCGTCTATCCGTTTTACTCCATCATCATTAATACGATAAGCGCAAACGATATCAGTGCCCGGGGGGACGTCGTCTTTTATCCGCGGCACATCCATTTCCAGAACTATTTGGATGTGTTTAAAATACCTGGACTGGGGAATGCGGCTCTGATCTCCTTGGGCAGAACCGTGATCGGAACCCTGCTGACGGTAGGAGCCTCCGCCTTTTTGGGATTCATGTTCTCCCAAGAGGATATGTGGGGGAGAAGATTCTGGTACCGGTTCACTGTCATAACCATGTTCTTTAACGCCGGCATTATTCCATGGTATCTCACCATGAGATCCCTGCATTTGACCAACAATTTCCTGGCATACATTCTGCCGACCATCGTTGCCCCGTTCTTCATCATTCTGGTCAAGACCTTCGTGGAATCGACGCCGAAGGAATTGCAGCAGGCGGCAAGCATCGACGGAGCGGGGACGATGATGATCTTCCTCCGGATCATATTGCCGATAAGCAAGCCCATATTGGCGACGGTTGCCATATTCACTGCCGTGGATCAGTGGAACTCTTTTCAGGATACGCTGCTGCTCGTTACGGACAGTAAATTATACACGCTGCAATTCATTCTTTATAACTATATCAATCAGGCGAGCTCATTATCTACCATGGTCAACCTGCAAAATGCCGGTTCGACTGCCATTGCCAGTCTAGCCACAGAGCAAACCACAACTTCCATCCGCATGACGGTTACCATTATCGTCGTTGCCCCCATATTGCTCGTGTACCCGATCTTCCAGAGGTTTTTCGTCAAGGGAATTATGATCGGGGCGGTCAAAGGTTGATTTTCACTTGATATTACCAATGGATTAGGAGGATGGCCAATGAGTAAGAGCAGAAAAGCAGCCAAAAAATCAGTGATGCTATTGTTCGCTTGCCTCTTCATGGCTTCGGTCGGGTTGGCTGGATGTGGAAGCGCATCCAATGAGGAATCGGGTACTGACGCAAAGACATCCCCGAATGACACAGCCATAGATCACAGCAAGCCGCTGACGATCACGGTGTTTGATAATGCGGCGAATTACCAAGGCGAGCAAACCGGATGGTATGGCAAGCTGCTTAAGGACAAATTTAATCTGACGCTGAACATAGTTGCTCCGCAGGTTGCCGGCGACCAGTTATACAAGACAAGGACGGCAGCAGGAAATTTGGGAGATCTCCTGATCATCGATAACAGTCAGCTGGAAGAGCTCATCCCGGCCGGTCTCATTATGGACATCTCGGATAGGGTCAAGAACACCAAGTACTTGTCCAAATATGTGGATAATCACTTCAAACCTTTCAACGATGCCTTTGATAAAGTCAATCCGGATGGCAAAATTTACGCGATGCCGACGTTTACAGCCGATACTTCGCCAACGACTTTTTCGGAAGACCAGCCTTACTCCAGCCCCATTTTGCCTTGGGATTATTACAAGGGAGTAGGGGCGCCCAAGCTGAACAATTTGACCGACCTGCTGAATGTGCTGAAAAAAATGCAGGAAAAGTATCCAAAGAATCCGGACGGTAAACCGATCGTTCCAATCACCTTGTGGAAGGATTGGGATGGCGGAGGAATGGAGAACGTACGCTGGCTGAGCAACTGGTACGGCTATGAGCAGCCGGACGGAACGACAACCCTGCAGCTGAATGCGAAAGGCGATATCGTTCCGCTGATCGATGACAACAGCATGTACAAAAAGATTATGCAATTCTATTTTACGGCCAATCAGATGGGGTTAATCGATCCGGATTCCGCATCGCAGGATTGGAACAAGGTCTCCGAAAAACTGACCAACAAACAGGTCCTTCTCTTATGGTATTCCTGGCAGAGAGGGTTCTACAATTCCATTGATAGAGGCAAGAACGGCGACGGCTATGTTTCAGTCCCGATCGCGGATTCACGGATCATTCAGACCAGTGATGCGTTTTACGGCAACGGCAGGGTTTTTGCCATCGGTTCAAAGGCCAAGAATCCCGAACGAATCATGGAATTCCTGGATTGGTCGGTTTCCCCCGAGGGCTTACGGTACTACACGAATGGCTTTGAAGGATTTAATTATGAAAAGACGGCGGACGGCAAGTTTAAGCTGACGGAAGCAGGCCAGACCGCATTTCAGAAGAACACGCCCGTACCGGATCAGTATGGAGGCGGCGGATACCAGGACGGACAGAGCAAGATTAACAGCATGATCATGAGCGATTTTGTCAAGGACCCGGACACCGGTGAATTCTATAACAGCAATTACTGGAGTTCCACTATAGAAGCTAACAAGACCGCCCTGACCACGGACTGGCAAAAAACTTATAACGCAAAAAACGCAACAGACTACTATTTGATAAATAAGATGATCGACATCGTACCGAATATTAATACAAGTTTCGGCGTCGACTCTTCGGACATCAAAAATAAACGCAGCCAGATTTCGGACTATGTAAAGAATGTATCCTGGAAAATGGTGTTTGCGAAGGACCAGGCGGAGTTTGACCAGCTGTGGGCAAAGATGAAGACCGATGTGGAAGGTCTCGGCTGGAACGAAGTCCTTGCTTCGGATACGGCAAAAGCGCAAAAAATCGTTCAAATGCGTGCCGATGCATCGGCCGGCAAATGAGAACAGCCGCTGTGAAGGTACCGGTGAATTCCAACAATGAAGGGAGACGTTACACATGCTTCGAATCGTAGAAGTTGAAAACGGGTTGGTGCAGGGACTGCCTGCAGCCGACCCCCGAATCACCAGTTTCAAGGGAATCCCATTCGCCGCTCCGCCCGTAGGCGACAACCGGTGGCGTGCCCCGCAGCCCGCCAAGGACTGGGAAGGCGTGCTTAAGGCGTACGAATTCGCGCCGATCTCGATGCAGGTGAGGCAGGAGATCGACGATAACAACATCTATACCCGGGAATGGGCCGTTGAACCGGACATCGCCATGGACGAGGACTGCCTCTACCTGAACGTATGGACACCGGCCCATCGAACCGATGAGAAATTGCCGGTATATGTATGGTATTTTGGCGGGGGACTCCAGGTCGGCCACACAGCTGAAATGGAGTTCGACGGCGAACGCATCGCCAGGAGAGGAATCGTCGTCGTTACGATCAACTACCGCCTCAATGTGTTCGGATTTCTATGCCATCCCGAAATTACGGCGGAAGCGCCCGAAGCGCCGGCTAACTTCGGCAATCTCGATCAGCAGGCGGCCACAAGATGGGTCAAGCGCAACATCGCAGCTTTCGGCGGCGACCCGGACAACATCACGATCGGCGGTCAGTCCGCCGGCGGCGGCAGCGTGATGACCCAGCTGACTTCGCCTCAGAATGAGGGGCTTTTTCAGAAGGCGATCATTCAAAGCGGAATCTATACGAAGCTGTATCCGGGGACCCGCATGCCTCCGCTACGGAGTCATTTGGCGGAAGCCGAACAGGACGGCGTGAAATTTTTTGAGTACCTCGGCGTATCTTCGCTTGCGGAAGCCCGGCAGCTGGATGCCGTCACTCTCCGTGACAAGGCTGTGCAGTACCAGGGATTCTGGGGCACCGTCGCAGATCAGGTGTTCAGCGTAGGCAACCCGTTTGAATTGTTTCTTGAAAACAAGCACTGGAAGGTGCCGGTCATGTTTGGGCACACGTCCTC
This sequence comes from Paenibacillus rhizosphaerae, assembly GCF_014192015.1. Lineage (GTDB taxonomy): Bacteria > Bacillota > Bacilli > Paenibacillales > Paenibacillaceae > Paenibacillus_AQ > Paenibacillus_AQ rhizosphaerae. The sequence goes on along the minus strand of NZ_JACHXJ010000003.1, from coordinate 106,830 downwards.
CGAGTTCTTCAGCGTTCCGGACGTCCATACGCCTGAAGACTTCAAGAAGCTGGCCGTGGATATGTTCGGAGACGACGCAGATGCGTTCCTGGAGCTTTGCGGCGTGCAATCGGACAGCATAAAGGAGAGCCGGCAGAAGGCATCGGTGAACGGCATCGAATATGCGATCCGCATAGCCGCGCAGGCCGATGCCGAGAACGGCTCCGGTACCCCTTTGTACTATTACAATTTTGATGCCGAGATCCCAGGCTGGGATCATCCGGGCACCTTCCACTCGGTGGATCTCTGGTTTTTCTTTGAAACGCTGGCGAAATGCTGGCGGCCTTTTGTCGGCAAACATTATGATTTGGCGCGCCAGATGTGCAATTATTGGGCGAATTTCATTCGTACCGGGGACCCGAACGGGCTGGATGCAACGGGAGAGGAACTGCCGCGATGGGAGCCTTATACCCCCGAAGCGCCGTATGGAATGCTCTTTGCCGATCAGGCCGAATATTCCAGAGAACAGCCGAGCGAGATCATGAAGTTTCTGGTGCACCAATATTTCAAGAAGAACAGGCCCGCCCTGCAACCAGAGGCTTAGCATGACGTGACTTGAATCTCAAGCCATTTCGTGCTCCTGGAATTTTCTTGGCGAATAGCCTGTCATCTGTTTGAACTGTCTGCAAAAGTGCTCCACATTTTGATATCCGCATCGGGATGCGACTTCAGCAATGCTTTGGGTGCTGTGAATTAAATATTCTTTGGCCAACCGGATTCGGCTGTTGATCACGTCTTCCATGCAGGTGACTCTGAAGGTTTTCTTGTAGATGCTCTGCAGGTAGCCTGGGCTGATTCCGAGGTAATCCGCCATTTTTGCAATCGTCCAGTAATCGCCCGGATCGTTCTGGATCGCGGTTCGAAGCTTCAATAAGTTATAGTACTGAGGCGTAATCGGTTCATGAAAATAAGATTCCAACAGCTTGTTGAACAGCGTCCGAAGCAAGCAGTCGATGGAAGATGCCCTGTAATCCCGATGAAAGTTGTGTTCGATGGATAACAGTTCAAGCAGTTTATGGCAGTAGTCCGGATCATCCAAGGAAAATGGAACTCCGGAGGGCAGCGGCGATTCCGTAATATAGGGTTCATTGGATTCGAAGCGGATCCAATCATTGACGAATTGATCGGCGCATGCCCGGTAATAAACCTTCTGCTGCGGACGGTAGAGAATAACGCTATGCGTAGGGTATTCCTTCAGATCTCCATGGACCCAGAACTGCGCCGGAGTCTTGGTGATGACAAGGAGCCAGTGACAGCCCATGGGAACGTCGATAACAAAATTGCTTGCGTGCGTCGTGTTGCAATCAACAAAATGAATATGGGCCATCTTTACCCCTCCTTGGAATGATATCTCTACTATATTATAACGAGGAAAACATGAACGAAACCCTATGAGTTCTACCTTAGCAACAGCACGATCACCATTTTTCAAGAGAATTCGAGAAGCGGACGGCCCTGAAACCTGTGGCTTACAGAAAACTGCATCAGACCGGAAATCGGGTAGGAATTCTTCCCCTTAGGCCGTAAACATCGGGTGGGTATGTAAAGAGATGCGGATTGAGTTGATCCGTCCGTTGCAGGGATAATAGAGTTTGATAAATCAAAACGATCATGTTGCTCCTAATAACAAAGAAGAGGGGATTTCCATGACGGACCATCCAGCTGCTTCCACGAATGAACCTTGCGGCCCTGCGGCACCGCAGGATCCTGTTGACTTGCATGAAGGTGATCAAGCTGCCGAAGACATGACCGATCCTCCGGTTGACTTTGAGGGGCCCTCCTATCGTAACATGATCGCCAAATCTCTTTTGAATCGGGGTAACAATAAGAGATTGAAAGCGGCTATCGACAAAGCGGAGAGAGGCGAGCCGGTCACCATCGCCTACATCGGCGGCTCCATTACCCATGGCGCCGGGGCTGCCCCGCTTCCTGCCAATTGTTATGCCTACAGGTCGTACGATCTTTTCAGGAATCGGTTCGCCTCCTCCGAAGGCAGTTCGATCCGTCTGATCAAAGCGGGAGTAGGCGGCACGCCATCGGAGCTGGGGATCGTACGTTACGATCGGGATGTTCTCCGGGATGGCAAGGAGAATCCGGATATCGTGGTCGTGGAGTTTGCCGTCAATGACGCCGGCGACGAGACGCGGGGCAATGGCTATGAAAGTTTGGTGCTCAAGGCGCTTGGCGGCGATAGCCAGCCTGCGGTGATCCTGCTGTTCAGCGTGTTCTTGAACGACTGGAATCTTCAGGACCGGCTGGCTCCGGTCGGGTGGCATTACGACCTTCCCATGGTCAGCATAAAGGATGCCATCGTGGATCAGTTCGGTTTGGCCAGGGATCAAGGAGGCGTCATCTCCAAAAGGCAGTTTTTCTATGATATCTATCATCCGACGAATAGCGGCCATCAGATCATGGCGGATTGCCTGGACTGGCTGTTCGAAGTCACGGACCGGTCTGCTCCTGATGAGGAAGATGTCCTGACCGACAAGCCGCCGTTGATCGGCAACGATTACGTCCGCACCCGGCTGCTGGATCGCCAGAACGGTGAGGGGATCGCTAAGATCGATACCGGTGGTTTTCGGGAGACCGATACCGATCTGCAGCTCGCGGAAATGGACGATCACGATTACGGCACGCCCCAATTTCCCCATAACTGGATGCATACAGCCGGATCGGGAGAGGGCAATTTTATAATGACCATCAGGAGCAAGCGCCTCATTCTCGTATTCAAAGACTCGGGAAGCGGCGATTTCGGATCCGCGGAGATTCGGGTGGACGGAAAGCACAAGCTGACCGCTGACCCGCATGAAGTGAACTGGACGCACGGCAGTGCGGTTATTTTGTACGATGAGGCGGAATCAGGGGAGCATACCGTGGAGATCCGCATGGCCGCGGGCAGCGAACATAAACGGTTTACTATTCTGGGGTTTGGTTATGTGCTGTAAAGCTAGTTTTTACCCATTGAGATTTAATCAAGAGAACATATAACAGGGGAGGAGAAAGAAATTGATAGAAACAGCGCCAACCGGCTTTGACCAATATAGGGAGGACATCAGCCACGGACAAATCGAAACGCTGAAATATTTTTCGGAAACCGTCGGCTGTGACCGCACAACGTTCATTTATACCCCGCCCGGTTACTCAGAACGTCAAAAGTATAACGTGCTCTTTCTCCTGCACGGAATAGGCGGGGATGAAGCCGAATGGAAGAATCACGGCAATATACAGGTCGTGCTCGATAATCTTTATGCCGACAGCAAGCTCGAGCCGATGATCGTCGTACTCCCTAATGGCCGCGCGATGCCAAACGACAGGGCGGAAGGAAACATATTCGATCCCGACAAGGTGAAAGCCTTCGAGACTTTCGAGGTCGATTTGCTTCATGATCTGATTCCTTTCATTGAGTCTAAATACCCGGTATTAACGGGCAGAGAGAACTGTGGTATCGCCGGGTTGTCCATGGGCGGTGGGCAGGCACTGAATATCGGCTTGAATCATCTCGACCGCTTTGCCTGGATAGGAGCCTTTTCTCCGGCGCCGAATACCCAGGTCCCCGAGCTGCTCGTACCGAATCCTGAAGAGGCAGCAAATCTGCTCAGACTGCTCTGGCTTTCCTGCGGAGACCGGGATGACTTGAAGCATATCAGTGACCGGACGCACTCGTATTTGTCAAAGCACGGCGTTCCTCATGTCTGGTACGAGGAAAGCGGCGGACATGATTGGCCGGTTTGGAAAAACGATCTGTATCATTTCTCGCAGCTGCTGTTTCGGGTTTAGCATCATGGATCAAGAAGAAGAAGCCTCTCCTTTACGGATAGGTTTCTTTTTTTTGAGCGCATATTCCATTTGTTACAGCAGTTCAGGTTAAGGGAGGTTGCTAATGCGGAAATTGGAAATATACCTGGATTTTTGAAAATCCGAAATGATGTTTAAAACTTACAAATGCCATTTAGATTATCTATGGCCGTTTGCCGGAAATCCATTTAACATGATCCGTGTGCTTGCCGTTCATCAGGAACCACCGGCATCGAAAACCGATTCTTTCGGTTATCACGGAGGCATGCGTGTGCAAGCTCATTTTTTTGAAAGCGCTGTATTTTGAGGTGCAGCGATATCCAAAGGGGGGTATTTATGAGAAAGCGTAAGTCAATGGTGCTGGTTTGGTGTTTGATTCTGATCCTGATGGCCTCTTGCAGCAGCGGCTCAGGAGGAGGCGCTGCCGACCCGGGTTCCAGCGGCGGAAATGCCGCTGAGGAAAGCGCGAATGCACCCGCAAAGCCGGACGAAAACGAAGAGAGCGGTACTTCGGAAATGAATTTCGATATGGGTGGACGGACGATCAAATGGGTGTCCTGGTATGACGAATCGATCAAGGAAGATAATCCGGACAATATTAAAAAGAAGCAGAACCTGGACGAACTCATGAAGAAGCATAACTTTAAAATGGAATACGTCATGATTGACTATGGCGAGTACGTGAATAAAGTGACGTCATCCCTGTTAGCGGGAGAGCCGCTCGGCGACATCATCCGGATGGCCAGACCTTGGATGATTCCAACGCTCGTGAAGCAGGATTTATTCTCGCCGGTTGATGAGTACACGAAAAATCAGAACGTGTTTATTCAGCAGTACACGAACGATTATTCGCAGTTTGAGGGCAGGGGCTACGGGTTCAGGGCAGGCATCAACGGTGCTTCATCAGGTATTTTTTATAATCGAACCTTGCTGGGGAAACTGGGCCTCAAGCCGCTGCAGGAATACGTGAACGAAGACGACTGGAATTGGGAGACCTTCATCCAAGCTGCTAAAGAGGCGAACAAAGACACGAATAATGACGGTAAGCTGGACACATGGGGGCTCGCTTCCGCTTCGATTTTAGTTCAGGCTTTGGCGGCCAACGGCGCAAATCTCGTTTCGGGAGATCAGCAAAATCTGGAGGATCCCAAAACGAAAGAAACCTTGAACTTCATATCCCGGCTCGCAACGGAAAACATCGCCAGGCCTACCGAGGGCGGTGATTGGACCGAACCCGGCCAATTTTTCCGGCAAGGGAACACGCTGATGTATGCCGGGAGCGATTATGAGATGGACGGATTCAAAAAGGATATGCCCGATTTGGATATTGGTTTTCTGCCCTTCCCTAAAGGGCCCAGCGCTACAGAGTACCACTCCCATCTTACGATTCCGAATTACTTGACGATCCCGAAGGCGGTCGAACATCCCGAGCAATTGGTTTACATTTATGAAAAAATCAACGATATCGAGTCCATCTACGACTACCCGAAACAAGCTTCGCTCGAAACGTTATTCAAGAACGAAGACGACATCAACAACGCAAAAATGGCAGGGGAAAGCATCAACGTTGTCGATGGCAAAGACGGGTATCCTTCCATGCCTTACTATGAGCTAGTCGGAGACATACTTGACGGAAATTCCGTTTCCACGGTCATTGGAACATACAAAGAGCCATTCCAGGCTTCGATTGATGAAGTTTGGAAAAAGTAGCGGTACCGTCCCCACGAAGAAAATATCCGAAGTGGGGACTCCTTATATTCTAGGAGGACCTTCAGCCCCGCTTGCGCTTCCTGGCAGCAGATGGAGGATAGCCCTTCATTTCCTTGAACAGCTTGCTGAAATAGTAAATATCGTCAATCCCGCACATTTCCGCCGCGGTCTTCACGGTAAAGTCACCGGAAGACAGCATCATTTCGGCGTTGTTGATGCGAATGCGTTTGATATACTCCTTGATCGTCGTACCGGTATTCTGCTTAAATAACCTGCCCAAATAGACGGGGCTCAGATGCAGCCATTCCGCCAATTCAGCGATCGAGAGATTCTCCGAGTAATGCTCTGAAATATATTCGGTTAATTTCTTGATCCGCGGATCGATCGGCATGGGAGCTTTCCGGTAATCGTTGGTGAGCAGGCGGTGGAGGATCAGTTCGAACAAAGCGCGTGCTTGGATGTGGTAAAACGGCTGCTTGCTCATCCATACATGGCTGAATTCACGAATATACCCCAGAATCTCCTTGGTGATCACGTTCTTGGTGACGCCTTTAAACGGAAGATGAATATGATTATGCGGTTCGGCCCAAAAAAAGTTGAACGGATACGAATGCATGAGGGACTCTTTGAACGTATGGGCTTCCCTGATGCTTCCCCCGGGGACGTAGATCATGTCGCCTGCTTCCGCCGTGAATTTCTCTCCATTAATATAGTAATTCGCCATGCCTTCAACCACAAACGTTAGATCGTGGAAGCCGATTTTCGCTTTTTGGATCGTCCACTCGGGAAAGCATCTACGGTCGACGAACAGAAAGATATTCGGGACAAGATGAGGATGATGTTCAATATCCAAGTACACCGCCTCCTTTAAGCTAATCATAGATTTCGCTCCGGAATTTTCAAGAGAATATCATGATTATATGGTCTCATTTAAGAATGCAATCAAGAAGCTGCTGGCCGAGCAAGAAATGAAGTGGAATTGACTGACGCAAAGTCCTACATTTATCGGGGGTATTTCTTTAGTTTATGAATAGGAGGGATGATAAAAACGATTTAAAATAATAGAGAAAACGTTTGCGCTTACATTAAAAAAGTAAAAAACGGGTGAGCAAGTAAAAAGATGCGAGTTGTTTTGTAAGTACGCCATCAAGATAATAGTCTTGATACGCTTTAATCAATCTAATCGAAATGGGGTTGCCGCATTGCGTATTCCCAAATGGAGTGTGGTTGGTCTAATCCTGACGGTCACAATGCCCTTGTCCATGCTGGCGTCGTGCGAACGGGTCGGGGTGTCTGACGGCAAGGAGGTAACCGGGAAGACCGATGGTCAGTACATCTACACGGAACCCGGCCTGGAGAAGTATGATCCCCCGATTGAGCTCACTTTCGTGCGGGAGACGAGCGATGATCTGGACAACCTGATCAAAGCGTTCCCGGGAGAAACCCTAGGAGATAACCGATGGACCCGCTTGTATGAACAAGTTCTGGGCATCCAAATCAAATACGATTGGACGGCAAAAGGCACCCTCTATAATCAGAAGCTGGGCGTGGCGCTTGCCTCGGGAAACCTGCCTGATGTCGTGAGAGTCGATGCGGAGCAGCTGCGGCAGCTGAGCAATGCAGGCCTGATTCAGGATTTGACCGAAGCCTATGAAAAATATGCGGCGCCGTTTACGAAGGAGATTTTGAGCCAGGAGGGGACCGGGCCGTTCGAAGCGGCCACGGTGGATGGCAAATTGATGGGGATTCCCGAGACAAGCGCATCGATCGAGGGAGCACAATATATTTGGATCCGGACCGATTGGCTGAATCGCCTCGGCTTACAGCCGCCGCATACGATGAAAGACGTCCTGAACATTTCGAAAGCGTTTACAGAGAATGACCCCGACCGTAACGGAAAAAAAGATACGATGGGGCTCCCGGTGACCCAATATTTGTGGGATCCCGTGATGGGCTTGTCGGCATTTATGGCAGGTTACGACGCCTTCCCCAATATATGGATTCGCGATCCATCCGGCAAGCTCGTATTCGGAGCTGTTCAACCTGAAGTCAAGACCGCACTGAAGGTTCTTCAGGATATGTATCGGAACGGCCAAATCGACGAGGAATTTATGTTTAAAGACGGCATCAAGGTCAAAGAACAGCTTACCGCAGGTACATACGGCATGATGTACGGCGAACAGTGGGGATCTTTTGTCGTGCAGGGAAATCATGAGCAGGATCCGGATGCAAGGTGGCAGGCCTTTCCCATCGTATCGGCTACGGGCAAAGAGGCGAAAGTGCCTCTCCGCTTCGCTACCCATCAATTTCTTGCCGTCCGCAAGGGAGTCCCGCATCCAGAGGCCATTATCAAGTTGTTCAATCTGCATCTCGAAAAGAACTGGGGAGCGACGGCCGAGTATGAAACCTATTACAGCACCCCTTATCCGGCATGGCAGCTTTCTCCCGTTACTCCCTATCCTGCGCTGAAGAATCTGGACGCCTATTACCAAATTGAAGAGGCCCGGCGAACCGGTAACCCTTCTGTGCTGAAGGATGAGGCAAGGGCGATTCAAAAAAACATCGAGGCTTATCTGACCCGACACGATCCGTCCGGCTGGGGCTGGGAGCGAACCTATGGCCCGTCGGGAGCATTTTCCATCCTTGACCGGTATAAAAGGAACAATCAGTTATTGTATGAGAGCTTTGTGGGGGCGCCAACCGATACGATGATCGAAAAACAATCGATTCTCGACTCCCTGACATTGGATACGTTCACCAACATTATACTTGGGCATCCCATCGAAGAATTTGACCGTTTCGTCGAGGAGTGGCATCGTCTGGGCGGTGACAAAATGACGGCCGAAGTCAATGAATGGTATTCGGACAAACAGAAAGATTAGTGCATCGGAGGCGTTGATTTGATTAGGATTCCTGTGAATTCATTGCGTCATACCATTCTGGCCAGGCTCGTTCTGATGTATCTGGTGGTGATCCTCCCGATTATTCTGCTCGGCGTGTACCTGTACAATTGGAGCTATACAAACGCAAGTGAAGAGATATCAAGAAATTCGCTGGCGCAGTTGTCGTCCTATCTCGATGGACTGAACCGGGAGATCGAATGGCTTGAAATTCAGCAGTTCGATATTTTGCAGGAAAGTGAGCTCCATAAAATCGCCGTCACGTGGGAGATGATGGACAGCGCCGAGAAAAGGTCCAGCGTGAATTATTTGCTCCACCGTCTCACTTCCATAAAAAACAGCAGCCCGTATATTAAAGATATTTATGTCCATATCCTTTCGATCGGCAAAACGATTTCGGCCAGCAACGCCGTCCGTACGCTGGACCGGCAAAGATATGATGAAATACGCTCCATCGGAGAACGGAGCGGCGCCCGGCTGATGCGGCAGGGGGACTCGCTTCAGCTTACCGCCTCGAAGTTTGGCGGGAAAAATGCGGATGACCCGCTGTATCTCGTTCAAATCGAATTGGATAATGACAAGCTGAAGGACTCATTGAAACCGCTTGGCGTATATCCAGGCAGCGGCTCGATTCTGATTGCGGAGAGAGCTGGATTCACATTGTCCAGCACCGGCACGCCGCCGGGACTGCTGGATGATTTTATAAAAACGAATAAGGGCTTGAACGACAGTACGGTACTGCTCGACATCGGGAAAATGGAGTACCATTTCAATATCGCCAATTCCGACAAGCTGGGTCTCTCCATCGTTTCATACTTACCGGAGGGTACGGTCAAGAGACCGCTGATCAAATTTAATCTATGGGCATGGGTATTTGCGGTAACATCGGTTTTCGCCATCATCGTTTATGCCTTGTCCACTTACCGTTACGTTCACCGTCCGCTGCTCTCACTCGTCCAAAGCTTTCGAAGGATGGAGGACGGGACCCTCGATATTCCGATCCAGCATGAGCAAAAGGATGAATTCGGCTATCTGTATGACCGGTTTAATCAGATGCTTGTCAAGCTGCAGACCTTGATCGATCAAGATTTCAAACAGAAATTGATGATGCAGAAGGCGGAATTGAAGCAGCTGCAGTCGCAAATCAAACCGCATTTCCTGTATAACAGCTTCTTTATCCTGAACTCGCTGGCAAAGACGGGCGATACGGACCGGATCGAGCTGTTCACGATCATGCTCGGCGAGTATTACCGGTTCATCGCCCGCAATGGCGAAGACCATGTCACGCTGTCGGAAGAAATCAAGCATGCCAGAATGTATACGGAAATCCAGCAGCTCCGCTTTTCCAGGCGTATCCGTGTCCAGTTCGACGAATTGCCGGCGGACATGCAGCGTACCAAGGTGCCGAGACTGATCGTCCAACCGTTGATCGAAAATGCCTATGAGCACAGCCTGGAGAGCATGCCGAACGAAGGATTTCTCCGCGTCACGTTTGAGCATACCGGCCCCGAATGTCTCATCAAGGTGGAAGATAATGGGGTCAGTATCGACGATGCCGGGCTCGAAGCCCTCCAGCATCGGGTATCAAGCCCAGCCGAATCCCACGAAATGACCGGGATGATCAACATCCATCGGCGGATTCTGCTTACTTACGGAGAAGGCAGCGGACTATTTTTGTCCAGAAGCAGCCTGGGCGGACTTCAGGCCGCCATTCGAATCAAGATCAGGGAGGAGAACGGGGATGTACAGACTGCTGATCGTTGACGATGAAGATATCATTACGGACGGATTATATGAAGTGTTTAACCGCTATCAGCCGGAGCGGCTCGATGTGTGCAAAGCCTACTCCGCCAAGGAAGCGCTGGATTGGATGTCGCGCACGAGAATCGACATCGTCTTGACGGATATTGCCATGCCCGGGATGAACGGACTGGAGTTATCCGAGGAAATCCAGAAGTACTGGCCCAGATGCAAGGTCGTTTTCTTGACCGGGCACAGCGAATTCGAATATGCGTACCGTGCCATTCAAATGACGAATGTCCGTTATGTGCTGAAGACGGAAGGGTACGCCAAGGTGACCGACACCGTTCAGGACGTATTGGACGAAATAGAACGCGCACATCTCGACAGCTTGCTGCTGGAACAGTCCCGCGAACAGCTGCTTGCGTTCCAGTTCATGGCGCAGGGGGACTATATGAGGCACCTTCTTCAGAACAGCCGTGTATTGGGCGAGGATACAGACATGCTGGTCCGCGAATTCAGCAAGCTGGACATCGCCCTCGATCCCGCCCAGCCCGTCGTACTGGTCCTTGGCCGCATTTCGTACCCGGAGGACAGGACGTATACCGAAAGATGCGAAATTCTGTCGTCGGTCAGAAGGATATGGGACACTTATTTTTCGGTCAGGGTCCGGAGTATGGGGATCACCGACAAGTATGGCGACGCCTGTTGGTTTCTTCAACCGTCTGAACAGGCCGAAAACGGGACAGACAGCCATTTCATCCGGTTCGTGGAAGGGACGCTGGAGCTGGTTCAGGAATCCTGCTTCGGTTCTCTTGGATTGACCATCGGGTTGGCGCTGAGCAGCGCAGCATGCAGGTGGGGAAGCTTGACGCGGCAGTATGAAAGGTTGCGGGAGCTGCAGCAGTTAAGGCTCGGCAGCGGGGGGGCCATCATTGTACGTGACGGCTTCGAGCCGCTGGATGGATTCGACTGCAAAGCTAGCTTTGCGGACAGGCAGACCGCGGAGGTGCTGACGGCTTATCTTGAATCGGGGAGACACGATGAGTTTCTCCAAGCGCTTGAAGAGGCAGCGGCCAGCGTGCTGCAGATGAACGGAAAGGTTCAGTTAGCGATCGAGACCTATTATACGATTGCGCTGATGCTGCATTCCTGCATAGGCCGTATGGGGATGCACGGACAGATCGACGATACCGGGAAATTGATGCGGCTGAACGATCATCCCTCGATGGAGAAGGCCTTCGGTTACTTGAAGCGCGTAGCGGAATCCATCTTTCTAAGCAAACAAACACAGGAGAGGGACCGCGCCTCGCTGATTGTCGACCGAATCTGCGAGTACATCGAAGAGCACCTGAGTGAGGATTTGTCTTTGGTGCGCCTAGCGGAAATTCATTATTTCAATCCCTCGTATTTGTCCCGGTTCTTCAAACAGGAGAAGGGAATCAACTTATCCGATTTTATCGACAAATGCCGGGTGAAAAAAGCCAAGGAGATGCTGCGGGACAACGATTTGAAAGTGCGAGAGGTGGCGTTATCTGTCGGTTACGAGGCGGCGCATTCGTTCACCCGTTTTTTCAAAAAAGCAGCGGGGCTCACACCGCAGGAATACCGGGATACGCTTTCTTTAAATTGAAGTCTGAAAGCTAGAGTTTGGCGGGTGATCTGGACGGATCGGACAGGTTGTTCCCGCTGCACGCAAGCCTTACTCTTTTTAAGAGAGTTTGGTTTAGACAAAAATGCTGATTAGGAGTTGACACAAAAATGAATGAAATCGTTCATGCACCGATCGGCAAGCTGCCGCGAAACGGAAATCCGCTTGTCGCCCATAAATTTGGAGCTGACCCCTATGCGCTGGTGTTCGATGGGCGCGTATACCTCTACAATACAGACGATGTATTGGAGTATGACGAACAAGGAGCGGTCAAGGACAACAGCTACAGCACGATAAACCGCATATCGGTGATTTCCTCGGATGATCTGGCCAACTGGACGGACCATGGCGCCATTCAAGTTGCAGGTCCGGAAGGAGCGGCCAAGTGGGCGACGCAATCCTGGGCTCCCGCGGCGGCTCACAAAAGAATAGACGGCAAAGACTGTTTCTTCTTGTACTTTGCCAACAACGCCAGCGGCATCGGCGTACTGACAAGCGACAGTCCGATCGGCCCGTGGATCGATCCGATCGGCAGGCCGCTTATCGCGAGAGACACGCCGGGTGTCCAAGGCATCGTATGGCTCTTTGACCCGGCCGTGCTGGTAGACGAAGACGGTAAGGGCTATATTTACTTTGGCGGGGGTGTGCCGGAAGGCCAGGATGAGAATCCGGGGACCGCCCGGATGATGCGGTTGGGTGATGATATGATCAGCGTAATCGGCGAAGCCGAGCCGATTCCGGCTCCGTTTATGTTCGAGGATGCCGGCATTCATAAGGTAGGCGGCCAATATTACTATTCGTATTGCTCCAACTTCTACAATGGTGTTCGGCCGGAGGGAAGTCCTCCGGCAGGGGAAATTGCCTACATGACCAGCACCGGCCCCATGGGGCCATGGACGTACCAAGGATCGATTCTTAGAAATCCCGGCCATTTTTTCGGTGTCAGCGGCAACAACCACCACGCCATTTTCCAATTTCATGATGATTGGTATATCGCTTATCACGCGCAGACTTTGTCGAAGGCCATGGGCGTGGTGAAGGGGTACCGGTCGACCCACCTCAATCGGGTGTTCATGGACGAGGAAGGTACGATTCAAACCATTAACGCGGACATGGACGGTGTTAAGCAGATCAAGCCGCTGAATCCATATGACCGCGTTGGAGCGGAGACGATCGCTTGGTGCGCAGGCGTGAATGTCCGTAAGCTTCAGACAGATGGACTGGAACAGGCTGAAGCGTTAATGGTTTTAACGGACATTCATCATGGCGACTGGACCGCCGTGTCCGGCGTTGATTTCGGCGCCGGGGCCTCAGCGTTTTCGGCGTCCGTATCGTGTGCGAATGACGGGGGAATCATCGAGCTCCGCCTGGACAGCCCTGAAGGCAGAATGATCGGTACGCTTCATGTGTCTTCGACCGGCGGACTGTGGAGCGAAATGGTGACACCTGTCAGCGGTGCCGAAGGCGTGCATGATTTGTTCCTGATCTTTAAAGGGAAGCCGGATATCGAGCTGTTCCAGATCGATGATTGGCAATTTCGATAATGTGCCGGTGACGAATATCTGAAAGCAAGGTCATTAAAGCATGCCGTCCATTCCAACGGGCGGCATGCTTTTTTTGCAAATACACTGCAGCAGCACTTGCAGCTTGCATAAATCTACATTTTCTCAGGTAAACGAACGGGAACTGGCGGGTACCTCCCTCCGAATGGAAGCGCTAAAATAGGTTGGTGAAGCGGAATCGGGTCAGAACAAAGGGGCGGGTGCAATGACCAGTAAGGAAACGGAGATGAAGGATACGGGCGGCGGACCGATTCTGCGGGCAAGCGGGATCAAACGGATTTTTGGCAGAGGGAATACAGCCGTTACCGCTTTGGAGAATATCCATTTGAACATTCCGCCTGGAACCATTGTGGCTCTGCGGGGGCGCTCGGGTTCCGGAAAGACGACGCTGTTGAATATCCTCAGCGCATTAGACGATCCCACGGAGGGACAGGTGTATTTCAAAGGGAGGGAAATCACCCGGTTATCCGGCTCCGAACGCAGCCAGATCCGGCGCAAGGAGATCGGTCTCGTGTTCCAGTCGTATGGTTTGATTCCGCTGATGTCCGCTTATGAGAATGTTGAATTTGGGCTGCGTATCGCCGGACTGAAGGGTAACCGGGACACAGTGGAGCATGCGCTTGACCGGGTCGGCATGCGGGAGCGGATGAAGCACCGGCCGACCGAATTGTCGGGTGGCGAGCAGCAGCGTGTAGCCATTGCCCGCGCCATCGTACACCAGCCTGAGCTATTGATAGCGGATGAGCCGACCGCCGAGCTGGACAGCAGGATGGGACTGCAGGTTGTCCGCATTTTTCGCGAGCTGGTGAAAGAATCGGGGATGACGGTCGTCCTTACGACGCATGACCCCGGGATGATGGAGCTTGTCGATCACGTTATCGCATTGGAGGATGGAAATATTGTATCGCAGACAACGAACGAATCTCCCCTTATCTAAAATAGACCGGCGCCTGCTGCGGATCGCCGCGCTGCTGACGGCGCTGATGCTGCTCGCGGGCTGTTCGCTCCTTCCGGTCGAACCGGAAACACTGCAGCCGCCCTTGGTCGAGCCGGCCAAAGAACAGTTTAACCTCGTGCAGGCCAGCCGCGGGAAGATTCAGACCTTCCTGAAGGGAACGGCTTATTTCGTATCGGCCCAGTCCGAAGCGCTTTCCTTCAAGGACATGGGCGGAAGGGTGAAATCGATTCAGGTGACGGTGGGCCAGGAAGTGAAGGCGGGCGATCTGCTGGCCGAGCTGGAGACGGGCGACCTGGATTTTCAGGTTCGCCTGCAGCAGCTGAATGTAGAGCGCGCACAGCTGCTGTACAACCAGGCACGCGATGCCGGAGGTGGCGCCGTCGATCTCCGGCTCAAGGAAATCGACCTGGAGCGCGAGCGGATGTCGCTGCAGGAGATGAAGGCCAAGCTTGGCCAATCGCGTTTGTACGCTCCCGTCTCGGGAACGGTGACGTTCGTCGAGAAACTGAATGCGGGAGACAACGTGAATGCTTATCAAGCGATCGTCACCGTCTCCGACCCGTCCAAAGTGCAGCTGACCTATGTTGCGGCGGACAGTAAGGATCTGAATCCGGTCAAAGCCGGAATGCCTGTCAGCCTCAAATATAAAGGCAAGGACTATAAGGGCAAGGTTCTTCAGGCCCCTTCGGATTTGCCGGCTGCCGCCGACAGTTCGAAGGCTGAGAAGAACGGGGTAACGATTTTCATGAGCATGGACAACGCCCCGGGAGATGTCAAGGTCGGCGACAGCGCCGAGCTGACAATCGAGCTTCAGAAGCGGGATAACGCCATCATTGTGCCCCGCTCCGCAATCCGCTCCTATATGGGACGTTCCTATGTTCAAATCGCCGAAGGTGAACGCCGTAAAGAGGTTGATATCGAAATCGGATTGACGACGCCGACGGAAGTCGAGATCGTCAAAGGCCTTGAGGAAGGCCAAAAGGTCATCCTGAACAATTAACCGAAGAGCTATAGCCCGGGCCGACCGGGCATCAGGGATGGGGTGTATGTATTGGCTTTGTGGACGATGATCCTGCGCAAGATGGCCAACAACAAGTGGCTGCAGCTGAATTTGTGGATTGGCCTTACCGTTTGCGTGGCCCTGTTCAGCTCCATGCCGCTGTACTCGCAAGCCATCCTGCAGCGGACGTTACAGAAGGAGCTGCAGTCCGTGCAGACCGGGGGCGGCGTGTATCCGGGCTTTCTCCGAATAAGCACCACGGTCTCGGCACCATCCATGGACGCAAAGACGACGGAAGCCGTCGAAAGCGCCGACCGGTTCGTGAAGACGATTCCGGAGCGGATGGGGCTGGAGGCGCTGTCGTTCTATCAACAGCGGTTCACGCAGAAGATGAAGGTATACGGCGCAGACGCTTCGGCCCAAGAGAAGCAATCGCAAAAGACGTTAGGAAGCTTTATGTCGCTGTCGGAACTGGAGAAGCGGGTCCGGCTGATCGAGGGACGGATGCCGGCGGATCGTTCGGACGGTATCATCGAGGCTCTGGTCACGCAGAAGTTTCAGCTGGCGACCAAGCGGAAGCTTGGCGAAGAGCTGACCGTAGAACCGCAGGATGGCGGGAGTATACGATTTCGGGTCATTCCGGTCGGCATCGTAGAGACGAATCCGGATGCGGACCGGTATTTGCCGTTTCTGACCACGGAGAACGAGGACGGGTTCCTGATCCCATTCCAGCAGTTCGAGCGCGAATTTACGAAGGGCGGCAAAGCGAGGGTTTCCAGCATGGAATGGCGGCTCGCGCTTAATTACGAACAGCTGACGCTAGGCAAAGTTGAAGCATTCACCCAGGCGGACCGGGACGTCCGGCGTTATTTCAAGGGAAGGCTTGGAGTAGCCGAGATCAAAATTCCGGCGAGCCCGACTATCGCATCGTACTTGGGCAAACAGGAAAAGCTCGATACCGTGACGCTTTCGCTGTATACCCCTGTCATGCTGATGCTGGCATTCTATTTATTTATGACCGCCAATCTGATCATTGACCGGCAAAAAACAGAAATCTCCGTGCTCCGCAGCCGGGGAGCGAGCCGTCTGCAGATCATGTCTGCCTACCTGCTGGAGAGCCTGCTGCTCGGCCTGACCGCACTGGCCGCCGGACCGTTTCTCGGCGTATGGTTTACGAAGCTGCTTGGCGCTTCCAATGGGTTTCTGGAGTTCGTGCAGCGCTCCGCGCTGAAGGTCAGCATGACGAGCAGCGCCTATCAAGTGGCTGCGGCCGCCGTGGCAGGGTCGATCATTCTGATCCTGATTCCGGCCTTTCTTGCAACGAGGGCCAGCATCGTAAGCCATAAGCAGCAAACGGCGCGCCTGACCCGGCTGTCGATCTGGCATAGGACAGGTCTGGATCTCGTTCTCGTCAGCCTGGCGGCTTACCTGCTGTACAATTTCAACCAGCGTCAGGAGGATTTACGGAGGCTTGCGCTGGGATCTTCCGACCTGCAGGTCGATCCTTTGCTGTTCCTGACGCCGGCTCTTTTTGCGCTTGGAGGCGGCCTGCTGGTTCTGCGGGTATACCCTTGGTTCGTCCGGCTCGTTTATTGGCTGGGCCGAAACGGATGGCCGCCGGCACTGTATCATACGCTTATTCAGATCAGCCGCTCGTCCGGGCAGTATTTGACCATTCAGGTGTTCCTGGTCATGACGGTGGCGACAGGTCTGTTCAGCGCGAATGCGGCCAGGACGATCAACGACAATATGGACAGCAAGGTTCGGTATGCCGTCGGCACAGACATCGCACTGACGACGAGGTGGGAAAGCGATGCGCCTCCGCCCGTATCCCCAGGGGCGGGAGGACAGCCTCAGTCCGAACCGGCAACGGTAACAGTGCAGAAACGGGTTCAGTATACGGAGCCGCCCTTCGAGCCATTTAAGGAGCTGGACGGCGTGCAAGCGGCAGCTAGGGTGTTCAAGAAGCCGGAGGCCAGGTTCAGTGCCGGCGGCAATGACAAGTCCGGCAAAACGGCTCTCTTTGGCATCGATACAAAGGATTTCGGCAATATCGCTTGGATGAAGGAGGGGCTGCTGCAGCATCCGATCAACAGCTACTTGAATCTGATCGCCCCGAATCCGGAGGCCGTCCTCATCTCGCGCTCACTCGCGGAGGATGCCAAGCTGAAGCCCGGCGATCCGATTCGGGTGTACTGGGACAGTCTGGACGGGGCGATGTTCACGGTATACGGCATCATCGATTATTGGCCCAGCTGGAATCCGCTGCCGTCCGATCAAGGAGGCGGAAAGCCCGAGCAGCCGCATCTCGTTGTCGGACACCTGGGCACGATTCAGAACAGGCTGGCAGTCGAGCCGTACGAAGTATGGCTGAAGCTGGCGGACGGCGCGAGCAGCGAACAAATCTACGGGCAGCTGCAGGAGAAGAAGCTGCAGGTGACGAGCCTGCGGGACGCGACACAGGAGCTGGTCCATTCCAGGAACGATCCGTTCCGTTTGGCGATGAACGGTGTGATGACGCTCGGTTTTGCCATCTCGATGCTGGTCAGCTTCATCGGTTTTCTGCTGTTCTGGGTGCTGACCTTATCCGGCAGGACGCTTCAATACGGGGTTCTGCGGGCCATGGGCATCTCTTTTCCGCAAATGATCGGCATGCTCGTCAGCGAACAGCTGCTCACGTCGGGGGCCGCGGTCCTCATCGGCGTGTTCATCGGCAACTTGACGAGTATGAAATTCGTGCCGCTGTTTGAAATGTCGTTTGCATCGAAAGAACAAGTCCCTCCATTCACAATTACATATCAGCTCAGCGATTATTTGCAGCTGTACGGCATTATCGGGTTCACGCTGGCGACCGGGCTGCTCATTCTGGGGTACCGGCTGACACGAATCCGCATCGCACAGGCGCTGAAGCTTGGGGAGGAGTAGCTCATGATTCAATGTGAAGGGCTCGTCAAAATCTATAAAACGGCGGATTTGGAAGTCGTCGCCCTCCAGGGGCTGGACCTTCAGGTGGAGAACGGTGAATTCATGGCGATCATCGGCAATTCCGGCAGCGGTAAATCGACGCTGCTCAACATGCTGGGCGGCCTCGACAAGCCATCGGCCGGCAAGCTGTTCGTAGACGGGAAGGACCTGCTCGCGTTCAGCGAGGGCGACCTCGTGAAATATAAGCGGGAATCGGTCGGGTTCGTCTGGCAAAATAACGCACGCAACCTGATTCCCTATTTGACCGCAATCGAAAATGTAGAGCTGCCGATTCTTCTGCGGGGCCGAAGACGCCGGGCACGCGCGTTCGAGCTCCTGGAGGCGGTCGGTCTGAGCCACAGGGTGAAGAACAAGCTCAGCGAATTGTCCGGCGGTGAGCAGCAGCGGGTGGCCATCGCCATCGCGCTGGCGAACGAGCCGCGGCTGCTGCTGGCCGATGAGCCGACGGGATCGCTCGATACGGGCACGTCGAATCAGGTTCTCGATTTGTTCCGGACATTGAATCGGGCGATCGGTATTACGATTGTGATTGTGACCCATGATCCGGAGCTGGCCCGCAAGGTGGACCGGGTTGTTCAGATCCGTGACGGCAAGACGTCCGCTGAGATGATCCGCAGGATCTCTTATTCCGACGTGTTGACGCAAATGGACGCCGACACCGCCCGACGGGAAGCCGAGAGCCATATAGAGTATGCGGTGCTCGACAAGGCCGGCCGGCTGCAAATTCCTGCCGGTTATCTGGACACGGGGAGCTTCAAGGACAGCAACAAAGTTCGCGTCGAGCTTGAAGAGGGGCGTATCGTTCTGTACCCGGCGAACGAAAGGCAAACGGTCTGAACCCGGATGACCCTCGGGTCTAGTCCGTTAATAAAAGGCACATCCACAACTAGATGTACAGCGATCCATTACATGGCCATGGAACGCCGTCTAGAGGCGTTTTAATGGAATAGATGACATAAGGAGAGGTGGATTCATGAAGAAGCACCGAATCAAACGTTCCATACTGCTGCTGCTCGCGCTTGTTCTCGTACTGGCACCTTCATCGTTCGGCACACGCCCGAACCTGGCCAGTGCAGAGCAGGAATCGCCCGGCCCGCTTTCTGAAGGCCGCATGGGAACAGCCGAGACGAGTGATGCGGCAGACAGCGTCCCGGTAAGCATCTCCAAAGATTTCGAGGATGGGACGCTCCAAGGCTGGTACGGGCGCGGCGGCAGTGAAGTCTTGACGGTTTCCCCTGCGGCTGCCCATACGGGATCTTACGGTATGCAGGTCACCGGAAGAACCCAGGGCTGGAACGGCCCGCAGCTCGATGTGACGCCAATCATGGAAACAGGAAAGACATACCATTTATCGGCTTGGATCAAGCTGCCTGCCGGAACGCCAAGCTCGCCGGTATCAATCGTGGTCCAGCGCACGACGGACGGTGCCAATGCTTATGAGCTCGTCAAGTCGGTTCAGGCGGGTGACAGCGGATGGGTCAAGCTCAGCGGAGAGTATACCTTACAGCACCCGATTGAAAGCTTGGCCGTTTATATCGAATCCTTCGATGATCCGACACTTGATTTTTACGTGGACGATGTCTTAATTGAGCGTGCTCCGGATCCGGTTCCGATCGAGATTCAGAAGGACATTCCGAGCCTGAAGGACGTGTTTGCCGGCCAATTCAAGCTGGGAACGGCCCTGCTGGTCAATGAAATCGAGAATCCGAACAGCCCTGATGCAGAGCTCGTCCGGAAGCATTTCAACAGTCTGACGGCCGGCAACGAGCTGAAGTGGGATGCCACGGAGCCCACGGAGGGTCAATTCAATTTTACGGCAGCCGATAAAATCGTGAACTTCGCCCTGGATAATGGCATAGCCATGCGAGGGCACACATTAATCTGGCATTCCCAGACGCCGAAATGGGTGTTCTACGATAGCAGCGGCAACCTGGCCAGCAAGGAGCTTCTATTCGCGCGGATGAAAAAGCATATCGATTCCGTCGTCGGCCGGTATAAGGGAAAGATCTACGCCTGGGACGTCGTTAACGAGGTCATTGAGCCCGGCGACCAGAAGCCAGGCGGCCTTCGTAACAGCTTATGGTATCAAATTGCAGGCGAGGAATTCATTGAAAAGGCGTTCATTTATGCACATGCGGCCGATCCGGACGCCAAGCTGTTTATCAACGATTACAACACGAATGATCCCGTGAAACGGCAGTTTCTGCATGATCTGATTAAGCGTTTGAAGGACAAAGGAATTCCGGTTGACGGAGTCGGCCACCAGACGCATATCGGGATCGAATACCCCCGGGTGCAGGAGCTCGATGATATGATTCAAGCGTTCCGGGATCTTGACATCGATCAGCAGATCACCGAACTGGACATGAGCATCTATACGAATGATATGGACGCCTATGAGACGTTTCCAACCGAACTGCAAATCAAGCAGGCCAACCGCTATAGAGAGATCTTCGACGTGTTCAGGAAGCATTCGGATCAGCTCAGTGCAGTGATATTCTGGGGCAAGGACGATCTGAACACCTGGCTGCGCACGTTCCCGGTCGTTCGCAACAATTGGCCGCTGCTGTTTGACGAACGGCTGCAAGCCAAATACGCTTACTGGGCCCTCGTCGACCCGGCGAAGGTTCCGGTTGAAACGAAGCGCACGAAAGCCTTGGAGGCCGGTGTAAAGATTGACGGCCAGGCGGAAGCGGGATGGAATGTGGCGCAGTCCGTACCGATCCAGACAGGCGGTAAGGCGGCAGCGACTTATAAGACGTTATGGGATGCGGGACATCTGTACGTGTGGGTCGATGTCGAAGATTCCACAGTCAACGGCAATGATTCCGTCGAGGTGTACATGGACGGCAACAACGGCAAAACGAATGCTTATGAGGCGGACGACAAAAAGTTTACGTTTCGGCGCAGCGGCGCGAATCCGCATAAACCGGCCGAGTATAAGGCGGTAAAAACGGAAAAGGGATACCAGATCGAAGCTTCGATCCCCATCGACGGTGCGCACACCGGAAAGGAAATCGGCTTTGACGTCCGCATTCGAGACCGGTCCGGTTCAGCGGAAGAGCTGGCATCCTGGAACGATATTCATCACAGACAGGACACCGATACGTCCGGGTATGGCGTGTTGACGATGGCAGAAGGTCCGCGAACAGCCAAGGCTGTAAAAGGAACGGCGGCCATCGACGGAGACATCGATGAAATATGGAACAAGGCCGAGCAGATCGTAACCGACCGCTGGGTCAGCGGATCCTCGGGTTCAACGGCCAAGGTCCGGATGCTCTGGGACGATCACCGTCTGTACGTGCTGGCCGAGGTGACCGACTCTTTGGTGACCAAGCGGAGCGCCAATGCGTGGGAGCAGGATTCGGTCGAAATCTTCATCGATCAGAACAATGAACGAACCGGTTCGTATGACGGTGACGACGGGCAGTACCGTGTGAACTTCGATAACGAACCGTCGGTCAACCCGGGATCGCTCGGCGCAAATTTGGCATCTGCCGCGAAGCGGACCCCGACCGGCTACATCATCGAAGCCGCGGTCGATTGGGTCGGAGCACCGCCGAAGGCGGGCAGTCTCATCGGGTTTGACGTACAGGTCAATAATGACGAGAATGACGACGGGCTACGCGACAGCGTGGCGATCTGGAATGATACGTCGGACAGAACCTGGCAGAACCTGTCTAACATCGGATTGTTAACATTGGAATAACCCCAGAGCGAGAACGAATAAGGCCGCTCCCGGTTGGACAACCGGGAAGCGGCCTTTGGTTTTAGGGATGAGGTGATCAGGCTTCATAGAATCCACTTGGACAGGTTTTTTTCACGCTGTAATGATCAGAGTCTTTCTATACTTGTTAGCGCTTACACCAGTATACGTCTTGAACTTTTTGTAGAACCAGTCCATCTCGGTATAACCGACCTCGTTAGCGATTTCATACACCTTCATATCGGTATTCTCCAGCAGGAATTTCGCCTTCTCCATGCGCTGCTGAAGCAGATACTCCTTGAAGGTCATCTTCTCTTCAACCTTGAATTTCTGGCCGAGGTAAGAATAGTTGAAGTGAAAAATATGAGAGATTTCCTTCAGCGTGATGTTCTGATGCAGCGCCTCCTCCACATACGCCTTTACCTTGTCGATGATGCCGGCCGAAGAGACGGCGGCGGAAGCTTGCTGAACGGCTCCTGCCCATGGGACCGATTGATGTCCGGACAATGGTGCTTCGTCCATCTCCCGCTTCACGTTATCGAGGCTTGCCGCGAATTCCTCGGGCGATACGGGGTCGGGCAGATAGTCGCTCACCTGATAATATAACGCCTTCCGGGCAAGCTGAAATTCATTGCGCCCGCCGATCAGAACGATCGGGACACGGCTTTTTTCCCGAATGCGGCCGCAGAGCTGAAGTCCCTCTTCCTCCGAGGCTCTCATGCTGATCAATACCAGCTGATGATCCTGGGCGGAGAGCATTGACATCGCCTCGGCAGCAGCAGCGGCATGGCACTCCAATTCAAATTCCGCTTGGTGTCTGTCCAGCATACGTTTCATCCATTCTTTCGCATGATGATTGGGATCAACAAGCAGCACCTTATACACGATATTCCCCCCTGTTTCTTTTTCATTAAAACGTTGGCTCCGGTGAAGATGCTTATCTCTCATTATGAAAAAGAACCCGATACGCAAACAATGTGCTTTTCTTTATATTGCTAGCCATTGTTTACTTATTGGCTATTTGTAATGTAAGGGGTTACAGGCAATCTATATTTTGACGGGTAGAATACCTAATTTACCACAGGTTGTTGCCTTTTCGATGTAAGCGCTACACTTTGAATGTAATTGGGATGCAAATCACTTTAACGGGGGGATTAGAGGAATGCGTATTGGAAAAATGATGCTTCTGCTCTGCACACTGTTACTTGTGCTTTCGGCATGCAGCAGCGGCGGGTCCAAAAGCGGGTCAAGCACCACCGGGTCAAGCGCCGGTACGGCGGAGACGAGCACCGAGACCGCGGCAACCACCACGGAAGATAAAGGTACGGAGAAGGATGCAGAGCAAACGTACAAGACGCCTGACATGGATTTCGACATGGGCGGCAGAACGATCAAGGTCGTATCGTGGTGGGATATGACGATCCCGGAGGATAACCCGGATAACATCCAGCGCAAAAAGAATCTGGAGGAGCTGGAGAAGAAGCATAACTTCAAAATAGAATACGTCGCGATCGATTACGGCGAATACCAGCAAAAAGTAACGGCTTCCCTGCTGGCCGGCGAGCCGCTCGGGGATATCGTCAGACTGGGCAAAACATACACGATTCCAGCACTTGTGAAACAGGATCTGCTGTGGCCCGTCGATGAGTATACGAAGAATCCGGTAGCCTTTAATCAGAGTGTGACCAATCAATACATGCAATATAACGGAAGGGGTTACGGTTTCTCGGAAGGGCAGGGCAACAATGTCATGGGTATTTTTTACAACCGGACGCTCATGAGCAAGCTTGGCTTGAAGTCGCTTCAAGACTATGTCAATGAAGACAGCTGGAATTGGGATACGTTTTTGCAAGTGGCCAAAGAAGCCAACAAGGATACGAACAATGACGGCAAGCTTGATTCCTGGGGGCTCGCTAACCCGGCGCCGCTCGAATTTGCGCTCGCTTCCAACGAAACGAGTTTGACAAAGGATAACAAGCAAAACCTGGAAGACCCCAAAACGACCGAAGCGCTTAATTTTATTTCCAAGATCGCAACCGAAAAAGTGGCCAGACCAACCGAAGGCGGCGACTGGACGGAGCCGGGC
This sequence comes from Paenibacillus rhizosphaerae, assembly GCF_014192015.1. Classification (GTDB taxonomy): domain Bacteria; phylum Bacillota; class Bacilli; order Paenibacillales; family Paenibacillaceae; genus Paenibacillus_AQ; species Paenibacillus_AQ rhizosphaerae. Next base: position 82,698 of record NZ_JACHXJ010000003.1, on the reverse strand, counting down.
CAATTTTTCCGCCAAGGCAACACGTTGATGTACACGGGAGCGCTCTATGAACTTAGCGGTTTCAAGAAGGATATGCCTGATGCGGATATCGGATTCGTGCCATTCCCTAAAGGGCCTAGTGCAAGCACGTACCACTCATACGAAGGCCTCTATCAATCCTTGTTCATCCCTAAGGCTGTAAAGGATCCGGATAAGCTGCTCTATATTTGGGAGAAAATCAACGATGTCGATTCGATGTATGACTATCCGGACCAGGCCTACTATGAAACCTCGTTCACGGACGAAAACGACATTAACAATGCGAAGGAAGTCGCCGCAAATTTGATTGTCCTTGACCACTTCACATTCCCGAACCTGAAGTTCTACGATTTCCTCGGCGAAATTACCAGCGGAACCTCGGTGTCTACTGTGGTAGAAAAGTACAAAGCGCCTTTCCAGGCAGCCATTGATGAGGTATACGGATCGAAATAATTTCACATGTAGAAGCAACAGTCCCTATTAGAGATTTTCTCTAACGGGGACTGTTATTGACATGACATGTCTCTTGCTTCAGGAGGGAAAAGAGTGAACAACCGAAAGAAGAGCTACGTCGCTGTCCTGCTCGTCCTTGCCCTATTAGCGTCCATTTGGGCCTTCTACCCTTCCGGATCATCCGAAGTTCGAAGCGTTCAAGCTATGGCCGATTTTGCTGCTGTTACGGGGTCGGGCGGAGATGACGGCGGCTATGATGCCTATGTAAAAGCCCATTCGGCTGCGAAGCGTCCGGATCAGGTTATCCGGATCGAAGGCGAGAACTATTCCAAAACCGATGGGCCGGGATTCGAGGTTGTCCATCCGTCGGGGGAAACCGCCGTCCTCACGCCGGAGTCAGGTTCCATCAGCTGGAACGTACCTATCGAACAGCCGGGCCTCTACAACATCCGGATCCGGTATTTGCCGGTTGAAGGAAAAAGTTCTGCAATTGAGCGCGGATTGACGATAAATCAGCAGCTGCCCTTTAAGGGGGCCGACCTGGTTACGTTTGACCGGGTCTGGGGCAACCGGGACGATAAGATCGGGCGCGACGACAGAGGCAATGATCTGCGTCCAAGTCAGGTGGAGAAGCCGATATGGCAGATCGAATCCGTCACCGACCGCAGCGGTTATTATGACGAACCCTATTTGTTCTATTTTGACAAAGGCAATCAAAGCATGACCTTGACGGCATTGCGTGAGCCTATGGCCATTGATTATATCGAGCTGTACCAGGAAGAAGCATTACAGACGTACGCAGAAATCAAGAGCGATTATTCAGCCGAAGGGCTGCAGCCGGTCAAAGACCAGTACACCCTGATTCAGGCAGAGGATGCGGTGTATAAATCCTCTCCGACTTTGTATCCGGTTTCTGACAGATCGAGCCCGACGGTTATTCCATATGATGTGTCCAAAATTCGGATCAACACAATTGGGGGGCTGAACTGGAAGCTGCCGGGACAGTGGATCGAGTGGGAATTCGAAGCGCCGGAGGACGGCTTGTATCAAATTGCTTTAAAAGAGAAGCAGGATCAGCTGCGCGGCGTGTTCGCCACGCGAAGCCTGACGATTGACGGAAAAGTTCCGTTCAAAGAGATGAAACGGATTCCTTTTGAATTCAGCAGGGATTGGAGCATGTACGTATTGGGAGAAGATGAGCCGTACCTGTTCCACTTGACCCAAGGCAAGCACCGGATTCGCATGACGGTTTCCCTTGGCGAGCTGGCCCCGCTGATCCAGACGATCGAGTCCAGCGTGCTGCAGCTGAACGAGATGTACCGCAAAATCTTGATGATCACGTCCAATTCACCCGATCCGTACCGGGACTACCAATTGGAGAAGCGGATCCCGGAGATGGCGGAGGTGTTCCGCAAACAAGCCGAAACGATCCAAAGCGTAGCCGATTACCTGGAACATACGACGGGCGAACAGAGCGACAAGGTGGCCATTTTGCACACGATGGTCAAGCAGCTCCAAGAGATGGCCAAACGGCCGGATACAGTCGCGAACCGTTTGGAGGCCTTCAAGACCAACGTCGGCGGCTTAGGTACCTGGATTCTGACCGTCCGGGAACAGCCGCTTACACTGGATTATCTGATTGTTTCCTCACCGGATCATAAGCTGCCGAGAGCGGATGCGTCGTTTCTGCAAGTGGTGAAGCATGAAGCCGGGGCGCTCACCGCTTCTTATACCGAGGATTATGACAGCATCGGCAATACCGGCAAGCAGAAACGATCGACGACGGTTTGGATTACGACGGGGCGGGATCAGGCGCAGGTGTTGAAAAACCTGATCGATGATTCGTTTACCCCGAAATCGGACATTTCGGTCAATCTGAAGCTCGTACCCGCCAACATCCTGCTGCCCGCGACGCTCGCCGGGGAAGGTCCGGACGTGGCCATGCAGATTGGCGAAGACGTGCCCGTGAACTATGCCATGAGGGGGGCGGCCGCCGACCTGTCGAAGTTTGCCGATTATGACACGGTGGCATCCCGCTTTCGCGACAGCGGATTGGTGCCTTACGAATATGACGGAGGCGTCTACGCGCTGCCGGAGCAGCAGTCGTTCCCGATGCTCTTTTACCGCAAGGATATCCTGAAGGAGCTTAACCTGGAGCCGCCCCAAACGTGGCAGGATATCTACAACATGATTTCGGTATTGCAGAAGCACAATATGGAATTTTATCTGCCGATCGAGGCCGCCAACGCGAGCCTGGTGCCTAATCCGACGTTCTCCATGCTGCTGTACCAGAACGGTGGCGAATTCTACCGGGACGGCGGCAGAAAGAGCGCCCTGGATTCCGAGATTTCCATGGATGCCTTTAAGAAATGGACGCAGTTCTATACGAGCTACAAGTTCCCGCTGCTGGCCGACTTCCCGAACCGGTTCCGGACCGGCGAAATGCCGATCGGCATCGCGGATTATACGACGTACAACATGCTGACCGTCCTGGCGCCGGAAATCAAGGGTCTTTGGGAATTTACGATGGTGCCCGGCACGGAGAAGAACGGCACGATCCATCATGAGGTGGCCAGCCACACGACCGGCGTGATGATGCTTGAGGGCGCACGGGATCAGGAGGCCGCTTGGGAATTTATGAAATGGTGGACGGATAAGGATACCCAAATCGCTTACGGACGCGAGATGGAAGGGTTAATGGGCGAAGCGGCCCGTTATCCGACAGCTAACGTCGAGGCGCTCGAGGAGCTGCCTTGGCCGGTTAAAGACTATCGTAATCTGGAGAATCAGTGGAAATGGGTCAAAGGAATCCCGCAGGTTCCGGGCGGCTATTTTACCGGCCGACACCTGGATAACGCATTCCGCAAAGTCGTCAACGCCAGTGAGAATCCCCGTGAGGCTTTGTCGGATTACCTCTTATACATCAATGACGAAATCGCGGTCAAGCGGAAGGAATTCAATTTACCTGAACAATAAGGGGGGAATCGGATGCAAGCCGAAACAACCAGCAAGGCCGCCGTTTCGAGCCTCGTGCAGCCCAAAAAGCAGTCGCGGCTGGCCAACGTTTGGAGAGAACTGAAGAAAAACAAGCATTATTACATCTTGATGAGTCCGTACATGCTGATCTTTTTTGCCTTTACGGTGGTTCCGGTCATTTTTTCGATCGTTCTCAGCTTCTTTTATTTCAATATGCTGGAATTCCCCCGGTTTGTCGGGTGGCAGAACTACTCCAGATTGTTTTTGAATGACGACGTTTTTATGATCGCGCTGAAAAATACGCTGCTCTTCGCGGTCATTTGCGGGCCGATCAGCTATCTGGCCTGCTTCTTGTTTGCATGGATTATCAATGAGCTGTCCCCGAAGGTCCGCGCGTTTATGACGCTTGTTTTCTACGCGCCGTCGATTTCCGGCAACGTTTTCTTTATTTGGCTCATTATTTTTTCAGGCGACAGATACGGCTACTTGAACGGCTTTTTAATTAAATTCGGCTTTATGCTGGAACCGATTCAATGGCTGACGAACGAAAAATATATTTTGCCGATCATTATGATCGTCCAGCTGTGGCTCAGCTTGGGCACCAGCTTCCTGGCTTTTATCGCGGGGCTGCAGACGATCGACAAATCCCTGATTGAAGCCGGGGCGATCGACGGCATCCGTAACCGCTGGCAGGAGCTGTGGTTCATTACGCTGCCGTCCATGAGGCCGCAGCTGATGTTCGGCGCGGTTATGCAGATCACCAGCTCGTTTGCGGTGGCTGATATCTCGATTGCGCTCGCAGGATTCCCCAGCGTCAACTATGCGGGGCATACGATCGTCACGCACTTGATGGATTACGGAACAATCCGCTTTGAAATGGGGTATGCATCCGCAATTGCGACCGTGCTGTTCGCCATGATGTTAGGTGCCAACAAATTGACGCAGGGATTGCTAAGAAAGGTAGGGGAGTGATTTGGTTACGAGAATGATGGCCGCCTTTCGGATGCCGAGAAGGCTGAACCGCTCTTTTACCGTCAGCTTTATGCTGTTCGCGTTCCTGGCCGTATTCGGCGCATTCATGGCGCTGCCGCTGATCTATGCCGTCAATAATGCTTTTAAACCGCTGAACGAGCTTTTCCTGTTTCCGCCGCGATTCTTTGTGAACAATCCGACGATGGATAACTTTTACGATCTGGTGGCGCTGATGGGAAATTCCTGGGTGCCGCTGTCCCGGTACATCGTCAATACGCTCTTCATTACGATTGTAGGGACCGTCGGCCATATCCTGCTGTCGTCCGCCGCGGCCTATCCGCTGGCCAAATACCGTTTTCCCGGGTCCAGGATCCTGTTCTCCATCGTCGTCATGTCCTTGATGTTTTCCGGGCACGTTACGGCGATTCCCAACTATATGGTGATGTCGTGGCTCGGCTGGATCAATACGCACGCATCGATTATCGTCCCATCGCTTGCGTTCCCGTTAGGTTTATTCCTGATGAAGCAGTTCATGGAACAGATTCCGGATGCCCTGCTGGAAGCGGCCAAAATCGACGGGGCGAACGAATACCGGATTTATTGGACGATCGTCATGCCCAATGTGAAGCCTGCATGGTTAACACTGATGATTTTGCAGTTTCCGATGCTGTGGGGCTCGGACGGGGGCAATTTTATATACAGCGAGAACCTCAAGACCCTTCACTACGCCTTGGGACAAATCACCGCGGGCGGGATTGCCCGTGCAGGCGTGGGGGCCGCCGTCGCGCTGATTCTGATGGTCGTGCCGATTACACTCTTTATCATTTCGCAGAGCAATGTCCTTCAGACGATGGCCACCTCCGGAATGAAAGAATAGAGGGGAGACTAGCACGATGCGAATAAGCATACCCAAAGTGAAAATGTACCTCCTGGCTGCCCTCTGCTGCCTGCTGGGGACGAATATAGGCGTAAACGTGGCTCACGCCGAAGGCAGCGCCTCCTACAATTATTCCTTCTGGAATGATACCACCCCGGCTCCCGCCGCCTATGAGGCCACGTTTTTGCTGAATGGCGCGCAGCTTGGCGTCGGCCCCTTCAAAAACCCGAGCGACATCCATGTAACGGCTGACAAAGAGATCTATGTGCTCGATTCCGGCAACAACCGTATCGTCATTCTCGACCAGCATTTTAAGCCGGTTAAAGTGGTAGATTCCTTTGACCGCGAGGGGAAGAAGGATACGTTCAATAATCCGCAAGGGATATTCGTGACCGACCGGAAAGAACTGTTTATCGCCGATACGGGCAATAAGCGGGTGGTCCATCTGGATTCAAACTTAAGGATGGCAGGAGTGCTTGAAGCGCCGAAGTCAGACTTGCTGCAGGCCAATTTCGATTTCCAGCCGGTTCGGGTGGTCGTCGACAAGGCGCAGCGAATCTACGTGATGTCGACCGGCGTATTTGACGGTTTCATGGAATTCAATGCGGACGGGGCGTTCACCTCGTTCATCGGCGCAAACCGGGTGACGGTCGATCCGGTGGAACTGTTCTGGAAAAAGATGTCTACGCAGGCGCAGCGGAGCCGGATGGTGATGTTTACGCCTACCGAATTCACGAACCTGGATATGGATGACGAAGGCTTCATTTACGCAACGAGCGGTGACTATTCGAATAACCCGATCAAAAAATTGAACGCGCAGGGCAACGATATTCTCCGGCGGACAGGATATCTCAGCCTGGTGGGTGATATCCGGTATTCAAGCGATATCGGTCCATCCCGGCTCATCGATATCGATGTCACCGACAGCGAGATGTATTCGGTCCTCGATTCCAAGCGGGGCAGGGTCTTCACATACAGCGGGGATGGACATCTGATGTACATATTCGGTGGCCTGGGCAACCAACTGGGCCAATTCAATACTCCTGCGGCGATTGAACGGGTCGGGGACGATTTTCTTGTACTGGATAAGGCATTCGGCGAGATTACGGTGTTTCAGACGACAGCGTACGGCCGAATGTTAAACGAAGCGGTCCGGAGCTACTACAGGGGCGATGAAGAAAAGGCGTTTGATCTCTATCAGCAGGCGATCAATACGAATGCGAACCTGGAATTTGCTTATTCCGGCGTGGGTAAGGCCCTCCTTCGAAAAGGGGACTACAAAGGGGCGATGCAGTATTTCAAGGAAAGCTACGACTATGCCAATTATTCAAAGGCCTACCTGCTTTACCGCAAACAGGTGCTGCGAGAATACTTCCCGGCAGTCATGACAGGGTTGATCGTGCTCGCCGTGGTTCTCTTGTTCTTCAAAAAGCTCCGTAAGCGGATGAGAAGACAAGGAGGTGTAACGATTGAATCGTGAGCACGTAAAATACCCGCTTTATCTCATTGTGCATCCCTTTAACGCCTATTCGGATCTGAAATACGAACGAAACAAGCGGCACACCCTGATCGCTTCTTTGATCATTTTGTTTTTGATGATCATCACGAATGTCCTGAGCAACCAGTACAGCGGCTTCCTGGTCAACCTGTCCAATCCGGATGATATGAACAGCCTGATGGAAGTGGTGTACATCGTTGTCCCGGTCTTGTTCTGGTGCTTAGCTAACTGGTCGCTGACGACGCTCATGGACGGAGAAGGGAAGTTTGTTGAAATTTTTACGTCGACGTGCTTTGCCCTCGTTCCGATGATGATCATCAACTTTCCGTGGATTTGGCTCAGCAACGTCATTTCGCTCCAGGAGACGGCTTTTTATTACTTCTGCAGCAGCGCGGCCTACCTCTGGTCGGCGTATCTCTTGTTCGTCGGCAACATGACCGTGCATCAATACTCACCGTCGAAGACCATCGGGACGATTCTGCTGACGATCGTGGCGATGGGATTCATGGCTTTTATCTGCCTGCTGTTTTTCGGACTGATTCAGCAGATGATTTCGTTCGTTCACGTGATCTACCAGGAAATTATGCTTAGAAATTAAAGAAAGGAGGAGAAACCATGCGCAAAGCCAGAAACGCCCTGTGGCTCCCGGTACTGCTCGCGGGGATCGCACTGGCCGGCTGCGCCGATTCGAACGCGGCCCATACCGGGGCGAATGATGCACCAGCTGCAGCCGAATTCACCAAGGGCCAGCCTTTGAAAGCTGCATTTACCGACGCACGCGCAGCCGGTATGAAAGGCGTGGCCGAAAATGAACGACTGCGGCTGTTTGTCGATGAGAGTTCGGGCGCCATTGCCGTATTAAATAAGGAGACCGGAGAGACTTGGTACAGCAACCCGCCGGAGCAAGGTAAGGACCCGCTCGCCTCCGGGGTGAACAAAGCCAATCTTTCGTCCCAGCTCAAGATCGATTATTACAACAATTTCGGCCAGGTGAATTCCATCAATACGTTCACGGACAGCGTCTCGCATAAGCAGATCAAATTCGAACCGATTCCAAGCGGGGTAAGGGTCACGTACCAGTTCGGAACGGCCGTGAAATCGGCAGCCGATTTGCCGATGATGCTCAGCAGCGAGCGAATGGAGGCAATGCTGGGCAAGCTGGACAAAACGGGTCAGCGGGCTTTGAAAATCGCCTATAAAGAAGATCCGGATAAAAAGGTGTATGTCCGCAACGACAGCGCCTTAAATGGACTCCAGCTCGATCGCGCCTTCAAGGCGTTCGACGATGCCGGATATACCGAAGAGGACCTGATGAAGGACATGGAGGAGCTGCACTTTACGCAGGAGAAGCCGGAACCGCGGATATTCCTGGCATCGATCGAATACGCCCTGGACGGCGGCAGTTTAGTCGCCAAAATCCCAGCATCCGGTATTCAATATCCGAGCGCATATCCGATCGGGAATATTTCCTTCCTCAGCTTTTTCGGCGCCGGCAGCTCCAAGGAGCAGGGGGCAATCTTCGTGCCGGACGGCTCCGGTGCGCTCATCCATTTCAATAACGGAAAGAAGCAGTATCCCGCTTATCAGCAGCCGGTGTACGGGGAAGACCTGACGATGAAAACGACCGAGGATGCCAAGACCGAGCAGCCGGTCCGGCTGCCGGTGTTCGGCATCATTCGGGAGAGCGGCGCGATCCTCGGCATCATCGAGGAAGGCGCATCGGCTGCGGCCATTCATGCCGATATCAGCGGGAAACTGAACAGCTATAACTATGTATATCCCAGCTTCAATGTCATGAACAAAGGAGAAGTGACGCTGCAAGCGAACGGCCAGGAGCGCACGCTGCCCAGGTTCCAGGAACAGGCGATGAAAACGGACTTTTCGGTCCGGTACGCGTTTTTGAGCAAAGAGGAAGCCTCTTACCAAGGATTGGCTCACTATTACCAGCGTTATTTGGAGGAGCATGGCGGTCTCCCTAAGCCAGAGCAGGCCACCGATGCGGCAGATACGCCGTTCTACCTGCAGCTGGTCGGCGGCATCGCCAAACAGAAGCATGTCGCCGGCATTCCTTACCGGACAATTGAGCCTCTCACGACGTTCGAACAATCGGAGGAAATCATCAACCAGATGAAGAGCCGCGACATATCCAACATCAAACTGAAATTTTCAGGCTGGTTCAATGGCGGAATGAATCATGAGGTACCAGATCACATTTCGGTCGACAAAGCGGTCGGCGGCAGCAAGGGATTGCGGGGCTTCTTGTCGTTCGCACGGGATCAAGGAGTTTCATTCTTTCCTGACGTTGCGGTTCTGACTGCGAATACGGGAAAGGGGTTCGATGAGAACGCAAATGCTGCGAGAACGTTGAGAGGCGTTCCCGCTGCTCTCTATCCGTTGGATCAGGCACTCAATCGAAGAGACCGGGATAAGTCGCCGTCGTACGTGGTATCCCCGCGGCTTGCCGTATCCTATACCGAGTTATTGCTGAAGGGCTTGAAAGGGTACCAGACTGTCGGCATTTCACTCCGGGATCTCGCCGATCAGCTCAACAGCGATTACCGAAAGCACAATCAGCTGGATCGCACCCAGTCCGAGAGCATATCGGTTCAAGCGCTGGGCAGCATCTCGCAGGAGAATTTGAAGGTCATGGCGGACGGCGGCAACGCTTATGCACTTCCATTCTTGTCGGATATTACGAACGCGCCGATGTCCGGCAGCCAGTTCAAGATCGAGGACGAAGAGATCCCGTTCTATCAAATGGTCACCCGCGGGTACGTTGATTACACCGGAAGCCCGTTTAACCTGTCAACCTATACGGATGAACGGCAGTATATCCTGAAATGCCTCGAATACGGGGCGGGCGTGTATTTCGAATGGATTTATGAACCGAATGACAAAGTGAAGGATACGGATTATAACGACCTGTATGCCGTCCATTACAAGCAGTGGATCGATCAGGCCGCCGAAATGTACCGCGAGTTGAACGATGTGCTGAAGAACGTCCGGAATGAGCCGATCACTGGCCATGAGAAGCTTGGCGAAGGCGTGTTCAAGACCGTGTACGGGAACGGTATTTACGTCATTGTGAACTATAACCGTTCGGATGTGAAGGTGGGCGGCCAAACGGTGAAAGCCGAGAGCTATTTGACGGGTGGTGTGCAATCTTGAAGTCTATACTGAAATTCGGCGGCACGAAGCGGCGGACGTACGCCGAACAGAAGGCGCTTTGGGGCTTTATCTACGTTTTGCCGTGGCTGCTGGGATTCCTCCTTTTTTTTCTGATCCCGTTAGTTTCTTCATTAAGGTACAGCTTCAGCTCCATCGAGGCCAATGCAAGCGGCATGAACATCAGCTTTATCGGCATCTCCAATTACGTGGAAGCTCTTACGGTGAATACGAGCTTTAACCGTACGCTGACGACCTCGATCGTCAACATGGTCATCAACGTGCCGCTGATCGTGATCTTCAGCCTGTTTTTGGCTGTACTGCTGAACCAAAGGTTTGTCGGCAGAGCCATTGCCAGATCGATCTTTTTCCTGCCGGTCATCTTGGCCTCCGGAGTCATCGCGAATTTGGAGACGACCAGCCTGGTTCAAGCCATCAATGAGCAGAACGCCGGCGGCGCCGTGAGCGGTCTTGGTACCAGCGAGCTGACGCGGATTATGATCAATTCCGGCGTCAGCGAAAACATCGTTACGTACCTGACCAGCGCAGTGGACCGCATCTATCAGATTGTCAGCCAGTCGGGCGTGCAAATATTGATCTTCCTTGCAGGGATCCAGTCGGTATCCCCCCAGCTGTACGAGGCATCCAAGATCGAAGGAGCGACCGGCTACGAAGCGTTCTGGAAAATCACACTGCCCATGGTCAGCCCGCTGATCCTCGTCAACGTGATCTATACGGTGATCGACTCGTTCTCCCGGAGCGAAATGACGAAGCTGATCCAGGAAACGGGATTCACAAATTTCAATTTCGGCCTCAGCTCGGCAATGGCCTGGATCTACTTCTTGGCGATCATGGTCATTTTGCTGATCATTACGTTTTTCATTTCCAAAAGAATTTTCTATCAAGAGTAGAAGGAGCGTGAGCAGCGTTGATCATCGCCCGTTTATTGTCGCCCGAAAGCTGGAAGCGCTGGCTGTGGACCGTCGTGCGGCTGGTCCTGATGGCAGGACTGTCGTTTGTTATTCTGTACCCTATTCTTCAAAAAATTTCGACGGCCATCAAGGACAAGAGCGACCTGTATTCGCCGATCGTCGTCTTTATCCCGGAGCATTATTCGCTGGACAATTTCAAACAAGCCATATCGATCATGGACTATTGGCACACGCTGTTCAATACGTTCACGTTATCGGCTATGACGACGATCCTGACGGCCGTGTCCTGTGCGTTTGCAGGCTACGCCTTTGCGCGGCTTAAATTTAAAGGCAGCAATTTGCTCTTTGGAGGCGTCATCCTGACCATTCTGGTGCCTCCAACGACTATTCTGATACCGATCTACATGAATTTGAAGGATTTCAGCCTCATGGGGCTGATCCCCCTACTGACCGGGAAGTCGGTGAACCTGCTGGATTCGTACTGGCCTTTCTTTCTCACCTCGGTCACCGCAAACTCGCTGAAGGCGGGTCTCTACATTTTTATTTTCAGGCAGTTTTTCCGGGGCATCCCGAAAGAAGTGGAGGAGGCGGCTTATATCGATGGGGCGGGCGTAGGCAAAACTTTCATGCGCATCATGCTGCCTAATGCCGTTCCGGCCATCGTCACCGTGCTGCTGTTTTCGTTTGTATGGCAGTGGAATGACAGCTTCTTTACGACCACGTATTTAACGTCGGGCAAAGTGATGTCCACCCAACTGGCGTCGCTGCCGCACAACCTCTCCATCATGCTCGAAGGCGGGGTTGCGACCAACAAGGATCCTTTCTATATGAGCATGGTGCAGGATACCGGCATCTTGCTGGCCATCCTGCCGCTGATCATTATTTATTTGTTCGTGCAGCGGTACTTTGTGGAAAGCATCGAGCGGACCGGTATCGTCGGGTAACGTTGGATAAAATGCAAGTCGCCTTTCGGAATCAGGCTGCAGCTGGCTGGTACCGGAAGGCGTTTCTTTAAGAGATCAGAAAGTATAAGTTTCGGAGCTTCGGCTTCATGATCTCGCAAGAAAAAAATGGCCATGCCGGCAGCGTCTCAAAGCCGTAAATCAGCCGATTGCCGGTATTCACGAGGCGTGCAGCCCACGATACGCCGAAATTGTCTGGAGAAATGCTCGACATTATTGTATCCGCACAGCTCGCTGATATCGGCGATTCGGAGCGAGCCGTAAATCAGCCTTTCCTTGGCGAGGCGAATTCTGCACTGGATCACGTCGTCCATACAGGAAATCCCGAATGTCGACTTATACAGCGTTTGCAGGTACCCGGGGCTCAAATGAACATCATCGGCCATGGAGGGGACGCTCCATTCGCCGCCGGGACGGTTATGAATCGCCTTGCGCAGATCCAGCAGTTTCTGGTAATGCGGCGAATTTTCCTTGGATTGAAAAGCTTCAAGCAGCTTGTTGAACAAGATCCGGAACAGGTAGTCGATGGAGAGTTCACGGTAATCGCAGCTGAAAAAATTTTCGGTGGCCAGAAGCTGAAACAGCTGGCGGCAGTAACCGGGATCCGGCACCGGAATCGGAACGCCCCGCGGAAGCGTCGTCCCCAGAATGTACGATTCGTCCGTTTCGAAACGGACCCAGTCATTCACAAATTTGCCTGAGCAGGCGCGGTACATTATCTTTTGGCGAGGGGGAAAGAGGACGGCACAGTTTGCCGGGTATTCCCTGATTTCTCCCTGAACCCAGAACTCTGCAGGGGTTTGCGTAAGAATAAGCAGCCAAAAATCATGCCCTTCCGGAATGTCATAAATAAAGTCTCCGGGATGGGCGGCATCATATCCGACATAGTAAATGGATGTCGTCATCGCAATCTCCAATCTTAGAATAGATCAAGTTTCTGTCAGCATAGATCATTCATTGGCAAAATGTCCTATTTTATAATTTCATAGTAAACACAATACAAAGTCAATAGAACAGTAAGAAGTGGCGAGACTCCGTTTAGGCATCCGTATTTGAAATGATCAATAAAAGTGAGGTCATGCCATGATTTCAAAAATGGAAAGCGAATACATCGAGGTCTTATGCTATACGCGCACCCCGCAGGAGGACATCATCTATGCGTCCAGGCTGGCGCACAGCATGCATCTTGCCTATAGCGGGGACGGCAATCAATTTCAGGCATTGAACCATAATTCAGGCGTTCTGTTCGCCAAAGCCACGCATCATGAAAACGGGAAGCTCCGAGCCAAAAGCCTGAAAAATCCGTACCTCTTCCACATGGCCGACGGAAGATTCGGCGTTGTTGCCGTACGGACAGAGGCGGATGGCCAGGAGGATGAAGAAAGCAGAGGGGCGGTGCTGTTCTTTACTTCCAACGATTTGCTGCAATATCAAGAAGTCGGGCTGGTCGATTTGAAGAGCGATGCTTACGTTCTCGACGCCACTTGCGAATATGATGAATCATGCCAGGCCTACGTCATTCACTGGTGCGACAGTAACGGACGCAGCTACCGAAATGAGATACAGGATCTTAATGATCTGGATGGCGCCGGGACTCCGGAAAGAGCTGAGCCGTTTACTCTGGAAGCCGTATCAGCTGACATTGAAGGCATACAGCCCCGAAATGTGATCCGCGTTCCGCGGGAAACCGCACAACGCCTCGTATGCCGGCTTACGGTTCCGCAGAATGTTGCTATCGAGGTCCCGGAATGCATCACGGCGGCATCGGCCGAGGATTTGAAGATGCTCAAAGCGACTGCAGTATACAGCGATGGCACCACGGCTCCCAAGGCCGTGGACTGGGATGCGGCGGCGGTTCGCTGGGACCGGTCCGGAACATATCGGGTGAAGGGAACGGTCCGTCAGGAACATTACGCATTTCCGGTCGCGGCGAACCGGGCGGACCCTTGTATCGCGAAATGGAACGGCAAGTATTATTTCATTGCGACCAACGACGCCGACGGCAACCGAACCTTGTATATCCGGGAAGCAGAAACGATATCCGGTCTTGTTCAGGCCGGCGAGTCCTTAATTCTCGATACACAAACCTATGATCACATTAAAGGGCTGTTATGGGCGCCCGAGTTCCATATCATTGAGGGCGGGCTGTACATTTTTCATGCGGCAACGACAGGCGAATTTTTCGATGAAGAGTGCCATGTGATGAAGCTGCGCGAGGGTGGGGATCCCACCTGTGCCGCAGACTGGTCGATGCCCCGGCGCGTCGTCAGGAAAGACGGTACCGAGTTATGCGAGGCGGGCAAGGTGATCTCCCTGGACATGACGGTCATCCAGGTGAACGGGGAATGTTACGCGGCCTGGTCGGAACGGCAGTTCGTGCCTGAAGATCTTGGTGCCTGGATTTATATCGCGAAATTGGATCCGAAAGAGCCGTGGAGGCTGACGAGCGACCCGGTGCTGTTAACCCGACCGGACGTTGGCTGGGCCAATAACCATACCTTTGTCGATGAAGGGCCGTTTGCCTTGATCCGGGATGGCAGAATCTTTATAACCTTCTCGAGCGCAGCGGTAGACGCCACTTATTGCGTGGGCCTGCTGACCGCCGACACGAATGCGGACCTGCTGAATCCCGGCAGCTGGACGAAGGGCAATTATCCGCTGCTGACGTCGAGAAGCGTCCCGGGCGAATACGGTCCGGGCCATAATTCCTACGTTACGGATGATGAGGGCGTCACTTGGAACGTGTACCATGCCAGACCGGGAGTAGAGGAGCCTAGAGGCTCCGGAATCCGCCGCGTTCATTTTGATGTGGACGGATACCCGGTGCTTGATTTGACCGAAGAAAGGGATTTGAACCCGGCTTTGGCCGAGGTTTCGATCGAAGTCATTGTAAAACGCGACTAGGAAGGGGCAGAGAGAGAATATGTATCCAAATCCGATTATTTGGGCCGATTATCCGGATCTTGACGTGATCCGGGTAGAGGATACCTACTATATGGTCAGCACGACGATGCACATGATGCCGGGCTGCGTCATTCTGCGTTCATACGACCTGATTCAATGGGAAGTGGCTTCACATGTGTACGACGTTCTGGACAATACGCCGGCACAGCGGCTCGAAGACGGCAAGCATATTTATGGACAGGGCATGTGGGCACCATCCTTTCGTTACCACAAGGGGAAATTCTACGTTATCTTCGTGGCGAACGATACCCGCCGAACTTATCTGTACACGGCCGATACCGTATCCGGTCCATGGACGAAACAATACATCGAAGGCTTTTATCACGACTGCTCGCTGTTGTTTGACGATGACGGCCGGGCGTATCTGATTTACGGGAATGCCGAGATTCACCTGCTCGAACTGAAGGCGGATCTTTCCGGTCCCAAGCCCGGTGGGCTGAACCGTATCATCGTCAAAGAACGCGAGCCGTACCATCTCGGATATGAGGGTGCCCATTTTTATAAGATCGGCGGCAGGTATTACGCCTTCTTTATCCATATTTCAAAGGCGACGGGACGCCGGACGCAGGCCTGCTTTGCGGCGGATTCCCTGGAGGGCGAGTTTACGGGCGGAGAGGTCTTTAATGACGATATGGGGTATTTTAATTCGGGCGTAGCGCAGGGAGGCATCGTGGATACACCGGACGGGAAATGGTTGGCCGTTCTGTTTCAGGATCACGGCGCCGTCGGCCGGATTCCGGTGCTTGTTCCGCTGCGCTTCGAGAACGGTTTTCCGGTATTCGCCACAGAAGCACCCAAAATGATCGAACTGCCAAGCACAAGACCCGGTTATTCCTACCAGCCTTTGGTTGGAAGCGACGACTTTCATTACACGCCGGACGAGCACGGCAACGTGCGCCTGAAGGACGTTTGGCAGTGGAATCATACGCCTGACGATGCATTATGGTCCGTAACGGACAAACCGGGAGTCTACCGGATCCAATCCGGAAAGATCAGCCCCAATTTGACGTTTGCGGTCAATACGCTGACGCAGCGCGCCATGGGACCGGCATGCGAAGCGACGGTCACGCTGGACGGCAGCGGGATGAAGGATGGCGATTATGCAGGGCTGTGCTTCTTGATCGGCACGTACGGCTTGATCGCCCTGACCAAGGAGGCCGGCCGATCCTATCTGGTTATGCTGGCGAGAGAAGCCAAAGACCGCTCTATATTCGGCAAATTGGTCGACGAAGAGCCCGGGACCGAGGTCGCCAGAATTCCCGTTTCCGGAGACGTCGTCACGCTCAAGGCAACCGGCAATTTCGTGAATAATGCGGATGAGTGCATGTTTTATTACCGGGACGGCGCGGATTGGCAGCAGCTCGGAATTACGCACAAGATGGTATACAAGCTGGACCATTTTATGGGATGCCGCATCGGCCTGTTTTTGTTTTCCACCCGGGAGGCTGGAGGGACGGCGGATTTTTCCGATTTTCAATACCAGGTGTTGAAGTAATCCGACTTCCGAGGTGTCTTTCATGAGCATTGAAGTATAGAACTTCTCTAGGAGGGGATGGGTATGATGAGTTTGCGTGAAGCGTTTAAAGAACAGTTTATGGTCGGGGCCGCCGTCAATCCGGTGACGTTAGATACGCAGCGTGATTTGCTTATCGAGCATTTCAACAGCGTGACGGCCGAAAATGAAATGAAATTCGAAAGGGTGCATCCCGCGGAGGACCGGTATACGTTTGAGGCGGCAGACCGTTTGGTGGCTCTGGCTAAAGCCAACGGCATGGGGGTAAGGGGCCATACGCTGGTGTGGCACAATCAGACGCCGAAATGGGTGTTTGAGCATGAAGATGGCAGCCCGGCGGATCGGGTGACGCTCCTGGCCCGCATGAAATCTCACATCAATACGGTCGTTTCCCATTACAGGGGAGAACTCTATGCCTGGGACGTAGTGAACGAAGCGGTGTCCGACAGCGGCAGCGAACTGCTGCGGCCCTCGAAGTGGCACGACATCATCGGCGAGGATTTCATCGCCAAGGCGTTTGAGTATGCCCATGAAGCCGATCCGGAGGCGCTGCTGTTCTACAACGATTACAACGAGTCTGATCCGGTGAAAAGCGAGAAAATCTATACACTCGTCAAATCACTGCTCGAGCAGGGAGTGCCGATTCACGGCATCGGGCTTCAGGCGCATTGGAGCCTGTATCATCCGTCGCTGGACGATTTCCGCCGGGCGATCGAGAAATACGCCAGTTTGGGCGTGAAGCTGCACATTACAGAGCTGGACGTTTCGATGTTTGCGTTCGATGACCGGCGGACCGACCTCACGGCTCCGACCGAAGATATGCTGGCTCTTCAGGCGGAACGTTACGGACAATTTTTCCGGTTGTTCCAGGAATACAGCGAACATATCACATCCGTCACTTTTTGGGGCGCTGCCGATGATTATACCTGGCTGGACCATTTTCCTGTAAGGGGCCGGAAGAACTGGCCCTTCTTATTTGATGTGAAGCATCAGCCCAAACCGTCTTATTGGGAAGTGCTGAAGACAGTAGGAACGAGTGCGAATTCCGGCGTCATGAAGGAGAATAACGATTAAGTCGCCGCTCCACCGTCACGAACCTGGTGATTTGGGAGGATGTCCCGGATCCAATTTCAATGATCATCTGATTTTGTTAATCATCCCGGGGGTCACATCCTACGCTTCAAATTAATCTATTTGGGGGTTCGGTTATGGAAGAATTGAGAGGGAAACATGTGAAGCTCCATGATAACGAGCTAAGACGCAGAGAAGCAGCAAACAGAAACTATCTGATGAAACTAACCAGTAACCATCTTCTATTTAATTTTAATCTGGAAGCAGGAAGATACACGGGAAGAGATATTCCGCCAGGAGCGCACGGGGGCTGGGAATCCCCGGTGTGCCAGCTTCGCGGCCATTTCTTGGGGCACTGGCTGTCTGCTGCGGCAATCCGTTATGATGCGAGCGGGGATGCGGAGCTGAAGGTGAAATCGGACCTGATCATAGACGAGTTGGCCGAATGCCAGAAGGATAATGGAGGGCAGTGGGTAGGTCCCATCCCGGAGAAATATTTGCATTGGATAGCGAACGGAAAAAATATTTGGGCGCCTCAGTACAATCTTCATAAGACCTTTATGGGTCTTGTCGACATGTATCTGTTTGCGGGCAATCAGAAAGCCTTGGACATCGCCGACCGATTTGCGGATTGGTTTGTGCAATGGAGCAGTACATTTTCAAGAGAAAAGTTCGATGACATTCTGGATGCGGAAACGGGGGGGATGCTTGAAATTTGGGCTGAACTGCTTGAAATTACGGGGAAAGATAAATACAGGAACCTGCTGGAACGGTATTATCGCAGCCGACTCTTTCAACCGCTAGTAGAAGGAAAAGATCCTCTTACCAATATGCATGCCAATACGACGATTCCTGAGGTTTTGGGCTGTGCAAAGGCCTATGAAGTAACGGGGGAGGAGCGGTGGATGGATATTGTCAGGGCCTATTGGAAGTGCGCCGTGACGGAAAGAGGCTTCCTTGTTACTGGTGGCCAAACCGCTGGAGAAGTCTGGATGCCAAAAATGAAGATGAAGTCCAGGCTGGGTGACAAAAATCAGGAACACTGTACGGTGTATAACATGATGCGTCTGGCGGAGTTTTTGTTCAGACATACAGGTGATCCTGCTTATGCGCAATATATCGAATACAATTTGTATAACGGTATTATGGCGCAGGCCTATTATCAAGAATATGGATTAACAGGTAATAAGCATAATCATCCGTCAACCGGACTGCTGACGTATTTCCTCCCAATGATGGCAGGCTTGCGTAAGGATTGGAGTTCGGAGACCGAAAGCTTCTTCTGCTGCCATGGCACCATGGTTCAGGCGAATGCTGCTTTAAATCGAAACTTATATTACAGGGACGATAACGATTTCTTTGTATGCCAGTATTTTGACTCGGAACTAACAACGACAGTGGATGGCGAAGACATTCGCCTCATTCAAAAACAAGACCATATGACCGGAAGCCTGCTAACTTCTTCTGATATTACAGGATTTCAGAAACTTAACGAAAAAACAGAGCTGTATGAAAACATGCCTTCGTACAAAAAGTTTGATTTTATAGTAAATACGTTCAAACCTATGAACTTCTCGCTCCGTTTTCGGATTCCGGAATGGATTACATCGGAAGCGGCCATTTACGTAAACTCCGAACTTCACGGTAAAACCAAAGACAGCACGGCTTTTTATAAAATTGAACGGCAATGGATGGATGGCGACAAGGTCAGCGTGATCTTGCCTATAGGAGTCGGGTTCATACCGCTTCCAGATGATGAGAGCATCGGTGCCTTCCGCTATGGGCCCGAAGTGCTGGCAGGTATTTGTGATGCCGAGAGAATACTGTTTGCTGACATCCAAGACGCTGCATCCGAATTGACGATGGAAAATGAACGGGAGTGGGGGAGCTGGAGATATTTCTTTAAAACCGTAAACCAGGACCCGGCCATTCCATTTAGGAGAATCCGGGATATAGGATATGAACCATACCAGGTTTACTTTAAAGTAAAATCATAATAAAGAGGAATTGAAAGCGGTCAGTGGAAACGGGGATCGGGGTGAAAGCCCGAAATCATTCGAATGGTGCTTGTACAAGCAGCATTTTTTTACGTATTAAAGGTGGCTGTACCACATTTAAATTAAGACGATACCGCTGGATGAGAACTGAAGGTAATCCGGTATGCGGTCGGTGAGAAGCCGGTCGATTCCTTGAAAATCCTTGAAAGATAGGAGATATCGGATATTCCGACCCGGTCGCCGATTTCAGATAACAGGAGGTTCGTCGTCACAAGCAGCAGTTTTGCTTCCTCCAGCCTTCTTTTTTTGATGTATTGGATCGGTGAAATGCCGAACTGCCTTTTAAATACACGGATGAAATAGTTGGGATGCAGGTGAGCCTTTTCTGCCAGGTCCGTAATGGTCAAGGCGTGATGGTAGTTGTTCTGAATATACGAAATCACCTGTTCGAGAGGTTCGGGCTCCGTCCAACGATGGAGGCTGACCTCGGAGGAAACTGCATGCTCTATGTAATAGGAAACCAGTCTCAGCATGGCTGATTTCACAAGCAACGGACCGCTAATGGAAGCAGCTGAATCGCTTTCGAGCAATTCGCGGAACAGCCGGATCGCTTCGTTGTCATTTTTGATATCGACATACAGGGGAGTTTGAATCAGGTCAAAGAGATTGCGATCTCCAACCCGAGCGGTAAAATGGCACCAATATTTGGTGTACCTGGGCCCTGAAGTATAAGAATAGGATTGCTTAACGCCATGAGGCATCAGAAACCATTGCCCGGGTTTCGGAGTGAATTCCGAATCGCCGATTTTTAGCCATCCCTCCCCGTCACAAATCAAATAAAACTTGTTAAAATCCGGCGTATAGTCGAGCTCCCGCCAATCCGTCCATACCTGGTTGTATCCCATCTCTATTACCCGTACATCCAGATTCTCCATGTACAGCCTGGCTAATGATTGGTTGCCCATATCCACGTTCTCCATTTCCTATAGATAGATTGAACTCAAGTTTCGAATTGAAGCCCCTGTTGTCATGGTTTATCCATAGATAATTTTATCCAACAGAAGGTTAGGATTCTATATTCATTCATCGCATGAGGATTGCTAGGATTAAATCAATTCCTAATTCGAACTAACAAAGGAGGCAATATCGATGAACTGGAATGAAATCGCCGCAGGCCCCTATCAACCTACCCTTGAATCGCTCCGCCAATTCGAATGTCCGGAGTGGTTCCGGGACGCCAAGTTTGGGATCTGGTCACACTGGGGCGCCCAGTCCGTACCGATGTACGGAGACTGGTATGCACGGAACATCTACATCGAAGGTTCGGAACAATACCGTTATCATATTCGTCACTACGGGCACCCATCGAAGTTTGGCTATAAAGATCTTGTGCAGCTGTGGAAAGCGGAGGCGTTTGATCCGGATGCACTTATGGACTTATACACGGCAGCCGGGGCCAAATACTTCGTAGCGCAGGCGATGCACCATGATAACTTCTTCAATTATGATTCTAGCATTCATCGCTGGAATTCGGTCAATATGGGACCCAAAAAAGATATTGTTGCTCTGTGGAAGAATGCCGCTGCACGGCGTGGACTGCCTTTTGGTCTAACGGAGCATCTCGGCGCCACATTCAGCTGGTTCCACTGGAATAAAGGCAGCGATAAGCAGGGACCCTTTGCGGGCATCCCTTATGATGGGAACGATCCGGCGAATGAAGATTTGTATCTGCCCAATCAGGAACACCATCAAGGAAGGATACAGGTTGATTCGATTGCGCCTTGGTATACATCTAATCCGTGGTGGCATCGTCACTGGTTTTCCGTGATCAAGGAAATCATTGACAAGTATCAGCCGGATCTGTTGTATTCAGACGGCGGGCTGCCGTTCGCACCAGGCTACTGGGAGCGGCCGGAGCTATCTCTGGATGATCCTGCTTACGAGGCTGGCCTCCGCGCTGTCGCGCACCTGTATAATACCAGCGCGGCGATCCATGGCGGCGTGAACCGTGCGGTCTATAACCAGAAGGATCGGCGCAAGGAAATATATGCGATAGGCGTGCTGGATATCGAAAGGAGCCAAGAGCCCGACATTAAGCCCGAGCCGTGGCAGACTGATACATGTGTAGGAGACTGGTTCTATAATGTGCGGTCTGTCTATAAAAAGCCGGGGCACGTTATCGAAATCCTGGTCGATATCGTTTCTAAAAACGGCAATCTTCTCTTGAATATTCCGCAGAAGCCGGATGGGACGATCGACGAGGAGTGCACGTATCTCCTCAGAGAGATGGCCGAGTGGATTCGAGTTTGCGGAGAAGGAATATTTGGCACCCGCCCGTTCCGCGTGTCAGGAGAAGGTCCTTCTCAGGTGGTCATTGACCACTTCACGGAAAACAAAGTGGAATGGACAGCGGCAGATTACCGATTCACGCAGAAGGGGAATATCCTCTATGCCTTTCAAATGAGCTGGCCGGAGGATCATCTCGCCGTCATTCGATCGTTGACGCCGGCCGACAAAGTAAAGTCCGTGCGGCTGCTGGGCGTGGGCGATGTAGCGTTCGAACAGCCTTACGGAGCTTTGGTTGTTTCCCTCCCGGAGCATAGGCCGACAAGTTATGCTCACTGCCTGGCTATTGAGCTTGGATAACAGTGCTTGATGATCAAACGAAAGACCAGCATCGCTGGCTGAGTTAGGCATATGATCGGTATAAAAATTTAATACTCGTTGGATTACGCCCTGCGGCTGTTATAATGATGCCGAGGGGCGTTTTTTATAAAGAGCTCAGAAGGTATAAAGCTTCAGAGGCTAAACATCCTGATCTCTGTCTTCTTAGAAAGTACGTCGGTAGATGTTTTTCTTATCATAGTTGGGGAGATGATGACGATGAAATCGCTGAAGTTAAGACCTTTTGTTCCGTCCGGTGAGGATTATCCGCTTGCCGTGCGGTTCTATGAGGATTTGGGATTTGAAAAGATGTTTACCAGCGATGAGCTCACGATTTTCCGGATGGACGAAACGGAGTTCCATTTACAGAACTATCAGAACGCTGAATTGCAGATGAACTATATGCTGGAACTATGCGTTCAGGACTTGGATGCGTGGTGGAGCCATCTTCAACATTCCGGTGTCATCGGAAAATACGGCGTTAAAGTAAAGTCCCCTGAAATGCAGCCGTACGGCAGACGCGCCATCCATCTGCTGGATCCCGCCGGCGTGCTCTGGCATATAACCGAAGTGTGATCCCAGCTGATTGGACAGGGTTAGACGGAGCCGAAGGCTTTTTTGTAGAAAGGAGGATGGCTACATATGGATGGAGATACGAAGCAAATCTATCTGATCTCCGGACCGCTCGGGGTCGGAAAATCCACCACGTCGAAAGAATTGGCGCGGCTCGTGGAACGCTGCGTGCTGATCGAGGGCGACGATTTACTCCACCTGTATATGACGGAGCCTGCGCCGACATGGGAGGAACGCTTAAGTTTAGCTTGGATGAATATTCTATCGGTCACCAGAAACTTTATCCAAAGCGGTTATCATGTCGTGATCGACTTTGTCGTAGAGGATGAATTCGAGTGGTTCTGCCGGCATATTGCGGATTTAAACGTACAGCTCAAATATGCGGTACTGCACGCAGACGAAGAAACGATAACGGAGCGCCTCAATAAGCGGGGGGATATTCATTCATTGGACCGTTCGCTGTTTTTGCTAAATAAACTGAAAACAGCGGCAGTCAATACGGATTATCTTGTGGATACGAATCAGCGGGATCCGGCCGAGATTGCCGCGGGAGTGATCCAAAACAACAGATTTTACGTCCATATTTGAATGTAACGGAAAGCGCGGCTAAACAGCGGCTGCCGCAGCGATAGACTGCCATTATCAAGTCTTCGCCGGCCGCCGTTTTGTTGTGTCCGAAAGTGTCTGATAAGGCAGCTGCTGATGCCTCGAAAAAGGGGTTGACAATAACTGTTAATCGCCGCATAATAACATTGACTGACTGAGTCAATCTAAAATTGTAACACATCATATTTTTTTGAATTTTTATCGACTGAATGAGTCAATCTAAAATTAGGGAGGAATCATTTTATGGTTAACAAAGCGATCACAAGCAAGGCTATCGTCATCGGAGGAGGTATGGCGGGACTCATGACCGCACGCGTGCTCTCGGAACATTTCAAAGAGGTGCTGATCGTCGAAAATGATGCCTATCCGACAGGGCCGGACGTCCGGCCGGGAACGCCTCAGGCATTCCATCCGCATCGCTTTACGCCGCGGGGGAAAGCGGTCATTGAGCGGCTCTTTCCTGGCTATGAGCAGGATATGATCGCGAACGGCTGCCCGTCTTCACTGAACAAAACCGCGTATTTCATGAACCAGTACGGCACCCTGGAAATGAAGTACGACCGGGATGATCTTAAATTCAGCAGGGCGCTTCTGGAGTGGGTCATCCGCGAGCGGACGGCAGCCATTTCCAACGTGAAATTTCTGACGAGACACCAGGTGACGGGGTTGTTAACGAGCCCAGAAGGATCCGAGGTAATGGGGGTGCAAGCCAGAGATCGCGAGCAGTCCGGCAAGGAGAAAGCCCTGATGGCCGACCTGGTTATTGATACAAGCGGGCGATCTTCAAAGCTCTCGGGCTGGCTTGCGGACCTGGGCTACGAGGTTCCCAAGCCGGATCTGTTGAAGGTCTCGCTCGGATACAGCACCCGCCGCTATAAAGTGCCGCCGCATCTGACTCATTTAATCGATGAGTGGGACGTTATCAACATTCAAGGTCAGCCTGCCAGCGGTACGTATACGAGCGTCTTCTCCTTTATCGAAAACGAAACGGCAGAAGTGCTGCTCGCCCGTCCGGGCGGGAATTACCCTCCGACGGATGCCGCCGAATTCGAGCGCGCCTTGGAGCAGCTTCCGAGCCCGAAGATTGCGGAAATCGTCCGCGATTTTGAACCGATCGCCTCACCCAGACCTTTCCGCGTCCCGGAATTGTACTGCCATCGATACGAACAGATGCCGCGGTGGCCGCAGGGCTTACTGGTTCTGGGCGACGCCTACTGCATTTATGACCCGATTTTCGGCCAGGGAATGACGGTTGCGGCGATCTCTGTTGACATTCTGGAGGCGTGTCTGCGGGAACAGCGGGCTGAGAAGCGGCCCGATTGGGAGCGCGGCGTGCTTCGCCGAATCAAAGAGGCCATCGAGCCGGCGTTCTGGCTGAACTGTACGGCCGATCTCCGGTGGGAGGGAGTCGAATACGATGGGGCGGACTCGAGCAAGGAGAATGCCTTCAGCCGCGAATATATGGAACTGTTCCTCAGGTATGCCGTCACCAAACCCGATTGGAAGTTCTATGGACTTTATTGGGCGGTCAATACGTTATCGGTATCTCCCCGAAACATTTTCAATCCTGAAACCGCAGTCCAGGTGTTAACCGCTTCGGAAGAAGGCAGGAAGCTGCTCTCCAGTCTTACGGCGGACAACGGCCAACCCGTTGAAACGATTCTTGAAGAAATGCTTCCACGGTTCCCGGAATCCCCGTTCGAGCTGGTCAGACGATAGCGATAGTGAAGATGGATTTGATATACTGATAGAAAACGGTAGCTTCCGGCAAAGGGGTACTTGACATTGGCACCATTAAACGAAGAGCAATTGCACCAAATTCGCGATGAACGAAAAGAGCAAATCAAGGCGGCAGCGCTTCAGGTGTTTGCCCGCAAAGGCATCCTCAGCGCAAAGATGAGTATGATCGCAGAGACGGCAGGCATCAGCAACGGGCTGCTGTACCATTATTTTAAATCGAAGGACGAATTGTTCACGTCGCTCGTTCAAGAGGCGATGGCCGAATCGGAAGCGGCGCTGCGCAGTGTTTATGACATGCCGGGAACGCCGCTCGAGAAAATCAAGGCGTTAACGGCGGAAATCCTCAATGAAGACGGCACTCCATACTTCATGCTGATCCACCAGGCAGCCACATCCGACGGGGTGCCCGAACAAGTGAAGCAGCTTCAGCAGAAATATTCTATGGATACGTATGTGGATATGCTGCTGCCGTTATTCGAAGAGGGCCAGCAGGCAGGGGAATTGGCGGAAGGGGATCCGCGTGAGCTCATCGCTAGTTATTTATCCGTCCTCTCCGGTGTGATGGTTATCAATTCGAATGGAAGTAAAGTGTATCAAATTCCGAAGGCCGACATGCTGATGCGGCTCGTTGCCCGGAAATAAATCCAGTCTGTATATCGGAAAAAAACTCTTTCCTACCTGCCTATCAAGGCGGCTGGAAAGAGTTTTATGATGTGTTTTCCTTATTCAGAAACAGCAATTCGTTTCCAGCCTCTAGCGCTTATGCTTACCCGGCTCCATACTGGGCGAGATACTGCGGATACGAGCGGAGATGGACTGCTTTGGCCCTGCGCTGTGCCTCTTCCCGATGTTCCGGGACCCCCTCCGACTCGACGTAATCGGCCAGCACGTCAATGACGTCGTCCAGCAGTTTTGCCCGAAAATAAAGCTCAAGCCGCTCGGTAACCGCAACTCCTGCGGCCGCCAGCACCTTTTCCCTCCAAATCGGCCATGATGGATCATGCTTTACCGGCCATAACATAACCGAGTAGTCCATCGCCGCATCTCCCTGGCCGGAAAGATCGTCCCAGTCGATGATCCGAAAGCCATCCTTGCCGCAAGTCAGCACGTTGTTTCCGTTCAGATCGTTATGAACCACATCACGCGCAGGGAGCCCAAATGCCGGGGTCTGCCGGACGGTTTCCCTCAGCCTGCCGATCTCCTCTCCGAACCACGAAATGGTCTCATCCGACACAAAATCCCGCAGCAGCTCACGGGATGCGCGGATTCCCTCCAAGTCTTCCGTCAACCTGGATATGTACTCGTCTTCAAATGCATCCGCATAAGTGCGGGCTTCCGCTTCAGGCAGCATTCCGCGGAGAATGCCGTCGCGATGCAGCTTGGAGGCGGTCTCGATGACGCCCTTCAGAATAGCCTCAGGATTTGGCGCTTTCGCGAGCGGGACCGCATCCTCGATATATTCGAACACCAGGCCGTACGGATACCCTTCTACGATCTCGCGGTCAATCCTATGGACCAGTTTGGGTGCGGCGTAATGTTCGGCAAGATAACCGCTGACGCCCGCCCACTGCTGCAGCCGCTCGCTTCGGTCGGGCGAAGCCAGTTTAACGTGAAGCCCCGTGCAGCCGTCCGACAAGCGAAGTGACAAATTGCCGAAGCCTCCGGGATTATAGATATATGAAGCCTGAATATGATTGGGGTCTAGGCCGATCGCACCGGCGTTCGCCGAGGCCCATTTTTCGATGATTCGTTCTGCCAGTCGTACATTCATAACAGCTTCCTGCCTCCTCGCTTTTTTTGGTATATACCGGACATTGTAGCATGGATTGGCTGCGATGACCCGGCCGTCAAGAAGCAGGAAAAAACCATTCATTCACGAATGGTTTTTTTAGATATCAGAAAGGATATCCCAAGCATCTTGGATAATTGCCAACAATGGAGGTTTAGCGCAAAATGTACACCGTTCTGATCGCCGAAAATGAACCGTGGGTATTAAAAGGAATCGTCCAGATGGTGAAGACGGCCGGGGAGGAATTCGAGGTCGTCGGAGAATGCAGCAACGGGGAAGAAGCGTGGAGCATGATCCAAGAAGTATGGCCCATGCTCGTTATCACCGATATCATGATGCCCGAACTTGACGGGTTATCTCTGATCAAAAGAATAGCTGAGCATCGCGTTCCGCTCGTATCAGTCATTATTAGCGGATACGACAATTTTCAATATGCCCAGAAGGCGATGTCGTATGGCGTGTCGGACTATTTGCTGAAGCCGGTAGAATTTGAAACGCTGACCGAAGCATTAAACCGATCGAAGGAGAAGCTGGAATCGCTGAAGGACCTGAACGATTACATGGTCAAGTTTCAATCTTTACTGGATAACAGCCAGGGCTTGGCGGTCGATGCCGTGATGCACAAGCAGCGCCAATTCATCGAGTCCATTTTAAGGCTGCATGTCCTGAACAAAAATGCCCGGGTCGGGCTGCTGAACATGATGGAGCACAAGCTGAAGAACCTGATGAATGAATTCGGCTTGGATTTCACAGACGTTCCGAAATATCAATCAGGCGACGATCCGTCCATCCTGAAATATTACATGACGCTGCTGGAAACGTGGTACCTCGGATATCCGGGAACGCCGAAAACGAGCATGCCCACGGCCATTGCCGAGTCGTGCCGGTATATCGACGCCAATTATAAAACGAGCCTGTCGCTCACGGACATGGCGAACCGGACGAATTTCAGCGTCTCCCATTTCAGCGCGCTGTTCAAAAAGCATACCGGCAGCTCGCTCGTCAGCTACGTCAACCGTCTGCGCGTTGACGAGGCCAAAAAGCTGCTGCGAACGACCTCATACGCCGTATCCGAAATTGCGGAAATCGTCGGCTACTCGTCGACGCCCTATTTTACGCGGGTATTCAAGGCACTTTCCGGAGTGGCGCCCCTCGAATACAGAAAGAGGATGGGATCATGAAATGGAGCCATTGGCATTACCGCTTCTCGTTCAAGACGAAGATCCTCGGTCTGGTGCTGTCGGTGAGCTTTGTGTCCATTGCTCTGATGGCAGTTTTTACATCTTACTACTACACGGAATCGGCCAAAGATGATTTCTACACGATCGCTCAGGACTCGACCGCGCGAATCAATCATCAGCTTGACCGGTATTTTACGCAGATGGCCCAATCGACCTACGCTTCGATTGCCGGTCCATTGCCCTCGAATTCGCTGCTGGGCGACAATCCGGAAAGCGGGCTTCTTCAGAAATGGCTCATCAGCGGAGAGAACTTCAACCGGGAACAGGAAGCGCTTGTCGAGGGCATCATGTCCAAATATATCGCGATCAACTACTCCAACGTCCTGGGCATCGTTCTCCGTTCGCTGGACGGCCGGCTGATTTATTCGAAAGATCATTCCCTGAGCCATCCGATGATTGAATCCTCGCCTTGGATGGTGGGCCCCTTATCCGATCAACTAAAAATCGTTCCCTCCTATTACCGCCATGAAGATGCGGCTGTGCCCGCATACCCTTATATTACGCTCATCGTCCCTGTATTTGATCCGAATTCGCTTAAGCTCATCGGCAATCTGAATATCGCTTTATCGATTACGGAAATCCAGGATATTCTTGGACAGACGAGACTCGGGAAAACAGGATATTTTTTTATCGTCGATTCGAGCGGCGAAATTGTGTATCACCCGGACGTAAGTTTGGCAGGCCGGCACGTGGAGGACACGGCTCTGGGCGCCCTTCCTCTTGGTAAGCAGGATGCCGTCATTGAGCGACACGGTGAGAAAATTCTGATGTCCGGCAACCGCTCGGAAGTGACCGGCTGGAATATGGTGGCCTCCGTTCCTATGCACGAGATGGCCAGCGGCCTGGACTTCGCCCGCAAAGCTACGCTGTGGGTGATGACGGGCATTATTGCGTTATCGCTGCTCTTTATTCCCAAGATGGTCGGCCAAGTGGTCCAGCCCATTCTTCATCTGCGGAATCTGATGAAGCGCGTGGAAACAGGCGATACCAAGGTCAGTGCGATCGTGATTCCCGGCAGAGACGAGATTCAGCAGCTGAACGGGAGCTTTAATCAGATGACGTCCAGGCTGAATGAGCTTATTCACACCGTCCATCGTCTGGAGATCAATGAAATGAAGCTGCAGCTGCGGCAAAGGGATGCGCATATTCAGGCGCTTCAGAACCAAATCAATCCGCATCTGCTGTACAATACGCTGGAAATTATCAAGAGTATCGCTTTTATCGAGAAGGTGCCGACCATTGAGACAATGGCGACCCGCCTGGCGGGCGTCTACCGGTATACCTCGAAAATGCCCGGATCGGAAGTGATGCTGCGGGATGAACTGCGGAATCTGAACAATTATCTGGATATCATTCATATCCGCTTTGATCATTTTCACAGCAGCATCTCGGTGCCTGAGTCCTGCATGGACTGCCGCATGATCAAGCTGTCGCTGCAGCCGATCGTGGAGAACAGCGTGAAGTACGCGGTCGAACCCAAAAACGGCCATGCCCAAATTACGGTGGAAGCTTATGAGCGAGAGGGCGACCTCGTCATTGACGTTACCGATAATGGGAATGGATTCCCCGAGGAAGACCTGGAGCGGATTATGCATCGAATGGAGCTGGTGGAGCAGCAAGCAGAGCCGTTCGCCCAAGAGGAATCGGTTGGCATCATCAACGTACATGCCCGAATGGTGCTGAAATACGGTCCATCCTACGGCGTCCGCGTACAGTCATTACCGGGGAAAGGAAGCGTCGTCACGCTGAAATTCCCGAAAAGGATAAATCCATGATCGGAAATTCGGATAAAAAGATCATCATTTTGTGAAAAAGTGGCCCCTGTCGGCAAGATATATTTGAAAGGGAAGAGGACAAAATCCAATGGGTAATGGAGGTCACCTGAAGTGAAACGAATGCTCTCAATCATCCTGGTTATGAGTCTCGTATTTTTAGCGGTCGTTGGCTGTACATCCGCTGGAACCGAGGATACGGGGACGGCGTCTGGAACGAACGGAGACAAGGACAAGCCGAAGAAGATCAAAATCGACATGATGATTGCGTCATGGAAAGGCGGGGGCTGGCCGGACAACAACCATCCGATCATCAAGTACATCGATGACAAATTCAATGTAGACCTGCAAATTCAGTGGGTGCCGAATGCTAATTTTTACGAAAAGCTGAACGTGATCGCAGCATCCGGCAAACTGCCCGACGTCATGCGGATCGATAGTCCAAGCCAGTATCTGAAATGGGTGGAGGAGGGCGTATTTCAGGACTTGAAACCCCAGCTAGCCCAATATTCTCATTTGCAAAGCATCGCAAAACCGGAAGAATGGGCGCTGCTGAACCCGAAGGACCAAATCTTCGGCATTCCGATCTATGCCACGGCCCAAAATACCATTTATGTCCGCAAGGACTGGCTGGATAAGCTGGGCATTCCCGTACCGTCCCCTGATACATTCACCATCGATCAATTTTATGATATCGCCAAAGCTTTCACGACCCAGGATCCGGACGGCAACGGGAAGAACGATACCTTCGGATTCTCGGCGCTTGGCAACGCAAGCCTGCTGGGCATGCCGGAGCTGTTTGCACCATTTGGGCTCGCGAATGGCTGGAAGGAGGAGAACGGCAAACTGGTTCCGATGCAGGTCCAATCGGACGAATGGAAGGCGTTCCTGACCTTTATGAGCCGTGCATATAAAGAGGGCGTGCTCGACAAAGATTTTGTTACGAATACGAACTTCAACGAAAAATACGCGCAAGGCAAAGTGGGCTTTGCCGACATGCATTACCAGTTCAGCCAACAAACCAATCAGCAGCTGCAGACGATTTCTCCTGGAGCTAAATTTGTGGAGCTGGCGCCGCCGATGGGCAAGGACGGGATGCGGGGAACGTCCACGCCGACGAGCGGAACGATCAAAGTCGTCCTGAGCAAGGACGTGGATGCCGAGAAGCGGGACCGCATTCTGCAGTTGTTTGATTGGTGGGTATCTCCGGAGGGAGAAGACATCCTGAAGAATGGGATTGAAAATATCCATTACAAGAAAAACAGCAGCGGAGCCTATGAAATGACCGATGAGTTGAAGGCCGAAGGCGAGGGGCGGCAAAGCCTCTTGTGGAACTGGGTACTGCGGAACAATTCCAATACGTTCAACACGTACAAGTGGAGCGATCCCACATGGGCCAAAGAAATGGAGCAATCCATTAATAACGCTGGAAAGTATCCGTATAAGAACGCATCCGATGCCTATCTGTTCTCGTCCAATACGTACTTGGAGAAAGGGACGGCGCTGGACGACAGCTTCCACAAAACCGTCATTGAAATCATCGCAGGCAAAAAGCCGGTGGAGAGCATCGATGAAGCGATTAAGGAATGGAAGAGTAACGGCGGAGACCAGATTATCGAGGAAGTGAATGCCGCATACACGGCGAATCCATAACGTTCGCCTGAAGGTCCCGGGCGGCTGCGGCCGCCTGGGGCTGTTTATTTCCAGGCGGGCTTTACAGCGAGTTGGAGGGTTGAAGACATGAAAGCGTACTGGAAGAGGGCATTTCCCATCTATCTCATGATCCTGCCGGGTCTGCTCTATTTTATCATTTTTAAATATATCCCGATGTTCGGGATCTCGATCGCCTTTATGAAGTATAGTCCCTTCAAGGGAATAACGGGGAGCGAATGGGTAGGTCTTCACTATTTTCGCAGACTGTTTGCCGAAGGCGATTTCCTGCTGCTGCTCAAAAACACGCTGCTGCTCAATTTACTGGATGTACTGCTCTTTTTCCCGGCCCCGATCCTGGTCGCCCTGCTGCTGAATGAAGTGAGAGCGAGACGGATCAAGACGGCGATCCAAACCATTCTGTATGCGCCTAATTTTATTTCCTGGGTCGTGATCGTCGGGATTACGATCGTGCTCTTCGCCACCGGCTCCGGAGGCATCAATCAACTATTGGGGGACTGGGGGTTGGGCCCGATTGAACTGATGACGGATCCGCGCTACTTCCGGTGGGTGTGGCTATTTCAGAACATTTGGCAGGGGGCCGGCTGGGGAGCGATTATATTTCTGGCAGCTTTATCGGGCATCGACCCGACGCTGTACGAAGCGGCTATGATGGACGGCGCGAACCGCTGGCGCCAGGTATGGCATATTACGCTTCCCGGCTTGCGGGGCGTCATCGTCGTCATGTTTATTTTGCGGTTCGGGCATATGATGGACCTCGGTTTCGAGCATATTTTCCTGCTGCAGAACCCGATGAACCAAGAAGTGTCTGAGGTGTTTGAGACTTTTATATATAAAAAGGGTCTGATCGAAGGCGATTACAGCTACTCGACGGCCGTCGGTTTATTTAAATCCGTGGTCGGTTTGGTGCTGGTATGGGGTGTGAACCGGCTCGCCAAGAGATTCGGCCAGGAAGGGGTGTTTTAAATGCGGCAGGCAAAAGGCAACGATCTGTTCTTCACGTGTCTCGTATATTTCATCCTTATCCTGGCGGCCGCGGTCGCGATTTTCCCATTGTTCTATGTGCTCGCGGTTTCGTTCTCGACGGAGTACGAGTATTTAACGCGGGGATTCTTCGTTATTCCGAAGCAGTTTACCCTGGACGGTTATTTGTATTTACTGGCCCATCCGGGCTTTACGCTTGCATTCCGCAATGCGGTGATCATCAGCTTGGGAGGGACGGCGCTGAATATCGTGCTGACCTCCCTGATGGCCTACGGGTTGTCCAAGCGGTGGCTCAAATTCCGGAATTCCATGAATTTTATGGTGTTTTTCACGATGCTGTTCTCAGGGGGCATGATTCCGACCTATTTGGTCGTCCGATCGCTCCATCTATTGGACAGCTTCTGGGCGATTTGGCTGAGCTCGGCGATTGCCGCGTTCAACGTTATTGTGATGAGGAGCTTTTTTCAGTCCATGCCGCTGGAACTGGAAGAATCGGCCCGAATCGACGGGAGCGGCGAGTGGCGCCTGTTTCTATCGATCATCGTGCCGCTGTCCATGCCGGTCATTGCGACCTTTACGTTATTTTATCTGGTGAGCAACTGGAATACGTATTTTTCCGCTATTATATATTTAAACGATGCAAAACTCATGCCGCTGCAGGTATTTTTACGGCAAATGCTCGTTGAGGATGACCCTACCATCTCCAACGCGTCCAATGTATTGTATAAATATACGCCTGCAGCCAAAATGGCGGCGATCATGTTAACGGCGCTGCCGCTGCTGGTCATTTTCCCCTTTTTGCAAAAATACTTTAACAAAGGGGTTATGCTCGGTTCGATCAAAGGATGAGGGCAGCAACAAAAATTCGGATCATGAGGTGAAGACAGGTGAATCATCAACCAAAGTACGTCGCCCATCGGGGGCTCAGTATGCAAGCGCCTGAGAATACCGTCGCGGCTTTTGAGCTGGCGGGCCGATCGGGGTTTTGGGGCATTGAATGCGATACCTATTGCACAACGGACGGCCGCTGGATTGTCCATCATGACCGAACCGTCGACCGGATGACGAACGGAACGGGGAGGACGAAGGATTTCTCATATGCCGAGATCCGCGAGCTGAGCATCACCGCGGGAAACGGGATCGGCGATTATTCCGGCCTGCAAATTCCGACGCTGGAGGAAGTGCTGTCCGTATGCGTCAAATACGGCATGAACGCATTCGTCGAGATCGAGGAATATCACCAGGATCGCGATCTGGAAAGGCTTGTTGAGCTGGTTCGCGGCTCCGGCATGATGGGACATATGAGCTTTATTTGTTTCAATGCCAACGATTTGCTGAAGGTGCGTGCCATCGATCCGGCGGTGCCGCTCGGCTTTTTATCGGCGAAGCCGCCGAGCGAAGCGGACCTTGAGTTCATCGGCCGGCTGCAGCCTGCTTTTCTGGATTACGATTACCGTTCGACAACGCCGGATGACGTGCGAAACTGCAGCAAGGCCGGCGTTGACGTGTCGATCTGGACCGTAAACGAGCGGGCGATTTCACGGCCGTTTGAGGAGGCGGGTGCGGCATATATTACGACGGATACGATTTTGTGGGATTGAAGTAGGATTCTAGACTTCTAATTATAAAAAGGAATCCACAGACATCATGTGGAAACTAGAATAACAGCAGGATGAATAACCGAAAGAGAGGAATATCGCGATGATGGTGGTTCAGGACCTACTGAATCCAAAAGCTTACCCGATGCAAAGTTTACAACGTTGCTCCATGCAGAGTCTATATGACAAACAGCGGCGGTTGTTTTGCATGGAGCCGTATCTATTAACCGCATCATGTTCAGATCATTAGCAGGATGTTTGTCATGCAGGCTTTGCTACCTTACCATCTTAAATTCACTTAGATGAAAGGGCGAAGCCAATGAAATATAGATCTGCAAGCGACATTTTACCGGAACAGCTGCTTCAGGAAATTCAAAAATACGTCCAAGGCAGGACGATCTATATTCCTTCTTCGGAGGATGGCCGCAAAAAGTGGGGCCAGCTTTCAGGACAGCGGGACTATTTGCGGAAACGCAATTTAGAGATCAGACAATCGTTCCGTAAAGGACTCGATGTGGAGCAGCTCTCCCAATCTTACTGCCTAGCTGAAGAGACGATCCGAAAGATCGTATACCAGAAAAATTAATGCCAAGGGCTTGCGTGTCATCAACAACCAACGCGAGCCCTTTTTGTATCCTAAAATGGTTATATGTATTCTCTGCATATTCTTTCAAACCGCCGGCCGATATACTTTACGGTAAAAGAGAGAAGGCTTTATGAGGAGGGTCCAACATGGCGGAAATAACGGTTGAATTAAGCAGGCGTGATACGCAATTGATCATCTATAATCTTTACCCTCTGTATCTTCACGATTTAGCGGGGATCCGTAACGTGCTTCCCAATCGATATGGCGTCTTTGAAGACAGCGATGCTATTCAAACGCTTCAGCAGCAAATGCCCGAGTTTGATATTTGGTGGGAAAAAAGGAGTGTCTCTTTCCTTTTTTGATTCGGGTCAACGAAGTGCCCGCAGGTTTCGCATTGATTGCCACGCCGCCTTATGTGGAGGATGACAGCGACTTTTTGGTGAATGAATACTTTATATTACAGCCTTTTCGGGGTCAGGGTGTTGCCGAGCAGGCTATTACCCAAATATTCAACCGGTTTCAAGGAGAATGGCTGATCTACACGACCCCGACCGAGAGGAATGCAAGGACCATTCATTTTTGGCGGAAAACCCTCGCGCATTATACGAACAACAGGTTCACGGAAGAGGACAAGGAATTGCGGGCTGAAATCGGGGCGGCGAAGGTGTTCAATTTTACAAATAAGTGGTCCGGCAGCTGATCGACAAGATCGGCTGTTTTTTTGTTCAATCAAAAGCAATTGCGACCCAGAGGAAAGATCTTTTTTGCAGCGCCTGTATACATATGCACCTGCCCAAACGTCGTACTGCTTGGAGGGAGGTTGAAAGTGGATAACGAGCAGATGCTGCGGCTGATGCAGGATAAAATGAAACAGATTCAACGGTACCTGATTCGCCTGGGGGCAAGCAGAGCTGACGCCGAGGATATCGTCCAGGACGCCGTATATAAAGGTCTCCTGTATATGGATTCCATCGGGCCTGACAAGTTTTCGGCGTGGCTTTATCGGGTCGCCCTCAATCGATATTACGATATGCTGCGAAAACGCAAACGAATTGAGATTTCGATTGAAGAAACGACTGTGGAAGGTAGTGAAATTCTAGAGGAAATCCTGCTGCGAAAGGAGCGGAGAGAAGAGATCGAAAAGGTGATGGAAGAACTGGCTCCGATCTATAAACAGCTGCTTATTGTAAAATACGAACTAGGTTTTAGCTATAAAGAAATCTCTGAACTCGTAGCCATTCGTGAGGAGAAGGTGAAGACCTACTTATATCGGGCACGCAAGCTATTTCAGAAAAAATATGGAGGACTATACGATGGACGATAACGAATCTAGCTTTGAAGATGGGGCGAAGCTGGCGGCTTTAGTCAGGAAAGCCCGGCGCAGAACGATCCTAAGAAACGCAATCATATCGTTGGGAATTACGCTATTTATCCTTGCGGGAGGGTGGTTTGCGAATTTACAGCTGCAGTACAGGAGCTCAGTACATGCAATGCGTGACATTGAGATGCTTAAAGCGATCAGTGGTCCCAATCAGTATATCATTAGTTCCCAAATTAACTACGGCTTTCTTCACGGTACACTCGAATACCGAACATATA
Source organism: Paenibacillus rhizosphaerae (assembly GCF_014192015.1). Classification (GTDB taxonomy): domain Bacteria; phylum Bacillota; class Bacilli; order Paenibacillales; family Paenibacillaceae; genus Paenibacillus_AQ; species Paenibacillus_AQ rhizosphaerae. Next base: position 46,477 of record NZ_JACHXJ010000003.1, on the reverse strand, counting down.
AGCTTGTTGAGGGTATGCCGGTCATCTGGGGTGAGGAAACTTACGGATTTAGTTCCTGGGGAAGTTTTTCCCGGCCACCCGGTAACTATTCTGACATCTCGCTTCTGGACCCAGATATGGAGGCTAAAGGATTTCAATATTCACGCCCCTATAACCCCTATAATGGTGAGAGAGAGATGCTGTTCTATCTTCCGAGCGTAGAATACGCGAACTACCTTAATGAACTTCCGCAGCTGAAGGACATGGATGGACGGAAGCGGGTTGAAATGGGCATTTCTTTTGATAAAAATTATACGGTGGAGCAGATCAAGTCGATGCTTCCGCCGGGCGTCCATCCCGTGTGGTATTGGGTAGACACTTATTCGGATATGAAGCCATATACGGCCGCTAAAATGCCTGATGGATCCGTTGTTGATCCGTTTCCCGACTGGACGAGCAGCGTATACGGTTTTGGAGTTCAACCGGATAGTGATGATATTTCAGAAAAGAACTTTCTTGAATCGCTGGAATACGGAGTGCATCACAATCGAAAATATAAGCAGGAATTCAAGCGGATTTACGATTATTTGCGCAAGGATAAGGAACAACCGGAAATAAGTGACGTGCATCTCTTTGGCGTTGTCGTGACGGGAAAGGCTGAGAGCCTAAAGCAACTGCAGGGCCAGAAGTATGTTAAAGCAGCCGTGATGGGTGCAACCGTCGACAGATGAATGAAATAAGCCCGTGTCGGAAGTCATGCATCGCGGTGTCTTTGCCGATAAAAGACTTCATGAATGCTTTGGATGAAGCGGAGCTGCTGCACAAATCGACCGACCCTTTCTTTGCCAAAAGAAAGCAGACCAGAGCAGCTGATCCCAGCGATCGGCTGCTTTTTTATAAACTATGTTGAACCACTCTAACGCACAATATGGTATAATCTGGGATTAAGGTGACATTTAAATCATGTATAACCTGTTTTTCTAGGCAGGAGAACACCTTGGGGAGGTACCATGCGCTTAAAAGCATGCATATTGATCATCTTTTTCGTCTTAACGGGATGTATTGCAGAGAGCAAGGAGACGACGTCACCTGAGAGGGAATCTATCCCTACCCAAATAAAGCTGGTGCCCGTTGATTTGTTCAAGGGGGAAGCAGCCAAGTTCAAGCCGTTCCTAGGTCAAATGTCCGGTGCATTTAAACTGAAATATGAGGGGAGCAAGCCAAACGCCAAACTGGATATAGACATCTGGAAGGACGGGCGGAGAGTAGATTCAGTAGGCTCGATCGGAGATCTGTTTTACAGTCCGGATGAGCAGAAGAATAACGAGGTAGAAGTAATCGTATCCATTGACACGGTATCCAATGAAGAGAAGGACGAAACCTGCATCATTAAGGTAGCCAATGTTGATCGCTCGGGATCAGGCCTAGTCACATTTCAGATCCCCTGGGATAAAAAGCTGACGGCCCGAGGATTGATCCAGGATGCAGAAACGCGTACGTTTACAGCGGATCAGGCCGTGCATGTATTTGGCATGCAAGCCACAAGTTCCAATACCATCCGTACATCGGATCTTTCAACGGAATCGTTAAGCCAAACGGAGTGGGCACTCGTATTCACCTTACGGCTTGAAGAATAAAAATCTTTAAGGCAAGGTTCCAGTGTGGTTCTTAATTTTTATAAAAATGTGGATTACCGAGGAGAAATGATGGACCCCAAAATAAAATTAATGTTCCTAGATGGGCATGCCGCAGAAGGCGCCGCCTGGTTCGGTGTCAACCCTAAGGAACTGACTTTCATCGGAGGCTTTCAGAACTTTATTTATTCCTACACGAAGGGTAAATCGAAATATATTCTCCGGTTCACACCGAGCACGCTTCGTACATATAAAAGACTTGCAGCTGAGATCGAATGGATACGTTATCTTTCGGCAAATGGACTTTCTGTTTCAGAACCGGTATCTTCAGTGGCCAGCAAAGACATCGAACGGGTGCATGGAAATACGATGGATTTCTACGTAACGTCATTCAGACACGCGGTTGGTCGTAAAATCGGGTACCCGGAGTGCTTAGGAAATGCCATGCTTTATGAACAATGCGGACGCATCACCGGCCGTCTTCACGAACTGTCAAAGCGTTATAAGCCAACGCTCAAAAGACATACTTGGAAGTCTAATGAATACCTCTTGCAGGCCAGAAATGTTCTACCCTCAGAGCATCAACCGGTTCTTCTGGCCCTGGATGAGCTTAAAGCACAGCTGGCTGTCTTGCCTGTAGCTGAAGATCATTTCGGTTTGATTCACGGGGATATCAATGTCGGGAATTTTATGGTGGATGAAGCAGGAGAAATCACGCTTTTCGACTTCGACGAATGCCAGTACAGCTGGTATGTCGAAGACATTGCCGTACAGCTGTATTACTTGCTGTATGTTTTTGGTGAAGATTCAAAATCCGAACGGAAGTCACAGTTTGAACTTTTCATTAAACATTTCGTGCAAGGTTATACCGAGGATGGCCGTAAAATGCCTGATGGCTGGAAAGACCATCTGCCGCTCTTCCTTAGACTGCGTGAAGTGATTGTATTCGTCGGTATGCACCGAAGCTGGGATTTAAGTGAACCGGACGTTTGGACCCGCGACTTTTTGAGGGATAGTCGGATGCGAATAACAAAAGGAATGTCGTTGATCGACGAATTTAAGCTTTAAACTTTCATAAAAAGTTCACTTATGAAGTAAGCCCCCTATCGCTGCTATACGATGAGGATACAAAGGGGGATTAGTAAATGGCACAACATATCCACGCAGAAAACAGACTGCCCAGAAATGCAAAAGAAGGCATCCTGTTTTTACTCATCGTTTCCATCATATCCGTAAACACGATCGCTCCGATCATTACCGGATTGGAACGCGGCTTCAGCAAAGAGGTGTATCTCGACACCTTAAAGGTTATTCCGTTCATGTGGATCATCGTGATGCTGTCGGTAAGGCTGATTGCGGGACCGATTGTCGGCAGGCTCCTGCCCAAATTCGTAGGGATGGCGGACGGATTCAATGCGCGAATTTGATTCAATACGATGTTAAACGTCACCGTACTCTCGATCTGGCTGTCCATCATCGGAACCTGGGTGGGTACAAAACATATCAGCCTCGAGCCATTTTACAATTTTCTTCATATTTGGCCAAGGAACTTTGGCCTAGCCTTTTGGATTGAACTGCTGATTGCGCAGCCTATAGACACATGAAAACAGAAAAACAAAAGATGCTGGACGGCGAATTGTACGCCGCTGCTGACCCTGAATTGACGCGGGAGCGGGCATATGCCCGGCAAATGACCCGTATGTACAACCAGACGGCCGAAACGGATGAAGCATTGCGGCTGAAAATCCTGAAGGAACTGTTGGGTTCAACAGGGAACTTCCTGGCGATGGAGCCCAACATCCGCTTTGACTATGGCTACAATATTCACGTCGGTGAACATTTCTACGCCAACTTTGACTGCACCATTCTGGACGTGTGCGAAGTGAGAATCGGGGACAACTGCTTGTTGGGACCCGGGGTTCACATCTATACCGCGACTCACCCGGTGGATCCGTACGAAAGGATCAAGGGGCCGGAATACGGCAAACCCGTAACGATTGGCGATAATGTGTGGGTTGGCGGGAGGGCGGTCATCAACCCGGGCGTAACGATCGGCAATAACGTCGTCATCGCTTCCGGAGCGGTCGTGACCAGGGATGTTCCGGACAACATGATCGTCGGAGGCAATCCGGCGAGAGTTATTAAATCGATAGAAGCCTAATTTGCGGTAAAGAAAAGAAAATCGCCCGAGCGGAATCAGCCGCCGGGCGATTTTTACATCCGGAAAAAGGGTCATCTCAGAGGGACGTCCACGTGCATATCCCGTCTATTTAACTCTACTTGCTTATCGGAGAAAAGTGATCCTCGAGCTTGACGTTGGAGAATTTGGCAAAGTTTAATTGCTCGATCGCATTGGCCACATCGTTGCTGTCCACGGCAAAACCGACATAGACCGAATCCTGCATCGCGATCGTTCTCTCACCGATTGGCGTCCATTCTTTGCCGTCCGTCGATCCGTAAGCGTAGAAGGTGTCGCCGTTCCGGCCGAGTTTGAGCCAGTAGCCCTGCTCGATGCCGCCGATTTTGAACGGAATGTCGGGAACCAGCTGAATACCGGCTTCTTGTGCGCTGGATGCGCTGTCCAATGTTTCGGTCAACGGATCAAAGCCTGCGCCCTGCTGATCTCTTCCCGTCAGATAAGCCGACCAGCTCGTGTCTTTGGACAGCTTCACCCAGGATAATCCTAGGGCTGCAGCGGCACTGTTATCCTTCAAACCATCGCGGATCATCAGTCCGGCAAAGGCATGATTGTCAACGGCTCCGATGGCCTCCAGCTTTGCGGTGAACTCCATATCTCCGGTCATTTCCTGATATACAAAATGGAAATCGTCTTTCGCAGCATCGGATTCAGGCGATTGCTCGGTGCTCCCTTCGCTTGTTCCCAGCTTGCCGTTGCCTTTAACGGTGATTACGCCGTCCGTCAGACTTCCTGTTCCTTTTATGTCCGGACGGCCGATATCCGCCGATGTCCAGCCTGCATCAGCCAGCGTACGTGGGGCCGTATTAACATGGACGGTGGCTGCGGTCGTTTGGGTCGCACTTCCGTCCGTGTCCGTCACTTTGGCGGAAATATTGTAGGAAGCATCCTGAAGGTCCTTGATGGTGTATACATAGGCGCCGCCTTTTTTCACCGCGTCACCAAGGTACTGAGATCCGTTGTATACGGCCACATTCTTGATTTTGTTTCCGAATTTGGAGGAGGCTTTGACGTTGACCTCCATGTCCTCTCCCAGAGCAAACTGCGCATTGTTCGCCGGCGCTGCAAGCGTGGCATCCGGATTTTCGGCTGCATGGTCCATGTCGGCCAGGCTGTTCAGGTACAGCTCAAGCCAGGTGTAGCCCGTGTCGGTTACCGTCTTATATGCATCCTGAATGCCCCAGATGCTGTTTTTCTTTTCCCACTGGTCGTCGATCCCGTTCAAATTCGTATCAAAATCGGCGCCACGCTGCTCCTCAATGACACCGAATGGGGAGACATACCCGCCAACCTCATTTTCGGTGTTGATATATCTGCCGAGGCCCTGCTCCACTTCTGCGACGATTCTTGCGTCGATGGCGTCGCGGCGCGGGTAGGTAGCTCCAGCCTTTTGCAAAATAGCCTTCAGCAGCGGTTCGTTCGCTTTTTCCACGCCATGCTGCACGTATTCATCAAACGCTGGATTGGTTACCCCGTGATTGGCTCCCGTGCTGTCCGCAGAGAGATACGGTTTAGACGCAAAGGTTGTGATCTGGTCTCCGCTGGCGTCACCCGAGCTTTTCACCAATGGGGACGATCCGTCCAGCCATCCCGTAAGCTTGCCGTTGATCCGGTTTCCGGCGATGTAGAAGCCGCCAAGCTTTTTGGATTCGCCCGCATCGATGACCCGATCGATCACATTATCCCGTGTGCCTGGACCGGCGATTTCGATATTGTTCATATAATTCGTGAAGGTGAACCCTCCACCGTAGGTGCCGTTAAAGCCCCAGTTATAGATCACGTTATTGGAGAGCTGCACGACCGCCACATGATCGGCGTCCGCTGCGCCGGCATATCCGCCGCCGAGCCTCGGGTTCCGGGAAGTATGGCTGGCATACAGATTATGATGGAACGTGGTTTTGTCCCCGCCGGCGATGCCGCCGTAGCCGTGTCTGCCTTTGGAATGCCCGGACAAAGTGAGGCTCTCCGAAATGAGGGACCATTGGACCGTACCGTTTTCGCCCCTGTACAGCGACAGCGTTTCATCGGTATTCCAGCTGAAAGAGCAGTGGTCAATGATAAAATAGTTGTTGTCCCTGCCCCAGAGCGCATCCATCGAGTCGCTGCCGTTGTACACGTTGGTCGCCCCCGGCCTGAAGGAGAGATACCGGAGAATGATGTTCTCCGAATTGCTGATGTTGGTATCCCAACCTGCGAGGGTAATGCCGTTGCCCGGTGCGGTTTGCCCGGCGATGGTCAGGTTCTTAATGTTTTTGAACAGCAGGGAGCTTTCCAGCTCGATTGTTCCGGATACGTTAAAAACAATCGTGCGGCCTTCTTTCGGGGTAGACATAATCCCATATCGAAGCGATCCCTGGACCGGTTCTTCGTTAGTTCCGTAATCCTCCAGGTTGGTAACGATATAGACGTCGCCCCCGCGGCCACCGCTCGTATAAGCTCCGCCGCCTTCTGCGCCTGGAAAAGCGGGAATCGATGCGCCCGCAAACTTTTGCTCATCCGCCGATTGGGCCAAAACCGAGCCGGAATGAGGCATCCCCACAAATGGAAACGCTACCATAATACTCAACACAACAGCCATGCTTTTGAATCCTTTGTTCTTCTGCTTCATCCGTTTGCCGTGTAACATCAATGCACCCCTTAACGTTCGATTTGTCATTCGATCACACTTCCTCCCTTCAACGGAATATGGAGCAGGAAGCCCGGCGGAATGCTGTGTCCTCCGCTCCACCTGGGCCGCTTACTGCTATTACTTTAAATCTTTTAGGCTGTTTTTACCTGCCAAAAACCAATTTTTTTGTGCCAGAAGTTGCGCCTGGTGCTTGTGCAGACACGGACATCCATATTATCTTTTTCATAACCAACCAAGCTTGGCTGCCAGGGTTCACATCAGACCGAAACGGGGGATCGCAATGAAAATCAAATACCAGCACAGGGACCCGCAGTTTCATTTATTCATTTCCACCAATAATACTTATCCTCTGCATCTGCATAAAAACGTCGAAATCGCCATGGTCCTGTCCGGAAACATCCGTGTCCACATCGATCAACAAGAGTACGTCCTCTCTGAAGGGGACATGGCGATCATTTTTCCTAATCAGCCGCACGGCTATCAAACAATAGACCACAGCCGGATCCTGCTGATCTTCTTTGACGCTTCATTTCCGGGGGATTATACGGGGGATTTGCTTCATTATGTTCCGAATGATCCGGTCGTCCCCAAGCATCCGGTCGTCTCCGGCACCCTGACCAGCTTGTACAAACTGTACCGCGAACCTGGCGACAGCCGATTGCTCAAGGCGTATATTTCGGTATTATTAGGACATGTGCTGCCGCTGTTGTCCCTGAAAAGGGTGGATTATACGAAAGATATGGATCTGTTTCAAAAAATCCTCGCTTATATCGACCATCATTTTCTGGAGGCCATCAACCTGGACACACTTTCCAGAGACCTCGGGATCAGCAAGTTTCTCATTTCGCGGATTTTCTCCGAGCAGATTCATGTCTCATTCCGCGACTATATCAACGGACAGCGGGTGGCCTATGCCCATATGCTGCTGCTGTCCACCGCCGATCCGGTCACCGAGATCGCGTTTGACTCCGGATTCAACAGCTTGCGTTCATTTTACCGCGTCTTCAAGAAGGAATACGGCATGACCCCGAACGAATTTCGCCGAAGCCTGCTGGAGGGGATGCCGAAGAACGAATCGGCTCAATAAGAGAAATTGTGATATACTGTTTATATGATAAACACTTTTAAGTATGACGGTTTTTGGACGACTAGGGGGTAGATCTGATGAGTAGTGAAGAAATGACACCGGAAGAAGCGGCAAAGATGCTTCCTGCCGGCGCTGCGCTGGGCTGGGGACTGGTGAAGCCGCCGCAGCGGGGGCCCAAGCGGGAGATGAGCATCGACCAGATCGTGGCTAAGGCGATTGAGATCGCGGACCAGGATGGCCTCGCCGCCGTCTCGATGAACCGGATTGCGTCGGCACTCGGCTTTACCGCGATGTCCCTCTACCGCTATATCCCAAGCAAAGACGATCTGCTCATCCTCATGCAGGATGCGGTATGCGATATTCCGCTGCCTCCGGAGCGCCCACGGCATGAATGGCGGGAGAGTATGCGCGAGTATGTGCTGGGATCGGTCGCTATTTTTCGCAGACACCCTTGGTATGGAGATATGCCGATTCTCGGCATTCCGATCACACCTAACCATTTGCGGATGGTCGAATGGGGGCTTCAACCGCTGCGGGACATGCCCCTGGATGATTTTGAGAAAATGTCGATCGTTCTTCTGCTGAGCGGCTATGCCCGGAATTACGGGATGCTTCAGCGGGACATCGATCGGGCCGTTCAGGCCGGTTCGAGCGAGGAGGAGTTCAGCGGGATCAATTATTCGGCGGCGCTTCGGACGCTGGTGAAGCCTGAACCATATCCGAACCTGTACCCGATCGTCATGTCCGGAGTTTATTCGGGCGAGAATGAGGCTGAAAACACCGTAGGCGATGATTTGGAGTTCGGGTTAGAGCGGATGCTGGACGGGATCGAACAATTTCTGAATCGGAAAATCAGCGGCGGCGCCAACCGATGATGCTGCCGACGGATACAAAAGGCTGCTTTCCAGGGAAATTCCTGGAAGCAGCCTTTTTGATGTGGATGCCGCCGATCTTATGCAGCGGTATGAACGGCCTTCTTCGGGTCACGAAGCAGTACGAGCGTGACTGCGGTGGCCAGGAGCAGAATGACGCCGGAAATAAGGCAGGTGGCATGCATGGCGGTGATAAACGCCTCACGGGAAGCGTTCATGACCTGCGCCGCAGCACCCGCCGGCAAATGCAGGGCGGCGGCCGATGCTCCGGCAATGGTCTGCCCGGCTGCCTGGGCTGCATCCGGCGTGAGCCCCGAGGGCAGGAAAGGAGTGACCGCATGGCGGTAGATGGCCGCAAGGACACAGCCGAGGAGGGCAATGCCGAATGCGCCGCCGAGCTCGTTGGACGTTTCGATGAGGCCGCCGACGGCTCCCGCGCGGTCCGCCGGTGCGACGCCCACGACATAATCGGTGACGAGGGTCATGACGGATACGATGCCCGCCGCGACCAAGCCGGCGCCGACGAGCAGCACGGTCAGCGGCGAGAAGCCTTCCAGCCGGACCTGGGTCAGTACGCCGAATCCGGCTGCCGACAGGAGGAAGCCTCCGGCCATGACCCGCGGTCTTCCGTAGATTTGCGACAGTTTACCGGCGATCGGTGCCGCCGCTCCGACCACAACGGAAGGCGCCACGCTCCAGAGGGAAGCGACGAACGGGGAATATCCAAGAACCGACTGAAGGAACTGGGTATTGATGAGTGAGCTAGCCATGAGCGTAAACGTAGCGATAAAGTTCACGAGGATGGAACCGCCGGTCCGCCGCTCCAGCAGCGCACGGATATCGAGCAGCGGATTAGGGATGGTCAACTGGCGCCGTACGAACAGGACGCCGATGAGCAAGCCTGCTGCAAGCAGTGCGGCAGGAAGGACCGCCCAGCCGTCTTCCGCAAGCGTCTTCACGCCGTAAGTCACGGGAAGGATCGCGGCTAGAGCGAGAGTGGAGCTGAATACATCGATCTTGACTTTTGCCGTGCTGCGGGACTCCGGCAGCAAAAACGGCGCTATGATGAGCAGCAGGGCCATTGCGGGGATGTTGATGAGGAACACGGATCCCCAGGAGAAAGAGTCGAGAAGCAGGCCCCCGATAATCGGCCCGACGGTGACGCCGCCCGCCATGACGGCGCTCCAAATGGCCATCGCCTTCGTCCGCTGCGCCGGGTCCTGGAACATCGTGCGGACGAGCGCCAGCGTCGATGGCATGAGGGTCGAACCGGCGATCCCCAGAATACCGCGGGCCAGGATCAGCGTTTCGGCTGACTGGGCGTACGCCGCGAACAAAGAGCTAAGGGCGAATCCGACGGAGCCGATCATCAGCAGGCGCCGCCGTCCGATCCGGTCACCGACGGCGCCCATCGTCAGCAGCAGACCGGCGAGGATAAAACCGTAAACGTCGAAAATCCATAACTGCTCGGTGGCTGTCGGCAGTAAATCCGCGGCAATGGCCGGTGCTGCGAAGAACAGGACGGAGACGTCCATCGATACGACCATCAGCGGCAGACACAGGATGCAAAGCGCGATCCATTCTTTACGGCCGGCCGGTTTGGCCGCTGCTGGGGTTGATGTGTTCATTTAAAATCCTCCTTATTGTTTATGATATAAACAGTAACTTGTGAAAACAGTATATTATATAAACAGTATATGGTCAACACAAAAAACAGACTTTATTTTAGCATCGCAGTCTTCATTTATCGTGGGCAGCGTTCGGTATATAATGGATGAAACCGAGAACGCCGAGCACGAATTCGTATATGGCCGTCTGGAAAGCTGTGTTCAATGATTAGTGATTACGTACATCATCGAGCAGCGGCGGAAGGAATGCCGGAGCTTGAAGGGCTTGAGGATGGCAAGTGAGGCGGCATAACCCGGTACCAATTGCTTAGGTACGAAAGGATGGCGGAAGGCATGACCGCATATGAAAAACCAATCGTGAACATTACTTTGGTCGAGGAGATGATCGGCAAGCATCTGGGTGATGGAGCGGCGGAAATCACACCCATGCAAGGCGGAAATTTAAGCCGCGTTTTTTCCTTTAACCATGAAGGCCAAGGGTACGTGATCAAATTCAGTGACCTGGAGGGGGCGTACCTGTCGGAAATCTTCGTATCGGATCTGCTGTCCAGCCAGGGCATACCTTTTCCCCGGTGTATCGGACATGGGAAAACAGGGAATCTCGAATATTCCATTTTGGAAAAGATAGAAGGCCGTAATCTGGCGGATTTTTCGAATGAGGAGCAGCGACGCCGGCTTCCGGAACTTATTCAAATTTTGACGCGCCTGAATCATATTGACCTGAGGGGAGCCCACGGATACGGCTGGATCGGGCCCAGCGGTGACGGTGCGTTCCCAACCTGGAGGGATTATTGGGAATCCGTCTATGCGGAAGACCAAACGGGCAGCTTCTGGGAGAATTGGTACGCCTTATTCCATAACTCCTGTTTGGAGAAAGAGGTGTTCGATGAGATTTACAGCCGATTAAATGCTTATTCGCACTATAACGAGCCGCATCGTTATTTTGTTCATGGGGATTTTCACCAGTGGAACATCTTGTCTGACGGCAGCCGGATTACGGGAATTCTGGATTGCAACTGCGTTTACGGCGACTTTCTTGTGGATCTGGCCATTCTGGACCGGCACATGGACGGGCACAACGTCGTACAAGCTTATCAGGACCATCAACAGCAAGCCGGAATCGTCATCCCCGACTTCAATGAGAGATTAAGGGGCGCTTATTACTTCAAAGGACTGGACGGACTGCGCTTCTATGCCAAAATGGGATGGACCGACGCTTACGCATATACCCGCAACTTCCTTCTGGGCCTGGAAAAATCATAATGGAGTTGTTTGCATTTGTGTTTTGGCAACTCCCAATGCCAGGTTCCCCCACAGCGTCTGCTCAACAAACGGGGCTTGCTCCGTTGTGCATTGGACAATTAATATCACCTCACCAGCTGTAGTCTTGGCCGTTCTGATCTTTTTTCGTTTCATCCGATTTTTTAACAAATCGTAAACAAAGCCAACGGCAAATCCTGTAGCCGCTCCAATTAGCCCCCAATAGACAGGACCCCAGTGGAGAACAAACCCTCTGGATACCCCGACGGTCCCGCCCATCATGGCTAGTATAAGCCCGATATCGACTAACGAGGTTCCGTCAGTACCATGCATCGTATCAACCAGCTTCATATCCATTGGACGATTGTCCAGGGGTACGGCGTAAATATGGACGACCTCGTTTTCTTTGAGCTTGCTTATGGCAAGCTCCACATAGTGTGAATGCTGAAATGTAGAGAAAAATTGTATTCCCATCAGATTTTTTCTCCTTTGTGTAAAACAAAGTTTTGAGGCTGGTGGTTTTTTTTCAAATAATCGGCTTGTTCCCAATCAAACAGTTTTGTCAGCTCTACGGCATTGGTGTAAGAATCATACATCGTGAAGAAGTAGATCGAGGGGAAGTAAAGGAACCACTGAGCTCCCATCACTTCTCTTGATTTAGGGAAGTTCCCCAGCAAAAAGTAGTGCATGCCTTCAATCATGTTGGAATGAATGACAATCATCACGGTCATGGCAAGTGTTAAAACAGCAGCTAAGATCCGATGAATATACAGTTGTCCAAGACTTGGGATTGTCATTGCCCAGACCAGCGCAACCCATGGCTTTTTCTTGTCCAGATAGTTGACCTCGAAGGGACTCACCGAAAAATTGGGGTATGGGGCATTTTCCCTTTTCGCCAACAGATGAATCTTATTTAGATCGATGGCAGTCCGGTAGCTGTCCCATATGGCAAATAAATAAACGGGGATATAGAGGTATATGTACTTTTCATTTAATACGGCCTTTGCCTGAGCGATATCTCCGTTAAAAGAATACATAATGGCAGTATTCAGCTGAGTCTTTTGGTTGATATAAAATTCCCAAAAAAACAACGCAAAGCCGGAAATGAATTTGTGTAATAAGATGTGGCCGAATCCAGGGAAAGCTACAGACCATAACGCTACGACCAGGGGATTACGCTGGTGAAGCTGGATGGTGCCGAACGTCGTGACAAAGGCATGATAATAACGATTTCTATATTTGGCTCTAAAGTTATCCACTTTTCAACTCTCCAATGGAATACAGTGTAATCGAATTTTTTGTCAATTGACGAAAGATTATTCTTCCTTTGGATATAAATGTGATTTAAACAATCATCACAACAATCATCTCCTATCCATGTTTTTACCGGGATACCGACAAGCTTTTATACTTGGAAGCGGGTTTCCCTTTCACTACCTATGTCGTTAGCCGGCAGGAAAACGTGACCGGATAGGTTAAACCGGAGTGAAAAATATCACGGCCGTGCCCAAGGCGCACAGCCTGTGCTCATGAATGGTGCCTCTTGCGGGTCCGCTTGATCGCTTCCAAAGAAAAGGCACCGTATGCAGCCGTAAGGCTTGCAGCGGGTGCCTTTTCTTTGCCAACCACCGGTCAGGACAACCGGTATACTCTGGCTTCAAAGGGGCGCAGCTGAATCCGGTCTCCTTCCGCGTCAGACGGGAGATCGTAATTGCTAATCAGCAGGTCTCGCGACATGTCCCGCAGCGGTTTCGGCCATTCCATTACCGGCGTGTCATCGAAAAAGTTAAGGATGACCAGGATGATGTCTTGATCCAGCGTACGGGTGTACACATAGAGATCCGGATCCAATGGAAGCAGCAGCTTATACTCTCCGTAAATCAACGTTTTATGGGTCTTACGCAGGGAGAGCATCCGCTTGTAGTAATGAAAGATGGAATCCGGGTCCTTCATCGCTGAAGCCACGTTCACTTCCGTAAAATTGGAGTTTACCTTCATCCAAGGTTCGCCGGTCGTAAATCCGGCCTGGGGTCCGTCGTCCCACTGCATCGGGGTCCGGGCGTTATCCCGGCTTTTCGCCTGAATGGCCTGCATCGTCTGGTCGATCGGCTTGCCTTGAAGATGGGATTGCTCGAAGTAATTCAGCGTCTCGACGTCCCGGTAATCGCCGATATGGTCAAAAGCCGCATTGGTCATCCCAATTTCTTCGCCTTGGTAAATGTACGGCGTCCCCTCAAGGGTGAGCATGAAGGTGGCCAACATTTTGGCCGATTGGATGCGGTAGGCCTTGTCATTGCCAAAACGGGAGACGGATCTGGGCTGGTCATGATTGCCGAGGTAGTTCGCATTCCATCCCTGGTTATGCAGCGTGGTCTGCCACCGGCTCATTATTTTTTTGAGCTCCAGCAGTGTCCATGCCCGGGATTCCCACTTGCCGGTGCCGTTCGAGGCGGAGTCCAGCGTCATATGCTCGAACTGAAACACCATGTTGAGCTCATGGCGCCGGTCTCCCACATATTCCAAAGCCTGCTCCGGACCGAGTCCCGAGGTTTCGCCGACAGTCATGATGTCGTAGTCCATCAGTACTTCCTCGTTCAGCTTTTTGAGCATAAAGTGGACTTTTTCCAGGTTGGAGAACAGCTGATAAGCCCTCACGACAGGAAGATGCTGCGGATTGTCGGCATTCGGCAGACCTTTCGCCTTAACGATATGGGCGATGGCATCGAAGCGGAAGCCGTCTACGCCTTTTTGCAGCCACCACCGGATCATGTTGTATAATTCATGAACCATGTCTTCGTTTCTCCAGTTCAAATCCGGCTGATGCTTGGAATACAGATGCATATAGTACTCGTCCGTCTCCGGATCCATTTCCCAAACCGAGCCGCTGAAATAGGACTCCCAGTTGTTTGGGTACAGGCCGTTGACCCCTTTGCGCCAAATATAAAAGCTTCGCTTGGGGTTGTCGGTAGACGATCTCGATTCTTTAAACCAGGGATGCTGGTCTGAGGTATGGTTCAGCACCAGGTCCATCATGATTTTCATCCCTCGGGCATGGGCTTCTTGCAGCAGCTCATCGAAATCCTCCATCGTGCCGAATTCCGGATTGATCGCGTAATAGTCGCTGATGTCATATCCGTTGTCTTTGCCGGGAGACTCATAAATCGGACAGATCCAAATGACGCCGATCCCGAGATCCTTTAAATAATCCAGCTTGGAAATGATTCCGCGAAGATCGCCTTTGCCGTCTCCATTGGTATCCATGAAGCTGACGGGATAAATCTCGTACACGGCGGCTTCTTTCCACCAGGTTTCGTTCATGTGCGCATTCCTCCGGTCTGTTGCATGAATTGGGTTCTATAGGGAATTAACCGTGCCCCCCTTGAAAAGCGGGGTATTTGGTCATCCCGCCGTCCGCAAACAGGGTAATGCCCGTGACATAACTGGATTCGGAGGAGGCCAGCCATGCGGCCGCAGCGGCGATTTCCTCCGGCTTGCCGATATACCCTAGCGGGATCAGCGCTTCAACGCTTGCTTTAGCGGCAGGATCGGAAAACTTGGCGGCGTTGATCGGCGTATCGATCGCACCGGGCCCGAGACTGTTGACACGAATTCCCTTCGGCGCGAACTCCAGCGCCAGCGTCTCCGTCATCATCTTGATCCCGCCCTTGCTCGCGGCGTAATGCACGAAATGGGGCCACGGAATCATCTCGTGAACGCTCGAAACGTTGATGATCCGTCCCTTGATCCGGTGTTCGAGCATGTAATCAATCGCCTCGCGGCATCCGAGAAAAGCCCCGGTCAGATTCACGTCAAGCACCTTTCGCCAATCCTCCAGCGTCAGGTCTTCCGAAGGGACTTCGTTTTCGATGCCGGCGTTGTTGACCATGACGTCCAGCGAGCCGAAATGCTCGTGGGCGGCTGCTACCAGATTTTTGACATCCTCTTCGCGGGTTACATCGCCGTACACGCCTATCGCATGACCGCCGCTTTGTTCAATCTCCTGGATGATCGAATCCACTTCCTGCCCGCCGCTGCGGTAATTAATGACCACATTCATCTTTTCGCGCCCGAACCTCAGCGCCATGGCCCGTCCGATGCCGGAAGAAGCTCCGGTAATCATGGCCGTGCTGCCTTCAAGATCCTTGTACACAATCATTCCCTCCTGTCGTCCCATCAAAATGATTACAATAGTATTTAACCGGATCGGGCATGGTTCAACAGAGAAGGGATGAATACAGCGGCGGGACCGAAGAAAAAAAGGCAGAGCGTCCGCTCAACCTTTTTTGGTCTCCAACATTCCGTTTGTGTTTTTACTAAAGAAAATCTTTAGCAGGGGTGGGGCAACTAATGTAGTTATAATCACCATGATCACTACAGACGTGAAGTACTCCGGCAGCAATAACCCAGCTTGAAGTCCAGTAGATGCCATGATTAAAGCAACCTCTCCTCTGGAGATCATTCCGGATCCAATGGCCAATGAAGACGAAGTGTTGAATCCTGTGAGTCTTGCCCCGAGTCCAGCACCAATGAACTTAGTGAGTATTGCAGCAATGGTAAGAGCCGCCAAGAATCCCATTTGTGTTCCAACACCCTTGAAGGTGACATTTAACCCGATACTGACAAAAAACACCGGCACAAAAATGGAATAAGCTATGGGTTCAATTTTTGTTTCTACCGTATGTTTAAATTCGGTTTGGGATAATGCGATCCCCGCTGCAAAAGCACCGATGATTCCAGCTATGCCCATAAGTTCGGCGAAATAAGAAAAGGCAAAGCAGACAACCAGCGCCATGGATACGACCGGCTCGGTCACTTGCAATTTAGACAACGGTTTAAGGATGCGCGGAATCACAAGCCAACCGATGAATATAACCCCGGCAAAGAATATGAATTTCTTCCCAATCAAGACACCGAGTGATACGTCTGTACCTGTACCCAAAAAGCTCATCATTACAGCTAATAAGATGACGACGAGAACATCATCAACGACGGCTGCTCCAAGAATCGTAGTACCTTCACGAGAACTTAACCGATCCATTTCCTTAAGGACTTGCACCGATATGCTAACGGATGTCGCGCTAAAAACAACCCCCATAAACAATGCATAATTTTGAGCAAAACCAAATGCCTCTGCAACGGCATATCCACCGAAAAACGGTAGTATGATTCCTCCAACAGCTACTGCGATTGCCGATCTCCAATTTTTCCTCAACTGGTCCAGGTCTGTTTCCAAACCGGCAATAAACATTAATAGCAAAACCCCGATTTCCGAGAAGAAATGGATAAACTCGTCGGTATGAATCCAACCCAAAACCGCAGGCCCAAGAACAATCCCTGCAATCAATTTTCCAAGTACCGCCGGTTGACCGATTCGAACGGACAGGTCTCCCGTAATTTTGGTGAAGAGCAAAATCAGAGCGATATACAAAACAAACTGCATCTAATACCCCCAATTTTACTATCATCGATCGATCGTAGTCCTTAATATAATGGACAAAAAACTATAAATCAATATGGTGTTTAAACGGTCTAGAATGCCTATATACCACTCTATACTCGCTATTTTAATCCCTAGATATTCACATGACACAAAGAATCCTTAAATCGAAAAATAGAAGGGGAGAAGCGCGTAGGTATCTGATCTGCCGAATGAATGTGAAATTCCCATTTGACAATACCGTTCCAAAGGTGTAGTTTATAACTAACCAGTTAGTTATAAACTGGTGTATACGAAGAGAGTGGGAGAGGATTCTACAATGACTTATCGGACTTGGCTGATCACCGGCATTAGCAGCGGTTTTGGCCGTCAAATGACGGAGCAGCTTCTGGAACGCGGGGAAAGGGTAGCGGGAACGGTCCGCAATATGGAAGCTGTGAATGATTTGCAGGCAAAATACGGCGGCTTATTATGGGTTTCCAAGCTTGACGTCACCGATACGCCGGCGATATACCGGGTCGTGGACAACGCTTTTCGTGATCTCGGCAGCATTGACGTCGTGGTCAACAACGCAGGCTACGGCCTTTTCGGAGCGGCAGAGGAATTGACGGATGAGCAGATACGCCATCAGCTTGAAACGAACCTGATCGGATCCATCCAGGTGGTGCGCGCAGCCCTTCCTCATTTGCGAAAACAAGGCTATGGGCGAATCCTGCAGCTGTCGACCGTAGGCGGCCAGGCCGCTTTCCCCGGAAGTTCTTTGTATCATGCGAGCAAATGGGGAATTGAGGGGTTTGCCGAATCCGTCATGGCTGAAGTTGCCCCTTTTCATATAGGCGTCACTATTGTGGAGCCGGGCAGTGCAAGTACGAACTTCCGGTATCAAAGCTCCAGGCTGGCTCCAAAGATGGACGCCTATGAAGTCTCCCCGGCGATCTATGCGCGTCGGATTCTCGAAGAAGCCAAGGCCCCCTCACTGGGTGATCCTGCCAAAATGACTGCTGCGATGATCCGCAGTGTAGACCAGAATCCGGCGCCTAAAAGAATCGTGCTGGGCAGCGACGCTTATTCGACGATTCACAAAGCTCTTACCGAGCGGCTGGCGGAATTGGAACAGCAAATGGATCTCGCTTTTTCAACCGATTTTGACTGATTTCCATATGAAGAGAGCGGCTAGTGTAGGCGATAAAGTCTTCGTTAGCCGCTGTTTTCATGATCTGGTCATGCAAAAGCGACGGCTAAACTCTGGTGAGCTTATCCGGGTTTCGTACGATATAGACTCTGGACAGCTTGCCGCCTCGGAGCTGCATAAAGACAGCTTTCACGGTATCGTCCCCCGAACGGATGACGATGCCGGACTCGCCGTTCAGAGGAGCAACCTCCGAGCGAAGCTTCCCCTGATCGTAAGGCTGTATGCCCTCGAATACGGCGGCAAGGAATCGGGCCACTTGATCGCGTGTTTGTATCGGACGCGTGGCCGCAGTTACTTTTCCGCCTCCATCGGAGACGAGCATGACGTCTTCAGTCAGCAGAGAAAGCACATGATTGACGTTACCTTGCGCCAGCGAGGTGAGGAACCGGCCGATCCATTCCATATCGGCCGCTTCGGCTGTGATCGTCTCCTCCTCGGATATGCCCATCTTGCTTTTTGCCCGGCTCATCAGCTTGCGGCAATTCGCCTCCTGTTTGCCAATCATTTCGGCGATTTCGGGATAATCGAAGCCCAGCGCCTCACGCAGTACAAAAACGACCCGCTCAGTCGGCGTCAGCCGCTCAAGCATGACGAGCATGGCGTAAGACAGCAGATCGCGGCGAACGACCGCCGTCTCGAGCGTATCCGCTTCCGGTGTCCGTATCGGCTCGGGGAGCCACGGACCGACGTACATTTCCCGCTTTTTCCTCGCCGACTTTTGCAGATTGAGGCAGTGATTGGTAACCATTTTGCATAAATACGCCTTCGGCTCCTCCAAACGTTCAGGGTGCAAGCCGTACGCCTTGAAAAACACATCCTGCACCGCATCTTCCGCGTCAGCCGCAGACCCTGTCAGCTGATAAGCCAGTGTGAACAGCAGTGCTCGATATTGCCCGTACAGTTCCTCCATTCGCGGTCTCTCCTTTTCCGGGGCTTACATACGTAATTCCATACCCGTTCTTTCATTTTCCATAAAAAGCCACATTTGCGTCAAGAAAAGAAGGGGCGGTGACTTTGCCTTCCGCCGAAATTCAAGTCCTGGTTAATATGAAGAAGCCGCCCCATTTGTCATGATGACATTTGGGGCAGCCTTGTCTTGAGATTCGCAGCTGCACGATGCTGCCTATCTTTCGTGAGCAGCATGGATTGTTTTCAATTGATCGATGATTCCCCGAGGCTCCATGCGTTTCATGAAGTCCGGATTGACATAAGCGCGGCGGATATTCCCTTCTTGATCTATAATAAACGTGGCCGTAAGCGGCAAAATCCAACGATCGGTTTGGTTGAACTTGGTAAGGTCCAAACCGAAATTAGTGTAGGCATCCTGCAGATAATCCGGCAGCTCATACAGGATCCGGTAGCTTTCAGCGACATGTCCGTTCGGATCGCTCAGCACCTGGAAGGTTAGCGCTTCCTTCTCCTTATGAGACAGCGAGTTGTCGGGGCTCTGCAGGGAAACGGCGATCAGCTGACCGCCAAGCTTCACAATATCCGGCAGCATTTGGTGGTAAGCCCGAAGCTGGATATTGCAGAACGGACACCAGCTGCCGCGGTAAAATGTCAGAATGACCGGCCCTTTCACAAGCTCGCGATACAGGTTCACCTGTTCACCGAGCGGATCGGTCAGCGTAAAATCCGGTGCTTTGTCCTCTTCCGTTAAACCGAAAACGCCGCCGGACTCCTGCTGCTCCTGAATGTGCCGGAAAACTTGCGACTGCACCTCTTGTGGCGCTTTGACGACAAAACCTTCCTTTGCTTGATCCAATAATACTTTGACCGCCATTAAACAACACTCCCTTTAAAAAGTGATGGGGTACATACCAATGATTTGATTCATTCCTCAGCTTCATGACGCTTTGCACATATAACAAGGTAAGGCACTGATTTGTGACATGGGGAACGAAAAAAATGGCGGATAAAACAAACAAGCGTCCTGATCATTCAGGGCGCTTGTCTATTGGCGGCTATTTCCACTTTTTATATTCATTCGGCGTGACGCCGACGACCTTTTTAAACAGCTTGTTGAAGTAAGCAGGGTCCGCATATCCCACCTCCGCTCCGATTTGGTGCACCTTCATGTTTGGCTCGGTCCGCAGAAGGCGTTTGGCGTTTTTCAGACGTACGTCGGTGATATACTCGGTCAGCGTCAGACCGGTTTCCTGCTTGAACAGCTTGCTGAGATAGCTCGGTGTCAGATACACCATGGCCGCCAGCGTGTTGAGCTCGGCATGCTCGCTGTAATGCTCGGCGATCCAGCGCTTGACGATCTCAACGGCTTTGCCGCCCATCTCGCTGCGCAGTCCGTAGACCTTCTCAAGGGCCGACCTGAACGAATCCAAAAACCATTCTTCCATGTCGGAGAAGCTCATGCCGGCTCGCAGCTGCGTCTCCAGCCGGGCGCGGGCTTCTTTGTCCCGAATCTCCCTGTATTCCTGTACTTCCCGGCACGCCATATCCTCCAGCTGACTGCAGACGCGGACGATTGTCCCGGTACCTGCCCGCTGCTCTTTCAGCCGCCCAAAGCACTGCCGGACACATTCCAGCACGGCTGGAATATGGAGGAGCTGCAGCTGCTCGGCAAGATTCATGCCACGCACGGCATTCTCGGCTTCGACGATCTCTCCGAAAGCTTCCCCGGCATAACCGGCGGCATAATATGGGGCCGAATCTGAATATAGGCCCTGGTCGCAGGCTTGTATGGCTTCATCATAAGAGGCTTTGAGTTCGGAAGCGCCGCTGTGGATGCGGCTGAATCCGATATGAACCACCGTTTCCTCTTCGCTTTGTTCTTCTGCGCCGCCCAGCAGCCGGGCGATCCGGCCCAATTCTTCATGACCCGGAGCTTCCGAAAAATAGAACACCCAGGCGAGCATGCGCTCCTGAACCGAGATCCAGTCACAGACGAGCTCCGAGTGCTGCTGGATCCGCCCGGCCGCGGCTTCGAGCGATCCGCCTTTCTGAACGAACGTGGCATAACAGGACAGGGGCAGCCCGGTATCCTCGGATAGATAGGGAAGGGGAGACTCGCTCATAAAGCAGGAATGAAGCAGCCGTTTGCGGCTCAAGGCTTCTTTCTCGAGTGAGGACTGATGCTCCTCGTCCAATTGGTACAGCAGCTCAAACAGCTGCTCTTTGTTGATCGGTTTGAGCAGATAGTCGACGGCGGAAGCGCGGATCGCTTCCCTGGCATAGTTAAATTCGGTGAAACCGCTCATCAGGATGGAACGGACTTGCGGTCGGGCAGCCTTCAGCTGCTTGATCAGGTCTAGACCGTCCACAATCGGCATCCGGATATCGGTAATGACCACGTCGACCTCCAGGCCGGGAAGGCTGTCCAGTACATCCCTGCCGTCCGGAAACTGCCCGACCACGCGGAAGAGGCCGCTTTCCTTTTCGATCATGCGCGACAGGCCTTCGCGAATCAGAACTTCATCGTCCACAATAACAATTCGAAGCATATTTCTCTCCCGCCTTTGCTGTAATGATGGTTACTCTTGGTCTTCGTCGGGGAGTTCTTCCTTAATGCGCACAATGACCCGAGTTCCGTGCCCGGGCTCACTCTCCACTTCAAGACCGCAGGAGCCGCCGTAATGCAGACGTACCCGCTCGGCCACGTTATGCAGCCCGATGCCGAATGCACCGCCCGCATCGCCGTGCTTCAAGCTGCGGTTCAGCTGCTGGACGGTATCCGCATCCATACCGACTCCGTCATCGCCGATCACGAACACGACGTAGTCCTGTTCGCGCGAAGCGGTGATGGTAATGGTGCCGAGTCCGGGCTTGCGCTCCAGCCCATGAAAGACCGAATTTTCCACAATCGGCTGGAACACCAGCTTGAGCACCGACAAGCCGAGGTAGGGCTCAGGCACATCCATGATGAGCCGAAATTTAGCCGGGAAGCGGATGGCCAGCAGGTCGAAATAGTTGCGGACATGCTCCAGCTCCTGCCGGATGGTCACCGGTTCCCCGCTGCGGACGATGGAATACCTCATTTGGTTTCCCAGCAGGTAGGTCAGCTTGGCAACGCGCGGATCGTCGTTGCTCTCGGCCAGCATGCGGATGGACTCGAGTGTATTGTAAATAAAATGAGGGTTGATTTGGCTCTGCAGCGCCCTCATGTCGGCGGTCTGCTTGCGTTTTTCGGTCAGCTTGATTTCGGTGAGCAGGTCCTTGACCCGCAAAATCATCCGGTTGAAATGGCTGCCCAGCATGCCGATCTCATCATTGTATTTGGGCGATATCCAGACGTCGAGGTTACCGTGCTGAACCTTGCGCATCAGCCGAACCATGGATTTCAGCGGTTTGGTTAAAGCGTGGGAGAAGAACGTTGCGACGAACAGGGCGATTGCCAGCAGGATTAAGGTCGTAACCATCAGCGCCCGGCTGTTCTGCTGGACCTTGTACAAAATTTTGGATAGCGGAATCGTGACGGACGTCGTCCATCCGGTCTGATCCGACGTGTAGTAGACGGTCAGGTAACGGGTTCCGTGTATAGTCGATTCAAAATGGCCTTCCTTCTGACCCTTTGCCGCCGACATCAAGGCAATCAGCCGATCCTGAACCGAATTCGCAGCGCCGCTGGCATACACGAGCTGTCCCTGTTCATCCATAATGAGGGAGCTGCCCTGGGTCACCCGGTCGACAGGCTCGACAATGCCTTGAAACAGGCGGATATCGATGTCCAGGACGATCATGCCGAGATATTGGAGCGAGCTGGCCGAGTTAATGGTCCGCAGCACGCTGATGACATCCATCGTACTGCTTCCGTTGACCGTGATCGGGTGACGGCCTTCTAGGATCGGACGGGCCCCGCCAGCCTCGCTCAGGAGCTTCTTCCAGCCGGGAAGCTGGTTTTCGGCTGACAAATCGTTGATGTTCCCGTTTTTGTCATAAAAAATATGATCGTATCGATCGACCAGATAGACGGCGACGACATCCTTTTTCGTGTGGCTCAAATAGCTGAGAAACATGCCCATGCTCTCGCTTTTATTCCAGTCCGTGTGCTCTTGTCCGAGATAGTACTGCACATCCTTGTTGTACAGGGGAAGCGCCGTGTAACGCTTCAGGTCGTCCACGTACCGGTCGATCGTATCGGAGGCGTTGTCGGCCATCTGTCCGGCGTTGTTGGTAGCGTTCTGCAGCACGGAATTGAACGTGGACCTTGCCGACAGGTAGCTGACATAAGTGATGGGCAGCGATAACAGAAAGACAAATACGAGAATCAGCTTTTTCTCCAATGACAGATTGGCCAGAAAGAGCCATCCCCTGCGTATGATGCGGCCGATTGCAGTACTCATAAGCGATAGTCCACTCCCTGATGCTTGTCTTATTTAACCGCTCCGCTGGTAACTCCTTCAAAGATATAACGCTGCAGGAAAAAGTACAATATGACC
Organism: Paenibacillus rhizosphaerae; assembly: GCF_014192015.1. GTDB lineage: Bacteria > Bacillota > Bacilli > Paenibacillales > Paenibacillaceae > Paenibacillus_AQ > Paenibacillus_AQ rhizosphaerae. The sequence continues at coordinate 23,169 of NZ_JACHXJ010000003.1, read as the reverse complement.
GTAGGCAGCAGGATGACCAGGATGGCGGCGCAGATGAGGTTCCAATCGGCCGTGTTGACGCCCTGGAACCGCATCAGCACAGTGGTGACGACGCCGAGGCTCTGCTTCGGCATGTATAGATATGGAATGTACATATCGTTATAAATGCTGATCGTTTTCAGAATAATGAGCGTTGCCGTAGCGGGCGTCAGCAGTGGGAAAATGATCGAACGGTAAATCTTGAACAGGGATGCGCCTTCCACCATGGCGCTTTCGTCCAGGTCATAAGGGATGTTGCGGATGAACTGCAGGTACAGGATGATCTGGATGACGTCGGCTCCGATGTACAGGACGATCGGGGCGCCCATCGTGTTGTACAGCCCAAGGCTTTTGATAATGCCAAATGTGGCGACCTGTGTCGTGATGCTCGGGATGATGGTAGCGACCAGATACGCCCCGAACACGATCGGTTTCAGTTTAAAATCGAACCGGCCCAGAACATAAGCGACCATCGTGCCGAACAAAATGTTCAGCGCGAGCGAGACCACGATAATGATCAGAATGTTGCCGAATCCGCTGAGCAGGCCGCCGCGCTCGAACACGACCTTGAAATTTTCGAAATTGAAAAAATTATGGGGCAGCGCCATCGAGCTGCTGCTGTTAAATTCATCCCTCGATTTGAAGGCGTTGATGATGACGACATAGGGAGGGAACAGGACAACGAATACCCCGATGAGCAGGGTTAAGTATTTAAACAGGTCCTGGATCCGGAATTTGGACGAATGCATTATTTATTTCCTCCTCTGCTGAGCACAAGCTGCTGAACGGCCAGTACGATGACCACAAAGAACAATAAGATGACGCTCATCGCCGAGGCCAGTCCATAGTTGTTGTAAGCGAAGGCCGTTTCCACAACGCGTTGTACGTACGTCTGGCTCGCTCCCGCAGGTCCGCCTTTGGTCAACACGAACGGAAGGTCGAAGACTTCGAGCGCGCCCGTCACGGTCAGGAACAGGTTCAGCTGAATGACCGGCTTCATGTTCGGCAGCGTGATTTTCCACAGAGTCTGCCAGGAGCCGGCACCGTCGATTTTCGCCGCTTCGTAAATATCCTTCGGAATGGCCTGCAGGGAAGCGATGTAAATGACCATGTTGTAGCCCATAAAGCGCCACAGTCCGGTAGAGGCCAGCGCATAGTTAACGAGCCCTTCCGTGCCGAGCCAGCTCGTTTCGCCGAGATGCTTCAGCCCTAGGCTGGAGAGGAACAGGTTCAGTGAGCCGTTGGTCGTGTCAAACACGTACCCGAACATAAAAGCGACCGCCACGCCGTTCATGATGTAAGGCAGAAACAGCAGAATCCGGAACATGTTCCGGCCGCGGAGCCGGCTGTTCAGGACGACAGCGAAGTAAATGGCGATGATATTCTGGACGATTCCCATCGCAAAATAAGCGAAGTTGTGCTCGAATACTTTGAAAATATCCGAATTGGAGAACACTTCCCGGTAATTGTCCAGGCCGACCCAGGGCTTCTCCGGGCTGTAGCCGTCCCAGTTCGTAAAGCTGTAATAGATCAGCTTGATCGCCGGATAATAGGTGAACGTAGCTAATAGAATCAAAGGAATCAGTAGAAAAGAGACGATAATGATCGTCTTCTGTTTGCGGTACGATAGCGTTCCGAACATGCTATACCTTCTTTCTGCAAGCTTATGGGCGTTTCTGGGATGCAAAGCCGACAGCAAAGCGGATTACCTCCTAGATCGGATAATCCACTTTGCCGGGCTATTCCTGTAAGCAGGCGTTATTTGCCGAGGTCTTTCTTGGCTTTGGCCCACGCCTTGTTCCATTTATCCAGGACGCTTTGCGGATCTTTGGCAAGGACGAATTCCTGAACTATGGCCGGCATATCGATTTGCGCCTTATTCAGGATGTCGGTAACCGTCGCATCATCCGGTGTGCCTTCCTGAAGCTCCACGCCGGTAGCCTGGAAGTCTTTCAGCTGAGCCAGCTTGGACTCTTTGTCTTTCAGCGGCGGGATGAATCCGGCGAAATCTTCGTAACCGGAGTCCTCAAGCATCCATTTGACAAAAGCCTTGGCAGCTTCAACGTTTTTGCTGTTTTTGGAAACGGCGTAGAAGAAGTCCGGGCTGAGGGCGGCGCGAACCGTTCCGGAGTTGTCATATGGCAGCGGGAAGAAGCCGATGTTGTCCGAAGTCGTTCCGGCACCGATAACTTGGTTGATAACCCAGTTGCCAAGGAAGTACATGGCGAACTTGCCGGATGCGACGTCTTTCTTGGACTGCTCCCAGTTGGTGGAGTTGATGTCTTTCTCCAGGTAGTCTTTTTCGTTCAGTTCACGGATCAGGCTGAACGCCTTGCCGTAACCGTTGTCCATCGTGAACGGCGTGTCCGTATTCAGCTTCGCGTTCGGGAAGTCCGCGTTGTTCTCGATCAGCCGCGGCAGGTCATACACCCAGTTGTTCAGCGGCCACTTATCCTTGAAGTTGGAAGCCAGCGGCACAATGCCTTTTTGCTTCAGCTTTTCGCAAGCGGATAGGAACTCGTCCCAAGTTTTCGGGAGTTCCGTAATGCCTGCATCGGCGAACGCCTTTTTGTTATACACGATCCCCGACGTGGAGTTGCCAGTCGTGATGCCGTACACTTTGCCTTCATAGGATCTGAAGTCTTTAAACGTAATCTTGTCATCCAGCCCGAGATCGTCGAGCGGAGCAAAATACTTCGGCAGGTCGGAGTTCGGAATCGTCGGAATGAACATGACGTCAGGAAGCTCATCGCCGGCCATTCTCACTTTGGCCTGCTGGTTATAATCGGTTTGCGAGCCCTCGAATTCCACTTTGATGTTCGGGTATTTCTCGTTAAAGCGCTTTACATAATCGTCATACTCTTTGCCGATCATGTCGGTGCGGTTGGTCAAAAAGGTGATTTTGCCGGACAGCTCGGTCCCGCTTCCGGAAGTTCCACCGGACGAAGTGCCGGTTGTATCCGTGCCTCCTCCGCTGCTGGCCGAATCATCGCTGCCGCCGCTTGATCCACAGGCGGACAGGGACATCGAAAGCATCAGGATCATAACAAATCCTAACAAAGTAACAGGCTTCTTTTTCATTTCTACTCTCCCCATTTCGAATATGTTAGCGTTTGCATTGCTATTATAGCCTTTTGAATGCGGTTTTTAAATGTACTCATTTGTTATTTATTGTCTTCTATTATACTAATCACAATAAAAAGTAGCATTATTAATATAACAAAATAATAACAAGATGAGGAAGGGAGGAAAAATAAGTAAATGTTGCTAGTGAGAAATGGCGGGGAATAGCATTATTTTGCTGTCTAAGGGGTGAAGGGGGGAAGGGGAGCGCTGCGACCTGAAGTGCGTAGAGGAAAGGGGGGCATTGCGCGGTCGATCTAAAGGAGGAAGGGCAATGCTCGCGCGCTGGTTGCCGCAGCACGGCCGGATCGATGAGTTTGATTCGCTGAGTATAAGGACAAACAAGAAAAGGAGCTGTCCCCAAGCGGAACAGCTCCTTTTTTCAGATATCAGAAAGTATAAGCTTTTGGAGACTAAGCTTCCTTATATCGCAATAAAAACATCTGCTAAATGCCGTTTGTTTTCTTTTAGTGGACGTTTACACGCCTTCCGGACGCATGCGGGATACGACAAACGGTTCGTGCAGCGCCCGGATGGCCGCCGCAAGCTCATCCTCCGGCAGCGCCGGCTCCGAGCTGACATGGTATTGAAATTCGTAGAAGCCGCCGAGCGTCGCTTTGAAATTGGTCTCCCAATAGTTGGTCATCAGCCAGGCGTACGACTCCGGCTTCTCGCCTTCCGCTTGCTGGGTGTGGAGGCGTCTTGTGCCGTACTCCAGCGGACCCCACTGCATGAGCGGCGTATCCGGCGAAGCCAGCAGCAGTGAGCTTCGGTCATCCTGCCAGGCAATACCTTCCTGGATGCAGGCATAATCGAGGCAGGTCCCCGGAAGCTGGTCCTTCCACGGCCGCACGAGGCCGCCCGGTTTATCTGCATACAGCGTATCCCGCAAGGTGTCACCGCTTGTAAAAGGAAGCGAAAGGTAGACGTTCTCCGGGCTCCAGACGCTGTCTTTATGGAAGCGCGCCGACACGTCGACCCGGTTCCGGTTGGCATGGACCCGCAGGAACAAGGCGAAGTAAGACAAGCCGTTCAACCGGTACGTGATTTCCACCGTGGCGTAGAGCGGTCCGTTCTCCAGGGTGCGCACCGAAGTGATGCGCCCGGCGGAGCGCTCGGCATGGAGCCCCTTGCGGTTGCGGCCCATCCGGGCCCGGGTGCTCCATACCTGGGAGGCGTCCGTCTCATCCGCCGGCCGGGTGACTTCATAGATCGGGGTGAACGCCCCGTACGGATTGCCGCTGCGCAGCATTTCAGCGCCCAGTTCCTTGTTGAACCAGGAATGGATACCGCTGTCGGACCAGGACAGGCGGACGAACGGGGATTCCAGGCCGGTCCGGGTGATGCGGACCGGCGGATGGCCGGCAGAGCCGGATGGCCCCTGGAACATGTCGTCCATGTCGTACACCTGGTCGGCTCCGATCAGACGGGTGTTGGACGTCGTCGTGCCCTGCTGCCGTCCCTGAGCCAGCGGGCGAAGAAGCAGGAAGCAGGTTTCCTGCGCCTGCAGTTTGAGCTCGGTGACGATGGTATGCGGATGGGCGGACTGCTGCGGCAGCACTTCGCCGGTATCCTCCCGTACGACCTCGACGCCTTCGCGCAGGGCGCCGGGCTCCCAGCCGTCCAGTTGGAGCGTGACGAGCTCCGTCACTTCCCGCGCGGCCAGATTAGTGATCCGGAACCGGTACGGCCGATCCGGGTACAGCGTGGCGCTGCCCTGCTGCAGCAGCACCTTGTCCAAGGCACGGTAGGCCAGGCGGCTTGCTTCGGCGGCATGCGCCAGCTTGCGGACCTCCAGCAGCTGGACGTTTTTATGCCACGGTTCATAAATGGAGGAATGGTAGCCCCATGTATGCTCGGCATACAGCGCCAGCGCCTCCTCTGTCTCATCGATCTCGGCTTGGCGGAGCACGCTGGCTTCAGGGTCCAGCTTGACCGCCTTGCGGAGCGTCCGCTGGGCATCCCGGAAGACCTGAGTATGCATCGGTGTAGAGCTGACGCCGTCCGTCCACCAGTCCGGCCAGTCTCCCCGGTGGACAGGCAGTTCAGCCAGATCCTCCTGCTTCAGGCGGGCAAAAAAGCCGCTCAGGCTGGTCATTTCGATCGTAATCTGGTCGCCGTGCTGCTCATTCCACGCCTGGATCCATTCGACGATCCGGCTGTTCGGCGCGCCGTTGTCGGTGCCAAGTCCCGAGAGCATGACGGGCACGAACCCATACGGGTACTGCTCGGCTTCCAGCTGCGCCAAGTACCGGCGGATGCGGATGGTGGCGATGCCTTCATGGATCGCTTCCGGTTCCACCAGCTGGTGGCTGAACTCGTCGCGGATCATGTATTTGCCGAGCGCTCCGGGGCACAGGCCCAGCTCGTTGCCGATCATGTAATGCTCCCCGTTCCAGACCAGAAGGCGGCGGCCGTCACGTGTTTCCCACCAGAAAGGCGCCTGCTTGCGGCCAAGGGCGTACATGCCGTGATGCGTGTGAATACAGCTGAACAAATGCTCGATATCATGGTTCAGCAGGCTGTCGGCATACGCCCAGCCATATCCGTTGATATCTGCGGTCATGGCGCTGTCCACGCGGCTGCCGATCGAGGCGGCGTAGGCTTGGGCTTTACGGTGAAGGGAGCTGAGCAGCTGTTCGTCCGGCAGCTCCGTCATGTTCAGGTAGGTGCCGGACAGCTCGAGATCGCCGCGGAGGACGGCTTCGGCAAACGACTTTTGCTCCTCGGGCGAGGCTGCCTTCAGAAACTGTTCCACTGCCCAGAACGTTTCACAGGTCCAGCGGAAGCCTTTCCACTCGGGTTTGGCGCCTTCATGAGCGGCATTGGCGATACGCAGCGCCTGGCGGATGAAATCGACATGGTACTGCTCGATCTTCTCTTGACGATCCGTATAGCCGAGATCGGTGTGGGAATGGTGAATGGCGTAAATCGTCCACTTCCGGGTGGGCAGCGGCGCGTCGGCCTGTTTTAACTGTTGTTCTAATGTCATCGTGTATCCTCCTTAAGGAGAGAGTTCTATTGTGGTGGGCACGCCGCCCATCTTCGTTTGCTTGGCGGAGACAGCAGGGCCTCTAATTCCAACACAAGCCTTCCATAGAAAGCTGCTTTAGGAAAAAAAGATTCCGTATTAATCAAAAAGCATGTCGGCGCCGTAAAAGACCTGCCGCAGCAGATCGTCTTCATACAGCACGGGCAGCCGCACCGGCAGCAGCGCGTGCGTAAGGGAAGCGCCGAAGATCGGCAGGCTTTTGGCGATCTGGCCGCCCAGGATCAGGCGGTCCGGCCGAAAGGCGGCGGCATACGGGCGCAGCATCCGCCCGAGCCGCTCGCCGTAGTCGTGCCAGACCCGGAGGGCGGCGGACTCGCCCCGGGCGGCCGCGGCGGCAAGGTCGATGACATCATCACCTTGCCGCCGGGCATGGAGCGCGTCCGCCAGCGCCAGCACGCCGCGCCTGCCGAACTGGCCGTCGACCGGCTCGCCCTCGAACGTCTCGGCATACAGCATGCCGCTCTCGGGGACGCCGTCCAAGCCGCTGACCGCCCGGCCCCGGTCCATGAAGACCGAGCCGAGACCGGTGCCCAAGGTCAGGCAGAGCAGCCGCTCGGCGGGGAAGCGCTTGGCGGCGCCCATGCCGAACAGGACGGCATCGTTCCCGAAGGCGATGTCCGCAGCCGCGAGCATGCGCATCCATGGGTCGCTGCCCGGCAGCCCGGCGCGGCGGCGAAGCTCCTTCTTGAGCAGCTCACCCACCGGCAGGCCATACAGCTGCTCGTATTTGCCGAGTCCCCGGATGCGGCTGATGCCGCGTTCATAATCGAAGGGACCCGGGAAGGCCGTCCCGATGCGAAACGTCACATCGTGCTCCGGAGTGCCGCTTCCTTTCATATATGCCCCGGCAAGCCGGATGATCAGGCTGGCGAAATGGGCAACGATGCTTTCGGCATCCGCTTCCGAGCGTGAAGGCTGCTCCAGATACGGCTCGGGCAGAAGGATCCCGTTCTCCAGCACACCGCCTTTCATGCTGGTTCCGCCGGCGTCAATGGCCACGGTCACGACCGTCCGGGCAGGTTTGCTGCCGGGGTGGCCGCTCATGCCCGCCCACCGGGCTTCCAGTGATGCGGAAGGAGCGGCGTATTCCAGCCAGGCGAAACCTGGGCACGGATCAAGGTGCAGGGCCCGGGGCCAATCGGCTCGAGCCGGTAGCCGCCGACCGAGGCGGGAACAATGTAAGCCTCCGCGTATCCCCATTCCACGGCGGCATCCTCGTCATGCTCCGGAATCAGGCGGACGCGCTGCCCCTCGACCAGGTTGTACATGACAAAACCGTCCTCGGTATGATCCTCCCACGGTCCGTCAAGACGCAGCCGTTTGACCTGGAACAGCAGGTCGTCCCGCTCGCCGAGCAGTTCCTCGGTGCTGTTCCCCTGCACGCGGCTGATCTTGGGCTTCGCGATCAGATGCTCCTGAACGTACGCGGTGTCGAAAGCGTCGATCATGTTCTGCTCCGCATGGTCCCGGTTGATCGGCCGGGGCCGGCCGTCCTGGTCGAGGCGAAGGTGATCGTAAATTTTAAAGGTAAACCACCAGGTCGTGGACGATATTTCGAGCACGAGATTGTCCCTGCCGGAAAAATGAACAGCACCCGGCGGAATCAGGAAAAGATCCCCTTTGCGGGATTCCCATACATTGACATACTGCCCGATGTCGAGCGGCTGCCGCGACTCATGGGCATGATCCACCGCCTGAAGCAAGCCGCTGCCGCCCGTTCCCTTCTGGAAGCCCAAGGCAACGATGGGGGAGGCCCCCGGCTTTTGCTCCATAATGTAATAGGATTCCTGCTGTGTCATCGTTTCGTTGAACGTCCGCTCGATGTATGCCTGCTGCGGATGCACCTGCAGCGACAGGTTGTCGCCGTCGATCGTATCCAGGTAGTCGAAGCGGATCGGAAAATAATCCCCGAACAGCTCCACATTGCGCCCTCCCATGATTTCCTCTGGGTGGGAGGTAAGCAGGAGCGAAAACGGAACTTCGATGACGCTGCCGTTTGCTTCGATCAACAGCGTATTCTCGGGGGCGATTGGCTCAAATGACCAGGCGCAGTTGCGCCAATCTTCGGGCAATCCGCACAGCTCCTTCAAGTACTGCCCGCCCCAAATACCGGGCGCGAAGAAAGGCTTGACCCGAAACGGGCGGCGGGCGGCGGCGGCCAGCAGCTCCCTGAGCGCCGGGAGAGTAGCCCAGGCCGGCGATTCCGGCTGATTCATATCAATGTACACATCGTAATCATATAAATGCTGATTCCGATAGTTCTCCCACACGGGCCATTCCAGGAACAGGGCCTGTTTGTACGTCTCGACGGGATCGGCGCTTTCGCCTAGGCCGAGACTGCCCATGCCCATCCGGTGGAGCTTTTGCTGATACTCCCTGGACAGGTCGCAGTAGACGGAAACATCCGGAGCGGGGCAGAGGAAGAGCGCCCCGGGACCGGCGGTGACGACCATCGGAATCGGAGTTTCGCCGGTTTTGACCGCTTCGCTGCAGTTTCTCAGCTTCTGCTGAACGTCCCGGAGCCACGCTTTTTCAGCCCCCTCCTGAAAATAGCCGCCTTCCGAAACGTCGGCGGCGATTCTGCCAAACGCGCGGTTATCGGTCAGATAGGGATGAAACTGCTGCAGAAGTTCTTCCGGTTTCTTCATGTAACGGGAAGTGTCGATTCCGATCCAGGGAATGTCCTCTTCCTCGCAGTAAGTGCGGAGCCGGTTCACCCAGCGGCCGTACTGGGCTCCGTTCGCCGCATCGATCGCGACGACAAAAGCTTCGCCGCCGTGATTTTTGTACATGGCGGTCAGCCGGGCCATCAAGGAATCGTAATCTTTGGAGAAGCCGTCCACAATAAGGGCCGGTTCCCCGAGGCTGTGAACAGGAATGGAATTGACGGGTAAAGGATTAAAGGATGGGGGTGCTGTTGCAGTCATGGTGCTTCCTCCCTCTTGTCTGTCGTTATGTGTAACATTGTAAGACGAGGGAGAGGAGGCGTCTTTAAACGATCTAGAACAGCTTTTGTACAATCAGGACATGTTCGGAGGGAAATGTTCTTTGCCCGAACGTCCTTCGCTGAACTGGGAGCGCCTGAATTTGGCGGGGGATACGCCGAGCCGGCGGGTAAATATTCGTGTGAAATAATGGACCGACTGAAAGCCGCACTGCGATGCGATCTCTTTGACGGGCAGGTCGCTCTGAAGCAGCAGCTGGGAAGCCCGGCGCACCCGGCGTTCCTGAATATAGTGGACGAACGATTGGCTCAGGTTGGCCTGAAACAACCTGGTTAAATGGCGGGACGAAATATGCAGGTGCCCGGCAACCAAGGCGAGTGTCAGCTCTTCGCCCAGGTTGTCGTCAATGAACAGCTTGGCCTGCCGGAACAGAGAGTTCTCTTCGGCCGTATCCACTTCCAAGCCGGCTTCCGGCGTATCCTGCCGCTGTGTGCCGTGCAGGGAGAGGATGGACAGCATCAGCGACATGGAGATGTGGCTGAGTACCGGCAGGGGGGCGGGTTTCGAACTTTGAAACAGTGAGATGAGCGCATCCCATAGATGCCCGGCGGGCTGCTCGTCAGCGCCATCCATCACCGGCTGCCCATGCTCCGCCAAGTGCCGGTAAGCCTCCATATATATGTTACTGGTGTGCTTTTCATCTACCTCGAAGGCGGCATAGACGAGCGTAAGACCGGTATCGCTTTGGATCTGGTGCCAGACTCCGGGTAGGGACAGGAAAGCGGTGCCTTTTTTCAACGGGTATTCTTTGCCTTGTTCGATATATTCGCCTTCGCCGTCCACAACGTAACAGGCTTCAAAAAAAGAGTGACGGTGCATGGAATTGTCGTAGTGCGTGGGCATAAACCCCCAGTACATAATGGCGATGGACAGGCCGGCTTCCTCCAGCCGGGTCAGTTCGCGGTTGCAGACTTGATTGGCCCGGCGAAAAACGGATTGGATCGTCATGGCAGGCGGTTCTCCTTTGGAATGATGGGTGAACTTTGAAGAGTAGCTGTGTTAGGGTGCGATTGGAACAGCCATAAGCGAAAGGTCACGGAAATGTGAGTCTAAATGCCATTCTAGACCATTCCGTCTCCAAAATACAGTCGGGTGTTAAGGGAGAAATGAAGGGAGATGGCAATGAGAACCGGGTCGTCTTTGCGAGTCTGAGGCGAATGAACGTTAATATCCTTTCAAGACAATTCAAGACAATCGGTTCGGACTGCCGAGAAGGTATTTAATAGCTGAACGATCCTCTCCGTGGATAGGGCTCGCAAGGACGTGTCCAAACCACTTGTTTGTGCTAAACTGTTGGTGTAATTAAGAAATATTGACAGACGACGATGAGTTTAATATATTTTTAGGGAGACTAAATAAATGCCGCAATCATTTCAAAACAGCATCGGGTACTGGATCAAACAAATTTTTCGGGAGACCGGCAGGCTTTACGATCAGCGGTTGGCCCAATATGGCATAACCACTTCGCAGGTTGGGGTCCTTGTCCAGCTGTGGAACGTCGGGGATGGGCTGACCCAGAAAGAGCTGCATGAGCGGCTTCGGATTCGGCCAGCGTCGCTGACCAACCTGCTGGATCCGCTGGTCAAGGGAGGCTGGGTTATCCGTAAACAGGATGCAGAGGATGCCAGGGTGAAGCGTATATTTCTTACGGACGCCGGCCGGTCGTTGGAACAGGTTTGCGGCGGTATCGTGGAAGACATCGAAGAGCGAATCCAACAGCAGCTGACCCCGGAGGAGAGCGCATTGATGCTCGTTTGGCTGAGGAAGATCCACGGCGGCGTGATGGAAGGAGGAGAGGATCGAGGGAAAGATGTGCACCCGTTATTTATAGAGAATGATCCGGAATAAGCGAAGGTAGCAGAGGTAGCAGAGTAGCGAAGGCATCAGAGGTATCCTGGTGGTTGGCATCAAGGAAAGCAGGCAGGAAGCGTCGGAGAATCGGGGATGCAAGCACGCATCGTGATTCGTGGCGTCTTTTTTTGAATATATATTTAGGTTGACTAAATGTTTAAGTGCCTAAACAAAGCGCAACGCAATTTATTGTTCATTTTTAATTATGAAGGAGAGATCGGGATGGAACTGGGACTTAGAGACAAGGTTGTAGTCATCACTGGAAGCTCAAGCGGAATCGGAGCGGCGACGGCTGAAAAATTCGGTATGGAAGGAGCCAAGGTTGCCGTTACGTATGCGAGCGGGCGGGAGGCGGCGGAACATACGGCGGAGAAAATCAAAAGCTATGGAGCAGAGGCCATTGTAGTCCATTATGATTTAACGGACGACCGTTCCATGGATCAAGCCGTACAGCGGATTGCTGAGACATGGGGAGGGATTCAGGTACTCGTTAACAATGCCGTTCTGTGGGGAGACCGCAGCATCATGGGCTTGGCCTTTGAAAACACAGATGCGGGCGGTTGGAGACGAGTCATTCGTGCAAATCTCGAAGGATATTACTACACTATTCAGAAGGTACTACCATTGATGCGGACATCCGGATGGGGAAGGATCATCAACATCTCTTCGGAGCTAGCTGAGGACGGCATGGCTGGAGGCGGGGCATATACAGCGGCCAAGGCCGGCTTGCACGGATTGACGGCGACGCTGTCTAAAGAGCTGGGACCCGATGGAATCCTGACGAATGTGGTGATGCCGGGCTGGACCATGACGGAGAAAGCCCTGACGACCTTCCCGGCGGAGATGATCGAAAAGGAGCGGGAGAACGTGCCAACGCGCAAACATAGCGTGCCTGAGGATATTGCGAACCTGATCGTCTTTCTCGGGTCTGAGGCAAACGGGAATATTAACGGCGAACTGATTCGGGTTACCGGAGGAAAATAAATATAAAAGGTTGATAAGAACTTCAGCCCCCTCTCTTGAGGAGGCTTTTTTGTATCCTGGAGTGTTGCTGAAATAACGGTTCGAAAAGGGAGGTGCGGGGCTTCTGCTAACTATCCGATGTTTCCAAATATCACCTGTCGCTCAGCCCTTCCGCTGCTGCCGGTACTGCCTGGGCGTGAGGCCGGTCTTTTGCTTAAACAGCCGGTGAAAAAACTTTAAATCGCTGTACCCGGCGCGGGCGGCGATTTCGGTGACGCTGCTGTCGCTTTCGATCAGCATGCGGCACGCGGCATCCATGCGGATGCCCTGTAAATAGGCGGTGAAGCTCATTCCCGTCTGGCGGGCAAACAGCCGGCTGAAATGTCTCGGGCTGAGGCTGGCCTGGGCGGCCAGCTCGCCCAGCCGCAAATCGGTGGCGAAGTGACGCTCCATATAAGCGATCGATTCGTCGATCGTCAGCGAGCCTTGGCGCCTGGCGGCGGGCGGATCCAGCTGCAGCCGGTGTCGGTACAGTCCGGTCAGCACCCGGACGAGCAGCGAGGTCAGCAGCAGCATCCAGCCGGGGCTTCGTCCGGCATATTCCCGGTACAGCTCGCGGAATAAGGCGTGGTATTCGCCGTTCTGGTCTTTAATTTCCAGCCAGGGCATATCCGGATCCAAAAAGGCGGCGAACACCTCGCGTTCCCGCGGGAAGGCGGCTTCAAGCTCCTGGAGATAATCGGCCGGAAAAATGCAGTTGTACACAACCAGCTGCCGGTCCTTGCGCGGGGTTTTCGGCCGGAACACGTGCGAGAGTCCGATCGGGATGAGAAAGAGGCTGCCCTGCTCGGCCGGCCATGTTTCTCCGCCGATATAATGGACGCCCGACCCTTCGCTGACATAGGTCAGCTCCACAAATTCGTGCGAGTGTTCCAGCATGTCGAACGATTCGGATACGCGGTTGACGTAGAAGGGTACCCCCGGCTCAAAAAAGCTGTCCATCCGCAGCAGGGCCTGGCTTCGTTTTATGCTCATCTGCCTTCTCTCCTCGGAGGTAGATTTTTATAAATTCATATACCTTTGCTCCTATCCTAGGCGAACATTGGCAATATGTCCAGATCAGCCTATGTTTTCGTCCGGATCACCGCCTGTATCGCGCAGCCGCCTTTTTTATAATATCAGAAAGTATAAACTCCAGAGCCATGGCTTCCTGATATTGCAAGAAAAATGACCTTTAAACGCGGTCTGTCTTCTTTGAAGGTACGTCGATTGACGTTTTTCTTACAATGGAAGCAGTAGTAAAGAAACATGGCTAAAAAAATCCTGGCTAGCATCCAACGCAAAAACGGGAGGGAAGTCTATGTCAACGCTTGGCATTACGAAATTGACCTGCGAGTACCGCAGTGAGCCGCTGGGGCTCGGCACGGAGCGTCCCCGCTTCAGCTGGCAGCTCACATCCGGCCGGATGCATGTGCTGCAGTCGGCATATCATCTTCAGGTGGCGGGAGAGGAAGGTGATTTTGACGGGGATCATCTGATTTGGGACACGGGCGTCGTGGACTCGGACCAATCGGTGCTTGTCGAATATGCGGGTGCCGCGCTTCTGTCCGGCCAACGCTGCAGCTGGCGCGTCAAAGTGTGGGACCAGCAGGGGCAGGAGTCGGAATGGAGCGACACGTCGTATTTTGAAATGGGACTGCTGCGGACGGCGGACTGGAGTGCGGATTGGATCACGCCGGAGCCGGGACGGATCGATCCCCAGGCAGAGGAGGCCTTCCTTCTTCGGAAAGGGTTCCGCGTGAGCAAAGACGTCCGGAAGGCACGAATTTATGCGACGAGCCTCGGCTTCTATGAGCTGGAGCTGAACGGCGAGCGGGTGGGCGACTGGGCATTCACGCCCGGCTGGACCAGCTACCGGCATCGGCTGCAGGTTCAGGCCTATGACGTCACCGACCTGGTCCGTTCCCGGGCTGACAATGCCATCGGCGCGGGGCTGGCCAACGGATGGTATAAAGGCAATCTGGCTTGGGAGAACCATCGCAACCTGTTTGGGGACCAGCGGGCGCTGCTGCTTCAGCTGCATCTGGAATATGCGGACGGCAGCACGGAGGTCATCGGAAGCGATCCTTCCTGGAAAGCGTCAACCGGTCCGGTCCGTATGTCGGAAATTTACCACGGAGAAACGTATGATGCGCGGCTGGAGTCGGCCGGCTGGAGCCAGCCTGGATTTGATGATGGGAACTGGGTAGACGTGGCGAAGCTGGATCACGCCAAGGACATCCTCGTCATGCAGGAAAACGAGCCGGTCCGGGTAGTTCAAGAGTTGAAACCGGTTACAGTACTACGGACGCCTGAAGGAGATACCGTACTCGACATGGGGCAGAACATGGTGGGCCGCATGCACATGCGCCTGAATCTGCCGGCCGGCACGGCGATTACGCTGAAGCACGCGGAGGTGCTGGACAGCCGCGGCAATTTTTACACGGGCAATCTTCGCAAGGCAAAGCAGTCCGTAACGTATATCTGCAAAGGCGGCGGTGAGGAAACGTATGAGCCCCATTTCTCCTTCCAGGGCTTCCGTTATGTGAAGGTCGAGGGCTGGCCGGATGCCGAGCCGCTGAATCCAGACCGTTTTACAGGCCGTGTCATGCACACGGATATGCCGCAGACAGGGCGGTTTGAGTGCTCGCATGAGCTGTTGAACCAGCTGCAGCATAACATCGAGTGGGGCCAGCGCGGCAACTTCCTGGACATCCCGACCGACTGCCCGCAGCGTGACGAGCGGCTGGGCTGGACCGGTGACGCTCAGGTGTTTGTCAGAACAGCCGCGTTTAATTTCGGCGTGGCGCCGTTTTTCTCCAAGTGGCTGCACGACCTGAAGGCCGACCAGCGGGAGGATGGCGGCGTGCCGCATGTCATACCGCAGGTTCTCGACGATAATGCCTGCTCGTCCGCGGCTTGGGGAGATGCCGCCGTCATTTGTCCGTGGACGATCTATCTTTGCTATGGAGACAAGCGGATTCTGGAAGAGCAATATGACAGCATGAAGGCGTGGGTGGACCATATCCGAGCCCAAGGGGACAACGAATATTTGTGGAATACCGGTTTCCATTTCGGCGACTGGCTGGCGCTTGACGCGAAGGAAGGCAGCTATGTCGGGGCGACGCCGAGGGATCTGATCGCCACCTGCTTCTATGCTTACTCGACCTCACTGTTCGTGAAGACCGCCGAAGTTCTCGGACGTACCGAGGATGCCGCCGTATATCGCCAGCTGTACGAAAAGGTGGCCGAAGCGTTCCTGAACGAGTTCGTCACGCCGGGCGGAAGGCTGGCCGCGCATACGCAGACCGCCATGATCCTTCCGCTGATGTTCGGGCTGGTGGAAGGGGAGGTCCGGCGCCGAATGGCCGCTACACTGGCGGAGTACGTCAAAGAACAGAACCACCATTTGACCACCGGATTCGTCGGTACGCCGTACCTGTGCCATGTGCTGACGGAGAACGGCTACCACGATCTGGCCGTGAAGCTGGCGATGCAGGAGGATTACCCGTCCTGGCTGTATTCGGTCAAGCAGGGGGCGACCACGATCTGGGAGCATTGGGACGGTATCAAGCCGGACGGCTCGTTCTGGAGCGACGACATGAACTCGTATAACCACTACGCCTTCGGCGCCATCGGCGACTGGCTGTACCGGGCTGTGGCAGGGCTGGATCTGAATGAAGCTGAAGGACCGGGGTACAAGCGGATCCGGCTTCGTCCGCGGACCGACTCGGCACTGTCCTATGCCAAAGCGGCACTTGACTCGATGTACGGCACGATCCGGAGCGAATGGAGCTTGTCGGACGAGGACGGGGACATCCCGCAGGCGTCCTACGAATTCGAAATTCCGCCGAACACGACGGCTGAGGCCGAACTGCCGGGTGCATCGATTGCAACGACGCAGGTTAACGGACAGCCGGCGGATCAGGCATCGGGTGTGCTGAGCGCCAGGGAAGACGGCGGAGGAGCACTAAAGCTGGAGCTGGGATCCGGCGTATACCGGGTGACCGTCCAGCAGCCGAGTCCAGCGCTGTCCGGGGCGTAAAGCTAGGAAGCTAGAGAGGATTGCTGAAGCCGGGGCATCACGCTTGGAACGACAGGGGTTGGCAAAATAAGCTCTTGTTGTAATGATGTTTGTTATAAAAAGAAAGCAAGCCTCGCCGACAGGGTCGGCGGGGCTTTTTTTGATATGGGTGAGTGCTACTTGGAAAGGGTCTTGATGGGCCTTTTTACGCCTGCGGTACCGGCTCTTTCGCCAGGACGCGGCTCGTGCCAAAGATAAGCAGGGACGCGGCGAAGCAGCAGGCCGAGAACAGGCCGACGGCCGCATACCCGCCCGATCCGGCGTACAGCAGGCCGGCAAGGGAGGCGCCGACTGTCGTGGCGGCGTTCATTGTCGCCGTAGCCGTGCTTGAGATTGTCCCCCGCAGCGACGGATTCAGGCTGTTCAGGACGCCCATGATCATCGGGAAAAGAATACCCAGGATGAAAAAGATGGCGAAATACATCATCGACGCGGTTATGAAAGACGGCAGGTGCGGAAGCGCGGCATAGCCGATCATCAGGAGCGGCACCGCAGCGGCTACGATCCTGGACGGCGTCCACAGGCTGTTGACATATCCGCTCACGAGACTGCCGGCCAAATTGCCCACGCCGAGGAAAATCATAATCGTGCCGATCTGGTCAACGGGAAGGTGAAAGCGTTCCGCCGACCATTTGCCCAAAAACGCGAACGCGGCATTGCTGCCCAGATGAATCAGGAAATAAGACAGGAAAGCGCCTCTGGCCCTGCCGCTTCCGAGAAGCGGTGCGTATCTGCGCCAGAAGGCCTGCCGCGATAAAATGGCATTGGGCTGAGGCTTTATGGAAGGCAGGATGAATAAGGCAGCTCCGGCAAGCAGCAGGGACAGGACTCCGATCGCGAAAAAGGGGAGGGACCATCGGGCTGCCGCCAGCCAGCTGCCGATCGGAACGCCGAACGCCTGGGATACGGCGAGACCCGCATAGGCAAGCCCCATCGCTTTGCCCTTTTTCTCTGCGGGCAGCAGCGTTTGAATGGAAGCCCACACCTGCGGGGCGGCAAAAGCCGCGCTGATTCCGGCCAGGAGCCGGAACAGGCACATGGTCCAGAAGTCTGCGGCCAATCCGCACAGCGCAGTGGACACTGCAAAGCCCAGCAACCCGAGCAGCATGACCTTCTTCCGGTCCAACCCGTCCGAGAGCGGGCCGGCAATCAAGGCGAAGACCGCAGCGCCAAGCGTGTAGGAGCCCATCATCCAGCCGGACATTCCCGTGGGGACGCCGTACAGGTCCTGAAGCGTCGGAATCATCGGAGAGATGAGAAAGGTATCTGTCCCGATCATAAACATGATCAGAAAAAACAAGGCGGTTAATTTCATTTTTTATTCTCCTTTCCTCCTCCGTGGTTGCGGAGAGGGTGTTCTTGCTGCCATTGTATCGCTTAATAGTGACAATTATTGTCATGAACTTTTAGAGTACAAAAATATGCGAAAAAGCACGAGAAGCGCCGCCGTAACTGTAAGTGCTCCCGGGCAGCCCACCTAGTGAATGGTATGCTTTTGTCTTCGTGCGGTATGGAAAGGAACAGGGAGGCATATGCCCCACTGTTTTGAAAGACGCCTGTGGGTCAAGACAGGCTGACCCATTGATCCTTGCGGTACTGCTTGGCGATATAAACGATTTGGCCGGTGTGGTAGGCGTAATGGTACAGGCTTTTTTCAATGGCCTCAATGACGGTTATGGGCTGGCCCTTGATCCTGATTTCCGCAAGCAGCTGATCTTCCCGGATCGCACCGATCTGTTTCAGGAACAGGCCCCAGCCGTGTTCCCAGCGACTCAGCAGGGCTGCGCGGTCCAGCTTTTCCGGAATAAACTCCGCATCGCGGTTCCGGTCCGGCTTTTCCCCGTCGGTGGTGAACATATCGGTCCATCGGGAAATCATATGCCCGCTCATATGCTTGACGATCACAGCGATGCTGTTGGAACCGGGTTCCGGCGCCCAAGCAAGGGCAGCATCATCAAGCTGCCCGATGGCAGCCTCGGCGGTGCGTTTCATTTCTTCCAGGCGGGATTTGACCGCGCTTTGGTATGATGTGAACAATGTGGATGTCATCTGTTGTGCCTCCTTTGGGATATCGGTCTGAAAAACAAAAAATCTCATTCATGTCTCCTACACAGCGGTTTCATGACCGTGCTGTGCTTTCAGCATAATGAGATTTCGAATATAAATCCAATATATATATCAAGCAGTATCATCAATTAAATTGATGATTTAAGACCCGACTTGGGACAGCGGCGGAGCTATCATGGCGATAAAATTGGCCGCCGGCGCCAAGGGCTCTTCACCAATTCGAGTGTATAGGCGGATCGGGTGCTTGACGCGCATTCCGGGAACGCGGACCTCCGCAAGCTCACCGGATTTGAGTTCCCGGGAGACCGCAAGCGAAGGCACAAAAGAAACGCCGTATCCCGATTTGACGGCTTCAATCGTCTCCTGCATCCCTTCAATACAAATCCCGGTCCGCGGCTTCGGCACTTCATAGGCGTCGCACAGGGAGAAGAGCTTTCTGCGGGTATAGCTGCCTTCTTCCCTGAGGATAAAGGCGGTTGTCGTCAGCTCCTGGAGCGTTGTGGCGGCACCCGCCAAGGGGTGGTCCCGGTGGACGATGAAGATCAGCTCATCCTCCAGCAGCGTGATATACTCCAAGCCGGAATCCTTCGGGCCTTCACCGCAGATGAGCGCGATATCCGCCGAGTGGTCGAGCAGCCGCTCCATTGCGGTACGGGAGCTGCCACGGGTCAACTGGACATGCACCTTCGGATACTGCTGCTTGAAGCGGACGATCCAGCCGGGGAGCACCGTCCGGCCGGGCAGATCCGTGGCGCAGATCCGGAGGCTGCCTTCGAGCCCGATTTTGAGTGCGTTCATTTCCCGCTCCATATCGTATTCCAGCGAAAACAGCTGTCGTGCCCGGGCGGCCAGCCGCTCGCCGGCTGGCGTCAATTGGATCGAGCGCCCCTTGGAGGCAACCAGCTTCATCCCGAGCTCCTGCTCCAGATTCCGCAGCTGGGCGGTGGCCGCGGGCTGGCTGAGCAGCAGGTTGCCGGCGGCCCGGGTCACGCTTCCCGTGCTGGCCACCTCCGCAAAGACGCGCAATGCGTGCAGATTCATTTTTCTCCCACCTTTGACGTTGGATTGTATTCAATTGTTGTATCATACCGTAATCATATACTTTAAAATAATCATCCATCTCATTAATGAGTCGGGATATTGTATCCATCAGATCGATGAGTTGTTCTTATTTTAACGTGTAGGATGCTGACCGTAAAGGCCGCAGGAGAAGAGGCTCGTGAATTAATGAATTAATGAAAAAAGGCCTCCGACATGGTCGGAAGCCCTTAAACATTTACGTCACACTCTTCGCCACATGATCAGCCACGGGCATCCAAATCCCATTTCAGGATCAGTCCGGCATGGGTCAAGCCGCCGCCGAATCCGTACAGCAGCAGCGTGTCTCCGTTCTGCAGCTTTCCTTCGTCCAGACCGAGCTGAAGCGCCAGCGGAATCGACACCGAAGATGTGTTGCCGTAATACTCCATGCTGGTCAGCGTTTTCTCCACGGGGATGCCGGCTTTTTCGCAGATGGACTCAACCATGCGGAAATTGGCGCTGTGCGGAACAAACCAATTCACGTCCTCGGCCGTCATTCCCGCCTGCTCCAGCAAAGTCTCTACGCCCTGAGGTACGGTTCGCGTCGCCCATTTGTAGACTTCCCGTCCGTTTTGGACCATTTTCTCGCTCGTTAGCAGCTCCTCACCGTCCATCGTTGTGGACAGGTTCGTGCGATAAACGTGGATGCCGCCTTCGCCGTTCGTACCCAAATGGGCCGTGATAAAGCTCGGACGCTGCTCGTCCTTCTCGACCAGAACGGCCGCGGCCCCGTCGCCGAACAGGATGCAGGTCGACCGGTCCGTGTAATCCGTAACGCGGGAAAGTGTTTCGGCCGCAACCACCAGGACCTTCCGGTGCAGACCGGACGTAATCAGGCCGTTGGCCATATGCAGTGCATAGGTAAAGCCCGCGCAGGTGGCGTTCAGGTCAAATGCCGCAGTGCTCGGGATGTGAAAATGCCCTTGGATTTGGCAGGCCACGCTAGGAAACGCATAATCCGGTGTCGTCGTCGATACAATGATGCAGTCCACGTCGGTCAGGTCCTGACCGTAACGGCTGACCAAGTCTTCCACGGCTTTATAAGCCATGGTGGAGGAGTATTCGTTCTCTCCGGCAATCCGCCGCTCCCGCATGCCGGTCCGCTGGACGATCCACTCGTCGTTCGTATCCACCATCTGCTCCAGGTCTGCGTTCGTCAATTTTTTCTCCGGAACATAGCTGCCAATGGCTGTAATGCGGGCTGTTGATACGGTTAGGTTCATCATCAATCGCTCCTTTTACTAAAAGAATAAGCTTCCGTATGTTCAGAAAATAAGGGCTATATAACATTTCTGCTAACAAATTAATATCAAGTATTAGTAGTTGGTACTAATTATAATCCTGATCAGGGGAGAGGTCAATAAAATAATGTGTGTTGTCATAATTAGTGATAATTTTTTTCATGATTTATGGGAAATATGTCCATAATTAATGAGAAAGTGAATAAATACACATAAATTTGCATACAGAAGTGAATCAAAAAAACACCATTAGACGGTCCTCCTTAATCAATTCAGCTTGATTAAGCGTTCAACAAATTCAATTTCATCATAGGGTATCCAAAACGGACCTTCCCCAGTGCGCACTTTTGCCCGATTCGAGCCCTTCCAGCACCAGTCGAATCGAGGGTATAATAAAAACACATCCCATGAATAAAGGATGTGTTTACAGATGGCCTTCGCATTTTCTAAATTTGTTTTAGGCGAAACTGCGTAATCCTTCATTTAGAGATAACACTCGAGACCGCATCACCACGGGATCTTTCCGAGTTTCGCCTGCGAGAACGTGCCTGTCGGACCGTCCGGCCCGAGCAGCGCAAGGCGCACCGCCTCTTGGGCGCCCTCCTCGACAGTCTCAATGCCCTGATAGTGGTTGAGATTCGTCTTGGTGAAGCCCGGGGCTGCGGCGTTGACCTTGATCCCGGTCGACTCCAACTCGATTGCCATGGCCAGCGTCATGGCGTTGAGAGCGGCTTTGGACGCAGGATAAATGGGGCCGAAGGTCGAGCGCAATTCAAAGGACGGGTCTGCATTCATTGTCAGAGAGCCGACGCCACTCGACACGTTGACGATGCGGGCTGCCGGCGCTTCTCGCAAGAGCGGCAGCATCGCCTGGTAAACGGCGAGAGGGCCGAACACGTTGGTCTCCCATACCGCACGCATTTCATCGAGGGACGCTCTGCTCGGGCGGGTCAACTCGACGAACTCCTTGAGGGACATACCGGGACGCATGCTCGTATTTGAGATCGCCGCGTTGTTGACGAGTACGTCGAGACGTCCAAACTCCTTGCGGATGCGCTCCGCTGCGGCGGTGATCGAAGCCTGATCCGTCACGTCGAGTTGGAGCGCGCGCGCTTCCGGCCCAACCTCCTTGGCCGCGGCCTCGCCGCGATCGAGATTGCGTGACCCGATCAACACGGTGAAGCCGTGTGCCACGAGATCCTTTGCGATTTGCAGACCGATTCCTTGATTGGCCCCGGTGACCAGGGCGACGAGTTTGTCTTTCATAGTTAAATTCGCTCCTCTCATTCTCTTTCTTCTTCCACTCTAATGTTATGGTTGAAGCGCTTGATTCGGAAGTTCAAATAAGTTAGCATGGTATGAACTATTCGTTCATGCAAAAATAAGGAGGGCTTGGATTGAATGAACAATTGAACACGTTTATTCAGGTGGCGGAGTCCGGAAGCTTTTCCAAGGCAGCCGAAAAACTGTTTGTTTCTCCAACCGCTGTAATGAAACAGATGAATTTGTTGGAGAAACAGGTGGGAGTGCCTCTATTGATTCGCACTAACCATGGGATCGGGCTCACCGAGGCCGGAAAATCCTTTTACAAGGATGCGGCATTCATGCTGCAGTACTTTCAAGAAGTCCTGCTGCGTATTCATCACACCGCCAAAGCCGATCAGCTTGTCATTCGCGTGGGAACTTCCATCCTTAATCCCTGCAAGGTTCTGCTGAATCTGTGGAATGATATCTGCGGCGAATATCCGCAATATAAAATAAACATCATCCATTTTGAGGATGATGCTTACACACTCCCGACAACCTATCGCACCATAGGCAAACATTTTGATATCATCGTAGGACCCATCTTAACAGAAAACTGGAAGGATTATTTCCGCGTGCTTGAGTTGGGAAGTTACCGCTTTTGCTTTGCTGTACCTCGAAACCATCGGCTGGCTTCTCAAAAAACCTTGTCCGTCAAAGATTTGCATGGAGAGAAGTTGGCAGTGGTAAACGGTGGAAAAAGTTCAGTAATTGATGAAGTTCATGATTTTTTATTAAAGAAGCATCCCGAAATAAAAATTAAAGATATTGTGCGAATTTTTGATCTTGAAGTATTCAACCTGTGCGTGGAAAGTGGAGCCGTCCTCTTAACATTGGATGCATGGGAAGATGTTCATCCATCCTTGGTAACCATCCCCTGTGATCTGGATTTCACGATCCCCTATGGTTTGATGTACCCCTTGTCTCCTTCCGCGGAAGTCCAACAGTTTATTGAAATCATAACCTCGATTATCCGTACCTCCGTAACCACGAAGGAAGCGCGGTAAAGGGTGACTAGTTTGAACCTCATCGCGACGGACAACGTAAACCCGAAGGCGGCGTAGACAGCTGCTCGGTGCTGATCGAATCAGACCGGGCGTGTCCAACCCGAACATCACGGCATATATGCCTCTCACGCATCGTAGCTGATACCAGGGGCAAGTGGATTGTAATATATGGTAAACAACCGACCACAAGGATCTGAACATAGTTCCGTGTAAATTGGAACTTGGTTGAATAAAACTTAATGTTGAGCAGGCTACAGTAGCCTGCTCATTTTATTAAGCTAACGGTCAGGATAGTTTAATGCGATATCGAAATATTTCAATTGAAGGAATGGAA